>NZ_JARGNT010000001.1:26501-2482298 GCF_029210165.1 Ponticaulis sp.
GCGGCGGCGGCGGTGGATACCGTGGCGGCGGCGGTGGCGGCGGCTATCGCGGCGGCGGTGATCGTGACGGCGGCGGCGGCGGTGGATACCGTGGCGGCGGCGGTGGCGGCGGCTATCGCGGCGGTGGTGATCGTCCAGGCGGCGGTGGTTTCCGTGGCGGCGGTGATCGTCCTCCTCGTCAGCCAATGCAGATCGAAAAAGAAGGTCTCACAGGCACGGTTAAGTTCTTCAATCAGGAACGTGGCTTCGGCTTCATCACACCTGACGAAGGCGGCGACGACGTGTTTGTACACATTTCTTCCGTCGAGCGTTCCGGTCTGCCGGGTGTTGAAGACGGCATGAAGCTGATCTTCGACCTCGCAGCTGATGCGCGTGGCAAAGGCCCGAAAGCTGTGAACCTGAAACCGATTGATGGCGCAGCTGATGCTGGCGAAGAACCATCTTCCGGTGAAGAAGAATAGATCCGGCTTTCCAACCGAATAAAGAAAAGGCCTGCTCAGACGAGCAGGCCTTTTTTCTTTGAGAGCGGGAGTTTGCCTCAGGCAAAAACCTGAGAGAATGTCTCGCCTGGCGCAGTGCCCTTCGTGCAGACAAGCGTTCCGCCCATCATATCGTGAAGGCCTTTCTTCTGCGGATTGAATGCAAGCATCCAGTATCCGATGGAGAACGGGATCACATTCAGAACGAGGCGCCCTAATGTGTTGCGCATGATGACGCCGCCAAGAGATGGCTTCCCCATCTGCTTATTAGTTACAACCAAACCACACATCATTTTCCCGAAGGTCGCCTGTAGCGAGGACGATTCAAGCGCGATTGAATAGATGCCGCGCAGCACTGAATACATCAGCAGGTATTTCCAGATCACCAGCTCACCCGCAGCACTTCCGGCGACCTGACCGACGACCTTTCCACCCGGACCAACCATTGGTGCGTCCATCTCAGCAACGAATGCAGGCCATGCGATCATCGCAAATGGCAGACCGACAATGAGGCTGTCGATCAGGTACGAGACAATCCTGATCCAGGCGACCGGCTTGTCTCCGTATTTCTCAGATCCTTTTGAAGCAGAGGCGCCGCCCGTTAAGTCCAGCGAGCCTGATGGCCTTTCGGACTTTATACCTAGCTGTGCTTCCAGAAAGGCCATTGCTGACGGCGAAAGCTCTTCCTCGCGACTCATGCGAGCCGCCTTTGGACGCCCGCCACCCTGAAATCCGGATGTACGCTTTCCGAAATGTGAGCGCGCTTGCGCACTACCAAACTGACTCATCCCATCTCCCCAAGGAATTTTTCCCGCAAGAAGTTAAGACAGAATACAATTTTTAAATGCTGATCGTGTTTAGAAGAATTTTCAGCAAAATTCTGAGGCTCTAGTCGGGCGACTTTCGACACACAATGAAGCATGAGCCCTTTGCAGGTTGCCAGAAGCGGTCAATCCGAAAGCCAGTCTCATCAAGCTTTTGTTCAAGCTGGTCAGTTGAAAAATGGGTTGTAGACGGCGCTTTACCGATTGCGCGCATAACTGGAATAGCGAACTGCGTCACAGCACCGTAATCTGAAAGGCAAGGCGTGCTTTGAATGAACACGCCACCCGGCTTCAACAGATCATGGATTTTAGCGATGACCGCCCAGGGGTCTTCACACAGGTGGAGCAGGTTAAGCGCGAGCACAGCATCAAAAGACTCGTCTTCCGCTTCGAAATCCTCAACGCTTGTATGCTGGAACGTTATGTTCTCAATGCCGCCAGCATCCGCTTTGAGTCGACCGTGTTCCAACATGGCGGGCGATAAGTCAGTCGCCAGAATGTGCTGAACAAAGGGCGCGTGCAATAAGGCTGTCGAACCAGTACCGCAACCGAACTCCAGCGCCTTCATCTCCGGGTTCAGATATGCCTGCGTCAGTGTGACCTTTTCCTGATACACCGCTTCGTCATCAATTTTTTTCGCGGCATAACGGTCTGCGATTTTATCCCAAAACCGCTGGTCACGCGTACTCTCAGCCTGCATTGTCAGATCCACTCCCCTAAAAACAATACGGATATGTTATTGTTTTTCGATATTATCGTCAATCGATAATTTCTTGAGATTTATACCTTGTTTACAGCCAATGGCCTTCAGGAAGCGATCATCATGACTTACCGCCAGAATGCCGCCTTTGAAGCCCGCCAGAGCATGCTCGAGAATCTCGATTGAGTCGATATCCAGATGATTAGTGGGTTCATCCAGAATAAGCAGATGAGGCACTTCTTTGCCTCCCGTCATCATTGCAAGACCGGCCCGCATCCGTTCGCCGCCACTCAGGCTCCCCGGCAGACGATGGGCATCGGAGTTCCTGAACGCGTATCGCGCGAGCAAGGCGTGCGCATCGTTCACCGTTATGGCGGAATGCACTTCAAGCAGCTGATCGATCAGCGACACATGCGGTTTCAGTATGGATACATGCTGGTCCAGCATAGCAATGCGTATGTCACCGAGTTCGATTTGTGGGGGGATTTCAGCGTCCACTGCCCCGAGTATTGTGCGCAGAAGCGTAGATTTACCCGCCCCGTTTTCACCGCGCACGACCAGCCTGGCTGGTCCTCGCATTTCAAAAGACACAGGTTCAGAAATCGGCCGGCCCCTCACGCTGGCTTGAAGCTCTGCAACCGAAAGCAGCCTCTTATCAGCCCCAACCTTCGGATCAGGCAGGTCTATCGTAAGCGGGGTCAGTATCTCGATCTGTTTTCGTGCCGTCTCAAGGTCGGCTTCAGCCTCATCGCGCTGGCGGGCAGCCAGACCGGCATCACGCGCCGCCGTACCCTCTGCCCGCTCTTTCTGAGCATCCAGAAACAGCTTGGACTGAGACCTCGACCGACGGGCGGCTTTTCCAACCGCCTCTCGACGCGCCTTGCGTTCGGCCTGTTGCTGAATGCCGCGATTGGTCTGAGCAAGCTTCTTACCTGCGCGCTCGACATCACTTTGCGCACGTTCTAACTCTGCAGCGCGCGCGGCTTCGAACGCGCTCCATCCCCCCGCATGTATGCTCACACCCACAGGCGAGAGATGGATGATACGATCCATGCCCTCCAGCAATTGCCGGTCATGACTGGCAATAATCGCGCCGCGTTTCCAATCCGCCAGGAAAGCGGCAACAAGGTCTCGCCCCGCAGCATCGAGATTATTGGTCGGCTCGTCTAACAACAGGATATCGGGCTGATCGAGGATAAGCCGCGCGAGGTTTACCCGCGTTGCCTCCCCTCCGCTGAGCGTACTGGTTGATCGGGTGAGCGGCTGATCGCTCAGCCCGACCTGATCAAGCGCGAGGTCCAGTCGCGCCGGCAGGGTCCAGTCAGCATTAGCAAAATCATCCTCAGTGCCCTGACCGCTTTCAATACGGGTCAGGCATGCGAGTGCGCTTTCGACACCTAATAGTCCGGCAAGACTAGTGGCATGCCCTTTCGGCGTCTGGTGCAGAATACCGACGCGCCCGGACACGGCGATATGCCCTTGCGAGGGCACAACCTCGCCCGACACCATACGAAACAGGGTCGACTTGCCAGAGCCGTTCCGGCCGACAAGGCCAATGCGCTCGGAACCAAGAGAAAAAGAAAGATAGGAAAACAGGCGATGGCCGTCGGGCGCGACGGCAAAAACAGCCTGCAATGTAAGGAAAGACATGCGTGAACACTATGCAATTGTGGGAAGGATTTATGGTGCTTCCTAGTTGTTCACGTGTGCCTCCAACAGTTGGTATGCCGTTCAAATATATCGAAAAACGGAAAACATCAACCCTTAAATTTATATGGGTATTTGCGAGAGACGTGAAATAGCGTATGGCACGGTTATGAGTACGCACCGCGCCACACAACAGATCCAGACAGGAAAGTCGCTTTCTTCTGCGAAGGTGCGCGCGTGTGTGATTGCGGAGCTGATCTAGCTCCAACTTCCCTCCCCGCCTTTCCGGCGGGTCTTTGTCAGGTTCGTCGGCCCAACAGGACCACTGACATGTACACATCCGAAAAAGACATTCTTCATATTGCGCATGGCCTTCGCGATCGAACGCTGCCCAAGCCAGATTGGACGCATGAAGCCCATTTTGCTGCTGCGGTCTGGCTGATCCGCTCTCCCCTCCATGATGCAGAGCGCGACATGCCTGACATGATCCGGCGCTATAATCTGGCCTGCGGTGTCGCAAATACTGACACTGAAGGCTATCACGAGACGATCACCCTCGCCTCGATCCGCATGGCATCTCTCGCGCTAACAGGCTTCGAGGCGCTAAGTCTTTATAAGGCTGTGAACCATGTACTGAAGTCAGGTCTCGGCCGGTCCGACTGGATTTTTCGATACTGGTCCAGACCGGTTCTGTTTACACCAGAGGCACGCAAAAGCTGGGTCGAACCTGACGTTGAGGCATTGCCAGTTTACGCAGCAGGCCCCAAATAAAGACGCGAATTGTTATTTGTGACGATTTGACTACGCTGTGAAACTTTGTAACAGGCACGAGTCCTGATAATCTTTTCAGTTGTATACTTTTTTGGAAGCACTCTCAGATGAATCTTGCAGGCGTTGATCTCAATCTCCTCGTCGTATTTGACGCACTCATGGTTGAGCGGAACACGACACGGGCCGGTGAACGCATTGGTATGTCACAGCCAGCTGTTTCCAAAGCACTGAACCGCCTGCGCCATCTCTGCAAAGATGACCTCTTCATTCGCTGCGCTGAAGGCATGAAACCAACGCCGCGCGCCATCGAACTGGCCATGCCGGTACAACAGGCTCTGCAGGAACTGTCCAACGCGCTAGAGCCTAACGTGTTTGATCCAGCAACTGATGCTCGCGTCTTCCGCATTCTCACAAACGACCTCATCACCCGTCTGATGATGCCTGCCGTCATGGAACGCCTCGACAAGATCGCGCCGAGCATCGAGCTGCACCTCTTCCCGGATGTGTCCAACGCACTCAACCGAGTCGAGAAGAACGAAGTCGACATGGCGCTGATTACGCACGGTCCTCTTAGCGATCCGTTTGAGTCGGAAGTCCTGATCGAGGCGAGTGAAAGCGTTGTGCTGATGCGCGAAGGCCATCCGCTGAGCGAGGGCGAACTGACCCTCGACCGTCTGACAGACGCCCGCCACGTTGTGGTGACACGCGCCGACACAGACGACAGCGTGATCGACAGCTATTATGAGCGCTACAATATTCCGCGCCGTATCGGCATCACGATCACCCAGGTGATTGCGGGCCCGGCGATTGTTGCAGCATCCGACCTCGTCATGCTGGTGCCGCGTCGTCTCGCGGCCTACCAGGCAAGCTTCCAGAATGTTGTCTATCGCGAAGTACCAAAAGAAATGCCGAGCTTCGATCTCAATGTGAGCATGATCTGGCATAACCGCCTGACTGCTAACCCGGCTCACCGCTGGCTGCGTGAGCTGTTGAGCGATGTGGCCAAGGAACACCCTAAATATTCCAGCAGAGAATACTCTCAATAAAATCTATTCATTAGACGAATAATGGGGCGTCGCCTAGTTTGATCATGTGGCCAACGAGACCACGGAAATCATTCAGGAGATGTTCTCATGAAAACGAAACTTGCTTGTGTTGCTATCGCCCTTACTGCTCTCGCACCTGTAGCTGTTGCTCAAGACGCAACACCAGTCCGTGCAGAATTCAAGTTCGAGTCTAACCTCTCCACCGAAGACAATTACGAAGCGATTGAGACGCGCGCAAACACAGTTTGCCGTAACGCTGCTCGTCGTTCCGACACTTTCGCACCAACGGATACAGCTGAAACAGTTGCTAACTGCCGTTCAGAACTCGTTGACGCAGCAGTCGCTGCACTCGGCGTAACTGAACTGAGCGACATGCACGAAGCTCGTTCGTAACACCTTTTCCTCAGCGTCCCGATTTGGGGCGCTTCCTCCCTACCTAAACAGCCGCTGAGAAATCAGCGGCTTTCTTTTTGCCGAAAGGTCCGAAGCTGAAAGAGCTGAAACGCTCCACCCAGCCATCGATATCGCGAAGGTCGCGATCAAGCTGAGCCATTGTGCGCGTAAAATCTTCGCCCTCTTCCTTGCGCCAGGCCTGTTCGGCCCGGAACAGAATACCACTCAGTACAACCGATTTCGGCTTCAGGAAGACATCCTGCTTCTCACCAGCCAGCGTCAGTATCCATCGAGCCGATTTCACACGTCGCTTTGCGGCTTTCGCGCGCTTGAGCGGGTTCATCAGCCAGCTATCCTGCCACGCCATTGCGCCGTCACGGTGATCCTCCATCGCCTCGAAGCGAAGCATGGCGATATCAAACAGGCGTTCGCGCAGGCTCTCTGTCTCATCAACGGGTTCAGAGGCGCAGGCGCGATCCAGATAATCGACAATCAGCGCGTTGAAGTGCGGCAGGTTCAGAAAGTCACTGACAGGCCGGTCCATGCGGTCAGCAAGCTTTGGGAGCGTGATCTCAGAGAACGCCATCTCTCCGGCAAGCGACAAAACAGCCTTTGCAGCATCATCGTGAAAAGCAGTGTCCTGGGTCATATTCGGCCTCCTGAGGGATAGAGCGTATCACACATTAAATGAGATGCGCGCCTGACGGGAAATATCAAGCGCTCTACCCTGCGCTATTTCAGCCCTGCCCTTGTGCCCGAACGCCGCGCCAGACAAGCGCAATGAGCGCCGTCAGCGCGATCAGGGCTGCTAGCGCATAGAGCCCGAACTTCAGTAAAGTCACAGCCGTTTTGATGCCGACAAGACCATCCGTTCCCAACAGCATGAATGTCTGAATGATATTTTCCAGAATGTCTGAAGCAAAAGCCGCGCGAGGTACCCAGATCAATATCCTCGCCTTTGAAGGCAATCCGCGAACGATCAGCCCGCCAAACAGGCCCCAATAGAACAGCGGGTATGGCAGATCGAGCAACCAGCTCGCCCAGATATGAACTTCCTTCTGGCCTGGCGTCATTGCAGCAAGCGCCGCGCGAACCTCTTCCGGCGCGATCAGCGTATCAAGGAAGACAAACTCCCAATGGGCCGCGACCGGCAGGAAGGCATACCCAACCAGAAGAACGCCAAGCGCGCAGATAATCAGATATAGAGCGCGCGTTCGCAGTAGCGTCGCTTTCGAACCGTCAGGCGCGTTTGTCATAGATTGTCTCAAAGCCGCCGAAGATGAGACGCGTTCCGTCAAACGGCATTGGCACGTTTTCCATCTCAGGGTCTTCCATCATCAGGGCTTCAGCTTTGTCGGCTTCTTCTTTTGACACCCATTCAGCCCACGAGAAGACAACCACCTCGCCGTCTTCCTTCTTCACGGCGAGTGGAAATGAAGTGTTTTTGCCGTCCGGCACGCTGGCGCCCCAGTTTTCGACAACCCGCGTTGCGCCGTATTTCAGCATGAGCGCGCCCATAATTTCGGCCGCCTTCATGTACTCATCCTTAGCGCCCTCAGGCACAGGAATTACGTAACCCGTAACGTAAGACATGGCTTTCCCTCCCACCAATCTGGACGAAGGGTACACCAAAAATGAGGCTGATTATATGGGGCGCGACGCGCGGCTGCGGATCAGGCTTCGCCGATTGTCTCGAACATTGCCATGTCCATGGCGTCAATGGCGCTCTTACCTGCCCAGATGACATAGTTCATGGATGGCACAAACTTTTCGGCTGAAGCGCAGGCCGCGTCGATAACCGCAGAGATTTCAGTCGCTTCCGGCCCGATACGTCCCGTCATGGAAATCGCGTGCCGGAAGGTCACCAGATCATCGCCCGGCCAGTAATCAAAATGGCCGAGAGACATTTTGTCATTGATGAGAATGACCAGATCAGCCAGCTCTTCACGGCGCGATGGCGTCGGCTTCACGTCCAGTGTCAGCGAGAACTGGAGAGACTGATGTGGCTCACGGATCGAGAAAACAGCGCCCATATCACCCCATCGCGTCGGCACAATGCAATGCACTGTGTTGCGTGAATCGCGCTCATAGGACCAGTCCGCGTCTTCGAGAACGCGTTCCACCTGTTCCATGGAGTTTTCGGCGATATCACCTTGAGATGAAGCGTTTAAAGGCATGTTTCCCCTTGAATATAAAAGACCCCTGTCAGCCCCGACTAACACGAGTCAGCCCGCCCTACCAAAGGGGTAAGGCAGTAAGTTGTGAGTTTTCTGGGACCTGTGTTGCGTGAGACGCAGTCAGTCTTTGCCGGATTCCAGCTCGGCAACGCGCTTTTCAAGCGCCTCAACACGCGCCAGCGCGGACTGTGCGAGAGCTTTCAACGCTTCAACCTCATCACGGCGTGCAAGATCCATTTCAGCAACAAATTTGTCGCCTTGTGCGCGCATGGCTGTTTTGGCTTCTTCGCCTGCAGACTGCGCGGCATCCATCATTCCTGTCATGACTTTCGCCATGTCATCTAGGAGTGGATTTCCATGTGTCATTCGATTACTCCTTCAGGCAGCAAACGCGGTTTACCGCGAATTGTTCGAGTTGGCTATGTGACCTCTCAACAAGGTCAGGAAAAGGGGACAAATGACCGCCGCTTTCAATTTTCCGGAACTTTATCCGGCCGTCATATCGATTCCTCAGTTTTCGATAGGCGGGCTGACACTCGGACCGATCAATATTCTCTGGTACGCGATGGCCTATGTTCTGGGTCTTGTGCTGGGTTGGCGCTATGCGGTGGCGCTGGTCAAACGCCCTCGCCTGTTCGGCGGCACATCTCCCGCCAGCGTAGAAGTCATTGACGACTTTCTCTTCTGGGCAACGGTGGGCGTTATTCTCGGCGGTCGCTTCGGTTATATTTTGTTCTATCAGCTCCCATACCAGTTTGATGCACTGGCCGCAGACCCGCTCATGATCCTGCGCGTCTGGGATGGCGGCATGGCTTTCCATGGCGGGCTGATCGGCGTGGGCCTTGCCACATGGCATGTCTGCCGCACGCATAAAATTCCGCTTCTGCGCATGACAGACATTGCAGCAGCGGCAACGCCAATCGGCCTTTTGCTTGGCCGCTGCGCGAATTTCATCAATGCCGAGCTCTACGGCCGGCCAACCGAATCCGGTTGGGGCGTGATCTTCCCGCAAGGCTATGGCTCAGGCGGTCCGCCGCAAGCTTTCGACTGGGAAACGAAAGAGTGGCAATACATCTGCGACCCTGATGTCGTGCCGCTTGCCGAGCGCACAGTTGAAAACTGCAGCGTTCGCCTCTCTGACGGTTCGATCATCTCAGAAGTGCCGCGCCATGCCAGCCAGCTGTATGAAGCCGGTATGGAAGGCCTCATCCTGTTCATCATCATTGCGATTGGCGTATGGGCATTCGGCGCACTGAAACGCCCTGGTTTCGTCACAGGCATCTTCCTGCTTGGCTATGCTGCCGGTCGCTCGATCGCAGAACAGTTCCGCCTGCCGGACGCCTTCGTCGAAGGTCTGCCAGACTGGCTGACCATGGGAACGCTGCTCTCCGTGCCAATGGTACTGCTGGGCGCTTACCTTGTATGGCGCGCCATGAACAAAAAGTCGGGCAATCCATCCGACATGGCAGCGGCGGAGTAGTCAGGTGAGGCTGAAAGACCGCCTTATCCGCATGATCGAAACAGACGGGCCAATGCCCGTCTCGCTCTATATGCAAACCTGTCTGCATGATCCGCAGCACGGATACTACGCGACCCGGCCCGGTGTTGGCGAAGACTTCACCACCGCACCGGAGATCAGCCAGATATTCGGAGAACTTCTCGGCCTTTGGGCGCTGCACGAATGGCAGGTGATGGGCATGCCCGCACCGTTCACCCTGATGGAAGTCGGCCCCGGTCGCGCTACGCTCATGCGCGATGCGCTGCGTGCTATTTCCGGCGTGAAGGCAGGCGATGCATTCCTCAAAGCGATGAAGCTGAAACTCGTAGAGGCGAGCCCTGCCCTGCGAAAGGTTCAGGCCGACACGCTCTCGGATTTCGCGCCTGAATTTCTCACCCAGATTGATGATGTCGAAGACGGCCCGCTTATTCTGATCGCCAATGAATTGCTCGACTGTCTGCCTGTCCGTCAGTTTATCCGTGACGCAGAGAAGAACAGCTGGGCGGAGCGCAAAGTTGGTGTTGCTGAGGGCGAGTTGATCTGGGGCGCTGAGCCTCTGGATGACCTGCCGTTTTTCACGCCCGACCTGAACCGCCTCAAAGGCTTCGAGCTTCAACCCGGCCTTGAAACCATGGCCCTGACGCTTGCCGGCATTGCCGAGCGCGGACATGCGATGCGCGCCTTGCTCATAGACTATGGCCCCAACCATTTGCCGCCAGAAGACACGCTTCGCGCCTTCTATAAAGGCGAGCAAATCGATCCGTTAGCAATGCCCGGCGAATGCGATCTGACTGTGGATGTAGATTTCGCGCAGTTGCGTCATCAGGGCGAGAAAGCAGGCCTGACAGTGCACGGGGCAGTCCATCAGGGGCCGTTCCTTCTAAGCCTTGGCGCTGAAGCGCGCATGCAGCAGCTCACTCAGGCAAATCCAGAAACTGCGCAGACAATATTCGAAGCAGCTGCCCGGCTAGTCGACCCGAAAGATATGGGTGACCGGTTCAAAGTCATCTGCTTTTCATCGGGCGATCTGCCCGCCCCCGCGGCCTTTTTCTAGGCCCAGACTTGCTGCACTGCAAAATTGCCCGTATTAGAGCGCGGGGAAATCGAAGTCGCGCTGCCAGATAATGCGCGTCCTAAAATCACAACAGACTGATCCAGTGGAGAGAACCTTGACCGCTCGCGCCGAGGAAAAGACCTCTTTTATTCCGGTTAAGCTGACACCTGACCGCATCAAAATCGAACTTCTGGCTGGCCTGACGGTTGCGCTGGCTCTCGTTCCTGAAGCCGTAGCTTTTGCCTTTGTCGCAGGCGTGAACCCGCTCGTCGGTCTTTATGCTGCATTCTTTATCGGTCTGATCACCGCTGTGTTCGGCGGCCGTCCAGGCATGATCTCGGGCGCGACCGGCGCTCTTGCGGTCGTTATGGTCAGCCTTGTTGCCGACCATGGCGTTGAATATCTGTTCGCGACCGTCGTCCTCATGGGGATTATGCAGGTGATCTTTGGCGCGATGCGCTGGGGTAAGTTCATCCGCATGGTCCCGCACCCCGTCATGCTGGGCTTTGTGAACGGGCTCGCCATCGTGATTTTCCTTGCCCAGCTGGGGCAATTTCAGATTGGTACAGGCGACGCTTCTGGCGGTCATGGCCCGGGCCTTGGCGGCGAATGGCTGCCAGCGCCGGACCTTATCATCATGCTGGGCCTCGTAGCCCTGACCATGCTGATCATCTGGGGCCTGCCAAAATTCACGAAAATTATTCCCGCACCGCTCGCGGCCATTCTTGTCGTTTCATTTATCGTGATCGGCTTCGGCGTTGAGACGCGCTCTGTAGGTGACCTTGCCTCTATCTCAGGCGGCCTGCCGCAATTCCACATTCCGATGGTGCCGCTGAATTTTGAAACACTGGAAATCATCTTCCCTTATGCGCTGATCCTGTCGGCTATTGGCCTGATCGAGAGCCTTCTGACGCATAACCTCGTCTCTGACATGACAGGCACAAAAGGCGGTGCGTCTAAAGAATGTGTCGCTCAGGGCGCTGCGAACATCGTCACCGGCTTCTTCGGCGGCATGGGTGGTTGCGCAATGATCGGCCAGTCCATGATCAATGTGAAATCCGGCGCGCGTACCCGTATCGCGGGTATTGCGGCCGCGCTTTTCCTTCTGTCATTCATCCTGTTCGCCTCCCCGCTGATCGAGCAAATTCCGGTTGCAGCACTGGTCGGCGTTATGTTCATGGTGGTCGTCGGCACATTCGCTTGGCGCTCATTCCGCATCATGCGCAAAATCCCGCTAACGGATGCTATCGTGATCATTGTCGTGACAGTCGTCACAGTCTTTGCAGACCTCGCCGTCGCGGTTGTTGTTGGCGTCATCATGTCGGCCCTCGCCTATGCATGGAACGCCGCCAGCCGCATCTACGCAGGTACTGGCGTCAGCAAGGAAGGCTGGAAAGTTTACCGTATCGAAGGCCCGCTCTTCTTCGGTTCGTCTACCGGCTTTGTTGACCTGTTCGATCCTGAAAATGACCCAGACGACGTGGTTGTGGACTTCATCAACTCACGCGTTGTCGACCATTCCGGCATTGAAGCCATTGAGTCCATCGCTGCGAAATACCGCGCGGTGAACAAGCGCCTTCACCTTCGCCATTTGTCTCCGGACTGCGAGCGCCTGCTGGAGAAGGCTGGTGACATGGTGGAAATCTCGGTTCTGGAAGATCCGGACTATTCCATCGCCGTCGACTATGGCGACCGCTTCAAAGAAAAGCGCCTGACCTCCTAAACAAAAAAAGCCCGCCGGATTGGCGGGCTTTTCTTTTGGGCCGAAGCTCGGATGCCTAGTGCGCGAGGTGCGCGAGACCCGCATCAATTTCGGCTAGTTTCTCATTCGTTAGCTGGTCCGGCGCATACATTTGAATGTCGTGCAGCGTCATGCCCGCAGCCATGCTGATCTGCGGATTGTTGACGATCTCAGGGATGTGCTCGTTCAGAACGGCCAGTGCGGCTTCATCAGCCATCAGCGCATCAATCGTTGTGTTGGATGTTGTCATGACGTGCCCTGCTTCACCTTCTTCATGACTATTGGCAAACGCAGGGGACGCTGCGCCCAGAGCCGCGCCGATAATAAGTGTCGTGATAATTTTCTTCATGGCTTCCTCCTGATGGATATATTTTTATACAGCGTAAACTAGCTGAGAATGACCTGGTGTCAAAGTCGGATTTCAGTAGGTAGATCACATTTACCAGTGCCCGAAATTTGCTATGGTTTCCGCTGGCTCTCCTGCCGACACCATCAGAAAGTCCGCTCATGACCGCTCACCCGCCATACATTCAGTCCAGCCATTTTTCGCCGGCCGGGCGCGTATCGCATGGCTTTTTCGGGCGCGAAGGCGGCGTGTCCTCGGGCGATTATGACAGCCTGAATGTAGGGCCGGGTTCTGACGATAGCCGCGCCAATGTTGAAGAAAACCGTGCACGTGTCGCCCATGCTGCGGGCGCGCCATCCGAACCGCATCTCGTGTCACTCTATCAGATACATTCACCCAACGTGCTGGAGATTACAGAGCCCTTCTCTTGGGAGGATCGCCCGGAAGGCGATGCAATGGTGACCAAAGTTGAAGGCCTTGCGCTTTGTGTACTCACCGCCGATTGCACGCCCGTACTGATCGCAGACGAGACAGCGGGTGTAATCGGTGCGGCGCACGCAGGATGGAAGGGCGCGCTTGGCGGTGTGATCGAGAACACTGTTGAGGCTATGGTCCGGCTTGGTGCTGATACTGACAATATGATCGCAGCCATCGGACCAAGCCTGTCTCAAACCTCTTTCGAAGTTGGCCCTGATCTTCGCGCCCCCTTTCTTGAAAAACACAGCTGGTGTGAACCGCTGTTTCAGCCCGGCGAAGGTGACCGCGCCTATTTCGATATCTGGAAATTCTGCGAAGGCATTCTGCTGCGCGAAGGGGTGAAATCTGTCGAATGTGTTGGCGAGGACACGTTGAGCCAGCCAACGCGTTATTTTTCAAACCGGTATAGAGTAAAAAACGGACTATCCGATTACGGACGAAATGCCTCTGTGGTGATGCTGAAAAAGAATCTCTGATTCACTGGTTGCGCCACGGCGTTAATGTCCTAAAAGGCCAGTAAAACCCCAAGGCAAAAAGAGAATCCTTTCAGGGGTATTGGGCAATGGCGGGTCATCATGAAACTTATCACCGGTAATGCGAATCCGAACCTTGCGGCGGACATCGCGAAGTATCTCGATATTCCTCTGACAGACACAGAGTTCCGACGTTTCGCAGACAATGAGATTTTCGTTCGCATCAACGAAAACGTTCGCGGCGAAGACGTCTTCGTGATCCAGTCTACCTCCTATCCGGCAAACGACCATCTGATGGAACTCCTGATCGCCATGGACGCACTGAAGCGCGCGTCTGCCAAGCGCATCACAGCGGTCGTTCCTTATTTCGGTTATGCACGTCAGGACCGCAAAACAGATGGCCGTACGCCAATCTCTGCCAAGCTCGTAGCAAATCTGGTCGCGACCTCAGGCGCTGACCGCGTCCTGACAATGGACCTGCACGCCGGCCAGATTCAGGGCTTCTTCGATGTCCCGACTGACAACCTGATCGCAACGCCGGTTATGGAACGCGATATTCGCGAAAACTACGGCGCTGACAAAGTGATGATCGTATCGCCGGACGTTGGCGGCGTGGTTCGTGCACGCGCTCTGGCGAAACGCCTCGACTGCGACCTCGCTATTGTCGACAAACGTCGTCCGAAAGCCGGTGTGGCCGAAGTTATGAATATCATCGGCGACGTTCAGGACCGCGCATGTATCCTTTACGATGACATGTGTGACTCCGGTGGCACGCTCTGCAACGCGGCAGCCGCTCTGATGGAACAGGGCGCAAAATCTGTTTCAGCATACGTCACGCACGGCGTTCTGTCCGGTTCTGCAGTTGAGCGCATCGAGAAGTCCGTCCTGAAAGAGATTGTTATCGCAGATACAATTGCTCCGGACTCCAACGCTGCAAAATCCAAAGCAGTCCGCGTTCTCAGCGTCGCGCACGTTATCGGCGAAGCGATCCGCCGTATCGCGAACGATGAGTCCATCTCCAAGATGTTCGACTAAGACATCAGATTGCGGGAAGCTGGTCATGTATTTGCTTCCCGCGCTCAACCCCGACGCTATCCCCGTCATCGAGGCCGACAGGTTTCGCTTGCGTGCGAACACGCTCGACGACTTTCAGCCTATGTTCGACATGTGGCAGACGCCCGCATTTTACGAGCATATTGGCGGCAAGCCCCGCCCGTCCGGCTATCTCTGGTCACAGTTACAGAAAAACATCGGCAGCTGGGCCATGTTCGGCTTCGGCTACTGGACCATTGCCGACCTAGAGACCGACCGCTTCATCGGCGAGTGCGGCTTCACCTTGTCCAAACGCTCGGAAATCGATCCGCCGCTAAAGAATATTCCGGAGGCTGGCTGGGGCATCCATCCTGACTATTGGGGCCAGGGCTATACCAAAGCCGCCATGAGAGCCGCATTAGGCTGGGCTCTCGCTCAGGCCCCGGACTTTCCCTGCCAGTGCATTATCAATGAAGGTCATCGCGCGTCTGAAGCCGTGGCCCGATCGCTCGGTATGGCGATCGTGCGAACGGTTGCATTTGACGGCGATGAAGACGAACCGGTCAATGTCTGGGAGAACGTCACAGCGGCGCGAGCGAGCTAGTCGGCCCGTCCTATCTGTGCTTCTCTGCCCGCAAAACTTGCGGGGAAAGACATGACATTGTTTCTGATTGGTCTGATCGGCTTTCTGGGCGTCCATTTGATACACGCTTTTGCGCCAGGATTGCGCGCGGACATGATCGCCAAACTGGGCGCGATGCCGTGGAAAGGCCTTTACGCCCTTCTCTCGCTGATCTTCTTCGTGCTCATGATCCTCGGATATCCCGACGCGCAAGCCTCGACGATATACTTCGGTGAGCCGCCACAGGGCATGAAGCATATCAACTCTATCCTGATCCCGATTGCGCTCGTCCTTGCCGTCGCAGGCAGCCTGCCACGCGGTTTTATCGCAAAGACGTTCAAACACCCGCAGCTGGTCGGCGTGAAAATCTGGGCGCTTGGTCACCTTCTGGTGAATTGGGACCTGACTAGCTTCCTCTTCTTCGGTGCTTTTTTGGCGTGGGCAGTGATCGTTCGCATCTCCATAAAGAAGCGTCCCGCGACAGAGCCAAAAGCGCCCAGCGCGCTATGGGACGGCATCGCCGTTATCGGTGGAGTCGCGATTACCGGCTGGATGATGATGGGCGGCCACGCTGCTCTGTTCAACGTGTCGCCAATTCCCGGCATGTAGGCAGGTTGCCAACCCCGCCATTATCCCGTATAGCCGCCGCTTCCGCGCCGTAAGAAGCGCGTGTCGGTCAGGTTATCACTCGGATGGGCCGGGCGGATTCCAGGACAAAGGATATTTAAATTATGGCAGATCTCACTCTCACAGTAGAAGTGCGCGAGCGCACAGGCAAAGGCGGCGCACGCGAAGCTCGTCGTAACGGCATGATCCCGGGCGTACTGTACGGTGGTGGCCAGGACCCGGTTGCGATCAACCTCAAGAACAACGAAGTCGTCAAAGGCCTCAACAACGGCAAACTGCTTGGTCACATGATCGAACTCGATCACGAAGGCAAAAAGCAATCTGTGATCTGCCAGGACATTCAGTTCCACCCTGTTACAGACATTCCAGAGCACATGGACCTTTACCGCGTTGATGCGAAGCAGGTCATCTCTGTGGAAGTTTCAGTCCACTTTGTTGGCGAAGAGAAATCTCCGGGCCTCAAAAAAGGCGGCACGCTCAACGTTGTTCGTCACGAAGTCGAACTAAACGTTCCAGCTGGCAAAATCCCTGAGTTCCTCGAAGCAGACGTGTCTGCTCTGGAAATCGGTGACAATGTCAAAATCTCTGACATCAACCTCCCAGAAGGTGCGTCTCCAACCATCACAGACCGCGACTTCACAATCGCTACAATTGCAAGCCGTGGCGGCGCCGTTGAGTCTGACGATGGTGAAGAAGAAGCGGAAGGCGAAGAAACCGAAGAATAGGTTTCTGGCACAATCAGAATTCAAAAAGGGTCAGGCTCACGTCTGGCCCTTTTTTCTCATCTGCTTTCACGCCATAAGCTCATCTTATGTTCGGATTCTTCAAACGCTCAGGCGACAGGAAATTTTCACCCATGCTTATTCTGGTTGGACAGGGTAACCCCGGCGACAAATACGCAGGCAACCGTCACAATATCGGCTTCATGGCCATAGATGAGATCGCCAGCACGCATGGTTTTGGCCCGTGGAAATCCAAATTTCAGGCGCAGATCGCCGAAGGCAATATTCTGGTAGACGGGCGTCCGGTGAAAACGCTGCTGATGAAGCCGCAGACTTTCTATAACGAGACCGGCCGTGCCGTTTCTGAAGCCGCCCGCTTCTACAAGGTGGACGCAGAAAACATCGTCGTTTTCCACGACGAAATCGATCTGGCGCCCGGTCGTTTTCGAATGAAGCAAGGCGGCGGCCATTCAGGCAATAACGGCATGCGCTCCATTATAAGCCATATGGGTCAGGACGTGCGCCGGGCGCGTATGGGCGTGGGCCATCCGGGCGACAAATCACGCGTCATGAACTATGTGCTCGCCGACTTCCCTAAAGCCGATCAGGAGTGGATGAAAGCGCTTCTGGACGCGTGTGCCCGCGCGGCCAATTACTTGGTAGCCGGAGACGACGAACGCTACCAGACAGAAGTCCTGCGCCTCGCACCAGCGCCAAAAAACGACCCGCGTAAGGCAACATGAAATTTTGGTTAGTTTGAGCGAGTTATAGTTAACGTAACTGGGGCGAGTCAACTCCCTCAAGAATAGATTCTTTAAGTATATACAATTTAAGGGAATTATTCGCGCATGAGGCGAGTTGGCGTGTTTTTCAAACAAAAACAATGCCCTGAATAGCACAAGGGCGGCCCAGAAGGACCGCCCCGCACTCAACACTACTCTACACATCAAGTGCATCTCCATACAGGAGCTCACCCGATTTGGTGATAATTAGCACAAATGTATTAACAAAGAAAGAGTATGACGCAGTCGTCACGAAATGATCATAAGCGTTTCTTTAAACAGAAACTGCGTGAATTCTTGTCTGTTTTGGTCATTTATTTGCGGGATGAAACCGCGATCATTCAGACCATTTGAGCGTCAATTTTCGGGAAAACAGAAAACTGGTGGAGCTAAGCGGAATCGAACCGCTGACCTCTTGAATGCCATTCAAGCGCTCTCCCAACTGAGCTATAGCCCCAGTTTTCAGAGGGGCGAGGCTTACGCTGAAATCCGGTCGTTTTCAAGACCAAAAAATTCTGCGAAGCCCCGGCCGTAAGTCTTAGATTTTGTCGTCGTCTTCGTCGTCAACATCGTCGTCGACATCATCGATGTCCACGTCTGCATCGAGGTCGAAGTCTTCTTCTTCATCGTCGAGCACGACGTCATCATCATCATCGTCGATTGAATCTTCTGAGAAGCCTTCCGGAACAGCACCTGGTGTGTCGTCGTCGTCATCATCGTCGCCAGTTGGAATTGGCGCATCCTGATCTACTTCGTCGATCTCAGGTGTATCATCTTCTTCGTCATCGTCATCATCGTCAGACTTGGACTTTTTGACATCCTCGATGTCATCTTCGTCTTCGTCCTCGTCATCATCTTCCGGATCTTTCGGCTTAGCTGCACCGCGTGGCGCTTTAGCCGGCGTGATGTCGACTTCTTCGAAGAAAGACAGCGGGTATTCCTTACCCGTGTACGGAGAGACGATCGGATCCTTGCTGAGGTCGTAAAAGTTCTTTCCCGTTTCCGGGCAAGTACGTTTGGTTCCCAAATCTTTTCTTGGCACAGCGGCCCCCTTAGGCGATCTATTTGTTTTCGTTTGGGGCGAGCGCTTGCCATGATCAACTCGCCCTGTCAAAGCAGTTTTGTAACCAATAACAGGTCGACAAGTTTATGGTCTGGATTTCCACCCCTGTAAAACGCATTTCGGGACAAATTGTACCTCCCGGTGATAAAAGCTGCTCCCACAGGGCAATTATGTTCGCTGCAATGGCAGAAGGCACCTCAAATATAACGGGTCTTCTGGAAGGTGATGACGTTCTGCGAACAGGTGAAGCCTGCCGTCAACTCGGGGCAACCGTCACTAAAACCGGCAAAGGTGCGTGGACGGTTCAGGGGCTTGGCCGTTTTCAGCAACCTGAAAATGTGATCGACTTCGGAAACTCCGGAACGGGATCACGCCTGATGATGGGCGCCATGGCTGGCTATCCGATTCGCGTAAGCCTGTGCGGTGATGAAAGCTTGTCGTCGCGGCCGATGAACCGCGTTTTGAACCCGCTGCGCGACATGGGCATGCAGGTCACACAGATCGGACCGCATGAAGGTCAGCTTCCGCTGGCTATCACCGGATCGTCCGAACTGAACGCAATCGACTACACACCACCCGTCGCATCCGCTCAGGTAAAGTCTGCTGTCCTGCTGGCAGGCCTAAATGCCAAAGGCACGACAATCGTCCGTGAGCCGCGCAAAACGCGGGACCATACAGAACGAATGCTGGAAGGCTTCGGCGCTGAACTTCAGTCTGCAGACGAAGGCGAAGGCCAGCGCGTATCCATCGTGGGCGGCCAGAAACTGCGTGCTGGTGACTTTGTCGTGCCTTCCGATCCGTCCTCTGCTGCTTTCCTGCTGGCGGCAGGTCTCATCTCTCCGGATGCAGACGTGACTATTGAAGGCCATATGACCAACCCGACACGCTCAGGCTTTCTCGAAGTCATTAAGGGCATGGCGGATCTCGACATCACCAACCAACGCCTCGTCAGCGGCGAAAAAGTGGTTGATGTGCGCATTCGCGGCAAAGACCGGCTGGTCGCAACCAACCCGCCAGAAGAGCTTGTGCCCGCAATGATCGACGAGTTCCCGATCTTTGGCGTGCTGGCGGCATTTGCCAAAGGCGAAACACACATTACTGGCGCAGAAGAGCTGCGGGTGAAGGAAAGCGACCGCATCCGCGCGACTGTGGACCTGCTGCGTGTGAATGGCGTGGAAGTCGAAGAACTGGAAGATGGTTTCATCGTTCAGGGCTGCGACGGCAAAGTGCCGGGCGGCGGCACCGTTGAGACCCGTCATGACCACCGCATTGCCATGTCGGCGCTTGTTATGGGCATCGGTGCGCAAAACCCTGTCGCGGTGGATGATGTGGCGATGATCGCAACGAGCTATCCCGAATTCTTCGACCATATGGCCCAACTCGGCGCGGACATTCGCCAGAGTTAGAACAAATAAAAAAAAGGCAGAGGCCCACGCCTCTGCCTCTTTCTGTACTTAACGCCCTTTCCAGACAGGGGCGCGTTTTTCAAGGAAGGCGCGCGGCCCCTCCTTGGCATCTTCACTCGAGAAGACGACCGCAGAGGCTGCATTTGAGGCCTTCCAGAGCTCTTCTTCAGTTCCGTCATAGGCCTGACGGGCCACTTCCAGACTTTTACGAACGGCCAGCGGCGCATTCGCACCAATCTGCGCTGCAAGGCTTTTAGCTTCGGCCAGCACGTCTTCAGACGGCACCATGCGGTTTACCAGCCCCAACTGATACATACGCTCAGCTGGCAGTGGGTCGCCGGTCGCGACAATCTCAAGCGCGATATTGCGAGGCAGCGCACGCGGCAAGCGGAAGACCCCGCCCGCACCGGCAAAGATACCGCGTTTCACTTCAGGCAGGCCAAAGCGGGAGTTATCCGCTGCGACAATCATATCGCAGGTGAGCGGCAGTTCGCAGCCGCCTGCAAGCGCATTGCCGCGCACCGCGGCGATCCATGGTTTGGAGCGACTGGATTTCACAAAACCCGCAAAGCCACCATCTTTTGTAGAAAGAGCGCGCGCATTGCCTTTAGAGATTTCAGAAAGGTCCGCACCAGCGCAGAAGGTTGATTCAAGAGATGAGGTGAGAATCGCCACGCGCACATCATCATCGCTCTCCGCCTCTTTCACGATCCAATCCATCGCGGTCGCGACAGCTCCGTTCACGGCGTTGCGCTTGTCTGGCCGGTTCAGCGTGACCACAGCGATATGGTCTGCAACCTCATAAAGCACTTCCTGACCGACTGATTCCGGTTTGTCTGACATGTCTCTCTCCCGTCATTATTTTGGAGCATGATTGAGGGGAAAGCTGGCGCGCGCAAGATCACGCTAGGGAAGCCGCAATTGAAGCGAAAAAGGCTGCATTGGAAGTGTCCGGACAGGTTTTCCGGTTGATTGAACGCAGCGGTTTCATACAAGCGGAATAGTATTTTTCTTTTACCGAATTTTCCGGAGACATTATGCCGAGCCTGTTCAAACTGCCCACCTGCACCCTGACCGCCATCCTCGCGCTCGCGGCTTGCAATGGCGCGAACGCACCGGACGTAACCTATAGCGAACCTGCACCACTGGACGCGCAAGCGAATGGCGTTTGGTACTCGTCGGAAAAAGATTGGGTGCTGGAAATCAATGACGGCGCGGTCACGCGCTGGGAGTATAGCCCTGAATATTGCTACCGAACACCAGAGGCCAATGAAGCCACGCCCATGATGGGGCAAGTGGAATACCGGCTTTATCGCGCGGCATCGGACGGACATGCCATTCGTCTTCAATATCTTCCGGGAGATGCGTCGGCCTATTTCGAACGTATGGACGCTCTGCCCGCGCATTGCGGCAGCGAAGACCTGACCTCCGAAACAGCGCTGTTCGACATTTTCAAAAACACCATGGCCGGGCATTATGGCTTCTTTGAACCGCGCGGCGTGGACTGGTACGCCTCGGTTGAAGCCGCGCGCCTGCGTGTGAGCGACGGCATGGGCGAGGCGGCGCTCTGGCAGGTCTTCTCCGATCTCCTAATTCCGCTAGGTGATTCCCATACCAAGATGATCGGCATGGTGCATGGTGAGCGCGCGCGCATTCAGGGCGGCATGGGCACGACACTTCCTATGGTGCAGGCCGGCATGGGCGAAGGCGCCTGGGTGATGGGTCTCGTCGATCAGTTAGAGACCGATGTGCTCGACGAGGGCATGGAGCTGATTGCTGATCGCGTCGTGGTCGGTGAGATCGACGGTCGAGTCGGCTATATCCAGATCTTTACAATGGGTGGCTTCAGCTCTGGCGAGATGCCGGGAACAATTGAATGGTCGCAAGCCGAGCTCTCCGCGCTCGCTGATATCATGGATGACACCCTTACCCGCTTTGCTGATCATGACGCTGTCATCTTCGACCTCTCAAACAATCGCGGTGGTTATGACGCCGTCACGCGAGCACTGGCGGCCCGTTTCACCGAGGCTCCGTTCATGGGCTACCGTGTGACCGTCGAGGGCGAGCCGGAAGCAACGACAGAATACCCGATCGAGCCTTATGACGGCCCGCGCTTCACAGGGCCGGTCTATCTGATGACCAGTGACGTGACGGTTTCAGGCGGCGAGATTACGACCATGATGATGAAACAGCTGCCAAATGTAACGCATGTCGGCACGACGACGCGCGGCGCGTTCTCTACCCCGCTCGCAAAGCCCTTGCCGAATGGCTGGTATCTGGAACTCGCGAATGAGACCTTCCAGACGGCTGATGGAGTTGTCTATGAAGGCCGCGGCATTCCGCCGGATGTGGAGATCAACATTTATCCGGAAGACGCGCCGATTGAGGGCCATGCATCTGCTATCGGGCGAATCATGGAGATGATCGACGCAGGTTAAATGCTCACTGGCTACAACTGCTCTTCAAGGGCGGAGACAGCCGGAAAGCCATCTTTCGGCAGTGTGATTTCTGTTCCGTCTTTCAGCGTGAGGTTCAGATACTCCGCCTTACGTCCGCCATGCATAATGGCCATGCCGACGCCTCGCGGCCCGCCAAATGCAGCCAGCAGCGCCCAGCCCCAGTTTGGCATTTTGAAAACATGGGGCCTCGCTTCAACGACTTGCGACAAATGAAATTCATGTACTGTCTTTATGTCGGCCAGTTTTATATGACCGCTATCCAGCGATAGCCAGAGGCAGGCATTTCGCGTCGCCATCCAGTAAAGAACGAGCCCGGCGACAATCATGGGTGATGTAAAGATGAACACCATCCACCAGCGCGGCATGCCATCATTGCCAATCAACGAATAGACAAGCGCCAGAAGCGGCAGGGCGAGAACGCTCGCCCCGACATCGACGCCAATCACGCCCTCGCCGTAGGACATATGCTCTGATGTCGAAGGCAGCTTCTCTTTCGGCAGGAAAATGTAAGCGAGAATACCAGACGCAATCGAGATCGCGCCGAAAACAAAATGCTGGCCTTGGAATAAGGCCGCACCACCCGCGAGAACGCCCGCGACCAGCAGAACGCGGCGCATTACTTCAATGTAGAACCAGTATCTCATATCGGCCTCCGCCTGACTGTCTCACAGCAACCGACTTCGCGGAATGCGGCACAAAGACCATATGGAGTATATGGTTTTCTCTGATTAACTTTCAAACACTCCTTTTAAGGCCTAGTCTGACAACTGCGCGATCTGGAACTGTCGCGAGTTTTTTGCTGCGAGGCATTTGGATGAAAGTTTGGAGACAGTTCGTCATTTCTTCAGGTGTTGCCGGGACCTGTTTCTTCCTGACGAAATTCGGATTAATCGGCATCCCACCAGTTTTTGATTCGGCGGTATTCTTCACCGTTCAGGTCTTTGTTCACTGCGTCGTCCTTTGGCCAATATGGATCGACGATGACGAAACGTTCCTGGACGTCTGGAGAAAAGACCCGGCTTCGCTAATGCCTCTTATTTTGGGGGCCTTGGGATTATGCACAATCATCATTCCCGGCATGATTATTGTAGGAATTCAATCATTAGATGGTGCGCAATAACGTCCGGTGTACCGCAGAAACATGGCTCAAAACCGTACAGAATTTATGGTTTTATCTGATTAACTTTCAAACACCCATTTTAAGGCGTATTCTGCAGGCATGCTGCACATTTATCATGGCAATATTCTGGACCTTGAAGTCGGCGCAATCGTCAACGCGGCGAATAAGACCCTGATGGGCGGCGGCGGTGTTGATGGCGCAATCCATGCGGCTGCTGGTCCGCAGCTCAAAGACGCCTGCCGGCCACTTGCGCCCTGCCCGACCGGAGAGGTGCGCGTGACAGAAGGGTTTGGGCTCGGGCCCCGGCTCATCTTTCACACCGTTGGCCCGATTTTTCATGATGGCCAGCAAGGTGAAGAGGATGATCTTGAAGCCTGTTATCGCAACTGCCTGCAGGAAGCGCTCCGCCATGGCGTAAAATCTATCGCCTTTCCTGCCATCTCGACAGGCGCATATGGCTTTCCGGCCTTTGAAGCCGCCGAGATCGCGGTTGAGACCTGCGCGAACCACGTTAAAGAGCATGGCACTGAAATCTATCTGGTAGCGTTCGATCCCGACACCACTGCTGCCCTAAGAGAGGCCTATTCAGAATTCATGGCTCAGAACCGTTTAGTCATTGCCGTTGATGGCACACTTGCTTCCGGCAAAGGCACACTTTCGAAAGGCCTCGCGGCAGACTTAGGCCTTCCTCACCTTGATACGGGTCTTCTCTACCGCGCGACGGCGAAAGCTTGCCTTGATGCTGGCGTCTCGCCCGATGATGAAGCTGGCGCTGCAGAACTGGCAACCACGCTCGATATCCACGCCATGAAGCCGGACGAACTGCGCACTGTAGAAGTTGGTCAGGCCGCTTCGCGCGTTGCAGTGCATCCGGATGTTCGCAAAGCCCTGTTCCAGCTGCAGCGCGATTTCGCTGCTCAGGCAGGCGGTGCCATACTGGACGGACGCGATATCGGCACGGTTGTCTGCCCTGACGCTGACATCAAATTCTGGATAGACGCCGATGTTGAGGTCCGCGCGGCGCGGCGCGTAGCTGAACTCAACGCCAAAGGCGACCCGATCACGCAGGACGAAATGGTCACCCAGCTCAAAGAACGTGACGAGCGGGACAAGAACCGCGCCGTCGCGCCGATGAAACCGGCAGAAGATGCCCACTTGCTAGATACGACTCATTTGTCTATAGACGCGGCACGAGAACACGCCCGGCTCATTGTCGATCAGGTCAGGGCACGCATCGCAGGTCGTTAGCCAGCCCCCGGGCAGCTAAAATCCACCGGCCCGCACCTTGATCGGCTGAATTCACATCAACTTTAACCGACACTCGCAGTGTCATTTGTCCTATGGCGCAATCCATGGGGCTCGCAGAAATTTTGGAGTCTCAATGTCTGCTGAAACTATGAACCCATCTACGGACGATTTTGCGTCCATGTTTGAATCCAGCTTTGCTGGAAGCAATATGCAAGAAGGCCGCGTTGTACCGGCTACTGTAATTTCCGTCGAAAACGACGCAGTGATCGTTGACGTCGGCCTGAAAACTGAAGGTCGCGTTCCACTTCGCGAGTTCGGTCAGGATGCGACACCTAGCGCTGGTGATATCGTAGAAGTTTACCTTGAGCGCATCGAAAACGCGCTCGGCGAAGCTGTTCTTTCGCGCGACAAAGCACGCCGCGAAGAAGCATGGACACGCCTCGAGAAACTTCACGAGAAAGAAGAGCCTGCAGAAGGCGCAATCGTTGGCCGCGTTAAAGGTGGCTTCACGGTTGACCTCGGTGGCGTCAACGCGTTCCTCCCGGGTTCTCAGGTTGATATCCGTCCAATCAAAGACGTCGGCCCACTCATGGGTGTTGCTCAGCCGTTCGCGATCCTCAAAATGGACCGCCCACGTGGCAACATCGTTGTATCCCGCCGTGCCGTTCTCGAAGAGAGCCGTGCAGAGCAACGTGCAGAGATCGTCGGCGAACTGGCTGAAGGTGACGTTCGTGAAGGCGTCGTCAAGAACATCACCGATTACGGTGCGTTCGTTGACCTCGGCGGCATTGATGGCCTCCTCCACGTCACAGACATGTCCTGGAAACGTATTTCTCACCCAAGCCAGGTCGTGAACGTTGGCGAGACTGTCAAAGTTCAGATCATCAAGATCAACCCGGACACACAACGTATCTCTCTCGGCATGAAGCAACTCATGTCCGACCCATGGGATGGTGTTGAAGCGAAATACCCACTGGGCGCTCGCTACACTGGCCGCATCACGAACATCACTGACTACGGTGCGTTCGTTGAGCTGGAAGACGGCGTTGAAGGCCTCATCCACGTGTCTGAAATGTCCTGGACTAAGAAAAACGTCCACCCGGGCAAAATCGTCTCTACTTCTCAGGAAGTTGACGTCATGGTCCTCGACGTTGATGCAGACAAGCGTCGCATCTCTCTCGGCCTCAAGCAGTGCATGGACAACCCATGGGATGCGTTCCTCGTTGACCACCCAGTCGGTTCTGAACTCGAAGGCGAAGTTCGCGGCATCACCGAATTCGGTATGTTCGTTGGCATCGGCCCAGACCTCGACGGTATGGTTCACATCAACGACATCGACTGGAACCGCCAGGGCGAAGAAGCAATCGAAGACTACAACAAAGGCGACACCGTCAAAGTTAAGGTCCTCGAAGTTGACGTTGAGAAAGAACGTATCTCTCTCGGCATCAAACAACTCGGCGACGACCCAATGGCTGGTGGCGACGTACGTAAGGGCTCGACCCTCACCGTTACTGTCACTGAAGTTGCTTCCGGTGGTATCGAAGTTGAGCTTCCAGAAGGCCTCAAAGCCTTCATCCGTCGCTCTGACCTTTCCCGTGACCGTTCAGAGCAGCGCCCGGAGCGTTTCGCTGTTGGCGACACAATCGACGCGAAAGTCACAAACTTCGACCGCAACTCTCGCCGCGTAACGCTCTCCATTAAAGCTCTGGAGATCGAAGAAGAGAAAGAAGCAGTCGCTCAGTACGGCTCTGCTGACTCTGGCGCGTCCCTCGGTGATATCCTTGGTGCGGCCCTCAAAGGTGATGAGGAAGAAGGCAAACAATAGAAATTTTGCCTTCATAGTAAAAATTCAATCACAAATTCGCGGCGAAGCCTTTGGTTTCGCCGCGAAAACGTATATGGTGGGGGAATGCTACGCTCAGAACTCGTTCAGAAACTGACTGATGAAAACCCGCATCTCCGTCCACAGGATCTGGAGAAGGTCGTCGATGTTATTCTGGAAGAGATCACCTCCGCCCTTGAAAGCGGGTCTCGCGTAGAACTCAGAGGTTTCGGTGCATTTTCAGTGCGTAAGCGCGATGCTCGCGTTGGCCGCAACCCGCGTACAGGCGAAACTGTACAGGTCGAAGAGAAGTTCGTTCCATTCTTCAAAGCCGGTAAAGAACTGCGTGCGCGCCTCAATGACGGCGTCGATCCTGAAGACCGCTAAACACGTACATCCCTGTCTTGGTGTTCGGCCCACAACACTATCAAAAATAGAAAACTGGATTTGCCGCGAAAAATTTCCCTATTCAGGCGAATGGACGCGATAAACCCCATATTTCATAGCGCCGCATGGCCCGTTCGGCCCCCTTAAATCGCGCAATTTTCAAAATATGGCAACTTTTTCGTCAATCAAAACAGCGGCCTAATGTTCAACTGCAATTGATATGCAGAATTCTGTCACACTTTAACCTAGGTTATGGCGGAAACTTCGAGCTGGCGATACGCGTTTCCTCCTTATGGATATGCCTGTTTATACATTCGAAGGCCGTGAGCACGCGCAGACAGCATCTTGTCTTGCCGCAAAGCTTATGAAGCTTACGCATCTTAGCAGCCGCCATGTTGAGCTGCTTGCGCGTCTGGAGACCAATGCTGTTGGCCTCCCACGTGGCCATGTTCTTCTGTCTGAAGGTCAGCCCGCTAATGAACTTGTCATCCTGAAATCAGGGTGGGTGAGTTCCGGTAAACTTCTCAAAGACGGCGGATCAAGCATCGCGCAAATTCACCATCCAGGTGACGTTGTCGGTTTCGAGAATATTGCATTCTCCACCGTCAAAAATACCTGTGTGGCTGAGTCCGACCTGATCGCATGTAAAATCCGCACCGGCGATCTGAATGAAGTATTCAGCGAAAGCCCTCGCCTTGCGGCGCTCATAACGGCGCTGGGTGCGATCGAGCATGCAATAATTTCGGATCGGGTAATGATCTCGCGTCGTAACGACGGTGAGATGCGCGTGGCGCTTTTCCTACTGCAGACGCTCAGCCGCCTCAGATTGATGAACGATACCGCTCAGAACGGTTTCATGTGCCCGCTGAGACAACAGCAGATTGGCGATGCGACCGGTCTGACAAGCGTTCACGTAAGCCGTATGCTCAAGCGTCTTGAGGATGGAGGCTTTATCCGCAGGAGCCGTCAGTTCATCGAAATTACCGATGAAGAGGGTCTTTCGCAGATGATTGACTATGTCGACCGTTATCAGGACCTCAATTTGTCATGGTTACCGGAGGACTGATCACAGTCTGCAGTTGCTTTAATCTCGATCAAATACGCAGCGTCTCAAGTACGTTAAGCTGTGATATACAACCGTACCCGCAACACTGAACGCCCGAGCGGGCGAGGATCGGAGCAATGCTATGACCGGTCCCTTCTCCGGACACGCCTTATTGGTCGAGGACAACACAATCATCGCACTGGATGTCGCTGATATGCTTGAAAGCATGGGCGCGGCACAGGTGCATGTCGCAAGTAACTGCGACGAAGCAATGGATATCCTCAGCAGATACCCCGTCGCCTACGCGGTCGTAGACGTCATGCTGGACGGCCAGACATGCGAGCCAATCGCTTTAAGCCTGAGCCAGCAGGCTATCCCGTTTATTTATGCATCGGGAATGAACGAGCTTCAGGCAAACCTGCCTGAAGCGCCGAACGTTGCTAAACCCTATTCGCCGGATGCGCTTTTGAGCGCATTAGAAAACAGCATCCGGCAGGGATGGGATTTAAAGCCAGCTTAGATGTAAGCGGAGATTGTTTCCTCAATGTCCGCTTCAGTCGCGCGATCCAGTGAGATCACACGAGTAAACTTGTCCCAATAGCTCATATCCTGAGCTGCCTTGGAATCTTCAATCAGCAGGAATTTTGGAATACTCAGCTTAGCAAACTGCTGGCTGCGTTTCAAAATTGTGAGAGCCGTCTGATCGTTCGTGTTCTGGGACAGGATGACAGCTGAGTATGCCTTCTCAGCCAGATAGCCGTCGATCTGTGATCCACGATGATGAACGATGAACGGGACGCCCATCTTCCGAAGCGAGCTCTCGATATCGTCGATATCCTGCCATTCAGCAGCAATGATCAGCGCAGGTTTAACGCGGCGCTCCTGCTCAGGCTGCGCCATAAAGGAGTGGTAAAGCTTGACCATCTGCTCTTCTTTTTCAGCGGTCATGCGCTCGACTTCACGAAGACGCGCCTCAACCGTGGCCAGAAGCAGCTCAAAGTCGATCGGCTTGGTGACATAGTCATCCACGCCCATCTTCTTCCCCTGAATGATATGACGGCGATCCGCCAGAGCACTCAGAAAAACGATCGGGGTAGACGAAAACGCCTTCAGCTCACGAAGGCCTTCCAGCATGCCATAACCGTCAAGCACCGGCATTGTAATGTCAGACAAGACAAGTTGCGGCTTGAATTCCTGAATCAGTTTGAGGCCTTCAGCACCGTTGCCGGCGCAAGCCACTTCATATCCCTCGTCTTCCAATTCTTCGACGATCAGGGACCTGATTTCCGCCTCGTCTTCTACGACTGCGATACGCGCGCTCATTTCACAGTTCCTTCTTTCTGAGAGTCTGAGTTGTCTTCAGGCAGGTAGAGCAGCGGTTTCTCGCACTCCTCATCATGCCCGGTAATCGGAAGCCGTATCTCGAACTCGATACGGTCTTCACAATCTTCTATGTCGAGCTCACCTTCATGCTGCTCTACGAGCAGACGGATGAGCTTCAGGTTCACGCCATCAGGCAGCACGGTCGTGGCCTGATTGCGGTCTGCTTCCAGTTTCTCTGAAAGGTCGCGAACATCAACGAGCGAACGCGCCTCAAAAATAGCTTTCAGAGTGATATTGGCCCAACGGCCCTCCGACCACATAACGAGGTCCAGTCGGCCACGGTTGGTGATGAGGTCGCCGCCAATGGTAAGAAGCTTGTCGAGGATCAACTCAACGAGCCTGCGATCACCAACGACCAGATCAGGGCATTCTGTGAGCCAAGCCACCAGATTGACGTCAGGGCGTACAGCCTGATGTTCACGGGTAATGCCTTCCACGAGTTCGTGCAGCATGACGTTCATCACCGGATCCGGCTTGATGCAGGCCGCCATTTGCGTAAGCTCGATAGAGTGCTCCACCAGCTCAACCATTTTGTCGACTGTCGCGCGGATGATCTCGGTTCGTGCCTTGACCTCTTCGGCTGACACCTGCCCCGCAAATCGTTCCAGGCGGCGTGCATTGCCATCAATTACAGTCAGCGGCGTGCGCAGGGAATGGCGCGTGAGTTCCGAGAGTCGTTCCCTCAGCTCCTGCAATTCCTGACTGGCAATGTCCGACATTTTTGGCGATCCAATATCGTGTTTGAAATTTTGCATAATTTATCCCCCGGTGCCCGTCGCAGCTTCAACAACTGCTCCCCCGAGCTCCCCGTCTTCTTCATCCAGCTCCGACATCATCACCCCTGTCTCCAGCGGTGACTGCAGCGGCAGCCGGATCGTAAATTCAGTCCATTCACCCTCTACGCTATCCAGCTCCACCTTGCCGTGGTGCATATCAACAAGGCTTTTCACGAGGTTCAGGCCAATGCCTGTACCCGGAATACCTGTTGACGTGCTGGCGCGGAAAAAGCGCTGGAAAATCTTCGGCAACTCATCTTTCGGAATGCCGATGCCGGAATCGCGAACCCTGAGAACGGCGTAATTACCTTCAGTCGTGCCAAGGACACTGACATGTTTGTTCTCACCGGAATATTTCACGGCATTTGAAATCACATTAGTGAAAACGTTATCCATCAGGCGCGCATCGCCGAAGAGTTCTTCCGGATAGTCGTTCACATCCAAATCGATCTTGTGAGCTGACGCGACTTCACGCTGACGGGCACACACTTCATTGACCAGATCGCGAAGCTTGAAGGTCTCTGGCGTCAGTTTGATACGCCCCGAGGAGAGACGCGACGCGTCCAGCGTACGCTCCACAAGCATTGTCATACGCTTCACAGTCGCGCGCAGTGTCTGAGCCTTTTCGCGCACATCATCTGGCGTAAACTTATCCGCGCGCTTGTCGAGGCGGCGCGCAATACCATCAATAATGGTCAGCGGTGTGCGGAACTCATGGCTGGCCATGGACACAAATTCAGTCTGCATGCGGTTGAGCTCGCGCTCGGATGCGAGCGCTTTTTCAAGCTCCAGCGACTGGTTCATAATCGTCTGCGTACGCTCCTCAACGCGCGCAGCAAGCTCGTCGCGGTTGGAAATCAGAGCGAGCTCAAGCGTCTTACGTTCGGAAATGTCGCGGTGAACCACGATATACCCGGTAAACACGCCGCCTTCGTCGAAGAACGGAGACAGAATAGCCTCGATCCAATACTCCGAGCCATCCTTGCGATAAGCCAGAAACTCTCCCGAGAATGGTTCACGCAGGCGTACGGTAGAGAGCATGTCCGCCACGTCTTCGGCATTAGTTTCGATGCCGCGCAGCAGCTCGTGCAGAGAGCTTTCCTGAATTTCTTCAAAGGTATAACCGGTCATTTTTTCGAGTGACGGGTTCATCCAGTCGAGTTGCATCTCAGCATCAAGAAGCGCGATGCCGTCAGATGCGTGCCGCACAACCAGCGCCAGACGCTCTGCTTCGGCCTGAGCTGTCGCGAGGCGGTCGCGCATTTCACGTTCTTCAGTCACATCGTTCAGGACGTGGACGACTTTGCTGAGGCGCCCATTTTCGACAACCGGCGTAATCGATCCGCTCATCCAGAAGTCAGAGCCATCCTTACGGAGTGCCAGGACCTCAATATCAGTCGGTTCCGCATTTCGCAGCGAGATGAACGCCTTGCTGATCACGCGCTGATCCGCATCCGGATTGCGGGTTTTCTGAAGCAGCGTATAGCCCTCAAGTTCGCTGAAACGATAACCGGTCATGTCGCAAAACGCGTCATTGCACCAGGTGATCTGGCCGCGGCCATTGGTAAGGACGATGCCCTTCGTCGTGTGCTCAGCACACAGCGCGAGCTTGTAAATACGCGCCTTCTCGGCCTCCAACGCATCCAGCGCCTGAATGGTTGAGCGGTGCGCAGGAAGGAATACGCCCAGCGCAAGAAACAGGACGAGGAAGAACCCGCCGAGCAGCGCCATATCGCGGATAAGCTCTTGAGATTCAGACGCGCCCCGCGCCGACGCAATGATCAGGTTGGAAAATTCGTTGAGGCGGCGCTCAAACATGATCTGATCGACATCACTGATCTCAACCGGAGACACCTGAAGGCCGAATTCCGACTTCATGAACTGGTAGAAGCGGTCGATTTCATCAGCCAGAGTTACGGCGTCATGATCATGACCGTCATGGTGAATGTCCTCGCGGTAGAAGGTCTCTATACCATCCTGAACATTGCTGCTCCCCATCAGCCGGTCGATGCGGCCAGCCGCTTCGTAATAGGTTTCAAGGTTGCGAAAGACATCAGAAGGAACGGACTGACGCATCGTGCCGTCTTCGCGCTCTTCATACTGAAGATACTTCACGTACAGCGCAGAACGATTGCCGTTCAGCGACTCAACCAGGCGCGCCAGCTCGAAATGCGTATTCGAGTAACGCAAAGACATCTCGTTCGCCGTGAACACGGCGATAGATGTCATGGAGACCAGAACCGCCGTCACGGCGAAACGCCGCCAGTGCTGACGTGGATTGTTACCCATCACCGCGCTGAGGCCAATGCCCAGCACGCCGATCATGAGCAGGAAAACCTCCAGCCAGAAAGCGTTCTTGCCATCATGGTTCAGACGCGACAGCTCTGACGCTTCAAAATGCAGGCTTTGGGCGATGACATACTGTGCCGTCACAACCGATGCCGTCATGACGCCAAGGCTAAACAGCGCGAGAGCTTTATTCTCTCCGGACAGTAACGTCCGGTGCAAAGTGCCATTAATTCCGACAACAGCCAGAATAGCTACGCCGATAGCGACCCAGTCGACAGATGCCGGCAGTTCGGCATGCGCAAGCATCGGAGACATAACCGCCAGAGCGATTACCATGGATGACGTGCAATATCCGGTATATGGCCTCAAGCGCTGAGCTGAACGTCCACCCGCAAGCCACACGCTCACAGCGGCGGCACAGATAGATCCCAGCATCAGGACACCGATTTCAACTTCAGTGAGACGGATCTGCTCGTGTGGATACAGCGCCAGCGTAAACAGCAAAGTATGGCTGAAGATCACTTGTCCCAGCAGGATCGTCAGAATAGCTGGGAAATCGCCAACTCCGTTCCCCGCCTGACGCAGATTGTGTCTGAACGTCATCACCATAACGGTGACGATCGCGAGGCCCATGAGGAAAATCCCCAGCATTACCGGGTCCACATAGATACGATCTGAAAAAGTCAGCAGGTCAGGCATGAAGAACTCAAGAGATTAATCCCTTAAATTCAATCACAAAGATTTTAAGAAGCGTCCTTATAGGACACTCAGGTTTTGCCGATATCGTTAACCTGCCATTAGGGGCAGCACGAAGACTTGTTTGAAATCAGGCTGCAGAGCTGGTGACGGATGCACCGAAGATATCGCGGATATCCTGCTCGGTGGCCGCTTCACGTAGCTGACTGCGAATGCTGGACTGGCGCATTACACGCGCCACTTTCGCCAGCGCACGCAAATGGTCCGCACCGTCTCCGTCTGATGCCAGAAGCATGAAAACGAGATCGCAAGGCTGCTCGTCTACCGCGTCGAAATCTACTGGCGAGATGAGACGTGCAAATCCACCGATCGGGCTGACAATACCAGGAAGGCGGGCGTGAGGTAGAACAACGCCATGGCCCACAGCTGTGGAACCAAGCTTCTCACGCTCGAGAATCGCGCGCTGGATATCGCGCTCGGACACACCTGTCTTCTCAGCCATAGCATTAGACAGTCGTGAGAAGACCTGTTTCGCGCTTGAGCAATTCAAGGCGGGCAAAACAGGTCCACCCGATAGAAGATCTGAAAGATCTCTTGTCATTTATACCTCAGTTTCGGCCGCGTAGGGCGCGATCTGGACTATTTTCCCGGATCGACCCAGCCGATATTGCCGTCATTGCGGCGGTAAACCATGTTAAGGCCGCCATGTACAGCATTACGGAACATCAATGCCGGAACTTCTGTCAGCTCCAGCTGCATGACTGCCATAGAAGCGGTCATTGTCTTGATGTTGGTCTGCTGCTCAGCGATCACCGCCGGAGCGTCTACAGTATCTACGTCGCCTGAATCAACCTCTGATTCGTCCTCATCCGCAGTTGAGAGAACGGAGTAAGCGACCATTTCCGCTGGAAGAAGGTTGCTGTCCGGGCGGTGATGATCACGAAGGCGACGCTTATATCGGCGTACACGCTTCTCCAGCTTGTCCAGCGCCAGCTCGAATGCGGCATACGGATCATTGGCTTCTGCGCTTGATTGTAGAGATATCCCTGAGGGGAGCGCGACCTGACATTCGGCCTCATACAGATGGCCATCCTTGGCCATACTCACATTACCTTCCGTCGCTCGATCAAAATACTTAGTTACTGCGTCCTCAAGCCCGCTTTCGATGCGGTTTTTGAGAGCTTCGCCAAGATCGATGTTCCGTCCAGCAATCTGAATTTGCATGATGGGTCCTCTTTATTTATCTGCCCCTACACCTAAGTGTGCAGCATTCGACGGTCTTGTGGCAAGAATGAGGGCAAATACGAATGTCCTGAAAACCTGCCGTCAGAGAAATCTCCTGCTTCTACTTACGTAATGTCGACGGCCTAGTCCGCCAGACATGTAAGAGAAGATTGTCATGAAAACATGTTAACAGGCAACCAAACTTATTCGCGCAATTTCTCACGCGATTTCGTCTGGATAGCAGCAGGAAACTATCTATTTATCAGGAATTTAGGCGGACTGACGCAGCGCCCGGCGGCGCTGGACGGACGAAGGAATACGTAAAGATTCGCGATACTTTGCGACCGTACGCCGCGCAATTTCGATCCCGAAGCCGCGCAACTCCTCAACCAGCTGGTCATCAGACAGAACCGTCGCCAGCGTCTCACCATCAATTAGTGTTTTAATCCGGTGACGAACAGCCTCAGCGGAGTGCGCCTCACCCTCACCTGTCGATGGAATAGCTGCGGAGAAGAAGTATTTCAGTTCGAACAGGCCGCGCGGGCTCGCGAGATATTTGTTCGATGTGACACGCGAAACAGTAGATTCATGCATGCCAATCACATCGGCCACCTGCTTCAGATTCAGCGGGCGCAGATGCGCAACGCCGTGCACGAAAAACGCATCCTGCTGGCGCACAACTTCCTGAGCGACCTTCAAAATTGTGCGCGCGCGCTGGTCGAGGCTTTTGATCAGCCAGTTCGCATTCGCGGCGCAATCTTCGATAAATTCCTTATCTTTGTCGCGCATCGGCATTTGAGAGACTTCAGCGTAATACGTACGGTCCATTAGGACGCGCGGCAGCGTATCGGAATTCAGCTCGACGCCGAATGCGCCATATGCAAGCTCGCGGACAAACACGTCCGGCTGAACGGCCTGAGCCGCATCACCCGCAAAAGAAGCACCCGGACGCGGCGTGAGCGCTTTGATCTCCGCGATCATGTCCAGCACGTCGGCGCGGTCGACACCGCAAATCTGCGCAAGACCTGACAAATCATGCTTGGCCACCAGGGCCAGATTGTTCAACAGCGCTTCCATAGCCGGGTCAAACCGGTTTTGCTCTTTCAGCTGAAGCGCCAGACATTCTTCCAGAGAGCGCGCCATAACGCCAGTTGGCTCAAACCCCTGACACACATCAAGAATGCGCAGCACGCGTTCTTGCTCAACGCCGAGCGTCTGGGCGGTCTGCTCAATATCCCCGCGCATATAGCCGCCATCGTCCGTCTCTTCGATGAGCTGGGATGCAATCAACTGATCGACCTCATCAAGGCCGGACATGGCCAGCTGATCTTTCAAGTGCTCACGCAGGGTCTTTTCCGATGATAGAACAGACTCAAAGTCAAAGTCTTCACCGCCGCCACCGCCAGAACCGGACTGCGTGCTACCGGCGCCAGATCCTGCGCTCGCGGAACCGTGCGCTTCTACAGCATTCTCAGACGGGCTATCGGCTTCATAAGCATCTTCGCGCGGCGCATCGAGATTGTCCTGCGCATCAGCGAGTTGGGAGTTTTCTGCAGACGAACCGTAGTCATCAGCCGTTTCTGATGCAGAGTCGTCATTGCTGTATTCGGAATCATCACGCTGGAGGAGCGGGTTCTTTTCCAGCTCCTGATCAACATATTCAGCGAGTTCAATATTGGATAGCTGCAACAGCTTGATTGCCTGCTGCAGTTGGGGGGTCATGACCAGGGACTGGCCCTGTCGTAGTTCTATCCGCTGTGAAAACGCCACCGCGTGCCTCCTAGGCCGCGAACCTTTCACCCAGATAGACCCGGCGCACTTCCTCGTTTTTGAGGATATCTTCAGGTGTGCCTTCGAAAAGAACTCGGCCATCATAAATGATGGAGGCGCGGTCTACGATCTGCAAGGTCTCACGGACCTGGTGATCTGTAATCAATACGCCGATGCCGCGCTCTTTAAGATAGCGCACCAGATCGGAAATATCCGATATGGCCAATGGGTCGATCCCGGTGAACGGTTCGTCCAACAACATGAAACTCGGCCTTGATGCAAGCGCGCGTGCAATCTCTACCCGGCGGCGCTCACCACCTGACAAAGACATAGCTGACTGCGATCTGATATGCGTGATGTTCAGCTCTTCCAGAAGACCTTCAACCGCCTGTTTCCGCGCTTTCTTGTCTTTCTCGATCAGCTCAACAACACTCATCACGTTCTCTTCTACGGTCATACCGCGGAAGATTGATGTTTCCTGTGGCAAATACCCCACCCCGAGACGGGCACGCTGATACATTGGCAGGGAGGTTACGTCCTCACCGTCAATCTCAATATGCCCCTCATCGGCCGTGATAAGCCCCATCATCATATAAAAGCAGGTTGTTTTACCTGCACCGTTTGGGCCGAGCAGACCTACCGTTTCACCGCGTTTGAGAGAGAGTGATACGTCGTGAACCACCCGTCGTTTCTTGAACGACTTGGCTAGGTTCTTAGCGACGAGACCTGACTGGTCATTGCTCACAAAAATTCTCCCGTTTCGCGCGACTTTGGTAAGGCCCGCGGCCCCAAACTTGCATACGATCATTAAAAGCCTGTTGAAGTTTCCGAAAAACTTCGGCTTCGATCAGGTTTATTCCTCTTCAGAAGCGTCCGTAATAATAACGGTTCGAACGCGCGTACCCTGCGTGCGCCCTTCAGAGGTAACAGTCGAGCGACCATTCGCCAGATCAACAACCAGCTGGTCACCGGCAATTACGTTTTCACCGCGGGTTACTGTGACGTTGCCTGTCAGTGTAATCGTATCGGCTTGATAGTCATAGACGCCGCGATCACCACGCGCACGCTCGCTAGGTGTCAGATAGTAAACCTCACCTTCAGCGACGAGGCGCTGAACGTCGCCAACGTTGCCGCCAAGCGCGGTAGCAGAGCTGCCATCTTCAGAGCGTTGCTCAAAGTAAATCGTCAGGCGCTCGGCACGGATACGCGCATCGCCCTGAATTGCATCGACATTGCCGATGTAAACAGCGCGCGCTTCGCTATCGATGAAGTCGAGCTGGTCAGCTTCAATCTGGATCGGGCCACGCTGGCCGCTGAGTTGCGCAGAGGCGCTGAAGGTCAGCGCCGTCATCAGGCCCGTGGCCAGAACAAGTGACTTCAACATTCCTACTCTCCTGTCTCCCGACTGGCTGGCTGAATTTCCGTCCAGACATTCCCCCTGAACGTCACCCGGTCACCACCGTCATTAATCTCATAACTGTCTGCGCGCAAACGTCCGAACGGGCCTTCGCCTTCGAGAGGCTCAAGACCGACAACGCGGTTTTCCTGAACATACATACGCGCATGAGTCGTCACAAATCGATTCCCGCTCGCATCCATCAGAACCACGTCTTCAAAGAGTTCCAGATGCTGGGCGTCCTGATCGAACACGCCCCGCGGCGCCTGAACCGTACCATTAAGGCCATCATCTAGCGCAGGGTTCTGCAACTCGATGAGAGAGGCATTTGCACCGTTCCGCTGGGCCGTATCAGCTGTGATCACATAAGGCTGACCGTTTGCATCGCGCCCCGTAAAGCGCGGGTTCAGCATGGTAACGACCTGTGTCGCGGTATAATCCGCGCGCGGGCCATGGCCGTTCACGATGCTGACGATAAAGCTGCCGAGCAGCGCACCAGCTGACAGCGCGGCCCCCGTGATAAACAGCATCCGCAACAGACCAACGAGATCAGACCGCGACCGCGCCTGTTTCAGAGACAGGCGGCGCTTTGGGGCCCAGATGTCATTCTGTTGTGCGGACAGGCTGCTCATGATCGCCGAGTGTGGTCTCCGTGTACGAATAAATCACCTAGCGAAAGCTGTGAGGCGAAACTAGGGCAAATCTACGATACACGATGTTTTATCAGATTATTTAGCCGTGAAGCCCACTTTTAACGCAAGCTGTCACCGCCAAACCTCGCACCAGCCGGACTAGCTGTGCGCAAAGATATCCGTGTCCGGCCAGCCTTCCAGATCGAGTCGCGCACGTGTCGGAAGGAAGTCGAAGCACTGACGCGCCAGATCCAGACGGCCTTCACGGTCCAGCATTCCAGTAAGGCGGTCACGAATTTCGTGAAGGTGAAGCACGTCCGATGCAGCATAAGCGAGCTGCGCTTCGCTAAGCGTTTCTGCGCCCCAGTCAGAGCTTTGCTGTGCTTTTGACATGTCGACGCCGACCAGCTCGCGGGACACATCCTTCAGGCCGTGACGGTCTGTGTAGGTTCGCGCCAGCTTGGAGGCGATCTTTGTGCAGAATACAGGTGCACATGTGACACCGAACCACTTCTGGATCATGGCCACATCAAAGCGTGCAAAGTGGAAGATCTTCTCAACGCCCGTGTCAGCGAGCAGAGCTTTCAGGTTCGGTGCATCATATGAAGAGCGGTCCAGCTGCACAACGTGGGCAGTGCCGTCGCCAGACGACAGCTGGACGACACAAAGCTTATCGCGCACCAGAGACAGGCCTAGCGTTTCAGTATCGACCGCTACGCTATCGCCGAATGTTACACCTGCAGGCAGATCGCCCTTGTGAAGCCGGATTTTGGTCATGGCCGTATCTCTCTTCTGACCTGTCTGTTGAGTAAACTGTTACGGGTGTTTTCCTGCGCACGCAGCCGAAGTCAAGCCAAGCGCCATGCCGAACGCAATCTATTGAATTTATTAATCGGACTTGGCCCTGAATTTACCTTTTCGCGTCAGAGTTGGTGGAAAAGGACTGAATATGGTCTCGGGAGTGGATACCTCCTCTGCAAATGACGGCAACCGATCCGGCGCTATTCGCCTGGTCCGTCTATCTGTGCCCAACAGTCTGGAAGCCACCCAAGAGCTGAAAAGCACGATCGGTCAGTATTCCAAACGTTTCCTTGAAAGCACGGTCCGTCTACCATTCAAGTACCATATGCTGGAAGCGACTGCCTTTCTGGTCTCCGGCGAAGGTCATGAAGACGAGCTGGACGAGTATGTCATTTCACTGCAGATGCGCCTCAGAGAGTTTCTGTTCGGCACGCAGGTCGAAGATACGGGCGGGCTCGAAGTTCTGAGTTTTGCCGGAACCATGAACGAAGTTCACGAGTTCCTGTCAGCTGATCCCGAAATCGCCTTCCGAATGTCCCAGATCTTCCGCGAAACAAATGAAGCGGAAAACCGCAGCCATTTGCGCGGAAAGAAAAACTGGCGATACAACTGGCACACACAAACCCAGTTCGCGGATGAACGCTTCCGCTTCCGCGGCATTCTTCACTGCAAACAGCGTATCGTGATTGCACACGCCCTTACCGCGATGGACATGTATGGCTCTGCCGGCTTTGACGACATCCCGCTCGGCAAGTTCCTGAAGGTTCGCGAACCGAACACGATCGACTTCGAGATCACCGCATTTCAACACGCGCTAGAGCGGGTAAAGATAGCGCGCGAAGCCAGCCAGCCCATGGTGCTGTTTGCACCGGTGACCTATTCAACGCTCCTGTCCTCAGACGCGCGCAAGAAGTATCTTGCCGCCGTGAAAGACGCACCGGAATGGTTGAGTGATCATATCGGCATCATGGTATTCTGCGGACCGGATGCCCCAAGCTTTGACGCTGTTTTGCATCTGGCGACTGATTTCAAACAATATTTCCGGTTCATGGACTGGCAGGTCACGTCCGCGAACGTCTCTACGTCGCGCTTCATGAACAGCGGCCTGCACACAGTCACCTTCGATATGCACCAGATCATCAACGACCGCGTCGGGGAAGTTGAACGCTTTGGCGACCATATCTCCGATCTGCGTAAGATGAAAATTCGCGGCGCCATTACAGGCATAAAGACGCGTGATGAACTTCTCGCCGCTATCAGAGTTGGCGTGTCGTTTGTCTCCGGGCCTTTTGTCACAACCGCCTTGAGAACTCCGCTGCAACCGAGACAGATTTCTCCTGCAGAGCTGCCGCTATCAGATATGGAGCTGGAACCTGCCTGAGGTCAGGCCGGTATCTGGAGAAACGTCGGCTCACCAGCCGGCGGCAGCGCCACAGCCGTTAACGGGCCACCATAACACGCACCGAGGTCCACATTGATACGCCGCGCACCATTGTGCTCCACGATTTTCGTTTCCTCTACCGGGGTATGGCCATGAACAACCGTATAGCCAGCCAGTTTGGGTCGTTTGGACCAGCGCGTCACGTCAAAGAAACGTTGCGACCTTGTCCACAGATGCGGCTCCTGCCCGTCATCCGGAAACATGGCAGGCTCGACGCCGGCATGAACGAAAACAAGCCGTCTGTCCTCAACAACGAAAATATCAGGCAAGCCGGACAACCAGTTCAGATGGTCCTTCGGCATGTTCAGCATAATCTCGTCGAGGTCTTCATCGCCCTTACGATAGCTTTCCAGCGTATCGCGGCCGCCATTGCGCAGCCAGGATACAAGATAGGACGTATCTCCGCCAAGCGCCTCAAGCATCATCTGCTCATGATTGCCCAGAATCGACTTCACGGTCAGCCAGTCAGTCTCTTCAGCTTTCGCTTCAAGCGCCCAGATCGCCTCAATGACGCCTTTGGAGTTGTTCCCCCGGTCGACGTAATCGCCCAGATGGACGATGCATGCCGACGCTCCGTTATGATGCGTAGCATGGTGATTGAATATTTCTGTGTGGAGAGCACTCAGCCGATCGGCAAGTCCGTGGATGTCGCCAACTGCATAGAAAACAGTCGCGTCAAAATTATCTGGCATAGGGCAAAGGATCGTCTGAAAAATTTTGGAAAACGGACCGTAACACAAAGTCAGCGCACTGACTTCTTCTCACGCCGACATTTTTCAGAACAATACACGACTTCATCCCAGACGCGTTCCCACTTTTTGCGCCAGCTGAACGGCCGGTCACACACGGGGCAGGTTTTCTCGGGCAGGTCTGACTTCTTGCGCATGTGCTCAAACTGGGGTGAACCCCATCCCGTTCAATAGTCGTTGATCGCCGAATATGTTTATGTTTTGTTCTGAGAATTCGAATCCGGGTATGCTGAAATGATGACAATGTCTGTAATTACCATCGGCGATGCGCAGTTTGATCTGCTGCATGTAGCGCTTTTCGCTGCCCTGTTTCTCAGCGGCCTTCTGATTTATTCGCTCTGGCCGCACCGCAAGCGTGCCAATGAGAGCAATGAGAGCCTCAACCAGATGAATGGCCGGTACGCGGCCCTGCTGACAGAGAATGCCACCAACCTCTCTCGCGTAAAATCGCTGGAAGAGACGCTGGAGCACGAGCGTAAACAGGCCGAAGTGCGCGCCGACTATGTCGAGCAGCAGCGTAGAACTCTACAGGCGCGTCTGGAAGAGGCTGAAACCAAGCTCAGCCGCGAAGAAGCCCGCACCGAAGAGCGCGACCGCGCGATGAAGGAAGAACGCGAACAGCTGACCGCACTACGTCAGGAAGTTGAAGACCGCTTCAAAGAGATTGCACACTCTGCCCTCAAACAATCCCAGAGCCTGTTCCTCGAAACCGCCAACGAGACCTTCGGCAAGCAGAAGGAAGCGGCAGAGGGTAATATCAAATCCCTGATGAGCCCGATCCGTGAGGCTATTAGCAAATTCGAACAACGCGTCGAAGGCATGGAGAAAGTCCGCGCCGAAGATAAATCTGCGATTTTCGAGCAGGTCAAAAACATCGGCGAAATGCTGAACCGCAATCAGGCGGTTACATCCAAACTCGTCTCTGCCCTCTCCTCTCCGAAAGGCGGCGGTCGCTGGGGCGAGGAGAGCCTTCGCAATGTTATGGAAATGGCTGGTCTCTCAGAACATGCAGACTTCAAAGAACAGGATGGCAGCGGCGGCGACGGCCTGCGCCCTGACGTCATCATCCGCATGCCGGGCGGCCGCGAAATCGTGGTCGACTCCAAAGTCAGCATTGATGACTTCCTGCAAGCGGCGGACGAGCCGGACGAAACACGTCGCAACACTTTCCTGGCTGCGCATGCGCGTAAGATGAAAGACCATGTGAAACGTCTCGCCAGTAAGGAATACTGGAAAGCCTTTGAAAGCCGCGTGGACTTTGTCGCCATGTATGTGCCGGGCGAGAACTTCTATGCCGCAGCGCTCCAAGTGGAACGAGACCTGTTTGATTATGCAGCCCGCAACAAAGTTTTGATTGTCACGCCGTCAACTCTGATCGCGCTCGCCAAAGCCGTTGCCTATGGCTGGCGTCAGGAAGAAGCGGCAAAGAACGCGCTCGAAGCTGCCCAAATGGGCCGCGACCTTCACAAGCGGCTTGCAACCTTCACCAATCATATGGAACGCGTTGGCACGAGCCTTGGCCGTTCGGTCAGCGCCTTCAATCAGATGACCGGCTCGTACGAGCGCATGGTCATGCCACAGGCTCGTAAATTCGAAACGCTGCAGCTCAGCGATAGCGGCACCGAGATTAAAGACCTCACCCGTATCGAGGAATTCCCGTCGAACACAAATCCGGGGCAGTTCGAAGAACCTGATCTGACAACAGAAACTCCGGAAATCGCAACTGAGGACGAGTCTGATACCTCACCTCAATTGCCACTTGATAATGATCAGGAATATTGACGAAACGGCGCTCTGACCATACTTACAGACCATGGCTATTCGTGAAATTCTGACTATTCCAAATCCTATCCTCAAACAGGTCTCAACCCCTGTAGAAGGCGGCGTGACTGATGAAATCCGCGCGCTGATGGATGATATGCTCGAAACCATGTACGCAGCGCCGGGCATCGGCCTTGCTGCAGTACAGATCGGTGTCCCGAAGCGCATCATCGTAATGGATCTGGGCGGCCCGAATGACGAGAAGCAGCCAAAATACTTTGTGAACCCGGAAATCGTTGAAACGATTGAAGAGACCCAGCCTTACGAAGAAGGCTGCCTTTCCGTGCCGGACTATTATGACGAAGTAGAGCGCCCTGCGCGCTGCCTCATCCGCTATCTCGACTATGATGGTAATCAGGTCGAAGAATGGGCAGAAGACCTTTATGCCGTGTGCATCCAGCACGAGATGGACCATCTTGAAGGCACGCTGTTCATCGATCACCTCTCACGCCTGCGCCGTCAGCGCGCCGTCGAGAAAGTGAAGAAGGCCAAACGCCAAAAAGAACGCGTCGCTTAAGCAGGTGTCAGCCTGGAAACGCTGGTTGTTCGCGCTGCTCGGTTCTGCAGTGATTTGCGCTTTAGTGCTCGGCGTCTTCTTTCTGGCAACCGAAATCGGCGAAAGCTCTGCACGCTCCACCTGTCTGGAAAATGACGGCGAGTGGGACTATACCGCTCGCGACTGCCAATTTTCCGTCCCGGAGGACCTCTGACCCTATGCGCCTAGCCTTTATGGGATCGCCCGACTTCGCTGTACCGTCTCTGAAGGCGCTGATTGCAGCAGGCCATGACATTGTCTGTGTGTACTCCCAGCCGCCTCGCCCTGCCGGTCGTGGCAAACAGCTGCGCAATACGCCAGTCCATGACGCGGCGCTTGAGGCAGGTATTGAAGTCAGACATCCAGCCTCTCTCAAACCTCAGGAAGAAAAAGACGCTTTTTCGGCTCTCGATCTGGATGCTGCGATTGTTGCCGCCTACGGACTGATCTTGCCGAAAGCCGTGCTGGCTGCGCCGAAATATGGCTGCATCAATCTGCACGGCTCGCTTCTGCCACGCTGGCGGGGCGCCGCACCTATGCAGCGCGCGATTATGGCAGGCGATCTGGTGACAGGCGTGCAGACCATGCAAATGGAAGCCGGCCTTGATACAGGCCCTGTCTATCTGACGGCAGAGACGCCCATCACCCGAAAAGACACCGCAGGCTCGATCCATGATCGCCTCGCTGAACTGGGCGGCCCGCTTCTGATCGAAACGCTGGCGGGCCTCGATGCTGGCACGCTTCAGGCCGAAGCTCAGGCCGAAGATGGCATCACCTACGCACATAAACTCGGCCCTGAGGACACCCGTATCGACTGGACCAAGCCTGCCGCAGAGATTGATTGCCAGATACGCGGCCTTTCGCCCTTCCCCGGCGCATGGTTCGAGATCGAACAAAACGGCAAGCGTGTGCGCGTTAAAGCGCTGATGTCAGAGCTGACGGACGTTAAGGGCAATGCAGCCAGCGTGACCGATGACCAGCTGACGATTGCCTGCGGCGATGACTATGCAGTGCGTCTCACCCAGGTGCAGAAAGCCGGTAAGAGCGCCTGCAGCGCTGAGGACTTCCTGCGCGGAAATCCGCTTAAAGCTGGCGATGAGGTATTTTGATGAGCGAAGATATCACACTACGTCTGGCCAGCGAGGCCGACCTTTCGGCGATCAAAAGCCTGAACGACCTTGCCTTCGGGCAGGACGATGAAGGCCTGATCGTCGAGCGTCTCTACGAAAATGACGAAGCCCTTCTCGCATTGGTCGCGGAGCGTGATGGCGCGATCGTCGGGCATATCCAGTTCTTCCCGATCGATACCTCCGGCATGCTGCCCGCGAAATTCGCGGGGCTCGGCCCGATGTCTGTCCATCCGGACCTTCAGGGCACAGGCCTTGGCGGAGAGCTGATCGGTGCTGGCCTGAAAGAGGTTAAAGCGCTCGGCTTTCAGAAAGTCTTCGTGCTGGGTCATGCCGAATACTATCCACGTTTTGGTTTTTCCGTGGACGAAACCGCAGGCATGGCAGCGCCATGGGGCGGACCGCATTTCATGGCAATCGAGCTCAATCCGGGTAGCCCGCCACTTGCCGAGCTCCACTACCCGTCTGCATTCTTCGAGGGTTAGATCAATGCTCGACGTTTGCGCTCGTCCCTGCGCAGGCAGGGAACTCGAACACTACAACCAGTTTCCCGCCTTCGCGGGAATGAGCGAAGGTACATCGCATGCCGCGCTATAAGCTCACCATCGAATATGACGGACGGCCTTATGCAGGCTGGCAACGTCAACCGGACCAACCGAGCGTTCAGCAGGCATTGGAAGATGCTGCCGCGAAGGTAAACGGCGCGCCGGTACAGGTTCAAGGCGCAGGCCGCACGGATTCAGGCGTGCATGCTACCGGGCAAGTCGCACATATCGACATGCAAAAGGACATGCCAGCCGAGAAGGTCATGGATGCCATCAATTTTCACCTGAAGCCTAACCCTGTCTCCATTCTGAAATCGATCGAAGTGGACGAGGACTTCCACGCACGTTTCAGCGCGAAGGAACGGTTCTATCTCTACCGCATTTCAAATCGTCGCGCGCCGCTGACACTGGACAGAGGCTTTTCATGGCGGGTTGGTGCAAAGCTCGACGCCGATGCCATGCATGCTGCGGCGCAGGCGCTTGTCGGCACGCATGACTTCACGACATTTCGCGACAGCCAGTGTCAGGCCGAAAGCCCGGTGAAATCGCTCAATGCTATTTCAGTGACCCGTCTTGGCGAAGAAGTCCATGTGCGCTGCCGCGCCCTCTCCTTCCTACACCGTCAAGTCCGCTCTATGGTTGGCACGCTGGTCGAAGTGGGACGCGGCAAGGAAGATGTACGCTGGGTGGGCAAGGTGCTCGCTGCCGCAGATCGCGCGCAATGCGGGCCCGTCGCCCCGCCCGATGGCCTGCACCTCACACGCGTGGATTACTGATCATCACTGCAGATCAGGTCTGCCAGTTCTACACCCTCAACGTTGAGGACTATATTCCAGGCTGCAAGGCTGTCAGCATCGGTCATGTCCAGCATGGTCGAGAAGAGATGCACATAGTCTGCGCCTTCCTCGCCGCTCGTTTCAACGAGCAAATGCGTCATGCCAGACTGGCTCTCAGTCGCCTCGGAACGCCCCATCAGAACTGAGATATCATCCCGCTCGCAGGCTTTACGCGAGGCTGAGGTCAGGTTGAGTTCGTCGATTGTGCTGCCGTGATAAACGCCAAACACCTCGACGGGATTAGCCGGCGCAGAGATACCATCCAGGACCTGGTAAATAACGAAATCGCGGAAATGATAGGAGTTCACACGCCAGCCGACAGGCATCTGCCCGGCAAATGCGTCATTGCCCACCCTCTGCAGTGCAGGGGCGCTCTGGTTCGCCTGAGCCGCACTCATTCCGGTCAGGAGAAGTGCCGCCACACAGGCCGAAGATATGATTTTTGAGACCTTCATTATCAAATAGAATCCCCGCGTCGGGGTATTCTACTTCAAACAGAGATAGTCAGGAAACCAGATTCAACAGTTACGGGTAGATTTGACGCAAGGGAAAGATACAAGCGCAGTATTCAAGCCCTGTATCTCTGGTAATTATTCCGCCTCGAAATGGCTTCTACATGGCGAAACCAATGCCGTTTCGTTCGAGATCGGCTCACCCCGTAAGACGGGAAACCTTTCAATGTCTTCGATCATAAAACTCATCGGCGCGCCCAGATTTCGTAGGTAACTACATGCAGTTTGCGCGGCTTCTGGTAATGACGCCCGAGCGATATCCGGAACATTCCAAAGCCGCATAGTACCATCATAAGACCTCGTCACAATGCGTGTTTCATCTGGCGAAAATGAAAGTGACTGGATGTTTTCTTCATGGCCGAAGAATTCATTCAAAAAGGTGCCTGATGCTGTGCTCCACAACCCAAAGCCACCTCGCCCCGTTCCGATAACAAACCGTCCAGATGGAGAGAATGCGATCTGGCTACCCCAGTTTTCAGGCTCAAGAGTGCGAATTATCGTGCCTGTTTCTGCATCGAAAATATGAACTGGCATAGGAGAGCCTGGCGCAGCAGCAAGCATTCTACCATCAGCAGAAAACGCAATATCGTACGTATCGTAAGTGCCCTCCATTTTGAAATCAAAAATTGGGTTTTCCGAATCCAGAGAGCAAACACGAGGTATAAAATCTGGAAACGCTATCTGATTGCCTGCTGGTGAGATGGCTATGAGGTCATGCAATTCGACTACACCGCAGTTCACCGTACCGTTTGGAACCACTTCTCCAGTATCGCTATCGAATAATGTAAAGAGACCCTCTTCATCGCCGATAACATACAGGCTTCCATCTTCGGCAATAGCGCGAATTCTGGCTGTGCGGTGCTCATCCATTGCCGCATCGAGGATATCGTAATTGGTCGCCCACCACACTGGCATCGTTGCCCCAAGAGACAAAAACGGTCGAATGGAAATTTGTTGCGGAGAAACCGAATGCTGTGACCGAAGTTCATGAATGGAAATCAAAGTTTCTTCACTCAGATCAAAGCCGTTCAAAACACGTACCTGCTCCTGCGATATTCCTTCAAACAGTAGACTCCCATCGGCACTAAAAACGATAGAAAAACCCGCTTGCTGGAACACCTGTCGGGAGACTCCGGCCGTATGGTCCTGCAATGCCCAGACACGAATATTTCGGTCTGACGTCCTGACAGCGACCTCCGACGCGTCGGGCGAAAATGCAATGTCCACGATTTCGCCGCTCAACGGCTTGAAGCGAAGGAACTCTTCATTTCTAGAGGCACTGAAGACCACCACTTCTTGGCGGTTCCCAAGCGCCAGAATATCATCATCTGGCGAAAAATGAGGCCACCAGCTTTCTCCAGTCAGATCCACGTGTTTACGCTGCAGAACCTCACCCGTCGAAACGTCACGAACGGCGATAATATGTGTGAGATATCCATTGTTCTGGGGGAATCTACGAGTCTCTGTTATTTGAGCCAGAAGATTTCCGGACTCAGAGAGCGCAGGCTGCCGCTCAGTTGAACTGAAATCTGCAACAGCTTCTTCACTGTCGACATGGCGAATTCTGAGTACGCGATCATGGCCAAGTACCGCCATCCATTGACGATCTCCCGACAGTGCGACGCGGGCATTGTCCCACAACACTCTCGTGTCTTGAAGCTCACGCCTACGTGCCCATACGCTATCCCACCCCAGATCGTCGCTAATGGGCAGATTTTTATGAGACACGATCCACCGCTGAACCGGATTCTGTAACGTTGCAGCAGCGATACGCCCGGAAATGGCTGCTTCGAGCTCAGGATCAAGCAACCCCATGCGATCTACATAGTCGGCTGCCTGAAGCGCCATGAGCAGAGATGCAGAATGATCCCCCTGTTCTGCAGCGAACATTTCGTTCGCTTCGCTCAACATCACTCGTGCGATGCGGTGTTCGGCCTCTGCCGTGAGTGCAATGTCAGTAGAGGAGACGGGACGGCTTGTCTGGCACGCAGATAGTAAAACGCAGAAACCGAGCATCAGCCCAACGTTTCGAAGTTTGAAATCTGTTACCACGATTACAGCCCGATCACTTAGTGAAGGCCACCAGTTAAAGCTGTAATCACATCAGACGCAACTATCCGAAATAACGGGCCAGAATGCCGGTGTAGATGTCGGCGAGCTGTTCCAGTTCGGAGACTTCGGTGAACTCGTCCACCTTGTGCGCGGTATCGTTTTTAAGACCGAGTTCGGCCACCGGACAATAATCCTTGATAAAGCGCGCATCAGACGTACCGCCGCCCGTGGTGAGTGCCGCGTCCACACCGGTAACGTCTTTCACCGCATCCACAATCATGGAGGTGAAGTCGCTCGGCTGGGTGTAAAAGCTCTCGCCGGTGACTTTGAGATCCAGATCAATGTCGCAGCCTGCCGTTTTACTTTCGACGGCGAGACGGGTGATCTCGTCTTTCAGTGCCTGACCGGTATGGTTCGTGTTGAAGCGGATGTTGAACTTCGCCTCAGCGCGCGCGGCGATCACATTGTGCGCAACGTTGCCCACATCCACGCTGGTGATTTCGAGATTCGTCGGCTGGAAGCCCGGCGCACCATCATCCAGATGCCAGCTTTCCAGCTTATGCAGGAATTTCAGGAGCGCGGGCACAGGGTTTGCCGCCTTGTCCGGATAGGCAACATGGCCTTGCTTGCCAGTCACAACGACTTTCGCATTCAGGCTGCCACGACGGCCGTTTTTAATGACATCGCCGAGCGTTTGCTCTGATGTTGGCTCGCCGACAAGGCAATGAGACAACGTCTCGCCGTCGGCCGCGATGGCTTTGAGAAGCTTGATCGTGCCGTTGACCGCAGGGCCTTCTTCATCGCCTGTGATCAGGAATGAGATTGAGCCCTTTGGCTTTCCGTGCGCTTCCAGATGACGGGCAACGGCTGTCACGAATGCAGCGATCTGGGATTTCATATCCACCGCGCCGCGCGCAATCAGCTTGCCATCGCGGACTTCTGCGCCGAACGGATCAACGCTCCACGCGGCGGCATCGCCAACCGGCACAACATCCGTATGCCCTGCAAAACAGAAGTTCGGTTCTTCCGTTCCGAGACGCGCATAGAGATTGTCGACATCTTCAAACGGGTAGCGTTTGCAGTCGAAGCCAAGCGATGTCAGCGCCTCTTCCAGCACGCCGAGCGCGCCAGCATCTTCCGGTGTGACAGAAGCACACCGGATCAGGCTTTGCGTCAGGCCAAGCGGGCTGGAGGTCAGATTAGTCACGAAGCAGCTCGTTGATGGACGTTTTCGCGCGTGTGCCTTCGTCGACCGTTTTCACGATCACAGCACAAGCCAGAGACGGGCCGCCTTTAGGATCTGGCAGAGTGCCCGGCACAACAACAGAATATGGCGGGATGCGGCCATAGCTGATTTCGCCTGTCTGGCGATTTACGATTTTCGTAGACTGGGTAATGAACACGCCCATTGCGATAACCGAGCCTTCGCCAACAATCACACCCTCAACGACTTCCGAACGCGCGCCGATGAAGCAATTGTCTTCGATAATGGTCGGGTTTGCCTGCAGAGGCTCCAGAACGCCGCCAATGCCTGTACCGGCAGAGATATGGCAGTTCTTACCAACTTGAGCACAAGAGCCCACAGACGCCCATGTGTCGATCATTGTACCTTCACCGACATATGCGCCGATATTCGTGTAAGACGGCATGAGAACCACGCCTGGCGCGATGTATGCGCCGCGACGGACAGCTGCCGGAGGAACTGCGCGAAGGCCAGCTTTCTGGAAGTCTTCAGCCGTCCAGCCCTGAAACTTGGATGGCACCTTATCCCACCAGACACCGCCATTGACGCCATCGGTCATGATTTCGTTCGGGTTGAGGCGGAAAGACAGGAGAACCGCTTTCTTCAGCCACTGGTTCACAACCCACTCGCCATCATCGCCCTTTTGCGCCACGCGAGCCGTACCGGCATCAAGCATAGCGAGCGCTTCGTTGACAGCATCACGGACTTCGCCGGTTGTTTCTGTGCTGATAGTGTCACGCGCGTCAAAAGCGGCTTCGATCACGGACTGGAGATCGGTAGAGGTCATGTTTTTCAGGTCCTGAACTCGGTTTAGTTTTTAGGTTTCGACGTTTTCGCCGCCTTTAGAAACGTTGTCAGGCAATCCGTCAAATGATGAATGTGATCTGCGGCATCCTGCGCCCCTGCAGGACGGGCGCCTTCAGGCTCATGGCTCCAATCTTTTTCAGAGTGAACCAGTACTGTGGTGTAGCCCATATCATAGGCGGTTTTGAGATTGCGCGGCAGATCTTCAAACATCACAGCCTCATCGGGTGTGATGCTGAAACGCTCATGCATGCGGTCGAACGCAACGCGCTCCGGCTTTGGCAGGAACCCGGCGTCTTCAATGCCGAAATAACCGTCGAATACACCTGTGAGGCCAAGCTTCTCCACGACGCGGTCAGCATGTTTCTGCGAACCGTTAGTGAACACGATCTTGCGTCCCGGCAGATCCTGAATGGCAGAGCGCAGCTCTTTCAGTTCCGGAATGGGCGTCAGATCAATGTCGTGGACGAAATCGAGGTACGGCATGGGATCAATGCCATGCACGCTCATCATTCCGTTCAGCGTCGTGCCGTGCTCTGCATAGTATTTTTTCTGCAGGCGTCGCGCTTCATCATCTGGAAGCTTCAGTGTGTCGGCGACGAACCGCGTCATACGCACATCAATCTGCGCGAAGAGATCGCATTCGGCTGGATAGAGGGTGTTGTCGAGGTCAAACACCCATTGGTTTGCATGCGATAGGTCTGCGCTCACTGGTTTTCGTCTTCCGTTTCTACGTACTCGAAATCTCGGTCGAAGAACTCGTAAATCAAGAGGCCATCTTCGGGAACATCTGTCTCGATGAAACCGGCTTCTTCGTAGAAATTGGCTTCGCAGGTTTCACGGCCCAGAATGGCGAACTGGGAGTGTGAGATACAGAAACGGTCAAGGCCGCCTGTGAGAACTTTCCGGCCCCCATCTGTATCCATTTCTGCGTAAACAAAATGGGAGGCAGAAATCAGGTCCTGATCAATCACACGTTCGCATGTATCAGAGGCCAGCGCCCACCAGCCGCGGCTTTCCCAGCCTTCACCACGACGGCGGCCAATCGCTGCCCAGATGCGTTCTTCGGTGCGGTTACAGATCGTGAAACCAAGATTGCGGGACCGCTCAATGGCGATCTGTTCAAGATAGTCAATCAGCTCTTCATCCGTCGCGTCGCTGGGCAGGTTCTGCTCGGAGAGAAAGGTTCGGATGGCCGCGCGCGTCCGCCGCCCGATATAGCCGTCGATGGAACCAGACTCGACACCCGCATCACCCAGCAGCCGCTGAATGCCAGCGGCCTGCGCGTTCGACTGAGGCCAGCGCGCCGTCTCGCGCAGGGTTGTGGTCCAGCTTGTGCGGTCTTCAATCGTAATCGCCTGAAAGCTACGTGTTTCGAGGCCCATTGCTGCACAGTCAGGAGGGCTTTCTACGGAGAATGTACCCTGCCCGTCGACGCAGAATTCATAGTCACCTGTCCAGGACTGCTGCCCGCCTCGGTGTGCGCGCGAGGTGCGGCCGTAGAGGAAATAAGGCGTACTGACCCGCAATGGCGCCTGCAGCACGACGCGGCACTCGCCCGGGCGCACGCGGTTCCAGCCTTCAATGACGACATCATTATTGACCTGACGGCCTGTCGCGAGCTCTGCAATCATGCTGGTCTCGTTGCAGATTGACCAGCCTTCCTGCTCCTGAGCGCTCGCCGCAGCGGCACCTAGAAAACCGGAAATCAGAAAGAAACTAAGCGTTGGCAGAATTCGAGATAAGCGTGCCTGCACCATGATCCGTGAACAACTCCACCAGTAGGGCATGAGGTTTGCGGCCATCCAGAATGACGGCGGCTTCAACACCATTGCGAACGGCTGATGATGCCGTCTCAAGCTTTGGAATCATACCACCTTTTGCAGTGCCATTGGCAATAAGCTCGCTGACATTTTCCGCGGTCACAGAGCGGATAAGTTCACCCTGTTTATCCAGTACGCCAACCACGTCTGTCATCAGAAGTAGACGCTTGGCACCGAGTGCACTGGCGATAGCACCGGCAGCGCTGTCAGCGTTGATATTGTAGCTTTCATGGTTCGGCCCGACGCCTAGCGGCGCGATAACCGGAATGAAGCCTTCAGCGGCTGTCGAGAGCGTCTTGATGATATCAGGATTGACGCTGTCCGGCTCGCCAACAAAGCCGAGATCGACCACGCGCTCAATCGCAGAATCCGGATCGCGGACAGTCCGTTCAAGTTTCTTGGCACGCAGCAGATTACCGTCAGCGCCGGAAAGACCTACGCCCTTGCCACCTGCCAGATTAATAGACCGGACGATATGCGTGTTGATCGATCCACCAAGCACCATTTCCACAACAGAGAGGGTCTTCTCGTCCGTCACGCGCTGGCCGTCTTCAAACGCAGACTTGATGCCGAGCTGGTCCAGCATGCCGCCAATTTGCGGGCCGCCGCCATGCACAACAACCGGGTTGAGGCCAAGCTGCTTCAGTAGGACCACATCGCGCGCAAAGCCTTTGGCCAGCGACGGGTCGACCATGGCATGGCCACCGAATTTGATGACAACAGTCTGGCGATGATAGCGCTGGATAAACGGAAGCGCTTCGGACAGTGTTTTGGCAGACAGATAGCCCGGATCATTATCAGTCATTGGCTCATCCTCGGATCAGCGAAGTGTTGCAATTTCGGCGCGAAGCTCGGCAATGCCGATGCCTTTCTCGCTCGATGTTTCCATTACAATCGGGTGAAAGGCAGGACGCTTGATCAGGCGGGCTTTAACCTTCTCCACCAGACCTTCACGCTCTTTGGCTTTGAGCTTGTCCGTCTTGGTCAGCACAACCTGATAGACGACAGCTGTTGTATCCAGAAGCGACATGATCTCTTCGTCGGATTCCATAACGCCTCGGCGTGAATCGATCAGAAGGAAAACGCGCTTAAGCGTTGGACGGCCCTGAAGATATTTCAGCGTCAGCTTCGTCCAGCGTGCAATGTCCGTCTTCGACGCACGCGCATAACCAAAGCCCGGAAGGTCAACGAGGAACAGTTCTTCATTGAGGTTGAAATAGTTCAGCTCACGCGTACGGCCCGGCTCGTTCGAAGAACGGGCGAGGTTCTTGCGGTTTGTCAGCGCGTTGATCAGGCTGGACTTGCCCACATTAGATCGGCCGGCGAAACAGATTTCAGGATAGTCCGCAGGCGGCAGGCTACGCATGTCCGTAACCCCCATAACGAAATCAACAGGAGCGGCAAATAAAAGCCGCCCCTGTTCAATTTGTTCGTCCGTGTATTCGACGTCGCTCACTCGCTCGCTTCACCTTTTTTGCTGAACAGACGTTTGATCAGCTTATCAACCTGGGTTTCCTGACCGTGGCGACGCATGATCACGTATTGCTGTGCGATCGAGAGAATGTTCGACCAGCACCAATAAATGACCAGACCAACCGCGAAGCTTGAGAAGACGAATGTCAGGATGATTGGCATCATGCCGAAGATCAGCTTCTGAGTGTTGTCTGTCGGCGGCGGGTTCAGAGACTGAAGCGCCCACATTGTGATGCCGTAGAAGATTGGCAGGAAGCCAACCGTCAGGATCATTGGGCCAATCAGCGGCACGCTTTCCAGCGCGGCATTGGAGAACGGCAGCAGACCGAACAGATTACCGAGCGCGGTTGGGTCCGGCGCGGACAAATCCTGAATCCATGGAAGCAGCGGGAAGTCTTCATGGCGCATTTCGATGGTCACGAAGAGCGTTTTATAAAGGCCGTAGAAGACCGGGATCTGAATGAAGATCGGCAGACAGCCCGCAAGCGGGTTCACACCGGACTTCTGATAAAGCTCAGCTAGCTGGCGCTGCTGTTCCTGCTTGTCTTCAACCGTCTCACGAATGCGCTTCATCGGCTCGGAGAGCTCGCGCATTTTTGCCATAGACTGGTACGCTTTGGTCTGGATCGGGAAGAACACAGCTTTCACGAGAACCGTCAGGATCAGAATGGAAATGCCGAAATTGCCAACAATGCTGTTGATCCAGGAGAGCAGGAAGAAGAACGGCTTGGTGAGCCAGAAGAACATGCTGCCCCAGTCAATCGCGTCCTGGAAACGGCTGATACCGAGTTCTTCTTCATAGGCGCGCAGCGTAGACGACTCTTTCGCACCACCGAAGACACGGTTCACAGATGTGATCGTTTCACCCGGTGCCAGCAGAGATGCCGCGCCATCCATACGCGCCTGCAGGACTTGTCCAGAGTCGCGGTTGATTGTGCGATAGCTGACATTGAATGGCTGGCTCTGATCCGGAATGAGCGCACCCAGCCAGTATTTGGATGTCAGGCCAATCCAGCCACCTTCTGAGCTGTCGCGGCCGAAGCTCGCGCCTTCTTCCAGCTTCGTGTACTTCTCAAGGTGAAGCTCACCGCCAGTCGCGGCGACAAGGCCTTCGTGAAGAATGTAGAAGTTTGCCAGATCATCCGGCGCACCGAACTGGCGAAGGACACCATATGGCTGAACGGAACGTTCACGGCCCGAAGTGTTCGTGACGGTGTCTGTGAATGTGAACATGAAGTTCTCATCGATAGACACTTCACGACGGATAGACAGGCCATCTGCATCATAGCCGATGACAATTGGCGTTTCCGGTGTCAGCTCATCGCCTTCAACCATTTGCCATGGCGTTTGCGCGTCCGTGATCGCGGCGCCTTCTGAGTTTGTCCAACCAAGAGACGCGTAATAACCGTCGCCCGTGCCCTGAGGCTGGAAGATAGTGACTTCACCTTCAGCGTTTTCAGCTTCGCGGTCTTCCAACGTCTCGTAATAGTTACGCAGGTTCAGCGTATCTACACGCGCACCACGCAGAAGAATGGAGCCGTCCATAGCAGGGCCGGAGAAAGGAATGCGGACATCTTCGTAGACAGGTTCCGCAGGCAGTGCGTCGGCGGCGCCTTCAGTCGCCGTCGTGTTAGCAGCCTCGACCTGCTCGTTAGCAGCCTGACGCGCTGCGAGCATTTCATCACGGGCTTCCTGTTCAGGACCCCAGAAGAAAATCTGCCAGAACAACATGATCGCGCCGATTGCCACCATCGCAATGATCAGATTGCGCAGACTGGTTTCCTGTTGCATGTGCTGCTGCCCTGTTCCTCTGAGCGCTTTCGCCCATCTAATCTACTATTGTGCGGATTTATCCCGGTGGAGCCTTATCAACGCTGTTTCCACATCGTCAAGCAAACGTTCCCATGGTGCCGCAGCTGTGCCTGCACGCGCAATGAACACATAGTCGTATCCGGGCTTTGCGTATTTTGGCAGCAGTTCGCGTGCCGCAACACGCAAACGGCGCCGAGCCCGGTTTCGGACAACAGCGCCGCCAATCTTTTTCGTCGTGGTAAAGCCTTCACCGACATGCTGATGACCGTCGCGACGATCAATACCCTGCACCACTACGAGATGGCGCCGGGCTGCGTGCCCTTTCGCCGCCTTCAGAAACTCCTTGCGGATTTTCAGACGGCGAATCTGCATCGTATCAATTAAGATACGCCCAGACGCTTACGGCCCTTGGCACGGCGGTTTGCAAGAACTTTACGACCGTTCTTGGTTGACATGCGGCTGCGGAACCCGTGGGTACGGGCACGCTTCAGTCGGCTTGGCTGGAATGTGCGTTTCACGGCTCACGCCCCTTTGTGTTAGAAAGCCCGCGCTGATACGGGCTTTAGCTGGCATCGTCAAGCACAATCGACAGAAAAATATCCCCTGAAACAGAGATAACATCTTCCGTGACTGGACCTCACGTGCGTTTGAAGCGCTGATACTCAACGTGAGGCGACATGGCTAGACCTCACACATATATAAATGTCTCAATTTTATGGAGAACCGGCGTGACATCCTCACCCGTTATAAGAAATGCCTTTATTGCGCTGATGCTTGCAGGAACAACTGCGACGCTGCCTGCACAAGCGCAATCTGCGCAGACAGAGACAATGAGTGCGCAGGACCATTCCGCATGGACCGCGATCCTCTCTGATTTCGTTGTGGAGTCAGATGATGGCGTGAACCGCGTTGACTATGCACGCCTTAAAGACGACGCCTCAGCGCGCGCCAGCTTGAACGCTTATATTGAAACCCTCGCCGCACAACCGATCTCGGCCCTGCCTGACGACGTTCAATTCGCAGCCTGGGCCAATCTTTATAACGCGCTCACGGTGCAGGTTGTGATCGAGAATTATCCGGTCGATTCGATTCGTGATATTTCCTCCGGCCTGTTCAGCCGAGGCCCCTGGAAACAGGACATGATCGCAGTAGAGGGCGAAACGCTGTCGCTCGATAATATAGAGCATGACATTATGCGTGTTCGCTTTGATGATCCGCGCGTCCACTATGCAGTGAACTGCGCCTCAATCGGCTGCCCGAACCTGCAAACACAAGCCTGGACGGCGGGAACACTGGACGAAGACCTGGACGCAGCGGCGCGTGACTACATCAATCATCCGCGCGGCGTGAGCTTTCGCCGGGACGGTCGCCTCGAAGTTTCCAGCATTTATCGCTGGTTCCGCGAAGACTTTGGCGGCTCTGAAGACGGCGTGATTGCGCATCTCCTGCAATTCGCAGACGATGACCTGGCTGAACGCATCAATGCCCGCCCCGATATTGCCGGTCACGAGTATGACTGGTCCCTCAATGACATTGCCTCATAACGGCCGAAACGAGACGTAAAATAATGACGCACACAGAGACGCCGACACAGGCAAAGAAAACCAATTGGGCGTTACGCCTTCTGCCAGTCGCCATCGTGATTGTCGGGCTCGTCGCGGCTTACATGGCCGGCCTGCACAAATACCTCTCGCTTGAAACGCTGGAGACCCAACGCGCCGCGCTCAACGAGTTCGTGACCGAGAATTTCGTGCTCGCTTTTGCAGCCTATATCGCTGTCTACGCGCTTGCGACGCTCTTCATGCTACCGGGCGCGCTCTGGATTACGATTGCAGGCGGCTTCCTGTTTGGGCTGATTGGCGGTTCCGCAGCCACGGTACTAGGCGCAACGCTTGGTGCGACAGCACTTTTCAGCGTTGCCCGCACATCGATTGGCGAACCGCTTCGCCAGCGCGCTGGCCCCTTCCTGAAAAAGCTGGAGGCAGGCTTCCGCGAAGATGCGCTCAGCTACATGTTCTTCCTACGCTTTATGCCGATGGTACCTTTCCCGGTGGCGAATATCGCCCCTGCCTTGCTCGGCGCTAAAGCGCGCGACTTTATCCTCTCAACCTTCTTCGGGATCATGCCTGGCGTGATCGCTTACACATGGGTCGGTGCCGGACTTGGCGGCGTATTCGACCGCGGTGAAGACCTGAACCTTGGCGGGTTTTTCTGGCAGGTTGCCCCACCAATGGCGGCACTCGCCGTGGTGAGTCTCATCCCTGTCATCCTGAAACGCTTCCGCAAAGTTCCGGCAGCACCTGCAGAAAACTAAGACGACCGAGAAAAACAAATGTCCAAAACGAAAATCAAAGCAGACCTCGTCGTCATTGGCGCCGGATCAGGCGGCCTCTCGGTTGCCTCCGGTGCAGCCCAGCTTGGCCTGAAAGTCGTTCTTTTTGAAAAAGGCGAAATGGGTGGCGACTGCCTCAATACGGGCTGTGTTCCGTCCAAAGCGCTTCTGGCGGCGGCCAAAACAGCCAAGACGATGCGTAATGCCGCCAAATTCGGTATTGCGCCCGCAGAACCGCAAATCGACTGGGACGCTGTCAAAGCTCATGTGAATGGCGTGATTGAGCAAATTGCTCCGGTCGACAGTCAGGAACGGTTTGAAGGTCTCGGCGTCAATGTCATCCGCGAATACGCGAGCTTCAAAGACGAAAACACCATCGTGTCCGAAACAACCGAAGTCAAAGCGCGCCGTATCGTTATCGCTGCCGGCTCACATGCCTTCGTGCCGCCGATCACGGGCATGAACACGCTGCCTTACGTGACAAATGAAACCCTGTTCAGCCTGCCCGAATTCCCGAGCCATCTGGTGATCTTGGGCGGCGGCCCGATCGGTGTTGAAATGGCGCAGGCCTTCCGTCGTCTTGGCGCGGAAGTGACCGTGATCGAGATGGCCAAAGCGCTCGGCAATGCAGATCCCGTTCATGCGGCTAAAGCCATCGAAGCGCTTCAGGCTGAAGGCGTCTCAATTCTGGAAGGTCACAAGGCCGTCGAAGTCTTTGGTCAGCCAGGCGATATTTCGGTCAAAGTCGAACATGACGGCGAGAAGAAAACCATTAGCGGCTCACACCTGCTGGTCGCCGTTGGACGCGTTTCTGCGCTGGATGGTCTGAACCTTGAGGCGGGCGGCGTAGAGCACACACGCGCGGGCATTACGACCAAGCCGAACCTGCGTTCTGTATCCAATTCTAAGGTTTGGGCCGTTGGCGATATCGCCGGACGTGGCCAGTTCACCCACCTTGCCGGCTGGCATGCGAGCATTTTCGTTCAGGCCGCGCTGATGAAACTGCCCGCCAAAGCCGTGAGCGAGCAGATCCCGGCTGTCACTTATATCGAGCCGGAGCTCGCACAGATCGGACTGTCAGAGGCAGAAGCCCGCGAACGTGATGGCGATAATGTTCAGGTAATCGAATTCCCATTCCACGAAAACGACCGGGCGATTGCCGAACGTGACACCGAAGGCGGCATCCGTCTCTTCGTTGGCAAGGGTGATAAGATTCTCGGCGCATCCATTCTGGGCTCGGGCGCAGGTGACATTCTCCAAATCCTGTCACTCGCCATGGCGAACAAGTTGAAGATGCGCGATCTGACAAAATATATCTCGCCTTATCCGACACGCGCAGAAGTCGTGAAACGGTCAGCAAGCGTTTATTTCCAGCCAAAAGTCTTCGGATCTATGGCGAAAACACTGGTCGGGATCACGCAACGAATTCCGTGATGACTTGTGTACTGCCGGGGGGCAACTTACATGCCATTCGATATGGGCACGCAAAGTGGGAATGCGGAGGGGCAGACCCTTAATAAGCCAGTCCGGCGTTGGGGCCTCGGACTGTCATCCCAGCTTTTTGCCTTAACCATCATTTTCATCCTCGTCGCCGAAATGCTTATCTTTTTGCCTTCGGCGGCAAAATTCCGCGATGACTGGATCAACGAACGCGTTGGCATGGCCCAGACGGCGGTGATGGCTCTGGAAGCCGCGCCGGAACGACGCGTGTCAGACCAGCTCTCGCGTGATCTTCTGGAACGCGCCCGTATTGTGGCCGTGGCAACTGGGTCTCCCACAGCACGCGAAGCCATTCTCACGCCAGCCATGGAAATGCGCGGCGAGTTCAAGATTATAGACGTGCGCACCGAAAGCTTCCTACAGCGCTTTGCAGAAACAATGGGCACGCTGATTACCCCCGAAGCGAGCTATTATCGCATCGTCGCCGAACCTGAATTCGAAGGCGACTTTGTCGAAGTGGTCGTGGAAGCCGCACCACTGCAGACAGAGCTTCGCGAATACAGCCGCAGTATCATTCTGCTGTCATTCTTCATCTCTGCCTTTGTCGGCTTCTTTATCTACCTGACACTGGTGTTTTTGGTCGTGCGCCCGATGCGCAATATTACACGCGCTATCGAACATATCCGCGACGCGCCACGCGACATGCAGCATTCTATTGAAGCGACAGACCGGACAGATGAAATCGGACGTACGCAAAGTGCGCTCGCCGATATGGAAACCACGGTAAAGAATGCCCTGCGCGAACGTGAACGCCTTGCCCAGCTGGGCGAAGCCATGGCCAAGATCAATCATGACCTGCGCAACTCTCTCGCAGCCGCACAAATCGTCTCTGACGGCCTCTCAATGAGCGACGACCCACGTGTCCAGCGAGCCGCGCCGCGCCTTGAACGCGCCATTGAGCGCGCCAGCAAGCTTGCAGAGGACACGCTCGCCTTTGGTCGCGCCGAAACACCTGCCCCGCACCTCGGCATTCACGCGCTGGCGGAAATCGTCCGTGAGGCAGCAAGTGAAGGGCTAGCGGTTTGCCCGGGCACCGGCTTCGAACAGGATGTCGATGGCAGGCTGACAGCCTCAATTGATCCGGACCATCTGCACCGCATCATCGTAAATCTGGTGCGTAACGCCGCACAGGCGCTTTCAACCCATTATGAAACAGCCGGTGAAGGCCGCGTGAGTGTGCGCGCAACCGTCACCGATAACTCGATCAATCTGAATATTGTCGATAACGGGCCCGGCATTCCCGAGCGCATGCGCGAAAGCCTGTTCAAGCCATTCTCGGGCACGCGCCGCGAAGGCCGTTCAGGGCTTGGCCTGGCGATTGCGCGCGAACTGGCAGATGGCATGAACGCCCGACTGGACCTGATCAGCACAGGCCCGGACGGCACAACATTTGAACTGGTGCTTAAGCGGTAGAGATTACTCTACCGCGACAGCCACACCTTCACGACGCGGGTCAGCCGCGCCTTCCAGACCATCTTCGCGCACGACAATCACGTGCAGACCGGAGTTCTCGCCCTCACGGTCCTGAACGCTATAGCCGGCTTCGCGCAGCATTGCGCTGAGCTGTGTGCCCGGCTCGTATGTAATCTCGACACCGACTGTGTCACCACGCGCAATCACATTCGGATAGTTCACCGCGTCCTGCGCACTCATGCCCCAGTCGAGAACGCCCACGAGCGTTTTAGAAACGTAAGCCACGATGGAGTTACCGCCCGGCGAACCAGTCACCATGAAGAGGTCACCCTCACCGTCGAAGACGAGTGTTGGAGACATGGAAGACCGCGGGCGCTTATTGCCTGCAGGCGCGTTCGCTACAGGTTGACCATTATATTCCGGATCACGGGAGAAGTCGGTCAGTTCATTGTTCAGAACAAAGCCTGACGCCCAGCGCGAAGACCCGAAACCGGCTTCGACGGTCGCGGTCATGGAAACTGCATTGCCATATCGGTCCACCACAGACACATGCGTCGTGCCCGGCTCGTGCTGTGTGCCGTCATGGCCCCACATGTCGATCATAGGCTCACCACGCAGAACTGCGCCCGGATCGCCCGGAGTGGCGTGACCATCCGGCGCAAACCGCTCGGTTGCACGGTGATCGAGATAGGCAGGATCAATCAGATCCGCCGTCGGCACGGTCACGAAATCTGCATCCGCAACATAATGGTCACGGTCAGCGTATGAGAGACGCTGCGCATCGACGTAAGCGCGGACATGCTCATCGGAATAGCCGTTTGGCAGGCCCTCTGTGAACCGCTCATACAGGCCAAGAATAGCGTTCTGCGTTACGCCGCCGGAAGACGGCGGAGGCGCCGAGCAGATTGTGAAGCCGAGTGCTTCGCCGCACACCGCCTCACGCGTAGTCACTTCATAATTGGCCAGATCTTCGAGTGTCATCACACTGCCCAGCGGCTCTGCTGTTGCCGCGGCAATAATCGATTCAGCGATCGGACCGGTGTAAAACGCGCTCGCACCCTCTTCGGAAACAGCGCGAAGTGTTTCTGCATAGTCAGGGTTAAGACGCAGCTCACCCGCCGCAAGCGGCTCACCTTCCGGATAGAAATATGCGGCCGTGTCAGGATTGTCGTCCAGAAGCGAGAAACTCCGGAAACGCTCGCTCGACAGCGAGCCATTCAGACGCGGTGAAACTTCAAAGCCGTCTTGGGCCAGCGTAATCGCCTCTTCGAAGAGTGAGCTCCATTCAGCCTGACCGAAACGCTCATGCGCCTCTTCGTACAGAGCAACCTGCCCCGGCACACCGATAGACAAACCAGACTGCCACGATGTGATGAAGTCGCGGACATTGCCTTCCTCATCCTTGAACCAGTCTTCGGTAATGCCAGACGGCGCACGCTCACGCCCGTCCAGCATGGTGATGGTGTCACTTTCATGCTCGTAGACCATCATGAAAGCACCACCGCCGAGACCGGAACTTTGTGGCTCAACAAGACCCAGAACGGAGTGAACGGCAATGGCTGCATCGACCGCTGTACCGCCAGCCTCAAGCACGCGAACACCAGCCGCTACGGCACGCGGGTCAGCCGCGGCAACCATGCCGCCATACGCCCAGTCGGTGGACGACGCCTCTATAGCCGCTTCCGGCGCGGGCGGTGCAGCTTCTGACGTTTCAGCAGTCTCTGGTGAACAAGCAGCGAGCAGAGCAAGAGCAGAAATGGATGAGAGAGCGGTGCGCAACATGAAAAGTTCCTTGGCGACAGTTTGAATGCACCATACACCCTGAATAAAAGAGAGAAAGGCAGGTCATGGCAAAACGTGGACAACTTAATCTGATCACCGATATTGCCGGTCTCATGGTCGGCAATGCTGAAGATGAAGGCGTCCGCACAGGCGTCACTGTGATCAGGCCACAAAAGCGCGCCATCTGCGCCGTTCACATTGCTGGCGGTGGCCCAGGCACCCGCGAAACCGACGCGCTTCAACTCGGAACGCTTGTCGATGATGTTGATGCCATCGTCCTGTCAGGCGGCTCTGTTTATGGTCTGGCCGCAGCTGACGGCGTGATCGCGGAGATCGGCGCATCCGGCAAAGGATTCGCCCTGATGGAGCTGCCGGGCGTTCCGAAAAGCCCGATTGTTCCGTCTGCTATTCTCTATGACCTTGCCAATGGGGGCGACAAAGACTGGGGCACGAAGCCGCCCTACCGCACGCTCGGCCAGAAAGCGTTCGACGCGCTCTCAAAAACATTCGACCTCGGCAATCACGGCGCAGGGCTGGGCGCACGCGCAGGCGCGATGGAAGGCGGCCTCGGTTCGGCCAGCATCGTCACCAATGACGGCTACACAGTGGGCGCCATTGTTGCGGTGAATTCATTCGGTTCGGTCAAAGTCCCGAACTCGGAGTCCTACTGGGCCGCGCCTTATGAGATCGAAGGTGAGTTCGGCGGCATGGGCATGCCGCAGACCTTCGATTTCGACGCAGAAGACTGGGGCGCTGCCAAAGCCAACCCATCGCCGCGCACCAACACCACAATCGCTACAATTGCAACTGATGCCGCCCTCACCCCCAGCGAAACCCAGCGCGTCGCCGATATGGCTGTCGCCGGCATGGCGCGCGCGATCCGTCCTGTATTTGCACCGTTCGACGGCGATGTCGTCTTCGCGCTCTCCACTGGCGAGAAAGAGATTTCAGAGCCGCGCCCGATGATGATTGCCCGCCTTGGCGAACTGGCCGCAAGCACACTGGCACGGGCAATTGCACGCGGCGTTCATGCAGCAAATGCAGCGCCTTCTGGCGGGGCTTAACAGGGCTTCGAAAAGAAAGTCAGAAAAACTGAATTTTTTCCGCTTCAGACGCTTGCCATGCTGGCCTGCTTTCTGTATTCACGCGTTCTTCTCGGCGCGGACTGGTAGCTCAGTTGGATAGAGTACTTGGCTACGAACCAAGGGGTCGGGGGTTCGAATCCTCCCCAGTCCGCCACTCCCCCTCTGCAAAACATTGATTTTAATAGGAAATTGTGGAGAAATTATTTCTCGCTCCCACATTTGTTCCCACACTTACTGCTCGGTGGACTAAATGCTCAGTCCAAGTCAGAAGTGTGTCCGGTAATGAGCTTACGCTGTTCATCGCGACTGATTTGGCCATAGCTTCGCAATGTCGTCAAAACATCGGTGTGGCCAAGGTTTTGGGACGCGGCCACGAGTTCGGCAACTGACGTGCAATGTTTGGCGGCATGTCGCGCAAGCATGTGGCGAAACGCGTGGGGGCCGTAATTTTGAATACCTGCCGCCTCAAAAGCAATGCGTACTATCGTGCGGACTGGTTCCGTCGTTTTCCAGTGACTACCTGTAAACCCACATGCCTCAAAGCCTTCGTTGGAACGCGCCGCTATCGCGGTTGCAGGGAACAAAGGATCATCAGGACCGTATAGGGCAACCTCGTCGCAATAGGAGATCCAATCGGCAAGGGCAATTTCAGCGTCCTCAAAACCTTTGGTAAAAAACGTATCAATCGTCTTGCCGAACTTCGTCGAAACTTCGCGAGGGTTTTGGGTTACAGACTGCTCTTGCAAATCAACGTGTTTGATCTTGAGCGAAACTAAAGCGGCCACACGAATGCCCGTAAGGCAAAGAAGAGCAAAGACGGCTTTGTCGCGCTTTTGCTGCGGCGTAGCGCTTGGCATTAGCCCCAAGGCGCGTTTCGCTTGATTTATGCTTGGTGCAGGGCGTGGCGGGGCCGCACGGGCTTCTGCTTCATCGCGTCGGGACAAGTTAAAATAGTCAGCATCCGCCGCTTTAATCCGACTACGAAACCCATCTTGTTGAGAAAGCCACAAAATAAACTCCCGCAATGTTGCCAAAACGGATCGCATTGTCGCTTTGCCCAGAGGTTTGCCAGTTTTTGTCTTGCATTGCTCCAAATAAGTACGGAACCCCATCGCTTGTGAAATGTGAAATTGTGCAAAGTCTTTGCGCCCATTCCAGACGTCGAAACGTTCAAGCGCTGCAATTTCGCGATCCAATGTTTTTTCAGAAAGTTGGCGGGCAAATTTGCGGTATTCCAGAAAGCGGCGTTTGAGACGTTCGTTTTTTTCGTTTGGTCGTTTTGTCATGGTCATTTCCCATCGTTTCGGTGTTTTAGAGGCGGTTTCTCATTGCCAAGAACTGGCCGGTCTTAAGGGACAGACGTCAAAGGTGCTGAAACGGAAATACAGGGGGGATTGTGTCCACCATTATAATGTCGACTCATCCCGCTTTATTGTGAGGTCCAGTTTGGCGTGAACTTCAGGCAGACGCATCAATGAGACAGGCTTACACATGAGAGCTTCGCATACGTTGCAAATGGCGGTTAGCATCGCTTTGTCGTCTTTGATTTTACAATCGGCCATCGCTCCGGCAGGGATACGAGGATTGCGACATCGCAAACAATAAAACTCGCAAAGTGCCGTGTTAACTTTCCGACTTAAGCGCTGGGCCTTGATGTATTCACGCAAATCATCCCCGCGTATTAATGGTGGATGTGACATGTCCAAAACATGCAATCCATCGTGGGTCCAGTTTCGGATCGTACGGGGACAAACACCGACAAGTTCCGCTGCCTCCTGAATAGTATAGCAGTAGTAAGACTTGATGCCGCTTAGGCGGGCTTGCTTTGGCACAGCAATTCACTCCACATCCACTTGGTGGGCGGCAAGCCAAATATGGATTTCTTCGATCTTAATAAGGCGACGGGTACCAATCTTTATGCTTTTTAATTCACCTTTTGCCAGCGCAGCATAAAGACTGGTTCGGCCAATACCCGCTAGCCGTGCGGCTTCGTCAGGAGAAACGGCGATAGGTGGTGTGGGTTGCATCGTTTTCGGTGAATGTATCATCGTTCATATTCCTTCGTTTGAGAATGAATGAACTTTGACAGACACATGGTGGATCAAAACAGACAGTACGTTTTGATCCAGTTATGATCCAGATCGAACGTCGGTGACAAATTTCCTGACTATCGATTTATGCGGCGTTTTTTTCTCTTCTGGAAAACGATCATTATATTCGTCGAGGATCGCATCCGCTTCTTGGTTGCGTCCTGAGAGCGAACGCCCGTCGGCTGCACGCTCATGGAAAAGTATGGTCAATGTTTCCTTGTATTCATTCGGACGACCTCCGGTTCGAGTTTCCGAAACACCCGCGATAGAAGACGGCTCAACATCAAAGAAAAAACAGCCCGTTTTGAGATCGAAGTTCAACACGTCCTGTATGGAAGTTGTGATGTAAGGCGGTACAGATAAAACGCCTGCGGATGTAAGGATTATCCCAAGTGATGTCCTTACGTCCCTCTTCAAAGAGCTTTCAAAGGAGCGTACATCTTTTACGTCCACCATCCTAGGCTGGAAAAATATCGTAACATCCCCCCCAGCAGTCTCAAGCCCCCCAATGCGCCATGTTTCGCCTTCTAACGGAGTTGGTTTCCGACGTTTGCAGTTTTCGCGGCCCGCGATTTGCGCGACGAATGTTTTGATGTTTGGCTTTACGCTAACAATTTCGGCTCGGCTCAATTTTATGAACCCCAAATCATAGCAAAAATAGCCATACTGCGAATCTTGATAAGTGATTGCAGACTCATGTGGTTGGTCGCATTCATCACAGATAATCGATGAAACAACCCCTGTTTCCTCAATTAAACCTGCTTTGATTAGATCATGAAAGGCTGCATGGTGCGAATATGAGCGCGCCAAAACCTTCTCGCGTTGAGAAACTAATTGCGCAAATATCGCAACCGCATCCATTTAGATCGTCTCGGCAACGTCGAATGGCTCTGGTCTCGCCGCGAGCAATTCCCATCGCTCCAACAGATTGATCGCAAACTGGCGTTCCAATTCAGTCTTGTTTGGGATGGTTGTCGTGTTGGGTGTGCGCAATGTGACCGTAAGCGTCTTGGCGCGTTTACCATGTTCAGGCGCGAGCGCAATTCGCAAGGTGGCGGCAATAATCGTCCACCCCTCCGAACATATAGGGGAATGTTCACCAAACTGACGTTCCAGAAAGTGATGGATGTCTTCATCATCTCCACGGCGTTCAAATCGCGCAAAACCGCCACCTACAGAGTAAAATTCGAGGGACGATATTTCGACACTGGTGATCTTGTCTGCAGGTTCGGTTGGAAAACTCGGGTTTGATCCAAGAGTGTTCAACAATACGTCACGGCGTGGCACCGCAATGGGTGGTGGGGATTCTGGAGCAAAATGTTTGCAAAAAGATGATGCATATTCGTCGCGTATCTTTTTACCGCCGCGAGCGCAAATTTCGACGATCCGCTCTTTGGCATTACAGGCGATCCCAACTTCCACCACTCTTTGCGTAACCTGACGTTCCAGCCCATCGGATGATCCGAAGGTGAGTTCGCTTTCTGCGTTGGCTTCGACGTAAACTGTCGCCTGTAGGATTTCTGTTTCTTCTCTAGTAATCGGGTGGACCCGAACTGAAGGAAACCAGTCAGCTTCGCGTTTGCGGTGTTTCGGCAATTCAAGAATGGCAATCGCGTCGGAGACAAAACCTGCGCGGGCCTCTTCATCATCCAGCGCCCAAGGCATGCCATCGTTTTCAAATTGGAACGCGGACCAGTTTTTTCCACCCGTGCGTTGCATCAAAGACGCCTGTGCGGAAACACGTTCTAGCGTCTTAGGATGATCTATAGCTAACATCAAAAGTACGTCCTGAACGCCTTGCAATCCCTCCAAATCAATGTCTTGAGCGCTGCAAATCTGTTCCGCCGCGATCATACCTTGCGGCGTAGACAAGCTGGCTAGGTGATCGAGTTCAGCTTGTACCCTATCTTGTTTTAGGTCGGGTAAGTCGGCAATCAGCGCGGTAATATCATTTACAAACGCCGTTCCGCGCCCTTGGCTCGTCCAATTAAAATCATCAGGGGCCTCCACCCCAAGAACGGTGAGGAAAGTTTCTAATCGTGCGTCAGGGGACTTACGGATAAAGCCGCTGAATGAAGCCATGGGTGGTGTCTTTTGTTTCGATCAGCACAACATGTGGTGTTCGTTGACGTGTGACACAAGTCATCTTTGTTCAATTCATACCGATTACATCGTCAATGATGGAAAAATTTCGCGCCGTCGGCATACAAAACAGACACTTTCCGTCGCTAGCTTCTGCCCAAACATCGCCAATTTGCCGTTTCGGAGCTTCTTGTTCGTAAAGATGTGCGCCTTTGTACTCAACAACCAGAATGCGTCCATCGTCCAGCATAGCTACAAAGTCAGGATAAAACTTGCCCGTGGGAAGTTGCAGCCAGAACGCCGTGCGCTTGTTTTCAACATTTCGTATCCAGTAGCGGACCTTCGCATGGCGATCTAAATAGACCGCGCAGTCAAACTCTTCGCCTTCGAACTTCAAATCCCCGATTAGACTTGTGTAATGCTTGTCGAACTTTGTGGCACCTGAATAGGGTTGATTGTAAGCATAGTTGGCCTCATCAAAGATCATTGCCATGTCTGAACTGGTCGCGAAGTTTTGGGCGTCACTGGCAAACAGGGCTTGATAGTTGCCATTTTCACGTTCGCCCCGCAAATCACGGATCAAACCCGCTAGGGCTTTGCGAAGATCGTACTTGTTACGCGCAAGCACATCCAATTCAAAGCCAGAGGCGATCAATGCTTCTATCGCGCCAGTGATGAACAGTATCGCAGCCGGTTTGGTGACATCAGGATGCTGAATGCCCATGTCGAGCCAGTTGGCCAAACGCGGTAACGTCCAAGCGGGCTCTTGGATAACAGCCCCCAGTTCCCCTTGCATGCGGCGAACGAACTGAATTTCGACTTTGCCTTTGTCAGACACGTCAATCTCGCCAGACTGGCTTTCATCTATGACCTTAAATCGCTCGAGTATTGTCTTTGGATCGCAGTCGTCCAACCGCCATGGCAGGTCTAAGAAATGCTCTGTGCCAAAAAGCTCTAACCGCCCCTGTTTCCAGAAACCTAAACGCGGAACGATGAATGGGGGTTTCGCTTCATAGGCCGCCGCAGACTCCTGAAAATTGTTAGACTTGGCATATAGACGATCAATGACCTTTTCGAATTGCGGTATCTTGGAAGTTGCCAGTTGCAGCAAGTTACGCCCTTCTCGCGTCATCTGGCCGGTAAAGGCCACAGTCTTGGTTTCAGGATTGAACGAAACCCGCGACTTTACAGATGGTGGCAGCCTTTTAAATATCTCTTCCACACTTTCCGCCGTTACGGCTTCATCTTCGATAGCGTCGGACTCATGTGAGGTTTCATCGGCCAGCTTGTCAAAGCCTAGGCCAGCTTGTGGAGATATAATTTCATCAGCTTCCAACCTATTAAAGCCAGCGCCTTCGACAAGCCCGTCCCTTAGCCGTTGCGCCGCATCGTCAAAGCTTTGAGACGCGACATAGGCATACGCACGGTTCAGCGCATCGCGGCGCTTGAGCCGCGCTTGAGGCATACGCAAAACACGGCCAAGGATTTGTTCAATTGCGGTCTTGGACGTTTGTTCGGCCACAGAACACAAGACATAAGCAAAGGGGCAATCCCATCCCTCTTTTAGCTTAGAAACCGTGATGATGTAGCGGATGGGGCAATCAGTATCCTTTAGGTCCACCCCGTCAATTTCGGTCTTGTTTCCCGTCACCACTGCAATCTGGTTTTCGGGCAGGCGCTTGTCTTCCAATAAGTACTTTTGCAATGCCTCTACCGTTATGCGGTGCGGGTCTGCTTGAGACTTTGACTGTGCCTGAAACAAAAGAATGGGGCGGATGTATTCACCGGTTTCGGCTTGTTCGGCCTTTGCAGCTTCTTCCAACTGGTTGCGACTGTCTAAAGCCCCGCCAACGGTCTTGCGCCAATCCCTATCCGTGGTTAGGCGGATTGGCAGTTTGATCATCTGTTCGGCTTTAAGTTCCGCGGCTGATACCGAATGCAGGATGTTGGACGCATATTTGTCCTTTGCGGGGGCATGATCCACGTTCGGAGTCGCTGTGAGTTCTAAGATCAGTGACGGGTCAAAGCGCGCCAAAGTATCGAAAGACAGCGAAGAACGCGCATTGTGTGCCTCGTCAACAATCACCATGGGACGGTGCAGCTTAAGAAGGTTCGCCAGTGACGCCACGGGGCGGTTTGTGCCCTCTACCGTGTCCAAACGAGCCACTTGATCCTCGGACAGACCAGAAAAATGGTCCATCAAGCTTCCTGCATCTTCATAGACCTTGCGGCCATCGGTTTCCTCAATGCGGAAAGCTTGGATAGTGGATACGATGATACAGGCCCCGCCTTCTGCATCGGCGCGGGACATGGCCAGCGCTTCGGATTTGGTCAGAACCGATATGTTGCGGCCAAAGTCCTTGGCCAATGCAGCGCGGTACGGGTGGTCTTGGTTTTTCAGCGCGGCAACGGTTTGTTCCAGAATAGGCGTGCTGGGGACGAGCCATAAAACCATAGGGTTTGCCACATGCAGAAACTCTTTTGCCGCGATCCCAACCGCATAGGCACCCATTATGGTTTTGCCGCCACCGGTGGGGACGCGCAAACAGACATAGGGCGTGCCATCGGCCACATAGGGCGCTTGATAGAACGGCAATTTGGTTTGCAGCACATAGGCGGTTTCGCCACCGTGCAGGTCCGCTTGTTTAAGGTACTGGCGAAAGGCCCCAAGCGATGCCTCTTGGTATTCCTTAAGCTCGAAGTTCACCGCAGCCATGTGTTACGCCCCATCGATCTGATAGGGGATTTGTTTGAAGGTGACGCCAGCCTCGGCTAGTCGTTCTTTGCCAACAGTGCAGCCTTCGCCATAAACGATCCAGCCGCCTTCAAAGTCATCGGGGGGCGTGGGCAATACGGCCAGCGTATCGGGGGTGAGAACATTGCCAGAGGCTTCGCGGGCAAAGCCAGCTTCGGCGGGGGAGAATAACAGATAGACCGCCTTATCCCGATACTGCCCCAAATAGGGAGAATTGCCATTGGCCTTGGCGGGAATGGGCACACCGCATTCGGCAAAGAATACATGGCCGGCCAAATCGGGAAAGCTCACACCGCCATCAATATCACCAAATTCATTGAACAAGGGGACGCCCAGACGGCAATAACGGAAGCCGCCGCCAAGCCCCTCGACGGGTTTCTCGGGATCGCCGCCTTTGTCATATCCATGGATCACGCGTTTGAGCCGTTCAGCGGTAATATCCGGCGCAATCTGTTCATCCATTTCCACAAGGATGAACTTGCGATTGCCCCCGTCTTGTTTGTTAAGGTCGAGGACGGCATGGCCGGTGGTGCCAGAGCCAGCAAAGGAATCAAGAAGCAGGTCATCTGGCCCGCACGCCATAGCGAAAAGGCGTTTGAGTAAGCGAGTCGGTTTAGGAGTATCAAAATCTTGACCGGTCCCTGCAAACAATGACCGAACTTCCCGGCGGGCTTCTTGGTTGTCTCCACATTCATCCCGAGTGAGCCAAGTCGCCGGGACGACCCCTTTAGTTTCGTCATTAAGGAACTTCTTAAGTCTCGGACGACCGGACCCGTCTGCGCCCCAATAGATCAAACGTTTCGAAAGATGCCGCGCGTGTTCTTCCTGCGAGTATCCCCAAACACGAGTTTTGCTTGGCCAAATCTCCTCGCCAGTATTTGGATTTAGTACTGGATAATAAAGATTTGGCCGCTCATTGACCGACTTCGCGCATGTGTAATCAGATGAGAACCAAACTCCCCGCTCATCATCGTCAGGATTTTTGAACCTGCTATCTTGCGTATCCGTTCGTTCTAGACGATTTGCTTTGAAGCCAATTCTGTCTTCGCGAGATATTGCAGCGTTCTTCGCATAAGCGAGGATGTAATCATGCATATCCGAAACGCTAATAGCGTCATTCTGCGGCGACTGCTTCTTTTGCCAGACAAAGCTGGCGACAAAATTCTTACTCCTAAATATCTCATCGAGTAGAATTCGGAGGCGATGATTTTCGTCGTCATCTATGGAAACGAAAATCACACCATCTTCCCGCAAAAACTCCCGCAACAAACGCAAGCGCGGATACATCATGCAGAGCCACTTGTCGTGGCGCGAAAGGTCTTCGGCTTCTTTGCCCACGACGTTGCCCAGCCAAGCCTTGATCTCGGGCGAGTTGACGTTGTCGTTGTAAACCCAGCCTTCGTTGCCGGTGTTATAGGGCGGGTCGATGTAGATGCATTTCACCTTGCCCGCGTAGTAGGGCAACAGGGCTTTAAGCGCCTCTAGGTTATCGCCTTGCACCAACAGATTTCCAGCGTCAGGATCGCCCGTCGACAACTCGCCATCACAATGCACCAACCGATACGGCACCTCGCGATGATGGTTTACTACGGCCTTTTTTCCGATCCAATCGAGTGTGGGCATAGTTAACCATCCTGCTACTGATTCTTGGTGAAAGTACTAAAGCAGCATCACCTCAGTGCAACAATATTCGTGGTTGTTTCATTGGGACTGGCTTTGTTCGTCCAAGCCTGCATAAGATCACGACGTTTGTCGAAAAGGTCGGATCGCGCATACGCCGCTTCGGCTTTATCTTTGATCCCGTGGGCCAAAGCCGCCTCTATAACTTCACGCGGAAAGCTTGTGGTTTCGCCAGCCCAATCTCTAAACGTCGAACGAAATCCATGAACGGTAATGTCATTATATCCCATTCGCCGCAAAAGTGCCGTCATAGCCATATCCGAAATTGGCTTGCCTTTTTTGCTTTCGCTTTCAAAAACTAACTGGTGATTATCGCGGCGGGGTCCAAGCAGATTGATGGCTTCCGATGATAAAGGAACGCGGTGTTCTTTTCCTGCTTTCATGCGCTCGGCGGGAATTGTCCACACGCCGTTTTCCAGATCAACCTCTGCCCACCTCATGCCACGGGTTTCACCGGATCGCGCCGCCGTGAGAATGGTGAACCTCAAGGCATGGGCGGAGACACCACTTCGTTTAGACAACATGTCCATAAAGTCAGCAATATCAGCATGAGGCAAAGCAGGATGGTGTTTTACAGCCCTTACTTTCTTCGGCTTGGGAAGGAGATTATCCAAATGCCCGCGCCAGCGTGCAGGATTGTCCCCTTCGCGAATGCCCAGCGCAGACGCATAGTCCAATACCGCTTCGATCCTTTGGCGCACGCGGTTTGCGGTTTCAGGCTTCTGTGACCAAATAGGCTTCAACACACCTATAACATCGGCGGTGGCAATCTTGGTGACTTGCATCGCACCAAGACTGGGGAAAACATACGCCTCTAATGTGGATGTCCATTGCGCGGCATGTTTCGCGTTTTTCCAGCCGGATCGTTTGTTTTCGATCAATTCTAGCGCTGCGTCCTTAAATGTTTTGGGCTGGGCTTGGCGGCGTTTTACAATCGGGTCATCCCCGCCCAAGATCAAACGTCTTGCTTCGGTCGCTTTTTCTCGTGCCATCGCCAAGGTAACATCAGGATAAGCGCCCAGTCCAAGATCATGGCGTTTGCCTTGGACTTGATATCTCAGAACCCATGACCGCGCCCCTGTCGGTTTCACATACAGGTAGAGGCCTCGCCCGTCGCCATGACGCCCCGTCTTTGCTGTTTCAACTTTTCGAGCGCTTAATTTCAAACCGTTCCCACGTTTGTTCCCACAATTGATTGAGATTTAAGACGGGCGGGCTTGAACGTCAATGACCTAATACGAATTTAGTATATTGAATTTAAATAACTAAAATGGATGTAGACGAATGCAGACGAACCCCTAAAAACAGAGGGTATACGGCTCCCCAGTCCGCCATTTTTCTTCCTGAAAATACTACTTGCTGATTGCCCCGTCGCATTGGGCGCCTGAGCGCGCTTGCGCGTGCATCAATCGTGCGAAATGAAAGAGCCCCGCTCGTTATCCGAACGGGGCCCGTGATTTGGTTGCCAAAGGAATGAGGCTTTTAACGGCGTCCCACACCCTCAAAAAATGGGGTGTGAAGTCGCTAGCAAGGGTGCCCTCGCTTCGTCAGCGAACACCGCTCACACCGTGCCTCAAAGCCTTTAGTCGAGTGCGGCTTCCGGTTTTCGCGCGCGCGTCACCCAAGGGTAGCTTCCCTGTGAGCCGATTGTGTAGGCTTCTGCATTCTCAAATCCGACTTCAGTGAGCATATCTTCGAGCACGGACTCGCCTGTCGCGCTGAAGAATGGCTCCTCGCGGTGATAGGTGTCCCAATCCAGAATGACGGCGTGGAATAAATCAACCGCGCGGAATGGTGGCGGATCGGAGATAACGATGTCGCCTCCCGGTTTCAGAATGCGAAACATCTCAGCAAAGAGCGCTTTGTTCTCTTTCGGAGGCATCTCGTGATGAAGCGCATAGGTAATGACCCCGTCAAAGCTGGAATCGGCCTCTCCTGTTTTGGTCGAATCGGTACGTTTCAAATGCACAGGAACGCCGAGAGCACCTGCCATTTTATAACAACCTTTCAGGAGGCTCGGGGATAAATCCGAGCCATGCAGTTCGGCTTCAGGAAACACGCGATGAACGGCGCCCAGCGTCGAGAAACCACCACAGCCCGGCTCATAAATGCGCCGATAGCTTTCCTTCGGGAATTGCAGAGCCACCTGATAACGCTGTTCCTGAATTTTATCGCCCACGCCGACCGCAGCATAGCCGCCCAGAGAGAAGACTTTCGGCCCGATTGTGAAGGCGAAAACCGCAGGATAGAGATCATAACCTTCCCAGCCGCCCGGCTCGAGGTGCCATTCAGTCGCTGACCAGTATTTGGGCTCGTTATATCCCGGATTCAGCTCGAGAGTCGCACCTTCTGCTGGTGTCGCCTCCGAATTAACAAACGGTTCGAACATCTCACGGCGCTCTTCGATGGCCGGGATGCCGCGATTGTAATTCTCTTCCGCGACATAGCGCTGAACCAGACGCTCAAGTCGGTAGATACTGTCTGACTCGCAGATCGCCTTCGCTTCAGCGATGCGTTCCCGCAGGACGGACTTTTCCGGTTTCTTGTCCGCTATGTGCGCCTTATTGAGCTCAGCGGCTCTCTCATTGGCAAAAAAGGTCTCAGCCGCGTGCTGGCGCAGAACGCCAGAAGCGAACTTCTGCATTGAGCCCAGTATCTCCATACCCGAACGTCCCCGCTGGCTCACGCTAAGCGGCTTTGGAGGTACTCGTGGCAACGGATCGCGTGGAAATGCTTGTGCGGTCATAGCGGGTCTCCTTGATCAGGCAAACTGACCCGGTCAGTGCGCGTCACCTCAAGACCGTCAGCGGCTTTCGGTCGGCACAAACCGAATTCAGAAGCCAGAAACTGTTGTCGTCTGACGTCTGAATATTAGCCGGAAATCGCCCGAAAACCACGAAATCGACAGGCGTTATTCGCCTGTCGAATAAAAACACTGCTATTTAGTCCCGATCTGGACGGCTGCGAGCCATACCACCAAGGACCATCCAGGCACCATCTTCATAAGCCCATGTGTGCGTCACTTCATAACGGTTGTCGACGACTTCACCGGCACCGTTTCGCGTCATGTGTGTCTGATAATAGATGATCGCGGTCGTGCCGTTGAGCGTGAAGCTGACGAACTCCATCTCGAGTTCTTCTTCCGTCTGCTCAGTCATGCGTTCCGCAGCTGCATACATGTCTTCAGCAGAATTTGGCGTCGACATGTGTGGCGGCCAGGCAGAGTAGCCCTCAGCCAGATTGCTGATGTACGGCCCCAGATCGCCATCACCGCGTCCGGAATAAATTGAGAGCTCTTTCTCCCAGATAATATCTCTGGCCGTCTCAAATTCGAGATCAGGATTCGGCGCATCATCTGCGAATGACGTCGGCGCGATCGCGAGTGTTGAAGCGATCATCAGGCTTGCGAAAGTCGTTTTCATTAATTGTCTCCACGCTCTGGCATTGCACGCGCCATGCCGCCGAGCACTTGCCACTCACCATCGACGTTCGCCCATGTATGGGTAACTTCGTAGCGGTAATCGACTGGCGTACCATCGGCTGAACGCGTCATATGCGTTTGATAATAAATGATGGCGCTGTCGCCATTCTGAGTGAAGCTGACCAACTCCATGGTCAGTTCTTCCTGATCGCCGCCGTTCGTGCCGCCTCCGATCGCTTCCAGAACGTCACGGCCATAAGGCGTGTCGGCGAAAGGCGGCCATGCGGAAAAGCCATCAGCTGTGTTCTCAAGATAAAGTGAAATGTCGCCTTCGCCGCGCGCTTCATAGATTGCGAGCTCCTTGGCCCAGATAATCTCTTCTGCCGTAATCGGAGCATCAGCAGACACCTCTTCAGCGACGGGATCAGACAGGACTTCCGGTTCAGCAACAGGTTGAGGTTCGGGTTGGCAGGCTGCGAGGCCAGCTGACAGGATGAGGGCAGACAACAAATGTTTCACGATAACCTCCGGTCGACTTTTCAGGGCAAATAAAAAAGCGCCCCGGTCGCGAGACCGGGGCGTTCTTCAGAAGTATTAGTAGCTGTAAGACAGTGTGATGCCTGCCGTACGGCGTTCGCCGAAGGATGGCGTGATCTGGAACAGCGATGGGATAGTGAATACACCATCGATGTACTCTTCGTCCGTCAGGTTCTTCACGAATACAAAGGCTTTCACGTCACCATAAGTGACACCCGCACGCAGGTTGAACAGGGTACGCCCCTCGATCTCGATCGTGTTGTCCGGCGTGACGTACTGATCGCTGTCATAGTTGGCGTCGAGAGCGAAGAAACCATCCAGTTCCTGCGTCAGCGGACGGTCATACTGGAAACCGAGAGACGCTGTGACAGGAGACGCACCAGGAATCGTGTTCCCGGAAACTTCGCCGTATGCCGGGTTGTTGGCACCTTCACCGTACTCAGTATCCGTGTAAGCGAAGTTCGCGAAGAAGCTCCAGTTCTCGTTTGGAACCCAGCTGGTTTCAAACTCGAGACCCCATGCAGTTGAGTCACCAACAGCACCGAAGATGCCAGGAACTGCACGGTCATCTGCACCAATTACAACAGTGTAGTTGCGTGGAACAACTGAGATCTGCTGGTTCGTCCAGTCCGTGTAGAACAGAGCAGCGTTTGTGAAGAGACGCCCATCGAGGAACTCGTTCTTCGCACCAATCTCATACGTCCAGTTAGATTCCGAACCGTAAGAACGCTCGTCTTCGTCGAGAGGAACTGTGCCTGTCACGTAGCCGTTAAAGCCACCAGATTTCACACCGCGACCTACGGAAGCGTAGATCATGTTTTCCGGAGTGACGAAGTAGTTCAGAGTCGCACGTGGTGTGAACTCTTTCCACTGGTCAGTCAGGTCTGGCGCTTGGACGTCCGGGTCGAGACCACCATTAACGGCAGCCTGACGTGCGAGGTTATCGCGTACAGCTACGTCTGTGATCGTGTAACGACCTTCAAGGCCCGCCACGAGTTGACCATCAAGGAACTCATACTCAGCGCGCGCAAACAGAGCTTCTGTTTCGAACGTTGTAGAGCGGTAGTTGAATGGCAGGAACATCGTGTCGAGTGACACCGGGTTGTCTGTTAGAGAGTCGATTTCGCCGTCCGCAGGCTGCAGGTTCAGACCGAATGCAAACTCATCGTCTGCTTCAGATGTGTAGTAGCCAAATTCACCAGTGAGTGGACCACCGCCATCAAATGCGAGACGCAATTCATGGCTCTGGAAGTCCAGAGTACCGCCTTCGTGCTGGTTGGTGTAGACGCCCAGGCCGCCGATTGGGTTATAGGAGTTCTGGTTGAACCAGAATTGCTCGAGAGCAGACGCTTCAGCTTTACCGAAGAGGTAGCTAAACGACCAATCTTCGTTGATGTCCCAGTCAGCGCTGAAACGATAGAGATCGGTTTCAGTAACCAGATTTGGCTGCGGCACCGAGAACAGGCCAGACGGACGATCCGGGTTTGCACCGGATAACAGGCTGTCAGGAGATGTCGGAAGTGTGCCAGCGAACCATGTGCCGCCGTCTGCATTACACGACCATTCCGCATTTGCGCAATTGATGGTGTAATAAGCGCGCTGCTCTTCGTCACGCTCATAGTGCTGATAGAAGCCTTCAAATGTCAGGTAATCGGTCGGCGTAAAGACGAGGATACCTGAGTAAGCTTCACGATCATAACCACCGAAATGGTCGAAATCGCCTGAAATGCCTGGGAAGGTATTCTCAATAGAACCGCCATACGCAGAGTTACCGTAGAATACACGGCCACCAAGAATGCCATCAATGATTGGACCACCAACAGCCAGTTTAACTTCCTGACGGTCGTAATCACCCAGCGTAACAGATGCATCGACTTCGAGCTCATCGCCCGGGCGCTGGGTTACAACGTTGATCGCACCAGAGAATGTGTTCTGACCGTAAAGAGCACTTTGTGGACCTTTAACGACCTCGATACGCTCCATATCAGCGAGCGCAAAGTTCACCATGTAACCACGTTGCAGGTAAAGACCATCAACAAACGTACCGACGTTGCCCGTAGAGTCCTGAACGTTTGCCTGAGCGAGACCACGCATGGTCGCAACGCCGTTAAAGCCGGTCACGAAGTCTTTAAAAGACAGACCTGGCGTGTACGCCGCAATATCGTCAAAGTCTGCGATCCCCTGGTCAAGGATAGCTTCCTCGCCAATCGCAGTAATGGAAATCGGAACGTCCTGCAGATTCTCTTCCGAACGACGTGTTGTAACCGTGACGGTGTTCATTCGAGCTTCGTCAGATGCCTCAGTTTCCTGTGCATGAGCCGCGAAAGTGCCCGAAGTTGCTGTAGCAAGAACGAGCACACCCGCGCTCGCACCGTGAAGTAGCTTTTTCATATTCGATGATAAGTCCATCAGTTCATTTCCCCTTGCAGTTAAGGTGCAAGGCCGAGGGCGCCGCACCGGGTCAGGGACAAAATTTCCCCTCCACCCGAGTATGGATAAAGACCTAGTTGCCGACAGGGTTTTCAGGTGAATGTTCGGTATGCGAATAATATTTGAAATATAAACTCAGGACTGAAAGTATTACGTTTTCGCCGTTCAATAATCGCGCAAGTTTTACTCAGCACACGTACAAAAATGGGGCGCTTGAAGAAAATCAAACGCCCCGCACTGTTCATTGTTGAAGATTGTTTTTGGGTCAGAGCCGCAGGTTGGCGACTGCCTCCAACAAACCCTCATCTCGTCCTGCTTCGAAACGCGCTGGTGCATCAAAAATCATGGTTGGCGCGCTGTGTGATTCTACTGATTCCCAATCCGGCAACGCGGCATTCGATGGATTTCCTGTTCTGGCAAAAGACGTCCAGGCAGACGCCACTTGCGCTTCGATAAGATCCGCCTCTGCCCCGCCTCCAGTTGCCTGAATTTCCTTCTGCGCATTTGCGAAGACGAAGGGCAGTTCAGCGCAGTGATATGCGCGAGGCAGACCATCCAATACCGGCGTTTCCCACGCAAACTGATAAAGATAAGCCGGTGCCCCGCCCAATGCTGCTTTCGCCTGACATTGATCGATCACATTGCGACGGTTGAAGCTGGCCGCACTGATAATGGAATAAACCGACGACGGAGACTGCTCCGGATATGCCATTTCCGCCTGCACAACCACCGCTTCCGGATCAGCATAAAGTGCAGCCAGCGCATCCTTCAGACCATCGCGGGTCATCGCTTCTGCTGCAGGATTGAAAAGCGACAGATTGAATTCTTGCAGCGTGGAGCCCGCCATGAGTGCAATATCACGGGAAATATGAGCCGCTTCGGCAGAATATGGGTGCCACGGAATCGTGCCCGCTTCGATGCGCGGCGCCCAGCCAACAGTTCTCCAGATATTTCCGAAACCGCTTGTCGCGCGCCATGCGCCGACGGAGGCGTGACCAGCCGCCTGCAGTTGATCAATCGAAATGCTCTGAAGCGCTTCAATATCAGTCGCTGCCAATGACAGTTCCGATAGCGCGTTTTCAGCGAGTTCTGACGTCATGCTTCCGTCAAAGACGTCTACCAGAGACCCGCTCTGTACAATTGCCTTATGGAACAGGCCGCGTGCGGAAGGCATGCCGCACAAATGAGTGATTTTCAGACCGCCACCAGACTGGCCAAACAGTGTGACGTTGGACGGATCGCCGCCAAAGCGCGCAATATTGTCCCGCACCCATTCGAGTGACTGGACGAGATCAAGAAGACCAACATTTACAGACGAGGCGAACTCGCTGCCTGCACCTGCTGCTTCCAGATCCATATGCCCGAGAATGTTTAGACGGTGATTGACGGACACGACTACAATATCATCGCGGCGCGCAAGCGCTTCGCCATCCTGTGAGCCAATAGCATAGCTGGACCCGGTGGAATAATTACCGCCGTGAATCCAGACCATAACTGGACGGCCACCAGTACCCGTTTCCGGAGTCCATACATTCAGATTAAGGCAGTCTTCGCTTGCATGCCCGTATTGCGGACGCAGGAGAAAATCCATACGGCCCGGAACACCTGGCGCCATTTGTGGGCATGTTGCTCCATAAACGAATGCATCCCGCACACCTGCCCATGGCTCCGGCGCGACGGGTGGACGAAAACGGTTCGCGCCAGACGTATCCGCACCATAAGGAATGCCCTTGAACGTGCGTACACCACCCGAAACATAGCCGCGTACTTTGCCGCTACCGGTCTCGACAATCAGATCGGAGGGCGTTCCAAAAACTTCGGTATCAAGAGAATGAATTGCGGGCGCCGGTTCAGAGCCCGCTTCTTGCGCAGAGGCACGCGCCGCGATCAGCGCTGGCGCTGCAATGCCGGCAGTTTTCAGAAACCATCGTCGGTCTACGCCCATGTCATTGTCTTTCGCATCAGCCATTACTGTTCACTCCGGATGTCAGAGTTACGGGAATAGTCCAGCTCCCCCATTGATCGCATAATCAGGTCAAACTCGGTAAGCTCAATTGCCTGCACCGGGTCAGCAAAAGACATGACCTCTGGTGTTTGGGGATCATAAGCCGGCCAGGCAGGCAGGCCTTCGCCGTTTGGATCGCCGGTCTTCGCAAAATTGGTCCAGAAATCGATCAGGGTTTCGCTCAGTTCATAGTCTGAAGAGCGCCACTCAACCGGCTCCGGGAAATAATTGAATGTATAGCCGACATCTACGCCGTGCACCGCGCCATAGGTAGCGCCATCTTCCGTTGGAGGCGCAGTGTCGAAGCGGAACACATATACGTTTGGCGTTTTCTCAAGCTGAACAGCGGCTTCAACGAGCGAGCCCTGACCAATACCGCCAGACGCCGCTGCAACCTGCGCCATATTTAGGTCGCCAGTATATTCGTACCAATCTTCGAACAGCGCCTCACCAGCGTCTCCGAAGTCTTCCACGAACCAGGCGCGAACCTCTTCTTCCGTCGTTTCACCTGCGAAGAAGCGTCCGGCCTCTTCGCGCGTCCAACCGATAATAATGTCCTGATCAGACTGTTGGCCGGTCAGGAAGGCATCCCCAGTCGTTTCGGGCGTCAGCACGCCGTCAGCAATTGGCTGTAGCGAATATGCATATTCCCATGGCAGTTGCGACAGCACATCCAGATCAAGCGCGCGTGCTTCTTCCAGAGTCTCTGCACCGAGACCAGAAAGGAAATCTTCGCCCCAGTTTTCAGCTTCTTCGAGCGTTTTCATGTAAGGCGTGAGGCCCCAGATACCGCCACTCTGCATGATGGCTTTATCGAACAGGTCTTGTGCGGACGGCGTCACCATCAGCACGTTATTGCTGATAGCGCCTGCCGACTCGCCGAACAAAGTGACGTTCTCCGGGTCGCCGCCGAACTGACCGATATTAGCTGCAACCCACTCAAGCGCAGCAATCTGGTCCATCGTTCCGTAATTGCCGGACACGCCGGATTCTGAATTGGCTGAAAAATCTGGATGCGCCAGATAGCCGAGCGCGCCCAGTCGATAATTCGGAATCACCAGAATGACATCACGCTCGGTGTAGGCTGAAGGGTCACGATAAACGGCCTGACTTGCGCTGCCAGCAGAGAAGCCGCCGCCATAAATCCAGAACATGACCGGCAAAGGCTCCGCGCCTTCGTCAAAGGCGTCAGCTGGAGCGTACACATTCAGATAGAGGCAATCCTCGCTGAAGACGGCATCTGCGTCGTAATTCCACGCGCCCGGTTGCGGCTCTGTCTGCGCACACGCCGGACCAAACGCGTCCGCTGCTCGAACACCTTCCCAGGCTTCTGGTGGCGCGGGCGGCGCCCACCGCAGGTCACCAACTGGCGGCGCTGCGAAAGGTACACCCTGAAAAGAGACGTAATCGCCATCTTCAGAAACGACGCCTTGCAAAGCACCAAATATGGTTTGAACGACACCCGGTTCGGCTGCTGCAGAAGTGGTTTCAGCTTCTTGCGCTGTCTCCGCTTCCGGTGAACACGCCGCCATGATCAGTGTGAGGGTCGCTACGGAGCTCCAACCGAGTAATTTCTTCATGTTCAGAGGCATCTGAAGGCTCCACTTCACTTTGCAAAAAAATGACCTGCAAAACACTAACCGTACTGCGGAGAGCCCGAAGCAGGGCTTGCTGACTAATCGCTATGCGAGAACTTCTTCTGTCTTCGCACTGATTTCGAAAGACGGATATTTACCGAGCGTGCCCAGAAGGATTGCACCGGCCAGAAACGTGCCAACTCCAGCCCAAAGTGCGAAAGCGTAATGACCCGCCGCATCGTAGGCCATACCGGTGAGAACCGGACCAAGCCCGCCCCCGAGAGCGAAAGCTGACAGCATGACCCCATAGATTTTGCCGTAGCTTTTCAGACCGAAATACCGGCCCACCAGATAAGCGAGCAGATCAACCTCAGCGCCAGCTGCAAGCCCCAGAAGAATGGCTGCCAGCAAGCCGAAATTTCCTGTCGAGGTGAAGATGAGTATGAGAAGCGCAAATACCGGCAACACAAGGCAAACGCGCGCCACATGCGGCGCGTGCAAGCGGTCAAGCGCCAGCCCGACCAGAACCCGACCGACGATCACAGAAAGGCCCAGTGCCACCATCATCTGCGTTGCGTCTGCAGCTTCAACGCCGCGTCCGCGCATAAGCGGAACGAAGTGAACCGTCGAACTGGACTGCCCAAGAATAACAAAGAAAATACCGACAAATATCAGCCAGAATGCCGGACGCTTCAGCGCATCCCGAAACTCCAGGCCAGTTGCGGGCATCGCATCCGAAACATGGTCCGACGCAGCACGCTTCGACTTCAGACCAATAAAGGCGAGCGGCACAGCAACGAGCAAAACAAAGACTGACATCGCCCTGAAACCCGCTTCCCAGCCACCGGCACTGATCGCGGCCTGAACCAGTCTCGGTCCAAACATGCTGGCAAGCCCGGTACCCATGAGCGTCAACCCCAGCGCCAGGCCGCGCATCTTGTTGAAAGATGCCGTGACAGCGCGCGTCCATGTCAGAGGCGTGGTTCCACTTCCCAGAACCGCCACCAGCATCCATGCCGCGTAGAAATGGAGGATGGACCCGCCGCTATAGGACAGCGCGAGCATGCCGATAGCCAGACCAATCAGCGACGGCACGGCGATGGCCTTCACACCAACGCGGTCCATCAATATGCCGAGAAGCGGACTGAGGAAAAGCGTGCCAGCGTTCAAAACCATCATACCGGCGGTTATGGAAGACCGGCTCCACCCGAAGGCATCCTCAAGCGGATTGATGAAAACACCAAATGTATAAAATGGCAGCCCGGTCAGGCCTACGCCCACCCCAATCGCACACGCCAGAATGACCAGCCATCCACGACGGAATTCTTCAAATCTGGTCATGGGAACGCCTCGACAGTCTATTGGAACACAGACGCTCTGAGGGATTTCATCTCCACACCAGTGGTTTGCCGGATTTCTTCACCACTCGAATAAAACTGCCTGTTTTACTTAGGTTTCAGGCTATGCGGCCCCGTGTTTACGGCCTCCATCTCATAGATTCTCACTATACGATTTTTCTATCTCTTTGTGTGGAAGCCGCGCGACCACGCCGCCTATCATCGGCAACTATAAAACAGGCGCGCACAAGCAAACGTCCGAACAATAAGAGGTGACAGCATGACTTTCATGACGAAACTGGAACGCAAAGGCGACGGTGGAGGATCGGTCCCTGACTTCTCACTCACGCAACGTGGCCGCTCTGGTCTTCAGATCCTCGGCTCTATTCAGCGCTATTCAGCGGGTAGTCTTCGTAAAGTAGCGGCGGACACCTTCGCTGAAAACGAGGAAGCTAAAGCGCTCTCAGCGGAGCACGAAGCAGACAAAAATCCGGATAAGAAAGCCCTGCGCCAGCGTATCGCCCGCGCACGTGAAATCTGCGAGTCTGATCCGAATTACCGCATGGAACGCTTCCTCCAGCGCTACGTCGCAGAAGAGAATTTCAACCGCGGCATCCCTGCGATTGAAGAGCGCCGCGAACAGTTCGAAAAGTTCGTGACCGAAAAAGTCGAGCCTGTAGAAGGTTCCGAGCTTACAATGGCTGCCGAGCCACCTGCTCCGAAGTACTGGACAGATGTCGACTGGCACCTGGAACCAGGCGGCTGGGATGGTTACGACCTTTACGGCCCACTGTTTGCTTTCGGCCTCGGCCCGCTCATCTTCAAATTCGGCGGCTATGCGGCTGTCGGGTATGGCGATGACATCATCGAACAACGCATGTCAGCGATCCGCCAGTTCCCGAAAGAGAGCTATGAGCGGATTTATGAGCCGGGATGCGGTGGCGTTTCCACGCTAGGCGCAATCAACAAAGTATTCCCGGGCGCAGAGCTTTACGGTTCTGATCTGTCACCGCTTCTTCTCAAGAATGGCTATATGCTGGCCAACAAGATGAACTTCCCTGTGCACCTAAAGCATGAGGATTCTACGCAAACGAGTGAGCCGGACAACAGCGTGGATGGCGTTATCACTTACGCTCTGCACCACGAAATGCCGCCAAAGGCCAACAAAGAACTTTTCAAAGAAATGTTCCGGATCATGAAGCCGGGCGCAGACATTGTTCTGTCCGACCCGCCTCCATTCCGCGCGGTCAGCCTGTTCCACTCAGTCATTCTCGACTGGGACACAGATCACCGCGCAGAACCATTCTTCAGCACAATCCTGGAATCCAGCCTGGAAGAGATGATGGAAGAAGCTGGCTTTGAAGCCGTTGAAGCTTACTCCATCGGCCAGGATGGCTACCCGTGGATCACCCGCGCCCGCAAGCCTGCGGAAACTACAGAACAAGGAGTGGCCGCGTAATGGCTTATCAATATCTCGACGAAAAAAGCGTCACAGATCTCGGGCGCATTATGATGGCGCTTCTGTCTGAAGTCTGGATCCTGAAAGATCGCACAATGCTACTCGAGCACATTCTGGAACAGCGCGGCGCGCTGGCACCGGAAGAGCTGGAAAATCTGGAAATACCAGAAGAACTCGCTGCAAAAATTGAAGCAGAACGCGATAAGTTCGCTACTCTGGTTCTCAGCGCACCAATCGCTGGAGAGAAGCGGTCGGTTCAGGAAATCCTCGAACGGGCGGGCATCAAAGAAAGCCCTGTCTTCGCCGACTGATTAGACCTTTCAAAAGCCGGTGGCACGTCACCGGCTTTCTTGTATTCGCGCTTCAAAAAATGAGTAGCGCGCCTCCTCACAAAATTATTCTCGGAGAGACCGATGACCGACGCAGTAACCGGGAACACCCCGATGGCTGACGCCCCATCTACGCCCCCCACGGACCGTCTGCCCCTTTGGACAGCATTTGGTTGGGGCATGGGCACACTCGGCGTTGCCGCCATGTACAACGCCGCCAACATTCTTCTGCTTCAATATCTGGTGGATTTCGTAGGGATCGGCGCCGCCGTTGCTGGCGGATTGATGGCTTTGTCCAAACTGTATGACGCCTTTACCGATCCAGTTATTGGCGCGATCAGCGATCGCAGCAAAAGCAAGATGGGCCGTCGTCGCCCATTTGTCCTTTATGGCTGTTTCCTGCTCGCCTTATCCGCCATTCTGCTGTTCAACGTCCCATCAGGACTGACCGGCAATCTTGCCGTTATCTATGCGGGCGGGGCGCTGATCCTCTATGCGACCGCTTATGGTCTGTTCGGCGTGCCATATATGGCCATGCCGGCGGAAATGACAACAAGTGCCAATGAGCGCTCCCGCCTGATATCATTCAGGGTTCTGGCTGTGTCCATTGCCAGCCTCATCGCAACCTTTGTTGGCCCTGTCGTCCTCCAAATGTTCAATAACAGCGCGACCGGCTACAGCATCTACAGCAGCATGCTGGCATCGCTCGCGATCATTGGAGGGCTCACAGCTTTCTTCGCGACACGTAATGCGCCTTTCCACTATCAGGACAGCCCGTACGATCTGAACATTTTCAAGATGGTCCAATCGGCCTGGCTGAACAAACCCTTCATGCTGCTGGTCGCTGTGAAGCTGATCTCACTAATGACAATGGCCGTGACGCAGGCGGTCATGCCATTCCTGTTTTTCCAGGTTCTGTCGCTCGATAGCGCGCAGCTCGGCTATTACTTCCTGCTTTTCTATCTCGGCATGATGTGTTCCCAGCCTATATGGCTGATGATTGCGAGAAAGCTCGGCAAGCGCTGGCTCTTTATCACCACGACCATTTTGAGCGCACTGGTCGCACTGACATGGGCACTTGCCAGCCCTGGTGACCCGTACATCTACGTGCTGGCACGTGGTCTCGCAGCAGGCATTATTGGCGGCGGCGGCCTGATGGTCGGACAATCCCTACTACCAGACGTCATGGCATACGACTTCAAGCTCACAGGCATGCGTCGGGAAGGCCTTTTATCTGCGATCTACACGTTGGTTGAGAAGTTCGCCTTCGCAATGGGCACCACCCTCACAGGCCTCGTGCTTGGCCTCACAGGTTACATCAAAGGTACGGGCGGTGCGCCGGTTCAGCAGCCTGAGTCGGTTGTAAATTCTCTCTACACGCTGATTGCGGTCTTTCCGATCTCAGTGGCCTGTATTTGTGCGGTGCTTATCTACTTCATCCGGATACCGGGTCAAAAATAAGACCAAAGCGATAATGGTAAAACACCTCGAAGCGGCAGTGGGTCCTCTCACTGCCGCTTTTTTATTGCCTCGAGCCCCCAGACAATCATCTCCACGCTAGCTTGCCTTCTCCCTTTAGGCCGCTAACTCGTCCAGCCGCCTACAGCCCCGCCCAATCAGCCAGCCTAAAGCGTGACCGAAGGGGCACACCCCGCAGTTCTGACCATCAGATAAAGAAAAAGCGTGCCACACAGAATGCGGCACGCTCATTGATACGGCAGAACGCCGGGATAGTAGTGGTATCGGCTGTTTAAGCTTCGGCTTCCGCTGCGTCTCTAAGCGCTTTCTCCGCCCGAGCCTCAGCCAGCGCCTTCTCATCCAGTTTGTAGAAACTGAGAATGCCTACCGAGACCAAAGCAAAAAAGGCAGGGATATAGGCAACGCCGAACAGCGTTGCCTGACGCACCGCCTCATAGTTGTCGATGTTGACTTCCGCGCTGCTGTCGAAACCGGCAAAGCTGAGCGCTGCACCGACAAGAGCCGGGCCCATCGCACCTGCAGACTTCTCAATGAAGCTGAACGCCGCCGTATACATACCCTCGCGGTTCATACCAGTGCGGATAGAATCCAGCTCGATGGCATCGGTGATCATGGACATGGCGAACATCACGTTACCCGCAAAGCCGACACCCAAAATCATACCACGGATCGCGAGCATATAGCCCGGCTCGTTCGGATCGGAGACAATCCAGGAGAGGTAAGACGCGCAGGTAAACAGAGCAGAGAGGATATAACCCCAACGCTTGCCGAACTTGCGGGAGAAACGGACCAGCAGAGGCGCAGACAGGATGGATACCGCAACCATTGGAAGCGAAATCAGCGCCATCTGATCACTGGTACGCTTCAGCACTTCGACAACCATGAAGAACTGAGCCGTCTGGCTCGCATAAACAGCGATCAGCTGAGATGCTTTCACGCCGATAATGGTCAGGAAGGATTTATTGCTGAAGAAGGACTTCATCTGCTCCTTGCCCGGAACAGGCTTGCTCGTATTGGTCGTCATCTTCGCCTTGCGTGTACCGTTCCACGCAATCACCATGCTGACGAGGATCAGCACCCCGAAGACCAGAGACAGAATGGCATAGTCGCCAGACGTGTTGAGCTGAACCCCATTTGCGTCCGTACGGCCATCTGCGAGCCAGTCCAGAAGGACACCCGAGCCAGCAAACGCGATCGCCATACCCATACCCGCAAAAATCACGCGCCAGCTATGGATGGACGATCGCTCATGATAGTTCGACGTCATTTCCGCTGGCATCGCAATGAAAGGCACGTTGAAAATCGTATAGCCAAGGCCGAAGAAGATCAGTGTGAACAGAACATAGATAATCGTTTCAACACCGCTTCCACGGAAAGGAACGTTGAAAATAAGCAGAATGGAAATCGCGGACAAAACTGCACCAATCAACAGGTAGGGACGTCTTCGCCCGCCCCATTTATTGGGTGTTTTGTCACTGATATACCCCATGAACGGGTCAGTACCGGCATCAAGGATGCGGCCCAAGGACAGAAGCAAGCCAGCAATCCAGCTTTCCATGCCAACAACACGCGCGAGATAATAAACGATCAGCGCGCTTACTGAGTTCATCAGAATTGCCGTGCCTAGTGCACCAATTCCCCAACTGACTTTGATCCCCGTACTGAGACGGTCCTCTTCGGCTTCTAAAGCCGGATTATCTGAACTCGACACTGGTCAGGCTCTCCTCGATTGAGTTTTGGTAAAATGTTCGGATTGTTTGGTCGGCTCCACACCTGCATAGCGCTTCAGCTTACGCAGGTCGCCGACCTGACAGGTCGCAAGACCAATCCCGCGCGCAGCATCATCTGCGCCAAGGGATTGGAACCCGTAATAATAGAAATAAAGTGTGTCGCCTGCCGCGACTAATCGGTTGGCAGCGACGCCGCCGGCATCCCAGGCGCCCGCCTCTCCCACCTGGAAAATCGGCTCGTCATAAAGATGGTTCCAGATCAGGCCGTCATCAGATTCGGCAGCAGCGACCGTGCGCCCGTGCTGTTTGTCAGTTGCCGTGTAGACCATAAGGAAACGGCGACCACCCGGAATCGGGTTCAGCAAAATCTGGCGGGTGACAATGCCGCCCTCATCATATGGACGTACGCCATCCGCCCAGCAAAGGTCATCAACTTTTGTCCAGTTCAGGCCATCCTCTGAAATGGCTGTGCGTGTGTAAAAATAGCTGAGGTCGAGCTTCGGCGCCGTATACTGCATGATGTAACGGCGACCATCGAAAACGACATTTGGCCATGCCGCGTACATATCGGTTTCGAAATAATCGAACAGCGCGCCGTTCGGCATCGGTCCGGGAATACGTTCCCAGTGTACGCCGTCTGTACTGCGCGCAACACCAGGCCGCATTCCGAGGCCGACCACCGCGTCTCCCAGAAACGCAGCTTCGGTTTTTCGGGGCTGACCGTCGCCGCCGAAATACCACATCAGCCACTCACCAGCGCCACGTGTGATGTCGGTCAGACCGACATGAACGCTATCGAATTCTGACCCATCCGGATTGGGCGCGAGAACTGATCCCAGTGCCTCGCTGCCATCAACCCGTGTCCAACTCACGCCATCATCAGAAATGGCGTGAGCGATATATCCTGTCCCAAGCGTGGGCGGACCATCAAAGCCTTTGTCCCGGCAGTAATACCACATGCGCCATTTGCTCGTCATGGCGTCGTAATCAACGATTGCGCCGCCCACACGATAGTTGTCGCACCGGTCACTGGTACTGGCTTTGAAAATCAGACCCAGCTCTGACATGGCTTAGTCAGGCACGTAAGCGATTAGGTCGAGCATGGTGTTCGCACCTTTGACCACCAGCGGACCACCAATCTTCATCGTAGTGGAGGCTGGCTTCACGCCCGGGAAGTATTTCGCCCATTCTTCAATGGAATCAGCGAAGTGGTCACCCTCATCGTGGAAACAAGCGCGGCGAACAATGTTCTCCACCTTGGTCCCACCAGCTTCACAGATCGAAGCGATGTTCTTCATCATGTACGCCATCTGGTTCTTGCCCGGCAGACCATACCAAGGGAAGTTCTCATGACGGATCATTCCGTCGGCGAGCACACCATTGGAGTCGCACGCCATTTGCTGGCTGAGGAAGAGGAAGTTTCCAACCTTCACAGCTTGTGGCTCATGGCTGAATGGCTCAGGCGCGTCAGTCGTGTGAACTGTTTCGATCTCGATCTCGGAATCATCCGCCAGAAGCGTGAGAGCGATTTCAATTTTACTGCCGCGTGTACCGAGGCCCATATATGGGATCACGACACGTGCTGGTGGGTTGTCCGGGAACCATTTCTTCCAGACTTTATCCATGCCTGCGTAATCGTTTGGATGTCCGATATAGACTTCAGCTTTAACGACACGCTTCAAAGATCCGCCTGCAGACTCTGCAATTTTCTGCAGCTTCCAGAGCGTATAATCAGTCTGAGCTTCAATTTCAGAGCCGTACCAGACGTGCGGGTTCACGCGGGCGTCTTTAGCCAGCGCGCTTTCAGGGCCCATATTGCGGGCCTCGCCATAGTCACCAACCCAGTCAGTCGGCACTTCACCAGCAAGGAAAATCCAGTCGCCGCGACGAAGGGCTGGAGAATATCCAGCCAGTGGCATTGGCACTTCCGGGCCGGGAGAGAAGCCCTCAGGCTCGAAGCCATCCGTAATCGCGATCATGTCGATTTCGATATGCGCGTCGCGTACTGGAAGCGCGCGGATGCTGACCGCTGTAGAGGCGGGCCGTGGCTCGAAAATGTACTCGTTCCGCGTATCAAGATATGGCGTGATGGACAGACCGTCAGGCCAGCTATTGTCGTTCAGAAAGTCATCATAGGTTGGCGTTTCCCAGGGAAGCCATTGCCAGATGCGCGCAACGTCTTTTGAAATATCCGCGCCGCCTGCTGCCAGCGTGCGTTTCAGCGTTTCCATCACGAATTTAGACTGAAGAGCCTGCTCGCTTTCCAGATGCGGGTTCGCCGGAATAGCTTCGGGTGCAATGCCCGTCTTGAAATCACTTGCAAGTTGACCTGATACAAAAATCCAGTCCGCTGCCTTTACCGCAGGAGAGTAAGGCATGAGCGGTTCCGGAATATCTGGCCAGATCGCTACAGGCGCTTTCGGGTCGGTCATTTTTATATGTCCTTATAAGTAATGATTTTTCGGGGAGGATCAGACGAGGCCGCCATCGACGACCACAGAGCGACCATTCACCCAGCGCGACGCTGGCGACGCGAGGAAAACAATCACGTCAGCGATGTCGTCCGGCATAGAAAGTCGGGACAACGGCGTCGCATCCGAGATGCTTTTCACCATGTCGTCCGGCAACCAGGCCGTCATTGGGGTATGAGTTGCGCCCGGCGACACTGCGTTGACGGAGATGCCCTTCTCTCCAAGCTCCTTGGCGAAACCGAGGGTGAGGCACGCCACGGCAGATTTAGCCGCGCAATAAGCTGTCATGCCTGGGATTGGCGCGTGAACGAGGTTTGAGCTGACATTCACGACGCGCCCACCGTTTTCCAGATACGGCGCAGCAGCCTGCGTCATCAAAATGACGCTCTTCACATTGACGGAGAATTCCTTGTCGATCGCCTCAGCAGTCATTTCGCCGAAAGGAATAAAGGACGAAATGCCCGCGTTATTGACGAGAATGTCGAGGCCACCGAACTCTGAAATGGTTGTCTCAACAATCGCCTTGCAGTCAGCTTCGTCGGTGACATCACCGCCGACCGCGATGGCCGTTCCACCCGCTGCAGTAATCTCTTCGACAAGCTTCGTCGCGCTGTCCGCATTCGAATTGTAATGGACCGCAACCTTCGCACCGGCTTTAGCCAGACGGCGGGCGGTTTCGCCGCCAATACCGCCAGACGCGCCGGTAATGAGCGCTGTCTTGCCACTTACGTCTGGTGTTTCAGTAACAGACATACGGGTCTCCATGAGCTGATTTCGAGTTCAGTCTGGAGCCGCCACCAATCGCTCTCCACCAAGCGTTCAGGCTTGATCGTTCTGCGATTAGCTAAAGTCAGTCAGTAATTATGAGATCATATTCTGAGAGAATATTCCGGGCTGGAATCATTGCGCGGCGCTCTGCAATCCGTTCCGGCGTCAGCCAGTTGAATAGCTCGCCATGGGCCTCATTGTTCAACATGGTCTCTGCGACCCAATCTGCGATCGTGTCGACATGATCACCGATGATATTCAGCACTGCGGTGCGTGCGGCAGGGATAGTTCCGCCGGACCGCTCCTGCTCACGCATGAAGCCTTCTGTGATCACCACGCCTGGCGCAAATGAGTTCACAAGCACATTGGAGCCTGCTGCCTCAGCGACGAATGATTTCGTCATGAAGGTCAGGCCTGCCTTTGAAGTTGCGTAACCGATCATGCCCGGCACAGGATTTCCATCCCAGCCTGCCCCTAACATATTGTAGATCGCGCCGCCGTTTGCCTTCATACCGTTGAATGCGGTTTTGCAGCCATTCATGGCGCCAAGCAGATTGATATTGAGCATGGTCTGGAAGTCATCACTCGGCAGATTGCTGAGTGTGGGACCGGTCAGGGCCATACCCGCATTGTTCAGCCAGATATCTACGCCGCCAAAGGCCTCAACAGCGGCATCCCAAAGCGCGACCACTTTGGATTCCGAGGTCACATCACACGCAATGGCCAGCGCTTTGGCCCCGCTATCATGCTTTGCATTGATCTTCTCAGCGGCCGCATCGCAAGCCTCCTGCCCCGGTCCTGAGAGCACCACATTGCAGCCTCGGGCCACGAGGCTATCTGCGATACCATATCCGATACCGCGCGTACTGCCTGTGACCACAGCCGTTTTTGCCTTTGCGTCACTCACCCGCATCTCTCCTGATTAAATATATGACCAACCGCGGAATTCAGATCCCGCAGTCCGGTTTGGCAGGTAGTCATAAAGACCGGTTTCCTCTGCGATTTCGCGCAGAACATCATTGGCTTCAGCCACAACAAGCTCTTCATCCCAGAGCGTAGACCGCCCGCCGTCAACGAGCTTCCGGCCCGCCACGAACACGGTATCCACCATGGAGGTCTGACCGCCCCAGACGAGTGCGCCCGGTCCGCGTCTTCCATCATAGCCCGGCTGGGCCTCCACTTTGCGCATGTCGACCATGACCAGATCAGCGGCCTTGCCCACTTCAAGTGAGCCGCATTTGTCTTCCATGAAGAGCGTACGCGCACCGCCCAGTGTTGCCATTTCGAGGCATTTTTCTGCCGTCAGCCAATGTTCTCGTGCCGGGCGCTCACCGCCAGCGGCGACACGTGCTTTCACATTCACATTCTGCGCAAGAATCATCAGACGCATGACTTCGAACGGATTCTGACTATCACTAACAAGCGGCGCATCTGTGCCAATGGCCGGGAGCATGTCGCGTTTCAGAAACTCATCAACCGAAATGCCCGTCGCGTCAAAGAAACGCAGCACAGGCACGGGCGAAACGCGGCAGTCATGCTCTTTGAGAATATCAAATTCATGAGGCTGAACGTTTACAGCCTTACCGGCGTAAATGGGCTCTTCGAGCAAATCAAAGCTGCGGTAATATTCAACCTGACCGCCTTCAAAGCCACGCGCTTTCAAAGCGGCCCCGCGACTATTGTCCGTCATGTCGATACCGAATGCCACGCCCAGCTGATCACAGCCCTGACGGATACGTCGCATGTCTTCCGGATCGGCCAGGAAATTGAAATTCAGGAAACCGCCTGCCACCGAGATACGATCGGAATTGAACTTCGCGCCGAGCCGTTCAATCTCAAGCAAACCGGCGTCTGATCTTTCGTGGCCTTCTTCAGGTACCGACTTGCTGTTCGCGATACAGCGGCAGAGATAGCCTCGCATGCCGGACTCTTCGATAGCCCGCCATGAGCCATCAACGCTGTCTTTGCGCACATTGGTGAAATGCTCGTCATGCGTCGCGGTGTAGCCAAGCTTCAGCATTTCCAGCGCGTGTAGACGGACAATTTTGTAGGTCCGCTCTTCGTCCATCGCACCGGCCATGAGGAAAAGTTGCTGGATCAGCGCGCGGACAGCTGCGGGGATATCAAGCACAGGCCAGCGGTCGTCATTGTATCCGCGAAAACAGCTCTGCACGAGATGGTTATGCGCATTGGCAAAGCCGGGCATGACCATCTGACCTTCCGCGGAGATCACTTCATCGGCTGTAAACTCGCATAAACGGTCTTCGCCCACTGCGAGAATGCTACCGTCCTTGATCGCAATAAAGCCGTCGGTAAATACCCGGCGTCCCTCATCCATCGTCAGGATAGTGCCATTGCGGATGAGTGTATCGACGTGCAGGGGAGCGTTCATCATTCACCTGCTTCCAGGCTATCGAGCGCGCGCATGACGCGGTTTGGCAATTGCGCATCATCCCAGACAACACTCGTGTTTCCGAGGCGCACAATAACAAGGTCTCGTTCTTCGCTGGTGATCACGCGCTGGCCGCCAAAGCCATCGAAATAGACAAGATCATCGGCCAGATAGGGCTCGCTCTGCGTTACAGCAAAGCCCGCCTTTTCGTCATTGTAAAAGCGCTGCTCTTGCCAGGTCGCGCCGCGCCAGATCTGCCAGCCGTAATTCTCTTCGGTTGCTGCAGGGCCCTTCAGCGCTTCCATAAGCTCGCTGGAAATCACCTGCTCGCCTGCGAACGCGCCATTGTCTTTCACCAAAAGGCCGAGACGCAGCCAGTCCAGAGGGCGCGCCAGAAACGACGCATAGCCGCGTGGGAAACCGTCTTCTTCGAAATAGTAGACATAGGCATCTTCTGCGCCGATAGGCTGCCAGATTTCGGAGGACAGATAATTTGCGTAAGACCCGCCAATGGCGTTCTCAACAACCATCATCAAAAGCTGGCTTACCGCATTGGCATAATGGAAGTGCGGGCCATCCACGCCCTCCTCCCTCTGCAGGCCCAGCACGGTCGCACGCGCATCAAGATTGCCCGCCATGAACTGACGCGCCTCAGAGTCATCACCGCCCACATAAGACAACGATGCCAGTCCAGAAGACATATTCAGAAGCTGTAGGACAGTAATCTCGCCGCGCTCATCATCCTGCCATTCCGGGATATAAAGCGAGATCGGATCATCAACACTGCCGATAAACCCATCCTCAATCGCTTTAGCCGTAACGAGGCCGAGCACAGATTTGTGCATGGAGGCAGGCTCTGAGCGAACGTCCGCGGAATAACCCGGATAGTAATGCTCAAGAACGAGGCTGCCCTGCCACCAGACAAGAAGCGCATAGCTTTCTGTCTCTGCGCCGTAAGCAAGAGCGTCGGCGAAGACCGCCTCAGGGTTATCAAAACCAACATCACCGGTTTCAGGCAATGGCATCGGATTACCCACCACAAGCCCGAGGGACTGATAGGTTTCCAACGCATCCGCATTGGTGAAGACCGGCGCTTCGCTTACCGCTTCAGTGGCTGGCGTCGGCTCTGGCACAGGCTGAGATGCAGGACTACAGGCGACGGCCAGACCGGTCAGTAACAGAAGAGAGAGTGATTGCAGTTTCATGCAGCTGTGGTCCTTCTTAACGCTTTGCCGACAGATATTCAGTTGCCCAATAAATCGTAGTGAGAGCCACCAGACCGGCCGCAATGGAGACCACCATCACCCAGCCGCCATAGTCATATGCGGCTGGTGCAATCAGCGATCCTGTACCAGCACCAATGAAAAGACTGGTCATATACATGGAGTTTGCGCGTGCCCGCGCCTCAGGAAGCTCGGCGTAGATTGTCGCCTGTCCCAGCACCTGATTGGCCTGTACCGCAGCATCAATAATGACAGCCGTCAGGGCAAAAACGATCAGATATTTGAAATGGACCAGCGGCACGGTAAGGCCCAGCGATATCAGCAGAATGATCAGCACTGATCCGGTCGCGATGCGCGTCAGCCCGCGATCGGCAAATCGACCCGCATAAGGTGCCGCCAATGCCCCACCAGCCCCGGCGATCGCAAACAAAGCGATCTCCTGATAATTCAGATTGAACTGGTCGGTCAGCACAAGCGAAGACGTGGTCCAGAACATATTAAACACGCCAAACGCAATGCCCTGATAGACGCAGCGTCGACGCAACGGGTCTGATCGCAACGGCAGAACCAGCATGGACTTTATCAGGTTGAAATAGCTGTAGCGTGTCTTCGGCGTGTAGCGCGGCGTATAGATGGTGAGCAGAATACCAATGCCCGTCATAAGGAACGCGAATACCAGAAACGGCGCGCGCCACCCCCAGAGACTGGCCATAAAGCTGGATGCCGGACGCGCAAGCATAATGCCCGTCAGCAGGCCTGCCATAATGGTGCCGATCTGTGCTCCACGCTTCTCATCATCTGCCAGATTGGCCGCGAGCGGAACGATGATCTGCGTTCCGATGGCCGAAATACCGACAAAGAAGGATGCGGCGAGAAACATCCATGGCGTCGTTGAGAAGGAAATTCCCAACATGCCAATCACAACACAGGTCACCGATATGAGAATGAGCCGCTTGTTCTCTGTGATGTCGGCCAGCGGTCCGGCAAAAAACATTCCCAGCGCGTAACCAACCTGCGTCAGCATCACGATCACGCCGAGTATCGCTGTGCTCATCTCAAGGTCCTGCCCGATCATTTCGATGAGAGGCTGGGCGAGATAGAGATTGCCAGCATAGGTACCTGTGGCGAGCGCGAAGACAAACGTCGTCACAGGGCGCAATTGGCCCTGAACCTTCTCAGCATTGTCGGCGGACGCTGGACTGGCAGCACTCATCGGGATCTCCATCGGGGCCGGAATTCGGTTGGAGAAACTTAAGATGAGTGGTTCTGGCTATCGCTGTCGCATTCCTGAATACTCGGTTGGCGATAATGGTGGACTAACAGGGCGCGAGTGCACGGTTCACTAGGCGCACCAGATCACCGTCATGACGGAAACCCGCCGCGTCAGCTGCGGGGGTCAAAAGCATAGGGTAATTGCCGAATGCCGCTTCAAGCATGGCATCCGGCGCATATGTCACGAGAGAAGTGTCCGCGCCCGTTTGCCTCGCAATTTCAGCGACCAGGTTACCCATCCGGACACGCAAAGCCGGTAGGGTCACAATTCGGTCTTCGGGCAGAACCACGCCATCCAGACTGACCGCACTGACCAGACAATCAACCGCGTTTGCGACTGTCATCATCCACATTTGCGCATCCTGCGAGACAGGTAGTTCGATAGTTTCATGACGTTGAAGCGCATGAAAGATATCGCTCATGAATGCCGATTTAAGCCCTGATGCCCCCGTAGGCCGTGCCACAATACCCGGCAGCCGCAGACTGACAGCATCCAGCTCGCCTCGCCGCGACATGGACGATACGGCGATCTCCACCATAGCTTTGTGCATGCCATAGATCATGCGCGGGTTTACCGGCGTGCTATCAGTCAGCCCATCTGTGGGAAGCGGTTCGCCAAAGACTGCAATCGTTGAGGCGTAAACGAAGCGAATGCCCGGCTTGATCCTCGCGGCGCGTCGTAAAAGCTTCCAGGCACCTTCCACATTCACTGAGAAGGATAGCTCAGGATCTGTTTCAGCCGCGCCTCCGGGCAGAGCCGCCAGATGGACGATCGCGGACACATTGTGAGCGAACGCCTCGCTGATCGTCGCGTCCTGCGTAAGATCACCTTCAACGGGGATGACCTGATCGCCCTTCGGACACATGTCCAGTGAACGGTCCAGGGCCACAACCTTGTGCCCCTGCCCGACCAGATATGACACGAGGCTAGCCCCCATAAAGCCTCCCGCACCCGTCACCAGAACAGACATCCCATTACCCCTTCTGAAAGCGTGCCTCAGAACGTGTCCATATCGCTTGCGATGACGGCATCACCAGAAAAGCGTTCAGCAATGCTGGACACATAACCCGTAAGCCCGTCTTCATCGCCACGTCCGACGAAATGCGTAACGATCACGCGGTCGACACCTGCATTTGCGGCCATCTCGCCGACCTGCTCTGCGGTGATATGGTGGGCGCGCAAATGTTGCTCCATGCCCTCCATCACGGGCGCAGGCAAAGGCTGGGCACGGTGCCGGTTCACCTCGGCCATGGTTTCGACGGTCCAGTCGATATCCATCATCTCAGCCAGCAGGATATCGGCGCCTTCAGCCAGCACTTCTACCGCCTCACTTGGCCCGGTATCACCGGTATAAACGATAGACCGTTGCGGCAGATCGAAACGAAAAGCGTAGGACTTGAACATGTCCGCCTGCGGTGTGCCCGGCATGAAGCTGTAATGGGTGTTTTCAGCTGTCGTGACCGCGAAATCTGCAACCTCTAAACTCCCCGCATGCGCCAGTTCCACAACACGGACCTGCTGGCTTGGGTGCGTCGGCTGGCGGGCGCCCGGAACGGCGTATCCGCTCTCTACGCCAGGCGCCATTGATGCAAGAATACCATCCACCAGAGCCTGCGTCCCCGGCGGCCCGTAGACCACCATCTCGTTTTGCGCGTCGGTCTGGAAACGCAGTCCCATCAGGGCAGCAAGACCACCTGTATGGTCATAGTGGAGGTGGCTGATAAAAATCGCTTCGACATGCTCTGTGCGAAGACCAATCTTTGCCAGCTGGCCCGACGTGCCGTCTCCTATATCCAGAAGGAAAACCGACTGCCCTCTGACCAGCGCGCTTGCAGGCTGGGACCGTACAGGCGACGGCACAGGCCCGCCGCTTGTGCCCAGAGTCACAAGGTCATAGCGAGCCTCAGCGCGAACGTCAGACCCCTCTGAACAGGCCGACCCGGTACACAGCGCGAACGCCAGCCCGCCAACTGCAGCAAAATTTCGAAAACCATTCATGACAGGCTCCTTTGGTCGCAATCTCGAAGAGAGGTGTTAGTTCGCACTGGCTTTGAGCGGAGGTGCGTTTCTGGCAGCGATGGCCGCAGCAAGCATCAAGACGAGCGCAATCCCCGCATAGATGTAGAGAACACTCCCGAGACCACCGGCGTTTGTAGCAATCGCGGAGGCCAGAATGGGCGCGATGAACTGACCCAGAAAGAACATGCCCGTCCACATCCCGGTGCCTCGCCCACGCGCGGCAGGCGGCAACAGTTTCAAAATCCACGTCAGCAGAGTTGGCAGCAGCAGCCCTGCGCCCAGGCAAATGAGAACTGCAAACAGCGTGACGGGCACGACACCGCTCGATACACCTGCGCCTAGATAGCCGAGCCCCATACAACACAGACCAAGCCCGAGCAGCAGCTGCCCCGAAGCCACTTTCACGCGACCGAACACGACGCTTCCTATGGCAACACCAACATTCACAGCAGCCCCTGCGATACCGATCACCGCGGGCGTCACCTCACTCGTTAGCGCGAGAAACGGGCCGAGATTGACGATTGTCGTGTAGAAAAGAATGGCAATACCAAGCGTCGTCAGCAGCAATGGCAGAATGGCTGTGAGCTTGAACCCTCCCGCCTCAGCCGCATCATGGTGGACGTGATCAGGCTCGAACAGAACCAGAGCTGCGACCAGCGCGATCGGGAACGCCAGCAAGTACAGAAGAAACGGTCCGCGCGATCCAAGTATCTCTCCCAGAGCGCCGCCGATAGCTATCAGCGCAATCGCGCTCAGGCTCGATACGGCAACTTGCGTCGCGACCCAGCGTTCACGCCGTTCGCCGTGGAAATAATCACCAATCATTGCAGTCGCGACAGTCATGATCGCCGCCTCTGCAATGCCAAGACCTATGCGCGCGAAAATGATGTGGAACAGGTCTGATAATACAAAGGGCAACACGCCCAAAGCGCCATAAATCAGGAAAGAAACGAGCAAAACCGGCTTCCGGCCGAGCTTGTCAGACAACCAGCCAGCGACCGGTGAAAACAGCGCCACGCATAAAGCAGGAATCGTCATGGCAATCGGAACGAGAAACTCCGATCCCTCAACGCCAGAGAACTCCTGCAAGAGGAGCGGCAGCACCGGTACCAGCGACACAATCGCCATGGTCGGCAGAATAGCCGCGAGCATCAGAACCGCGCCGTGTAACGTTTTTGCGCCAGTGTCTGTCATGGCCGCCTCCCTTTATCAGCTGATGATCTCAGCGTTTTTAGGGAAGCGTCACAAATCCCACTATATTAGTAAAATTTGTAGTTACGATTATTTTTAATCAGTCAGAATGATGGACATAATCACTCCAATTAGAGTGAAGGCACCGCTTCACGCACACGGTCACACAGCCATTGGATACTTGGATCTTCCGAGCGGGTTTCATGATGCATCAGAAATTGGGTCATTGGCGGCATTTCAAACGGCATTGGCACCGATTTGATGTCGATGCGCTGCTCGTACAGGCGCGCAAGTCGTTCGTGCATCACGGTCAGACGTTGCGTCCCGACAACAACTTCGGGCGCCGCAAGGAAAGACGGCACTTTCATCTCGATATTACGCTGCTCTCCACCCCTTTGGAGCTGGGTTTCGGAGAAGGAAGTCGGCCTCACGCGTCCCAGTTCGACCACGACATGCCCAGCCTTATAAAAGTCTTCGAGCGATATTCGCCCGCCTGCCAGGACCTGATTTTGCGACCAGCCAACCACAACATGGTTCTCTTCATAGAGGTGCTCATAAGGGTGGTTACGAGGCGCGAAATATTCCGGAATGATCACGATATCCAGCTCGCCCTGTTCGAAGCGCGTCATCATGGTCTCAGATGGCGACATAAACTCGAACGATATATGAGGCGCGATCTGTGCAAGTGTTGGCATGAGACGGGCAAAGATGACCGCGACAACATAATCGGATGTGCCAACCAGGAATTTGCGATCCGATGTTTCCGGCTCAAACTGGGAAAGCTGCGCAATCAGGGTGTCGATTTCGCCGAGGACACGCTTTAGCTTCGGACGCAAGCTCAATGCATGCGGTGTCGGGATCATCCGCTTGCCATGCTGCAGCAATAGCGGGTCACCGAAATATTGTCGAAGCCTGGTGAGCGCACCGCTCATAGCCGGCTGTGTGACGTGCATACGGTCGGCAGCACGTGAAACATGCTTTTCTTCCAGAAGAAGATCGAGCGCCTGCAGCAGATTGAGATCGAGGCCTTTGAACCGCATGGGTCACACCATCCATAAAACTTATCATTTCGACTGATGGTAAAAGGAATTACCTATCCGTCAATTGATTACTGCGAGTCCAGTACCCGTACGATCGGCTCCCGCCATCGCAAACCTATCATCTTCCAAAGTTATCATAACTCATAAAAACAATTATTTGGGCATATGAATAATGCACAGCTATCGTGGCTCCAATAATTATTCGGGAGGAGAACCCAGATCCACATGCCGCATGCGCCGTTTCATTAAAACGGCCCGCGCGGGCGGCATGCCTTTCGGGTTCATGCATTGAACTTTTCCACGTCCCTTAGCGGCGTGCGCACTGTCCGATGCCCTCAATCTGGCGCGAAAGGAGTGAGAGCATGGCTCGCGTGAATGATATTCGATTTGTCGGCTATGGCGTGAAGGACCTTGAAGCGGAGAAGCGCTTCTATCTGGATGCATGGAAGCTGGTTGAAATTCCGAGCGATGATGGCCTGATCTATCTGGCCGCCCCTGGCAACGATACCCAATACTGCGTTCGCCTGCGCCAGACGGATGAACCGCGCATTGATGTGGTCTCCTGGTCAGCGCCGGATCGTGCTGAAGTCGACGCACTATTCCAGCAGGTTAAAGCCGCCGGCGGCAAGCCGGTTACAGAACCGGGCCCGCTGACTAGCAAAGGTGGCGGATATGGCTTCCGCTTCTTCGATGTCAGTGGCTTCACAATTGAAGTCGCTACAGAATTCGAGCGTCGAACACCTGAAACCCTGAGCGAAGGTGAACCACGCCCGGAGAAAATCTCGCACGTGGTCTTCCACGCGCCAGACCATAAAGCCTGGGTAAAATTCTACGAAGCCGCACTTGGCTTCAAAGTCTCCGACTGGCTCGGCGACTTTATGTGCTTCCTGCGATGCAATGAATGGCACCACCGTATGGCCGTCGTCCCCGGCCCGCCAACATTCAACCACATCGCTTACGACGTTCCAGGCGTTGATGCGGTCATGAAAGGCCTGAAGCGTTTGCGCGACATGGACAATGATGTCGTCTGGGGCGTTGGTCGGCACACGGCAGGCAACAACATCTTCTCATACTATCTGACCCCGGGCGGTTGGGCTGTCGAATACACGTCTGATCTTGAGAAAGTCGATGACGCGACGTGGGTCGCCAAAGTTCACCAGCCAAGTCTGGAAACCATGGATCAATGGGGCACCGGTATCGGCGGACCGCAGACCATGCCGCACCCGAAACCAGACGCAGGCCTTTTCAAAGCTCCGGAGATTTAAAACGTGGCGCTATTTGAGTATTTCCCGAACTATATCTGGAACCTGTCGGTTTCTATCGCCATCCAATCCGGTGCGGAGATGGGCGAGATCATCGATATGTGCCAGCCAATCAAGGATGCAGCCGCAAACGGCGCAGATGCTGGCACGCCGCAATTCATGGCGGAATGGGCAAAGATGGCCGAGAAACTCGACGGCCTTGCGCAGGAAGATCTGGATAAAGGCCGCAAATTCTCTGCTGGCGACAAGCTGCGTCGCGCTGCCCTATATTACATAACCGCGGAGCGCATGCAGGGGCACGGTCATCCGGGCCGCGAAGAAACCTTCGCCAAGGGACTCAACGCCTTCAATAAATACGTCGAATTCAGCGGTGAAGACTGCCAGCGCGTTGAAATTCCGTATCAGGGCAAAGTCATTCCAGCCTATTACACCCGCGCGGAGGGCGTGGAAGGCGAAGCGCCATGTGTGATTTTCACCAATGGCCTCGACAGCTGTAAGGAACTTCTGTTCTGGACCTATCTACCGCACGAGCTTGCACGTCGCGGCATCTCAACGCTGTGCATTGACCAGCCGGGCACGGGCGAAGCTATCCGTCTTCAGGAGCTTTATGGCACACCGTTCAGTGAGCAATGGGCAACGCCAATCTATGAGTGGCTTGCCGCGCGCGATGACGTAGATGCGGAGCGGATCGGTATTTCAGGCATTTCGCTGGGCGGTCACTTTGTTGGCCGTGCCGCAGCGTTTGAACCACGCTTTGCCTCAGCTGCCGTTTGGGGCGCCAACCATAACTGGGCGGAAGTCCAGCAAGGACGCCTGAAGAGCGAAGGCGAAAACCCAGTTCCGCACTACTGGAAACACGTCATGTGGGTGTTTGGTGCTGCTGACATGGACGATTTCTTCGAGAAGATCGAAGGCACGAACCTGAATGGCGTGATGGAAAAAGTCACCATGCCTTTCCTCGTGACGCACGGCGCAAAAGACCGTCAGATCAGCATCGACTACGCCCATCAGGCTTACGATCAGCTAGTCAATTCACCGAAGCGCGAGCTGAAAATCTTCACCGAGCGTGAGGGCGGCGTGGAGCATGTCGGAGCGGACAATATGAATTTTGGCCGCCACTATATCGCAGACTGGTTTGCCGAGACGCTCGGCGGACACACAGCCTGATATCCGGGAGGAAATAAGAAATGGAATGGAAACCAGTTCGCCGTGTCGTGACCGGCCATGATGCTGACGGCAAGGCCATCATTCAGGAAGACGGTTTTGCGCCGCGCCAACTACTGCTGGGCGGTGAGCACGGCCCGATGTTCCACGAGATCTGGAACACGCGCGGTACGCCTGTCGAGATCGACCATGATAGCGGCGAACCGCATGAAGAGGGTATCATTCTGTCCCCTCCTGAGCGCGGTGTGCGCATCCGTGTGCTGGAAATTCGGCCCGACGACGAGCAGCGCCTTGACGAGATGTCACCGGAGGAGCGCAAAGCCCATTTTGCTGAAATTGGCGCCGAAGATGCCGTTGCTGAGGAAGGCAAAAGCACGCGCCATGCCTTCATGCACCGTACCGAAACTGTCGATTTCGGCATCGTTCTCGAAGGTGAGCTGGTGCTGATCATGGATGAAGGCGAAACGACCATTGGTCCGGGCGATATCGTCGTTCAGCGCGGCACAAATCATGGCTGGGCAAACCGCTCGGACAAAGTGTGCCGCATCGCATTTATCCTGATTGATGGAACATATACGCCAGAGCTGAAAGCGCAGCTGCCATGAAGCTAGCAACCCTCAAAGGCCTCAGCCCTGACGGCGAGCTGTTTGTTGTTTCCAGAGACCTGACGCGGGCTGCCAACGCTGCCCACATCGCGCCAACGCTTCAGTCCGCCATCGAACGCTGGAGCGAGGTTGAGGGGCAATTGCTGGAGCTGTCTTCTGCGGTAAACGACGGAACTGCCCGCGGCACCAGAACTCTGGACCTCAAAGATTGCCTCGCGCCAATGCCGCGTGCATGGCAATGGCTCGATGGTTCCGCGTTTGAGAAGCATGGCGAGCTGATGCAGCAAGCCTTCAACCTCCCGCCAATCGAGACTGACAAGCCGCTTATGTATCAGGGGCTGTCGGACCGGTTCATTGGCCCTTACGCCGACGTAAACCTGCCAAGTGAAGAAGATGGTATCGATTTCGAAGGCGAGTTTGGCGTCATCACTGACGCCGTACCAATGGGCACGTCAGCCGAAGACGCCCGCGCGCACATCCGTCTGATCGTTCAACTCAATGACTGGAGCCTTCGCGCTATCGCTCCGGCCGAAATGAAAACCGGCTTTGGTTGGGTTCAGGCGAAACCGGCCTGCAGCATGGCGCCGATCGCCGTCACACCGGATGAGCTTGGCGAGGCATGGCAGAATGCGCGCGTGCACCTGCCTCTCAAAATTGAGTGGAATGACAAACCGTTCGGACACGCAAACGGCTCGGAAATGGCCTATGGCTTTGATGACCTGATTGCGCATGCCGCGCACTCAAGAAGCCTCGTGGCAGGTACAATCATCGGCTCGGGCACCGTATCCAACGAGGATTATTCCAGCGTCGGGTCGTCATGCATTTCAGAGCGCCGCGCGATTGACATGATCGAATTCGGTGAAGTCCGGACGCCTTTCATGTCATTCGGCGACCGCATCCGTATGGAAGCCCAAACGCTGAACGGAGAGCCGTTATTCGGCCCGCTGGATCAGGTCATCGTCAGAAACTGACGCACAAACATCAGAGAGCAAACAAACAAGAAAAAACACTGCTCATATCAAAAGGTGATACCATGGAGGAAACACGGTCAGATCAGCGCCACGCACTCATTATTGGTGGTGGTATTGGCGGATTGTCAGCGGCTATCGCCCTTCGCAAGAAGGGGTTCAAATTGGACGTTATCGAACGTGACCCTGAATGGTCGGTCTATGGTGTTGGCATCATCCAGCAAACCAATGTCGTGAGAGCCGTTGCTGAGCTCGGCATTCTCGACGACTACATTTCGTCCGGCTACGGCTTTGACCACGTGAAGATTTTCGCGCCGAACGGCATGGAAGTCGCGCACGTGCCCCAGCCAACACTCGTCGAGGGGTATCCGGCCGGCGTTGGCATCGGTCGCCCTGCCCTTCAGAAAGTTCTTGGCGACGCGACAACGCGCGCAGGCGCTAACGTCAGGCTTGGCCTGACGGTCTCCGATATTGAAGACACCGGTACGCTGGTGAATGTAACCTTCAGCGATGGCACTAACAGCAGCTATGACTTTGTGATCGGAGCCGACGGCGTTTACTCGGATACACGTAAGCGGATTTTCCCAGACATTCCGGGTCCTCAATTCACCGGACAATCAGTCTGGCGTTACAATTTTGATCGCGTTGAGGATGTTCAGGGCCTCTGGGTTTATAATGGCGCTCCGGGCGTTGGTCTCGTGCCGATGGGGCCGGACATCATGTATATGTATGTGACAACGCCCGAACCGGATAACCCGCATTTTGCGCCATCCACGCTCGCCGCAGAAATGCGAAGCCGGATTGAAAACCACCCGTCTGAATCCATTCGTAATCTGGCCTCCAAGATCACGGATAACAGCGGCGTTGTGTATCGCCCGCTGGAAGGCATGATGCTGGAGGGCGACTGGGCGAAAGGACGGATTGCGCTGTTAGGTGATGCGGTTCACGCAACAACGCCGCATCTGGGTCAGGGCGCGGGTCTGGCAATCGAGGATGCACTCGTCATCGCTGACGAACTCAGCAAGTCTGATAACGTCGAAGAGGCATTCCGAAACTATCGAAACCGCCGCTTCGACCGCTGCAATTATGTCGTAAAGAACAGCCTTGCAATCTGCATGGGGCAGCTCGGCAAAGGGCCCGCCATAGATAATTCCAAAGCCACAGCGGAAATGTATCAGATTGTGGCTGAACCGATCTAGAGATCGACAAAAAAATACAGGTTCAGTTTCCGCCTTGCTCGCAAAGCAGGGCGAAACGAGAATTAAGGGAGATATTTCATGACGGCAGAGTCAGGCGCATGGCGCAAAGGTAAGCGCGTCGCGATTATCGGTGCAGGCCCTACGGGCGTGTCCGCCGCTATCGCGTTTCTCAAACAGGGTTTTGATGTCCGTTTGTTCGAGAAAAACCCCGAGCCACAACCTCTCGGCGGCGCGGTTCTTCTGAGCGTGCCTGTGCTTGCGGTCCTGCGTGAGTACGGCATTGATGTCGGACCGAGCTTCGGATCCAAAACCGGCGTCCAGTTCCGCAACAACAAGGGCAAAGTCCGCGCCGAACTGCCGTTTAACCCGAATATTGAAAAGTCATTTGGTATTCCGGGCTGGCACTATGGCGTTCTGCGCAAGTCTGCGTTCGGCAAGATGATGAATATCCTGCCTGACAATGTCATCGTCCCTGACCACGGTTTCTCCCACTACGAAGAGACCGGCGACGAGGTGATCGCCCATTTCGAAAATGGCGCCGCAGTTACTGCAGATATTCTGGTCGGCGCTGATGGCGTACGTTCAAAAGTATCAGAACAGGCGTTTGGCGATCCCGGCCTGTTCCATGTTGGCCTGCGTGTCTGGCTTGCCTGGTGCGATCACATTGAAGGCCTCGACCGCACCTATGGCGCGATCAGCCATGGCCGCAAAATTCAGGCAAGCTGGTTCCCGATGCTACACGATGGCAAGCCAGGCTTTGAATGGTGGATTGTTGAGCCTGTTACTGAAGACCAGCCTGTTCCGGAAAATCCGGAAGCCTATCTGCGCAATCTTTTGAAAGACTTTGCCGATCCGCTGCCACGCTTCCCGGATCACACAAATTTCGAAAGCCAGATATTCCCGTGGAACATCTACAACCGTCCATTACTGAAATCATGGTCGAAAGGTCGTGTGGTCTGTGTGGGTGACGCAGTTCATCCGGTGTCACCTTATGCGGCTTATGGCATGGGCATGGGCATTGAGGATGGCTATTTCCTTGCCCGCGAATTCAAAAACGCTTCTCTGGAAGATGCAGGCGCCGTGACCGCTGCATTCAATCGCTTCGAGGCAGAGCGCGTCGACTATGTAAACCATCAGGTAGAGTTTGCCCGCGAGCTGGGCCAGCGCTTCCACCACGCACCGGCGCCTGTCGCGATGATCCGTGACTTCGTTTTTGATAATACCTCGGTGCTCGGCAAGCTCATCCAGAAGGACTATCTGGCCGATCAGGAGAAGATGTCTCTGGCGCTGACCGAGCTTCACGTCTGATCTGAAAGACCACTCTGTTGGTTCTCCCCGGACCACAGAAGAAGGGCTCATGCTTTACCAGCATGAGCCCTTTTCTTTTGGCGGACACTCAACGGCTAAACCCTGCTCTCAGATAAAAAAGAGCCTCTGGCACAGGGCCAGAGGCTTTTGGAGTTCACACTCAGTAGGAAGGGCTACCGCATAAACAGCCCTTCCTGCCTCAGGAGAATGTTAGAAGTCGAGACCGAAGCGGACACCGAAGGTACGCGGTGGCTCATAGTTCGCCCCGGCGACATTGCCCGCGCCAACCTGATAAATCGTTGGAACAGCCTCATCCGTCACGTTGCGGACATAGGCCGTTGCTTGCCAGTTGCCCACATTCGGCAACAGGGTCAGCGACAGGTCTGCTGTTGTCACCGCATCTGCCTGGCTACCAGGAACATAGCTGAAGCCGATCTGGCGTTCACTACGATAGCGAGCGTCGAGATTGCCGATCAGTTCGAAGTTCTCAAGCTCCCAGATCTGCTGGATGCCAGCTGTAAGCGTAAGGTCTGGCGCATTCAGCGCGCTCTGCCCCGAACAGTCGACCGCAAATTCACGCGGAGTTGCCGGGTCTCCGTCAACGCCAAGCTGGGTGAAATCACAGCCCGTCACCGGCGTAAGGAAGTTAGGTGGGTCAGTGTCGTCAGAGAGGTCAACCTGCGTATACGAGAACTCGTCGTACGACGCATCGAGAACCTGCACCATGCCACGGATCAGCGTGTTCGCAGCCGCTGCGTACTGGAAGTCCAGCTCCAGACCCTGGATTGACGACGAACCGACATTACGCGTGTAGAATGAGTTATCACCGCGTGCGTCGAGGCCGAGAGCAGCAAGTTGCTGGTCTTCATACTCCCAGAAGAAGAGCTCAGCATTCAGCTCCAGCGTCTCGTCAAAGAAGCGGTTTTTGGAACCGATCGTGAAGGCATCAATGTATTCCGGATCATACTCTTCAAATCCGAAGCTCTGGTTGAAGCCACCTGCACGGAAGCCTGTCTCATAGCTTGCATAAAGCAGGTTATCCGGCGTGACGTCGTACTCAGCTGCGACGCGATAGGTCACTTCCTCGTCACTCGCAGAGCGGTCTATGACTGTTGGAGTGAAGGCGAGGATAGCCTGCGGCCCAAACATACCAAACGGACCATATGGTGTGAATGCCGGAACACCTGATGGATTGTTCTCGATCTGATCGAGAAGCACGGGCAGAGGTGGGCCAGTAAACAGCGCAGGATCAAGCTGCGACAGGGAATCAGCAGCGGTCAGACCGGTCGGAAGAGTCGGGACATGCGCACAGCTTGGCACAACACCCGGAGGCGGCTCGATCAGGCAAACCGCAGCTGCCGAGATTGCTCGCGTGTCATACGCACGCTGCTCGTCAGTATAGCGGATACCGCCGACCAAGCGGAATTCGTCCGTGACGTTATACGTCGCACGCGCAAAGAATGCCGTAGATTCAACATCGCTCTGGAAGTCGTTATACGTGACCGTAGAGAACTGGTTGAAAGAGTTCACGCCCTCGACGGACTCATCAAAATAATATGCGCCGAGAATATAGTCGATCGCACTGACCGAACCTGAAAGACGCGCTTCAATACTGGTCTGCTCAGCTTCATCCTGGTTGATCGCCGCGCGGAACGGAGGTCCATTGAACTGGTTGTCCAGCTCGGAGTGGCGATAAGCCGGAATGATCACCAGGTCGGCCCAGCCAAGATCATAATTAATCTCGGCGCTCACGCCCCAGTACGTGTCGTCACGGGACGGATAAGCAAAGTTATCAAGCGGTGAGAACAGTGGAGCAGCGGTCGCATTCTGAGTCACAAACTGCTGCGCAGCTGGATCATGAAGCCCCGTGAAAGCATCCAGACCAGACGGGATGAACGGCCAGTTCGGCACCGGAAGGTTACCCTGGAATGGCGCGAATGTGTAAACGCCTTCGACGTTCACGCCAGAACCTACACCGCCCTGCGTGGAATAGTCGGCTGCAATGCGAACATCGAGGTCGTCATTGATGACCGTAAAGAACTGAGCACGCAGCGCCAGATCTTCGGCATCGCCGGTACCATCGTCGTAATAGCCATCGCGACCAGACACAGAGCCTGCCAGACGCACAGCTGAATTCTCGCCCACAGCGATGTTTGCAACGCCCGTCAGCTCATAGCTGGAATAATTACCTGCCGCGACGGACAGGCTACCAGACGTCTCACCAAGTTCCGGTGTATTCGGGATGATGTTAATCGCACCACCGGTCGAGTTGCGACCGTATAGCGTGCCTTGAGGGCCTTTAAGAACCTCAACACGGTTCAGATCGAGGAAAGAAGACAGCGTAGAAGACGGGCGTCCGATATAAACGCCGTCAATATTGAACGCGATCGCCGGGGCCGTGTAGCCGTTATTCGTGAAGTTACCAACGCCGCGAACGAAGAAGGCGGTGTTGGCGCCACCACCGTTTGTGACGGACAGGGATGGCGCAACTTTATTCAGAAGCGTGACATCTGTCGCACCCGCTTGAAGCAGCTCGTCACCCGTCGCAGCATTGACTGGAATGGCCGCATTCTGAAGCGTTTCTTCAGTGCGCTGCGCAGTCACAGTTACCGTCGTCAGGCGGCGGTTGGATGCTTCTGTTTCTGAATTGTCAGCAGTGTCTTGTGCGGAGACTGGCAACGTCACAGCAAGCGCAAGCGCCAGCACGGAGACGCAGCCCGTTACTCGGTTTTTCATATAAACCTCCCTGATTATTTTATTGAGGCAAGGTTCTCAGAAGCCCATCTATTGGTAAAATTGTTTTATAGTATCACTTTTGATAATTCAAAATTATTAAACAAAGAACCCAGCCGCCCTCTCATCTCGCTAATCCAGTCGCTTCACGGTGCGTTCAATAAATGCCGCAGCGGCCTTAATGCGTGCAAGCGAGGCGACATCCTCATGCGTCACCAACCAGAATGAGCGCGTCACGGAGACGCTATCCGGCAGGACGCAGACCAGATCGTCGTGCTGATCGGCCATGAAACATGGCAGGATCGCGATGCCGGCGCCGGATCGCACCATCTCCAGCTGAGCCACAATACTCGGGCTACAGAGGGTCGGTTTCAGGTCTGCGGAGACTTCCGAATAATAGCGCAGCTGCGGCGAATAGATGAGCTCGTCCACATAGCCGATCAGCGGGTGATCGTTCAGATCCGCTTCTGTCTCAGGTGGGTTCACGCCCGCCAGATAGTCGGCTGAGGCATAAAGCTTGAGCGTATAATCAGAGAGCTTTCGCACGCGCAGACGCCCCGCCGTCGGGCGCGCGAGCAGAATGGCAAGGTCGGCCTCTCTGCGGGAGACATTTGCAAAGCCGGACATAGCGATCAGATCGAGTTCAACCGCCGGATATTCGCGCGAAAAGTCTGCGATGGCTGGCGCGAGCACCGCAGCGCCTAACCCTTCGGTCACGCCGATACGCACCCGACCGGATACGCGATTATCCGCCCGTTCTGACAGGGCGACGATATCCTGAATGTTTTGCTCGATGATTTCAGCCCGCTCGACGACTTTCTGCCCGTCCCGCGTGAGCACATGCCCCTGACGTGTCCGTTCGAACAGGAGCATACCCAGCTCGCTTTCCAGCCGCTTCAGACGTCGGCTCACCGTTGAGGTATCCTGCCCCATATGCTGGGCTGCTTTTGCCAGCTTTGAGAAACGGCTTACGTGGAGCAGAAAGCGGATGTCGTCCCAGTGGATATTCATTTGCAAAAATGCCAATTCAAATTGCGAAAGCGCATGTTTATTTGATTATTTACAGGCTTTAGACTGGCGCGCAAAGATCAGGTCATAGGGAAACAGCCATGCGTGAACTCAATCATTTCGTGAACGGACAGTCGGTCAGCGGCACATCAGGGCGCTTTGCCGATGTGTATGATCCGAATACCGGTGAGGTTCAGGCACGTGTGTCACTCGCAACGCCTTCGGAACTCGATAGCGCGGTGCAGGCAGCGGTGAACGCACAACCGGCATGGGCTGCCACAAATCCGCAAAAACGCGCCCGCGTCATGTTCGAGTTCAAACGCCTGCTCGAAGCCAATATGGACGAGCTGGCGCACATGCTCTCCGCAGAGCACGGCAAGGTGATCGCGGACTCAGTCGGCGATGTTCAGCGCGGCCTTGAGGTAATCGAGTTTGCGTGCGGCATCCCTCACCTACTGAAAGGCGAATATACTGAAGGCGCTGGCCCTGGCATCGACGTCTACTCTATGCGCCAGCCTCTGGGTGTGACGGCGGGCATCACCCCGTTCAACTTCCCGGCCATGATCCCTATGTGGATGTTCGGCGTATCGATCGCCTGCGGCAACACCTTCATCCTGAAGCCGTCTGAAAAAGACCCGTCCGTGCCGATGCGCCTCGCAGAGCTGTTCCTTGAAGCGGGTGCACCAGAGGGCGTTCTGAACGTCGTGAACGGCGATAAGGAAGTCGTTGATGCAATCCTAGACCATGCTGACATCAAAGCCGTCAGCTTTGTCGGCTCGTCTGACATTGCCCAATATGTCTATTCCCGCGGCACGGCCAACGGAAAGCGCGTTCAGGCGATGGGCGGGGCGAAAAACCACGGCATCATCCTGCCGGACGCAGATATGGATCAGGTCGTCAAAGATATTGTCGGCGCAGCCTACGGCTCTGCAGGCGAACGCTGCATGGCGCTGCCGGTGGCCGTTCCCGTTGGCAAGAAAACAGCCGACGAATTCGTTGAACGCATGATTGCCGAAGCACGCGCCCTGAAGGTTGGTGTATCGACGGACAAAGACGCCCATTACGGGCCGGTCGTTTCCGCTGCCCACAAGGAAAAGGTCGAAAACTACATCCAGATGGGCGTGGATGAAGGCGCAGACCTGCTGCTGGATGGACGCGGACACATGCTACAGGGCCATGAGAACGGTTATTTCATCGGACCGAGCCTGTTCGACAACGTGAAGCCGGGCATGAAGACTTACGAAGAAGAGATTTTCGGCCCTGTTCTGCAAGTCGTGCGCGCTGAAACGCTGGAAGAAGCCGCCGAGCTTCCAAACAAGCACCAGTATGGCAATGGCGTTGCGCTCTTCACACGAAACGGTCAGGCTGCACGCGAGTTTGCGTCTAAAGTAAATGTCGGCATGATCGGTATCAATGTGCCAATTCCCGTGCCAGTCGCCTATCACAGCTTCTCCGGCTGGAAGCGGTCTGCCTTTGGTGACCACAACCAATATGGCATGGATGGTGTTCGCTTCTGCACTAAGGTCAAAACCGTGACACAGCGCTGGCCGGAAGGCGATATTGGCGACCAGTCCTTCATTATTCCGACGATGCGATAGGTGACCGCAATGACCTACAACACGATCACATTTGAACAGCAGGGCCGCGTGGCAGTGGTTACACTGAACCGACCGGACAGCCTGAATGCGCTCAACGCTGAGGTCATGGCTGAAATCGCAGATTGCTTTGCCGCGATTGATCGGAATAAGGACATCGCTGTGTCTGTACTGACCGGGGCAGGCCGCGCGTTTGCCGCCGGTGCCGACATCAAGGAAATGCAGCCGCAAAGCTTCTCCGACATGTATGTCGAAGACTATTTTGCGGGTTGGGACAGGTTCGCAGCTTGCCGCAAACCCGTCATTGCGGCGGTGAACGGCTTTGCCCTCGGTGGCGGGTGTGAGCTCGCCATGATGTGCGACCTGATTATCGCGTCTGACAAAGCCAAATTCGGCCAGCCGGAAATCAAGCTCGGCGTAACGCCCGGTATGGGCGGCTCGATCCGCCTCACCAAAGCGGTAGGCAAAGCCAAGGCTATGGACCTCGTACTCACCGGTCGGATGATTGATGGCGAGGAAGCCGACAGGATTGGTCTTGTCTCTCGCGTCGTCCCGCATGATGAGCTGATGCAGACAGCCCTCACCGCAGCCACTGAAATTGCCGGTTTCTCCCTGCCATCTATTTTGGCGGCGAAGGAAATGGTCTCACGCGCGCTGGAGCTTCCAACAACCGAGGGCGTTAAGTTCGAACGCCGCCTCTTCCAGGGCCTGTTCGGCACGGAAGACCAGAAGGAAGGCATGGCTGCCTTCTCTGAAAAGCGCGCACCCGATTTCAAGGATAAGTAATTCACGCCATGACGATACTGACCGAAGAACAAAGCCTGATTTCAGAAACCGCCGCCAAGTTCACAGCAGATATGCTGCGCCCCAACTCGGCGCGTTGGGAAGAGGAACGCACGCTGGATCGCAGCGTTCTGGAAGCGCTGGGCGAGCTGGGCTTTGGCGGCATTTATCTGAGTGAAGACCTCGGCGGCTCGGGCCTGTCGCGCTTCGATGCCGTCCTTATTTTCGAACAGCTGTCCAAAGGCGATATCTCTCACGCGACCTTCCTCTCCATTCACAATATGGCGGGCGCGATGATTGACAAATTCGCGTCTGAAGAGCTGCGCCAGCATTACATTCCGAAGTTTGCGAGCTGCGAGCTGATCGCCTCTTACTGCCTGACAGAGCCGGGCTCTGGCTCGGATGCAGCAAGCCTTCGTACGCGCGCCGTGCGTGATGGAGACGATTATGTGTTGAACGGCTCTAAAATGTTTATCTCAGGCGCTGGCTTCTCTGATGTTTACGTGGTGATGGCCCGCACCTCTGATGATGGCGCACGAGGCATCTCAACCTTCATCGTAGAGAAGGGCACTGAAGGCCTCTCCTTCGGCAAGAAGGAAGAGAAAATGGGCTGGCATGCCCAGCCGACAGCCGTCGTGAGTTTTGACAATTGCCGCATTCCGGCAACCAACCGCGTCGGCAATGAAGGCGACGGCTTCAAATACGCCATGGCGGGCCTCGATGGCGGCCGCCTCAACATTGCTGCGGCCTCTCTCGGCGGCGCGCAGGAAGCACTTGAACGCGCCCTCGCCTATGCCAAAGACCGCAAACAGTTCGGCAAGGCCATTGCCGATTTTCAGGCTACGCAGTTCAAGCTCGCAGACATGGATATCGAGCTGTCAGCCGCGCGTGCGCTTCTCTACACAGCCGCGCAGAAACTGGATGCAGGTGCGCCTGATGCCAGTAAAGCCTGCGCATCTGCCAAGCGTTTCGTCACAGATACCGGCTTCAAAGTTGCGAACGATGCCCTGCAAATCCATGGCGGCTATGGCTATCTGCGTGAATACGAAGTCGAGCGCATCGTTCGCGATCTGCGCGTCCACCAAATCCTTGAAGGCACGAACGAGATTATGCGCGTCATCGTCTCCCGCGACCTTCTGAAAGACTAGATATATGACTGATGCCCCTGTTCTCATCCGCCGCGAAGGCCGCGTCGGACGGATCACACTTAACCGCGCGGGTGCGCTCCACGCTCTTAACAAGGAGATGTGCGAGATCATGATCTCCGCGCTACAGGACTGGCGCAATGATACCGCTGTGGAGCTGGTCCTGATCGACCATGCCGAAGGAACACGAGGCTTCTGCGCAGGCGGTGACGTACTTCTGCTCGCCGAAAGCGGCAAAACCGACGGTAAGGAAGGCGCCCAATTCTTCGCAGTCGAGTACCAGCTCAACACGCTGATCAGCGAGTATCCGAAACCGTATATCGCGCTGATGGATGGCATCACCATGGGCGGCGGCGTTGGCGTTTCAGTTCACGGTACGCACCGTGTCGCGACCGAGCGCACCGTGTTTGCTATGCCAGAAACAGGCATCGGCCTCATTCCGGATGTTGGCGGCGGCTATTTCCTGCCGCGCCTTGAAGGTGAGCTTGGCACATGGCTGGCGCTGACTGGCTCGCGCCTGAAAGGTAAAGACGTTCTGGCGGCAGGCATCGCTACCCACTATTGCGACAGCGCCTCGCTTGGCGAACTATCCAGCGCTATCTGTACTGACGGACTATCCGCACTGAACGGCCTCGAAACGACCGCCAACGGTTCGTTCGAGGCTCATAGCAAAGAACTCGATAGCCTGTTCAAAGGTGACAGCGTCGAAGGCATCATCGAGGCGCTGCAAACAGGCGGCGACTGGGCCAAGGCGCAGGCTGAAACACTCGCCTCAAAATCCCCGCTCTCTATGAAGCTATCTCTTCGTCAGGTGCGCGAAGGCGGGACCGCCTCTTTCAGAAAGGTGATGGAGATGGAATACCGCATCGCCAGCCGCCTCATCAAAACCGACAATTTTCAGGAAGGCGTCCGCGCGGTTCTGGTTGATCGGGACAATGCGCCGAACTGGTCGCCCTCCCCGCTCAGCGCGATCAGCGAGAGTGAAATCGATGCGTTCTTTGCACCGCTTGAGACCGGCCCGCTCACATTTGTGGAGACGAACTGATGACTAAAATTGCATTTATCGGCCTCGGAAACATGGGCTCGGGCATGTGCGCCAATCTTGTCGGCGCTAGTCATGAGGTCACAGCTTTTGACCTGAGCCCTGACGCCGTCAAACAGGCGGAAGCTAAGGGCGCACAGAGTGCAGCGTCCCTCAGCGAAGCAGTTTCCGGCGCCGAGATCGTCGTCACCATGCTGCCAGCCGGTAAACATGTGCTTGAAGTCTATTTCGGCGCTGAGGGCGTTGCAGCGCATGCGCCGTCGACGGCTGTATTCATCGACTGCTCGACCATCTCCGTCGATGAAGCGCGCGAAGCGGCGGACAAAGCCAAAGGCGCAGGTTTCCTGATGGTTGATGCGCCGGTTTCCGGCGGCACAGCGGCAGCCGAAACAGGCGCGCTGACCTTTATGGTGGGCGGTCCTGATGCCGCCTTCGAGGCTGCAAAGCCATTCCTCGACATCATGGGCAAGAACGTTTTCCACGCAGGCCCTGCCGGGAATGGTCAGGTCGCAAAGATCGCAAACAACATGCTGCTCGGCATTTCCATGGTCGGGACATGCGAAGCGTTCAACCTCGCCGAAAAGCTGGGCCTCGATGCACAGACTTTCTTCAACATCGCGTCCACTGCATCAGGCCAGTGCTGGTCGATGACAAGCTACTGCCCGGCCCCTGGCCCTGTTCCTGCAGCACCTTCAAATCGCGACTACCAACCAGGCTTCGCGGTAGCGATGATGCTGAAAGACCTGAAGCTCGCACTGGGCGCAGCCGAGACTGCGGGCGCAAATGTCGACTTCGGCAAGCTGGCGGAAGCAACCTATGCAAACCTATCAGCAGACGGTTTTGACGGTCTCGATTTTTCCGGCGTCATGAAACGCGTCCGCGGCGAAATCTGAGCCTGATTCAAAATCAGACCCCAAAAGAAAAGAGCTTCCCGACATAGCCGGGAAGCTCTTCTTTTTTGACGCTTAGCGCAGACCTTAGAAGTCTTTGCTGAACGTCAGGGAGAAATTACGCGGACGCGCATAGATGCCTTCCGAGTAGCCGGTTGCGGTCGACGCAGAAGTCGTACCGGATACCAGATACAGTTCATCCGTCAGGTTTTCGCCGCGCAGGCTGATGCGCCAGTCCTGATTGATGTTTGCCAGCGTCAGAGAGCCGTTGACCAATGTGAGGGAGCTTTCACCGATGTCGTTACCGGCATCGAAGAAGATTGATTCACGATAGGTCACGTCGATACGCGGTGTGAGCTCGAAAGAGTTAGGCAGCTCGAAGACGTGAGACACGCCGAGGTGCATTTCGCTTTCAGGCGCACGTGGCAGACGATCGCCAACCTGAGTGGTCGCTGTCGGCGTTTGCGCACCGAGGTTTGGAACCTGAGCAACAGAGTCCATTTCAGCTTGCAGAAGGCCAATCGAGAAGTCGACCGTCGTCTGGTCGGTCGGCATGTAGTAAACTTCAAGCTCTGCACCGTTAATGGTTGCTTCGCCTGCGTTGAACAGAAGCGGAGCCGGACCAACACGATATGTCAGCTGGATGTCTTCATAAGAGTTAGAGAAGACAGCGCCGTTGACGCGGAGGTTGGAGCTTGGGTTCGCCTTGAAACCAATCTCGAGAGACTGAGCAGTTTCTTCGTCAAACGCCAGCGGGTCACCGGATGCCTGCAAAAGCGCGTTGTAACGCTGGTTGAAACCACCGGACTTGAAGCCCTGCGAAATGGACGCATAGCCCATAACGAAATCGTTGAAGCGATACGCGACGTTCGCAGAACCCGTGACAGAGTCGAAGGTTTCAGTGTGAACATCACGCGTCACGAAGAGACAGCCTGGTGTTGGCGCGCCGACAACAGGGCAAAGTGTTGTTGGTGGTGCAGGTTCCGGGCTACCGACGACAGGCACGTTGAACCAGGTACCCTGAATGTTTTTCTCTTCTTCAGTGTAACGCAGGCCACCTGTGATGCTGAGCTGCTCGCTCAGGTCGTAGGTCCACTCGGTGAAAAGAGCAAAAGCTTCAGTGCCAAGCTCAATGTCGTTGGTGTCGTAGGATGTACCCGGCGTGCCGAGGTCTACAACCACGCGGTCATTATTGGTCTCATCGAAATAGTAGACCCCGATCACACCATTGAGGCGGTCGCCGGAATACTGGGCCTGAAATTCCTGAGAGATCTGATCGCTTTCAGATGCATAACGGGTTGCGAGGATGAGGAGCGGCGTGTTGTCCGCATCACGTGCACCCGTCCACTGAAGGTTACGGATGGACGAAATAGACTTGAGCGTCCACTGCTCGTTCATATCGTAGGTAACGACTGCAGACAGACCACTGTTTTCAAGCGTTGAGTAGGCTTCGCTTGTACCACCGTTCTGGAACGGACCGAGATACTGGAAATCGTTCGCACAACGTGGATCGTCTACGTTCGGAACCGGAACCGGCGGCGGGAAAGACGAGCCCGGGCAGCCCGCGAACGCACTTGCGATCATCGGGAAGGCCACAGTTTCGTTGATGTCGAGGAAGACAAACGGAGAACCGTTCTCGTCTTCTTCTGAGTAGTCAGCGCGCAGAAGCACGTTGATGTCTGATGTCGGGTTCCAGTCGAGCGTGATCTGACCTGTCAGGCTGTTCTCGTCGCCAAGGTCGGTACCGTCCACAACGCGTGTCACATAGCCATTGCGGCTGCGCGCACCGATAGATGCACGAACACCGACTTCATCCGTGTCGAGAAGGTCCATAGCAAGGAAACCTTCGATCAGATTGTCTTCGCCATAGCCGACGCGCACAGTGTTACCAGCGCCTGGACGGTTCGTCGTCATAAGGACTGCGCCACCAATCGTGTTACGACCGAAGAGCGTACCCTGCGGGCCACGAAGAACCTGAGTGGAAGAAATGTCGCGGAAGTCCATCGCGCCACCGACAGAGCGGCCCATATAGACTTCGTCGATGTAGACACCAACGCCCGGATCAACGCCCGGTGTCGCGTCGGTCTGGCCGATACCACGGATGAAGACCTGCGCCGCAGAGTTGTTACCTGTCAGCGTGCCGTATGTCGCGAACTGAAGGTTAGGCACGATGTTTGTGAGGTCTGTCGTTGCAGAGATACCCTGACGCTCAAGGTCTTCAGCAGTCGCGACGCTTACGGAAATTGGAACGTCCTGCAGGCTCTCTTCGCGGCGACGCGCAGTAACCTGGACAGTTGTCATTGTACGTTCTGATGCTTCAGCTTCTGACGCCGCTTCCTGTGCCACAGCACCGAAAGTCATAGTCGAGCCGAAAATTGATGCACCAAGAATCGTGCCCGCGAGGAGCTTACGTGTGTTCATTCTTTCCTCCCAATAGGAAATCACCTGGATCTGTTTTTTCAGAGCTGTCGCTCATTGTTCTGGATGAACCGGGTAAGCATGAGTCTCCCCGGATAACGCTGTACGTCATAGCATTTTGATTACTATACGCAACAGCAATTTTTCGCTATTAGGAATAATGTTTATTCTGTTGTGATATTTTAGTTACAGGCAAAATCAAGCACTTCCTGCATGGACGCTGCATTATTCTGATCAGCGCGCATTTGCTCGAGCCATGCTTTAGTCTTGCCCGGTGCTCCGGTGATCAGATACTCGCCAGCAATACGCAGACGTTTGGAAGCCGGGTCATCGCCCGTCAGTTTTGCAAGACGCGTCGCACCCCATACGCGAGCGGCATAACCGGCAAGCGCCAGAAAACTGGTCGCACTCGCGTCGGTTTTCTGCTGTTCGCCTGAGAGAGCTTTCAGCTCGTCTGATGCCAGTTTGAGAGTCTCGTAAGCCTCCAGCGCAAGCGCTCCAAACCCTCCGCCAAGCGCTTGAGCATCGGCAGTTGCGAGTTCGATGAAGACCTCCAGCCCCGCACCACCGTCGCGGCTGAGCAACCGGCGATAAACAAGGTCCTGAGCCTGAATGCCTGTCGTCCCTTCAAAAACCTGGAAGACACGCGCGTCACGTAAAGCCTGCTCAACCGGCCATTCGCGCGTATAGCCTGCACCGCCCAACACCTGAATCGCGGCGCTCGCAGTATCGAACGCAATTTCGCTTCCCATTGTCTTGAAGGACGGCAGCAGCCACGCCGTCAAAAGACCGGACTTGGAGCGCATCTCCTCGTCCGGGCTATGCGCCGCAATATCGATATGACATGCTAGCGTGAGCCCAAGAGCGCGTAGCGTCTCCACGTCCGCGATCATCTCCATCAGCTGACGCTGAACGTCACCATGCCTGATGATGGCGACCGGTGTTTCACCCTTGCCGCCCTGCAAGCGTTCATTGGCATACTTAAGCGCGACGTCAGCCGCGCCGCTCGCAATACCAAGCCCCTGATTGCCAACGAACAAACGCATATTGGCGATCATGACAAAAAGCTGCGGGAGACCGCGCTCGCGCTTGCCGAGCAACCAGCCTTTCGCGCCCTCGAAACCAAGCGCGCAGGTTGGAGAGAGGTGCAAGCCAAGCTTCTCTTCAATACGGCGGACGAAGATGTTGTTGTCTTCTCCGTTCCAGAGGCGCGGAACAAAAAACAGGCTGAGGTCCTTGTCGCCTTCTGCACGTGCCAGCAGGCAGTGACCGATATTTTCCGTCAGGTCCTGATCTCCAAATGATATCCACTGTTTCTCGCCGGTGATGGCCCAGACAGTGTCCTCAATATGGCTGGCAGAGGTACGAATGCGGCGCACATCAGATCCGGCGCCGACTTCTGAGATACATATCGAGGCGGCATATTCGCCGCTGATCAGCTTGGGAATCCACTCGGTCTTCAGCTCGTCAGTACCAAAAGCGTTGAGCAGCTTTGCAGCGGAACGGTTTGGCGTAGGAAGCATGGATGCTGCAGGGCAGCTACGATCAAAAATCTCCTGCACGCAGATGGTTGAGAAAAGCGGCAGCCCCTGTCCTTCAAATTCTTCAGGAACATCCATGGCGAGCCAGCCGGAATCCTTCATGGCATTCCATGCTGTTTTCATTTCCGGCGGGGTGATTACACGCCCATCAACAACGGTCGCGCCAATCGAGTCGCCAGTATCATTCAGCGGAACAAGGAATTCCTGGGCAAATTTCGAAGCCTCGCTTAGAATTGCGGAAACGGTTTCGTCATCGGCTGACGCAAAGGTTTCAGACAAGCCTGTGACAATATCCTTCTCCGGAATCACGCAGAGTGTGCGTTCCATCAGGGATATATCAGCGATTGGTGGCTGGCTTCGCATATGCCTACCTCTTTTGTCTGGGAGCCCCGAAGCGCTCCTGTATTGAACAACCGAGTGTGAGCACCAGTCAGGCCACACCCTCCCTGCCGGACGCTTTGTGGTTCGGCTTATATAATTTTGATTCCGATAGGTGTGGTTCGACCGAATGCAACACCCAGAAAAGCTATGCCATATAGCATCGAAATGCTATTCTCAACAGCTATTTTGGCTTTCCATTATTTCCCGAATTGCGTCACCAAAGTTGGGACGCAACGAGCCCCCCTCCGGAAACCAGGCATTCAGAACCGATATGACCGATGACACATTCAGAACTCCCGTTACCGACTTTCCGGGCTATCGCCTGCGCGTGGCATCGCAGGCCGCGATTTCGAAGCTGTCAGCATCACTCGGAAAAATCGGCTTACGTATCGCGGAAGCAAGCGTCATGGTGGCCATCCAAGCCAATCCGGGATGCCGTCAGAGCCAGATAGGCAAAGCCCTGCATATCGCTAGTGCGAACCTGACCCCATTGCTCCACCAGCTCGAGGGTCGCGGGCTCATCACACGTACGCCATTAGACGGGCGAACAAATGCGCTCACGCTCACAGAAGCAGGTGATCAGGTCGCCTGCGAGTGCCTCACAACGATGAAAAATCACGAGAAGGTTCTCGCCGAGCTATTGGCTCCGATTGATGTCAAGGACTTCAAACAGGCGATGACGCGCATCAATGATACGCTGAATCACTAAAGCTCCCACGCGTCACCAGAAGGCAATAACCTGAAGCCCGACAAGAAGCGTCAACGCGATGGCCATTACACCATCGCGCGATGTCAGGCTGGCAGTATCGCGCACCAGCAATCTGTCTTCTGGCGGAACATGCCGCTTAGACATGAGCGATACCACGATCAAAGCCACGAGGCTCACCGTCGCCACCGGCAAAGGCACATGCAGATAGTGCGTCGTGAAGTAGCCGGTGTGCTGAAGAATGCCGATCAGGATCGCGGTCGCGACACCAGACACAAGCGCCGCAAGCGCACCTGACGATGTTGCCCGTTGCCAGAACCAGCCGCCAAGATACACGACGACAATCGGCGCCACAGCGTAAGACAGTACGCCCTGCACATATTCAAACAGTGTTCCGAAATGACCAATCTGCGGCGCCCATATCGCGCTGAAACAGATGATAATCATGGTGATGATGCGGCCGGTCCAGACCAACTGCTTAGGTGTCAGCTCCTTACGCCCACGGTGCACAAAATCCATGGTGATGATTGTCGACGCCGCATGAAGCGTTGAATCAACGCTCGCCATAATTGCTGCCACGAACCCCGCCAATACCAGACCGAGAATACCCGTTGGCAGAAGTTCAAACAGCAGTGTCGGGTAGATCCGGTCCGCCTGACTCAGGCCCGGAAACAGGCTAACCGCAGCAACACCCGGCAGTACAATGATGAAAAGCACGACGACTTTCATGAAGCCGGCCATCATAAGGCCGCGGCGTGCATCACCTTCAGATTTCGCGGAGAGAACCCATTGCACCATATTCTGATTGGCGAACCAGAAATACGCACAGAGAATTGGAACGCCGGTGATCAGTCCCGTCCATGGCACCGCGATATCGTCTAATGGCCGGATGAGCGACAGGCTTTCTTCCGGAGCTGAAGCAACGAACGCGCTCCACCCTCCCACCGCGTGGAAGGTATAGCCCGCGACGAGAAACGAGCCGACGGCGATCACAACGGTCTGGATCACATCGGTTCGGGCAATCGCGGAAAGACCGCCAAGAACCGAATACGCCCCGACGAGCAGCATGATCACGAAAATAATCAGATTGACCGAGGCGAAGGGGAAAACCTCCCGCAGCAGCATACCGCCCGCATACAGCGCACTCGCCATATCAATGAAGATGATCAGAAAGATCACAAAGGCCGAATAGGCGATCTTCACCGTCTGGCCGAAGCGCTCCTCCAGATACTGAGAGATCGTATAGACCTGACTGCGCCTCAGTGCCCCCGCCAGCACCATGGCAAATACGACCATGGCAATAATGCCTACCCACTCATAATTATATATCGCAATGCCGGTGAGATAGGCCGCGCCTGTGAGGCCGATAATCGCTGCTGCGGAGAAATTGGTGGCGAACAGGGAAATCCCAATCTGCCACCAGCGCAGCTCTCGCCCTGCCAGAAAATAAGCCTGCGTCGTCGCGAACTTTTTCCGGCCTACCAAACCCACCGTAAGGAGCAGACCAATTACGCCCGCGAGAACGAAAAGGTCGGTCTGGCTCACGCCATTTCCATCACGTCAGCGCTGGCGCAATACTGGCTGATATAGTCTTCATGTTTTGGCAGTCGCGCGGCCATACGGGACGCATCGGTTTTAATCTGGTTCAGAAAATAGGTGAGCTCGTCATCCGTCATCTTGTCCGCAATCGGGTGATAGGATTTCGGCTCCAGCCCCTGCCCCAGCATGACCTGCGTCCAGGAGTTCTCTGCAAAGAGTTCCTCGCCCTTCCTGAAGACACGTGCGGACTCGCAGAACAAGTCGATCTTCTGCTGCAGAGAGTCAGGAATGTCCATCTCTGCGCAGAAGCGCCAGAACGCGCTGTCACGGCGCTCGGTCACATGATAGTGCAGGATCAAGAAATCCCGGATCGTGATCATGTCCTCAAAGGTCTGATCATTGAATTCGCGAATGTCAGCGTCCACCAGATGCGTCGTCGGAAGCAGACGCACCAACCGCATGATAGACTTCTGGATAAGGTGGATTGATGTCGACTCCAGAGGCTCCATAAAGCCCCCCGCAAGACCAACCACAACGCAGTTCTTATGCCATTGCTTCCGGCGCGCGCCTGTCTGGAAGCGAATGTGCAGCGGATCGGTCAGTATCTCGCCTTCGACATTCGCCAGCAGGCGTTCTGCGGCTTCATCACGGTCAAGATAGCGTTCGCAATAGACAAGACCATTGCCCGTCCGGTGCTGAAGCGGAATGCGCCATTGCCAGCCTTCGGCATGGGCAATCGAACGCGTGTACGGCACAGGCGCACCGACAGATTTCGTCTGCACCGCCACCGCGCTATCGCATGGCAGATAATGGCTCCAGTCGTCATAGCCAACATGCAGCGCCTTACCCATAAGAAGCGACCGGAAACCGGTACAGTCGATGAAGAAATCGCCTTCAATCACATCGTCGGCTTCAAGTTGCAGCGCCTCGATATTTCCTGTTTCGGCGTTCAGACGGACATCGCCAATCTTACCTTCCCGGCGCACAACGCCATGCTTTTCAGCAAATCGACGCAGGAAAGCAGCGTAACGGCTTGCATCCAGATGATAGGCATAATTAATACCGTTATCAGGAAGCTGGGCGAAGCGGTTCTGGTTCGCCGCGAGCACCTCAAGACAGTAATCGCCATAGTCCGTAGAGATGCCGCGCTTTTTGCCAGCCAGCCAGAAATGCTGGAAGCCCGCCGTCCAGTGGTCCTTACCAGCATGGCCGAACGAATGCAGATATTTGTGGCCGACGTCTTTCCAGTTCTCGAATTCAATACCGAGTTTGAACGTCGCCATGGTCTCGCGCATGAACTCGGCTTCGTTGATGCCCAGAATGTTGTTGTAGCGAAGGATAGGCGGAATGGTCGCCTCACCCACACCAACGGTGCCGATCATTTCGGATTCAACAAGCGTGATGGAAATCTCGCTTCCCATCGTTTTGGAAAGCAGCGCCGCTGCCATCCATCCTGCTGTACCGCCTCCCGCAATGACGTAGTTTTTTATTTTTTTCTGCATCGTCAGAACCTACTCGTTTGTCAGCATTCTCAGAAGAAAATTTCTAATCTTTCCAGCACTTTCGGGTGTCATGGGGTCCAGAATTCCCCGCCCGTGCTCCGGAATATGTTCACGCACGTCAGGACCGTTCTCAAACACGTAGTAATCGAACAGATCGCGCCAGTGGCGGCGCTCATCCTCCGGCAGATCACGGATTGCCATGATCGCATGATTTAGTGCGTTCTGCGGCGCGCCAAGATATTGTGGCGTCTCACGCCACCAGTAATTGATCATGGCATTGAACGGTGAAAGCCCGTCGACTTCGTGCCACCACATGGATGGAATGAAGATCGCATCGCCAGGCTCAAGCACAGCAGTTTGCGCGGCTGCAAGCGCCTCTTTATAGCGCGGATAGGTCTCAAAATCCGGATCATGCAGATCGACCATGCTGATGGCACGGCCAGCCGGTGTGTTGTCGATCGGGCCAATATAGAGGTTCCGGAATTGCTCTGGTGGAAACAGGGTGAACCGGCGACGCCCGACAGCTACGCAGGCAATGTTGTCCGGAAAATCATTATGCGGCGCGACGCGTGTTTTAGTACCGATCCAGATGGATTCCAGCGGCTTGATCGCGCCGAAGTCGACATGGTTTTCTTCATGCAAACCATCGAAGAACTGATGGATATCCACCGAGCTCATATAGACAATCTGCTGGGCGTCATCGGCTTCAACGCGGTCAATGCGTTCAAACACCAAAGGCAGACGCGCTTTGCCCATCTGCGTATTCATGGACATATCGTGCTGATAGAACATGCGGCCGTCATGTTCGGGCGAGCCGATATTCACCACAAACGGCACATCACGCGCCTTGGTGAGCAGATATTCCCGCGCGGCTTTGCCAGACTGCAAGCCGGCCTGCACTAGCGGCCAGTCTTTCACCAGCCCGCGCACGACGAACGGTCTGTTCTCAGCCATGTGCGGACGCAGCTCTTCAAAGCTCGTCGCCTGCACCTCTTTCAGAGGCACAACATCTTCAAGAGATAAGACCTCAGAGCTCATAGCTGTCGATTTTTGCCTTCTTACGGATCAGCTCGCCGAGCTGTGACAGAGATGCGAGCGCCATATAAGTCGGTTGCAGATAACCTTGGGCCTGAAGGTCAGCCAGCGCTTCTCCGGAGAGTCCCGACAGCTTTTCCTCATTGATTGCATGGAAGCCAACTAGGCTGTTCTTAGACCCGTCCGGCATGGTGACATCAATCGTCAACGGCTCGAGCAGATCATACTTTTTCAGCACGGCGATATAGCCCGCTGACGCCTGAAAGCCGGTGTCAAGATATGCCAATTTCTTGGAGATTGTTTCCAGATACTCGGTCGGATGACCTGCATCATCAAAGATGCGCTCGCCCTCGCCTTCATTGACCCGGTCATTGTCGAGATCGATCACCACTTTCGGATCTCCGCCTTCGCCCTGCGGACGCCCAATCAGGAAGGGCTGAATATCCATGGCCAGCGGGATGTACCGAGCATCCCATTTGTTGTCGGTGAGGAATTGGTTTTCGCCATTTTCCAGACCGAACAGTGCCATGCAATGGAAGACTGTGCGGCTCTCATTCATGCGGAACAGGATCGGATATTCGCCCTGCACATTCCGGAACTCGTCCGGAAACGTGATGCAGCACATTACGCCGTCACCCGTCAGGCCGTTACGCTCGTGCGATACGCGCAGCGCTTTGTGGTCGATCGGGTTTACAGCAACATGGTTCGTCATGAATGACCTCAAAAATTACAGCGCCGGCTCGGCGGAATAAGCAGAAAGATAGGCACGGTTGGTCGGCAGACCGGATGCAAAGCTCCGCTGCTTGCGGATGACATTCTGCATCTCTTTCTGGAGCTGGTCCTGCACACGCGGCTGAAGCGTCGGGTGCATCTGGTGCTCCATTCCCATTCCGTACATGATGAAGAGATAGCTAGGCGCAGGGAAGACCTCGCTCGCATGCTCGAAGTCGTGCGGGCCCGGCGGGCGGTGCTTCCAGATTTCCAGAAGATTGCGCAGACGCTCCGGAATAGTCTCCGGATCACGGTTTTCCTGCCAGTATGGCTCGGTGCGCTTACTAAGAACGTAGTGCAGCTTCAGGAAGTCGACGATGCGCTCCCAGCGATAAGTGAAGAGCTGGTTGAACCGGCCCGCCTCAAGCGACATCACTGCACGCGATACCGGCAGGTTTTCTGCAATCATCTCGGCAGACAGCTCTACCATTACAATGGCCGATGCTTCGAGCGGCTCAATAAAGCCCGCAGACAGGCCAACAGCTACGCAGTTGCGGTGCCAGAACTCGTCTCGATAGCCGGATGTGAAGGTCAGATGGCGCACTTTGACATCTGAATTGCCCATGTAATTGCGAAGCGTTGCTTCTGCTTTATCAGCATCCATGAAACCGGATGCGTACACGCAGCCAATACCGCGGCGTGTGGTTAGGCCGATATCCCAGATCCAGCCTGCTTCATGCGCAGTCGACACGGTCTGAGAAACAATCGGGCTATCCGGCGCCACAGGCAATTGCGCAACGATAGCGCTATCATTGAACAGGATATGGCTCTGATCATGCAGACCGACGCCATAGTGCTGCCCCAGCATGAGCGAGGCCTGCCCAGTGCAGTCAACGAACAGATCGCCTTCAATCAAACCTGCATCGCGGCAACGCACGGCAGATACATCTTCATCCGGCTTGCCGACAATCTCTGTTACATGGTCCTGAACATAACGAACGCCCAGCTTACCCAGAACATGGCTTTTAAGCAGGTGGGCAAGCTTCACCGCATCAAGGTGATAGGCATAATTCATCGCGCCCAGATAATCCGGCATGCCCTTCTGGCGCGGACAAAGATTGTTCAGCGGCGCAGACCCTTGGGCGCAGACCGCTCCAGCAAAGCTTTTTTCCGGCGCATGCGTCTTCCACGCATGCAGGACGTCCGTCCCGTTTTGTGAAACCGGAAGATCGAACGGATGATGGTAACTGTCCGCAGCGTCGCCCGTTACCCAGCGATCAAACCGCGAGCCCTGTTTGAAAGACGCATCGCAGGTTTTCAGAAACTCGGCTTCGGAAATACCCATACGCGACAGTGTTCGGCGAATGGTCGGCCAAGTGCCCTCACCCACGCCAATTGTCGGCACGTCGGGAGATTCGATCAGCGTAATCTGGATGCCGTTTTCAGAACGGTCAGGATGGCGCGCAGCAATCGTTCCGGCTGTAATCCAGCCTGCCGTACCACCACCTACAATGACGATATGTTTTACCGCCTTTTCCATTTTCCTACCCGATAGATTTGAGCTCTTTGCGAGCTCTTATTATTCGTCGCCATGCATACAGGCGCGCCCTGTTTCAGGGTCTTCTTCACATTGATAGACCCGAACCCAGTCGACAAGCAATTCCGCCGGAAAACTATCCGGATCAAAGCCGCCGCGGTTATTATCTTCTGAAAGACCACCGCCAACGGCGAGGTTCAGCATGAGATAAAATGGCTGGTCAAACGGCGCATTCGGAAACGCGTCCGGATCAGCATTACCGGAGTACCAGTCCTCGGCAGACATGGAGAAAATCTGATTGTCGTCGACATACCAGTCGATCTGACCTTCGCCCCATTCCACAGCGAAAACGTGGAAACGGTCGCCAGCATCCGGACCACCCGGAAGCGGCTCAAAATTCACATCATGCGTATTGTCTGGCCACTCACCACCAAAGTGTAGTGCACCCGAGCTACGGTTCTCACCTTCGTCGAACGGACACTCGTCGCAGACTTCGCCCAGATTCACGGCTTCCATAATGTCAATTTCACCGGAAGCGGCCCACGGGCCATAGGTATTGTCCGCCGGAAGCATCCAGAAGGCAGGCCACGTGCCCTGCCCTGATGGCAGCCTCATGCGCGCCGCAAACCGGCCATAGGTCCAGTCAGCGAGGCCGCGCGTGCGCACTTTGCCCGATACATAGGATTGTTGAACAGTTTCACCGCGTCCACCTTCCCATTCATGGGGGTATTGCGGTCCGGACACTGTCTGCCTGTAACCAATGAGGCGCAACTGACCATTGGCAAGCTGCACAGTCTCCGGCCAGTCCACATAGCACTGACGCTCGTCATTGCCGCCCCCCCAGCACGATTCCTCGACCTCCCACTTGGAGTGGTCGAGGAATGCGCCTTCAAACTCGTCCGACCAAACCAGATTCCATCCAGAAGCAGGGAGGATGAAGTCCGATCCGTCAGACGGCTCGGGAGGAAGAGGGAGCCCCGAACCCGTCGTCACACCAGATAGCGTCTGGCAGGACGCGAGAACGAGAAAAGCGAGTGATGCAGCGAGACGCATGACCTGAAACCCTCTTCAATCGAACAACCGAGCTAAGCATAAGAGGGAGATAGCCCGGTTGTCCGTTTCGTCACCTTCTAAAAGGTTTTGCGAGCACCGATCGCCCAGCGCGCATCACCCTGGCTCATGAAGAAGACATTGTTTTCGTGACGACGATGTCCACGGCGGTTCTCGCCGGTCACGTTAATGCCTTCCATGAAGACGGAGACCCCGTTTTCGAAATCATAGCTTGCGCTAAGATCCAGCTGACCATAGGCCTCAACATAGAACGGGTTAGGTCCACCGCCAGCGAGGAACTCGTCACGCCAGTTATACGCAGCACGGACCTGGAAGCGTTCGTTCTCGTAGAAACCGATCAGGTTCGCACTGTCACTCAGGCCTGGAACTGCAAACTGGGTCACAGTGTAAGGCTGGGTGTTGTCATAGGTGAAGTCAGAGTCCGTCAGTGTGTAGTTGAAGACCACACCGAAGCCTGTGTCACCGAAGATGTGCTGTACCGCAAACTCGAGGCCGCTGAACTCAGCTGTCTGGCTGTCAGCAACCGGAATAGTCGTCTGCAGAACGATAGGCGCATCGCCCGGCTGACCGATCGGATTGCCCTGAGCGTCGAGCGTGCCCGGATAGTTCGCAATAATGTAGTTGCGAATATCGTCGAGCGTCGCGTTCGCCCCGAGTGCTGCACGTGCATCGTCTGCGCGAGGACCGTTCGACGGGTTCGTCAGATTGCTCAGCGTCTGGTCGAAGCGACCTGTACCGATGAAGTTCTCTACGTTCTTGTTGAAGTAACCGAGAGACACATAGCTGTCGTCCGCATAGTACCACTCCGCAGAGAAGTCGATATTTTCAGACAGGTATGGATCAAGACCCGGGTTGCCCTGAGAACCAAGTGCTTCTGCCGCACGGAACGGGATCACATAATCGATGCCAGCCTGCATGTTGTCATAAGTCGGACGTGTGATCGTCTGGCTGTAAGAGGCACGAACTTTCACGAATTCCATTGGCTGGAAGTCAAAGTCGATAGATGGCAGCAGGTGATCATAGCTGCCTTCGGCAACCGTGAAGCTCGGAGTCGCGTCGAACGTGTAATAGAACTCGTTCGGTGCCGCCCAGATTGTGCCATTCGGCTGTTGCTGGAGCGCGCTGGACGTAACTTCAGTCTCTTCATAGCGAAGGCCGACTGTCAGGTTCGCATCACGACCCATCAGGTCAAATGTGTTGTTCGCCTGGAAGTAAGCGCTGATCGTGTCCTCAGTGATCTCACGATTGACAGTCTGTTCCGCAAGACATGTGCCCGGCATAGCCGTGCCAGTCCAAGGGCTTGAACAGATGCCGAACTGGGATTCCATCAGGTCAGCGAGCTGTTCGAAGTTGAAGCGGTACATACCCTGAAGCATGTTCGGATCGTTCGCACCGGAGATGCCTTCAAATTTGTCCGGGAGAGATACCCACTCGAACAGATCATCCGGATAATCCGCTGGTGTACCAAGACCGCCCCATGAGTCGGTCTGGATGAAGCCGTAAGCAGAGTTCACACGGTTCTCGATGGAAGACACACCGAAGTCGACGCTGTCGATAAAGCGGTGATCGAATTCATAAGAACCCATCGCACGGATCTGAGTGATCTCATCACGCATTGTCGCATTACGGAAAGAGCTACCAGAACCGACGCGGTTCGCGACATCTTCCGGATCAGGCAGACCATTGCCATTCACAATTGAAATGACCGGAAGATCGTTTTCGAAGTTGATGGACTGCTCGGAGACACCAAACACCGTTGTGCCGAGGGAAACGCTTGAGCCGAAACGGTTGGTCGGCAGCGATTCTGCGGTTGAATTGTGCGCATCAAACTCGAGGCTGAGGCGATCATTAACGTCCCATGCGAGGTTGAAGCCGATAGAGTTATTCTCTGAACGGTTTGCGATCAGTGCGCCTGAGTAAGACAGGTCAGTCGCGCCGAAGAACTCTGTGTAATAGAGCGGGCCAGCAACCGGTCCGTCTGTCCATGCGCTGTTTGTCTGCGCGTGGTCAAACCAGATGCCCGCTGTGCTGCGGTTCACTTCAACTTCGTTCTGAGAGTAGGTGTAATCTACTGTCGCACGGATGTTGTCTGTGAAGTCATACTGAAGTGTAAGCTGGCCGTTTACACGCTTACGATCGAAATCTGCGAGTTCGTAGTCAGCGTTCTGAGGAACCTCGTAAACATCGTTGTCGCCTGGGCGGTTCACAACGCCGCCATTGAAGTTCCATGAGCCAGGAACTGGCAGAGCGCCCCACTCGTTCTGGAACGCCGGAGACCCGAGGTAACCGTCACGCCAGCCAACGTTTGACTGCGCTACGCCGCCGCGGCGGTGCTGATAGCTTGCAGAAAGAGATACACCAAGACGATCGTCAAAGAAGGTGTTGGAGTAGAGACCGGAGATTTCCGGCGTCAGATCTGTATCGTCGAGCTGGCTCTCGTCGTAAACGCCCTTCAGACCGATTGTCGCGCTGAGGCCTGGAGATTCGAGCGGACGCGTTGTACGGATATTGATGGTCGCACCGATACCGCCTGTCGGAATGATCGCGCGGCTTGTCTTGTAAACTTCAACAGCAGAGATCGCTTCAGAAGCGAGGTTACCGAAGTCGAAAGAACGGCTTGATGGCGGGCTCGCGCCGTCACCCAGTGTAGACGTCGGCATTTGACGGCCATTAAACGTTACGAGGTTGAAGTCAGCGCCGAAACCGCGAACGGTTACAGAAGAGCCCTCGCCAAGAGAACGGTCGATAGAAACACCGGAAATACGCTGCAGAGATTCAGCGAGGTTCGTGTCAGGGAACTGACCGATATCTTCAGCTGTGATCGCGTCGACAACACCTTGTCCGTCACGCTTGAGCCCCAAAGCGTCGCGAAGGGAGCCACGAATACCAAGTACTACGACTTCGTCTTCGACGCGCGCCTCGTCCTGCTGTTCTTCTGGAATCTGCTCTACGTCTTGCGCATAAGCGGATGCCCCGAAACCTGCCACCGCAATGACAGACACACCCGCGAGCAAACGCGCGAGCGGATTTTTATTTTCGCGATACATAGAACCTCCCAGTTCATACAGATCCGCCGGTTGTCCCCCGGCAGTAGATTTTATTTCTGGATCGTAGGGAAAAATAATTGTCCACTTATGTCAAGCCAAAAGTCCAATCAGGGACAATTCGATTGTCTCGCCGAAAGAAATCCGACTCACCTAAAAAGACAATTCGTGCTGGCCCTGCCTAGCTTTTGACCGGACCAGTCGACGCACGAACAATCAGCTGGTGCGGCAGAACAATTGTTTCAGAGACCTGTTCGTCGCTTGGGCGATTCTTCATGAACGCGCTGACAGCCGCCTCGCCGATCTTCTCGAAAGGCTGAGCGATTGTCGTGAGATCAGGCCACATAACGCTTGCGATAGGCGCATCATCAAAGCCCGCCACCGACAGATCTTCAGGCACACGCAGGCCGAGACGATTCGCAGCCATAACCACAGCCGACGCCATCTCGTCATTCGCTGCAAATATTGCCGTCGGCGGGTTCGCCGAAGACAACATTTCTTCGGCGCATTGGAGAGCTGCACGGAACCGGAACCGGCCTGACTTCACAACCATGAACTCGTCTGTAGCGAGACCTGCTTTAGCCATTGCTTCCTCAAAGCCCTGGCGACGCAGAATGGTTGCCACGTGATCCGGATGCCCACTGATATGGCCGATACGCTTATGCCCTAACTCAATGATATGATTAGTTATTTCTCGAGACGCCCGGAACTCATCCATCACGATAGAGATGTCTCCGGATACCGGACGCGATGGCGAAATCAGGACGTGGCGCACGCCGCGCTCACGCAGCAATTCATGTAAATCAGCTGAATCGCACATAGGCGGAACGAGGATAAGATTGCGCACGCCGGTACGGTCCAGAAAGGCTTCCAGCTGGTGACGCCAGTCAGTGCTTTTCTCGTCAAACAGTTCGACTGCAAGGTAGCGCCGCGCGTCCGAACAGGCCTTCAGAACCGCGTGATTGAGGCGCGCCTGATAGCCCGATGACGGGTCGCCATACAGCATACCGATACTAAGAGACTCGCCAATGCGGCTTGCAGGTGTCGCAAAGCCGGGCTGAAAGCTCAGCTCCTCGATGGCGCGTTCGACCTTATCACGCGTCTTGGAGCTAATGTGCTCATAGTTATTCATCACGCGCGATACGGTCTTGGTGGAAACGCCGGCGCGCTGCGCAACTTCAGCAATAGTGGCCATGAACTCTCTCGTTTGGGAAACGCTATACCGATTCCGATAATTCATAATGTCAGGTCAAGGACAAAATGAGATTGACTTTGTCCATTATCGGACAATAAGGTCAGCGAAATTGTCCTGACAAGGGACTAAATTCAAAATACGGGACGGAAAAATGCGCGTGATGAAACTTGTCACCACCCTTATGCTTGGCGCTGCGCTGACCAGCTGCATGCCAGAGCAAGGCACGAGTGACGCGCCAGTAACTCAAACCGCAGACAGCGTAGCGGATCGCGCATTGGCGCTTCTGAACCAGATGACCTTGGAAGAGAAAATCGGTCAGGTCATTCAGGCGGACATATCCGCCGTTACCCCGGAAGACCTGCGCACCTATAACCTCGGTTCCGTTCTGAATGGCGGCAACTCTGCGCCGGGCGGCGGCAAGGTCGCAGAACCTGAAGAGTGGATCGAACTGGCAGACGCCTTCTGGGATGCATCCACCGACACATCGGATGGCGGTGTCGGCATTCCGGCAATCTGGGGCACGGACGCCGTGCACGGCCACAACAATGTGCAGACAGCGACTATCTTCCCCCACAACTCTGCGCTCGGCGCGACACATAATGCGGACCTGATGCGCCAGATCGGCGACGTCACAGCACTCGAAATCCGCGCAACTGGTCTCGACTGGACATTCGCGCCAACACTCGCCGTTGCCCGCGATGACCGCTGGGGACGCGCATATGAGTCTTATTCTGAGAACCCTGAACTCGTCGCCGAATATGCGGCCGCTATTATTGAGGGCCTTCAGGGCCTGCCGGGCGATCCTGACTTTCTGATTGGCGAAAACGTTATGGCGACCGCCAAGCATTTCGTGGCAGATGGCGGCACGCAATATGGTATCGACAAGGGCGATACGGTTGGCGACCTGCAGGACATCCTCGACATTCACGCCGCAGGCTATGGACCAGCGATTGAACTGGGCATCCAGTCTGTCATGGCGTCCTTCTCTTCCGTAAACGGCGAGAAAATGCACGGATCAGAGCACCTGCTTCAGGATGTTCTGCGCGACCAATACGGCTTTGAAGGCTTCGTCGTAGGTGACTGGAATGGTCACGCCGAAGTTCCAGGCTGCACCGCGACCGATTGCGTTGCGTCTCTCGACGCTGGCGTAGACATGTACATGGCGCCAGATAGCTGGCGCGGCGTCTACGACTCCCTGCTCGCTACAGCTGAGGCTGGCGAGCTTGACCTTGAGCGCCTTGATGAAGCGGTGTTGCGAATTCTCGAAGCCAAGATCCGCTCCGGTCTTCTGGATGCGGGCCGCCCGTCAGATCGCGCAACCAGCGACGTCTCTATCCTTGGCAATGACGAGCACCGCGCCGTCGCGCGTCAGGCTGTACGTGAGTCTCTTGTTCTTCTGCGCAATGATGACAGCCTTCTGCCTCTGGCCCCGGGCCTGAATGTCATGGTTGCAGGTAGCGGCGCTGATTCCATGCAGCAGCAGACAGGCGGCTGGACACTTAACTGGCAAGGCACAGGCAATTCCAATGAGGAATTCCTGACAGGCGAGACAATTTTCTCCGGCGTTTCAACTGCCATGGCAGACATTGGCGGCGAGGCCTTCCTCTCTGAAGATGGCAGCTACGAAAGCCGCCCTGACGTCGCCATAGTCGTTTTTGGCGAGCAGCCATACGCAGAATATCTCGGCGACCGTACTGACCTCGTCTTCGAATTCGATGATGGCGAGAACCTCCAGCTCATCCGTGAGCTGAAGGCCGATGGTGTACCGGTTGTTTCCGTCTTCCTGACAGGCCGCCCGCTTTGGGTGAACCCGCACCTGAACGCATCCGATGCTTTTGTCGTCGGCTGGCTTCCAGGCTCTGAAGGCGGCGGCGTGGCTGACGTGCTCGTTGCTGATGAAAACGGCGAAGCTCGTCATGACTTCAATGGTCGCCTCTCTTTCTCATGGCCATCTGACGGCATGGGCAACCCGATCAACTCACCGGAAGACGAAGGGGTACTCTATCCGTTCGGCTATGGCCTGACGTACGCAGAAAGTTCTGAATTCACAGAGCTTTCCGAAGAATCCGGTGTCGATCAGAATGCACGTGCCTTTGACGGTTCTATCGTCGATCGTGGTCGCACAGCCCCTGCCTTCCTCCCTTATCTTGGCGACTCGTCCAACGCGAACCTGCCAATCATGGCGAACGCGCTCGACAGCATTGGCGGCGGCATTTCTATCCGCGGCGTTGATTATCGCGCTCAGGAAGATGCACGCGAACTTACATGGTCCGGCAATGGTGCAGCAAGCTTTGGGCTTCGCGCTCACCGCCCGATTGACCTCGCAAGCTTCGGCGATCTCGACGACCTAGCGATCACTGTGGACTGGCAGCTCGGCCTTGATGACGGCGATAACGTCGAAATCGGCATGGCTTGCGGCGAAGGCTGCGGCGCGACGGTTGATGTCAGCGAACAGCTCCGCGAACTGCCTCAGGGCGAATGGACGACGTCCAGCATCGCAGTGTCCTGTTTCGTTGAAGAAGGCCTCACGCCCGAGAACGTCACACGTGCATTTAGCCTGACGGGCGATACAGCAATGGACATTACGGTGCACTCGGTCAGCATCGAAGCAACTGAAAATACAACAATAAGCTGCCAGTAACGCAGCAAACTCACGGGGGAGGAATCCATGGCCCTAGAGACTATCGATATCATTATCGTGGTGGCTTATGCCATCGCGCTACTCGGAATTGCCCTGCTGGTTTCACGTGAACCAGCAGGGCACACCAAAGACACTGAAGACTACTTCCTGGCGGGCAAAGCCCTGCCATGGTGGGCGATTGGTGCATCACTTATTGCTGCGAACATTTCAGCAGAGCAGATTATCGGCCAGTCCGGTCAGGGCTTTGTCGTGGGCCTCGCCATTGCGGCCTATGAGTGGCAGGCCGCGATTGTCCTGCTTGTCGTCGCGAAGTTCTTCCTGCCGATTTTCCTCAAGCGGAAAATCTTCACCATGCCACAATTCCTCGAAACGCGTTTCGGGGCTGAGATCAAAACGATCATGGCGGTGTTCTGGATCACGCTTTACACCTTCGTGAACCTCACAGCCATTCTATGGCTCGGCGGCCTCGCGATCACAGCAGTAACGGGCGTACCGATCATTCCGGCCATGGCTGGTCTCGCAATTTTTGCAGTGCTCTATTCCATTTATGGCGGCCTGAAAGCCGTTGCGCTGACGGACATTATTCAGGTTGTGATCCTGATCCTTGGCGGCTTCGCGATCCTCTATATCTCACTCGATATGGTGGGCGGTGATGCAGGCCCTGTGGCAGGCTTCAACACGCTGCTCGGTGAGTTGCCGGGCCACTTCAACATGATCCTGTCGGAAGACAACGCGTCGTATGGCGACCTTCCAGGCATCTGGACGCTCCTCGGCGGCCTCTGGGTTCTTCACTTCTCTTATTGGGGCTTCAACCAGTACATCATCCAGCGCGCACTTGGCGCTGAGAGCGAGAGAGAAGCCCAGAAAGGTCTCGCATTCGCGGCCTTCCTAAAGCTCCTTATTCCTGTGATCGTTGTTATTCCAGGCATTGCTGCGCTCTGGCTCGCTCAGAACGGCCAGCTTCCTTTGGACCAGCTGACACAGACACCAGACAGCACATACGGCACGCTGATGACACTCGTTCCTGCAGGTTTGCGCGGCATCGTTTTCGCAGCCCTGATTGCAGCAATCGTGTCGTCGCTCGCGTCCATGATGAACTCCATCTCCACGATCTTCACCATGGACATTTACCGCGACTATATCGTGAAAGACGCTTCAGAACGTCACTATGTAATGGTTGGCCGCATCACAGCCTTTGTTGCGATGCTGATTGCTCTGGTTCTGGCACGTCCATTCCTCGGAGGCCTTGAGAGCGCGTTCCAGGCTATTCAGGAATATACCGGCTTCATCGCGCCAGGTATTGTTGCAGTCTTCCTGCTCGGCTTCTTCTGGAAACGTGCGAACAAGTATGGCGCATTCGCCCTGCTCATCTCTTCTGCGGTTCTGAGCGTTGCGGCGAAAATCCTTCTGCCGGATCTGCCATTCGTTCTGCGTATCTGGATTGTATTCCTGATCTGCATCGTGGTCGGAGTTTTGGCATCCCTCCTCACACCGAAGCCAAATGAGGACCAACCGGTTGACGTGGGCGGGATTTCCTTCCGAACTCATACTGGCTTCAATATCGCCAGCGTGCTGATCGTGCTCATCCTCTGCGCCATCTACGTCGCATTCTGGTAGGACACGTATTCGTTAGCGCCGCCCGGCTATGCAATTCCGGGCGGTGCAACATACCTTTCTCCATGATACCCCTGAACTGGCGCTTCAGGATTTAAGGATACTCAAATGGCAGAATTCATCCCTGTTGACCCGTTTAACCTCGTGATCTTCGGGGGCACGGGTGACCTCTCCCGACGCAAGCTTCTGCCAGCCCTGTTTCACCGATTTCTTGATGACCAGATCCCGCTGAACTCCAAGATTGTGGGCACGGCGCGCTCTGAAATGACGCGCGACGAATTCATCGAGATGGCGAAGACAAGCTGTAAGTCAGCCACCGCAAAAGACACATGGTCTGAAGAGCATTGGGCGACCTTCGCCAAAATGCTGGACTATTCTCCGCTCGACATCGCCGGCCCTGTTAAGGACTGGAAAGCACTGAGCAGCAAAGTCGATTTCGACCGTACCGTTATCTATTATCTCGCTACCTCGCCTTCGCTCTATGTGAAAATCTGTCACGCACTGAAAGCAGCAGACATGGTGTGCGATGCCTGCCGTATTGTTCTGGAAAAGCCGATCGGCAAAGACCTCGCCTCTGCCTGCGCGATCAATGATGGCGTTGGTGAAGTGTTTGATGAGGAACAGATTTACCGCATCGACCATTATCTGGGCAAAGAAGCGGTACAAAACCTTATGGTGCTGCGCTTCTCCAACACGCTGTTCGAAGCGCTCTGGTCGCGCAACCATATTGATCACATCCAGATTACTGTATCCGAAGACCTCGGTCTTGAGGGCCGCGCCGGGTATTATGATGGGTCCGGCGCGCTGCGGGACATGGTGCAGAACCACCTTCTACAGCTCCTCTGTCTCATCGCGATGGAGCCTCCAAACTCCATCCATGCCGACGATATCCGCACCGAGAAGATCAAGGTTTTGCGTGCGTTGAAGCCGGTCACTGGAGACACGGTGAAGCGTAACACAGTTCGCGCCCAATACGTTGAAGGCCTAATCAACGGACAGCCAGCCAAAGGCTATCTGGAAGAACTCGGTGACGACAGCTCCGAAACGGAAACCTTCGTCGCGATCAAGGCTGAGATTGATAACTGGCGCTGGGCTGGCGTCCCGATCTATCTGCGCACAGGCAAGCGTATGTCGCGCCGCGTGTCAGAGGTCGTTGTCCAGTTCAAACCGGTTGCGCACAATATCTTCGACACCAATCTCTCCGGCCCGAACCAGCTCGTCATCACACTGCAGCCGGATGAGGGCGTACGCCTCTCCATGCATATTAAAGAGCCGGGCCCCGGCGGACTGCGTATCAAGTCTCTGCCGCTCAACCTAGCCTATGCCGAGAACTTCATGCTTCGCTATCCGGACGCTTATGAGCGCCTTTTGATGGAAGTCGCGCGCGGCAATCTTTCCCTCTTTATGCGCCGCGACGAAGTCGAAGCCGCGTGGACGTGGGTGGACGGCATTATCGATGGCTGGAAACAGTCTGACGAGGCACCACAAACCTATGCGGCAGGCTCTGATGGCCCGATTGCTTCTGCCATGATGATGGATCGTGATGACCGTGCATGGCATGTGAGAACGACGCCAAAATCATGACATTCACTGCCTTCAAAACCAAAGCAGATGCTTGCGAAGCTGCCGCTGCCAAAATGCTCACCGGCCTGAAGACGGCGCTTCACGAGCGCGGCAAAGCAACCTTACTCCTGTCGGGCGGCTCCACGCCTGCACCAGCCTATAAGCGCCTCGCAGTGAATGATCTGCCATGGCATGATGTGACGGTCGGTCTTGTCGATGAACGCTGGGTCGATGTGGAAAGCGATGCCTCCAACACGCGCCTTCTGAAAGAGAGCTTTCTGGAGAAAGGCGCAGGCCCTGCCCGCTTTATTGAGATGAAGACCGCGCATGATACGCCGCAAGCTGGCGAAGCCGGCGTGAACACGGCCTATAGCGTGTTTGCGGCGCCTGACGTGGTTCTGCTCGGCATGGGGCCAGATGGGCACACCGCAAGCTGGTTTCCAGACAGTATCGGCCTTGAGCGCGCATTGTCAGATGATCCGTCTCTCTATGCTGTCGCCATCGATGCAACAGACTGCCCGGTCGCGGGGAACCATACTGACCGGATGACCGTAACTCTTAATGTGCTGAAGGCGGCTAAAACCGTCATTCTTCTCATCACTGGCGAGGAAAAGCGCGCTGTCCTTGAGGACACAAAGGCAAACCTGCCCATTCATCGCGCCCTCGCAGCCCGCAAAGACGATATGGAGGTGATCTGGGCCCCATGACGACACTTCATCCTGAAATCGAGCGCATCACACAGCGCATTATCGAGCGTTCGGCGGAAAGCCGCGCGCAATATCTGGAACTCATCCGCGCGAACCGCCCTGACGGCTTTGCACGCAAGAAGCTGACCGAAGGCAATCAGGCTCATGCGAGCGCTGGCTGCGCCGTGATGGACAAGGTTCAGCTCCTCGGCGCGAGCTGGCCCAATATCGGCATTGTGACCGCCTATAACGACATGCTGTCCGCTCACCAGCCTTACGAAACCTATCCTCAGATCATCCGTGACGCAGCGCGTGCGGCGAATGCCACTGCGCAGGTCGCAGGCGGCGTCCCAGCCATGTGTGACGGCGTCACGCAAGGTCAGGACGGTATGGAGCTCTCGCTCTTCTCGCGCGATGTGATTGCCATGGCCGCAGCGATTGCGCTGAGCCACGACACGTTCGATTCCACCATGTATCTCGGCGTCTGTGACAAGATCGTTCCGGGTCTCGTTGTAGCAGCAATGCGTTTTGGGTGGCTGCCTGCCGTATTCGTACCGGCTGGCCCGATGCCATCAGGCCTTCCAAACCCTGAAAAGGCACGTGTCCGTCAGGAATTTGCACGCGGCAATGTGGGCCGAGACAAGCTGCTCGAAGCTGAAGCGGCAAGCTATCACGCACCGGGCACTTGCACCTTTTATGGCACGGCCAACTCCAACCAGATGGTGATGGAGATGGTCGGCCTGCACCTTCCGGGCGCCGCCTTTGTGCAGCCGGGTGAAGAGCTGCGCACCGCGCTCACCAGAGAAGCGACGAAGAAAGCCGCCGCGATCAGCATTGCGGGCGATTACACACCAGCCGGTGAGATGATCGACGAACGCTCCATCGTGAACGCCGTAGTCGGCCTGATGGCAACCGGTGGCTCGACCAACCTCGTCCTTCACCTTGCAAGCTTTGCAGCCTCGGCCGGTATCGTGCTGACGCCGCAGGACATGGCTGAGATTTCAGCTGTTACACCGCTTCTCTGCCGCATCTATCCGAACTCCGCTACGGACGTGAACCATTTCCATGCGGCTGGCGGTATGGGCTTCCTCATCCGCGAGCTGATCAAAGGCGGGCTTGTCCACGCCGATGCACGCACGATCAATGGCACACTGGCCGATCAGGCGATGGAGCCATTCATTGGCGCTGATGGTGAAATTGAATGGCGCGAACCACCGGAGACAAGCGGCGATCTTGAAATCCTCCGCCCTGTCGACCAGCCCTTCGATAAAGAAGGCGGGCTGAAATTGCTCGAAGGCAATCTCGGCGAAAGCGTCACCAAAATCTCTGCGGTGAAGCCTGAATACCGCCTTGTTGAAGCCCCTGCCCGCGTCTTCGATACGCAAGGCGATGTGAAGAAAGCCTATCAGGCTGGCGAGCTGAACAAGGATGTCATCATTGTGGTCCGCTTCCAGGGTCCGGGCGCGAATGGCATGCCGGAACTGCACTCTCTGACGCCTATTCTCGGCTCCTTGCAGGATGACGGGCACCATGTCGCCCTCGTCACGGATGGTCGCATGTCTGGTGCGTCGGGCAAAATCCCGAACGCCATCCACCTCTCTCCTGAAGGGGTGCGCGGCGGTCCGATTGCCCGCCTGCGTGATGGCGATCCGCTGCGCCTTAACTGCGAAACGGGCGAGCTGAACTTCCTCGGCGGTGTCGAAGAGTTTAACGCACGCGCGCCTGCCGTCCATGTGCCGAACCAGACAGATACTGGCCTTGGCCGTGAGCTGTTTTCGACGATGCGCGCTGAGGCAGGTGACGCGGCATCCGGCGCGAGCTTCTTCCGATTTGCGGGGATGAACTGATGAGCAAACCTGTTCTGGTTGGCGATGTTGGCGGCACGAAAATCCGCCTGGCACTGGCATCATCCTCTTTGGGACATGTCCAGCTGCACAATATCAAAGTGTATGATGATCCGGCCATTCCGAGCTTTGAAGACGCTATCGAGGACTATCTCAGCTCAAGCGATGTGAAGCCCAAGTCTGCGCTGTTTGCGCTGGCAGGCCCAATCGCTGATGACGGTTCTATCAAGCTGACCAACCGGCCCTGGCCTCGTGTCGTTCCGTCCGTCATACAGTCGCGCTTCCTTATTGAGAGCGCGACGATCGTGAACGACTTTGCCGCGATGGCCCGCGCCATTCCTGAAATCCCGAATGACAGCTTCGAAACCGTGATCGAAAGCCATTTCAGCCCCGAAGGTCCGATCCTCGTCACCGGCCCCGGCACCGGACACGGCGTATCCACGCTTATCCAGTCCGTCACGGGCGGATGGCGCGTCATGACGGGTGAAGGCGGTCACTCTGCTTTTGCGCCACGTAACATGCGCGAAGCCGCCATTCGTGACGTGATCGCGCGCACCTATAATTACGTCTCCGTGGAAATGATCGTCTCCGGTCGCTGGCTCATGCCCGTCTATGAAGCCATTTGCGAGCTGCAAGGCGTCACACCGGAAGATCTCTCACCGCAGAACATTCTGGACCGCGCCGATGCAGGCGACAAAGTCTGCGTGGAAGTCTGCAAGTTCCGCGCAAACGCCCTGATGGGCGCGGTGGGGGACGCTGCTCTGATCACAGGCGCACATGCTGGTGTCGTGCTGACCGGCGGCGTCGCAGAGCGTATGGTGAAATGGCTGCGCACTACAGAAGCTAGCGATCGCTTCCTGGAACGCGGCCCCATGTCGCCCTTCCTTGCACACACACCTGTCAGCGTGCTGATGCATGATGAGGCTCCGCTTATCGGGGCTGCAGCGCTCGCTCTGGAATAGGACTTTACCCATGACGACCATCAGCCCCGCCACAATCGAGCGCATGCGCACCTGCCGGATCATTCCGGTTATCACGATTAAAAGCCTTGATCAGGCGCTGCCTCTGGCAAACGCGCTCATCGCAGGCGGCGCAGATGTTCTGGAAGTCACGCTACGCACAGACTGCGCGCTTGAAGCGATCAAACAAATGGCGGATGCACAGCTTGAAGCGTTTGTCGGCGCGGGCACGATTACGCGCCCTTCTGATGTCGATGCGGCCGCCAAAGCTGGCGCCGAATTTCTCGTCACACCGGGCACGACAGAAGAGTTACGCGTTGCACTCAAAGCCTATGACGGCGCCGTCTTTCCGGGCGCTGCGACAGTCTCAGAGGCGCTAAAGCTGCGTGATGAAGGCTTTACTATACAAAAGTTCTTCCCGGCTGAAGCCGCTGGCGGTGCGCCGTTTCTCAAATCCATCGCCGCGCCTCTGCCGGATATCCGGTTCATGCCGACCGGCGGGGTCAGCCCGAAGAATGCGCGCGACTATCTCTCTCTGCCGAATGTCATCGCTGTTGGTGGATCCTGGATCGTTCCGAACGATCTTATCGAGGCTGGTAAGTGGGATGAGATCACCGCGCTCACGCAGGCCTCACGCGACGCGCTGGCTTAAACGACCGGCTACATCCCTGTTCCGGTCGAGACGACCAGAAATACCAGAATCCGGATCATCGCTGTCGCCGCGCCCGTTACCCAGATGCGGCGGAAGAAGAACAACCCGAAAACGACGCCGAGAAAAGCGCACCCAATCGATACGGCCCAAAAGCCCTGCAGATTGAACACGCCAAGCGCCAGCCAGAAAAAGACTGACAGGCCAAAAGATACTATAAGCGCGAGCGCCGAGTGCTTGAGTAGCGGCATGGATAAGCTCCGTTTCAGTTTACATCATGCCGCGTCAGCCTCTTTCACGCGAGAGGCCGATCTGACGCAGGGCTAACGGAGACGGAATGAGATTGTATGGATGATGTCCGTGCGTTGAATGTAGCATTCAGGTGGACGCAAATCGCCAGTTACACGAAATCTCCAGTCCGAAAGTGCGTCGATTACTGCTTCTTCGAAAACACCTCCGGGAACCGCCGCAAGCATTCTGACTGACTCGTCAATCACGTAGCCGTCCTCATCCGTATCGTACCTCAGGATGGTATATCCGATATCTCCGTTGGAAAGAGCCGATCGTGGATACTCCAATCCATCCGAAGCTCTGGGAATGGCTCCACACACGGGTAAACCGTTTGCTACGTCCTGCCCCGTTAAGACCACATCGAAATCATCCGGAATTGAATACTGCTGATAAATGGCCGCTACGGCGTCTTCACTTAGATAAGTTACATCGCCGCGGCGGAATCTGCCGCTGCCATCTCCGTTTTTATCCGTCGAACTATAAAAGACGCCCGCCAAACCGAGCCATGCCTCGCTGCGCCAGAAGGCTCTCTCCAACCATTCAGGGGCGTCATTAGGTCCTACGCTGGCTTTGAGTTCGCGAAGCTCTGCATTCCAACGCACCAGCGCCTCATGGCTCTCCAAGGTTTTAGCCTCAAGGAACGAAGTCGTCGCATGGGTTTCGGCGGCATGCAGGTAATACTGTAATACGCTGGACCGGACAGGGCGAAGCTCGCGAACTGCCAAGCCGGCAACGGCTGCTGCGTCCCGAAGATTATCGCGAGCAGCCAGGTCTGTGTACAACGGCATGAAGGCTCGCGCGCTTAAAAGCGTCGGGTCCTGCATATTATTGAGAGCAGCCAGCAGCGCCCGACGCGTATCCCGTGTCGATTCCGCAGTGAAGCTGGCAAATGCCGCCAACAGCTCACGCTCTGCCATAATCGGATGCTGACCCGTTGCCGAAAAGCCAAGCGCAAATTCGGCGCCCGGCAAGGCCGCTGCACAATCAATATCGCAAAGCTTCAGCGCCGCTTCATAAGCCGCAATCAGCGCATCAGGATCGTCCGGATTGGCGATGGCCTCATTCATCAGATTTGTAGACGCAACCTCAATTGCACTGGCATCACCAGTCTCAACGGCCTGATTGAAAGCCGTAAGCGTATTGGACGAAATCTGAGCGGCTGCGACCTGTCCGCAGCCAAGCCCGATCAGGCCCGCGAGGGCGCTATGAAGAATGTTCATGAGATTACCGTTTCTGCCTCGAGATACATGCGGTCGGTCTGTTTAACGATCGAACCGGAAGGAATGATGGCTAGTGAGGTCGTAAGCACTCATCCGACAGGACGATCTGTCGACGCCTTCATCAACCTCCCAGTACCAGTCCCGAATACGATCAAGGCTGGTATCGTCGTAAACGCCTGGCGGAACTGAGGCGAGCACTTCAGGGTTTCGTGCTCGTCCTTCGTTATCAAGGTCGAAGCCAACAATCACATAACCGACTGTTCCGTTATTTCGTGCTCTGGAAGGCCAGTCCAACTCGCCATCCATGACCAGCTCACCCTCACAATGCGGTAGCAAAAACTCCTCACCCATTTGCTGGCGGGTTCGAAAGTGGATCATGTTCACTGGATACTCCAGCCCGATCAGCCGCACTTCGGACGGGCTAAGCGATGACGTGCGAGCCATATCAAACCCTCTGGAGCCGCTCTGCGTTGTCAGGGATTGATAATAGACATTTGCCGTTCCGACCCATGCCTCGCTGCGCCAATAAACGCTTTCCAACCAGTCAGGCCGCTCATCAGGGTGAACCTGCGACCGCATCTGCTTCATCTCGGCATTCCAGCGCACCAGCGTCTCATGGGATTCACGCGATTTCACATCGATAAAACCGGTCGTCGCATAAGACTCCAGCGCATGCAGATAGTACTGAGGCACGCTGGAACGTACCGGGCGTAAATGCTCTACCGCCATGCCAGAAACGCGTGCCGCTTCGGACATGCGGAAGTTACCCGCATAGTCGGAATAGAGCGGAAGAAAGGCGCGCGCACTAAGCCGCGTCGGGTCCTGCATATTCGCGAGCGCCGCTTCAAGGCGTGTGCGGGTCGAGCCTGTGGCGCGTCGGGAAAAATCTGCGAATGCAAAAAGCAGCTCGCGCTCTGCCATAATCGGATGCTGACCCGTTGCCGGAAAGCCAAGCGCAAATTCAGCGCCCGGAAGTGCGGCTTCGCAGTCGATGTCGCAAAGCTTCAGCGCCGCTTCATAAGCCGCAATCAGCGCATCAGGATCGTCCGGATTGGCGATGGCATCATTCATCAGATTTGTTGAGGCCATCTCAATTGCAGCGGCATCACCGGTTTCAACAGCCTGATTAAAGGCCGTCAGGGAGTCGGCTGAAATCTGTGCCTGCGCCGTTTGCGCCAAACCAAGGCCCATCAGGCCAATCACTACTCTACGCAAACGTTTCAAATTCCGCCTCCCGTCACCTCTGATAGAAATTTGAGCATGTTCACACGGTCAAAACAAGGGCGCAAATCAGGTCTTGTGTCTGAAAACACAGTTTGATTTCTTGGCAGGCAGACCTGAGGAGACCTTATGGAAATCAGAACACTAAAGGGGCCGGACGAGATCATTCCGGCAATCCCGCACATTGCGCGCCTGCGCCTGACTGTCTTCCATGAATGGCCCTACCTCTATGACGGCACGATGGAAGAAGAAGAGGTCTATCTGAAGCATTTTGCCCTATCCGAATTCGCCTGCGTTGGCCTTGCCGAACATGAGGGCAAAGTCGTCGGTGCGACCACGGCCGAGCCCTTCAAAGACACCCATGCCGATTTCCGTACCCCGTTCGCCACGGCGGGCATAGATACAAGCAAAATTTTCTATTTCGGCGAGTCTGTTTTGCTTCCGGAGTATCGCGGGCACGGTGTCGGGCACGCCTTCTTTGATATCCGCGAGGCGGCTGCATGGGCGTGGGGCGCCGACAAGACAGCCTTCTGTGCGGTTCAGAGACCGGACACACATCCGCTAAAACCAGACAGCTATCGACCACTGGATGTATTCTGGCAAAGTCGTGGATATGAACGACGGAATGACCTGGTGTGTGCGTTCAAATGGAAGGACCGGGGCGACCAGGCGCAAACAGAGAAAAACCTGACATTCTGGCTACACGAGCTTTAGCCGGAATTCACAGGAATAAGCGCAATGCCCCACCCGCAGCCTTGCAAGCTGCTCTGTGGAGGATACGCTGACATTATGAACCGACATTCGCCCTTGCTGAACGCCCTGTTGTCGCCTGCCCAGATGGGGCATGCAGACCAGATGACCATTGAAGCCGGCACGCCCGGCATCGAACTCATGGAACGCGCCGGTCGCGCCATTTTCGACCGCGTTCTCACCGCCTATCCGGATGCCGAGACAATCCATGTGCTCTGCGGCCCGGGAAACAATGGCGGCGATGGATTTGTCGTCGCCGAGCTTCTGCGTCAGGCGGGGCGCACTGTGCGCCTCTCCACGTTGGGCTCTCCGGATGATCTGAAAGGCGATGCCGCCCTCGCTTTTCGCCAGTGGCGCGGCGAGACCATCGCGCTTCATCCGGCTGACCTGAAAGAGGCCGATCTGCTGATCGACGCTGTATTCGGCGCGGGACTTGACCGACCGGCTGAGGGCACGGCTGCGGCTTACATCATCGCGATGAACCATTCTGGCGCGCCCATCCTCTCTGTTGATCTGCCGAGCGGTGTGTGCGGCGCAACAGGCCGTGTTGGTCGTGACAGCGTCCATGCGGATGAGACAGTCACCTTCTTCCGCAAGAAGCCGGGCCATCTTCTCAATCCGGGGAAAGCCCATTGCGGCAACATTACCGTCGCCGACATCGGCATTAGTGACGAAACGCTGGAGAAGCTTGGCGTGACCTCTTACGAAAACGCGCCGGGCCTCTGGCAGGCGCACTGGCCGGGCTATTGTGAGTACGTCAATAAGTACACACGCGGCCATGCCATGGTGGTCTCAGGTGGTCCGCTTTCAACTGGCGCGTCACGTCTCTCAGCCGTGAATGCCCTTCGCACAGGCGCAGGCCTTGTCTCCCTGGTCGGATCACCGGACGCGCTGATGGTCCATGCTGCGCATGTGACATCCGTTATGTTGAAGCCTGCATCTACGCCGCAGGAACTGAAAGAGCTATTGTCAGACGTACGCGTATCCGCAGCGGCCATCGGCCCTGCGCTTGGCACGGATGCCGAGGCACGCAAGTTGGTTGATATCGCGCTCTCCTGCCCGCCAGCCCTCACGCTGGACGCAGATGTCTTCACCCTGTTCGCAGATGACCCGCCAGCCCTGTTTGACTGGCTGAAGCATCGCGACCGTACGTGTGTCCTCACGCCTCATGTCGGGGAATTCAAACGCCTGTTCGGCGCGATCCCACAAGACGGAAATCGTCTGGATGCCGCCCGTGAAGCGGCAGAACTTTCAGGCGGCGTCATTGTTCTGAAAGGGTCGGATACGATCATCGCAGAACCGGGCGGACGGGCTGCGATCAATTCGAATGCGCCGCCATGGCTGGCGACTGCGGGCTCCGGCGACGTGCTGACCGGGATTATCACCGGCCTGATGGCGCAAGGCATGCCCGCCTTCGAAGCCGCATGCGCTGGCGTCTGGCTTCATGGCGAATCGGGCAATCGCTGCGGACCTTATCTCATCGCCGACGATCTGGAATCGGGCCTTGCCGAAGTTCTGGAAGAAGACAGCCATGACTGGTCCACGCCGGGCGATGAATGATTTAGACTGATCGATGCGGCGCGGGCTTGCTCCAGACAGCGAATACTTCTTCGCTTTTCTGCCGCTTGCGCTGCTCATCCCGCTTTATTTCATCTTGCGCGCTTTGCTGACAGGCCATTGGCGACGCACGCGCATTAAACCGCTCTTTAACGGCAATTATGCATATCTCATGCAGCGCAAATATTGGGGAGCTGCCTTCATTGCCTGTCTGGTATGGGCTGTAGGCGCCGTTATCTGGATTTCCAACAAATAAAAAACCCGGCCGATGAGCCGGGTTTTTATGTTCTTTTTTGAAGTGCGCCTAGAGGCCGCGAATGCTTTCGCGGTTATCGAGGAACCATTGATAAGCGTTCTCGACACCGGCACGCAGAGAGTATTTCGGCTCCCAGCCAAGGCCTTTGAGGCGGTCAACCTGCATCAGCTTACGCGGCGTACCATCAGGCTTGGATAGATCGTGAACAATCTCACCGTCATAACCGACCACATCCATGATCAGTTTGGTGAGTTCGAGAATTGAGAGATCTTCACCCGAACCGATATTGATGTGATCCGGACCAGAGAAATTCTTCAGAAGGAAGATCATCGCGTCTGCGCAGTCATCCACGTGAAGGAATTCACGCTTGGCGCTGCCTGTACCCCAGATTTCGATGCTCTTCTGGCCGCTTTGCTTGGCGTCATACACTTTGCGGATGATCGCTGGCAGAACGTGGCTGTTCTTCAGATCGAAATTATCATTCGGGCCGAACAGGTTTGTCGGCATCCCGGAGATGTAATCGCAGCCATACTCTTTGCGATACGCCTGACACAGCTTGATACCGGCAATTTTCGCAATCGCATACCACTCGTTCGTCGGCTCGAGCGGCCCTGTCAGCAGAGCATCTTCCGGGATCGGCTGAGGCGCCATTTTAGGATAGATGCACGAGGATCCGAGATAGACGAGTTTCTCGACGTCATTCTTATAGGCCGAATGAATGAGGTTGGCCTCAATCATCAGGTTTTCGTAGATGAACTGCGCCGGATAGGTGTCGTTCGCAAGAATGCCGCCGACTTTTGCCGCCGTGACGAACACAACGTCCGGCTTGTTCGCCGCCATCCACTTTTCGACTTCATCCTGACGGGTGAGATCCATCTCCGCACGCGATGCGGTCAGAATTTCTACGCCTTCTTCCTGCTCCAGACGACGCACGGTCGCAGAGCCGACCATCCCGCGATGGCCGGACACGAAGATTTTCTTACCCTTAAGGTCAAAACTCATGATCAGTTTTCCAGGCTGACCGGCAGTTCCAGGCCGTGCTTTTTCAGCAGGATAGTACGCTGAGACGCTTTATAGTCTTCGGCGACCATTTCAGCGCACATTTCCTGCGCTGTGATTTCCGGAACCCAACCAAGCTTCTCTTTCGCTTTTGTCGGATCACCAAGCAGCGTCTCGACTTCAGCAGGACGGAAATAGCGTGGATCAATGCGCATGATCACGTCACCAACTTTTACAGCCGGCGCTTTGTCGCCATCAATGGCAGTTACAGTGGCGATCTCGTCGACGCCTTTGCCAGTGAATTCGACTGAAATGCCCAGCTCGTTGGCTGTCCATGTGATGAACTCACGCACGGAATACTGAACACCCGTCGCGATGACGAAATCTTCCGGGGCATCCTGTTGAAGCATCATCCACTGCATGCGGACATAATCTTTCGCATGGCCCCAGTCGCGCAGCGCATCAATGTTGCCCATGTGCAGGCAAGGCTCGAGGCCGAGCGCAACGTTCGCAAGACCGCGTGTAATCTTACGCGTCACGAAGGTCTCACCACGGCGCGGTGACTCGTGGTTAAAGAGAATGCCGTTGCACGCATACATGTCGTAAGATTCACGGTAATTCACCGCGATCCAATATGCGTATTGCTTAGCGACCGCATATGGCGAGCGCGGGTAGAAAGGTGTCGTTTCTTTCTGAGGGATCTCCTGCACGAGACCATAAAGCTCCGACGTAGACGCCTGATAGAAGCGGCATGTCTTTTCCATGCCGAGGAAACGCAGCGCTTCGAGAATACGCAGCGTACCAATCGCATCAACGTCTGCTGTATATTCAGGTGCCTCAAAGCTGACCGCGACGTGTGACTGAGCGCCAAGGTTATAAATCTCGTCAGGCTCGATATCTCGGATAAGGCGTGTCAGGTTCAGCGCATCGGCGAGGTCGCCATAATGCAGTTTCATTTTAGGAGCTGGCGCGTGAGGATCTTCGTAAAGGTGATCAATACGAGCAGTATTAAACAGCGACGAACGACGCTTGATACCGTGTACCTCATATCCTTTTTCCAACAGGAACTCAGCCAGATACGAGCCGTCCTGGCCAGTAATCCCGGTAATCAATGCTTTTTTCATGTAATCCCCAATCGATACTCAGCGCCGAAATGTCCCGAATACTCAGAGTGCTAAACGCAAACCACAGGCGGGAAAGTCCACCCCTTTCGACAAGGGCAAACCTGCACAAATTCGGGCAAGAAACAAGCTGACAAACCCAAAAATTTCCCTTGAGTTTGGGTATATTCCGAAGGCGCACAAAAATTTCGCACCGGCTTTCAATTAACTTTCAAAGACAGATATGCCCGATCATACTAATAAAAGATAATTCAGCTGCTCTGACGCAGATTTCTATGCCACCGCCACGCATCAGCCACGATGTTTTCAAGGCTGTACTCCGGCCTCCAGCCAAGTACTTCAAATGCTTTAGCGTTGTCCGCGACCAGCATAGCGCTATCGCCGCTACGACGCGGCCCTTCTGTCACGGGAAACGGTCGCCGTGTCACTTTATGAATTACGTCCAGCAACTCTTTAATGGTTGTCCCGTCGCCCGTGCCAAGGTTGAACGCCCCGCCCTTCGCGCCGCAAAGCAAATAGTTCAGCGCCTTCACATGCGCCGCTGCGATATCGCAGACATGTATATAGTCGCGCACACACGTTCCGTCGCGGGTCTCATAATCCGTCCCATTTATCTGGAATCCTTTCCTCAAACCGAGCGCCGTATCGAACGCAAGCGGAATGATATGAGTCTCCGGCTCGTGCCATTCACCAATGCGCGCCTCAGGGTCAGCACCGGCTGCGTTGAAATACCGGAGCGCGACAGAAGGGAAACCGGACAGCTCACGTAGGTCGTTCAGCACCTGCTCGATGATAAGTTTGGACCGGCCATAAGGATTGAGGGGCTCCTGAATATGAGTTTCATCCATTGGCACGTCATGTGGCTCACCATAGGTCGCGCAGGTGGATGAAAACACAAAGGCCTGCACCTCAGCCTCCTTTGCAGCCGCGATCAGATTGATCGCGCCCGTTACATTGTTCTCATGAAACGACAGCGGCTCCTTCATCGATTCACCGACTTCGATCAGACCCGCGAAATGCATCACACCAACGGGGTTGTAGGTATCGAAAGCCGCATCGAGATCGACGCGGCTACGGATATCGCCTTCTACGAATGGACCCCATTGCACAAAGGCCTTGTGACCATTGGAAAAATTGTCGAACACCACGGGGGTATAGCCAGCCTGTTTCAGAGCCAGACAGGCGTGAGATCCGATGTATCCGGCTCCACCAGCCACCAGAACAGTTTTCGACATACTTTCGGCCCCTTCGGGGATCTTCCAGTTTCAGATTACTCGAGCACTCTTACGATATTTCCGCAGTCAGGCCAGACCCGAAATGCCTTCAATACCAATGTGATGATAGCAATCGTTGTCAGTTTTAAGAGGAGATGGTGGTTCGGGGGAGACTTGAACTCCCGACCTCGCGATTATGAGTCGCGCGCTCTAACCAGCTGAGCTACCGAACCAAACCGATGAATGAGCGCCGCTATATACGCGGGCAATTCCCATCCGACAAGCATAGAATGCAAGTTTTCTCGCCATTTTAAGGACCACAATAACCAAGGCTGATATTGCGGTGAGAAATTGCGTAATCGCACCCGGTCAGAAAAGCGAAAGCGCCGCCCTCTTAAGGTGACGTTTATGCAACATTTCGTATAAAATGAGCAAATCCTGCCCCATATGGACAGAATTCTGCCATTCTGCATACAGATCATCCAATTCTGCACAATTCAGAGCAAATCAGCACTTGCCAAAGGCAGTTTCTTTCTGTTTATACCGCTTTTTAGAAAAAGACTTGCATAAAGCACATCAAAAGAACCAATGAGTGCAATGCGAGGGACGTTTTTGAGCGGCGAGGGAAAAATGTTGTCTGTTGAACTGGATCAAATCGATAAGAACATTCTTGAACTGGTTCAGAATGATGCGAGCCTGTCCGTCGCGGACATCGCTGAAAAGGTTGGCCTCTCTTCTTCGCCATGCTGGCGCCGCATCAAGCGGATGGAAGAACAAGGCGTCATCCAACGCCGCGTGACGGTTCTCGACCGCAATGCTCTCGGCCTAAACTTCGAAGTCGTCGCTTCGGTCAAACTCCAGCTTCCGAACCGCGAGAACCTCGAACAATTTGAAAAAGCCATTGAAGGCTGGCCAGAAGTTGTAGAGTGCATGACGGTAACAGGCGCTGTGGACTACATTATCCGCGTTCTGACGCTCGACATGCACGCGTATGACGATTTCCTGCGCGATAAGCTTCTTTCACTTGGCCTGGTGTCAGATGTTCAGTCCCGCATCATCGTACGTGTCTCCAAACGAACAACAGCTGTTCCGCTGTCGCTCGTTGAAGACGCGCCGACGTCCGGTTCAAAGTAAGCCGTTGCCATCTACGGCAAACCCGACATTCTGCACGCCCGCACTGCGCGACTGGTCCACTGAGTGAATAACCAGCTGGTTTCGTGCCTGCGGGTGCGCCTGAACAATCACGCTGATATCCGGATTTTCCGCCACGGCCCGTTCAACGCGGGCGCGGATGCCCTCGACATCGGTCAACCGTCCGCCGACACGGATTAGATCATTCTCGTCAATTCTCACGATCAACGCCTCACCTGATATCTCGGTGGAATTCGATGGTGGCGGCGGCGTCATATCGATCGCCTTCTCCTGAATAAAAGTCGCCGTGACGATGAAGAATATCAGCAGAATAAACACGATATCGAGCATAGGCGTCAGATCGGCCTCAGCCGCTTTAATAGATTTGCGTTTCATGAAATGTCCTCCCATACAACCATTATGTAATCATATTACAAATTATCCAGTCGGGCAATAATCCTTATTCCAGAGCGAATAGACATAACCCGCAAACTGTGCAGGCTCCTGTATTGGTCTTGCTCTTGCCTCATAGCCGACATGATCGGCGGCAAAAGCTCAGACATACAAAAGCATAAGGTCACGGGGACGACGCATGTTGCCAGCTATCAAACCAATCAGAACCACCGGCCTTGCAGGCCTGACACTTAGCGCTAGCCTGATCGCGCTGTCAGCTGGCGCAGAGCCAAACCCTGTCCTGTCCTCTACCAGCTACTTCACCAGCGAGGGGCGCACGGAAGCCAGCCTGCTCGATCTGCAGACTTTAGACGTCAATGTCAGCCTCAATGGCGGCTTTGCCGAAACGACCGTTCTTGCCGAGTTTATGAACCCGAGCGAGGAGACGCTGGAGGGCAATTTCACGCTCAACATGCCAGCGGGCGCCATCCTCACCGGCTATGGCCTCGACATTAACGGCGCTATCCGCGACGGCGTGATCGTCGAGAAGCTTCAGGCTGAACGGGTCTTTAATGAGCGTATTCGACAGCGCGTAGACCCGGGCCTTGCCGAAGTCAGCCGTACGAATGCCTTTGAGACGCGCGTTTTCCCAATCATGCCAGGGCAGACCCGCCAGATCTCGGTGACCTTCGTCACGCCTGTCAGCGACGACCAGCCATACCGCCTGCCATTGGAAGCAGGCGATGATGCCGTCAACGCGACGATCACAGTCGATGGCGACATTACCCTTGCCGATGTCAGCATGCCTGGCGAACTGGAAGCGCAATGGGATGCACGCAATGACCGCGCTCTACTGGCAACAGAGAACCTGCCCCTGAACGGAGACCTGCTCGTCACGCCGGCCAGCGCGGAACCGGTCAGCGTCAGCCGTCACGCCAACTTCCAGCATTTCGTTGCGATTGACCTGCCATCAGAAACCGCCAGCACTCCGTTCAGCCCTGCTTCCGTTCGCGTGCTCTGGGATACGTCCCTGTCGAACGAGGAGAGTTCTGAACAGGCGCTGGATTTCTTCTCCTATCTGTTCTTCGAACTTCGCCCCTTCTCGCTGGAACTGGTGCCGTTTGCACGCGGCCTGCGTGATAGCGGACGCGTCGATATGCGTCCTGAACCAGAAGAGCTACGTCACTTCGTTTCGGAGATTGATTTTGACGGCGCGACCGACCTGCAGGCCATTTTCGCGGCCGAGGTAGAGCGCCCGCGCGTGGACGTCTGCTTCCTGGTAACTGACGGGCGGATCACCTTCGGAGATATGCCGGATGTGCAACTTCCATGTCAGCTTCACGTTGTCAGCGCTTCGCTCGAAGCAGATGATGGCGCACTGAGCCTGCTCGCCGAGCGCGGCGGCGGCCATTATCTCGATCTTGCTGAGATCGGCCCTCAACGCGCAGAAGCCCGCCTCTCTCAATCCGTGATGTCACCCCGGCGTTTTCTTGTCGATGGCCGGGATGTCATGGACGAAGCCGAATGGATCGATGATGGCGACCGGTTCCGCCTGTTTGCACCTATCCGCAGAAACGCAACCAATGTCGTCGCCGAAATCGGTGGCCGGGTCATTTCACAATCCATCTCGCCCGCTAACGCGCCGGAAAACAGCGGCGCTGGCTCGTTCTGGGCACGCGAGCTGATAACGACGCTTCGTGCTACCGGCGCCAGCCGCGCCGACATCGTGGATGCAAGCCAGGAGTTCTCAGTCGTTACAGATGAGACTTCGCTCCTCGTTCTGGAAACGATCGAAGACTATGTGAACAACGACATCAACCTGCCGGAGGACACCTTCAGCAAGGATGAGCAGGAGCGATATACCGCGCTTCTGGATGCGCATATTAACCGCATGGAGCGAGAACAAGCCGACCGCATCGAGAATGTGGTCAGTTACTGGGAGCGTCAGGTCTCCTGGTATGAAGCAAAGTTCGACCCGGAAGACGACAGCAGCAACGGTGCTGAATACGAACGTGAAGTCCTTTATCTGGAAGACACGGTTCCACCACCACCTCCGCCACCGCCGCCGCCTCCACCACCTCCTCCGCCGCCTCCGCGTCCGGACGGATCCCTTCCGTCTCCTGTGTTTGACGAAACATTTCAGGAGTCAGAAGACATCGTGGTGACAGGGTCGGCCGCACCAGCGGCTCCACCGAACCCGCTGGCAGAGCCAACCCAGCTTGATCAGGGACGAAGCGGATCAGGTGCCGCATCAGTTGTGGAGATCGAGCGCTGGACGCCGAACCGTCCTTATCTGGAAGCCGCCGAAGGCATGTGCGCTGATGAGCTTTACGAGGTCTATCTGCGCGAACGCGCCGAATACGGTTCACTGCCAAGCTATTTCCTCGAATTTGCTGACCTGTTCGAACAGTGCGGTGACATTCGCCGTGCAACTGAAACCGCGCTGACAGCTCTGGAGCTTTCAACATCCAATCACGACACGCTGACGGCCGTCGGCCAACGTCTGATGCGCTATGGAGATATCGACCGCGCGGTCGACCTGTTCCGCCGCGTGACCGAGATTGATCCCTCCCGTCCACAGCCATGGCGTGATCTGGCGCTTGCGCTCGATGCGAGCGCTGATCTGCCCGGCCTCAGCGAAGCCGAACGCCGCGCGCGCCTGAGCGAAGCCCTGGAGCATCTGAACCACGTCATCTCCTCGCCGTGGAGCTGGTATTATGACGGTATTGAAGGCATCTCCGTGCTGGAGGCGAACCGCGTACTCGACCGCCTGCAGACCGCTGGCGGCAATGGCGAGCTACCAAGCGAAGCGCTTGAGGGCGACTTGCCGGTCGATCTGCGTATCGTTGTGGGCTGGAATGTCGATGAGGTCGACATGGACCTCTGGGTGACAGACCCGCGCGGCGAGCGTGTCTATTACGGAAACAATCTGTCTGCGATTGGCGGGCGGATTTCCAATGATATGACGGACGGCTACGGACCGGAAGAGTTCATGCTGCGCAAGGCCATTCCGGGCGTCTACACGGTGGAGATGGACTATTTCTCCTCCGACATTGTGAACCCGAATGGCGCCGTCGCGATCAATGCCGAGCTCTGGCAGAACTATGGCACGCCTGACGAGCGCGTCCAGCGCATTGAGCTTGAGTTTGACGATGTCGACCAGTCGGAATATCTCGTCGCGACCATCACCGTGGAAGGCGACAACTAGACCTCAATGACCGTACTGAAACCCACATTCCGGCCGGCACGTTTTGAAGATGTGCCGGCTATTCTGGACCTCATCGTCAAGGGCGCACCGGGCGATGAAGTCCGCGTTGAGAACTCACCGGAAGCGGCCTATCGCGCCGCGTTTGATGCCATAGAATGCGATGACAACCAGATGCTCTTCGTCGGCGAACTGGCCGAACGCGGCGTCGTCTCCACCATGCAACTCATCTTCATCCCGACGATGGTCAATGGTGGTAGCTGGCGCATGGAAATGGAGAGCGTACACGTCAATCCGGACTGCCGCGGCCATAGCATTGGCAAGCAAATGGTCGATCTGGCCGTCTCAATCGCTAAAGAGCGCGGCTGCAATCTCATCCAGCTGACCAGCAACAAGCAGAGACCCGACGCGCACCGCTTTTACGAGCGTTACGGCTTTGCCCGCTCGCATGAAGGTTTCAAGCTCTATCTCTGATCCGGATTGGCATAGCGTTCACTCATCGCTGCCATCTCATCCAGACTGAACTGCACCGTAGGCCGACCCGGCCTGAACGACCAGGCGAGATATGCGCCAAATAATAGCAGTATGACGACCGGCGGTGCGGCTGCGCCCATGCGGTCCGGCACTTCGGTCAGAAGCAGAAACCCCATCACTGCTGCGAACAGAAACGCGATCACGCCGGTCCCAAAATATATCCACGCATAGGTTTTCGGCTGCCCGTAATCGACTTTCACATCAGGGCGCGCAGTTTTCAGCACGGCGCAGATCTCGCGAAGCATGCCGTAATAGCCTGCCCGGAAAGGGTTGTCCGCGCCCGTACCGGCTGGCACGGTCATGCTCAGCGAGTAACTCTCACCAGCGCTGTCCTTTAGTTCAAACCCGTAAAAGTCGACGGTCTTCACGCGCGACGTCCAATACCGGGCAGAGCCGAGATCAACCCATCTGAGGATTTTGCTGCTGCCGTCTTTATCGATACGCAAACCATCCTGATCCCAGTGAACGGTTTGCTTTCCAGAAAGCGCTGCGGGTGCGTATTCATAACGTGCCATTCAGCGAGAATAACGCAATTCATACAACCTTACATCACCCTTTTCGGGGAGACGTCAGCCTGCAACAGTTATCGCCTCTTCATAGGCTTCGCTGGCTTCGAGCCATTCCGTTTCAGCCTTTTCAGCCAATTCGGTTTGCTCAGCCCGCTCTTTCATGAGCGCCTGCATCCGTTCGGATGACAGGTTTGGCTGGACCAGCTCCTCATCAATCGCCGCCACACGGGCATTGGCTTTCTCAAGGCGCTTCTCTGCGGCATCAGCCTTCTTCTTTAGCGGAGCTGCCGCTTTGCGTGCGTCAGCTGCCTTCTGGCGTTGGGCGGCTTTATCGACCTTCTCAACCGGCTGCTCGACGATGACCTCCTCCTTAGGCGAAGGCGCTTTTGAGGTTTTTGACTGGTCGCGGTCAGCCGCCATAACGAGCTTCTTATAGTCGTTCAGATCGCCGTCATACTCGCAGGCCTTGCCATCCTTTACCAGCCAGAGCTGGTCTGCCGTACCTTCGGCCAGATAGACATCGTGGGTGATGAGCAGAACAGCGCCGCGATAATCGTTCAGTGCGTAGATCAGCGCTTCGCGGCTATCAATATCAAGATGGGAGGTCGGCTCGTCGAGGATAAGAATGTGCGGCTCGGTCATGGCCATCAGGCCCATAAGCAGACGCACTTTCTCGCCGCCAGACAGCTTCTCAACCTTGGTTTCGACCTTCTCTACCGAGAAGCCGAGCTGAGCCGCTTTGGCGCGAACCTTGGCGGGCAGCGTGCCTTTCGGCATGGCGCGTTGCACGTGATCATAAACCGTCTCGCCGAGGCTGAGCTCGTCCATCTGGTCCTGGCTGAAATAACCGATACGAATGGAACCCGGCGCTTTGCGTTCGCCGTCCATGAGCTGAAGCTTCTGCGCAATGGTTTTCACCAGCGTGGTCTTGCCCTGCCCGTTTGTGCCAACGATGGCGATACGATCATCAGGGTCTACGCGCAGATCGACTTCAGTCAGAATAACGGCGTTCTCGCCATAACCACAGCTGGCACCGCGCAGCTCCAGCAGAGGCGGCGCAAGCTGGGCTTCGGGCGCGGAGAAATGAAACGGCACCGTCCGCTCCGACACCGGAATAGCGACGTCCTTCATCTTCTCGATCATTTTGATACGGGACTGAGCCTGCGTTGCCTTGGACGCCTTGGCGCGGAAGCGGTCGACAAAGCTTTGCAGATGGGCACGTTCAGCGTCCTGCTTCTTCTTCATCGCCTCCAGCTGGGAATACTTGATCGCACGCATGCGCAGATAATCGTCATAGCCGCCCGTGGTGAGCTCAAGTTTCTTATGATCGAGTGCCAGAGTGTGCGTCACGCAGGCGTTCAGCATTTCGCGGTCGTGGCTGACAAGGATCACTGTGTTCGGATAGGCCCGAAGATAGTTTTCCAGCCAGGCAGCACCCTCAAGGTCGAGATAGTTGGTCGGCTCGTCGAGCAGCAGCACGTCAGGCTGAGCAAACAGAACGCCCGCAATGGCTGCCCGCATACGCCAGCCGCCAGAAAATTCTTTCGACGCCCGGTGCAGGTCATCCGGCGTAAAGCCAAGTCCCATCAGAACTTCACTCGCGCGCGCCTCACCAGACCATGCATCAATGTCCAGAAGGCGTTCATGGATCTCGCCGATGCGATCAGGATCGGTCGCGGTTTCAGATTCCGTCATCAGCGCGTGGCGTTCAGCATCTGCTTTGAGAACGACTTCCAGAATGGTCTCGTCGGTCGGCGCAACTTCCTGCGCGACCCAACCGAGCGTCGCGCCTTCATTGAAGCGGATAGATTCATCCTTGCCTTCACGGTCATGCGCCTCACGGATCAACCCGAGCAGTGTCGACTTGCCTGTTCCGTTGCGCCCGACTAGGCCGACCTTCCAGCCTTTCGCAAGCTGTGCGGACGCCTCCTCGAACAGGGTGCGTGTACCAAAAGCGAAGGTGAGGTCTGTGATCGTTAGCATGCGCGGGGTGTGCCACGCCGCGCACTAAAGTCAATCACTCAGGACAGGCTAAACAGGGCTTTGTCCCGATATGCATCCGATTGGGCCGGAATTACGAGGCGAGCTTGTCCGGAAGGCCCGGAAGCCAGACCAGAAGACCTACCGCGCCGAGCTCCATAAGGAAGACTGCGAACGCCGTCTCCACCATGCCGTGCTCCACGAAAGGCGCCAGAATGGCTGTGCCACCGGCAACCGCTGCAAAGAGCGCCAGCACCAGCAGGGACGATGCCCGATCGTCCTGTCCGCCACCTGCAATAATCGCACGCAGAAAGCCGGGCGGGCCCCTGATACCCAGAGCGAGGTTCAAAGGGGCAAACAAAGCTGCGACCACCAATGGTTCCTGCCCGCCACTCAACGCGTATAGCAGGATTAGCAAGGCAGCGATCATGGAAATGAATGTGCCGAGCCAGATGACTTTCTCAGCGCCGAACCGGTCGACAAAATAGCTGGTCGAGTTGCTGGCGATAATGAAACAGGCGACGCCCGCACACTGCATGATGATGAAATGCGTCATGCTCCCGCCCCAGGCTCTCACGAAGATGGCTGGCGCACTGAAGACCAGCACGATCAGACCGCCAACGCATAGCGCCTGTGACAGCGAATACCGCAGATAAACCTTCGACTTCAGGAGCGAGCGATAGCTGCCACGATTGCCTTCGGTTTTTGAACGCGGAATCCATTTCCCGACAAAGAACACAACCGCCGCAACAGCAGCGCCAATCACAGTCAGAATGTAGAAGCTCAGCGTCCAGCCACCAATGTCCAGAAGCCAGTAGCCGATGATCGGCCCCATTGCCGGTGCGAGCGCTTCAAGGCTGGAGAAGATACCCAGCGCGCGGGTTGCGCCTTTTTCAGAAAAGAGCTGACGCATAATGCCCGGTGCAATCACGGTAGACCCGGCTGCAAAAACACCCTGAAACACCCGCAGTATGACCAGCGGCCAGATAGCTGTGACCTGCGTCGCCATAAATGAAGACAGGCCAAACCCGACCATCGCAACGATCAGAATATGCGGTCTGCGAAAACGCCAGGTAATCGCGCCGAACAGCAACAGGCCGAGCGCATGCCCGCCAATGAAAGCGGCCAGAATGTATTGTGTCTCCGTCGCGCTACCATTCAGGATCTCCGGAAGTTCTGGAACCGCAGGCAAAACGAGATCGGTCGCCATGAAACCGGCGAGCGATGCGAAGAGGAGAATACCGCAGACAAATATGCGAACAGAAAGGCTCATTGTGTCGCCATTCGCTCAGCCCGAGGCAAAAGACAACAGCCCGCACGCAATCGGCTGCAATTCTTTTTCAAACCGTCTCCGGAGAGACGCGACGACGATCAGTTCCAGTCCGGTAGATTCGGGATTGCATGAATGAAAGACAGCGCCTCCTCACGGAAAGCTGTTTTCGTCGGCGCGAACGCATTCGGGTCTTCAAAACTCGCCGTATAGAGATCGATCTGATCTGTGCGGGAGTTCGACATGTAGGCGATCTGTGATCCACATTTCTTACAAAAGAGCCGTTCGGCTTTTTCAGAATGCGCATAGCTGGCCGGTGTATCGCCCGTCCAGCGAACACTCTCCCGCGAGAAGCCAACAAATGCGGTAAACGGCGAAGAGGTTGCGCGCCTACAGCTTTCGCAATGGCATATGGCGCCCCAGAGGGGGTCGCCTTCGACTTCAAACGATAATGCGCCGCACAGGCACTGTCCCTTGGCCATGGATCGCTCCCTGTAATCCGGGTTCAACGCCAGTCTTACCGCAAATTCTTAATCTGCTGAAAATGCCGCTTGCTCTAAGTACGCTTTCCCTTAGGTTAGCGTGCTCTACTGACCTGAGTACTCCATGTTTTCGTTTTTCAAGAAAAAGAAAAAGAGCGATACGCGACAGCGCAGACCCATGGCGAAAGGTCCGCTAAAGCTCGTCCGCTTCTCTGACACGAAGATGGCAGCGGCGCAGGAGCAGCTCACCGACGGATACGTCGCAACCGGCGCCTTCGGCATTCCCGACCTTCTGAAGGCATATCGCAAACTTCAAAGCGGTCATGCGAATATGAAAGTCGTCACCAGCCTTGATGACTTTCAGGCCTCTTACACCTCGTACCATGCCGCAGAGCGCTACGGCCTGAATGATACAGACAGGGTAGATCTTTCCCTGATGCCCGCCGACCGTTTCGATGAGACGGGTGAATATCTCGGCGAGATGAATACGCCTGAAGAATTCCCCATCCGCGAAGCCAATTTCCACCGCCAGCTCGTCACGATGTCATTTGAAGAGGTGAGCGCCCGTCTGCGGACGAACACAGAGCTGACGCTATGGGACGAGTACTGGAAGGACGTGTCGACCTACGCCAGGAAACTCGACGGCATTAGTGTGTTTAATCTGGCGCCCGTTCGCCACGCCTATGAAACACTCATCGCCTTTCCGAACGGCTATTTCGGACCGGACGGCCCTGAAGGCGACCTCAACCCGTTTGAAAATCACGAGCTGGCGCGCCATCTGGAAGAGCGCGCGGGGCTTATACTGTTCGGTATTGGCTCTGCCTATCTCGCCTTCACCTGGGAGGGAGATGTGACAGACACCATGCTGGACACGCTGACCTCTATCTGCGCCATTCCGGACGATGCCGGTTTCCGATCAAAACTGAAAGCCGACATGGCAAAGCGCCGCTATGTGCTCGTAACCTATCACGCAAGCTAGGCAGCCTGCTGCGGCCAGCTGATCCTCTGCATAGCGAGCATGCGCTTATACGCAGGCCGGTTCCGGGTCGCCTCGACAATCTTGCCGAGGTTTTTCCACCGCCACATCGGCATGCCTGTCACAGCGCTCCAGCGGGCAAGCTCGGTCAGATAGATATCGAGCGCGGTAAACCCAACGGACAGGAATGTGCCGTCTGACACGTTTGAATCCAGATAATCACATTGCGTGACCATGCGGTCGGCGGCACGCTCACGAACCCAGTCCTGATCATCTGCAATCCGCCCCCACCGCTCAGGCCACATGAATTCCATTAACGTCGCCTTGGGCGATGTCGTCATGTAAAATAGCCATTGCATGAAGCGGGAACATTCCTTTGACCCGTAGGCAGGCATCAGATGCGCCGCTTCGGGTTTGGCCAGAAGGTGCATGATAATGGCGCCGGTCTCAAAGACGACATTGGCCCCGTCTTCCAGCGCTGGGATACGCCCTGACAGCTTGAACTTCGCTTCGGGGTAATGGTCGAGATGCACGTCATCGACACCCGATGGCAGCGCCTTCAAACTGTAGGCGAGTCCGGCCTCTTCCATGACCACTTGGGGTATGGAGGCTGTAGAGCCATAGATGTAATGCAGCACGAGTGCCATCTGCTTACCCCTCTGCACGTCACCTCAATCCGGTCCGTGCACGGGTAAAAGTTTACCATTGAAAAATTAACGTCGCAGATCACTCAGATTGAAAATTTGACGCTTTCCCTTACGGAAAGCAGAGCACAAAAAAAGCGGACGATTGCTCGTCCGCTCATTCGTGTCGGAAGGCGTGAGACCTTAGTCTTTCGCGCGTTCCATATAGGTGGAATCTTCGGTGTTCACGACGATGCGCGTGCCAGCATCAATGTGCGGAGGCACCATGACGCGAACGCCAATGTCAGTCATCGCAGGTTTGTAAGAAGACGACGCAGTCTGACCTTTAACAACCGGCTCCGTCTCTGTAATTTCTACCGTGATGCTCTTAGGCAGTGTGATTGACACAGGCTCGCCGTTGAACATCTGCAGGATGCAGGTCATGTTTTCCTGCAGGAATGGCGCGCTGTCGCCAAGCATATTGCCGGACACATAAACCTGCTCGAATGTCTCAGGGTGCATGAAGACGTAGTTGTCGCCATCCATGTAGAGATATGTGTGGTCGACTTCCTCAACGAATGCTTTTTCCAGCTTTTCCTGAGTCTTCGTCGTGATCACAGACTTGATGCCATCGGAAATGCGGCGCATCTCGATAGTGGTGGTCGGTGTACCTTTACCCGGACGGAACGATTCTGCTTTCAGAACGACGTAAAGTTGCCCATCCGTGTGTTCAATAATGTTTCCCTTGCGAATATTCGCTGCGACTTCAACGGCCATGAGGTTTTCCCGTGTTGCCCGCTAAGGGGCTGGTGGTGTAGAGCGCTCCGGTAACGGAGCAGCAGGTCTGGCCACCGCCATACCGTCTTAAGGCGCTTTCGCCAAGCTCCCAGTTGAGTAATTCGTTTTGAAGCGGAGCACGCGCAAATGACAGGTGATCCATTCTGGCATCCGGATCGTCATGCAGACCGCCGCCCTTTCCTGACTGCGCGCCGAACGGTTAAACGCGCACTGGAAGACTGGTTTGAAGATGAAGGTTTCACTCAGGTCGAGTGTTCCGCGCTGCAAACCTCGCCAGGAAACGAAACCCATCTTCAGGCCTTCAAAACAGACTATCGCGACGATACTGGCGCGAAGAAGTCTCTCTACCTGCACACCTCGCCAGAGTTTTCCTGCAAAAAGCTGCTGAGTGCAGGCGAAACACAGATCGTTGATTTCGCACGCGTTTACCGCAATGGCGAGGTCAGCCCGCTTCATTCGCCCGAATTCACCATGATCGAATGGTATCGTGCTGGCGCATCTCTTGAGGACGTCATCAAAGATACAGTCGAGCTCTGCCGGACTGCGGCCAAGAGCATGCGGACAAAGGTGTTTGAATGGAAAGGCCGGGTATGTGACCCGTTCATTCCGGTCGAGCTTTTGTCCTTGTCAGATGCATTCCTCGTCTTTGCCCATATCGATCTGGAGCTTGTACTTAATGACCGCGATCTGTTCGCAGATTTTGCGATTGAAGAAGGTGTCGGCGTCTCTAAGGACGCAAGCTGGTCTGATATCTTTTCAGCGGTTCTGGTATCTAAGATCGAACCGAAACTTGGAAATGGCCAGCTAACAGTTCTCTATCGCTACCCGATCTGCGAAGCCGCACTTGCACGCGCCTGCGAAGACGACCCGCGCTTTGCCGACCGGTTCGAGCTCTATGCCTGCGGTATCGAACTCGCGAACGGCTTTCACGAGCTCACCGATCCGGAAGAGCAACGCGCACGTTTTGAAGGCGACATGGCGCTGAAAGAAAAGCTCTATGGCGAGCGTTACCCGCTCGACGAAGACTTCCTCAAAGCGCTTGAAACCATGCCAGATGCCAGCGGTGTTGCGCTCGGCTTTGAACGTATCGCCATGCTTGCGGCAAAGGCACCAAGTGTTCACCACATGATCTGGACACCTTTCGAGGCATGAGCTCACGCCCGCTCTCCTCACCTGTCGCGCTGGCCAGTGCCGGACTGGTCTCTGACGAGGAAGCAGAAGCGCTGAAACCTGTTGCGGACCGTTACGCCATCGCGGTGACGCCATTTCTGGCAGACCGGATTGACCAGAACGATCCTGCCGATCCTATCGCGCGTATGTTCATCCCCTCGCCTGCCGAACTTGTGCGCCTGCCAGAGGAGCTGAACGACCCGATTGGTGATGCGAGCCATTCACCGGTTGCCGGTATTGTTCACCGCTATCCGAACCGTGTGTTGCTAAAGCCCGTCGCCGTGTGTCCTGTGTATTGCCGTTTCTGCTTCCGGCGCGAAATGGTCGGGCCAGACCTTGGCGACACGCTGACGCCCGCGGAACTGGACGCCGCGCTCGACTATATTCGAAGCCAGCCGGAGGTGAAGGAAGTCATCCTGACCGGCGGCGATCCGTTTATGCTATCGGCCAAACGCGCACGCGCCCTGACAGACGCGATTGCAAACATTCCACACGTCAAGATTATTCGCTGGCACACGCGCATGCCGGTCGCCGACCCGGCTCGCATCACACCGGAATTTATCGGCGGACTGAAAGCTGATGGCGTCGCGACCTATGTGTCGATCCATATCAATCACCTGAAAGAACTCTCAGACGAGACCAAAGCTGCAGCCCGCCTGATGGCAGATGCGGGCATCGCCCTTGTGTCGCAGACCGTTCTGCTCAACGGCGTCAACAATTCGGTAGAGGCCCTGTCTGACCTGTTCGAAGCCCTGACAGAGAACCTGATCCGGCCCTATTATTTGCACCATCCAGACCTTGCCCCCGGCACATCGCATTTTCGTGTGAGCGTGGAGGAAGGCCGCGCCCTTTACGATGCCGTTCGCGACCGTGTCAGCGGATTGTCGGTGCCACGTTATGTGATCGACATTCCAGGCGGTGTTTCTAAAGCCAATGCCGCTCAGTCCGACCTGCGCAAGACGCCGGATGGCCCGGCTCTTCGCGGCCGTGACGGCAAACTTCATCCTTACAAGACCTGACCGCCCATGCTTTCGACGCTTTTCACTGTTCTGCCCGTATTCGGGCTCATTCTGGCTGGCTGGGCAGCTCGCCGGTTTGGTGCGCTCGGCCCAACCGCGCTGCGCGAGATCAACCGGTTCGTCGTCTATCTGGCGTTGCCTGTTCTAATGTTCGACGTCATCGCCGGCGCTGGCCTTGAAGAGATATGGCAGCCGGGCTTCATTCTTGCCTACTCCACCGGATGTTTCGTGGTGTTCTTCATCACGCTCTTCATTCGCGTCTGGCAGAAAGTGAAGCTCGCCGACGCAGCCGTAGATGGGCTTAGCTCCAGCTACTCCAACACGGCCTATATGGGGTTTCCGCTCATGCTGGCCGTCTATGGACAGCCCGGCCTGATGCCTGCTGTGATTGCTTCGGTGATCACGATCACGGTGATCTTCTGTATCGGCCTGATCATTATCGAGAGCGCACTGCAGGCAGAAGGCAGCCCACTCAAAATCGCTCGCGTGACGACGGTCAAACTATTCACCAACCCGCTATTTATCGCGCCTGCACTTGGCACGGTATTCCTGCTCGCGGGGATTAGCGTTCCAGCCCCTGCTCAGTCTTTTATAGACCTGCTCGGCGCGGCCGCCTCACCCTGCGCGCTTGTCGCCATCGGTCTGTTCTTCGCTGATGCCGGCGCGAAGGAAGATGCTGCCCCTGTCCGCATTATCGACATAACATGGCTCACGGGCCTGAAGCTGTTTGCGCAGCCCCTCATCACATGGATCGTCGCCGGACCGATCCTGAACCTGCCGCCATTCCTGTTGCACTCCGCCGTTTTCATCGCGGCCATGCCAACAGGTACCGGCCCATTCATGCTGGCCGAGTTCTATGAGCGAAACGCCCGCATTCCGGGACAGGTCGTTCTGATCTCGACCGTGGTTTCGGTCGTGACGCTCACGCTTTATCTGCGTTTGTTTATGGGCGCCTAGGCTTTCGCGTCTTTGCGGGCTTTGAACGCGGCCATCTGCTCTGGCGTCGCATCCGGCTGAGATGCCTTCCACTCGGCATATGGCATGCCATGGGTATAGTCGCGCGCTTCATCCTTAGACATTTCGACACCGTTTTCAGCCGCGGCTTCGCGATACCAGTCCGCCAGACAGTTCCGGCAGAAATCTGCTGTGATCATCAGATCAATATTCTGTGCATCCGGATTGTCGGCGAGATGCTTCAGAAGCCTGCGAAAGGCTGCGGCTTCGATTTTGTCCTGCGTGATCTGGTCAGTCATGGCGTATCCTTTGTCCGGCTTCCAGATATGGCGCTGAGACTTGCCCTGTCTAGTCTTCTTCCGGCGCCTGACCGACCATTTCCAGAAACGCTTCCAGAGTTTCAGCAATCGGATAGACAGCATCTTCCGGCGCAGATTCAACCGCATCTACGCCAACCACTTTTGCCGCGCCGCCACCGGTAAAATCAAGCGCGATATAGTCTGACATGCCATCGCCGCCGATAGGCAGCAGGCCCGGAAAGGCTTCGGCAAAGTCGGTCGCCGTGAGGTTTCCGATCACCGTATCAACCTCAAACATCACGAAGTCATAAGGCGCGACCGGTATCGGCCACTCGCCGCCGTGAGAATACTTCAGAAGCGCTTTATAGTTTGCCGGCAAGGGCGCATCGAGCAGTTCTTCCAGAGCAGTAATCTCCCCATCATGCACCGGTGGGTTTTGCGCATCGAAGGTATAAGTCATGTCCGCCCTATGATTTGCGTTTAAGGAATTTCAGGCCGGACCAGTCCGCATCCACAGCGCAGACTTTCACATCTACCCAGCCTGTCGGCAGAATAACCTCGCGCAGCTGGTCTTCGGTCAGATCAATGAACCGTTTTGACGACTTTTTCGGCCAGCTCACCCAGAGCATACCGCCCGGCGCGACTTGAGCCAGCGCGAGACCGAAGCCAGCATCAAGATCAGCGCGTGTTTCACAAAAGAGATGCACGATCTCTGCGGGACCGGACACGACCTCTTCCATGCCTTCTGCGCCTTCAATCAGATCGTCATAATGGTCTGGCGGATTAACCGGCAACACCCGCATGCCGGGCTTGATGCCCAGCTTCTGCCAGAGCGGCTTACCGGAGTAGCCAGCAGGCTGGGCACTCATGCTTTGCTCTCACGCATAAAGAGGCTGGAGAGAACGCGGCGCGCATTTTCCGTGCAATCCATATCGTCCGGCTTGTCTTCGATTTCATTGATCAGCGCGGTCAGCTGTTTACGGCTCTTTGCGAGGCGCTTCTCCATCGCCTGAATGTCAGCGATCTTGGATTTCAGCGCACCCAGCAGCTTGTCATGCTCCCAGCCATCCAGATCGTCGGGCACAAGATTGCGGATTTCATCGAGACTGAAGCCCGCCAGCTGGGCGCTGGTAATCAGATCCAGCACGACAACCGCCTGTTCCGGATAGGTCCGATACCCGTTCGGGCGACGGTCCACCATGGTCAGCAGCCCGATACGCTCATAGAAGCGGATTTTAGAGGCGGGTAATCCGGTACGCTCTGCAAGGTCGCCAATCTTCATATCAAATGCTTTCAATAAGTCGCTTGACCTTAAACTTAACTCAAAGGTTAGGGTGGGTCAAAATCTGATGAATGGAGCGCCTCATGGCATTGTTCTCAAAACTGGTTCTGCCGAATGGCAATGAAATCAAAAACCGTATCGGCAAGGGTGCCATGGAAGAAAACATGGCTGATTCCGATCAGGGCCCATCCGACCAGCTCTACCGACTGTATGATAGCTGGGCCAAAGGCGGAACCGGCCTGATCATCTCCGGCAACGTTATGGTTGATGGCCGCGCGATGACTGGCCCCGGCGGCGTTGTTCTGGAGAACGACCGCAATCTCGACAAGTTCAGACGATGGGCAGACATCGGCACGCAAAACGGCGCGCAGTTCTGGATGCAGATCAATCATCCGGGTCGCCAGATGCCGGGCTCGCTTGGCCAGCAGGCGATTGCGCCATCTGCCGTCGGGCTGGATCTTGGCGCTCAGTCAGGTCGCTTTCCGCCGCCACGCGCTATGACGCCCGAAGACATTGCGGACATCAAAGAGCGCTTCACCAACACGGCCCGTCTTGCCGAGAAAGCCGGCTTTTCTGGTGTTCAGGTACATGGGGCACACGGCTATCTGCTCAGCCAGTTCCTCTCTCCGCTTGTAAATAAGCGCGATGATGAATGGGGCGGTTCGCTGGAAAACCGTGCGCGCCTGCTTCTCGATATCGTCAAGTCGATCCGCGCCGCCGTGCGCCCTGATTTCGCCGTCGCCGTGAAGATCAACTCCGCCGACTTCCAGCGCGGCGGCTTCTCTGAGGATGATGCCCGTCAGGTCGTTGAATGGCTGAACCCGCTGGGCGTTGATCTGATTGAACTCTCGGGCGGCAGCTATGAAGCGCCCGCTATGATGGGAACCGCACGTGACGACCGCACGCTTGCCCGCGAAGCTTATTTTCTGGAGTTCGCGACGGAAATCCGAAAAGTCGCAAACATGCCGATCATGGTGACAGGTGGCATTCGCCGGATAGAGGTCGCCAATGCAGTCATCGAGAGCGGCGTCGACATGGCGGGCATTGCAACGGCCATTGCCATCTGCCCGGACCTTCCAAACCGCTGGCAGGCCGGCGAAACACCTGCACCCGCGCTAAAGCCAATTCAGATGAAGGACAAAGCCCTCGCCTCAGCGGCGCAAATGTCTTCGGTGCGCTTTCAAATGAAGAAGCTCTCCAAAGGCAAGCGCCCCAACCCGAATGTGTGGCCGCTCTACGCGCTCGTCACCTCGGAGCTGGAAGCCAAATCCCGCGCGAAGCAATATCGCAACTGGATTGCCAGCCGATAACGGACGAAGAGGGCTTAAACGCCCTCTTCCATATCCATTTTGCGGGCGTCGCGCTTCAGCCTCAATGCGCCCTTCGAATTCGATGCCAGATCAGTTGAGACCAAACTATCGGTCATCGAACGAGCCTGCTCATTTTATCACGCTATCATCTCGCACTTCCCATCGCCCGATCAATGTGAGCGATCGCCGCAGCGATGCCATCCTCTGCTCTGATTTTTGCGCCAAGTTCTGCGGCACGATTCCTGATCGCTTCGCTTGTCACGGCTTCGGATATCGCAGCGGCGAGGTTTTCAGCAGTCAATTTCTTTTGCGGAATAGCTTTCGGCCCGGCGCCAATCTCAAACACTTTGTCGGCCCAATAAGGCTGGTCGCCGACAAACGGCACGATGAGAGACGGTACACCTGCTTTTAGTCCTGCCGCTGTTGTACCCGCGCCGCCATGATGGACGACGCACGCCATACGCGGAAACAGCCAGTCATGCGGCGCGCTATCAATCTGAAAAACCGTATCCGGCAGACCAGACGGCTTAAGCCCGCCCCAGCCCGTCGCCAGAACACCCCGCTGGCCGGATGCTGCCAGCGCATTGATCGCAATCTCCGCCAGCTTTTCAGGACGCTTACCGGATATCGACCCGAAGCCGATATAAACCGGCGGCGGCCCCGCTTTCAGGAACTCCGTAAGCGCTTCATCCGGCTGCCAGCCGGTCTGATGCTCAAGAAACCAATAGCCGGTGATGATGTCGCGCTCATCCCAATCGTGTGGTCGTTGAACGACTGACGGGCTCACGCACGTCATGCTCGGCACGCGCGTTCCGTCCGCCATATGAAGCGCATCATACCGCTTCGCTTGCAGCATGCCCTTGTTGGCCCGCAGCTTCTTCATCGCGCCCTTGAGGCCAAGCGCAGATGCCGCGCGCACGATATTATGCGTGAACCGGTTATAGGCGGTACCAAAGGGCAGCTTCGGGAAGCCGAGATGCGGCGCCTCACCGGTTGCGACCAGCATAGGAAACGGCAGGGTCAGAATGGCTGGCGCGTTGAAGGCCTCAGCGATAGCAGGTCCGGCAGCACCTTTTGGATGGAAGATCACCAGTTCAGGCTGGACCTGCTGCCCTGCCTGCCAGCCCTGTTCTAACTGTTCTTCCAGCATGGGCCCGACACGTTTGGCCATGCGGATATACTGGCGCGCCATATCGAAGAAGTTCGCCGTATTCTCCAGCATGTCTTTCCCGTCACGCGTGTCGAGAATACCAAGCAAATCATCGGAGACCGGACAGAAGCCCAGACCGTTCTCTGTGACGAACGCTTCAAAGCGTGTCGAGGTGGCAATATGCACCTCGTCGCCGCGCGCCTGCAGGCCGCGCCCCAGCGCCACAAAGGGCTGGACATCGCCTCGCGTGCCATAAGTGAGGATGAGAGTTTTCATTGTGGTTGCGCACTTCCCCTGCTGCGAACCGTTTCAGCCTAACACAAGCTGGCCGGGGTAACATTAAAACTGGCCACGCGCTTCGCACTGGTCCACGATACACCGGAAACACTGACCGCCACGCATCAAGACGTGAGGCAGACAGAGGGAGAGATTTGATGAAATACGCCATCGCCGCGCTTGGCGGCCTTATGCTTTCGACCAGCGCAATCGCAGATCCTGTTTTTGTCGGACCGCACAATTTCGTACGCGCCGAAACCGACCGGTATATGGGCGAGACGGTGGGTCGCGGCGAACTTGGCAGCATTCATCACCGCCGGGTTCCGACAAAGCTCGACGAGCAAAACGTAATCCGCATGAACCTCGACACGCTATATTCTTCCGGCGTGTTCGATATGGAAGCCGGTCCTGTCACCGTGACTCTGCCCGAGGCACCAGACGAGCGATATATCTCCGCGCAGATCCTCAATCAGGACCACCTAACCGTCGATGTATATCATGACGGCACCCATAGCTTTTCCGCAGAGGATGTCGGCACGCGCTACGCCGTTATTACACTGCGCGTATTCGCGGACTCCTTCGATGACGAGGACATTGCCTACGCCAACACGCTGCAGGACATGGTCACGGTAAGCCAGCCTGGCGAAGGCGAATTTGTCGTTCCCGAGTATGATCAGAACACGTTCGATTCGACCCGTATGGCGCTCTTACGCCTTGGGGCATTGGCACGCGGCAATTTCGGCATACGCATGGGTACTGCCGAGGAAATCGATCCGGTCTCACACCTTATCGTCACTGCGGTTGGCTGGGGGCTACTGCCGGAGGAGGAAGCCGATTACTTTACAGGCCGCCCAATGCCTGGCGATGAGGACAAGCCGCATGAGCTGATCCTCAATGACGTTCCAGCAGACGCCTTCTGGTCGGTCACCATGTACAATACGCGCGGCTTCATGGTGCCGAATGAACTCGGCGTAAATGCGCTCAACAATGTGAACGCGACACAAAGCGAGGATGGAAGCTATCGCATCCAGCTTGGTGGATGTGAGGCAGACACTGTGAACTGCATTCCGACACCCGAAGGGTGGAATTATGTCCTCCGCGCCTATCAGCCGGGCGAAGCGATCACCTCAGGTGAGTGGCAACCGCCTGCCCCGCAACCGATAGACTAGTCGTCCAGTTGAACGGTGGAGAGCGCTGTCTCTGGAACGGCGTCTCCGGCAACGACAATATCAGCCGCGTCACTGAGCGCGTCCAGATGCGCTTGCAGTGCATTATTTCGAAGCTCCGCAATAATGCCGTCGCGCATCTCAGCCAATGAAGGCGGTGTCGTTTCGCGCGTTTCGTTAAGGCGGATTACATGCCAGCCGAATTGGGTCTGGACCGGTCCTGAAACAGTCTCCGGCGTCATGCCCTCAACCGCTTCAGAAAACGGCTGGACCATGACGCCTGCCGCGAACCAACCAAGATTACCGCCGTTCGGGCCGGTAGGGCCGGTAGAAAACTCCTGCGCCAGTTCCGCGAAATCAGCACCGGCATTCAGCTGCTCGACCAGCGACTCAGCCTCTTCACGTGTTTCCACGAGGATATGGGATGCGTTGTATTCTGTCTGTCCGTCGAAGCCCGCCACGACCTGAGCATAAGCTGCCTGCACCGCATCTTCAGTGACCGCTTCATCCAGCATGTCGGAAATGACGATGCCCGCCAGCGTGCCGCGTCGGTCATTCTCGATCGTCAGACGTACGCGCTGGCCCTCATCTTTGCCCAGACGGGCCGCTTCGTCGGCCAGAAGCTGCTGATCAACAAGCTGGTTCAGAATACCCGAATACAATTGCGCGTCTGGCAGGCGTGCATACTCGGCCGGCAGCGCATCGCGATAGGCGATCATATGGCCGATTGTGATCTCCGTTCCGTTCACCGTGGCAACGACCGTATCAGCGTCATAGCTCACAGCATCCTGCGCGGCGGCGGGAAATGCTGAAAGCGCCAGCGCGGCTGTTCCAAGAAGAAGTGACGTAAAACGCATAGATAATCCTCTGGTGCGATGCACCTTTAGTTCGTGACTGTTGGGCGAGACATGACATAGCCCGAAGGGGCTTCGCAACATGGCCGCGCAGGAATTCCGCAGTGACCGGCTAGTCTTCGCCGCGCGCCAGGGCCTGATCGCGCGCCACCGCCGCCGCAATGGCTTTGGTCGCGAGCGGGATAAAGCCTTTGTGATCATCCATGAAGACCTCCAGCGCAGCAGCAGTCACGCCGTTTGGAGACGTAACGCCTTTACGCAATGCACCGGCATCTTCATCAGAACCGGCGAGCAAAGCGCCGGACCCAATCACCCCGCGCCGTGCCAGCCGCATGGCAAGCTCAGGCTCTAAACCATTCGCGACACCCGCCGCGGCGAGTGCCTCCACAAGATGAAACACATAGGCAGGTCCGGAGCCTGAAATCGTCATCGCGACCTGCAGCGTCTCTTCCGCCATCGGCCCTTCAACCCAGCCGAGCGGAGACAGAAGCGCGCGGACTTGTTCCAACTCGCCCTCGCTCACGCTGGCATCGCAGGACAGCAGCGTAACGCCCTGCCCGACAGCACCCGGCGTGCTCGGTAAGGCCCGCACAATGCGACGCGTGCCGAGCGCCTCGGCCAGCCGGTCGACAGACCACGCCGCCATGACGGAGATCACCAGCGTGCCCTCGTCACAAAGCGGACGGGCCTCCTCCAGAATATCGCCAAACACCTGAGGCTTCACCGCGACGACCAGAATATCAGCCGGTTTGCGTTCAGGGTTCAGCACCACCTCACCCTGCTCCACCCATTGGGAGACAAGCAGCGTCGGGCGCGGCGCATAGACAAAGATTTCCGGTTTATCGGCGGCCTTCAGCCAACCGGCGGCCATAGCAGAACCCATCCGCCCACAGCCAAGAAGTGCAATTCGTTGAGACATGGCGGGACGCTATGCCGGGTTGCCCGCGGGATCAATTCCCTGTCCGGCGCGTTCTTTCGACCTAGCTTGTTTGCGCAGGCAAAAGACAGGACACACAATGACAGCAGCGGCACTCGACTCTTCAGACGACGATACCAAACCGAAGAGTCGCGACGACCTCACCTCAGGGTCGGTCTTTTCAGGGCTGCGGGATCTCTGGCTGCCGATGATTGGCGGCGTTCTGGCCGTGAAGGCAATCGGCCTGTCAGATGCCTACTTCATTGGTCAGCTCGGGGAAGAGCCGCTTGCCGCGGTGAGCTATACATTTCCGATCACCATGCTGCTCATCAGTCTCGCAATTGGCCTGAGCTCAGGTGCGTCGTCAGTCCTGTCACGGCGCATTGGTGCCAGCGCAAATGAAGACGACAAGAAAGCGATTGTGCTCGGCACTATGGCGCTGTCTCTCGGCCTTGCGATCATCATGGGCGTGATTGGCGCACTGGTTATCGGGTCTGTCTTCAGCCTGATGGGAGCAAGCGGTGACATTCTGGCTGATGCCACCAGCTATATGCAGATCTGGTTTGCGGGCGCGCTGTTCCTCATCCTGCCCATTGTCGCGAATGGCCTTCTACGCGCGACGGGTGATGGCATAAGCCCCGCCGTTCTTATGTCTGGCATTGCGGTCCTCAATATCGCGATCAATCCACTACTGATTTTTGGCGTCGGCATTTTTCCCGATCTCGGCATGCATGGCGCCGCTGTCGCGACAGTGTTTGCCCGCGCTGTCGCTACGCTCGGCGCAATCGCCCTTCTCATGCATAAAGACCTGCTGAGTGTGAGCCTGCAGCGGCTAAAAGACAGTGTGCGCGACTGGTCCGAAATTGTTCGCATCGCAGCGCCAGCCTCTCTTTCGACATCGCTCAACCCGTTTGCGCTCAGCCTTGCGACAGCCGCAGTCGCGACCCTCGGTCAGGCTGACGTCGCTGCGTTTGGTGTCGCCACAAAAGTGCAGTCCATTGCCATTGTGCCATTGCTGGCCCTCTCCTCGGCGAGCGCGCCGTTTGCCGGACAAAATAGCGGCGCCGGCTACACCGACCGGACACGCACCATGCTGTTCTGGTGCGCCGGTATCGCCGCTGCATGGGCCGCGCTGACGGCTCTCGCCTTCTGGTTTGCCGGTGATCTGATCGCCAGCCAGTTTGTCTCCTCCGAAGCCTCTGCAGACCGTCTTCCGCTCTATCTGTCCATCGTACCGCTTTCATGGGTCGGATACGGTATCGTCATCTCGCTGAGCTCGGCCCTCAATGGATTGGGCCGTTCACTGATGGCGCTCGGCTTTTCGGGCGGGCGCGCCATGCTCCTGCTTGCACCAGCCGCATGGATTGGCGTGACGATTGGCGATTTTGCCGGCCTTGCCTGGGGCTTTCTCGCGGCAAACGCCCTCTCGGGCGCCATTGCCCTATTCGCCGTGTGGCGGCTGCCGCTCTCCGAAGCCGGAGAGCCTTCCTCATGTGACGACAGCGAAACCGGCGGCTAGATCAAACAGCGTGCTGTTTGTTCTGGTAGTAGATCGCCGTCTCGACAATCGCGACGGTTGCCGCGTGTGAGATAAGACCAACAGTCCACCAGAGTGTTGGCCATTTCATCACCCACCAACCTGAACCGATGCTGATCGCAGCGAAGACCGCCATGCCCAGAACCCAGCTCGCCAGGTGAATGAAGAAAGACATGCGAATGGCGTCGCTGGCTTTGGAGTTCTTGGCTTTGATGATCGCAGCCGCTTCGGCTTCCGGATCGACATACAGCGCTGTGACATCAACCTGAAACGCGCTCGCTAGAGCTTTAAGAGAGTCAGCAGATGCCTGCTGACCATTCTCGATACGCTGTAAAGTGCGAAGGCCCACACCAGCCATATCGGCGAGGTGTTCCTGAGACCAGTGACGCTCCTCGCGCCAGCGTTTGATCTTTGCGGTATCAGCTTTGTAAGTCATAATGTGCTCCTGAGAAAATTCGATAACAGAGTTTCCTCAAAAAGCCCAAACCCCCCGCAAATACGCCACGCCAGACCCCCGCCACCATGCCGCCACGCCCCCGCCACGGGTCCGCCAGCGCGGCTCGGGCGGATACGAATTGCCACTCAATCAGGTCTGCACCGGGCGATGTTCGCTCAACCACTTATCCATGCGCGAAGCGAGCTCAAGATATCCTGATGCTCCGGTCTGGGTAACTATTTCACACAATCCAGCCGTCGGAGCGAATAACGTGCGCAGCCTCTCAAAGTCTGCCACACCTCCTTGCGCATCCTCGAAGTGATTCAACAAATCGGCCAGCAATGCTGCTTGGGACTGCCAACTGCCATACATAAGGTCCGTATTCACATTGGCGGGGTCACACGCCCATCGATGTGTATCAGCCAATATAGAAGAGAGCTCGTTCCTCACCATCAACCTCGCAGACGTGATCTTACCAAGCTGTATCATAGTACCAATTTTGTTTAGAGAAGCGACCGTCACAGTTTTTAGTCACAGAGGAACCGAAATATGACCGCGACACACACTGGTCCGCATTTCTACGAACCTAAAAACGGTCACGGTCTGCCGCATGACCCGTTCAACGCGATTGTCGGCCCACGCCCTATCGGTTGGATCGGCTCGCTCAGCGCCAGCGGCGTGCCAAACCTTGCGCCATACAGCTTCTTCAACGCCTTCAACTACACCCCGCCCATTATCGGTTTTGCCAGCGTCGGCAGTAAGAAGGACAGCTTCAACAACATCGAAGAGACCGGCGAGTTCACATGGAACCTCGTCACCCGCGAACTTGCCGAAGCTATGAATGAAAGCTGCGCGCCAATCAGCTCTGATGAGAGCGAGTTTGACCGTGCGAAGCTGGAACAGGGCGCGTCCCGCGTGATCAAAGCGCCGCGCGTTGCGGCGAGCCCCGTCTCATTCGAGTGCAAGCTCACCCAGATTGTCCAGCTCACCAATCATGAGGGCAAAGAGGTGCCGAGCTGGGTCGTGTTCGGAGAAGTCGTCGGCGTACACATTGCCGAGGGCGTGCTTGAGAACGGGATCTATGACCCTGCCCGTATGCGCACCGTGCTCCGCGCCGGTGGTCCCGCCAGCTATTACGAGATCACGCCGGACAACCGTTTCGAGATGTACCGGCCGAAGGCTTGATTTTTGCTCGGTGCTGTTGCTTCCCCGGATGAAATCCGGGGCCACGCACCTGCGCCTTCGCCTTCCTCGTGAGCCCCCCAAACTAAAGCCGGTACAGCCTTGAGCGCGCTCTATGCGAACCACGGGTTCGCGAGAGCATACGAAAAACCTGATGCGCGTTTGCCGCCGCAGAGCAAAGCTCCGCCGCGCAAGGGAAATGTTGGTTTTGGTGAATGGGGCGCGGTCAGGCCGCGGCGGGAAATTCCAGCTGACGACACGCAGGTGGTGGCCACGGCTTAATGACCTGCCCGTCGAAACTGGATGAACAGACGAGCGCCTCGACCTCTGGTGACGCGTACCGAGAAGGCTCGCGCGTTTCCGGGAAGATGTAGGCCAGAGCGCAGACAATCACGCGGGCAAGCAGGCTCGCCATGTCTTCCGCGCGTTCAAAGGTTTCGATAATGGTTTGAAGACGGCCGATCAGCTCGGCGGGCGTGACCGACTCACAGTTCTGAGCTTGCTCTACGCGTGCCGTAGGTTGGCGAGAGACAACAGGGATGTCCGGCGCGCGCATGGCGTTGGCGGCAAAGGTATAGCCGCTGGCTTTTAGATGGACAGCGGCGCGCATCCGGATGAACTGGCTGACCAGCGCGTCAGCCGAGAGGGCCATAGACGCAATGTCTTTTGGAACGACCGTCTCGCCCGCCGCATGAATACGAACCAGATACGCAAGCAGCCTCGCCAGAAACAGGCCGATCACACGACGCGGGTCGTGCAAGATCAGGTTTGTGAGAGAGGCGGGCGCAGAATACATGCCTCGAGTATAGGTTGGCGTGCGCGGCGTGGGATTAGTTTCCCGCCTTCGCGGGAATAAGCGAACGAATTTAAGAAGACAAAAACGACGTCAGTCCGCACCGACCAGAACACCAAGCACCGCCTCGGCAACTTCCGGACCTGAAACGTGCGTTCCATTGCACATAGCAAAGACGCTCAAACCTCGTTCCGGCAGCCGCATATGCATGGTAGAAAAGGCGACCCAGCCGCCTGAGTGCATTTGAAACGTCGTGCCATATCGCTCGCCAACGAACATGCCATAGGCATAAGTGGCGCCTGGATTATCTTCGGAAATGGGCGCGCCGGGATATGGCGCCAGCATGACCTCAGCGATGCCGTCTGGCAGTGCGTTTTGCGTCAGCGCATTGTCCCAGAGGCGCATGTCGTTCAGCGTCGTGTAGACGCCGCCATCACCCACCCAGTCGAGATTGGTATCAAAGGTTTCAAAACCACCCTCTTCCAGGGCGAGATATCCAGACGCCCGGTTTGGAATGATCTGGTTCACATCATCATTGAAGAGCGTGTCGTCCATGCCGAGCGGCGTGAAGAATTCAGCCTGCGCATACTCTGCAAGCGTCTGCCCCGATACGCGCTCAACCAGCTGGCTCAGCAGAAAATAAGCAAGGTTTGAGTATCGCCATTGCGTGCCCGGCTCATGGTCCAGCGGGTGCTGCGCGACTGCGGCGTAAAATTCTTCGATCGTCCAGTAATCTTCGTTCCCGAAGCGGAAAGCCTCTCCCGGCCGCACTTCAAACCGATCGTCATAATCGCCCATACCGGACATATGATGCACCATCTGCTCAACGGTGACCTCATGGCCGTAATCCATCAGCTCCGGCAGATAGGTGTGAATATCAGCCGTCAGATCAATCTGCCCGCGCGCATCCAGCAGAGCTATCGCCGCAGCGGTGAACTGCTTGGAGACAGAGCCCATCCGAAACACGCTATCTGGCGTAATCGGCATGCTGTATTCCATATTGGCGAGGCCATAGCCCTGCGCGAAAACGAATTCGCCGCCGCGGGTGGCACCTGCCACACAACCCGGCGTATCGTCGCTCACTTTACCGGCGAAGACGTCATTCAGTGCCGCCTCGAAGGCTGCTGCGTCAGGCGCATTGTCCGCCGCCTGCCCTGTTGCCGCGTTAGAACAGCTCGCCAGACAAACGCCCGCTACGAGCGCTGATAACCATTTATGATGCACTGAAGTTTCCCACCCGTTCAGACCACAGACCCTGAACACCAAACGCGAAACTCGCCCGGCCTGCAACCATATCCCCATGTCAGACGCGGTAATAATTTGTCCGGACCGCGTTTTGCAGAGTTCGGTCCCGCTCTCAAAACGTCACGGCTTTTGCGCAATCAAACATCGACATTGAACGCCCGCCTTCGCGTGCGTAAGCCGAGCGCGTGAAGCGGTTAAACTGGATCCCGGGTCTTCGCCCGGGATGACAGTTATGGATGACCTGATGCCGTTCTTTCTGGCGTACTTCGTCCCTCAGTACGCCCTACTTGCTGAGAACCGCGCTTACCATTACTCAATCGGGCATGTCTGTAACGTCAGAAGTGCGCACAGGTGAGCGCGGCGTGGTTTCATATTTGCTGTCGCCTATTGCCAGAACCTTGAATGAAAGCGGGAGGGAGCAGTGAAATGAGGTGGCCGTTCAAATTAAGCGTTCATTCCATGAGCTTCATAATTGCAATCAATGCGGCGGCGTGTGGTCCTCCTCCGCCGCCGCCAGGAATTAGCGAATTTCGTCGGATCTACGGGGTTGAGGGACGCTTTGCGTCGGTCGACTCAATGCAATTAGCTTATATTTCGGACGATAGGACAATCGACGCGTATCAAGCCTTAAATGTATGGGCACAAAACAATTTAGAAATAGGCTCCGAGATCGATTTTGCGGATGCTATGCATGCTCAACAAATCATCGACCGGACAAATCCCATGTCTGATCTGATATTCATGAATAATTTCAGGATGTTGGGCGGGGCGGAAGGATTTATTGACCAAAATGACTACGCGCCGGGAAGATATTTGGGTGATGGAATTTTCTGTTTCCCTCACAGCTCCATACGTGGCGAAAGTGGCGGTTCGTGGAGAATAGTGTTCTCAAACGGTTCATCAGGCGTCTTGGTTGCAACTGACCGAAGGTGTTTTGGACCCGAAATTGTGGATGGTCTTCGACAGAAACTCAATGGGATGACAGCAAGTGCCAACAATTGAACTGCATCGCCAAAGTAGGGCGGGATAAAATCCCGCCGGTTCGACTCAACTCATTCACGGCGGGATTAAGGCTGCGCTTCCATCACCGCCCTCCAGATCACCCCTCATTCGGATCATAGTTGAGGATCGGGCCGAGCCATTTTTCAGCCTTGTGCAAATCCCAGCCTTTACGGGCGGCATAGTCTGCCACCTGATCACGCTCGATCCGGCCAACGGCGAAATAGACGCTTTCCGGATGTGAGAGATAAAGCCCGGAAACAGACGCTGGCGGGGTCATGGCAAAGCTGGTCGTCAGCTCTGTGCCAATGCGGCTCGTCGCATCCAGCAGGCGGAAGATCGTCTCTTTTTCTGTATGGTCCGGCTGGCACGGATAGCCGGGCGCCGGGCGAATACCGGAATAGGCTTCCTTGATCAGCTCCTGATTGGTAAAGGCTTCGTCGCTCGCATAGCCCCAATACTCCTTGCGCACGCGCTCGTGCAGGCATTCTGCCGCCGCTTCGGCAAACCGGTCGGCCAGAGACTTGATGAGGATAGAGGAATAATCATCGCCTGCGTCTTCAAAGCGTTTGGCGTGTTCCGCCTCACCAAAGACAGAGACCGCAAACGCGCCGACATGGTCACCGCCATTCGGGGAGACATAATCCGCCAGCGCGAAGTTCGGCTTCTGGTTATCCTTCACCATTTGCTGGCGCAGCGTGTAGAGCGTCTCACCATTGTCGAGCGCGATATCGTCGCCGACAGACTTTGCGGGCCAGAAGCCGCAAACGCCTTTCGCGGTGAGCCAGCCCTCGCCCAGAATTTGCTGAAGCATGGCCTGCGCATCATTCCAGAGGCTGGTTGCCGCCTCGCCGACCACTTTATCCTCAAGGATCATCGGGTAGCGACCGGCCAGTGACCAGCTGGCGAAGAATGGCGTCCAGTCGATATAGCGTTTGAGGTCGCCCATATCGAATTCGACCTCTTTGACGCCAGTAAAGGTTGGCGCTGGAGGCGCGTAGGCCGCCCAGTCGATTGGCACATGCTTTTCGCGCGCTTCGGCGATCGGCAGACGCGGCTTAGGCGGGCCACCAGCGCGGCTCTCGCGGATGCGATCATATTTGGCGCGCGCGGTTTCCCAGTAATGGGCTTTGTCTTCACCGAGCAGCGCCGACACTGTGCCGACTGCGCGGGAGGCATCCGTCACATGAATGACCGGTTGGCGTTTAAAGGCGGGCTCGATCTTGATCGCAGTGTGCGCCGGAGACGTCGTCGCGCCGCCAATCAGCAGCGGAATATCCATGCCGCGGCGTTCCATCTCGGACGCCACAACGACCATCTCATCGAGGCTTGGCGTGATCAAACCGGACAGGCCGACCATATCCGCGCCCTCTTTCTCAGCCGTATCGAGAATGGTTTCCACAGGCACCATGACGCCAAGGTCGATGATCTCATAGCCGTTACAGGCGAGCACCACGCCGACAATATTCTTGCCGATATCGTGCACGTCGCCCTTCACCGTGGCGAGCACGACCTTGCCGTTGGACTGGCCTTCCGTGCCCATGAGGCGCTTTTCTTCTTCCATGAACGGAATGAGGTGCGCGACGGCGGCCTTCATCACGCGGGCAGACTTCACCACTTGAGGCAGGAACATCTTACCCGCGCCGAACAGGTCACCCACCACGTTCATGCCATCCATAAGCGGGCCTTCGATGACGTGCAGCGGGCGCGCAACGGACTGGCGGGCTTCTTCGGTATCGTCGACGATGAATTCTGTAATGCCGTGAACAAGGGCGTGCTTGAGACGCTCTTTCACCGGCTTTTCACGCCAGGCGAGGTCTTTCTCGATCGTCTTGCCTTTCTGGCCGCGATACTCGTCTGCGATTTCCAGAAGGCGCTCGGTAGCATCAGAGCGGCGATTGAGGATGACATCCTCCACGCGCTCACGAAGCTTCGGGTCGATCTCGTCATAAATGTCGAGCTGGCCAGCGTTCACAATGCCCATATTCATGCCTGCCGGAATGGCGTGATACAGGAAGACAGAGTGCATGGCGCGGCGCACCGGCTCGTTGCCGCGGAATGAGAAGCTCACATTCGACAGGCCGCCGGAGATGTGACAGCCCGGGCAGGTCTCGCGAATGCGGCGCGCGGCATTGATGAAATCCACCGCGTAATTATCGTGTTCTTCAATACCGGTCGCGACGGCGAAGACGTTCGGGTCGAAGATAATGTCTTCAGCAGGGAAGCCGACCGTCTCTGTGAGGATTTTGAAGGCGCGCTGGCAGATCTCGACCTTGCGCTCTTCGGTATCAGCCTGCCCGTTCTCGTCAAACGCCATGACGACGACAGCCGCACCATAAGCCAGACACTTGCGGGCATGGTCGAGGAATTGGTCTTCCCCCTCTTTCAGGGAGATGGAGTTCACCACCGCCTTGCCCTGCACGCATTTCAGGCCGGCCTCAATGACATCCCATTTGGAGCTGTCGATCATCACCGGCACGCGGGCAATATCTGGCTCGGATGCGATGAGGTTCAGGAAGGTGACCATCGCCTTCTCGGAGTCGAGCAGGCCCGCATCCATATTGATGTCGATGATCTGAGCGCCATTTTCCACCTGCTCGCGCGCAATATCGAGCGCGGTCGCGTAATCATCCTTCTCGATGAGCTTCCGGAATTTAGCAGAGCCCGTGACGTTTGTACGTTCACCGACATTGACGAAGCTAGCAGATTGTTTGGTCATATAAACCTTGGCGCATATGTTTGGGTTGGCCCTCTCATAGAGGGTAACACGACTATTACAAAGCCCGCAGTGTCACTTTCTTCCTGAAAGGTGGAAACAGAGAATCTCAACGCTGATTCACCGCGCCTCTTTAATCCGTTGAGGCATTCCACTTTTGCCGCCCCATAACCCAAGGGAATACACCTCATTCCAAATTGTGCGTTTTATATCACGCCGCCCGAAAATTCGTTCTGAGCTGCCATTTTTGGCGCATTAAGGGAATCCACGCTGTCACCGGGCATCTGAGGGGCTTCCTTGGCGGCTCAAATTTTACAATCTCACCAATAAAGCGTTTTGACCGTATTGCGCTCCGGTGCATTTCGCGATAGTTAGCTCCATGCAAATAGGCTGAATACGCCATATATTACATTAGAAGTCGCAATTTCAGCCGAAGCACTACCTCACCAATATTTCTTCACATTTAATACTTTGGTTAGAATATAATTTTCTGAAACTTTTCCAGTTATACAGCATATATTACAACGAATACAGAATAATGGTTATTCTTTTAAAGAATATCGCGCCATGCAATTTCGGTGGTCTGACGTGCATTTTCAGCCACCTCCAGAGCATCTGAAACACATTAAATATCTGATTATAAATATTTTTTTGTCACAAGCAGATGAGCCGATTGCCCACTGAAGGCGCCGAATTGGCGCTTACACTCCCTAAACTTGACTACTTTATATACTCAAGGCACATGCAGAAAAAACCAAAGTATTTTGGTGTAAATACAAGTAATATCTTAGGGAGAAGACGTAGATCATGAAAAACCTACACTCGACGTGTGCCCGCTCGGCACTTTGGCTGGCGCTCGGCCTCTCCATGGCTGTCCCAGCTATGGCTCAGAGCGCAGATGCTCCAGAACGTATTCAGGAAACAGCTGAAGAAGACGCAGCGGTTCAACAGCGTGTTGTTGTAACTGGTTCTTTCATCGCTGGCACACCAGAAGACTCTGCTCTGCCGGTTGACGTTTACGGCCGCGCGGAACTCGAAGAATCAGGCATCAGCTCCCCTCTGGAACTGATCAAGTCTCTTCCATCTGTTGGTTCTGTTCTTGGCGACTCCAACCAGTTCGCTCCAGACGCGCAAGGTTCTCAGGGCTCCGGCTCTATCAACATGCGTAACCTCGGCGCGACACGTAACCTCGTTCTTCTGAACGGCCACCGTACAATCGCCTCCCCAGGTGACGGCTTCGCTGACACCCAGCTCATCCCGATGTTCGCTCTCGAGCGCGTCGAGCTTCTCAAGCAAGGTGCTGCGGCGACTTACGGTTCTGACGCGATTTCAGGCGTTGCGAACTTCATCACGCGCACAAGCTTTGAAGGCCTCGAACTCTCTGGCGACTACACAGCCATTGACGGTTCTGACGGCGATTTCGAAGTATCTGCTCTCTGGGGTCACAACTTCGAAAACGGCAACATCATGGTTGGCATCGGCCACCAGGCCCGTTCCGAGCTGTCTAACCTCGAGCGTGACTTCGTTTTCCAACCATTCAGCACAAACCCTGCTGGCTGGTCCGTTCTTGGTAACCCGGCAACTTACCTGCCTTACCTCGGCGACATCTCTCAGGGTCAGGGCGGTATCGCGCTCGGCGTTGGTATTGATGGCCTCGGCCCTGCAGGTAACGCATGTGTCGACACTGGCGGTGAAGTCGGTTCTACAAGCGGCGTTCCAATCTGTCGTTTCTCTTACATCCCGTTCGGTAACCTCGTTGAGGACACAGAGCGCACACAGATTTACGCTCAGTTCGACGCTGACCTCTCTCCTGAGTTCCGCATCAATGCGAACGCTCTCTGGGCACAAACGCACCAGAACGCGAACCGTTACTCACCGACATTCCCGCCGACACAAGGTCCTAACGGCCCAGGTTCTGCGTATGCCTTCTTCGTACCGTCTTCCAACCCGGGCTATCAGGGCTTCATCGACCAGTCTCTGAACCTCAGCACAGGCCTTCCTTTCGCAGGTAGCGTAGCTGACCCGACTGGCCCGACAGCTCAGGCGCTTGGCACTTACGCTGCGATCCTTCTCGGCCGTCCAGTTGGCGCTGGTGGTATTGAAGAACTCACAGGCGGTCTTGGCGGCGGCATTGGTAAAGCTGAAAACGACGCTTTCCGCATGTCTGCAGGCTTTGAGTGGGACGTCACAGAAGACTCCACATGGACCAACGACATCACTTTCTACCAGTCCCGTCGTCTCTTCTGGACGCCGGACACTGTCGGCTCCCGTATGCAGTCAGCTCTCGAAGGCTTCGGTGGCCCGGATTGTGACCGCACAACTGGCACAGCTGGTGTTGGCGACTGTCTCTACTTCAACCCATTCATCAACTCGCAGGCGTCTAACCCTGCGCTTGGTCTGAACAATGCGAACTACATTCCAGGTAACGAGAACTCTGCAGCAGTCCTCGGCTGGATGGTTCAGCCAAACGGCACAGAGCAGCAAGAAGACGTTGTCATCATCGACTCTGTCTATGCTGGTGTGACTGACTTCGATCTCGGCGCTGGTAACATCGCATACGCTGTTGGCGGCCAGTACCGTCACTCGAACTTCCGCAGCGACCCGATCAACGATCTGTCTAACGCAGCGATCAACCCTTGCGGTGTTGAAGGCGACAACTCTTGCCTGACTAACGGCGCGGTTCAGACCGGTCCATTCGTCTTCCTCGGCCAGACAACTGAATCTCGCCTGCAACAAAGCGTCTACGCTGCGTTCGCAGAGGTTCAGATCCCGCTCCTCGACACGCTCGAAGCAACTGTCGCTCTTCGTTACGAAGATTACGGCGGGCAGGTTGGCGCAACGACAGACCCGAAAGTCTCTGTCCGTTGGGAAGCTAACGACTACCTCGTCGTTCGTGGTTCTGCTGGTACGACCTTCCGTGGTCCGCTTCCAAGCAACATCCTCAACGGCAACACGGCGACAACGCTGGCAGGCATTCAGGCTGCAGGTAACAACTTCAAATCAGTTGATATCTACGGCAACCCTGCCCTCGCGCCAGAGTCTGCATTCACCTACAATATCGGTGCTGTCTTCAACTATGAAGGCTTCCAGGCTAGCTTCGACTATTGGAGCTATGACTTCGAAGACGAGATCACAACGACACCTGCTCAAGGTATCGCAAACCTCGTTGCAAACGGCCCGGGTAACGGCACACAGCTCGTCGATTGTACACACCCACTTGCGAACCTCGTCACATTCCAGGGCGGTTGTACGCAGGGCGTAACAATCGGTAGCGACATCTCACGTGTCCGCACTGACATCATCAACGGCCCAGGTATCAAAACATCTGGTATCGACTTCACTGCAAGCTATGGCTGGGATCTCGGCCCGGGCTTCATGGAAGTTGGCGGCTCAAGCACATACACGCTCGAGTATGATGTACGTGACATCGCGATCAACGGTGTTGTTGTAACACCTGGTTATGATGCGGTCGGCTTTGCGAACTTCGCTCGCTCTGCACCTGCTATCTCCGACCTGAAGGGCAACCTCTACGCAAACTACAACATGGATGCGTGGAACTTCCGCTACCAGATGGAATACATCTCAGGTGTTGAAGACACCCGAGATGGCATCACCTACGGCGCGGACGGTGAAGACTTCATCCAGCACGATCTGCACGTCTTCTGGGAAGTGCCGGTTGAGTTCGCTGATGTGTCCATCACAGGCTCTATCGAGAACATCACTGATGAAGATCCGGCTGCTGCGCAGCTCGAGCTCTCCTACAACCCGTTCGTAGGTAATGCTCTGGGTCGTACATTCTCTATTGGTGCAACGATCAACTATTAAGTCCTGATCATTCCTCCACGAACTGCACCAAAGCCCGCCGGCGTTATACCGGCGGGCTTTTTCTTTGTCTGAAAATTCAATGATTTAGCTGAGGCGCGCGATAAGGGCGTTTACGTCAGCGAGCCATTGCTGATGATGATCGGTTTCCGCCCAGACGTCGCTGAGCTCGGAACTGTCGCGCACGATCATGACCGCACCGTGCGCCTGAGCCTTCAGTCCGGACACATCACCCAGCGATGTCAGAAAGTCCTCAGCGCCTTCAGGTAACCGGTCCAGCTTTCCGGTCGCGACAGCCGCAACAATCTCGGCCGCAACCAGCACTTCAACCCCATCATCCATTTCCAGATCGGGTTCAACAAAGGGCTGCCCTAACGAGCCCGCAATCAGAGAGGCGCCGACCTCTTCCACGCTCGCCAGATAATCCAGCGCGCCGTCATTTTCGAAACTTCCAACACCCCAGGCACCCAAGCGGCTCTCCTACTGATCCATATCCTCCGGCGTCGAATAGCCGAGCACATGCCCCATGCCGTAAAATGCGATGGCTGCAAACCCGCCTGCCAGCAGACCGGCAAGAAAGATATTCCCGCCCATCAGTTTAATAACGACATAGCTCACCGCGTAGACGACGACGGCAACCGAGACACCGGTGAAGAATTTCCAGAAGTCAGACATTAGTCCTCAAACGCTGGCAGGCCATCAATGCTGCGGGCGTTTCGCTGACGGATAAAGCCCTCAACATCGTCCATCGTTTCATAGCGATGATCCCATGTACGCCTGAGCTGGTCACGTTCGCCCTTGAAATCCATGAAGGGCACAGACCAGCCGCAGCTATCCTGAATGCGCTCCAGCTTCACCAGAACGATGGAACGCGCTTTTTTGAAATCTGGGAACAACGCCAGAAGTTCAGGGAAACGCGCGTCATCAAACGTGACGGTTTCGCCTTCGCCATAAAGGCGCAGAATATTAGGCGCGCCCTCAAACGCGCAGAACATGATAGTGATGCGGCCATTCTCTTTCAGGTGCGCCATGGTCTCAATGCCAGACCCGCCAAGGTCCAGCCACGCGACCGTCATGTCATCAATAACGCGGAAACTGTCATAACCCTTGGGCGACACATTCACATGACCATCAGCTGAGAGCGGCGCAGTCGCCACGAAAAACATGGGCTGCTTCTCGATGAAGCTGATCAGCTTTTCATCCAGTCGTTCGAACGTCTTGCCCATGTCTCTCCCTCCAGAACCGGCCGGATGAGACACTCAGAAAAGGCTAGTCGCCCATGCCGCCATCAAAGCCGTCAAAATCGCTGTCACGTTCTGTACGCGAGGTGCCATCAGAACTGGCGCCACCTTTGCTGAAAAGCATGATCGCGCCAATCCCCAGCGCGATCACACCTGAGACAACACGCTGGATTGTTTCATCGCCAATAAAACCGCCAAGTGCGAAATTTGCGCCGTAATAGAAAATGCCGGTGAAGATAATCACCCAGACAATCTTTGAACCTTTAAACATGAGCCCCTCCCAAGACATCTGTTTAAGCGCCTCAATCCATCCGCACGTTTATCATGTCTGACGTATCGGGCCCTGAATGATGACCATCATTCCGCGCATTTCCGAACAGCGCAATCAGAAAGACTCCGAGCGCCCCGCCAACACCGACGATGAGCGTCAGCAACTGATTGTCGAAAATGATCCCGATGACGAGGCTCAGAAGCACGTAGGCGAACAGTGCAAATAGCGTCGCAAACACGCTGCGGACCACCCATTGAAGCGGTGTGCGTTTGCGCTTTCGGTATCGCGGCGCACCCTCTTTAAGCCAGTCGCCGCTTTCAATCTTCGGGTCTTCTGCGAGCGGTTTGTTGAACACATAAACCCAGGCCGTCTGGCCCGTCGGCGCGCCTTCAGCATTCAGAACAGGATGTCGTTCCCGCCGGTAAAGCGACTCAGCCTCCTCACCCGGAACGATATCCTCGAAAGCGTCGATTTCAGGAACAATAACAGGGTCGTCGATACGGTAGAGCGTGCCGCAGACCAGCCCCTCACCCGCGACCATGCCGGGATAACCACCGACATCGTAAAGGTCGCCGCGAATACGCGCCTCCCCCAGAAACGCGCCGCTTCCCGCCAGATCAATCACATGCGGAAAGCTTTCAGATACCGGCTGCAAAAGCCCGTAGAAGACGAACAGATCGCCCGTCTTCACGTCACCATTAATTGTAATGCCCCACCCTCCTTAGCGGATCAGGCGACTTCGAATGGCTCCAGTCCGGACAAACGAAGCGTGTGCTTTGCCTCGGCAGGCTGACGCGGCTTGACGCCCTCAACCGCTTTGGCAATCGCCTCGATATGCGCCGGCGTTGTCCCACAACAGCCGCCAACAATGTTCAGCAGACCGTCGCGCGCCCAGTTTCCAATATGGGCGGCCGTCTGCTCTGGTGTTTCATCATACGAACCCATCTCGTTCGGCAATCCCGCGTTCGGGTGAGCCGACACAAGACAATCAGCCTGACGCGCCAGGTCTGCCACGTGTGGACGCATGAGCTCTGCGCCGAGCGCGCAGTTAAAGCCAACCGCAAACGGACGGCCGTGACGGATGGAATTCCAGAACGCAGACACCGTCTGACCGGACAGTGTTCTGCCGGACCGGTCTGTAATCGTGCCTGAAACCCAGATTGGCAGCTCTTCCTGACCTTCTGCTTCCAGATCACGGATTGCCTTGATTGCAGCCTTACAGTTCAGCGTGTCCGTGATGGTTTCGATCACATACATGTCTACGCCGCCCTCATAGAGCGCCTTCACCTGATGGCGGTAGGTTTGATACACATCATCGAACGTGACAGCCCGTGCGCCCGGGTCATTCACGTCCGGCGACATGGAGAGCATTTTGTTGAGCGGGCCCATCGCGCCAGCCAGAAAACGCGGCTTGTCCGGCTCTTTAGCCGTCCATTCATCCGCGATGCGACGGCCGATTTTCGCGCCCTCATAGTTGAGGTCGTAAACGGACTGCGCGTCCAGCTCGTAGTCATCCTGCGCAATCGTGGTGGAGCAGAATGTGTTCGTTTCTGAGATATCCGCGCCAGCGCCAAAATAGGCGTTGTGAATGTCTTCGATAATGTCAGGACGCGTGACGTTGAGAATGTCGTTATTGCCCTTCATCTGACCTGCAAAAGCCGTGAAGCGATCGCCGCGATAATCCTCTTCGACAAGGCCCTTATTCTGGATCAACACGCCCCATGAGCCGTCGAACACCAGAATGCGCTCACGAGCGAGTTCTTTCAGTTTTGCAACACGTTCAGTTCTGGTCATTCCGACCCTCCGAGTATTCCCATGAAACGCGCTTCAGCGGCTTCGTTGTTCTCAACATCGACGCCAAAACAAGCGCCACCTTCAGCAAACAGGCTATCCAGATCACCCGAGATCGGGCTGTCTGGTATCTCCACGTTTAATCGTGAAGAGAGCCCGGCACTCATATCGCTCGTCCACGCGCGATACCAGCACGCAAACTCACGATCACGTTCAAGCTCGTTTTCCAGTTGCGCCATTGACGCCAGCACACCTGTTGGCTCGTGCGTGCGACCGGAAACGCCGGCAGGACGATCAGGTTTGAACACCCAGATCGCACCGATAACGACGCACAGCGCCAGAGAAACAAAAATCGATATTGCTCGAAACCATTTCAAGTTTGTCTATCCGTCATTCGTCTTGCTGTGACGCCTCAGTTGCGTCTGCCGTCTCGTCTGCGGCCTCCATCTCGGCCTGTAATTCCAATCTACGCTGCTGAAGCTCGCTCCAGCTCATATTCCGTTCTTCATCCGTCAAACCCTCAAAAGGGTCACGCGCCAGCGCCTGACACTCGGCAGATGCCTGCCGCGCTTCGAGCTGCTCGACAAGCAGGTCGGCCATTGTACTGGTCTCCGGCCTGAACCTCACCCATTCTGGCGCCTCGAGCGGGCAGGCAACGCCCGTCTCCCCTTCCGGCACATCCGCACATGAGCGCATGAACGCCAGCGTGTCTTCTACCCGATAACAGCTCGGCATCATCACCGACATAAGCGCCGAAGTATCCACACTCAACTCACGAACGGAGGGAGGCCGCGGCGAACTCATGGCCTGAAATATGGCAATCAACCCTGCAACACCAATCAGAAGAAAGATGATCCGGTTCAGAAACCTGTCGAGCCACTCAATCATTTGTCCGGTCCGGCACCCTCTCTTTCATCTGCTCGACTACGCGTCCAGATATCATCCAGTGGCGAATATTCACCATTCCCGCGCGCGTTAATTCGTTCTACGGCCTCACGCGCTGAATTCAACTGACGCGCCATCTCTTCCGGCGGCGGACAGGACAGCAATTCCATTTGCGAGAGCTGCGTCGCCGCGAATGTTTGCGCTGACGCCAGCGTAGCGGGGACGACCGTCTCCGGAGGCACATCTTCAGGGCAGCTTACAAGCGATCCTCCGCTTTCTGAACCGGCCTGTTGGCAGGCATTGAAGTATTCGTACTGCTCATAGACGGTCAGGCATTTCCGCCCATGCTCTATCGCAGCAATAACGGTTCTGACCGACGGACGCTCCGGGCGAGGTTCAAAACCCAGCTTTTCCGGATGCTCAATGGCAATGGCGACGGCCGCGATGACCAGAACGGTCAGCGCCGCATTGAGCACGCCATCGAGCCAATCGGAAGCCCGCTCCGAAATGCGCCGGCTCACTCACCGTCTCCCTGCGCCCTTTGCATCAGCCCCTGCAACCGGCTCTGACGCTCTTCGCCGGAAATTTCCGGAAGCTCCAGCTCGGAAACATCCAGGACCTCTTCACCCGGTTCCGGTTTAACGCAGCCATAAGCCACCAATCGTGTGCGATAGAAATCGCGCTGCATGGTTGCGATAGCCAGACTTTCCGGCTCCCGCTCAACGAGGCGGGGCCGATCAAAGGTACACAGAAGCCCTGGTTGTATGCCGTACGTGTTTTCGGGAGCACAAATCTGCATATATTCCCAGGCCCTCGCCAGATCCCGGCACCGCGCTTCCGGATCAACACGCGTAACCGCTGCGGGTGCAGGAGGCAGGTCTCGAAGGGGCTCCTCGCGGATTCCGATTTTTTCCGGATTAGCAAACGCAAGCGACGCCGCCGTCACGATCAGAAAGAAAAGGACACCATTCAGAATTTTTCCGATGCCCTCAATCATGTCGCTAAGCCGCCTGTTTCTCCGGTTTGATGCCCAATAGTCTACACGTTGCGAGAGATAATCCAGCTTTATTCAGCGTGTAGAAGTGAAAATCCTTCACGCCGCGATCGGCCAGCTTCATCGTCAGGTCCGCTGCAACATTCGCCGTGATTAGCTCGCGTTGCTCCGCATCACCTTCAAGCCCTTCATAAAGCTCATGCAGCCATGCTGGCAGGCTTGCGCCGCAGAGCGTCGCAATGCGCTTCAGGCCATTAAAGTTCGGCTGCAGCATAATGCCCGGCACAATCGGAATATCGATGCCATAGCCGCGCGCAGCATCCAGAAACTCGAAATAATGATCCGGCTCAAAGAAGAACTGGGTGATGGCACGGTCTGCGCCTGCATCCTGCTTGGCTTTCAGGATTTCCAGATCTTTTGCGAGCCCCAGACTATCTGGATGCGGTTCCGGATAAGCTGCAACGGAAATCTCAAAACGCTTACCAAGCTCCGGACGGTAGTGACGGATTGCAGAGATCAGATCCACGCTGGACTGAAAGCCTTCCGGATGCGGTGTGAATTTGGCACCCATGCCCTCAGGCGGGTCGCCGCGCAGAGCCACGATGTGGCGGACACCCGCATCGAGATAATCATCGACAACGCCCATGACTTCGTCTTTCGACGCAGACACACAGGTCAGGTGAGCGGCTGGCGTGAGGTCTGTCTCTTCCACCATGCGCTTCACCGTGCGGTGGGTGCGGTCACGGGTGGAGCCACCCGCGCCATAGGTCACTGACACGAATTTCGGGTGGACCGGTTCAAGACGGCGAACGGATTCCCATAGCGTATCTTCCGCTTTCTCAGATTTTGGCGGGAAGAATTCGAAAGAGACGTGAATGTCTTTTGGTGCGTGCTGCAGGCTCATGCTGCCTGTTCCTCGGTTTCAGAGCGCTTGTCAGCGGTCCATATGTTGACTGTCAGGCCGTCTTCCTCAGACGACTGGAAACGGATCGGGTCGAGTGACACAAGGCCAGCCGCGCCGGTCCAGCGTGTAATCTCTTCATCAGACAGGCCGAGCCGTCTGTGTTCGTGTTCGGTGCGCAGGAATTCGTGCTTATGGGGCGCAAAATCCACCACAAGCAGGCGTCCATCCGGCTTCAGAATGCGCGCTGCTTCGGAAATGACGCGTTCAGGACGGTCCATATAATGGAGCACCTGATGAATAATCACGAGGTCAGCCACACCATCCTCAAATGGCGGTGCCGTAACGTCACCATGGCGCACGCTGGCATTCTGAGCGCCGCTTTCTGCCAGGTTAGACCGCGCGATGGTCAGCATTTTGTGGCTGAGATCGATGCCCTCAGCGCGCTCTGCCATGCCTGAAAACAGGGTCAGCATGCGGCCAGTGCCTGTACCAAGATCGACCATGAATTTCGCCGGCGTATCGCCTGCAGCTTTCAGAAGCGCGGCTTCGACAGCCTCGGTTGGATAGTGCTGACCGCGAACGTCATCCCAACTTTCGGCCTGACGGTTAAAGTAATCCTCTGCCGCCTGTGCGCGCGCTTGCTTCACAACGGTGAGACGTTCCAAATCACGAACATATTCAGGGTGTTCGGCAGGCAGAAATGGCAAAATAGCGTCCACAAGCTCACGGCCTTCACCAACGGCTGGCAGGCGATAAAACACCCAGGCGCCTTCCGGCAGACGTTCGACAAGCCCTGCTGAGGTCAGGAATTTCATATGGCGCGAAAGGCGTGGCTGACTCATCGCCAGAATGTCGACGAGTTCCCCCACCGCAAGCTCTCCATGCGCCAGCAAAGCCAGCACGCGCAGGCGTGTTGGCTCACCAATACTGCGAAGGGCTTCGATTAGATCCATGACGCTCTCACTTACTCGGATCATATAAACATATATTTATATGATATTGTCAAGCGCGTTTATAGGCACCCCTTTTATCGTGTTGCGATAAAAGCACATAAGAGGAGGTGTTTTAGAAACTCACATAGCCGTTACTTGAAACGACAAATTATAAACCAATTTCTCGTTTCAAATACGACGGATACCGCCGCGGACGTTGGCGAAGACAAGAGGGACATTATGAAACCTATTCTGGCACTCGCCTTTGCCTGCAGCCTCGCCGCATGCGCTACCGCACCTGGTGAAACCTCCCGCAGCGATCCGTATGAAGGTTTCAACCGCTCCATGCTGGGCTTCAATCTGGCGCTGGATGAAGCGGTTCTGGAGCCAGCCTCAGAGGCCTATACGACTGTCACGCCGCGCTGGGGCCGTGACCGTGTTGGCGACTTCTTCACCAACCTTGGCGAACCGGTCACGTTTGTGAACGAACTTCTGCAAGGCAATGTAGACGGCGCGACAGAAACCGGCGCCCGCTTCGTTGTGAATTCCACCGTTGGTCTTGGCGGTCTGTTCGATATGGCCCGTTTCCGCGGCGTTGAAGCCCATGATGAAGACTTCGGCCAGACGCTCGCCGTATGGGGTGTGGACAGCGGCCCCTATCTGGTGCTGCCACTTCTCGGCTCTACAAATCCGCGTGATCTGCTTGGATTTGGAGTTGATCGGGGGATAACACCCACCAATTACGTGAACTACACGACCAATGATGATGACGAGCTAGCTGTGCGCAGCGGACTTGCCATTCTCAACGGCCTGAATGCTCGCTCTCGCGTACAGGGACAAATCGAAACTCTGCGCGATCAGCCTGAACCTTATGTGGCACTTCGACGTGCGCATACCTCTCAGAGGGATGCCGCTATTAGAAATGGGCAATCTGACCCAGATGCGTACGAAGAATTGCCTGATTTTGATGATTTCTAGAGTGTCGGAGGGATATTTCTATGACACCGCTGTTTAAATCGCTGACTGTTGCTGCCAGCCTCGCCCTGAGCGTCAGCCTTCCGGCTTTCGCAGACCAGGCGTCTGAAGATTATGTACGTGAGAACGCCAATCATGCGCTCTCTACGCTGAATGATCCTGAACTCAATTCACTTGAGCGCCGTGAGGCGTTTCAGGGCCTGATGAACCAGTTCACTGATCTGGAACGCGTGTCCCGCTTCGTGATCGGCCGCTATGCGCGGGTGTTCAATGATCAGGAATTTGACGCGTATTACGATGCCTATGCCCGTTACGCGCTGGCGACCTATGAAGCCGAACTGGACAAGTATCGCGGCGAAGAGATTGTTGTGACCGGCTCAACCGACCGCAACGACCGCGACTCTATCGTTGAGACTGTTGTGCGTCGCCCGACAGGCGACCTGCCTGTGCGCTGGCGTGTGCTGAGCACAGACGATGGCGAGTATCAGGTCGTCGACGTTGCGCTTGAGCTTGATGGCAACCTCCTCTGGCTGGCCATCGAACAGCGCGCCCAGTTCATGGCGCTGCTTGACCGCTCTAACGGCTCATCTTCCGAACTGATCCGCACGATCAACGAGATGACGGCACGTCTTGAGGCCCGCGCACTGGCGCAGCGTACTGATGCTGGTGAAATCACCGGCGCCTCTTCGGTTCAGGCCGGTCGATAACGTCTCAGCCTTTCCTCCCGAATAAAAAAAGCCCCGCCGAAATGGCGGGGCTTTTCTTTTAAATTCAGCCACCCGTAGTCGGCAGCTCATAGCCAACCGGCGCGCCCGGCCCGAGGTCAATTCCAAGCGCGACCCATACGATCATCAGCGCGAGGCCGGAAATCAGGATCCAGATCGAATACGGAATCATGATTGCGGTCAGAGATCCGATGCCAAAATCCTTCTTCCAGCGCTGGGCAAAGATCAGGATGAGCGGGAAGTAGACCATCAAAGGCGTAATGATGTTCGTGGCCGAGTCGCCCACACGGTAGGCCGCTGTTGAAGCATCAGGAGAGATGCCTGCAAGCATGAGCATCGGCACCATCACCGGGGCAAGAAGCGCCCATTTCGCACTGGCCGAGCCGACGAACAGATTGATAAAACCGGTAAACAGAACAATCAGGCCCAGAATGAGTGCCGGATGCAGATTGGCACTTTCAATCGCCGCCGCGCCATGAACCGCCGAAATCAGGCCGAGATTGGACCAGCCGAACATCGCCACGAAATGCGCCGCTGCAAATGCCAGAACGAGATAATACCCCATGTCTTTCATCCCATCAGCCATCATGCCAACGAGATCATCGCCTGATTTGATGGTCTTGGCGCATACGCCGTAGGCGACACCTGCCGCCAGGAAGAGAACAAGGAATGCGGCAACCAGCGAGTTGAACAATGGCCCGCACCGTTCAAACCATTCTTTCGCGGCGGCTTCATCCGCCGTCAGGCCCTGAGCAATGTATTCTGCGTCAGTAATGTAGAGCGGCGTACCCGGCCCGATGACGAAAAACGTCCAGAGCGCAAACACGCCAAGCACGGCAATACCGGCCCACATAAGGCCTTTTTTCTGATCGTCATTGAGTGGCTTGTCGGCATCATCTTCAGTTGAGCCGTCAACGCCCTCCCAGGCACCAAGCTTAGGCTCGATGATCTTGTCTGTGACAAACCAGATGACCGGCACAAAAATCACCATCATCGCCGCAATGAAATACCAGTTGCCTGCAATATTGACCTGATAATCAGGCACCAGAATCTCGGCAGCTTCGAGGGTAATACCGTAAAGAAGCGCATCGAGCTGACCCGGCGCGAAGTTCGCAGAGAAACCGCCAGAAACGCCCGCAAACGCGGCTGCGATACCTGCAATAGGATGACGCCCGGCAGACGCAAAAAGAATACCTGCGAGCGGAATGAGTACGACGTATGCAGCATCTGCGGCGTGATTGCCTGCCATGGCGACGAAGGCCACAACTGGCGTAAGCAGAAATTTCGGCGCGCCGCGAACAGCCGCACGCATTGCGTCACCAAACAGGCCTGTACGTTCCGCCACACCTGCACCCAGCATCACGACGAGCACATAGCCCAGCGGGTGGAAGTGAGTGAAGGTTGCTGGCATTTCCGTCCAGAGACGCTGAATATTATCCGGCGATAGCAGGCTGATGGCCGGGATCACGCCATCTGCACCAATGGCAAAGCGCGCCTTGTTTGCATCTGACATGCCGCCCAGAACCTGATCTGACAGCGTTGCCGTCAAACCCGTGAGACTCGCAATCACCGAAATGATGACCAGTACGACCAGAAGGAACAAAAAGATAAAAACCGGATCAGGCAGTTTGTTGCCCGCTCTCTCGACAAAACCGAGAAATCCTTTCGCGTGATCCTGTGTTTCAGGCACGTCGCTCATGTCTCACTACTCCCCAGACAAATTCCAAACCCGGAATAGAGCGCGTCACACGCCCGGGCGCAATCCTTACACGCGATAAAACCTAGCGCGGTAATCGGATAAATGCCCGCGAAGAATAAAACCCGACTTCAAAAAAATTACTGGCCTTCCCCTTGGTTAAGGGGCGACAGACCGAAATCTGACAGCTAAAACTCACGCCATAAATACTCGGATCGAGGGAGATAAACATCATGAAGACACGGATCACCGAACTATTCGGCATCGAACATCCGATCATTCAGGGCGGCATGCACCATGTGGGCCTCGCTGAAATGGCGGCAGCTGTTTCCAACGCTGGCGGCCTTGGCATCATCACCGCGCTGACGCAGCCGTCTCCGGAAGCACTGGCGAACGAGATCGCGCGCTGTAAGGACATGACGGACAAGCCATTCGGCGTGAACATCACATTCCTGCCATCCCTCAACGCACCTGATTATCCGGCAATCGTCAAAACGGTTATCGATAGCGGCGTGAAAGCTGTTGAAACAGCGGGCAACAACCCGTCTGCCGTTCTGCCTTACCTGAAAGACGCAGGCGTAAAGGTCATCCACAAATGTACGGCTGTCCGCCACGCGCTGAAAGCTCAGTCCATCGGCTGTGACGCTGTCTCTGTCGACGGTTTTGAGTGCGGCGGTCACCCGGGCGAAGACGACGTTCCTAACTTCATCCTTCTACCACGCGCCGCAGACGAGCTGGAAATTCCATTCGTATCTTCAGGCGGTCAGGCTGACGGTCGTTCGCTCGTTGCCTCTCTCGCATTCGGCGCGGAAGGCATGAATATGGGCACACGCTTCATCGCGACGAAAGAAGCGCCAGTCCACGAGAACGTGAAACAGGCGATCCTCGCAGCCTCAGAGCTCGACACACGTCTGGTTATGCGTCCACTGCGCAACACAGAGCGCGTTCTGACGAACGACGCGGTTGAGCGTCTTCTGGTAAAAGAGAAAGAACTCGGTTCTGACCTGAAATTCGAAGACATCGCAGCTGAAGTTGCCGGCGTATATCCGCGCATCATGAAAGAAGGCGATATGGATGCAGGTGCATGGTCTTGCGGCATGGTTGCAGGCCTCATCAACGACATCCCGACCTGTCAGGAACTGATCGACCGCATCATGGCGCAGGCTGAAGAGATCATCACCCAGCGCATGGGTGGCATGCTCAAAGGCTAAGCCTAATTCAGGTTTCGGCTGGCGCTATATCCCGCCAGCCGAGGCTGCTTTTACTTTGTAGTCCACGGACTGCCTGACGCTTTAAGCAGCGTCACGAATAGCTCATTCATTGAACTTTCTGGCGCCAATCAGAACTCAATTTTCCTTTTGGAAAAGTATCAAATATATCATCGCGAACGCGCCGCAGACCAATGAAAGAATGACACTCGCTATAGCAATATAGCCCAATCGAATGAGGTGCTCGCCTCCGTATTGGAAGAACTTAAGCAATCCATAGCCGAAAAAGCCTACAAACGCGAAACCACTAACTACAAGGGATCGCATCAGTCCCCGTCTAAACTTGCTCGTCACCGCATTTCCCTCCCTGACCGGCTTATTTCTTTTTACACCCACGGACTACCAGACGCTCTCAACAGCGTCACGAAAAACTCGTTCATTGGCGTTGAAATGCCATGCCTTGCGCCAAGGCGCACAATCACGCCATTGCGGGCATCAATCTCCATAGGACGACCATTCAGCCGGTCTGTATAAAGCGAGTTGCCGACACCTTCCGCTGAGTTCCGTTCCCGCTCGATCAGGCCTTCAACCAGTTCGTCAGGAATGTCTGCGCCTTCCGCGCGCCCGACCTCGGCGCACTCTGTCACGAGCCCGCGCACCATACGTTCAACATCTTCATTCCAGACAGGGCCCGTGGACCGCATGGTCAGCGTCGAGAACGCGCCCACGCAGTTGAGACACAGCTTCTGCCATGCGCGTGACGTCCAGTTTGAGACCGCCTGTACATCCATCGGCGCATGAGCAAACAGATCAACAAAATCTGCGCCATGGGGACCGTCCGTTACGACAATCCAGCCAATGGCGTTCTGCACGACATGCCCCGGCGCTTTGCGGCCTGCGGGCAGGTCGACCACCACCGGCACAATCTCACGCCCCGGTATCAGCGCATTGAAACGGTCGACATGCTCGACACCGTTCTGTACGACCGCAACGCGTGTCCCCTCGCCTGCGAGCTTTTCAAGCCAGGGCAGAGTTGCCTCAGAATCATAAGTCTTTACCGCCACGAACACCCAGTCGACCGGTGTTGCTTCTGCAGCGTCAGTCAGAACAGTCGGCGAGACGTCCAGAACCCCTTCCGGCGTTTCGGCGATGAGACGGTCAAAGCCTGTCCGCGCGCAAAGCGTGACGTCATGGCGGGAATCATTTGCGAGCCATGCGGCAAGCGTTCCACCAAGCGCGCCCGGCCCGACAACTGCAATCTTCGCCATGATGTCTTCCTCTCAATCCGGTGCCAACAAAATGACAGCGCCGGGTGTGTTGCAACCCGGCGCTCTTAAAATTCGCAGATGACTGGCGGAATTATTCTTCGCCAACTTCCTCTTCAGCCTCTTCCTCACCGCCGCGATCCGGCGTAGGCGCATCAGAGCTTTCAAGGAATTGAGGGTCAGCACGCATCATGCTCGCCTGCTCATAGTCATAGCCGAAGGACAGGATTTGTGCGTCCTGACCGGCTGTGCCCATGAAGGAAATACCCACGGGCACGTCACCGATTGTGCCCATAGGCACGGTGAGATGCGGATAGCCGGCGACCGCCGCCAGACCACCTGCACCAGACCAGGACGGCCAGACATCAGGCTCAGTCGGCACAGCAACCGGCATGATCGGGCCGCTTGGAGACACCAGAACATCAACGCCATAATCGGACATCAGAAGATCGATACCGAGCTCGCGCGTGCCACGCAGAACGTCGGCAGAGGCCGTGACATAGGCTTCGTCTTCAATGCCATTCGTCGCATCCGCAATCGTGAAGAGGTCCTGCCCGAAGATGGACAGCTCTGTTTCGGCATTGGCTTCATTAAAGGCGATCAGGTCGGTCAGCGTGCGGCTCTCGACGGCTTCCGGTGTGCCTTCCAGATACTCGTTGAGCGTCGTCTTGAACTCATGGACGAGAACGGTGAACGCCTTCTGGCCAAAATTCTCGATCTGGGACTCGAAGGCGTCGATTTCGACAAGTTCAGCGCCCTGAGCTTCCAGAACTTCAAGCGCGGCGTTGAAGGTATCCGCCATGCCCGGCTGGTCTGACACGGAATAGCGCAGAACGCCGATGCGCACGCCTTCAAGTGATGTATCGCTGAGCGCAGACACATAGTCGGTTGCGCCCTCGCCTGTGGCCATGGCTGTCAGCATCATAGCCGCACCCTCGACGCTGCGCGTCATCGGGCCAGCGGTATCCTGTGAGGATGAAATCGGCACAATACCCGCCTGAGAGACGAGGCCGACAGTCGGCTTGAAGCCAACCACGCCATTGCCTTGCGACGGGCAAATAATGGACCCGTTGGTTTCCGTACCAACAGTGCCCGCCGCGAGCATCGCTGCCATAGCCGCGCCTGAACCGGCACTGGACCCGCAAGTCTGACGGTTCAGCACATGCGGATTGCGCGTGTGACCACCAACACCGGACCAACCCGAAAGCGAGCCGTTAGAGCGGAAGTTTGCCCATTCAGAGAGATTAGTTTTGCCAAGAATGATGGCGCCAGCACCGCGAAGCCCTTCAACCAGTGGCGCATCTGCTTCCGCATAGTTCTGGGCCAGCGCAAGCGAACCTGCCGTTGTCGGGATATTGTCGGCTGTGTCGATATTATCTTTCAGCAGGACCGGCACACCGGCCAGAATACCGACCTCTTCGCCAGCCGCACGGCGCGCATCAATCGCACGGGCCTGCTCGATTGCATCAGGATTGAGCGACAGGACGGCGTTGATGGCCGGGCCGTTCTCGTCAATCGCATCAATGCGCTGGAGGTAAGCGGCGACCAGCATTTCAGATGTCACATTGCCTGCTTCCAGCGCTTCGGCGAGTTCCGGCAATGTAAGGGCTGTATAGTCGGTCATGACCGGCGGCGTTTCCGGCGTTGTTTCATCCGCCACTGGCGTCGTGTCCGTGCCACATGCAGCCGCAAGAATTGCCGCCGCACTCAAGGCAGTAAGGTGTTTTCTGATCATCAGTTCCGCTCCCTGAATTTACGGGACGGAGACTGCGCCGCCCCTGAAAAAGAGGCAAGCGCCAAACAGAAGAATTAACCGGTAACGTACGGATTAAAGGCAGAACTGTCTGCAGAAGCAGCAGGCCAGAGGGTAGACCATTCGCCGCCCGAGCAACGCACGACAGAATTGCTCACGCCTTCACCCTGAAGTGCAAATCCGTTGGCAATCGCCAGCAGATTCGAAACGCCGAGCGCATCGTCCATCTCGACCGACATCAGACCATTGCGGTCATAAAGGAAGTAAGCTGCATCTTCGCTTTCCGCATTGCACATTTCCGGCAACCAGATCTGACCGGAGATGAGACCGTTGGAAGATGATGTGAAGTGAATGCGGCGGTAATCGTCTGCACGCACATCGCCCATCAGGTCGCGCGTATTACCGATCGCAAGCTCGAAAGCCTGTTCGTGGGTGACACCTTGTGAAACGAGCTGATCGTTAGATACAGCAGCGAGCGTCTGTGGGCTGTCCAGCATCAGGACGGCAACCAGGTCACCTGTGAACGGCTCGACAACGAGTCCCGATTCGCTGGTGAGGTTGGCGTTGCGCACATAAGCGCGCGAACGCAGCTGAACGACGAGGCGTTCGGAGAAGTTCTCCATGTCCACTCCAGCCTCGATGAGAGAGACATAGCGCTCTGCCTGCTCGTCAACGATCTGATCGAGTGTTTCAGGCGCAAGCTCGTACTGCTCGTAAGCTACGTTGGTATAGGCCTGATAATCGCAGTTATCGGCAGACGGGCCAGCGCGGAATGCTTCGTCGGAGATGCGCACAAAGCAAAGCGTGTCCTCGCTTGTTTCCTGCATGGACTGGATAATGGCGTTACGAAAATCACGTGGGGAGACCAGCTCTTCAGACTGAGCCAGTGCTGGAAATGAGAAAAGTCCGGACAGTACCGCACCTGCGGCGAGAATGGATTTAACCAATAATTCCTCCCTTGAACCGCTGCTTGGGCGATCCTGTATTCATTCGTTAGCGTGCAGGCTCTTAAGGCCCCGTCTGAATTTTCCGGCTCTCTGGAACCTGGATACCGGCTTTCACCGCTGGTCTCACGCTATCCTTAATACTGATTAACCAGAAGATATGTTCCAAGGAAAGACAAAAAACTCAATACATATGAATTTAAGGCAAGAAATACGCCAATATAGCGGATAAGCTTCCAGATTAGGCGCCCAACACTTTCTATCTTTATTGGAATAATACTTTAAAACAAATATTCCAAAAAGGCATAATAGATAGTGTCAGACGTCATTTAGGCGGCCGCATCCGCCCTGTACGCCCCTCGCGAACCGCTCTAAAATTGTGCGGCTCGCGGAATACACACGCGATATCACGAAAAAACCCGCCGAAGTGATGAGACACACGGTTTCTTTAGCGGGCAGAATGAATATGCTGGCGAGGACGGAACAGGAGTAACGTATGCCGGGTCAGGCCTGCATGTTTGATGCGATTGAAAAGAATTTGAATCTCGGAGCCGATCTGATCGGATTTATCTCCGATGATCAGTTCAACGACAAAACTGTTCCACCCTATCACTCCAGCATTGGCTGCCATATGCGCCATATTCTGGATATTTTCGATTGTATTCTAACCGGCCTTGATGCTGGGAAAGTCGATCTGACGGCGCGAACGCGCAACGTGCAGGTCGAAACCGACCGCGATGTTTGCCACGAATATCTGGAGCAGGTTCTGGGTGGCCTCAATGATCTGCGCAGCGCGGATCTGGAACGCCTCATCGATGTGACTGATGATCTCGGCCTTGGTGCCGTCACCTGTAAGTATACGCTCGGTGCTTTGCTCGTTCAGGCGCACAGCCATGCCATCCACCACTTTGCGGCACTCGGCTATATTAACTCCTGCCTTGGTATCAACATGCCGGCTGCCGAATTCGGCTATAATCCGACAACCCCGCGCGAGGTTTGTGTCGGATAAGATTATTGCTCGCGGGTCCGCCGGGCACTTTCCGCAGATACAATTGCTATAACGTCAGCCAGTGGCGCATGACGCAGCTTTTTATGTTGCAACAGAAGGCGTGCTAAAGCGCCGTCGCGCTCTTCATTTCCACGGGGAGCAATAGACAGCGCAAGGCTTGTCGCGAACATTGCAGATGCCGGAGTTGTATCGGGCATAACAGGTCTCCTTTCGTCTGAATTAGTACAATACAGACGCCCCGCCAGCCCTTTAGTTTCAAATACTTATTTAGTTAACAGCGTATTAACCCTTTCAGGCCGCAAAAAGGTGATTTCTGGGCCGCCCCCATTCAGCGTCAATATTGCACAGGCAAGGCTTATAGCCAGAACAGAGATTCCTCTCTAATATAAGTATATCATAATAAAATGAGGAACGTTCTCCATGCGCCTGAAATCTGTCCTGCCAGCTGGCCTTGCCGCATTGTCTGTCTGCGCGATCGCCTTCGCATCTATGCCTGCAGCCGGACAGGCTGACACGGCGCAAGACCAGCCCGCTATCGCCGATGATGGTCGCGAGATCCTCTATCTGACACCTGCGCAGCGCACCCATGTGCGCGAAGAAATGCGGATGTTTATTACCGGCGTTCAGGCGCTCACCTCCGCGCTCGCTGAAGAAGACCGCGCCGCCATCGCGCAAGCCGCATCATCCATGGGGCGCCCCGGTCGCATGAATGGCCAGATGAGTCAGGGTCGCGGCCACGGTCAAGGCAATGGCATGGGGCGCGGCATGGGCCATGGCGGCGGACAGGGCATGCATCAGGGGCAAGGCATGGGCGGTATGATGGCGAGCATGCCTGCGCCCTTCCACACACTTGGCCGCGGCACACGGATCAGCTTTGAAGAGATAGCGGCCATGTCAGACTCTGCTGAGATACAGGCTATTCAGCGCGCCTTTGCTGACACGCTACAGAACTGCGTCACCTGTCACAGCACCTACACCGCAAGGGACGCTCAATAGGCGAGCTCACAAGGCTCAAAACCCCAATCCGGCCAAACAGATGGACCGGACCCCATTCCTCGTGTTCAATACCGTTAATTGTTTCATGAGGGGTCTGAGAACATGTTTTCACTTCTGGGGTCCATGACCCGTGCATCGGCAAAGCTTGTTGCAAGTTTCGCCCTCGTCATCGTTATCCTCGTACTCGCATTTGCTTTCGAACCGGGCTGGGTTCGCGGCTTTCAGGACTGGATTGAGCTTTTGAACGACCAGCTGCGTACGCCGCCAATGCTGGATGATCAGGGGCTTATCCTCTACCGGACACTGGTCAACGAGAACACGATTTTCGGTATTCTGATGACCCTGATCTCGCGCGCCATCATTGAGGTAATCGCCTGGTGCTTCGGCCAGCTGTTCAAATCGGAAGCTAAAGCCGGCTAACCCAGCATGCGTATGATGTTCGTGTCATACCCTCCGGAAGCGAGGGAATCGATCGCCAGTATTCTCGAAGAGTGGGAACAGCTGGACTGGTCGGTGATTGACGCGAACGATCAGCAAATAGATGCGCGCGTCGTTCTGCCGGACAGCGAAGGCCAGAAACTGGTCGACGCCCTTCAGGGCAGGCTTTCACCTTTCAAGAAATGGCGGCTGGTGATCGTGCCGGTCGAGGCGAGCATAACGCCGAAATCCAACACAGCGGAGATTAAGCCGGAGCCGGATAAGGAAACCAAAGAGAAGTCGCGCGAAGTTGCCCTGCGCGAGGAGATTTATCAGGACGTCGCAGAAGGCGCGAAGATCGACTCCAGCTTTCTGGTCCTGACATTCCTGTCTGCGATTGTTGCCGCCATCGGTATGAATGCCAGCAATATCGCTGTTGTCATTGGTGCGATGGTGATCGCGCCTCTCCTCGGCCCGCTGCTCGCGTTCTCTTTTGGCTCGGCCATTGGCGATGCAGAGCTCATGCTAAAATCGTCCAAGACGGCTCTGGCAGGTCTCGCCCTCGGCTTTGCCACCGCCTTTCTGATCGGCTTTCTCATCGAAGTAGACTTCGATAGTACCGAACTGATCGAGCGGACGAATATTGGTCTGGATAGTGTTGCACTGGCGCTCGCGTCAGGTGGCGCAGCCGCGCTCTCTGTCACGCGGGGCCTCTCATCAACGCTTGTCGGCGTGATGGTCGCTGTCGCCCTTTTGCCGCCATCTGTCGCTATGGCCGTTTATCTGGGCGCTGGCGAGTTCACACTGTCGGCACGCGCTGGCATCCTGCTCGCGACCAATATTATCTGCGTGAATATTGCGAGCCTTCTGGTTTTCGCGCTGCGGGGCATTCGCCCGCGCACCTGGCTGGAGCGACGCTCGGCGAAGCGGTCAAGACAGATCAATCTCGCCGTCTGGGGCACGCTGCTTGCTGGCCTGATTGTGTTGATTGTTATGGTTCTGACCTGAGCGTCAGCGGAACAGGCGCTGAATACCGGGTCTGATGAACAGGAACACATCGTATAGCCTGTTCAGCAGCCACCGGCTCGGGCCAAACTGGCCGATCGGACGCACCCAGCCAAAACCCGGAAATTCGGAATAAAGCCGCGTGAAGGCCTCAGCGCCGTCTATCATGCGCCCGTCTGTATCGCGCACATGAAAGCGGGCGAGGAGTTTCTTCTGGGGGATGGGGCAATATTCGGCTGCATCCGGCGGTGAGACATCTTCGAACGCCACACGCTCATGCTTGTCCATACGGCGCAGGAATGAAATCTCGCGCCGGCAGAGCGGACATGCGCCATCATAGAAGACTGTCAGTTGGTTCATGCCTCAGTATTTGGGGCATTCATCCTCAAAAACCATTGGACACGTTTACGCAGAGCTTAGAACGGGTTCAGCGTGTAGCCCTGCTGCTGTAGCAACGCGTGAGACGTCATCGCGGAGAGCGAAATGGTAACGCCCGGCAGAAGGTCGTCTTCGCTCACATCGCGGTAGGCGGCCGTTTGCCCGCAAAGCTCGATGATCACACCATGCGCGATGAGCTGCTCGATCAGAGGCGCGTTCGGGTTCTCACCGCCATAGCTGTCAGCGTTCAGAAGGTCGCGATACGCCCCGCCATGCACGACGACGGCCAGATGGATATTCTCTTCCGGCACACCTGCGGCGACATGCATGTTGAGGAAACGGGCCGGCGTAACGAGCGCGCGGCTTACTTCGCCCTCGGCTGCGGCCTGAGCGATATCGTAAGCAATTTGGAATTCGGTATCCGCGTCAAGGCGCGCATCTTCTACAGCGGCCACATCACCAAAGCCGGTGATGACTGTGCCCGGCACGAAATCCTCAGGCCCCGCGTGAGCGGCCAACGCTAAGCTTGCACCCACAAGACATGAAATCAGAACTGCGCGCATGGGGACCTCCACAATATCAATATCCGTGAAGGTTAGGCCTATTTTGAAAGGGCGTCGAGATATGTCCGCAGATACCCACGAAGGTGGGTATCCATGCTTAGATAACCGTGGTTGCGTCGGCCTTACGATTTAAGCTTGGATGCCCATATACACGGGCATTATCGGGCACAGTGGCGGGCATTACCCCCAGTATTCGCGGCCCATCATGGATTCTGCTTTCACGGTAGCGCCGTGACGGTGAGCCTCGACGAACTCATCCCACTCAGAAGACGGAACTTTGATGTTTTCTCCAGACATGATTGTGACAATGCGCGTGGCGGTCCTGCCCATCAAATCAATATCGATCCAGAAATCTGCTCCGATCGCGACGCCCGCGCCGTCGTCAGGCGGCAGCACATAGACCGGAACGACTTTCTGAATGCGGCGATCTGACAAGATTGGCCCTTCAGGATTGCTTGAACATATACCGCTCGCCGCGGCGCACACGATCGAACGCAATCAATCCAAATATCAAAACATAGAAAACATAGTTCAGAGATAGGGTCTCGAAGACCCAGACCTTCCAGCGGTCGCGGCGCTTTACCTGCTGCGTAACCTGCTCATCGTCAGCCATGGCAACCGTTTCGCCGGACTCCGCCTTTTCGAGCAGCGCGTTCGCCTCATCCTCGGCGGCGGACGGAACAACAACACGGCATGAATTAGCCATGTTCATGATCCAATGATTGATCGCCATGTTATAGTCGGGGACGATGGCTGGAATGCCGTTTGCCTGCAGATAACCGGCGAGGACAACCGCCTCTTCAATCGACCCGCATTCACGAATAACAGTGTTCTGACTCATGCGTCGAAGCATGAGCGAAACGCGCTCAACCTGCAAGAGAAATCAGAGACATGGTCGCCCGAGCGTGAGCGCGTAGACGCCCCGCAACAAAAAACGGGCTCCGAAGAGCCCGTCTGAATGTCTTAGTCGCGAGAGAACTTCTTGAACTTCGGACGCTTCGGCTCGACAGCCTCAGCACCGAGGCGGCGCTTCTTGTCTTCAATGTAAGACGAGAAGTCACCCTCGAACCATTCAACATGGCTGTCGCCTTCAAAGGCCAGAATGTGCGTACACATACGGTCAAGGAACCAGCGGTCGTGCGAGATGACCACGGCGCAACCCGGGAAGTTCTCAAGGCCTTCCTCAAGCGCCTGCAGGGTTTCCACGTCGAGGTCGTTGGTCGGTTCGTCAAGGAGGAGCAGGTTGGCGCCGGATTTCAGCATTTTCGCGAGGTGGACACGGTTACGCTCACCACCGGAAAGAATGCCGACTGGCTTTTGCTGGTCAGAGCCTTTGAAGTTAAACGCGCCAACATAAGCGCGTGAATTCACTTCCACGCCGCCAAGGTCGATCACATCCGTACCGCCAGAGATTTCCTGCCAGACAGTTGCCTTCGCATCGAGCGCGTCACGAGACTGGTCAACATAGCCGAGCTTCACCGTGTCACCCACACGCAGCGAACCATTATCCGGTGTTTCCTGACCGATGATCATGCGGAACAGCGTAGACTTACCCGCGCCGTTCGGACCGATAACGCCGACAATACCACCCGGAGGCAGTTTGAAAGAGAGATCGTCAATCAAGAGGCGCTCGCCGAAGCCTTTGGTGAGGTGATCGACTTCCAGAACCACGCCGCCAAGACGCGGGCCTGGCGGGATGCGGATCTGCGCTGTTGAAACCTTCTCGGACTCCGCCTTGGACGCCATTTCCTCATAGCGGGAAATACGCGCTTTGGATTTCGCCTGACGGGCTTTCGCACCAGCACGGACCCACTCAAGTTCTTTAGAGAGCGTACGCTTCTTCGACGCATCTTCGCGCGCTTCCTGCTCCATACGCTTGGCTTTCTTCTCAACCCAGGCCGAGTAGTTGCCTTCGTATGGAATGCCACGACCACGGTCGAGCTCGAGGATCCAGCCGGTGACCTGATCGAGGAAGTAACGGTCGTGGGTTACGAGGATCACACAGCCTGTGAAGTTGACCAGATAGTTCTGGAGCCACGCAACCGTTTCCGCATCGAGGTGGTTGGTCGGTTCGTCCATGATGATCATGTCAGGCTTGGAAAGCAGCAGACGAACGATTGCCACACGGCGGATTTCACCACCCGAGAGCTTGGTCACGTCAGCGTCTTCATCCGGGCAGCGCAGCGCGTCCATGGACATACGGATTTTGGAATCGATGTCCCATGCGTCGGCCGCGTCGATCTGCTCCTGCAGCGCGGTCATCTCTTCCATGAGCTCGTCAGAATAGTCTTCCGCCATTTTCATGGAGACTTCATTGTATTTATCGAAAAGCTGCTTTTCAGGGCATTCTGCGGCAATGTTCTCGAACACGGACTTGTTCGGATCGAGCTGCGGCTCCTGAGGCAGATAGCCGATCTTGATGCCATCTGCCGCGCGCGCTTCGCCGTTAAACTCTTTGTCTTCCTGCGCCATGATGCGCAGCAGGGAAGACTTACCAGAACCGTTCACGCCGACGACGCCGATCTTGGCATCCGGAAGGAATGACAGGTGGATATTCTCGAACACCTTCTTGCCGCCCGGATAAGTTTTGGACAGGCCCTGAAGCTGGTAGATATACTGGTAAGATGCCATTGGATGGGCTTTCTCTGATCTGGCGGGAATTCTGAGCGCCGTGTGTGCCGCAATTGCGTGCGAATTTCAATACGGTGTGACGCGATGACGGCTGGTAATATACGTTGAAGCTGCCATATCTCGGCAAACACAAATCGGACAGGTCACATGTACGCAGACACTTCGAGATATAACAGCGTTGCCCGCTTCCTCCACTGGGTGATTGCCTTTCTCATTCTGGGCAATTTCATCGGCGGATGGCTGATGACCCATGAAGGCTTCTCTGAAGACTTCCAGTTCAATGCCTTCCAGCTTCATAAGAGCTTCGGCTTTGTTGTACTGATCCTGTCTGTCTTCCGCCTGTTCTGGCGCGTTGCTTACCGCGCCCCGCCAACACCGATTGGCATGCCCCCGTGGGAGAGAGTGATCAGTAAGATCACCCATATCGCCTTCTATGTGCTGATGATTGGCGTGCCAGTAATTGGCTGGATTTACGTATCTGCCAGCCCGCTGGATATCCCGACCAAGCTGTTCTTCACTGTGCCTGTGCCGCACCTGCCAGTGCCGGTGGATGAAGGCCTTGCCGAGCTCTTCTCCGGCTTCCACGAGTTCTTTGCGTTCGCCACGCTTGGCCTGTTTGTCCTCCATGTGGGCGCGGCGGCGAAGCACTATTTCATCTCACGCGATAACATCATGCAACGCATGGCCGGTCGCGGCTTTGGCCCGCTTTTGGCCCTGCTGTTTGCAGCCGTGATGGGCGGCGGCGTTGCCTATTCCATGGTGAGCTATCAGGGCGGCCATGAAGAGGAAGGCCAGGACCATTCTGCGGCTGACGCGACATCCGCCGCGCCGGAAACAGACATTGCCGAAGCTGCGGAAGAGACATCTACAGAGGCCACCACCGACGATGAAGGCCTGCTCGTGCCGGCAGTCGCAACTGGCCCGAATGCGTGGACGATCATCGAAGATGAAACCTTCATTGAGGTCACCGCCTTCGCGAACGGCGCACCGCGCATTGCCCGCATGGATGATGTTCAGAGCGCAATCGAACTGAATCTCGATGAGCCACAGCCGGACGATTATATCGATGTGCTGATTGGTACGCGCACCCTTGAGAGCGACGACAGCAATGTTCGCATGCAGGCCACGGCCGCAGGCTGGCTGAACACGCCGCGCTTCCCGCAAGCACATTTCGTTTCCAGCAACATCACGCGCACTGGCGAGCTTGAATTCGAAGCCACCGGCGACCTCACTCTGCGTGATATCACTGCGCCCGTAACGCTCACATTCAGCGTGGCACTGGAAGACAATCACGCGCTGGCAACGGGCCTTGTGGAATTCGACCGCGCAGACTTTGACATTGGCGACGCACAACCTGAAAACACATCTGTGACCGTTTCGGTTCAGGTGGGGGCAGACCGTGTCAGATGACGAAAGCAATCAGCTAAGATCACGCAAGGTCGGCGGCGACGATCTTATCGAAGACATGTTTGGCCTCAACCTGCGGGGCCTGAAAACGCTGTGGGTGATGTTTGTTTCACCTAGAGTTGGATATGAGGCTGCACGCTCGCCCGATTGGATAGACCGAAGCTACACGCCTTCGATACGGCTTTTATTCTCGCTTCTGGCAGTCATGACAGCGACCCGTTTTTTATGGGCGGGCGCAGACAGCTCCATCCACGCTCTCGTGGACGGACAGGTTGCGGCCCTTGAAGAGTTCGGGACACAAGAAGAACGCAGCGCATACACCGAGCACATTATTGATTATTTCCTGCTCCTATTTCCCTTCAGCTTCATGCTGACGCAGGCGATCGCAGGTAGCTTGCTGCGGGTCTGGGGCAAAGGCACGAACACGATTGTTCGCGTCCGGCTTTACATGCTGGCCATGCTGCCAAACGCAACATTCACATTGTTTGCGTTACCGCTGATGACGGTGATGACGGTGCAGCAACAGACCGAATTCTCGCTGGCGCTCATCGCGCTCACGTTTTTGATAGATTTCGTCACCGTCATGAGAGGCGGCGTGGTCAGCGAAAAGCGCAGCGGCAAAATCATAAAAAGCGCGCTATACGCAACGGCTTCCAATCTCACAGCCATCATTTCGAACTCGCTGTGCGTCATGCTGGCCAGCATCATCGCCGGCATTGTTATTGCAATGCCTCAATAGCTGACGGGTACACTTGTTATTCGCTCAGACGCGGTGTTCACTGCGGGATAGCAGCTGCGGGGGCAGATTTTCGTGACACAAGATACCGAACGGAACACTGAAGCCACCGCGCGCAAAAAGCCCGGGCTCGATGCGCTCGTCGAGGATATTTTCGGTCTGAACTTCCGCGGACTGAAAACGATTGGCCATCTATTCTGGAAACCAGCTGCCGTTTTTACCGCAGCGCGCGATGAGGATTGGGAACACCGGTATACGCCGTCCATTCGCCTTTACTTCTCGCTTGTCGCCGTCCTGGTGTTTTTCCAGTTCATCTGGGCTGGAGAAAACTCTTTCATGACGGAGTCTTTTCGTCAGTTGCTAAGGCCATTCACTGAAAGCGAAATCGGAAACGTTTTTTCTTTGGAAGAACTCGTCTCACAGTCTGTGAGAATTTATACGCTAATGTATCCGGTCACGCTCGGCCTCTTTGCGGCAATCGCCGCCATGATGACATTTATCTGGGGTAAGAACTCAGGATTTGTAACACGCATTCGGCTGTATTTCGCAGCGATCATTCCACTCTCCACTGTAGGCTTCATCATCACAATGGCCTCATCGGTCGCGAGCACCGACATGAGCGCAGCCATATTTGGCGTGTCTTTGGTACTCACCACGCTGGTCGGGTTTCTAACCGTCTACCGAGGCCTGAAATCTTCTCATCCAAAAGGCCGCATCTGGCGCGCCATACTTTTCTCATTGATCGTTATACTTTCAACGACGATCAACGGCGTATTTGCGCAGTTCATTTCAGGTACAGTGGTCGGATATAACGCCGCCGGCCAACGGGATACCACGCCTTCCGCAACCGACGTCACGGCGGAACCTGAGCTGGAAGCAATGGCGGGCTAACGAAGAGCTTCGCAGCTCGCACGCAGCTCGTCATAACGAAGATAGGCATCAGCCGCCTCACCCTCATTCATCTGGTACTGCACTTCATCAATATCCGGCAGCACGACATCGCAACCGAGGTCACGCGCGATGAGGAACCAGGCCAAAGCCAGCGGCATGTCTTCATGCGCGATCTGACCATCGCGACAGATGAGACCGAGCCTGAAGGCACTGTCTGCATCCGCCCCATCAAGGGCAGCGCGTGTCCAGTAGTGGATGGCTTTTTCAATATCCTGACCGCAACCGAAGCCGCTCATCAACATATTCGCGTAGGCACCTGCGGCTGGACCGTGTCCCAGTTCAGCGGCCTGATGCATGAGCCCCGACGCCGTGCAGGCTTCTTCATGGCTTTCCGCCACTGAAGCGATCCGGCGCGCGGTCTCATAAAGGGCATTTGCGTCGCTCATAATTTCTATAGTGTGACGATGACACAGTCGAAAACAACGCTAAAACGGGTTCCATGAACAAACTTTCTCTTCTGCCCGCCTTTTTTCTGGGGATTGCTGCCTCTCTGAGCAGCCCGGCCCTCTCTCAAACCAGCTCTACGGACCAAATGACCGAATCACCTCGTCTGACGATCGAGCGTCTCTACGCGTCGCCCTCCCTTTCCGGACCTAGCCCGCGCGGCGTCCAGTTCTCTCCGGACGGTTCCCGCGTAACCTTCCTGAAAGCCCGTGAGACCGATGCGTCACGCTATGACCTCTGGCAGTTCGATGTCGAAACCGGCGAACAGAGCCTTCTGGTCGATTCCCAGATCCTCGAGCCGGAAGAAGTTCAGCTCTCTGAAGAGGAAATCGCGCTGCGCGAACGCCGCCGTATCGCGGGCCAGCGCGGTATCGTGTCTTATGACTGGGGCACAGCGAACACGATCCTCGTGCCGATTGGCGGCGACCTTCACCTGATCACGGTCAATGGCGACAACGTAGAAGCACGCCAGCTCACCGATACTGAAGCCTTCGAGTATGACGCTAAAGTCTCTCCGCAAGGCAATTTCGTCAGCTTCATTCGCGACGGCGCCGTATTCATCATTGATCTGGCGACCGGCGAAGAACAGCCGATCACGCCTGACGCTGATCCTGAAAATGCAATTTCCTACGGCGTTGCTGAATTCGTCGCTCAGGAAGAGATGAGCCGCTATACCGGTTACTGGTGGAGCCCGGATGAGAAACACATCGCCTTCACCCGCGTCGATGAAAGCACGGTAGACATCATTCCGCGCTTTGATATCGCCGCTGACGAAGTGACGGTGATCAACCAGCGCTATCCACGCGCGGGCCGCCCGAACGCCATTGTCGACCTGAAAGTCTTCAGCCTGGAAACCAACCAGACTCATGATGCCAACTGGCGCAAAGATGACTGGGGCCCGGCGACAGACCAGTATCTGGCACGGGTAAACTGGGCTGGCGAAGCTCTGGTCGTTCAGTCTGTGAACCGCGACCAGACAGTCATCCGCTGGACACAGCACTGGCCATCCACCCTGTTCTCGCAGGAACCATTCTATGAAGAAACCCAGCCGAACTGGGTAAACCTATCTAACGACTTCATCACGCTGAGCTCTACACCGGGCAATATTCACAGTCAGGGCGATCTGGAAATCCTCACGACGACGGAAGCAACAGGCTATCGCATGCCGGTAATCGTCACGCGTGACGGCGCCGCACCAATGCTCCAGACGGAAGACGGCGTGGTGCGCGGCTTCTCTGCGCTGAATCGCAATAGTGGTCGCCTCTATTTCACGGCCAATTTCGACACGCCGCTGGAAACGCATCTCTACCGTGTGCAGCTTCCGCCTTCTGATGAAGAGGTCGCAGAAATGGGCGCAGAATGGATACCAGGCTCACCGTGCATTGACCGTTCGCCGGAAACGCCGCGCACGCGCGTTGAGTGCGCCCATTATGAGCGTATCACCGAAGCGGGCAAAAGCTGGTCCATCGCAATGGCACCGGATGGTCAGAGCTTTGTTGGCACGTCTTCCTCGCCAACCCAGCCACCGCAGACGGGTCTCTACTATGCTGACGGCACGCTGATCACATGGATTGAAGAAAACCGCCTCGACGAAAGCCATCCATATTATCCGTATCTGGCAAACCATACCGTACCAGAATACGGCACACTGGAAGCCGATGACGGCCAGACACTTCACTACTCGATCCAGACGCCACCTGATTTCGATCCGAGCCAGCAATATCCGGTTCTCGTCGAAGTTTATGGCGGCCCGCACGTTCAGACCGTAAACCGCAACTGGGAGCGCATGAGCGATCAGTTCTACGCGCAACAGGGCTATGTTGTGTTCCGCCTGGACAATCGCGGCTCATACTATCGCGGCAAGCGATTTGAAGACGTGATCTTCCAGCTGACAGGCGTGCCTGAAGTGCGCGACCAACTGGTGGGTGTCGAATGGTTGAAAGAACAGCCGTTTGTAGACCCTGATCGTATTGCCATTCAGGGCTGGAGCTATGGTGGCTACATGACCCTGATGACTATGCTGCAGGCCGAGCCTGGCACATTCGCAGCCGCCGCATCTGGCGCGCCGGTTACAGACTGGACGCTCTATGACACGTTCTACACAGAGCGTTATATGCGCACGCCGGAAAACAATGCAGACGGTTATGACCAGTCATCTGTGTTCTACCATCTAGACAATTGGGAAGGTGAACTGACGCCGCTTCTCCTTATGCACGGCATGGCAGACGACAACGTCACTTTCGACAACACGACCCGCCTGATGGCGGAAATGCAGCAGCGCGGTCTGGTGTTCGACCTGATGACCTATCCGGGCCAACGACACGGCATTCGCGGTGAGGCGCTCGGCACGCATCTGATGCGTACGCGTATGCAGTTCCTGAACCGCCATCTCATGCCGGAAGCGGCTGAATAAGTTTTCAGAACAGCAAGTGAAACAAAGCCCTCTTCCACCGGAGAGGGCTTTTTCTTTAGCCGCAATGACAAGCTCACATTATTTTTTGACAAGCACGCTTGACCTTAAATCAAATTTCTGACAAGCAACCTTTACTCAAAGAAAAGGACACATGTCATGCTTTCGTGTTTGAAACCAAATCTCCCCAAGCTCGGCGCCGCACTGGCCGTTGCCTCTATCGAACTGGCTGCGGCCGCATTCCTCGCAGCGCCAGCACAAGCCGAAGTACCGATCTGGGTGATCGAAGATGCCGACTCCACCATCTACGTGACCGGCACGGTTCATATGCTTCCGGAAGGCACCGAATGGCACGGCGAAAAGCTGGACGCCGCGCTGGATGAAGCCACCGAAATCTGGCTCGAAATTCCGATGACGGGCTCGATGGCCGACATGCAGGCGGAAGCCGCACCCCTGATGATGCAGTATGCCCTGTCAGTCGATGCGCCCCTCTCTTCCCGTCTAACCGCTGAAGAACTCGAACTCCTCAACGCCGCGATGGAACGAGCAGATATGCCAGCACAGGCGCGTGCAGGTATGGAGTACATGAAGCCATGGGTCGTGCTGCAGGCTGTTGGTATGGCGCCGCTTTCCGAGGCCGGATACGATCCGGAACAGGGCATTGATGTTCAACTCGTTCGTATGGCCATAGATCAAGGCGACAGCGTTCACGGGTTTGAAACTCTGGAACAGCAAATCCAGTTCTTCGCAGGCATTCCGGATGAAGATCAGGAACAGGCGCTCCGCGATCTTCTGCGCGTCTCTGATGAAGAAACCGCAGAGATGGTGACTTTGGCCACGTCCGCCTTTGAGGGCTGGGCTAATGGCGACGTTGAAGGCATGGAAGCGCTCTTCACCGCATGGGCCGAAGATGAAGACTCCGCGCTATCGCCTCTGCCATATGACCGGATGGTCGCTGGCCGCAATGCCGACTGGGCAGAGCAAATCGACGACATGCTGGCTGGCGAGGGCGTTCACCTCATCGCCGTCGGTGGTGGTCACCTTGTCGGGCCGGACAGCCTGTTCGAAATGCTGGACGATCGCGGAATTTCAGCCTCTCGCTACTAGTCCCGCCGCGTAATTTAGCGCGAACCGTCCGGACTGAATATCCGGGCGGTTTTTTGCGCGAACTTGCGCCAATCTGCACGCGGTGAGACACTCTTCCGATAAAGATAAAATATTGGGAGGAACACATGACATACGCTGACGGGCGTCTGATGCACGATGCTGACAGCCATTTGATGGAACTACCAGGCTGTCTTGATCCCTATTTCCAGCCTTCACTTCTGTCGCGGTTTCACGCGCTGGAGAGCTATCAGGACAAGCTCCGGAAAATGGACTGGGCCGACAAAGCCCGCGCACAGCAGGCAGAAGCCGACTTCCGGACCGGCGCTGGCGATGCCATCATGCTCCGCAAAAATTATGAAGCGCATGGGGCGTTTCTGCGCGAAGATCGCCCTCCTGCGCTGGATGCGATGGGCTTTGCGTCCCAGCTTGTTTTTACCACTTTCTGCCTTGGTAATTTCGGTCTGGATCAATCCGGCGACATGGAGCTCTGCTATGCCGCCGCCGATGCGCATAACCGGATGATGATGGACTTTTGCGCCATAGACCGACGCCTGTTGCCAGTCGCCTATATTCCGCTTGAAGACGTCGCCCGCGCTGAAGCCTCAACCAGGCTGGCGATAGAACTGGGTGCCAAAGCATTGATGGTGCCGTCACTCTGCCCGCAAAATCACAGCCCAAGCCATATTGGCCTCTATCCAGTCTGGGAGTTGGCGCAGGATGCGGGCATTCCGGTCGTCTTCCATGTGGGCGGCGAAGAAAAGCTCAATCCCATGTACAAAGAGAATGGCCTGCCGCCGGTGAAGGACTTTCATGGCGGCGATGATAACTTCACATCCGTCAGCTATATGCCCATCCCGAACGCAGCCATGCAGACCATGGCGACGCTTATTTTTGATGGTGTCTGGGACCGGTTTGAAAAGCTGAAATGGGGCGCAATCGAGCTCGGCTCGGCATGGCTGCCCGGCTGGATGCGCTCTATGGACTCAGCGGCCGGTGCCTTCACTCGAAACGAGGAACGCCTGCAGAAGCTCTCCGCCAGACCTTCCGAGATCGTCCAACGCCAGCTGCGCGTTGCGCCCTACCCTCACGAGGATGTGGGCTGGGTGATTGAGAACTCCGGCGAGAACATGATTATGTTCAATTCGGACTTCCCGCATATCGAAGGTGGCCGCCACCCGCTGAAACGGTTCGATGCCTCGATTGCACACCTGTCAGATGAAACGAAAACCGCGTTCTTCTCCGGTAATTTCATCGATATGATGGGCAAAGCTTTACCGCAGGATCTGCACCACCCTGCGCATCTTCGCGTTGCATAGAAACGCCATTTCGGGATTTTTCAGGGCCCACACCTTGCACCGCACCGCAGTGTGAGGAATGACAGTCTGGTGGATTAAAGGACCGGACATGAAGCCCTGGAAAATTCTATCATCGCGCCAGACCTATAAAGACAAATGGCTCGGCGTTCGTACCGATACGGTTGAGCTGGCGAATGGCGCAGTCATTCCGGATTTCCACATCATTGAATACAAGGAATGGGCTGCCATTTTGGCCTTCACTGAAGATGGCGAGCTGATCGTTATCCGCGAGTATCGTCATGGCTGCCAGTCCATTACGCTGGGCCTGCCCGCGGGAAGCGCCGAAGAAGGCGAGACGGATTACCTCTCAGTCGCGCAGCGCGAACTGCTTGAAGAGACCGGCTATGAAGCGGCTGAATGGGTAAAAACCGGACAGGCCTATTCCAACTGGGCGACCCAGAACAATCAGGTGCACTTCTTCCTCGCATTTGGCGCGAAAAAGGTCGCCAAGCAGAACCTTGATGCGACAGAAGAGATCGAAGTCCTCACCATGAAATACGAGGATTATCTGAACTTTGAGGGCATTACGCCGAACCAGTGCCACCACGCTGCGGCGCTTCATTATGCAGAACGTTATTTTGCGAAACATCCTGAGAAAAGGCCTTGAGCTTAAACCCGTGATTGTGCACGGTCCGCTCTGAGAAGAGGGGAAGTTCATGAGCATGAAATCTGGTCTGTTCGCCAGTCTTGCGGCTGCAACTCTATTTGCGGCACCAGCTCTGGCGCAGGACTGCACTGCAACGCCGTCGGATGGAGCTTTGGAATCGCAGGTGCAACTGAACACCCTGCTTGATGACGGCTATGTCCAGTTCGCGGGATACCTTGCTTTGGTGGCCTACGCCCAGTCAGCTGATGCGTGCGCTGACCGCCAGATTTTCGAACAAGCCTATGTTCGCGCCTCTCAGAGCGAAGACAGCTCGATCATGATTCAATGGGAAAACTGGAGCCGCAGCCCTCTGGATGTTCGCTACCCGAGAGCAGCTGCAAATGATGGTTTCGGCTCAGAATGTACCGTCAGATTCGACCTTCCTCAGGCAGGCCCCGCCCAGAATGTGAATGTCGATTGCACCAATCCGCTTTTCAAATCGCCTATTCGCGAAGGCATGCGGCAGGTGATGTGGGCACCGCCCCATGTGGGAGAGCGCTTTACGCCAGCCGAAGATCTCTCTTTCGATCTGTCTTTCTCTTCTGTCATTCAGGATTGGGTATTCTGATAACAGAATCCGTCGTAGAGACGGTCGTATGACAGATCAGAACACGCAAAATCGCACCTGGTATTTCGTTCGCCATGGCGAAACAGACTGGAACGCTGAAAAGCGCATGCAGGGCCAGTGGGAGTCCAATCTCAACGAGAATGGCAAAGGCCATGCAGACGTAAACGGCCGCTGGCTCGCCACACTGCCTATCGAGCATATCTGGGCGTCCCCACAGGTGCGCGTGCGCCAGACCGCAGAAATCATCTCAAATCATGTGCCACTCGCGGCCAACCCGCAATTCGATGACCGGCTGAAAGAATGGAGTTCTGGCGACTGGTCCGGAATGCTCTATGCGGACATTGCCAAGGAACGCCCTGATGAATGGGCCAAATGGGTCGAGGATCGGTATAATTACCGCCCGCCAACCGGCGAAAACTTCGTAGACCTTGAAGTCCGCGCAGACAGCTTCTTCGAAGATGCCGCCAAGGTGGAGGCTGAAACCGTCGCTGTGCTTGCGCATGGCTTCATCATCCGCGTCATGGTCAGCCGGCTTGCAGGACTGTCTCAGGCCGATGTTCTGGCCGTGAAGCAGACCAATGACACAGTCATCCGTGTGCGTCAGTCGAACGGCGAAACGATCATAGATCATTTCGTGGGTGGTATTGGTCCGCATGCCGGCCTGCCTCTTGGCGAACAAGGCGCAGCCTGAACCAAAGAAAAAGCCCGGCTCATCCGCCGGGCTTTAATCTGTTACGCCACCAGTTTTTCTTCAAAGATCCGATCAACCGGCTTATCGCCGGATTGCAGTTCAAACAGCGTGTTCTTTGCCTCGGGGCGCTCAGCCGCAGCCTGAAGCACATGGGCGACGTCAGCACGTGGGATCTCACCGCCATTGTGGTTGATGTCCTCGACCTTCACCTTGCCGGTCGGAGATTCATTAGTGAGAGCTACCGGACGCACAATGGCATAATCCAACCCTGACTTTTTGAGATACGCATCTGCCTCACCCTTCGCTCGCAGATAGTCCTGCAAATATTCCGGACCAGCTTCTGGTGTGTCCGCGAGCATGGAGCTCAGCATCACAAAACGGTCTACGCCGGTCGTTTTGGCAGCATCGACAAGACTGATCGCGCCATCACGATCCACGGCTTCTACGGCCTTACCGCAAGAGCCTGCTGCGAATACGACAACATCAATGCCTTCCAGATTTTGAGGGAAAGTTTCAGGCTGTGTGAGGTCCATCATCACCGGCTCTGCGCCCATGTCTCTGATCGTGCTGACCTGTTCGGGCTTGCGAACGGCACCCTTCACAGCGTGACCATGCTGCACGAGGCGTTCTGTCAAAATCTGGCCGGTCGTTCCGTGTGCACCTGCGATCAGAATATTCATGAGTTTGTCCTTTCTTTCCTGTTCTGCAAGACCAACGGGTGCGGTCTCTGCATGTTCCTGAAAACTGCCGAACTGAGACAAACTGCCTATTCCCTTCTCCTCGTATTTCGTATTATTAGAATGTATGAATATTCTTGCGCTTCTTGATCAGATCCCGATCGGCTTTGTTGTCCTCGCCTGCGTCACGCTGGGGCTCGCGCCGTTCGTGCCTGAGCCTCACCTTTGGGAAAAACTGAAAATGCTGGGCGCGGGTACACTCACTAAGCCCATCGATATCTTCGATCTGTTCTGGCACGCCTGGCCATGGCTTCTACTGATAGCCAAGCTCGCGCGAATGGCCCTCAGCCGTCAGGCCTGATTGACCGGCGCGACCAGCAGGTCTTCCAGAAAGAACGCAGATAGTTCGGCGCGGCCGGATACAGCTGCTTTGCGGTAAATTGCCCGCGCCTGATCACGCGCAGTGCGCTCGCTCGTGCCGCGCACCTTAGCAATCTCATCCATGCTGAGCCCTTTCAGGAGCAGATAGCCGATCTCCTGCTCTGCCGGTGAAAGCTCCCACTGTATAAACTGCCTTCCAATCGCTTCGGACAGGCCGCGCAGAAGCTCACGGTTTTCGCTCTGCCAGCGGTCCGCTTCAGCGCGCGCAAGCGTTAGCTGGCTTGTCGTCCGGCGAAGTGTGCGCAGAGTAAGAATGGCGCCTATAAGCGCTGCAATCAGCGCAGCACCTTCAATGGCGAGGTGAACAAGCCCTGCCCCCTCCCCCTGATCAGTCGCGAGGTCCAGCGCGATCAGCAAGGCGATGCCCGCGAAGACAATCACTGTGAAAATGCTCAGGCGATTCCGCATATCCACTTCGCATACCCTTCTGTAAATGCTGTACTTTTATCGCTTACGTCATTTGACGAATAGCTTTTACGGCACGCATTGCCATTCTGTTCCGGTAAATACTGGAGACAGACATGACAGAACACAATAAGCCAAAAAGCCTCAAAGTCTGGGACCCGATTGTTCGCATTGGTCATTGGGCCATCGTGATCGGGGTTCTCACCGCTTACTTCTCTGGCGATGAATCGCGCAGCGTCCACACGACCGCCGGATATGTCGTGGCGGGTGTTGTTATCTTCCGTCTGCTATGGGGTCTGATCGGCACAAAGCATGCCCGGTTTTCGGATTTCGTTCGCGGCCCCGGCGCTGTGATCGGCTATCTGAAAGATATCGCCTCTGGCAAAGGCAAACGCTTTATCGGCCACAATCCCGCTGGCGGCGCGATGATCCTGGCCCTGCTCTTCTCCATGCTGGTGACCACAGGGTCCGGCATGGCCATGTACGCTATGGATGAAGGCAAAGGCCCGCTCGCGCCGGTGATCGCCATGCAGGCTGACACCGATGGTGCAGCAGCGCCTGCCACCGCCTCAGGCTATGAGAGTCATGAAAGCGATGATGACGATCATGAGGGTGGAGAGCATGAAGGCCATGCCTCTGGCCCCCTCGGTACGCTCTACAACATCCATAAGATTTTCACCTATCTCACGCTCGGCCTTGCCGGTCTCCACGTGATCGGCGTGATCGTTTCCAGCCGCGCGCATGGTGAGAATCTCGCAAAAGCCATGGTTACAGGTCGCAAGCGAGAGCAGCTATAACTCTGGCAGCAGGCTGGTCGTTGCATGGTCGACCAGCCTGCCCTTTTTCCCTGTGAAGGCTATCTGCCATCCTTGTCGGTGTAGTGAACACCGTATAATCTTCTCCCTGATAGATGAGCCGCACGACAGAGGCGCTCACCACAAGGGAGGACATTTTGAAGAGATCATTTTCCGCGGCGCTCGCGGCACTTTCCGTTTTTGCCTTTGCGCCCGCCGTCATGGCGCAGGCCACTGCCACCCAATCCGAAAGCTACACCGCACCTGAAGGCGCAATCGAAGTCTTCACGCCAATGCGCGATGAAACTGTTCTGGCGGGCAATCTTTACCTGCCGGAGGGCGAAGGACCGTGGCCATGCATCGTCACGCGCACGCCTTATCTGAAAGATGCCCGCTATGGCCAGCCGGGCGCAGGTGATCGCTACACTGATGCAGGCTTTGCCTTCCTTGTTCAGGATGTGCGCGGCAAGGGCCGTTCTGAAGGCTTTTATCGCGCCTTTATTGATGATGGTCCCGACGGCTATGACACAATTGAATGGATGGCAGAGCAGAACTGGTGCAATGGCCGCGTCGGCATTACCGGCGGCTCTGCCATGGGCATCACCTCCAACCTCGCCGCGACCTATGATCCGCCTCACCTTGATGCAGCCTATGTGATTGTCGCGCCATCTACACGCCTCACTGGCTCTTACATTGGCGGCGCATTCAAAGAGCAGGACTCAGGCGGCTGGTCCCGTCGTCAGGGCATTTCCGAAGACGTGATTGCCAATACGGCGCGCAACTATCTGGACAGCGCCTACTGGTCCAACACCGAGATTGGCGACAATCGCCGTTTCATCGATATTCCGATGTATAATTATGGCGGCTGGTACGACATCTTCAACGAAGGCAATGTCCGTAATTTCCAATACCTGCAGAATGAAGGCCGCGACGGTGCGCGCGGCAATCAACGCCTCACCATGGGTCCGTTCGGGCACGGTCCGCTCTCAGGCGACCTCGACTATCCGAATGGTGGTGGCCTTGGCGTTCTGACGATTGATGGCGTGGATCAGGAGATCCGCTGGTTCGATTACTGGCTGAAGGACATCGACAACGGCGTTATGGATGAGGCGCCTGTGCAGGCCTATATGATGGCCTCTGCACGGACAGATGAACTCTCTGACCAGAACCGCTGGATGAGCTTTGGCAACTGGCCGCCAGCGCCAAACTATAGCGAATATTATCTCCACCCGAATGGCAGCCTGTCGACGCGTGCACCATCCGGCGACGAGATGGTGAGCTATGAGTTTGATCCGGAAAATCCGGTCCCGACTTTTGGCGGCGCGAACCTGACCTTTGAGCGTGGCCCTATGGACCAGCGCCAGATTGGAGAGCGCGGCGACTATCTGCGCTTCGAAACAGACGTTCTGACTGAAGACGTTATGGTGGCAGGCCCTGTCACCATGCAGCTATATGCAGCGACGGACGGACCGGATACCGACTTCATGGTCAAGCTCATCGACGTTTACCCAGACGGTTATGAAGCCATCATCCTCGATAGCGCCATCCGTGCGCGCTATCGCAACGGCCGCGAGCCTGACCAGATCGAGATGATGACGCCAAACGCACCGGTCGAACTCACCATCGACCTCTGGGATACGGCGATTACCTTTGAAGAAGGCCACCGCATCGCTGTTCACGTCACATCGTCAAACTATCCACGCTTTGATGTGAACCCGAATACAGGTGAGCATCCATCCGATGCGGAAACACCGCGTATTGCGGAGAACACAATCTATATGACGGAAGACCGCCCGAGCGCGATCATTCTTCCGATCATTTACGATCCGAACTAAGCTCTTATGGAACGCGCCGGGCATCAGTCCGGCGCGCCTTTCTACCGATACGAGACACGCCATGCCTGCTTTCCAACCGACCGCCGACCAGTTCCGCGCTTTTCGTGACTTCGACCATGATGGCCCCATCGCGCAGGTGAACCTGTTGAAGTTCAAGGATAAGGCTATTTACCAGCCGGAAGATCCTGAATTTGAGGACGGTTCAACCGGCCAGGAAGCTTACATGCGTTATGCAGATGCGTTTGAGGTCATGGCGGAAGAAGCTGGCGGCCAGTGCGTCTTCAAAGGCAAGGCAGAGCGCTTCTTTATTGGAGACGGCGACTGGGACATGGTCTGGATCAACCAGTTCCCGAACCGGAAAGCCTTCATCGCGACGCTCAACCATACCGGCTATAAAGATGCTGCACGGCACCGTGAAGCAGGCCTTTTGCATCAGGATCTGGTGGTCACACACCCCGTTCTTGCGGAAAAGTGATCAAGTCAAACGCCTTTACGCAGCAAGCATTGCTGCAATGCAGCATCATGTAAAACCACAATACAAACAGTCAAACAGGCTGTTTCTTTACAGTTTCTTGCCGCGTTACAGCATTATCTCTATCCGGAATTACTGTAATATCGCTTTACGGAGCATGTTCCATCGTGCATAAGGCGCTCAGGACTTCGCACACGCGAAAGCAGTGAGACCCTTACCTAGCGTCAACCTCGTCCTTATATATAAGAAACGGGGAAGCTAATCCCCTGATATCAGTGGTGTTCTGGAGACTCGAATATGCTTCTGACGATGATGAAAGCGAAACTTCACAGCGCGGCAGTCACTCAATGTGACCTGCACTATGAGGGTTCTGTTTCCATTGACCAGGATCTTCTCGACGAGGCTGGCATTCTTCCGCACGAGCAGGTTTACATCTGGAACGTGACGGCAGGTTCCCGCATCATGACCTATGCTATCGAAGCCCCACGTGGCTCGAAAACCATTGGCGTTAACGGCGCTGCCGCACGTCATTTTCAGGTCGGTGATCGCGTCATTATCTGCACATTCGGTCAGGTCGAATCGGAAAAAGCACGCAACTATTCCCCGAATGTTGTTCTGCTGAATGAAAAGAACGACGTCGTTCGCCCGAACTAGGCCCTAAGCCTTTTCTTCAAGCTCCCGTAAAAGTGCAGCCTTGTCCTCTCCGGTCAGGTCGCGCCAGTCCATGCCTCGCAGCCCGGCCTCCAGTGCCCAAAGCAGGTTGAGGCTGGCATAGCGCGGGAACTGAAATCTCACACGTCGATATGCTTCAACGGCGCCGAGGTCTCTCAGCGCCGTTTGCTTTTCTATACCGGCTTCTCGCAGGACCCAGGCAGATTTCGGGCCGAGATTTCGAACGTCTTCAAGTCTGTCCGTCACTCCGGCCCCCATCTTCTTAGTCTTCAAGCTCGAAGACGACATTAACTGTCGCAGAGAAGCTGAGCTCACCACCTGAAATCTGGGTAGGTGCAGCGTCCATAGCCGCAGCACGCATCATGACCGGTTGCGGCGATGGCGCAGACTGTGTGTTCTCCGAAATCGTCACGATACGCGCGACGCTGAGACCTGATACATCTGCAAACAGATTGGCGCGGGACATGGCATCACGCATCGCATCGCGGCGTGCTTCATCCAGAAGCTCGCTCGGGTCTTCCACGCCGAACTGTACGCCAGAGAATGTGTTGCCGCCCTCGGCAACCATGGCATCAATCACGCCGCCAACTTTATCCATGTCGCGTACGGTCACGCGCAGCTGGTTAGAGGCCGTATAACCGACCAGAACACGCTCTGAATTCTGCGGATAGTTATAGCGCGGGTTCAGAGAGAAGTTTGACGTTTGAATGTTCGCTTCTTCAAGACCAGCGCGTTCAAGAGCAGCATAAACGCCTGCCATGTCAGCAGCATTCTGGCGGATCGCCTCTGCAGCTGTGCGCGCTTCGGTCGTTACGCCGCCGGAGAGATAAGCGATGTCAGGCGCGGCACTTACAGACGATGTCGCAGAGATATTCAGCGTCGTTTCCGGCTGAATGGAATTATGGTTCATGTGTTGCATGCTCTGAGCCGTTGCAGGGATAGCGGTAAAGGCCAGCGCGATGGCGGCAACGCTGGCGAGCGGTTTGACGATAGTCATATTGAGTCTCCTTTTCTGCCCCTTTGACTAGATACTAATCCGGGCAGGAGAATGACGGTTCCATTCATTCTCGGCTCATCTGAAATTTGCGGGCTTTACCTCTCGACGGATGAAAAAAAACAGGTAAGTTCCCCGTCTCACTGCGTCGGGCCTGTAGCTCAGTTGGTTAGAGCGGACCGCTCATAACGGTCTGGTCGGGGGTTCAAGTCCCTCCGGGCCCACCAGTATTCAGATTGCACCCCAAAAGGGTGCCGCGATCATCCACCTAATATTCTAGCGCTCATTGCAATCGTCTCAGGTTTTGCTCTACTTTGACAGCAATACTTCGAGAGGAATAACCATGTTTGTAGATGTTAAACTTTCAAGCGTGGCTGCACTCTTGTTTTGTCTGACTGGTTGCGCCGATGCGGACAGCACTTCCTCATCTGAAACGTCACCCATCCCAGCCACCGAGACATCTACATATAGCGTAGCTACGATCGATTACGGCGTTGACGGAGACTACGATGCCGCGGTTGGCCAGCTCGTCGCCAGCTTTTCAGAAGCTATCGAAGAGATCGATGTCTCGGCGATAGCGCATATGGATTTTGGTAGTGAAACGCATCCAACTATCATGGCTGCTTTCAGACACGGTTGCGAATGGTCTAACCCATGGATGCGAAACGCATTTGAGACCGCATCAGCACAGAATGCTGACCTGGGACTTTTCAGTTCTAGTTGCGTTGATTTCGAGTAACGAAACAGGACGCGACATGTCGCTGAGAGAAGCCTATCGACAGTTTCCTCAGCTAATCGTGCTTGATTAGGATTAGCTCGCACGTCGGGCATCTGCACGGTCAAACCCGCGCAATTTAAAGCTACAGATTTTCGTGAAATATCGGGTTTGCAAGTCAAACCGAAGAGTAGATTGTCATCTGCTCTGCGACAATTTCGTCCCTGATTATGTAAGATGTGAACATTCTTATTTACTGAATCCACATGGAAATAAGGGATAAGGGTACGCAAAGGAAACACAATGCGTACTTACATACTGTTTTCTATACTTTTTTCGTTACTGCCAGTTTTGGCGCTGAATCTCAGCCCTAAAGCGGGTGAGGACATACTCGCTATTTTTGGCGAGGATGCTGCGCTTGAAAACGTGGAGGCTGAGGCGCGCCGTCTTGGTCTCGAGGTCGTTTCGTTCAATCCGGACTTCCGGCACCTGATCGTTAACGACCCGACGGGCAACACGTCCAGAGCGCTCTATGCCCTCGGTGCGGATTACGTATTAGACGCCAGCTATGCGCAAATGTGTCAGCCATGAAAACGGGTATTACTGGGTGAACAATTATGAGCGGTACTAAAGACATTTCCAAACTTAGCAGCGACGATTTCAAAATCGACGCAGTTCGGCGCCCCGTAGCGCAGGGGATCCTCGTTCTAACCTGGCTGACGGCTGCCGTGATTAGCGCGATCGCCATGTTTAACGGCCATGGCCACGCGACTTTCGTGACACTGGTCTCGATCGGCCTCGCAGCACTACCAACCGTAGCGTTCTTCTCAAAACCGCTTTACGGCGCGATGCCAGTCAGCACTGGTGTCAGCGTTGCGGGTATCCTTGCACTGCTCGTCTATAACTTCCAATGGAATGGCGAAGGCATCGCGTATCAGATCGACATGCACATGACCTTCTTTGCAGGCCTTGCGATCCTGACAGGTCTGATGTGTTGGAAAGCTCTGGTCGCGTACACGCTCGCGGTTGCCGCGCACCACCTTGGTGCCTCCCTATTCGTTCCAACGCTTGCCTTCCCGGATGGCGCGCCTCTCGTTCGTGTTCTGCTTCATGGCGGCATTCTGATCATTGAGTGCGGCGCACTGATCTTCCTGTCTACAAAGATCACCAGCCTTCTGTCTGCTGTTCGCGGCGCTCTCGAAACAGCTGAAGACGCAGTTCACACAGCTGAAGAGGCTGAGGCCGAAGCGAACCGCCTGAAGACCGATGCCGAGGCGAAAGCCGTAAGCGAGCGTCTGCGTTACAATGCACTTCAGGAATCAGCCACTGAGTTCGAATCTGAAGTCAAAGGCCTCCTCGATGCACTCGCAACAGATATGGACTCTCTGAACAACACAGCAACAACGCTTGAGCGTTCAGCCGATGGGTCCCGTTCTCAGGCGCAAAGCATGGACACAGCAACATCCAGCGCCTTTGAAAGCGTCGGTTCTGCGGCAAGTGCGGCGCAGGAACTTGCATCTAGCATCAACGAGATCGTCAACCAGATTAACCACTCTACCGAGCTGGTTGAGAAGGCGACGGGCTCCACACACGCGTCCCGTCAGAAGGTCACCGAGCTCGCAACGAGCGCTCAGGCGATCGGCGACGTCGTAAACCTGATCAGCGATATTGCCGCTCAGACAAACCTTCTCGCGCTCAACGCAACGATTGAGGCGGCTCGTGCTGGCGAAAGCGGCAAAGGCTTTGCGGTTGTTGCCGCTGAAGTGAAGGGCCTCGCCGATCAGACTGCAAATGCGATCCAGACGATTTCCGATCAGGTTCAGCAAATTCAGTCTGTCACGAAAGAAACAACAGACATGATCGCTGCGATCACAGAGCAAATGGACGGCATCAGCTCGTTCACTCTGCAAGTCTCAGCGGCAATCGACCAGCAAGGCGTTGCAACAGACGAGATCGCTCGCAACGTCGCAACAGCATCTGACAGCACACGCCGTGCGGCAGACGAGGTCAGCACAGCGGCACGCACAGCGAAAGAAACGTCCGACGCTGCGAAAACCATTCTCGGCGTCTCTGATGAAGTTCGCGAAGCAGGCAAACGCATCACGACGCGTGTCGAGGACTTCCTCAAGAAGGCTGTTGCCTGATCGGCAATCACCCTTCTACCCAGACAGAAAGCCCGGCATGTGCCGGGCTTTTTTTGTTGGTCACTACATGTGAAAAACCGGCTATGCCGACGCCATCGACACGCGTGTCGGTTTCACGCCATTCGGTCCGTAAAGATTGACCTTCAGGCTGGAAATCGCGTGGACCAACGCATTCGGCGCGATCTTCTGTTTGCCCGTCCAGTGAATGTTCGGGAAGCGATCGAATATCTGCTCATAGGCAATGCGCAGCTGCATCTGCGCAACTCGGAAGCCCATACATTTGTGGACACCATGGCCGAAGGCCAGATGCTTATCGACATTCTCACGCGTCATATCCATCCGGTCCGGATCAGGAAACATGTCCGGGTCGCGATTGGCTGCGCCATACCAGAGAACGACTTTTTCATCTTTAGCGATCTTCTGGCCATTCAGCTCTGTGTCTTCAAGGGCCGTCCGGCGCATATGCACTACCGGCGAGACGAGACGCAGGGCTTCCTGAGACATGGCCGGTATCATTGAGCGGTCTGATAGCACCATTTCGCGCTGGTCTGGAAACTGCGTCAGAAGCCGCAGCGTGCCCGACACCGAATTTCGCGTCGTGTCATTGCCGGCGAAGATGATCAGCAGCCAGGAGCCATCCAGAAACTCCTGAGGCAGTTCCTCGCCGTCCAGCTTTGCGTTCGCAATCGCGGAGAGCAGATCATTGCGCGGTTTCGCGCGGCGGTCAGCCATGACCTGCTTCCCGTAAGCGAACATCTCATCGACATTCTTGAAGAATTTCATCGGGAAGAGCGGCTCGCTCATAATGACCTTCCACGGGTTCGCCGTGTACTGAGCCGCAAGCTCCAGATAGTGCATCCATTTGATGATTTTCGGGCGGTCAGCCTCGTCCACGCCCAGCATCTCGCACAGAGTGAAGAGCGGCAGCTCCTGTGAGAACAGCTTCACAAAGTCAACTTCCGGCCCGTTCGCTTCGACATTATCCAGAAGCTCGGAGACCTTTTTCTCAACCTTCTCTTTCAGCTCGGCAACATAGCGCGGAATGAAGAAATCCAGCTGCTGCATACGCATTTCCATGTGGCGCGGCGCATCCAGATTGATAAGCGAGTTCATCGCCGCTTCCATCAGAATGGCAGGTTTCCAGTTCTCGCGAGGCTGGATCGCCATATTGATGCTGCCACGTTCGGAAGAAAATACGGCCGGGTTCAGCTCAACTGATTTGAGATCTTCATAACGCGTCACCGACCAGAAGCCTGAGCCACGCTTGCCCATTTCAGACCACATGACAGGCGCTTCTTCGCGCATACGTGCATAAAACTGATGGGGATGACCATTCGTCCAGGATGACGGATCCCAGAGCTTGTACCCATCAAGCCTTGGATAAACCGCCTCAAACTTCGGGTCCGGTTTGAAGCTGTCTGTCAGAATTTTCTCGCTGACGAGCTGCATGTCTTTCCTCCCGTTCGCGCCATCTGTCGGGCGCGATTTCCGTCGATATAAACATGATCAAGCATGGTATACGTAAGGGCAGTCAAGCGCCTCTCCGAACGAATACGGTCAGGGGACTTGTCGTTGCGGTAGTTACAGTCATATCTGAAAGGTAGCGATTGCTGGCAGCCCTGCTTCCAGTACAGGATAACTGAACCGGAGGTGCGTGTGTCGGAATTTGATACCGAAGCTATTGTTGTTGGAGCTGGCGCCGTCGGGCTGGCGATTGGCTACGCGCTCGCACAGCGCGGCATTGCGCCAATCGTTATCGAACGCGCCAACCTGATCGGCAGCGGTGTCTCCTCACGTAATTCCGAAGTCGTCCACGCGGGCCTCTATTATCCGACCGGTTCGCTCAAAGCCCGCCTCTGTGTGGAAGGCGCCGATGCAATCTATGCATTCTGTGATGCCCATAAGGTTGATTATGACCGCTGCGGCAAACTCGTCGTCGCCTGCGAGGAAGACGAGCTGGAGCGGATGGACGCTATTCTGGAACAGGCCAACATAAATGGCGTGCCCGGAATGGAAGTGCTGAGCGCCGCGCAGGCCAAAGCGCTGGAGCCAGAGCTTCGAACTGTTGGCGCACTGCTCTCACCCAATAGCGGTACGTTTGATAGCCATGGCTATATGACCGCTCTGGAAGGCCGTATCGAAGATGTTGGCGGCAGTGTTGTCCTCTCCACGCCGTTCGAACATGCAGAGCCTCTGCCCGGTGGTGGCTTCCTGGTCCGCACGGGCGGCGCTGATCCAATGGAGCTTACCACGGAGCGCCTGTTCCTTGCTGCGGGCCTTAGCTGCGCAGACGTGGCCAACCGCGTTGAAGGCTTCCCGAAGGAACTCATCCCAACCATTCATTTCGGCAAGGGCAATTACTTTTCGCTTCAGGGCAAGGCACCGTTCCGCAAGCTGATCTACCCGATGCCAATCAAAGGCGCGCTCGGCACGCACTATCGCCGCGACCTTGGCGGTCAGGCGCGTTTCGGACCGGACCTGCACTTCGTCGAAATCGAGAATTATGACGTCGAGCTCGACCGTGAACCGCTCTTCTATCAGACGATCCGCCGCTTCTGGCCGGGTCTGAAGGATGGCACGCTCATGCCAGATTACACCGGCATCAGACCAAAGCTTCACGGCCCGAACGAAAAACAACCGGACTTCCGCATTGAAGGGCCGTCCGTGCACGGCATGGAAGGGCTGGTCGCTCTGTTCGGTATTGAAAGCCCGGGCCTTACCTCTTCGCTTGCCGTCGGCGCAGAAGCGGTCGCACGCCAGTAAAGTTAGTCCACGATACGTATCGACAAATTTGTCAATCTGCGCACTAATCCGCTGAAACGACACAGATCGTCTCGGGAGGACATCCAATGAAAAACGCACTACTCGGCCTTATCGCCGGGCTATTACTCATGCTTGGCGGCAGTTTCTTTGCGTCGCATGTTCAGACGTCTGACGGCGTCACCGTTGAGGATGTCCGTATCCCGCTTCAGGATGGCAGCGAGCTGTCCGCCTACCTCTACACGCCCGAGAACGCCACTGCAGCTAACCCTGCTCCGGGCATTCTGGCGGTGCATGGCTATATCAACTCCCGCGAAACGCAGAGCTCGTTCGCCATTGAGTTTGCGCGTCGCGGGTTCGTGGTCCTCGCGCTCGATCAAAGCGGACACGGATATTCTACAAACACAGCCTTTGCAGCAGGCTTTGGCGGCCCTGCTGGCCTTGCCTATCTGCGCGGCCTTCCGAACGTAGACACGAGCCGTATCGGCCTTGAGGGGCATTCTATGGGAGGCTGGACGAGCCTTGCAGCCGCGATGGCTATGCCGGACGCTTATAATAGCGTCGCGCTTGTTGGTTCTTCCACGGGCGCGCCGTTTGCCGCGCCGGGCACAACAGACTGGCCGCGCAACCTGGCCGTCATCTTCAGCACTTATGATGAGTTTTCCACGCTGATGTGGGAGGTCGACCGCGCAGCTGACGTTGCTGACAGTGAAAAACTCCAGAGCGTGTTCGGGACAGTTGATACCGTTGTTCCGCGCCAGCTCTATGGCGATATCGAAGCCGGTACAGCGCGCTGGCTGACACAGCCAAACACCACCCATCCGGGCGATCACCTCTCGTTTGAAGCGACTGCAGACGCCGTGACATGGATGGATATGACGCTCGGCGCACCAAACATGCTCGCGGTAGATAATCAGGTCTGGCACCTGAAAGAGGCTGGCACGCTGATCGCCCTGATCGGTGCAGCCATGTTCGCGATCTCGCTCTTCTCAGCTCTCAATCGGGTTATTGCCTTTGCGCCATCAGGCACGGTCGAGCAAAGCGGTAATGGCCTGATTGTGCTAATTGCCATACTGGTCGGCGCGGCTCTGCCTGCAGCGCTATTCTTCCCGCTGACCTCATTGGGCGAGCATATCCCGAACCTTGGCATTTTCCGTCAGAACATCACCACGCAGATCATGGCGTGGGCGCTTGGCAATGGCCTTATCGCGGGGCTCGGCCTGCTGATTTCCCGCCAGTTCGGCTTCAGGCTGTCTCCGGGCGGACTGATCTCTGCCCTGATCACATTTGGCGTTCTGTTTGGCATTTCAGCGGCGATCAGCAATCATTTGCTGGTCGACTTCCGCTTCTTCGTTGTCGCGCTCAAGCCAATGGGCAGCCATCACTGGGCGATCTTTGCAGCCTATCTCCTGCCCTTCTTTGTGTTCTTTTACCTGTCGAATGCGGCCGCAACGAACCTGTTCAAAGGGTATAAAAGCTTCCTCACCCAGTTCTCTGTGGCATGGCTCCTCTCTGCTGCGGGCATGACAGTGCTGATGGCCGGCGTTTACGGCTATCTGTTCGCGAACGGAAAGCTGCCCGCGTTCGCTGATCCGCTGTTCAGCATTGTCGGCATGCAGTTTGTTCCTGTTCTAACGTTCACCGCGCTTATCACTGTCGCCTCGTGGCGGTCAGCCAGAGCAGTGCTGCCGGGCGCCCTACTCTCGGCCCTGATAATCACCTGGTACATCGTGGCGGGACAGGCCACACATCATGCTTTGTAATTTTGCCATGGAGAAGCTCGCGACCAGATGCGATTAGTTGTTCGGTCAATATACTACAGTCTGCGATGGTGCGTTCTATTCTTCCTAGGCATTAGTATGTTGAACGCTATCCCCGTTCTAATAGACGAAGGCTTTTGGGCTGCGTTCAATATAGTTTTTGAAGTTACGGAAGAGCGAGTATCTGCATTTATCTACTTTTTCGTCGTTATGTTTATCATACTGTATTTAAGTGGCATAGGATCCAGAAATTAGGTTGTGATGCTGACCTATTTCGGTTCCCAAACAACCGAAAAATATAGTCGGTCAGACAATAAAAAAGCGGGCCAGTCGGCCCGCTTTTTCAATTCAGCTTGTCACTATGAGCTTAGAGAATTTCGCTCTGGCTCGTGACAATCTTGCTCACGAGACCATATTCGACAGCTTCTTCAGCCGTCATCCAGTGGTCACGCTCAGTGTCTTTCTTGATCTGCTCAAGAGACTTACCTGTCGCGTCTGCGAAGATCTTGTTCAGACGCTCACGCATTTTGATGATCTCACGTGCCTGAATCTCAACGTCAGACGCCTGACCACCAACACCACCACGTGGTTCATGAAGCAGGAAGCGTGTGTTCGGCAGGCAGAAACGGTTCTCGGGCTTCGCGGATGCGTAGATCAGCGCGCCAGCAGAGGCGACCCAACCTGTACCGAGGATTTTCACCGGCGCAGGCACGAACTTCACCATGTCGTGGATCATGTCACCGGATTCTACGTGGCCACCCGGAGATGACACAACCAGCAGGATCGGGTCCTGGCTTTCAGCAGACAGAGCAAGAAGGCGTTCGCACACACGGCGCGCCAGCTTGTCGTCAACACCACCTGTCAGCAGGATCGTACGAGCTTTAAAAAGCGCCTGCTCCAGAAAGCTGTTCGGTTCTGCAATCGGTGTGGATTCTTCTTCTTCGTCGAGACGATACATGCAAACTCCAGATTTTTTTTATAGGTGTGACGTCCAACCCTCTACGTCAATGCCCTTCAAAAGCCATTAACGCCTGAACTTCACAATTCATGGCACGAATCCGGTCTGCACCACCCAGTTCAGGCAAATCAATTACAAAAGCAGCCGCTACAATTTCGGCTCCGGCACGACGAAGCAGCTTGATCGCCGCTTCTGCAGTACCGCCCGTCGCGATGAGGTCGTCAACCAGCAGGACACGCTCGCCCGGCTGAATGGCATCCTCATGGATTTCCATTTCGTCCACGCCGTATTCCAGCTCATAGCTTTCTGTCATGGTTTTCCATGGCAGCTTGCCCTTCTTACGAAGCGGTACGAAACCGGCAGACAACTGGTGAGCCGCAGCGCCGCCCAGAATGAAGCCACGCGCCTCAATACCGGCAACCTTGTCGATGCGTGTACCAGCATAAGGCTGAACCATCTCGTCCACAGCACGGCGGAAGGCGCGCGGCTGGCCAAGCAGGGTCGTCACGTCACGAAACATGATGCCCGGTTTCGGATAGTCCGGAATGGTGCGGATAGTGTCTTTCAGGTTCATAAGCGTGGTTTCACCGGTTTAGAATTTTGGGGCAGTATATCGGCCCTGCCTAGCATTGAAAGTGGACAGAGTCCCCTATTCAGGGGAAGTCACAAATTAGCCTCTGTGGCAGATATTCCCGTAACGGAGGGCGTTATGTTGAATTGTCTGAAATCAGGCGCTGTCATTGCCTTCATGATCGCTGCAGCCGCTGTATCCGCGCAGGGACAGGAACAGGAAACGCCTGCATCTCTGGACTATTTTTCCGAATACCCTGGCGTCTATTCGGGCAGTTATATCTGCGCGAGTGGCGAGAACGGCATGACCATATCCTTCGATACGATTGAAGACATTCATGCCGCAAACATGCCGCCATCTGCAAGTGTTCAGGCTCGGCTATGGTTCTATGATCTTGCCAGCAACCCCGGGCATCCATCAGGTGCGTTCACATTGAGCGGAACCTACAGGTATGACCGGCTGGAAGCAGAACCAACCGGCTGGCTACAAGAGCCTGAAACGAGCTGGGGGTCGGCAGGTATTGAAGGTGAATTCAAACGCGACCGAACGGGGCGGATGACGTTTTCAGGGCGTCCGACAGGCCGCGGCACATCTGCGTGCGAAACCTTTTTGCTCTATCGCCTCGAAGGCCTTTAATCAGGCCTCATCCGGCGGAAGATAGTCCTCGATTACCCAGTCTTCGTCCGCTGCCATCACTTCCCATTTCAGGAATTCCGGCTGGGCCAGCAGAAGATCGCAATAGTCCTGAAACTCCGGCTCGAGCTCGATCGCAAATGTGCGGAACCGGCTGGCAACCGGCGTATAGAACGCGTCCGCGATGGACCAGTCGCCAAACAGGAATGGTCCGCCGGACCGGTGCAGCGCCATGCCCCAGCCAATCTTCATGCGGGCAATCTCTGCATACACGTCATCAGAGAGAGCTTTGCGAGGCTTGTAATCACGGCCGAGATCCATCGGAAGCTCGCGTCTGATAGGCTGGAAACCTGCATGCATCTGACCAGCCAGCATACGCGCCATACCGCGCGCAACCTCATCTTTGGGCCAGAGCGAAGGGACTTGCTCCGCGGCCCATTCGCTGATGGCAAGGCTGTCCGAGATTGTCTCATCCCCCAGCATGAGCGCAGGCACCAGACCGAACGGCGAAACCTTTTTTACCTGTTCGCGGAACTTGTCCGTACGTAGTGGATGGAACTCTGCCGTAAATTCTATTCCCGCCCGCTCAAACACCAGAAACGGCCTCATGGACCAGCTGGAATAGCGGGCATTTCCGAGAATAAGATGAGGCTTGGTCATATCAGAGCACCCGCCCGGCGACGGCATCGAGCTTTGCCATAAGCTCTGGATTACGAACGTCTGCGGGCGTCATGATCGCAAAGTCGAGACAGCTTTCAATGCCCTGCGTCCCGTTCGTGCGCGGTGTCCCCTGAAGGCCAGCACAGAGCGTTTTGATCAGCTCTTTCGCGTTGGATGAGTTCGCCGCCATGATTTTGAGGACGTTCTCGACAGAGACATCGTCTTCTTCTTCGTGCCAGCAGTCATAGTCTGTCACCATAGCGACAGTCGCGTACGGGATTTCAGCCTCACGAGCGAGTTTGGCTTCTGGCATGTTGGTCATACCGATCACGTCACAGCCCCAGCTGCGATAGAGCTGGCTTTCAGCGTAAGTCGAAAACTGCGGGCCTTCCATGACCATGTATGTGCCGCCTTTATGGCAGGTCGCGCCAACAGCCTGACCCGCCTCGTAAGCAAGCTGGGACAGACGCTCGCAGATCGGGTGCGCCATAGACACGTGGGCTACGCACCCGTCACCAAAGAAGCTTTTCTCACGCGCAAATGTGCGGTCGATGAACTGGTCGATGAAGACGAAATGGCCAGGCGCATATTGCTGCTGCAGCGAACCAACCGCCGAAATAGACAGAATGTCTGTCACGCCTGCACGTTTGAGAACATCAATATTGGCCTGATAGTTCACATGGGTTGGTGACAGGCGGTGGCCTTTGCCATGACGCGGCATGAAGACGAGTTCGACATCGCCCATATTGCCACGCATCACGCTGCCGGACGGTTCACCCCACGGGCTGGAAATCTGCTCTTCGCGCGCATTCTCAAGGCCGTCAATTTCATAAAGGCCGGATCCACCAAGAACGCCCAGAACCCATTTCGACATATCGTCATCCCACACTTTTATTGCTTCAAGACCGTCCTATTCCCTGCACCGGAATACGTAGAAGGTCCAGACGCCTCACAGACAGATTGATAATTTTGATACTCTTATCAGAGCGTCGCGGCGTGACGGGCAAGGCCTTTGGCAACAGCGCTGAACCGGTCATTGTCGAGCATGGTCGCGTGTGCGAACTGGCTTAGGAAATGGCGCTCTACAGCCGGAATAAGCGTCGAGCCGCCGACCATCAGAATATCGGTGACTTGATCATGTGTGACGCCAGCGCTTTTAAGGCACTCCTGCGCGGCAACATCCATGGCCTCTATCGTTTCGGCGATCAGCGCATTGAATGCTGCCTGCGCGACGGTATGGCTCAATTCGGACCGGCCAACCTTATATTTGAACTCTGCAGTCTCAGCCGAACTTAGATCAATCTTCATCTGCTCGACCTTGCTGGCATAAAGCCCACCTTCAAAATTGCGGATGAGATGGTCAAAGGCGCGAAGGCCAGGGCTTTGCGGGCTATGCTTGATCAGCCAGTCAATCTCACGGCGCATGTTCGGCAGATAGAGCATGTTATGGCTCTTCCAATCCGACAGGGTCACATAAGGCGCCACAGGGACTGGCAGCCCATTTTCCGAGAGCGTTTCCAATCGCCCGAACAGCGGTGTCAGCTCGAAATAGCTAAGGATGCGGTCAAAGTCGTTGCCGCCTAGATAGACGCCGGAACTCGCCAGCACATCAAAACCTTCATTGTCGTCGCTGACGCGCACAACTGAGAAGTCGGACGTACCGCCACCAATATCCACGACAAAGGCGAGGTTCTCACGCCCCACCGGAAAATCGACCGAATGCGCCGCGGCGACCGGTTCGGGCATGAAAGAGACATCTTTCACGCCGATTTCCTTCAGGCAGGTCTCGAGCACATCCTGAGCACGCTTATCCCGCGCGGGGTCTGTATCGTTGAAGGAAACAGGCCGTCCCTGCACGACAAGATCAATGCTGTCCTGAGCCGACTTTTCAATCTGGTGGATTGAGCGCGCAAGGAAGTCGGAGATCACCTTCTGAAACGGGATACGACGACCATCCAGCTGTGTTGTGTCTTCAATCAACTCAGTGCCGAGGATCGACTTGATCGACCGCATCAGGCGGCCTTCTTCGCCTTCGGAATAAATCTCAAGCGCGGCATTGCCAATGGTGAAGCTGCGCGTATCAGCCTCGTAAAAAATAGCTGTCGGAATAGAGGTCTCGCCCGGCTCGATCTCTGTCAGACGAACATCATTGCCGTGCACGGCTGCGATCGCTGTGTTGGATGTTCCAAAGTCGATGCCTGCTCGCATACCCGCCTCCCTGAACAGCCAGCCTAGCCGTAAAAAACAGCCCGTAAACAAAGAAGGCTGCGATCACTCGCAGCCTTCTGAAAATTCTTATTGTTGGAGCAGCCTAGTGCTCAACATTCCGCCAGATTGCCTTGTAGGAGAAGTATACAAGGATCGCGAGGAAGAAGAGGTAGATCATCACGACGAGGCCGAGAGACTTACGGTTTTCCATTTTCGGCTCTGACGCCCAGGCGAGGAACTGAGAAATGTCGTAAGCAATCTGCTCCTGAGTAGCTTCTGTGCCGTCCATATAGTCGACACGGCCATCAGTGATCTGTGGTGGCATTGCGAGGTAACCACCAGCCGGTGCGTGGCGTGGGTCACCATCCCAGTTACCAGACGTGTCGCCCGGGAAGTACGGATTGTAGTACAGGCCTGCAGGCTGTGTCAGAACACCGTGAGAGTGGTCGTCATTGAAGTGCAGCTCATCGCCGTACTCACCCTGGAACTCTTCATAAGAAGGGTAACCTGTCATGAGACGGTAGATGTAATCTGCGCCACCTGGACGAGCCTTCACGATAACCGAGAAATCCGGAGGGATCGCGCCGCCGTTCGCTGCAGCAGCAGCCTGAACGTTCGGGTACGGGCTCGGGAAACGGTCAGCCGGACGACGCGGACGAGCAACTTCGTCACCGTAATCGTCGATTTCAGTGATTTCGTACTGGCGCGCGAATTCAGCTACAGCAGCTTCCGTCGCTTCCGGATCGTCAGCATTGTAGAACGGACCGCCCGGCTCACCGAGGTTACGGTAAGACAGAAGTTCCATTGAGTGACATGCTGCACAGACTTCGGTGTAAACCTGGAAGCCACGCTGGACAGATGCCTGGTCGAATTTACCGAACACACCTTCAAACGGCCAGTCCGGAAGCGGAGCATCGCCTTCAGACAGTGGCATGGTGCCGCCGGCGGCCATAGCGGCTGGGGAGAGCCCGAGAAGGGCAAGACCAGCGAGGCAGGCTTTAAACGCTTTCATAAAGGCCTCTCCTATTCTGCTGCTACGGCGTCAGCAGAGCCGTTAGATTTGTGGATAGAGTCTGCGATAGACTCTGGTTCATCCTTCGGACGCTCGATCAGACCAAGCAGCGGAATGATGATCAGGAAGTATGCGAAGTAGAGGAATGTCAGAAGCTGAGCGACTGGCAGCCATGTCAGACCGTGGTGCTTCACAGTTGCCTCAGCCGTTGTGCCGGAAGCTTCTGCAAATTCCACTGCATCTTCATAGTGTGCGAAGTCGACAATCACACGTTCTGAATTGCTGGACACGATCTTACCGTGGTGAGCTTCTGCAACAGCAACTGCTTCAGGAGCCTCTTCCAGAGCCACTTCATAGCGGAGTGTGTCTTCGCCAGTCTTGATCACGATGTCGTCCGGGTTGGACGCACCAGCAACACCAAGCAGCAGGCAGACAGCTACGAAGCCAAGGAAGAACTGACGCGCCAGTGGGCGGTAACGCAGAGAGCGTACCTTGGACGTGTCGAGCCATGGCAGAACGAAGAGAACTGCAATCGCACCAAACATCGCGATAACACCGCCGAGTTTCGCAGGGATCGGACCGATGTCGAACGTGATCGCACGCAGGATCGCGTAGAATGGAAGCAGGTACCACTCCGGAACGATGTGCGCAGGTGTCTTCAGCGGGTTGCCTTCAATGTAGTTGTCAGCGTGGCCAAGCACGTTCGGCGCATAGAAAACGAAGCCAGCGAAGATCATCAGGAAGACGATGATCGCGAAGCCGTCTTTCACCGTGTAGTACGGGTGGAACGGAACTGTGTCTTTCTTCTCGTCTTTGACGTCTACACCAGTCGGGTTGTTGTTGCCCGTTGTGTGGAACGCCCAGATGTGAAGGATCACAACACCTGCAATCATGAATGGCAGCAGGTAGTGGAGAGAGAAGAAGCGGTTCAGCGTAGCGTTACCGATAGATGGTGCACCCTGCAGCCAGATTTTGATCTGCTCACCGACCAGTGGAATAGCACCGATCAGGTTTGTGATAACGGACGCGCCGTGCAGAGACATCTGACCCCATGGGAGAACGTAGCCCATGAAGGCTGTACCCATCATGAGAAGGTAGATGATAACACCAAGGATCCAGCTGATCTCGCGCGGAGCTTTGTAAGATCCGTAATAGAGACCGCGGAACATGTGGATGTACACCGCCAGGAAGAACATGGAAGCGCCGTTCGCGTGGATGTAACGGATCAGCCAGCCATATTCGACGTCACGCATGATGCGCTCAACGCTCGCAAACGCCATATCGACGTGTGGAACGTAGTGCATTGCGAGAACGATACCGGTGATGATCTGTGTGACGAGGCAGACCGCGAGGATCGCGCCAAACGTCCACCAGTAGTTCAGGTTTTTCGCTACCGGAAAACCTACAAAAGAATCATGGACCAGACGCACGATCGGAAGACGCGCATCGATCCATTTCTCAATGCCGGTACCCGGCTTGTATGTGGATTCATGTCCGCTCATAGGAGCTCCCCATTCGTGCGGTTAGAGTGAGATCGTGACGGCAGAGCCGTCCGCATTGTACTCGTACGTCGGAACCGGAAGGTTCGTCGGCGCAGGACCTTTGCGAATACGACCTGATGTATCGTAGTGTGAACCGTGGCACGGGCAATACCAGCCACCGAACTCACCGGTGTTCGAACCAGGGCCAACCGGCACGCAGCCAAGGTGGGTACAAGAACCAGAAACGACCAGGATGGCCGGGTTCAGTGTACCGTCAGCGCGCGCAACCAGACGTTCTTCGTCAGTTTGCGGGTCAGGCAGGTCGCCAGCTTCTACGGATTCTGCTGCAGCAATTTCAGCTGCTGTGCGGTGGCGGATGAAGAATGGTTTGCCACCAATCAGCACACGAATCTCGCCGCCTTCAGGAATTCCTGTGATCGGAACCTCAAGGCTTGAAGCTGCACGGGTGTCCAGCGCCGGAAGCATTTGAGCGATGAATGGCCACGCAAGTGCGCCCGCTCCCCCGGCTACTGCTGCACCAGCAGCAATGTGGATGAAATCGCGGCGGTCGTCATCAACCGTCTCTGTATATGTCTCGTCAGTCACGTTGCCATGCCCTCACAAATCGGCTTTCTGGTGGATGCCATAGCATAACCATTTTCCGTTAAAAGACTTTGCGGCGCAAAGTCGCGCAGAAATTCCATGGAATCCCAGCCCAAGATGAGAGAAGCCGATACATTGCGCCTGACTTTCTATCAACCTGATATTCCGCAGAATCTTGGAACAACTATAAGATTGTCCGCATGTTTTGGTATAAAAATGGATATTATTGAACCCTGTGGGTTCCCTTTAACGGCAAAAGCCTTAAAGCGCGCCACCCTGGACTACGGCAATTTGGCGCAGGTGAATCGCATCGATTCTGCCGAAATTTTCTTCGAAGACGCAAAAAAGGCCGGCGATCGGGTGGTTCTTTTCACCACGAAAGGCGCCGTTCCCTTGCAGGATTTTAAATTCCAGCCCGGCGACCGGCTATTATTCGGGAGAGAGAGCGCAGGCGTTCCCGATGATGTTCACGAACGCTGCGATGCCCGCGTTTATATTCCGCTTCAGGACGGTGCCCGGTCTATAAATGTCGCAACGGCAGCCGCAATTGGTACTTTTGAGGCTTTGAAACAGCTCGGCTCTCTGCCAGAACCTCTTCCGAACACATAATTTGCCCCGCGCAGGACATTTGAATGACTGACCAAACGCTCGAAACCCGCAAAGACCTTGCTCGCACATGGTTCTCCGCTCTGCAGAAAGATATCATTGCAGAGCTGGAATCGCTTGAGGACGAGGTGATGCCGCCTCTCTTCCACGGTGAGCCCGGCCGGTTCGAAATGACGCCTTGGGCGCGAGCTAAAGGTCCTAACGGCGAAGATCAGGGCGGCGGTGTGATGGGCCTCCTCAAAGGCCGCCTCTTTGAGAAAGCCGGCGTCCACTTTTCAGAAGTCTACGGAAAATTCTCTGAAGCCTTCGCGGCACAGATTCCGGGCGCGGATAAATCAGACGGCATGTTCTGGGCGAGCGGCATCTCGCTGATCGTTCACCCGCGTAGCCCGAAAGTGCCTGCCGTCCACATGAACACCCGTATGCTGGTCACATCAGACAGCTGGTTTGGCGGCGGCGCAGACCTGACACCGGTTCTGGACATCCAGCGCGATCAGGATCACCCGCTTGCCCAGCAATTCCACGCCGGCATGAAAGACGCGTGCGACAAGCACAATCCGGAGTATTATCCGAAATTCAAACAATGGTGCGACGAGTATTTCCACCTTCCACACCGCGACGAGCCGCGCGGTATTGGCGGCATTTTCTACGACCGTCACAACTCGGGAAACTGGGAAGCCGACTTCGCCTTCACCAAAGATGTCGGCCTGTCGTTCAAAAAAACCTATGCCGACATTGTGCGCCAGACCTACGAACAAAGCTGGGCTGAAGCAGAGCGCGAAGAGCAACTGGTACGCCGCGGCCGCTATGTGGAATTCAACCTTCTCTATGACCGTGGAACAACGTTCGGCCTGAAAACCGGCGGCAATGTGAATTCGATTCTATCGTCCATGCCGCCTGTCGCGAAATGGGTTTAGCGCCTGCTCTCTTTCCACGGCAAGAAATTGTCTTTCCACTCGCGAAATAAGGGAAATTACTTGTTTGGTAATGGAACCATGCGACATTCCGCACATATTATTTCGAAGTTTCAATAATGTGAGCGGCAGACGTGACCACACAGGCTGTAAAACCACGCAATAACAAAAATGGCTGGCTAAGCGATTTCGTTATCGTTCTTGCGGTCGTGATCATTGCAGGTGCTGGCGCGCTGGTCAGCGGCGGCGAAACAGACCCGTGGTATCAGGCGCTGAACAAGCCTCCATTTAACCCGCCGGGTTATCTGTTCGGTATTGTCTGGCCTGTACTTTATTTTCTGATGGCCATTTCCGCGATCATCGTTCGCCGTCAGGTGAGCTATGTTGAATACGCGCCGACAACCTTCGGAATTTTTTATCTCCAGCTCTGCTTTAACGGCGCATGGAGCTTCCTTTTCTTCTTCTTCCATCGTCCGCTATGGGCGCTGATTGACCTGACCGGTCTCTGGTTCATCATCATTGCCATGATGTTCCACTTCGGAAAATATTCGAAGTTCGCAGCATTCCTTCTGCTGCCATATCTCGGCTGGGTGACGTTCGCAGCTTACCTGAACGGCATGATCGTCTGGCTGAACTAGTCAGACAAACCATCCATTGAAAACCCGTTTGCGATCCAGCGCGCTTCCAGTTCGCGCAGGCGCTCGCCCATGGCCGGTCCGGGCTGCACACCCCGCTTGATGAGATCGCCGCCTGTTACGGGAAAAACGGGTCGATCCCAGCTCTCAGCCGTCTCAAGGATGGATGCCCAGCGGCTGTCCTGATCACCCGCCCAGCGCCAGATGATTGCATCACGCGCTGTCATCCGCCCCATCGTGTAGAGCACGGCTTTAAGATCATGGCCCGTGAGGTCTGCGGAAAGCTTTCCGGCGTTTTTGGCAAACTCGACAAGACGGTCTTGATCAAGCCGGGACATACGCAGGCGTGAGGCCACAGCTTTCACGACGTCCCGATCAGGCCGCAGAAAACAGAGGAAGCGTTCAAACCCTGACAGTTTGAGCCCTGCCCCCGCTTCAACGCGGGCCGCACCGTTCAAACGTTCAATACCGGTATTCTCTGGCAAAATTTGTGAGAGCACCCCTGCTCCAGCCATCGCTTCCACGGCGCCGTAAGGCGAAGGCGCCTCCATCAACCGCAGAAATTCCTTCCAGATTCGCTCTGCCGCAATTTGCTGAAGACCGTCTTTCAGGCGCGCACAGGCTGCTAACCCGTCTTCATCAATGCCGCCCGCATACCAGGCCGAAAACCGAAAGAAACGCAGATTGCGAAGATGGTCCTCACGCAGGCGCATATCCGGTTCGCCAATGAATATGATTCTCCGCGCCTCTAGATCTTCCAGACCTCCACCTGTTGGATCATGCACATCGCCCTGCATATCGGCGTAAAGCGCGTTCATCCGGAAATCGCGGCGCGCGGCGTCCTCTGCCCAGTCCTTCGTGAACGCAACCACCGCGCGGCGCCCGTCTGTTTCCACATCGCGGCGAAGTGTGGTGATCTCGAACGGTTCGGAATTGGCGATGGCGGTAATCGTGCCATGCTCATAGCCCGTCGGAATGGCACGAATGCCCGCAGCTTCCAGCGCGGCAATGGTTTCGTCCGGCTCCAGCTGTGTGGCTATATCAATGTCTGTCACGGGTTCACCGAGCAGGGTATTGCGAACGCATCCACCGACAAAGCGCGCACCAGACGGGCATGCCGCCTCAAGCGCGGCCATCACACGCCGCGTGGCCGTCTCAGAAAACCATGGCGCACGACGAATACTGGTCGTCATTCGCCAACGCCGGTGTCACGCGGCTCGTACGTCACGTTCTCGTCCACCTCGCCAGCCTGACGCTCGACGTTATGGCGACGACTATCAATGCTGGCATTATCGCAAGGAATGGTGCGGCTTGGCACGAGTTCACCATTTTCAAAGCGCGGCGCAGTCGTGCAGGTGCGCTCGTCACGAGGTTCTTTGAAAAACAGGAAGAGATAAAGCGCCATCGACATAGCAAAACCGGTAATCACCAGCGCGATGATCGGCCATGGCTCACCCGGCTCACGTCGGTTAGCCGTCGATAAGCGGTAAACCGCAAACAGGGCCAGCGGCAGAAAGATCAGTACAAGCTGAACAATAATTCTCATCATGTCGTCTCTTCCTCACAGTACAGGCGTTCATACAGCGCACGAATCACGCCCGCCGTCACACCCCATATATAGTGTCCGTTATGCGGCATTTCGAAATATCTGTGCCGCCGGCCTTTCCATTCAACAGACTTTTCCTCGTGATTAGCGGGGTTCATCAGAAATGAGAGCGGCGTTTCAAACACATCATCCACTTCATGCGGGTCTGGATGTGCGACAAAGTCAGGTGGCAACAGGCCGACAACAGGCGTAATGCGAAAACCGGTGCGCGTCAGGTAAAGCCCCGAACGGCCCATCAAAGTGACCTCTTCCGGCTCCACGCCGACTTCCTCATTGGCTTCGCGCAAAGCGGCATCGACAGGGCATTCATCATGCGGGTCGACCTTGCCACCCGGAAACGCCACCTGCCCTGGATGCTTTGCCATGGTTTTGGGGCGCTCTGTCAGCACGACATTCAGCTCGCCGCCGCGGTCCACGATGCCGATCAGCACGCCCGCATCGCGCAAATTGTCCATGTCATCATCATCCAGATGGATGACATCGCCGCCTTCCGGCAGGTCAAAATCACCATAAGCAGGGATAAGGCGCGTCTCTAACCGCGCCATGAAATCCTCCGGTCCGGACCAGCTCATTCAGCGTCCATCCGACCAAGAGAGAAACGCTGTCCGTGCGAACGCACGACCAGTTCGCCGTCCACTTCTTCTGCCATCTCAACCAGCTCGTAAAACGCCGGACGCGACAGCTTGGCTTCAAGACGGCCACGGACAAGAACATAGGGCGAAGGCTCACCCGTTTCCGGATCAGTCTCCACACGCAGCGGATTATCACTACCAATTTCCACGAAGTCGCCCAAATTAGTGGTCACAACAATAACGCGCTCGCCGTCAGCTTCGGCCGCATCAACACGAACCGCCAGAAAGGGAGCATCCTCTACGTGAACTATGACCTTTTCGTAAGGTGTCACTAAATAAGTGGACCCGTCGGCATCCTTGCGCAAAATCGTAGAAAAGAGCCGGACGAGCTTTTCACGGGAGAACTTTGTGCCTTCATGCCACCACGAGCCATCAGCACGGATTTCCATGCCAATGTCTGCACAATGTTCCGGATTCCACGTTTCAACGGGCGGAAGTTTACGCTTGCCATTTGCAATCGGAATGATCGCCTGCAATGTTCTGTTTAACTGGTCGAGATCTGTTGTCGGTTGGCTTGCCACACGCGGCTCCTTATCTCCGTCTTAAGAGTGATTTAGGTGTAAAATCTGCATGAGTGAAGAACTTAGCGCCCCGGAAACTGCAGCCCAGCCTGCCAAGACCTTCGATCCGACGACTGCGGAGGTCGAAACCATTATGGCAGACCTGTCGCTGGTGAAAGAAGAGATCGGTAGGGTCGTCTTCGGTCAGGAGCGTACAATTGAGCTTGTGCTCTGCGCCATTCTCTCCGGTGGTCACGCTCTTTTGATCGGTGCACCCGGCCTTGCAAAGACACGCCTGATCGATGCGCTGGGCACGGTACTTGGCCTTGGTGCAGGACGGGTCCAGTTTACGCCCGACCTCATGCCTTCCGACATTCTGGGCTCTGAAATTCTTGAGCAGACCGAAGACGGCAAACGCTCTTTCCGCTTCGTCCCGGGCCCTGTTTTCACTAGCCTTCTTCTTGCAGACGAGATCAACCGCGCCAGCCCGCGTACACAATCAGCACTGCTGCAGGCGATGGCCGAACACCATGTGACTGTCGCTGGCCATCGCCATGACCTGCCTGAACCATTCCACGTTCTGGCGACCCAGAACCCGATTGAGCAACAGGGCACCTACCCTCTGCCGGAAGCCCAGCTCGACCGTTTTCTTCTGAAAGTTGATGTTGATTATCCCGATGAAGAAACCGAACGCCGCATTCTCGTCGAGACGACCAGCGGCAGCGATACAGAGCTTCAGAAAATTCTGTCGGCTGAAAAACTGATCGAAATTCAGGGGCTGGTCCGCCGTCTTCCAGTTGGAACACAAATTGTTGATCGCATCCTCAAACTGATCCGCGACGCCCGTCCTGAGCAAAGCGAGAACGAATCTGTACGCAAGCAGGTCTTGTGGGGCCCGTCGCCTCGTGCTGGTCAGGCGCTTATGTTGGCCTGCCGTGCTCGCGCTCTGCTTCGCGGACGCCTCGCGCCAAGCGTTGAAGATATTGAAGCTCTGGCAGAACCGGCACTCGGCCACCGTATGGCGCTGCGCTTCGACCCGACGGGTGAAGCTCCGACGCTGCCAAAACTCATCGAGACACTGGCGACCCGGAAACGCTGATTTATGCGTGATCTGAACCGTCTTCGCGCCGAAGCTGAAACTCTGGCCTCTGAACTGCCGGAGTTTTCAGTGCTGACACGTCAGCAGGCGACCGCTCATCCGGGCGGTGCGCCGCGACAACGTGCGGGGCATGGAGAAGATTTCTGGCAATATCGCGGTCGCACCCCCGAAGACAGCGCCAACGCCATTGACTGGCGCCGCTCCGCCACGGGCGACGAGCTGTTTATCCGCGAACACGAACTGCAGACCGCACGCCAGATGGAAATCTGGGTAGACCCGTCATCCGGCTTTGACTGGACGAGCATTAAGGGCGGGCTCACCAAGGCCGAGGAAGCGCGTATTATCCTGACAGCACTTGCCTATCAGTTCTGCGCGGAAGGCGACCGCGCCCGCGTGCTTGGCAGCGGCAAAGGCGCATTCAATGCAGGTCAGGTGATCCAGAAGTCTCTTGAAGCGTTTGACCATCCGAACCGTTCTGACGTGCCAAGTGTGCCTGAGCGCGACAGTTCAATTGTGGTTATCGCCAGTGATTTCTACAGCAATATGGACGATATGGCCCGCGCTATCTCATCAGCTGCATCTGACGGCGCATCGGGCATGCTCTTACAGATTTGCGACCCGATGGAAGTCGAGTTCCCCTTCTCCGGACGGGTAAAATTCCGCCGCCCGGGCAGTACGTTGTCACGTATTTTCGGACGAACAGAAGACCTGAAAGATACTTACGAAGCACGCTTCAAAAAACGGCAGGATGCCGTACGCGCGCTGGCTGCCCGTGTTGGCTGGGGGTTTGAAACGCACATTCTCGGCAATGCGCGCCGTCCGCTGGCATTCCGTGTAATGCAGGACCTTGCCGGTGCAGGAGCGCCGCGATGAGCTTTGCGCTTGGCCCGCTTATCTTCCTGACGCCATTAGCGCTTCTGGCCCTGCTCGGTCTGCCGCTCTTATGGTTCGTCCTGCGCGCGACACCGCCTCAGCCGAAAGATCAGACGCTTCCGTCTTTTGCCTTGTTCGAAGATATGGAGCCTGTCGAGGAAACACCGGACAAGACGCCTTGGTGGATCATCGCATTGCGCATGCTGGTGATCACGCTCGCGATTATTGGGCTTTCCACCCCGGTCTGGTCGCCCCGCCAGAATGCCGAAGACGCTGTATTTGATCGCGATGTTCTTCTGATTGTCGATGATGGCTGGACGGCAGCGCCGAACTGGTCAGCCATTCAGAACGCTGCACTCGGCACGCTTGGCTCAATTGACCGCGACCTTGGCGTTTATGTGATTGGCTCCACGCAGACAGACCTGACAGATGCGCTGGCAGACAGGCTAAGCCCGCAAAATGCTCGCGGCTTTGTTCAGGCAATGCGCCCGAATGGCTGGCGCCCCGATTATGAGACGCTCGCCGAAAACCTCGCAGACCTTGAAACGAACAGCTTTGACATCGTCTGGGTAAGCGACGATCAGCTCGGCGAAGGCTTTGAGGCCTTAAGCGCGCAACTGACACGGATTGGGAGCGTCGATGCTATTCCAGTCATCGGTAATGATCTCGTCGGAATTACAGGTGTCGCGACCAGCGCCAATGGCCCGATCCTGTCACTCGCGCGATCACAGGACGACACACCGCTCCAGCTTTCGATTACAGCTTATGATGACACGGGCGCGTCACTGGCGACGGCGCGCGGCGCGTTTGAGGCTGGAGCAACGACGACGGAACTCCGCTTTGACGTACCTGAAAGCATTCAGACCGGCATGTCCTGGTTCCGCCTGAACGGTCAGAACTCTGCCGGTGCCGTCTGGCAGTGGGACGGCGCAGGCCGTATGCGCCGTGTCGGCCTCGTTGGAGAAGGCCAGACCCTGCAACCGCTCCTGTCTGACGCTTATTATGTTCGCAACGCGCTCTCACCATTTGCCACCATTGTTGAGGGCACGCTGGATGAGCTTATGGATGAAGAGCTGAACGTTCTCATCCTGACGGACGTTGGTGAGCTGTCTGATAGCGCCGAAGCACGTCTCAGCACATGGGTTGAAGACGGCGGTGTACTGATCCGTTTCGCAGGTCCGCGGATGGCCGCACAATCTGACGATCTTCTTCCGGTGCGTCTGCGCCGGGCATCCCGTGCACTGGACAGCGCTTTGTCGTGGGACACGCCACAAGAACTGACCAGCTTCAGCGAGACAGGTCCGTTTGCCCGTCTGTCCACAACGCGCGATCAGGTAATGATCCGCCGTCAGGTGCTTGCTCAACCAGACCCGCAACTTGCTTCGCGCACTTGGGCGCGCCTTGCCGATGGCACACCGCTCGTAACATCTGAAACGCTTGGCAGCGGCCGCGTCACCCTGTTTCACGTTACAGCTGGCCCTGAATGGTCAGACCTGCCGCTGGCCGGTGTGTTCGTCGAAATGATGCGCTACGCCACCCTGCCCGCGCGCGAGCTCGCGACGGCAGGCGCAACAACTGAAACGAGCCTTGCCCCACGTCGCTGGCTGTCGGGTTTCGGCGACTTTGTCACGCCTGCTGCAAATGCCCGCCCGCTACAGATCGAGCCGGGTGTGACGCCGCGCGCCGACGCAGCCCACCCTGCCGGGCTTTATCAGGGCGGCACACTGACACTCACCCTGAACGCGGGCGCAGGCTGGACACCCGAAGCCGTCACAGACTGGCCAAATGGCGTCACCGTCCGCTCCACCGGCGAATTATCGACCACACGCCTTGGCGGCTTCTTCCTGACGCTGGCTCTGCTGCTTTTGCTCATCGACCTGATTGTGTCGCTTGTAATTGCAGGCCGTTTGCGTTTTGGCCGCGAAGCAGGCGTTGCCATAATGCTTCTGTGCGCCGGCACAATGCTCCCAGATCACGCAGACGCGCAGAACCGCACGGCCCGCGAACAATCTGAACCGCGTGACGAGGTCATGCAGGCAGCGCTCACCTTGCGATTTGCTTATGTCATCACGGACGACGCGACGGCGAACACAAAAGCCGAGGCAGGCCTGCGCGGCCTGTCCATGATGCTCTACCGCCGAACGACGGTGGAGCCGGATGAACCGATCGGGCTGAACCTAGCGGAAGACCCGCTCAACCTCTTCCCGTTCATCATGCTGGTTATGCCGGAAAGCGGTATGGCGCTGACAGAGGAAGAGAGCACGGCTCTCGGCCAGTATTTGCGAAATGGCGGCGCCCTGCTGATCGACACGACCTCAGGTTCTGGCATTGGCACACAAACGGATGAGCGCCTGACAAACCTGCTCAACGGTCTTGATGTGCCGCCGTTGATGCAGGCTAGCGAAGATCATGTCCTCTCACGCGCCTTCTATCTGCTGGACGGCTTCTATGGTCGCTATCCGGGACGCCCACTCTGGATCGAGAGCGGCGCAGGCACTCAGCGCGATGAACGTCGCGGCGATGGTGTCTCCACCCTCTTCATCACCGACGCGGATATGGCATCAGCCTGGGCCGTCGATGAAGTCGGACGGCCGCTATATTCCGTAGACGGTGGAAACCGCAATCGTGAGCTTGCCTTCCGGACCGGCATTAACATCGTGATGTATATTCTGACCGGTAATTACAAAGAAGATCAGGTCCACCTGCCTGCCCTTCTGGAACGTCTGGGCGAGTCCGATGACGATCTGCCGGGCCGTGGACGTGATCAAAATCGCAACCCGCGCGACCTCACACCGGGAGGCGACAGATGACAGCTGCACATCTGAGCTTTGATCCGCATCTTGGCTGGCCGGTCCTTATCGCGCTCGGCATCGTCGCTCTGATTGTCTGGGGTCTTTATCTCGTCAGGCGCGGACGCGCCTGGCTGACACGGGCTCTGGCGCTGACACTTATTGCTGCTGCGATTTCCAACCCGCTCTGGGTACGCGAAAACCGCGAAGCGCTGCCGAGCACAGTTGCGATTGTGGTCGACCAGTCCTCCAGCATGGGGGTTGCAGACCGGCGGGCAATTGCAAACGAAGTCTCCGCCGCGTTGCAGAGCCAGCTCGCCGCGCTGGAAAATGTAAATGTGCAACTGGTTGAAACCCGCCCCGGCGCGCCAGAAACACAGCTTGCTGCTGCGATGACGTCCGCGCTTGCGGACACACCGCGTGATCAGATCGCTGGCACAATCCTCATCACAGACGGTCAGGCGCACGATATTCCGGAAGCGACCGAAGACCTTGAAGAATTCGGTCCGGTGCATGGCCTGATCATCGGTTCAGAAGATGAAACCGACCGCCGCGTCGAGATCGTATCCGCACCAAGCTACGGAATTGTCGGCGACGAAGCCGTTATGCAGATTCTTGTGACCGCCAGCGACACCATCACAACCACGGTAGACGTGTCTGTGAACGGCGAACCTGCCCGGCGTATTCTGGTGGAGACCGGCCAGCCAACAGAGGTGCCCGTTACCATTGATCGTCGTGGCCCGAACACTGTCACCGTCGAAATTGCTGAAGCCGAGAACGAACTGACCGCTGCGAACAACATCACCGCGATGACGCTGACCGGCATTCGCGACTCGTTGCGCGTTCTGCTGATTACCGGCGAACCACACCGCGGTGGCCGCGCATGGCGTGACCTTCTCAAGTCCGACCCGATGGTGGACCTTGTCCATTTCACTATTCTGCGCCCGCCACACAAACAGGACGCGACACCTACGGACGAACTGGCACTCATTCCATTCCCGACCAACGAACTGTTCGAAGACAAGCTGCGTGAGTTTGATCTGATCATCTTCGACCGGTATCGCCGTCGCGGCGTGCTTCATCTGCGGTATCTCGACAATATTGCCCGCTATGTCGATCAGGGCGGCGCGCTGATCATCTCTGCAGGCGAGCCATTTGCAGGGCCTGCCAGCCTTCACCGCACACCGCTCGCTTCAGTTCTGCCGCTCAGCCCGACAGGTGTGGTTGAGACACAGCGCTTCGTTCCGCAAATCTCAGGACTGGGAGAGCGCCACTCTATCACCAGTACGCTGGAGCAAGATGCGCTCGGCCCGTGGTATCGCTATATCGGCGCGCGCGAAGTCACCGGCGATGTGCTGATGACTACTGAAGACGGCCAGCCGCTGCTCGCCGTCGACCGCGTCGGCGAAGGCCGCGTGGCTGAACTCATGTCAGACCAGCTCTGGCTCTGGGCGCGCGGCCATGAAGGCGGCGGTCCGTTTGCAGAACTGGTACGCCGTATCGTTCACTGGACGATGCGCGAACCGGAGCTGGAAGAAGAACGGCTGACAATGCGCAGTGAAGGCGAAGACATTATCGCCAATCTGACATCACTTTCCTCGACGCCAGACAGTCTCAACATCATCTTTCCGGACGGAAGCGAAAGCACATACGGCTGGGCCGAAAACGAATATGGCGTTCAGGAAGTACGCCTTCCGTCAGAACAGCTCGGCCTTTACCGCGCAGCCGTTGGTGATCTGGAGACAATATTCCTCAACGGACCGGCACAACCTCGCGAATTTGCTGATCTTCTTTCCACCACCGAACGTATCCTGCCATTGGCCGAAGCGACCAACGGCGTCGTCACACGCCTGACAGACGCGGGCGACACACCGGAACTTCGCATGACGTCACGCGGCGGCGGTGATGGTAACTGGATCGGAGTACGAGACCGTCAGGCCTATGCTGTGCGCGATGCCAGCAGCCAGCCTATTCTTCCAACCTGGCTCGTCGCAGGTATGCTCTTTGGGTTGCTCTTGCTCGCATGGCGTCGCGAGGGTAGGTAACCGCGCCCGTCGGGAAGGGTTCATCCTCCGGCGCACGCAGGCGTTTGAGCATGATACGGGACTGGTCCTGCGGCCCCGGAAACTGAACGCTGCCATGTGGGGGCACTTCAAATCCGACCCGCCCGAAATATGGCGGGGCACCGATCAGGCATGCCCATTGGTGGCCTGAGGCACGGCCTGCTTCGAGCGACGCTTCAGTGACAGAGCGCCCCACCTTGCCACCCTGATACTCAGGCGCCACGGCAATCGGCCCGTAAAACAGGGCTGGCGTGCTGCCAATAAAGATCGGCCAGACACGGCAAACCGCAATCAAACGTCCATTCAGAAGACCAACACGCGTGATCTCCGGCAGAGAGTAGGAATACTCCCTCACCCGCTCTGCCGTCTTGGCAAAGTGTCCCGCACCGAAGGTCGCATCGAACAGACGTTCGATTGCGCGGCCATCACGGTCTGGAATCTCGCGGTCGTAAATGATCATCCGGCGCGTCTACTGGGGATAGTGGTGTCAGACAAGAGGAGTTTCGCCTTTCCAAGCACGAACGGGCTGATTAACGTGTCTCCCAACAAGACAAACAGGGAGAGATTCATGGGAATTCTGGACGGCAAAACCATCCTCATCACAGGTGGCGGTAATGGCATCGGTAAAGCCACCGCATTGATGGCAGGCGAGCTTGGCGCGAACGTCATCGTCAACGATCTGGGTAGCAGCCTGTCTGGCACCGATGAAGGCAGTGCCGGTCCGGCAGAAGAAGTTGCTGCAGCGATCCGCGCCAAAGGCGGTTCGGCCATTTCCAACTCCGATAGCGTCACAGATTTTGAAGCCGTCAAAGAGATGGTGGAAGGTGCGAAGAAAGAATTTGGCGGGCTGGATTCCATCATCAACCCGGCAGGCATTTTGCGCGATAAAATGTTCCACAAAATGAGCGAAGACGACTGGGATGCCGTAATCGCGGTACACCTTCGCGGCTCTTACAACGTGGCACGCGCCGCCGTGGAATACTTCCGCGACCGCGAGAACGGCAATTATGTCTTCTTCACCTCTACAACCGGCCTCATCGGTAATATCGGCCAGGCAAACTATGCGGCTGCCAAGCTCGGTATTGTTGGCCTCTCGCGCATTATCGCGATGGAAGGTGTGCGTAAGAATATCCGCTCCAACGTCATCGCGCCATTCGCCTGGACACGCATGATTGCGTCCATTCCGGTAACGGACGAAGCCAGCCGCGAACGCGTCGAGCGCATGAAGAATGCCATGCGTCCGGAGCAGGTTTCCAATCTGGCGCTCGCCCTGTGTTCTGATAAATGCGACACGACTGGCCAGATCTTTGCGGTTCGCGGCAACGAGCTTGTTCTGTTCAGCCAGCCACGTCCGGTACGCAGCATGGCCAGTCTGGAAGGCTGGTCACCGGAAAGCATTCTGGATACCGCACTTCCGGCTATGAAGAACGACATGGAAGACCTTGGCGCATCGGCGTCCGTCTTCCCTTATGACCCGGTATAAGCGGGCCTGATATTCAGAAAGGATGCCAATGTTTGAGATCATCGACAGAGACCTAATTCTCTGGCCTGTCGCTGGTCATCTTGGCATCCTCTTCGTGTTATATTGCTGGCTGTCTGTGGTACGTTTTCAGAAGCGCGCGGGACAGCCCGTCGAAGCGCTTGAGGCCCGTATCAGCGCCAACCTCAAAAACCAGTTTGAAGCGCCCATTCTCTTCTATGCGCTGGTCGCGATGCTGTGGGCAGAAAACCTCGTAAACTGGGCGTATCTGGCGCTGGCCATCGTCTTTCTTGCTGGACGTATCTGGCATTTGCTCGCAGCAACGCTGTCCACGAACATTATCCGTCGTGGACTGGTCTTCACCGTTAACTGGCTGGCGATTTACGCGATGTGGGCGTTGTTTTTGCTACCGCGACTGTTCTAGCGCGGCGCACGCTTTGCCAGAATACGCTGAAGCGTACGGCGGTGCATGTTCAGACGACGCGCCGTTTCGGACACATTGTGATTACAGAGCTCGTAGACGCGCTGGATATGCTCCCAGCGAACGCGGTCCGCAGACATCGGATTTTCAGGTGGCTCAGGCGCTTCATCGCGCTGCGCAACCAGAGCTTTGATGATGTCTTCAACATCAGCCGGCTTGGACAGGTAATCGATCGCACCCGCTTTCACGGCCGCAACAGCCGTCGCCAGCGCGCCATAGCCTGTGAGCATGATCGCACGAACGTCTTCACGATACTCCTGAAGCGTTTCAACAACTTCGAGGCCTGATCCGTCTTCAAGGCGCAGGTCGATAACCGCGAATGCCGGTGGGTTCAGACGCGCAACATCTTTCGCCTCAGCGACTGTGCCGACTGCAGAAACTGTAAAGCCACGACGTGTGAGTGCCTGCGCCAGACGCGTACGGAAAGGCGCGTCATCATCCAGCACCATCAGTGTTCGGTCAGTCAGCTCTTCCAGAGCTTTGTGGATGTCGATCTCAGCACTCATAATATCTGTCCAGCTTCTATTCACTCGAAGGGCTTAAATCATCTAAGCCCGTTTCGTGCGCAGACCAAGTCGTTTCGGCCTCAAGCGCAGCTCTTTCCCATCTCAGCCGGACAACCGCCCCTTTTTCAGGTTCGGGACGGTTAAAGGTCGCCACCTCACCGCCGCTCTGTTCAATGAGCGTCTTCGCAATGAAGAAACCAAGCCCCATATCGCCGCCCCCGGCGTGTTTCTGGCTGCGCTCGGAAATATAAGGTTCGCCTAATTTAGGCAAGACAGTTGGCGAGAAACCCGGGCCATCATCCGTCACAGAGATGGTGATAATCCGGTCGCTCCATACCGCATCAAGGGACACATAGCTGTCTGCGAAGGAGACCGCATTCTCTACAAACGCGCCAAGTGCGTGGAGAATTTCAGGGGACCGGTCGAGCTTCGGCTCTGTGAGGTCCGTCGCGGTTGAATGAGCAAAGGTGCGCACTTCCACCAGCTTATCGCGGCCCTTATGTGGACGAGCTGCTTCCTCTACCAGAGTAGAGAGCTGGATACGCGCGTGAACGATGTCGCCGGTTTCGCGCTCTTGCGCCAGGCGTCGCAGAATGGACCGGCACCGGTCTGCCTGTTCGGAGAGAAGACGCGCATCTTCCTTATGCGGGTCATCATCCCCAAGGTCTGCTGCCATTTCCTTAGCGACCAGATGGATCGTCGCCAGCGGCGTTCCGAGCTCATGTGCTGTGGCGGCTGCAAGCGCGCCAAGCGCAGATAACTTCTGCTCGCGCGCCATAACGACCTGAGCGGCATCAAGCGCACGTACCAGTCGGGCCTCGTCACGCGACACACGGATGGAGGACAGTGCGAAGAAAGCCAGACCAATCGCAACCGCGCAGAACTGCCCGATCTGTAACAGGATCGGCACTTGCAAATCTTCGCCGGGCGGCGATGGCAGGGGCAAATGGAAGAACGCCATGGCGGCTGTACAGGCAAGCGCCAGCAAAGCGAGCCCCATGGAATAGCGCGTTTCAAGACTAACAGACGCAATCGTCACCGGTGCCATAATCATCAGCACAAACGGGTTTTCCAGACCGCCCGTAATAGCGATCAGAAATGCGACCTGCAGAATATCAAAGGCAAATTGGGCGACTGCTTCCGGCTTTGTCGCGAGACGCTGGCTCGGAAACGCAATCATCACGAAAACGTTCAGCCAGGCCGATACGGCAATCGCGGCAAGACACAGCCCCAGAGAGAGCGAGAAGCCTAGACCGAAGTAAACAAACAGGACGGCAATCGCCTGTCCAAGGATAGCCAGCCAACGAGTCGCGACAAAGGTGCGCACCCTGAGGCGCCCGAATGCCGAGCCGACTCCGCCAAGCCCCTCTTTTGGAAGGGAAAAAATGGTACTCTGATCGTCGAGTGTATCAGCCACGGTCCCGCCCGGTATTTTATTCCGTCCCGAATTGTCCTATCTGAACCCGTGTTAAAGGACCAGTCCCATGATTTCTACTTCTACGCTTTTTCGTACCTGCGCTCTCGCTACAGCACTCAGTGTTGCAGCCTGCGGAAATGATGGTTCGACCAATGTCGCACAATCATCCGGCGAGCAGAACACCTGCATGTCGCGTGGCGACTATGGCTGGGGCGGGCCTTTCAGCCTGATCGACCAGACAGGCACACCAGTTACACAGGCAGATTATATGGGCCGCCCGACGCTCATGTATTTTGGCTATACGGTCTGCCCTGATGCCTGCCCGGTCATCATGGAAAAGATCACATATGCGCTGGAGGAACTGCCAGAAGATATGGTCCATCCGCGTGTCATGCTGATCAGCTTCGACCCAGAGCGCGACACACCGGAAGTGCTGAGCGCCTATGTCTCCAACCCGTACTATCCAGACGACATGGTTGGCCTGACTGGCAGTGACGAGCAAATCCGCGAAGCCGCTGACGCGTTTCAGGCCATTTACTCCGTCAGCGAGCAGGAAGACAGCGCGATCGGCTATGTGTTCGACCACTCAGCCGCCATCTATCTGATGGACGAAAACTGGGAAATGGACACATTCTTCATCGCAACGGAGAACCCGCGCGATATGGCAGATTGCATGACCAATTTCCTGCCTCAGGCCGAAGGCTGATTGGCATCTCGTTTGCGCTCTTCCTGCCAGGCTTTTCGTAGTGAGCTGATGCGTTCGGGTATGCGCTCTTCCATGACGAGGGCTGACTGCACGCGGTCAGTCCGAAAGTGGCGAAAGCCCTGACGTAGTTCGCACCAGGCGCAGATCATCCGGTAGTCTTCCGAATAAGCGAGCAGGAACGGCCAGATAATACGTTCGCTCGTTTTCTCTTTCTCATCTGAGTACGTCATCAGAACTTTATGGCGGTCGCGTATGGCCCCTCGAATAAGCGACACATCCACAGTGTCGATTAGGCGCGGCCGGAAGCTGATCGGCGTCAGCCCGCTATCTACAATAACCGGCTGGAGCGTTTTGGGGACCGCCGTTGTCAGCTTGGCAATCAGATCCTTTGCGCCGCGCTGCAAATGCGTATCGCCGCGCGCTTCGACCCATTTCGCGCCGAGCACTGCCGCCTCCAACTCATCCGCTGTCAGCATGAGCGGCGGCATGTCATAGCCGTCTTCCAGCACATAGCCCATGCCGGCCTCACCGCGTATCGGCACGCGTTGCGCGATCAGCTCAGCCGTGTCGCGATAGACTGTGCGAAGCGATGTTTCGAGCTCTTCAGCAAGTTCATGCGCGGTGACCGGGCGATCATGGCGTCGCAGGATCTGAATGATTTTAAACAGGCGTTCGGTTCGTCTCATGTCATCATCCTAGTCCCACCATACTGACAGCATGTTGGCAGTAGCCCTGCGTTAGCAAGGGATATCTTTCAACGAGGAGAAAACAGGATGATTACACTTTATGGATGGGGCCCGATGTTCGATTGCCCGTCGCCGAGTTCGTTTGTCATGAAGTCACTTATCCAGCTGCAAATGCTGGGCGTGGAGTTCGAACTGGCAGTTGCCGACCTTGAAGCCGTTCCCAAGATGAAAGCCCCTTATCTGGTGGACAATGGCACGCTTATCGAAGACACTAACTTCATTCGCTGGCACTTGGAAAACAAACTCGGAAAGTCTCTCGATCACGGACTGTCAGTAGCAGAGGCAGCGACTGGCTGGGCGCTTGAGCGCATGGCGGAAGACAATGTCGTCAACAATATTCTGGCCCAGCGCTGGCTGAAGGATGACAATTTCCATAAAGGTCCCGGCCTGTTTTTCATGGGCGTGCCCGAGGCCCAGCGTAAGGCAGTTACAGACGAAGTTCGCGGCGGTATTAAAGCCTATATGCACGGCCAGGGCTTTGGCAGACATTCCGAAGCCGAACAGCTGGAACTCGCCGATCGCGATATCACTGCGATTGCGAATTTCCTTGGCGATAAGGATTACCTGTTCGGAGATGCACCCGCCGCTGCGGACGCTGGCGTTGCCGCCGTTCTGATTTCCGCTGCTTCTGAATTCTTTGATACTCCGCTTTCGGGCCTCGTGCGGCGACATGAAAATCTGGTTGAGTATATCACTCGAATGGAAGCGCGTTATCTGACCGGCCATAACTGGCCAGTGCCTGAAATGGCATAAACATGATTGGGGCACGCCTCAAACGCGAAGCCGTGCCCCCAATTCCCCTTTTGGCGTAGACCAGTTGTTAAAAGCGCTTGATTATCGTATGCTGCAGCGCAACATAACAATAATTGCTGTTATCGACCGAAAGGGCCAAAATGCTCTACTCCATGATTGAGATGCACCGCGCAGCCGCCGCGCCTATGCGTATGTTCGCTCGCGCCAACCGGATTATGTTTGAATCCGACTATAACGTGCTCTCACGTACAGAATTCGGAAAGTCGATTGCCGCCACGTCTTCCCTGTTCGAGTCTCTGACGCGGTCTTATGGCAAGCCTGTCTGGGGTCTGGAACACACAGAGATCAATGGCAAAGAAGTTTCGGTAGACGTTGAGACGGTCTGGTCTGATGCCTGGTGTAATCTGGTACACTTCCAGCGCGATCCGGAAGAACTTGCGGATGCGCTGGGCGATGCCGCGCCTCAACCGCGCCTTCTGATCGTAGCGCCTCTGTCTGGCCATTATGCGACCCTGCTGCGTGGTACAGTCGAGGCCTTCCTGCCGCATTTCGAAGTTTATATCACCGACTGGACAGACGCCCGTATGGTGCCGCTCTTCCAGGGCCGGTTCAGCCTGGACGACTATATCGACTATGTCCGCCGCATGATTGGCGAAGTCGGTCCGGGGTCAAACGTGCTGGCCGTTTGCCAGCCGGGCCCGCCTACTCTGGCCGCTATCGCGCTCATGTCGGAAGACAATGATCCGAATGTGCCGGCCAGCATGACCTTTATGGGCTCGCCGATTGATTGTCGCAAAAGCCCGACCGTTCCAAACCTTCTTGCGGAAGAACGCCCGTTCGAATGGTTCGAAGAGAACATGATCTACACCGTACCAATGCCTTATCCGGGCGCGATGCGCCGCGTGTATCCGGGCTTTGTGCAGCTTTCCAGCTTCATGAACATGAACTGGGAACGCCATGTGGATGCCCACTGGTCATTCTTCGAACATCTGGTCGGTGATGATGGCGACAGCGCCTCCAAACACCGCGAATTCTATGACGAATATCTGTCGGTGCTCGACCTCTCAGCGGAGTTCTACCTCGATACGATCAAGCGCATCTTCCAGAACCATGAGCTGCCACTTGGCACATTCATGCATCGCGGGCGCCTTGTGAAACCGTCAACGATCACAAAGACAGCGCTCATGACGGTTGAAGGCGAGAAAGACGATATCTCGGGCATCGGCCAAACGCAGGCGGCGCATGATCTTTGCTCGAACCTGCCAGAAGATATGCAGCTTGATTATATCCAGCCGGGCGTCGGCCATTATGGCGTGTTCAACGGTTCGCGATTCCGCAAGGAAATCGTACCGCGCGTTGTGAACTTCATCCATAAATTCCACGATACAAAGCTGGAATCCGAATGGAATAGTGCGTTCCTGATGGCCGCAGAATAAGCGCCTCTCCAAATCGCAGAATCAAAAACGCCCTCAGCATCAGCTGAGGGCGTTTTCTATTGTTTCAGGCTTCTAACAGTTAGTTCGCCGTAGCTGTGAAGCCGAGGCGTTCCTGTGTCAGCAGCGTCGGGTCGGCCATCAGATCGCCCAGCGCGAAGGAGGTTTCAGGGTTGAACGAGATTGTCAGCTCGTCCTGCTCACCGCTGAGGAAGACGCGCAGAGCCGTCGCCAGATCGGTCGCAATCGCTTGATCAATGCCCATACCGCTTGTCATCGCTGGCAGCATAGCCGTCATACCGACCGCCATGCCACGCATGTCTTCAGCAGTCATACCCTGTTGCGGGCCCATAACCGCGAAGACTTTGTCCAGAAGGCCTTCATCACGGATTGTGAAGCTCAGCTGGTGAACATCCAGCTCGGAATAAACCTCCATCATCATAGCTTGCGGATCCTGCTCGCCAGTGACGAAGGCGTCAGGGTCCATGCCCTCCAGCGCCGATGCCATGGCGCTGATGCCGCCAATCTCGCTGACAGACGACATGGTGAACACGTCTTCAATCGCAAAGCTGCTGCTCTCAGTCGTGGAGATGTCGGTTTCCGGATCATATGTGCTGTTGCTTGAGCCCGAGAGCACAATGCGCTCCAGACCGACCATCATGAGCATAGGCGCGACCTGCGCACCTACTTCGCCGCCTTCAGCATCTGCATCAATCGTCAGTGTAAATTCAGGCATGACAAAACGTGTAGGCACGCCATCTGAGTTGCGGGACACATCATACGAGAGATCATCCAGCGCCACAGCCAGGCCAACGCCGTTGAAACTCATGTTTTCCAGAGAGAACTCGTCAAAGCCAGGATCCATCGGATTGCCGTAGATCGCGCTCATCAGATCAGCACTTGCTTCTTCGTTCTCAGCATTCATCAGAGCGTTCAGCAGAGCTGAATTCACACCGCCGACAGAAATTTTACCGAGTGTGAATGTCCCGGACTCGTCACCATCGTCGAATGCGAAGCTGACACCATCTACCGCGAACGAACCGATGGTTTCAGGGCCATAATCTTCCGCTTCAATCGATGCGACCGACAGGTTGATCATGCCGGAATCGTCATCTTCACCTGCAACAAGCAGGTTCGTCAGCGACAGGCCGTCAAAGCTCATATTCTCTGTGTCTGGCAGGTCAGCCGCTTCGGAGTGGCCGAACACGCCGCCAAGCCATGCTGCCAGTTGCGCAGACGGCCCGTCGAGCGCGATCTGGCCGATAGTGAAGCTTGCACTCTCTGCCTCAACTTCATCGGTCGGAACCACTTCGATTGCGTTCATGACCATGCGAGAGAAGTTGGCCATGCCTGCATCATCGACGTTGAGACCGGTGAAGATCATCTCTTCAGCTTTGAGGTCAGCGGAGCCGTCAACGTCGACCTCCACCATACCGTCCTCATCACCTTCGTCGGCGTCGGCTTCAAAATCGCTGGTACGGATCATGACATTGCGGAACACAACGTCATTGCCGCTTTCAGAGCGGTCTTCAAACTCCACGCGGCCTGAGCCGGAATCGCGCAGTGACAGCTGTGTCAGCGCTGCGTTAATGTCTTCCGGGCTGGCAGCCGGACCGTCACCACCGCAGGCGGCAAGCGTCAGCGCAGCAGCACTCGCGAGCAAAATCTTCTTCATCTGAAATTCCCTTCTTCCTGAACCCTGAGGTTAGCAGTTTTTCCCCTTCGAAACTGCGTATAACAATACAAATATGAACACACGTCGAATCGACATCGCAGCACCGTCCGGATCAGAACTTTCCGTTCTGTTCCGCGTCAATCCAAGGGCTAAACGCCTGATTTTACGTGTAGATCCAAAAACGCAGTCCCCTGTTGTTACGGCTCCATCACCCCGCCATTACAAAGCAGCAGAAAAATTTGTTCAATCCAAGGCGGGCTGGATTGAAAATCAGATCTGCCGACAACCTGACGTTATCACGCTGGAACCAGGGATCGAAATCCCCGTTTCGGGGGAAATGCACCTTCTCACGCAATCCGGAGCGCGCGGTCGGACACGTCAGATTGAGGGCACACCGCCGCAGCTCGATAGCCCGGGCGCTGACATCACCTATTCGGACCGTGTTCTGCGCTATCTGAAAATGAAGGCACGAGAGGCACTTAAAGAGCGCGTTGATGTTCACGCGGAACGACTGGCTGTCGATCCGGTGAAGATCACCATCCGTGACACGCGGTCTCGCTGGGGGTCATGCTCGTCGAAAGGGCATCTGAATTTTTCATGGCGGCTCATTCTCGCACCGCCACGCATTCTGGACTACGTCGCGGCCCATGAAGTCGCCCATCTCATAGAGATGAACCATTCAGCCGACTTCTGGGCGCTGGTAGAGAAGAGTTATGGCCCACATAAAAACGCCCGCAACTGGCTGAAGCAGAACGGGCGCCTTTTACATGCTTATGGAAGTTCCGGGTCCGCCGGAGGCTGACCGTCAGTCACCTCGATCGGGACCTTTTTCTCAGCGGCGTCCGGGCCGAAGCTGATAATGCGCGATCCGATCTCACCACGTGCCGGACGATCCGGACCAATCATAGCAATCGTACCATCCGCTCGGATTTCAGCGATGAGGTCTGCATCCGGACGTTCTTTCTTGAACGTCTCGAAGTCATACTTCTCCGTGAGGTCAGTCTTATGGAAGATCCATTTTTTATAGTGATCGCGGATCAGACCGTCATAGTTACGACCCGAACGGATCAGTGTCCGTCCACGTGAGGCACGCGGCACACCGAGGAAATCTTCTTCATTGTCAGAGGTCGAAAGCTGGAAGGTCCGGTCACGACCAAGCTCAGGGCCAAAATGACGGCAAACCAGAGCGTTGTAATAATCGTTGGCACTCACCGCCGCACAGAAGGCAAACAGTGAGTGATCCATGCGGTGCTCGGCAGATTCAGAGAGCACTTCACCTGTGTAGACAGAAATGCCCGCCTCACGTGCAGGACGCAGACGACGCAGGTCTGTATCCGCCATCATCACATTCACACCAGCCTCTTTGAGGGTTTTCGCGAGCCCGACGCTCCAGATGTTGGCGCCAACCAGCAGGACACCCTGCGGGCCTGAATGCGCGAGCTTCAGCTTGCGAGAGAGCGGCCCCATAGTGAAGCCGTGCGCAATAACCGTTGTGAAGACGATGGCAAAAGCCAGCGGCACAATCTGTTCGGCGCCCCGAAGCAGGTCAGAACTGCCATCACCGAGCGTGGCCAGACGGCTCGCAAAGAAGCCGGACACGGCAACCGCAACAATACCGCGCGGCGCGATCCAGCCTGTCAGGAACATTTCCTTCGGCTTCAATTCACCCCATGTGGAGATCGCGACGGAAAGCGGACGCACGACAAACAGCATACCGATCAGGAAGAGCGCGGTTTGCAGGTTCAGCGCGCTTACAATGGTCTCGATGGTGAGGTTTGCAGTCAGGATCACAAACACGCCCGACACCAGAATAACCGCGATATTCTCCTTAAAGCGTCGCAGGTCCTGAAGGCTGGCGAACTTGGAATTACCAAGCGTCATACCGAATGCGGTGACAGCAACCAGACCAATCTCGTGCTCGATCGCCTCAGCACCCGCATAACAGGCCAGAACGCTGATCAGAATGACAGGGGCTTTGAGGTATTCAGGAAGCCAGGCATTGCGGAACGCAGCAGAGAGGAATTTGCCAAGCGCGATGCCGATAACAACGCCTGAAACGGCGGCAAACAGGATCCAGCCAATGATAGACAAAGCGCTTTGCTCGGCTGAGAGAACACGCAGAACCTCATACGCGGCAACCGCGAACAACGCGCCCACAGGGTCGTTGACGATGCCTTCCCATTTCAGCGCTTTACCTACACGTCCGCCAAGTTTGGACTGGCGCAGCAAAGGCATAATCACCGTCGGACCAGTCACAACCAGAATGCCGGCGAACAGGATCGACGTACCGAGGCCAAGATCGGCAAGGAAATAACAGACAAGCGTGCCGAGAACCCAGGTTATCGGTCCGCCAAAGAACACAAGACGCCTCACCGCCGATCCCGCTTCCCGCAGGTCGTGCACTTTCAGAACAAGACCGCCCTCAAACAGGATGATCGCGACCGCAAGCGACACAATCGGACGCAGCAAATCGCCGAACGTTTCGTCAGGCGACAGCACCGGAATGCCAAATAGCAAGGCAGAGAGCGGACCAAAAATCAGGCCGGCCGCACTCATCATAACGATAGCCGGCCATTGCATTCGCCAGGCGAGCCACTGAGCGCCAATGCCCAGAACGCCAATCAGCGCAACCGCCTCTACCGGCGACAGAAGCGCCGCCGTTTCACCGTTTACAGCCATATATGAGTATTCCCCTTAGTGCTTCGGAACGCCTCTCACGCAGGAATGCTACACCAGTCATCGCCGGAGTACCAAGCGCGCAAAGCGTCAAAGCCAGATGTTCAAACTGTTAATACTGATCCCAGCCAAATTGCCCGTATCAGGCTGTTTCATTCGGATCGCTAAAATCGAAACCAATAGAACGCGCATCGGTTCCACGATCATAGCGCTCTATCGCCTCGGTAAACTGGGATGTGATGTGACGATACAGAAGATCGTAAAATTCGGACGGGTCATTCTCCGACAATGGGAGCTTGAACGTGTAGTTCGGGCCGTGATCAATCGCGATCATGAACCGCTCGCCCTGTTTGTGGCAATGCATGACCACACGGATCCAGTCCGTGCCCTCTGAAACGCGTACAGCGAGACCGAACAGCACCGGCCCGAGCGGACGGAAACCACGTGGCGGAATAGAAAAGGCAGTATCGAGATCTGTCTTCGGCTGAAACTGCCCGACCGGCGGCACGAGATGTACGCATACGCCATGACCGGTTCCCAGATACTGGCAAAACCCGTCTTTCAGTTCGCTGGCCAGCTTGCGGATACGGTCATAGTTCTCCGCGGCGCGATCCTGATACTTTTTTGCCGTTTCTACGAGGTCATCAAAACGCGACATGTCAGCCATCCTTGTTCTGTCCCAACGGGTTCGTGCCCCGTTCTCTGTTTAATATCAACCGCGAAGCTCAGATTTCAAATTCGATCGTGAGCGGACAATGATCCGAGGCTTTTGGCGCCGTCCAGCCAATGCCGGGAAGTCGCATTCCTGTGTAACGCTCAGCCCGCCAGGGCAGACCGCTGCGTGTTATGCGCATATCGGGGCGCGGGTTCTTACGGGCAAGAGCTGGTGACAGAAGAAAATGGTCGAGCGCGGCATAGCTGTCTTCGTCAGGATAATGATGCGTCCATCGCTCCAGCGCCGGTTTGTCTGACATCATCAGGGCGTCCAGCGCAAAACCGCCATCGACCAGCGGGCCGAGACCATGTCCGGTATCTACCTCGCCATCCTTTTCGAGGAAGTCATTGAGATCGCCGCAGACAATCCAGTTAGCCTCGGCAGGGTCGTCAAAGCGGCGCTCAATCAATCGCCGCACACCCAGCGCCTCTTGCGCGCGAATGGTGCGCGTTTCCCACCGTCCGCCATGCATTGATTTGAAATGGCAGACAAAAATGGTCAGCGGCGTATCGCCGAACGTAAATTCCAACTGAAGACAGTCGCGTCGAAATACCGGTGCGTGGGCCGACTGCTCGGGCAAAGGCACAATACCCAGATCAGTCAGCGTGACGTCCGCATGGCTGATAATGTCATCGGGCCGTTTACGGCTCAGCGCGGCAACATCAATGCCCCGGCCGTCATTACCTTCTCTCAGTATGCGGGACTGATAGCCACTTCGCGACCAGCGCCGCAGATAGCGGTTATGAAAGGCTGTGAGCGTGACGAGGTTTTCTACCTCCTGCAGCGCGCAGATATCCGATCCGGTAGCCGCAAGCGCCTGCGCGGTCAGCGTCCGGTCGTCCTCCGACAATACATTAAACGCGCCATCCACAGCATCCGCTGCGTCCTGATCGGACACCATGGTCAGTTTCCGGCGCAATTGAGGGATGCCAACCTTATCGAAGGCAAAGCGCATCATCAGGTTTTCGCAATTGAAACTTGTCAGTCGAATGACTGGCATACGCGCCCCGCCCCTTTAGGGTCAGGCGGGTTGTACAGCACGCCGTGACCGGATCATGAAGCGGACATAGAAAATGAATCCGATAGACGCGGCAACCCCTGAAAGGCTTGCGATCAAATCCGGAATATCGCCTGAGCGTGACGCGACGAAATAGGCCTGAACCACCTCAAGGCCGACCGCGCAGCACACGGCGATGAGCGCTGCATACGGCCAGTTCCGCGGACCGACAAAAGCCGACAACCACAGCATGAGCGCCCCGAAGGCTGCAAAATGCTCCAGCTTGTCCTGCGCCGAGAAGAATTTCGGAATTGGCGGAATATCAGCCGTCGCGCCCCATAGGATGAGGGCACCGATAAAAATCGACACTGCGCCAAGAAACAGGCGTTTAGGCGTCATCAAACCGGTCACGTAAGCGTCCTCTTTTCGCGCAAATCAACACGGTAATATTTTATCAGTTCGTCTTAAGATTTGCTTACCGCACCGCAGCATCGGTAAAATTTCACCGAAATAAAAATGGCGCGCCCGAATATTGAGCGCGCCATTTTAAGTGAATAATTTCAATACCTTAAACGGCTTAAACGTCGACCTCAGCTTCCAGAGCATTCGCCTGAATGAACTCGCGGCGCGGCTCAACCACGTCACCCATGAGCTTGGAGAACATATCATCAGCTTCGTCGCCATGCTCCACTTTCACACGCAACAGCGTGCGCGCATTCGAGTCGAGCGTTGTTTCCCAGAGCTGGTCAGGGTTCATCTCGCCCAGACCTTTGTATCGCTGGATTGTCAGGCCCTTAGCACCGGACGAGAGCACCGCATCTACCAGAGAAACCGGCCCGTAAACGTCAACTTCGCCGCCTTTTTCATGACGTAGTACAGATCGTTCCGAGAAGAGTTCTAACAGAGGGTCAACACGGTCTGAAAGTTTTCTTGCATCTGCCGACTGGAGCAGCTGCTTGTCGAGGATCAGCTTTTCTTCAACGTCACGGACGACACGCTCAAGCACGAGCTCACCGTCTACAAAGCTTCCCTGCCAGGTATCTTCACCCTCTTCAGCAATGCGGTTCATACGCATCGCCGTTTTCTCGGCTTCGGCCTGCCCCGCTGTCGAATGCAGCGCTCCAGCGAGTGACGCTTGCTCAACCAGAACACCAGGCGCTTTCATTGCAAGGCGCTTTACGAGGCTCTTGCACGCGACGGAGTCATAAACGAGCTGGCGCAGATCTTCGCCGCCCATTTGCTCACCGTCCTGAAGCACCAGAACCTCACCGGTTGTGCCCTCACCAATCAGGTAAGTTTCCTGCTCGGCGTCATCTTTCAGATAGCGCTCTGACCGGCCTTTAGAGACCTTATAGAGCGGCGGCTGGGCAATATAGAGGTACCCGTTCTCGATAATCTCAGGCATCTGACGATAGAAGAATGTCAGCAGGAGCGTACGAATGTGGGCGCCGTCAACGTCCGCATCGGTCATGATGATAATTTTGTGGTAGCGCAGCTTCTCGATCTGGAAACCCTCATTCGGGTTCGTCTCAGACCGGCGCCCGATACCCGCACCAAGCGCGGTAATCAGCGTACCAACCTGATCTGACGACAGCATCTTATCGAAACGCGCACGTTCCACGTTCAGGATTTTACCACGCAGTGGCAGAATAGCCTGGTTCTCGCGGTTACGGCCCTGCTTCGCAGATCCGCCCGCAGAGTCCCCTTCCACGATGAAGATTTCAGATTTCGCAGGGTCTTTTTCCTGACAGTCTGCCAGCTTGCCCGGCAGCGAGGTAATATCGAGCGCCGTTTTACGACGTGTCAGTTCACGCGCTTTACGGGCGGCTTCGCGCGCTGCGGCGGCCTCGACAATTTTCTGCATGACCAGTTTGGCAGGGCCCGGGTTCTCTTCGAGCCACATGGAAAGCTGCTCGGTCATCAAGCTCTCGACCACGGGACGCACCTCAGATGAGACGAGCTTGTCTTTGGTCTGGGAGGAGAATTTCGGGTCGGGCACTTTCACAGAGAGTACGCACGTAAGGCCTTCACGCGCGTCATCGCCGGAAATGTTGACCTTGCCCTTCATCGCCGCACCGGTTTCATCAGCATATTTGTTGATGACACGCGTCAGCGCAGCACGGAAACCGGCAAGGTGCGTACCGCCATCGCGCTGCGGGATGTTGTTTGTGAAGCAGAGAACATTCTCGTGATAGCTGTCGTTCCACTGAAGCGCGGCTTCGACGGTGATGCCATCTTTCTCACCGATTGCGAAAATCGCTTCAGGAATGGCAGAGGCACGCTGACGGTCGAGGTGCTCTACAAAGGCTTTCACACCGCCATCATACTCGAAGACTGTTTCATACGGCTCCGCGCCGCGCAGATCTTTGAACACAATGCGCACGCCCGAGTTCAGGAAAGCCAGCTCGCGCAGGCGATGTTCCAGAGTGCCGCGATTATACTCAGTCATGGTGAAGGTAGACGGCGACGCGAAGAAACGAACACTCGTGCCTGTAAAGTCACGGCCATCTTCGGTCTTCGGGCTTACGCCAACTTCTTTCAGAGGCGCTTCAGTTGTGCCGCCATCAATAAACCGAACGAAGTGCTCTTTGCCTTTGCGGTGAATACGTAGCTCAAGCCAGTCAGACAGCGCGTTCACAACAGAGATACCTACGCCGTGCAGACCGCCGGATACCTTATAGGAGTTCTGGTCGAACTTACCACCAGCGTGCAGCTGGGTCATGATAACTTCTGCCGCGGAAATGCCCTCCGTCGGGTGCATCTCGACAGGCATGCCGCGGCCGTTATCTGTGATCTCAGCAGACCCGTCAGCGTGCAGAATGACAGAAGCTTCGGTTGCGTGACCTGCAAGCGCCTCATCGATCGCGTTATCGACAGCCTCATAAATCATGTGGTGAAGACCCGAACCATCGTCCGTGTCACCAATGTACATGCCAGGGCGTTTCCGGACGGCCTCAAGCCCTTTCAGGACCTTGATTGAGTCAGCGCCATACTCAGGTGTGTTTGGTGTTTCGTCGGACATTTCTGCCTTCGTTCTTCCCGTTATGAATCGTTCGAATCAAGTATAGGCAGGTTTGCCGAAAAAGGGAAATTTCAGCCCCGTTTTGACGCCCCTCATTTGCGGCGCAAGCATCTGAAATAATAGAACTTTCTTGCCGCCAGAAAGAAACCTAAACTTTCTACAGGTTTACGCCGGAGTTTTGAGGGCTAAACGGGCCGTATTTCGTCCGGACACACCCATTCAAACAACGTTGACTTTACCCGCCGCGACCTCAAAGAACTGCGCTCTTTCATCAAAGCCATCGAATAAAGAGCGCTCAGTTCCCGTCAGCCAGGCCTGCCCTTTGAGCGCGGACAGTTCATCGAACAGTGCAGCGCGCCTGTCAGGATCAAGATGCGCCACAGCCTCGTCCAGCAGAACCAGAGGGTTGCGCAGATGCTCCTCTGCTTCAAGCGCGCGCGCATTGGAGAGGATGAGCCCGATCAGAAGTGCCTTTTGCTGGCCTGTGGAGCACAGAGACGCCGGAACGCCAGTCGGCCGGTGGATCACCACCAGATCGGAGCGGTGCGGCCCTGTAAGCGTTCGCCCCGCACGGGCATCCCGTCTGCGGCCGTCCTTCAGCGCCGCTTTCAACATGTCCTGAACGTCTGCCAGAGTTTGACCCGCGTTAAACGCCTCTTCCGCCGCCCCCTCCAGAGAGAGGTCCGCCTTCGGGAAGGCGCCATCAGGGCGGATATCCACTGCCTTCTGTAAACGGCTGACCGTCTGCGCCCGATGGAAGGCGATATGAGCGCCATGCTCTGCAAGTCTTTCCTCAAGCCCATCCAGCCAGACCGGATCGGCAAAGTCGCGCTCCAGCAGCAAGTTGCGCTCACGCATCGCCTTCTCATAGGCCGTTGAATGACGGGCATGGATCGGAAAATGGGCGAGCGTCTGGCGGTCCAGAAATTTACGCCGCTCTGTTGCACCACCGGCGAATACCCGATCCATGGCGGGCGTGAGCCAGATAATGCGCACAAGCTCGCTCATGGAGCTTGCGGTCGCCGTGGAGCCATCCACCTGCATAGACCGTTTGCCGCGTCCGCCGCCCTCTATGCTGGCATCAATGCGAATGAGACGGTCCACATCCCCGTCAAACAGCGTTGCGCCCAACGCCCACGTATTGCCAGCCGCCCCGTCTTCAACACGCGCCATATCCGGCAGCCCCGCTGAGCGGAGCCCCCGCCCCGGAGAGAGCTGCGAAATGGCTTCGATGAGATTGGTCTTGCCAGCGCCATTCGCCCCGAACAGGCAGACATGCCGCCCGTCGAGGTCGATTGAAAGCGCGCCATAATTCCGAAATGTGGAAAGCGCGAGACGTTTCAGATAAATGCGGCCTTGGCCGTCCATACCGTCAGACGCGTAGCGGCATCAGAACGTAGCGAGATGCCGGATCTGTCGGGTCGCGCACCAGTGCAGGCGACGCTGGATCATTGAAATCAAAGAGAATTTCATCGCCATCAACTTGCTGGAACACATCAAGCAGGTAACGCGCATTGAAGCCGATTTCCATCGGCTCTCCAGCGTACTCGCCTTCGACTTCTTCAACACCGTGACCGGTCTCAGCATGGTTCACCGTGAGGACCACTTTATCAGCTTCCAGCGACATTTTCACAGAGCGCGAACGTTCAGCGGAAACGGTTGCAACACGGTCGACCGCTTTTTCAAGCGCGACATTGCCGACCTTGAGGGTCTGGTCGTTATTCTGAGGAATAACGCGCGCATAGTCAGGGAAAGACCCGTCAATGAGCTTGGTTGTCAGAACCGCGCGGCCGGCAGTGAAGACGATCTTCGCCTCCGATGCGGACACTTCGATCACGCCATCATATCCGTCGATCAGGCGGCGGATCTCAGACACGGCTTTGCGTGGAATGATAACGCCCGGCAGACCTTCGCAGCCTTGCGGTGCATCAATCTCGGAGAGCGCCAGACGGTGACCGTCCGTCGCAACAGCGCGCAGCTTCGCGCCATCTTCACCTTCTGCAACGTGCAGATAGACACCGTTCAGGTAATAGCGTGTCTCTTCGGTAGAAATAGCAAAGCGAGTTTTGTCGATGAGACGCTTCAGATCAGCGACATCGATGGAGAAGGACACAGTGCCTTCGTCTTTGTTCATCGTCTGGAAGTCAGCCGCAGGCAGCGTTGGCAGCGCAAAACGCGAACGCCCGGCCTGAATCGACAGGCGCTGATTGTCTGGCAGGAATTCCAGCTGAACTTCTGCTGTTTCCGGCAATTTACGCACAACGTCGAAAAGCGTTTGCGCAGGTGCTGTCAGACCACCTTCCTGATCAACCTGTGCGTCGGCCGCATCAACCGCCTCGATATCGAGGTCGGTCGCGGTCAATTGCAGAGAGCCAGCGCTTGCGGACAGCAATACGTTCGACAGGATCGGAATAGTGTTACGTCGCTCTACAACGCTCTGCACGTGGCTAAGGGCACGCAGGAGGTCGGACCGGTCAATCGTAAGCTTCATCGTCTGCCTTTCAGGAGCTTTCCCGCCCCCGTTTCGTCGAACAAAAATTCAGCCCGCTTCAGATTCGAAACGGGCTGAAAGTTATCCATAAATATGAGTTTCGCAAAAGGTATTTAGCCCGGGATGCACGCGAAACCCGAAAATTCTGTGGTTTGTTGCGAAAAATCCCTCATCTGAGACCAAATGAGGGACAATTTCGCAGCAATCCCTATTTCGCAGCGTTTGCCTGAATGTCTTCCAGCGCGCGCTCGACCTTCTCAATGTCACGGCGCAGTGTTTCATCACTTGCGACCGCGTCTTCAAGTTTACGCACCGCGTAGAGAACTGTCGTGTGGTCACGATTGCCAAAGAACTTACCGATTTGTGGCAGAGAGCGCGTTGTCAGCTTACGGCAAAGATACATCGCAATCTGGCGAGGATAAGCAATCGAACGGCTACGACGCGCAGACTCAATATCTGTCTTCGTAATATCGAAGGCCGTCATCGTTGCACGCTTTACCTGATCGATGGTTGGCGGACGCATTTCACCGATCTGACGGCGAACGGCTGCACTGACATCGTCGAGCGTAACCGGCTGGCCAATAAAGGTCGTTGCAGTGAATACGTTGCAGACCGCACCGTAAAGCTGACGGCCCGGACCTTTTACACGGCTGACGATCAGATTGACGGCATCATCACAAAGCTCGAAGCCCGGATTTTCTGCTGCAATTGTCTGAGCCTTAATACGAACGATCGCGCGGCGCATTTCTTCATCAGGCTCGTCCACCTGAATGAGGACACCACCCTGGAATTCGTCACGAACGCGAGAGTTCAGCGCGCCAAGCTGGGACGGGCTTTCATCAGCAGCGATAACCACCTGACCGCCACGGCCAACAACTGCACGGATATTGCCGAAGAATTCCTTCTGTGTGCCGCCCATGCCGGCAATCGCCTGCAGGTCGTCAATCAGAAGAACATCAGCGCCGCGAAGACGTGATTTCAGGTCAGAAGTGTCACGGCGCTTAACGCCTTCCACGAATGCGACCATGAACTCCTCAGCGCTCATATAGACAACGCTGCGCTCATCGTCTGAGACTTCGATCTGTGACTCAATCGCCTTCAGAAGGTGAGTCTTACCGACACCATGGTGGCCATACAGATAGACGATCTGCGATGGCGTCGCCTGATTGCCCGCAATTTTCGTGCAGACTGTCGCTGCCAGACGGTTAGATTCCGCCACAACGAGATTATCGAACGTGAAATGACGTGCCGGAGCGCGAACGCCAGGCTGCACGACAGGTTCTTCTGTCTTACGTGCAGCACGCTCTGCGCGCGCTTCTTCTGCCAGTGCCCGTACATCAGAAGGAAGATCAGCCCAGCTGCACACCGCTACGCGACGGCCGGATGTATCACGCTCTGCCCAAAGCATGTTGATCTTGTGAATGAAGTCGTTGTTCACACGGTCGCTCTGAATGCCAGTTGGAGCAGCCAGCTGGATGACACCTTCCATGTCAGCGACGAACTCCAGATCCTTCAGCCACTTGCCGAATGATGCCGGTGAAACTTCATTTTTGAGAACTTCAATGACGGACTGCCAGATGACTATAGCTGTTTGAGCCGAGCCTTCTGCGGCCGTTTTTTCAAGTTCGGGAATATTATATTCTTTCATGCCCCGAATGCACCCCTAATTAGTTTGTTATAGCTGTTAACCATAATCTACGCGAGAAGCACAAACCTCCACACATCGGTTTCGAAAAACCGTCGTTATTTACATCTTTGTGCGGACGTTAACTGTGATCTGATCTCAGGATAAATGCCGGGCGATTTTGGTCAATCTGACTTATTTTTCAGAATGCATGTTTTAGGTGCCTATCCCGGCTTGACGCCTAACAAGGTTTTGTAAGTTCTCAAATTTTTCTCACAAAAACATTCACAGCCATTTTGCTCCGAAAGCTTGACTTCCCCGGGCGCCTTGCCTGTCCCGATTCGAAAGTCAACGAATCAATTTCGACTCATTTGTGGATAAATTACCAAGAGTGTCACAAAACTGTTTTTCCCACAGAATTGAGTCCCTTAAAGGTTAATTATCCCCAGGTTGCATGATCTTTAGAAGCACTATTCCACACACAACTCACCCCCTCAAAACGAGGCCGCGCTCAAAAATTTTGCACCCTGCGCGCCAATTATTCATCGCTAAAACCAGGCACAAAAAAAGCGCCCGGTGGGGCGCTTTCCTCAATCAGGCCTGAACATCTCCACGCAGGAGATATCAGTATGTCGCTTAAGCCATTGCGCCTACGCGCTTAGAAAGACGAGACACTTTACGTGAGCTCGTACTCTTGTGCATGAGGCCTTTAGTGACCGCACGCATCAGCTCTGGCTGAGCGTTTTTCAGAGCTTCCTGAGCCGCAGTCTTATCACCGCTCTCAATAGCTTCTTCTACCTTGCGCACATAGGTACGTACACGAGAGCGACGTGCCTTGTTGACTTCAGTCCGGCGCGCAATCTTACGAACCATTTTTTTGGCTGACCGGGTGTTGGCCATGCAATGTCTCCAGTCGGATAAATTCGGAAAGCGGCTTATTATGCTTTTGCAGGCCAGACGTCAACGTCTTTAGCCGGAGATTCTTTGTCCAGCCTGCAAAAACCCGAGTTTATTTGTTTTTAAAGTGCGCGTCGCGCTTCTCAATGAAGGCTTCCATGCCCTCATCCTTGTCTTCTGTCGCAAAAGCAGCGTGGAACAGGCGGCGCTCGAACAATACGCCCTGGCTGAGCGCGGTTTCATAGGCCGCATTCACGCTTTCCTTCACCATCATAGTCACAGGACGGGACTTTGCGTTGATGGAGGCAGCGACTTTCTTAGCCTCATCGATTAGAGAATCGGTTGGCACAACGCGCGCGACCAGTCCGGAGCGTTCTGCCTCTTCAGCATCCATGAAACGACCTGTCAGGCACATTTCCATAGCCTTGGACTTGCCCACAAAGCGCGTCAGGCGCTGCGTACCGCCTGCACCTGGCGGAATGCCGAGGTTGATCTCAGGCTGGCCGAACTTTGCGTTCTCCGCAGCGAGAATGAAATCACACATCATTGCAAGCTCGCAACCACCGCCCAGCGCATAGCCGGACACCGCTGCGATAACCGGCTTGCGACAGCTGGTGACACGTTCCCAGTTTTTAGAGATGAGATTTTTTTGATAGGCGGATGCGAAATCAAAGGCTTTGAGCTCTTTAATATCTGCACCCGCCGCAAACGCCTTTTTAGACCCGGTGATAATGATGCAGCCAATATCTTCATTCGCCTCGAAATCATCGAGCGCGGCTGTCATTTCGTCCATCAGGGTGTTGTTTAGCGCATTCAGATCATCCGGGCGGTTCAGCCGGATAATTCCCGTCTGATCAGAAATCTCGATCAGAAGTGTTTCATAAGCCATAAAGTGTCCTTTTTTGGCGAACAAATGTCAGAGCAAGCGCGAGTTGTTTCGCATGCCGCCCCTGGGTCTGTACGCACCCGGAACCAAGCCGCCGACAGACCATGAAGACGCCAAAGCGTCAACAGATTCATCGATCAGCGCTGGCAATGTGAGCAAAAGAAAGTGGATCGACCAGACTGGACTTTTCGAAGAACAGGTTTTGTGCAGGCGCTGCAAGCTTCGCCCTCGCGGCCATAAACCCTGAAGCTGTGCTGGAAATAGCCGAGCGCGCCGTCTGTGTGTGCATAGTCTTTCAGCGTAGAGCCGCCAGCCTGAATGGCTCGTTCCAGCACCTCTCTCACGCATTGGGCCAACACATCGCACTTCTTTCGCGAGACATTGCCTGCCAGACGATGGGGAGAGATGCCTGCCATGAACAGCGCCTCACACACATATATATTGCCAAGGCCGGCAACGACATGCTGATCGAGCAAAGCGGACTTCACAGGGCTTTTCTTGCCGCGGAACGCTTCATACAGGCTCTCACCGGAGAACGTATTAGAGAGCGGCTCAGGCCCTACCTCAGCGAACGGGTCACCATCAGCCTCACCGAACATCTGCATATAGCCGAACCGCCGCGGATCATTGAACACAATCCGCACGCCCTTCCCGGTCAGAAACTCGACATGGTCATGCTTTGGATTGGTTGCATGCGCGTGCGCAAACTCACCGGGGTTCTGCTGAACTGGTATGTCAGGGTCATGGATGGTGAAGCGGCCTGACATGCCCAGATGCATGACCAGCTTTTCGTTCCGGTCGGTTTCCGCCACCAGAAACTTTGCACGGCGCGACAGGCTGATGATGCGCGCACCTTCAAGACGGTCCGCCATACGTTCGGGAAACGGAAAGCGCAGGTCCGCGCGGTTCAGCGTAACTTTAGAAAGCTCTTCGCCCTCCAGATATGGCTGGAGGCCACGGCGCACGGTTTCGACTTCAGGTAACTCAGGCATGGAAGCCAGTTAGCGACGCCCACACCGAAAGAAAAGAGGCAAGCTGCCGAAGATCAGAACTGGAAATAGACGAAAGGTGCCGATTTCAGAGGATAGAGCGCAAGCGCCAATGCAGCGAGGCACCCCATACCCGCCCAATAGAGTGACGGATTCCGGAACACTGGAAGCTTTGGCAGGCCTTTCAGCTTGTCGGCCTGACTAAACAGGCTGTCGATCACCAGAAGCAGGGGTACACAGAAAGCCACCCATGAGAGGCTCTGCGGACCGCCTTCACGCACACCGATCACACCAGCCCACACAGATAACGTGTCGGACAGGCTTTCAGCACGGAATGGTACCCACGCCGCGAACACGAGCGCAACGGTCAGAACAATACCCACGACGCCTTTCAGAGCAGGCACGAGAGAGCGACCATTCGCGCCGCCCATGACAAACCGATGCACGCTCAGTGCCGCACCATGGATTGCGCCCCAAATAACGAAGCTCCACGCCGCGCCATGCCAGAGGCCGCCCAGCACCATAGTGATCATGAGGTTGCGATAAGTTTTGACTGGCCCTTTACGGTTTCCGCCCAGCGGAATGTAGAGATAATCGCGTAGCCAGAAGGACAGCGACATGTGCCAGCGACGCCAGAACTCGGCGATGGACGGCGAGCTGTAAGGGTCGTTGAAGTTCTTCGGAATGAAATAGCCGAACCAGCGCGCCACGCCGATCGCCATCAGAGAATATCCCGCAAAGTCGAAATAGATTTGCGTACCAAACGCAAAAGTCGCGGCGATCACGGATGGCGTGTCCCACGCGCCAATATCGGCAAACACAGGGTCTACGAATGGCGCGATATTGTCGGCAATCGCGGCCTTATAGATGAAGCCCAGAATAAAGGCCCGCGCACCTGCGGCCAGAAGGGCAGACGAGAACGTCTTCTTCCGGTCGATCTGCATCATGAAGCTCGCGGCGCGCACAATCGGGCCAGCCACCAGCTGCGGGAAGAAAGAGATATAAAGCGCTACGCGCGACAGACGCGTCTCAACCGGAATATCCTTGCGATAAATATCCACCAGATAGGAAATCGCCTGGAAGATATAAAAGCTGATACCGACCGGCAGGATGATGTTCAGCGTCGGCCAGCTCGCACTCATGCCGACAGCGCTCAGCGCTGCAGCCGCGCTTTCAGAGAAGAAGCCGAAATATTTGAACGTGCCCAGCATGACGAGCTGGAAGATGATCGCGCTCCACAGAACGGTCAGCTGCCCGCGCCCCGCATCTGCTCGCTGTTTCATCAGAATACCCGCGAACCACGAGACGAGAATGACCGCGCCAATCAGCGCCAGAAAGCGTACATCCCACCAGCCATAGAACACCGCGCTCGTCACGAGCAGCCAGTGATTACGCCATGACCCGCGCATCAGCCCCCAATAGACGCCCAGAACGACGAGCAGGAAGAGCGGAAAAATTGCCTCGGTGAAGATCATTGAAGCGCCCCCCAGCTTTCAATCTGGCCTGCGAGCCATGTTGTGTAGACGTCTGCGCCTTCCGTCAGAAGATGCTCATGATCGAGCCAGACTTCGCCCTCAAGCTGGGAAAGAAGCTGACGGTCCACCGGCGCAATGCACGGATATTCAGCCAGTTCACCAGCACACAGGCGCGCCACATACTGGCGGTCTTCCGGCGGCAGAACTGGCGGATAGTAATACGCGATACGGCGCACGCCTGCCTCTTGGAGACGCTCACGCTGATCCAGACGGAACAGGCGCGCCCATGACGGCCCGGTTTCCGGATGAATTTCAGCTGGTACGTTGAGCGCCTCGACGATCTCGTCGACGGGCCAGTCAAATGTTTCACGCGGCATGTTCTGCGGATCAAAAGACGGGAACGGCTCTACATCGCCTGCGGCTTCACCCGTCGCGAGCAAACCGATATTGGTCCAATTCATCGCGGCGTGGACCTTTAAAAGCACCCAGTTCTTCACGCAGTCAGCCATGCCGTGGCACGCGCCCTGCGCGAGGCCCTTCATGGACCAGTAAGTCGAGTTCGGATCAAACTGCTCGATGGCACGGTCAGAGAATTTGGCGACGTTAAACACATAGGCCGGATTGCTATCAAAGAGGTCAGCCACCTCCAGAAACACAACATCAGGCGCCATGCCTGTCATCCGCATAAACTGCCAGAGATGGGCATCACGCTCCTGAAGGCTCGCGCCCTGAAGCGAAAGGTTCACAACGCGGTGCGGGTAGCCCGCCGCTCGCAGCTGCTCTGTCAGCGCTTCATCATCAATCGCATTGCGCGAAAAGCTCGCGCCCACAAACACAACGAACGGCGTATCAGGCTCGGCGCGCACCTGCTCGGCGGCATAGGTGACAAACTGGTCGTACTCGGTCGGGCGGGTAATCTCCGCCTGTTCAGAGCCCACCCGTATCGCAAAGCTCGTTACAGCAAAGGCCGACAGGAAGAATGCCAGTCCTGTGAACATGCCCGAACGGCCCGGCGCGCGAAGAGTCCGCGCCAGTATCAGCGCAAGTCCCGCTGTCAGAAGTGCAATCCAGTGCATGTGTATATGCGTCCCGCGTCCACCTTAAATCCCGGCTGACTGTCGCGTAAAAAGACTGAATTGTGGTGATTGCGGGCTCTTAAACTGCGCCGCTCCCATTAACGCTCCGGTAGGAAACCCCGCATTTTAGCCTATTCCCGCGCGAATCCGGCTTTTGCCTCACGCGAAAGTGAGATTTGATAAATGAAGACCGGATTTAGGTATTTGAAATCCACGACGGATTAGGTATACGCAGTGCCCTCTGGTGTGCCGCGTTAGCTCAGCTGGTAGAGCATCGCATTCGTAATGCGGGGGTCAGGTGTTCAAGTCACCTACGCGGCACCATCCGCTTTCGCAAATTTTTCTTCGAAAAATTTCGCTACAGCGCGATAGCGTGTAGCGCGCGAAACGGATGTCGCGCCGAAGCCGAGGCGAAGGCGGACTTTTAAGCCCGGCGGCAGGTCTGCCGCTGTATGGAGTCGGGCCCAAAACATTCGCGCCAGTTGCGCGAATTTAGGAATGAATTATGTTTGATCCCCGCTTCGCTATTGCTTCGCGATGGATCGCGCTCATTTGAAAGTTCGGTCATGCAGCCCGCCGGTTCCCGTGAAGACGGGAACCCATGCTTAAATCTGGCTGCGCGTTGAATTGGTCGATCTAAGCGTGGATACCCGCCTTCGCGGGTATCTGCGGCGTTGAGAGATTTTCGCTCATCCCTGCGCAGGCAGGGATCTGGCGCGACATGGCTGGTCCAGTTTCCCACCTTCGCGGGAATGCGCGAAATATTACGAGCAACGCGAAGGCGCAGGCAGATCGAGCCGGAGGCGAGATAACAATGCCAAGCAGTTTCAAAAAACACCACTATCGCCGCAAGGGGTTCCCTGCCGCGCATGAGTTTTAATTTGAAGATGAATTCAGATAGCGAGTGAAAGATTACAAGCCGCGCGGTCTGGAGGCGGCCATGGATCTTGGGATGTCGTAACGTGCTGACAAGACGGAAATGCCGGTTCTACAGCTTCATCAAAAACAAGAGATACTCGCACTTCAGGCTCAAGATACGCCAACGCGCAGACGATCACACGAGCCAGATGGCTCGCCAGTATCTCGGCGCGTTCAAAGTTTTCGATTGTGGTCTGAAGCCGCTTAATCAGCTCAGCCAATGAGATGAGTTCACAGCATTGAGCCGGCTCTATGTGAGCCCCTGTTTCACGAGAGACAACACGACAGCCCTGAGCGCGCTCTATGCGTGCCGAAGGTGCGCGAGAGCAAACAAAACTATCAGCCCGTTGCCAGATGGGCGTACGCATGGCCTTTGCAGCGAAAGTAAAACCGGCACGCTCCAGCTGGCCCGAAGCCAGCATGCGCACGTAGGCATGTACCATAGCCTCGGATGAGACGACCATTCGCACGAGGTCAAACGGCGCGCGCGTTTCGCCGGACGCCTGAAGCCGCATGCACCAGGCATAAAGCCGCGCAAGGTTCAGCCCAATCAGCTGGCCAATGGTCAGCGATGTGTAGTCAGGAACAGATGATGGCGCGGGGTTCATGCGCGAAGTTTAGGGTAGTGCACGGTGGGGTTGGATTAATTTTTGGGTTTTTAAACTGTCATCCCGGATGCTGTGCAGCATGATAATGATGCACTGCTGATCCGGGACCCGAAACATGCAGTTTCCGGCCATCAGGTCCCGTGTCTGCAGAGCATCGCTTCGCGCTGCACTGCGCACGGGATGACAATGAGATAGCCCCGGAAACCTGAACCCATGCGCGCCGGTTCTTTCTGGTGCATTGCTTCGCCGAATGCACCTTGTCCAATGCGGGCATCGGATTGCGCTCACACTTCAGTGCCTCTACCCGATGCTAAAGCAGATACATAACGTTTTGGTACGTCAAACTTAGATGTCTGAGAAATATCTGCAATCATCAGATCGTATAGTCTATCTAAATGACCAAATATTTTTTTTGAAACTGATTTTCTTACGCTTTGGTCGCTTAAAGCAGTGTCGATCTCGCCCAAGATATTTATTCCGGTATTCCATTCAAGGAAACGCTCTGTGATGATTACATCAACATTTTTGTTTTCATTATAACTCACCGGATACATCGGATAGCAATGAATGCTGGCCTTTCCTTCAGATAGCAATTCAATATCCGCAATCAGGCACGAAACTAAGTGTCGCTCTATGCACCGCGCCGCCGCGCTTTGCCATTGCGTTTTATAATCCAATCTATCGAAAATCTGAACGCAGCTGACAAATGTCTCCCAGTGAGAACCCAAAAAAATACGCCCCTTGAAGGATTTCTGCCCCCCCGCAATCACAACCCTGTCGGACACAAATTCGATCATTAGTTAGCGGAACTCCATTCCGCCGTAGGATGCATTAAGCACAGCGAATGCACCAGAGAAATGAGGCTGAGCAATGCAACGCGGGGGATTACTGCATAGCCTCGTGCGATTGCCCACCGATACCACCTGTCACATTGAAAGCCCGTGGCAGCCGCCCCAGATAGAGGCCTCATCAGCAAGCGGAACGCCGTTCCGCCGTAGGGTGCATTAAGCGCAGCGAATGCACCAGAAAATGACTCGGGCCAATGCATGGCAGGATGCTTCAGTTTATTGTAAGAGCCTCTCTGGTGCATCCGGATTTTGCCCTTGATGCACCCTACCCGATGCAACGCATCAGATTGCTCGGGAGACATGCTGCGAGTATCGGGTCGCGCCGCAAGTGCAGAATAAGTTTTAGTGGTTGAGATTGATCTCACGTCAATGCGAGCATCAGTTTTCCCTTCGGAGGGAAGAAATTATTCTATGATCTCAAACTCGAATTTCCGGCCCGAGCTAAGTGTTTCCTCAACTGCCTGTTTCATCATCAGAACCAATCCATCAAAATCCTTTCCAAGCAAAGATCGTGAGATACCCGCATTTCGCCAAACAATTTTGAAAGGCCGTTCAATAAAGCCGTTTAGTACGTCTCTGAATGCATAAAAGTTTCGTCCATAGAAATCAGGCACCCCTGGACACTCCACGATCCGGTCGTGAAAGTCGCTCAGTGAATGGATTGCCCTCCCATCAATTTCTAAAATCATTTCCAAGGACCTCCGGGATAGGGTTGGAACGTATCATAGTGATCAGTAGAACTCCGTTCCGTCGTAGGGTGCATTAAGCGCCGCGAATGCACCAGAAAAATGATGCGGGGCGACGCAAAACAGCAGACTGCTGCATGCCCCATTCCCATAGCCGGTGCCTGACGATACCACCTGTCACATTGAAAGCCCGCGACAGTCGCCCCAGATAGAGGCCTCATCAGGAGGCCCTACAGTGACGGAGCCTCATCAGGAGGCCCTACAGTGACGGAAAAGCGCCAGCGTTCAGCCGAGCAACGTATCGCAGAAAAGCAGGCAGAGGCCGCCGCAATGGGCGTGGATGAAGCCTACATCTCCGACCTGATTGACGAGTTTTACACCCGTGTCCGGGCGAACGAGACGCTCGGCCCGATTTTCGAAGGCGCTATCGGCGACCATTGGGCGCCGCACTTGTCTACTATGAAGGATTTCTGGTCCAGCATGGTGCTTTCGACAGGCCGCTATCAGGGGCGCCCAATGCCAAAGCACATGGCGCTTAAAGACATTCAGCCAGAGCATTTCGAAACCTGGCTGGAGCTATTTTATCAGACCCTGACAGACACAGCCCCGACCCAGGAGGCCGAGGACTGGTTTATTGATCGTGCGGTGCGCATCGGGAAGAGCTTTCAGCTGGCGCTGTTCTACCGTCCCGATATGCGCGGTGGTGTTGTCGACGCTTAAAGCAGAGGCTTCACCATCATCCAGATGGCCATCGCCATCATCATGATATTTTCCGTCAGCGAGACAAAGCCGAGCGGCACATTGCTGTTGCCGCCCACGCAGGCGCATTTTAGCTCGCGCTTGTCGACATAAACCGCCTTATAGACTGACACCGCTCCAATCGTGCCGATCACTAGCGCGACCGGCGCGGCGATAAAGGTTGCAAAACCTGCGAGCATTAGAATGCCCGCCCAGCCTTCCGCAAACGGATAGATATAGGCGTATGGCACCCATTTGCGCGCGAGCAAATCATAGCCCAGGAACTGACCGGAAAAGCTCGCCAGATCCTGCAGCTTCTGCACGGCCAGCACACACATAGAAATGGCAATGAAATGCTCGATCAGGCGCATACCGATAACCGGCCCAGGTAGCAACCAGCCAAGGGCCGCCGCCATCAGGAAGGTCATTGAGAAGATCGCAATGATCGGCCGGTAAGTCGTTTCACCGGGCTTTACGCGGTCCAGACCGAAATGATCACGCAGAGCATCATAGCCGCCAATGCGCTCGCCTTCGATGAAGGTTTGCGGCGTGGTTTTGACGTCATGTTCGGCTTTGAAGGCGTCAGTCTCTTCGCGCGTGGTCAGATGGTGGTCTTCCACCTCAAACCCTTTGCGCTGGAGCAGGTCCAGTGATTTCAGCCCGTACGGGCAAATATGGCCCGGCATCACCATGCGATACAGCACAGCCTTCTTTTCTGACGACATAAATTTCCCCCTGCAACCGGCCTAAAACTCAGGCACAGGTCGCGCATTCATTTCATCCTGCGTCGTCGCAGGACCATTCCTGTCAATATCTTCGAGCAACCATTTCATCTCCGCGATCTCACGCTTCTGAGCTGCGATAATACCATCTGCCAGCTCCCTGACGCGGAGGTCTTCGATGTCGGCCCGCTCACTTGTGAGCAGGGCAATCGAGTGGTGCGGAATCATTCCGTCCATATATGCCTCGTCGCCCACTGTGGCTTGAGAGCGTACCAACCAGGTCGCTCCGCAGAACATCAGGCCCGCGCCAATGATGATCGCGATATTCGCCCCAGTGTTCGAATACATTCCCAACATGAAGAGCAGCATCACGACAATCATGCTGGCGCCCATTAAGAGAGTCATGAAAAGACGTGTTTCGCTGAAATGGACGTGATCCAGCTCGTAGGTATGCAGATACATCACGACATACATAACCACCATGGATACTGCGATCATGATAAAGAACCGCACGTATCTCTGAGCCACGCTGCTCATCTCTATTCTCCTTCAGGCTGCCTTGCAAAACCAACGCGACAAAAAAGTCATGGTTCCGAAAGACAGCCTCCAAGGCTAATACCAGGCATGAAACCCGATCACGAAAACAGTCTGCTCGGTGTCCTCACCAGCAGCGCTGAGAATGTTTTCGGTTTCACCAAGGCTCCCTTGCCACTCGACGCCCACAAATGGCGCAAACTCACGAACGACATCGTACGCCAGACGCACGCCCAACTGACCATTCGTGAAGCCTTCGCCTGTACCGCGTTCGGGAACGTCCTGCGCTGACCAACCCAGTTCTGCGCGCGGGAGAATATGAAGGCGCTGCGTGAGCATGAGCTCGTATTCAAGCTCCACACCCGCCGTCAGGTCGCCCTCTTCGCTCAGGAAGAACGCGCCATCCATATCAAAACGGTATGGCAGCATGCCCTCAAGGCCGAGCACAGCATGGCTTAAACCATCTGGCTCAAAATCGTGGCGGATACCGGCCTGCATATCCAGATATGGGGAGATTGCGTGCGACCAGAGCGCATGCACTTCTATCTCTTCAAACTCGCTATGATCGAGGCTGTATTCGGCCTCGGTTTTTACAATGAGCTTATTGATGTCACCACCATACCAGATGTCGCCATCAAGCAGGATGACATCCTCATCCTCTCCGGACTGAAGTTCGAAACGGTGAATTTCAACGGCATCCGTTGCCATGCGACCATGGTGATGAACGAGCGCATTTCGCGATTCCTCCATCACCTCTTCACCCCAGATTTCATCGGCCTGCGACCAGAGCGGCGCTTCGCCTTCTGAATGATGATCATGCTGGGCGAGTGCGGGCAGCCCCAACGCAAACGCCCCGAGCACCAGCCCCAAAGTCAAAGAGCGTCTCATCGGTGATGCCCTCCATGGTTATGTTGCTGTGTTGCGGCTGCCTCCGGTTCCGCAGCAGGCATCTGATGACCTGAATGATCCATGCCCTGATGCAGGCTATGGTCCATCTGACCATGATTGGAGTGGTCCATAACCTGATGCTGGCTGTGGTCCATCTGACCGTGGCCGGAATGGTCCATACCCTGATACTGGCTGTGATCCATCTGACCGTGATTGGAATGGTCCATGCCCTGATGCTGCATATGTCGAAACTGTTCATCGCGGCGCGCGGCGCCTGCTGCATCCGGTAGTACGGATACAACCTGCATCATACCCGCCATCATGTGGTAGAGAAGATGACAGTGGAACGCCCAGTCACCCACATGGTCTGCAGAGACATCAAATGAGACTTTCTCTGCAGGCTTCACATTCACCGTATGCTTGCGCGGACGATGATTTCCGCCACCATTCACCAGATCGAAGAACATGCCGTGCAAGTGGATCGGGTGTGTCATCATGGTGTTATTGACGAGCGTCACGCGGACGCGCTCACCCTCTCGCATCTGGATCGCCTCGCGAATGTCAGCGAAACGCACTCCGTCGAAGGACCACATATAGCGTTCCATGTTCGACGTCAGATGGATCTCGATCTCACGGTCTGGCAGTCGTGTATCCGGATTAGGCTCAAGGCTTCGCAACATCTCGTAATTGAGCGTGCGGTGCGGCACATTCTCCAGCCCCAGGCCCGGCTCATTCAACCGGTAAAGTGGCATGGCGTTGATGTTCACAACGCCCGGCCCGACTTCAAGATCAGGGCGCTCGACTGGCCAGTCGCCCGCCTCCTCTGGCGCTGACGCCATGTGCGCGGAATGATCCATACCGCCCATATCGTGTCCCATCGCGCTGTGATCCATGTCGCCTGACATGTCGTGGCCGGAGTGATCCATTGACCCGTGATCCATAGAGCCATGGTCCATGCCGGACATATCATGCCCGATGGAACCATGGTTCATGCCCATATCGCGCATGGTCAGCGTCGGTATTGCGCGAAGCTCCGGTGCCTGTGCCCGCATACCCGGACGTGGTCCGAGCGTCGCAACAGCCTGTCCGGACCGATCAATGCTTTCAGCGACGAACGCATAGGCCTGATCATCCTGTGGTTCGATAATGACATCATAGGTTTCAGCAACGCCCATCTGGAATTCGTCCACCTCGACCGGCTGCACATGAAGCCCGTCCGCCTGAACCACCTTCATTGGCAGCCCCGGAATTCGAACGTTGAAGATAGACATGGCGGACGCGTTGATGATGCGCAGACGTACCCGCTCGCCCGGATTAAACACGCCGTTCCAGTTATCCGCGGTCGAATGGCCGTTAATGAGGAAATGATAAGTCGAGCCTGTCACATCTGCGATATCGCGCGGGCTCATACGCATATGCCCCCACATCGCGCGATCGGACAGCGTTTCTGAGAGGCCGTTTTCATTCGCGTCTTCAAGGAAGTCCGGAATTGTCCGTTCCTGGAAGTTATAGGTGTGACTGACCGTCTTCAGCTTTTCATAGATGCGTTCCGGGCTCTCAAAGCTCCAGTCAGAGAGCACCATCACATATTCCCGATCATACTCGACAGGATCAGCGCCCGCCGGATCAATGATGATCGGACCGTAATGACCGACCTGCTCCTGCAGACCGGAATGGGAGTGATACCAATAGGTGCCGTTTTGCGGGACGGAGAACCGGTAGGTGAAGGTGTCACCCGCGCGAATGCCCGGGAAGCTGACGCCCGGCACACCGTCCATATGGAACGGCACAAGCAGGCCGTGCCAGTGAATGCTGGTGTCGACATCCAGCATGTTGTGGACGCGCAGCGTAATGTCATCGCCTTCACGGAAACGGATCAGCGGCGCAGGCACAGTGCCGTTCACGCCAATCGCCTGCCCTGTGCGGCCATTGATATTGACCGGAAACTCACTGACATGCAGATCGAACTCGGTCGCGCTATGATGCATACGCCCCATATTGCCGTGCGACGCAGATTGCGCCCAGGCAGGAAGAAGGCTGGTGGCGCCGAGCGTGGTGGCAACACCCACGCCGGACTTCAGAAAATGTCGTCGATTAAACATGGAAAACCTCTGTGACGAGAAAACAGGCGCAGGAAAAAGCCCTGCGCGGCCCGGCATCAGAGGAGGTTCAATTCAGAAAGACGGTCTTTCGGGCAAAGGGCAGATCAGGCGGCGGTATGGGCCGCAATCTTTCAAGGCTTACACTCGCATCAGGAATGCTGGCCTCAACAGCCGCATACTGAACTGGCAGGATCAGATCGAGAGCGGGTTGAACAAGGCCATCGTCGACATCGCTACGGACTGCCATGAATTCGTTCGCAGGCACATGATCGCAGTCATCTTCGAGCACCGGCGCCGGCATGTCGTGCCCAGCATCCATCATTGCCATTTCATGGCAGTGGTCGCTCGCCTCAGCCTGCTGCTGTAGCGCAAAATCGTGATTACAGGCACACGCTGTCTGCACACCAACAAGACTGAAGGTGAGCAATAGGAGGACGTATGTGCGCAGCTGCTTAATCATCTAAGGCTTTTTAATATAGTCCACTGGCGGCGGAGCAGAAGACGTGCCCGGTGCATCGCCCGGTGTAGGCGTCACTTTAGGCTCTGGCGCAGGCGCCTGAGCGGGCGCGGAATAGGTGATAGCGCGCGTGCGTGCAACATCCAGCTCGGCGCGATACGTCTCATGGCGCGGATGGATCAGCTGGCCTGAGTCGCCATAGGCATAGACCATACGAGCCCAGTCATCTTTGGAATACATGAAGGCTGTACCGTCTGTATCAATATCGCTCCATTCCGGCTCACGCGCGGCTGAAGCAGCACGTTCAGACCATGTCCGCGCTGCGCCTTCATCATGCTTTGCAGACGAAATCATTTCCATCAATCGGCAAACCCGGCTTGTCGGAGCCCCGCCCTGAAGCAGAGGTGCGAGCGCTTTTTCTGCGGCTTCCCACTCACCCTGAGCGATCGCCGTATCGGCTTTCAACAAAGCCGTCTCACGATGGGTTTTGTTTGCGGCAATGAGAGCGTTGGTCGCGCGGCGTCCACCGGATTTGCCCTCGCCATCATCAAGACGTTCGGCCACCAGCGCGAGCGCCGGATGCGGGTGAGCTTTCCAGCCTGTCTCAAGAGATGTGATTGCGGGTTTAATCGCATCACGTGCAAGCTGGAGCCGCGCCAGATGATAAGCTGCCGGAGGAAATGCCGGATCAGTTTTCAGCGCTTCTGAGAGAATGCGCTCAGCGCCCTCAGGGTCAGTCGACATGATGTCTGACGCCTCAGCCGTCAGAAGCACGCCGCGGCGACGACGGGCATTATCCGAGGTGATGTGACGCTTGGTTTCGCCCTGAGCAAGCACAGTACGTGCTTCTTCCCAGTTGCCACGTGCGACGTAGATCTCGAACAGAGAGCGGAACGGCCAGTCGCCGGTTTCACCCTTCATTTCGAGGGCTTCACGCGCCCGCTCGATCGCCATGCCATAGTCGCCGCGCTTCACCGCAGCGCCCGTCAGGCCACGAAGACCAGCCAAATGCGCACCTGGTTTGCGGGACAGTTCAGCATAAGCACGTTCTGCACGCGTCCAGTCAGCTTCCTGCTCTGCCGTCATGGCGTCCAGAAGGAGCGCGAGGCGTTCGTCTTCGGCGTCAGAAAGCGCCTTACCGATCAGACGCTTTGCACCTTTAATATCGCCGCCCTCAATGGCGAGGAGACCATTTGCCAGCGCCTCATTGCCTTTGCGCTTACGAGAGCGCAGACGCATGGATTTGATGCGGGTGGGCAGGCGGAATACACCGGTTATAAATGCCCAGAAAATTGCGATAACAGCGCCAAATACCAGAAGCGCAATTGCAGCGCCGGTCAGTGTCAGCACGACATCCGGCTGGTTCTCACGCTCGAGAACAACGCGCCATGGAATATCATTCGCCCACATGGCCAGAACGACCAGCGCGCCGACCAGAAGGACGGTCAAAAGGAGCCAGAAAAGTTTGGTCATTGTGCGCTGCCCCCGTCCATTACGTCGCGGCGTAGCCGGTTCATCAATTGATTGATCTGTGCACGGCGCTGCGCATCCGCAAGCCAGCCAGCGAGCGCCTCACCCTGAGGCCCCTCCACCATGCGAATTTCGCGCAAGGCTGCTGGCAGATCATTCTCTTCCAGAAGTTCCAGCGCGACATCCATACGGCGCGTCGCGGTTTCACCGCTTGCTGAACCTTCTTCACGCATTGTCACCACGCCAGACAAGAGATCACCTAGCCACGCCCATTCACCAGATGGTGGCTCAGGTATACCCGCTTGTGCGACCTGCGGCTTTAACTCTTCCAGACGACGGCGGAGCACCTCAATAGACGGCGCGCCCTGTTCAGACAGACGACGAAGCGTAGAAACGCTCGCATTGGCCGGAAGCTGGATGGCAAGCGCTTCCAGCTCAGTGCCGAACGGGCCGCCATCCTGAACAGCGGCATCAAGCGAAGACAGAGCCAGAACCCGGTCGGCACGGCGCACCAGCGCCTGCTCATCTTCATTCAGCTGGGCAGCTTCAACGCTGTTAATCCGCTCGTTAACGACTTCACGCAGCGCATTGAGGTCACCAGTCATGTCTGCAATTGCCTGCTGACGCTCAGCATCCGTTTCGGCCGCGCCCGTTATGCGCTCATCTACAGCGCCAAGCTCTGTTTCCAGCGCGCCGATTTGCTGGGCAAGCTCACGCAAAGCTTCGTCGCGCGCTTCCATTGCATCAGCAAATTGCTGATCGACAGCTTCAAGCTGCGATGTGCGTTCCTGTAGCGAGGCAACCGTGCGCGCCAATTCCTGCGGCGTGGCTTCGCCGGTCGGGTCGAGCGCCTCGATTGCATTCAGCCGGTCCATGAGTGCCGCAAGTGAAATCTCCGGACGTGGCAGAGGCGTTGCGTCGCCATCCGTTTCCGGTCCTGCAGGCGCCTCCGGTCCGTCTTCCGCAGGCGCAACCGCCTCACCGTCAACTGGCGCGTCTTCAGAAATACCAAGCAGAGACATGTAGCGCGCATTCAGGAAGGCAATGTCTTCACGCAGTGCTGCGAGTGCTTCGCCTTGTGTTTCTTCCAGCTCGGCTTCGCGGCTTGCAACGTCCTCAAGACGAACATTCAACGTGCGCATCTGCTCCTGAACATTGTCGATGCGGGTCGTCATTGTGCGATCTGCATCTTCAAGCAGGGAAATATCTACAGCGACTTCGGCAGCCTGCGCATAACGTCCGTCAGTACCACTGGCCACCACGCCGATTGCGCCGCCACCAAGGGCTGCAAGCACACCGGCAGAGATCAGACCGATCCATCCAGGTCCTGATGATGATGCGGTTGTTTTTGAACTCGTTTCAGACTGATCAGCCGGCGTAAATTCAACGTCGATCGGTTCGGATTCGGATGGATTTTCAGCGCTAGCCATAACAGGGGCCTTGGGTGGTTAAGTCAGTCCGATGATAGCCCCGATTTGAGGGCAATTTGAAGTGCTTCGAGCAGCTTCTCTTCATTTGGCCCTGATGCGCAGGAAACACAATGCCATTGAAGGTGCTTAAGCGGTTCTGCCGCACGTTCTGATACTGCCACGAGCAGGAGCTCACCGGTCTCAACGGGCGTTTCATCCAGCCAGCCTAGCACAGCATCTGCCGCTTTGGCCGAATGCAGGAGAATTACGTCGCCGGACTGCAATTGTTCCAGAGAAACAGGACGCTGCGTCGGCCGCGCACCATAAAGCGGGACAAAGCGCGCCGCAAAACCTGCCTCATTCAGCCTGCGGCACACCTCACCGGCGGCCGCATCATTGGCATAATGTACCCAGGCACCTTCATGGGTTTCGAAGCCGGACGTGATCTTTTGGACGAGCGCGTCTGAATTTCCATCCGCATTCCAGATAGCGCGAAAGCCTGCATCCTCTGCGGCACTCGTTGTCGCCGGGCCGACGCACATTGCATCTACTGAAACCGGAAAACCTGCATCGACATAGGCACGCACGCCATTCGCACTTGTGAAGATCACACGCTCGCCGTCTTGCGGCGGCCAATCGGCCTCAGGGGCGAACGCCTCAATGGACAGCGCTGGCGCGACAAGCGGCACGAGCCCCATCGCATTCAACCGCGCCGCCGTTTCACTGGCACCCGGTTCTGCCCGCGTTACCAGTACTCGCCTCATGTCTATTCTGTCTCCAGATGAGGAAGCTTTCCGCCCGCCTGCTCTCGCAATTTACGACCGGCGCTCAGCCCCATCTCATGGAAGTCCTGCAGGAAGAGCTCCAGCCCTTCCAGAGTTTCTTCCGCCTCATAAAAAGGCGTGCCAGATGGATCAGCCGTGCGAACAATAAGCCGATATACACCCGTCCCCTCATGGAAGAGATGCGCAGCGATCGGCGTTCGACAGGAGCCATCCAGCTCATAAAGCGCAGCTCGTTCTGCAATCGCGGCACGCTCAGCAGAGACATCGTTGAGCGACGCCACGCATTTCAGCACATCCTCATCAAGCTGGTCCGGATAGGCTGCGATACCAAGAATGCCCTGCCCGACCGCTGGCAGGAAGGTATTCGGATCGAGCGCGCGCCCGACCTTCTCTTCAAGAGACAATCTGTTCAGGCCAGCAGATGCAAGGAAGGTCGCATCGGCGACGCCATCGCCCAGCTTTTTGAGACGCGTCTGCACATTGCCGCGAAACTCGACCACTTTCAGGTCCGGACGGCGCGCCAGTGCAAACGCACGGCGGCGCAGGCTTGATGTGCCAAGCGTCGCGCCCTCAGGTAGATCATCAAAGCTTTCATATTTCAGGCTGACGAAAGCATCGCGCGGGTCTTCACGGACCGGATACGCAATGATGCGCTGACCGACCGGCAGCTCAACGGGCACGTCTTTCAAAGAGTGCACGAGAATGTCGACGCGGTTTTCCTCAAGCGCGATGTCCAGCTCTTTTGTGAACAGGCCTTTGCCGCCCGCCGCCAAAAGGCTGCGATCCTGCAACTGGTCGCCGCTCGTCGTCATACTCACCAGCTCACACTTGATATCACCCACAGATGCCGCCTCGATCTGGGAAGCCACCCATTCAGATTGGGCGAGTGCGAGTGGAGAGTTTCGAGTGCCGATACGAAGCGTTTTCATATAATTGCCAGTTGTTTTCTATCTTGGACATTGCGTCGGGGACCAGAATGGCTACAACCGCGCCCATCATGGAGCAAGCCCCAGACAGCGCTAAGATCATTCTCGGCATCGAAACCAGCTGCGACGAAACAGCTGCGGCCGTGCTACGCCTTGAGAACGGCGTGCCGGAGATACTCGGCGAAGTCATTGCCAGCCAGTTTGACGATCACAAAGCCTATGGCGGTGTGGTTCCTGAAATTGCAGCCCGCGCGCATGCAGATGTGTGCGATAGCGTGGTTGAAGAAACACTTCGGCGCGCCGGTGTCACGGTCACCGATATTGATGCGTTTGCAGCCACGTCCGGACCGGGCCTGATCGGCGGGGTGATGGTCGGCATGATGACAGCCAAAGCGCTCGCAATGTCTGCCGGCAAACCCTTTATCGGCGTGAACCATCTGGAAGGCCACGCGCTCTCCCCGCGCCTGAGCGAGCCGGTCGAATTTCCATATCTGTTGCTTCTGGTCTCTGGCGGTCACTGCCAGTTTATCGCCGTTGAGGGGCTTGGCCAGTATCGCCGCCTTGGTTCGACCATTGATGACGCAGTCGGTGAAGCCTTCGACAAAACAGCTAAAGTTCTGGGCCTTGGCTTCCCGGGCGGCCCCGCTGTTGAGCGCCGCGCCAGAGATGGAAATCCCGACGCAATCAAATTGCCGCGCCCGCTGCTCGACCGGCCGGGCCTCGATATGTCGTTTGCTGGCCTCAAAACAGCGGTGCTGCGTGAAGCCCAGCAAATGGAACTCACCGAACAGGCGCTCTGCGATATCGCCGCGAGCTTTCAGAAAACCATTTGCGAGATTCTCACCGAGAAATCCCGCCGCGCCATGCAGCTTGTTCGCGAAGAGATGGATTTTGCAGGTGAACCCGGATTTGTAATCGCAGGCGGCGTGGGCGCAAATCAGGCTCTGCGCGCCTCCCTCACCACGCTGGCGTCAGAGGAAGGCTTCAGCTTTCACGCGCCGCCTTTGAAATGGTGCACCGATAATGGCGCCATGATCGCCTATGCGGGCGCCATGCGTTTCATTTCGGGACAAGATTCACCGCTGGATCTCGCCGCGAGACCAAGATGGCCCCTTGATGAGGCCGCAGCTGAGACAAATCCGGTGTTTGGCGGCGGAAAACGGGGCGCTAAAGCCTGATTCACCTGGCACGGGAATCGCAAGGACAGATATGAGTTTGATGCTTCATCGATCTCACACACTAGGCAAATACTTTCAGGCTTCGACCGGCACCGGTTCGAAGCCTTTTCTTTGTTCTGCACAGCCAAAACCGATTCACCGGCAGATTATTTAAATTCAATATCCGCCTGTTAACACTTAACGCGTAAACCTAAGGCTCTTACTGGTGTGCGGAGCTTTTAGGATGATACGGGCTGGCAATTTGTCTGTTCTGATCGTGGACGATAACGTCCACATGCTACGCATTCTTGCGACCATGGTTCGCGGCTACGGCTTTGACGAAGTGCATATGGTTCAGGACCCGGCCGACGCGCTCGAAGTCATCAAATCCACACCCGTTGATCTTATCTTCCTCGATTACCGCATGCCGGTTCTCGACGGTATCGAGTTCACACAGCTTGTTCGCAACTCAGGCGACTCCCCGAACCCGTATGTGCCGATCATCATGGTTACGGCGCACTCAGAGCCTTCCAAGGTCCGCGCAGCGCGCGATGCGGGTGTGACCGAGTTCTGCTGTAAGCCGATCAATGCGCAAACGCTTTACAGCCGCATTGTGTCAGTCGTGAACAAGCCGCGCGACTTCATCCGCGCACCAAACTATTTCGGCCCTGACCGTCGTCGCCGTGATGACCCGCACTATCGTGGACCGGAACGTCGTCACGACCGCATGCAAAACGACATTGACGACATTATGAACAACGACACTGTCGGCTTCTGATCCGTCAGGTCGGACGCAGCGCGCTTCGGCGTAAATGCCGGTCATGCCCGTAAGCATCCAGTGAAAATAGAATAACCGCGACAAGTATCAGCGAGAATGTGACGAGACGCAGAGACGTCAGCGTCTCTCCAAAGGCCAATGCCAGCAGAAACTGCATGGTTGGCCCCAGATACTGCATGATACCAATCGTCGAAAATTTGAGCCGCTTTGCCGCGAGCGCAAAAAGAATAAGCGGAAACGCCGTAGCTGGGCCTGCAAGCATCAGCATGAGCAGGTTTGCAACACTTCCACCGATGAGCGAACCACCCTGCTGCGCCACAACCGCCAACCAGATCAGCGCGGCCGGCAACAGGAACAGCACCTCCAGCGTCAGCCCGACACGACCATCGACCTGCACCTGCCGGCGAATATATCCGTAGGTCGCAAAGCTGAAGCACAGAATAAGTGACACCCAGGGCAGTCGGCCAAGCGCAATCGTTTCGACAATCACAGCGATCGCTGCGATAGAAACGGCAAACCATTGCAGGCGACGCAGCTTCTCAGACAGGAACACTGCACCAATCGCGACATTTACAAGCGGATTCAGAAAATACCCGAGGCTCGCCTCGATGATACGGTCATTTGTAACCGCCCAGATATAGGTCAGCCAGTTTCCCGCAATTAGCGCTGAAGACAAAACCAGCCAGAGCGTGGACGGGCGCCGCAGCATTGCGAATATCTCATGGAAGCGTCCGGCAACAATCAGCAATAGCGCGCCGGTCGGCACAGACCAGACAACCCGGTGCGCGAGAATATCTGTCGGCGCGATATGATCGAGCAATTTCAGGTAAAGCGGCAGAAGGCCCCACATGAAATAGGCGCCAAGTCCGGACATAAAACCGAAGCGTTGGTCAGGTGACATATTTTAACTCCCTCCGCTCCGATTAGACAGTTTCAACGCGCCAATACACCCGTTTCATGAGGCATGTCAGACAAAAAATCGCCACACAAAAAAATGTCGGCAGGACCAACCTGCCGACATTCCGTTTCAGCTCAAACTACAGAAAGGATCAGCCCTGCAGCTTGTCCTGAGTTTTGGTATCAAAGTCGGATGCGTCATGACGCTCGTGCAGCTGAGAGGACGGCTCACCGAATGTGCGGTTCACCATACGCCCGCGCTTCACAGCAGGACGCGCTCCGATCTCATCTGCCCAGCGAATGACGTGCTCGTATTCGTGCACTGAGAGGAACTCTTTGGCATCGTACAGAACACCCTTCGCCATCGCGCCATACCATGGCCAGATCGCCATATCCGCAATGGAATATTCGTCGCCCGCCATGAACTTGTTCTCTGCCAGATGACGGTTAAGCACATCCATCTGACGCTTCACTTCCATCGCAAAACGGTTGATCGGATATTCCATTTTGAACGGCGCATAGGCGTAGAAATGTCCGAAGCCGCCGCCCAGATATGGCGCTGAGCCCATCTGCCAGAACAACCAGTTCATCGCTTCCGTCTTCGCGCCATGTTCTTCCGGAACGAAGGCGCCAAACTTGTTTGCGAGATAGAGAAGGATAGAGGCGGACTCAAATACACGCGTACCGGTCGTCGTATCCAGCATGACCGGAATTTTCGAGTTCGGGTTCAGGTCCACATAGCCTGACGAAAACTGGTCGCCCTCGCCGATATTGATGAGCCAGGCATCATATTCCGCATCAGAATACCCTGCCGCCAGTAGCTCTTCCAGCATGATAGTGACCTTTACGCCGTTCGGCGTACCCAGAGAATAGAGCTGGATCGGATGCTTGCCCTTTGGCAATTCCTTGTCGTGCGTGGGCCCTGCGATCGGACGATTGATGTTCGCAAAGCGACCACCGCTTTCCGCATCCCAGGTCCACACCTTTGGTGGTACATATTCGTTTTGTTCAGCCATTTCCCAGCTCCTTTTATTCGTCAGACCCTGATGCCCGTTTGCTCCACTCCATCTGGGAAAGCAGTCGCCCACATCAAGCCTGACAAGGTTCAACTGAATGTGAGCACAAAAAGAAAGGGCCGGCACGCTTTCACGTCCGGCCCTGTTCGTCAGATGAGAATATTTGTCAGGAGCGCTGGATACGGTGGAGGCTGAGCTCCTCGATACCAAACGCCGGATCCTGCGCCACACGGTGCAGCGCGAAGCCATTGAAAAAGCCGAATGCAGCAATGAAGAATGCTTCAAACAGTGCAAGGTGGCCGATATTCATTTTGCCCATGACAATCGCCGCGATGAACGCAACGTATGCAGGCAGCATGAGATAGAACGCGTAGTGGCCAATGAGGCCTCCGCGTTCGGTGATCACCTTCCAGCCATCATCCTCTTTCTGGAGATAGCTATCGTAAAAGATTGTTTTTCCGAGTGCCACCTTATCGGCAGACACATCAGAAGGGGGGTCGTTGCGCCACTGGCTCGTAAAACGGCCAAAATGGATCGCATCCCAGATTTTTTTCAGCATGGTGCGAACCTTATGTCTTATTTAGTCGTGTACCGGACCTATTTTTCGATCTCGAACACGCGTTGAACATGATAGTATCGCAAAACTGAAAAATTTCAATATTTAAATTTTTCCAATTATTTTAGTGCATAACAAATTTTTAACTTATCATTTTTTAGTCCGTACAGAGACTAAATGTTAAACGACAACATTTTTGACAGTTTCATGACACTTTGAAAAAGCCTGATTTGAGAGCTCAATTTTACGAAGTGGCAGATACAACACCGGAATCCGAAACGGGTTCCCATTTAGCTGCAAAAAAGTTTGAGGTCGCGACGCTGCACACGGAGCATTGCGTAGACAAGCGATGCTGCCCACGGAAAAAGCCCCGCGACACGAAATGCATCACGGGGCTTTCAAAAAACGGTTATTTTCCGGGACCGACCGACAGCCCCCGGCCAGACAGACTTAAGCGTCAGCTGGTGGTGGCACCAATGTCTTTTCAGGCTTGAGCACACCGCGGTTCAGAAGCTCTTCAGCAATCTGTACGGCGTTGAGCGCAGCACCTTTGCGCAGATTGTCAGACACACACCAGAAAGCGATGCCATGCTCGACGGTCTTGTCGACACGGATACGGGAAATGAACGTCGCCCACTCTCCCACGCACTCAATTGGCGTCACGTAATTCTCTTCGTCGGACTCACGCTTGTCGACCACCATAATGCCCGGGCTTTCACGAAGCAGGCTACGGCACTCTTCTTCCGTAAGCGCACCGGCAAGCTCCAGGTGAACCGCTTCAGCATGCCCGACAAAGGTTGGCACGCGCACGCAGGTCGCAACGAGTTCGATGTCTTCATCGAGAATCTTCTTCGTCTCGACTTCCATCTTCCACTCTTCTTTCGTGCGACCGTCTTCCATGAAGTCATCAATCTGAGGGATCACGTTGAACGCGATCTGCTTTGTGAACTCACGCGGCTCGGCTTCCTGATTGACGTAAATGCCTTTGGTCTGATTCCAAAGCTCATCCATCGCCTCGCGGCCAGCACCAGAGGTGGACTGATACGTCGACACAACGACGCGCTCGATACCGACTTTGTCGTGGATCGGCTTCAGCGCAACAACCAGCTGCGCCGTAGAGCAGTTCGGATTGGCGATGATATTCTTCTCATCATATCCCATCACCGCGTCCGCGTTCACTTCCGGAACAACCAGCGGCACGAGCGGGTCCATCCGGAAAGCAGACGAGTTGTCGATCACGATACAATCCTGCAGCGCGATCTTAGGCGCCCATTCGAGCGCGACAGAACCGCCAGCGGACATGAAACACAGATCGACCGTTGAGAAGTCAAACTGCTCAATATCATGACACTTCAGCTCACGATCGCCGTAAGAGACGGTACGACCGATTGATTTGCGCGACGCAACCGCGAAAACCTCGTCAGACGGGAACAGACGCTCTTCAAGAATGTTGAGCATTTCCTGGCCCACATTGCCCGTGGCGCCTACGACAGCTACTCGCAAAGCCATGTTAACTGATCCCTGTTTTGAAAGTGGAGAGCGCGTGGATTACAGGATTTTCGCCGCAATGCAAAATACTCTTGATCAAACGCCCCTTAATAATGTTATCCCTAGCGCCTGACAGGAGACCGGAATGGAAAGCCTAGAAAGCCTCGTAGAGCGCTATGTCGATTGCTATAACCGCGTCGATGTGGAGGGCATGCTGGAGTGCGTGACAGACGACGTCGAGTTCGAAAACATTTCCAACTCCGGCCAATCCATGCAGCTGCAGGGAAAGGAAGCCCTCGCACAGGTGGCATCCGCCAGCTCGCAGGCCTTCTCCTTTCGTCGCCAGCGCGTCCTCAGCCTGATCTGCACCGAAGACAAAGCCGCAGCAGAAGTCCAGTTCAAGGGCATTGCGGCGCTCGATCTTCCGAATGGCGTTATGCAGGGCCAGAGCGTCGACATTCGCGGCGCCAGCTTCTTTGAAGCACGCGACGGGCTTATCTCCCGCATCGTCGATTATTCCTGATCGCCTACTCCGGCAAAAACAGCCTCGGAAATCGCTTAAATTCATCAGAATTTGCTCTGTATTAACGGTGACACGCGAGATGTATTCGGACTAACCTGTTGCCTCACGGCAGCAGGCCGCAATGTATTTTACGAATAAGGTTGGTTTGGCATGGTCAGTAAATTCAAAGCCGTAAGCTACGTCGCTCTTGCAGCAGCTATGCTGACCGTTACGGCATGTAGCGGCGGTGGTGGTGGCAACAGCCCGACACCAACGCCAACGCCGACGCCTACACCGTCTCCGCCCCCTCCTCCACCACCGCCTCCGCCGCCACCTCCTCCACCGCCACCGCCGCCTCCAGGCTCGGTGACGATTTCCGGTACGATCACGTATGACAGCGTCCCGCACAGTCCCGCGACGAGTGGACTGAACTATAATGCAGCCGCGCAGCTGCCCGCGCGCGGTGTAACAGTTCAGCTCCTCAACGGCTCAGGAAGCGTTCTGGAAACCACCCAGACTGATGCGACAGGCGATTACTCTTTCAGCGTTGCGTCCGACACAAACGTTCGTGTTCGCGCCCGTGCAGAGATTGTAGAATCCGGCACGCCGGGCTGGGATGTCAGCGTCACTGACAACACCAATAGCAATGCGCTCTATGTGCTGTCAGGTTCTCTGACGTCATCCGGCACAACGAACTCTACCCGCGACCTGCACGCGGCCTCCGGCTGGGGCGGCACATCGTATACCAGCACACGCGCCGCAGCGCCTTTTGCAATCCTCGATCCGCTCTATGATGCTGTGAACGAAGTCACGACCGCTGATCCGACAGCCGTTCTGCCGCCAGTCGAGCTACGCTGGAGCACAGATAACCGCGCCGCTACAGGAGATCTCACGATCGGGGAAATTGGCACCTCATTCTACAATGGCACAGCGATTTATATTCTGGGTGACGAAAACGCCGATACCGATGAGTATGACAGCAGCGTCGTCGTCCATGAATGGGGCCATTATCTTGAAGACAATGTCAGCCGGTCTGACAGCATCGGCGGCAGCCATAGCGGGACAGACTCGCTCGATCCGCGCGTTGCCTGGAGCGAAGGCTTCGCGAACGCTCTTTCGGGCATGATACTTCAAGATCCGATCTACACAGACAGCCGGGGCGCGCAACAGGCCAGCGGCTTCAGCATCAACATGGAGACAGCCAGCAACAGCAATGAAGGCTGGTTCAGCGAGCGCTCTGTTCAGATGATTGTCTACGATCTCTGGGACAGCAACTCAGATGGCGCTGATACACTCAGCCTTGGCTTCGGCCCGATTTATGATGCGATGACCGCGCCGGCCTATGTCAGCAGCCCATACTTTGAAACCATTTTCACCTTTCTCGATGTTCTGAAAACCCGGAACGCCGGTAATTCGGCCGCGATTACGGCCATAGCAGCCGATCAATCCGTGAACGGCACAGGGCAGATTGGCAGAGGCGAAACGAATGATGCCGGCTACGCAAACTCGCTGCCGGTCTTCGCCGAGCTGTTGCCCGGCCAGTCCACGCAAATCTGTTCTACCGATCAGTTCGGCTTTTACAACAAGCTGAACAACCGCACTTTCCTCGCTATTGGCATTCAGAACTCAGGGAACCACACGCTGACCATGACCCGCACAAGTGGCCCGACCGGGACGGACCCGGACTTCGGCATTTTTCAGGCAGGCGACCTGATCACGCGCTCCGACGGACCGGCAGCGGACAGCGAAGTTTATTCAGGTCAGTTTCAGATTGGTACCTATATCATCGAAGCCTACGACTATACGTATGTGGATGGTGGCAGCACCTATACCGGTGAAATCTGCTTCGATTTCAGCGTCTCAAACTAAGGCGGAGCCCCACAATGTTCTTTGAGAAAACACCAATGATCCTCGCCGCCTCGCTTCTGGCTGTTGCGGCCTGCTCTTCACAGACTTCGGCGACCACAACAGCGGCGACCGAAGAGGCGCATAGCGCAGGCGATTACACCAAGCCCGGCCCAGCGCTGGAAATGACCCATTCCTATGACGGCCAGTCAGACAGCTTCTCGTCTGAAAACTTCTCCGTGACCGTCACCGACGGATACGACGACGGCACGCTGACAGTCATCATCGATGCGCCTGAAGCTCTGAACTTCTTTTCAGCGCAGGAATTCACCTTCGACATGTCTGGCGATGCACCGCACACGATGCCCGTCGACTTCTCCGCGCGCGAAGATGGCCGCTACTATCTGAACGTCATCATGCATGCCGACCTCGGCAACGATGAGGTTCAGTCGTCTGTTGCGTCCATCGCGATTCCGGTGGGCACGGGTGAGGCCGTCGCGTTCACACCAGAGCACGAGACAACCCTCACACCGGACGGCGAAACCGTCATCGAGATGGAAGCCGAAGAAACCATCTCGACGGGCGAATAAGCCTAGTCCGCTGCTTCCAGTTCAAACTGGTCGATAAAGGCCTCCGCCAGCAATTCATGCACGGCGGAGGTTTTATGCGCCCCGTCATGATTGATGAGGCCCGTGCAATCCTCATTCGAGATGCAATAGCCCGCTTCGCTGCCATCATACGCCGCGAAGCCATTGGCCTCGGCGTTGTCAGCGATCTCGCGGATAACCGCATAAGCATCAAACAGCTCGACATCAGCGTCGAGCGCTTCGTCCAGCTCTGACACCAGCGCCCTGATCGCAATATTTATCTGACGCCCCGCCGCATCATTGCGCGCGGCCTCATCTGGCTCATCTTCCGGCCTGTTATGATCGGAAAGCACGGGCCGCGGCGTTCGCGTTCCGACAACAATCTGGTCAGCCCCGAGCGTATCAAGCTGCGTCACCGTATAGCGAAGGTTTTGAACGACGCCTGCAACCGCTTCATCGATTGCCGCCTGATCATTCTTGTCGATCAGTGCGATGTCGTTAGAGCCCGCGATCACTGTATAGAGCGCCTCGGGATCGGCCGGATATCCGCCCAGAAACGCTTCGAACTCGGCAAGCTGGGCGAGCGTGCCGGTTTCCATAACATCAGGCAGACCGCGATAACCGACAATGTTCAGCGCACCACTCGTTGCGCCGCCCCATGAGAAGTTCAGCTGTGAGATACCCAGCTCTCGCACAAGGAATTCCGGCAGGATCGCACCGTTAGACGAACGACCCGCAATCGTGTTCGGCGGAGGACGAATACCGTCATCAGCCGCGCCGCCCGTCGCCTCGGAATTCACGCGACCAACATCCAGATTGCTATCGCCAAAGAATATAAGCTGCGTGACCTCTCCGGCATGCGCCGACACAGGCAAGCAGATCAGCGCAGCCGCGCTGATGAGCCCTTTGAATACGCGCATATGCGCCTCCTCCCGATTATTATGTGAGCGCACTATGACAAAGTGCGCGAGAGCAGGCCAGAGGCGCTAAACGTCCGTGTCGGGCTTTTTCCGCATATGTACGAAGGCGACGAGCACGAAGCTGATAATCATCAGAAGATACCAGGCACCGAGCTTTTGCAGGGACACCATATGCCACTCAACCTCTTGGCCCGGATAGCTCCAGGCACGGGCGAAGGTCGCGATATTTTCGGCAAACCAGATAAACAACGCGACAAGCAACAGCCCGATAAAAAGCGGCATAGGGCGGTGTTTCTCATCCGGTCTGAACCAGATGACGCTCGGCCCGTAAATCAGCACGCTCAACACGTATAAGCCAATCCGCACATCGACCGTGAAATGATGGGTGAAGAAGTTGATATAAACCGCCAGCGCCAGAAGCCCCTGCACCCATAGCGGCGGAAACCGGTCAAACCGGAAATCGAATATCCGCCAGACCCGCGCAATGTAAGACCCGACGCAAGCATACATGAAACCGGAAAACAGCGGTACACCGCCGATGCGGAAGAAGGCCGGCTCTGGATACACCCATGAGCCCATCTCGGTTTTGAAAACCTCCATAAGCGTGCCAACCACATGGAAGATGAAGATGACTTTAGCCTCTTCAAGGCTCTCCAGTCCTGAGATCAGCATGCCGATCTGGATCGCTAAAGCGCAGAGGAAGATGAAATCGAACCGGCCGATTGGCGCATCAGCCGGATAGAAGAGGTAGGTGCCCATCAGCAGCACCAGCATCGCGCCGCCAAACAGGCAGGCCCAGGCCTGCTTTATGCCGAAAGAGAGAAACTCATAGGCGCCAAGGCTCCACGGCCCCTTCACCCATCTGGCGCGCAGACTGACATGCGCCTCATGCAAGCGCTCTCTCATGGATTTATAGGCTGGCTTCATGCGTCCGGTCCCCTTACGCGACTAGTCTAGCCTGTGCCTTGAATTGCGGACAGAAAAAAGGCGGCCGAGTGGCCGCCTATTGATGATTTGAGGCTGCATTAAAACAGGGTGGTGATCATCAGCCCCGCCCCGAGGCCGAGCGCGAAGAGCGCAAGCCCGGCCACGCCATGCACCCACGAGGTCTTTGGCTGCGCAGTCGCCTCACCGCTTTCGCGTACACTGTCCATAAGCAAGCTTGTCTTCTCGACATTGAACACGCTGGCGAGCGCAAGCGTCGTCTCCATAGAGGCAACCCCATCCTTCTCCACCCGCTGGATGGTACGCACGCTGACATCACAGATCTCTGCCAGATGCTGCTGCGTCCAGCCGTTTTGCGAGCGGAGGTCTTTGACCGTTTCAGATACAAGCAGCATGGGTTACGCGCCCGCACCAGATGCTCTGGCGATCGCTCCGCCAACGTACACGCCGAGCGGATACATCACCGCGCCAAGAGCCAGCCCGGCCGCTAGGAAGGCGCCGAGCGCGACGACGCCTTTTGCGTCCTGCGTGATGCCCTTGGTGAAGAGCTTCTCGCCGCCCGCATGCGCCTCACAATAGAGCGTCGTGCCCCAGCGATAGCCAAGCGTGACCTGAATGATCTCGCCGTCTGGCAGCGTCACATCATGCGTCTCGGAAAACTTCCAGCTGTCGATCTCATCGACGATTTCGTCATTCAGCCAGATGCGCGTGCGCGGCGACCATGTAGAGGCCTGCGCAATGATCTGCTGGCCTTTATAGACGAACGGGAAAGTCACCCAGCCGAGTGAGACTTTCATTTGCGGTATTGAGTGCGTGATTGTGTTTGTCATGGTGGAACTCCTTTCATCCCACCAATCGAGCTATAGCAAGCATTTCCGAAAAAGAACGACACGGACGTGACTGTCACCTTTGTGTCAGGGTGACAGTCAGCTGTCAGGTGCTGAAATCATGCAGAATGTTTCCGGCATCTGATCGTCAGGCACGCCGAAGTCGCGGTACATGCTGCGCTGCTCTGCATTCAGCGGAACCATTTCGCCGGGGCAGAACATGTCTGCAGAATAGGAGCTGTAAGAGCTGGGATGACTGATGCTGTAAGCCCAAAGGCCGTCGGCGATGGAATGATGTGATGGCATCGGGTTAACGACTAACAGAAACAACACACCGAGAAGCGCTCTACGGCGGAACCGCGAACCGAATACGCTAGAAAACGTCTCACCCTGTTCAGGCGGCGCGTCATCGGTCGCTTCAGGAGTTTCAACGGGCTCCGGCCGCCCGTCGCCAAGCCAGCTTACACGAAAGCCACCCATCGCACCCTGAAGCCCGCTCCAATACGCATTCATGTGATAATCGGATAGCCACGCCTGATGGCCGTCAGCCTCCAGCGCCGTATAAAACGCCATGGCCTCACCGAGCCCTGAGAAACTTGCCTGGTTGATACGCGTCACGAAAACCCTCCACGTATCAACCTTATAGTGAAGTTTTTACAGCTCCGCTAGGATGGCATCACCCATTTGAGACGTGCTCATAGAACCACCGATATCACCGGTGCGCGCGCCCTTCTCAAGCGCCTGACCAACAGCGCGGGTGATCTCGTCAGCCGCGTCGGAGCGGTTAAGGCTCCAGCGAAGCGCCATCTCAAACGACAGGATAGCCGCCGCAGGGTTTGCCTTGCCCTGCCCTGCAATATCCGGCGCAGAACCATGAACCGGCTCGTAAAGGCCTGGCTTACCCGCATCAGACAGAGACGCAGATGGCAGCATGCCGATAGAACCTGTCAGCATGGAGGCCTCATCAGAGAGGATGTCGCCGAACAGATTGTCTGCGAGGATGACGTCAAAGCCTTTTGGCTCACGCACCAGCTGCATAGCGCAGGCATCCGCCAGCATGTGGTGAAGCGGCACGCCCATATCTTTCAGCTCGGCGTCATAAAGCGCCTGAACTTCCTGCTTCCAGAGCAGACCTGAATCCATGACGTTGGATTTCTCAACAGAGCAGACACCGCCCCATTTGCGACCAAAGTTTCCACGGCCCTTCGCAATGTCGAATGCAACGCGCGTGATACGGTGGATTTCCGGTGTCGAGTATTCTGCATTGTCAAAGCCGCGGCGCGTACCATCCGGCAGTGTTTCAATGCCTTTCGGCTGGCCGAAATACACACCGCCAACCAGCTCGCGTACGATCAGGATATCAAGTCCCTCAACCAGCTCGCGCTTCAGCGCAGAGGCATCAGCCAGTGCAGAAAAGCAGAGCGCCGGACGCAGGTTCGCATAGGTGTCGAGCCCTTTACGAAGGCCCAGAAGACCAGCTTCCGGACGGTGCTGACGCTCGACGCCATCCCATTTAGGGCCGCCGACTGCGCCCATCAGGACAGCACTGGAGGCTTTGGCGCGGTTCAGCGTGTCTTCTGTAAGTGGCGTGCCGTACTCGTCATAGCTCGCACCGCCGACTGCGCCGTATTCAAGGTTCAGATCAGGCGCCACTTTTTCTGCCACACGAACTGTCTGTTCGATGACTTCAGGACCAATACCGTCACCTGGAAGAAGAAGAAGTGTCTGGCTCATAGCGCGCGCCCGTCGGTTAGAAGAAATACCAGTCGCCTGTGAGCCCCAGCTTGCGACAAAAATCAAGACCTTGGCACGCAACACAGCGTCGCAACCCCGCAATTCTTTTCCAGAAAACAGGATTTGGCGCGAAATACTTCTCCTGCGCACAGGTTCGCAGCGCGCTGAACGCAACAGATTTTCAAAAAAGGCAGCTTAGCGCGGAATAACCGAAACGTGGATATCAAGCGCCTCATCAGGCGTCTGACCCGAGCGCGCATAACCAAGGCTCAGCGTAGTCTCACCCACCTGATCAGCATTAAAGACAAACACCGTCTGCCCACCTACGCCGACCATCCCGCGCGGATTATCATCGCCGATATAGTCCTCGCTGACAAAGCTCAACACGCCTGTGTCCGTGCCAGAAAGCACAGACCACATATAGCCGGTGGTCGGGTTAGACCGCAGCTCAAGAATAAGCTGGTTGCCCTCAGACAACACAACCTCAGAACCTGAAGCAGGATCGGTCAGGCGTTGTGGTGAAATCTGGCCGGAAAGGCCACGCACTTCAGGATCGGTATTCAGTGTATTGACCGCGCAACCGCTAACAAAAAGCCCGGCACCCAAAAGAAGCGAAGATACCAGGCGTTTCATTATGCGCGCTCCAACCATGGGCTTGCGAGCTTGCGGCGTGTCTCGAACTCGGAAATTCGTTCCTCAGCCTGAAGTGTCAGACCGATATCATCGAGACCTTCCAGCAGGTTGTGGCGGCGCGATCCATCCAGATCAAACTCAACCACTTCGCCGTCCGGCAGTGTGATCTTCATGTTCTCGAGATCGACCGTGAAGATGTGATTGCCACCGTTTGCCTCGTCCATCATTTTCTCGACGATAGACTGCGGTAGAGCGATCGGCAGAATGCCGTTCTTGAAGCAGTTATTATAGAAGATGTCCGCAAAACTTGGCGCGATCACACAACGAATACCCTGATCGAGCAGAGCCCATGGCGCATGCTCGCGCGAGGAGCCGCAGCCGAAGTTTGCGCCAGCAATCAGAATGCTCGCATCCTTGTATTCCTCGCGGTTCAGAACGAAGTCCGGGTTCGGGCTGCCGTCCGCATTTGTCTTCAGTTCGAAGAACAAGCCACGCGACAGGCCGGTGCGTTCCGTCGTTTTCAGGAACTGTTTCGGGATGATCATGTCGGTGTCGACATTGCTCATGCGGAGTGGGGCCGCTGGGCCCGTGAGTGTCTTAAACGCTTCCATGTGCGCCTTTTAGGCCGCAATCCACGCGAAGATCAATTCCCTTTTAGGAGAAGTCAGCGCTCGCCCTTATTATCGAGCAGCAGCGTCGGGATGCCGAGGTCATGACTTTTCACGCTCATAACGCGCGTTCCGGCCTTGCGACCCTTACGGACTTCAGATACCTGAACGCCCGCAACCGTGAGCCTTGTATGCGCGTCATCCAGATCATTCACCTCATAGGTAACGCCCCAGAGATGATCCTTGTCGTCAGCTGACATGCTACCATCAAGACGCTGCACCACCTCAATCGTCAGGTCATGCGTACGGAAGAAAACAAAGCGTGCGCCCCATTTCTCATTGGTGCGGTCCAATGCGAGCCGCAGGTCGAGCTTGGCGCCATAGGCCGCCATCGTCCGCTCGGGATTTCCAGTGTTCAGCACGATATGGTCCACACGGGTCGCAGCGCCTGCGCGAGGCGGAATGACAACCTTCACGCCTTCGGTATTGGAGAGCATGAAAACCTTCACATCACCGAAAAGGGGATCGCCGCAGCGAAAACGTGACCAGCTGCGCGTCAGGCCATTATAGGTTGCCGACTGGCCGATAATCTCTTCAGGACGCAGCCCACGACGGCTCGCGGTATAATGGGTTTCGTGGATATCATCGGTATTGAAGACCAGCGAGGTCAGTGCTCCCGGCTTGTCACCGAGGATTTCGCGAATACGCGCACCGACGGGACCATCACCTGAAGGACCGAGCAACTCAACGCTGGTATTACCTAGAAAGAAGACCGCGGTCGTGGTGCCGTCGGCTGGATTATGATGCTTCCAGTCACATTCGCGGCCGAGCAAGAGGCAATACTTGTCGGCGGCGGCTTCGGCATCCGGAACAAGTATGACGAAATGGTCGAGCGCGTTAGTAAACATGGCAAATTTCCCGTAAAACATACTGCCGAGGTCGTTTTCGACACCCTGCACGTCACGGCGCACCCTGCAACCTTTAAACCGTCAACGCTGCGTGAGCGGTCACTAGTTCAGCTTGGAAAGTTCGTCTTTGAATTCGCGCTTGAGAAGCAGGCATTTTGCATCGTCAGGAAACACGATCTCGGTCAGAGACGACATCGCATCTTTGTCCGAGGCCGCGCCGTCATCAGCTTCAGTCTCCGAGAGCTCCTGAAGGACGACCTCAAGAACTTTTTCCAGCACAATATACGCAGAGTCCCGCCGCTCGCGCAGCTCATCCAGCTCAGCCTTCTGACGATCATCCGGCGCACCATCTGCAGAAAGCAGCATGTCTTTCTCACTCAGGAATGACTGATCGATTATACTGGTCAGGAATGAAATAATTTGTCGGTATTCGCGGGATTTCAAAATCGTGTGCTCAGGCAAGGTCTAGACCCAGACATTATTTATAGAATTATGGGGTAAGTGCAGCACGCTTTAAATCAATGCTGACGAGGCGCGGCTTAAAGCACAGATCAAGAGAAAAGTCTCGATTATTTGCATTAAATTTGCAGCAAAACTGCAAGTTTGCAAAATTCATCCAATGAAACGAAGATCAAATACTTGAAAAGGCATATCAACCCCAAATTCCCCAATTAGGGGAGCATAATATTTCAAATTTATATTCTCTTGCGGAATACCGCTCCAGCCTCACGCATTCGTGACCGCCGCGGATACGGTATTTTGCCTCTGAGGCGCTTCATTTATCAGGAAAAGCCTAAACAAATCAGCGCAATTTCGCACCTGCGTCATTTAAGAGAACGCTGTTCACTAAATTATGGACAGATTGTTCAGTCCTCCTATATACAGGTCTCAACACCAAATCGCATGATGGGATCGATTTATGATGTTTCGTTTTGCCACTCTGTTCGCAGCCACTGCACTCGCAGCCATGCCTGCTGCCGCCTCCACGCTTTTCACCGCTGAACTCCAGACACCCGTTGAAGAAACAACGCGCATCGCAGCTTATGATGCCATCTGGATTTGCCAGGCAGATACGTGCGAAGCCGTACTCAACCGACGCACAGCAACGGTTCGCGTCTGCAAACGTGTTGTCGAAGAACTCGGCCCGATCAACGCCTTCGGCACAAACACCGACCCGCTGACGGAAGACGAAATTACCGAATGTAACGCCTCACTGAATTAGTCCCTAAGAATTCAGTGCACTCCCCTGAGCCGCTCACTCGAGCGGCTCTTTTTTGTGCCCGTCGCCACCCATCTTGCTGCAGCGCAAAAGAACTTGCGCGGTTCTGCTGCGAATTTACCGTTCGTGTTAAATAAACGGCGGCACATTTGCTGTACCTTGCGGCCCAGGACATACGGGTGAGGAAGGAAATACCGACATGACACGTACAATCTGGCTCGTTTTGTGCGGTATTCTTATCGCTGCGGCGATGGGCCTGACCTTCATGTCACTCTCCGGCCCCAGATCCGATGCCATGCCAGCGCGGCAGGAGACTCAGCTGCGACCACGCACGACCGAGATCAGCACCTCCCCAATCCAGCAATGCGTCAATCTTGGTGGCGCACTGGAAGCCGACAATGAAGGCGATTGGGGCTATGTGATCCGCGAGCGAGATCTGCACATGATCCGCGAACTGGGCTTCGATACTGTCCGCATTCCGGTCAAATGGTCCGCACATGCCAAGTCCCGCGCGCCATATGAAATCGACCAGCTCTTCTTCCGCCGGGTCGATACCGTCGCCGCGCAGGCACTCGCCGCCGGTCTTCAGGTCATCATTGATGTTCACCATTATGAAGAAGTGAATGAAAACCCGGACCGACACCTGCCACGCCTTTATGCCTTCTGGGAGCAGATTGCAGAACGCTATGCCAGCTGGCCGGACGGTCTTTACTTCGAAGTGCTGAACGAGCCGCACACCAATCTGACCTTCCGCCGGATCGACCAGATGAACCGCGACATCCTCTCTATCATTCGGGAAACGAACCCGAACCGCTGGGTTATTCTTGGCGGCGGCCAGTGGGGAAATCTGGAAGGTCTCGTGCCGACCAACCCGCCACACGACCCACGCGCCATGGTCACATTCCACTATTACAGCCCGTTTGAATTCACCCATCAGGGCGCGCCATGGGCGTATGAACCTATGCCGCTTGGCCGGACCTGGGGCTCACAATCCGAACGCGAAGACGTGATCTCCCACTTCGCAGCTGCCGCAGAGTATGGCCAACGCATCGGAATGCCCGTGTTTCTGGGCGAGTTCGGAGTGTATGAAGAGGTGCCAGACGCCGACCGCGCCAATTGGACGCGCCATATTCGCCGCACTGCGGAACAGTATGGAATCGGCTGGTGCTACTGGGATTGGGCAACATCTCTGGGCATGTACAGCCTTGAAAACGAACAAGTTCGACCAGGCATGGGCCCGGCTTTATTAGGCGACTAGGGTTTTCGCACCTGCAATAAAACGTCTTGACGCGCTCTGGTTAACCTCGCACAACTCCTCGCCATATACTAAGTTTACGAGATGTAACGAGGAGGACACGACCATGAGCACTTCAGATCCGGTCGTAATTGTTGGCATGGCCCGCACCCCTATGGGTGGCCTTCTGGGCGAACTTTCAGGTTTCTCAGCGAACGAGCTTGGCGCTCTGGCGATCAAAGCGGCTGTAGAAGAAGCCGGCCTGAAAGGTGAAGACGTTCAGGAAGTTATTATGGGCAACTGCCTTCCAGGCGGTCAGGGTCAGGCCCCTGCACGTCAGGCTGCGATCAAAGCAGAACTCGGCAAGCACCCTGAATCTACAACAGTTAACAAGATGTGCGGCTCCGGTATGCAAGCTGCTGTCATGGGCGCGTCGTCTATCCTTTCCGGTCAGGCTGACATTGTTGTCGCCGGCGGTATGGAGAGCATGACGAACGCTCCGCACATGATCGACCTTCGCAAAGGTCACAAATACGGCGCAGCTGTAACACGTGACCATATGGCGACAGACGGCCTTGAAGATGCGTATGCGAACCAGCCAATGGGCAAATTCGCTGACATGATCGCTGAAAAGTACCAGTTCACACGCGAAGCGCAGGACGAGTACGCTCTGGAAACACTCCGCCGCGCACAGGAAGCGACCGAGCAAGGCCGCTTCAAACGTGAGATTACACCGGTTGTCGTGAAAACCCGTAAAGGCGAAACGACAGTTGACCAGGACGAGCTGCCTAAATCTGCTCGCCCGGACAAAATCCCGACACTGCGTCCTGCCTTCAACAAAGACGGTACAGTAACAGCAGCGAACGCGTCTGCGATCTCTGATGGCGCGGCTGCGCTCGTCCTGATGAAGCAGTCCGAAGCTGAAAAGCGCGGCCTCAAGCCAATCGCAAAAATCGTCTCTTCAGCATCTCACTCTCACGAGCCTGAATACTTCACGACTGCGCCTGTTCCAGCGATGGAAAAAGCACTCACAAAAGCTGGCTGGTCAAAAGACGACGTCGAGCTTTGGGAAGTGAACGAAGCCTTCGCGGTTGTTCCTATGATCGCAATGAAAGAGCTCGGCATCAGCCACGACAAGCTGAACGTGAATGGCGGCGCTTGCGCCCTCGGTCACCCGATCGGCGCATCCGGTGCACGCGTTCTCGTCACGCTGATCTCTGCGCTTGAGCAGCAGAACAAGACTAAAGGCGTTGCGTCCCTCTGCATTGGCGGCGGCGAAGGCATCGCAATGTGTGTCGAGCGCGTCTAAGCCTCATACTCATCTGACAACACGAAAACCTCCGGATACGCTCCGGAGGTTTTTTTGTGCCCTTCTCGCCCAAACGCTGGAAGCTGGCGCTCATTCCCGCTCTGGTGTAGTAAACTCTCATAATAACAGGGGAGACGGGAATAATGAGAACAGGTCTGCTGGGGGCGCTGGCCCTCGTTTTCAGCTCAACTGCAGCCGCGCAGTCTATCAGCTTGACCGAAGGCGAATGGGCACACACACGCGCAACAGCTGTCCGCGGCGATCCGGACATCGAGACACGCACAATATGCGTCACGGGCGACACTGCAGAAGCCAATTATACTGCGCTGGTTGCCCGTTTTAGCGAGCCTCTATTCTGCGAACCCGAAGGCGTTACCGGGACAGAGACCGGCGCAAGCTTCACCATGAATTGCGGCCTCGGCTCTATGTATCGCAGCGGAGAAGGCGAGATCAGCATCCAGTCAGCAGAGGCCTATTCTGTGGAGGCTCGCGCCCGGCTAAACATCCCCGGTTCTGCGCGCATCTATTCGACCATCACTGAAACGGCCACGCGCACCGGAGACTGCTGACCTATGCCGCAGCCGACTCTCAACGAACACTTTACGGAACAAGCCGGATGGTGCGCCGAGCTTGGCTCTCCCTTCACAGCAGAGCTTTTACGCGCGTTCGGAACCAGCCTCGAAACGGGCGGTGTTATCAGAACCCTGGTTGGTGACTGGGCGGGCAATCCACGTGCAGATGCCCTCGGCTTGCGTCTTGCGGGTGCGCTTCACCACGCCGTGCTGTCCGGCGCCTCACCAGACCTGCAGTCAGTCTATCCTGCCGGTGACACCTATCCGGATTTCGAGACTGTCTGGCCGGTTGTCGAGGCGTATCTGGCCGCGAACGCCGACAGAGAGACCGACTTCATACAATCACCACCACAGACGAACGAAACCCGCCGCGCCTTCATGCTTCTCATCGGCCTGAATGCGGTCTCAAAGCAGTTCGGAAAGCCCATCCATTTCCTTGAGCTTGGCGCGAGCGCGGGCCTCAACCAGAACTTCGATGCCTTCTATTATGATGCGGGCAGTTGGCAGTGGGGCGATCAGGCCTCGCCCATGACAGTCACCACGAACTGGAACGGCCCTGCCCCGGAGTTTGCGAACTCCATCTCCATTCGCGACCGGAAAGCCTGTGATCAGAACCCTCTGGACCTGTCCGATGAAGCGACACGGCTCAGGCTGAAAAGCTATGTCTGGCCAGACCAGCCAGAACGCCTTGCGCGTTTTGATGCCGCGGCGGATATCGCTGTCTCACGTGGCACGATGGTCGAAAAAGCCGACGCTGCAGACTGGCTGGAGCAGGAATTGACCACACGGCCAGATGACGCCGTCACCGTTATCTTCCATTCGGTCTTCTTCCAGTATCCGCCGCTGGAAACACGCCAACGCATGACGGACCTAATTGAGGCAGCAGGAGCCAGTGCGACGGATGACGCGCCCCTGGTATGGCTACGCTACGAACCAGAGCTTCTCTGGAACCGCCAAGCGCCCCCACTCGCGCTTGGCATGACATGCGATCTGCGCACATGGCCCGGCGATAACCACAAGATCCTCGCCCGGTCAGATGGCCATGTAAGGAATGTCGAGGCGCTCTAAACCTCTTCGTCTTTCTTCGCTTTTTCGCGCACCATGCGGACTTTGAGTTCTGAATCGCCTGTGATGCGGATTTCGTCCTGACCGAGTGGCAGATCGATACCGTGCTCTTTGAACTTGTCCCACATGGCGAACATCACTTCAGAGCCGATATTGTTGATGCCGTTCTGCGGATCACGAATCCAAAAGCGCGCCTCCATCTCCACCGCATCATCCCCGAACTCCATCAACAGGCATTTCGGCGCCGGGTCTTTGAGAACCCGCGGCTGGTCGGCGCAGGCATCAATACATAGCTGTGCCGCAAGACGAAGATCGCTTTCATACTCCACGAGGAAACGGCGCTTCACACGCACCTTGTCGTCTGAATAGCTCCAATTCACCACTTTGTTGGTGACGAGCTGTTCGTTCGGAATGAGGTGCTCTTTGCCGTCGCGCGTGATCACAGAGGCATAGCGCAGGCCAAGCGATTTCACTTCGCCGTACGTCTCGTCGACCTCAATGACATCGTGCGGCTTGATGGAACGGTCTGACAGCAGGATCACACCGGAAATGAAGTTGGCCACGATCTGCTGCATGCCAAAGCCGAGGCCCACACCCAGCGCGCCGCCAAAGACAGCAAGACCACCAAGCGGGATGCCTATGCTTGTCATAGTAAGAACCGCTGCCGCGATAAACAGACCAATCTGGATCGCGTTCGACATCAGAATGCGGATACTCGGCTCAACCTTTGGTAAGGTCTCAACACGGGCCTTCAGGCGTTTGGAGAGCCATTGCGCCGCGAAAATGAACAGCGCAGCCATAAACACGGCGCGCGACACGAAAGACAGGTTGATGAAGCCGCCATCACCAAACGGCACGCCAAATTTGTCGATCCAGATCAGAACATCATCCAGAATGCCCATAGCGTTCAGAACGGCCAGCCCCCAGGCAAACCACATAACCGGCTTGCGCATATCTTCTGGCAGGAACTGGGTGATCAGCTTGATGACCAGCCAAGCCGTTGCAAGGCTCGCAGCGATCCGAACCAGCAGATAAGGCTGCCCCAACCCCTGAAGCGCGGTCTGCCCGATCCAGAGAAATGCAATCCAGATTGCCGGCCTTAGACCATGGTCCAGAATGAGCGGTGCAATCTGTTCGGCTTTCTCGCGCACCTGTTCGGGAAGTTTCGAAATGCCCTGATCAATCAGCTTACGAACGCGCGGCGCAAAGATGCGGCCTAGCAATAGCGCAGCCACGATCACACCCAACTGAACGGAAATAGCGATGAGGTTTTCCGGCGTCAGAACGTGTTCCTGTAGCCAGGTCCACGCATCGCGAGTCACTTCTTCGGCGCGCATCATAAGCTCGCTTTCGGTCGGCACATCTGACGGGGCCGTTGTAACAGGCGGCGTAACCGCAGCATTCGGGAGCACACCCCCGCGTAGAACTGAAAATACCGACGAAATCAAAGCCGCCCCTCACGCAAACCTACACAAGATTGAAATAAAGCGAATTCTCTCAGATGTCACTCATTCAGGCGCGCGGCATCATCTCCAAATTTCTTGCCGAAAATTGTTAACGGAACAGACAGGCATTTTTAACGATCAGGGTGTATCTCTGTAAACATTCTCTTTCAGGGTGCGCATATTAGCCCGCAAAACATGTTTCAATTAGGCCCATAATCGGAATGCCTCCTGATTATAGTTTGTCCGATTAGGTGAATTTAAAAATTGATCGGAAGGCTTTTGTTATCTCGCGCCTCTATTTCAGGAGAATATAATATAAGCGAGCGAACATGCATTTTAAGAACGCTAAAGTATCAACAAAGATATTGATGATTGTCGCCGGGCTTGGTTTTTCTCTGGCCCTTGTATCTGCTATTAGCTGGTTCAGCCTTGAGATGACCTCAAGCGCTGCAAAGCGTATCGAAATCGCGGCGGAAAATATTCAACGTGCCGCCCGTCTCGACCATGATGCGCTTGATCTGAACCGGAATGAATTCCGCCTGGCCGCGATGCCAGATGCGTTTGAAAGCATCCGTGAAGAGATTGTGCATGACGAAACAGAGTTCGTGGCACTACTCGCCGATTTACGCGCGCACGCTTCGCCTGAAAGCCTCGCGACAATCGATGAAATCGAGCACGCATATGACACTTATGTAGCGACAATCGAGAACAATCTCCACTTAGCAGAAGCCACCGAATTCGACATGTCTGAGGCACAGGCCCGCCTTCTGGCAGCAGTAGATGCGTCAGTGCCGCAGATGGCCCGTCTGGAAGAATTCATCGCAGAGTTTGCTGTTCATACTCAGGAAGAAGCGCTCCACACGGCAGAAGAAGCGCAGCATCTGGCGCATCTTGCGGAGTTTCTGATTCTGGCGGCCGGGGTCTTATCCATCGTTTTAGGCATGGCAACAGCCGTATTCGTCAGCCGGAAATATATTGCGCGCCCACTTCAGACTGTTGTTCAGGGGCTGACCCGTGTCGCAGCCGGAGAACTTGATCACACCGTCGATACCGATGATCGCAAAGACGAGATCGGTGAACTGAACGCTGCCCTACAGAAGTTCATTCGCACGTCCCGCGAGCGCATGGAACTCATCCAGCAGCAGGAACTCGACAGCCGCAAAAAGCTGGAACGCGCTGCTGACGTGCAGGCACTGACCGACAAATTCCAGGTCGAAATCGCCGAAGCGATCACCAGCCTTGCAGGCGCAGCCGAAGAGATGCAGGCAACTGCCGTCTCCATGTCGTCAACAGCAGAAGAAACTAGCGCGCAAACACAGAGCGTGTCATCTGTCACTGTTCAGACAGCGTCTAACGTTCAGACTGTCGCAGCAGCTACAGAGGAAATGTATGCCGCCGTCGCGAGCGTATCGGAGCAAATGTCGCGCGGCGCAAGTGTGGCCGCCCAAGCACGCGAGCGCACAGGCACGACAATCGTGCAGCTGGAAACCCTATCTGCGTCCGCGCAGGCGATCGACAAAATCCTTGAGCTCATCACGGATGTAACCGCCCAGACCAAGCTGCTAGCGCTTAACGCAACCATCGAGGCCGTCCGTGCCGGTGAAGCCGGAAAAGGCTTCAACGTTGTGGCGCTTGAGGTAAAGGCTCTGGCAGACCAGACGGAACAGGCGACACAATCTGTCACGCGTCAGATTCAAGAAATCCAGCAGGCCACAGCGGCTATCGTTCAGTCGGTAACTGACATCAGCACCGTGGTGGACGACGTAAACGAAATAACGACGATCGTTGCGTCTTCGACCGAACAACAGGTCGCCTCTACAGGTGAGATTTCCAAGAACGTAGCAGAGGCTGCGAGCGGCACGAGCCATGTCGCGGAGTCACTCGGCATGCTGGAATCAGCGGCGCAGACAACGGCTTCTGCGTCTGTTCAGGTCACCGCAACGGCTGAAGAGCTTGCGCATCAGAGCATGAATATCAAAAGCCGGATCGACCGTTATCTGGCTGACGTGGAAGCCGCTTGATCAAGGCTGAAGCTCAGGCGTCATCATCCTTTGATTCCTGAGCATCGTCTTCCGGCTTCACAAACAGATCCATCTGGTTCGGATCGACCACGCGTTTACGTGGCTTTGTGCGGCCTTTGCGGAAATAGAGATCATCCGTGTGATCTTTCTTCTTCGCATCACCGTCTTCCGGTTTTTCAGGCTCCGGTTCCGGCTTTGGCGCCAGTTCCTCGTCCGTGAGAATGCGCCAGTATTTCAGCGCAATAACTGGTTTGCCCTTTTCAGATTCATACACCTGAACCGCGCCGTGAGCCGCAGCCATCTGCACAGCCGATGACAGCTCCTCCACGCGCTCCGGCCCCGGGCGGATCCACTCATTTTCGAAGATGACTGCCCGACCTGCCGTCGCTTTGGCAGCCGTGAGCGTACGCTCCATTCCCACAGGGTTCAGAAGCGCATCCATGGCATTGGAAGCGATTGGATAGGTCAGGCTCATAAGGTCTTGCTCGCGTCTTATGGCAGCTTACATCACGCGGCCGAACGGGTCACGACGCAGAATAACGTCTTCGCGTTCAGGTGATGTAGACACAAGTGCAGCAGGCGTACCGACCAGCTCTTCGAGACGACGGATGTATTTCACAGCCTCACCTGGAAGCTGGTCCCAGTCACGCGCGCCCTGAGTTGAGCCGGACCAACCCTTCATGGTTTCATAAATCGGCTCTACAGCAGCCTGTTCCGCAGCCGTCGCAGGCAGTCGGTCAAGAACCTTATCGCCCAGCTTGTACGCTACACAGATTTTGATCTCTTCGAAGCCGTCGAGAACGTCGAGCTTTGTGATCGCCAGACCATCCACGCCGGATACCGCGCAAGCCTGACGAACCATAACGGCATCAAACCAGCCGCAACGGCGCTTGCGGCCCGTATTCACACCAAATTCGTGGCCCACGCGGCCAAGCGTCTCGCCGACTTCGTCAGTCAGCTCTGTAGGAAACGGGCCGGAGCCGACACGTGTCGTGTAGGCCTTAGCCAGACCGAGCACGTAGTTTACCGAACGCGGGCCAAGGCCGGAACCTGCAGCCGCCTGACCGGACACAACATTAGAGGACGTGACGAACGGATATGTGCCGTGATCTACGTCAAGCATCACGCCTTGTGCGCCTTCGAAAAGAATGCGGCGGCCGAGTTTGAAGGCCGCGTCCAGACGCTGCCATGCCGGACCTGCATATTTCAGAACATCATCTGCAATTTCGAGAAGCTGGCGCTTGAGCTCTGCTGCGTCAGGTGGTGGCAGGTCGAGACCTTTGCGCAGCGGCGCGTGGTGCGCGATGAGGCGCTCCAGTTTCATGTCGAGCGCTGCTTCGTCAGCAAGGTCAGCTACGCGAATAGCGCGGCGGCCAACTTTATCTTCATAAGCCGGGCCAATACCGCGTTTTGTCGTACCGATTTGAGCGCCGCCAGCCTGCGCTTCGCGGGCCGCGTCGATGTCTTTGTGCCATGGCAGGATAAGGCAGGCATTATCAGCCAGCAGCAGATCATCAGGGCCCAAATGGACATCCTGCTCTTCCATGCTGGCGACTTCATTGAGAAGCTGCCATGGGTCAACGACCACGCCATTGCCGATAACGGAGAGCTTGCCGCCGCGAACAACGCCGGATGGCAGAAGATTCAGCTTGAAGACCTTGCCATCGATGACGAGTGTGTGGCCGGCATTATGGCCGCCCTGAAATCGTACGATTACGTCAGCGCGGTGGCTGAGCCAGTCAACGATTTTACCTTTACCTTCGTCACCCCATTGGGCACCGACAACAACGACTCCGGTCATGAGTATCTCTCCGCTAGAACCGCGGGGAAAGGACAGTGTTTAGCGTCGAAAAGCAAGGGGTGGATTCGTCTATATGCGGATTTTTGTTAGCTTTCAGGGATGCCGGACCTGATAGAGCGAACACCGCGCAGCCGGTTCACGCCGTTTCGCATACTGCGAAGGAACGGATAGCTCCATTTTACAAAGCGCCGATTCCCCATCAGCTTCAGCGCAGGGTTCGAGCTGGCGAGCGTGTTGATCGCCCAGACGGCATCGCCTTTGTAGTAAATCTCGTCGCCCGCATCGACGATCATACCTTCGTCAATCAGGTATCCGAGCGCTTCATAATGGAGAATGAGGTCTGGACGTTCGCGCGCATCGATCAGCTCCACCTCGCCGACCGCTTTGCGCACGTTCGCGAAGGTCACATAGGACTGGCAGAACGGACAGTCGCCGTCATACAGAATACGAAAGGTGCGGGGCTCGGTCATAGCACTAATCTAATCGCGCGCCGCGCACCGGCAATGTGAGAGATCGTCACATCGACGATCTGAAGTCATTCCATTTAGTCGAAGGTATAGGCGATACGAATGCCGATATTATCCATGCCCTGATTTCGGCCACTGCCGAGGATTTGGCCGTGGGAGTAGTGCTCATACATGAGCTGCGCCGCCCAATCGTCGTTGAAGTCGTATGTCAGCGCGAGTGATGTGCGGAAGAGGTCATCAGAGCCCATGAACACATGTTCCTGACCGAAGGCTGTTGATTCAGGCGTACCCTGAATAAACGGGTTCTCGTTATAGCCGTCATGGAAGAAATAGCCGAGGCCTGGCTCGAATGAGAGGTTCTCTGTGATGCCGAAAGACCATTGCAGGCCGCCGCCATAGAAGCTGGTATTTCCCGCAGTGTTGGCTGTCACGCCAAGATACGGACGTGGGTCAAACGCCCAGCTTAGGAAATCAGGGGACTTGAAAACGATCTCACTGGAAATGTCCGGGCCGTCTTCCTTGTCTGCGTTATCACAGTCCAGAACGCAGATATTGTGTTGCAGAACGCCGAGGCGAACTTCTTCAACAACGCCAGAATTTGCAGAGCTTGCCATCAGCGCAGCAGCGCCAGCCAGAAGAGCGAGTTTCAGTTTCATGTGAGTCCCCAATAATCGGAATTGAACATGTTCTAGCGCAATTTTCCGAACCGCAAAATGAAACCTGCGGAAAATCAGAGATGTGTCGCAGTTACAGGCATGAACCCAAAGCGTGACACCAACGCTTAGTCCCCTAGCCGCTCTATGATAACAGGCTGGCTGGTGTCATGGGAATAAACATAGCCCTCAAAAACGAGGCCCCAATTATTGCCCAAATCCTCAATACAGTAAAAATTCTCTTCCTCGAACGTAATCGCTTCATCCTCACAGGCTTGCACGTAATCGCGACGTTCAGGGTCATACGAAAAGCTCAGACGAACGTTTCGGACGGTTTCGATACTGCCATCACGGGTTTCCCATTCTGCCTGCCCCATATTCGGCATAAGAAAGCGCCCATCACCGGTATTTTCCATGAACATGTATTCCGGCACGGCAAACCCCAGATTTTCAAGCAGTTCCTGGAATTTTTGATCCTCCTCGGGGCGAAGTAGTGGAACGAAATCATCCACTACCGGATCGTATTCGACCCATTCGCGATCACTGCAGTCCAGCTGCTCGCAGTATCGAACCTGCCTCGCCTCAGGCTGAGCCAGAAGTGCGTCACCGAGGTCGACAAACGCCGCCTCATTTTGATGAAAATGGTTACGCACGGAATGGGCCTCCCATCGGTATGAAACGTCAGGATCACCGCAAGCAGCCAACGAGCAGGCTATCAAGGCAAACGCGACGCCCTGCCTGATCTGCAACGCCGCGTTTGAAACCTCAAATCTCATCAGACTTCCTGGTTATACGCGCCAACTTCGGAGTGTTTGCCGAGGCGTGGCTTCACTTCCTCATGGAACAGCGCCTTCATATCGTCTTTGGAGACCATGCTCTCCACCACAACAACCAGTTCAGGCTTGTTGGAAGAGGCGCGGACCAGAACCCAAGAGCCATCTTCCAGTGTCACTCGGGCGCCGTTTACAGTGTTTACGTCAACAACCTTACGGCCGAGAATTTCAGAGCCGAGAAGGCCTTTATATTCCTCAACCATCTCGTCGATCACGCCATACTTCACCTCATCGCCGCAATGCGGAGACATGGTCATAGAGGTATAAGCCTCACCTAGCTCATCGTGGAGTTCGGAAAGTGTCTTGCCCGGATTGCGATCAAGCATCTGAAGAACAGCCGCCGCCGCAACCAGACCATCATCATAGCCAAGGCCGATTGGCGGACGGAAGAAGAAGTGGCCGGACTTTTCAAAGCCTGCCAGCGCCTCAAGATCGGTTGTACGGCGCTTGATGTAAGAGTGGCCGGTTTTGTAATAATCAACTTCAGAGCCATTCTCTTTCAGAACCGGATCGGTTTTGTAGAGGCCGGTAGATTTCACATCGACGACAAACTTCGCACCAGGATTCTCACGCGACAGGTCGCGCGCCAGCATCAGGCCGATCTTGTCTGCGAAAATTTCATTGCCGTTATTATCGACAACGCCGCAACGGTCGCCGTCACCGTCAAACCCGAGCGCGAGGTCTGCATAGTGCTCTTTGAGCGCATCCGACATCGCGTGAAGCATTTTCTCGTCTTCAGGGTTGGCGTTGTATTTCGGGAAGGTCCAGTCGAGATCGCAATCGAGCTCGACGACCTCAACGCCCATAGCGCGCAGAGCTTCCGGCGCGAATGCACCGGCTGTGCCGTTGCCGCATGCAGCGATGACTTTCAGCGGACGCTTGATCTGAACATCTTTCGTGACGGCCTTCAGATACACGTCCTTCATGTTCTCTACGCGAGAGATAGAACCACCAGAACGCATCACCGGCGTGCCGTTCAGAACGATCTCTTTCAGGCGGGACATTTCATCCGGGCCGAATGTGAGCGGCTTGTCATAGCCCATTTTCACACCGCACCAGCCGTTTTCATTGTGGCTGGCGGTGACCATCGCGCAGCAGGCCGCATCCAGCGCAAATTGCGCAAAATAGGTCATTGGAGACAGTGCCAGACCGATATCCAGAACCTGACAGCCCGCCTGAGACAGGCCCGTCATCAGCGCGTATTTGATAGACTGGGAGTAATGGCGAAAATCATGACCGACCACGACTTTTGGCGCGACCCATTTCTCATGGAAGACTGTGCCCATACCCTGCCCCAGCGCCTGAACGCCAAGCAGGTTCAGCTCGGACGGCTTGTCATGGCCGGGAACGCCGAACCACCAGCGCGCATCATACTCGCGGAAGCCTGTCGGCTTTACCAGCGGCTGGGTTTCAAACTCGGCAGTATTTGGAGCAATGTCAGCTCGTGGGGTCGGAAGCACTTTACTTCTCCTCAGTGATCAATCGGCCCTGCGACAGATATTAGTCAGGCAGGCGCTCGAAACGGACGGAACGGATTTCCACGCCACGTGTGCCTTCCGGCACGATCGGGCGAATGGACAGGTAGTCAATCGCCTGCTCCGTGCCTTCACGCGCAGGCACATTCCAGACGAAGCTATAAGGGCGATACTCAGGCGTCAGATTGAATAACTGCCAGCCGGAATTGCCTTCCTGACCCGCACTGTAATTCATCTCGAAAGCCAGCGCGCCTCGCGGCTGTGTCGGCTTCGCCTCGACAGTTACGCGGACACGGCGTCCGGCAAACTGCTGCTCAAGGTCAGCGGCGAGACGAAAATGCGGATTGCGTTCCGGGCGGTCACCTAACATGCCCGCACCAGCCGTAACGATCAGTGATGAAATCTCTTCTCCGGTCATAACGCGGTCAATGTCAGACTGGCCTGCCGCAACCATGCGACACAGGTCATCACCCACCACTTCCACGTTCTGATAATTGGTGCCCGCCCCACTGACTGACCCGCAGGCCAGTCGGTCACGGCCAGGCAATGCCGCGCCAGCAATAATTGCCAGTGCTGCCAACAGGGCGACCGGATAAAAAAACAAATCACTCATACAATAGTTCGTCCCCTGAACCTTAACTGCGTTTTCCCGCTTCGGGGCATTATATGCAAGACTCAATCGCATAGAATCTATTTTGTTAAGCGCGTTTGAACGTTTTTGTGCCGATAGTGCCTGATGGATATGGGAAAGACGCACGACCTCAATGTCGAAACGCTGCGCGCGGCTAACATTAGCCCGGACACCCTTCTTGCGACTGATTTTCTCAACCATTACAACGAAGTCGCGATGCTCGTCGATTTCCTCGGCTCAGACGACGAAATCTCTGAAGAAGTTCTGAGCTGGAAACCCGAGAATTATGTCGACCATTTCCGCCATTCAGGCTTCCGCGATAAAGAGCTCGCGATCGAGGCTTATTGTCAGGCGGATTCAGGCATTATCAGCCGCTTTGAAAAAGCCTGCCGCTCGCTCGATGCAAAGATCATCGAGATCCAGCAAGCCGTTATGAAAAGCGACTTCGACACGGCCACCGAGATCGGCAAAACCCTGTTCGATCATATCGGCCAGATCAATGGCATCATCATTGGTAATGCCCCAGGCACGCCAGACGACGAACCTGACCATGATCATGGCATTTCACAGAGCGATATCGACTCTCTCTTCAGCTAACCGCGCAATACCTCGATTTTCCTTGCTCTGAAGGCTCGACCATGCCGCCATCAGGCGTTATGGGCAGTCGCAAGTTTTTAAAGCGAGGGACAAATGGCTGTACTGGCATTGATGCGTCACGGACAGAGTGAGTGGAATCTTCAGAACCGTTTCACCGGCTGGTGGGATGTTGCGCTCACTGAAAAAGGTGAAGCCGAAGCAAAGCGCGCTGGCGAACTGCTGCTGGAAGCAGGCGTTGATTTCCGTCAGTGCTACACCAGCGTCCAGACCCGTGCGATCCGCACGCTGTGGCTTGCGCTCCAGTCTATGGACCGTTGCTGGCTGCCAGTCACAAAAGACTATCGCCTGAACGAGCGCCACTATGGCGGCCTGACAGGTCTCGATAAAGCCGAGACAGCTGAGAAGCACGGCGACGAGCAGGTCAAAATCTGGCGTCGTTCTTATGACGTGCCGCCGCCACCGCTTGAAGCCGGTTCCGAGTTCGATCTGTCTAAAGACCCGCGCTATAAAGGCATTGAGGTTCCTGAAACTGAAAGCCTGAAGCTCACGCTCGACCGCGTTCTGCCTTACTGGGAGAAAACGATCGCACCAAAGCTGACCGACGGCACGCACACAATCATCTCCGCGCACGGCAACTCTCTGCGCGCAATTGTGAAACACATCTTCAAGGTCAGCGAAGACGACATTATCGGCGTTGAAATCCCGACAGGTAACCCGCTCCTCATCGAGCTGGACTTCGACCTGACGCCGGTTTCTGCACGCTATCTCGACGCAGACCGTGCAAAAGACCTGCCGCCAATCCCGGCATGAGCCGTCGTAAAGACAAACGTATGATGGGCAGGGCGCTTGAACTCGCCCGCCTCAATCATGGCCTGACCGGCGATAATCCGTCGGTTGGCTGTGTGATTACAGACGCGATGGGCCGCATCGTCGGCGCTGGCGTCACCGCTGAGGGTGGACGCCCTCATGCCGAACAAATTGCTCTGGATGATGCAGGCGCACTCGCCAAGGGCGGCACAGCCTATGTCACGCTGGAGCCTTGCCGCGAACGCTCCACCGGCGAAGACGCCTGTTCACGCCGCCTCATCGACGCTGGCATCAGCCGCGTCGTCTGCGCTATTTCAGACATTCACCCCAAAGGTGCTGGCGGCTTTGGCGTTCTACGCGACGCGGGGATCGACGTGATGGTTGGCCTCAAGCGCGACGATGCAGAACCGCTTTATGAGGCCTTCTTTGCCTCACACAGCTAGGTGCGCTTGTGGCCAAGCGGCCACATAGCGTCCTTTTGGGCACATTGGCGCTTGAACCAAACACGAACCCCGCGTAAGCCTTCCGCTTCCAGACGGAGAGCACACTATGGGCGCCAAATACCGCCTTTTCGGATCAGAAACCTCACCCTACTCCACAAAAGTTCGCAGCTATCTGCGATACAAGAAGCTTCCATTCGAATGGATAGCGAAAGGATTTGGGACAGAAGAGGAATTCCAGTCGCTGGCGAAAAGCCAGGCGCTGCCTATGCTCGTCTCTCCAAAAGGCGGCGTCGCACACGACTCCAGCCTGATCCTCTCCTGCCTCGAAGGTAAGGTCTACAAGCCATCTGCGCGCCCGAATGATCCGGCCTGCCGCGTGCTTGCACTCCTGCTTGAAGAATATGCGGACGAATGGCTAAACAAAGCCATGTTCCACTATCGCTGGGGCACGGCGAAAGCTGCAAAAGCCGCGGCGACCCGTCAGGCTGATGCTGTCTTCGAAGGTTATGAAGTCGAAAACCGCGCCGACATCGAAAAATCTATCGCGAAAAGCATGTCAGGTCGCCTGAAGCTGATCGGCTCAACCAAGAAGACCACGCCGGTCATCGAAGCCTCATTCGCGCGCTTCCTGAAACTGCTCAACGCGCATCTGGAAAAGCATCTCTTCCTGTTTGGCGGCCATCCAAGCCTCGCAGACTTCGCGATTGCCGGTCAGCTCATCCAGCTCATGAAGGATGACACATCCGGCGCGATGATCCGTGACAGCGCGCCGTTCGTCACGGCATGGTGCGAGTTCATGGAAGACCCGCGTCAGGGCGCGGTGTTTGAAGACCTGTCCGCCGTTGGCGACACGCTTCTTCCACTGATCCGTGACGAAGTGGTTCCAACGCTCATCGCATGGGCTGAGGCAAATGCCGAAGCAATCGCGAAGAAACGCAAGACCGTAACGGTCGGCATGGATATCGGCGAATTCAAGCAAGGCATTCAGGGACACACCGCGACGTCTTACGCGGCACTGAAAGCTATTTTCGCAGAGACACCAGCAACCCCTGAGCTGGAAGCCTTCCTGAAAGACGCTGGCCTCACAGACATCCTGCCGCTGGGCGAGCCTGCACCTGAAAAGCAGGAAGAGCCTGCTGAAGACACCCAGTCCGAAGACGCGCCGCAAAAGCCTAAGCGCCGTCGTCGTCGCCGTGGTGGATCAAAGTCTTCTGAAACGCCTGAAGCGACAGAAGAGACAGCGTCTGCAGAAGAAGCTGCTTCTGAAGATGCTCCGTCAGCGGAAAAAGAAGCTGAGGCCGAAGCGCCAGCAACGGAAGAGACACCTGCCGTCGTTCCGGATGCGCCAGACGCAGAACCGGCACCCGCTGAAGAACCAGTGGCGGACGCTGAAAGCTCTACTGAAGATGAGCCTTCCGAAACAAAAGACCAATAAAAGAAAAACGGCGCATCCAACGATGCGCCGTTTCTTACTCTGGGGAAGAGGTTCGTCGTCTAAGCGGTATTACGCGACGTTTTTACCGCCTTCGATCACTTTCGGGCTTGTGCCACCAATCGCGATCTTGCGCGGCTTCATCGCTTCCGGCAGCTGGCGTTCCAGCTCTACGCGGAGCATACCATTCTGCAGTTCAGCGCCTTTCACGACAACGTGATCAGCCAGCTGGAAGCGGCGGATAAAGCTGCGCTCGGCAATGCCGCGATGCAGGAATTCGCGCTTCTCACCGTCTTCAGTTGCCTGGGTTTTGCCAGACACGGTGAGCAGGCCTTCCTTGGTTTCGATTTCGAGGTTTTCCTCGGCGAAACCGGCAACAGCAAGCTCGATGACGAAGGCATTATCGCCCGTCTTTTCGATATTGTAAGGAGGGTAACCCTGAGAATTGTCCAGGCGGGACGCTGCGTCGAGCATGTTAGCTACGCGGTCAAAACCGACCATGGAACGGTAAATCGGGGTGAGATCAATCGTTTGCATAAGACTGTCCTTTCATAAGCAACAAGTTTGCAGGTGCCCCTGCTTTCAGTTTTCACCGAATGCCCGAAACCGGCGCATCCGAGGTCAAGACCCGACTTCGGCGCCTCGACAATAGTGATATGGGATGCCATTTTCCCCGCGCAAGGGTTTGTGATTTGCACCACCTTAGGAGGAATAAAATGAAGTCTGTACTGCTTGGAACAAGCATTCTGTCACTGGCACTTTTTACCGCTGCATGTGGTGGGGAAACACCTGATACCGAACAGGCAGCGACACCGCCTGCAGCCGAAGCACCGGCTCCGGCAGCGGAGAGTGAAGCGACGTCTGCCAGCATGACACTGGAACAGACTGCGAATGGCGCATGGCGCTCGGAGAGCAATATCGCGCGTAACGAGTTCCGTAATCCGGTCGAGACACTGGAATTCTTCGGCGTTGAACCGTCCGACACGGTGATTGAAATCTGGCCGGGCGGCGGCTGGTACACCGAAGTGATTGCGCCATTCCTGAAGGGCGAAGGCACGTATATCGCTGCGGGTCCTGATCCGGCAGCCAGCGATTACGCACAACGCGCTTATGACAATTTCTCGGGTCGCTTCATGGCGGATGCCGAAACCTTCGGTGATGTCGAGTTTGTTGCGATCAGCCGGGATACAGGCCCGCTTATGGCAGACGGCGAATGTGCTGATGTGGTTCTCACATTCCGCAACATCCACAACTGGATGTCCGGTCAGTATGCCGACAAAATGTTCTCAGACATGTATGACGCACTCTGCCCGGGCGGCACGCTTGGCGTCGTCGAGCACCGTCTGAACAGCGCTGACACGCAGGCACCTGGCGCACCGTCAGGCTATGTCCATGAAGACTATGCCCGTCAGCTCGCTGAAGATGCAGGCTTCATTTTCGAAGAAGCCTCAGAGATCAACGCCAACCCGCTCGACACCAAAGACCATCCGGGCGGTGTGTGGAACCTGCCACCGAACCTTCGCTCTACCGGTGCGGACCGCGAAGAGATCGAAAACTATGATGCGTCTGTCTTTGAAGCGATTGGCGAAAGCGACCGCATGACGCTTCGTTTCCGCAAACCGACTGCCGAGGACATCGCAGCAGCTGAAGCAGCGGCGGCAGAAGAAGAAACAGAAGAATAGGCCTCACGGCTACCTTCAAACAGAAAGCCCGGCTTCGCGCCGGGCTTTTTTTATGACTGCGTTATCAGGCGCACATAGAGGTCACCGCGACCGCCGCCCTTCAGATGCGGCATGCCTCGTCCCTCAAGACGCATTGATTTTCCTTCTTCCACGCCCTTGGGAATGTTCAGCTTGATCTTAGCGCCGGAAACGTCGTGCACCATCAGCTTGCCGCCCTTTTTCAGAACGGACGGCTTCGCAATGGCGTTGCAATAGACGTCAGCGCCGCGGGTTTCGAAATATGGGTGTGATCTCAGCTGGACCTGAATATAAAGATCGCCCGTCTGCGCAGACACGATGCTTCCGTTTTCCGGCAAGCGTGCCGGTATCGCACCGCCCTCACCGGCAAGCCGGATACGGGTTCCGGTGATCGCCCCCGCAGGAATTTTCACGCGCAAGTGACGTATCTCTGGAGCAGAGGTGCCAATGCCCGAACACGTGGCGCATTTGTTCACGACGGTTTTGCCCGACCCCTGACAATTCGTGCATGTCTTCTGCAACTGGAACATGCCCTGTTTGGCAGTCACTTTACCAGTCCCGCTGCACGCTGAACAATCCGGCCCGGCACCCAGAATACCGTGTCCGGAACACGCAGAACAAAGTCGTGTTCGCGAAACCTCGAGGTCTTTCTCTACGCCGGAGAATGCCTCTTCGAGCGTGATCTCCGCGACTGTATGAATATCAGCGGATTCTGCGGCGGCCGCACCGCCACCCTTACTTCCAGCACCGAACATTTCGTCGAAGACTTTGAAGACGTCGTTCTCATCTTTTGGCGGCGTGTTCTCGGATTTTCCGGAAGCAGCACCCGCTGTCTCAATTGGCGTGTCACCCGGCGCTGCAGCACTATGGGAAAACTGGCTAAAACTCAGCGCGCCGAAATCGCGCCAGGTGTCCTCATAGGCTTTCAGCTTGTCATAATCCATTTGCGGACGCTTGCCCGTAAGACGTGCCAGTTCCTCAATGAATCCGTCGAGCAATGCGCTACGCCCGGAGCCGTCCCAGTCTGACAGATCGTGCGTGTTCAGCCCGGCAAAACCCAGCGGAAGCTCTGCACTCTCCATCAGTACCGGCACGAGCCGGCCTGCATCTTTCGCCAGACGGGCCTGCTCGATCACCCATTGGCTGGATACAGAGTGACCGCACCATAAAACAGGCACGGCTTTGGCCGTTGCGATACGCTCTTCCAAATGCCGGTTAAAGCCGTCTGCAGGTATGTCCTGATAATCAAAAGCGACATCATAGCCATAGCCCGCCAGCACACTTGCCAGATGACGTGCGGCAGGCCTGCGCTGGGATTTGTAGCAGATCAGAATATCCAAAGGCGTTCTCCCTTGGCCTGACATTAATTCGATTTACCCGAGGCTCAAGGGAGGGCACAGCTGCGTTAAGGCCGATACCCTTTCGGCTTGTAGCCCGGCTCGATCATACGGTCTGCGTGGTGGACGAAATCGACAAGCAGAGGGCGCGTATCGCGCGGGTCGATAATGTCTTCGGCGAGGAAGGCTTCAGCAGTCCGGAATGGCGAGCGCATCGCCTCGAACTTGGCGTAAAGCTCTTCCAGGAACGCATCCTTGTCTTCAGCTTCTGACAATTCTTTGCGGTAAGCCGCCTCAATACCGCCCGCCATAGGCAGAGAGCCCCAATCACCAGATGGCCAGGCATAACGCCATTTGGTCCGCGTCGGGTTCATCATGGCGGAGCCAGCAAGGCCGAATGCTTTGCGGATAACCACGGCACACACAGGCACTTTTGCCTGATACATGGCAGACATGGCGCGCACACCTTTGCGCGTGACGCCGTTGGTTTCCTGCTTCACACCAACCGCAAAGCCTGCACAGTCGACGAAGTGAATGATCGGCAGGTGGAAGGTGTCACAGAGGTCGACATGACGGGTGACCTTATCGCACGTGTCCGGCGTCCATGCGCCATCGAGGAAGAACGGGTCGCCTGCGAGAATGCCGACAGGGAAACCGTCAATCCGAGCAAAGCCGGTGACTATGCCTTTGCCCCAATAGCGGCCAATCTCGAAGAAGCTTCCCTGATCGACCGTCACATTGATGATTTTACGCGGCATATAAGGGGTTTTGCCGTCCGTCGGGACGATATCAATCAGGCTTCCTTCACGGCGGTTCGGGTCATCCGTCGGCGAGGTCCGCGCAGGGCGTTCATGAACGGACATTGGCAGATAAGAGAGGAACTGGCGCGTCTTTTCAAAGGCTTCCGCTTCGGTCTCTACGGCCTCGTCCACCGTGCCGTTCTTAGCCTGAATATTCCAGCCGCCAAGCTCTTCCTTGGTCACGTCCTCACCAATGGCGCGCGCGACAGGCGGCCCAGCCACGAAGACCTGAGACAGCTCTTTCACCATGACGGAATAATGGCTCGCACCTACGCGCCCTGCCCCGAGGCCTGCACACGGGCCAAGCGCCAGAGACACAACCGGAATCTCCGCCAGATTCTCGACCGCGTATTCCCAGCCCGGCGTCTCCGGAATGTAGGTTCGCGGGTCCTTATCCAGCATTTTGATGGAGCCACCACCGCCCGTGCCGTCCACCAGACGGATGAGCGGCATGCGATATTCACCGGCCATTTTCTCGGCGATCAGCATCTTTCCACGAATGGAGGCATCCGCGGCGCCGCCGCGCACGGTGAAGTCATCGCCCAGAATGACGACCGGCTTACCGCCAACCTTACCCCGGCCCACGACCATATTGGCGGGAAGAAACTCTTTCAGCTGGTGGTTCTCATCATACTCGGCGCGGCCGGCAATTTTGCCGATTTCCTGAAAGCTGCCCGGATCAGCCAGAAACGCCACACGCTCGCGTACCGTCAGCTTGCCACGACCACGCTGACGAGAGACCGGCTCTTCGCCGCCCATCTTCTCGGCGAGACGCTCGCGCTGACGTAATTCTTCGATGTGCGGCTTCCAGCTCATCCGATTTCCCCTGACTGACTTGCTTATATTGTTTGTCTCAAGTCCTAATCAGGGAATGCCTCACGGTATAGCCTGCCCCTTACGTCAACCGGACATTGCCATGACCAGACCTATCACCTTCGTTCCAGGAACCATGTGCGATGAGCGTGTGTGGCATCCCGTCTGGGCACAGCTTCAGGGCAAGCTCACCTGCAACTACTTACCAATCCACACAGCACGCTCTGCCGCCGCGTTTCGCCAGCATTTTCACAGTGCTGCTGATGCGGAAGGCCCGCTGCATCTCGTGGCGTTCTCTATGGGCGGATATCTGGCGATGGAATTTGCCATCGGTCACCCGGACAAGGTCGCCTCGCTCGTCACGATCTGTTCGTCAGCCTTCGGCCTGCATGATGAGGAGAAAAAGCAGCGCCAATCGGCGCTCGAATACCTCAAAACGCATATCTATAAGGGCATTGTGGACGCGCGCCTGAACCAGATGCTGCACCCTGACCACGGCTCCGGCAATGCCATCAAGCAGATCATGCGCGACATGGACCATGACCTCGGCGTGGAAACGCTCATCACCCAGCTGTCAGAGACGACAGAACGGATCGATCTTTCCGGCCAGCTTAACCGCATCACCTGCCCCACGCTGATGATCGCTGGCGATACCGATCCGTTCCTGACCGAGCTTCAACTTGCCATCATGACCAGTGAAATTCCCAACGCCAAAAGCGCCATCGCGCCGGATTGCGGACACATGGTACCACTGGAACGCCCGCTATGGCTTGCAGGTGTACTCTCAGAATTTTATGGCGCGAGCTGAAACCTTCCCCATATGCGACGACGAGCCCTGCTGACATTTTGGTCAGCTGCCTTGCCATCTGGCGAAGCGGGGGCCATACAAAACAAGAAACCTTGAGGGAGACTCATATGGATCTGGCTGCACTTACGGCTAAAGCAAACGAAGCGCTTCAAAGCGGTGCTTTCGACAAAATCGTCAAATTCGATTTCGGCGATATGGGCAAACTGCTTCTGAACGGCAAAGAAAATGTCGCGACCAATGAAGACGGCGACGCTGATGCCACTGTCAAAGTTGACTGGGATGACTTCCAGAAGCTTCTCGCAGGCAATCTTGATCCAACTATGGCCTTCATGCAGGGCAAGCTCAAAGTTATGGGCGATATGTCTGTCGCTATGCAGCTTCAGAGCCTGTTCTCACAGCTGAAGTAACAGGGCCTTATGAGCTCTTCCGGCTTCGTCGAGATTGAAGGCAACCCGCCGCCTGAAGGCGCGCGCGTCCGCTGGCTCGATGGTGCCGAGGGGCGTCGGCTTCGCATGTGCGTTGCGCCTGCGCTCAATCCTTCTACGCCACGGGGCACAGTTATCGTCTGCCCCGGGCGCACCGAATTCATCGAAAAATATTTCGAAACGGCGCGCGAACTTCAGGAGATGGGGTTTGCCATCCTCATTCTGGACTGGCCGGGTCAGGGCCTGTCGTCACGGCTTCTGCCGGATGCCCGAAAAGGCCATATCGACCGCTTCTCTACATTCATGAATGCGCTAAAAAAAGCGCTGGATGAGATGCAGGACGAACTGCCCCGCCCGCTTGTGTCGCTAGCTCACTCCATGGGCGGCGCTATCGCGCTTGCGGCGATCACCAAAAAGCTCATCGAAGTCGACGCAGCCGCTTTCTCCGCACCCATGTGGGGTCTGAAGAGCCGATTCATGGGCATGAAATATCTCGCCTGGTCGATGAAGACGCTTGGTCAGGGCAACAAGTTCGCCATGAAGCCGGGCCCGCGCGGCGCATTCGAAGAGAACATTGTTACCCATGATCGCGGCCGCTGGGATATTCAGGAAGCGCTCATTGAAGCCAGCCCTGATCTTGAGCTCGGCCCGATCACATGGAGCTGGCTTGGCGCTTCTCTCGATGTGATTGACGCCTTTGCCAAGCCGACAGCGCTGGCGCATGTGAACTGCCCTGTGCTCATCGCTACCGCAGGCGAAGAAGAGCTGGTGGATAATGACAGTCACCATCGCATTTCGCGTCACCTGACGAATGTCGAGCGCATTTATCTGCCGAATGCCCGTCATGAAATCCTGATGGAAACAGATGATATTCGCGACCAGTTCTGGGCCGCGTTCAAACGCCTGCTCGACCGCGCGGATATTTAGTTTTTCTTATCGAATAACAATTTGTTGATAGCCCGCTATTTTCATCTTTAAAGTGAACATGTTTACTGCTATGCCTACGCTATACAGCATATAGCGGAGGAAACATATGCTCAGGAAAGTTCTCATTTCATCTGCGCTCGCCGCAGGTCTTGCTGCGCCAGCTATGGCCGAAACAACGCTCGATTACGTGATTTCCAACGGCGTCGTTCTGTCGGTTCAGGGCTTTGATATTCCGGTGGACTACCATGAAGATGGCACGTATTCCGCCGTTGCTATGGGCTCTGAAATCCCAGGCACATGGCGCGTTGAGGGCACATCCCTCTGCACTGAATCGTCCATGCAACCGGGCGAGAACTGCACTGAATACCCAGAAGGCAAAGGCCCTGGCGACAGTTTCACTGTCGAGGGCGCAATGGGCCCTGCAACGATCACGATCAACCAGTAAGCTTCGCTCGAAGTTTATTTTCGCAACTGACCCGGGCCTAAATGCCCGGGTCTTTTTTTGCGCCCTTCTGGGACAGCCAGACGCCGAACAGGATAAGCGCATAGGCCGCAACACTGCGGAAGGACTGCATTTCTCCAAACATGAAAAACGCGATCAAAGCCGTGACAACAGGAATGGTGTAGCCAGTCAGAGAGATAAACGTCGCGCTCGTACGGGCGACCAGCCGCATATAGAGAAATGAGGCGGCCGCCGTTGGAGCGAGCGCTAAAATCGCAATCCCCGCATATGCGGATGGAGCAGGATCAAGCTCAGCGAAATCCACGCCCGCCAACGTCGGCAGGCTCAATAAAGCCGCCAGCGTCACAAAAGCTGCAGACATCATAATGGGTGACATAGGCGGCGCAGCACGCGCTGTGATCGTGGTGATGGCGTAGAACATGGTCGCCATCAGGCATAAGGCTTGCGCGCCCACACTCGCAGAGCCGAAGGACGAAATCGCGTCCGGCCCGAACAATAGCGCGACGCCGCTAAAGCCGACAATCAAGCCCAGCACGACGCCCCGCGTCAGGCGTTCGGCTGCAAAGAAGAAATGCGCAAGGCCCGCCACAAACAGAGGCGCGGCAGCTACATAAAGCGCGGCAAGGCTGGAATCTACAGTTCGCTGGGCAAAAGTGATCGCCAGAAACGGCGCCGTCATCCCAATAAAACCAAGCACAAATAGCGTACCCCAGCGTCGCCAGTCCGTCAGCGGAGGGAAACGCTCCTTCTTCCAGATGGCGATGCCCATCAGAATGGCTGCACCAATACAAAGGCGCGCTGCCGTGACCAGCTGCGGCGGAAAACCATGCGCCGGATCGCTCATATTCACCGCAAGCCGGTTACCCGGATAAGCCAGCGCCCAGAGGACCGTCAGAACGGCAAACAAAGTCCAGTCTAGAGAATTGCGATGCCCGGGCGTGCTCATCTGTGCCGGTCAGCATGACGGATCGCCGTCATGAACCGCTCAAGCTTTTCAGGGTCGAGATGCCCACCCGTGCGAACGCCAGAGCAGATATCCACGCCATAAGGACGGACCTTCGCGATCGCCTCGCCGACATTTTCAGCGTTGAGGCCACCTGCGAGAAAGACAGGTTTGGAGCTTGCTTCAACAATCTTACGCGAGAGCGCCCAGTCATGCGTGCGCCCGGTTCCGCCCAACTCCGGCGTGTCGGCGTTTGGCCGACCAGAATCGAGAAGAAACGCATGCACATGCGGCTCGTATTTCGCAACGAGATCCAGTGCGCCTTCGTCTTCCACATGGATGACCTGTACGCGGCGCGTCGAAAGCAGAACCCGATCAAGGCTCATCGTTTCGGCAAGCGTCATATGCTGGACGAGCTGGACCGTAGATACACCCGTGCGCAGAAGGTGCTCTGCAACGCCGGTTGCGGTCGTCTCAGACGTGAGCATGAAACAGCTGACACCCGGTGGCACATCGCGGGCAATGTCACGGATTTTCGTATCCGTCAGCTGGCCGGGGCCAGACGGCATTTTGCCAACGAGACCGATCGCGTCCGCGCCAGCCTTCACGGCGAGCTGCGCTTCGTCAGCCGAAGATATGCAGCAGATTTTGACCCGTGTTCGCGTCAACAGAGCTTACTCCGGCGCAAAATCAAACAGGGTTTCGCCGCGATACTCAGCCCAGCCGATATCGCCGGCCTTTGTCGCTCTGGCTGTCTCGCTCTTCGGCTCGAGTCGCACGCGGCGACCGTCCACCAGTTCGAGAAACACAAAGTCACCAGCCTCATCGCTCGCAGCATCGAACTGACGCTCACGCACCAGAGCAGCGACCCACGCACCTGCGGGTTTGCTGCTGCCCTCTTTCTGCTGGCGGTAAAGATAAGCGCCCAGCGCGGAAAGGCAGTATATGAGCGCGCACGCCGTCAGGCCCATCCCGCCCATAAAGAGAAGGTCACCAACGAATGTTGTGCCTGCCATCACTTTCACGATGATCAGATAAAGCACAGCAACAGCAACAAAGCCGCCAGCCCAAAAGAGTGTGCGCTGATTGATGGCCGGAACCCTGACTTCGGCGTTTTCCGGCTTCGGCGGAGATGTGCGCCGCGCAAAGGCTTCAAGTCGATCCAAATCGCTGTTGCTCATAGTGTCCCGGTTCCTGAAATGATTCGCAGCGCCGCTGTTCACGGCAAAGCTAGTCGATACTCCGCCACGCGAAAAGTCTGCTGACCCTATTTACCGGCAAATGCCTCAAAAGCGAGGCAGGATTATGAAATTCGGCCTCACAGCGATGCGACGAAATTGTCATGAAAAACCGCGTGCATTGTTAACGCAGGTATGAGATACGGGCTGCGGGCCAGGCATCCCCAACGATGCCCAGCCTATCTGTAAGGATAGGAGTACAAACAGATGACGACAGTCGCTAAACCAGCGGTGCGCCCGGCGTGCCCGTATTTTTCTTCAGGTCCTACGGCGAAACGCCCGGGCTTTTCTCTCTCACAACTCGAAGACGCAGCGCTTGGCCGCTCTCACCGCTCCAAGATTGGCAAGGCCAAGCTTAAAGAAGCGATTGATCTGACGCGCGAAGCGCTTGGCGTGCCTGATGACTATCTCATCGGCATCGTACCTGCGTCCGACACCGGCGCTGTCGAAATGGCTATGTGGTCCATGCTGGGCGAGCGCCCTGTGGACGTGTTTGCATGGGAAAGCTTCGGCGAAGACTGGGTCAAAGACACTCTCGACCAGCTTAAAGACGTCGACGCGACTGCGCATGTGGCAAAAGAATACGGCACACTGCCTGACTTCTCTAAAGCCCGCGATGACGCCGACATCATCTTCACATGGAACGGCACAACATCCGGCACCAAAGTTCCTAACGCTGACTGGATCGTCAAAAACCCTGAGCGCGTCGTCATCAACGATGCGACGTCTGCTGCATTCGCGCAGGACATTGACTGGGAAAAGGTCGATGTGACGACATTCAGCTGGCAGAAAATTCTTGGCGGCGAAGCGGCACACGGCATGCTTGTGCTGTCACCTGCGGCTGTTGCACGCCTTGAGCGCTACACGCCAAACCGTCCTCTGCCGAAAATCTTCCGCATGACGAAAAAAGGCAAAGTCGACCTCGGCATTTTCGAAGGCGCGACCATCAACACGCCGTCCATGCTCTGCGTTGAAGACTATATCCAGTCTCTCAAATGGGCTCTGGAACTCGGCGGCTGGAAAGCTCTGAAAGCACGCTCTGACGAGAGCCTCTCAATCCTTGAGGACTTCGTTGCAGAGAATGACTGGATCGACTTCCTCTGTCAGGACAAGGCCACACGCTCCAACACAGGCGTGACGCTGAAAATCACAGACGACCGTTTTGCGGCGCTGTCTGCTGATGATCAGGCTGCCTTCATGAAGAAGATGACCGGTCTTCTGGAAAAAGAAGGCGTGGCTTTCGACGCAAACGGCTATCGCGCAGCGCCTCCGGGCCTTCGCATCTGGTGTGGCGCAACGGTTGAACCTTCCGACGTGAAGGCCCTCACACCGTGGCTCACATGGGCGTTTGAAGAAACCATCAACGCTTAAGAGATGACGGAGACCTCCTCCAGCATCTGTGCCTGGGGCGATGGGACATTCGGCAAGGTGAGCGATCCGGTAAAACTCGTAGAGCGGGCAGAACTGGAACTCACCGAACTGAAACAAGCCCTCATCGCAGGAGATGTGACCGAAGCGGGCAAAGAAGCTGCCGACGTCACCATCCTCCTCCACCGGCTCATGGCTGTTCTTGGCAAAGACCTCTCAGACGAGGTGGACGCCAAAATGGCCATCAACCGGGCCCGTGAATGGCAGAGCGCCGGAGATGGCACCGGAAGCCACTCGAAGAAATCACCCGAAGAGTAGTTATTAATTTGCTCGACCTGGTTCCTCGTTTCACTCGGTCGGTCTGCGCCTTCGCGTTGCTCGTGATGAGCACCACACAGCCCGACCGGGCTGAGCGCAGACAGCCGGAACGCAAGTGACGAACAGCTGTCGAGCACCAACAACAGGATAAAACCATGCCTAAGGTTCTTATTGCAGACAAACTCAGCCCGGCAGCAGCCGAAATCTTCCGCAATCGCGGTCTTGAAGTCGACGTTAAACCCGGCCTCACGAAAGAAGAGCTGATCGAGATAATTCCTCAGTATGACGGCCTTGCGGTCCGTTCAGCTTGTAAACCGGACGCAGACGTCATCGCTGCAGCGACTAACCTGAAAGTCATTGGCCGCGCAGGTATCGGCGTCGACAATATCGACGTAAAAGCGGCAACGGCTAAAGGCGTGATCGTCATGAACACGCCATTCGGCAACACGATCACCACAGCCGAGCACGCAATTGCCATGCTGTTCGCTGCGGCTCGCCAGATCCCGGCAGCTGACGCACGTACACAAGCTGGCGAATGGCCGAAGAAAGACTTTATGGGCACCGAGCTCTCTTTCAAAACACTCGGCGTCATCGGTTGCGGCAATATCGGCTCTATCGTTGCAGAGCGCGCAATCGGCCTAAAAATGAAAGTCATCGCGTTTGACCCATTCCTCACTGAAGAGCGCGCGACTGACCTTGGCGTGAAGAAAGTCGATCTTGAGACACTTCTCGCTCAGGCGGATGCTATTTCCCTGCACACACCGCTGACAGACGCGACACGCAACATCCTGTCTGCTGATGCGCTCCAGAAAACGAAAAAGGGTGTCATCATCATCAACTGTGCCCGTGGCGGTCTTGTTGATGAAGCAGCCGTTCGTGCCGGCCTCGATTCCGGTCACATCTCAGCGGCAGCGTTTGACGTGTTCGTTGAAGAGCCAGCGAAAGACAACATCCTGTTCGGTGCACCGAACTTTGTTGCGACGCCTCACCTCGGTGCGGCGACAACAGAAGCGCAGGAAAACGTTGCCCTTCAGGTCGCTGACCAGATTTCTGATTACCTCCTGACAGGTGCTGTCACCAACGCCCTGAACACGCCAAGCATTTCTGCGGAAGAGGCCCCTCGCCTCAAGCCATACGCAGAGCTGGCTGAAAAGCTCGGCCTGTTCGCTGGCCAGATCGCTGATGGCGGTTTCACAGAAATCGAAATCGGCTTTGAAGGTGAACCTGCTCAACTCAACACCAAGCCGCTGACAGCAGCTGCTGTATCCGGCGCGCTTCGTCCGATCATGTCTGACGTGAACATGGTGTCTGCTCCGGAAATCCTGAAAGCCAACGGCGTGACGCTCACAGAAGCGACGCGTGCAGACAGCCCTGTATATGACAACCTGATCCGCATCCGCGTGAAGGTTGATGGTGCATGGCGTGATGTTGCCGGTTCTATCGTAGCTGGCGTGCCTAAGATTGTGGAAGTCAAAGGCATGGCTCTGGACGCAAAATTCCGTTCAACCATTCTCTACGTCAACAACCTCGACAAGCCTGGCTTTATCGGTGCGCTCGGCGTGATGCTCGGCGAAGCTGGCATTAACATCGCGACCTTCAACCTTGGCCGTGAAGGCGAAGGCGAAGAAGCGATTGCTCTTATCGGTATCGATGCTGAAGTGCCGTCAGACGTTCTGAAAAACATTCAGGCTCTGCCACACGTTCGCTACGTGAAAGTTCTTCAGTTCTAAGACGTTATGTCACCTGAAAAAGAAAACGCCGCCTCGCAATGAGGCGGCGTTTTTGTTTGCCTTGTGGTGTGTGAAATAATCAGGCCGCAGCCACATCGTCGAGGAACCGCTCAACAGCGCTCTTGAGAGACGACGTACGCTCGTTGAGGCGACCGGCATAACCAAGGACCTGATTTGCAGAACGTGTTGTCTGGTCCACTGAGGAACTAAGCTCGGACATCGTCTGCGAAACGCGCCCAGTCCCTTCTGCCGCGCGCTGCACACTACCAGAGATTTCAGCTGTCGCAGAGCCTTGTTCCTCAATCGCAGAGGCAATCGCGCTGGTGTAAGAGTTCATCTCTTCAATGCCGGTTGTGATGTCGGCAATCGCTTGGACCGATGCGTTCGTCTCATCTTGGATCGCGCTAATCTGGGCAGAGATTTCTTCGGTCGCTTTCGCCGTTTGTGTCGCCAGCTGCTTCACTTCGGACGCAACGACAGCAAAGCCCTTGCCCGCCTCACCTGCACGCGCCGCCTCGATGGTAGCATTGAGCGCCAGAAGGTTGGTCTGCTCGGCGATTGCCTGAATGAGCGTGACGACTTCGCCAATACGACCTGCCGCCTGAGCCAGACGCTCGATCTTGGTGTTCGTCTCACGGCCGTTCTCTGTTGCGCTTGCCACAATGCGGGTCGTTTCAACGACCTGACGACCAATCTCGCCAATAGACGCTGTCAGCTCTTCAGCTGCACTCGCAACAGACTGGACATTGTTGGTCGCTTCGCCGGATGCGCCGAGAGACTCGCTCGCACGGTCCGCACTATTACGCGCAATCTGGCTCAGCGTGTCTGCCGTGCTGTCGAGGCCATGCGCAGTCGCAGACACTTCCTTCAGTTCGTCCATGACGATGTCACGGAAGGACGCAATCATCTGCTCCATACGCTGCTGACGCTCGCGGGCCTGCTCATCGACGATTTTTTGCTTTTCAGCGAGCGCATGACGATCACGCACACCTTGTTGTAGCTTGGTGACCGATGCAGCCAGCTGGCCGATCTCATCCTTACGCCCGGTGTGCGGCACGGAAATAGACAGGTTCTCCCGCGCAATCTCATCCGTGATTTGCGCCATGTCGCGGACAGGACGCAAAAGGCGACGGCTCGCAAAAATGCTGATCACAATGGCAATCAGAATGACCGGCACAACCGCCATGCCAAACTTGATCATCATGTCCGCGATCACGCCCGTAATGCGTGCCTTCTGAACACCCACATAGAGGATGCCAATGACGTCGCCGGATGCGCTCTCAATCGGCTGATAGACGGTGTAATAGTCTGTGCCGAGAATGTTCGCTTCACCGCGGAATGTCTCACCACGTGTGACAATCGGATAAACCGCACCGTTCTGGCCAAGCGGTGTGCCGACAGCGCGGGTGCCATCCGGCTTCACAATATTGGTCGACCGACGCCAGAAGTCGCGGGTTTCGTCGTCCCAGACGAAGATCGTCGCAGTTTCACCGGTAGCCTGACCAATACTATCGATCAGGTCGTGTGAACTGAATTCAGGGATAGTGTCGGCGCGAACGGAACGGACTTCACCCTCTCCATCCCAGCCGATTTCAAACTCATCAAGGTTCTGCGACAGCACCGTCGCAGCAACGCGCAGGCTCGCACTCTGTGAATTCAGAGTATCCTGACGCACTTTCAAAGAAACAACTTCGTATGCAATTGCCCAAATAATAAGAAGTGATGCAGCCACGAGCATCGCACTCATCGCAGCAATTGAAGACGAGACCTTCATATTTTTAAACATATTCATTTTAAGGATCCCAGGACTAATATTGTCCCAGAGTATCACTGAACGACTGTCGCCCGGTTAATGAGCGAGGCTCAATTGTTAGAGAAGCGAAGGCCTTTTGAACCAAATTTTCAATCAGTTTGGCGCAAATTCTGCATACTTCCCCTTAAAATCGCGCCATGGTTTCACTTGAGCATGCGTTCAGGCAAACTGACCTGACCCATGACTTGCGCAATTTCGTGCTAACGTTATGGCAAAGCCTGAAACGTCCCGCACCAATTTCGGATTCGACATGCCTGACTTTTTCCAGACCATTCTCGACCAGCTGGTAAGCGGCATCACTGCCGGAAGGCCTGACAATCTGCTGATCGTGTCTCTGGGGCTGATCGCAACATTCTACCTGATTTACAGACTTGGTGGCCGTGCCTGGGCGTTCCTGTACTTTGCGACCATCCCTTTTCTGAACTGGTCTTTTGGCGTCATCGAAACCTGGTGCTTTGTGACACCCGCATCAGGCGAACCCGGACGCGTCGCATTTGATGCCTGTTTAGCGGGCCCCATGGGCCTGTTTGAAAAAGGTATAAGCTTCCACCCACTCGCCATGGTCACCGGATTTGTGTTCGTCCTGCGAGACTTTGTTCAGCGCCGCATGGGGCAGCGTGTGCTGCTTGTCATGGCGCTTGGCGTGGCGTGGGCGTTTTATTACGCATGGCCTGTCATCGCGATTGCCTCTGGCCTTGCCTTTGCGATTTCCGAGCTCGCGGACTGGGCGATCTACACCTTCACAAAATACCGGCTCTCCACGCGTATTCTGGTGTCGTCAGCCGTGGCGTCACCCGTGGACACGACCGTCTTCCTGTTCGGCGCAGACCTTGCGGTTCAGATGCAACTTGGAGAACCGGCAGGCACTATGTTGCACACTGCGAACTGGATCGCGTTTGTGATCGGCAAAATGGTCGGCGCATTGTTCGTCAGCCGCGCCATGCGCAAGCGCGAAGATGCCGGCCTCGTGGACCCGCAGGCGATTTAGTTACGTCGCGGGCGTCCAGCTAACCACATCGACGCCCTCATCCAACGCCTGAAGAGGCCCGGGCTGATATCCGGTTTCTGCCAGTATAGCTTCTGCAGACTGTCCTCGGTTCACACCAGAGAACACACCTGTGCCACCTGGAAGCCTTACACCGCGAACGCGGCTCAGGTGAAAGGCTGTAAACGGCGTCTCCGCCGTCAGGAAGAAATCAAAAATGTCACGGCCTCCCGCAACAGCAAGATGGCTCACGGGCATCTCGAATGCGTCAAGCGCCGATGAAATTCCACACGATTGCGGATTCCAGAACACAATTAGCCCGTCGCGAACCACGTCGCGGACCGACCTTGTCAGAATGAGGCGTTTGCGCTTTGCGTGATTGGGCGTTGCATCATGGCTCCGGCGACCGAGTACGCTGACATCAGCGGCGCTCAGACCGGCCTGAAAGAATTCCCACTCAGCATCATTCTTCAGGCTATCGGGCATATTACCGTCTGCATCGGCAATACGGTCGTCATCGCTGACAACAGCATAGCCTTCAATACGTAGTGTTCCGGTACTCAATGACATCCGCCCCGCCTGTTCGCTTTATGTGGCAGCTGTAATTGCGCTGTTCCTCCGCCCGATCAATAGCCAAACGAAAAACGCCGCCCCATTCAGGAGCGGCGTTTCCAGTGTCTGCCTGAGAGGGACATCAGGCAGCTGAGACTTCTCCGAGGAAACGGCGAACTTCTTTTGCGACTTCATCGGTACGCATTTGAAGATCAGCAGCAGAGGACAGCACCGTTTCCGCTGCGGCGCTGGTTTCCGTCACCGCACTGGTGAGCTGGCCCATTTCATCAGACACAGCAGACGTGCCCATCGCCGCGCGCTGAGAGCTGCTGGAGATTTCGGCAGTCGCCGAGCCCTGCTGCTCAATCGCTGTGGCAATCTGGGTGGTATACCCCTCGACCACTTTGATGATCTCCGTCATGCCCTCAATTGCGCCGACCGAAAGTTTTGTGGCCTGCTGGATCTGGTCGATCTGTTCAGCAATGTCCTCGGTCGCCTTGGATGTCTGACTTGCAAGTTGTTTGACCTCAGATGCAACGACCGCAAAGCCCTTACCTGCGTCTCCTGCCCGCGCCGCTTCGATGGTCGCGTTTAGCGCAAGCAGATTGGTTTGCTCGGAAATAGACTGGATAAGAGAAACGATCTCGCCGATCTGTGACGCTGCTTCTGCCAGGTTTGCCACCTGTTGATTGCTGCGAATGCCTTCTTCCGTCGCGCGGTGCACACTGCCCGTAGTTTCGGCAACGCGTCCCGCAATCTCGGAGATGGACGCTGAAAGCTCTTCAGCAGCCGCCGCCACAGCATGCACGCTGTTTGTTGCGTCGTTCGATGAGTTCACCGTGTTTTCAGCACGCACAGAGCAGTTCTCAGCAACGTCCGTCAAACGAGACGCCGTTGTGTCCAGACCGCCCGCTGTATCATTCAGCTGACCGAGCAAATCATCAATGCGGGCGCTGAACTGGGCCACCATCTGAGCGGTACGCTCTTCACGCTCGGCCGCACGAGCCTCAGCCTCTGCTACGCGGCGCTGGGAAAGATCTTTCAGCGCTATTGCGGCACGTGCACTTTGGCCGATTTCATCCACGCGATCTGTATAAGGCACGTCTATATTCAGGTTGCCCCGCGCGAGCTCTTCGGTCACTGCCGCGAGTTCGGTCACCGGCTTCATCATCCTGCGAACGGCCATTCCAGCGATCCAGATGGCAAGCCCCATCACCGGAATAGCGGCGAGGCCACACTGAATGATAAGCGTCCATATAATCGCCGTGATCTGCGATTTCTCGATAGCCGCGCACACGATCCCGACAATGTCCCCGGCAAGGTTCATGACCGGCGAATAAACGCCGTAATATTTCTCGCCCTGTACCAGCGACTCGCCCTGATACGTCTCACCCCGGATCACCGCCTGATAGGCATCATTAGATGCACCAAGCGGTGACCCGGTTGCGCGGCCCCCGTCTTCCCCCAGGACATTGGTCGATCGACGAATGAAGTCCTGACGAGCTTCATCCCATTCAAACAGTGTGGCGACTTCCCCCGTCGCACGCACGATTTCATCTACGATGGCGTGATCGCTGACGTCCGGAAACGCCTCAACCACAACACCCGTCACACCTCCGTTTCGCCCCCAGCGAACTTCAGCGCCCTCAACACTCAATTCGAACATCTCTGCCGCAACAGCGATGTTCATTGCCTGGGCTTTTGCCGCATCGTTCTCAACCTTGCCGGCGATGACCACCAGGCTGATAATCGAAATAATTCCTACAGCCGCGACAACCAAAGAACTGGTCATCAGCGTTACAGCTTTCTGTACAGAAAGCTTTTCCAGCTTGCTGAGCATAACCCCTCACACTCCACACGTATTATATGAAGGGCACTGTAATCATTAAATTATATTCCAATTATGAATAACCGTGTTTAGTTTTCGAAGTAAAAACAAGTTTGCCTCTCTTTTTTTATTACCAAAAAACGAACGGTCGTTTTTCCGCTTCCAAAAGTGGAAGCACTTAATACAGAAAAAGGGTCATTTTATACTGAAATCAACTAAGACTACGCTATACATGTTCAAAGCAACTCTCAGGGGAACTTTAGTTTTGTAACGACTTTCAGATCATCGGACGGGGTAGAGAAAACCACACAGCCGATCTGTCGCGCCGTGTTTATGCCCTTTAGACTTGACGTTCGCGCCTAAAAAACGCACCCCTCCGCCATTAGATTTCCGGTGTAATATCGCCGAACGCCATCGCATCCAGACGGAGTATCCCAATGCGTGTAACAATGATCGGAACGGGCTATGTGGGCCTTGTCTCTGGCGCATGTTTTGCAGATTTCGGGCATGTTGTGACATGCGTGGATAAGGATGCTTCCAAGATCGACAAGCTGAAGGCGGGTGAGATTCCGATCTTTGAGCCTGGCCTTGATCAGCTGGTTGAGAAGAACGTCAAGGAAGAGCGCCTCTTCTTCACGACAGACCCGACTGACGCCATCAAAAATGCTGATGCTGTGTTCATCGCGGTTGGTACGCCGTCACGTCGCGGTGATGGTCATGCGGACCTTTCATACGTCTATGGCGCAGCGGAAGAAATTGCCGGCCTGATGGACGGCTACACAGTGATCGTCAACAAATCGACGGTTCCGGTTGGAACAGGCGATGAAGTCGAAGCCATTATCAAAAAGACCAATCCTGAGGCTGACTTTGCCGTCGTCTCTAACCCGGAATTTCTGCGCGAAGGCGCAGCGATCAAAGACTTCAAGGTTCCAGACCGCGTAGTCGTCGGCACAGATGATGAGCGCGCCAAAGAGGTGATGACAGAGCTTTACCGACCGCTTTATCTCAATGAGACGCCAATCCTCTTCACAAACCGCCGCACATCCGAGCTGATCAAATACGCAGCCAACGCCTTCCTCGCGGTGAAGATTACTTTCATCAACGAAATTGCAGACCTGTGTGAGAAGGTTGGCGCGAACGTTCAGGAAGTCTCCCGCGGCATCGGGCTTGATAACCGCATCGGGAAGAAATTCCTCAATGCCGGCCCTGGCTATGGTGGTTCATGCTTCCCGAAAGACACGCTGGCGCTTTCCAAGACGGCCAATGATGTTGGCGCTCCGGTTCGCATTGTCGACACGGTTGTTGAAGTGAACGCCAACCGCAAGAAAGCCATGGCCATGAAGATTATCGACGCGATGGGCGGCGATGTCTCCGGCAAGACAATCGGCATTCTGGGCCTCGCCTTCAAACCCAATACCGATGACATGCGCGATGCGCCAAGCCTCGATATTATTCCAGCCCTTCAGGAAGCTGGCGCAAAAGTCCGCGCCTATGACCCTGAGAGCATGGAAGAGGCGAGCCATTCGCTGAAAGACGTGATGTTCTGCGATGGCCCGTATCACGCGCTGGAAGGCGCTGACGCGATGGTCATCATTACAGAGTGGGATCAGTTCCGTGCGCTCGATATGGAACGCGCCAAGTCCATCCTCAACGGCAATGTCGTTGTGGACCTGCGCAATATCTACACCAAGGCAGATATGACCAAGCGCGGCTTTGACTATACGAGTGTAGGTCGGCCTTAATCAGTCGACCGCGTGGGTTTTAGGCTCACGCAGCTGAACGACATCTTTCCACGGAACTGAAATACGGAATTCAGCGCCCTCATCAGGGGTGCTGAAAGCCTGAATGCTCCAACCATGTTGAGCGATCAGTTCAGCACAGGTTGCCAGGCCAATGCCCGCGCCCTCGCGTTCATTACTGAGGCGACCGAACAACTCGAAAATCTGCTCGGCTGCGTCTTCCGGAAAACCAATCCCGTTATCGCGAACGACGATTTCAGCGCTCTCCCCCTCACCGGTCGCAAGGACTTCGACCTTTAACGGTCGGTCATCTGATTTGAACTTCAGCGCGTTCGAGAGAAGGTTTTGCAGAACGATCTCCATCAACGCCCGGTCAGCATGAACGATTGGCAAATCGCCTACTTCAAGCCAATCACCATCGCCAGGTGCCATCAGGCTTGCGCCAACGCTTCGCACGATTTCGGTGACATCAACGTCCTGACGCGCCAACCCACGTGAAGAACTTGTCGAATAGTTGAGAAGTCCGATAAGCAGGCGCTCCAGTTCACCGGCAGACGCCTCTGCCATCGTCAGAAGTTCTTCGCGGGTCTCCAGCGCGACATGCTCTTCATCATCACGGTATAATTCAAGCGCCATCCGAATATTTCGCAAAGGGCCGCGGACGTCATGTGCCACCCGGTGCGCGAAGGACGTTAGCCTCTCATTGGTTGTCCGTAGTGTTTTGGAAGCACGCCGTTCTTGCTGCGCGTTTATTTTCGCGCTTTCAAGATCGTCCTGAAGCCGCGTCACTGCGCGCCTCTGAAGCGTTTCGTGAGACAATTCCACCGAGTACAGCATGCTCTTATCTGCAGGCTGTAATCTGATGGCCCTCATATCGGCCACTTCATCATTTGCTACGACACGTGTGACGAAAGAGTCCGTCCAGGCATCCTCCCGGTCGGCCATCCGGAACATATCATCCAGAACGTCCGTCTCGAACAGATAGTCTGCCGGCATACCGGCGATCTCGTGTCGATCCTTTTTCAGGAACTGGCAGGCCGAACGGTTTGCGTCGATGATGGATCCGCTAGCATCAATCAACAGGAAGGCTTCCCGGGCACGAAAGAAAAAAGACTCAAACATTTTGCCAACCCGACGCGAAGATGCGGTTTGCAGCACTTCCGTTAAAAAGTATTCTGACACCAAACCGCGGAGCAGAATGCATGTCTGAAAAAATCAAAAGTAATAAAGGACGTGCCCTGAAAGCCCCGGAAATCAAGAACGACAACCAAGGTTTCCCGAACAAAAAGCACAGCCTACCCAATACAACGATTACAGAAAATACCACACTTATCAAGCTCATTAAGGCAGATTACACGGCATGGTTGAAAGTGAGCCCACAATGATCCGTGCAGTAATCGACGCCTGTATTCTGGCGGGCACAATCAGGCGACACATGGTGCTGCTGTTTGCCCATGAAGGCCTTTTGGAGCCGGTCTGGTCACTGCGAATTCTGCATGAAACTCAGCGCGCTATCCCGAAAACACTCAAGGCGAGCGGCATGGATAAAGAGACGCTCGCCAAGCATGCCGGGACAGTGTGTGACCTGATCCTCGAGAGCTTTCCTGAAGCGCTACAGGAACCTCAATCCATGACACTTCGAGCGCCCCTTCCCGATCCTGATGATGAACATGTGCTAGAACTCGCGTTATCGGCAAAAGCGTCCGTCATTGTGACCGAAAACCTGCGCGACTTCCCGAAAAAGGCCCTCTCCGGCACAGGCATACGCGCCATTAATACAGATCACTTCCTCACAGAACTGGCAGAACAGTCTCCTGATGCGGCGCAACGCGTCATGGCTAATCTCATCCAGATCATTGATAACCGCGTTTTCGATGAAGCAGCCTGTCTTACCCGTTTGAAACAGGTTGGCCTCAAGCGATTGGCAAAAACGTTAGCGGCCTAAAATGCCACCCGCGCCAATCTGGCGCTTTTCTCAATGGCCAACCGGGTTTAGAGGATAGTCATGACTGATCAGATCCAAAACACCGCCGACACTCAAGCGCCAGCTGAAGAGAAAGTCTCTTTCGGTTTTGAAGACGTAAGCGCAGATGAAAAAGTCTCGCGCGTCAAAGGCGTGTTCCGCTCTGTCGCGGGTAAATACGATCTGATGAACGATCTCATGTCCGCCGGCGTTCACCGCGTCTGGAAAACCATGACAATGGACAGGCTGAACCCGCAACCGGGCGAGTCCTTCCTTGATGTCGCTGGTGGCACGGGCGACCTGTCCCTCGCCTTTCTGAAACGCGCCCGCCTGCAGGGTGAGCGTCATGGCCGCCATCATGTCCGCGCTAATGCCATTGTCTGCGATATCAACGATGCCATGCTGGCCGCAGGTCGCGAGCGTGATGATGTTGCCCGCGTTGCTGATCAGATGAGCTGGGTATGCGGCGACGCGATGGCTCTGCCGTTTGAAGATAATACTGTCGACGCGCTCGCCATTTCCTTTGGTATTCGCAACGTGGCTGACATTGATAAAGCCTTCCGTGAATTCCGCCGCGTACTGAAACCGGGCGGGCGCTTTGCCTGCCTTGAGTTTTCTCACATGACAGCGACGCCGCTGCAAGAAGCCTACGACCTTTATTCCTTCAACGTGATCCCGAAGCTCGGCGACTGGGTGGCAGGCGATGCGCCGTCTTACCAGTACCTTGTTGAGTCTATCCGCCGTTTCCCGAAACAGGATGAAGTGCTTCGCCGCATTGAAGAGGCAGGCTTCAGCAATGTGTCCTGCACCAACTTTACCGGCGGCATTGCGGCGCTTCACTTCGGCTGGGCTGTCTAGATGTTTTCAGCGATTGCAGATTACTGGCGCCTCATGCGCGCGGGCGTCACGCTGGCACGTCATGATGTGATCCTGCCTGCAGAATACGCCAGCCGCATGCCGCTTCCGGCCAAGGCATTCGGCGGCTTTCTGCGCGCCACTGGCGGCAAACCGAAAGGGCGCCCTGGCGAACGTCTTGCTGCTGCTCTGGAATCGCTTGGCCCCGCCTATATCAAACTCGGCCAGTTCCTTGCGACGCGCCCTGATGTATTCGGCGTGGAGACGACAACAAACTTGTCACGCCTGAAAGACAAGCTGCCGCCGTTTGGCGATGAGAAAGCAAGAACCCAGCTCAATCTGGAATTCGGTGAGGACGAAGCGAAACGTCTCTTCCCCGAAATCGGGCCTGCCATCGCTGCGGCGTCCATCGCGCAGGTTCACCGGATGGAAACACCGGACGGCACGCGCGCGGTCAAAATTCTCCGCCCTGATGTCGAACGCCTGATCCTGACCGAACTTCGAGCGATGAAGCGCGCGGCCCGCACTATCGAAACGGTGGACCGAAATTCCAGACGCATGGAGCCGGTTGCCTTCGTTGAGACGGTGGCGACCTCTATGGAAAAAGAGCTCGACCTGCGCCTTGAAGCAGGCGGCGCATCAGAGTTTGCAGAAGTCTCGGCAAAGTCCGGCGGCTCTTTCCATGTTCCGGAAGTCGACTGGGAACGTTCGGGCAAAACCGTCCTCACAACAGACTGGGTCACCGGCACAAGCCTGACCGACACCGAAGCCCTCGCAAAGCGCGAGTTCAACCGCATCGAGCTTGCGAACAAAGTCACACGCGGATTCCTTCAGGCCGCTATCGGTCATGGCGTGTTCCATGCGGATATGCACGAAGGCAATATGATCCTCGGTGATGATGGCGAGCTGTATCTGATCGACTTTGGCATTGTTGGCCGTATCGGCATGGCCGAGCGCCGCTTCCTCGCTGAAATCCTCGATGGCTTCATCCGCCGGGATTACAAACGCGTGGCTGAAGTGCACTTCGAAGCCGGATATGTTCCGCCAGACCGGTCTGTCGGTGACTTTGCACAGGCACTGCGCTCCGTCGGCGAGCCGATCCACGGCAAGTCTGCGCAGGAAGTCTCCATGGGCAAACTTCTGCTCCAGCTTCTCGATTTCACCCACACATTCGGTATGCATTTGCGCCCTGAACTGGTCCTCCTTCAAAAGACCATGGTGCAGGTGGAAGGCGTCGCGCGCACACTCGACCCAACCCACAATATCTGGGACGCCGCCAAACCTGTGGTTCAAGAATGGATACGTCAGGAGTTCGGCCCTGCTGGCATTGCCAAACAGTCCGGCATCGCACTTCGAAGCCTTGCCCAGCGCGCGGTTCAGCTTCCGGAAATTCTGGACCGTGTCGACCGCGTTCTGGAAGCGCAGGACGCTCATGCCCGCCAGAGCAAATCCATGCGTTTGCCCGGCTATATCCGAAAGCCAGTGACCAGCCTGATCGTGCTCTCAGGCACGATCATTATCAGCGTCGTGGTCGGACTGTCTCTCTATGAGACGTTTTTCTCCTAAAACGCGCCTTCCTGAACAGTCAGGTGCGTCTACTGGATTCTTAAGTTGCTGAACTTCCCCTTTCAGTGGTAACTTCTTGTTAACACTTTGGAGAGGGTGAATTGATGCGCGCTGTAAAACTTATCTGTTCTGCTGTACTTGCGATGACTGCAGTCAGCCTGCCTGCGCTGGCTGGCGAGCCGGGACCGAACTTCCATCCGGCACCAGCGCCGCAACCTGCGCCTGCCCCGCATGGGCACGGCTATCACCAGTCTGAGCATGGATGGGGCCACTCCCAAGGCAGCGGCACCAATACGCGCGACCTCAACATTCAGTCCATGCACTCCATCCACACCGTGCAGCCTGCGCCCGCAGCGACGTACAGCTACTCGTCCGGTCATGCTTCCGGCTATTCTTCTGCGTCCAGCTATTCGTCAGCACCGACGCGCACCTACACGACGACAACATCTGGCTGCTACACGCCAAATCCATGCGCGAGCCACCACGCCGCGCCAACGCGCACAACCACGACGACCCGCACTTATGTGCGCAGCGTGCCATCCGCGACACCTTGCTACACGCCAAACCCGTGTGCAGCGCCGCCCGCGCCAGCCGTCGTCTACCACCAGCCTGCTCCGGCTCCACAACCTGCTCCGCAAATCGTTCGCTATGACTGGCTGGCAATCGAGCAATGCCGTGAGAACACAATCCGCCGCCTGTCCACCAGCCGTGATGGCGAACGTTCTTACGCTGTCTGCTATGCGGACCTGATGCATCTGTCAGATTACGACCGTAACTCCGAGCTTCTGGAGCGTATCGAGACAGCATCCCGCCGCGCCTGCCGCGATCAGGGGATCAGCGCTTTCTATTCATCCCGTGCACGCCGCGAATGCCGCGACGAAGCGACCGAGGATGCCGTTTATGCTGCAAACCTTCCGAGTCTGGTTGATCTCTACAACCACCGCGAGGGCAATTATACGCCAAACGTGAATGTGGGCCGCCCGATCATGAACTGATCACGGCGGTTTTGGGGGAACGACAGGGGGAGCAGCCACGCGCTGCTCCCTTTTTGTTTACGCCGCTTCCATTTCCCTTTTCTTCAGCTCCGCTTTATAGAAGCGAAGACGAAAGAGGTGTTCATGTCAGATCGCAGCATTCTTCTCATTATCACGGGCGGTGTCGCCGCGTTCAAAAGCCTGGAGCTGATCCGCGAGCTGGGCCGTGCGGGTGTGAAATCGCGCGTCATCCTGACAAAAGCCGCGCAGGAATTTGTGACGCCGCTGTCGGTCTCTGCCCTATCCGGCGAGAAGTGTTTTACAGAGCTTTTCGACCTCGATGATGAAGCGGAGATGGGTCATATCGAGCTGTCACGTTCGACCGATCTTGTTGTCGTTTGCCCGGCCAGCGCGGACATAATGGGCAAGGCGGCGAACGGCCTCGCCAACGACCTCGCTTCGACTGCGCTTCTCGCGACGGACAAGCGCGTCCTCTACGCACCGGCCATGAATGTGCGCATGTGGGACCATCCCGCCGTGAAGCGCAATGTCGAGACACTGCGCGCCGACGGATCCATCGTTCTGGAACCGGATGAAGGCCTGATGGCATGTGGCGAATTTGGCCCCGGCCGCCTGCCGGAAGTCGCGCGCCTCAAAGAAGAAATTCTCACTGCACTAAGCCCTGACCGCTCGCTCGAAGGTAAGCATATCCTCGTGACAGCGGGCCCGACACGCGAACCGATTGATCCGGTACGCTATATCTCCAACCACTCTTCCGGCCGTCAGGGCTATGCGATCGCTGCCTCCCTGCGTGACCGTGGCGCGAAGGTGACCCTTGTCTCCGGCCCTGTGTCTATTCAACCGCCAGCGGGTGTTGAGTTGCAGAAGGTCGAAACGGCTCTGGAAATGCTGGACGCTGTCGAAACTGCTTTGCCCGCAGATGCCTTTATCTCTGTTGCGGCCGTGGCAGACTGGCGACCAGCGACTGCGTCAGACACCAAGCTGAAGCTCAAAGGCGGCGATGAGCCCGTCTCCATGACCTTTGCTGAGAACCCCGACATCCTCAAAACCATCTCGAACCTCGCTGAGAACCGCCCGGGCCTCGTCATCGGCTTTGCCGCCGAGACCAATGACGTTTCTGCCCATGCGCAGGGCAAACTTCAGCGCAAGGGCTGTGACTGGATCGTCGCCAATGATGTGTCCGGCGACGTGATGGGCGGCGAAAACAATGAGGTGAGCCTCTTTACGAAAGATGGTATGGAGGCCTCGCCCCGCATGTCCAAGGCACAGATTGCCGATTGGATCGCGGCGCGAATCGCGAAAGCCCTCTCATAAACAACACCGCCACTTTTCGGGGGAAATTATATGTCCGCTGCCACCATCACACTCCACGTGCGCCCGCTTCCGCATTTTGAAGGTCTCAACCTGCCGAAATACGAAACCGCAGGCTCTGCCGGGATGGATGTGCGCGCAGCAAACCCCGAAGATGAGGACATCATCCTGAAGCCTGGTCAGCGCGCTCTGGTGCCAACCGGCCTCTCAATGGCGATACCTGACGGTTATGAGATGCAAGTCCGTCCACGTTCGGGCCTCGCCTTCAAGCATGGCATCACCTGCCTCAACACGCCGGGCACGATTGATTCTGATTATCGCGGCGAGCTGAAAGTCCTTCTGATCAATCTTGGCGATCAGGCTTTCACCATTGAACGCGGTGAGCGCATCGCGCAGCTTGTCATGGCACCTGTCACACAAGGCCTCTGGGAAAAGGTGAACGTTCTGCCTGAAACAGATCGCGGCGAAGGCGGTTTTGGATCCACCGGCAAGGGCTAATTGAATTTAGCCTCTTCACAGCACCTGATTCTCATCTTATATTATCGATATTCAATAATGGATCGAAAGATATAGAAGATGTTTGGAATGGAAGCGCCGTTCACTATGGTCGTGCTGATCGTGATCATTGGCGTTGGCGGTGGGGTCATCAACAACTGGATCAAAGCGAAGCGCGATCGCGAGGCCGCTGTTGGCAGCGGTGAAGTCGACAGCCTGCGCCGTGAAGTCGCCGACCTGCGGGAGCGTGTTAAAACGCTCGAAAAGATCGCGACTGACTCAGAACGCAATCTCGCCCACGAGATTGGCCGCCTCTAATCGAGGCAGTCATACACTGCATCAAACAGTCGTTGTGCGCGCGGGTCGCCCTGCAAATACGCCGACTGTTTGTTCATGACATATGCGCAGGAGAGCCGGTTATCCGGATCTCCGAAAGCAGCTGAACCGCCCCAGCCCGAATGGCCCCAACTATTCGGGTTTGGCCCGTAAAAGCCGGAATTATTCCCCATCACGCCCGCAGCGAACTCGATATTGAATGGCAGGACACGGTCCTGCCCTGTCGTGCGGACCGTCAGAAAATCATTCCAGGTATCGCTGCTCATGAGCGGTGATTTCACCACGCCCTGATCGGCAAAGGCTGAATAAAGCCGCGCAACGCTTTGCGCGCTGCCATGACCATTCGCCGATGGAATTTCCACTTCCCGCCAGACTTTCGTACCGCGCTCCGGCGCTGACCATGCCGTCAGGAATGCCGCCTTGTTGCAGCGATTGAGATCTCCAAGCTTCGGCATTTCCTTCGGACGCATGATCTCGCTGATCCGGTCATGCTGACTTTCCGGTGTGCCGACCCAGAAGTCGATCACATCATCGCCGCCCGCTGCTGTGCCGGTAATATCATCGGCCAGAACTGTGCCAAGCGAATGACCCGCAAGACGCTCGACGATTTCACCCGCCAGATAGCCCCATGTAAGTGGATGATAGCCACTCGTACCATCGGGAACCGGTGACCAGAGAGGAGTTGTTTCTGCAAGCTTTGCGCTCAGTTCACGTGGCTTCAGCCAGAGCGCTGGATCAATCCGTTCTTCAAAGCCGCAAAGCCCTGCCTGGTGGCTCAGCAAATCTGCGATAGTGAGATCGTCTTTCCCTTCGGCGGCAAATTCCGGCCAGAACTCTGCGACACGCGTATCCAGCGTGATGCCGGGCGCCTGATCGACCACATGGCCGACGACCAGCGCGGCGATCGGCTTGGTCGTAGAATAAACCGGTGTCAGCGTATGCTCGTCGAAAGGTCTGGTTTTCGCGCGGTCTGCAAAGCCGCCCTGCAGGCTGATAATGCATTCGCCATCCTGATAGGCAGCAAAGCCTGCACCCAATTCACCATCATCAGCGAAATTCTCTTCGAACACGCGACGTACGTCTTCGAAACCGGCTTTCACATGTCCGCGAGAGAGTTCCATATCACCTGCCTATCCAAACCTGCTGCAGCATATGGCTTAAATCCATTCCTCCCTGCATTCAAATACTGCAGCCGCACAGATTTTAAGAAAGCCGGTAATTTGGGAGTTTCCCCTTTGCGCCAGATGCGCGTAAGAGTTGCCATATGACCGACACCGCCTCCATCGAGAACGAAGATACATCGATCCTGACCGCGCTTGACCGTTTAAGCGAGAGCGCGCCGGAAGAGGGGCTGACACTGCGCGAAATTTTCGATGCGCTGGACGAACGTGCATTCGGCGCAATTCTGTTTGCCCTTGCGCTGCCCTGCTGCATCCCGTTTCTCTACGCCGTGCCGCAGATCGTGTCCTTGCCGATGGCAGCTATCGCTTTTCAGATGGTGCTTGGCCGGAATGAACCATGGCTTCCTGAGAAATTCGCTGCTCGCCGTATCGACAAGGCAGGTCTTGAGCGCATTTCACGCTCGGGACGCAAATTCTTTGGCTGGGCCGAAAAGATTGCGCGCCCGCGTCTGACCTTTCTTGTCCACTCTGCCGCAGAGCGCGTGATCGGCGCGTTTCTTTGCCTGTTCTGCGGATCAATTCTGGTTCCCCTGCCGCTAACCAACACCACGCCTGGCTTCGCCGTTGCACTTGTCTCCTTCGGCTTAATGGCGCGTGACGGCGCGATGATGATTGCCGGCCTGATCATCGGCATCAGCTGGATTGGAATGTTGTTCATTCTCGGGCCGGTAGCTCTCAAAGAATTAATCAAAGGCGTGCTTGCCATGATGGGAATTGGCGGCTGATAAAGTGATGCCTGCGGTCTCCGGTCGCAGTGTCACATTTGCAAATCACTGTCATTCTCTCAGGAATGCCTGAAATGAAGCTAAAGCCCGAATCCTGGCCGGTACTGGCCTTCATCGCCTCTGCCGCCCTGATCGCAGGCGCGCACGCATTCGAGCGTTTCGGGCACTATCTTCCCTGCGAGCTCTGTCTTCGCCAGCGCGAAATTCACTGGGCTGCGATGACCATCGCTGCAATAGGCTTTGTCGTCGTAAAGCGCTGGTCCACACCACGTCTGCTCGGCGCGGTGAATGTGCTTCTATTCCTCATCTTCATGACGAGCCTAGTCGTTGCCGCCTATCATGCTGGCGTCGAATGGGAGATTTTTGAGGGGCCTTCGGGTTGTTCATCCACCGCGGGTGGCGCAAGTGCTTCAACTATTCCGAATGGTATTCCGTCGTTTGAAGACCTCAACCGACCTATCGGGACCGTGTCTTGTGATGTTGCAGCCTGGCGCCTGTTCGGCATTTCCATGGCCGGATACAATGCGCTTATCTCGCTGGTACTAGCGGGTGCGTCAGCCTTCTTCGCGACCAAAGCTCTCGCCCGCGCAGACAAACCAATCGACCCGGTTTACTAGGACTAGCGACACCCTTTCGGATGGAACTGGCCAAGCGACGCATCGAGCGGCGAGCTGAGCTGTATATTGCAGCTTGTCCCGCTATCTGCCCGCGCAAACATGACATCTCCATCGAACCAGACTGCTGCCTGCTCGGATGAAACCGGATCAAAGAAGCCGAGTTCACCGGTATCGACTTCCGCTCCGCATTCTTCATAGCGGCCCACCCCATCAACGAGGATCATGCCGACCGTGCCTTGCTCTCGCGGATAAAGCGCGCGCACAAAACGCGGTCCGTCCGCAGCCTCAAGACAAGCATCAATCGCCTCAATCGAGCCCGGAACGAGTTGATACCAGAGAGGCAGGTCACCGCCATCGCGAACTTCGGTCGTCTCCATTCCGGCGCACCCGACATACTCGGCATCTTCAAAGAGGACGGTGACGCTGAGCTCACTATCAGCCGCTTCGCATCCACCCGTCGCAAGCGTGATATCGAGGCCCTCAGTGTTAAACCGCATGCGTCCATTGCCAGCGTCTGGCAACTCAGGAATTGGCACTTCGATCAGCGGAAGTCCGGGCCGGTCGAGCGTGATCCAGCCGCCTTCAAAACTGCCTGACCAGAAAGGCTCTGTACCGGACATAATAATTGGAAGATCAACGCCGAGAATCTCATCTGGCATATTGAGCACGACAGGTTCCTCAATGACCGGTGCTGTCACGCGTTCAGTCTCTGACGCAATCACGACCGGGCGCTCAATATTGCCGGCCTGAGTCGTTGGAGACGCCGCGTCAGACCGCTCTTCTGACTCTGTCCCGCCACATGATGCCAGTGCCGACGCCGCCGCAGCGCCGAGCATGAACTTTGAAATATGCCTGATGCCAGTCATATCCATCTCCCCCCGGTGAGACTCAAAGTTTACCACGTTTCGCGTGATCGAACAGATAGATCGCTATGCATTGTCGATGAGCCCCTATGCTCCGTACACGACGCATCTGGCGCGACAGGAATTTAGCCCCGAAATCGGCCTCATATTGTGACGCGAAAAGCACGATGTGACTTAATAAACACGTTAATGCCGCTCACCCTGCATTTCAGTCTTGCTCTGATGAAACAGTTTATGACTTACACACCCCAAGGCTGGAGGAAGCCCCGTTTTACATAGAAGTCATCCGGAACTGTTTCGAGATGACCGGTCTCACCCACTTCTCAAACAGGAACGTGAAAATGACCTCGATCAAATCTCTTTGCAGTACATCCGCTATCGCCCTTCTCGCACTCGCCGTGTCTCCAATGGCAACTGCGCAGGAAGAAGAATCCCGCCTCGATACCGTTACGGTTTCAGCCCAGCGCCTTGAAGAAAGCCTTCAGGACGTTCCGCTTTCCGTAAGCCAGGTTTCCGGCGAGCGCCTCGACGTGATCTCGTCTGGTGGCGCTGACATCCGCTTCCTGTCTGCACGCGTTCCTAGCGTCATCGCAGAGAGCTCTTTCGGTCGTGCATTCCCGCGCTTCTACATTCGCGGCATCGGCAACACAGACTTCGACCTGAATGCGTCCCAGCCGGTTTCTCTGGTTTATGACGATGTTCCTTACGAAAACCCGATCCTCAAAGGCTATCCGGTTTTCGACATTGAAGACATCGAAGTTCTGCGCGGCCCACAAGGCACGCTGTTCGGCCGCAACACACCAGGTGGCATCATCAAATTCGACTCAGTTGCACCAACTGACGAGTTCGACGCTTATCTCGACGTGACCTACGGGTCTTACAACACCGCCGAAATCGAAGGCGCTGTCGGTGGCCGTGTTCACGAAGCCCTCGCTGTTCGCCTGTCCGGCCTCTACCAGTACCGCGACGACTATGTCGACAACGCGTTCACGGGCTATGACGACGTCTATGAAGGCTTCCAGGAATACGCCGTTCGTGGTCAGGCACTCTTCACGCCATTCGACAACGACTTCGAAGCGCTCTTCAACGTTCATGCACGCTCAAACCGCTCTTCAGCGCGTCTTTTCCGTGCGAACATTATTGATCCGGGCACAAACGGTGTCGGCTCCAACTTCGACCGCGACACGGTTTACTTCGATGGTCAGAACGGTCTCTCCCAAAACGCCTGGGGCTCAACCATCACACTGACGAAATCTCTGTCTGATGCGATCAACGCAACTTACATCTTCAGCTTCGAAACTGCAGACGTTGAATCTGTTGGCGACATTGATGGCGGCTTCGGCGCGGCCTTCCTCGGCGCTGGCAATTTCGGCCCGGGCTTCATTCCGTTCCCGTCTGAAAGCGGCGGACGCGTCAACAATATCGACCAGTACACAAACGAGCTTCGCCTTGCCTATGACAATGGCGGCCGTCTGACAGGTCAGGCTGGTTTCTTCCTGTTCGACGAAACGGTCGATATCACGTCTACAAGCTTCGACACGCTCTCACCGGGCAACCCGCTCAACGGTGAAGCTGTCCGTACTGGCGACACAGAATCTTCAGCTCTGTTCGCGTCTCTGACATATGATCTGACTGAGCGTCTCTCCGTTCAGGCGGGTGCGCGTTACACCCAAGAAGACAAGACCTTCTCTGTTGCACGTACGCTTGGCCCGTTCGGCGCACCGCCACTCGGCCCGATCGACGGCGCGACAGGCGATGACTTCATCAGCTGGGACGTCACAGCGATGTATGACCTGAACGAAGACACCAATGTGTACGGCCGTGTCGCACGTGGCTTCCGCGGCCCGTCCATTCAGGGTCGTCTCGTATTCGGTGACCTCGTCTCTATCGCTGACACTGAGTCCGTTATCTCTTACGAAGCGGGTGTGAAGTCTGACATTCTGCCGAACGTTCGCGGTAGCGCGTCCGTCTTTTACTACACTCTGGAAGACCAGCAGCTGACAATCGTTGGCGGCCTGAACAACACAGTTGCTCTGTTCAACGCAGACGAAGGCCGTGGTTACGGTTTCGAGGCTGAAGTTGAAGCGGCGCCGATCGAGAACCTGCTTCTCACAGGTGGCCTGTCTTACAACAACACCGAGATCCTTGATGACGTACTTGTTGCACCGGGCTGCGGCGCGCCATGTACCGTTCTTGATCCGGAAGTTTACGACAGCAACAACAACTTCCTCGGCTACAACATCTCCGGCAACCCGTTCCCGAACTCTCCGGAATGGATTGCTAACTTCACAGCACGCTACGCGATCCCATTCCGTGAAGGCGAGTTCTTCGCTTACACAGACTGGGCTTACAAAGGCGACACTAACTTCTTCCTCTATGAGAGCGTCGAGTTCTCTGAAGACGGTTACTGGGAAGGCGGCCTGCGTGCAGGTTACGCAAGTGATGCTGGCTGGGAAGCTTCTGTGTTCGCACGCAACATCACCGATGTTGAAGTGCTCGAAGGCGCAATCGACTTCAACAACCTGACAGGCTTTGTGAACGAGCCACGCATTGTTGGCGTGTCCTTCTCGATCCACAATTAAGCGTCAGCGATAACCTGATACGAAAAGCCCGCTCATCCGAGCGGGCTTTTTTTTATTTCTGTCGCATGCGCTTTTCAAACTCGCGCTGTTCCCACTCTCGCCCCAAAACGATCCCGTCTCCGAACACAAACCAGGCATGCGCTGCGAGACCGAAAATCCACGGCAAAGTCATATAGATCACCCAAATATCGTTCGGGTACGTCAGCAAATTGAACGCCAGCATTCCAGCATTAAAAAGAATAAAGCAGACGAGGTGGAGGTAAAACTCTTTGATCGCTTCGACTTGCTCGATGACCTCCTGCTCGCGGTCAGTTCGCGGTGTTTCGGGCATAGTTTGGACAGGCATGGGTTGCTGCTCCTCAATGAGAGTGCTGACACTCGTTTCCAGTACAGCAGCCAGACATTTCAGAGATTCCAGACCGATCTTATTCCCGCTTTCCGCGCGCTGAATTGTGCGCACGCTCACGCCGGAAACCTGAGCAAGGTCTTCCTGTGACCATCCTTTTTCCGTGCGTCGTGAAGCAAGGCTCATTGCCGGTTTCCCTTTTCGTCTGCTGCCAGACTGACATCGTGCGAAGAGGCGCCACGTACCACGACAGAAACCCGACAAAAACCCGCCAAACAGCTTTGGCGGGGCTCCGTTTAACCTATCTTTCCGGATCGAAGAAAGGCCTGTCACCGGCAATAGTAACACGCTCCATAACGCGGCGCTGCGGGAAGTAGTCACTCGCGGCGTAATGTTGGCAGGCACGATTATCCCAGAAGGCGAGGCTACCGGCTTCCCATCGGAACCGGCATTGATGCTCAGGAACAGCCGCGAAGGTGTAGAGATGCGCAAGCAGCCAGTCGCTCTCCTTCTTTGAGAGCCCGACAATCTGGTCTGTGAAGGCTGTATTCACATAGAGCGCTCGACGCCCTGTTTCCGGATGTGTCCGAACGACCGGATGCTCTTGCACCGGATATTGGGCGTGAAGCTCTTCGATGGACTTATTGAGCCGTCCTGCAAACACGCGGGCAATGTCATGGCGAGCAGTAAGGCCACTCACCCAGTCTTTCATGGCAGGCGAAAGCGCATCATAGGCGGCATACATGCATGAAAACAGCGTATCACCGCCAAAGGGTGGAACTTCACGTGCACGCAGAATTGAGCCCAGTGACGGCTCCGGTCGCCATGTAACATCCGAGTGCCAGGCATTCTCGCGGCCTTTAGACGTCTCATCATGCGTGATGCGAAGGATTTCCGGGTCCTCCTGCCCTTTCGGTGTGGCAGGGTGAATTTCCAGATCACCGAACCGGCGTGCAAAAGCGATATGCTCTGCAGCCGTCAGCTCATGCTGGTCGCGGAAGAAGACGACTTTAAATTCCAGAAGTGCGCGGCGAATTTCCGAGATTGCCGCATCAGGCAGGTCACCTGACAGTTTAAGACCGGAGAGCTCGGCGCCGATCATGGGCGACAGCTGTTTAATCTCAAAAAAGGTGAAGTCCGCCGGATTAACGTTCACGGTCATGCTTTTTCCTCCCGATATTTTATTTTGCAGGGAGCGTAACTCCAAAGCCGGAAATCACGAAACGGCACAAAAAAATCGGGGCGGATTGCTCCGCCCCGTATCGGGTCCAGTTAGTTGCTGACCTGTAGAATGGACCCAAGTTCAAAACTGCTGGGAGGATGTTGCAGTTTAAACTTTGTGTCCGTTCCTAGTAGCGGTAGCCAAAGCCTACGCCGACCACGAGCGGGTTGATGTCCACGTCAGCGTCAACTGTTGCGCCGAGCGCAGTTGTGAAGTCGACGGTCACGTCTGTGTTGATCCAGATTTTCTTCACATCGACGTTGAACAGCCAGCCACCCGGCTCACCGTCGAGGTCGTAATCGAGACCAGCCTGCAGAGCGAGGCCGAAGCTTGGGTCATAGTCGATGTCATCAGCAACCGGACCTGCGTTCTCGTTAAAGAAAAGCGTGTAGTTGAGGCCAACACCTGCATAAGGCGTAATGTTGGTTTCGTTGTTGAAGTGATATTGCAGCGTCAGAGTTGGCGGCAACAGTGTCACGTCGCCAAGGTCAACGTTTGCACCACCGACAGCCGCAACGTTTGTTGCTGTCACATCGTGTGGTGTCACACCGAGGATCAGCTCAGCTGCGATATTGTCTGAGAAGAAGTATGTGATGTCGAGCTCAGGAACGTATCCTGCATCGATATCAGCGTCACCGCCGAGAGGTGCACCACCTACGCTGAGGTCAGCACTTTCGGACGGGAAAACACCGAGTACGCGACCACGAATCTGCCATGGGCTTTCTGCCATAGCAGACGTTCCCAGAAGGGCTGTTGTGAGTGCGAGAAGGGCATATTTAGATTTAGACATGAAGCGCTCTCCGTCTGCGCGTTTTGTTGATGCCCCCTTGTGCACCCATATAACCCGCATAAAAAGTGCGTGTTTTGACGCGCGTCATCCTGTCACTCAGACGACTGAATTACTTGACTTTCTAATTAATACCTACAAGGTTATTGTGGGTAATCTGCGCATTTTTTAGGGCAACGCGCAGGATCACCTAGCCTGCTAATCAGACTGAACTTCTTCCAATTTTACAGCCATCAGCGCAGCACCGACACACATCAGCGCGAAGATGCCGAGCACGCTCAACGCACCAGCAAATGATGCGATAATGCCGAACACGCCGCCGGCTAAAAGCACGACACCGATGATCGTATTTGAAAGCGCCGTATAAGCTGCGCGCGTATCTTCATTGGCCATGTCGACAAGATGGGTAGACCGGCCGAGACGGACGCCCTGATAGGCAATCATCAGTCCGAACAACAGAACCGGCAAAAGAAGCGGCACCCCAAGATAACCCAGAGCGCCCGCAACCGACGTCGCAATGAGCGCAACCGCGCCTGCCACCGCGGAGAACATCAGAACCTTCCGGCTCGACCTGTCTGCCAGATAGCCCCAGACCGCGCTGGAGACGAGAGAGGCAATTGCAGAGGCCAGAACCAGAAACCCAAGACCACCATAACCATCGGTTCCGCCCTCACCTGCCGCTGTAATCATGAAAGGCGGTGCAAGCGCCGTAGCCGTCAGCAGACCGCGCGTGATGATGAAAAGCCTTAGCTGGCGGTCCTCCTTCAACAGCGTGATATTTGAAACGGCCGCTTCCAGAGAATTCTTTCCGCCGTCCGTCGCGCCTTTTTCCTCACGAAGTCCGGTGAAATTCAGCGCGGCAATCATCCAGAACAGCCCGGCGAGACTGATAGCGCAGAGCACGAGAAGCTCACGCTCTACCAGATCAAAGGTCAGGATGAGCGCAAATATAATGACCGCGCCCGCAGAGAGCGATCCCGCCAGCCCTGTCGCCGTGCCCCTATGGGATTTATCGACCGTCTTACCAAGCACATCCTTATAGCTCACCGAGCAGACACTGCGCGCGACGGCCAGAACGGCAAGCGAGCCGACAATTGCCAGCCCAGCCTGTAAGCCCGACAGGAATAGTGCTGAGAGCGCGATTGCCAGCGCAGACAAACCCTGCACAAGTGCGCCAAGCGCCCACGCCCATTTGCGACGCGGCAGCTCACGGATTTTCTTGGCTGTCAGAAGCTGGGGAAGTAGAGCACCCGCCTCGCGCACCGGCACAAGCGCGCCGATTAGATAGGCAGGCGCGCCGAGATGGGTAAGAAGCCAGCTAAGCACCAGCTTCGGGTCGATCAGGCCATCAGAGCTTTTAGACAGAGTGAGCGATACAACATGGCGGAGGAAGTTGTTTCCTTCCTCCCTGCAGGCGCTTTCTGGAATATCCCGGCAGGCGCGTCCGGCATCATCAATTTCAATCGCCTGCATGGCCGGTTTCAGCCAATCGGGAGTGCTCATCCTGTCGTCCTTTCGTCTTCCCTCACGGTGTATATGCAGGGAAGACAGAAGAACGCATCAGCTGACGCGACGTTCCCGTCCTTCCCAATAAGGTTCCCGCAAATCTTTACGCAGGATCTTACCGGACGGATTGCGCGGCAATGCCTCAATAAAATCAACCGATTTAGGCGCCTTGTACGCTGCGATGCGTTCTCGCGTGAAAGCAATGATGTCTTCTGGTGCTGGCTCTTCGCCCGGCGCTTTAACGACAATGGCTTTGACTTCCTCGCCCCACTGGTCAGACGGGATGCCGATCACCGCGACATCTGCCACACCAGGATGGCTGAAGATCGCATTCTCGACCTCTGCCGGATACACATTCTCACCGCCGGAGACGATCATGTCTTTCACGCGGTCATGGATGTAGAGAAAGCCGTCCTCATCGAAGTAACCTGCATCACCAGTATAGAACCAACCATCACGAACGGAATCGACGGTCGCATCCGGCTTGTTCCAATAGCCCTTCATGACAAAGTTCGACTTGATGACGATCTCGCCGACTTCATGCGGCTGGGTCGGGTTACCGTCACCATCGACAGTGCGCACCATTGCGCCCGGCCATGGCACGCCGCATGAGCGAAGCTTACCCCAGCTCGGGTCATGCGCTTCGCTTGGCAGATAGGTCGCTGCGCCCGCAGTTTCCGTCAGACCGTAGAGCTGGGTGAATTTACAGCCCATAATATCGATAGCCTGTTTTAGAAGGTCTTCTGCAATCGGAGAGGCCCCGTAGGACACGCGTTTCAGGCTGGAGAAGTCAGTTGAATGGACTTCTGGCAATTGCGTCAGCATCAGAATGACGGCTGGCACCCAGAAGGCATGGTTGATCTTCTTCTCTTCAACCAGCTTCAGGATTTCCTGCGGAATAATCTCGCGCAGGATGACCACCTCAGCGCCTTGTACCATTCCGAAAATGCCGAAATTGACGCCCGCCACATGGAAGAGCGGCATGGCGTTCATGACTGCTTCGCCCGCGTCATAATGAGCCCAGTCGACAAAGTTCAGCTGACCGAACATGCCCATATAATTGCTGCCCGTAAGCTGCACGCCCTTCGGGAATCCGGTCGTGCCGGATGTATAGAGCTGGACGACATCATCATCTGCCGGATGCGGCAGATCGAGCGGTGCATCAGAACCTTCAGCGACCATACGGTCATAGCTCAGCCAGCCTTCGCGTTCGCCTTCAACGCAGACGATATTTTTCAACTTCGGGCATTCAGACTGAATTTGCGCGATCACATCGAAGAATTCAGGCGTTACAAACAGAGTAGACGCGCCGCTATCATTGATCGCGTAGACAAACTCCGGCGCAGCGAGGCGGTTATTGATACCGGTCATCGCGCCGCGCACTTTCACAGTACCCCAGAGGATCATGTAAAAATAATCGGTATTCTTACCGAGATAACAGACCCGCTCACCCGGCTGCACACCAAGTTCCAGCAAAGAATTCGCAATTTTGTTGGAGATCGCCTCGGTCTGGTTGAAGCTGGTTTCGCGGCCTTCAAACCAGAAGGCTGTCGCGTCTCCCCAGGTTTCAGCGGCATAGCGGGGAATATTGGCGAAGTGGCCAATCTTCTCGATATCAATCATTGTGTCCTCCCAGACGAGCGACGGTGCGACGAAGGCACTCTTTTTTGTTTCGCGTTTCGCCGCCTATACAAGACCGACTGCACGACATGATCAATACTGAAACAGAGCTCTTATGACTGACCAGATCGACCGTTTCGACAAAACACCCAGCCTGATGCCTCTTCGCCGTGATTTATTGCGCCGGCTCGCCCATGCTGCGGATGAGACAGGCTCTCCTTTGCGGCTGACATCATTTGCCAGCGTGTCTCCTGACGGCACGCCTCAGGTACGCACCCTGGTGCTCCGTCACTTTGATCCTGAAACAATGACGCTCCGGTTTTATACGGACGCGCGCTCACCCAAGGTCGCCGATCTGGAAACACACCCCGAAGTGCAGGTTCTGATGTGGGACCCGGACCATAAAGAGCAGGTCCGCATTACCGGCACAGCCGAACTGCATATTGGCGACGAACTGGCCGACCAGCTCTGGTCTACGGTTCCGGAATACGGTCGCGGCGACTATCTCACGCGTCTTCCACCGGGTTCACCCCTCAATGACCCTGAAGAACATGGTCAGGACGAAACGTTTGGCGGCCGGAATTTCACGGTGATTTGCGTGAAAGTGAGCTGCATTGACTGGCTGAAACTGTCTGCACAGGGCCATCGCCGTGCACAGCTGCGCTGGGTTGGTGACGAGGTCGCCGGAGAATGGCGTACGCCTTAATCCACGCTTTCCGGTGGAACGGGCCTTTCCACGCATCCAAAACCAAGCTTAACTGAGCGAAACACAAAATCGCACGGAGGCTTCTCGGTCATGGCAAATGCGCAATCAATATTGCTGCATCAATACGGAAACTCTCCGTTTTCAGAGAAGGTCCGCCTTGCACTGCGCCTGAAAAATCTGGCCTGGGGCAAGGTAGAAATTCCGAGCATTATGCCAAAGCCGGACCTCATGCCGCTGACAGGTGGCTATCGCCGCACGCCGGTTATGCAGATTGGCGGCGATATTTATTGCGACACCGCCCTCATTCTTCGCATGATTGAAGCTCGCTTTCCTGAACGTGCGCTCGGGTTTGGCGGCCATGAAGGCGTCCAGTCCATGGTTGCGTCATGGACGGACAAGCAATGGTTTCAGACGACTGTCGGCCTCGTTTTCGGCTCGCTGGGCGAACACATTTCAGAGGAATTCAAGGCAGATCGCTCTGCGATGAGCGGTCGTAAATTCGACACCGAAAAGATGAAGCTTTCTGTGCCGCTTCTCATGGATCAGTGGCGCGCGCAGCTTTCATGGGTGGAAGAACGCCTTCAGGCATCGAAAAGCTCCGGCATTGGTGACTGGCTGCTCGGCTCTAAGCCGGGCCTGACGGACATCCACGCCCATATGAACATCTGGTTCCTCAACAAAAACCTGCCACAAATGACGCGCGAATTCCTGCGCGATGCCCCGCGCACAGAGGACTGGTTTGACCGTCTGAACGCAATTTCCGGTCCTGAACCGGAAGAGATCTCTTCTGCTGATGCGCTAGAGATTGCCGAAAACTCAGCCCCACGTCTTCTCGCCGCTACGGTTGGCACCGAGCCACAGGGTCTTGCACCGGGCGATCATGTCAGCGTTGCACCTGACGATTATGGTCAGGTCTGGGTGACAGGTGAGCTCGTCTCAGCCCAGCCAAATAAGATTACACTTTTTAAAGTAGAAAACGCGATTGAGAGCCTGCACATTCATTTCCCACGGGCGGGGTATCTCGTCCGCAAAATGGAGAGCTGATCTCTCCCCTGTGGCAAGGGGCTGGAAATGAAACACGTAAAACCATAATTGCAGCGACCTGCGCGCTGACGATGGCGGGCTGTATCTCAACAGAAAGCTATAGCCGTGATCAGGCCTATTCGGCCTGTCGAAGCGAAGGCGTGACGGACATGAATGAGTGCATTCGTGATCGTATGGCCCAATATTCCGAAGAACGCATGGCGGCCGTTGAAGAGCGCCAACGCAGGGAAAACGAATGCAATCAACGCCGCGCCGAGGCTGGTGCGCGTGGTGTACCTCATGATCAGGTCCGCTGCGATGGCGAAGTATTCACGGATTGAACAATAAAAAACGGGGAGCCTAAAGCTCCCCGTCTCTGATTATCTGGTTCTGAACCAGCGCTTATGGCGCTGTGTATTCAAACTCGAAGCCAAGGAAATCGAGAATGGCCTGCGGGTCATCGCCCAGCTGCATGAGCTGCGCTTCAGACTGAGCACCAAGCGGCTCTTCCGGATCGAGCGCGACGCGTAGTGCGCCACCATTCATGACGAAGTCAGCGATACCGTTGATATAGCCAACCGCTGGCGGGAAGACCTGAGCCGCTTCCATACCGCCCATGCGTGTCAGACCGCTGACGAGCGCACGAAGCTCTGCAGGTGATGCGTTGCGGATCATCGCCGCTTCGGCGTTGTCTTCCGGCATAAGCTGGGCAATCGCGATTGCCAGGCCGAAGACTTTGTCCATGCCGCCATCATCGGCGATTTCGAAGTCGAAGTCTGTCAGCGCCATTTCAGACGCCATCAGTTCTTCAAGAGCCGCATCGAACGGGTCTTCCGACATACCGTCCTTATCGCTGTCATCTGCGCCCTTGCCTGCGTCTTCGTAAGCTGTGACGAACTCGCTATAGCTCGGCATGTAACCGGCAAAGCCCATATTCAGCGTACCGAAGCCATCTGCGTCGGTTCCGAAGTCGAAGCCTGTCATGCCTGTGTCGGCATCCCAGTCGAGGCTCATGCCCATGTCCATGTTGATGACGTCCATGTCGAGGTCGACAAGCGCCTCACGTACAGAGCCGAACATTGCGAAGACTTCGCTAGCTTCCGGATCTTCGGCGACTTCCGGCATGTCCGCCATGAAGCCTGTCATGAAGTCCATATAACCGCCGAGATTGTAGCTGATGTCCTGACCTTCAAAAGCGATACGCTCAGGCACGAACCAGTTCCACTCGGACAGATCAACCAGCGCACGGCCAACTGTAGAGATCGTCACGCCATTGAGTGTGCTGACAGAATCAAAGCTCTCGAACTGACCAAGGCTCATCAGCTCCTGAATGCCGGCATCCGGCACTTCCTGACGCTCGAGATAACCCATCAGAACACCCAGGTTCATACCGGACATGGTGCTGAGGCCAACAGAACCGCCTGATGCGAACTGAATCGGCTGGGACAGCTCTTCAGCCGCAATGCTCATAGACAGATCGTAAGATGTGCCTTCAGACAGTGCGAAGCCGAAATCACCGCGATCAATGTCTGAACCCGCAGACAGCGCGATCACCATGTCCATAACCATGTTCTGCTCGGTCTCACCGTCGTCGATATCCATGTCGATAGACATGTCCATGTCATACATGGCGTATTCGTCGATCTCGACTGAACGATAGAAACGAGCCAGTGGGGCGAAAAGAGGCCACGCATTGTCTTCACCAGTTTCAGATGCAAACAGCGCATCAATACCAGCATTCACTTCGTCAGATGCGGCATGCCATACAAACCCGTCCAGCACGATCTGGTCGTAGGTCAGTCCGTATGAGTTGATCGCGAAATCAGCGCCTTCGAGTTCTGCTTCTACTGCATCTTCCGGGATCAGACCGGTCGCAGTTTCTGACATTTCGCTCGCAATAGCGTCGACGATCGATTCAATGCCGACAAGGCTTACATTTCGCAGGTCGATACGCGAGCCAAGCTCAGCTGTTTCGTTGGCTGCGAGTTTAGCAACTTCGCTGTCTTCAAGACCGTAGACACGGAACTCGCCAATATTGACGCCGAAGCTAATATCTTCGGACAGGCTGAACGAGATCGTCACGTCAGTTGCGACATCGCCGCCATTCTCAGACGCGAAACCACCATAGCTGACTTCCAGCATGTCTGGCAGGTTTGAGAGAAGCGCCTGAACAGACGCCTCTCCTGCAAGACGGCCGCCCGGAGCTTCCGTGCGCAGCGCCTGATAATTGGCGAGCTGGCTGGAAACTTCGTAGCCCCAGGACGCTTCCTGCGCGAGTACAGAAGGCGCACCAACTGTTGTCGCAACACTTGCGCCCATAAGAGCCAGGCCAGCTGAGAGAGATTTCAATTGCATCATATTCCCCTTGTAACTTTGCGTCCCTTCTAAACGACATTTATCGTTTTGGCAACAATAATTATCGTTATTCGGTAAGTCCCGTCATATCCCGATAAAATGTCCACACCATACGCTCGGTTGTAATAAAGCCCCAATTCCAATCCGAATGATAGTCTGCGAGCGGGGTAGCTGCCTGAATTTCCTCAAGCGTTTTCCCCTCAGACACGAGTGCCATCACAGCCTCCTGACCGGCGTTCAGCATATCTACGCTGGCCTGCAGGTCGGCGACACTCGCCATGGGACCATGTCCTGAAATGATGACAGTGTCCTCATCGGCCTGCGCGATGATTTTCTCCATACCGCGGATATAGCCCTGCACCGAACCGCCATTGTCGAGGTCAATGAACGGGAAGCGGCGGTTAAAGAGAAGGTCACCGGCATGGATCACATTGGCCTCTTCAAACACAACAAACAGGTCACCATCGGTATGGGCGTTAGGCGCGTGGTAGAAGCGCGCCGTCTGGCCATTCATTGTGACGGTATCGCCTTCATCGACATTTACGGTCGGTAGTGCCAGTCCGGACAGGGCATCAGGCGTACGACCGGAAAGCGCCATAAAGTTCGGCTCGATCAGGCCCGGTCTGACATTCGGGTGCGCCATAACCGTCGCGCCGCGTTCCGCGAAATACGCATTGCCGAGAACATGGTCGCCATGAAGGTGAGTGTTCAGAACAAGGTCGACATCATCACCCTCAGACACAGCATGAATTGCGTCCTCCAGCGAAGGCGCGAAGATTTCCATCTGCGTATCAATCATGAAGACGCCGTCCGGACCGGCCAGAATGCCGACATTGCCCGCGCGATCATTTGTAAGCGCGTAGATTCCATCGCCCAGATCATGGGTTGTGACCGGCGGAACATCCTGCGCGAAAGCCGGCGCAGCGCAGAGCGCGATAGATGAAAGTGCGTAAGTGATCGGGCGCATGGTAAATCCTCCAAAGTTAAACACATTAAGTGCGGCGTTCAGAGGATTGGGCAAGCCAGTTCAAGCGAATGTCATGAGTTCCGGATGTAGAGATATTCCGGATCATAGTGCGTGCCCACCCGGTATTTATACTCTTTGAGCAGGCCAAAGCCGTAGCGGTGATAAAAACGCTGGGCACCTTCATTGAATTTATAGACGCTGAGATAGAGCGGCGCACGCCCGTTACTGTCGATCCAGGCCAGCATCTCGTCCATGAGCTTGCGCCCTGTACCCTGCCCGTGAAAGGCTTCATCCACGTAGAGCCGTGCGATCTCCATCGCCCCCTCAGGACAATCGTCCACAGGCAGCGTGCACGGACCTGCAACCGCGTATCCAGCCAGCGCGCCATCGTTCGCAACAGCAACCCAGATACGCGTTCGCGGATCGCTGAGCGCTCGCTGATAAGCTTCAACGCTATGACTCTCATCCAGAAACTGCTGCAGGTCTTCCGGCTTGTAGAGATGAGCAAACTTGTCAGAAAACGTCTTTGCGCCGAGCGCGGATAGCGCTTCAGCATCAGAGGCTACTGCAGTGCGGATCGTAAGGTCAGACATATCAGCCTCTTAGCGAGTGCGCTGCATCAATTGAACCCCATTTTTGAGGCGGGTCGTCAATTATGCCTGAACAGGCTGGGATACCCAGATGGAGGGCGGCATAGCGCGGCGCAGATCATCCTCAAACTGGCCGAGCTCTTTCTCCAGCTGTTTCAGCTCCTTATCGGTATTCTCGTAGAGCTTTTCGCTGTCTTTATCATTTTGCTTAAAGCCTATGGCCCAGCGCTTCACATCCCGAAACGCATCGCGCAGCTCTGACGTGAGCCCTTTCACAAAGTTGGTGAACTCGAGATCGCCGCGAAGCTCCATAGCCTCCGGCGTCTGATCGAGCCTCACACGTTCATACTGCATCACAGCTTCCTGTCGCTGCGTGTCCGGTAGATTGTCCACCTCGGCATCAGCAACAGGATCAACGTCGTCTGGCTCATTGATGTCAGAGTGCGCCGCCGCTTCATCTTCAGAAACATCCTCTCCATCGGCAGACGCTCCAGTCGCCATGGATGCTCCGAGACTACCGACATCAGGCATAACCATGCCGCCACCGGCTGCGCCGCCCTGCAAATCGGCGAGTGCTTTCTGGACCTTTTTATAGTCGCTCAAAACCTCTTTCAGTTCTTTAGCGAGGCGCGCAATCTGCTTGGCCATTTCGCGAGGCTGGAATTGCCAGACCTTTCGCATGAGTTTGATTTCTTCCCTGATACGCAACAGCGCTTCGCGCGCACGTCCCTTCTCTCGCGAGAGCGCCTCGATGCGGGCATCATCTGGTGAGGACTTTTTCGCGTCGCTTTCCGCGGCGGTTTGAGCCAGAGGCGAAAAATTCACTTCATCACGCGCGATAGAGAATGAAGATCGGTTTGTTTCTGAAGGAACCGTCTCGACCGCCTTGTAGGCGGATACGCCAGCACGGCGCACGCGCGCCGCGTCGGTATCACTTCGCAAGGATACACGCGGCATTAGCTGGTCAACGGTCAGGCTCATTTTCTGAGCTCCTTTTTATGGTCCGCATTCTGCGACAATGGTCCGACCATAAATCAGAGCCTGTTAAGGCCCACCCTGCGCAATCTCACAAGTTTGCGTAAAATTATACGTGAGATTGCACCGAAGACGCTAGACAAAATAGTCAGCTACACTGACACTCCCACCAATAATAACGGGAGGACATATCCATGAAATCAGCTTTGAGATCGGGCATCGCCTTTGCCTGCCTCATCGGCGCAGCCTGCGCCCCCGCCAACCTGTCAGCCCAGGAGGCCGCTCCAGCCGAAACATCCATGCCGGCTGAACGCCCTGTTGCAGCGACGCAATATGGCGCGGTGCGCGGCACAGTCGAGGAAGGCATTAATGTCTTTCGCGGCATTCCTTACGGCGCAGACACGCGCGACACCCGATTCCAGCCTGCAAATCCACCCGAACCATGGGATGGCTTACGCGACACTGTAGACTTCCCGGACAGCATTGTTCAGCTCGGTAACAATAATGGTCTCTTCCGCTCATGGGCACCTGATCCTACGCCGGGCATGAGCGAAAATGCGCTCGGCCTGAACATCTGGACACCCGCGCTTGATGATCACGAAAGACCCGTCATGGTTTGGCTTCATGGAGGCGGCTTCCAGAACGGCAACGGATCGAGCGCAGCCTATGAAGGTATCAACCTCGCCACGCGCGGCGATGTGGTTGTCGTCACAATCAATCACCGCCTCAACGCATTTGGCCATCTCTATCTGGCGGGACTGACAGATGATCCGGCCTATGCAGATAGCGGCAATGTCGGCAGCCTCGATATGGTCATGGCGCTGCAATGGGTTCGCGACAATATCGAACACTTCGGCGGCAATCCGGACAATGTGACCATCTTCGGTGAGTCCGGTGGCGGCCGTAAAGTCTCAACCATGCTCGCCATGCCACGTGCGGAAGGCCTGTTCCATCGCGCTATTGTACAATCAGGCTCGCACCTACGGTTTCGCGAACCGGAAGAGGCAACTGAGCACACTCTGAGCTTCCTCAACATTCTGGGCATTTCACCGGACAATCTGGATGCGCTGCACGATGTGCCTGCAGAGACATTCAGGGAAGCGCTCCGCACAGCAGCAGGCGAGCAAACAACATCGCTCTTCTGGAGCCCGGTGCGTGACGGAAATTCTCTGCCGCATCACCCGTTTGAAGCGGAAGAGAACGAACCGAGCCAATCGGTTCCGATGCTCGTCGGCTCCAACAAGGACGAACTCTCGCTCTGGCTGGTGCGGCCCGGCAATATGCCAACGCTCGACTATGCAAATGCTGAGGGTCTGATCGGCGCCTATGCGACTGAAGACGAATTCCACGAGTTCGTGGCCGGGTATCGCGAGATTTATCCGGACTATACAGACGCCGATCTCATGGTCGCGATTACTTCAGACCTTCGCTATTCGGGCAATGCCTATCGTCAGGCACGCCTGCGCGCTGCGCAGGATGGCGCTGCTCCTATCTGGGTTTATCAGTTTGATTGGGAAACACCGGTTGCCGGCGGCATATTCGGCGCGCCGCATGCGCTCGAAATTCCATTCGCCTTCGATACACTTGGAAATTCTGAATCCATGGTCGGCGATCCGGCGGCGGCTCAACCGGTCGCAGATCAGGTGAGCGAAGCTTGGATTTCCTTTGCCCGCCATGGCGACCCGAATGCACGCGGCCTGCCTTACTGGCCCCCGGTTTCGATCGATCAGACGCCAGCTATGCGCTTCAACATGGAATCAGAAGTCGATGAAAATTACTTCTGGGACGAGATGAAGGTGATCTACCGATACGACCGGTAGTCAGTCCTGATCTTCATATAAAAGGCGGCTCTTGCGGGCCGCCTTTTTCATATCCATCAGTCTTTATTGTTCGGCATGGAGAGCATATCCCGCTGCAGCGTGCGCCCTGCGAGCAGGTAATGCACCGATGCCCAAAGATAGAGGCAGGCAAAAATCACAATGGCATACTGCAGCCCTTTTGCGTCTGTACGCTCACACATCGCGGCCTGCGCTTCGGTGAGGTTTACCGCCGCCGTGCACACTTCAAGTGAAAGCCCCAGATCAGAGGTCGAGAGCATCAGCCCCTTCAAGGTCGTAGACAGAATGCCTGACGCTGGCGGACCGAGGGCCAGCCCCACAAGGTTCACCACGAAAAGAGCAACCGCAACTGAGGTCGCCCGCATACGGCTATCCACCACACCGCCAAAGACCGCATACATCGGGCCGAGATAGAAATAGTGGAGCAGCGCCGCCGCGCAGAGCGGGATGAGCGCAATGAACAGCTCCGGCACGAGGAAGCCGATCACGTACAGCGGTACAGAGATCGACATGCCGAGTGCTGGCAGCCAGGACAGCGCATTCGGGTGACGTTTGGAGATCCTGTCGGAAATCCAGCCAGATGAGAACACGCCAATCGCCGCAAACAGCCCCATGACGAGGCTATAATAAATCGCTGCTTCGGTAAGCGAGAGACCATGCACGCGGCGAAGAAACGCTGTCACAAAATGACCAATGCCATAGCCGACAAATGACGCGATGGCCGCACCAAGAACCACATGAATATATGCCGGCTTGCTTTTGAGAATGCGCAAAACTTCAGAGAGCTTTGCGGTTTCTTTGCTTTGCGCTGAGACCGGATCGGTATACCCGCGCGGCGGCTCTTTCAGGGTAAAGATCAGGACAAAACCAAGCAGAAGCCCCGGCAATCCAACGGCAGCGAACGCGATCCGCCACCCTTCAAGGGCAATCACATTGAGGCTGACGGCAAGCTCTTCCAGCCCCATAGACGCCATAAGATTATAGACGTTCTCGCCCGTCACATAGTCGTTGATCGGGCCACCGGCGACGCCTGCAAACATAGCGCCCAGAGGTACGCCCAGAGCGTAAATTGACACTGCAGTCGCGCGGCTGGACGGTTTAAAATAGTCAGCAATCATAGACTGGGCGGGCGGCGTGCATCCAGCCTCACCAATGCCAACACCGACACGCAATAAGAAGAGCATCAGGAAGCTGGTCGCAAAGCCGCAAAAGACGGTCATCAGGCTCCAAAGCGTGAGAGCCGTAAGGATGATCCATTTGCGGCTGCGAGTCTCGGATATACGGGCAATCGGGATACCGAGCGTGACGTAGAACAGCGCAAACGCTGTGCCGCCAATCATGCCCATATGCCAGTCTTCAAGCCCGAGCGAGATTTTGATCGGGTCGTTCAGAACGGCCAGAATGGCGCGATCAATGAAGTTGAAAATATAAACGAGAAGAAGGGATCCGAGCACATAGGCGCGATAACCGCGCGATCCATACCCTTCATTGATATCGGACGCCACCGCCTCTCCAGGCGTTGCCAGACTTGCCATTTTTCACTCCCTCGAATGGGACAAGGTCTGCCGTTCAGCCCCGGCGCCCGTCCTCATTTATGTACCCACAGGTAATCATCTGGCGCCTTGAAGCGCCAGACTTAGTTTTTATACGGGTGGGTAAACGTATTCAGTCGCAGGAAGTGGCGCGACTGGCAGTCTCTATTCGCAAGCGCCCTGAGACGCGACGCTCACACCGGCCGCCGCCGCGCCGCAAGCGTTGGAATAAGTGCGCCCGTCACAACCGCACACAGGCGCATATTCCATAGTGCAGATTTCCGGACGCGGTGTGCATGTGCCCGCTGCATCGGCAATGGCCATGCAGGTATTTGCCTCCATCGCGCAGTAATCGGTAGCAGAGCCGCATTGGAAGCCTGCAATCCCGCCGCAAATACCGCTCGTTTCGCCCGGGCCCGGACCAGCAGGAGGCGCTGGCTCAGTCGCGCAACCGACCAGGAGCAGAGCGAACAGAGAAAGCGAGAATGTGCGAAGAAAAATCATTTCGGAGGTGCCACCGTACTACGCTCGACAATTTCGATTGTCTGAACCTGCAAGTGCTTATCTGACAGGAACCGGACAGCCGGATCATCTTCGCGGATTTCAACATTTGAGATCAACTTTACCGCAAGATTGGCCATGAGTGAAATCGGCTGGCGCACCGTCGTCAGGCCCGGAAACGCGATCCACGAAATTTCAGAATCATCAAAGCCTGTTACGGACAGATCATCAGGCACAACCATTCCGCGCCTGTTTGCCGTCGCCATAACGCCTGTCGCCATGTCATCATTGGCGCAGAAGATTGCGGTTGGCGGATCCTCAAGATCGAGAAGGTTATTCGCCAGACGTGCACCCGACAGAAGCGAATAATCACCTTCAATGTAAAGCTCTGGCATGAGCGGCAGATCATGATCGGTCAGGGCCAGATCAAACCCCATTTTGCGCGCACGGCTCGCCGGGCATGAGGCAGGACCAGACATAAATGCGATCCGCTTATGGCCTTTCTCGATCAGATAGCGCGTCATCGCCCGCGCACCGCCTCGATCATCAAAACTGACCCGGCTGATATCAGGGCTGCCATCCATATCGCCCAGCATGACGAGCTTGGTATTCAATTTGGAAAGGTTATCAATCAGCCCGGCCTGCTGCATTTGCAGCGGCGGCACGATCAGACCATCCAGAGAGAGCACATTCAGGCGCGTTGTGGTCGTTTCACCGTCAAACGTGCCATCCGGCAGCTCGTCAATGTCTTCCACGACAAGGTGATGTCCAAGCTGGCGGCTTGTACGCAGCGCCGAGACCAGAAGCTGGCTCAGATAGGCCGAGCTGGTATTGTGATATAAAAGCCCGAGCAAGAGCGACTGGCCCCGTGCAAGGCTTCGCGCCATCGGGTTCGGGCGATAATTCAGTTCGGCAATCGCAGCCTGCACACGCTCGCGGGTGTCCGGCTTCACAGACGCAGACATGTTCAGCACGCGCGAAACAGTCATCTGTGAAACGCCAGCCAGATCGGCTACGTCCTTGATTGTTATGGCGCGTCGTTTAGGCACGCTCTCCCCCTGGCCATGTCGTAGCTGATACCCGCCCCGCGACAACACGCCAATCCTTACTGCACAGCGTATAGCCGCCGGTCAACAAGCCTGTCCGGCGGCGTACATAATAATCCTGTGAACTAAAAGCCTAGTGCTGGCTTTCCGGGGTCGTGACCTTCATGCCTTCCAGCTCTGCACTGACAGAGATCTGGCAAGAAAGACGGGAATTTTCCTGAACGCCGTCAGCGAAATCGAGCATGGATTGTTCCATAGCTTCCTGCTCGCCGGTTTTAGGCAGAAACTCAGGGTCCACATAGACATGGCATGTCGCGCACGCGCACGCGCCGCCACAGTCAGCATCAATGCCTGGAATATTGTTGCGCACTGCCGCTTCCATCACGCTCTCGCCAACATTGGCGTCGACTTCGCGCTCAGTACCTGAGTGGTCGGCATAGATGATTTTTACCATTGGGGTTTGCTCCTCTATTTCTGGCCAGCCATAGCTTCAGCCAGAATGTCCTTCATTGTTTTTGTCTGATCAACAACCAGTTCCGGTGAGATGTCAGCATTCGCGGCGATCAGCCTCTTTGCCGTCAGAAACTCTGCCGGAGCGTTAACAGCATCCACAGAGATCAAACGTCCTGAGCGGAAATAGAACACTGCGAAACTGTTTGTAGTTGGTTCGCCGCGAACAACGGCTTCGTCATAGTCCTGAGACAGACCTGCAATCTGCAGCTTCACGTCATACTGGTCAGACCAGAACCATGGAACGTCTTCAACCGGACGCTTGGCGTCCATGATGTGCGCCGCGACAATCTTGCCCTGCTCGATCGCGTTGTGGACGCTCTCAAGGCGTCCGTCGCGACCGTAATGTACCAACGGACGGTGCGCGCAGTCACCAATTGCGTAAACACTCGGGTCGTTCGTGCGTGCATCGCGGTCGACCAGAATACCATTCTTGCAGGCAATACCGGCTTCAGAGGCAATTTCTTCATTCGGGAGAATGCCGATGCCGACAAGCACAAGATCACATGGAATCACGTCACCGGATTTCAGAACACCGGCCGTAACCGCCCCGTCCTGCGTTTGCAGCTCAGCGAGCATAGCGCCCGTCTTGATCGTCACGCCGTGAGTTTCGTGCAGTTTCTGGTAAAACTCAGACATGACCGGCGAGGTAACACGCGCCAGAACGCGGTCCGCCATCTCAAGCACAGTGACTTCCAGACCAAGTTCACAAGCTGCCGCAGCGGCTTCGAGGCCGATATACCCTGCGCCAACGATCAGAAGGCGGCGACCTTCCTGAACATTCGGTTTGAGCACATCAATGTCTGAAAGCGTACGCAGGTCGAACACGTTCGAGGATTCCGCACCCGGCAGAGGAAGCGCACGCGGGCGAGACCCTGTCGCGATGATCAGCGTGTCATAGTCGAGTGTCTCACCATCGCTCAACGCGACCGTCTTTGCGGCGCGATCAAGCTTTTGCGCGCTGACGCCGGTCTTCAGCGTGATATTGCTGTCTTCATAGAATTGGAGCGGTTTCAGGAAGAGACGTTCGCGGTCGAGCTTGCCTTTCAGATAGGCTTTGGACAGCGGCGGACGCTGATATGGCGGCGCAGGCTCGTCACCAACCATGGTGATCATACCCTCAAAACCGGCCTGACGCAGCGAGGCAGCAGCCTGACCACCAGCCTGTCCAGCGCCAATAATGACGATCTTTTGATCCGCAGACATTTTCCAACCCTATACTTCACCGCGATTTATGACGCCTGCGTCATTTTTTTGCAAGTGCTTGATTGCCTTTTATCTTCACCCTAATCAGATCAGATGCGACAGGACCCTGATATTGAAATTTCCCTCGCCGGGGAAGAAGCCACCATCGATTTGGGGGCAAAGCTCGCATTGAATTTACGAGCAGGTGATTGCATTTCGCTAATTGGCGACCTTGGCGCGGGTAAAACCACCCTGTCTCGGGGGCTGATTCAGGCGCTGTTGGGCGCTGATACCGAAGTGCCCAGCCCGACCTACACCATCGTTCAGACCTATGAGACAGACCCTGCGCCGATCTGGCATTTCGATCTCTACCGGATCGAAAGCCCTCACGAATTGATCGAGCTGGGGTTTGAAGACGCCGAAGACGATATCATGGTCATTGAATGGCCTGAAAACGCAGGCAGCCTTCTGCCGTCACAGCGACTCATCGTAGAGCTGATCTTCACGGATAACGGGCGATCTGCCCGCCTGACCGGCACCACGCCAGAATGGAAGCAAAGACTGAATGACATCTTCAACCGGAGCTGACCGCAACGCGGCCATTAATGCGTTTCTGGCCGAAGCCGGATGGGGCGGCGCCGAGCGTCGCTCGCTGGGTGAAGATGCGTCCACGCGCCGATACGAACGCGTCTATCAGGGAAGCGATGTTGCCGTTCTTATGGACGCCCCGCCCGCCGCCGAAGGCAAACCAAGCGGGCCTGATGCAAGCGTCCAGGAACGTATTCTGGCAGGCTGGAATGGCCGGACACGTCTCGCAGCCTGCCGCGTGGATGCCTTTGTCGGCGTTGGCGAGCATTTGCGCTCACTTGGCCTTTCAGCGCCTGAAGTCATCGCCTTTGATGTCGAACAAGGCTTTGCCCTCCTCGAAGACCTTGGCGACACGATCTACAAAACCGAGATCGAAAACGGTGCCAGCGAACGCGAGCTTTATCTCGCCGCAACGGCTGCTCTGGCGCATGTCCACAACGCACCGGCGCCGGAAATCGTCAGCGCTGCTGAATGGCGCTGGCCGATCCTCGAATATGACACTTTAGCCCTGACGACAGGCGCAGACCTCTTCCCGAAATGGTATCCGGCCTATGATGAGGGCGTGGCATTCTCTGGCAGCCTGCAGCTGGAATTTGACGGTATCATCCGCGCACTGAGCGACCATCTGGCGAGCCTGCCGCAAGTTCTCATGCTGCGTGACTACCATGCTGAAAACCTTCTCTGGCTTCCGGAACGCGACGGACTGAAAAAGGTCGGCATCCTCGATTATCAAGATGCGGTTCGCGGCCCTGCGGCATGGGATCTCGCCATGTTCATTCAGGATGCCCGCCGCGATGTGTCACCAGCTGTCGCCCGCGAAGTTTTCCGCGGCTATCTGGCCCTCACCGGTAATGAGGAAGAAAGCTTCCAGCGCGATTTCGATATTGGGGGGGCCATCAACGCGCTTCGCATTATCGGCGTGTTTGCCCGCCTCGTTCGCCGCGACAACAAGCCGAAGTATGAAGCCTTTCTGCCGCGCGAGTGGGGGCATCTGAAATCCAGCCTTCAAAACCCTGCGCTAAAAGATTTGAAACGCGTTCTTGAGATCGCTGCGCCACAGCTGAGAGACGCCTGACATGGGACAGCCCATCCGCACCGCCATGTTTCTTGCTGCGGGTCTTGGTAGCCGCATGCGCCCGCTCTCCAACGAGACGCCTAAGCCGCTGATCAAAGTCGCAGGCAAAGCGCTAATGGATTACTATCTCGATCAGGCTGTTGAGGCTGGCGTCGAGCGCGTCGTGGTGAATGTGCACTGGCTGCCCGAGCAGGTCGAAGCGCATATGGCGGCTCGCACCGATGTTGAAGTCGTCCTGTCTGATGAACGCGAGGAGCTTCTGGAAACGGGCGGCGCCATCGTAAAAGCGCGTAAGCTGCTCGGCGATGATCCAATCTTCATGGTGAACACAGACGCCTTCTTTGCGAGCGGCAACGGCAATCCGTTCGCAGCGCTGGCCGCCTCTTATGATCCGACACGCATGGATGATCTGCTTCTGCTGGCAGACCGCACAACCAGTATCGGCTTTCCGGGCCCTGGTGATTTCTATCTGAAAGAAGGCGGCCAGTTGGAGCGCCGCGGCGACCGCGAAACAGCGCCATGGGCGTATGCCGGCGCGCGCATCACCAAGGCTAGCCTGTATGATGGCGAGGCCCTTCGCCCGTTCTCGGCCAATATTATCTGGAATAGAATCCTCACAGAAAATCGCCTCTTCGGCCTACCCTTCAAAGGTCAATGGATGCATGTTGGTGAGCCGGCCACCATTCAGGAGGTTGAGGACTGGATGAGGACGCACCCGACAGCATGACATCACATCTCTCAGACGCGCTTTTTGGTGACACCCGCGTATTCACCCTGCCTGCGGGGGCAGACTTTCTGGGAGACCTCGCAAAAACGCTGATTGATGTGACCGGTGCGCGTGAGCATCCCGAACAGCTTTCAGATGCACTTGTCTTTGTACCGAACCGCCGGTCTGCGCGCGCGCTCGCCGCACGTCTGTTTGCAGAACTGAACTCCCCCGGTTTTCTTCCGCCGGATATCCGCCCGCTTGGCGATGCAGGCGATAATGACCCTGCACTCCTCGGTGAACTCACGGATGTGGATGTACGCCCGCCAATGCCCAAAGGCTCTCGCCTTGGCGCCCTCACTCTATTGGTCAATCAATGGCATGATACGCGCGGCCAGCACATCACGCTCGCCTCGGCCTTGTCCGTTGCGCGCGATCTCGCTCGCCTTCTGGATCAGGCCGCACTTGCTGGCGACGTTCGCTGGGAAGAACTTCCAAATCAGGTCGAGAATGCAGAGCTTGCCAAGCACTGGGAAATCTCAGTCGAGTTCCTGTCCATCCTCACGTCTGTCTGGCCCGACTTTCTGGAAGAGAAAGGCTTCTCTGACAGTAATGCGCGCGACCGAATGGCTGCAGAAGCGCTCTGCCAGCGTTGGGAACGCGAGCCACCAAACTCGCCCGTTATCGTCGCAGGCTCCACAGGTTCAAGCCCGTCCACGCGCCTCTTAATGGCCGCAGCAATGAAACTGCCGAAAGGGGCTGTCCTCTTTCCCGGCCTCGAACATGATGTGGATGCCCAGACATGGCATGCCATCTCCAATGCACCGAGCCACCCGCAATTTGCTTTTGCCGAAACGCTGTCTGCCCTGCGGAGCCATCCGGATATGGTCCGCCTCTGGCCGGGCTATACCGAACGCTCTGCGCTGCAGCCACGTCGCCAGATTATTCAGGAATCGCTTGCGCCTGCTGACACGACAGCCGACTGGGTGACACGCCTCAAACAACGCGCAGCGCCTGCTTCTCCGCAAAGCCTCACCACCAATGGCCTGAAAGGTCTGTCGCTGATCGAAGCCGCGAGTGAGGCAGAAGAGGCGAATGCCATCGCATTGTTGATGCGCGAAGTTCTTGAAACACCGGAACGCACAGCCGCGCTGGTCACTCCGGACGCCACGCTGGCACGCCGCGTTTCCTCGCTTATGGAACGCTGGGATGTGCATGTCTCGCCATCGGCGGGCTGGCCAATCCTGCAGACACGTGCAGGCCGGTTCATGATTGCCGCGCTCGACTGGGCGCTTGATCCCGGCGGGCCGCTGGCACTTGCGCGCCTTCTCAAACATGAGCTGACCGTCCTATCTGACGACACGGCGCGAGACGCGTCTATCTCTGCACTGGAACGCGGCCTTCTGCGTGATCTGCGCAGCTGGAAAACCCTGTCCGAACTTGGCGACAAAGCCGTCTCGCAGGCCGAGCGCGCCAAGCAAAAGCCCAAACATGCTCTGGTGTCCGAAGACGAGTACGACCTCGCCAACCATCTGATCGAAGACCTGCACACACGTGCTGAAGGCAAGATCGAACCGATCCTCGAAATGATCGAGGACAAGTTCGAGCTACGCGCCTTCATAGAAGCCTTCGCAGAGCTTTGTGACACGCTTACCCGCCATCCGGACGATGAAGGCCCGTCCCTCCTCTGGTCTGGCCAGGACGGCTCGAGCCTTGCCCGTTTCCTTGAAGAGATAGCCCAGATGGGCGACTTCCTGCCGCCAATCGAACAGGATGATTTGCGGCCACTAATTACCCAGCTGGCGGGCGACCTGCGCGTTGTGGATGACCTGCCATCTCATCCACGGCTCAACATTTGGGGGCCGCTGGAAGCGCGCCTTCAGAGCTGCGATCTCATGATCCTCGCAAGCCTCAATGAAGGCTCATGGCCCGAAGCTCCGAGTACGGACGGTTTCCTGCCGCGTAACTTCAGAGCCAATATCGATCTACCCGACACAGAGGCCCGCGTTGGCCTCGCCGCGCACGACTTTGCACAGCTTGCCTGTTCGCCGGAAGTAGTGCTGACGCGGTCCGAGCGAGTCGACGATAAGCCTGCGGTCGCCTCACGCTGGCTCTGGCGGCTGCGTATTCTGGCAAGTGGCGCGCTTGAGAGCCTTGAAGACACAGACGCTCTTCTGCACGCGCCAACCGCTCATATTCTTGACTGGGTAGCACATCAGCATGACGCCAAGGATGCGCCAGCCGTCACCTCTCCGGCACCCAAACCGCCTGCCGACAAACGCACAGACACAATAAGCGTGACAGAAGTCGAAACGCTGATCCGCGATCCGTATGGCTTCTACGCGAAGAACCTGCTTGAGCTTGAACCGCTGGATCAAATTGATCCGGACCTCAGCCCGATGGCGATTGGTATCGCCATGCACAAAGCGCTTGAGAGGTTCGACACTCTGAAAGCGCCTTATGTCACTGCAGACAGCATGGTTGCCAGCTTCGGGGACGAACTTACCTCCGTTGGCGCGGATGATCTCTTCATCGCGGAACGGGAAATGCTCTGGCAGAAGGCTGCTAATGAGTATCTCGACTGGATGCGAAGCCGCGATGAGATCGTCGCCACGCGCAATATGGAAGTGAATTACTCAGTCGATCTCACCGTCAAAGGCCGCAGCGTTTACATGTCCGGCCGCGCCGACATGGTTGAAACCCTGCAGGACGGCAAGATCACCATCACCGACTTTAAAACCGGCAGCCCGCCGTCGGCAGCGCAGGTCGCATCGGGCCTTGCGCCGCAGCTTCCATTGCTGGCGGCAATGGCGCGTATCAGCGAAGATGAAGCGAAGCCCAAAGGTGAACCGGCAGACCTCTTCTATGTCGGCTTCGGGTCTAGGAATGGCGTCACGCAAATTGCCGACAGAAAGGGCAAACGCCCAATCCCTGAGCTGGTGGATGATGCATTTGCCGGTCTGAAAGATTTGCTTTCTGTTTTCGCCGATGCGGACACCCCTTACCTTTCCGGCCCGCGCATCCAGTTCCTCTCAAAATATAGCGATTATGACGGCCTGTCGCGCAAAGCTGAATGGGCAGACCCCGGCCATGAAGGCATGGAGGACGCACGATGAGCGAACAGATGACAGCTTATGACCGCGTCGTTGCCGCCCAGAAGCAAGCCGCCCTGCCAGAAGCCTCTATCTGGGTTTCGGCGAATGCCGGTTCGGGCAAGACCAAGGTTCTGATCGACCGCGTTGCGCGCCTCCTTCTGACGGGTGTTCAGCCGGACAGCATTCTCTGTATCACCTATACCAAAGCCGCGGCGAGCGAGATGCAGCAGCGTCTCTTCAAGCGCCTCGGCGCATGGTCCGTCATGGGCAATGACGAACTCGCGAGAGACCTGAAAGACCTTCAGGGCATGGACTATTCCGGCGACGGGGAAGCTCTGAAAGCGGCACGGGCCCTGTTTGCTAAAGCGCTTGAAACGCCAGGTGGGCTTCGCATTGAAACGCTTCACGCGTTTGCTGGCCGCGTGCTGCGCCGTTTCCCGCTGGAGGCACGTGTTCCCCCCGGCTTTAAAGAGCTGGACGAGGTAGACAATAAAGCGCTCTGGACTAAGGCTGCGCGTAAATCCTTCGACAAGCTGAAAGCCAATCCGCACCGCTGGCCGCTCTTTGCCGACCTCATGAATGAGATTGGCGGTAAGCGCTATGATGGCGCCATTGAGGTGATCACGGGCAGCGCATCCAAGCTGCACCGTTTCCTTCATGACGCAGGCACACCAGAGCGGCGCTTTGAAGCGATCAGCACGACATTGGCCGCGCCTCTTGTCCCCGCCGGTGAGGTGCTCGGTGAACTGATGGATACCGGCCTGCCGCGTCAGGAGTTAACCGCCGCGATCAACGAACTACGCACCCTCGGCAGCACGAATGATATCAAATTCAGCGACCAAATCCTGTCCGTCATGGACGCGGCAGACCTGAAAGCGGCGATGGAGGTTTATCGGAAAGCCTTTTACGACTCCAAAGGCAATCAGCGCGAAAAGCCGCCATATACCAAAAAGCTGGAAGGCACGATTGTCGAAGACCTGTTTGCACCGGGCACCGGCCGCGAAGTTGATCGCTTTCTGCGTCTGGAGAATGAAGTCAAAGCTGCACTTCTGCGCGACCGAACTGTCACCCTTCTGGAAATCGCCGCGGATGTCATGGCGGAGCACGACCATGAGAAGCGCATACGTGCCGGCCTCGACTTTGATGACCTGATCGCCAACACGCGCGACCTGCTCACCGGGCCGGGCCTTGCCGAATGGGTGCTGTACAAGCTTGATGGCGGCATTAGTCACGTCCTGCTCGACGAGGCGCAGGATACAAGCCCCGACCAATGGGTGATCGTGAACTCTCTTGTGGAAGAGTTTTTCTCCGGCGCCAGTGGTCATGATCTGATCCGTACACTGTTCGTCGTGGGTGACGAGAAGCAATCCATCTACTCATTTCAGGGCGCTGACACGGCAAAGTTTCAGTCCGAACGCCAGCGTTTTGCCTCCCGTCAGACTGACGACACGATTGGCGGTAAAATCCACCTCCCGCAGGTGGAGATGTCTTTCCGGTCCACCCAGCAAGTTCTGAGCTTTGTCGACGAGGTCTTTAACGGACCCGCATCATTTGGCTCGGCGCCATTCTCGACCGCGCCGCCAAGCGAAGCCGATAAAATCTCGCATCAGGCTTTCCGCGAACCGCATAGAGGGCTTGTCGAATTCTGGCCTCTGGACGAGCCGGAAGCTGTGCCAACCGGCGTGCCATGGCATGCGCCTATGGATATGGAGCGGCAGGTATCAGCGCCTGCGCAACTCGCCGGCAAGCTGGCAAACTGGATTGACGCGCGGCTCGCATCCGGCGCGCCAGCGGTCTATGAAGAGGGCAAGGATGGAAAGCCTCGCCCCGCGCGGCCAGGCGATATCCTGATCCTTGTCCGTTCCCGAAAGGCACTTTTCCATTCCATTATCCAGCAGCTGAAAGCCAAGGGGCTTCCTGTGGCTGGCGCCGACCGGCTCAATCTTCAGGATACGCTGGCGGTACAGGATGTTCTGAACCTTGTCCGCTTTGCCCTGCTTCAGGAGGATGATCTGACGCTTGCCGAAATCCTGAAAGGTCCATTCCTCGGCCTTCTGGATGATGACACGCATCTCTTTCCGCTGGCTTATGATCGTGGACAAAGCAGCCTTTGGCAGCGCCTTCAGGAAAGCGACCACGGCGAACACCAGAGGGCAGCTGCCTTTCTGAAGACGGTTCTGGAACGTCGCCGCCTGCCCGCCTTTGAATTCCTCAGCTGGGTCATGAATACGCGACACTCAGAGCTCGGCCAGACAGGTTGGCAGATGATCAATGCGCGTTTCGGTTCACCAGCGCATGACCCGCTTGAGGCTCTGATCTCCATTGCGGCCAATCTGGAAGATGCAGAAAGCGCCAGCCTGCAAACCTTCCTTGCCGCCGTTGAGGCGCAGGATAGCGAGATCAAACGCGAACAATCCGGCCCTGCCGATGAAATCCGCGTTATGACCGTGCACGGATCAAAGGGCCTGGAAGCGCCTATCGTCATCCTGCCGGACACGACCGGTGTCGGCAACAATACGCTCTCCGGCAATCTTAGCTTCACCGAAGACGGCGTGCCCGTCTGGATGGTGAAGAAGGACGAAGACTGCGCCGCCAGCGCGGCCATTCGTGCACAGGAAGAAGCGAAATCCCGCGCCGAGGCGAACCGGCTTCTCTATGTGGCACTCACACGCGCGAAAGATCAGCTTCTCATCTGTGGTGCATGGAATGGCGCGAAGACCGGTCAGGGCTATAAGGATGGAAGCTGGTATGATCTCTGTCAGCAGACCATTGCGACATGGGCGTTGGGCGACGCAGAACGCGATGAACATGGCATCTGGCGCTTTGGCGGCCTGCCGCAGCCTGAAAGCGATGCGCCTGTTGCTCGCGAAAAAAAACCTGTTGCCACGCTGCCGGACTGGATTTTCAAGCCGCGCCCTGTGAGTTCATCCGAACATCAGGATCAGTTACGCGCGCCGAGCTCGCTTCTACCCGGCGACACACCTGTGCTTCCGCCATTCGGCAAAGACCATGTGCGCCGCTTCCAGCGCGGCAGGCTCATCCACGCGCTTCTGGAGATCTTGCCGGACACTCCATACGAAGATCGCCGTGCGCGAGCCTCTCGCTTTATTGATACCTGTCTCGATGCCGATCAGGCGCACCTCAAAGACGATATCATTGATGTGACCTTCGCGGTTCTGGAAGCGCCGGAACTTGCCCCGGTCTTCGGACCGGGCGGGCGTCCCGAAGCGCCTGTGGTCGGGCGTGGACCGAACATTCCAAAGGGTGTGATCATCAATGGGCGGGTCGACCGGCTGCGCGTTACCGAGGATGAAGTCTGGGTGATTGACTATAAAACCGACAGGCCGCCACCCAAGCGCGCAGAAGACGTGGCCATGCCATATCTGGCTCAGCTTGGCGCCTATAAGGATGTCCTGTCTGTTACTTATCCTGACAAGTGCGTTAAATGCGCTTTATTGTGGACTGACGGTCCCCACTTTATGGTCCTTGACGAATCCGCCATGCTGGCGGCGCTCGTGAAAGCGAAAGAAACAGATTGACGCGATGCGGGAGACGATTAACTCCCATCGCTAACTAGATGACGGAGACGCAAATGGCGGCGCTTGAGATTAACGACGATACTTTTGACACCGAAGTCCTGGCTTCTGAGGTTCCTGTAGTAGTGGACTTCTGGGCGGAATGGTGTGTGCCTTGTAAAAAGCTCTCACCGAACGTTGAGCGCGTTGCAGAAGAAATGTCTGGCAAAGTCAAAGTTGCCAAGCTGAACGTAGACGAGAACCCGATCACTATGACGAAGTTCGGCGTGCGCGGTCTGCCAACACTCATCCTGTTCAAGAACGGCAAGGTTACAGCTACGCACCTTGGTGACATGAGCAAAGACAAGCTGGAAGAGTGGATCAAATCCGAAACCGCTTGATCGGCAGGTTTCAGTCGATCACTTCGCCGTTCAGGCGCAGAATATCACCGGCAAGATAAAGCGATCCGCAAATCAATGCGTGGTCGCTTTTTTCTTGGGCGAGACGTGTGAGCGCCTCATCAATGTTGGCGAAAGCAGTCGCCGGAATGCCGAGTGATTTTGCAATCTCGCAAAGTGTGTTCGGGTCGGCGCCATTCTGGCTGGTCTGCATTGGAATGCAGGCCAGATGGCTGATCATCGGCGCAAGGTCTGCAAGATAGGATCTGGCATCCTTATTCTTCAGCATGCCAAATGCCACCGGCATAGGCGCATAAGGCGCGATGGATTTTGCGACCGCTGCTGCGGCGTGCGGGTTGTGCCCGCCATCCAGAATAACCGTTTTACCCGGAAGCTGGCGCGTTAGCGGGCCATCCGCCAGCGTCTGCATGCGCGCCGGCCATTCTACGGCTTTGAGGCCTTTCAGCGTATTCTCAGGCGTCAGTTCAAACACGCCGGCACGCTTCAGCCCCAGCAAAGCGAGCATGGAGTTTGAAACCTGATGCGGGCCTTTCAGGCCAAGTTCGACGCCCTCAAGCATAAGGTCGTCGATTTGCATGGAAATGCGGTCACCCTCGACGCGCGCTTCACCAGCATCCGCCACGGCGTGGAACGGCGCACCCTTATAGATCGCTTCGGCTTTCAGCGTGCGCAAAACATCGGGCGCCTGACCGCCAGTGCAAACAGGCGCATCCTTCTTGATAATGCCCGCTTTTTCCCAGGCGATCTGGCAGATATGGCGACCCAGAAATTCCTTATGGTCGATATCGATCGGCGTGATCACGCAGGCTGCCGGATGATCGATCACATTAGTGGAATCAAACCGGCCACCAAGCCCGACTTCAACCAGCGTCAGGTCAGCCGGATTCTCGGCGAAGGCCAGATAGGCAACGCAGGTCATGCCTTCAAAGAAGGATAACGGCTCGCCAGCATTCGCCTCAAGCACACGTTTTGAAAGCTCCATCAGATACGCATCAGAGATAAGCTCTCCGGCGATACGGATACGCTCATTCACGCGAACCAGATGAGGTGACGTATCGACATGCACTTTCAGCCCGTGTGCTTCGGCAATGGCGCGCATAAAGGCTGTGGTAGAGCCTTTGCCATTCGTACCGGCGACATGGATCGCAGGCGGCATTTTATCTTGCGGACGGCCAAGCCGCTCCAGAACCCGCTGCACTGGTTCTGTCGTCAGTTTGAAAACGCTCGGTTTTGGGAGTGCATCATAGGCTGACAGAAGGTCTGTCAGCACACTGGATGTATCAGTCAGGGCTTTGCCCCCAATAGCTACTCGACGACGTCTACGCGCGGCTGGGATACGGGCGGCACGCCTTTGGACGAGCTTTTGCGGCGGGACATAAGGTGGCCCAGAATGCTGCCGATGACCTTGCCCATTTCGCGGCGGTCAACGACCATATCCACGACGCCTTTATCCTTCAGGAACTCAGAACGCTGGAAGCCTTCCGGCAGTTTCTGGCGGATTGTCTGCTCGATCACACGCGGACCGGAGAACGCAATCATGGCTTCCGGCTCTGCAAGGTGCACATCGCCCAGCATCGCGTAGGACGCAGATACACCGCCAGACGTCGGGTCTGTCAGAACCACGAGATATGGCAGGCCAGCTTCACGGACATCGTCGATTGCGAGCGTCGTGCGCGGCATCTGCATAAGAGACAGCGTGCCCTCTTGCATACGCGCGCCACCAGATGCCGTGCAGACGATCAGAGCTGCATCGCGGGCAACCGCTGTTTCAGCCGCTTTGATGAAAGCCTCACCGGCAGCCATGCCAAGCGATCCGCCCATGAATGCAAAATCCTGCACCAGAACCACTGCCGGCTTGCCGCCGATCAGGCCGATCGCAGCAGCCATACAGTCATCCTGAATGATGTTTTCGCCATTCGGATCAGCTTTATTGCGTTCCGAAATCTTGGCTTTTGCGCCTTTCAGACGGTCAACATACCGCTTGTCGTCTTTGAATTTGAGCGGGTCACGCGGCACGTCCGGCAGTTCAATCGCTTCCCATTTCTGGTCGTCGAACAGGGCGCGAAAGCGGACCAGCGGTCCGACGCGCAGGTGTGCGCCTGAAGGTGTTACCCAGTAGCTCGCTTCGAGGTCTGGTTTAAAGATAAGCTCACCTGATTTCGGGCATTTTACCCAGAGATTGTCAGGTGTTTCACGCTTACCAAATACCGATTTGAGGCCCGGTGGGCTGATATTGGAAAGCCAGTTCATGCGTTTCTCCGTCAAGCGACGCCGCCATTTCTGTTTAGACCAGAGCTCAGTTCACGTGTGAGACGGGCAACCGACTCAACAATCTCTTCACGTGACTTACCCTGCTCCATCTCAGATATAATATCAACGAAGGCCGATCCAACCACAACGCCATCGCTGATCGCTGCCATTTCACGAGCCTGCTCACCTGTTTTTATACCAAAACCAACGCATACGGGAAGGCCGGAGATGCGTTGAGCTGACTGGACGCCCGGCGCAATGTCGCTGGCAACAGGTTTTTTCGCACCCGTTACACCCGTAACAGACACGTAATAAAGGAAGCCGCTGGCACCGTCTGCGACGGTTTTCATACGGGCTTCATGCGTCGTCGGTGTGGCCAGACGGATAACCGCCAGCTCAGACGCCGCATACGCCTCGCGCAGAGGCATATCTTCTTCCGGTGGAAGGTCGACAATGATCGTACCGTCAATGCCTGCATCGCTCGCCGCGTCCGCAAACGTCTCATAGCCCATCAGGTGAACCGGGTTTGCATAACCCATAAGGATAAGCGGCGTCGTCTGGTTCGTTTCGCGAAAGCGCTTGGCCAGCGCCAGAACGTCTTTCAGCGTTGTGCCTGCTTTCAGGCTGCGCTGACCGGCACGCTGGATAGACGGGCCATCCGCCATCGGGTCTGTAAACGGCGCACCAAGCTCGATGACGTCAGCGCCGTTCTCGACGAGCGCGTTCAGCACCTGATAGCTGGTTTCCAGATCAGGGTCGCCAGCCATGACGTAAGAGACCAGCGCAGAGCGGCCGTCAGACCGGGCTTTGTCGAATGCAGCGGAAATACGGGAAACTGGCATTAATTGGACCTGGTGTTTTCTAGAAGCCACGCTTCATAACGGGGATTTGCTGATACGCAAGGCGTAGCAAGAATGGCGGGGGTGTCAGACGGGTGCAGCGCCGTCACCAATTCATGGACAGCGTTCCACTGGTCTTTGCGGGTTTTAAGCACCAGCACGAACTCTTCATCCTGCTGGACGACACCGTCCCAGCGATAGACCGAGCGGACTGGCCCCTCAATATTGGCACAGGCCACAAGGCGGCCATCCACACAGGATGACGCCAGCTTGTGTGCCAGCTCCTGCGAGGGGCAGTTCACACGTATGAGAATAATATCAGTCATGATCGCTCCAGACGGGGCGGCGTTACATATCGATGCCAAGATGACCGGCAACAGAAAAGATATCCTTATCGCCGCGACCGCAGAGGTTCATGATGATAATCTGGTCAGGTCCCATCTCTTTGGCGACCTCGCCAATACGGGCAAGCGCGTGAGATGGTTCGAGCGCCGGAATGATACCTTCAAGACGCGTACAAAGCTGGAAGGCTTCAAGCGCTTCGTCATCGGTACATGTCAGATATTCAGCTCGACCTGAATCGCGCAGGAAGGCGTGCTCAGGACCGATACCCGGATAGTCGAGACCAGCCGAGATCGAGTGCGCATCGATGATCTGGCCGTCATCATCCTGAAGAAGATATGTGCGGTTGCCATGCAGAATACCTGGCTTGCCACCATTCAGCGCAGCTGCGTGCATGCCGGTATCAACGCCGTGGCCGGAGGCTTCAACACCAATCAGGCGAACGCCTTCATCTTCCACAAACGGGTGGAACAGCCCGATCGCGTTAGACCCGCCACCGATACACGCCATAACGGCGTCCGGCAGACGGCCTTCACGTTCCAACATTTGCTCCTTGGCTTCGCGGCCAATGATGGACTGGAAGTCGCGGACGAGTTCCGGATACGGGTGCGGACCAGCCGCCGTGCCAATGCAATAGAAGGTGTCATCAACGTTGGTCACCCAGTCGCGCAGCGCTTCGTTCATCGCATCTTTCAGCGTACCCGTGCCGCTCTCAACGGGAACAATCTCGGCGCCCAGCAGACGCATACGGAAAACGTTCGGCTTCTGGCGCTCAACGTCTGTTGCACCCATGAAGACAACACATTGCAGGCCGAAGCGCGCACAGACAGTCGCTGTCGCGACGCCGTGCTGGCCTGCACCGGTTTCCGCGATGATACGCTTTTTGCCCATACGCATCGCAAGCAGAACCTGCCCGAGGCAGTTATTGATCTTGTGCGCGCCAGTGTGGTTCAGCTCGTCGCGTTTGAAGTAGATCTTCGCGCCGCCGAAATGATCGGTCAGACGCTCTGCGAAATAGAGCGGAGACGGACGGCCGACATAGTGCTTCCAGAGGTCATCCATCTGAGCCTGAAATTCCGGGTCCTTCTGAGCGGCCCGGTATTCTTTTTCCAGATCCAGAATGAGCGGCATCAGCGTTTCAGCAACATAACGCCCGCCGAATTCACCAAAGCGGCCATTCGCGTCCGGCCATTTATCCCAGGTATTGCGTAGATCCATCTTCAGACATGTCCTCTGTACGTCAGGGGCCTTTAGTCCTCCCACATAGCCCCGACGTCAAGACAGACTAGGCCTCGTAGAAGAATTCCTCGCGAGTTATTTTACCATCAAGCACGGAATAAAGCGCAATTTCACGTGCCTTGGTGCGCTCTCCGCTCTCTTTATCGGTAAAATCCATATTGAAAATCACCGTGAACTGATTGTCCCCGAAGCAGAACGGCCCTTCGGCTTTTGTCTCGTGAACTTCGTGAGCATTGTTCCACCAGTCATGCTTGGCTTTAAGATCTCCAAGGCCATAGGTCTCACGCTCCATGCCGGGCATGGCCGCGGCTTCGACCGAAACCACCCCTTCATCATACAGCGTGGCGAGCGCTTCGGCTTCTTCACCCTTATTGCAGAAATCGATCAGTTGATTGGCAACGGTTACCAGTACCGGATTGAACATTTGCGTGCGTCCCTTAGCAGCTTCTCCTGAGGCCTCATCCTGACTCCGAAAAAGGAACAAAACAAGAACATATATTTGCGTTTGCGACGTTACTCACAAGTGTCAGCTGGCGGGTTTTCCGGAACTCTGCGCCGCCCCTTCGCGTTGAACTGTCAGATACACGCAAAAAATGGAGCAAGATTTGACACACCAGATCACGCTGAAATCAATCGAACCCGTAACGCACGACACCCATCATCTGGTCTTCACCCGTCCGGACAATTTTGATTTCGAGCCGGGTCAGGCGACAGATTTTGCACTCGACAAAGACGGCTGGCGCGACGAGCAGCGCCCCTTCACTTTCACCAGCCTGCCTGAAAAGGACACGCTGGAATTCGTCATCAAATCCTATCCGGACCATAACGGCGTGACAGAGCAGATCGCCAAAATGGAGCCCGGCGATAAGGCCCTCATCGAGGACCCGTGGGGCGCTATCGAAGATGAGGGCCCGGGCACGTTCATCGCAGGCGGTGCAGGCATCACGCCCTTCATTGCGATCCTGCGCGAACGCCTCGAGAAAAAAGGCACGCTCGCAGGCTGTACGCTGATTTTCTCAAACTCTACCGAGAAGGACATCATTCTCCGGAAAGAGTTTGAGAGCATGCAAGGGCTGAAAACCATCTTCACCGTGACCGATCAGGACGATGCGTCAGTCCATACAGAATTCGTCGATAAAGACTTTCTGAAAGACCATGTCGATCCGACGCTCGGCAAATTCTACATTTGCGGACCGGATAAAATGGTGGACGAGATTTCAAAGACGCTCAAAAGCTTCGGCATTGAGGATGAGCGCATCATCCACGAAGATTTCGAGTAAACAGTCGCGCCGCGTTGGTTATGCCAGCGCGGCGATTTTCTGATAGCTCGCAGCTGCCGTCTGGATCTGCTGCTGTAAAATAGCGTTCAGCTCGCGCCCGTTTTCACGAACCTCATCGGAGCGGGCGTCTGCGCTGTCGCGATCATCATCGCGTGGCGGCTCGCCGGACCTCTGAGCAGATGCTGCATCAAGGCCGGATGGCTTATCCTGACCGGATGCCTTTCCGCCATTCTCAGCTGCAGGGCTAACGTCCGCCGGCGGTGCAGCATCCAACGGCTCCACTCCCTCGATCGGCTCACCCTCACCTGCCTCGCCAGTGCGTTCAGCGCGCGACTCCGCGGCGAGTTCTGATTGGGCTTCACGCAAAGCCGCAGCGGCGGCCTGAGCAACTTTACGATCCTGATCTGATGGTTCTGCTGGCGCGAGCGCCGCGGCCTGAACCTGCTGCAGTTTCTGGATCGTGGCCTGCGGATCGCCTTCGACCGGCGCGGTGTCAATTTTCACCTCACCGCCAACCGCATAGCGCTTTCCGTCAGGCCCGACCTGATATTCATAAGACGGGGAACCGGCAAAGCTACCACCTGTTGCGGCGTGCGCTGCCTCGTGTGCGCGGACTTCAGCGTCGCGTTCTTTCAGATCTTTAACCTGCGCCTGCTCTTCGTCACTCAGTTCGTTCTTGGCTTTGGTGCTTTTGTCGCCGCAGCTATTGCAGATACCAGCAGCGCATTCAGGGCATTCTTCGGCTTTCACCGTGGTCTGCGTCTCGGTGACTTTCGTCACTTGCACCTGCGTGGAGTCCGCAGCCTGGAGTGCCGCGTCAGAGATTTCGACACGGTCAACCGGATTGATTGCGGATGGAGGCGGCGTCGACGCAGGCGTCTGCGCGGCAGGGTTTCCTGTCGGCAGAGGAATAAACGATGTCTGCGGCGAACTGCTGATCTGCATGGCAATCCCGAAGGTCGAAAGAGTGCCAAGTATACATGTTCAGTCTTCATCAGCCCTGACCGGCCGGAGGTAATTTTGGGTCGATGGATTCATGGTCCGATAACTATAACTTTCCGCAGAAAGATTTAATCAGCACAACGTCTTTCACGCCCTTTTCGGACTCCACACCGGAAGAGACATCGACCGCCTTCGCGCCCGAAGTCTCTACGGCCTCTGCAACATTGTCAGGATTAAGCCCACCTGCCAGCAACCATGGACGGTCACAGGAGAAATCTTTCAGTATGGTCCAGTCAAAGCTGTGGCCCCAACCGCCGGGCCTGTCTGCATCTTTTGGTGGTTTTGCATCGAACAGAAACCGGTCAGCTGCCGGAAAGTCGGCAACAGCCTCAAGGTCAACGGGCGCAGAGACCGGCAGCGCCTTCCATATCTCACCGCTTTGGCGACGCGCACGGATATCTGAAATCAGCTGGTTGTCCTCAGAGCCATGAAGCTGGATGTGATCGACACCCCATTCGTCGGCAAGACTGACAGCCTCATCCACCGTCGGATTTACGAGCAGGATGACCGTCTCAACATCAGGGTTGATCGACTTGACCGAGGCCACAAGTTCAGCCCCCTCACTGCGCAGCACATGGCGCGGGCTTTTTTCAAAATGAACAAAGCCGACCCAGCGCGCTCCGGCTTTGATCGCCTCACGCACACTGCCCCGCTCTTTCAGGCCACAGATTTTGATATCAGTCTCACTCATGGCCCTTCATGTGCGGTAGAAGTGATGAAGGTCAATCCGTCTGGGTCTTGCTTTTAGCGATGCCTCACGCAAAACATGCCCGCTGAACCATGTTTTGAGTACAGGATTTGAGCCATGCCTTTTGATATGCCCCGCCATGACTGGAGCCGCGACGAGATTAAAGCGCTTTACGAGCTGCCTCTCGACACGCTGATCGGCAGAGCGCTGGCTGTGAAACAGGCCAACTGGGCTGACGGCAAAATCCAGAAATCCCAGCTTCTGTCTATCAAGACAGGCGGCTGCGCGGAAAACTGCGGCTATTGCAGCCAGTCAGCGCATTTCGATACCGGCCTTGAAGCTTCCAAGCTGATGCCACTCAACGAGGTCGTTGAAGCCGCACGCGAAGCCAAAGCAGGCGGCGCAGACCGGTTCTGCATGGGCGCAGCCTGGCGCGAACTGAAAGATCGCGACCTGCCAAAAGTTGCTGACATGATCCGCGCGGTAAAAGCCGAAGGCATGGAAACCTGCGTAACGCTCGGCATGCTCGGCGAAGGACAGGCTGAAAAGCTCGCTGAGGCCGGGCTCGATTACTACAACCACAATCTCGATACCTCGCGCGAATATTACGACAAGGTCGTCACCACCCGCACCTATGAGGACCGGATCGATACGCTTGGCAAAGCGCGTGAGGCTGGCCTGAACCTCTGCGTTGGCGGTATTCTCGGCATGGGCGAAAGCCGTGAGGACCGCATTGGCCTCATCCATGAGCTGGCACAACTCACGCCGCATCCGGAGAGCGTTCCGATCAACATGCTCGTACCGATCGAAGGCACGCCGCTCGGTGATTCTCCTGAAATCTCAGTTACTGAAATGGCGCGCGCGATTGCCGTTTGCCGCGTTGTCTTCCCGAAAAGCTGGGTACGTCTTTCCGCTGGCCGCGAAGGCATGAGCGAAGGCGAACAGGCGCTCTGTCTGCTTGCGGGCGCGAACTCCATATTCGTGGGCGCACGTCTTCTGACGACCGACAATCCGGGCGAAGACCGTGACGCGTCACTTCTGAAGAATACCGGCTTTGAAGCCGTCGCCCGCGACGTGATGCAAGTTTAAGAAAGCCCGCGGCGTTCTGGTGGGCTAGTCCCACCAGAGGCCTGTTGTGTCGCGCGTGACATTGGTGCCGCAATGCACCTCCCCGCCCCACCAATGGTGGGACAGCCAGTCATCGATCGACCACACGGTGATACCTGCTTCAGCATAGGCCTCGGTGACTGCAGCCTCCATAATGTCGACGCCATCAATCACCGGCCCCCATTGCTTGGGCGGAATATAGTTCTCGCGGTCCAGCAAGAGCCCGTTCACGGCCGCTGGATAGAAGGCGATCATATGTCCCTGAGAATAGGTGATGTATTCGCGCGGCGTCACTTCAGCGTCCGCCATACTATTATCGGATGGACGAAGGGGCTGTTCGTCACGCACGCCCGGATGCGGCGCGACATCTGAAAATCCTGAATACTCGAACAAGCCTGGAATGCGCACGACCTCACTTTCCGGCAGCCCCGTCTCTGCGAGCAGAATTTGCAGGTTCAGCTCAACACGGCGGCGTGCGAGCTCATTATCTTCACTAAAGGCTTCATCGGCGAGCAGTTCATCAATTGTCATTTGCGGCGCTTCAGGATGCGAGAAAACCTGCGCCTCTCCATGCCCTGCCGCCTGCGCCTCGCGGAGCACCTCAAACGCCGCTGGAACGTCTTTGATCGCAATCGTCCAGCCATAGGCATTATCAGCAGGCAGGAACTGAACGAATTCGTCCACATGCGCGATGATCAGCCAGGAGGTGTCGAGCACGACAGGCTCCTGCACCCATTGCGCGTCAAAGAAGTTCGTAAAATCGGAATGCGGCGCATAACCATCGCCTGCATCGCCATAAATCACACGGCCTGCCGGATAAGACACTCCGTCCAGCTCGTATGGCGGGATCGTCTCCAGATTACCGAAGGAGTCGGCCTGATGGTAATTGTCGCCGCCTGTCTGAACCACGCCAAAGCCCGGCCCTTTCAGCGCAAAGAGCGAGCGACCGGCAGAACGCGTTGGCTGCGGCGAGCGGATCGCGACGCGGATAATCTTCGCCTCACCGTCAGGGGCGGGCATGCTCATATAGCCGAACTCGACAAAGTCCTGCGCCCAATTGTCGATGGTGTCGAAACGAGCGAGCGGCGCCGTGAAGCCCGCTTCTGTCAGCGCACCGGCGAGATCATCAACGAACTCACGATGCACGGGGAGGTCGCTTTGCGGCACATAGACTTCGTTCGCCCGCTCCAGATGGTTATGAATAACCACCGGCGCGACACGCATGGTAACACGGTCTGTCAAAACGTCAGCGCCATCTGTCACGGTGAACTCGAGCGTAGTCACGCCATTCCAGATGTCTTCGCTGCGGATAATGTCACGGGAATCGACACCGAATGTCAGGCCCGTACTCAGCTCTTCAGCAGAGAGCTGCATGTCGCGCGTGAAATACTCCCAGCCGTCCTCACGGCGAATGAAGATACGGATATTCTCATAGCCCACACCAACCGCCGCAACGGTGCCAAAAGCATCATCGCTCAATCCGTTGACGGGCAGCGTTCGCACGGGCGCAAAATAGTCCGGCGCATGAGGCAAATCATCCGATGCATCATGGCAGGCTTCCAGCTCGTCATCGCTCAGGCTGTCGTCATCCGGTCCTGCGCAGCGCCCTGCAGTGTCACCGATGTTGGCCAGAATGATTGCGCCGCGTTCGGCAGACCAGTCCGTCTTATCGTCGGCATCGAGATCGTTCACGCGACCATCCCGGTTGGTATCAGCAAGAATGGTAGCTACCGGTTCAACAGGTGCAGCCGTCAAAGGCTCCTCTGACGAACAGGCCGCAAGAAGAATGGTGAGCGTGCCCATAAGTGCGGACGCCGAGCGGATAGAAGACATGAGTGCCCCGAAGCAGAGTGTTTTATTTTGAAAGCACTAAGCGATGTCATTCTTCTCCCTGCAAGTCATTGCGAACAGAAATTCTGCTCACAGCGTCGCCTCGCCCTGTCGCCGACATGTTTTGCCTGTCCAAAGCGCAACACATCACTCGGCCCTCACACCTCTGTCATTGCTCGTCAGCGTGAGTTTATTCGCGCTTGGGGCTGGCATCACCTAGGGTCAGGGCTCCAAACACACCGGAGTTTTCACATGATCCGCACATTCCTCGCCGCATCCCTGATCGCGGCTTCCGCCCCAGCAGCCCTCGCACAACAGGCCATGGCTGACGAAGCCCCGATGGCCGACGAAGACCAGATGATGATGCATGTTGGTCCATCTGTTGGTGACACATTCGCTGACTTCACCGCGCTTTCTACAGCGGGCGAGGCGCAAACGCTGGCAAACCTGTCAGGTGAAGCAGGAGCGGTCATTGTCTTCTCCCGCTCGCTGGACTGGTGCCCGTTCTGCCAACGCCAGGCGATTGATCTGAAAGATGCAGCTGCGCCGCTCGCCGAGCTCGGCTGGGAGCTGAACCTCATCACTTACGATGATCCGGAGACCCTCGGTGATTATGCGGGCGACAACGAAATCCCTTACACGCTGCTCTCCGATACCGATTCAGCGATGATCAACGCGTTCCACCTTCGCAACACCGAAGTACCCGCAGGTAGCCGCTATGACGGCATCCCGCATCCAGCCATCATCTTCCTCTCTCCGGAAGGCGAAGTACTCGCCATGCTCCGTGAGGAAGGCTACCAGAACCGCCCCCCTGTAGATGTGGTTCTGGAAACCGCCGGCGAACTGGCGAGCTGACGCAGAAACAGGGAAGCGGCGAAATCGCCGCTTCCTGCGTTGACTTGAGAGCGCCACCGGATGAAGTTTCCTCCCGATCCAAATCATTTCGGGGGCTCTCTTGGATACGATCTACACTCTTCACCATTTTGCGTGTTCCGGCGGCACGGTGCTGTCACGCATTATCGGCGGTATTGATCGCGCAGTTGTCCTGAGTGAAATCCATCCGGACCGGCACCTGCCGCAGCCGTTCAACCCGATTTCCCAGTTTCGCAAATCTTATGGCCTCGACACGCCCGAAGATCAGGCGGCATTCGACCATGTTTTCGTCGAAGAAATCCGTGCCATTCAGAACATCTGCAAGCGCGAGAACCGCGTTCTGTTTGTGCGCGACCATTATCACCGGGACATTATCGTCAACCGCCGATCAGAGAGCCGGCTGACTGAAGTTCTGCTGCCTCATTTCAACATTAAGCGCATCTACACCTTCCGCGATCCGCTGGAAGTCTGGACAAGCATGAAGCTGAAAAACTGGCTTGAGGGCGCGAGTGTCGATGAATTCCTCGACCTTCAGGTACATGCCCTCAACGAATTCAGAGGCGATCTGAACCTGAACTACCATGACGCCTGCGTGCGGCCCGGTAAGTTCAAACGCGCCGTATTTGATTACGCCGGCATGTCTGAAGCTGAAGGCGATTTCGGCGGCCCGATGGATGATCGCCCACATTATACCGGCCAGAGCGGGCGCTTCGGCAAGGAAATGGCGCCGCGCCCGACACGGTGGGGCGCATTGTCAGATGGCGACATTCTCGCCTTCGCGAACTCTCCTGTTTACGCCGAACTATGCCAGAGGACAGGCCTGAAACTGATCCCTGACCGGGATATTCCACCACGCGTCCAGCGACTTCTGAACGCCTAGTCGGTCGAGATAAGCCCTTCGCGCTGAAGAAAGTCTGTCATAGGCGTCTCGACATAATATGCTGACAGATCAGACGTTTCCCACATCGCAAGCAAGTCTTCGGCATCGATGAAGTACTGCTTAAGCGCCGCGAAGATGGCTTCTGCGGAAACCTCATCAATCGCGATGTGCGGCGCGTTGGCGACTTTCGCGATCTGCTCCATCGTGCTGCCGTGTGGCACCACCGGCAGAACATTCAGCTCGATGGCCTCAATGATAATACCGGATGACGAAGACTGATACCGGTCACTATATGGCAACAGCACAACGTCTAACCCTGCAAAAGCGCGATAGTATTCATCCTGCGTCGCGAAGCCGGAGCGTATCGTGACGTTTGGATCCTGCTCCAGCCTGTCGATATCAGCCTGCATGAAGGGCTGGTCACGAAAATCGCGCGCCTGAACCTTATCAAACTGCAACCGCCATTCGACCGGAAAATTGCTATCATCCGCCAGCGATATAAGGTCTGGCAGCACGCCATAACCCTTATCTTCGCGGGTCGCGCCCATCACGCCGACCCGAATTTTACGCGGCACGTCCTCAATTCCTCGCGGGCGTCGGCGAGCACGCGCCGTCGATGCCACAGGATATACTGCTTTTTTGAACACCTGCCCGCGCGGATCACGTTCGCTGAGTTGCTCGGAAACAGCACTGAACTCAGAATGCATAAGCACGCTGATCGTTCTTAGTTCGGCAAGTTTATCGAAGGGCTGAAGCACCAGCTCGGCCATGCGTGCATTGGCTTCCCGGTTAAGCTCCGTTGGCACAAACGCGACGGGCAGAAAATCGATAATCACACTGAATGCATGCTTGCCATCACATTCAGCTAACCAGTTATAGACAGCCTTGAGCATGCTTGGCGTGACCGTCTTGAAGACGATCAGATCAGCCTTTTCAGGATTGAGTCGCTCCAGATCCTGACGCAGCCATTTATTCATGCGGTTGGGAAACCGCCCCAGCTTGTTGCCATGCGGTACGCCCGCATAAGTCCGGAAGGACAATTCGTTACATTGCAGAACGTCGAGTTCATCGACCTGACGGCTTTCAAGCGAGGTCAGCACACTGATCTCATCGCTCGCAATACCCACGCCATTCAGATAGCCAATCATATGCGTCAGTGAGGCCAGATGATGGGAATGCTGATAATGGATCGCACCTGTATCGATGATCCAGACACGCTTCTTCTGAGCTTCGACCAGGCCTTCCGACTGAACGTCCAGCGCCTCAAAATATTCAGGCATGAGCCCAGACATGCCCACAGCGAATTCAGCACGGAGGTTACGCCCTCCGTTTTTCGCGGCATCGGTCTGAAGCCATTTGCGTACAAGGTCTTCAGCAGCCTGCCACTCACGAAAACGAACCAGAATTTTCGCGATCTCGATCATCATATCAGGCGTCAGCTGATCGCCCATGGCGTCCAGTTGCGGTGTAAACGCGCCGGAGTTTTCTTCTTCAAAAGGCCTGCCATTATGATCCGCAGCCCAAAGCGTCAGAAGCGGACACGCCGGCGGATGCGCATCGAGATAGTCGAAGAAGTCGTGCACCACCTCATTTTCAATGAACATGATATGGTTGGTCGTCAGTTCTTTGAGTACGGTGAAGCGCATATCCAGATCGAGCGTATCGTAAACCTCAACAAATCTGGAAAGCTGGCCCGCCTTGGATGCAGCGCGCAAAATCCCAAGTAACGGAGCCGGATTGCGGGGCTTGGCCCTGTGAGCGGCCAACCAGGCGTGCATGGCACCTTCCCAGCGCCCCTCAAGCTGGGCCTCCCACGCAAGCGAGCGGAATGTCTGAACACCGTCCGGGTCGAGATCTTCGAGCTGTGCCCGCACACCCGAAATTTCAGCAAGGTTACTTGATCGGATGGCCGTCACTAGACGTTGATGCAACTCGCTAAGCAATGAGGCGCTCCTGTTTCTCAACAGCAATCACACATCAATTTGCGGGCTTTGTCAGCGCCTCAGCTGAACAGAGCTGTGAACTAGTCGCTAAACTGCTTTTGCGTGGCGGTTGGCAGGCACAGCATTGGGCGAGGAATAGGCATCAAAACACTGGGCTACACTACGCAACAGAACGCGCGCCTCTACCGGCACCTGAACAACGCTGCCTGTGACATCACAAATACCCAGACGCTCCAGCCCGCGCAAAAGCTCAAACGCGTCTGCAAAGTGAGAGAGTGGCACATCAAATCGCTGACAGACCTTGGCCACGTCGACTTGCATGTCACACATCAGCCGCTCGATCACAGCGCTGCGCAGTCGGTCCTCGTCGGTACGTCGTACGCCCCGGCGATGCGGAATATCACCCGCCATCACGCTCTCGGAATAGTCGCGAATGTCTTTGGCGTTCTGAACAAAGCCGCCCGGGAATTCTGAAATACCTGACGGGCCGAGCGCGATCAGCGTACGGCAGGTATCCGTCGTGTAGCCTTGAAAGTTTCGGTGCAGCGCACCTGTTTTCAGTGCACCGGCGAGCGCATCTTCTTCACGCGCAAAGTGGTCGAGGCCGATCTGCACATAGCCGAAATCCACCAGCGTTTCAGACAGGGCTTCGAACTGGTCAAAACGGGCTTTGGTGTCCGGAAGCGTCTTTTCGTCAATGGCACGCTGATGTTTTGCAAACCATGGCACATGGGCATAGCCGAACGCAGAGATGCGGTCCGGCTTCAGGCTGGCAGCCATTTCTGCAGAATGCGCAACGCTCTCAGCGGTCTGGTGTGGCAGGCCGTAGAGAAGGTCAAAATTGATAGCTGTAATGTCAGCGGCACGCAGCGCCTCCACAGCCCCCTTCACAAGAAGGAAAGGCTGGATTCGATTGATCGCCTCTTGAACCGTGCGGTTAAAATCCTGCACGCCAAGGCTGGCACGCGTGACACCGCCTGCAGCCAGCGACTGGATCATTTCAGGGTTCAGCGTTCGCGGATCAAGCTCGATGGATATTTCAGCGTCATCATCAATGCAGAAGGCATCGCGCAGCGCATCGAGCACGCGCAGCATGTCTTTCGGGTTCAGCGCGTTTGGCGTGCCGCCGCCAAAATGAAGATGCACACCGCCGCCATGTTGCGGTAACTTCGCCTTCCAGAGTTCAATCTCTTTCAGAAGAACATCAACGAAGCGCCCGATACGGGTATAGCCGTTTGGAACCGTCGTATGGCAGCCGCAATACCAGCAGAGCTGCTCGCAGAATGGGACATGCACATAAACAGAGATCGGCTCACTTGGCCCGATACCGGCAATCCAGCTCGAAACAGCGTCCGCATCCGGATTATCCTCGAACTGCGCGGCAGTCGGATAACTGGTATAGCGAGGGACGGGCTTCTGAGCGAGATCGAACCATTCAGGGCGCATGCTGAACTCCATGAGTGTCTGGGGAGTTGCAATATCTACGTGCAATTACCCCTTCTTAGAATGTGGCCATCTGGCACTGAGACAGTTTGAAGCGCTTAATAGGGCTTTTCATCCGATGAGAAGGTGATCTTCGGATAGACATTCGTGACAAATTTTGGTCTACAGCCTTCAACAAAAATCTCTTCAGTGCGGAGCGCATCAGCATGTCAGGTGAATTGATCACGGTATTCGGCGGGTCAGGTTTTCTCGGTCGCTATGTTGTGCGCAATCTGTGCCGCGCCGGTTATCGGGTTCGCGTCGCGGTTCGCAAGCCGCATCTGGCGGGTGATCAGCGCCTCGCAGGTGATGTCGGCCAGGTCCAGATCGTTCAGGCCAATGTCCGCAACCGTCCGAGCATCCAGCGCGCTCTTGAAGGCGCGGCCGGCGTCATCAACCTTGTTGGTATTCTGTTCGAGCGCGGCCAGCAGACTTTCGAAGGCACGCAAGGCCTTGGCGCGAAAAACGTTGCTGAACTTGCAGCTGAAGCCGGCATTACAAACTTCGTCCAGCTGTCTGCGATCGGCGCCGATGCTGAAAGCGAAGCTGAATACGCCCGCACAAAAGCTGCAGCCGAAGCAGACGTACGCCAGTACATGCCGAGCGCAGCAATCGTACGCCCGAGCATTATCTTCGGCCCTGAAGATGACTTCTTCAACCGTTTCGCCAGCATGGCCCGCTTCACACCGGCGCTTCCGCTGATCGGTGGCGGCGAAACCAAATTCCAGCCAATCTTCGTTGGCGATGTTGCTGATGCCGTTGTCAAAGCGCTGCAGTCAGACGCCGCCAAAGGCCGTACATTCGAAATCGGCGGCCCGGCTGTCTACACGTTCAAGGAAATCCTTGAATACATCACCAAAGAGATTGACCGTCCGCGCCTTCTTGCGCCGCTTCCATTCTTCCTTGCTAAACCAATCGGTCTCGTCACAGGCACGATTTTCAGCTTCTGGCCGTTTCCTGCGCCGCCAATCACTGGCGATCAGGTCGAAATGCTCAAGACGGACAATGTTGTCGGCATTAGCGGCGAAGAGAATATCGGCACGCTTGCAGACCTCGGTGTAACCGAGCTTGAGAGCGTCGAGACAATCGTTCCGACTTACCTCTGGCGTTTCCGCCCGCAGGGCCAGTTCCACGAAGTCAAAGACGCTTAAGCTTTTCAGGAACAAGTGAGGGGCCCCACCCGTTCTGTCTTCAGTAGGTTCAGACAGAATGGAGGCCCCTTATGAAACGCACAGGCACCGCTAAATGGAGTGGTTCGCTTAAAGACGGCAGCGGCACAGTGTCCACGCAGTCAGGCGTCCTCACCAACTCACCTTATTCGTTCAAAGGTCGCTTCGAAGACGAAGACGGCAAGACCGGAACCAATCCGGAAGAGCTGATTGGCGCGGCCCATGCCGGCTGTTTCACCATGCAGCTCTCGCACATGCTGGCAGAAGCAGGTCATCCGGCTGACATGCTGGAGACAACCGCAAACGTTTCGGTCGAGCCAGCCGATGGCGGCGGCTTCGAAATCACCAAAAGCCATTTGCAGCTTTCGGCACGCGTTCCAGGCATCGACAATGACGAGTTTATGAAGCTCGCGAACACAGCGAAATCCGGCTGCCCTGTATCAAAGGCGCTGGCCGGCACAGAGATTTCCATGGAAGCCAAGCTTCACGACTAAGCAGACAACAAAAAAGGCGCCTCTGGGGGGCGCCTTTTTCTTATCCGTGAACGGTGCGGAGCTTAGTATTCTCGCATTGGCTCTTCTTCCATCTCACCTTCGAGTTCCGGCTCATGCGCGTCATGCTCAGCATGATCGCCATGTTCGATGTGCTCACGATGGATAATTACCCGCGCCTCGCCATCAAGCTCGATATCCAGATCGCGCTCCAGCTCTTCCAGATCGATAATGCCTGCCAGGCCTTCCTCATCCAGCAGAGCCTGCAGCTCCTCAAGACCTGAAAGATCAATCTCTACGCCTTCAAGTTCGGCAATCCGTGCGATCTCGTCGGTATCGATTTCCTGAACGACGATAACGGCACGAGCCGCCTCACGCACAGCGGCGCGCGCTTCATCGCGGGCACGTGCGATTTCGATGCGGATATGCTCGCGGTCGGCAAGTTCCATCGCCTGCGCACGTGAGATATGCGCCTCGATTTCCATTTCTTCGATTTCGGACAGACGTTCCATTGTCCGCTCGATAATCTCCTGGATCTCTTCGTCAGACATATCCACGTCAACATTTTCGACCCAGCGATGCTCGCGAACTTCAATCTCGCCATCTTCAAGCGATCCAAGCTCGGTCCGGTTCACCGTAATGACACGGACTTCCTCGCCTTCGTCGCTGATGAAGACATTATCATTCACGCCAGTGACGACAGCTTCAGAGTTGAACTCGTCAGCCGAAATCTGGCCATCATCATTCGTATCGAGGATTTCAAATACAGCACTGTCGTTTGCAGAAATTTCGCCCGCGGTGAGAACACCGTCGGAATTGCGGTCAAGCCGCTCAAAAGCTTCGTCAGAAGCTGCGGATGGCATAGCGAGCAACATCGCGCTGCTGGCCGCGACTGCGCCGGCAGTTGCCAGCGACTTTCTAAGATTACGCTTCATAAGGGTCACAACGTCCTTCATCTGGAATTGGCGTTGTGACTGCCGGTCGTGCTCGTCGAGGAAACCCTCAATGCCTGCGCGCAGAGCTTCACTCGCGGTGAGGCCTTCTTTTCTGCATGCTTCCATGAAAGCGATTTTCTGCGAGTAAGAGAGTCTTACCTCGAGACTTTCACTCTTTTTTTCTTCACGCATAGCGCACTGCCTTTCGGGTTCACGACCATTCAGTCACGCGATCAACGGACCAGTAATTCACGTAAAAGAGAAACGAACTCACGTCTGGATGCCAGAAAAAACGTGTCCGGACACCTGAAATATCGGTCATTTTAGCCCTGGCGGCCTACCACTTAATGCCCATTTTCTGCTTCGCCCATTCGGCGAAATCAGCTGGCTGATCATAAGCGCGTTCATCCAGAGAGCCAAAGGCAAGAAGTATCTGTTCCGCCGTTTCAAGGCGAACGCCTTTCGGCGGGGCCTGCCCTTCCAGCCAATAGGACGCGTTGTTCATATCCTGGCTCGGATCGACGACAAACATGACGCGCGTGCCACCATTGCCTTCTTCATCACGGCCAAAAACAAGACCGTAAATCGTCTCACGTCCCCACATGCCACGACTGATCTGCTGCACTTTACCATCAAGCAGAACCTCGTCATGAGACATATGACGCCGCCATTGCAGAATGTGCATGTCATTCCCGTTGACGATCTTGATGTCGATTTTCCAATGCGCCATGCGCACGAGCGTTGTGTCCATGAAACCCTCCAGCATTTATCGAAAAGCAATATTACTGTTTTTCGATAAAGTCAAGCCATCAGCTTTTGTCCGGACAAAGTCCGGGCGCTAGCTGATCCAGCCGAATGCGAGCGGAGAGGCCAGAACGAGCACAATCGCGAGGACGATCCGGTAAAGCACGAAAGGCAGAAAGCTTATCTTCTCAAGCAGCTTCATCAGCGCCCAGATGGAGAAGATACCAGAGAGGAATGAGAGCGCAGCCACGATCAGACCGTCGCTTAGGTTCGCTGCCCCTGTCGTCTCTGCCGTCAGCAGCTCCAAAATCGCATAGGCACCTGTAGCCGCAAGGATTGGCGCACCGATCAGCATTGAGAACCGCGCGGCCTCTGTACGCTTATAACCAAACCAGCGCGCCGCCGTCATGGTGATGCCGGACCGGCTTGTGCCAGGAAGGAGCGCCGCAATCGCCTGCGTCGCGCCGATGAGCACTGCATGCATCACGCCCATCTCATCCATGGACTTTTCATTGCCGCCGCGCGTATCGGCCCACCAGAGTGCAATACCAAAGACCAGCGTTGTCGCCGCGACCGTGAGCGGCCCGCGAAGACCATCTTTAAGCTCGTCACCCGCCAGAATCTCAAACCCGCCAACAACGGCCAGAGTAATCGGCATGGATAGAAGAATGAGCATGGCAAGGCGCGCGTTTGAAGAAAGCGCTTTACGGGTGGCCGCAGCACCAACCAGCTCGAACCCGCCGCCAATTGCCCGGCCTACATCCTTCCAGAAATAGAGAAGCACGGCGAACAACGTTCCAAGATGCGCCATCGCATTGATCAGAAGTTCATCATGCGCGCCAAATCCGAAATAACTTGAGGCCAGAAGCACGTGTCCGGACGAGGAAATCGGCAGCCACTCGGTAATTCCCTGCAGAAGTGATATAAGTATGATCTGCATTAGCGACATAGCGTGCGTCCCGTCCCACGTTTCCGACGCGTTCTGGCATATCTGACTTCTGCAGAATCGACTAGCTGATCGCCCGATTTTTTAGATTAAAATCATTTTGATATATATTAATCCTATGCAAACCGGTCGCAATTCCTGAAACGTGCGTTATTCCCGCTATATAGATATCATATTGATACATAATATAGATTCTTCGCTTGCTAAGGCTATTTCTCAGAGATATGTTTCGGCCAAATTCAGGAGAAGCCCATGTCGACACGAATGCTCAAATTCGTTTCGACCGAGCAGGAGCGCCCGGTAAAACGGAGCGCTGAAGACCGGTCGGATGATTTCCACGAAATCTATCGTGAGTTCATCGAAGCTAAAGCCGAAGAACAGTCTGGCCGCTGTTCACAATGCGGCGTGCCTTTCTGTCAGGAACACTGCCCGTTGGGGAACAATATTCCGGACTGGCTGATGCTCACGGCAAACGGTCGCCTTGAAGAAGCCTATCAGGTCTCTTCTGCGACGAACAACATGCCGGAAATCTGTGGCCGCATTTGCCCGCAGGACCGTCTGTGTGAAGGCAGCTGCACGACCGAGCAATCAGGTCATGGTGCAATCACAATCGGCGCTGTTGAGAAATACATCACCGACACGGCGTGGGAAAACGGCTGGATCAAACCGATCACACCGCCGCGCGAGCGTGCGCAAAGCGTTGGCATTATCGGTGCGGGTCCGGGCGGCCTTGCTGCGGCTGAACAGCTGCGCCGCAAAGGCTATAAGGTCACGGTCTATGACCGTTATGACCGCGTCGGTGGCCTTCTGGTGTACGGTATTCCGGGCTTTAAGCTTGAAAAAGAGGTGGTTCAACGCCGCGCTGACTATCTGGAAGCGTCCGGTGTTGAGTTCGTACTGAACTGCAATGTCGGCGAAGACATTTCCTTCCAGGACCTGCGCGCCAAGCACAGCTCCGTTCTGATCGCGACAGGCGTTTATAAAGCCAAGTCACTGAATGCTCCGGGCGCTGGCGCCGAAGGCGTCTACCCTGCGCTTGAGTATCTGACGACATCCAACAAGCAGAACCTTGGTGACGCTGTTCCGGATTATGACAGCGGCAAGCTGAACGCTAAAGGCAAGAAAGTCGTCGTCATTGGCGGCGGCGACACAGCTATGGACTGCGTTCGTACAGCGATCCGTCAGGGCGCAAGCTCTGTGACGTGTCTCTACCGTCGTAACCGCGAAAACATGCCGGGCTCCCAGCGTGAAGTCGCGAACGCGGAAGAAGAAGGCGTCACATTCGAGTGGCTGGCTGCGCCGCGCGCGGTCATCGACAATGGTGGCAAGGCATCAGCCGTTCGCGCTGTTCGCATGCGCCTCGGTCTGCCGGACGCATCAGGCCGTCAGGCACCTGAAGAAGTACCGGGCTCTGACTTCGATATTGAAGCTGACATGGTTATTCAGGCACTCGGCTTTGATCCGGAAGACCTGCCGATCCTCTTCAACGAGAACCAGCTCACCGTGAACCGTTGGGGCGCTGTCCGCGTCGATTACTCCACCATGATGACGAGCATGGATGGCGTATTCGCTGTTGGCGACATTGTCCGCGGTGCATCGCTTGTCGTCTGGGCCGTCAAAGAAGGCCGCGACGCAGCTGAGTCCATTCACGAATACCTGCTCGCTTGCGCGACAGATCGCCCTGTAGCGGCGGAGTAAGATCATGACTGATTACACAAAAACATATCTCGAGAACCGTCAGAAGCTCATCGACGCGCACGCTTATGATCCACGTGATGAAAGCGATGCCTGCGGCGTAGGCCTCATCGTTGCTCTGGACGGCCAGCCACGTCGTGAAATCGTCGAAAAAGGCGTTCGCGCGCTGAAAGCGGTTTACCACCGCGGCGCGGTCGATGCTGACGGCAAGACAGGTGACGGCGCGGGTATCCGCGTGGACGTCCCGCAGGACTTCTTCAAAGAACAGGTTGCGCGCACAGGTCACGATCCAAGCCGCGCGCCTATCTGCGTCGGCCAGATCTTCCTGCCGCGTACAGACCTGTCTGCTCAGGAAGCTGCCCGTACAATCGTGGAAGCAGAAATCCTGAAATACGGTTTCTACATTTATGGTTGGCGTCAGCCGCCTATCGATCCGAGCATTATCGGTCAGAAGGCGAATGATACACGTCCGGAAATCGAGCAAGTCCTCTTCTATGACGCGCAGGACCGCTCCCGCGCTGATCTGGAGCGTGCGCTTTATATCTGCCGTCGCCGTATCGAGCGCCGCGCACGTGAAGCGGCTATTCCAAGCTTCTATGTCTGCTCACTGTCTCAGCGGAACCTGATCTATAAAGGCATGTTCCTCGCGGAAGACATCGACAACTTCTATCCGGACCTCAAAGACGAGCGTTTCGTTTCTGCTGTCTGCATTTACCACCAGCGCTACTCCACCAACACCTTCCCGCAATGGTGGCTGGCTCAGCCATTCCGCATGCTGGCGCACAATGGTGAGATCAACACGGTTCGCGGCAACGAGAACTGGATGAAGTCACATGAAATCCGCATGGTTGCTGATGCGTTTGAAGGTCACGAGAACGACCTCAAGCCTGTTATCTCAGCTGGCGCATCTGACTCCGCGTCTCTCGATGCTGTCTTCGAAATGCTGGTTAAGGCTGGCCGCTCTGCGCCTATGGCCAAAGCGCTTCTCATGCCGGAAGCCTGGTCGAAGCGTGACAGCGTCATGGCTGACGAGCACGCAGCGCTCTATTCTTACGCTAACTCCGTGATGGAGCCATGGGACGGCCCTGCTGCGATCGCAGCCTTTGACGGCCGCTGGGCGATTGCTGGCCTTGACCGGAACGGTCTGCGCCCGATGCGCTACGCCCTCACACGTGACAACATTCTGGCTGTCGGCTCTGAATCCGGTATGTGCCCGCTTGACGAAGAAGAGATCGTCAAGAAAGGCCGTGTCCGTCCAGGCGGCATGATTGCTGCCGATATTGAAGAGCACAAATTCTACGAGCACAAAGAGATCGTCTCCAAGCTCGCGGCTAAGCACCCGTATCTGGAATGGCTTGAAAACGTCAAAGAACTCGAGCCAATGATCGGCCCGGGTGAAGAACCTGTATCCTATGGCGCGGACGAACTGCGTCGCCGCAAGCTCGCTGCCGGCTTCACCATGGAAGATATGGAACTCATCCTCGCGCCTATGGTGGAAGATGGTAAAGAAGCTATCGGCTCTATGGGTGATGACGCGCCGCCGGCGGTCATTTCCGACACATATCGTCCGCTGTCTCACTTCTTCCGTCAGAACTTCTCTCAGGTGACAAACCCGCCAATCGACCCGCTTCGGGAAGATCGCGTCATGTCCCTGAAGACACGCTTCAAAAACCTCGGCAACATTCTGGCCTCCGACGCGACACAAACCGATGTGTTCGTTCTGGAAAGCCCGGTTCTGTCGAACGGCATGTATAAGCGCTTCCGCGAGATGATGGGCGACCGCGTTTGCGAGATCGACTGTACATTCGCGCCGCCTCGGGCAAATGCCTACACGGGTGACAGCCTGCGTGCCTGCCTCGACCGCATCCAGCAGGAAGCTGAAGACGCAGTACGTTCCGGCCATGAGCACATCGTCCTCACCGACGAATTCCAGGGGCAGGACAAAATCGCTGCGCCAATGATCCTCGCAGCCAGCGCGGTTCAGTCTCACCTTGTGAAGCAAGGCCTGCGCTCTTTCTGCTCGATCACTGTCCGCTCGGCGGAGTGTCTCGACACGCACTATTTCGCAGTGCTCGTCGGCTGTGGCGCGACATGCGTCAACGCTTACCTTGCTCAGGATTGTATCGCAGAACGCCACGCCAAAGGCCTGTTCGGCGACCTGTCTCTGAACGAGTGTGTGCGCCGCCAGAAAGCGTCTATTGAAGGCGGTCTTCTGAAGATCCTCTCCAAAATGGGTATCTCGGTCATCTCGTCTTATCGTGGCGGTTACAACTTCGAAGCGCTGGGCCTGTCCCGCGCGCTCGTGGCTGAATACTTCCCGGGCATGACAAGCCGTATCTCCGGTATTGGTCTTGGCGGTCTTGAGAAGAAAGCCATCGAAATCCACAACAAGGCTTATGATGAAGACGTCATCTCCCTGCCGATTGGTGGTTTCTACCGCATCCGTCGCAATGGCGAGCGTCACGCGCTTGATGGCAAGCTGATCCACCAGCTCCAGTCGGCGTGCGACACAGGCTCTTATGCCCGCTATAAGACATTCTCTCAGGCGCTGCGCGATCAGGACCCGATCCAGCTGCGTGATCTTCTGGACTTCAAACCGGCAGAACGCTCTGTTCCGCTCGACGAGGTTCAGTCCATCAACGAAATCCGCAAGCGCTTCCTGACGCCTGGCATGTCGCTTGGTGCGCTCTCTCCGGAAGCACACGGCGCGCTCAACATCGCTATGAACCGTATCGGCGCAAAGTCGGTGTCCGGTGAAGGCGGCGAGGACCGCGACCGCTACAAGCCGCTTCCAAACGGTGACAATCCGAACTCTGCAGTGAAGCAGGTTGCCTCCGGTCGCTTCGGTGTCACCGCTGAATACCTGAACCAGTGCCGCGAGATCGAGATCAAAGTCGCTCAGGGCGCTAAACCGGGTGAAGGTGGCCAGCTTCCGGGCTTCAAAGTCACCGAGATGATTGCACGTTTCCGGAATTCTACGCCGGGCGTGACACTGATCTCACCTCCACCGCACCACGACATTTACTCGATCGAGGACCTTGCTCAGCTCATTTATGACCTGAAGCAGATCAACCCGATCGCACGTGTCTGCGTGAAGCTGGTGGCCCGTTCTGGCGTCGGCACAATTGCAGCCGGCGTGGCGAAAGCGAAAGCAGACGTCATTCTGATCGCTGGCAATAATGGTGGCACAGGCGCCTCCCCTCAGACGTCGATCAAATTCGCAGGTCTGCCGTGGGAAATGGGTCTGGCTGAAGCACACCAGGTTCTGTCACTCAACAATCTGCGCGATCAGGTCACCCTGCGTACAGATGGTGGCCTGCGCACGGGCCGTGACATTGTCATGGCGGCTATGCTGGGCGCTGAGGAATACGGCATTGGTACGCTCTCGCTCGTCGCGATGGGCTGTATCATGGTTCGCCAGTGTCACTCCAACACCTGCCCTGTCGGCGTATGTACACAGCGCGACGACCTTCGCGAGAAGTTCACCGGCACACCGGACAAGGTTGTGAACCTGATGAGCTTCATCGCTGAAGAAGTCCGTGAAATCCTCGCTGACCTCGGCTTCACAAGCCTTGATGAAGTGATCGGCCGCACAGACCTCCTGTCTCAGGTGTCTCGCGGCGCGGCTCACCTTGATGACCTCGACCTGAACCCGCTTCTGGTCAAAGTCGAGCAGGACAAGCCGATCAGCTACAAGCCAAACCACCGCAACGAAGTAGCCGAAACGCTCGATCACCAGATCCTGCGTGACGCGCAGCCATTCTTCGAACGCGGCGAGAAAATGCAGCTGGCTTACGGCGTGAAGAACGTGATGCGCGCCATCGGCACGCGTGCGTCTTCGGAAATCGTTCGCCAGTTCGGCAATGATGCGATCCCGGCAAACCGCCTCTGGATTTCACTTCGCGGTTCTGCGGGTCAGTCGCTTGGCGCATTCGCCGTCAAAGGCCTCACCCTCGAAGTCACCGGTGATTCCAACGACTATGTCGGCAAGGGCCTTTCCGGCGCGACCATCATTCTGAAACCGTTCTCACACCTCGCGACAGAGGCTGCGACGAACACCATTATCGGCAATACCTGCCTTTACGGTGCAACGTCAGGCAACCTCTTTGCAGCAGGTCAGGCGGCAGAACGTTTCGCGGTTCGCAACTCCGGCGCAACAGCTGTCATTGAAGGCTGCGGCTCTAACGGCTGTGAGTATATGACGGGCGGTAAAGTCGCGATCCTCGGTGAAGTTGGCGACAACTTCGGCGCGGGTATGTCTGGCGGCATGGCGTTCATCTACGATCCGGACAACAATTTCGCGAACGTTGTGAACCCGGATTCAGTCGGCTGGTACCGTGTTCAGTCTTCTCACTGGGAAGGCGTTCTCAAGAAGATGATCCAGAACCATTTGAAGCGCACGGACTCGCGTCGCGCCATGACCATTCTCGATCAGTGGGAAACAGAGCTGCCACACTTCTGGCAGATCGTTCCTCACGAGATGAAAGACCGTCTGGATCAACCGATTTCAGAGACTGCGGCAGCCTGACGAACCTCCGGCTGACTGCACCCTCCGGCGAGCCCCAATATTTCGCCGGACCCTTGAGTAGAGTGCCCTTACCCCGGCTCTGTTTGCCCACAGAGCCGGGGTTTTCATTTCCCATCCATTACACTGCAAAAAGCCCCGGAAGAGCGAACTCATCCGGGGCTTTTGAAAGACATTACGTCTTATGAGGTGCTGGCTTTATGCGGCAGCTTTCTCATTCACGCCTGTTTCGGCGATCATTGTCATGCGCTTGTCGCCACCCATCGTGTCGTCAAGACACTTATAAAGGGCACGGGCCTCATTCTGTTTACCGAGGCGGCGGGCAAAGGCTGCACTTGAGCCGTAACCGGCCATCGCATAGTGCGCCATGCGTTGGTACTGGGTGATGATCACCGCGTCCTGCACTTCACTGTTTTCGAAGTCCGCTTCAATGCCATGGGCTTTTGCCTCTTTTACGAGACCTTCCATGCCTTTGCAGAACTCGCCCTTCGGGTCGGCATTATAGCTTTTCAGAATATCCGCGACGATTTCCTTACCGTCCTGAATACCTTTTACGCCATCGTTCAGCGCCTGTTTCAGGTTCGCGTCCGTTGCGTGTTCCGCCAGCTTGCGCGTTGCTTTTTCGGCCTGATTGTTCGCGCTGTAAATGTCCTGAAGCTGGTCGATATATACGTCTTTCAGTGTTGCAAGAGCCATGGGTGTCTCTCCTTTCAATTGGCGGGCACGATCATCGCGCCTCTTCAACAAATCAACGGAAAGCCCCCGCTCCATGTTCCGAAAAAATTCGGTGCGTGCTAGAAATCTTCTATGACACTGGATGAGTATAACGCCTTCTGCGACAGCCTTCCGCACACCACACATGTGGTGCAATGGGGCGGTTCTCATGTCTGGAAAATCGGCGGAAAGGTGTTTGCAATTGGCGGCGCAGATGCGCAAAACACGCTCGATCGGTGCTCGTTTAAAATTTCCCGCATGGGCTTTGATATTCTGAAGGAACAGCCCGGCCTGCAGGGCGCGCCGCATCTGGCCTCACGCGGCATGAGCTGGATTCAGCGCACAACCGACGAGACCATGTCAGACGAGGAGCTCCTCAGCTATATACGCGACAGCTATACGATTGTTGGGCGCGGCCTGACGAAGAAGCTGCAGCGTGAGCTGGGCCTGCTGATCGAATGATTATCCTCATAAAAGCCACACTTTCACCGCTACAACAGGCCGATCAGAAGGCTTGGGAAGATGCCCATCCTGATTATGGCTAGTCCGCTCTTTCATGGACGCTCAATTACATGACATATCATATACTTAAGTCACTCTGCCTTGCTCTCGCGCTTACGCCTGTTGCGGCCTGCGCAGAGGACGCGCCGTCGCATTGCGCACGCGAAACCGTTTATGACGCGCCTTTCGTCATTTGCCGGTTTGATCAGAGCGCGGACATCCGCCTGTTCCTCACCGCGCCCGACGGCGAACCGTATGGCCATTTTGAACGGCTTGAGGAAGCACTCAATGCAGAGGGCAAGACGCTCGCCTTCGCGATGAATGGCGGCATGTATCACGAAGATCGCACGCCGGTTGGCCTTTACATTGAGGATGGCGAACAGGCCCAACAGCTGATGACCCGCGAAGGGCCGGGCAATTTCGGAATGCTGCCGAATGGCGTTTTCTATATAGACGCGTCCGGCGCGCACGTTCTGGAAAGCCTCGCCTACCGCACGCTTGCGCCCGAAGCGTTATACGCCACCCAATCAGGCCCTATGCTGATCATTGATGGCGAATATCACCCCTCGCTAAACCCTGCAGGCACGTCGCTCAAACGGCGTAACGGTGTCGGCGTCAACGAAGAGACCGACGAAGTCGTTTTCGTAATCTCCGACACCTTCGTGAACTTTCACACCTTTGCCCGCGTTTTCCGCGACCATTTAGCCATGCCTAATGCGTTATACCTTGATGGGACAATTTCGCGTGTTTACGCGCCGGAACTGACCCGTAACGAGCAAGGCCTTCGCATGGGGCCAATCATTGGCGTGTTGGAGCCGCAAGACGAATGAAAACCTTCCGGACCGTGGTAGCAGGCCTGATCATCGTCTTTTCGAACGTCAGCGGTCATGCGTTTGCGGAGTCATTCACTCTGGAGTTCGATGTCGACGGCACAAGCCGCAACGCCATTATCCAGATGCCAGAGGGCGCAGGTGACGGCCCATATCCGCTCATCATGATCTTCCACGGTGGCGGTGGATCTGCCCACCGCATGCAACGCGTATCTGAGGATTTTGCGCGCAGCCTCAATTACGGTGGTTACGTCGTCGCTTTCATGAACGGAACAGCCCGACGCAACACACGTAATCTGCGCACATGGAATGCTGATCATTGTTGCGCCTATGCCGCCGATGAACACATTGATGACGCCGCTTATGTGAATGCCGTCTACGCAGCACTGACTGCGCGAACCCCGATCATCGAAGACGAAATATATCTGTTCGGGCACTCTAATGGCGCGATGCTGTCATACCGGATCGCCTCCGACCTCAGCTTCACGCCCGATGCTCTGGTCATCGTCTCCGGAGCCATGTTCGAGGACCAGCCTACCCTGCCTCGCGGAACCAGCATTCTGGCGATACATACACGCGATGACGAAACCCTGAGCTTTAGCGGCGATGGTGACCGTTCCGCCCGCCACCGCACCGCACCCATCCTCGCCTTTGACGACGTGAGAGACAGGCTCGAAGCTATGCAATCCTGCGGTGACCGAGAAACAAACACCCAGCTGAACGCCACACTCATCACCGGCGCGGCCTGCGAAAATGGCGGACGTGTTGTGACGCTCGTCTCTGATGAAGGCGGACATGCATGGCCGAAAGATCTGCCGGGCGTTCACCTCGACGGTTTCATACTGGGTTTCCTGCGCGGCGAGCGTGGCAGCGTTCCACAATAGCCCTGTTTCCCCTTACCAGCCCCCGTGCTAACGCGGGCAGACTAAAGAGGACAGGCATGACAGATACGATCACGATTGGCAGCCGCTTTAACGGACCGCCGGGCTCCGGAAATGGCGGTTACTCTGGCGGGCTGCTGGCCAAAGAGATCCAAGCCTCCGGCGCTGTGCTCGTTCAACTGCGCGCGCCGCCTCCGCTCGATACGCCGCTGAGCGTCATAACGTCAGATGATGGTCTTGATGCCACACTCGGCGAGACGCTCATTATCAAAGCCCGCCCGGCTGATCCTCTGAACGCCGCGCCCGAAGCGCCCGCCCAAAGCCTTGCCGCGAAAGGCCCTGAAACTTTCAACTCGGCTGAAGAACATGTCTTTCCGGCCTGTTTCGTCTGCGGCCCTCTGCGCGAACCGGGCGACGGGCTCTGCCTCTTTACCGGCCGACTTGAAGGCTATGACGGCGTTGGCGATCTCTGGACGCCGGACGAAAGCTTCTGCGATGAGACAGGTCGCGTGCGCGCCGAATTTCTCTGGGCGGCGCTGGATTGCCCGGGCGCCTTTGCCATTGGCAATCAGGAGAACCCGATGGTGCTCGGTCAGATGACCACGTAGATTCATGAGCGCCCGAACGCTGGTGAGACACTCACCGTTGCCGGCTGGCTGAACTTCCATGACGGGCGCAAACATGGCGCAGGCACAGCCATCTATCGCGCCGACGGCACATGCGTCGCCCAGTCCGAGCAGATATGGATTGAACTGAAGCCCAAAACCGCCTGATTGCAGCCAGTCGCGCTCAGAAAAGGCTTTCGCCAGACGCCCATTCTCCGTAAAGAGGGGCAAATCCCACCTGCCAATACAGGGGCACTCAGATGAAATTCTTTGTCGACACAGCTGAAATTGACGAAATCAAAGCCCTTCTGGAAACCGGCCTTCTGAACGGCGTCACGACCAACCCGTCGCTGATCGCCAAATCCGGCCGCAACATTCTCGAAGTTCTGAAAGAGATCTGCGCACTGGTTCCGGGTCCTGTTTCCGGCGAGGTCACAACGACTGTCGCTGCAGACATGATCGCCGAAGGCAAGAAGCTCGCAGAGATTGCTGACAATCTCGTCGTGAAACTGCCACTTACATTTGACGGCATCAAAGCCTGCTACGCGCTGAGCCAGGAAGGCATCAAGACGAACGTCACGCTGTGCTTCTCTTCGGCGCAGGCGCTTCTGGCTGCAAAGGCTGGCGCGACATACATCTCACCATTCGTGGGTCGTCTTGATGACATCGCACAAGACGGCATGGGTCTCATCGCTGACATTTGTCAGGTCTACTCCATGTACCCGGACATCCACACAGAGGTTCTGGTCGCGTCCATCCGTAACCCGATCCACCTGATGGAAGCTGCGAAAATGGGCGCTGATGTTGCAACCATTCCGCCAAAAGTTATTCACCAGCTCTTCAAGCACCCGCTGACAGATGCCGGTCTTGAGGCGTTCATGAAAGACGTTGCGTCCACCAAGCAATCAATTCTGTGACACGTCACACAAATTGAACAGAATAAAAGCGCAGGCCTCACGGTCTGCGCTTTTTCGTTATCTAATCAACGCAGAGCGTAGCGCCGACCTGTCCATTCTCAACGGTCGCATAGCAACCGAACGGGCTGGTCGTCATCTGGCACGTTCCTGTCATCGAGCCTTCCGGCAGCATGTTGCTTCCCGCAATATCTGCGCGGCACTGGCCCTCACACTCTGAACTGTCAAAGCACGGCTCACCGGCATCCGGATAAGGGTAGACGCACTGATACCATCCGCGCATACCGTCGCGCACATAATCACCGCCTGCGTCCCGGCAGGTTTCCGCATTCGCCGCCACAAAAGCTTCTGTTGCTTCGACCTGCGGGCGTTCAGCCACCGGAACCTCGGTCGCACAGGCCGCGAGCAGCACGCCAGATGTGATGATGATCAGATTTCGCATCGTTTATCCCCCTTGTTTCAGGTCAAGCATGCGCCCCGTGGGGACTATCGGCAACAAAAAAGGGCGCCAGCACAGGCGCCCTCTTCCAAATGGAGCTGTCAGATCAGCCTTCAGATGCAGCGATCTTGCCGCCTGATGCACTGAGCATCAGCTCAATCAGCGCCTGCGTGACTTCAGGTTCCAGCCCCTCGGTATGGCCTTTATCGAGGCGAATAACGTCTGCCACCACGCGTCCGTCATCACAGTCTGGATAGTTGAAGACTTCTGCTGTTCCCGGTCCCGGCATCAGACCCCAGACAGGGTTCGGATTGGCCTGCGCCTGCGAGTCGAACACATACCCGCCAAGCGTATCGACGATGTCCTCTTCGCGAACGCGCGCATCACAGCCAAGTTGATCGGCCCAGCTGGATGTATCCGGCAGTTCGACGATCTCAAGCTCGCCGGTTGTGTAGATATGGCTGAACTCGCACTGAGGCAGAACTTCCGGCGGATATTCACGTGGCGGACGCGGCCCCGTTTCACCACGGCTCGGGCGGTAGAAGTTCGGCGAGATCTGCGCGCGGCTGATCCGGCCACCCGACAGGCTGAGAAGACCATCCACCTTGTCCTCAAAGAATGGCGTGCAGACGATGCGGCGCGATGTCATTCCGCCCTGGGAGTGACCGGCCAGCCAGAAGGCATCAATATTCTCTGCGCCAATCTCGTCGATCAGATTGGTGACAATGCCCTGCAGATGTTCGTCATCGACTTCGGCCCAGCGCTGCGGCGGCGCATTCGGGGTCGCGACAACAAGATTATACTCGTCCACATAATCGGCGATCGGGAAGTAATGACGCTGCCAGTTCCCAAAGGAGCCTCCACCATGGAGGTTCAACACGACCGTTACGGGTTCGCCTTCGCGCAAATCGCATGAGTAATCGAGATAATAATTCCGGCCTGTTTCAGGGTTCACGGCAGGCCCCTGTTCGATGACGAGCGCGCCGCAATCCTCACCGCGCACGCAGCGGTCCACCGGTGGCGGCGTGCAAGCTGCAGCACTGAGCGTGAGCGGCGCAGCAGGCGGCGTTGTCTCACAAGCGGCGAGCGCAAACAGCGCACCGCATATCCCTGCGACACTCGCAGTAGATCGTTTGATGTTCATGATATTCTCCCTATTCACCCCATTATTTTTTCAGGGTTATCGGAAGGAACTCATGAGAGTCCGCTACAGTCAATATGACTGCTAAATTTGTTTAGTTTTTACAGCGCGGCGCTTCCCAACATCCGCTGCCCGCTCTAGCGTGGCGGATGGAACGGGGGACAGAGAATGAGCGCAGAGTTTGCCAGCCGGAAGTTGAACCGGAAGCTACAGAAGAAACTAAAGCCCGGCGAAACCGTGCTCTGGACAGATGAAAACTGCCGCGCAGCGCTGGATCTTCAGATCTTCTATTTGGTCTATTCGGCCATAGGCGCTGCCGTGGTTTACCTCGCGGTCTTCTACATGCCCTCCCATCTGATGTTCGACATCTTCCGCGACACCAATCCCTTCTCCTTCGTCTACTATATCTGGGCGACGGTGGTCACGCTGGCCGCCTTCGGCATGCCGGCCTTTGCCTTCCTCCAATCGTTCAGCTTCGCTTACGCAATAACAAGTGAGCGCTTACTTATTATGAACACATTTCCGCCCTCACTCTGCCGAACCATGCCGCCAGAAGAGATTCAGTTCGTGAAGGTTTCTGCAAACGGGACGCGCGGCAGCATCAAGCTGAGACGGCCTCAGCTGGTTCACATGTTCCGCAAGTATCGCGGGCACTGGAACTTCCTGATGCCGCGCAGGCTGATGAACATCACGAATGTTGAAACGGCGGCCGACCACCTCAACGCGCTGATGAACAGGCGTTGATGGCCGCTCCAATGTGAGGACAAAAAGGGGACGAAACATGACTTTCTCACTGTGGATTCAGGATCTCGATTACAACAATGTCGTGGACCAGCCGGTTGAATCGGCAAGCCCGGCCATCTCGCTCCTGAACGAATATGACTGGCCACCGCATCTTCAGAAATTCGAAGCTTCCGGCGGCATTCAGGGCGAGGCCTGCCCGCCTGTTCTGGGCGTGACCGACCAGACAACCGAGAGCTGGATCACCCTCCTCCCGAAGACGGACGGCAGCTATCACATCAGCTGGAACATGATCAGCGATGGTGGCGCCAATGCCGCGACGGGTGACCGCCAGGGCGTTGGCCATGCAGATGCCGAATTTGCCATTCGCTGCTTTATGGCGCGCGACACAGACTGGCTGCGCGAGCACATCTGACCGGCCATCTTCTGCTTGCAAACCGCCTGTTTTACGGTTCCACTAAGCGCAAAACAGGCGTTTAAGCGACAGGGGCCAGATGCCAGAACACTCAGTCACTGACGGCACGGAGAACGAACTGCCCGTAAAGGCGGTAAAACTGCTTCAAAGCATGATGCTGCCTGAAGAGCAGCTGATCTGGTCCGGCCAGCCCGCCCGCATCAAAAAGGCGCCGATCATCATCATGATCGTCTGCGCGCTGGTCGTCCTATTGATGCAAATTCCGGTGATTATGGATGATCCTGAAAGTCTGCCGATCGTGCTCGGGAGCTTTGGCGTTGTGATTGCGATTGCCGCCGTCAGCCTGTTTTTCATCATCCGAGGTCAGTTTCGCAATACCTGGTATCTCGTGACGACCAATCGCGCCATCGCCTTCATCCCGATGCTGGTTATTTGGGGGAACGCGTTTCAGTACCTGATTGGCCCGAATTCCTCGATTGAACTGAACGAGCGAAACGAGGTCGGCGACATCGTCATCCGCTCACCTGATTACTACACAAACACTCATAAACCGGGGCGCTTTTTGCGATTGTCCAGCGTCGCTGCACCGCGGGACGTGCAGTACAAAATCGCCTGGGTGATCGCTGCCAAGCGGCAGGCTGACGGGACGACCTCTCTTTAAGTTTTACGGATTTCCTTAACCGGAGCGCCAGCCTCCATTGCTAAACTGCAGGTGGAGGGACGCTTATGCTCATCACACCCAAGAACATAACCCATGTCATCATCATGGCGGCCTGCGTATTCGGCATGGCCTTTTTCGTGTTCCTCTGGGCCGTTGAAGACCGAAGCGCCGGTGAGACCAGCTATTTCTTCGGGCTGATCGCCGCTTTTGCCTTCGGAGCGATCTCACCGTTCAAAGCGGGCGCATGGATTGGCCGGATGATCATTGCATTCAGCCTGTTCGGGCCGACCATTCTGATCCTTGTGTTCCATACGGGTCCCGTCAGCCACTTTGACCTCTGGCCAGCTTTTGTCGTCGGCGGGCTGATGGCCAATTCCCACTATATCGAGAACACCATCCGGTTTGTCATGGACATGCAGCGCAAGTTTGCGCGCTAGGCATCAGAACGCGGAAACATCTGCCTGCGGCGCGCCGTCAGCATGGGCCAGAGGCGTTCAAGGTCCGGCTCTTCCAGCCCGAACAGATCACGCAGCACGGTTCTCATCTCATCGACCGATTCAATGATACGCGGCGCGTCCTTACTGCCCGGATGATTGGTTTCGAGCACCTGACCACGCAGCGTGTGATAGGACCGCCCACGCCTGATCTTCGCCGTCATCGTCTTGCGAAAGATCGAGTTCGGGTCTTCCACCTGCACATCGTGCTGGCGCTGCAGAAGCGCGTTATCAGCTGGCTCGGCGCGAAAGTCATAACTCATGGCAGAGCGCCAGCCGCCCTCATGCATACGCCAGTATCCATCCCCCGCATCCAAGAGAGCCATGCGTAGCGGACGATGCAGCGTTTCGGCTTCCTCCAGCGCAATGGCTGAAATCTGCGAGCCGCCAAAGCCGACATCCACCAGATAGTCGCGGTCCAGCGACACCATCAGGCAAAGGTGGTTTCCAAGCGCGACATCGCCCATTTTCTTGCGCCGCACACCGCCAGACAGTCGTGTCACCTCAAAACCGATTTCGCTGAGCACCCATTCAAACAGCGTGTTCATTTCAAAACACCAGCCGCCCTGTTTGCGCGTGACGATCTCGTCATAGGCGGCCTCAAGCGACCACTCGACAGTGCGTTCGGCATAGATATCGAGATTTTCGAACGGCACCGCCCGCACATGTGCCTCAATCAGCCCGTTCAGCGTCTCAAGATCGACACGCAGCGGCGCGCTATAGCTGATACGGTTGAGGTAATCGGTGAGGTTCATACCCGCCTTGTGGAGCAGTTACATAGCTACGGCAAGCGCTCGGAAGTCGCTTACGCATAAGCGTAAAATCAAGCGTCATCAAAGCCCTTTACAGACACCACACGCACAATTAGCAATTTAAGTCGGAGCGAAATGCACAAAAAGGGCAACGCATGGACAGCGAGAATGTGACACAGACTTTTCTCTGGAGTCAGGATCAGAACGATCGTGTTTCAATCGTGCCCTTCGCCATGCGCTTTATTCTAAAGCTCACTTTCTCGGCGATGTTAACGACGCTTATCATCATCGTTATATACGGATCGAACTTTCGCTGGACCGATGCTTTCATTTATCTCTGGCTTGTTATCTTTGCACTTTTCTCTGTCGGTCGTGAGTTAATTAAGTCCAAGGCCGACTCATTTTTTCTTGCCAGAGGACAACTGATTGTCATCAACAAGAAGTCAGGCCAGCAAATCGATATTTTCCCGGGCGACATCAAAATAGTCAGGCTCATGCGCGTGGGTAAGCCTGTGATCCTTATCAATCGGACCCCGTCGGGTCACAAACGAATCGGCAAGGCGCTACGCCGACCGCTTCTTATCTTCCCTGACGGCGACGCAATCCAGATTGCCAATACCATAGCCGATGCGCTTGGCACTACTGTCAGGCGCACAAAAAGAACATCCTGATATAAAAGTCCGGCGCACGCAGTCGGCGCAAATGCTCTACTACCGCGGCGATGACTAAAACTCCCACCTGCGACAAGGGCGCACCTTATAAAGTCTGACCTTTAAGGTATGGTACCGGAGTCGATTTGGGGAACGAAGCGTTGAAACTCTTCATCTGGGTGGGGCATCCACGCGAAACGTCTTTCTGTCACGCACTGGCAGATGCTTACGCCGAGGGCGCGGCCGAGCGAGGCGCCGACATCCGCCGGATGAACCTCCACGATATGTCGTTCGATCCGGATCTCACCTTTGGCTACACGCAGCGCAAAACACTGGAGCCCTGCCTTGAAGAATGGCGTGAAACGCTCCTATGGACCGACCATATGCTGTGGGTATATCCGCAATGGTGGGGCGGCATGCCTGCCAAGATGAAAGGCGTTCTGGACCGCGCCTTTCTGCCCGGCTTTGCCATGAATTATCATGAGAATGATCCCTGGTGGGACAAGCTGCTCACAGGGCGCACAGCCGACGTGATGATCACCGCCGATGCACCAGCCTTCTTCGACCGGCTCGCCTATGGCTCACCCGCACAGCATCAGGTAAAAAACCTCGTCCTGAAGTTTTCCGGCATCAAGCCGCTTCAGGTCAAACAAATGGGCACAGTGAAGTCCGCTAAGCCGGAGAAGCTCACACGCTGGATCAATGAAGCCAGAGCACGAGGCGCAAAGATCGCCGGCTAGCGAGCCGTTTACGCCTCCAGAACGGCTTGCATTTTCGCCATCGCCGCAGTCCACCCTGCTGCAACTTCGTCAAGAATATCGCCACTAGAGACAGCCGCCGTCTGCAGCGTTACCACCATATGCGTGCCATCCCCTTCAGGGGCGATGCCGACAGACACCTGACTGACGCCCTGCACCTGATCTTCCGACTTGATGATTTCGGTATAGATAATCTGCTCGCCTGCCACGATGTGGTGATAAACGCCCACCACCTCAGCCACGATATGGTCCCCCACCAGACAGAGCGATACGTCTTTTCCACCTACAGAGAAGTCATCTTCGGTGTAGCGGATCACGACATCATCAGATGGTGAATTCCATTTCGCCCGCTGCTCCAGATCAGCCCAGGCGGCAAACACGCGTGCCGGGCTGACGTTAAAATGTTTCTCTAAAACCGATGTTCGGTGCTGCATAAGTGCGGTCATTATTCGTCCCCTTCATTGAACATGGCGTCCATCCGGTCCAGCCGGTTCTGCCACCCTTTTTCATACTCGTTGATCCACCCTGAAAGCCGGGCGAGCGCCTTCTGATCAAGCGAGCAGATACGCTTGCGCCCTTCCTTTCGCGTGGTGATCAGCCCCCCGGCTTCCAGCACTTTCAAATGCTTCATGAAGCTTGGCAGGGCCATCTCGAACGGTTCGGCGAGCTCTGTTGCTGCCGCCTCCCCCTGCTGAAGCCTCGCAATCACGGCCCGCCGCGTTGTATCGGCGAGCGCATGAAACCCGAGATCAATCTGACTTTGCGTAGATGAATTAAAGTTAGCCATAAAGCTAAGTATCAGCGCAGCAGGCACCCGTCAAGATAGTTAGCCAATTGGCTTTGTATTGTTCGATTAGTCGTTCTGAGCTGGCACGGGCTGGACCGGCTCTGGCGCCTCAGCATCAGCCTCAGCACCTGCATCGGCTTCATCTTTGCTACCGTCCTCGGCACCAGCTTCGCTCGCAGGCTCTTCAACCATCACCTCGATCACTTCACCGTCTTCAACCGCATAGGCAGGCCTGAAGCGCGGGAAAGCGCCCGGCGCCTGATTATCCTCAGGCATGTCACGCGGCACAAACACCAGCGGATCAACCTCATCACCAATGCGAAGCGGCGCTGTCAGCAGATGGCCGACATCCAGCACTATGCCCCGTGTCGCATCATAGTTTCTGACCAGAGCATTCTCATTGAGGATGGCACTGCCCAGATGGCCCACAATATCTGGCGCTGTCAGGAAGCTTGAATGGCGCATACGGTCACCGCCCGGCACATCAGTCAGGTCCAGAACCGTGATCCCGCCCGCTTCCTGCAAACGCTCCAGCACTTCAGGGCTGGTCGGGTCTGTACCGCCGAGCCGGGAGGCCCCAGCAATCAGCCGCGAAAACCAGAGCGCGCGGTCATCCTGCGTCACCAGAATGGTGAAAGGCGGACGATCCGGACCGAGCGTTTCCATCTGTCGCCAGAACACATCCACATCGAGATCGGGAGACGCGAGGACAACATTCGTAATCTTGTCATTCAACCCGCCATTCCGGATGGAATACTGTCGAAGCGCTTCCATGGTGAGCCAGCTGCCCATGGAGTGCGCGAAGATAGTGATGTCACGCACTTCCTCGCGGTTGGCGATGCCGGTGATCAGATTTTCCAGATCATCACGTGAGTAATTCGCGCTCTCACGGTCATATAGATACCCGTTCAACCGCCCGCTGGATGGCCATGCAAACAGAACAGGTGCCTGACGCATGCCAGAGTCGAGCTTCATCTGCGCGAGGCCAAACACAGCCGCATCAAAGGTCACATTATAGCCGTGCACGAAAATCAGCACACTGCCGTCTTCGACTTGTTGCTCGAACCAGGACACAACCCGTTCGGTCGGGTTCTCGCCGATATAATCAATGCTGTTCGTGACGAAATGCTCGTTCGCATCCAGCCTTGAGCCATCATGCGGCAATTCAAGACGCCCTGTCTGGTGATCAGGTGGCGCGGCAATGTTGATGATAGAAATCTCGCCTCGCGGAGACCGCTCGCCGGAATAAACAACGCCCGGCTCATCAGAACGGGCCCGCGTTGATACCACCAGTACGCTCGCGGACTCACGCGCTTCCTCGTCGGGAACCGGCCTCACCATCAACCGGTTGTTCGGCCCCGAGATACAGGCCGAAAGGCTGAGTGCCGCAAGAACGACAGGAAAGAAACGCGAAAGCGGCGTACGTCTGAACTTCATCCCTGATCTATGCATCACCGGTGAACACTGTTCAATCGAAGAAGTTCCACACGAAGATGTTTTCAGCTTGCGCTTGTAGAGGGTGAAGACGCGGCTAATATCAACCTGCCCCGTTCTCAGGAGACGTTCTTGTCGCAACCCGAAATACGCTTCAAATCAGACCGCATTGATGCGTATCTTCGCGAACATCTGGCGCCGGATGAAAACGTTCTTTGGGTCGCTGAAAAATGTCGCGCAACCGCAGACGTGAAGACACTGTATGTTTTGCTTCTGATTTTTGTTCTCATCGGTTGGTCGATGATCACGCTGACGCCAATGTCACAGATATTTTTAGCATCGTGGCGGTCACTGTCTCTCTTTAGCATCTTAGCTCTTATGATCGCGATAGCGTGGCTCTGGCACGGAGTAGTATCGATTTGGTGCGTTGTGCGGGCGAACCGCTTCGCCTACGCCGTGACCGATGCTCGGCTCATCATTCTAAATGATTTTTTCCCACACATGGTCCGATCAGTTCCACCCGACGAGATCGAATACGTCGTTGTTCAGGTAATAGATGGCAACCAGGGCAGCATATTTCTCAGACCCTTCGTTTACACGTTCCGGCTGCACCTGTCTGGCAGCGTCATGCCAAGAAAAATCATGAATGCATCGGACATTCACATAGCCGCAAAACATCTAAACGCTCTGCTCGCGCAAAAGCAAAAGAACATCGCGCAACGGGAAAAAATCGCGCAACAGGAACAGAGTGAGGCGTCGAAACCACCCGAAACCGAAGAAGAAAAAGCTGCACGCCAAGGTCTATTCAGGACCTGGGGCTGATGCCTTCCACGCTTCGTATCCTCCTTCTTGGCAGTCTTGCCATGATCGCCTTTGCCGCCAATTCGGTGCTGGCGCGCTTTGCGCTTGTCGATGGCGCGAGCGGCGCGTGGAGTTTCACACTCATCCGCCTCATTTCCGGCGCATTGGCGCTCTCCATTCTGGTGCGCCTGAAGCTGAAAGGCACTGGCAGCTGGAGAGGGGCGGCGAGCCTGCTCGTCTATGTGGCCGGTTTCAGCTACGCCTATCTGGCGCTTGGCGCAGGCTTTGGCGCGCTGGTCCTGTTCGCCGTTGTTCAGTTCACCATGGTCGGCTGGGCTCTGAAGACAGGTGAGCGGCTCTCCGCCCTGCAATGGGCTGGCCTGATTGCGGCATTCGGTGCGCTCGTCTGGCTGTTATCGCCGAGCCTCAGTGCGCCGTCTTCCGGCCTTGCCATCCTCTCCATGATGGCCGCCGGCATGGGCTGGGGCGCTTATTCGCTGATAGGCCGGTCCAGCAAAGCGCCAACGCGCGACACAGCCGGAAACTTCCTCCGCGCCAGCCTGATCGCCCTACTCCTGACGCCTCTTGTCTTTGTCACTCAGCCCGAAGCCCTGCCGGGCAATACGGCGATTGCGGCAGCCCTCGCCTCTGGCATCATCACATCGGGTATCGGCTATGCGATCTGGTACGGCGTCCTGCCTGCCCTCGGCCGCGCTCAGGCCGGCATATTACAGCTCACAGTTCCCGCGATCGCAGCCCTTGGCGGGGTGCTTTTCCTGAGCGAGCCGTTGACGCTCCGCCTTGCCCTGTCTGCTGCGGTTATTCTGGGCGGCGTCGGCCTTGCCACGCTTCGCCGAAAGCCGCGCTGACGCCCCTTCCCAAATCAGAGCAACTGAACTAGGTTTACCCAATATCCGAGGGGCGCCGGTGCACCGGCTGAGATCAAGCCTGCCAGTTAGGAAAAGTGGGAACCGGTTTTCCGCCCGAACTGTCAGGCCACTGTAAATGAGCACCCTTTGAACCTGATCCGGTTTAGACCGGCGTAGGAACGGAGACGGCACATGCAGAGTTTCACCAAAGACCCCAAGGCCAGAGCCTTATTTGCACCCATGTTATCACCGGGTGAGAAAATCGTATGGGCCGCAAAAGGTACGGAAACACTCACGCTTATCGTCGCTGCTATGATCCTTGCAGACGTGATCATGCTCGCCCTGGCAGCCGTTTTCGCGACCGGTGCGCTGGAGGAACTGACTGCGAGAGAGGGATTAGTTATGCTTGGTTTCACGGTCCTCACTGTGATCGGGCAATTCCTTATCTTCAGAACGCGTCTGACCCGCTATTTCTGCCTGACCAATCAACGCCTGCTGAAAGCGGCCGAAGGGCACATCTACGAACTAACGAACCTTCCGCAGGCGCAGCTTTATATGCCTGAAGGCGCACGGTTTCTGGCATTCGGTGACACGGTAGAAGTCCGCCGTATCTCCGCTGAGACGACGCCGCCCAACACAAAGCAATGGGTGTTACCGTCGATTGCCGGCGTGCCAGACCTTCCTCAAATCGCGGATCACCTCACACAAACCTATGACCTGAAACGCGAGCAGAAAAGCGCCTTTATAATGCGCCTCGCTCGCCAAATTATGGAATTCTGAGACCATGAACAAACCTACTGACCAGTCCGAATTCGAGACCCCGAAAGTCACAACCGGCCCGCTGCCAGCCAGCCGCAAGGTCTACACACACCCGAAGGCAGACCCGAGCATTGCCGTGCCGCGCCGTGAGATCGACCTGCACCCGACAGCGAACGAACCGCCTGTGCCTGTGTATGACACGTCCGGCCCGTATTCAGACCCGAACGTAGAGATCAACGTCGAAAAAGGCCTGCCGCGCACCCGTACCGCATGGGTGAAAGAGCGTGGCCATGTCGAGGAATATGAAGGCCGCGACGTCAAACCGGAAGACAATGGCGGCGCGACGGGCAAATATCTTGCCCGCGAATTCCCGATCCGCAACACGCCTCTGCGCGGCACGGGCACCGGCCCTGTCACCCAGTATGAATTCGCCAAAGCCGGCATCATCACCAAAGAGATGATCTACGTCGCCGAGCGTGAAAACCTTGGCCGTCAGGAAGCGCTTGCCAATGCTGCCGAAACCGTGGCGCAGGGCGAAAGCTTCGGCGCGGAAATCCCTGAATTCATCACCCCTGAATTCGTCCGCGACGAGATCGCCAAAGGCCGCGCCATCATTCCGGCGAACATCAACCACCCGGAGCTGGAGCCGCAAATCATCGGCCGCAACTTCCTCGTGAAGATCAACGCCAATATCGGTAACTCTGCCGTCGCCTCCTCCGTTGAGGAAGAGGTGGAGAAAATGGTCTGGGCGACCCGTTGGGGCGCAGACAATGTGATGGACCTTTCAACGGGCCGTAACATTCACAACACCCGCGAATGGATCATCCGCAACTCGCCGGTTCCGATCGGCACCGTGCCGATCTATCAGGCGCTGGAAAAAGTGGACGGCATTGCCGAAAACCTCACATGGGAAGTCTATCGCGACACGCTGATCGAGCAGTGTGAGCAGGGCGTCGACTATTTCACCATCCACGCCGGTGTGCGCCTTGCCTATATCCACCTCACCGCCAACCGCGTCACGGGCATTGTCTCGCGCGGCGGGTCCATCATGGCGAAATGGATGCTCGCCCACCATAAAGAGAGCTTCCTCTACACCCATTTCGAAGAGATCTGCGAGATCATGCGCGCTTATGACGTCAGCTTCTCGCTGGGGGATGGCCTGCGTCCGGGCTCTATCGCCGACGCGAATGACCGCGCCCAGTTTGCAGAGCTTGAAACCCTTGGCGAGCTGACAAAAATCGCCTGGGCGAAGGGCTGTCAGGTGATGATTGAAGGCCCGGGTCACGTGCCAATGCACAAGATCAAGGTGAATATGGAAAAGCAGCTGCGTGAATGCGGCGAAGCGCCATTCTATACACTCGGCCCGCTTACGACGGACATCGCGCCGGGGTATGACCACATCACGTCCGGCATCGGTGCGGCTATGATTGGCTGGTATGGCACGGCCATGCTCTGCTATGTCACGCCGAAGGAACATCTCGGCCTGCCAGACCGCGACGATGTAAAAGTCGGCGTCATCACCTATCGCCTCGCCGCCCATGCGGCAGACCTCGCCAAGGGCCATCCGGCGGCGCAGGTGCGCGATGATGCGCTCTCACGTGCGCGGTTTGAATTCCGCTGGGAAGACCAGTTCAACCTCGCGCTGGACCCGGAAACCGCCCGCGATTTCCACGACCAGACCCTGCCGAAAGAGGCGCACAAGGTGGCTCATTTCTGCTCCATGTGCGGCCCGAAATTCTGCTCCATGAAGATCACGGCCGAAGTCCGCGACTATGCCGCGAACATGACAGATAATGAGAAGAAGGCGCTCAATCTGGAGGCCGGCCTCACAAGCGACCGCGCAGGCGCAGCTGCGTCGGCGACAGCCGACCTTAGCAGCGAGCAGATCAAAGAAGGCATGGCCGAGATGTCGGAGAAATATGCTGAGATGGGCAGCGAGCTGTATCTCTCGGAAGATGGTAGCAAACGTGAGGCGATTGATTAGGCATACAGTTCAATTTATTAGCCAAATCCTAATCATCGCCTCAAAGCTTAAGCTCCTTATAGCGCTATTTCGCCTTACTTTGTTTCGACTTTTTGTTCGACGACTCGGTAGGGCGACTAGCGCTTTGGGCCTCACGCTCTTTATTTTCCAAAAGCTTCCGCTCAAATGCAGCGAAGAGATCTATCCCACGTTGGTTTAAAAAACTTCTCCGCCACTGCACCCCCGCAACTTTTTCGTTACTTGCCAATCCGTGTGTTTGAAGCTTCGGAAGTAAATTAAAGTAAAAGAAAGTCTCCGCATCCGATGCCGAACCACTGTTCGACGCGCCACTGATGAGCGCATCCTTATTGAGAAAGGCGATATCAAATAAATTTCGCACTTCCTCTTCCTCGCCGCTAGCTAGGTGAGCTGGAATAATCAGATCGACGTTTCGAAGCAGCTCGACCAACTCCATATCGAGCGATGGCTTCGACATTTCCTCCGTCGGCTCTCGGTTGACTTTTAATTGCTCTACCTCATTGCGAAGTGCGTCATTTTCATCTCGTAGATTATTGATGTCTTGCAACAGCGTAGAAACGTCTTGCGCATCGCCCGCCGAAACCCAGCCCTTCAACGATGAATCCGCAGAAAAGTCAGACAAGCTTTCATATACCGCCAAGCGAACATCACTCTCATTCGAAAAAAACGACGACATTTTCATTAAAACTTTTTCTCTGAATTGCTTCAAGGCTTTAGGGTTTTCGGTCTCCATTACACTAGAGCCCTCAGTTTTTATTTTGGTCTCTAAGGCATCTTCTTTGATCACCACAGCAAACAGCCTCTTACCAGCGGCCGCGGCGTAATCATACTCTAGCTCAGTATAGCTCAGACCAGTGGTTTCTTCGATTGAACCATACCGCCCGCCAAGAATCAGCATGTACACATCAGATTCGTCGATCCATCTCTCAATGACCGTCATCTGCGCCTTATCACCCGCCGTAAACAACTCCATTCCTGCAGGAATATGACCGGCCTTTAATATTGCCAGAACCGCCGCTTGACGTTCTTGATGCAAGTCCGTGTAGGTGCTCGACACAAATACTTGAAGCTTCTTTTTCATTTCTTCCCCCTGAGAATTTCATCACCTCATATTGGAGAAAAATATATATATTCAACCTCTAAGATTTTTAGTTGGCGTCACTCCGCGACACGTAGGGTGCATTAGCCTTGGATAAATTCCGGGGCGTAACGCACCAGAAGAACCCGCCTCAATGGTGGATTACGGCGCCGCCTAATCCACCCTACAATTGACCTCACATTGTCATCCCGGAATGGCCGCAGGGCATATCCGGGACCCAGCGAAAAAAACTGGACCCCGGACCGTCGCGCGGCGATGTCCGGGGTTTCTAGTTTCCAAACAAACTTATCCTACCAATCAATCCGCGAGCCTAAACTTGGCGGATGATTACCGCGCCTGCCTCTGACACGCAAAACACCCTGCCCGGCCCGAACCGGCTGGTCGGGCTATTTCTTGCGCGCTTGCTGAGCTATCTCCTCCGCCTCCATCATGCGGGTCATACAGTCGTGCCCGCCGATATCGTCTCTATGGTGCGCTCTGCCAATGCGATGGTAGCAGCCTCCATCCGGTATCTCGCGGCCGGTCAGCTGAACGCTGCCGGATGCCCGGCTGCGGCGCAGGCTCTACGCTCAACCCTGGACAACCTCGCCCCTGCCACGTCTCACACATTTGCCGAGCCTGCCTCCCCTGCGGAGCTGATCGAGCAGCTTCAGACCACGCTAGACACCTTTGAATGCGCTGAGGCGTTGGCGCGCGAGCTTGCCTGCCTGATGCTCTGCGTGCATTGCCTCATCACCCGATGGCAGCGCGGACCTCGACATGCCCCCTCCGCCCTTCGGGCACGGTCTCGCGGACATGGATTCACAGGATCCGTGTCTATCGCTCGAAGCCCACAAACAGCCATAAGGGTTGCCCGAGGTCCGCCCATTCGCGCGCCCGACACCTGGCCACCGCACGAGCCTCACATTCGGCTCGCCGCGTAGGGTGTTATTAGCCCCGGATAAATTCCGGGGCGTAATGCACCAGAACGCCTCCCCTTCCATGGTGGATTACGCGTGCGCTAATCCACCCTACAAATCCCCACATCATTCCCCCGCGCGACAGAGCCCCCCCTCTGTGGCGATAATTGTGTTGATGTTTTTGTTAGTTTTGCTCGCCTTTGCGGTTCGCCATTCGGCTCACCCGGCTGCGCCTTCGCCTTGCTCGTATAGAGCACCCAGAACTAACGTCGGTATTGTGCGCGCCACAGCCCGACCGGGCGACGGGCGGGTAGCCCGCCCCGCCGGAGCCGCCGCGCGGCGTGAGGCGAGACACAAAACCTCACAAGCGACCGCGCAGGCGCAGGACGGTCGAGCCTGCGAGACACACGTCCGAGCACAACAAACAAAACCAGACATTGCACCGATTACCCGACAGGCGTATCTCCCTTCCATGACCGACACCACATCACGCCTCGACGAACTGGAAATGCGCACTGCCCATCAGGAGCAGACGATTGAGGACCTCAACACCGCGATTACCGAGCAGTGGAAGATTATCGAGCGTATGGAGCGCCAGCTGGCAGCGCTGCGGGACCGTGTCGCCGATGCCGAGCTTTCAGCGGGTGAGGCCGCGCCTGTCGACCGGCCTCCGCCGCATTGGTAGAGTTTTTTATCTCACGCCATTTCGCTTTGCTCACGGCTCCGATTGGGCGGGCATTCGCCCGTCGCCCAGTCGGGCTCTGGCGAGCCCAACCCAGACATTCGTCCAGGCCTCACAAGCAACCGCTTAGGTGCAACAGAGCCGTGCAAGAGAAACAATGCGCGCAGGCCAAATAAAACCCATCACCGGAATTCAGAAAAACGAAAAATAAAACCAAATAAAATTATGTATCCCGCGGGCCGGAATTTATTTTTATTTCGACCGGTGCAAAATATTAATCAGCGCCTATATATATGGAACACTGATGAGTATTTCAGCTCATCTGAAAGACCGGAACATTTTCGGCATATACGGAAACGACTCCAGAAAGACCCGCTGACCTTACCCGGACTGGCCGCTTTACCGCGCCGTCAATTGTCGCGCCCGTCTTCTGGACATTTTCGCAGCCCGCTTCCGCCCTCCTAAGGCAGACGCCGCTGCACCTCTCCGAGCCCGCGCCGTCACGTGACATGCGCGCCAGGCCCGGAAGAGCTTATCGGAGCCAAAGCTTCGATCACGAAAGACAAAGACATGACGATTATCACTTACAAAAATCCGCGCAGCCCGAACGCTGTAAAAGGCAGCCTCGCCGAGCAGGCTTTCGCGCCGCGTGCTGCAAAGCCGGTCTCTCAGCCCGCAATAATCCCGAAACGCCAGGATGCCGAGAAACGCCTACGCGGCACGCTCACCCTGTTTCACCCGGCCACGGCTGGCTGATTTGCTGCAGCCTTCAGAACATCCGGTTTGCGAAGGCTGAGCCCAACTAAAAACGCGCCCGAAGCCCAACAGGTCAGACCTGCATCAGGCGGACGGCGCAGACTTCCATTTCAGAGTGCACTGGACCCGTCTCATGAGTATCGACAAAGTTATCGAAAGCCTTCCAGGCATGTCCGCGAAAAATCGCGAGAAACTCAAATTCAACGCTGAAGCCATGCGTGACAATGGCAAGGAAGGTCAGGCAGAAAACGCCGAACGCGTTCTGCAGGCACTGATCGACGTCGCCGCTGAAGAGAAGCAGGCACGCTATGACGACCTGTCAGCCATGAGCATGGCTGAGCGCGTGCATGACGTGTTCATCACCTCGCCGGCGACCGCCACCGAAGCCAAGGCCATCACTGCACTGATCGACAATCCAGGCAAGACGGCCAGCGAACTCACTGCGATCTGCGGCTGGAAAACCCAGTCCTGGCAGACCTATTTCGGCAATATGTGCAAGAAGCGCGAAGCTGTGCTCTGGCCGGATAACGAGACAGACAGCATGACCGCCAGCAAGATGATCGGTCTTCTCGTCGACGAAAATGAAGAGGCAAGCGGCCTCACCATGAAACCCGATGTCGAAGAAATCTTCCGCAAAATGGGGCATGGCACGAAGCGCCGCCGCTCTAAAGCGGCGCGCGCTGCGGCTTAGGCGCAGGCACCGCATTGCAAACAACTTAAACCCCGGACAGCGCAGGCTCTCCGGGGTTTTTACCTTTATTATGGCTAGAATACATACTCCAGAGAGGCGCCGAATGTACGCGGCTCGGACCGGAAGGTGTTATAGCCGATAAAGCCATAGCCGGAGACGGCATAGTCTTCATCAGTGAGGTTCCGCCCCCAGAGCCTGAGCGTCACATCCGTGCCTTCAAAGCCGAGATCGAGCGCAGCCTGAAGCGTGGCAAACCCATCCTGACTACGCGCGGCGAGGCCTTCAGCATCGAGGAAATACTCGCTGCGATATTTGCCATGTACGGATGCAAGTGCAGAGATCGTATCCGTCACATCAAACGCGTAAGATCCGCCCAGCGTGAGCGATGTGTCCGGCGCGAATGGCAGCGGATTGCCATCAAACAGAGCCGCATTGCCGCCAATGTTGGAGGTCTGCTGGATTTCCGTCTCATTCAGGGTGAGCGAGCCGTTCAACGTGAGCGCATCGGTCGGGCGAAGGCTGAACTCGGCTTCAAAGCCGTAGGATTCTGCTTCGTCGAGGTTGGAGAGTGAGTTTGACGTAATCGTGCCGCCACCCGGCAGATCGAAAGAGACGAAAATACGGGCCTGCGGATTATCATAATCCAGATAGAAGGCCGCGAGGCTATAACTATAGCGCGGGTTTGGTGCGGATTTGAAACCGACCTCATAGGCCGTCACGGTTTCAGCTGCGAACAGGCCTTCATTCGCGTAATGGGCAGCATTGTTCGCGACTTCGCCGTTAAAGCCACCGGACTTGAAGCCGTTCGAAATGCTGGCATAGGCCATGCCGGCAGCAAAGTCGTAAGACAGCGCAGCGTTACCTGAGAGGCGCGTTTCGCTGATCTCGTTACCGCCAATCGCAGCGCCCAGACCGTCGCGATTATTGAAGCCGACCACGCCGTCATCAAAGATGTGAACGCCCTGCCCGTTGCCCTCAATCGTCTCGTCTGTCAGGCGCGCGCCAATGGTGAACTGCAGCGCCTCGGACAGATTAATCTGATGACTGGTGAACAGCGCGAACGTCTCGCGGGTCTGCTCGATATCAGTGACGAGCGTCGTTGCTGTGCCTAGGCTTGCTGGTGTCGGGCCTACACGTCCCGGCGCGCCGACATAGCTGCACGTGCCAAGCTGTGTGGCAGGGTCGAGCTGGCCGCACCAGATGGTGTAGCGCTGCTGGAACTCATCAGCTGAAAGCGCTGCGCCATAAAGCGCCGTGCCATAGCTCGTTTTCCCCGTCAGGCGGAGCTCCTGCGACAGCTGCACATAATCACGATTATAAGAGAGGTTCGCATTGAGGTTCTGATTGCCGAACGGCGCTGGCGTGCCATCAAAGTCGAATCCGTAATTCTGCTCATAGCCTTCAATGGCTGTGAGGGAGAAAAGCTCCCACGCGCCCAGAGTGCGGGTATATTCAGCAGACACGCCATAGAACGCGTTATCCGTTTCCTGAATGCCTTCGCCCTCGCTGGAGATTTCATGATCGCCGAGCGTCAGGCTGTCATTGCGCGGCGTCGTGTTCACGCCATTGTCTTCTTCATAGTGTGCGCTGAGGAGAAGTTCGCTGGCATCAAGATCGAAGAGGAGTCCCGCACGCAGGCCGAATTGGTCCGTTTCGCCGCCGGCAGCAGACGGGCCAGATACATTGTCCAGAACAGGGCCGCGCGAGGTGTAATTGCCCGCGACCCGATAGCTGACATTGTCTGTCAGCGTGTCACCAAAGGCGGCCGCCGCGTCATACCGGTCATAATTGCCAACGCCTATACGGATATAACGTGTCTGGTCATCAGACGGACGCGCAGAGATGAGGTTCACTGCACCGCTGGAAGCGTTACGCCCATAAAGAGTGCCCTGCGGCCCTTTCAGGATTTCAACGCGCTCAAGATCATAGAGCATCAGACCGGTCTGAACATTGGTCGCGAGGAATACCCCATCGGAATACACCGCAGCCGCTGAAGGGGTCAGCGCCTGATGGTCTACCGCGCCAATGCCGCGGATCTGGAACGCAACCTGAGTGCCGTTTGCGACAGCCGCCTCAACACCGGTGGCAAGGTCAGTCAGATCAGCCGCGCCAAGATAGCTCGACGCCAGATCAAGGCGTTCGCCATCCAGCACGGAAACAGAGGCAGGCAGATCGGAGACAGGCTGCTCGATACGGGTGACCGAAACGGTCACAGGGTCCAGACGACGATCCGCGCTGACATCATCCTGCGCGGCGGCATTTCCGACTCCAGCAAGGAGCGCGGCACTCAAAAACACGTTCAGATTTTTCATCATGGGGGCGCGTGTAATGACATTATCCCTGCGGGGCAATTGTAAATTTCTGATCATATCGATGAGCAAATTTGAACGACGAACACGCAGGAACTATACGGAAAATACTCCAGCTCCATTTCATCACACGTTAAGAGCTAGCTGGTGACATAACACGCTTTAAAGGGGACTTTCACATGACTTTTCTACGGGGAACCTGACATGATCAAACGCCTTACGCGCACCCTCTTTGTTGCCTTCACAATCAGCGCTTTAACCTTTGCTGCAATGGCGCAAACTGTGACCGTCCATAAAACGCCATGGTGTGGATGCTGCGCGCATTGGGTGGACCATCTGCGTGAGAACGGGTTCGAGGTTGAGGTCCATGAAACAGAAAGCATGACACCGATCCGCGAACAGCTAGGCGTTCCGCAGGAACTCACCAGCTGTCATACGGGCGTGGTGGAAGGATATGTTCTGGAAGGCCATGTTCCTGCGCATGAAGTCCACCGCCTTTTGGCTGAGCGCCCCGACGCGACAGGCCTCTCAGTTCCGGGCATGCCTATGGGCTCACCGGGTATGGAAACACCCGGCATGCCGGACACCTATAATGTCGTCCTGTTTTCTGACGACAGCGCAGAAACCTATGCGACTTATACGGGCGCCACGGCCATTCATCTTCGTGATTAATGCAGGAATCGCCCATTCCCGCAATCTATGGGCGCGGGGCGAAACTTATCCCCATCAAGCTACGCGCTTAAAGCAAATCAGAAAACACGTACCAGCCTGACGGTAGGGGCTTCAACATCGTCTCGATCAGCACCTGACCAAACATTTTTGCAACGGGACGCAGATTATTGCGTCCCGTCCAGTGATGTCCTTGCTAAAATTGCGTAAAACGCGTAGAGAGCGGTTATCGACATTCAGCTGATGATTTTAGCGCGACGCTCTTTCCAACTTTGCGGACCGGCTGAACCCTCTTCTCAATTTCGGTAAACTTAAAGACCGCAGACGAGGTGCGCCTCGCTGCAAACCCCCAAGGAATATACTACATGGCAACCGGCACTGTGAAGTGGTTCAATACCACCAAAGGCTACGGGTTCATCGAACCTACTGATGGTTCAAACGACGTTTTCGTACACATCTCCCGCGTTGAGTCATCTCCGCTTGGCACACTGAACGAAGGCGACCGCATCTCTTACGACATGGAACAAGACAAACGCTCCGGCAAAATGTCTGCAGGTAACCTGCGCCCAGCTGAAGACTAAGTTTCTGGTCTGAGCTCGAAAAGGAGCCGTAAAACGGCTCCTTTTCGCAAGTCGCCCGGTGCAAGCGACCGCTAAACTGCCCACGACATTTGCTTTCTGCCCAAAATATCGGACACTAGTCCGACATCAATGGGAGGGAACATTGTTTAATCATTTAAAACCAGCACTGATTGCGTCATTCAGCTTAGCGAGCGCATGCTCCACTATGCTGATTGGTCCAAGTGCATCGGCTCAATCGTCGGCGCCAGCACCAGCAGGCATGGTGGCGGCTCATGCCAATTGTCGTGTTGGCGGCGCATGTATCGATCGACGATACCGTGTATCCTCAACGCCCGTATTCGCGGTCGATGGTGTCAATGATGCCGGTGCCCCTTGCGTTACCTGGATAGCAAGCCTGCCAAACATGGTTTATGAGCTGAACGCCGACCTTTCGCAGGGGAATATCGCAAACGCTCCCTCGCACATCATCTCGATTTATTCAGATGGCGTCCAGGAATACTTCAACGCCGTCAAAAACCAACGTGACCATTGGGTTCCTACGACCTTCATTGGAAGCACGGGCGTCCGCACTGAAATGCGAAACGGATGCTTGCAAACCGTTGAGATGCCATCGAGCCGGATGGACTACGTAAACAGCAGCTCTACGCCTATCGTGAGGGCAAACGTCAACTTTCGGCGCGATGCACGAGTAGCCCTGCGGTTTCTGGAAACTGATGAAGGTAATTTGGCCGAAACGTCCCGCTATGTTTACAATCAACTCGAGGGTTACCTCCCTGAGGATCCTAACTCAATTTATCCTGCGACCCGCGTAGGTGAACCTCGCATCGAACAGATCTCACCGACTTCGTTTCAAACAACAATTAGGCGCAATAATCTGCAGCGTCGCTATCGCGCGTCAGCAGGGGCCAATAACGTCGTCAGTTTTGAGCGAGACAGCGTTTGCGAGAGCGTAAGTGACGGCCTGATTGTGGACGAAGGCCAGGTCTGCAATACAGGAATGGTTTTCACGGAATAACGATCGCCCAATCAGTGCAAATGAGAAAGAGCCGGGTTCCGGCTCTTCTCCTGCGTCTTTTGACGCGAACCCTGCCTGATATTTAAGGTTACAGCGCACCCACACCGCCCTAAGCTCGCTTCGGACGTGTTGGCGAAGTAAGCGCAAAACCTGATGGCCCTGAAACCTCTCCTTTCAACACTCACACTGTGCCTCGCAATCGCTCTGCCATCTGGCGCTGACAGCGACCGCCGCATTGCCCTCACCTATGATGATGCACCGCGCGGAGACAGCGCCATGCAGGGTGATGAACGCGTCAAGATGCTGATCAGCGGGCTCGACGCTGCTGGCGTGGAACAGGCCGCGATCTTTGTGGTCACCGAGCGCATCAACTCCCCGGAACGCCTCGCGCGTATTCAGAGCTTTGCCGAAGCGGGTCATGTGATCGCCAATCACAGCCACACCCATCCTTGGCTCAGAAACGTCACCGCCGAAGAGTATCTCGCCGAAATCGACACTGCAGAGATGATCCTGCAGGTGTTTGAAAACCGCCGCCCATGGTTCCGCTTCCCCTATCTCAATGAAGCGCCCGACATTGAACGCCGCGACGCGTTACGTGCAGGCCTTGCCGAGCGTGACCTCTTCAGTGGCTATGTCACCGTCGACACCTATGACTGGCATTTAGACAGCCTGTATCAGCGCGCCGTGAACAATGGCGAAAGTTTCTGCCTGTCCGGCCTTCGCGACCTCTACACGGGCATGCTGGTCGAGGCAGCGAACTTCTATGATCAGGCCGCGCGCGAATATCTGGACGAGGTACCGGCGCAGGTCATGCTACTTCACGAAAATGATGTGGCAGCCCTGTTCGCAACCGATCTTGTTGCGGCGCTTGAAGCCGATGGCTGGGAGATCATCACCGCTGATGAAGCCTATGAAGACCCGATTGCGAGCGTTCTACCTGACACCCGCTTTCTGGGCATGGGCCGCGTCGCTGCGCTCACCAGCCTCGCCGGAAAGCCAGGCCCTGAGTTCACATACCTCGCGGTAGAGGAAGACCAAATCAACGCGGCTTTTGAAGACCGTGTTCTTGGCGCGTGCGACTAGGCCTTATCGAGGCACCGGAAACAGCTCGAGAGAGCTTAAATCCACCGTATAGGCCGCATTGCCGAGATCATTCTCATTGCGCTCAATACTGATCACGCCTTCCAGATAATAGGGCGCCCAGATATCCTCCACACGCGCGGCGTCTTCAGAGCGCACATAAATCACCTGATTGGGCGGAGGCGGCGGGGTGTGAATGCAAGCGCCCTGAGACGGGACGAATAGAAACTCGGTATAGCGGTCGTCAGTTTCGAAGGTGAACGGCACAACATAGCCCGGAATACGGATCAGCGTGCCGTCTATATCCTCAACCGTATCAAACGTCCCGAATTGTGGCATATAATCGAGGTCTGAGCCTTCCTCGATTTCAGCGCCTGCCGTCAAATCAGACAGACGCGTCGCCTCTGCCTGAAGGCGCATTTCGAGGCGCTCATAAAACTCTTCCTGCTGGCGGAAATATTCGTCCAACGCGCCCTCTGGCAGAAGGTCGCTCCAGACAATCGGCAAAGGCTCACCGGGCTCGACGCCCCAGTATGGAGAGCTCTCTTCTTGCGACGTTTCAGAAGGCGCTACGGGCGGTGCAGTGTCGCTCACCTCCGATGACGGGTTTTGTGGCGAGTCACTGCAAGCTGAGAGGAGAAGAAGCGCAGAAACGGAGAAGAAAAGTTTCATCATCCCCACGGGCCCTTGCGGCGTGCTTCACGCGCTTTGGCCCAGGGAGAGGTGACCGTCTCAGGTTCTGCGACATCAGCCGGCTGGTAGGCGCCACTTACCTGCCCTTTCAGGCTCATGAGTGCCTCAATCCGGTTTTGTGTGGCCGGGTGCGTAGAAAAGAGATTATCGCCCCTCTGCCCCGCGAGCGGGTTCACAATGAAAAGGTGCGCCATAGACTGGTTAGCTTCAGTATTGCGATCCGGCATCAGCTCAGCCTGCCCAGAGATTTTGGCCAACGCGCGTGCGAGCGGTTCTGGATCACCCAGAATTTCAGCGCCCTCGCGGTCAGCTTCGTACTCTCGCGCACGGCTAATCGCCATCTGCACGATAGAGGCTGCAATCGGCGCCAGAATGGCAATTGCGATACCGGCAATCAGGCCGCCGCGATCACGGCCACCGCCGAAGAACATGGCAAAATTTGCAAGCAGACCAATCGCGCCAGCAATGGTCGCTGTGACGGTCATGGTCAGCGTGTCACGGTTCTTCACATGGGCAAGTTCGTGCGCCATCACGCCAGCGATCTCATCGCGGTTCAGCATATTGAGAAGGCCAGTCGTTGCTACGACGGCCGCATTCTCTGGGTTCCGGCCGGTTGCGAAGGCGTTTGGCTGGTCCATTTCGATGACACAGATTTTCGGCTCTGGAAGGCCTGCACGTTCCGCAAGACGGCGCACATCTTCAAGATAGGCCGCGACCTTAGCGTTGTTGCGGTAATCCTCTGCGGGCTTGGCGCGATAGCTGCGCAGAACGATCTGATCAGAGTTCCAATAGCTGAAGACGTTCAAGCCAATCGCCACAACGAAGGCGATCATCATACCGGCGACGCCGCCAACCAGATAACCGACTGCACCGAACAGCGCTGTCATCGCCGCAAGCAGCATAAAGGTCTTTGTATGGTTCAGCATGTTCATGCTGCGAGGTCTCCGATTGAACAGGCAAAAATATGCTCAATCGAAAATGTAGGAAGAGCGCGGCAGGCTGAAAAGAGCCTGCCGCAATAGGACCTTAATTACGCTCAGATGGCGGGCGCACCTGAACCGGCGTCAGATTGCCGGGCACGCCATCAGGCCGCGCAGTTGCCACCATGCGCTGATAGGCAGGACGCGCCTCTACGCGCTCTTTCCACGCGGCAACTTGCGGGAACTGGTTCACGTCCACCAGATTGAGCTGTGTCGCGACATTAAGCGGGAACCACATAATGATATCGGCAGCAGAAAATTCCGGCCCGCCGAAATAGTCGTAATCTTCCAGCCAGTTTTCAGCGTATTGAACCACCGCTTCGCTATCCACCAGAGGTGAGCGGCTGGTCGGCGGATTGGTCCGCCATGCGCGATAATCACTGAACAGACGCGCGGCGAGCGAGCCCTCCGCATAATGCAGCCACATCAGATGGGTCGGGTAGAACTCGCTATCGATTGGCGGGGCCAGTTCGCCCGGCGCATAGCGCGTGAGGATCGTCTCCATAATCGCGCCTGATTCAACGAGGATCTGATCGCCAATCACAACGGTCGGCACTTGTGGCATTTCATGGCCAAGCGCGCGCACAAGATTCATAGATGCCTGAAGATCGCCGGGCACATATTCCAGCTCATATGGAAGATCAAGTTCCTCCATCAGCCAGACAATACGTTCCGACCGCCGCCCTTCGAGGTGATAAATGGTGACAGGCGGCAAAGGCATCGCCTCGGCTTCCTGAACCCGCGTATGCGTTGTGGTGTTCACCGAAACGCAGGCCGCAAGCAGGGGTAATGACGCCAGAGCGCCAATAAGTTTTTTCATGATTTCCTCCCAGTTTATGGAAGGAGGCTATCGCTGTTTTACAGTGTAAGATAGATGCCATCCGGCGCTCAAAGACACCGGATGGTTCACATTTTTTTGAACTAAAATCTGTGAGTACAGACTAGCTCACCATGCGGAAGGTGGTGCGCAGATACTCAACGAATGTCGGGCTGATACCTTCTGCCAGATAATGCTCTGCAGGCAGTGGCCATTTCGGTGAGGCATAGTCAGCATCAGCGCGAACCTTCTCAGGAAAGTCGTGCGCGAGGATTGCCGCGCGCCCGATCATCGCAAAGTCACAGCCTGCTTCCAGAACTTTGCGAACATGCTCTGCATCGACGATTTTACCGGCTGTGCCGACTTTCACATTGCCACGCGGCAGATCCATAAAGTGCTGCAGGAGAGGCTTGTCTTTAAACTCTTCTTCTTCCGGCATTTTGAAGGAATCCCAGAGCGACAGGTCGATATAATCCACCTCGTCGCGGGTCACGAGCTCAGTGAAGAACTGCTTCATCTCGCCGAGACGCTGCCCGAAACGTTCAGGTGAGAAACGCACGCCAATCTGGAAGTCCGGACGACAGGCCTCACGAATGCCGGTGATCACCTCAAGGATCAGACGGCAACGGTTTTCAAAGCTTCCGCCATACTGGTCATCGCGCAGGTTGATCTCCGGCGACAGGAATTGCGCGAGAATATAGCCGTGCGCGCCGTGCACTTCGACGCCGTCAAACCCGGCTTTTTCAGCACGTTTAGCAGCCGTGATGAAGTCGTCGCGCAGCTGTTCGACTTCTTCTGTTGTGAGGGCGCGCGATCCGGTGTCTGCATCATCAGATGCGCCCACCGGCTGGCCGACAATCTCTTTCGGAGAGCGAATGCCTGCATGGTGCAGCTGAAGCGACGAGACAGCCCCGCCAGCGCGCAGGCCGTCTGCCAGACGCGTCAGGCCTTCAAGGTGATCATCGCTCCACACGCCAAGCTGGCCGGGAAAGCCCTGACCATTGGCCTGCACATGCGCAGCGCAGGTCATCACCATGCCGAAGCCTCCGGTGGCACGCATGGTCAGCCATTTATACTCATCCTCGGAGAGTACACCTGTATCATGGCTTTGCTGGTTGGTGAGCGGCGCAAGCGCCAGACGATTTTTCCAGTCCGGTCCACGCGTAAATGAAATTGGCGAGAAGATATCTGCAGCTGTCATTGTTTCCTGTCCCTTATTTTGCCCTGATTTAAGAGCAGTCTGTCACGCGAAGAGCAAGCCGAAACCGCCCTGACTGGACTTCGCGCCACGCGTCTCACATGATCTGGGTGTAAAGCATCAGGCCGCAAGAGCCGGGAGGGAAACATGAGAAAGCTGATCATCACCTTGTTTGCGCTGGCACTGAATTTCAGCGTCAACACGGCTCCTGTTCATGCTCAGGGATCAAGCACCATCAACATTGCTGGGCTGAACTTTTATTGCAACGCCAATAATGGCGCGCGGGTGCCAATCTATTTCACCGAAAACGCATGGCGGGGCGGCGGCGCTATGGCGGGGATTGATCCCTATCGCGGCTTCTACATCGATGTGAGCCCGAATTATCTCTACTCACTCAACCAATATGCGGCGGCTTACGTTTTCCTGCATGAGTGCGCACATGTTGCCCTGCCATTCGGTGTGGGCCTTGCCACGCCGTCGCAAGAAATGAACGCAGATTGCTACGCCATCCGACAGATGCGCAATCTACGCCTGATCAACAATCCGTATGAGTTCAATGCCGCTGTTTCAGCCGTCGCAAACATGCCGGGCTCGCCTGCAGGCCATCTTCCAGGCCCTGCCCGCATTCGGCATCTGGCGCAGTGTATCAGCTTCTGATCAGGCTTTCTCGGCCTGACGGAAGAAGAAGGCGCCCAGAAGCCAGATAAGCGCGAAAGCGACGGTCGCAGCGATTACATCCCAAGGCCATTTGGCCGCCTCAGAGCCCCAACCGAGCGCCAGCGCACTACTGCCAATGGCGACCTGCATAATCGCCATAATGAGGAGCGTTTTCTTCATCGCATCCGGGCTGAACCGACCGTAGACGCCGCCAACGACGCCCACGAGCAGCACGACCAGATAATAGAGATTGGCCGGATTATCGGCATCACCGATCAAGCCGACCGCCCCGCCAGCCCAGAACAATAGAACCGAGCCAATGATATGGGCAACAAAGCCCAGCCGATAGGAGATCGGACGCTTCAGGCGCAAAAAGATCAGGCCTGCAACGCCCAGCATGGCGAGCAGAACGCCCGCCACGATAAAATCACCAATCGACCAGTTCATTTAGGTGTGTCCTGAAAGCCTATTCCGGAATAGGCGGCCAGACGGTTGCGTCGACGAAGTCGCAGTCCGCCGGTTCCATGACCGCGTCATCCCAGTGAGCGCTATATGCACCTTCTGCGGAGATTACCCAAGGCTCTTCACCATATTGCGTGTCGCCGTCGACTTCGGTGACCGCGGTGAAATTCACGACGCCTTCATCATTCAGCTGGCCATCGCTGAGAGTGGTTTCAAACGACGCAAAATAGGCGTTCTCCGCATCGTGGATCGTGCCGTAATGACGGCCGGAAAATACACCTGCGATATCCAGCGTGATTTCCAGACCTTCCGTCGAGCTGTCTTCCTGCAGGAAGTAGCAGTACTCGCCCTCTGAAAGCGCCGAAATGGCTGTCGTCGCAGCGTCAGAAACTGCCTCAGTGACTTCGCCTGCAGCTTCCGCCACTGGAACAGCTGCTTCAACGGGCGCAGGTGCTGCTTCTACCGGTTCGGCTGTTTCAGACTGCCCGCACGCCGCGAGCACAAGCGCAAAAAGCGCTGGTGAGATAAGATGTTTCATAATTTCCCCTCGTATTCCCATGTCACACTCGCACCAGAGTCTTGTATTTACAAGGCAGGTTTAAGGCAGGCGCTGTTCGATAGGCACGTAGTCGACATCGTACCCAAAATAGCGCGGATGAAAGACCTCAAGGCCCGCATCACGTCGCCAGAGCGGATCACACTTCATTCCGAGCACCACAACGGCTTGCCCTTCCACGAAATCAGGATTGTTCACGCCTTCGCAGGTTTGGCGGTCAATAACCGTGATCAGATCAGGACAGGTCGCGATGACGTCGCCATTGCGGCGCGCCACGAGATGTTCGTTCTTGTAATCAAGCAGCATAGACTGGCCCTCAAACCTGTCCGTGCCCGAAAGGGTAAGATCACCAACAAGGAAACCGTCCTCATCGCGCCAGGTAAAACCCGTCACCTCGCCGGTGAACAGCTCATATCCGTCACCAGCGGCGCGTGCCGCCTCAATCGGGTCTGCGCCTGATGCCCTTGCCTCACGTACAGCCGCCCCGATCGCCATAGCCAGTGAAACTGACCCTTTCACCAACGCACCTTCCGATTTGGCGACCGCGCCAGTGATCGGCGCATCAGCGACACCAACCAGCTGGCTGACGACGGACAGCGCTCTGAAAATGTCTTCCTCCCGTGACGGGTCCTGCACCCCCTGAAGCACCACTTCATCGCCGAAATAGGTCACGCCTGCGGCGGGTGTCAGCGGATGACCGGCAACACGGACCGAGTGTTGGTTGATCTCTGGCGTTGCGCGCCCGACGGTATCAGCGTCCAGCGACGGAATGCCAAGCCGCGCTGCGCAGGACAGACCTTCAGCAAGACTGAGAGGACCAATCTCCCCCATAATCACGCCCGAAAAAGGCGTCCCCATATGGCGCTCGAGAAGCCGGAAGGCATCAAGCGTTGGCGCTTCAATTTTATTCTCAATCCGGTCAAGACGCGCCTGCATATCCTCACTCACAGGCGCAAGGCTTGCGAGCGCATACGGACAGGCGACGCGATCATCATCTGCAAGCTGATCGACGCCGATCAGAGAGAACACATGCCCGTTTGCAAGGTCTGAACGGATCAGCTCACGCGCTTCGGCAAGGCTTCCTCCGCCGCCGCACCCGAGATAGCTGCTTCCGATCAGAATATCGTCGAGGTTCTCCGCCGTGAGGCCGCGCCCCGAAGGCGTAGATGACTGGCCGCTGCTCGCCGAAGCGCAGCCACCGAGCGCACCTGCTGCAACCACTAAACCCTGAAGAAAATGTCGCCTGACCAGCATACTCACACCCCCGAAAACGCTTGCTGTGTCAGATTGGTCAGGAATGCGGCCCGAGGCAAGGTGGGTAGGCAAATAGAGCCTGCACCTGCATCCAATGCCATGCTAACAGGGCGCATGAAGATTTATATCGATGCAGATGCCTGTCCGGTGAAGGACGAGGTCTACAAGGTTGCCGAGCGTCATCGCGCGCATGTGTTCGTCGTGTCGAACAGCTTTCTGCGCGTCCCGTCCCTGCCCTATATAACGCAGCAAGTCGTTGATGCTGGCCCTGACGAAGCGGATAACTGGATTGCCGAGCGCGCGACGGCGTCAGACATCGTCATCACGAATGACATTCCGCTCGCCGAACGCTGCCTGATGAATGATGCCCGCGTCCTGCAGCCCACCGGCAAAGCCTACACCAAGTCAAATATCGCCGCAGCCATGGCGACCCGCGCCCTGATGGAACAGCTGCGTTCGACCGGCGAGCAGTTTGGCGGCGCGCCGCCTTTCAGCCAGCGCGACCGGTCACAATTCCTGCAAGCGCTCCACGAAGTATGCGTGAAGCTGAAACGCGGCGCTTAAGCAGACTTCTTAAGCCCGGTAAGCTGTTTGTAGCGATCAGCCATTTCCTTCAGCTCACCCGGCGCGAAGATGTCTTCGAGTGCTTTAAAGCCATCCGGTGCGCGTTCATGCGCGAGCTGCATACACTGTTCAGGACCGTTCTGACGGTTCGCACGAACAATGGCTGCCGTTGCAGGAAGGCGTTCGCCTTCATAGCGCGCAAGAATGTCTGCCACGCTGCCGCCTTCGGAAATCGACCGCGTAATGCAGAGCGCATCGATGATAGCCTGCGTCGCACCGTTAGAGCCGATCGGGTACATCGGGTGCGCTGCATCGCCCAGAAGCATGACATGACCATCCACCCAGGTTTCGACTGGATCGCGGTCGACCAGAGGAAATTCGTAAACACCTTCGGCACCTTCAATCAGACCGGCCACATCCAGCCAATCAAAATCCCACTGTTTGAACACAGGATAGAAGTCATCAAGGCGGCCTTCCCGGTTCCAGTCTTCACGGTCGAGAAGCTCCGGCACATTAAGCTCTGCAATCCAGTTGATCAGCTGTTTGCCATCTTCGCGAACCGGTGAGATCGGGTAGCAGACAAACTTCTCTGACTGATGCCCCGCCATGATCATGCTTGCGCCGGTCAGATAAGGCTTGGCCCATGTCACACCACGCCAGAGCACACGTCCTGCATAGCGTGGCAGTCCCTGATCCGGGTACATCTGCTCACGCGCGGCAGAGTGGATGCCATCAGCGCAGATCAGGATTTCAGAACGCGCTTCGACGGTTTCGCCATTCGGACGCTGCATGACGGCCACGGCCTCATCGCCCTCATTACGGAATGATTTAAGGCGGTGACCGGCAAGGATCTTATCCTCTCCCAGACGTTCACGAGCGTGCTTGAGCAGTGTCATCTGCAGATCGCCGCGACCGAGCGAGATTTGCGGCGTCGAAAACCCACCAAACTTTCCGCGTGGTTCTGTCCAGATATGCTGCCCGTATTTGTTGTAATATGAGAGCTCGCGCGTCGCGACGCCTGCCTCAAGCAGCTCGTCCACAACGCCAAGCGACTGCAGAATGACAGAAGCATGTGGCAGCAGATTAATGCCTACGCCTAAAGGCTGGATTTTCTCTGTTCCCTCATAGACCGTCATATCATGGCCAGCGTCATGAAGCGCCAACGCCGCTGACAGTCCGCCCATGCCTGCACCAATGATATTTATCTTCACAGTTATCGCTCCAACGGGGTCTCTTAACTCCGGTTATGGCTCTGCACAGGGACGACACGCAACCGTCCAACACCAACTTTGTACTCCTGCGCGACACAAAACCGGCGCAACGTTTCGTTTCCGCCACACGCCATTTGGCGCAATGAAGATGCTATAACTTACAAATTGGTACGCCATTTCAGAATATTATTCCAAACCCGCAACTTCTCTCGAAGAGACTAAACGCGTTAAATTCGAGCTTGCGTGCAGGCTTCCTCATCTGTCAGTCTGCAGAAAAAAGCAGGGTGAGGATATGAGGATGAAAATCATGAAAACAGCGGCCCTTATCGCGTCAGGATCACTGGCGCTGATTGCCTGTTCGCAGAACACACCAGCGCCGGAGGCCGCTGCCTCGCCAGGTGCGGTTTTCTTTCCGGCCGATGATGACACCGGTATCAGCCCGGATACGCCGCTTCGCATCACATTTCCCGATCCGCTCACCATCCATTCTGAAGGTGTGATAGAAATCACCGATGCAGAAACCGGCGAGGTCGTAGACCGGATCGACGTTTCTATACCTTTCGGCCCATTCCCGGACGGGCGTATGTCGGGCGCAACTCAGGAGGACAGGGTTCGCCTCGGCCGCGAGTCGGTCATGTCGGACTATCAGGTGAACACGCTTCAGGGCGTGGACTTCCACTACCACCCGGTCCTAGCTCTCGAGACCACCGCCATCATCACGCTGCACAACGGCGCGTTGGACTATGGCGAGACCTATAACGTGCATGTGGATGGAGACGTTTTCGGTCTCAGCGACACAGATTTTGAATGGAGCTTCACAACACGCGAAGCGCCACCCGACGCCGATACAGGTCGCGTGACTGTCGCCAGTGACGGGTCAGGCGACTTTGTGACGGTTCAGGGCGCTCTCGACTTTGCGCCCGCGACAAGCACTGAGCCCTTTGAAATATTCATCCGCAATGGACGCTATGACGAGCTGGTTTTCCTGAACGGTAAGTCAGACATTATTCTGCGCGGCGAGAGCCGTGACGGCGTTGTCGTGCGCTATCCGAACAATTCCGCCTTTAACCCGCCGCGCGGGAATCCATCCCGCCGCCCCGCCTTTCAACTCCATGAAGTGAGCGACATACAGCTTTCGGACTTCACCATACAGAATGATTTCATTGGGCAGGCAGAAGCGCTGCTGGTCCGCGGCGACCGCGTCATCATTGATAACATGCAACTCAATGGCTCTGGCGATGCGCTCACCACATATGGCTCCATCTATATGCAGGATTCAGAGCTGATCGGGGACGGCGACACCATCCTCGGATATGCGACGCTGTTCTGCCTGCGCTGCACAATCAAATCGGTTGGCCCGTTCACATGGACCCGCACCCCTGAAGGCCAACATGGCAACATTTTCGTCGATTCAGAGATGATTTATCTGGACCAGCCTCTGCCCTGGTCTGTCACCGAGGATAACCCTGAGGGACAGAAGACGCGCGGTGTGCTGGCCCGCCTGCCCTTTAATGGTCCGCGAGAGGGGCCGCGTCATGAGAGGTCTAATTTCCCGTTTGCCGAAATGGTTCTGATCAACACGCGCACGGATGGTATTCCACCGGAAGGCTGGGGGCCGGTTGAAGAAGAGCACGCTGAGTTCAGCTGGGAAAACATCCACCTCTGGGAATTCAACACCATGGGTATGGCGGGCAATCCAGTCGACATGTCAGAGCGCCATCCCCTCGTTCGTGTGCTTGATGCAGAAACAGACGCAGAGCTGATCGATAACTATTCCGACCCGACCTTCATTCTCAATGGCTGGACCCCCGAAGTGAAATAGACAGCGCATTTTAACCTGAAGGGCTTGCGCGCAAGCCGGTCGGCATGGAACGCTCGCGAACTGCCGGACGCAAGCCACCACCGGCCAACAGAAAATCGGGAAGGAAGTTTGAAATGAAGGCTATCAAAACTGCACTAATCGCAGCATCAGTGCTTGGCCTTGCAGGCGCGGCTCACGCAGATGAAGTCTGGTCATCTGATGAAGGCAATATCGTTTTTCTATCCGAGCTGGAAACAGGTGAAGCCATTATCGGCGCGCCGGTTGGCAACACGATGATCCGCATGATCTTCCCGGGGCTTGCAGGAAATTATGACAACCGGAGCATGCATGATGGCGTCTGGATCAGCTCCTCTTCATTCGGCACCGAACCGTGCGGCATCTCCGTTCAGGACCCTGAAACGGGTGAAACCTCTGCCTATTGGGGCCGCGCACAAATGATCTTCACCTCCACCGGCTACCCGTCCGACGTCGTGCTGACAGCTGGCGTCTGTTTTGGTGATCCTGAAGAAATGCTGTTTGGCGAAGCGCTGAACCAGTAAGCGACAAAGACCGGACTGACCGGCCTTTCTTATATCAGATATCCGGATTGACCGGCGTCGTCGCCTGCACGGCCTGAAGGCTCGGCGCGATGCCGCGGTCATTCACGCGGAACCAGCCTGCAATGGAGTAGCGGTCACGCATAGCGGGTAGGACTTCATGCGGGATGTCTTCGCTCAGAAAGATAACCAGCGTGCCGAGCTCTGGCAGAACCAGCTCGACGGCCTCCTCTGCCTCTTCACGATCAAAGATTGCCAAGGCGCCGCCATCTGTCTCGTCCCAGTCCTCATTCAGATAGAACACGGTTGAGAGCACACGGTTACGCGCACCTTTGAACGAATCCATATGGCGCTTGTAAAACGCGCCCGGCTCATAAACGGCAAAATGGGCTTCGTATGAAAACAGGCCGAGATAGAGCGCCTCGTTCACCGCAAGACGGACCATCTCCATCACGTCGAGATAGCGCGCCTGAACCTCTTCATCGCGGCTAAGCCAGCGCGTTTTATCGCGGCGAATGTCAGATTTGATGGTGTGGTCACCCGCACGCCCGATGCCGGCTCGTTCAAGCATGGCTTCGCTATGGAGCGTTTCAGCTTCAACACGCAAGGCACGTGATAACTCAGGCGGCACGACGGTACGGGTGACGACCCATCCAGTGTCCGCGAGCTGGTTGATCCAGTTCCACCCCTGAGGCGGGACCAGTAATTCGGCTGTGTTCAAACGCGTAAGGCCCAAACAAACAAAAGGTGAGCGCCGATACACTCACTCCGTGCACCTCGCAAGAAAAAATCCCCATAGTTACCCGAAAGTGCGGACTTAAAGCCTGCAATAACCACTCTATCTTTGTGTTTGCGTCACAGGACGGAAAGGACAGATCATGACTAAATTTACGCGTACACTTCTCGCGTCTGCAGTTGCAGGTGCGGCATTCCTTCTTCCAGCTCAGGCTGAGGTCGTTTCATATCAGGCAGAGCCTACACACTCATATGTCCGCGCGACATATACCCACCTTGGCCTCTCCCATCAGGGCCTCGAATTCCCAGCGATCAGCGGCACATTCGACATTGATCTGGAAGATCCGGAAGCATCCGTAATCGACGTCACAATCGATATGCTCGCGCTCGACACAAACACGGGCGGCGAAGAGTTTTACACCCACCTCTCCAGCAGCGACTTCTTCAACTTCGAAGAATTCGCGACGGCACACTTTGTTGCGACTGAACTGAGCGTTAGCGAAGAAGACGACACAAAAGGCACCATGACTGGCGACCTGACTATTCACGGCGTTACTCAGCCGGTCACGTTTGACGTCACGCTGAACTTCCAGGGCGACCACCCGATGATGGGCGTGCCAGCACTTGGCGTTTCGGCAAGCGGCGAAATCCTTCGCTCAGACTTTGGCGTAGGCGCTTACACGCCATACGTTTCTGACGAAGTTGAACTGAACATCCAGCTCGAACTCATCGTTCCAGCGGAATAAGATATCAGTCCGGGCGGGGACCAGTCCCGCCCGGACCGCTCTCCTCTACCCGTCAGCCCTTCGGCTATTCGTCGAAAAGCTGTGTCGCGTAGGTAGGAAGCTGGTTGGCGATATTGAGGGACTGGACACGCAAATCGCGTTTGGTCTGCTCGGCCTGAAGTTTTGCCGCCTCTCTGCCGAGATCGGCATCGACCAGTTTTCCAAGATTATTGCTCAGAACATCCGCCGTCTTCATGACGAGCGTCCGCATCGTATCAATCGTACGGATGCGGCCTCCCAGAATATTCATGACTTCATGATGCTTTTCGAGCGTCGACTCGATGCGCGACAGGGAATCCTTTGCGTCCTGCAGCGGGTCAATCACCATGCTCGGAATCATATCGGTATCGGCGCCGCCAGGCTTCAGATCATAGCCCGGAACCGAGATTTCCTTGCCGCCCTTTACGTCCGTGATCGGGCGCATGTTCGACGTGCTTCCATCGATCAGATTGAAGTCGTTAAAGCCGGCATTATTGATGATGGTATCGATCTGGTCACGAAGCTTGATGAAATCCTCATTGAGGATACCCCGGCTTCGATCATCAAGGCCCGGATCAGCCGCTGCCAGCGCCTTTTCCTTCATTTCCATGATGAGGTCAGTCAGCGACTCCGTCGCCGTAAGCGCAACATCACCAACCGCAACCGAGAGGTCGAGAGAGTCCCGCACGACGCCGAGGCCGGAAATATCGGCCCGCAGCGTTTGCGCCATCGCGTAAATGGCACCATTATCCTTAGCGCCATTCACCTTGCGCCCGGTATTCATTCGGCTTTCAACAGTCTGCAAATCCCTGTCGGATTTGTTCAGGCTGCGAACGGTCGTCATAGAGCTCGAATTGGTATTCACGCTGATCGGCATATCGGCACGTTACCTTCCTGGTCTTTTTTCCGCGCCGGCCGTTTTTTTGATGGCTCTTCTGACGCTTTTACAGCGTAGACTAACCTTCATTATTGAATGTCGGTTTGAATCCTTCTGCCAAAATCAGAACAGTTCAAAAGGTAAATGTTAGGGTTAATCAAACCCGACAAACACCGCAGCGTCATCGACAGATTTACGGCGCGAAACAACCGCATTCGCAGGGAAGGTTTCATCCGGCCAGCCCATAGCAATCGCCATCATGATGACCTGATCATCCGGAATACCAGCTTCTTCGCGCACGACAGGGCTTTGCATAATACCCTGCGAGTTGATCACGCAGCCAAGCCCGCGAGACCATGCCGCATTCACAATGCCATTACAGACCGCGCCGCAGTCAAACGTGGTGATGTCGTTGCCCTCAACCTCTTTATCGAAGGTGATGATAACGGAGACCGGCGCATCAAACTGGCGGAAGCCGCGCAGAATCCAGTCCATGCGCTTTTCCTTGTCATGGCGCTCAATACCCATGGCTTCGAACAGCTGCACAGCGATCTCGACCTGGCGGTCACGATGCACACCCTGATATTTGTCGCCGCCACGGAATTCGCGGCTGTCCGGCACACCCGCCATATTGCGCTCGACATTGCCTGTACGGATGCGGTTCAGAACGTCGCCGCCAATCACATAAAAATGCCATGGCTGGGTGTTCATTGAGGATGGCGCGCGAATGGCGAGTTCCAGAACCTCTTTGATCACCTCTTTCGGAACGGGCTTATCAAGATATCCGCGAATGCTGCGTCGACCGTTGATGACCTCATCATATTCCATGTTTCTTCCCCGTGACTTTGTTTGAGCGAAGTCTGAGCACGGGTGACACAAATTTCCAATCCTTCCCCTAGCGTCAGGTCGCAATTGATTTCAGATCGTGTCAAAACGCTCCTAAGTTTCGAACTGATCTTTTCAAGTAAAGTGTAGTCAGATACACCAAAGCCAAATGGACGCCGGACCAACCGGCACAAAACTCAGCTCATGTCAGTGAGCAAGGACCCGGAAACGCCCAAATGACGTCTTTTGAATTCAACACCACCCGTTCCATCATTAACGAGCCGGGCTCGATCAATCGCCTTGGCGAGATTTGCACGCGCCTCGGCTTTGAACGCCCGCTGGTGGTGACGGATCCGGGTATTGTGAAGGCCGGCCTTCTGGAGAAGCTGACGGCGTCACTTGATGCCTCCGGCACGTCTTACGCGCTCTACACCGACATTGTGGCCGACCCGCCGGTTGAGACCATTATGGCAACCCTCGAAGCGGCTAAGACGCATAACGCAGACGGCATTATCGGCTTTGGTGGCGGATCATCCATGGACGCCGCAAAAATTGCAGCTCTGCTGCTGCGTTCCGGTGAGAAGCTTGAAGACATTTACGGCGTTGGCATGGCGAAGGGCGAGCGCGCACCGCTCATCCTGATCCCGACGACAGCAGGCACTGGCTCTGAGGTGACTGCCGTTGCCATCGTGACCACCGGCCCGAACACCAAAGCGGGCGTTGTTGCCAATCAGCTCTATCCGGATGTTGCCCTGCTCGACGCGGAACTCACGCTCGGCCTGCCTCCAATCGTAACCGCAGCAACCGGCGTGGATGCAATGGTCCACGCGATTGAGGCTTATACCTCTATTCACCTTAAAAACCCGTATTCGGACATGCTCGCCCAGAAGGCGCTTGAGCTTCTGTCGAAGAACCTAAAGCCAGTCATCGCAGACGGTTCAAACCTTGCTGCACGCCAGAACATGCTATTCGGGGCCTGCCTTGCCGGACAAGCCTTTGCCAACGCACCTGTTGCGGCGGTTCACGCCCTCGCCTATCCGCTGGGCGCGCGCTATCACATCGCGCACGGCACATCGAACGCTCTGCTTCTGCCGCACGTTCTGCGCTTCAACGCACCGAATGCTGCAAGCCTCTACGCTGAACTCGCGCCGATCTGCTTTGACAATGTCCCGACAGGCTCTGACGAAAAGACCGCCCTCTGGTTTGCAGACCAGCTTGAACAGCTGAGCCTTGATGTCGGCCTGCCACCGCGTATGCGTGATGCCGGCGTTCTGGCAAACGATCTCGATCTGCTCGCAGAAGAAGCCATGGGCCAGACCCGTCTTCTGAAGAACAATCCGCGCGAAGTGACACAAAGTGATGCGCGCGACATCTACGAAGCGGCTTACTAAAAAACACGGGAACAATGGGCGCTGCACAGCGTCCATTGAGTAACCTCACACTATTCCGAAAACGGGACTCAGGGAGAATTTCAGGGATGACGGACCACAAGCTTTCCGACCCGGCACTTCTGTGCACGAAAGCCTATATCAACGGCAAATGGACTGACGCGGCAGACGGCTCGACTTTCAATGTCGATAACCCTGCGAATGGCGAACTGATTGCCGAAGTCGCCTATTGCGGCGAAGCGGAAACCAAAGCTGCCATTGAAGCGGCCGAAGCCGCGCAACCGGCATGGGCTGCCAAAACACCTAAAGAGCGCGCAAAACATCTGCGCGACCTCTTCAATGTGATGATGGCCAATCAGGATGATCTCGGCCGTATCCTCACTCTGGAACAGGGCAAGCCACTTGCCGAAGCTAAGGGCGAGATTGCCTATGGCGCGAACTATGTCGAATGGTTCGCTGAGGAAGCAAAGCGCGTCTATGGCGAGGTGATGACACAGCCGTCTCCGGACAAACGCGTTGTTGTGATCCGTCAGCCGGTGGGCGTTGCAGCGCTCATCACGCCGTGGAACTTCCCGAACGCTATGCTGACCCGCAAAATCGCGCCCGCGCTTGCCGCAGGCTGCACAGTCGTCTGCAAACCGGCATCTGAAACGCCGCTCTCAGCTTTGGCGATTGCCGAGCTTTGCGACCGCGCAGGTATCCCGCCTGGCGTCGTGAACATTGTCTGCGGCAATACACGCGCAATTGGCGGTGAGCTGACCTCTAACCCGAGCGTCAAAAAGTTGTCCTTCACCGGCTCTACCGAAGTCGGCAAAATGCTGACCGAGCAATGCTCCGGCACGCTGAAGCGCCTCTCCATGGAGCTTGGTGGCAACGCACCTTTCATCATCTTTGACGACGCAGACCTCGACCTTGCGATTAAAGGCGTCATGGCCTCCAAATTCCGCAATGCCGGCCAGACCTGCGTCTGCACGAACCGCATCCTCGTTCATGAGGATGTGAAGGATGCTTTCGTTGAGAAGCTCCTTGCAGCCACCAACGCGCTTAAAGTTGGCAATGGTTTGGATGACGGTGTCGATCTTGGCCCGCTCGTCTCTGTCAAAGCCCGCAAGACGGTTGAAGAGTTTGTGGCTGATGCGGTCGAAAAAGGCGCAAAAGTCCATGAAGGCCCGTCCACACCAAACGGCGAATGCTATTCGCGTCCGCTGGTCCTGACAGAAGCAACCCGCGAGATGCGTGTCTTCTCTGAAGAGATTTTCGGCCCGGTTGCGCCGGTCTTCACCTTCAAGACCGATGAAGAAGCCATCGCCATGGCGAATGACACAGAGTTCGGCCTCGCATCCTATTTCTACTCAAAGGACGTTGCCCGCTGCTGGCGTGTGGCTGAGGCGCTGGAATACGGCATGGTCGGCATTAATGAGGGCATCATCTCAAACGAGATGGCTCCGTTCGGCGGCGTGAAGGAATCCGGTCAGGGCCGTGAAGGCTCACACCACGGCCTCGATGATTATCTGGAAATCAAATCGCTGACATTTGGCGGCATCTGATCTCGCATCGACACGAAAAGAAAAGCCCGTCAGGACACTGGCGGGCTTTTTTGCTTATCCCAACGCACCGGTCTCTGAGATCATCGCCGTCACCGACATGAGCGCTTCGATAATCTGGCGGCGTTTTTCGGGGGAGTATCGCTCGACAGGGCCGGAAATGCCGATTGCGCCCAGCACGCGTCGATCTTCGTCGAGGATCGGAACGGCAATCGAGAATATTCCCTGCTTCCAGTCGGGATCGGCCTCGAAATAGCCTGCAAGGCGGACCGATGGCAGGCCGGACAAGACATCATCCCGGACAATCTTTGTATCCGAGCGAAGCGGCACCACGCCAAGAGACCGGTCATATAGCCCTTCAGGGTCCTCATGAAAGGCGAGCATGACCCGCCCGGCGGCGGAGGCAGGAACCGGCAGGCGCGACCCCGGACGGCTGGAAAAGCGTATCGGGCGCGGCGAAATGAGCTTCTCCACCACCAGCACGCTGTCACCGTCCAGAACGTACAGGTTCACCGTCTCGCCGAGCTCGCTTTGAAGCTTCTGGCAATATGGCGTAGCCGCTTTGCGCACAGGATGACCAGCCAGCACTTTGGCGCCCAGTTCGAACAGTTTCAGGCTCGGCTGATACATGCCTGTTTCGGCGTCCTGCACCGCATAGTTTGACGCCACAAGGGTGGCTAGCGTGCGATGCGCATTGCTCTTCTGCAGCCCAAGGTCCTGCGCAAGCGTCGATAAGCGGACCGGGCCGGATGCCTGCGCCAGATAGTCCAGCACCCTCAATCCTTTTTCGAGCGTTGAATCCATACCCCTGAACGACCTCATTGAATTGACAGGACCGCCCATGGCGACCATCAAGTCGGCTTGTTATCTGGTCAAAGTGTCGGGGGAGTTTGCGTGAGCGTCAATTGGGAAATGCCGGAGGGCAAAGAGGTCGAGGGCTCAACTGAAAAAGTCATCGGCATTTCTGCAGGCCCGATTGGCTGGATCGTGATCAACAATCCTGCCCGCCGCAATGCTATGTCCCGCGCCATGTGGGAAACAGTGCCTCCCCTGCTAGACACGCTCTGCGCCCTGCCCGACACACGCCTGATTGTCGTAACGGGCGCAGGCGGCAAAGCCTTCATTTCCGGTGCAGACATTTCCGAATTTGAAAAGCAGCGCGCCTCACTGGAGGCCAATAAAGCCTATGACGAAGCCGCGGGTGCAGCCTTTGGCGCGTTCGCGGACTGCATCCTGCCAACCATCGCCATGGTTCGCGGCCCGTGCATTGGCGGCGGACTTGCGACAGCGATCAGCTGCGATATCCGTATCGCCACCGATACATCTATTTTCGGCATACCGGCCGCCAAGCTCGGCGTCGGCTATCAGTTTGATGGCATTCAGCGCCTCATGTCGCTCATCGGACCAGCGCGGACCAAGCAGCTCATGTACACGGCTGAATTCTACAAAGCCGAGCGCGCCGTTGCCATGGGCCTCATCGACGAAGCCATGGACGCTGAAGCACTGGAGCCGCGCCTCTATGAACTTGCAGGCATGATCGCCGCCAATGCGCCGCTCAGTATTCGGGCAGCCAAACTCGCCGTCGATGAGGCGGTAAAAGACCCAGAGCTTCGCAACACGGCCAAAGTTCAGGCCGCAATTGATGCGGCGTGGAGCAGTGACGACGTGAAGGAAGGTCACCGCGCGTTCCTTGAGAAAAGAAAAGCGAACTTCACCGGCAAATAGAGGGCGCTCACTCGGCAGTCAGACTGGTCAGAACCGATGCAATCTCTTGCCCCGATTTATCGAGAAGCGGGAAAGACTTGCTACGCAGAGACGGTGAGATAAGGTTAACCTCCCCACTCACAAGTTTCTGGTGACTGTTTTATGGCCCTCTTCAAACAACTGATTTTATCCGGCGTCATGGCGAGCGCGTTTGCGCTGCCATCCATGGCACAGACTTCGTCCGTCGCGGGCGGCCAGTCTGGCTATGACGAAACGCTCGAAGCGATTTCCCCGACCGACGAGCCTGTGCGCGTTGGTCTTGCAGGCGAAGATCCGGCTGACATCGGCCGCTACATTCTTGCCGCCAATGGCGGCGTTGGCGGCGGCTCGCTGTCTCCTGATGGCGAAACGATTGCCTTCTCATGGTCGATCACAGGCGAGCGCCAGCTCTGGACGATCCCTGCGACAGGCGGCCAGCCAACACGCCTGACATATGGCAACGGCATTTCCTTCTACCGCTGGGCACCGGATGGCGAGCACCTGATCTATGGCGCAGACAATGACGGTGACGAGCAGGAAGCCTACTTCCTGATCTCTGCAGACGGCACGAGCGAGGAAATTATCTTCCCTGCACAGCCGGGCGCATTCCGCACATTTGGTGACTTCCTGACGGAAGGCGATGGCATCATCTATACGTCTACAGCGCGCACCAATCTTCACTTCGACATTTACAAGGCAGCCATCCCGAATGGCGAGCCTGAAATGATCTATGAAGGCGAGTTCGGCGTGTATGTCGGCGCAGTCTCTCCGGACGGAAAGTATGTGAACTTCTCGACCACTGTCGGCGAGGATTCCAACAATCTCTATATGCTCGACATCGAGACCGGCGACGTCACGACAATTTCGGAGCCGGAACGCCGTGCGTCTCAGGGCGGCATCACCTGGAAAGACGATTCCTCAGGCTTCTACTTCGTCAGCAATATGGAACGCGAATATCAGGCGATCCAGTATTATGACGTCGAGTCCGGCTTCACCTCCATGATCGCATCTGACGATCAGGCCGATATGGGCAGCCTGCGCCTTTGTGGTGCGGACGATCGCTATCTTGCATGGACCCGCAATGTCGGCGGCTATTCCGTCATCCATGTTGAAGACCGCGTTGAAGACACAATGCTGGACGTGCCGGAACTTCCGGAAGGCGCGTACGGCCTCTCCTGTAACGAAGAAGACCCGCGCATTGTGATCGGCGTAAACGGCTGGCGCACACCGGGCAGCTTTGTGACTTGGGACCTCGACACAGGCGACGTGCATGACACGTTCATCGCGCCTATGGCTGGTCTCGATCCTGAACGCCTCGTGCGCCCTGAAGATGTTCGCATCACAGCGCGTGACGGTGTTGAACTGCAAGGCTTGCTCTACCTGCCAGACGACGCCTCCTACACGGGCGAAGGTCTTCCGCCGGTCGTCTTTTTCGTACATGGCGGCCCGACAAGCCAGTCCCGCCCGACCTTTGATGCGAACACGCAATATCTGGTCGATCAGGGCTTCGCTGTTTTTGAACCGAATGTCCGCGGCTCAACTGGTTTTGGCCACACATACGTGACGCTGGACGACCGTGAGAACCGTCTTGAGTCCATCGCAGACCTTGTCGATATGCTGGACTGGCTTCGTGAAGATGGCCGCGTTGATGCAGACCGCGCCGCAGTTGTTGGCGGGTCTTATGGTGGCTATGCGGTGAACGCAGCGGTTGCCAACTTCCCGGGCAATTTCGCAGCAGGTGTTTCCCTCTTCGGCGTTGCCGACTGGGTCACAGCGCTTGAAGTTGCGTCCCCGGGCCTCAAAGCGTCTGACCGTATCGAGTATGGTGACATCACTGAGGATTACTGGCGCGAGTACTACACCGAGAACTCTCCGATCCGTCAGGCAGACCAGATCGATGTGCCAATGCTCTACTCACACGGCGCACGCGACCCGCGTATCGATATCTATGAGACTGAGGTAATGGTCCGCACTATCCGCGAAAACGGTGTGCGTGCTGACTATATCCGCTTCCTCGATGAGGGACATGGCTGGCGGAAGCTGTCCAACCAGCTCTTCTATGCCCGCGCGCAGGCAGAATTCCTTGCCGACGTTCTGGACATGGATATTGGCGAGTAATCGCCAGCCAGACATCTGAAAACAGTGAAACGCCGGGAGCCTAGCTCTCGGCGTTTTCTTCTTCTACCGGCATCTCACCGACCGGCCATACGACGGCGCGCGCATAAAGCGTGGAATCAGGGCCGTTAAACGCATCGGTGACAACATGGATGCGGATATACTGCTCGCCTTCCATGCCATCGGTATTGATTGAGATTTTGATCTCACCCAGCTCGTTACCCGGCACCGGTTCAGGAGAAATGCGAACGGAGACGCCTGAAGTCTGCGAATAACCGCGCTGAACGCTGAGCGGGCCAAAGCCGTTATTGAGGAAGAGGTAGGTGTGTTCCAGAACGCTACCTTGCTCGACATCCCCAAAATTGACGCTTGCCGCATCAAAGCCGATCACGCCTTTATCGTCTGGGGCGCGGATCGCATAGGCTTCAACCATTTCTTCGGCTTCGACCATCGCTTCAGCCGGATCTACCGTTTCGATCTGCTCCTCAGGCGCAGCATCCTCATCGCTTGCAACTGACACAGGGGCAATGGCCAGAGTCGCAAACGCAAGGCAGGACAGGCGTAAGGTCGCAAAACTCATCTAAATTCTCCGCTATTCGCTTCAGGCTGAAACACTTTCTGCAGAGAGTGCAATTCCGTTACCAGTTTTGAAAGAGATGATTGCAGTTACAGAATCGGCTAGCAAAGGCTCATGTCCAAGCTCTATTTCACCTACTCGGCGATGAATGCCGGCAAGTCGGCAATCCTGCTTCAGGCCGCCTATAACTACGGCGAACGCGGCATGTCGGTCATGCTCTGGACATCCGGTCATCACGGTTCCGAAAACGCTGAAACCGGCAAGATCGAATCCCGCATCGGACTGGAAGCTGAGGCCCACCTGTTCCGAAGCGAGACAGACCTCTACCGCGCCATCTCCAAGCGGGCCGAAGATGCCCCGCTGCATGCCATCTTTGTGGATGAAGCGCAGTTCCTGAATGAAGATCAGGTCTGGCAGCTGGCGCGCGTAGGCGACGAGATGCGCCTGCCAGTTCTGTGCTATGGCCTGCGCACCGATTTTCAGGGCGAGCTGTTCGAAGGCGCAGCGGCCCTGCTCGCCATTGCGGACGATCTGCGTGAAGCGCGCACCATCTGTCATTGCGGGCGTAAAGCCACGATGACGGCGCGTCTGGACGAGAACGGCAATGCTATTCGTGAAGGCGATCAGGTGAGCGTTGCAAAAGGCATTTATGTTTCGCTCTGCCGCCAGCACTGGAATGAAAAAGTGCGGGGCGTAACCGGATAAAAAACCTCACCAGTTCGGGGGATAGGTCAAACCCGGCATTCATGTGTATTCTGCCGGCAGAGGAATACTGCGGGAGAACGCCAAATGGGAATGAACCTTTCACGCATCGCTTGGCTGGCTGCAACACTGGCCATGGGATTTTCCACGTCAGCAAGTGCTGATGACGACTATAATGTCTGGGACCATTTCGCGCCCGGCTATTATGTTGAGGCGGATGACGCAGGTGCCGCCGATTGCGGGCGCCCCGAAGGCACAAACTGGATATATCTGCATCCTGAGCGCCGCGAAGACGCAACCATTCCAGGTGTATTTTCAACCTTTGAAGGCTGGATGGCATTCAACCTCAATGGGAGAGAGGAAGATTATTTTCTCGAGAGCTTCGGTGGTTATGGCTTCGATCTTGATGAGCCGCAAATTGATATGATCCATAACTTCTTTGATAGCCTGAGCCATGCATCAGCGCGGGGCGTCGGTCTATCAGGCGGCGGTCTCGGCTATACGACAGGCGGCGTCGCCAGCCTTCAATTTGGATGGCATATCGAAACCGGCGACGTCCATGTTCTGTCGCTCGACTTTGAAGATTATGGCCGTACGCGCGACATTGTTCTGAGGGGCGAGGACAATATGAAAGCAGGCACAGACCTGGATGGCCGCCCGTTGCGACCATTCATCCATTGTGGAGCTGAGTAATCAGTCGATCTCTTCGCGGATGAGGCGTGTTGATAGCGGCCGGTCGGCCTCACCGCTGACCGCAAACACAGCCTCATATCCGGCGCTGCGAATGCTCTGATCGAGCGCAGAATTGACGCGCGCTTCATCGCTCAGAAAGTCTGTCAGCCCGATCAGCCCTGCATCACGGGTTCCTGCCATAATCCAGATCAGGTTACCGCCGTCTCCCGCCTGAACGGAGAAGAGCGCAAAATCACGATAGGCCAGATCTTCAGCAGCGTTCCGGAAGGCGTCACTGATAAAATCAGTCTCGTCTTCTGTATCGAGGATTTGGTCGAATGTCCGGCCAAGCTGGAAGCGCGAAGACTGCATGGCCGCCGCCTGCAGCGGGCCGAGGCCGCTGGTAAGACCTAGATAGACAATGTCTGCCTCGGCGATTTGCTCTTCCGTCAACTCCGACGCCATGACGATGCGCGGCGACCGACTGGCAAAGAGTGGAGACAACGCGTTCAGCGCCTGCGCGCTAGACGTAGGCAGATAGCCGAGCGAGACATCCACATAGGTCCCCATCAGCTCGGGCTCACTCAATAGAAGGTCTGTCAGGTCACGCGAGGAATTAATCTCGAAGTCCCGAATCAAGCGGTCGAGAAACAGGCCATCCTGATACTCGCCGAAAATATAATAGTCCCCGAGCGCGATCAGCAGTGGCCTTGAGCGATCAGCCAGCGGCGAGAAGACTGGAGAGGCTTCCAGCCGTGTCTCACCTCGATCGCCTCGCAGCAGGAACACACCCTGAACCAGAATCACGACAAGGCACGCAGCCAGCACGCCCCATAACCAACGAGAGGGAGCAGCTTGTGCGGGCATCGTGTCTGCCTCAGCAACCGGCACGGCCTGCTCTAATACAAAGGCATAATCGCCGCGAGGGAGAATCAGCTGACCATGACCAGCATTCCCCTCACGCAGATAAAACTCTTCCAGCTTTTTGCGCAGGCGGTGAATGTAGACGCGAATGCTGGCGTCTTCAGCATCAAGTTGAACACTACGCCCGAATACGTCGGCGGCAATTTCAGCTTCCTTGGGTGGCCTCGCTTCAAGTGTACGCTTTGCCAGATACTCGAACAGATCGACGAGACGGCCACGGCGTCCGATGACGCCGGACGCACGCACGCGATCAATTTCGGCTTCGAGCTCCGCTGACACTTTCACATCCTCCCGACGCGCTTTCCCTCAAGGGCTTCTTGTATAGCGCACTATCCTAATTCGAAAGATATGCACGCTCTGTCCAGCCTGTTTCTCGTCACTAGCGTATTCGGCTCTGTTCGGAACGCAGATTGCACGTGTCAGGGGAAAGAAGGACTTTTTCCGATGAATGCACGTCTCTCAGAGCTATTTGCGACCCGAATTGATACAGTTTCCGATCTGGAACAGCTGGAATTCCAGTCTGGACAGGTCTGGACGGTACAAGGTGGCCGATATGATGGCCTCCAGATTCTCGTTGTTAAGACAGAACGCCATCCGACCATGGGTGTCGCGGTTCACGTCTCCGTACGCGGCCCGCTGACGACGGAAGGCGGATCCGAGCTGGAAGGGATTCCCCACCTGCCATCCACGCCCGAAGCCATGCGCCATTCCGGTCTTCAGCTGACCGGCTTCATCTCCGAGCTGCCCGATGACTGGGAAGATATGTATGAAGACTGGCTGAGCGACGCAGAAATGGAAGAAGCCGGCCTGTTCAGCCTGCCGCTGCAAGAAATTCTGGACACGATCATGGCCAAGCTGTCCTGGATATAATCCACTAGCCTTCTGTTTTCTTTTATATATTCATCGCCAAAAGATCAGGGCAGGTATTGATTGCCTGCCCGCCCCAATGTGCTAAAATAGGGTGTGTGGCAAAAACACTCCGGACGCGCCGGGATTGACTTCAGGTCAACCCCTCCGTACACGGACGTAAAAATACTGCGCTAGCATCAATACGTAATTGACTCTTATGCCAGCATATGTCATCTGCCGCGCTTTCCGGCTGGCTAATTACCAGTGAAACCCAGTTTTTTGAGAGGATCTGCGCGATGTACGCAGTCATCAAGACTGGCGGCAAACAATACAAAGTGGCCGCCAATGACGAAATCACCGTCGAGAAAATCGACGCCAACGAAGGTGATGAGCACGCATTCAACGAAGTGCTGATGCTCGGCGAAGGCGACGACGTCACAGTTGGCGCGCCGGTTGTTGAAGGCGCTGCTGTTGTTGGTGAAGTCGTTTCTCAAGGCAAAGGTGACAAGGTCATCATCTTTAAGAAGCGTCAGCGCTCTACTTACAAACGTAAGAAGGGTCACCGCCAGAACCTGACAACGATCAAAATCAAAGAGATCGTTGCTGAAGGTTTCGACGGCAAAGTGAAAAAAGCCGCTGCTAAGCCTGCGAAAAAAGCTGAGCCTAAAGCTGAAGAAGCTCCAAAGGCTGAAGCTAAAGCTGAAGCGCCTAAGAAAGCTGCGCCTGCTAAAGCTGCTGCAGCTGGTAGCGATGACCTGACACAGCTCAAAGGTGTTGGCCCGGCATACGCGAAGAAACTGAACGAAGCAGGTATCACCTCTTTCGCTCAGATCGCTGCCCTGACACCAGAAGGCATCACTGAACTTGAAGAAAAACTGAACGCTTCAGGCCGCGTCGAGCGCGACGGCTGGATCGAACAGGCAAAAGAACTTGCGAAATAAGCCTTAAACCGGCATTTATCTCGCAGAATTGAAGGAGTGGCCTAATGGCTCACAAAAAATCAGGTGGTTCGTCCCGTAACGGTCGCGATTCAGAGTCCAAACGCCTTGGCGTGAAGAAATATGGCGGCGAGCACGTCATTCCTGGTAACATCCTCATCCGTCAGCGCGGTACTAAGTGGTATCCGGGCGACAACGTTGGTATGGGCAAAGACCACACGCTCTTCGCTAAAGTTGAAGGCCAGGTTCAGTTCCGCAAAAAGCGTGACAACCGTCAGTACGTCTCTGTGCTTCCAGTCGCGGACGCAGCCGAATAACGGCAGCCGCGCAGGGCTGCCAGAGTGGTGGCCCCTTAGCTCAGACAGAGCATGGTGATAAGACCAGGGAGGCCGCCGGCCTCCCTTGTTTCGTTTCTGGACCTCAGAAACGCTTCGACAGGTGAAACCACCATGCAGAAAATACTGAAGACCAAACGCCTCACACTCCGTCCTCTCGCCGCCGTTGATACGGCCTGGCTTCTGGGCTTCTGGAGCATTGCGGATGTAAGCCGCATGACCGCCAGCATTCCAGCCAGAGTGGATGAAGACTTTGTGCGCGGCCGAATTCAGGCTGCAGCCGAAGGCGATGAGGCACAGACCAGTATTGTTCGCATGATCGAGCTTGAAGACGGCACACGCACGGGCGTCGTCAGCCTCGACCGGACCACAACGCAGGAACCGTTCAACCTCGGCTATGCCATCCACCCGGATTTCTGGGGCCAAGGCATCGCAACGGAAGCCGGTCAGGCAATTCTTGATTGGGCAGACGGGTTCGTCACGCCGAAATATTATGTGTCGGGGCATTTCACCGACAACCCAGCCTCAGGCAACGTCTTAAAAAAGCTCGGCTTCATGCCGTGCTGGCGCGCGCCGGTCTATTCTACGGCACGTGACGAGAAGGCCGATCACCTGTATATGTCGCGTCTTATCTAGCAAGTCAGTCTCATGAAATTTCTCGATCAGTGTAAAATCTATATCCGCTCCGGCCATGGCGGCGACGGCTGCGTCTCTTTCAGACGCGAAGCCTATGTCGAATATGGCGGCCCTGATGGCGGCGATGGCGGTGATGGCGGCGACGTCTGGATTGAAGCTGTAGAAGGCCTCAATACGCTGATCGACTACCGTTACAAGCAGCATTTCCGGGCTGATCGCGGCGGCCACGGCATGGGTAAGAACCGTACTGGCGCACGCGCTGAAGACGCTGTTCTGAAAGTGCCGGTTGGCACTGAAATTCTCGAAGACGACAAAGAAACGGTCATTGCCGACCTTGATGAGGTTGGTAAGCGCGTTCTTCTCGCTTCTGGCGGCTCAGGCGGCTGGGGTAATGCCCGCTTCAAGACGGCAACCAATCAGGCACCACGCCGCTATAACCCGGGTCTTCCAGGTGAAGAGCGCTGGATCTGGCTGCGCCTGAAGCTAATTGCTGATGTCGGTCTGCTCGGCCTGCCGAACGCTGGTAAGTCTACCTTCCTCAGCGTCGTATCTGCTGCCAAGCCGAAGATCGCCGATTATCCGTTCACAACATTGGTGCCAAACCTTGGTGTGGTCGATCTTGGACCGTCTACACGGTTCGTGATCGCAGACATTCCGGGTCTGATTGAAGGCGCTTCGGAGGGCGCAGGCCTTGGTCACCGCTTCCTGGCCCATGTGGAGCGCTGCAAAGTCTTGCTTCACCTGATCGATGCGACGCAGGATAATCCGGAAGAAGCCTATCTGAAAATCCGCGGCGAACTGGAGGCGTATGCCGACCACCTTGCTGATAAGCCGGAAATCATCGCGCTCACCAAAGCCGATTCGCTTCTGCCGGAGCAGCTTGAAGAAGCCCGCCAGCAGCTTGCCCGGGTGACGGATAAGAAGGTTGAGATCATTTCCTCGGTCGCCAAGCAGAATATCACGCCAGTGCTGCGCCAGCTTGCGGCCTATGTGTATGAGGAAGACCTTTCCATGCTGGATGATGACATCAGCGAGGAAGGCTGGACGCCTTAACATATGAACACGTCGATCGACACGGCAGAACGTATTGTCATCAAGGTCGGCTCGGCGCTGATCGTTGATGCAAAAACACGTAAGCCAAACCAGTACTGGCTTGCGACGCTGGCAGCAGACATTGCTGAACTGCGCGCGGCAGGCAAACAGGTCGTTCTGGTGTCTTCAGGCGCAGCGGCACTCGGCCGCCCATTTCTGAGCGACGCTGAAAAATCCGGAAAGCAGGGCCAGCTTGAATTAAAGCAGGCCGCTGCTGCTATTGGCCAGCCTCGCCTGATGGCATCGCTTCAGGCGGCATTCGATCTTCAGAACATTCCGCTCGCACAAGCCCTTCTGACGCTGGACGACACCGAGATCCGTCGTCGCTGGCTGAACGCGCGCGCGACGCTCTTCACGCTTCTGGATAACGGCGCTGTTCCCGTCATCAACGAGAACGACACGGTCGCCACATCTGAAATCCGGTATGGTGACAATGACCGCCTCGCTGCGCGTGTGGCGCAAATGGTCGGCGCAGACGTTCTGGTGCTCCTGTCAGACATTGATGGTCTCTACACGGACGATCCGCGAAAGATCCCGGACGCCAAGCACATCCCGACAGCCAATGGCGTCACGCCAGAGCTGCGTTCTTATGCCGGTGACGCCAATGCGAGCGCGGGCGTTGGCACGGGCGGCATGGCAACCAAACTTGATGCCGCAGAGATTGCATGGTCCGCGGGCTGTTCTACAGTCATCACCATTGGCAAGCCAGAGCACCCGCTGCGCCGTCTGCGCGATGGCGGGCGTTCCACATGGATCGTATCAGACCTGACACCACAGGCAGCCCGTATGAGCTGGCTTGCTGGTCACTTAACGCCTGAAGGCGCGGTCACCGTAGATGCGGGCGCTGAGAAAGCTCTGACAAGTGGGGCAAGTCTTCTAGCTGTGGGCATAAAATCCGTGAACGGACAATTCCCGCGTGGCGCCGCCATTGCGATCAATAACGCCAAAGGCAAAACCATCGCCAAAGGTATCGCCTCCTATCAGGCCGCAGAGATCGAACAGATCAAAGGCTTACAGACAGCCGATGTCACGGCCCGTCTTGGCTACCCGGCCCGCTCTGCCGTCATTCACAGGGACAATATGATCCTTGTCGAAGGGGAAGACTGACGCGTCATGACCCTTCGCTTGCCCGGACCCTATAAAGGCCTTCGCATTGGCCTATTCGGCGGAACCTTTAATCCGGCGCATTCAGGCCATCAGCATGTCGCCATGCAGGCGCTTAAAGCGCTCTCACTTGATTATGTCTGGTGGATACCGGCCGCAGGAAATCCGCTGAAACAGGAAGGCAGTTCGTTCAATGCGCGCTTTGCCAGCGCCAAAAGGATCGCCTCGCATCCTCGCATGAAGGTTACAGACCTCGAAGTCCAGCTTGGCACGCGATATAGCTTTGACACGATCAAGGCGCTGCTGCCGCGCGTCAAAGGCGGCGAATTTGTCTGGCTGATGGGCGCGGATAATCTGCGCTATTTCCATAAATGGGGACATTGGGACGAGATCGCCTCGCTCCTGCCGATTGCTGTGATCGCGCGGCCTGGTGATGCACGTCTGGCACGCCTTTCAAAATTCGCACGGCGTTTTGCTGAATGGCGGCTTCCAGCCGAACAGGCAGGGAGCTTTGACAAATATCACCCGCCGGTCTGGTCCTATCTGCCAACGCCCCTACATACAGCATCATCGACGAATATCCGGCGCGCAGCCCTTGCACGTAACCCGTTTGCAGCGCGCGCCTCCTCCTCTAATTCAGGCGAATAAGGGCCGGACACCTTATTTCACCTCAAGCTTTGTTCGGATGGACAAGTTGTGTTATTAAACAGCTTGTCTGAAACAGTTTTGAAAGGTCAGTTTTTTGGACGTGAGTACACAGCCCGCAGCCTCAGAGTCAGGCGCAGGGTCGCATGATGAATATCCGCCGCTTGAAACCCTCATCATTGAGGCGCTCGAAGACGACAAGGCAGAAGACATCACAGTGATTGATCTCGGTGGTAAATCTTCCATCGCAGACACAATGATCATCGCCTCCGGTCGTTCGGCACGGCATGTCAGCTCACTGGCTGACCACCTCATTCGCAAACTCAAAGCAGGCGGTTTTGGCCGCGCGCAGGTCGAAGGTCTCGCCAGCGCAGACTGGGTATTGATTGATGCCGGTGATGCGGTGGTGCATCTCTTCCGTCCGGAAGTGCGCGACTTTTATCAGCTCGAGCGTATCTGGGCTGGCGACAGCCGTCATACCGCTGAACAGCACTGATCCCTGATCCCGAATGAAAATCAGCCTCATCACGGTGGGCCGCATGAAACGCGGCCCCGAGCGCGAGCTTGTGGACGATTATATCGTCCGCGCTAAAAAGCTCGGCCCATCGCTCGGCGTTCGTGATGTCTCCGAAATTGAGGTCGAAGCCGGTCATACGCAGGACCAGGAATGCGAGAGACTTCTCGCAAAAATCCCTGCTGGCGCGGAAGTTTTCCTGTTTGACGAACGCGGCAAGGATTGGACCTCCACTGAATTTTCCGCACATCTGGAAAAGCTGAAAGACAATGGCTGTCCGGATTTGTGCTTTCTGATTGGCGGCGCTGACGGCTTCACCAAAGATGTGAAGCGCCAGTATCAGAACAAAATCCGTCTCGGCTCACTCACATGGCCGCATAAGCTGGTTCGTGTGCTGGCAGCCGAGCAGATCTACCGCGCACTCAGCCTGATGGCGGGAACGCCTTACCACCGCGAATAATGCGCGCTCATAAACGCCATCCCTGCCCGTGTTGCGGCTTTGATACGCTAAACGCGTCCGGCGCTTATGAACTATGCCCGATCTGTCTCTGGGAAGACGGAGAAGATGAAGGCGAGACGCTGGAACTGCGTCAGGCCCGCATCAATTTTCGTGATCATGGAAACATCTATCCGGCCGGCGCAGTGCCTGTAGACGCCCTCCATCCCTCACCCGAACGCGCCCAGCTTGTAACCTATGCGCTCAGCGTTCTGAACGGTGTTGAGCCGCGCGATCCGCTCTTGCTCGACGGGCTGCTGCTCGCCCATGAAGTTGCCAATGAGTTCGATTAAAAAAGGCGCGCCGTACGTGCCAGCGCGCCTCTTAAAATTTGCGATGGACAGCGCTTAGCTGACCGCTTCGCCTTCTGGTTCAGCTGGAGCTTCGACAGGAGCAGGAGGCGTTGTGCCGTCCAGCGGCTGCAGCGTTACGACCAGCGGGTTTGGAACCAGCTCTTGTGTTGCACCGCTGTTTGCGTCAATCGCTGCGCCGATAACGCCGCCTACGAGTACGTTGCCCGCCATACCCATCGCGCCATCACGTGCAGTTTCGTGCGTGATGTTGAACGTAGCCGTTTCATAACCTTCACGCTCGATTGTAACGGTGAAGTCAGCTTCGCGGCTGACATTCGGAATTACGCATGGTGTTGGCTCGCACATTGTGCCAAGGCTTGTCCGTGCAGTCGCGCCGCCCGGCGTTGTTTCGATGACGAACGCCTCAGTTGAACCGCGTGTGATAGTTGCACAACCAGCAACACTCAGGCTTGCCGCCGCGAGTACAAGTGCTATCTTTTTCAAAATTCTACCCCCCAAGGTAAGGAAACATGGCCCATATGGCCACTCTAGGTTTTTATTGACAAATTTCTCCACGTCCAGAGCACATTGTTGTTTTATACAAATTTTCTTTGGAAACATTGTTCTGAGGCCTCAGGCAAAGCCCCGGCTGACAATTCCTATTCATGACTCATTTGCGAAGCATGGTTAAACTGGGCCGATGATTCTACGTCGCGTTTCTCCCTTACTTCTGGCCTGCCTGATTGCCGCCCCTTTACCGGTTGCGACAGGGCAGGAAGACATGACGCAGGAAGAGCTTCAGGCTTATGAAGAACGCCTTGAGGCCGACCGTATCGCGCTGGAAGCCATCGAAGCCGCACAGGAAGCGGCCCGAACAGATCTTGCCGTCGTGAACCGCCAGCTTCTTGCCGCAGCGCAGGAAGGGGCACGCCGCGAAGAACAGGCCAGCCGCATTCAGCAGCGCCTGATCAGCCTTGAGATTGAAGAACGTCAGGCACGGGACGCCCTGATGGCGGACCGTGAAGGCCTTCGTGATCTTATCGCTGCGCTTATCGCGGCCTCACGTCGGCAGCCACCTGCGCTCGCGACACATCCAGATAGCGCGACAGACGCGATCCGCTCGGCCATCATCATGCGTGACCTCGCCGATGATCTGGAAGATCGCTCGGCGACGCTTGCCGCCTCTATTCGTGAATACGCCGATCTTCTGGATGCTGTGCGCCGCCAACAGGAACGCCTCGACGTAGAAGAAGAGGTGCTTGCAGAGAACCAGCGCGAGATCGAACAGCTCGTCGCGCTTAAACGCGCCGCCTTCGAAGATCTGACAGGTGAAGCAGATGCCCTGCGCGAGCGGGTCGCGGCACTCGCCACACGCGCAGAGAATATTCGAAGCTTTCTTGATGACCTCGCCGCGAATGCGCCACCAACGCCGGGGCGCAAACCACCAGAGCCAACACCAAGCCGTCCAACGACGCCAGCGCCGTCCACTGCCCCGCCTGCAAACGTCGCCGTGCTTGACGGCCTTGGCCTTCCTGCAACCGGCCAGCTCGTTCAGGCTTTTGGCGATTTACTGCCAACAGGACGCCGCGCAGAAGGCATCACACTGCGCACAAGATCAGCAGCACAGGTCGTCGCGCCATCAGATGCGACGATAGAATATGCTGGTCCTTTTCGCAGTTATGGACAAATGTTGATTTTACGAACGGGTGATGGCTACCATATAGTATTATACGGTCTGTCAGATGTTTATCCGACACTAGGCCAGTCGGTTCTCGCCGGAGAGCCAATTGGCAGGATGACAAACCGTTCCGATGTCGAGCCTGACCTGCATATGGAATTGCGACGCAACGGAACGCCTGAAGATCCGCAGAGATGGATGTCCCGCAGGTCCGGTTGATCTGGCGGGCAATTGAGGAGAGAGCCTATGCGCTCATGGTTGATGGGAACAGCTGTCGGTTTGACAGCCCTTGGTTTCACCACAGTTGGCGTTTCATCGCTGGCTTGGTCTGCCGGCAGTAACACCGGCAACCAGGAAGAGATCTATCAACAACTCGATCTGTTCGCGGAAATTCTCGCCCGTGTAGACAGCGAATATGTTGTGGATGTCGATGACTCCGACGCGATGAAGTCTGCCATTAACGGCATGCTCGCGTCGCTCGATCCGCACTCCAGCTATCTTGCGGCTGACGACTATGAAGACATGCAGGTCCAGACAAGCGGCGAATATGGCGGCCTCGGCATCGAGGTTCAGGCCAAAGACGGCTATGTCGAGATTGTAGCCCCTATCGATGACACACCAGCCAGCCGCGCAGACCTGCGCTCTGGCGACCTTGTCTCAGCGATTGATGGTGTTTCAATCGTTGGTCAGTCTCCAAATGACGCGATCACCAGTATGCGCGGCGAAGTGGGCACCGATATTACGCTAACAATCATTCGCGCCGGTGAGGACGACACATTCGACGTCACGCTGACGCGGGAAATCATCCGCCCAAAATCTGTGGTTCACCGTATTGAAGACGAAGACATTGGCTATGTCCGTATTTCTTCCTTCAACGAACGCACGACAGAGCTTCTGGACGAATCCCTTACAGCTATCCGTGAAGAGCTGGGCCCTAACCCTGCCGGTCTGATCATCGATCTGCGTAACAATCCTGGCGGTCTACTCGATCAGGCAATCTCCGTTTCCAGCATGTTCATGAGCTCTGGCGAAGTCGTCTCCACACGTGGCCGCGACCCGCGTGACATCCAGCGCTATAACGCTGCGCCGGGCGAACGCTTCCCGGACACGCCGATCATGGTGCTTATCAATGGCGGCTCTGCATCAGCGGCAGAAATCGTTGCTGGCGCGCTTCAGGATATGGAACGTGCGCAGGTGCTCGGCATGACATCCTTCGGCAAAGGGTCTGTTCAGACGGTTATTCCGCTCAGCGCACAACGCGGCGCTCTGCGCCTGACGACTGCGCGTTATTACACGCCGTCTGGCCGCTCCATTCAGGGCACAGGCATCGAGCCGGACTTTGAAGTTGCAAGCCGTTTCATCACCGAAGACGAGCTCGAAGCGATGCGTCGCTTCTCCGAAGCTGATCTGCCAAACGCGCTCGACAATGACTCAGGCGCTGAACGCCGTGAAATCCACCTGCCGGATGACATGCCGTCAGAAGATTATGAAGGCGATGACTACCAGCTCGAGCGCGCGATTGAACAGCTTCGCACGATCACGCTGTCCAGCCTTGATGCAGCGCGCGCAGGCTAGGCCGCAAGCGGCATAAACTATTGAATTCGCCGGACTGTGAAAGCACCCGGCAGATTCTGCCCCCCTTTGCGAAGCATTAACGGTTTTGCCCCAGAACTCTTAGAGATTCGAATTTCTCTTTAAGAGTTAACCATGGCGTCCACCCGCAAGCCTCCTCCCTCCCCGGTCAAAACGGGGATCATGCATACTGCCATGGCAGTTATGACGTTCGCGGCTATCTCCGCGGCAGGGATTCTGGCTATCCGGTTTACGGGTGATCCGAGTACAGGCGCGCCGCGTCAGGTGGTTGGCCTGTTCGATGCGCAGCCTACTCAACCGGTTGGCCTCAATCATCGTCTGCCAGACGACGAGGCCGGTATTCACCATGCCAGCGCGGAAACCGGCCATGACACGCCCGCACCGAATCTTGGTGTAGCGGACCCGTCCGACCATAGCGAACAGAGCGAAGTGCAGACCGCCAGCCTCGAAACACAGGCACCAGCCGAAGAACCGACGCCGGCGCCAAGCACAGCCCAATCTCACGCATCTCTCCCAACTGCACCTCTGCCGGGCATGTCCCAGTGGAGCGAGCATGGCGGGCGCCTGCCGGTTATCGCCGATGATGGCCGCCGCAGCTTTGATGTTTACCGCCGCCCGTTTTCAAACCCTGCGGGCCGCCCGACGATTTCCATCATCATTGGTGGTCTCGGCCTGAACTCACGCGTCACGCAGGCTGCTATTGATGAGCTTCCGCCAGAGGTCACTCTGTCCTTTGTGCCTTACTCGCGCGGGCTACAAACATGGGTCGACCGAGCACGCGCTGCCGGCCATGAAGTCATGATCGAGCTTCCAATGGAGCCATATGACTATCCGAACAATGACACAGGACCGTACACGCTTCTCACGACCGCAAACGCGACTGAGAACCGTCGTCGTACAGAATGGCTCCTCAGCCGCGCGACTGGCTATTTCGGCGTGACCAACTATCAGGGCGCAAAATTTGCGACCGATAACCGCTCCATCTCGCCTGTCTTCCAGATGCTGTCTGAACGCGGCCTTGCCTTCATTCACGATGGCGCTGCACCTCGATCTGTCTTCCAGACTGTGGCCGACGCGAACCATCTGCCATTCACAGAAGCGGCACGTGTTGTTGATGCGGACCCGACAGGCTCTGCGATTGACGAGCAACTTCTGCACCTTGAAGCCATCTCGCTTCAGCGCGGGTCTGCGCTGGGCACAGGCTTTGCCTTCCCGATCACGATCGACCAGATCCGTGACTGGGCGGAAACCCTGCCGAGCAAGGGATATCTTCTCGCTCCTGCCTCTTCCCTTCCACGGGCTGCGCCTGCTTATATAGCCGAAACAGAAACCGGGGCGGAAGCTAACCATGACGATACGCAGGCACACCACTAATGCATGAAGGCCCGTTGCAGGGACGCCGCGACCCGTCCCTTTACCGACCAAATGTCGGCATTGCGTTATTCTCCAAGCGTGGACACGTCTTTCTTGGCCGCCGCATCAACGCACACGGCCCGTTTCAATGGCAGATGCCGCAAGGCGGCATGGATAAAGGCGAAACGCCTGAGACCGCCGCTATGCGCGAAATGGAAGAAGAGATTGGCGTCTCGCCGAAGCTGGTCGAAGTGCTCGAAGAGTCCGAAGACTGGCTCTATTACGACTTCCCGTCCGATCTGAAATCACGTCTGCCGGGCCCTTATATTGGCCAGCGCCAGAAATGGTTCGCCTTGCGCTTTACGGGGTCTGATTCTGATGTGCGCCTTGATCTTCATACGCCGGAATTCGATGCGTGGCGCTGGGCGGAGCTATCCGAAGTACCAGAGCTTATCATCCACTTCAAACGCCCTGTGTATGAGGCTGTGGTGAAGGCCTTCGATCAGTGGACTGATCCAGTCTGATCGGCAGTTTCAATCGAACAACAAAAAACCGCGCCCTGATGCAGAGCGCGGTTTTTTTAAATCTGATGTAGATCAGCGCTTAGTGGTGCGCGTCTTCCAGTGCATCGAGCTGAGCTTTCAGGCGCTGTACGTCGCCTTCAGCTTTGAAGCGGATCGCCTGATCGCTTGCGCCGTCACGGACACGCTCGGCTTCAGCAATCGCGTCCAGAATGCCGTCATGGTCGAGGTCTTCCAGACGGATAGCTTCTTCAGCGAGAATTGTGAGGCCTTCCGGCGTTACGTCAGCAAAACCGCCATGCACGAAGTAACGGTGCACTTCGTCGCCGTCGATGATACGAACCCGGCCAGAGCGCAGCGTAGACATGAATGGTGCGTGGTTCGGCAGAACACCGAATTCACCTTCAGAGCCCGGCGCGATGACGTGGTCGACTTCTCCGGAGAAAAGTTCACGTGCAGGGGATACCAGGGAAAAGTTCAGCTTTTCAGACATAGTTTCTCTCACGAAATTTCAGTGTGGGTTTAACGTAGAATCTCACGAAGTCCAGCCTTGTGACGCTGCGAAAGCAGGATTTAACGCCGCACCCGTTGAATCGCACATTTCCGCCAGGGCTCCCATTCTCTCCATCTTATCCCACCCACCCTCATATTGGTAGAAACTGCGGCTTCTGTTAACCTTAAGTCTATCGAAATCATGCATCCGGGGGGACGCAGACATGCCAGACAATTTCTTTGACGTCGTAGACATCTCAACGATCAACATGGATCTGATCGTGACCCAGCTGCCGGGCGCGCCCACGTGGAGCAGCATTGAGAGTACCACCCAGGGCAAATACATCTCCGCCTTTCTGGCGTCTGAGGACATTCTGAAAGCCGAAGGCATCAACACAGCTATTCGGCTCGCCCATTTTCTGGGTCAGGGCCTGATTGAATCCAATTTCTTCCGCGCAACAGAAGAAAACCTGAACTACTCAGCCGTCGCCTTGCGCGCGACCTGGCCGGGCCGGTTCCCGACGGACGAACTCGCAGAAGAGTATGCCCGCCAGCCAGAAAAGATCGCCAACTTTGTCTACGCAAACCGTATGGAGAACGGAGATGAAGCCTCTGGCGATGGTTGGCGGTATAGGGGGCGCGGCATTATCCAGCTCACCGGACGGCAGAACTATCGAATCTTTGGCGACTTGCTCGGTCTGCCACTTGAAGATGATCCGGATATTCTCACCCGCGATTTTCGCGCAGCGCTGCACGTCGCGGCAAAGTTCTTCTCCGAGAATAATCTACTAGCTCTGGCCGATGCAGACGACGCAACGAAAGTCTCCCGCGCCATTAATCGCGGAAACGCAAACTCATCATCGCCAGCCCATGGCGAAGATGACCGCATCTGGTGGACAGCCAAAGCGCTCGATCTGTTCCGCAAAGAAGAAGACGAACTGCTAAACCCACGCGAAGGCGGCAAACTGACCATTGGACATAAGGGCGCGCGCGTTGAAGAATTCCAGCGCATGCTCGCCGGGCTGGGGTTCGCTGTCGGTGGCTTTGATGGTGATTTCGGCCCGGCCACCCAGCGTGCGGTGATCGCCTTTCAACAGCAGGCAGACCTGCCCGTGACGGGCATTATCGACAAAGCAACGGCCCTTGCCATGGATGAAGCCCTCACAGGCCAGCCAACACCGAATAACCGTGTGAATGCAGACGAAAACACTGTGCGCGAAACCGGCAGCGAAACACCAGACGATACCAATCAGATCGCTGCTGCAGGCGTCGCAGCAGGTGTCGCTGCCGCAGCCGCTGCGGCATCTGAACTTCTTGATGGTGAAGAGGAATCCGCCCCTACGACCAATACGGAAACCCAGACGCCGCAAACACCTCAAACGACAAGCAGCGGCGTAAACTGGATATTGATCGGATGCCTTCTGGTTGTTGTTGTTGCCGTCACCGTCATTTTCTTGCGAGCACGTAAGATCAAGAAGGATCAGGTGAAGGACTATCAGGAAGGCAAAATTGTCTGATCAGCGATCCGGGTAAAACGACAGGATGGCAACGAGGTCGCCCTCTTCGCCGCCCGTCTCAGTGCCCGCCAGGGCAATGAAGAAGACGATATCATTCACCACACGCTCAAACCGGCGGAAGGTCACACCGTTCACGGCCTGAGCGCGCACTGGTACTTCCTCAAAGCCTTTCTCGCTGGTGACATAGTCTGCGATTGCGTCGAACACCGGCGCGATCGTCATGCCGTCAGCAAACACCTCACAGCGGCCGACTGCGATGTTCTCATGCACATAGACCTCGCCGTCCTGCGTGGTGAAAACCGGCATGGATGTTACGGCGCCGCCCGGCCCCGGAAAGGCTGCGCCAACCGGCAGCTGGGTAAACTCCAGCCCAGTGCCCTCGGCAGCCGCTTCAAGGCTCCAGCTTTCAAAGAAATAGTCCGTGCAGGCTTCGCTCGTTGCAAACACGAAGTTTGTTTCGGCGTCGCTCAGATCCTGCGCGCTCGCCGGGCCGCACATGGCAACCGCCAGAACACCGCTCGCAATGGCAGCGTTGAGTGAAAAAGTCATGGAACGGCCTCCCTACCGCATATTTGCTGTTAGCCAGCTATCATTTCCTTATGAATTCCAGCCCGTAGAGAGAAAGGCAAGAGCTTTAGAAAAATCGCCAAAGAAAAAGGCCGCTCCCATCGGGAACGGCCTCTTCCTGAAACTGAACTGACAGTTCGGCTTATGCAGCCTCAGCAGCCATTTTCTGAGCCTTGGCCATAACTTCGTCCATGTTACCGCACATGTAGAAAGCTTGCTCAGGAATGTGGTCGAACTCGCCAGCGATGAGGCCTTTAAAGCCTTTGACTGTGTCTTCGAGTTTAACCTGAACACCTGGAGAACCGGTGAAGACTTCAGCAACGTCGAACGGCTGAGACAGGAAGCGCTCAACTTTACGCGCACGTGCAACAACCAGTTTGTCTTCTTCAGAGAGCTCGTCCATGCCGAGGATGGCAATGATGTCCTGAAGCTCTTTGTACTTCTGAAGGATAGACTGAACGCCACGCGCCACTTCGTAGTGCTCCTGACCAACAACCAGCGGGTCAAGAATACGGGAAGAAGAGTCGAGCGGGTCAACAGCCGGGTAGATACCTTTCTCGGCGATAGAACGGTTCAGAACAGTTGTCGCGTCGAGGTGGGCAAACGATGTAGCAGGCGCAGGGTCGGTGAGGTCGTCCGCTGGAACGTATACGGCCTGAATAGACGTAATAGAACCTTTAGTCGTGGACGTAATACGCTCCTGCAGGCCACCCATGTCGGTTGCCAGTGTCGGCTGGTAGCCCACAGCAGAAGGAATACGACCGAGAAGCGCTGACACCTCAGCACCGGCCTGTGTGAAGCGGAAGATGTTGTCGACGAAGAACAGAACGTCTTTGCCTTCTTCATCACGGAAGTACTCAGCCTGAGACAGACCTGTCAGAGCAACACGTGCACGCGCGCCTGGAGGCTCGTTCATCTGACCGTATACGAGCGCAACGCGGCTCTCGCCTTCAAGGTTGATAACGCCAGCTTCCTGCATCTCGTGGTAAAGGTCGTTACCTTCACGCGTACGCTCGCCAACGCCAGCGAATACAGAGTAACCGCCGAAGAGTTTCGCGATGTTGTTGATCAGCTCCTGAATGAGAACTGTTTTACCAACGCCCGCACCGCCGAACAGACCAACTTTACCGCCACGTGCGTATGGGCAGAGAAGGTCGATAACTTTAATACCGGTTACGAGAACTTCAGCAGACGTAGACTGGTCAACGAACTCAGGCGCCGGCTGGTGGATAGAACGACGCATGTCTGTTGCGATGTCGCCGCGCTCGTCGATTGGCTCGCCAACAACGTTCATGATGCGGCCGAGAGTAGCCGGACCAACTGGAACAGAGATCGCTGTGCCTGTGTCAGATACTGGCTGACCGCGAACGAGACCCTCTGTGGAGTCCATAGCGATTGTACGAACTGTGCTCTCACCGAGGTGCTGAGCAACTTCGAGAACCAGACGGTTGCCGTTATTCTCAGTTTCGAGAGCGTTCAGAATATCAGGCAGTTTGCCTTCGAATTCCACGTCGACAACAGCGCCGATAACCTGGCTGACGCGACCGGTTGCGGAGGTGCTCATGGATGACCCCTTTTTATTGGACGGTTTAGTAACATTAGTTGTTTTCGGAGCCGCTGCTTTAGCGGCTGTTTGAGCGGGTGCAGCTGTGGCTGCTGCAGCTTTCTTAGGAGCTGCGGTCTTCTTTGGAGCGGCTGGCTTCTTAGCCGCTGCCGTTTTCTTAGCAGGCGCTGCTACAGCAGCTTTTGCTTCTGGCTTACACGCACCGCACGCAGCCGTATCTTTACGACCAAGGCTCGCAGCATGCTTTTCAGCTGCTTTGAAGTCTTTGAACGGGCCGTGCCATTCGTCTGCGCTTGTGTTGTCCGGAGCGCCACCTACACCTTTGCCCTCGTTGCAATAACGACAGCCACCTGTGTGGATACGCGCCCGGTTGCGGATCTTATTTTCGTAAACCCAGAAGCTCATAACCTATGTCCTCTCTCTAGAGCGCTTCAGCGCCAGAGATGATTTCGATCAGTTCTTTCGTGATCTGCGCCTGACGTGCACGGTTGTACTGAAGCGACAGCTTGTCGATCAGTTCACCCGCATTGTTCGTCGCGTTATCCATCGCAGTCATAGACGCGGCCTGCTCGCCTGCTGCGCTTTCGAGAAGTGCAGAGAGGATCAGAGTGTTCAGGTAACGCGGAAGAAGCGTTTCGAGAATGTCGTCTTCAGACGGCTCATAGATGTATGTCGCACCTTTAAGGTCGACAGTCGGCACATCTTCAGGTGGCTCAGCCGGCACAAGTTGCTTGGCTGTCGGAACCTGAGAGATCACGTTTCTGAACTGCGCATAGACCAGCGAAGCGACATCGAACTCACCAGCTTCAAAGCCAGCGTTCAGATCTTTACCGAGCTGCAGAGCGATCTCAGCGAGATCGTCAGAGTTACGGGCAGATGATGTATCGATGTGAGAGACCATGAGATCGCCATGCGTACGCACGAGCTGCTCGCGGCCTTTCTTGCCGACAGTGATGATTTTCACTGTCTTGCCTTCGCCTTTGAGGCGCATGATTTCTTCGCGCGCTTTCTTCACAGTGTTGGCATTGAAGCCACCGCAAAGACCGCGTTCAGCTGTCATGATGATGAGAAGGTGTGTGTCTGACTTACCTGTACCGGTAAGCAGTTTCGGACCCTGACCACCAGTTGAGGCGGCTGTCAGGTTTGCGATCACACCTGCAAGGCGCATTGAGTATGGTTTCGCAGCTTCAGCAGCTTCCTGCGCACGGCGGAGCTTGGCTGCAGCAACCATCTGCTTGGCCTTAGTGATCTTCTGTGTGGATTTCACAGAGGCGATCCGGCCTTTGAGATCTTTCAAACTTGGCATTTGAACTCGCCTGTAAGTCTGCAAGCGATGCGGCGGAGATTACCCTGCCGCAATCGCTCTTCCTAAGTCTGCTTAGCCGAAGTTCTTCGTGAACTCGGTCAGCGCTTTGTCCATGCCAGACTGGATTTCGTCCGTCAGTTTCTTCTCTGAACGGATTTTCGCCAGCAGGTCAGACTTGTTCGCGTGCAGCCATGCGAGAAGCTCTTTCTCGTAACGTGTAACCGCTTCGACAGGAACTGTGTCGAGGTAGCCACGTGTACCCGCGTAGATCACCAGCGCTTGCTCTTCCATCTGAAGCGGAGAGAACTGAGGCTGTTTCAGAAGCTCTGTGAGGCGTGCACCACGGTCGAGCGTTTTCTGAGTCGCAGGGTCGAGGTCAGAACCGAACTTCGCGAAGGCCGCGAGCTCACGGTACTGAGCCAGCTCACCTTTCATGGAACCAGCAACTTTCTTCATGATGCCAGTCTGAGCCGCAGAACCAACGCGGGAAACCGAGAGACCAACGTTCACAGCCGGGCGGATACCCTGGTAGAACAGGTCGGTTTCGAGGAAGATCTGACCGTCAGTGATCGAAATCACGTTTGTCGGAATGTACGCAGATACGTCGTTCGCCTGAGTTTCGATGATCGGCAGAGCGGTCATGGAACCTTTGCCGTGATCGTCGTTCAGTTTCGCCGCACGCTCGAGGAGACGGGAGTGCAGGTAGAATACGTCACCCGGGTAAGCTTCACGACCTGGTGGACGACGAAGCAGCAGAGACATCTGACGGTAAGCAACGGCCTGTTTTGTGAGGTCGTCGAAGATGATCAGAGCGTGCATACCGTTGTCGCGGAAGTACTCACCGATTGTAGAAGCGGTGTATGGTGCAAGGTATTGCAGAGGCGCTGGTTCAGAAGCCGTAGCGGATACGACAACTGTGTAGTCCATAGCGCCGCGCTCTTCGAGGGTTTTAACAACCTGAGCAACAGTCGAACGCTTCTGGCCGACAGCAACGTAGATACAGAAGAGTTTCTCTGAATCGTCTTTTGCAGCTTCGTTCGTTGGCTTCTGGTTCAGGATCGCATCGATACAGATAGCTGTTTTACCAGTCTGACGGTCACCAATAACAAGCTCACGCTGGCCACGGCCGACAGGGATCATGCCGTCGATCGCTTTAATACCAGTCATCATTGGCTCGTGTACGGATTTACGCGGGATAATGCCCGGCGCTTTCACGTCTACACGGTTACGGGAAGAAACGTCAGCCAGTTCGCCTTTGCCGTCGATCGGCTCGCCGAGCGCGTCAACAACGCGGCCGAGAAGACCTTTACCGACAGGCGCAGCAACGATCTCGCCGAGACGCTTAACTGTAGAGCCTTCAGAGATGCCACGGTCATCACCGAAGATAACCACACCAACGTTGTCGCTCTCGAGGTTGAGGGCCATGCCCTTAACGCCGCCAGCGAATTCAACCATCTCACCAGCCTGAACAGAGTCGAGGCCGTGGATACGGGCAATACCGTCACCTACGGACAGTACAGTACCGACGTCGGAAACTTCCGCTTCCACGCCGTAATTTTTGATTTGATTTTTGAGGATCTCAGAGATCTCAGCCGCGCGGATGTCCATTGGGCTCATGCTCCCTTCATGGCAAGGTTCATACGATCAAGTTTGGATTTGGCGCTCGCATCAATGAGGCGAGAGCCAATTTTCAGCTGGAAGCCCGCGATCAGCTCAGGATCAACTCGGACATCCATGGAAACTTCGCCACCGGATACGGAGGCAACCAGGTCTTCCAGTTCTTTCACCTGCGCAGCGGTCAGCTCGTGAGCAGACACAACGCTTGCGCGGGTTACGCCACGCTTGGCAGCAGAAAGGTCACGGAAGGCGCGAACCATGCCAGCGATCTCTCCGGCGCGGCGGTTATCCGCAACAACACCGAGGAAATTCGCAACAAGCTGCGACAGACCCATTTTTGCAGAGATCGCCTGGATAACGGCAACCTTGTTTTCAGCGCTGACCGTAGGCGCAGCGAGCGCGCCAGTAAGATCTGCAGATGCATCCAGTGCAGCGCCAAAAGCGTTCAGTTCGGCCTCGACCTGCGGAATGACATTCTCTTCAGAAGCCAGGTCCAGCAGTGCGGAGGCGTAGCGAGTGGCGGCTTCGCTGACTTGTAACACGCTCAAATGCTCACCCATTCGGATTGGAGGCTTACAGCCCCGGTTCAGACGTCTAACAACCTTGGAAATATCGGCACATAAAGCGCCCCACCCCGGTCATTCGGGCGGTCCTTAGCATGCTACCTACTGACTCGCAACAGGGGGTGAGTGGTGTTTTTCATGCCGGTTTGTCGCAGCTGATTGTTTTCATCAACAAAGACAAATCAGACGGTGATCTACGCCCGATAACGACGTCTGTATGATGACATCATCTCTGGCGCGTTCTATCCCGTTACCCACATAACAAGACTATACCGGAGGAGCCGCCCGTGAAAACCATCAAAGCCGAACAGGTCACAGATAATCTGGTGTTCCCGGAAGGCCCGCGCTGGCGTGATGGGTCGCTCTATTTCTCCGACTTTATCGACCAGCGCATTTCTAAACTCGATCCGGCAACCGGCGAATTGGAAACCGTCGTGCAGCTTTCAGATGCCCCGTCCGGCCTTGGCTGGAGGCCAGATGGCACGCTGCTGTTTGTGAGCATGGCGCGTCAGCAACTTTGCGCGCTTACCGAAAAGGGCCCTGAAGTCGTTGCCGAGCTTGGCGATTTTGCTGGCGGGCGCACCAACGATATGGCCGTCGATGCTAAAGGCGGCGCCTATATTGGTAATTTCGGTTTTGACATGATGCGCGGTGCCCCTGCCCGCACAACCTCGCTCATTTACGTTTCGCCTGAAGGTGGCGTGCGCCATGTAGCTGATGAGCTGATGTTCCCAAACGGCATAGTCCTGACGGATGAGGGCCGCACGCTGATCGTTGCAGAAACCTATGCCAACCGCCTGTCAGCTTATGAGGTTGCAGCGGACGGGTCGCTTTCTGATCGACGCACCTTTGCACAGTTTGGGCAGGACGTTGCGCCGGACGGGATTTCCGTCAATTCAGAGGGCGCGGTCTGGGTTGCGACAGCCCGCGACAATCGCTGCGTCTGCGTGAAGGATGGCGGCGAGGTCATCGCTGAAGTTCTGATTGGCCAGGGCCAGACTTATGCCTGCATGCTGGGCGGCGAGAATGAAAGCGATCTCTATATCTGTGGTTCGTCGGGCTTTCGCCCCGCGCCCGGCGAACGCGAAGGTCGTATCTGGCGAGCGCGTGTCGCCTGACATCATCCGCCAAACTGAAACTTAGAGAACCGATCGAGCTCACCCTCGATGAGCGCTTTATGGTCGGCTTCATTGCCTTTGCCCATCCAGTGCCAGGCCTGAATGAGTAGGCGCTGATCTTTCCTGTCTGCTTTCAGGTCGATACCGGCGACTATCTCGTCGCCGATCAGAACAGGCAGGGTGAAATAGCCAAGCTTGCGCTTCTCTTTTGGGATGTAGACCTCAAAGATATGGTCATAACTGAAGAACGCACTCGTGCGCTTTCGCTGGATGATGAGCGGGTCAAAAGGCGACAGGATATGCGTCAGCGTCGGTTCAGGCGGCGCAGTGTCCAGCGTTTGAGGCCGCGCCCAATGCTGCACATTACAGCCCTCAATCAGAGCCGGCCTTAAGCGTTTTGCCCTCACTTCACGCTCGATCAGCGCCAGAATATCCGGCTTATCCTTCGCATTGAGATGACAGATGGACTCCAAACTCACCAGCCCTTGTGATCGCAGCGCCCGCTCCAGCTGGTATTTCAGCGTCTGCAGACGCGTTGCCGGTTTGGGCAGACGCTCCCATCCGAAGTGCCGTTCCAGAAGATCATAGGTTTTAAGCATGCCGTCACGGCGGCTGATCGCCAGCTGTCCACCGAAAAATCCTGCCTGCAGCGCCTTTTTAGACGGCTTGCGCGAGCCCCAGGCGTGAGACTTATCAACCAGCTTATCGTCTTTGATGTCTGAAATCGCGAGCGGACCGTCCTCGCCCACCCGTTTCAGTATGCGCCGCATATCCTTTGGCTCAACGCTACCGAACCAGCCACCGGGGTCCTTGCGCTTTTCCTTCATCGCCGCGACGAAATAGGGAAAATCCTCAGTCGCGATATAGCTCAGCGCGTGCGTCCAATATTCAAAGACGGACTTATCATCAGATTGGGCGGCATTGAGATCAACCCGCCGGTAAGCCGGAATACGATTGAACAATATGTGGTGATGGCACCGCTCGATCACGTTGATCGTATCGATCTGCACATAGCCAAGATGGGCCACCGCTTTAGCAACAGCCTCAGCCCCCTCACCAAAGGGTTCGCGCTCATCCAGCTTCTGCGCCGCAATCCAGATCGCCCGTGCCCGCGCCTGCGATAGAGTTTCAGTGGGCCGCCCCGCTCTGGCCTTTGGCATTACCGGTCTCCGAAGTGAGCCAATACGCTAAGCACCAACGCGAAAGGCAGCAAGCCTCATCTTAGAAGCTCCCATCTCTCAAGAGGGGAGCCCTTCTCCATGGGGAGAAGGGTTTGGGATGAGGGGAACTCACAAACTGCTTTTGGGAGCCAATCCAAAGATCAACGCTACGTTTTTCTGGTACATCCTTATGATTGATGCACCTTACATTTCGTCATATGCCCGCATTTCATAGAGCGACACGAGCCAACCTCAATAGCGCGTTTATATCCTCACAAATATACCAATACGTTTCGAGCTCTTCTAAATGAGCTTCTGACACATCGTCAGGCGCTTTATCCGGCCACATCTCTTCAGGTGTGAATGGCGGATTAGCGTTGTAAGGATAATCATCGATGATCTGAGCATAAATTGCCCCGGATTTTTCGGGGCGAAGGTCAAGGAGGTAGGTCGGTTCTGCACCCGACCAGTCAGCAATAGGCAATAGCCAATTCGGTACACTTGCCAACAATGAATCACGCGTCTCATAAATGTCCAAGAACCGATGTTCTTCACTCAGTGCGTAAAACTGGTTTAAGAGAAAGTCCTTATCATAAGCTGGTACCCTAAACGGTTCTGAATATTTTTCTCGGATTGCAAACCCATTCACGGTCTGAAGAAAAGTCCGATAAGCAGGCGGCAGATTAAACCCGATCGTGGTTTCCAATTCACGAATTTGCGGCTCACTGGCTGGCTCGCATTGAGCCAGATATTTCTCGTTTTGTGACATCACCTGCGCGCCATAATTTATGATCGGCCCATCACCTTAGAGGCAATTTTCGAAAAAAACAGCTCACGGAACTTCGTTCCGCAGTAGGGCGTACAAAAGCAAAGCGTTGTGCGCCGAATTGAGCACCAGATACAGCACAGTCAGTTCGTTTTTCTGGCGCACTTCGTCCCTCAGTACGCCCTACCCCGCTACCCCGCCCGCTCGATCAGGTCAGCCGCGGAAAGAAGCCCCTGCTCTGTCACATAGGCCGTGACGTATTTTGCAGGCGTAATATCAAAGGCGAGGTTTCCACCCGGTGAGAGGGTGAGTTTCACCCGCTTCATCTCGCCATTTTCATCCAACCCATCAATATGGGTCACCTCGGTCGCGTCGCGTTCTTCAATCGGCACATCGGTGCCTGTTGGCGTGGACGGGTCATAGGTCGTGAACGGCATGGCCACATAAAACGGCACGTCGTTATCTGCCGCAGCGAGCGCTTTCAGATACGTGCCAACCTTATTGCAGGCATCGCCATTTCGCGTGACGCGGTCGACGCCGACAATGCACATCTGCACCTGCCCGCGCTGCATGAGCAGGCCGCCCGCATTGTCCACGATCACCGTGTGCGGCACGCCATGTTGTTGCAGCTCATAGGCCGTCAGAAGCGCGCCCTGATTACGCGGACGGGTTTCATCCACCCACACATGAACCGGAATGCCCTCATCATGCGCGCGATAGATCGGCGCCGTCGCCGTGCCGAAATCCACCGTCGCAAGCCAGCCCGGATTGCAGTGAATGAGAATATTCACCGACTTGCCCGGGTTTTTCGCATGCAGGTCACGAATGATCTGAAGGCCTGTCTCGCCAATCGCGCGATTGGTCTCAACATCCTCATCGCAGAGCGCATTCACCTTGTCATAGGCGGCAGCGGCGCGCGCTTCTGGCGCAAGCGGGGCAACACGCTCTCGCACCTGATCGAGCGCCCATTTGAGGTTCACTGCTGTTGGGCGGGTCGCGACCAGCATGTCATACGCCGCATCGAGCCCTGCATCAGAGGCATCATCGCGCAGCGCCATAGCCAGGCCATAAGCGCCCGTCATCGCAAGCAGAGGCGCGCCGCGAGTCCACATCTCTTTGATGGCCACCGCGCAGTCAGTCGGGCTTTTCAGCTCAACAATGGTCAGCTTCCACGGCAGATCGCGCTGGTCAAAGATATGCACAGACCAGCCGTTTTCGTTCAGCCAGATGGAGCGATACGGTCTGCCATCAATTTTCATGGAATGCTCTCCCGCCCTCAGGCGATCTGAATATTGGCGAAGGTGTCGGTCTTGTTGCCCCAGATACCTTCATCAAGCTCGTGCTTACGGTCGAGAAGAACCGTCTGGAAACCAGCCTCATCTGCAGCCTCAAGCTCGGCAACAACGTCAGACAGGAAGACGATCTCACCGGCTGGCAGCTTCAGCGCCTGCGCGATCTTTTCGTAAGAGAGCGTTTCTCGCTTCCCGCCCGTCGTCGTATCGAAATAGCCGGAGAAAAGCGGCGTGATATCGCCCGCTTCGGAATGCCCGTAGAGCAGTTTCTGCGCTGCGATGGATCCGGAAGAATAGACATAAAGCGCTTTGCCCGCGTCATGCCAGCGCTTCAGCCCCGCCACGGCATCGTCATAGATATGGCCTTTGAACGCGCCCGTTTCGAAGCCTTCCTTCCAGATCATGCCCTGAATGGCTTTCAGCGGCGTGGCCTTACGGTCTTGATCAATCCAGCGGATGAGCACAGAGATAAGTTCGTCAGCCGTTAAATCCGGCGCGTCTTCTTCCTCGCGCACAGCGTCCAGATGTTCCTGAATATCGCCTGCGTTCGCGCGCACGAAGTCACCCATACGCTCACGGGCGTATGGGAACATCACATCGTGCACAAAGCTGATCGAGCTGGTCGTGCCTTCAATGTCGGTGACGACGGCTTTGACGCCCTTCAGTGAGATCATGCGGCCATGAACTCGAATGTCGGGAAGCCTTTGGCGATGCCGCTCTCCGTGAAGTTCGGCACCCAGCCTTCTTCATTGTTGAAGAAGCGGATCGCCGCCAGGCGCGCATCCGGCCCCATATCGAACCAGTGTGTTGTGTTTGCCGGCACGCTGATCAGATCATTCTGCTCGCAAAGCACCATATGCACCTTGCCGTCCACACGCAGATAGAACACGCCAGCGCCTTCAATAAAGAAGCGGACTTCATCTTCAGAGTGTGTGTGCTCGTCGAGGAATTTAGCGCGGATTACGTCCTTGTTCGGCGTCTCTTCGGTCACGCGGATAATGTCCACCGTGGTATAGCCGCCTTCAGCGCAGATGCGCTCGACTTCGTCGCGGTATGCCGCCAGCACATCTTCCTGCGTGGCGTCGGGGGCAAAGGCTTCACGTGCCTCCCAGCGCTCGAAACGCACACCGATATCGTTCAGCGTGGACGCAATGGCTTCAAACTCGGTCGTATCGAGCACAGCCGTTTGCGACGCAGTCTCTTCAAAAACAGTCAGTCGGCTCATTTCCAGAGTCCTTTCTTCGGGACACCCTTAATCTTCAAAATCTCGACTTCAGCGGTCAGCATATGGTCGACAGCTTCGCACATATTCACGCAGGCCTCCATGTCCTTGCCCCAGACATAGAAGCCGTGGTCGCGGATGATATAGGCAGGCACAGGCAGATCGGCGATAAATTCTTCCAGCGTGTTTGCGAGCGCCGGCATGTCCTGCGTGTTATCGACCGCGCGCAGACGAACCTTCACAGCATGCGTTTCTACGCCTGGAAAGGCCTTCAGCATCTCATAGCCTGCCAGCAAGATATCGCCGTGCATGAGCCGCGTCAGCACAACGCCTGCCGTAGAGTGCACGTGCAGAATGGCGTTCGCGTCCGGATAATGCTTGTAAATCTGCGTGTGGAGCAGCGTTTCGGCAGACGGCTTCTTCTCTTCCAGAGCTTTGCCTTCGGCATCTACGCGCATCACATCCTGAATGTGCAGACGGCCCTTATGATTGCCCGATACCGTCACCGCGAATGCGCCGTCATTCAGGCGCATCGAATAATTGCCGCTGGACGCAGGCGCCATGCCCTTCGCATCCAGAAGACGCCCCGCTTCGCAGATATGGCTCGCGGCGGTGTCGAAATCGACAGGCCCGTCAGACTTCAGGCTGATCATTTTGCAAACCCTTTCCGCAGCAGCTCAACAGCCAGCTCCAGCGTTTCCGGCTTCTTACAATAGACGAAACGGATTTTGGTGCGCCCGTCTGCCTTATCGCGATAGAAGCTGGAGCCCGGCACGGTCGCAATACCGACCTCGTCAATCATCCATTTGGCAAAGGCGACGTCATTGTCGTGACCGGTGCGCGCCATCAGCTCAGATGCGTCTGTCATGATGTAATACGCGCCCTGCGGATGATAGCAGGTAAAGCCGATCTCCTGCAGAACCGGCATCAGAATATCGCGCTTCAGCGCATAGGTCGCGCCAAGCTCGCCATAATATTCATCGCCAAAGCGTAGTGCATGGGCCGCGCCCTCCTGCAGAGGCGCCGCGGCGCCAACGGTGAGGAAATCGTGCACCTTGCGAATAGCGTCAGAAGCATCCGGCGGCGCGATGATCCAGCCAATCCGCCAGCCTGTCGCTGAATAGGTTTTGGAAAGACCGGTGATCGTCACCGTGCGGTCTGCCATGCCCTCAATGTCGGCCATGCGCAGATGTGGGCCTTCATAAATGATGTGCTCGTAAATCTCGTCCGTAATCGCGACGACATCCCATTTCTGGCAAAGCTCGCCAATGAAGGTGAGCTCCTCTTTTGAGAAGACTTTGCCTGTCGGGTTGGATGGCGTGTTGATGATGATTGCGCGGGTCTTGTCATTGAAGGCCGCGGCAAGCTCTGCCTCATCAAAGCTCCAGTCCGGTGCGCGCAGTTTCACAAAGCGCGGCACAGCGCCAGAAAGGATCGCGTCAGGGCCATAGTTTTCATAGAACGGCTCGAAAACAATCACTTCATCGCCCGGATCAACCAACGCCATCATGGTCGCCATCATCGCTTCGGTTGTGCCACAGGTGACGGTAATCTCGCGCTCTGTATCAGGGCGCAGGCCATAATGGCGCTCTGTCTTCTCGGCGATCGCGTTTCGGAGATTCACTGTGCCCCAGGTGATGGCATACTGGTTGAAATCCTCACGGATCGCCGCAACGGCCGCTTCTTTCAGCGCTTCAGGGGCAGCAAAATCCGGAAAGCCCTGGGCAAGGTTCACGCCCGGTTTATCGCCGCCGCGCGCATTGAACTGGCGCGTCATACCGCGAATGACAGACTCGGCGAATACGCCTGCTTTCTTTGAGGTGTGAATTGGCATGGAGAAGCCCCTAACAATCGTTCAGCGCAGCAGCCTTGAGCGCGCTCTATCGCGATAGCCGAAGGCGAAGCGGAGAACAAACAAAACAAGGCAGCCTTGAGCGCGCCTCATGTAGCGCGCAGCGCTGCGGAGGCAAAGTGTAAATCATCCCTATCCATGAAGGCCGCGCGATATATCAGGTTTGCGCGTCGGCGCAATGATCAGGGCGTGTATTGCCATGTTCTTTGATTGGCGGACTACGACTATTCAATCCGAGTATGACAAATTTTCCCTAGCGCTGTTAACCAAATTGCCACATTTCGTTAACAACTTGCAATTGGAGGCCGAATTCAAATGCTCGCAACTATCGGATACGAAAAAGCTACACTCGATGATTTTGTCGCCACACTGAAGGAGCAAAACGTCGAAGTCCTTGCAGACATACGAGACCGCGCGCAGTCTCGTCGCAAGGGATTCTCGAAGACAGCCCTATCTGAGGCCCTTAATGAGGTCGGCATCAAATACATACACCTCAAAGCTCTTGGCGATCCTAAACCGGGGCGTGAAGCAGCCAGGGCAGGCGATTTCGATCGCTTCAGACAGATTTTTGACGGTGTCATGCAATCCAATGAGGCCAAAGAGGCATTGGATGTTCTAAGAGAAATGCTCGAGACATCAAATGTTTGTCTAATGTGCTACGAGCGAGACCCGATGACTTGTCATCGAAAAATTGTTTCTGATAAACTTAAAAGTGAAGCAGGCGGAAAGGTGCAGCACTTTGGGGTCAGACTCGGAAAAACTCGGGATTCAGAAAGAGGACGAATGCTTCATTCTGATCAAGGCGCAGCCGCATAGGTCAAACAAGTACTCCGAAACCGTTTGTTGCGCCGGCATTGGCCGTGATGGCAAATGGCGGAGACAGTATCCAATACCCTATCGTATTTTGCAGGACGGCCAAAAATTCAAGCGTTGGCAATGGATCAGCTATAAGTTCACACAAGCACTGAATGACCGGCGTACCGAAAGCCAGAAAGTCTTACAAGAGACACTGGAAGTGAAAGGCGCGTTAAAAGAATCCGAGCGGACAAGGTTCGTGAACCCGTTGATCAGAAGCTCGCTTAAAGAAGCTGACGAGAAAGACGAGTCACTATGCATCGTTAGACCCACGGTCGTCGAAGTTAAAGAAAAGCGTATTTCGAACGATGAGCTAGATTTACAGAGAGAACTCCACCGCCAGCTTGCTGCTCAGGGGTCACTTTTCGACAAAGCTGCAAAGCCGTTAGAGCCTTGCCCCATCGCATTCCGAGTGCGCTGGAAAGATGAAGACGGTGACTGGCACAATCATACTTCTGATGATTGGGAGACATCGGCCGCATACTTCAATTTGAAGCAAAAGTATGGAGAATCTCAGGCTATCGAAATTATCAAAGATAAATTCCAAAACGAATACTTCGAAAAAGGGCTGGTTTTCGGCTTTAGCACCCATTCTCGCCGCAACAAAACCTTTGGCACTGTGAATCAATGGCTTCTAGTTGCAATGATACGGCTAGATAAATCTAATCAAGGAGACATGTTTCTCTAACGATTAATTATACGAACTAATCCCACCCCCTGCCATCCCGCTCTAAACTCGCCGTATGCAGTTCGGAATTCCTCTTCCAGACGCGTTTGCCGGTTTCATTGAGCGTTTGCCGCTCTATCTTGCCCGCATAACGCGCCTACCGATTGCCTGGGGTATTCCGGGCAGTGAGGGCGCGCATGGCATGCCAACCCGCCTGTTCCGTTATGATCATGACCGCATGAAACGCATGGTGCTTCGGAGCGAACATTTGATCCGCTGCCTCATTGTCTGGCTGGCCTTTCTGCGCCTGCACTATGACAAGGTTTCCCCAAGCGCACATGCCGCGCCCCTTACAGGCGGCACGCCCACTTCGCCTCAGCGTCCTGTGCATGAGCTGTTTGCTGTACGCGCCTTGCCGCTTCACCCGGTCAAGCCTCCACCGTTTCGCGTCTCCATGCCCGATCCCTCACCTGAGCCATACGCCAAAGGCTCCTTCCTTCGGACAACGACGCGTGCAAAACGTCGATATGATGATGAAATGGATGGGGAGCGACTGATCCAGCGTGCTGACCGGCTGGAACATTTGATAGACACTTTGGTGCCTCGCGCAGACAGGCTTGCCGCTTATTGGGCAGGTCGGCTGAAACGAGCCAGAGCACCAGATGCTCGCGATACTGATGCGCCAGCGCCTCATGCCGCGTTTATCGAACCAAGCGACCTCATATTCGATCCATTGAAATCGCCAAGGCCACCGCCTGACTTATTGGAGGATGCCGAAGACGATGAGGCCGAAGACCTCTCCCTTTTACATGAAGTCGCCATCGACGCCGCAGAAGGCTTTAACGCCCTCTGCGGATAGTGGTGCAGGCACCCCCCTCTCCCCGCGGGAGAGGGGCTGGGGGTGAGGGGATAAAACGATCACTCTATACCCAGACGTTCACGAACCAGAGTAATCAGATGATCGGGATGAAATGCGATATCGTTGGGAATACGCAGAATATCCCAGCCAAATGCGCGCAACTTACTGTCCCGTTCCTCATCTCGCATTTGCACATCATCGCGACTATGGATGCTGCCATCGACTTCAATCACCAGCATGGCGCGTTCAATTGCGAAATCGACGATCATGTTCTCAATCGGGTGCTGACGGCGAACAGGATAACCTTCATCACGAAGCTTGCGAAGCACCTGCCATGCAGCCTGTTCTCCAGTCGTGGATGCCTGACGAAGACGTCGCGCCCGATCGGTCTGCTGGCTCATACAATTCCCCTCATCCCCACCCCTTCTCCCCAGGGAGAAGGGCGCTTCCCTCTCCCCACGGGAGAGGGATTAAGGGTGAGGGTAAATCAAACTACTCCCGAAGCAAAATCTCGTAATAGCCCGGCATGAGCGTCTGAAGGCGCGCGCGGCCTTCATCAGACAGGCGGTTGAGCTTGAGGCGTTTATTGTCCGCATCCGCAATCACCTCGACCAGCCCGTCCGAAACGAGCGCGCCAAGCGACCGGCTGATCACCGGCGAGGAGACATCAATCCGGTCGACAATCTGCGAATGCTGGAGCCCCTCATGCGCGCCGTCCAGAATAACAAGGATCAGAAAGCGCGTGAGCGAGAGATCATGTTCACGGAAGAAATCATCCAGATCGCGCAGTAGGAGCGAGGCTTTGCGCAGCATTTCCAGCTGGCTTGAAATCTGAGGCTCCGAGCCTGCCGGAAAATGCTCGCGATAATTCATCAATAGCGACTGCGTCGGCAGGTATTTCAGAAAGAACATTTACACCACCTCTGATAGATGCATAAAAGTTTTGCGCATCATTAGAGCGCACAGCCATCAGGGGGAAGACGTGGCAGGAATTTCAGACATTTACTATATCGGTGACCTCGATTTTGCCGATGTTTATGAAATGGAACGCGACGATGAACCAATGCCGTCAGTTGACGTTTTTTCTGCCAAAAATCTTAGCTTGATTGAACTCTGTGAACTTGGTCAGGTTCTGGGTCTCGGTTCTTTTGACGAGATGATGGCTGGATTTAAAGACGCGTTTGTCGACGAAGATGCAGGTTGTGGTGCATTGATCATCCCAGAAAAGCTGGTCCGTAAGATCAAAAGCCTATCTGTGTATGAGATCGGAAGCGCCGCGGAAGCGTGGAGCAAATTCGAACAGTTTCAGCACATGTTGCCACCTCAGACCTTATCAAATCCGCCTAAAAAGCGTGGCCTGTTTGCTCGAATTTTTAAGTTGAAAACAGAGGTGCCAATTGTTCAGGAACCGGCGGATAACGGAGTTAAGCCACGACTTGTTGAATACCTCATCAAACTTCAGACCTTTCTGAAGACACGAAACGAAACCGCCTATCTGTTCATGACGCCCTAATCGCCGAAAGCCTTCGTCAGATTGTCGCGAATCGGCATCCAAGCAGCCTTGAGCCCGTTCTATCGCAATAGCCGAGCGCGAAGCGGAGAACAGAAAACAGGACAGCCCTGAGAGCGCCCCAAACGAAGACCGGTTCGCGGGAGCAATTAAAGGAACGAATATGGATCGATATCCACCTGCAAACGGGCCTGCGCAGGCAGTCTGAGCGCGGTTTTCCATACGCTCATATAAGCCGAGAGATCAACATTGAGCTCGGAACGGACCAGGAAACGCCAGCGCCAGCGCCCGCGCAAAACACCGATAGGCGCAGGCGCAGGGCCCCAGACTTCGACGCCATCTGCATTTGGCGCGACCATGCCGAACTCTTTGGCAAGACGGGCCGCGTCATCCTCGCCCGGGAAAGACAGAATGACAGCTGCAAGCCTGCCATAAGGCGGCATGCCCATCATCTCGCGCATTTCTTCTTCGCAGGCGAGGAAGCTGTCACGGTCGGTTGCCGCCAGGGCCTGCATAAGCGATGCATCCGGATCATAAGTTTGCAGCATGGCGCGGCCCGGCTTTTCCGCGCGCCCTGCCCGGCCTGCCACCTGAGAGAGGAGCTGGAAGGTGCGCTCACCGGCGCGGAGGTCTCCGCCCTTCAGGCTGGCATCCGCATCGACAACACCCACAAGTGTGAGGCCCGGAAAGTTATGCCCTTTAGCGATCATCTGTGTACCGATCAGCACGTCAATCTGGCCTTGCTCCATCCGGTGGATGAGCGCGCGCAGATCGTCGCCTGACTGAATTGTGTCTGATGATAAAAGCTCGATACGGGCTTGTGGCAGTTTGGAGCGAACTTCTTCGGCGACGCGCTCAATGCCCGGCCCTACGCCCATGAGAGAATCCCGCGCACCGCATTTCGGGCAGGCCGCAGGTCGCCTCATCGAAAAGCCCGTCAGGTGGCAGACAAGGCGGTTTGTATAGCGATGTTCGGTGAGCCAGCTTTCCGTGCCCGGCGTTTTCAATTTCTCACCGCACGCCTTGCAGATAACAAGCGGGGCATAGCCGCGACGGTTCAGAAATAGAAGAGACTGCTCACCCGCGCTCAGAACGTCTGCCATATTGCGTACGAGCACGGGCGAGAGCCAATCCCCTCGGTCGGGGGCTTCGGACCGCATGTCAATGAGGCTGACCTCAGGCAGGCGGGACACCCCCGGCCTAGCAGCTAAGCGCAGATAGTCAAACCGTCCGGTGCGCGCATTATGCAAAGTTTCGAGCGCTGGCGTGGCGCTGGCGAGGATAACTGCAAACTTTTCAAAGCGTGCGCGCGCCACACATAAATTTCGGGCATGATAGATAACGCCGTCTTCCTGCTTGTAGGATCCGTCATGTTCCTCATCCACAATGGCGAGACGCAAATTCGGAAATGGCAGAAAAAGTGCAGACCGGGCACCAACGACGATGCGTGCTCGCCCGTGAGCGACCTCGCGCCAGGCGCGGCGGCGGTCTGCATCAGTGATACCTGAGTGCCACTCAACGGAGCGCGCGCCGAAGCGGGCCTCAAAGCGTTTCATGATCGCCTGAGTGAGCGCGATCTCAGGCAAAAGGATCAGGATTTGCGCGTCAGGGTCGGCGCGAAGGGCTTCAGAGATTGCTTCGAAATAAACCTCGGTTTTGCCCGAACCGGTTACGCCGTCGATCAGGGAGACATTGAAGCCGTGCTCACGAACGCGGCGGCGCAGATGTTCTGCAGCGCTTTCCTGTTCGTCTGTCAGGTCGAACCCCTGCCCTTCGGCATTCGGGACGGGATAAGACGGATCTATCGGACGATAATCCGTACCCAGAACACCAAGATCAACCAGGCCTTTCACGACAGAGGTCGAAACGCCTACCTCTCGGCCAAGCTCGGCCTGCGTCATGGGCGGATTGTCTTTGACAAACTCTAACACGCGCTCGCGGGCAGCGGTCAGGCGCTTTGGCGCTCCGGTAGACGGCTTTTCAAGAACCACCGTTTCCATTTTGGACGGATAGAGCGAGGCCGGAGAACGAAGTACCATACGCAGCACCCCGCCCGGATTGGAGCAGGTATATTTCGCCGACCATTCGATGAAGTCTCTGAACGGCTTAGAGAAGGCAGGCGTGGGATAGGATGCATAAAGCTCTTTCAGCTCGCGCAGCCCGTCTTCTTCCTCACAGACATCCCAGACGACGCCCATACGTTCCTGTGCGCCCAAAGGGGCACGCACAACAGAACCGGGCTCGACATGCATCTCTTCCGGGATGGCATAGTCAAACGGCTCTGGCAGAGGCAAAGTAAAAAGGACTCGGGCGTAACGCATGGAGGAGAGATTGGGCTTAAGCGGGCTTCAAGAAAAGAGGCTGTTAACGCCCTTCCACGACAATCTGCAAAATGAATGCATCTGACACCCCTGCGACCGACCTGTTTTCCGACTTTCTCGAGCATATTGAGAAGGAGCGCGGCATGTCTGCGCATACGGTGACGGGCTATCGCCATGACATCGGATCATTTGTTGGCTTCCTCAACCGGAATAACCCGAAGCCAGTTACGGGCAGCGACCTTGAAGCCGTGCATCCAAGACGTGTCCGCTCATGGCTCGCAGAACGGCGTGAAGGCGGCGCGGATGCTGCGGCCACTCTGGCTCGCGCACTTTCAGCGCTTCGCGCATTCTATCGCTGGCTCGATGTCGCCCACGGGATCGAGAACGCCAAACTGCTGGCCATGTCCGGCCCTAAGCTCAAATCGCGTCTGCCGCGACCGACCAGTGAGGAAGACACGGCAAACCTGATCGCTCTGGCTGGTGACATGCAGGAAGAGCCATGGCTTGGCGCGCGCGATACTGCGCTTTTGACGCTGATTTATGCAGGCGGCCTGCGTATTTCAGAAGCGCTGTCTCTCACGGGTGATCTTACACCCGCCCCTGTCGAGCTTCGTATTCTGGGCAAACGCAACAAGGTCCGAATTATCCCGCTTATGGATGTCGCGCGTAATGCGATGGATGCCTATGCAAAGCTTTGTCCGTATAAGATGGGCACAGACACGCCGTTCTTCTTTGCTGTGCGTGGCGGCCCGATGAGGCCACGCGCGGCGCAGGCGCTCATGCAGCAACTTCGCGGCGCGCTAGGCTTGCCCGAAAGCGCAACACCGCATGCGCTACGCCATGCTTTCGCCAGTCATCTACTCGCCCATGGCGGCGATTTACGGTCCATTCAGGCCCTGATGGGGCATGCCAGCCCGTCAACGACGCAAGTCTATCTGGGCGTTGAAGATGCCCGCCTCACCCGCGCTCATAAGCTCGCTCATCCACGGGCCTGACGTCTCCACTCAGTTCACTTTGAAAAACAAAGTTGACATTTATCGAAAAACAATTACTTTGAAATTCAAAGTTATTTGTGGAGACAATCATGAACTCGAAACTTGCTGCTGATCTGGAATATGTACGCACCATTGCCGAGGCCGGGGAAGACGCCCCTCCGATTGCGGGCCGGTTTGCGACTCTCTGGTTTTTGCTGGTTACGGCGGCCCTTCTGGCCCACTGGGCTCTTGCAAAGGGTTTCTTTGCAGGCGCAGACGAACGCTGGGCAGGCGCAGTTTGGATGACAATGGGCATTTCAGGCGGCATTGGCAGCTTTATCCTTGGAAAAACCGCCTCTGACCTGCCGGGTCAGTCTGCCCCGGTGAACCGCGTCGACCGCTCCACCTGGCGTGTAGCCTCCTTCGGGCTGTTTGCTTTCGCGATTTCGATCGTTGTCGCGGTCAGTGTTCGTCCTGAACTGAGCGTCGATTTGTTCGATGCAATCATGCCGGCTGCATTTCTGGTCTACGGTATCAGCTATGCTGCGACGGCGGCCTTTTCCAAAGACCGGGCTAAATGGTTGCCGGTAATTGTGTCCGTGGCTTTTGCCTGCCTCACGATTGGAATGTTCGGACTGAGTGATGCCTATCTGGTCGCCGCGGCGGGCACCATACTCTGCTGGCTGACGGGCGGCGCGCGCCAGCTGATAAACGAGCCGAAGTCAGTGGTGTAACTCGCGATGAGTGACACACCCGACAACCCTTTCGACCATGGCGAGATTGATGATGCCATTCACGGGCGGCTTCGCCTCGGCATCATGGCCTATCTCTCAGCAGCATCGCCAGCAATTTTTGGCGAGCTGAGAGACAAGGTGAATGCCACGGATGGCAATCTCTCAACCCATCTGCGCAAGCTTGAAGATGCTGGATATGTGGAGATAGAAAAGCGCTTCGAAGGCCGACGCCCACAAACGCGCATCCGTCTGACCGAAGCCGGCCGGAAAGCCTGGCTCGATTACCTCGCAAGACTTCGCTTGCTGCTCGACGCCGCCGAGTAAATACAAAAACAGGCGGGCATGCCCCCCGGCACCCGCCTGTTTCGTCCCTGATCAGCTATCGCTGTTACGCGACCACCTCAGGAAGTGCTCTGCAGAACTTGTCCACGTCTTCGATAAAGCCCATCGAGACACGGGTCCATTCATTATAGTCCATGTACTGGCCACGAACCGAGATCATCCGGTCAGCCATTGCCTGCTGAACGGCGTTAGCCTCTTTACCCGACTTAAAGTAGACGAAGTTCGTCTGTGACGGCAGATACTCGAGACCAAGCGTATCTAAGGTTGTTGTAACCATTTCTCGGGCTTCGACAATCTTTGCCTTTGAATAATTTACAAATTCCATGTCGTTATAGCTGCCGATGGCCGCTGCGATGGAGGTAGACGGCGTCCAGCTCATGACGACAGACTGGATTTTCGCCGCAGTTTCCGGCGCCGCGATCAGATAGCCCATACGGATACCCGCCATTCCATAAAGCTTGGAGAAGGTACGCGTCACAATCACATCATGACCTTCTTTGATGAGCGGAACACAGGTCGTGCCTTCTTCATCATCAGCCAGCTCGATGTAAGCCTCGTCAACAATGACAGGCGCCTTCGCCGCCATGCGTGCAACCGCTGCGCGGATTGTATTGCCCGGCGTCACAAGACCTGTCGGGTTGTTCGGGTTACACAGCTGAACGGCGCCGGTGCTGTCATTCACTGCTGCTTCCATGGATGGAAGGTCGATCTCCATATCAGCTGTCAGCGGAATACGTTGAATGTCCGCCATGCCGAGATTAGCCGCGTAAAGCGCTGTCGTATCCCAGAAGAGACGCGGGGCCACGATTGGGCCATTCGGACCGTATGTGAGCGCGATCGCAGACAGGATCTCACCGGAACCTGTAGAGAGCGCGATGTGATCAGGTGTCACGCCATGGCGCGCCGCGATCATCGCTTTCAGTTCTTCGGTCGCGCCCTGCGCCGTATAGTAAGCACCTTTAGACGCTGCATAGGCGATCATGTCTTTAGCAGACTGCGCCGGGCCGTAAGGGTTTTCGTTGCGCGACAACAGCGCCACGCCCTGAGGCGCGCCGAGAAGATACGGGTTCTCCACCGCAGCATTCTCTGGCGTGAATGCGCCCTGAGCGACCGCTGCACCGTTCGTTGAAGTGGCGCAAGCTGTCAGGCCTGCAACTGCTGCGCCTGCTGATCCTGTCAGCAAAAAACGTCTTGATAGATCAAATGCCATGTCCGTAACTCCCTTTTACCTTTCCGTTCTGATCTCTCATCAACCCGCTACGGCCTTGTAGAAAACGTATGCTGAGGTCGCGATCAGGTAGATTCCGAAGTATCGTTTGAGCTTCACGCCATCGAGACTGTGCGCGAGCCTGGCGCCAATGGGCGCGGTGAAGATCGACATGCTGACAATGGAGAGGGCAGCAATCAGGTTCACATACCCGATAGACCCGGGCGGCAGCCCGGCCTCACCAAAGCCGACGATCATATTACTGATAGTGCCCGGCACCGCGATGATAACACCAAAGCCCGCCGCAGTCGCGACAGCCTGATGGATAGGTCGCTGACAGGCCGTCATCACCATGACAGCAGGCGTACCGCCGCCAATACCGAGTAGTGCCGAGAACCCGCCAAGGAATGTTGCGATTGGAGCCAGCACGAAGCCTTTCGGCATTTCAGCGCTGAAATGAAACCGGACATTGCCCTTTGCCGGGAACACGAAGTGCAGGCCCATAAGGAAAACGCCAACCGAGAAGATCAGTTTAAGCGCTGAACCGTCCAGCACGCGTGTCAAAATTGTTCCGAGAATGGCCCCTATAGTCAGCCAGGGGGCCCAGTCCCTGATAATCTGCATGTCGACCGCGCCTTTTTTATAGTGCGCCTGCGCCGACCTGAAACCTGTAACCACAATGGTTGCGAGTGATGTTGCAACAGCCATCTTCATCAGAATGGAGTCGCTGAAATCAAAGAACTCAAACACCACAATAAGCGTTGGAACGACAACAAAACCGCCGCCAATGCCAAATAATCCGGCTACCAGCCCTGCTGCCAGACCTGCCCCCATCAAAATGAAGACCATCTGCACCAGCTGGAGCCAACTATAATCACCCAAGAAACCACATCCCAGACTGAGTTGCGTAAATCGCCTCTGGCCAAACTATCGCTAAAGGCGAGGCTGAGGCGGGAAATTCCCGCCTCAATCCATTTAATATGATGGTTGCCCCATTTTTCCGCAGTGACACCGCAGGACGGCACAAACCATCATCAAACCCTCAGTTTTATTAGAGGTCTGCGCGAAGCTTCAGGTAGTAATAGCCACCCTGCCAGTCGACGACTGAATCTGAGCGGTACACGCGACCACAGCAGCTGTCGCCAATCGCAGGATCTGCAGCATCCGGGTACTCGTCGAACACGTTACGTGCACCGAGCGAGAGACGAACCGCATCGCTGATCTGGTAAGAGGCTTCTACGTCGACCATGACTTCAGGGCTGAAGTTTTGAACAAGACTACTCATAGTCTGGCCGCCACCGCTGTCAGAGTTGTCATACTCGCCATAATAGCTTGCACGGCCGAGGAAGGTCCAAGGACCTGCTTCGTGAAGGACAGAGAACACGCCGCGCCATTCAGGCTGACCGTTTTCAAAGTCGAACGTGTCTTCTGCGTTGAACACAGATGCACCACCATCGAATTCGGTCTTGTTGTAGTTCACAGATGCTGTGAACGCAGTAGAAGAGCCTTCGGTGAACGACGTGCTATAAGTACCCACGACGTCGAGGCCCTGAGTGACAGTGTCGAATGCGTTCTGGAAGTAGAACACGCCACCGATTGAGTCAGCGCCAGCAACACCTGCACCAGCGAGTGCGAGATAGTTCTGATAAGCCTGACCCGCGCCCGGATCGTTAGAAACGTCCTGAGTAGAGATCGCGTTCACGCGGTCTTCCAGTTCAATGCGGTAATAGTCGACTGTCAGAGAGACGTCGCCAAAACCACCTGTCCAACCAAATGAATAGTTGGTAGATTTTTCAGGACCGAGCGGTGAAGCACCAAGCGCCTGAGCGATCGGACCACCTGCAGGGAAGAGACCTGTTGCAACCGGGAAGCCGTTAGGCAGACGTGTAGACACGTTGGTTGTACCTTGCTGACCCGGTGTCGGGGCGCGGAAGCCTGTACCAACAGAACCACGAAGGCCCATATTTTCCGTCAGATCGAACTGACCGGCAACTTTCCAGACAAGCTCTGAGTCGAAGTCGGAATAGTCTTCAAAACGAAGTGCACCTTGCAGGAAGAGACGGTCTGTGACGTCACCGGAAAGGTCAACGTAGATCGCATAGGAATCACGCGTGTACTCGCCAGAGAACGCCGGAGAATAACCCGGGAAGCCGTTAGAGCCGACGCCTACAACCTGATAAACAGGGTCGAGACCAGGGATGCCGTCATCCTCAATACCATCATTGTCGCTGTCAGCCGTCGTGTAGTTGGCACAATCAAGGCCAACGACACCTGCACCCGCCGCAGTTGGCGTGTATGCAGGAGAACACAGATCCCAAGGGTCTGGTGTGGCGTACGGACCGGTGGCGTAAGATGCGGGATCACCACCTACAAGCTCGTAAGATTCGTCCATATAGCTCGCACCGAACGCAAATGTGAGCGGGCTTGCCATGGATGCAAGTTCAATGTCGTACGCGAAGTCAGCCTGAAGCTGGAATTCTTCGTTGATCAGATCGCCCGGATTGAAACGTGTCGGAGACATGTTGCCAAGTGACGGGTTCACAGTGTTTGCGAGCGTATACTGGACCTCGTTGTGACCGAAGCGTGCGCTCAGGTCGTATGTGAAGCCTTCAGAAAACTCACCCTGAATGCCACCAACGCCAGAATAGTCGATTACTTCACCGAAGAAGCGCGGCGTGAAGCCGCCCGGGAAGAAGAAGAGCGGGCTCCAGAGGGAACCGTCTTGAAGACGGAGATTCTCAATCGTGCCATTGCCCGGATAACGATAGAAGAACGAACCGTCAGCCTCACTCTTTGAATAGTTTGCGAAACCGTAGAGCGATGTTGTCGGGCTGAGGTCATAGCCTGCATTCACAAAACCACGAAGCGCTTCAGAGCTTGGCTGGCCCCATGGCTGCACGACGTCACCAAAACCGATATTCGCGTCTGGAAGACCTGCAAGGAACGTTGCCGGATCATACCCTGCGATTGTTGTATCAAACCCGCCAAAGCTTGGATCGTTCGGGTCAACACAAGCCCATGATTGACAGTATTCTGCACCACGCGAAGTCGCGTCGGATGTAGAGCGCTCGATAGAGAAGTTGGCAAAGCCGTTTTCACCGAGTGGAACACCGAGGTTTGCAGCGGCTACGAACTGGAAGCCGTCGCCTTCATAGTATTGTCCGGTTTCGGCGGTGATCGTAGCGCCTTCTGCGTCATCTTTCAGGATGAAGTTGATAACGCCCGCAATCGCGTCAGAACCATAGAGCGCGGCAGCGCCGTCACGAAGAACCTGTACGTTTGCCAGAGCGATCGCTGGAATTGTCGCGATGTCCGGACCTTGTGTACCAGAACCACCGATCTGAACCAGCGCCGCGCGGTGGCGACGGTGACCGTTTACAAGAACGAGGGTTTTGTCTGTCGGCATGCCGCGAAGCTGCGCCGGACGAATGAACGTACCACCATCCGAGATCGGCTGCCGGGACAGAGAGTAGGATGGAACCAGAGTACGGATAATGTCGTTGGCGTCCGTGAATGGAACGTTTTCGAGTTCCTCGGAGCTGAGAACATCAACCGGAACCGGCGAATCTGTAACCGTACGCGGCTGACCACGAACACCCGTTACAATGACGTTTTCCTGAACCGCTTCCTCATCTTCCTGCGCGAAGGATGCAGGCGCGAATAGTGCTGCTCCCATCGCCATGGCGATGACGGACGTCATCAGGAATTTATTTTTGCGTTGACCCATAACTTATTTCCCCAGTCAGATAGCCAGCCTGGAGGACACGCGACTCCACACACGAGTTACGTTTCCGACCAGAGTTCTGGCGAACTAAACATTTGCTGAAAAAGTGCTGCCCGGCCCTTGGGCTGCGATGTAAGGAAATCCCGGGTCGAAGATAGCACCCCCCATTGGACGCCGCCCGAGATTTCATTTCACAAGCCTAGCCCACCAGCGAAACAAGACGCTGTAAACTGTCATGCATTTTTGCTTTGGGGAGGGATGTATTGCTGCATTCTTTTGATGCAGTGCGATAATTTAACGGTCATTTAATGAGCAGGCGCAGCAGAGACGGCCCTGTCAGTCGAGCAACCCAGATAGTGCAAGATAGCTTTCTGCAACTTCTCGCATTGTCTTGCTTTGCTTCATCGCGGTTTTTCTGAGGAGATCATACGCCTCTGATTCTTTTAAGCCGCGCTGTTCCATCATGACGCCCTTGGCGCGATCAATGACTTTGCGCGCCTCAAGCGTACCTTTGGTTTCAGCCAGCTCGACCTGCAGCTTGCGAGACTGTAGGAAGCGTTCACGTGCAATCGCAGCGAGGGTGCCAATGCGGTGAGGCTGCATCCCGTCAATCACACAGGAGCTTGCGCCAGCACGCAGGGCTTTCTGGGCATCTGCCGCCTCACCCGATGCTGAGAAGATGAGAACAGGACACGGAGACCGCGCTTGCAGAGCGGAAATCTGCGAGAGCATTTCATCATCGATCACATCACAATCAATGATGAGAAGCGTGTCCTCAGAGAAGCCTGAGAAATGGCCTTTCAAAAAGGCATCGCGGTATATGATCGAAAACGCGCTGTCCGCAAACGCTTTGGAGAAGACATCAAAATGCCCCGCCCCAAAGGACACGATCACAACTGATTCTGACATAACGCTATCGCCCGACACCATTGCCATGCCTTTACTCACCCAAATCTTCAAACCGTCAGTGGCCTGAAATACCGGCAAAATGACTATTGGCGCTGCGCCCCGGATTAGCACTCGATAATTTGATTTCTTCGTGATCGGGCGATGTATCGCACAAAAAAAATGCCTCCCCTGATCACAGGGAAGGCATTCTCAGGCATAATATTGCTGCAGATTACATCTGCATCGTCCAACCTTCGACGCCCATCGCCGCCTGACGGATCCCCTCAGACAGAGTCGGGTGAGCATGACAGGTGCGCGCAACGTCTTCAGAAGACGCTTTGAATTCCATCGCGACACAGATCTCGCCGATCAGTTCACCAACGCCGACGCCCAGCATGTGAACACCGAGAATTTCGTCAGTTGTCGCGTCTGCGAGGATTTTCACAAAACCCTCGGTTTCGTGGTTACAGCGCGCGCGGGAGTTCGCCATGAATGGGAACTTACCTGTTTTGTACTTGATCCCAGCATCTTTGAGCTGCTGCTCATTCTTGCCGACCCATGCAATCTCAGGGCTTGTGTAAACGACGCTCGGCACGAGATCATAATCAACGTGACCTGCTTTACCTGCGATCAACTCAGCAACGGCAGCGCCATCATCTTCGGCTTTGTGCGCCAGCATCGGGCCAGCCACACAGTCACCAATCGCCCAGACGCCTTCAACATTTGTCTTGAAGTGATCGGTCGTATCGATCACGCCGCGCTGGTTCACACCAACACCGATTGTTTCGAGGCCAAGACCTTCAGTGTACGGCTTACGGCCGATCGCCATAATCACGACGTCCGCATCAAGGTGCTCCTCATCGCCGCCTTTTGCAGGCTCGACTGAGACTTTCAGCTTTGTCTTCAGCTTCTCAATACCGGTCACTTTCGTGCCCATGCGGAATTTGAGACCCTGCTTTTCAAAGATGCGCTTAGATTGTTTGGAGATTTCCGCGTCAGCACCCGGCATGATGTGGTCGAGGAATTCGATCACAGTCACTTCAGAACCGAGACGTGACCAGACAGACCCCATCTCAAGACCGATAACGCCAGCTCCGATCAGGGTCAGCTTTTTCGGAATTTCTTTCAGGGAAAGCGCGCCGGTGTTCGTGACGATGCGCTCTTCGTCAATCTCGATGCCTGGCAGACTTGCAGGCTCAGAGCCCGTCGCGATGACAATGTTCTTCGCGCCGACTTTCTCAGTGCCGCCAGCGTTCAGCTCGATCTCGACTTCACCTTTGCCGACAATCTTACCCTTGCCAGCGTAATGCTTGACCTTGTTCTTCTTCATGAGGAAAGCGACGCCCTCGGTAAGGCCTTTCACAGCCTCATCCTTCTGAGCCATCATTTTTTCAAGGTTCACAGCGAGGCCGGACACTTCAATACCCATGCCTTCAAAGTCGTTCTTCGCAGCCGCGTAAAACTCAGACGCGTGCAGAAGCGCTTTGGAAGGAATACAGCCAACATTCAGGCAGGTACCGCCCAGCGTGTCGCGCATTTCGATAATTGCAGTTTTCAGTCCAAGCTGACCGCAACGGATTGCGCAGTTGTAACCGCCGGGGCCGCCCCCGATAATAACGACGTCATAAGTTTCAGACATATTATTCAGACTCGCTGGCTTGGATTTCTACTTACCCCTCTCCTACTCCCCTAGGACTACAGGTCAATGACCAAGAGGTATTAGAAGAGCTGAACGGGCAGGTTTATTCCGGTTTTATCGAAACTTATAAATGCCCGCCGTCAGGACAAGCAGAACGCCAGACCAGATCGCTTCATCCAGCCATAGAGACACGTCTCCGCCGACGGCGATAATCGCGCCCGTGAGCAGTAAGAAACACAGCGTTCCAAGTGTCACCATGATACGTGAGACCCAGCGCTTTCCTGCCAGCCCGATCAATGCCCCCAACAGGAGTAGCAGAGTGCCCACAAAACGCAGGAGAAACGGAATGTCAGATGTCAGGCTTTCCAACCCGTCAGGGCGGCGCGCCATGATGAAATTGATGTATACGCCAGCCTGATACAACAGATATGCGCCGCATGCTGCGATCAGCAGAGTGAAGATACTTCTCATCATTTCAGAGCCTCCCTGACCTGCACCCTAGCACGGATCAGAGTTTGAAGATGCCCTCGATGATTGTCACCGCCTGCCCTGCAAGAAGCACCCGGTCTCCATCAAGGCGGGTATCAATGCGGGCGCCTCGTCCCGGATATGCCTGAAAGCATCGGAAGGTCGATTTGTCTGCTCGCTCGGCCATCACGGCTGTCAGCATGCAGTGCCAGCTGCCTGTGGCAGGGTCTTCATCAATTCCGGAACCCGGGGCAAAGAAGCGGGAGGTCACATCAACGTCTTCGCCGCCATCTGCGAAACAGCCGAAATTGCCCCGCTCCCATCTGCCTTCGCCGCTCAGCGCAGCCAGTTTGGAGAGGTCCGGCTTCAGCGCCAGAACCTCTTCGACGCTGGCAAACTCGGCCGCAAAGAATGATCCAGACCAGGCTGCGACAGGGAGCGCGCCCAGCGCCTCTACAATATCTTCGGTAATTTCAGTTTTACTGATTGGCGGTGCAGGAAAATCCATCAGATAGCCGACTTCCGTTTTCTGAACGATCAGCTCTCCGGATTTACGCGTTTCGAAAATGATCTTCGACCCGTCAAAGTCCATATGATCAAACAAAGCATGCGCTGACGCGAGCGTTGCATGGCCGCACAGCGGCACTTCTACAGTTGGCGTAAACCAGCGCAGCTTCCAGCGATTACCCTCAACCGGCACGATGAAAGCCGTTTCAGGTACGTTGTTTTCAGCTGCAATCGCCTGAAGCACTTCATCATCAGGGTAGGCATCCATCGGCATGACGCAGGCAGGGTTTCCCATCAGCGCGCGGGCCGCAAACGCATCAATCTGAAAAATAGGATATTCAGCCATGGATTTGATCCTTTCAGGATGTACCTTCTCTCACAATGATTAGACCGGCTTTCTGATTTTACCAGAATTCAATTCTGCGATCTCGATCAGAAATTCTAAGGTCAGCCGCAGCAAACAAAGGTGTCTATATGCATTGGGCAAATCTTCTCATCGGCCTCGGGCTCGCCTCGGGTATGATGATCGCCGCTCAAGGCGCGATAAATGGTCGGTTGAGCGCGGCCATTGGCGGGCCGGTTCAGGCCGCTACGGTTTCCTTCTGCGTCGGGCTCACCTGTCTGGTCATTGTAAACACGCTAATGGGAAACCGGTTCGCGTTTTCTAACGCCGTGTCGTCACTGCCATGGTGGGCCTGGATTGGCGGCGCGCTTGGCGCGGTAATGGTTACAAGCTCGGCGCTTGCCGTGCCGCGTATCGGTGTCGCCGCATGGGTGAGCGCCGTCATAGCGGGCCAGCTTCTGGCGGCGGTACTTTACGATCAGTTCGGCGCTTTTGGCCAGACGGTGCGTCCCGCTACACCGCTACGCCTGCTGGGCGTCGGATTTCTCATTGCCGGTGTGTATCTGGTGCGCCGCTTCTAAGACTATTTCGGGCCATAGAGCCGCTGAAAGCTCTCAGAGAAATAACTGATTTCGGCCTCGGGCAGTACCGCCTGAAGCGCCCACCAGATGGCTAGCCCTTCATGTTCGAACCGGCTCTGCGCCTCCGGTGTTTCAAATCCTGATTGGGATGGATCGGTCTGATTATAAGTGGCGGAATACGCGTCGGCCCAGTCTTCAATCCGCTTCACCAGCGTTTCTGACAGCCCCAGAACCGCTGGATCGACATTGCAGTACTGCCCGCCTGACGTTTCCCAGATCGGCCAGGCTTCATAGTCCGCCATCAGCTTATAGCGACGCATGGCTTAGCGCTCTTCGTCCAGCGGCCAGCCATGATTGACCGGTCCATGCCCCTGCCCGAGCGGCTTCGCGCTTTCAATGGCTTTCAAGAGATAATCACGCCCCGCAGAGACCGCATCCGGAAGCGCTTTGCCGAGACCAATATGGGTGGCGATCGCGGAGGCGAGCGTGCATCCCGTTCCATGCGTGCTGGTCGTTTCAATGCGCGGACTTTCGAAAAAGAACTCGTCATATTCTGTCTGCAGCACATCGACGATGACATCCCCGCCGACATGCCCGCCTTTGACGAGCACAGCCTTGGCACCCGATTCCAGCATACGTTCCGCTGCGCGGCGTTGACCGTCCACGCTTTCAACGGCTTTACCTGACAGGATTTCAGCTTCCGGTGCATTGGGCGTCAGGAGGAATGCGCCCGGAACCAGCAGGTTTTTCAGCACGTCAACAGCATCAGATGCCAGCAATCTGTCGCCAGACGTTGCCACCATAACAGGATCAATCACGCGAGGTGTTTCGGCCGCAAAATCATTCAGAATACCCGACACGGTCTCGATTGTTTTTCTATCACCCAGCATGCCTGTTTTGATCACATCAGCGCCGATGTCAGACAGCGTCACTTTGATCTGACCGGCAATGGCATCCTGCGGAACAGGAATGACGCCGTACACGCCCTGGGTGTTCTGAACCGTTATTGCGGTGACTGCCGTCATCGCGAAACCGCCATTCATAGCGATGGCTTTAATGTCCGCCTGAATACCTGCCCCACCGCCGGAATCAGATCCTGCGATCGATAAAATACGCGCGGGAGTTTTTGCCGGTTTAGCTTCTGTCACGTGGTTCGCACCCATAGTCTATCATAGTGAGATGACATAATCAGGATGAGACGCAAAGTCTGGTTATGCAATCATGGCCGGTCACGACTTTGTGTCGGCTGGAACCCCTACACGTTTCAGACATTGAAAGCTAAGCTTTCAAAAAATTCACCTTGTCTGGGAGACATCATATGCGGAACGCCTTGTTGAATTTCACCACGCTTGCAGCAACCGTCGGGTTGGCAGCATGTAGCGGAGGTGGCGGCGGAAGCAATTCTGGCGGCGGCATCCCGCCTAACTCTCCTCCGGTGATTACATCTGCAACCTCAGTCGACGTGCCAGAGAATTCTATGGGCACGATTTACACAGCCACCGCGAACGATCCGGATGGCGATCCCGTTTCATACATTCTGCTGTTCGATGATGATTCGACGCAGTTCGAGTTCAACGGCGCGACCGGCGAGTTGAGCTTCCGCTCACCGCCAAACTTCGAGTTTCCCGACGATGCCACCGGCAATAACACGTATCTGATTTCAATCCGCGCCATTGATGGTCGCGGCGGTCAGGACACGACGCCAATCCTGATCAATGTGACCGATGTTGCAGAAACGGCCGAAACACGCCGTGTTGTCAGCGGTCTGAACCAACCTCTCTTCCTGGCGGGTATTCCGGGCACGGATCAGGTGGCCGTCCTCCAGAAGTCAGGCGAAATCCGTGTCGTCACGCCATCTACCGGCGCTGTAGAAACCGTGAACTTCCTCGACACAAGCGCGAACATCAGCACCGCGGGCGAAGGCGGTCTTCTGGGCCTCGCTTTTTCACCGGACTTTGAAAACGACCGCACCTTCTACCTCAACGTAACGAATACATCGGGCGATACTGAAATCCGCAGCTATCAAATGGTGACAGGCTCAGACACGCAGGCCGACCCGGCCACGATGGATGTTATCCTGACCGTCCCGCAGCCTTTCGCCAATCATAATGGTGGCTCTATCAGCTTCGATTCAAACGGCTACCTGCTCATTCCGCTCGGCGATGGCGGCTCTGCTGGTGATCCGGGTGATCGCGCTCAGGATGTGAACGAGCTTCTCGGCAAGGTGCTCCGTATTGATGTAACAGGCGATGACTTCCCGGCTGACGATCTGCGCGACTATGCGATCCCGTCTGATAACCCGTTCGCTTCTGGTGGCGGCGCGCCTGAAATCTGGGCTGTTGGCCTGCGCAACCCTTACCGTAGCAGTGTAGATGACACGACTGGCTTCCTCTATCTCGGTGATGTCGGTCAGGACGCCGTAGAAGAGATCAGCCGCGTCGACCTTAGCGCGACATCATCTTCCAGTGACCCGATCAATTTCGGCTGGCCGATCAAGGAAGGTACAGCTGATTTCCGAGGCACGACGACCGCGACACTCACGCCACCAATTGCTGAATACACCCACGCTGATCCGTCAGCACCTGGTACCTCGGTAACCGGCGGTTTTGTCTATCGCGGACCAGTTGATGACCTGATCGGTCGCTATGTCTTCGGCGATTTCACGTCTGGCAATATCTGGTCCATCGGCCTTGATGAGATCAATGATGGCCAGACGCTAGGTCTCGCTGACTTCCGGAATGACAATGGCATTTTCACGCCGGATGTTGGCACCGTCGACAACGTGTCGAGCTTCGGTCTGGACGAAAGCGGCAACCTCTATGTCGTCGACTATGACGGCGAGGTCTTCGTGATCGAGCGCAATCCATAAGCGCAGCGCACCATGAAAACTGAAAAGCCCGGCTCAATGCCGGGCTTTTTTATGAGCTGTGAAGGCCCCCCCGGATCTGGAGCTCATTCCAGATAGAACGTGATCCAGTTATAAGCCGCCAAAGCGATCCGCCGGCCAATAAAGAAGACAGACCCGAGCACAGCAAACAGCGCCACGATCACCGCGTATGAATACATCGCGCTCCACGCGCCGAAGCTGAGCGCCTCTGTGCCCATGAAAAACTCCACGCCGACACACACAAGAACACCAACCAGCGCCCAGAATACCGGCGCAATCACCCACATCATCGCATGGGTCGTGCCGTTTTTCTTATACAGTTTGTCAGGGATGAACTCGTCGCGCCACATGCCGCTCGCTCCATAAAAAAGCCCGGCATCGAGCCGGGCTTTTGTAAAATTTATGCCGGTTCAGGTGAGCCGTCGCCGACACCGCCATCACCGTCTTTCTTCTTGCGCGAACCGGTGATTGGTACCGCAGAAGACGGGCCTGGCATGTCATCTTCGTCCTCAGGACGTTCAGGCTTCTTACCGTTGAGCAGATCATTGATCTCATCGCCGGTGAGCGTCTCGTATTCGAGAAGACCTTCAGCAATCGCGACCCAATCATCTTTGTAGTCGGTCATGATACGGCGGGCTTCATCCATACCCGTCTGAACGAGATGACGAACCTGCTCTTCAATCTTCTTGGAGGTATCCTGCGAAATCTGAGTCGGGCGATAAGGGTCATCGCTCTCGCCATAATCGACCGGGCCAACTTCGTCAGAGAGGCCAAACTGGGTCACCATTGCACGGGCAATACGGGTCGCCATTTTGATATCAGAAGAGGCACCAGACGTGACGTTCTCTTCGCCGAACGCGATCTCTTCAGCCACACGGCCACCCATGAGAACAGCCAGACGTGATGTCATTTCCTGACGGGTCTGAGACAGCTTGTCGTCTGTCGGAAGCTGCATAACCATGCCCAGCGCACGGCCACGTGGAATGATCGTCGCTTTGTGGACAGGGTCCGTTGCCGGCATTTTAAGACCAACAATCGCGTGACCTGCTTCGTGATAAGCTGTGAGACGCTTTTCCTTGTCAGACATGACCATTGAGCGGCGCTCAGGGCCCATCATGACCTTGTCTTTCGCGTCCTCGAACTCCTTCATGGATACCATACGCTTGCCGCGGCGTGCCGCCAGCAGCGCTGCCTCATTAACAAGGTTTGCGATATCTGCACCCGAGAAGCCCGGCGTACCGCGCGCGATAACCTTCGCATTGACGTCTTTCGCCGTCGGAACGTTGCGCATGTGGACTTTGAGGATTTTCTCACGGCCGATAATGTCCGGATTACCAACAGTGATCTGACGGTCGAAACGGCCCGGGCGCAGAAGCGCAGGGTCAAGAACGTCAGGGCGGTTGGTCGCCGCGATGATGATAATGCCTTCATTGGCTTCAAAACCGTCCATCTCAACGAGCAGCTGGTTCAGCGTTTGCTCACGCTCGTCATTGCCGCCGCCAATACCGGCGCCGCGCGAACGACCGACAGCGTCAATCTCGTCGATGAAGATGATGCATGGTGCGTTTTTCTTCGCCTGCTCGAACATGTCGCGGACACGGCTTGCGCCAACGCCCACAAACATTTCAACGAAGTCCGAACCGGAAATCGTGAAGAACGGAACGTTCGCTTCACCCGCAACAGCGCGCGCTGTCAGAGTTTTACCTGTACCCGGGGGGCCAACAAGCAGCGCACCTTTAGGAATTTTACCGCCAAGGCGCTGGAACTTGGAAGGGTCTTTCAGGAATTCAACAATCTCCTGAAGCTCTTCTTTCGCTTCATCAATGCCTGCCACATCGTCAAATGTCACACGGCCATGACGCTCGGTCAGAAGACGTGCCTTGGATTTGCCAAAGCTCATAGCACCGCGACCGCCGCCGCCCTGCATCTGACGCATGAGGAAGAACCAGAGGCCAACGATGATGATCAACGGAAGAATAGAACCGACCAGATCCCAGATATTGAAGCCGCCGCCTGGCTCTTCGTAGGAAATGTTCACGCCCGCAGCGTCCATCTGCTCGACGAGGTGATCCTGCGAGTAGGCGCGAGTCGTGAAACGTTGATCGGTGATTGTGACGCCATGAACGGTGTAGCCATCCACATCCACGCTGCGCACTTCGCCATTGCGGGCGCGCTCAAGGAGTTCAGAATAGCTGATCTGGGTGCCGCGCTCTGCTGTATCTGTCGGCTGCAGATACGAAAAGAGTGCGATCAGAAGGGCAGCAATGACAGCCCAGAGGGCGATATTGCGCATGTTCATGTGTTCAGGCTTTCTTCTTCAAAAACGTTACTTTGTATAACATAGGTAAGGAATATCAGGAAAACGACTCCCTATGGCGAGATTCAGTCGCAAAAAACTGCGCTTTGAACTGCAAAAGCTTATAAAAGCGCGCCTGCGAAAGGTCTCTTGGGCAGACTGACGCGCCATCTTGCAAATGGGGGACTTCAGTTACCTCACCGGCATCATTCAGAATGACCGGCAGACTATGTCTGATATCGTAGCGCGGCAGACTTCCCCTATCAAGCGAACGCGGAACTTCTCGCGTCTCCCATGAGGCAACCAATGATGGCCCGGCGCAATTGTCGGTTCGCGTTAGCAGGGTTCGCCCTTTCCAGACTTCAGAGCTTTGAGGTTCGAGTTCCAGAACGTCTGCGAGCGGAGCAGGTTCCGGCGCGACGAGACAAACACCATCGCGCACCTGCAGACGGCATCCATGCAGCGTACGCCCGGCTGCACAGCCAGACAGATCAATCAGTGCCTCGGCTTTTTCCTTACGCGGCAAAGCCTCTTTCCCGCCAACAGCGGTCAGAAGCGCCATCAGAAATCGTAGGCGCAGCGCTGGCTCCAGTTCCAAAAAAGCAGGCACGTCAAATTCGGCTACACCGCCGACGAGAAAATTGACGTGTCGCGCCGCCCAGCCCGTCATCTGGTCGGCATCGCGTATGCGTTGAGAGATCGCGTGACCGAGCACGCCTTCCAGCCGTTTGACCTCATCCGGGTTGTCTCTAAGCAGATTGCGCACCCGTACGCGTTCAAACGCAGTATTGGTATTAGACGGGTCTTCCACCCATTCTGCGCCCAAACCCTTCAGAAGCTCACGCAAATCATGTCGCCCTACCGTCAGAAGCGGGCGCACCAGGGAGAGGTCATACCCTTCATGCCAGATAGGCAATGGCGCGACATCTGCCATGCCCGCAAGGCCATAGAGACCAGAGCCTGCACCTTCACGAATGAACACCGTTTCCAACTGATCATCATAGGTGTGACCTGTAGCAATCGCGGTCAGCCCGTGTGCACGGGCATGAGCTGCCAGCGCCGCATATCTCGCTCGCCTTGCCTGCGCCTGCGAGACGCTTGCCGCGTCGTCCCAAGCAAGGGTCAGAATGTCATGATGAAGCCCGAGCCGCTTGCACACATCGCCGACCATTTCCGCCTCGGCTAGCGCTTCAGGCCGCAGCCCATGATCGACCGTTGCAACCCGGATGACGGGCTTGATGGCAACTGGCAGACGGTTAAATGCATGGAGCAGCGCCAGCGAGTCACTGCCACCGGAAACGGCGAGCAATAGCCCGCCGCTTAATTCGTCTTCATAGAAAGAGACAAACCGTGAGAGCCGCTCAATAACAGACCGGCCTGTCACGTCAGATCGTTCAGTTACAGCCGGCAAGTTGTTCCTGCACATTAGCCGCCTGCATTGTCCGTGCTGACACATCACCAATCTGGTCGATGCGCGATAGGAACTGGCAGGCGCGGTTCGTATCGCCGACCTCAACCAGCGCGCGGGCGAGCTTCACCACACCATCCGCGCGGCGCGGGTCTTCAGGGAAGTCACGCACGAAAGAAGTGAGGAAGCGCGCAGAGCCTTCATAGTCACCTTCCTGATAAAGGACTTCGCCAAGCCAGTAATGGACTTCGCCAGCCTGCGGGTCATCGCCGAACTCGTCGAGAAAGGCGCGGAATGCCTGCTCGGCACCTGTATAGTCAAAGTTCAGAAGACGGTTGCGACCAAGTTCATAGAGCGCGCCCGCTTCACCCGGAAGCTGACTTGCTGGCAGAGTACCGAGACTACCTTCTGGCAGGCGTCCATCCGGACCGCGTGTGAAGGATGATGTTTCAGACGCACCGGTTGGGGCGCGGCCACCAGAGAGAGCAGACTGACCATCAGGCGATGTGTTCGGAACAGCCGTTTCAGGGCGTCCAGGCTGGGTGTAGCGGACACTTCCGTCACGCGTCTGGATGTTACGTGGCCCTGTTGGAACTTCCGGCGCAACCTGCTGGAAGGATGGACGCGGCTGGCCAGTCGTCACCTGCCCTGAGTTAACGGAGCTGGCCCCAGCAGCGAGGCGCGCATTGATCGTATCAATCCGTTCGTTCAGGCTACGGAAATCTTCCTGCAACTGCTCGCGAGCATCTTCACTTTCAGACAGGCGATATTCAAGCTGCTCGATACGCCCTGTGAGGCGGGAGATTTCAGCTTCCAGATCCACCACCCGCGCGCTCTGGCGGGATAACTGATCCTGCATATCCTGCTGCGTCTGATAGGAAGAACTGCCATCACCGAAACGGATAGGCGCATTGGATTGCGCCATGGCAGGAGCGGAAAGGAGCACCAGTCCCAGTGCTGCGAGAACGGAATGACGTGCGTGTTTCATGGCTCAACTCATACACAAAAAAGCAGGGCTGAAATGAGGCAGCCCTGCTTTTTCTGTTTTTAATAGCAGTGCCGGGATTTAACCGACCTGACCGCTCACAATTTGCGTGTGAGAGTTACGGTTCACTTCCCATGCTTCCGGCGTAGAGCGGCCGTCGATCGGGCGTTCTTTACCGTAAGAAATGGTTTCGATACGGTCTGCAGAGATACCGCGCGAAACGAGGTAATCTTTCACAGAGTTCGCACGGCGTTCCCCAAGGCCGAGGTTATATTCACGTGTGCCGCGCTCGTCGCAATTGCCTGCAACCATGATGCGGACAGTCGGATAAGCCTGCAGCCATGCTGCCTGACGGTTCAGTACAGACATATCGTCTGCGTCGAGGTTGTAACGGTCTGTGTCGAAATAGACGCGCTCACCCACATTGACGATGAAATCCTGAACCGTGCCCGGAGGCGGGCCCTGAACCACTTCGCGCGGCGGCTCAATAACTTCGCGCACTGGTGGCGGCGTTGTATCGCGCACTGGCGGCGGTGTTGTAACCGCAACTTCTTCCTCAACTGGCGGATTTGAAGCACATGCGCCCAGTGCAAGTGCTATGCCCGCGACCGAAACCAACTTGAACATTTTGTTTTTCATTTGGGACCCTTCCACAACCTTCTTGCGTATCTCAGTCTCTAAGTTGGGATTTTGTCAACTCTGAGACCAATGTCCTGATTTCAGAGTGACAAATTCCAATTCATTTGCCCAATGAATTATCGGAGAGTTGGAGACCATGCCGGGTCAGATGCATCACCCGGTGTATTGAGGCGGCGCAAATTGCGACCCGTAAGGTCGACCGTGTAGAGCGCAGGGCTTGCGCCCGGGCGGTCTTCACGGAAGAAAATGATCACACGGCCATTTGGAGACCAGGCCGGACCTTCATCCAGATAAGCCTCTGTCAGAAGGCGCTCGCCCTCACCATCCGGCTCGATAACGCCGATATAGAAACGACCGTTTGCCTGACGTGTGAAGGCGATCAGGTCACCGCGTGGAGACCAGACCGGCGTTGAGTAACGACCGCTACCGAATGTGATACGGCAAGCTACATCGCGGCCACCTGACGGGCAGGTGCGCATAGAGCCGTCACGGTTCATGACATAAAGCTGAGGAGTGCCGCCACGGTCCGATGTGAAGACAATCTCATCCCCGTCCGGAGACATGCTTGGTGAGGTATCGATCGCAGGGTGATCTGTCAGGCGCGTACGGCGACGGCTGTTCAGATCCATGATGTAGATGTCGGAATTACCGTTATCGGCCTGTGCCATGATGACGGAGTTACCATCCGGCGAGAAACGCGGCGCATAAGTCATGCCCTGGAACTGGCCCAGCGCTTCTGAACGGCCTGTCTCAATATCAAAGAGGTAGACCTGCGGACGACCGCGCTCATACGTCATGTAAGTGATCGTCTGATCAGACGGCGAAAAGCGCGGCGTCAGAACTGTATGTTGGCCGTTAGTCAGGAATTCAGCGTTCGCGCCATCCTGATCCATAATTGCAAGGCGTTTCACACGCGCTGTACGTGGGCCGGATTCAGCAATGAAGACGATGCGGCTGTCGAAATAGCCTTCGTCACCGGTGAGGCTTGTGTAGATGTCATCGGCCAGAACGTGCGCAACACGGCGTAGGTTCTCGGATGTCGTCACATACTGGCGACCACGACGACCGGAGAGAAGGTGCTCTTGTTCCTGCGCTGTATCCCAGAGACGGAAGGCGACGCGCATACGCCCGTCATCCATGATTTCGACTTCACCAATACCGAGCGATTCAGTGTCGATAATGCGCCAGTCGGCAAAGCGCGGCTGCACAAGCACTGAAAGATCCTGCTGGATGAAGGAATCCGGCGTCAGAAGATCAAACAGGCCAGTCGAGCGCAGATCGTTACGCATGATTGCCGTGATCTGATCTGCCAGCGCCTGAGCTTCCGGAGTGTTCGCGTTAAAGTCTGGCAGGGCGACGCGGAACTCACGCGCGGACGCCTGCGTGACTTCACCTTCAAGCTGCGCCATTGCAGGCGCGCCGAGGCCCATGCTTACCGTGAGCGCCACCCCAAGGCTCAAAATCATTCTCTTTAGTGCCATGTGTGTTCCTCCAATCGGAATCAGAATGTGTCTTCGTTAAATGTCAGCACGATGTCTTCATCACGCCAGAATTCGTAATTTTGTTCGCTCATAGGAAACGGCTCGCAGTTCCGTATCGCGCGAATGGCGCGGTCAGCTGCCGTCCGTATAAAGCGATCTGAGTTCACCGGACGCGAGGAGCCGGTAACGCGCGGCGAACGCGTGATGTTACCCTCAGCATCAAGGCGGAAGGACACCGTCACATCAAGGTTCTGCCAGTCCGGCAAGTCGGAAACAGAGCGCCAGCAATCCTGATCTTCGATGTAGGATACGATGAAATCGACAACCGTAGCCGTGTTGCCGGTCTGTGCACCTGCGCCGCGCTGGTCTTCCTGATCCTGATCTTCCAGTTCCGTCGTTGACGCGTTCCGGTTGCGCCGTGTTGGCGCCTCACTTGTTACATCCTGATTGAGCGTTTCTTCGACTTCATCAATCAGGTCACCGAACGGGTCGTCATTTTCCGGCTCTGGTTCTGGCGCGCGTGTCACCGGCGCTTCAGGCGGGTCTTCGCGAACCGGTTCAGGTGCTTCTTCCTCAGGCTCTGGCGGCGCCTCTTCTTCAGGTGGCTCTTCAGGCGGCGGAGGCGGAACGTCTTCAATTTCTTCCGGCTCGGGCTGTGCTAGCGCCGTATCTGCCGGAACAATCGTATCCTCTTCGTCTTCACCTTCCTGGTCGATCAGCTCTTCTTCCTCTTCAGGTTCCGGCCGAGTCTCAGGCTCGGGGCGACGGACTTCGCGTATGTTGGTTTCCTCAGCGATATTCACAATATCAAGCGGCACTTCCACGAATGTTTCCACACCCTCACGCGGCGCCGTGCTCCAGACGAAAAGTCCGGACGCGCCGATCGCGACGTGTACGAGAATGGAAACAGGAAGCGCGTATTTCATACAGCTCAGCCTGCGTTGGAATCTGTCACGATGGCCGCGCTGTTGAAGCCGGCCGCCTGAATAGCTGCGAGCACCTGCGCGACAATCTCCAGCGGCACGACACCGTCACCGCGCACATAGACGCGCTGGGAATAGCCGGTAGAGACAATCGCCGCGAGCCGCGGGCGCAGCTCCTGCATGGAGATTTCCTCTTCCTGCAGATAGATGACGCCTTCTTCTGTGATCGTCAGAGCCAGCACTTCGCCTTGCGTTTGCGGCAGTGGGCGCGCCTGCGCATTCGGCAGGGCCACATCAATGCCCGTGACCAGCAGCGGCGCTGTCACCATGAAGACGATCAGAAGAACCAGCATTACGTCCACAAATGGCGTGACGTTGATCTCGGAATTCAGGCCGCGACGTCGACGCCCTCTGCGTCCTCCGCCGCCTTGCATCATCATGGCCATGGATCAGCCCTCGCCTCTGCGCTCGTAAAGACGGCGCGACAGGCGCACGATGAATTCCTGCGAGAAGGTATCAAGGCGATCCCCGAAGCCAGCCAGCTGGGAGGCAAATTTGTTGTAGAAGGTGACGGCCGGAATAGCCGCAACAAGGCCAAGCGCGGTCGCAAACAGAGCCTCAGCAATACCCGGCGCAACAACAGCAAGGTTAGTAGACCCCGTGCCCGCAATCTCGCGGAAGGCGTTCATAATACCCCAGACCGTACCGAACAGACCCACGAACGGTGAGACAGACCCAATCGTCGCCAGCACGCCAAGCCCGCCTTCAAGACGGGACATTTCACGGTCGGTTGCCGCCTGCATGAGGCGCTCTGCGCGGTTTACCAGCGCGGCGCTCTGACTATCGGAGAAATTGGAAACCCGCCGTGCATCCTGCCACTCGCGACGGGCAGATACAAAGACACGCGCCATCGCTTCTTTCTTGTCGGACATGACGCTATCATCGAGATCTTCCAGCGGCTGACCGGACCAGAACGCGCCTTCGAATTTTTTCGCTCGGCTAATCGCGCCGCCAATCGAGCCAAACTTTTCGAAAATGATCGCCCAGGACCAGATAGAAAGCAGAACCAGAAGGCCCATAACGCCTTTGACGATAATGTCCGCTCTGAGGAACAACTCATAAAGCGAGAAATTGTGCGAGGTTACGGCCTGTAGTGCTTCAGTTTCCATGGACGCGTCCAACTCTTTCTTATGCTTGTCACCCCGGCAAAGAAGCGGGCCTAGACTGTGTCGGCAACCATCTTGGCAAAATCAAGACAATCGACGCACGTGACTGCGATTTCATGATTTTTATGATTGATAGACGTAGCTTTGCAGTAGTTTTGCGATTTCCGGAATAGGTCTGCGCGGGCGTCCATCCGAATGGATGGTCACTGCGATAATCTTAGCCTCGCAGATCAGGGTTTCACCACGTAGCACCGCCTGATCGAAGAAGATGCGTGCGCCCTTCACGCCCATATAGCGGGTGCGCACCATCAGCTCGTCTTCCACATGGGCGGCGTTTTTAAAGTCCACATCGGCCTTCACAATCGTGAAAGCGGCAGGGTCGTCGCGCTCCAGAAGAGACTTATGCGTTACGCCGGCATCACGCAGATGGTTCGACCGTCCGCGCTCGAAATATTTCAGATAATTGGCGTGATAAACAAGGCCGGTGAAATCGGTGTCCTCGTAATAAACGCGCACGGGCGTCCAATGCTGTTTATCGGCGTCGAAATTGCGATCATCAAGCTGCAGTGTCGTCATGCAAAGCCGGTAGCAAGGTTTCCGGGCCTTGTCATGCTGATTGACCGGCCAGAGCCGTCATGTTCCCATCAGGCAGGAAACGCGCCGGTTCGGCGGGAGGGGCAAACGATATGATGAACACACTTTTTCGGGCGACCGCCTTAGCAGGAACGCTTCTGATCATTCCCGCCTGCACACAGACAACACCGGCGGAGCCGACCGAGGCAGCTATTGTCGAACAGGCAGGCGCGCCTTTATTCGATGGCATGGGCGACTATACCCGCCCCATTTCCACCTCCAATCCGTACGTCCAGCGCTATTTCGATCAGGGCATGGTCATGGCTTTTGGTTTCAATCATGCCGAAGCGATCCGCTCTTTTCGCGCCGCGCAGGCTCTCGATCCGGACTGCGCAATGTGTTTCTGGGGCGAGGCACTTGCGACAGGGCCCAACATCAATGTGACCGCCAATGGCAAACCGGTGATGACCGAGGCCGAGCAGATCGCCGCCTATGCCGCGCTCCAGCGCGCGCTGGAGCTTGCGCCTGACGCACCGCAGATCGAGCAGGACATGATTGCCGCGCTCGCAAACCGCTACACCGAAGAACCGGTTGATGACCGCACACAAATAGACATCCAATACGCACGGGCTATGGGCGAGCTTAAAGCCAGTTATCCGGACGATGATGATATCGCCGCGATGTATGCCGAGGCGTGGATGAACACCATGCCATGGGATTACTGGTCGGACGGCTCCACGCCGAGACCAGAGGCTGAGCAGGCAATCGAGGCGCTGGAAACCGTGCTGGCGCGTAGCCCCGACCACCCGCTAGCGATCCATCTCTACATCCATGCCGTTGAAGCCTCAGATAATCCGGGACGCGCAGAAGCGGCAGCAGACCGGCTGGTGACACTGGTTCCGGCTTCCGGACACCTCGTCCACATGCCTTCGCACATTTACTGGCGGATTGGCCGGTATGATGATGCAGCGCGGGTTAACATCATGGCCGCGGAAGTCGACGAAGCTTACATCGCCGCCTGCAATGCGCAGGGGTTTTATCCTGCCGCTTACTACCCGCATAACATCCACTTTCTCTGGGCCGCTGCTTCCATGGCTGGTCAGAGCGAGTTAGCGATAGAGTCAGGCGAAAAGGTCGCCTCTTTTGTGCGCCTCGAAGACATCGACCAATTCCCAACAGTGGAGCTATTCCACACGGTACCGCTGCTGACGCGTGTTCAGTTCGGTCATTGGGACTATCTGCTGGATACACCACAGCCACGTGCTGATCTTGGTTTCTCAAATGCCATCTGGCGCTATGCCCGCGGCACAGCGCTCGCCCGCACCGGTGACCCACAAGCCGCTCAGGCAGAACGTGATGCGCTAGCGCCGCTCAAAGACAATGACCGCGTCCTTTATCTCGATGGCGTCGATTATCCGGCAAGCCTGCTGATCAATATCGCAGACCATTTGCTGGAAGGCGAAATTGCCATGGCCAATGGAGAGACAGACATTGCCATTGCGGCCTTTGAAAGCGCCGTCGCTCTGCAGGATACACTTCCCTATATGGAGCCCCCTTTCTGGTACTATCCAACGCGCCAGTCGCTTGGCGAAGCCTTTATGGCGGCAGGCAGGTTTACTGATGCCGAGGCTATCTATCGACGTGATCTGGAACTCTTTCCACGCAATGGATGGTCGACCTTCGGCTTGATTGGCGCGTTGAGCGCTCAGGGACGGTCCGAAGAGGCAACGGAACTACAGACCCGCTTCGACCAGATTTGGTCAAATGCGGATGTGACACTTACCGGCTCCCGCCTCTAATGACAGCGCCTTCCGCCCTGACACCGATCACGCGCGGTCTGCGCCGTAAATGCCCCGCCTGCGGCGAGGGAAAGCTGTTCGCCGGATATCTGAAGCTGAAGCCGGAATGCCCACATTGCAGCGAGGCGTTCAATCACGACATGGCAGCCGACGGCCCGGCCTGGCTGACAGTGCTGTCGCTTGGCCCATTCTACGCCCCGCTAATCTTTCTGGCATCACTTAAAGCTGGCGAGCATGCCATGCTCGTTTTTCCGCTCCTTCTCGTTTTCATGGTGAGTACAGCGCTTGGCCTGCTCGCTTTGATGAAGGGCGGCTGGCTCGGCGCGCTCTGGCATATGGAACAGAAACGCACGGCGAGGTGACAAAATTCCAAGCCCCGCTATTATCCTCCTCGGGGACGATCAGAGGGGGGCTTTCATGACTGAGACCATAAAGACACCATGGCATATCTGGGTGGTGGGCATCATCACCTTTATCTGGAATTTCGCAGGCGGCGGGCTGGATTACATCTTCACCCAACTCAACACCGAATTCTACATGTCGGGCTATACCGATGAGCAAAGGACCTATTACGAAGCCCTGCCGGCATGGTTCACCGCGATATGGGCGATCAGTATCTGGACAAGCGTTCTTGGGTCCATTCTCATTCTTTTGCGAAACAAGCTGGCATTTCCGGTGTTCGCGATTTCGCTGGTCGGATACATTTTCGGAACGATCTACTCGTTTGCGCTCAATACTGTGCCAGATGTCACGACAGCCAATTATATTTTCACGGGCGTTATCACAGCCGTTCTTCTGTTCGAGGTCTGGTATTCCAGCTCGATGACCAAGCGAGGCGTTCTGCGTTAAAGCGTCATCCGCAGGGACGAACCGCTCATTCTGCGTGCGGATTGGCCGTCCGTTGACCAATCGGCGGCACATTAAATTCTTTGACCGATGCGTTATCGCCATAGAGGCGAACTCACGTGACAAATACAAGTCTCTGGCTATCGTCGTGTTAACGATATTGAGCGGGGGCTGTCATGTCTGAGAAAAAGAAAACGCCTTGGCACCTTTGGGTGGTCGGCATCATCACACTGCTCTGGAACGCCTTTGGCGGTTTTGACTACACCATGACCAAGCTCAATGTGGACTGGTATATGGAAGCCTTCACCGCAGAGCAGATCGCTTATTACCAGTCTCTTCCGCAATGGTTTGTGGTCGCCTGGGCACTCAGCATCTGGCTAAGTGTAGCAGGCTCTCTCCTGCTTCTCCTGAAAAGCCGCATCTCAACATTAGTGTTTGTGATCGCCTTGTTCAGCTATGGCGCGGCGCTGTCAGGTACATTCCACTTCCACCCGCCACCAACCCTGACCGATCAGGATATGATCATCAGCGGCGTCATTCTGGCAGTGCTTGTGTTCGAATGCGCCTATTCCATCATCATGAAATTACGCGGGTTCCTGCGTTAATCAAACAAATCGCCAGCCGGTTTTGCGAGCGGTGGCGCAATGCCAAGGCGCTCATACGCGCCAGGGGCAGCAGTTCGTCCACGCGGGGTGCGAGCCACAAAGCCCTTCTGCATGAGATAAGGCTCGATCACGTCTTCAATCGCGTCGCGCGCTTCTGAAAGCGCCGCCGCCAGCGTATCAACGCCCACAGGCCCGCCAGCATAGGTTTTCACCAGCGCATGCAGATAACGACGGTCGAGCGCATCCAGACCGTCAGGATCAATCTCAAGGCGTTTTAGCGCGCGGTCAGCCGCCTCTTTGGTGATGGCAGAGCCTTCAGCGTCTGCAAAGTCGCGCACACGCCGTAAAAGACGCAGCGCGATACGCGGTGTGCCACGTGCACGGCTCGCAATTTCCAGCGCGCCGTCTTCAGTGATCGTCACGTCCAGCTTGGCCGCAGCTGCGCGAACGATACGCGCCAGATCTTCCGGCTCATAAAACTCAAGCCGCATCGGAATGCCAAACCGATCACGCAAAGGCGTTGCCAGAAGGCCAGCCCGTGTTGTCGCGCCAACCAGCGTGAACGGCGCGAGATCAAGCCGCACAGAACGCGCCGCCGGCCCCTCGCCGATCATGATGTCGAGCGCATAATCCTCCATCGCCGGATAGAGAATTTCCTCGACGGCGGCTGGCAGACGGTGAATTTCGTCAATGAAGAGCACGTCATTCGGCTCAAGATTGGTCAGGATCGCTGCCAAGTCGCCCGCCTTGGCGATGACGGGGCCTGAGGTGGAACGGAAGCCCGCGCCAAGCTCTTTGGCAAGAATCTGCGCGAGCGTTGTTTTACCAAGCCCTGGCGGACCAAACAGAAGAACGTGGTCCAGCGCCTCTTCGCGCTTGCGGGCGGCCTCGACATAGACTTTGAGGTTCGACTTGGCGCGGTTCTGACCGACATAGTCGTCAAAGGTCTGCGGGCGCAGCGCCCTGTCCAGCGCTTCACCAGCTTGCAGCTCGGGGCTGGAAAGGCGTTCAGCATCGTTCAAGCAGAAAGCTCCTTCAGGCCTGCCTTGATGAGCGCAGACACATCGTCTTCATTTGCGCCCTGCGCAGCGGCGGCCGCAACAGCGCGCGCGGCATCTACTTGCTGATAGCCGAGATTAACGAGCGCGGAAACCGCTTCGGCGCGTGCACCGCTTGGCGCGGAGACGGGCGCTTTCTTATCGCCTGCATGGACCGCGCCCGGCAGCGTGCCAAACCGGCCAAGTGGTGGTGCCTTGCCAGAGAGTTCACCGACAATACGTTCAGCGACCTTTTTACCAACGCCTTTAGCGCGGGTCAGGCTTGCAGCATCGCCGAGCGTCACAGCGTCCATCAGGCCATTCGGCCCAAGCGCATCCAGCACAGCGAGCGCAACCTTGCCGCCCACACCCGGCACATCCGTAAGACGGACAAACCATGCGCGTGCCTCATCGCTTTCGAAGGCAAACATCTGGATAGAGTTTTCGGTAACGCGCGTCTCAACATGCAGCTCTGCCTCACGCCCCGGCGCGAGCTTTGCCAGAAGCGAGGAACCGGCCAGCGTAACATATCCAACGCCGTTCACATTGATGAGAAGCGTGTCCGCGCCTGTTGAGAGGACTTCGCCTTTAAGCCAGCCGATAATCATGCCACGCCTCGCACCAGTGCAGGCCGGTAATGGGCCGCACAGATTGCAGTCGCGAGGGCATCCGCCGCATCATTCTTTACACCGCCCGCCCGCGGGAGGAGCCGCTGCACCATAAAGGCGATCTGTTCTTTGTCGGCCTTACCTGTGCCCACGATCGCCTGTTTGATACGGCGCGGCGCGAACTCGGACACCTCAACAGACGACACGGCCAGCGCAGTCATCGCGGCGCCCCTCGCCTGCCCCAGTTTCAGCGCGCTCTGCGCACCGGCATTCACCAGCGTTTCCTCAACGCCCGCCAGATGCGGTTGGTAGAGAGAGACAAGCTCGCTCACGCCATTGAAAATCACAGCGAGACGTTCGGCCAATGGTAAAGTCGGATCAGGTGAGATAACGCCATGCGCTACCCATGACAAACGCGGGCCATCAGAGAGGATCATTCCCCATCCTGTATGGCGCAGACCGGGATCAATCCCGAGAATTCTGACTGGTGTTCCCATAAGTCGTATCTGCGCCTGAAATGGTGAATCGTGACTTAATGTTTCTCGTTTTGTTCCGCAAAGGTCAAGGCCGGGCAGAACGCTCGTGACGAATGTGCCCTAAAATCCACAACGTATTGGAATGACGCTCGCGTCACCAATTGTCATTCAGATGAAACATTACTGTCGCGAAAGCTTCGCAGCTCTCGCTTAGCTCCCCGCGAATACTTCAATGCTTGCGGAGTGCATCATGAAATCTTTCCTCTTTGGTACTGCATCGCTGATCGGGCTTGGCGCCCTGTCCCTTCCGACATTCGCGCAGGATGCTCCTGTAAACGACCAGCCGCTTATTGCGAATACGATCTACGTCACCGTCCAGAAGCGTGAAGAAAGCCTGCGCGATGTACCGGTTGCGGTCACCGCGATTGATGCCTCTGTGCTTGATGATCTCGGCCTTGACGAGTTCGACCAGATCGCGCGTTTCGTACCGGGTTTCGAAGTTCAGGAGCAGAGCCCGAATAACCCTGGCTTTGTGATCCGCGGCATTACCTCTGACTCAGGCGAGGCCAATATCGAGCCCCGCATCGCGATCTTCCAGGATGGCGTTTCTATTTCACGCTCACGCGGCTCCGTGATCGAGCTGTTCGACATTGAACGTGTCGAAGTTGCCAAAGGCCCGCAGCCAACCCTGTTCGGTCGCGGCGCTCTGATTGGCGGCGTAAACGTTATTCAGGCCCGCCCTGAATTTGAATTCTCCGGTGAAGTCACCGTGGGCATGGGCAATCTTGAAGAACGCTATGCTGACGGCTTCATCACAGGCCCGCTGATTGATGGCCTGCTTGCAGGGCGTCTCGCAGCGCGCTTCCGTGAGCGTGACGGCTATGTAGAGAGCCTCAACCCTGCCGAAGAAGACTTTAACAGTCAGGATATGGCGGCCATCCGCGGATCGCTTTCCTTCACGCCGCGTGAGGATTTGTCCTTCGACTTTATCTACAACTACCAGCGTGATGACCCTTCCGGCACAAGCTTCAAGTCCGGCGCATTCGAGCCAGCACCGGGCGCCAGCACGGATGCGTGGGAGCCTGCAAATCTCAACACTTTCGGCAACTTCCTTGATGGTCAGGAACTTGGCCTCAACCGCGTGGTCAACAGCGCCACACTGATCGGCGAATGGGACATCAACGACACTGTCTCTCTGACATCGACGACTGGCTGGCGCGACATTAGCAGCGTTGAAGTGTTCGATCCGGACGGTTTTGGCCTCGACCTTCTCATCTTCGCCGAGGATTATCAGGGCGAGCAATTCTCTCAGGAATTCCGCGTGAACTATGATAGCGGCGAGCGTCTTCGCGGCTTTGCCGGCATCAGCTATTTCGATGAAACCGGCTCACAATATGTGCCACTGACATTCGACGAACGGGCTGTTCAGGCTCTGCTCGGCGGCCTTCTCGTGCCACCAACCGTTCCAGACGTGAGCACTCTTCCGGCAATCAACCTTACAGCGTTCGCCCAAAGCGGCGGCACTTTGATTGTACCGCTCAAGCCGATCCACAATGAAGCCTTCACCAACTTCGGCGAGACCCAGTCCATCGATCTGTTCGCAGATGTCAGCTATGACGTGACTGATCGTCTGGAAGTGACCGGCGGCGTACGCTGGACCCGCGACGAGAAAGAGTCCGGTCTTCTCGTCGAGCTTCTGAACGGCCCGAGCAATCTGACCTTTGGCGGCCTGTTCGTACAGGATTCCAATGGCCTCATCTCTGCCTCTGACGAGTTTGATGACTTCACATATCGCGTCGCAGCCAGCTATGCGGCGACAGATAGCGTCAACATCTATGCAAACTATGCACGCGGTCGCCGCCCTGAGGTCATCACGGCTTCAGCATCAGCTCCAAGCGCAGGTTTTGCAACACTGGATGCAGAGATTGTCGACGCGTTCGAGCTTGGCCTGAAAGGCCTGTTCCTCAACGGCAATCTCAGCGTTGAAACCTCTGTCTTCAACTATGATTACTCAAACTTCCAGAGCACGCAGGTGAATGCGACGACCGGCCTGATCGAACCGATCAACGCAGGTGATGCAACATCGAACGGCTTTGAAGCGCAAGCAATCTGGTCAGTGAATGACATGCTCGCCTTCACTGCGAACTATGGCTACAACCATGCCCGTTTCGATGATGAGGCGGGTGCACCATTCGCCGGAAATTCTCTGCGCCTATCACCAGACCAGACGGCATCGGTTTCTGCCCGTGTGCTCTTCGATCTCGGTTTTGCGGATCTTAAAATCGTGCCGAGCTATACATGGCAGTCTGAAGTCTATTTCGACAACACAGAGCGCGCCGCGATCAGTCAGGACAGCTACGGCCTGCTCAACCTGAATGCCCAGCTCGACTGGGATAACGGGCTTGGCTTTGAGGTTTATGTGTCGAATGTGCTCGACGAAGAGTATCTGATTGACGCTGGCAATACCGGCGATGCGTTCGGTATTCCGACCTTCATCTCTGGTGCGCCTCAATTCTATGGCGTGCGTCTGTCCAAGTCCTTCTAGAGACAACCGGACACAAATATCAGGATGGAAAAGCCGCGTGCCATGCTCGCGGCTTTTTTGTTTAAACGAGCGGTGTTGAGATGAACTCCGGCAGCGCCTCCGCCCGCTTAGAGAGCGCAGCGATGGCCGGGTAGGTCGTCAGGTCTGCAAGGTTTGGATAAACCAGTCTGGTAAAGCCCCACGCGCAGGCAGCTGTAATATCTGCCTGGGTTGGCTCGTCTCCACCGAGGAACGCTGATAGCCCTTCAAGCTCTTTATCAAGCGCGGAATACGCTTCCCCCAGCTGGGTTTCAACACGCGTCAGCCAGTCCGGATGCAGCTTGTCCGCGGGGCGCATATTGTACTCATAGACGATCTGAACCGTCTTTTCGCAGGCGATAAGCGCAAGGCCAATAACCCGCTGACCTTTTACAAAATCAGACAGCGTTTCGGGGAAGAGCGTTTTGTCCGGCCCTGCCAGTTTTTCGAGATATTCAAGGATGACCGTCGATTCCATAAGCACTGTACCGTCATCGGTGATCAGTGTCGGCGCTTTTACCAGCGGGTTGTAAGCGCTGAAGGCCTCGAACTGACGCATCACCGAAATCTGCTCATGCTCGAAAGACAACCCGAGGCGTTTTGCGCTGATCGCGACGCGGCGCACAAACGGGGAATCAGACATGCCAATCAGTTTCATCACACCCTCCTGATAAACTGGTGCGAGTACTGCTAGCCCCGTCACCCATCACGCGCAAACCGCCGAATGTCACATTCCGGTGCGCGGGGCCTGAATGCTTCGCGGCGGGGCGCTAAGGCTCGTTGCCTTCCCAGTCGACAATCCAGTCGAACTCGTCACCCTCAAAGACCGTATCTTCAGAGACCGTCCGCCCCATAATAGAATGATCCTGCCGGTGGACAGAGCTCTGCTCCCCCGAAATCAGCGGATGCCAGTGTTCGAGTGATTTGCCTTCATGGATCAAACGATAGGCGCAGGTTTTCGGCATCCATTTCAGCGCGCCGAGATTATCCGGCGTCAGCTTTACGCAATCAGGAACGAACTGTTTGCGGTTCTCATAGTTCGAACAGCGGCAGGTTTCAGCATCCAGCAGCTTGCAGTGAAGACGCGTATAGGCGATCTCACCGGTGTCCTCGTCCTCGAGCTTTACAAGGCAGCATTTCGCACAGCCATCACAGAGGGCTTCCCACTGATCCTCGCTCATATCCTTGAGCGGAACGGTTTCCCACCAATTGCCAGCCATTCTAAGCGCCAGCGACCCGATCAAAGATCGCGTTCAGGTCTGCCACCGCAGCGGCTGCACCTGCTTCATGTTTCCAGACGCCACCGGAGACCGCGAGGAAATCAGCGCCCGCCTGAACCAGAGGCTCTGCATTGGCTGGCGTGATACCGCCAATAGCCACGCAAGGCAGCTCCATCATTTCCTGCCACCAGGTGAGGAGTTCAGGTTCGGCCTGTGTCGGTGCCGCTTTTGTCTCCGTCGGGTAGAAAGCACCAAAGGCAACATAATCTGCGCCCTGCTCGCCAGCGACCATCGCAAGATGACGGCTATCGTGACAGGTCACGCCAACAATGCCGTGCTCGCCCACCCATTTCTTGGCGTCTTTGAATGTGCCGTCGGACTGGCCGATATGCACGCCATCCGCGCCAAGCTCTGCAGCGAGATCTGCGCGATCATTGATGATGACAGCAACGTCGCGCGCCTGAACCTTCTCAATCAGCTTTTCGCCAAACCGGCGGGTCGCGTCCACGTCGACCGTCTTCCCATCTGCACCCTTCAGCCGCACCTGCAGACAGGCGACATCGCCCGCATCGAGTGCGTTGAAAAGATCGGCTTCGAACGCCCCAAGATCAGCAATGACAGGAGGCGTGATGAGATAAAGGCGAGTGCGATGGTCCATCCCGCAGTCAGAAAGCGAAAATACCCTGACGGTCAAGTCTTGTCGTTTTCTCTACAGCGTATAAAGCTAAGTTAAATATAGGGAGGTATCATGAAATATATTCTAAAAACGGGTCTAATCACGGCGGCGCTTCTGGCGGTCGGATGCACATCTACAGCGCAGGAAGCCGACCCGGTTCCAACACCGAATGTCGACGTGGCTGTCTCAGCCGTCGGTATAGGCGTCACCAGTCTTGAAACCAGCATGGCGTTCTATCAGGACACGCTGGGCATGCGCGCTATCGCGACATTCGAGATCTCTCACATGGATGAGATCGTGCTCGTCGCGCCAAATGGCGGCAGCGCGATTGTGCTGATGGAATACACAGACGGGATTGAGCGCAATGTCACCAACCTGCCGGTAAAGATCGTGCTACGCGTTCCAGACCCTGCCGCTCTGGCGGCCAATATCCGTGCAGCTGGTTATGAGATTGTACGCGAGCCAATACCTTCCGCAGAGGTAGGTGGCGCAATTGTCGGTTTTGCCCGTGATCCGGATGGATATCTAATCGAAATTCTGCCAACTCAGCCATAACGAACACTCAGGGGAGGCTTTCATGGCGGATACACAAACACTTATGCAATCGCGGCTCTTTGCGATGGGCATTGCTGTCAGTGATCTGGAAGTCTCCACCGCCTTTTACCGCGATGTTCTGGGGCTTGATGAAGTGAACCGCATTTCATTGCCGAATATGGAAGAGGTAGTTCTTCAATATCCGGGCGCAGACCATAAAGTCGTCCTGATGAATTTCACCGATGGCAAGGATCGCAACGTCACCCGCCTGCCTGTGAAGCTCGTCTTCCAGTTTGCCAATGTGATGGAAACGGCCAAAGCAATCCGGGACGCGGGCTATCAGGTCGTGAAAGAGCCTGAACGGGTGCCTGAAATCCATAACGCGATCATCGGGTTCGCGCGTGACCCTGACGGCTATCTGATTGAACTTTTACAGTCATACACCCCTGCCGAGTGATCAAATCTCAGTGGGAACAGTCAATTCCGGTTTACTTGAGCGTCCGTCGCACTAACGTTTCTGTTTCACAGTATTGTTGAACAGGACATTCCAAAATGCGCCCGGGCCTAAAGCCATCCCTTCTGACGATCGCCCTTTTCGCAGGATTACTGACCGCGTGTAGCGGCGGCGGAGGTGGTGGCGGCACAACTGTTGCGCCTGTGCCTGTTCCGACACCAACCCCTACGCCCACACCGACGCCAACTCAGTCGCAGCCGACCTATACGCGCGGCGTCTTCCCGGCAGCGAGCAGCTTTAAAGACCAGTGCGAAGTGCCGCGCGTGGGCGTAGATATTGAAGGCAATCCTTACACGGACGTTCAGGGCACACTCGGCGATGAGCTCTTCTGGCTACGCTCCTGGACCGAGGAAACCTATCTCTGGAATGACGAAGTCACCGACCAGAACCCGTACAATTTCTCCAATCCTGAAGCCTATTTCGACGTGCTGCGCACAACAGAGACAACGCCATCCGGCGAGGACAAGGACGACTTCCATTTCTATCAGCCAACGACTGAATATCTGGCGCAGCGCACGGCTGCACCGACTGCAGGCTATGGCGCCCGCTTTGCAATTTACGCCTCGGCTCCACCGCGCGATGTGCGCGTTGTGTTTACCGAACCGAACTCACCAGCCTCAACGCCGGTCAGCGGTGAAGCCCCATTCCAGCGCGGCGCCCAGATCCTGCAGATTGACGGGGTCGACGTCGTCAATGGCGGCAGTCAGGCTGACGTCGATATTCTGAATGCAGGACTGTTTCCGGCAACCGCCGGCGAGTCACACACTTTCGTTGTGCGCGATGTCGGTGAGACAGCCCGCACCGTCACCGTCACATCAGCCAATATTGCACCATCGCCCGTGAACCGGACCGAGATCATTGATCAGGGCGCGAACAAGGTCGGCTACATTCTGTTCAATACGTTCAGCCCGACCACGTCTGAAGAAGCGATACGCGATGCTATTCAGACTATGGCAGACGGCAATGTGACAGACCTCGTTCTGGACCTTCGCTATAATGGCGGCGGGCTTCTCGCAGTCGCCTCGCAGCTGTCTTACATGGTGGCGGGCCCAACGCCGACGACAGGTCAGACATTCGAGCTGCTCCAGTTCAACGATGATGCAGGCAACCGCAATCCAGTCACCGGTCAGGTGAATAGCCCAATCCCGTTTTATGCGACTGGACTTGGCTTTTCCCTGCCGAATGGAACGCCCCTGCCATCACTGGATCTGCCGCGCGTCTTCATTCTCTCAACGGGCGGCACATGCAGCGCCAGTGAAGCGGTCATTAACGGCCTGCGCGGCGTAGGTATCGACGTCGTACTGATTGGCGATATCACCTGCGGCAAGCCTTATGGCTTCTACCCGACAGACAATTGCGGCACGACCTTCTACACGATCCAGTTTCAGGGCGTGAACAATGTCGGCTTTGGCGATTATGCGGACGGCTTTGTGCCTCAGGACAACAGCTTTGCCTTTGGTGAACGCCTGCCGGGCTGCACCGTCTCCGACGACCTCTCTAACCCCCTCGGCACAGCAGGCGAGAACTTGTTGGAAACGGCGCTCTATTACGCCGAGAACAATGCCTGCCCACCTGTTCCGTTCTCGTCTGCCGCATCTACCGGGGTTGCGCCAGGTTCGCCGGAAACCGTGTTTGATCGCATTCCGGGCCAACAGCTTGCAATCCGCACATCACCTTTCACCGAAGCCCGCGATATTCTTGAAAATAGCCGCGACCTGACCGGAGTGAACTGATCATGCTGAAAACAGGTTTTGCAATCATGACGGCGCTGGCGAGCCTTGCTGCCTGCGCCCATCCTGTCGGCGGCGCGCCCGTGCCAGCCGTGCTGGCCAGTGACGCTGAACTGGCACCGCTTATGTCAGAGCTTCGCGAGATGACTGGCCGCGCCAATGTTGAGCTCGGCGCGGATGATCCGCTGGTTACGCCTGTTGTAACGGTCCTGCCTCCACCTGCGGGACCGTTTGAAGGCAATAATCCGGCGCTACCGACAAGCTATGGGCTGGAGCTGCGTGACGGAGCGTGTGTTCTCGTTGATCAGAATGGCGATTTGGTCCGCACACTTCAGGATGTGACTTGTGCGCCCTATACGGGCGAGGCCGGGTAATACCGTCTTGATCTCAACCTTACTTGAGAAATTAAAGACATGGCCTGCAATCAGAAAAAGAAGCAGACCATGAGAGGAAAATCGACACCCAGCGCAGGCATTCGCGTTGGCACGCAAAGCGACCCGACCACATTCTGGAGCGCATTTCGCGATCTCCCACAGGGTGGCCACCGCACCCGCTAGATACAAAAAACCCCTCACCAGCGCGGTGAGGGGTTTCTCAATTCTGAAGGAACGATTGGTTCCTCAAGCAAGGCTTAACTATCAGCCTGCTTTTGACGCCTCGCAGATCGCGTCGATTGTCTCTGCGAGCATAGAGTTGAACTCTTCGTCAGACTGCTGCGCGGAAAGACCTTCAGTCAGTGCGCGGGAGAAGCTTGCGATAACGCCTGTGTTCTGCGCGAGCTTTGCGTTTGAGTCTTCGCGGGAATAACCGCCAGACAGAGCCACCACACGCATAACAGCCGGGTGGTCTACCAGCGGCTTATAGTGGTTAGGTGTTTCCGGCAGAGTAAGCTTCAGCATGACCCGCGTGCCTTCTGGCAGAGCGTCGAGCTGCTTTGTGATTTCTGCGAGCAGGATGTCTTCAGCTTCAGCCTTGTCCGGCGCGTTGATGTTCACTTCAGGCTCGATGATCGGCATCAGGCCGGCTGCGAGAATCTGCTTGCCAACTTCGAATTGTTGCTCGACGACAGCTGCGATACCGCCAGCGTTCGCAGAGTTGATGTTAGAACGCATTTTCGTACCAAAAATGCCTTTAGAAACGGCTTTCTCAAGCAGCTTGTCGAGGTCCGGATTTGGCTTCATGACTTGAACGCCGTTTTCCTCGTCAGCGAGGCCTTTGTCGATTTTCAGGAATGGAACAACGCCGCACTCATTCCAGAGATACTCGGCTGTTGGTGTGCCATCGATATCGCCGTCCATTGTACGTTCGAACAGGATTGCGCCGATAACTTTCTCGCCCGTGAAAGCAGGAGACTTGATGATACGCGCACGCATGTCGTGGATGAGGCCAAACATCTCCTCATCATTTGAGTAAGCGCTTTCCTCAACACCATAAAGGCGCAGCGCTTTTGGTGTAGAACCACCTGATTGGTCGAGCGCTGCAATAAAGCCGTCTTTTTCTGCAGCCTGTTTGGCCATTTCTGCGTTCATCGTCTTATGTCCCTGCTTATGTGACTATGAAATGAGTATCGTTCTGACAGTGAAACCTGCCGCTATTATTTCTTGAGTGCTTCCACACCCGGAAGCGCTTTGCCTTCCATCCATTCAAGGAATGCGCCACCCGCGGTGGAGATGAAAGTGAAGCGGTCTGCTGCCTTTGCATGGTTCAGCGCAGCAACTGTGTCACCGCCGCCCGCAACAGCGATGAGAGAGCCTTTCTCGCAGCGCTTCGCAGCCGCCTGAGCCGCCGCTACCGTTGCTGCATCAAATGGCTCGATTTCGAACGCACCCAGCGGGCCGTTCCAGATAAGGGTCTTCGCGGCATCCATAACCGTTTCAATACGGGTCACAGTCGCCGGGCCAGCATCGAGGATCATCTCGTCGGCTTCGACTTCCGGCAGGCTGCAAATGCGGTTCGGCGCGTTCGCTGCGAACTCTTTGGCGCAGACCAGATCAACCGGCAGAACCAGCTCGCAACCGTCAGCTTTCGCATTAACTTCAATCTCTTTGGCTGTATTCGCAAGGTCATGCTCACACAGAGATTTGCCCACATCAGTGCCGCGCGCTGCGAGGAAGGTGTTCGCCATGCCGCCGCCAATGACGAGATAATCCACTTTCGCAACGAGGTTCTTCAGAAGATCAATCTTGGAGGACACTTTCGCGCCGCCGACAACCGCCACAACCGGACGCTCCGGCGCGCCGAGCGCAGCGTTCAGCGCATCAAGCTCGCGCTCCATGCTCTTACCTGCATAGGCCGGAAGGTGATCCGCCAGACCAACCGTAGATACGTGAGCACGGTGCGCAGCAGAGAAAGCGTCAGACACGAAGATATCGCCGAGCTTTGCCATTTCAGAGGCCAGCTCCGGATCGTTCTTCTCTTCGCCCTTATGGTAGCGTGTGTTTTCCAGCAGGATGATGCCGGTTTCGTCCAGAGCCTCAATCGCCGCTTTTGCGCCCTCGCCTTTACAATCCTCATAGAACGCAACCGGATGTCCGATCACCTTAGCAAAAGCAGGCGCGATAGGCGCGAGGCTCATCTCTGCCACGCGCTCACCTTTGGGACGACCAAAGTGGGCGAGCAGTGCGACTTTCGCGCCCTTACCGCGCAAAGCATTCACTGTGTCTACAGCCGAAACCAGACGCGTATTATCACTGACTTTGCCATCCGCCATTGGCACGTTAAAATCGACACGAACCAGCGCCGTTTTGCCAGTCAGATCGCCTGCGTCGTCAATGCGGTTAAAATCAGCCATTCATCAATTCCCTGCTTTTGTAAAAACCGCGCGCAGTAATGCTGCCGGGCCTGTATGATAGGGACCCTCTTCGAGTCGCTCGATGCCTGTCAGCAGAGACTCTTCGCGAAGGCCCTCGAAATCAGAGCGGATATCTTCCGCGCTGTAGAGCATGTCGACATCTGGCGGTCCGCCAGACTGGTATTTTTCCTGATATCCGATCTGGTCCTGAGTGAACCCCTCCAAAAAGACAAAGCCGCCCGGAGCGAGCGACTTTGAAAAATGGGAATGAAGGTGCGGGCGGACTGCAGATGGCACATGGGCAAACATGGAGGCTACAAGGTCAAACTTGGCCTCTGGCCATGCCCACGCAAACAGATCTGCTTCAATCGTTTTCACGGACACACCCTTGCGGGCAGCAAGCTCCGCTGTGCGCTCCAGGCCGACAGGTGAGATATCAACGGCGGTCACATCTAGGCCAAGTTCAGCCAGAAAGACCGCATCACGTCCCTGACCAGATGCAGGCACAAGCGCTGTTTTACAATTTGAAGCGATAAGGTCGGACCAGCCGAGCAACAGTCGGCTTGGACGATCGCCATAGGCAAAACCGTCTTCCGAAAATCTTGCGTCCCAGAATTCCTTTGGAATGCCTTGAGACAAGATACGCCCCCGCTTAACTCAACCCAGATACCGGCGTGAGACATACCTCACAATGGCGTAATGTCCAGCACATGGGACAATTGAAACCGGCTATTTCATACATTTTGCATGCACGACGTGCGGATTCTTCGATGAGGCCCAAAAGACAAAGCCCGGCACGCAAAACGTACCGGGCTCCGAATTAGATCAGCGTAAGCGCTGAAACTAGATAAGCTTTGCCATAGCAACTGCTGTGTCAGACATGCGGGTCGCGAAGCCCCACTCATTGTCATACCAGCTGAGAACAGAGCAGAAATTGCCGTCCATGACTTTGGTCTGTTCCATGTGGAAGATAGAAGAGTGGTCGTCATGGTTGAAGTCAGTTGAGACGTTCGGCGCGTATGTGTAGCCGAGAACGCCTTTCAGAGCGCCATCAGACGCCGCTTTGATCGCGTTATTGATCTCGTCGACTGATGTGTCTTTCTTGGCGATGAACTTCAGGTCAACAACAGACACGTTCGGTGTTGGAACGCGCATGGAGAAACCGTCCAGCTTGCCATTCAGTTCCGGCAGAACCAGGCCAACAGCTTTCGCCGCGCCTGTAGATGTCGGGATCATGGACATTGCAGCCGCACGTGCGCGGTAAAGGTCGCCATGCATACGGTCGAGCGTAGGCTGGTCACCTGTGTAAGAGTGAATTGTTGTCATCATGCCGCGCTCAATGCCGATCGCGTCGTTGAGGACTTTGGCTACCGGAGACAGGCAGTTTGTTGTGCAGGACGCGTTGGAAACAACGAGATCGTCTTTTGTCAGCGTGTCATGGTTCACACCGTAAACGATTGTCTTGTCAGCGCCGGATGCCGGAGCAGAAACGAGAACGCGCTTTGCGCCAGCTTCGAGGTGCATTGCAGCTTTGTCGCGCGCGGTGAAGATGCCGGTACACTCAAGAGCGATATCAACATCCATTTCGCGCCATGGCAGCTCTTTCGGGTCGCGAACAGCTGTGCAGAGGAATTCCTGATTGCCAGCTTTGATGGTTTCGCCGTCAACTTCGACAGGAACCGGAAGCTTGCCGTGTACGGAGTCGAACTGCAGGAGGTGCGCGTTTGTCGCGACCGGACCGAGATCGTTGATTGCGACAACTTTAATGTCATCACGGTTGTGCTCGATGATAGAGCGGAGAACCAGTCGACCAATACGTCCAAAACCATTAATCGCGACGCGAACTGCCATTCTTACCTCCAGTAAGTTACAAAACGAGTGTTCCCCCACGGAACGGAATTTGCGCGTTCTCTAGACCCAGATTGGGTGAAGGTCCAGTGATGACGGGATGAATCTTTGCTTAACCCACTCAAACGCGCGTGATTGATCACTGCTTCTCAGGGTGGATGCCAGTCCATGTTGCATCAACATAAGCTTTGATATTGGCATTGTCGGTTTCAAGGTCGCCGGTCAGGTCCATGAAGCGGTCCAGCACAACCCGTTTGCCAATGCCATCAAAAGCGGCAAGGAAAACCGGCACGCCCGTCGCATACGACACGCGCAGATATCCGCTTTTATATTTGTCGACTTTGGACCGCGTGCCTTCAGGTGGAAAGCCAACAACGACTTCATCGCGGCTCTCGATCAGATCAATCATCTGGTCGACTGTTGCGCGCGCATTGCCGCTGCGATCAACTGGGTGACCACCCACCGCACGGAACAGAACGCCCATCGGCCAGAAGAACCATTCCTTCTTTACGAGGATGGTATAGTGCAGCCCGACCGACAGCATGGAAAAAGTCGCAGCCAGCGCATCCCAGTTTGACGTGTGCGGCGCACCGATCAGAATGACTTTCGGCTCGTCGGGAAGTTTGCCTGCCAGCTTCCAGCCCATCAGCTTCAGCCCCGTAGAGCCTATCCAGCGTGTGAACGCATTGCCCTTACGCGGCGAACGCGCACCAATATGCGGATTATCGTATTCCAGCTGAGGTCTCCTACCCTGATCTTGTTATATTCAGACCAGCGTATCGGGTTTGTCTCACGGAGAGAAGAGAAGACTATATTTAAGTCCCAGCCGCGTCCGGCACGAGCTCTCTCACCATGTCGGCGATCTGACGCCACCCCTTATACACCACCAGCTCACCGCAATCAGGCACGATTGTCAGATTGGTTGCCGGTTGGACCTGCATGAACTCATCAATGCGCTCGGCGATCATCTGGTGATCACTTTCGCCCACAATCAGGCGCACAGGGTTCTGGAACCGGGAAAATTCCGGAAAACCGTCATAATGTGCGAACTCGAACTCACGTACGAAACTTTCCGGCCCCTGACTGATGCCATGCGCACAAGCATTGCGGAGTAGCGCACGATAAATCGGATGGTTCATGATTTTCTGGTCGGCGTCCGAGTGGCCGTAGGCGCGCGTCAGATACCAGTCGAGCCCCTTTTCATACATGATACGCTGACCGGCCCTCGCCAGCATGCGCGCTGCCCATGGCGCCTTCTCCACCAGATCGAGAAACGTGTTGTGTATGAGCGGCAAATGTCTGCGCCGGGATTTATCATACATGGGAAAAAACCCGCCGACAGAAATAAGGCTACCAACCTTTTCCGGATAGAGCGTCCCAAAGCGCGCGACACCCATGCCAGTAAAGGTGTGCGCAACAAAGTGCAGCCTTCCTGCATTCAGGTGCGCATGGAGATCGTTCATGGCTTCAATGAAATCATCGACCACCGGCATATCGTAACGCGCTTCGCTATTACCAAAGCCCGGACGTGAAAACGCGATCAGGCGCACACCCATCTCGCGATAATAACGGTCCGCCTCCTCAGACAGGGTGACGCCAACAGAATGCCCGTGAAGCAGGATAACCGGCACGCCGTCTTTCGCGCCAAGCCATGAATAAGCAAGCTTGCGCCCTGACGGCGTCTTGAAGACACGTTCGCGACCATAAGGGTCGCGCCATACAGGAATACTCGTCTCGTCTTTTCTCGTCATTCGCACACAAATGAGCGCCAGAAGCCGGACCAGATCCACCTGAGACGTGGCACCCGTCTTATGAAACACCGAGGCAAGCTGCAGGCGCACCGTGCGCGCCGACGTATTGCGCTCTTCGGCGATCGCTGCGGTATCTCTCAAGCGAAACAATGCGCGGCAGACTTCAGCTTCTGCGTCTGTCAGTCCGAAAGCTTCAATGATCCCGTCCTTTACTGACGGGGTCCATTCAGGGTCCAGCACGCGGACAGCAATCGCATGGACGTCGCGTCCATTGCGCGGTTCTACCGGAAAAATCTCTGCAATGCGTTCATCCATATCGGCCGTGCAGATACGCACCATGCCATGCTGCAGATTGCCACGGTTCTTGAGATTACGAAGTATGGTGCGGAACGTGTCAACTGAATCGGTAGATAGCCAGTCCTCACCGATTTTCTGCCCCTGAAAATGACCAAACTGCATCGTCCACTGGTCATTCGCTCCCAGAACATATTGCTCTGCGGAGACGACGAGCGTTGCGAACGATCCATCAGCGAGCAGTCGGTCTACCGGATCGTTTGCGAGCGCGGTGGGCACTTCGCTTGCAAGTTTGTCCGCTTTCTCAATGTGCTGGAACAACTGGTTAGCGAAGCCGCTAATACCGGATGAGGTATTCTCGCCGCCAGCTTTCTCGAGACGGTCCTGCCAGGCCGCGACGAGCCCATCAAACGCATCCGCGTCGCTGATCACACGATAGCTTTGCGCTACAATTTCAAAGTCTTCCTCGCGAAGATCTTGCATGAAATGTCACCCCATATGTCACATGACATATGACAAGCGCATCGCGATGTAGTTTTCAACTCACAAAAGCTGGTCCTGCGGGGGACGTGCCTAAAAATAATACTCTCGAAGCGCGACATTCGCTCTGTCCGCGCTCTCGCTCTGAAACGCGTTCCTATCAAAGGGGACGCGTTCTTTTTTGCGCAGAATTCTGAAAACAAAAAAGGCGCCCCGTTATGGAACGGAGCGCCTTCAAAATTCAGATAACTGAGAATCAGACCAGAGCTTTGGCCGCAGCCACAACGCCTTCGGCTGTGATGCCGAAATGCTTGAACAGGTCTTTGTAAGGCGCGCTCGCGCCAAACGAGTCCATGCCGACGAAGCCGCCTTTACGGCCGATCCACTGATCCCAGCCTGTGCGAACACCGGCTTCAACCGCGAGCTTAGGCAGGTCACCGCCTAGAACGTCGTCAATGTAAGCCTCGTCCTGCTCGGCGAAGATTTCCCAGCAAGGCAGAGACACAACGCGCGCTGCGATGCCCTTAGCTTTGAGGCTCTCCTGAGCGGCAAGTGCAATCTCGACTTCAGAGCCTGTCGCAACGATCACAAGCTGTGCATCGCCTTCGGCTTCTGAAAGGACGTAACCACCTTTGGCAGATTTGTTCTCAGATACGTCGCCAGAACGTGCTGGCGCGAGGCCCTGACGGGTCAGAACCATCATGCTCGGGCCGTCTGTGCGTGCGAGCGCCAGTTCCCAGCATTCAGCCGTTTCAACGCCGTCAGCAGGACGGAATACGTTGATGTTCGGCATAGCGCGGAAGCTTGCCAAATGCTCAACCGGCTGGTGGGTCGGACCGTCTTCGCCAAGACCGATTGAGTCGTGTGTCATCACGTGGATGACAGGCGCACCCATCAGAGCGCCAAGACGGATCGCAGCGCGGGAATAGTCAGAGAAGACAAAGAATGTGCCGGAGTAAGGAATTACACCGCCATGCAGCGCCATACCATTCATCGCAGATGCCATACCGTGCTCGCGCACACCATAGTGAATGTAGCGACCAGCGTAATCGCCTGATGTCAGCGGACCGGTTGAGCTTGTCTTGGTGTTGTTGGAGCCTGTGAGGTCAGCAGACCCGCCAATCATGGTTGGCAGAATTTTGGTCGCGACTTCCAGCGCAGCGCCAGACCACTGGCGTGTCGCTTTCTTGTCCTGACCGTCAGACACGGACTGTTTATGCGCCTTCATGGCATCGGCGAGTTCGGCAGGGATCACTCGATCCATAGCTGCAGTGAACTCCGCCTGTTTGTCAGATGCAGCCAGACGGCCTTCCCATTCTGTACGTGTCGCTGCGCCGCGAGCGCCTGCTTCGCGCCATGTTGTGAGAACATCTTCCGGCACAACGAATGGTGCGTGGTCCCAACCGATATTCTTGCGAATGCCTTCGATTTCGGACGCACCGTAAGGGCCGCCATGGGCTTTTCCTGTACCTTCGATTGTCGGCGCGCCGTACCCAATGCGGGTTTTGCAGGCGATCATGACCGGACGGTCAGATGATTTTGCCCACTCAAGCGCCTGATCGATCGCGGTCGGGTCGTGACCGTCAATCGCTGCTACAGCCCAACCAGCGGCTTCAAAGCGTTTGATCTGGTCTGTTTCGTCAGCCACATCGAGCGTGCCATCGATAGTAACGTTGTTATCGTCCCAGAGCACGATCAGCTTGTTCAGCTTCATGTGACCTGCGAGTGTAATCGCTTCCTGGCTGACACCTTCCATGAGACAGCCATCACCCGCAATCACCCATGTGTTGTGGTCGACAACATCATCACCGAATTTCGCATTCAGGTGGCGCTCTGCGATCGCCATACCAACAGCCGTAGCGATACCCTGACCGAGTGGGCCAGTTGTCGTCTCTACGCCTTCGGTCACAAAGTTCTCCGGGTGGCCCGGAGTAGCAGCGCCGAGCTGGCGGAAGTTTTCAATATCGCTCAGAGAAACGCTCTCATATCCTGTCAGATACAGGAGAGAGTAGATGAGCATAGAGCCGTGGCCCGCTGAAAGGACGAACCGGTCCCGGTCAGCCCATTTAGGCGCCTTCGGATCATACTTCAGATGTTTGGTGTACAGAATGGTTGCGACGTCCGCCATGCCGAGCGGCATGCCGACGTGACCACTTGCAGCCTTCTCGACAGCGTCCATAGAAAGCGCACGGATCGCATTAGCCATATCCTGATGGGAAGCGGGGGAAGAGGACATGTCATTATTCCTTTGAGCAGCGTTACCGCGCACAAACTGAGTCTGGCCCGATACGTCAAGGCTTGATATTTGCTCTGAACTGCATTTTTGGGAATAATGCCTGTGATTCTTGAAGTTAATTTCGGCGGCAAAAGGCCATGACCCAGTTAAAAGACGCCGTTTCAGACCTCGAGGCAGCCCTGCGCCGCCTCGAAAATAGTGTTGAGTCTCTGACTGATAGACACTCGCCGGGGCGCATCATGCAGGCCGAAGCCGAAGCGCTGCGCCGCGACCGTGCTAAACTGGCAGAGGACCTTGATGCCTCACGCGCAAGAGAACGCGAACTGGAAGCGCTGGCTGATGAAGCCTCCAAAGCGCTCGGCGTTGCGATTGCAGAAGTCAAAGCGGCCATGCAGGCCCAGCCACAGAACACTTAAGCAGGATTGCTGAACGCTCATGTCCAAAGCTGATATCGTCATTCGCGGCACAACCTATTCCATCGCCTGTGCGGAGGGGCAGGAGCCGCGTCTCATCGCTCTTGGCGAGAAGCTGAACGAACGTCTGGAAGCTCTGGTCTCTGCTATTGGCGATGTCGGCGACACCCGCCTGCTGGTTGCCGCTGGCCTTTCACTCATTGATGAGCTTGAGAGCGGCGAAGGAAGTAATTCCGAGTTTGCCGATCTCGACAATCGTATCACTCTGGTAGAACGCACTGCGGCTGCTGCACTTTCAGAAGCTGCCGCGCGCATCAACCAGATCGCGGACCGCGCCGATCAGGCCGGCTAATAAAACGGTACGGTTCGGAAATTTTCGAAACACGCCGGAATAAAACATCAGCTACCACGTCACTCCAGCATCAACACGATGACGAAGGAGTGTGTGATGCTTAAAACAGTTTCCATTTCGACACTGACACTCGCAGCAGTGCTTGGCTTTCAGGCTCAGGCGCAATCTGTATCCGTAGATGTTTCTGCGAGCGGAGCCGGTTCAGCAACAGCAACCAACAACGCCGTCACAACAACTGTGACCGCCGAAGGAAATGCCGATGCGCAAGCATCTGTATCGCCGGAAGGCGTAGAACGCTCAGCCGAAGCCGAAGGTGACGCAGACACAGATACGTCGGTTTCGCCAGGCATGGCCGATGAAGCAAGCATCGCTGCAGAAGGGGCAACCGAACGCACAGTCACGCTCGCAGGTGCAACCTCGGGCCGCGTCCTCGGCGAGAGCACCAGCTTTGTCCTTACTGCTGAACGCCAGAGCGAAGCCGCGATCAATGGCGCGATCGAGGACGGCGAAGCGACCGTTGAAGGCGCTGCCGAAACGACGCGCATGGTTTCAGCGCAGGCTGAAGGCGCACTGAACGGCACACTCGAAGCCACGAGTTCACGCGCAGCCTCCGGCTCTGCGACAATCACGGGCCTGGCTGACGACTCTGTGCCGGATCTTAGCGGTGCAGGCGATCTGCCTGTCGCGTCTCAAATAGCTGGCGAGATTTCCGGTAACGTCGCCTCTAACCTGTCCGCCACAATCAATGATGCTGTCAGTGCAGACATTGCAGGCGACCTTGCGGGCACTGTGAATGCTGAAATTGCCGGCGAGATCGGAGCAACCATCCGCGAAGCGCTCGCGACAGATATCGGCTCTGATATCCGCGAGAACATTGTGAACGACATCAGAAACAACCTGCCGCTCTAACCCCCGAGAGCAGCAGTGGCCGGCGCTCCCTCGCGTCGGCCTTTCCCCTGACAGATTATACCGGAGTAGACTTCATGAAACGTCCGATCCCATATCGGCGCATAGGCGCACTTTGCCTTCTGACCGCCCTCGCCCAACCGGCAATCGCGCAAGACGATCCGGTCACGTTTTCTGGTTCCGTAAGCGCAGGCATTGGTTCTGATTCCAATGTCGGCATTCCGGAACTTGACCAGACAACAGGTGAAGGTGACCTGTCCTATCTGTTCAGCCTGGAAGGTAATGTTGAAGCAGATGCAAGCGAGCGCCTTACGCTGCGCGCAGGCTATGAACTCGCCCATACCGGCTATCAGGACTTCGACCAGTTTTCCTTGCAAACACACCGCGGCTCGCTGGAAGCTGTCTATGATTTTGATGTCGTGGAAGCTGGCGTTCTCTACAACTATGTCCATGCGCGCCTCGATAGCGAAGGCTATCTGAACTATCAGCAAATTTCGCCTTATGTGACGCATCTGGCCGGTGACCGTGTTTTCCTGCGCGGCGCTCTGGAATTCACAGACAAGGATTTCCAGACTGACGATGCCCGCGACGCTGAGGGACAGGGGCTGCGCGGCGACGTGTACTACTTCATCGATGGCGCATCGCAGTATGTCTCCCTCAACGGGCGCGTCCGTGAAGAAAACGCAAATTCGGACCTGTTTGACTTCACCGGCATGAGCGTGGATGCGCGCTATAATCAGGACTTTACGGTTCTGGATCGATCCGCGGAGCTTCGCATTGGCGGCGGCTATGAAAGCCGGGAGTTTGACGGCGTAGATCCGCTGATCAGTGATGCTCGCAGTGACGACATTCTTTCTGCGCAAACGGGTCTGGAGTTTGAGCTCGCCGGCCCGCTCGCGCTCGACGTCGACTACAGCTATCGCGACCGCCAATCGAACCTGCCAAGTGCCGATTACGACGAGCACGTTGCCGAGCTCAGACTTCGAGCTAGCTTTTAGGTCAGTCTTCCTTCCTTGGGGCTATCATCAGCACCCCATAGCCGATGGCCTCATCCTTAGCCTGATCCTGCGTCCAGCCTACGGCGCGGATCAGGCGATTTTCTGCCTCATCGACTGCGGAAAATTCAGCATCTTCAACCCATCCTGCCAAGAATGCAGAGACAATTGGCGCCGCAAGCGATGTTCCTGAGTCCCGCTGTTCGCCGCCATCAGGCGCAGCGACCAGGACGTTGACCCCTTCCGCAGCAATGTCGACATAAGATCCGCGATTGGCCCAGCGATAAGGAACGCCATTTGCGTTTACTGCCGTGACACCGATAACGCCGTCATAGGCTGCAGGATAAAGCGGACCGGAGGCCGGACCTTCATTTCCAACTGCGGCCACCACGACAATGCCACGCGCCCGTGCGCTCTGGATCATACTCTCCAGCGCCGCGTTCGGCGGCCCCGTGAGGCTAAAATTGATGAGATCAACGCCTTCGACAATCATCCAGTCGATTGCTTCGATCAGGCTGGCCGTTGTTGCGCCTGTCGTGCCGTCACTATCCAGAAAAAATACCGAAGCCCCTAACAGCTCCGGCGTTCGTTGCACGCTCGCATGGCGCGACAAAACTGAGGCAACGGATGTCCCATGCCCTGTCGGGCGAAGCGCGCCATGGCTGACAAAATCTGCCTCGGTCAATTCCAGCGTCTGAAGCAGAGGATGCCCCTCTTCGATATCAGTATCGACCATGCCGATGCGCAGGCCTCCACCCGCACCTTCGAATGTCATAGGTGCTGCGGCGGGGCGCATATCCTCGGATATATCAGCCTGCGGGTCATCCCGAGCCGCGCGGCGGAAGACATGGTTACGCTCCACTATCTGACCATCAAGCGCGGAAAGCTCTGCCTCTATCTGGCGGCGCGTCGTCGGATCGTCCGGAAACTGCACTACAAGCAGCGTTTGAGAGACCGATCCAAGATCGGTTTGCTCAAGCACGTCCAGAGACAGGTCATCCAGTTCGCCTACTGCAACAGTCGGCAGCATCACGATCCACTCATTGCGCATGACCGGCCAGCCATCGAAACGGTCGATCGCGATGGCACGTCGCGGGCGCACCTGACTGACTGTTTCGCGAACGCCGGAGACGATGCCTCCCGTCAGCTCGCGCGTGGCGTCCAGCGTATTACCGATGCGATCAGAACTCAGCACACGGTCCGTCAGCACCTCACCCAACTCGCCATCAACGACCCGCTCGGGAAGGTCGTCCAGCACGTTGTCGAGGTTTTGAAGCCGGTCTTCTATCGGGCGCTGGATCTGATCAGAAAGCCTGTCTTCCACCCGATCTGTCACGCCAGGCAGAAGCTGGGCGTGCGCAGCAGGAACAGCTGTCAGACATGTACAGGCGGCGAGCCCGAAACCGATGCGTCTGGCTCCCGCAAAAAGAGATATCACTGGCACACGGCGCTCCATCATCTTATTCACATGACATAGAGACGGGACAGAACCAAAAAAATTTCACAGTGGCGGGAATAAAAAAACATCCGGTCCGTCAGTGCAGCATGATAAACAAAAAACCTGATCTTGAACGTGAAATCCTGGAGGCTGTGCCGCATGTCCGGCGCTTTGCCTTCTCGCTGACACGAGATGCGACGGACGCTGACGATCTCGTCCAGTCCGCAATCGAGCGCGTGCTTGCACGTGGCGTTCCCGATGATGTCGATCTGAAAAAATGGATGTTCCGCGTCTGCCGCAATCTCTGGATTGACGGACTGCGCGCGAAAAAAGTCCGCCAGGACGCCGTGCCCGAACTGTCAGAGGCGCAACCCGAAACCGTATCCAGCGAACAGGTCGCCAGCGCGTCCATCATGTTTGCGCGCACGAAAGATGCGATTGCAGCTCTGCCGGATACGTATCGCGAAGTCCTGACCATAATCGCCATTGGCGGCGCGAGCTATAAAGACGCGGCCGCTCAACTGAACATTCCGATCGGCACGGTGATGAGCCGTCTGGGGCGCGCCCGTGCCATGATCGCAGACAAGGTGGGATATCATGACTGATCTACCAAAAGACCTCGACGCACGCCTCAGCGCGTTTCTGGATGACGAACTCGGCGAGCTGGCTCGTGCTGAAATCGAAGCGCTGATCATCAGTGACGAACGCGTTGCCGAACGCCTAGAAGCCCTCGCACTGGCTGACTCCGACTACATCGAAACTGTCGGCGAGATTGACAGCGCGCCAATGAGTGATGGCCTCAGCCGCACGGTTCGAAAGCTGGAAGCCTCCGACAAGGGACAGGTCATCCTGTTCCCCGCCTGGCGCCGCGGCATGCAGTTTGTGGAGCGTCACAGTGCGCTGGCGGCCTGCGCCGTCATCGGTATCGCCGTTGCGTCATTCATTCCGCAATTGATGGGCAGCGGTTCAAACCAACTGCCGGACCTTTCCGCTGGCACCGTAATTACGGCAAACTCCGAGCTTGGCAGCTCAATCGCGTCAGCACGCGGCGGGGAGATGTTCACCGTATCAGGTACAGAGTTCCAGCCGCGCTTCAGCTATCTCGCCGATGACGAAGCCTGCCGGTTAATGGACGCGACAAGCGCATCTGAAACCACACGATTTGTTGCCTGCATGACACCAGATGGCTGGGAACTGCGCATCGCTGAAACCGCACCAGTAACCGACCAACCACCAGGTGGCCCGTTCACAACGGCGAGCGGTCCGTCTGACGACGCGATTGAGGCTTTTCTGGATGAAACCATGACGAGCGCCCCTCTGGGCGCCGGTGAAGAAGCTGCCTTGATGGAACAAGGCTGGGTAACACGCGAGGAGATGACTGATGTCGAATAAGCTTACCGCCATTCTGTTGGCCGCAGGCCTTGCCGTCTCTGCCTGTGCAAGCGCGCCGGACTATACCGAGGCCCGCAATGATCGGTCCTCCGGCTATTCAGAGACACAGCTGGAAGCTGACCGGTATCTGGTACGCTATCGCGTGCGCCATGACGAGCTGGAAGAAGCCCGCACACTCGCGCTTCGCCGCGCAGCTGAGCTCACCCTGCTGAACGGATATCAGACGTTCGAAATCGTCTCACAAATCGGGACGCGTGACCGAGACAGCGACACGTTTCATAGCGCCTATCCGGCTGCGCCTGTAGTCGCGCAACGCTGCGGACTTTTGAGCTGCCAGAGCACCGTCATTCATCAACCCGGGATTACAGGCACCACACGCTTCGAACGCGAAGAGAGCCTGGTGGAGCTCGACATCGTCATGTCTGACAAAGACGCTCGCGTCAGCCCGTCACTCTATGATGCTTCGGAAATGTATGCCTCCCTTTCAGACGACGACAGCCAATAACAGAAAACCCCGGCCCAAAGGACCGGGGTTTGAACTGAGGGGGTCTGGTCTTCGCGAATTACGCCGCGCGGACCCTGGTAAGGAAGTTGGTGATTGCAGACTGCATTTTGCCAGCTTCCTGCGTGATGCCGTGAGAGGCACCTTCAACCTGAGTTGCACACTCGCCAGTTTCAGCCGTTGTCGCAGAGAGCGACTGGACGTGCTCTGATACGTCGCGTGCACCACCAGCAGCTTCCTGAGCAGAGCGGGAGATTTCCGCAATCGCTGCACGCTGCTGTTCCATCGCCGCCGCAATCGTGGAGGAGATGTTGTCGATGTTAGAGATCAGCTTGGAGATATTCTCCATAACGCCAACCGCCATACCGGACGCATTCTGGATAGAAGAGATCTGCTGAGCGATCTGTTCTGTTGCGCGGGATGTCTGGCTAGAAAGCGCCTTAACTTCACTCGCAACAACCGCAAAGCCTTTACCAGCTTCACCAGCACGTGCCGCTTCGATCGTCGCGTTGAGTGCAAGAAGGTTTGTCTGGCCAGCAATGTTGTTGATGAGTTCAACAACTGCGCCGATGTCTTCAGCCGCCTTATCGAGGCCACGGACACGCTCGGAAGATACAGTCATCTCTTCAACCGCTTCAGACGCGATTTTCGTAGATTCGTGGATCTGCTGAGTGATTTCGACGATAGACGCAGAAAGCTCTTCAGCCGCAGACGCAACCGTACCAACATTGTAAGATGCGTTGTCAGCAGATTGTGACGCAGAACCTGTCTGTTGTGCAGCGTTCTCTGCAGAAGACTTCATGACAGACGCAGTGCTTTCGAGTTCACGTGTCGCACCGTTCATCATTTCCAGCGTACCCTGCATTGTAGAGTCGAACTGGGAAATCAGATCTTCGATTGCTTTAGCACGTTCAGCGCGGGCTTCTTCTTCAACACGGGATGCTTCTTCGAGGCGGACGCGCTCACGGCCGTTTTCTTCGAAGACGCGGAGTGTCTTAGCCATCTGACCGATTTCGTCTTCACCGTCTGTACCAGTCATATCGACATCGAACTCGCCATCAGCCAGGCGGCCCATAGCAACAGTCAGTTTTGTCAGACGACGGGAGAGACCGCGTTCAACGTAGAAGTAGCCAATCGCACCCGCACCAGCCAGAGACGCCAGCGTGATGATTACGAGGAAGATCGTTGTCATACCGCTTGTTGCAGCCGCGCCAGATGCATTCGCATCAGCAGATTCTGAAAGCGTGGTTGCGAGCGCCTGAGCTTCTGTTTGAAGCGTCACAGCTTTTGCACCAGCTTCTTCAGCCACGGCATTCGCACGAGCAGACTGTTCAATCGCTGCGATGCGGAGTGCAGGAACAGACCGGTCACCCTCAACGAGAGAGTTCAGATTGCTAACCGCATTGCGCAGGTCACCAGACACAGCACCGCCGAGAATAGCAACGTTCACAGTCATCTCATCGACCTGGTCGAACATGGATTCCTGAAGCCCGGTCACATCCGCCGCACTGTCCATGAGGCTGGCTTCAGCGAACAGAGAGTTCAGAAGGTTTGCAGACAGAGAAATCCGCAGGAAGGTTTCGATGTCAGCTTCGTCAGCGGTATCAAGTTGTGCTTCAACTGCGTTGACAACTTCGCCACGGAATGCCTGAGCCGTAATAAGCTGCGAGTTCAGCGAAACTTCTGTCGCGATGCGACGCTCTACAATCTGGTTGAGCGACTCAACGGCGCCAACCATTTCTGTATAGGACGCCTCAACCGCAGCAAGGTTCACATCGCCATCTACTGCCAGTTCATCGAGATCGCGACGGATGATATCCATCATACCATTCACGACGTCCTGACGCTCAAGGCGAGCATCTTCCTCGCGCACAGACGCAAGATTTGTTGTTTCCGATGTCAGCGTATTCGCATACTGAGCGAGCTCAGCGGAATGCGTCAGCATTGGAAGTGTTTCATTTGCGACCGTTTTCAGCGAATTGCTGGATGAATTCAGCGCGAAAACGGAAATAGCTGAAACCATCAACACGACCACACCAGCCAGACCAAATGCGGCCGGCAGGCGGAAGCGGATCAGTTTCGAATTAAAATTTGCCATCAGATTTGCCCCTCAGCGATTTCCTCTGGATTCAGCACCCGGAAGACTCCCGGGCGCTCTCAGCCTGTACGGGCAGCTCACCTGCCCGTGCCGTTAAATATTGTTTGAGCCCCTCGCGGGGCTCTTGTACCGGCTTAAAGCTGGAATGCGATCGTGATCTCGCCACGACCCGGGTTGCCTTCTTCGAATTCCCACTGTTCGAGAGCTTCGATTGCAGCATTGTCGAAAACGCCCGGCATAGAAGCAGACACCACTTCGACGCCTTCGACGCGACCAGAAGCGTTCACTTCAAATGCGAGTTCTACACTACCCTCAAGGTTACGACGCTCGGCGCCGCGCGGGTATTCTGGAGCAACTTGTTTGACAAGAACTGGTTCAGCCATTGCTGGCGCAACGCCAACACCGAAAGCGGTCATAGCAGTCGCAGCGGCTAGAAAAGCATGCTTGAGCTTCATTTGGGTTTTCCCTCTATTTATACACACCATCAAACGAGCCCGCCCTTTTCATATTCTACGTGGACGGGTCCCGATGGGAGGGAAACTAGCAATGCTCGATGAAATCTAAGTTAATACAGTCGTGAATTTTGTTTAGTTTCCGCGATTTGCAGCAGAAACCAAAAGTCCAGATGCCTGAAAATGCAAATCACGACTATATATTTACTTACCGTAAACCATTTTGAACGCGGTCAATCTACAGATATCACAAGCAAAACGTACTTACGAATGGTAAATATTTTAACTTTGCTTGTCATCTCGAGAAGTATTCAAGTCACCTATATCAGAAGACCGGATATGAAGATCGCGCTGTGGGAATGGAATCTCCACATTTTCATCGCGGAACAGTTTGAATATCTCAACTCTGACTTTTGAACGCGTGATAATGCTTTTCTGTACATCTGCGATGAACACTCTTAGCTCAAAATCAAGAGAACTATCCCCGAAACCCATGAAAAGCACCTGCGGCTCAGGGACTTCCAGAACATCATCCAGCTTCGCCGGAATTGACTCCAAAAGCGCGATAATACGGTCCGGGTCTTCATTATAAGAGACACCAACTGGTATATTAACGCGGCCGAGACGGTTCTTATGCGTCCAGTTCGTCACGCTGTTTGCGATGAGTTCTGAGTTCGGAACCAGAATGGATGATCTCTCGAAGGTCTCAATCTCGGTCGAGCGGACAGAGATTTTCTTGACGATCCCCTCGCCCGAGCTGGTAACGACCCAATCGCCCACTTTGATCGGACGCTCGAATAGCAGGATCAGACCGGAAACGAAGTTGTTTACGATGGACTGAAGGCCAAAACCGATACCGACCGAGAGCGCACCAGCAATGATAGCCAGGCTGGACAGATCGAAGCCCAGCATGCTGACGCCAGTGATGAAGGCAATCACCAGACCGACATAGCCAATGAGTGTCTTCAGCGATGTCTGTATGCCCTGATCCACACGTAGACGGGACAGAACACGCTTTTCTGCTGTCCGCTGCACAAAGCGGGTGAGCATCACCAGAACAACAAACACTGCAATCGCGATCAGGATCTGAATAACCGAGATACGCACCGGCCCGATGCTGAAGCCGGTCGCCATGGTGGTTAAGATCCGGCGCACGACCTCCCATTCGAGCCCGACAAGCAAGAGCGCAATCGGAGCGATCGCAGCGATCACCAGAATATCGACGAACAGGCTCACCCAGAAATCGATCAGGTCTGCACCTGTTTCCGACGACAGCTTTGAACGGAAGACCCGTCCGGTCACGACCAATGCGATTTGCTTCAAAGCAGCGCGCGCGATCAGAGCCAACAGCAGAAGACCGCCAATCAGAACCACACGCGTCATGACAAAGTGCGCAAGCGCTTCATAACCGAACAGCGCGCCAGCCAGACTCACAACAGAGAGGAAGGTCAGCCCTGTGCGAATAACGCCCGGAATAGCAAAGGCGCGATGATCCACGAGCAGAGGTGAGGCTTCATCATCTTCTTCGGCGGCATCCGTCTTTTCCGACTTCCAGACACGCGCCGTAAAGAAAACGAGGCCAGCTAATAAAATCGCGACAATGCCGCGGCGGATGAGTTCAACATCTTCAACACCAGCAAACAGATTGATTTCTGCGTGCATGAGATGATCAACACCGGCTATGCAAACCATCGCCAGAATAAGGGTTGTGACGAGCCCCGACATACGGCGGGAATCCATATTAAAAGGCGGCAGCGGCGCACGGGACGACATAAAGATGCGTGACACAGCTTCCAGCAAAATGAGGATAGCTGGCACAATCCAGAGCTTCTGATCCGCAAACCTCAACACATCAGAGCCAAGCGAGATCATGGCCGTCGCATGATAGAGCGCGAAAAGCCCCAGAAGTGACGGCAGCGCGCGAATGAACGCACGCACAAGGCCGACCACCGCACTCAACGCACCGGTACGGTCATCATCACCGAGCGGCTTGACGATTTTTTGATTCAAATACCGACGGACGGGGATAGCGAACAATAGAGCGAGGACAAGCACCACGCCGACCTGCAGCCATGTCAGCGTGCCGATCGGCTCATCCGACTGCAATTCCAGAACCGGCGCCCCGGCCTCTGTCAGAGTGGCATACTTCTCTCCAAAGCCGGAAAAGGCATCTGACCATATGGACGGGCTGACGAGCATTGGGCCACGTTCGACGAGCCCTTTATAGAATTCACGGCGACGCAGATCATCAATTTCAGACTGCAGGCGATCAATCTCTTCCAGATTGCCTGTCGTGCGCGATAAAGCCTCGGTCAACGTATCAAGCTCGCTCTGAAGCGCGTTTCGCCGCTCAGAAACACTCGCCGATTCTCCCTCAACCTCTTCACCGATCCGCGACAGCTGGTCCTGCGTCTGATCGCGTAGCGCGACGAGTTCTGCTTCCAGCGAGATGACATTTTCTCTTTGTCGGGCCAGCGCAGAACGGATTTCGGCAAGGTCAGGAGAGGACGTAGTCAGCTCTACAGCGTTCTGGGAAATAATGCGGGTCTGCTGTGAGGCGCGCGCATCAAGTTCTCGAACTTGCGCCATAGAAGGCTCAACGAGCAGAAAAACCAACATAAAGAAGGCAATAACAGAACGTGTCATAAGACCAGCGTCACTCCGGAAGAAAACTTTCGTGCAGGGAATAGAAACTATTACACCCTGACAAGCGCTATATCAGAGGCTGGCGTGGAATATAAAGCCATCCCCCCTTCACGGAAGGCATTTGCCATCTTATTTCTGTAGCCGGCGGCTGCGGCGTTCGAGCAGGGCTTTTATTCCAGCGACCTTACATTCTCATCAGGGAACTGGCAGAACTGTCTGGATCGTGGTCCAGGTAACCGGTGCCCACCTAGCGTTGCTGGGTCGATGGGAATAAACATACCTGAACGGCGCACGCGGTCGCTTTATTTAATACAATCGGGAGCTGACTGACATGACGCCTGACAAAAATGCGCTCCGACAGTCAGCCAAAGAGCTTCGCCAGCATCTTCACGAAACAGAAAAAGACGCGGCTGAAACCATCGCGTCCATTTTTCCGGAAAAGCTGTTCAACCGGTTTGGTCCTGTTGTGGCGGGTTACATCGCCATTGGCAGCGAGCTGGACCCATCTCCGCTCCTTGCGCGCCTGTCTGATCTTGGCGCGAAAATCTGCCTGCCGCGCGTTGAAGATGATGGATCAATGACTTTCCGTCACATCGAAGGAACGGACTCGTTAACCGCCGGGCCGTTCGGGTTAACCCAGCCATCAGTCGATGCACCGCTTGCCGCTCCGACTTTAGTCTTAACTCCTATGCTGGCCTTCGATGCGCAGGGAAATCGTCTGGGCTATGGCAAAGGCCATTACGATCGTGCGCTGAAAAAGCTGAAACAAAACGGCCGCGTCTTCGTCTGTGGTCTCGCCTATGCAGGCCAGATTGTCCCTGTAATTCCAGCGGAATCTACCGATATCCCCCTGGACTGGATGGTTACAGAAACAGGCTCACTCCCACTCTTTTTCGGGCGCGCTGCCGGGGCATAGCATCTGCCCCGACCAGCAATATTAAATTTGAGCGTCGATCTTAACTCGCGCTTTACAGAAAATTTCACGAACCCGTTTCAACAATAAAAAAGCTATTCGGCATAAAAACTCGCTGTGGGAATTATAGCGGGTGAATACTTATGCTGAATCGTATCTCGATTACATACAAACTGCTGGGGCTCGTCGTTGGCGGGATTGCTGTAACGGCAATGACACTGGGATGGGTAACCAGTCAGGCCTCTTCAGAAGCGCTCTCGCGTTTATCCGAAGATAAGTTGAGTTCTATTGCTCAGACAGAGGCAGCTGCGTTTTCAGACTATCTGCAATCAATCCAGCAAGATCTGGACACCGTTGCAGACAACCCATTCACTCTGAACGCACTGCGCGGGTTCGAAAGCGGCTGGGATGCGCTGGGTTCAAACCAGCTCAACACGCTCCAGGACCTCTACATCGAGTCTAACCCTAATCCGCTGGGTGAGAAGCATCTGCTCGACTATGCCAGCGACGGCTCGGAGTATTCGCAGGCCCATGCAGAGTTCCATCCATGGTTCCGCCAGTTTCTTGAGGCCCGGGGCTATTACGACATCTTCCTGTTCTCCAATGACGGTTCGCTGGTTTACACGGTATTCAAAGAGCTGGATTACGCGACCAACCTGCGTACTGGCGAATGGGCATCATCAGATCTTGGCGCTGCGTTCCGCGCCGCCGCTGACGATAGCGCCTATATCTCCGATCACGCTTTCTTTGATTTTCAGCCCTATGCGCCAAGCCATGGCGCACCGGCGAGCTTCATTGCCCGCCCGATTCCAGATGAAAACGGCAATCAGGCAGGCGTGCTCGTCTTCCAGATGCCGATTGACCAGCTGAACGAAATTATGGGTGCTACATCATCAGGTCTGGGCGAAACAGGCGAGAGCTTCCTGATCGGCGAAGACGGTGTTCTGCGTACCGATGCGCCGCGTTCAGATACTTCGACGATCCTCAACGCACGCTTCCCAACGGACGGCCTCGCAGGCGCAGCGTCGCGTAACTTCTCTATGTATGAGGGCGCTTCCTACACCGGCGCTGACGTTAGCGCAGCGATTGTTCCGGTCGAATTTGAAGGCACACAATGGTTTGTCGTCGCGCAGGAGAATACAGAAGAGCTGAACCAGCCGATTGTTGATCTGCAACAACGTACTCTGATCACATCGTTGATCGTTCTGGCCATTCTCGGGGTTATCGGCGCGTTCTTCGCCCGCATGATCTCAGGCCCGATCGCATCCATTGCCAAAACAACTGACAAAATCGCCAATGGCTATTTTGATACTGTGATCCCTTACCAGAAGCGTGGCGATGAAATTGGCCCGCTGGCGCGCTCGCTTGAGAAGTTCCGTCTTGCAATGATCTCGGCTGAAAAGCTTGCTAAAGAACAGCAGGAACGCGCCATTCAGGACCGTAAAGAAGCTGAGCAACGCGCTGCAATTGGTGAAGCCCTCGCAAACCGCGCCAGCAAGTTCGATGAGATCGTGAGCAGCGCGCTGGAACAGTTCACGAAAGCGGCTGGTAATCTCGATGAGAATGCTTCGGCAATGGCCGCGATTGCCGAGGAAACAGCCTCGCAGTCCAAGGGCATTACGTCAGCCTCACAAAACGCGTCCAGCAATGTTCAGAGCGTTGCAGCCGCAACCGAAGAACTGACTATGTCAGTGAACGAAATCAGCTCCAAGGTTGAGCATTCACGTGACGCCACAAGCAATGCTGTCTCCAAAGCAGAAGTCATGCGTGAACGCGTTGGCGGTCTGGAGACGGCAGCAAATGCGATCTCCGACGTCGTTGGCCTGATCACAGATATTGCTGGCCAGACTAACCTGCTTGCGCTTAACGCAACCATCGAAGCGGCGCGCGCTGGCGAAGCAGGCAAAGGGTTTGCGGTTGTTGCAAGCGAAGTGAAAGCCCTCGCGACACAAACCTCCAAAGCGACTGAAGACATTAGCCGTCAGGTTCAGGCTATTCAGGAAACAACCTCAGCGTCTGTGTCCGGCATCCATGACATTCTGACGGTCATCAGCGAGCTGGAAGAAGCGTCTGCCCAGATTTCTGCGGCGATTGCCCAGCAGAACTCTGCGACCATGCAAATCTCTGAAAGCATTCAGAGCGCAGCCGGCAGCGTGTCTGAAGTGGATAACAACATTCACGGCGTGAACGACGCGGCACAGGAAGCAGGCGTCACCGCGACCCGCATGCGCACAGCCTCCGAGCTTCTGAGCGAGCAGTCCAACATTCTGAAAAGCGAAGTCATGAGCTTCCTGAATGATGTACGTGTCGCCTAGATTCACACACCAGTGACCATTCGAGAGAGCCAGCCCTTGTGCTGGCTCTTTTGCTTTTGATGCAGGCACAGACTGGTTTTTTAGCCCCGTGTGGTCCATATCGCTCGGCTATAGGAGAACGAGATGAGACTGGCTTTTTTCGGAGATGTTGTCGGCAAACCCGGGCGCGACGTGGTGGAACGCTATCTGCCCCGCCTGCGTGACCAGCTGTCTCTGGATTTCGTAGTTGTGAACGCCGAGAACGCAGCGGGCGGCTTCGGCCTCACCGAAGCGATTGCAAACGACTTCTTTGATGCGGGCGCCGACTGCCTCACCCTCGGCGATCATGCCTGGGACCAGCGCGAAATGGTCTCCTACATCGAACGCGACTCCCGCCTTATCCGCCCATTGAATTACCCGCCGAGCGCGCAGGCACCGGGCAAAGGGTCAAACATTTTTGCTCTGCCGGACGGTCGCATGGTTGGCGTCATCCAGCTTCAGGGCAATGTATTCATGCGTCAGGCGCTGGATAACCCGTTCCTCGTTCTGGAAGATACGCTGGCCGATATGCGCCTGCGCGAAGTGTGCGACGCAATCATCGTCGACATGCACTGTGAGGCGACGTCAGAGAAAATGGCGATGGGCCATCATTGCGATGGGCGCGTCAGCCTTGTTGTCGGCAGCCACACGCACATCCCGACAGCCGATGCACAGCTTCTGGTTGGCGGCACTGCCTATCTGACGGATGCGGGCATGTGCGGCGACTATGACAGCGTCATTGGCATGAAGAAGGAAAACTCGGTTTACCGCTTCCTCACCCAATTACCGGGTGAACGCTACCAGCCTGCCCTCAGCGACGGCACACTTTGCGGCGTATTCGTGGAAACCGATGACAAGACCGGCCTTGCGACACGCGTTGAACCGATCCGAATGGGCGGACGCCTTCAGTCACTCGTGCCTGCAGCTTAAGCTCCACAAACGAGATCACGCACCGCCGCCATTGGCGCATCATAGGGATCGTCGGTAATCGGCGTGAAGGTGAGCGCGCGCAGGCTGGATGACACGATATTGCTCGAATACTGCGCCAGCTGATCCAGCGCTTCAGGCGTCACTGGCAGCTCCGGCGCATGGTCCATCGCCAGATAGACATACTGGCCGGAAGCACAATCCGTCATCTGATCCATTAGCGTTGCGCCGCCATCTGCGCGGGTGATCAAAAGCGACACCACAGGCCGCTCTACGCTGCCATGAATGCGCATCAGTTCATAGGTAGAACCGTTTGGCCCAGCCATCGAAAAGCCCTGCCCGTCGCCGCTCGCCGTCATGGGCAAAACCAGCAGAGCACCTGCGATAAGTCCGTAAACAGATTTCATCGTCTCACATCCCCCAATGTTCAGAGCGTTTAGCTTAACTTCTTTACTCACAGATAGAAGCATCTTTCGCATTTCGGCTCCCGACACGTCTTCTGAGCCAGCACCCTTCACCTTTCAGCCCGCATAGGCTAAACGAGGCGCTTCAGAACACACCGTCAGAAACAGCCTGCAGGAGTTTTCATGGCTGGCCACAGTAAATGGGCAAACATTCAGCACCGCAAAGGCGCGCAGGATAAGAAACGTGCCGCAGCTTTTGCGAAGCTCTCAAAGGAAATCACAATCGCTGCCAAGCTCGGCGGCGGTGACATTGACGGTAACCCGCGTCTTCGCCTTGCGGTGAAAAACGCGCGCGCCGAATCTATGCCAAAAGACAATATCCAGCGCGCGATTGATAAGGGTGCTGGCGGCGATTCCGGCGACTATTTTGACATTCGCTATGAAGGCTTCGGCCCGGGCGGCGTTGGCGTGATCGTTGAATGCTCTACCGACAACAAGAACCGTACTGCTGGCGATGTCCGCTCTACATTCGGCAAGAATGGCGGCAATCTTGGGGAGACCGGCTCTGTATCCTTCGGCTTCGATCAGGTTGGTGAAATCGTGTTTGCACGCGAAATCGGCGACGAAGAAGCCGTTATGGAAGCGGCGATTGAAGCTGGCGCGGAAGATGTAGAAGTCGAAGACGAAGTCTATGTCATCTACACAGCACGCGACGACTTCATGGAAGTGGCTGGTAATCTCGATGCGGCCTTCCCTGACCATGAAGCCCGTTCGACCAAGCTGATCTGGAAGCCTCAGAACTATATCGAGATTGAAGGCGATCCGGCGCTGACCCTTCTTAAGCTCATCGATGCGCTTGAGGATCTGGATGACGTGCAGAACGTCTACCACTCCGGCGAAATCGACGAAGCCACGCTCGAAGCCGCAGAATAAGCATCCTAGACAGCCCTCTTCCTGGAAGAGGGCTTTTTCCTAGCTCCGCCTCATTCGAACAGGGGATATGAGCTTTTCCAAGCTTGGGTTACTCTTCTTCCTGAACGCGACCGAAGGAGGGGACGATGCTCAAAACACTTACCAAAACCGCTGCGGCGCTGGGACTCGCCGCGACACTCACTGCTTGCGGTAGCCTTGATGGTGGACCGCTTGTCCGCCCGGGCGAGCCGGTAGGTCAGATCACAATCCGCAACACATCCAATGCTCATCTGACCGTTGTAACCATGTCAGATTGTTCAAACTCGACTTACGGCTTCAACCGACTCTCTGACGGGGAAACCATCGCGCCGGGTTATGATCGCTACTTCACTGTGTCCGCAGGGTGCTGGGACGTGCAGGTGGGATACGGATATGGAACGGGCTATGCGACTGGCACCAAACGCACACAGGTTTCTCCCGGACGAAACCATATTCTGAACTATGGCGGCAGCTAAGCCCTTTTGCCGCCCTGCCCGAACCGATATACGGAACGGGCAGACGCGGAGGGACACGAGTGCCAATCTCAGTAAAAGAATCCATCAACTGGCCCGGTGCCGGCCTGACCGCCGACACGCCTAAAGTCACGGGTGATGACCGGTTTGGCTTCGATGAAAGCGCTGGTACAGCATGGGTTCTCGATGGCGCAACCGATCTTGGCCCGTTCCGCCTGTTCAATCAGTTTGAGAGCGATGCCGCATGGATGGCCGAGTTTCTGAACCGCGAGCTTATGAGCCACCCTCCAAAGGGTGATCTGCGTGCGTATTTTGGCGACATTCTCGCGGCTGTTCGCAAACGCGCGGAAAAGAAATCAAAAGTCGACGTCGAAACCGCGCCACGTGAGACATGGCCAATCGCATCGGGCATGTGGATGGGGCACACCGATGACGTCACAACCTTTGTCCGCTCTGGCGACTGCGTAGCCCTCATCCGCACGCCAGACGGCAAGACCGAAGTTCTCACTAAGCACGAACAATCAGACCTTGAGGCCCGAACCTCGCGCGAGCTGAATGCCATGTCGCCGGAAGACCGCATGGCAGGGCTTCGTAAAATTCGCGCCACCCAGAATACAGATCCGCAGCACGTACTTCTGGGCCTGTCACCTCAAGGGGTGGATACGCTCGTCATTGAAACCCGCAATTTGCCGGAAGGAAGCCACATCCTGATCATGTCCGACGGGCTTTGGCGGGTCGTCGATCCTTACGCCATGATGACCGCTGAACAAATGATGGATGAGGCTCTTTCAGACGGCGTGGAGCATCTCGCCCGCCTGATGCGCAAGTTTGAGAAAGCTGACAGTCAGGATGCAGCCGCGCGTATCAAAAAGAGCGATGATGCCTGCGGTGTACTGGTTGAAATACACAGCCTCACGGCGCTTTAACTAAACAAGTTCATAGATTCCAACGGTTTTTTAACATCAGCCGGGTACACTCACCTCAAATATAACAGGTGTTTGGGAGATGCCGGTGAGGAATATGAGTACATCCAGTCAGTTAAATCTGATTGGGATTGCGAGCATTGTAGCGCTTGCAATCGTCATCGCGGGAATGACCGCATTTGCTTATAACAAAGAAGTCGAGAGCCGGAAGCAGGAGCTTCGCAGCCTCGTCGATTCTACGCTCACTCTGGTTGAGGATGCCCGCGCGAGCGGTGATCCGGAAGCCGGTCAGGTGATCAATCCGCTTCGCTATCGTGAGCGCGAATACTTCTTTGTTATCAATACTGATGCCTTCATGGTGGCGCACCCTATCCGTCCTGAGCTTAACGGCACGGACCTGCGCGTGCCGGATGCAAGCGGTAACAATTATTTCGAAGAGATGATTGAAACGGCGCTCGCTGATCCGCTTGGGGGATTTGTGAACTATGAGTGGGCGAAACCGGGCAATCCGCCAGAAGAACTCTCTCCGAAGATCAGCTTCGTAAGGGCAACCGCTGACCGTCAGTGGATTGTCGGCACAGGCATTTATGTAGACGATCTGCAGACCCTGCTCTGGCAATATATCGCGACAGGCATCGCTGCACTGCTAGTGATTGGCGGCCTGCTTTTCCTGATCATCCGCAGCATTGCGAACTCCATCAAAAAGCCGATCAACAGCCTGCGTGAGACAACAATTCAGCTGTCGTCCGGCAACACGTCCATTGTCGTGCCTGCGACAGACCGGACAGACGAAATTGGCGAAATGGCACGCGCAATCGAGACCTTCAAACAGGGCCTGATTGAACGCGCCAGCCTTGAAGAAGAACGCACGAACGCGAACAAAGCGAGCGCCGAACGTCAGGCACGCATCGATGCCATGATCGAGGGCTTCCGCGATGAAGCACGCGGCCTCATCGCAAGCGTCGTTGAAAATGTGCACATGCTGAAAACGACTGCCGAACAGGTCGAAGCGATTTCTCTGCAGACAACTGAGAGCTCCAGCACGGCGCTTCGTGCAACCGGTCAGGCGTCTCAAAACGTCGAGACGGTTGCCGCGGCTTCCGAAGAACTGTCAGCATCTGTGTCTGAAATCATCCATGCGATCACAGAGGCGAACTCTTCTGTTGCATCAACATCTCAGGTCACGACTGAAACCTCCATCAATGTTCAGAAGCTTTCCGAGGCGGTGAACAAGATCGGCGACGTTGTCACCCTGATTTCAGATATCGCGGAGCAGACAAACCTCCTTGCGCTCAACGCCACAATCGAAGCGGCGCGTGCGGGCGAAGCAGGCCGTGGCTTTGCAGTCGTTGCTTCGGAAGTGAAACAGCTGGCGAACCAGACAGCCCGCGCCACCGAGGAAATCTCCGGTCAGATCATGGCCGTTCAGAATTCCACCGGTATCGCAGTGTCCTCTATCGGCGAGATTTCCAGCGCCATGGAAGGTGTTTCCGGCACAATGGAAGCGATTGCCAGCTCGGTTGAGCAACAAGGCGGCGCGACACGCGAGATCAGCGAGAACGCACAAATGGCAGCGGGCATGACACGCGATGTCGTGACGAATGCCGATGCGGTCGTTGGCATGGCCGAGAATTCAAAAGCGGCTGCGGTTGCTGTGAAGTCTGCAGCCGACGAACTGTCCACAGCCTCTAAAGATCTGGAACAACGCGTTGAGACATTCCTGTCCAACGTCGCTGCGGCCTGATCTGACACGACCTTAAAAAAGCGCCCGGCCTTCTGAAGGTCGGGCGTTTTGCGTTCTAACCAATCAACGCTTCCAGAGGTTCGCCGCGGACAAGTCGCGGCAGTCCCGGCTTGTCCGCACTGGCCTGCGCGGCAAGGGCACGGCGCAGCGGGCCGACTGTGCTGCCAACTGAAAGCGCTAACCGCTTGAACGGAGAGAGCAGCGCGCTCGAATTTGAGAATGTGCGATTAATGCCATCCATGGCGAGCGCTGTGGCCACGCCATCAAACCGGCGCCAGCGCTGATAGGTCTCAAGCTGCGCGCCATCTGAAAGCGCAAGACCTGCACGGCGGCTCTCAACGAGAATTTCCACCAGCGCCGCAATATCTTTAAGGCCGAGGTTAAAGCCCTGCCCGGCGAGCGGATTCACGCGGCGTACCGCATCACCAACCAGCGCAACGCGCGGCGCAATCAGCTTTTCAGCCAGGCGCAGACGTAGCGGATAGGCCAGCGGATCACGCAACACTTTCATCGGGCCAGCCAGATCACCAAAGCGCTGATTGATTTCAGCCTCAAGGTCAGCTTGCGAGAGCTTGGCTGTGGCGATACCCGCCTTCTCTTTACGGAACCAGGCGAGGTTTCCGCGATTCTCCGTCAGCGGCAGAATGGCGAACGGACCTTCATCCTGAAACCATTGGCGCGCCGCACCATGATGCGGCCAGTCAAGCTGCACCGTCGCCGCGACAACAGCCTGCTCATAGCTCCAGCCGAGTGTCTTGATGCCGGAAAATTCGCGAATGGCGCTACCGACGCCGTCTGCCCCGATTACGAGGTCGGCTGTAATCGTCTTGCCCGAGTCGAGCGTCACAGCAGCGCCGCTATCGCCAACATCAAGACCGGTGACCGTTTCAGGCGCGTATTGGGTGATCGCGGTGCAGGCATTTACCCGATCGCGGATCGCCTGATTGAGAAGATCGACTTCAATCATATAACCGAGCGGCTCACCTTCGGTGACACCATCGGGCAGGTCTTCTACGCCGAACATGCTTGCCGCAGGCGGCAAAAGCCCATTGCGATCATGGGCTTCCATCGACAGAAGTGGCTCGGCTTTATTAACTAAATTGCCGCCAACACCCGCTGCATCGAGAACGCGCCAGCCACCGCGCACAATTGCGAAAGCGCGGCTATCAGGCGTAAATGGCAGCGTCGGATCGCGCGTATCGACAAGGGCGACTTCAAAGCCAAGCTCGGAAAGAAGAACCGCCAGAACGCCGCCGCTTGAGCCACCCCCAACAATGAGAATCTGCGATCTAGTGTGCTGTGAAGCTGGCATTTATCTCTCCTGATACCGGAAATCGATAATAGCTTACTGCGATTTCCCGACAAGCGGTGCAACGCTTTTGGGCGATTCAGTCGCAGGGTGCTCAGAACGTGACCAGTTTGTTCGTAACCCGTTTCAGATGCTCCATGGCGCTTAGAAGAAACGAGCCGTTTTGCAAGATTGGCCCCCGAGCAAGCGGGGCAAAACCGCTTCTCCTGATTAACGATTGGGGAAAACAATGAAAGAAACAGTTTGGAAATGGACGGCCCGTTCTGCGGGCGCTGCCATTCTGAGCGGACTAGCGCTGACGGGTTCAGCCTTCGCTCAGGAAGCCAGTGAAGTCTCGGCATACGTTGATAACTCTTACCTCTTCCTGATTTCAGGCATGGTCGTCATGTTCATGGCAGCCGGTTTCTGTATGCTGGAAGTTGGTCTCGTTCGCAGCAAGAACGCCGCTACTCAGTCCGTAAAAAACATCATGATCTACTCTGTAGCGGGTATCATGGTTTACCTCGTAGGCTACCACCTGATTTACCCTGCTGGCGACTGGATGATCCCAGGCGTTCTGGCTGGTTTCAATGTCTGGTCTGAAGGCGACCGCGAAGCTATGGACGGCGCTGGTTATGCGCTTGCGTCTGACTGGTACTTCCAAATGGTATTCGTAGCGACTGCTGCGTCTGTTGTTTCTGGTACAGTTGCAGAACGCGTGAAGCTTCTTCCATTCATGATCTTCACAGCAGTTCTCACTGGCTTCATCTACCCGATCCAGGCTTCCTGGCAGTGGGGCGGCGGCTGGTTGTCTGAGCTTGGTTTCTCTGACTTTGCTGGTTCTACGCTCGTACACTCTACAGGCGGCTGGGCAGCTCTCGTCGGTGCAATCATCCTCGGCCCACGTGCTGGTAAATATGTTGATGGCAAAGTTAACCCAATGCCAGGTTCCAACATCCCGCTCGCAGCTCTTGGTACATTCATCCTCTGGCTCGGCTGGTTCGGCTTCAACGGCGGCTCTCAGCTCGCTGCTGGCACAGCTGCAGACATCAACGCTGTTTCTATCATCTTCGCGAACACAAACCTCGCTGCGGCTGGTGGTGTTGTAGCGGCGGCAATCCTGACACCTATCTTCTTCAAGAAGATGGACCCGACAATCGTCATGAACGGTGCGATCGGTGGTCTGGTTGCGATCACAGCTGAACCACTGGCTCCAGCTCTGTGGGAATCAATCCTCATCGGTGCAGTTGGCGGCGCGATCATCGTGTTCTTCGTACCACTGCTCGACAAACTGAAAATCGACGACGTTGTTGGCGCGATCCCAGCTCACCTCGTTGCAGGTATCTTCGGTACACTCGTTGTAGCTTGGAACGGTGGTGACATCGTTGCTCAGGCGACCGGCGTAGTTGCTATCGGTGCATTCGTCATCGTGACATCTGCAGTGACATGGCTCCTCCTCAAATTCACGATCGGCATCCGCTGCTCTGAAGAAGAAGAGATGGAAGGCATCGACAAAGTCGAACTCGGTCTCGAAGCTTACCCGGAATTCTCCAAGTAAGTTTGACCTGATCCTTATGAAGAACCCCGGTCCGAAAGGCCCGGGGTTTTTTATTGCCTAAGCTTGATCAAACTGGCCTCACGCTACACTCTTCCAGGCGGGGCATTCATGAAGGGGACATCATGGCTGATAAAGCACTCTCACCAGATACACAGGCTGAATTTGATGCCCTGCTGACCGAGTACATCGAGAAGGGATTTACCGTTCTCTCGAATGAGGACGCCTTTATCAAACTGACGGGTAAGAACCCTGTAAACCCGTTTGCGGTTCTGTTCTGGATACTCGTACCAATCATGGGCTGGATCATAATTGCTATTATGGCGCTCAAAGCCTTCCATGGTGGCTATATCGTCCAGATTCAGAAGCCTGATGCTAACGAAGTCAGGCCAGAATCTGCCGACGGAGGCTGAGAACTGCAGTTATTAACGAAAAATCTCGCAGTTTGGCCCATTTTTCTGCCATATGTTTCCTGACCATTAAGCAAGAGACCGGCATTCTCAGAGCGACACCTAACGTTTTTCGCCTCTGAGATTTGCCAGAATGACAAATTCAAACACTGCTGCTGCCATGTCAGACACAACATCACAGATGTCAGGTGAACCAATCTGGCGCATCCTTACCGGCTTCGGAATCTTCGCGCTGGGCGTCTTTCTGTGCGGCGCGGTCGGCTATTATGACCCGCAGGACCCGAGCCTGAATGCAGCAACCGGCAATGATGTCAGCAATCTCTTCGGCATGACAGGCGCTGTCGTGGCAGACCTGGCCAACCAGATCCTTGGTTGGGGCGGTATGCTTGGCGCATTCCTCGTATTCGCAGCGGGCCTCAAGCGTATGCTGTTGATCGGCAAGCCGTCTGCGTCCAATTGGGGGCTCGGCTTCCTCAGCGTTCTCGCGGCGAGCACTTGTCTTGCCTCCTGGCCTATCCCGAACAGCTGGGTTCTGGCGACCTCGCTTGGCGGCATGACGGGCGACTTCCTGTTTGGTCTGGCGCGCCTGCCGTTTGCGGCACTGCGCGTGCCTTATCCTGATGTCGTCGCAGGGGTCGCAGCAGCTATTCTCTCCTTCTTCCTGCTGACCCGTGCAGCTAATCTGGAAAACCGAGACCTCACGCGTCTCTCGCGCCTGTTCTTCCGCAATGTCGGCAAGCTGCTTGCCCTGCTGCTTTTGCCGCTTGGCCCGGTCGGGCGCTGGATCAGCCGCAACATGGTCGCGGGCGTGGAAAAGCTCAAATCATCCGTCTCAGGACTGGTAGGGGGTCTGTTCAACCGTGAACGCGACGACTACCCCTATGTGCGCGGTGCGATCACGCCCGATGCAGACGATAATTACGGCTATTTTGATTACTCAAAATCCCAGCGCGAAGCTGAACAAGCCGAAGCGCCGAGAGAAGCTGACACCAAGCCTGAAACAAAAGCACAGCCGGAAGCCCCGCGCACGCAGCGCCGCCAACGCCGCGAAGCGCCGAAAGCGCCGCGCGTGAACAAGGCTGGCCTGCCTTCGCTTGATCTTCTGGTGACGCCGCCCGCCCGTACAGGCACCGTCGACGAACACCTGCTGTTAGAACGCGCAGAACACCTGATGCGCATTCTGAACGAGTTCGGCGTCAAGGGCCGCATCACGCAGGTCCGTCCCGGTCCTGTTGTTACCCTGTTCGAGCTGGAACCTGCACCGGGCGTGAAATCCTCACGCGTTATTGCGCTCGCCGACGACGTTGCCCGCTCCATGAGCGCGATCAGCGCACGTATCGCTGTTGTGCCAGGCAAGAACGCCATCGGTATCGAGCTGCCTAATAAATCCCGCGAGACGGTGTATCTGCGCACGCTTCTGGAAAGCCCGAGCTTTAATGACGGCAAGCAGAACCTGCCTATGGCTCTCGGTGAGGATATTGGCGGCGAACCGGTTTGCGCCGACCTTGCGAAAATGCCTCACCTTCTCATCGCGGGTACAACAGGTTCAGGTAAGTCGGTTGGTATCAACGCGATGATCCTTTCGCTCATGTACAAGCTGCCACCTGAGAAGTGCCGCTTCATCATGGTCGACCCGAAAATGCTCGAGCTCTCGATCTATGAAGGCATTCCGCACCTTCTCTCGCCTGTCGTGATTGACCCGAAAAAGGCCGTCACCGCGCTTAAATGGGCGGTTCGCGAGATGGAAAGCCGCTATGAGATGATGTCCAAAGCGGGCGTGCGGAACCTTGCGGGCTTCAACGAGAAGGTCGAAGAGCTGAAACGCACAGGCGGTCGCCTCACGAAAGAAGTCCAGACCGGCTTTGAGGCCGATACAGGCCGCCCCGTCTATGAGACTGAGGAAATCCCGCTCGAGCAGGTACCGAACATCGTTATCGTGATCGACGAGATGGCCGACCTGATGATGGTGGCCGGTAAAGAGATCGAAGCTTGTATCCAGCGCCTCGCCCAGATGGCGCGTGCGGCAGGCATCCACCTCATCACAGCGACGCAGCGCCCGTCCGTTGACGTAATCACCGGTACTATCAAGGCGAACTTCCCGACCCGTATTTCCTACATGGTGTCGTCCAAGATCGACTCGCGCACCATTCTGAACGAACAGGGCGCCGAGCAGCTTCTCGGTATGGGTGACCTTCTCTACATGGCGTCCGGCGGCAAGATTAAGCGTCTGCACGGTCCGTTCGTGTCCGACGAAGAAGTGGGCCAGATCGTCGAATTTCTGAAGTCCACTGGCGAGCCAGACTACCAGACCGACATTACCGAAGAGCCCGACGAAGATCCGTTCGGCGGCGGTGGTGGCGGCGGCTCTCCTGTCATGGACGCGATGCTGGGCGGCAATGAAGAGGCAGACCTTCTCCAGCAAGCGATCCAGATAGTCGTTCGCGACAAGCGCGCGTCAACCTCGTATGTCCAGCGCCGCCTGAAGATCGGCTATAACCGGGCCGCATCGCTGATCGAGCAGATGGAAGATATGGGCGTCATTTCTGCGCCGAACCATGCAGGCAAGCGGGAAATCCTGCGCAAAGCTCCCGGCGAAGAAGACTAACAAAAAGCCCCGGACATCCGGGGCTTTTCTATTATGGGCTAGTCGATCCGTATCGCCACACGGGTTCCGCGGCGCTCATGAGCGCGGTCATACCGGTCATAGCAGAAGGTCGATTCATAGCGCACACGATCGCCATGCTGCCAGCCATACTGGAACCGCGTATGGCAGTCATAGCCGCCATAATACGGGTCGTAATGATATGCGCGGTGGGTATGCCCCGCCTGATACCAGTGACCTGACGTATAGCCGTTATAGGTGAAGCTATAGCTGGACTGGCGGCGCGGTTCAGGCGCGCGGCCAACTTGTACGCCGACACGAGCATCGGTGTTCACGCCAAGGCCCAGAAGCTGGGCAGACGCCTGCGGCGCGGAGAACATCGCGCCCGCTGAAATAAGTGCGACGCAGACGGCTTTAGTAAGTTTATTCTGTTTCATCATGATCGCCTCCTTTTGGCTTCTCATGATGGACTGACGGATGGGCGACAGATTTATTCCCGCCCCGCTGTTTTTTTCAGCCATCGCAGATCAGATGGAACGGAAAAGCGGGCCGGGCATTGCATCACCTCGCGAGCAGTACGCGACTGCCGCACATAGAATTTTGCTGAACGTCAGGCAACGAATCTAGGCAGCGCGCCCAAATTAAGCCCTATTGTGGTGAAGGGCGTATTCTAGATAAGACACCTGACAAGTAATGGAGTGCCAGATGTTCAATTTTGCGAACTGGATCCTTTCAGGTGCCGTTCTGACGTCGCCTTTCATGGCGTTGGACACCGCGCAGGTGGAAACGCCTGTCGTAGAGACTGAAACCGCAGCAAGCGCTGAGGTGGCTCCGGCTGAAGTCGCGCCAGTGGAGGCCTTCAACCGGACAGAAGCGCTTGCGCGCGCGAACGCCTCTCTCAACGCGATTGATACCGCGCGTGGGCAGTTCTCTCAGCTCGACCCGAACAATCATTTCTCGACCGGTACATTCTATCTGAACCGTCCAGGCCGTCTGCGCTTTGAATACGATGCGCCTGTGCCTCTGCTTATCGTGTCAGATGGTACAACGCTCGCGATTGAAGACACCGATCTGGAAACAGTAGACCGCGTGCCGCTGGTCTCTACCCCGCTGAACCTCATTCTGCGCCGGAATACAGATCTCGCAGAGCACGCTGATATCATTTCGATCGAGCGCAAAGCCGGTTATGTCGCCATCCGTGTCGCGGATAAATCCGGCGAAGCCGAAGGCGAGCTGGAGCTGTTCTTCGACCCTGAAGACTATACGCTGGCCCGTTGGGAAGCGATCGACATGATGGGCGGCATCACAACTGTTCAGCTGAATGACATTGAGCTGGGTGTATCCGTTGACCCGCGCCTCTTCCGGATTGAAGACCCTGAAGACGAGGATGACCGTCGCCGCTAACTCCGGAAGATGGCTCAACCACCAGAATCAAAAAAGCCGCTCTGATCGAGCGGCTTTTCTTTATTTCTTGGAGAGCTTGGAAAGCTGGGCCTGCATTTCCGCCATCTGGCGCTGCAGGGCATCAATCGTATCCGCCTCTTCATCCTTGTCCGCGCGCTGCGCCTTTTTCGGCGGCGCTTCATCCTCGGCCTCTGGCCGCGAACGGGCCGGCGTTCCAGCCGTGAACAGGTTCATAGAGCGCTCGAACATTTCGAAATTGCGACGCGCCTGCTCTTCAAACAAACCCATCGGGTTTGGGCCGACAGACCCACCGGCCATCATATCGCGCCAGCGTTCCTGATTCTTCGTGAAGTTGTTCATCGCCATGTCGAGATAGGTCGGCAGCGCAGAAGACACGCTGTCACCATAGAAGCGGATGACCTGGCGCAGGAAGTTTAGCGGCAGCGCATTGCCGCCCTTATTTTCCTGTTCGAAAATGATCTGCGCCAGAACCGATCGTGTCAGGTCTTCGCCTGACTTCGCGTCCTGAACGACAAAATCCTTACCTTCGCGAACCAGCGTGCTCAGATGTTCCAGCGTCACATAAGAGCTGGACGATGTGTCATAGAGACGACGGTTCGCATATTTTTTGATGATGATCACGTCGTTGAGACCTGATGTATCAGCCATCGATTTACCTTCCCTCACCTTGGGGCGGAATAAATTCCGTTGGGCAATGCACGCCCATTATACGTTTCCTACCACAGACTCTTTAAACCAGAGTTTCGCGTTTGCAGCAAAAAACCACTCAAACGGGGCGTATGGCAAGGATAAATATCGCATTATACATATTAGGAATAGCTGAAATTCGCACATGCCACACCGTTGACAACCCCGACTTTCCTCGGTCTTTGCTTACTTAGGCGAGACATTTAGTCCTAATTCTAAAACCAGTCTGGTCGGTCTAAGAATATGCTGCAGCCGCTTACAGACCCGAAAAGGGCATAGGGGTTCAGGATATAGTTCAGCTCGGGGAGAATAGCATGAGCAAAGTAGCAGTCGTAACGGGTGGCACCCGTGGTATTGGTCGTTCAATCAGCGAACGCCTCGTCAAAGACGGATACAAGGTCGCTGCGACCTATGCCGGTAATGACGAAGCAGCGCAGGCCTGCGCAAAGGAAATCGGCGTTTCCGTTTTCAAGTTTGACGTTGGCGATTTTGATGCCTGTGCAGAAGGCATCGCAAAAATCGAAGCAGAAGTCGGCCCTGTCGAAGTTCTGGTCAACAATGCCGGCATCACGTGGGATGCGCCATTCCATAAAATGTCCAAGGAAGCCTGGCAGAAAGTCATCAATGTTGACCTCGATTCCGCGTTCAACATGACGCGCAATGTTTGGGAAGGCATGCGTGACCGCGGCTTTGGTCGCGTGATCAACATTTCTTCCATCAACGGTCAGAAAGGCCAGTTCACGCAGGCAAACTATTCTGCCGCAAAAGCAGGTCTGATCGGCTTCACCAAAGCTCTGGCGTATGAAGGCGCGAAAAAAGGCATCACGTCTAACGTCGTCGCACCGGGCTATATCGACACGGAAATGCTGCAGGCTGTGAAGCCTGAGATTCTGCAGGGTATTATTGCGACAATTCCAAACGGCCGCCTCGGCAAGCCGGAAGAGATTGCAAGCATGGTCGCATACCTTGCGAGCGAAGAAGCAGCCTTCATCAATGGCGCGACCATGACGGTCAACGGCGCGCAATACATTGCCGGTTAAGCCCTCTTAAAGGGAAAACACGGTTTTATTACAGGCGGTAATGGGATGGTCAGATAGACGCCCCATTGCCGCCTTTTTTGTTAGTCATAACATCAGCATGAACACATCCCTCACCAGCAAACTCAAAACAGGACTTTTTTGTCTCGCCGCTGCCACAAGCAGCGCGATGGCGATGCCGGCGTTTGCGCAGGATGCGTCAGACGAGGTGAGCTTCCCGCATCTGTTTGCAGGTAACCCGATCTTCCGGGATGGCCTGACCGGGTTTCAGACGCTGGACGGGCGTGGCTTCAGCATGGAACGTCAGGGAAATGTCACCCTATTTCATATGAGCGGACAGACAGAGGTCTGGGCCTTGGAATCCGTTCCCGGCCCGCGCGGTGATGAGTTCCTGAAAAATGATAATGGCCGCGTGTTTGTACGCCTCACCGATCTGGGCGGCGTGATTCTGTATCTGCCATCGAATCCGCATGGCATGCCCGTGGACCCGATTGTGGAGCCAGAGCCAATCCCCGAGCCGCAATACATCGATAATCTGGAAGACAGCCTTCTTCTGTATCTGTCGCTGCGTGCCGGGCACCGGATGAATGTTTCCATCGAAGATATCGACGATAGCCGTGAACGCTGGCTGCATGATGCTGCGCGTATCGCAGCCGAAACACTGGTCGGCACACCAGAAGAAACCAGCGCGCTCAGCACGCTACGCATTGTCAGCGGTGAACGCGCCGACGTGAACATGACGGGTGATGGTGAGCTGACTGTTTTCGTGAACCCTGACGACGAGTTTCAAGGTCGTCCGTCCTCGGACAGCCTGACCGTTTTCATCAAACAGCGGATTGCGAGCTAAGGCTTAGCGCCCTTCAAAATCGGCGACGCGTGCGCGGTATTCGGCCATACGCTCGTCGAGGTTTTCACCCAGCTCTTTTAAAAACTCCCAGGTAAACAAGCCGGAATCATGGCCATCATCGAAGATGATACGGATTGCGTAATGGCCCACAGGTTCTGCACGAACGACACCGACATTCTGCTTGCGGCGCACAGGCGGTGGACGCTCGCCGCCATGGCCCTGCACCTCGGCAGACGGGCTTTCTACGCGCAATAGCTCGAACGGAATGGCGAGCGGCTCACCGCTCTCATATTCTAGTACCAGCTGTTTGGATTCTTTCTGAAAACGTAGCTTTTTCGGCGCCATTAGTCTGTGACTTCAGACGGGTCCAGCTCGCGGGCTTCATCTGCCAGCATGATCGGTACACCGTCACGGATCGGGTAAGCCACGCCCGCCTTTTGAGATACCAGCTCAGACGCTTCCGGGTCATAAATCAGCGGACCGCGCGAAATCGGGCACACCAGAACTTCAAGAAGTTTCGGGTCGAGACCATCAGTGTTCAGTTCTGCCATTTCGGGGCTCCATTACCGGATGCGTCGGTTCTGAATAATGCTATCAGACATTCCATCCGGGCTTTCAAGTCTCGCGCTTCAAGCAACGCCTGCTTCTCGATCGGCGCAAACGGGCAGCCCATAGCCAGCGCATTCACCAGCGCATCGAGCGGGGCATCTTCTACCGATGTGCGGTCAACAGAGAGATCATTACGCGCGAGATATTCATCCATCTCCGCGATGAAAAGCTCGAGCGGCTCAACTGCCAAAGAGCGATCCGGCTGCAGGTCTTTTTCGTAGACGTCCCAGCTCACTTCCGCAGTCCGGTAAGGCAGCTCCAGAGGCGGCTCCTGAACCACTTCAAAACGAGACACACCGCGAAGCGTAATGAGATAGCGCCCATCTTCGGTTTCCGAGTGAGAGACAATCTCGCCGAGCGTGCCGACAGCCGCGATTTCGGGGTGATGCTTTGGACCGCCACCCAGCGCCTGAACCATGCCGATCAAACGGTCACCCGCCATAACGTCATCAATCATATTGAGATAGCGTGGCTCGAAAATGTTCAGCGGCAGCAGGCCGCCGGGGAACAGTAATGCCCCCGGCAGCGGGAACACCGCTATCGTGTCTGGCAGATCACCTATGGTTTCAAACCGGCGCCGGGTCATATCGCCCCCTCATTCAAGGCATTGCTCTTCATGAGGGGCGACAGATAGGTCATGATTATGAGAAGACCAGCGCTGAGAGGCGACGACGGCCTTTCTTGGTGACGTCAGCCTTCGGACCGGCAGCCTCGAATAGCTTGAGGAGCAATTCCTTGGCTTTGCCATCTTCCCAGGCGAGATCCTTCTCCAGAATCATGAAGATCGTATCGCTGGCCTGCTCATGGCGGTTAGCTGCAATTTCAGCTTCTGCAAGCTCATAGCGAAGCTGGAAGTTGTCCGGCTCGGCGTCAGCCTTACCGCGCAACTCCGCAAGCTCTTCGCTCTTGGTTGGCGTCGACATGAGGTCGAGCGCCGTCTGAACGCCTTTTACATCGGGATGCGAACGCTCGTCCTCTGTCACCATTTCCAGTACCTGACGCGCTCGGTCATAGTCTTCGTTTGCGAGGTAACAGCGCGCCAGACCTGCAATCGCAGGAATGTGAGACTGATCAGCCTGCAAGATTTGAGAATAAAGCTGCGCTGCACCACCGACGTCGCCGTTCTGGAACATTTGCGCTGCCTGCTCAGCCGCTTCTTCAAGCTGCTGTGCGCCCGAGGTATTCGACATGAGGCGGTCAACAAACTGCTGCACCTGTGCTTCAGGCTGCGCACCCATGAACGCATCAACCGGACGGCCATCAACAAAACCGAAAACAGCAGGGATAGACCGCACACCCAGTTGGGTAGCGACGCCCTGGTTCTCATCCATATTGATTTTAACGAGCTTTACCTTGCCGCCCGCACCGTTCACTACGCGCTCGATAGTCGGGGTCAGCTGTTTACAAGGTCCGCACCATGGCGCCCAGAAGTCTACCAGAACGACCGCATCCTTGGATGCTTCGACAACGTCCTGCATGAAGGTCTGGTCTGTGCCTTCCTTGATCACGTCAGGGGTAGCCCCTTGAGTGCTGAAATCCATATTTCTCTCCGTCGGTCCGCGTGGCAGACAATGTTTCCTCTCAGATGGGATGTCTCATGCGCAGTGCAAGCATGTCATCAGCCCCTTCTGTGCTGAATTTTGCGTCAGCTAACAGCCGAAAGACACTATCGGCAATACCTGACCCCCAATACATGATAAACACTCTGCGGCGTCTGACAGGGGGATATACGAAATGGCACTTGAGCTGCGCCCTAACTGCGAAGGTTGCGACAAGGATCTACCGCCGGATGCGATAGATGCCTGCATCTGCACTTACGAATGCACGTTCTGCGCGGACTGCGTGGAAAACCTTCTTCACAATGTGTGCCCGAATTGCGGCGGCGGCTTCATGCCTCGTCCGATACGGCCTAAAACAGCGTGGCGCGAACGTGTGTCCCTGTCTCATCAGCCTGCATCGACCAAACGCCGTGCACTAAAATATGACATGTCAGATATTAAGGCGCACATTGACCGGATCAAAAACATTCCGCCGGAAGAGCGCTAGTCGAGACCGGAGAAGTCCACCACGTCGCAGCTATGCCCCGTATGGGCGAGGAAACGATCAAAGTCCGCGCGCGAGATTGCCGTTGTCATGTCATTCCGCAGCGGATGGAGGTTCATCGGATCGCTGTCTGAGAGCGTTTTCTCAAGGATGAAACGCACGTGATGGCCCGTATCGTTTGCGAGCGCGAACGCCGTCACACTCCCCGGCTGAACGCCAAGATGTTCCACCATCAGTTCAGGCGACGCAAATGAAAGGCGCCCCGTTCCGATAACGTTATGAAGGCGGTTCAGCTTTAATTTCGTCTGGGCTTCGGCAGAGATCAGCACCAGCTGGCGAGCCTTGTCTTTCATGAACAAATTCTTCGAGTGTCCTCCCGGCATGCTCGCCTTCAGTTCGCGCCCCTCTTCGACCGTAAAGGTCGGTTCATGCTGGTAGGTGCGAACCGGAATATCCAGCGTTTCGAACAATCGAAACAAGTCATCAGACGTCATTGCCATGGGAGCCCCTTGCGTCGCTACGCACCTTCCTGTTCAACTCATCAGGATATGTAATGGCAAGTCCAGAGGGCCTGATGCAACTCGATTGTTACCGGATTTATGACACAGCACCGAAAATCATTCCCGGCCGTTCGCGCCGCGAATGGATGGACGCTTTTGTAGACCGTCACCCGTATCGCTGCCTGCCTCTGACAATGGCGAATTCTACGGGCTGGGAAATCCTCTGCCCGATTGATCTGGAGATTGAGTGGAATGGCGGCGAGATGGAAGATGCCATCACCTTCCGCAGCTCTGCCGGTCCGCAAGCCATCGCCTCGTTCGCAGCAAGTCACTTCCGTCGCGGCATCGTGACCATGCACACGGGCCATTTATTCCGGACGCCTCCGGGCTGGGGGCTGTGGTGCAATGGTGCGCCGAACTGGCCGAAAGACGGCATAATGCCTCTGTCCGGCCTCGTTGAAACCGACTGGCTGCCTTTCCCATTCACGATGAACTGGCAGATGACGCGCCCGGGCGTAGTGCGTTTTGAAAAGGATGAACCGTTCTGCTTCTTCACGCTGATGGAGCATGAAAAGCTGGAAGAGATTACGCCGCAGCTGCGCCAGCTTGATGATAATGAAGAGCTGAAAGCCGAATTCAAGGCATGGTCTGAAAGCCGCGCTGACTTCAACAAACGCCTTGAAGAAGGCGAAGAAGGCGCTCTGCGCGATAAATGGCAACGCCATTATATGCGCGGAACGAAAACGAGCGGCCAGAAGGTGGAAAGCCACAAAACCAAGCGCCAGCTTCAGGCCCCGGTTGAGGCAAAAGACAAGGCTTGATCCGTGCTGCGGCCTTCCTTCTCATCGTTTTAAGCCTTGCGTCGTGCTCGGCTGACGACCCGTCATCGAATTGGGCACATGGACAAACAGGAACCGTCTCACGCGTTATCGACGGCGACTCTTTCGTATTAGATGACGGGCTCGTCGTGCGCCTCGTCAGCATAGAGGCGCCATCCTTCGGCTATCGCGGCGACGAGGACGATCCGCATGCGGAAGAGTCAAAACGTGCTTTGGAAAGACTGGTTCTGGGACGACGGGTTGAGTTGTTCTATCCAGGCCTCACGCAGGATCGATATGAACGCGCACTGGCGCAGGTCTATGGCTTCAATGAAGCCGGCAGTCGGTTCTGGGTCAACGAGGAAATGGCGAGTTCGGGCAATGCCTGGGTCAGGCTCTATCCGGACACTTCGGCAGGGAGTGATGTGCTCTGGAATTCAGAAGCCGATGCGCGCGCAAACAGCATTGGCCTTTGGGGTGATGCCTCACCAGAAAGCTCGGTGATCGATGCAGAAAGCGCCGATGGCGACTTTGTAATCCTGACAGGCCGTTTACTGGACGGCACGGAATATGAAACCGACTGCGTGCACCGGCTCGTCGGGTCAGACATCTCAGTGCGTTACCGCGCGCTCGCCGGATGCGACGTCATTCCGGAAGGCGAAGTAGAGATCCGAGGTTGGGCCAGAAACGGAACAGTCAGCGCTGGATATCACGCCAACATCCGCCCCCTGCCCGAGACTTAAATCTGATCTGGCAGAAGCCCTGACTCTTCTGGATTGCCCGCGATATCGATCAGGATTTTCTTCAGCTTACCCATCGCCGCCTGTTCGATCTGGCGAACGCGCTCCTTAGAGACACCAAGCTCGTGACCCAGCGCTTCGAGCGTGACGTTCTCTTCCGTGAGCCGGCGACGCATGATGATGAATTTCTCACGCTCATTCAGATGCTCAAGCGCCTGGCTGATCCAGCCCGACCGTTTCGCATCATCATGTTGACTCATATAAGATTGCTCAGGCGTAGCGCCCTCATCTGGCAGAAGATCCTGAAACTCCGCGCCAGTGTCATCAGCTACAGGCACATTGAGCGACCGGTCCGACGAGAAAAGCCGCGCTGACATTCGTTCGACGTCGCGCTCCGGCACGCCGAGCTCTTTAGCGATATAGGCTTTGACCTCCGGAGACGGGCTCGCATCCTGCACATCATCGATCTTCGCGCGCAGGCGCTTCAGATTAAAGAAGAGAGATTTCTGTGCGGCAGTTGTCCCGGTACGGACGATCGACCAGTTGCGCAGAACATAGTCCTGGATCGCAGCGCGGATCCACCATGTCGCGTAGGTCGAAAAACGAACATCACGCTCAGGGTCAAAACGGGCAGCAGCCTGCATCAGGCCGATATTCCCTTCCTGAATGAGATCATTCAGTGGAAGGCCGTAATTTCGGAATCGATTCGCAATGGAGATTACGAGGCGCACATAAGCCATAGTCAGCTCATGCAGTGCTTCTTCATCTTCCTCTTCACGCCAACGGCGTGCGAGTTCTCGTTCGTGCCCCTGCTCAAGCAGCGGCGCATCCATTGCGGTTTTGACAAACTTCCGGTCAGCACCCGGGTTTGACACGTCGCTAACGGCCATGCGTATCTCCTGTGCTACAAAGAGATACGCAGCGTGGCCGTTATCGGATCAAAAACTTGAGAAAGTTAGGCTGCTTTTTTAGCAAGAGAAGAGGTGAGACGCTCAATCGCTTCGTCACGTTCAATGTTTTCTACAGCAGCAAGCTCGCGAGCCATACGGTCCAGAGCGGATTCGTAAAGCTGACGTTCTGAGTAAGATTGCTCAGGCTGGTCTTCAGCGCGGTGAAGGTCACGGACGACTTCCGCGATAGAGATCAGATCACCAGAGTTGATCTTCGCTTCGTATTCCTGAGCGCGGCGGCTCCACATGGTGCGCTTGATGCGTGCACGACCTGTAAGCGTGTGCAGCGCATCGTCAACGAGTTTAGAACCCGCAAGAGCGCGCATGCCGGACGCAACTGCACGCGCAGTTGGAACGCGAAGGATCATTTTGTCCTGGTCGAAAGCAACGACATAAACTTCAAGATCGATTCCAGCGACAGACTCTTTTTCGACGCCGGTGATGATGCCTACACCGTGAGCTGGATACACGACGTGCTGGCCGACTTCGAAACCTGATTTTTTATCTTGAGCCCGTTTTGCCATTTTTTGTTTTACCTCTCAACGCAAACAAATCGACGCTCAATAACTCTCCGTGCTAATCAAAAACACAGGATTAGCAGAAATTAACCATTGGTTAAGAATTATGAGCGCGGGAACGCCTTATAACACACTATTGCTTATAAGAATAGTGCCCTGTCACACTTGTTTCACGTAAGGCATAACTAGGCTTAAGAAGTTATCAGCGGTCTGCCTAACTTCCAGCCCCTGGCTTTTCAGAGAAATACTTCTCAAATTTACCTTTTTCTTCGGCAAACTGGTCACGATCCACAGGTGGCGTGCCCATGACTGTAATATTCGGCCAGACTTCAGCGAATTTAGAGTTGACCTTCAGCCACTTGCCATCCGGCTCGTCTTCCGTATCCGGAACAATAGCTTCTACCGGGCACTCAGGCTCGCAGACGCCGCAATCGATACACTCGTCCGGATGAATTACGAGGAAGTTTTCACCCTCGTAAAAACAGTCCACCGGACACACTTCGACACAATCCATGTATTTGCATTTAATACAGGCATCCGTGACGATATAAGTCATTCAATCATTCTCCGACCAGTTTCGGCGATCACATGCGGCGCGAATAGCAGAAAGTCAATTAAGCTAAGCTAAAGACTGCTGTTCAGCGCGTTTTCTGGCCTCTGCCCGATCACGATCTTCAATGTGAAGCAAGGAGGCGACATGACGCACAAACGCGTCTTCAAACGGGCATTTCTCGCCATCGGCCAGCGTCACATAGTAGAGCCCTTCAATGAAGGCGATGCGATTGGCTTCCGGCAGGGTTTTGACCAGCGTCGTATACTGGTGCGCGCCCGTCGCATGTTCAGCAACATCCTCAGCTTCGTTCAGAATGGTCGAAGCCTCATCCGTTGAGATGTCGAAAGTCTTCGTCAGAACCTCAACAATGCGCGTGCTTTCAATGTCAGCATAAATGCCGTCAGAGAGCGCTGTCTCGACGAGAAGCGCTGCAGCCGCAACTTTCGGATCGTCTGTACGACCCGCTTCGATTTCCTGAGGCTCTTCAGAGCCGAAGATAGATTTCAACCAGTTCATCATGGCAGTATTCCTGAGTTCCCCGTGAGACCGGACCGTGTTTGCCCGGCGACGTCAAGCCTTAACCCTCACTCTCCTCGCTCACGCTTTCATAAAAGCCCTGAGCTTCGGCAGCAGGCCCACGCCGGAGCGGCAGACCAAGCACACGTACAGTCAGCACCTGACCGCGCGCCCTGAATGTGAGGATATCGCCTTCACACACGGTTGCGCCGGGTTTCTGTGATTTGCGGATCATACCCGTACGATCGATCCGAACACCCTTTTGCGACACAGCTTTGGCGGCATCGGCGCGCATTTTGAAAAAGCGCGCCCGCCACAGCCATATATCAAGGCGTTGTTCGGTTTCAGCCAAGGGCTTGCCTATTCAGCAGGTTTATCGGCCGACTCGCTGGATTGAGCGCTCTCAGCGGCTTTATCGGCAGCCTCTTGCGGCACAACTTCCGGAGACGGGTTTTCGGTCACCTCAGGCTGAACGCTCTGCGTCTGATCCTTAGCCTCCTCAGAAACAGCCTCAGGCTTTTCAGCCTTCGGTTTTTTCTTCTTTTTTGGCTTAGGCTTTGGCGCCGGAGGAGGCGGCAGAAGCGATGCAAGCGCTGCGAACGGGTTATCCGGATCCTGCTTACGCGCTTCGGCGCGTTCCTGCGCACGAGCCTTAGCCTGACCCCGGTTGTCGCCGCCACGTTGCGGACGATTACCGCCCTTGCCTTCAGCACCTTTCGCACGCGCCGGACGCTTACCACCACCCTGTTGCGGCGGACCATTACGACGACCCTGCGGACGATCAGTTCGCGCACGAGCCATAAAGCGCCAGTTTTTCACTGCGCCGGTTTCAGCGTCATGCTCAGCTGGTGAGAGGCCATACGCCTTCAGGACTTCAACAAAGGCATCACCCGGCGAAGAGACCACAGAGGCAAGCTCTGGCGGAATTTCAAACTGGTTCTTGCCCGCTTCCTTGCGGCGCTTGTCGATTTCCCATGCAAGGCGTTCTGCAAGGTCTGCACGGATCGCGCGCGGACCAAACCGCAGATAGCCTTGGGAGAGTAGCGCTTCATCGCTCCAGCCCTCATCGACCGGGAACGAGCCTGCACCGGTCGGCGCGATCATAACGTCAGTGTCGTTAAAGACAGAGAAGAGACGCGCAATCAGCGCCTGTTGAGCGGGCTTAGTTGTTTCTGGTGCGTAAGCTGCGACACGGCCGGCACGAATGCCCCAGCCTTTCAGCGCTTCACGTTCTTCAGCGGACAGGCGCAGCGGTGGATCATCCTTGCGCACATCAATCGCAGCGCCGGATTCCAGAACGCGGTACGCAATACCGCGCGCCATGCCTGGCATTTCAGCTTCGTTGAGCTGGGCTTTCAGCGCCATCAGAGCCGGAAGCAGTTTCTGCGCATAATCTGTGACATAGCGTTCTGCGCGGGCACGGGTCAGCTCACGTTCCTCAGGGGCAGCATCTTCTGCGCCAATGAGTTCAGCACGCGGGCTCAGCCAGTCATTACCCTTCGTGAGGCGCGCAATCGGTTTGTCCGCATACAGCACCTGACCATAATCATTGATAGAGAACGCGATCTGCTCAGCCTTAGCGATCTCGCCGAGACGCTGTGAAAGGATCGGTTTCAACGCTTGAATGGCCGCGCTTCGAATGGCTTTGCCTTCCAGCTTGGACGCATCATCCACCGGACGGAACACAAGCCCCTCCAGATGACCGACCACATGGCCTTCAATCGTAATTTCACCGTTATCGCCAAATCCGGCTTCCATTGCACCCTCACGGCTTAGTCCACGCATTAATGCGGTGGTTCTCTTGTCTACAAAGCGAAGAGTCAAACACTCATGCAAAGCATCTGACAGAAGATCCTCAATTTCGCGCGTTTCATTGCGCCAGATTTCAGCCTTCTCGACCCAATCAGATCGGTTTGCTGCATACGTCCAAGTACGGATGGCAGCAAGTCGTGTCTGCAAAACGCCCAGATCGCCTTCTGTAGAACGCAAACGTGAAAGAGCGGTTTCCATAAAACTGCATGACAGACGGGCATCCGGATCGGCCAGATTATTCCAGAGCGTCTGAACGACGCGATGATGCCCGTCCACGCCTGTCCGGCGAAAATCCGGCAGGCAGCACAAATCCCAGAGCCGCTTCACATATTTGCCGGATGTGCAGCGCTCTTTGACGTCATGATCCATCGCCATACGGCGGAGCGTTGCCTCGTCCAGCGCGTCAGGCGTCTGACGCAGGATCGGATCGCCACTATTTTTCGTCAGCGTACGGAGAAGGTCATCAATCGTGCGATAGCTGAGATCATAGTTTCGCCATTGCAGGAACGGGACCGGTTCGAAATGGTGTTCCTCAATACGGGCCACCATGTCCTCTTCAAACGGCATGCAATCGCCCGTCTCACCGAATGTACCATCGGTACGAAAGCGCCCTGCCCGCCCGGCGATCTGCCCGGCTTCGGCGGCGTTCAGTTCCCTGCGGCGTCGACCGTCAAACTTAGACCGCGAGGCAAAGGCGATATGCTCCACATCAAGGTTGAGGCCCATGCCGATGGCATCCGTTGCGACGAGATAATCCACCTCGCCCGACTGATACATATCTACCTGCGCGTTACGCGTACGCGGGCTGAGCGCGCCCATCACGACAGCAGACCCGCCGCGCTGGCGCTTTAACAGCTCGGCAATGGCGTAGACCTCATCAGCCGAGAAAGCGACAATCGCAGAACGCTTCGGCAGCTTGGTGATCTTACGCGGGCCAATATAGGTGAGCTCTGAAAACCGCTCTCTATGCGTCGTATCCACATCAAGACCGAGCCTGCGCAGCGGTTCGCGCATGATCTCAGAGCCAAGCAGAACCGTCTCATGATTACCGCGCGCATTCAGAATGCGATGGGTAAACACGTGCCCGCGATCAGGATCAGAAGCGAGCTGGATCTCATCTATGGCCATGAAGTCGACGCGCTGTGACAGCGGCATCGCCTCAACCGTACAGATGAAATAACGCGCATTTTCCGGCCAGATACGCTCTTCGCCTGTCACCAGAGCCACCGAGCCATAGCCCTTTTGAGCGACAACCTTGTCGTAGATCTCACGCGCAAGCAGGCGCAAAGGCAGGCCGATCATGCCAGAGCCATAGGCCAGCATGCGTTCCAGTGCGTAGTGAGTTTTGCCGGTATTGGTAGGGCCAAGGACGGCCACGAGCTTGCTCATGGTCGAGAGCGCTTTTCTGCTTTTACGTTACGCTATCAGCCCTAGTGGCATGGAGGTTTGAGAGCAAGAGGGGAGTAATTAGTCAGGAGGCTCACAGGCCTTCTACAAGAGTGGCACAAACTGCCACTAAATTGATATGATTTAGAATAATTCAAATATTAGTTGATTTAAAACTCAACCTGCGGGAACGTCTGCATACCAACTTTAAGGGGAATGCGATGAGTTTTGAAGCCAAAGTCGAAGAGCTCTCAAAGCTGTCAGTAGAACAGCGCGGACACTTGAAGACCGAAGAGGCGGTTAAAACAGCGATCATTCTTCGGATGTTTCACGCTTTAGAATTCGACCCCTTCAATCCCCTGGAAATTATTCCGGAGTTCACTGCTGACCACGGAATAAAAAAGGGAGAAAAAGTAGACTACGCGATCAAGCTGAATGGCCAAGTGGCTATCCTTATTGAGTGTAAGTCACCAGACCAAAAACTCGACCTCAAACACGCATCACAACTTTATCGCTATTTCTCAGTAACAAATGCTCGGTTTGCGGTGCTTACCAATGGTTTCGACTGGCAGTTTTACACCGACTTAGACGAACCGAACAAAATGGACGGAAAGCCGTTTCTTTCGTTCAAATTAAATGACTTGGAAGCAAACTCGGTCTCAGAACTGTCGAAATTTCGAAAGAGCGTGTTCGATGTCGATAAAATCCTTAGCACCGCCTCGGACCTAAAATACATATCTGCCTTAAAATCACAGATTAGAAACGAATTCGAACAACCGAGTGACGAACTCGTTTCTTTGATCGGACGGCGAGTTTACGAAGGGCGCTTTACTGCGCAAGTCCATGAACAATTCTCCAGCCTGATAAAGCGCAGCATAACCGAAGTAATCCGAGATCGCGTCAACGCACGCCTCTCCAGCGCAATACAGCATAGCTTCGACGACACTGAGAGCGATGAACCAACACGCGAGTCAGAAATTGAAACCACCGAAGACGAGTGGGATGGCTTCAGAATCGTCACAGCAATTGTCGCACAGGATGTAGATCCTTCCCGAGTTCATATTCGAGATACGAAAACATATTGCGGTGTTTTGCTGGATAACAACAACCGCAAGCCGCTGGCACGTTTATGGTTCAACAGCAAAACCACCAGATACCTCGGCTTATTCGACGGCGAGAACGAAGAACGAGTCCAAATTTCGAATGTGAGCGATATATACAAATATTCCGACCGCATTCGCGCGGCGGCTGCTAAGTACTCCAATTAAATTAGGCAGCGACGCATTTCGCGCTTTTAAGACTTCATCTCTTCTGCCAGATGTTCCACCGGTGCGGCCTGTGCATTCATGCGGGCTTCCTCAATAGCGGCAACAAACGCGCCGGGCTTTGACATTGTCGGAAAATCAATATCGCTCTCGCCGCGGCCCCGCACCTCAACCGTGCCATAGCCGAAGATACGCCCGAAGAAGGTCTGGCGCACATGCGCACCCTCAATCGCATCGAGCTCGAGCTCATACATATTGGCGGTGAAGAAGCCTTTCTTGAGCACGATGCGCCGCGAGGTGACGCAGAATTCGGTCGTGCGGAAATGCACCATCATGCCAATGAAGATGAAAATACCGATGACAATGATGCCGAGAAACAGAAGCGCGACCCAGGCCCAGAATTTATGAATGCCGGGAAAGTCGCCGCAATAGACGATCTCTTCTCCGTCGAACAAACGCTTCTCAATATATGTCATGGGTCATCATCCTTCCCACTACCAACACATTATATCACCAAGCGTTCCGCAAAGCCCTGCGGCATAACCGGCGACAAGCTTGCGAACTCGCCTTAGCCCATTGCGCCACCCCGCCTCACGGCCTACCTGTTTCTGCGTGAGGAAACATCAATTTAGGAGAGTGGGTCATGGTCACCAAAACTGTCGATTATTCTGATGCAGAGCTAACCTATGAAGGCTATCTGGCGCTTCCGGGTGATGCTTCACCAATCGGCCTAGTGGTTGTTGGCCATGCCTGGGGCGGCCAGTCCGATCATGAGCGCGACGTTTGCGACCGTCTCTCTCAGATGGGCTATGCGGCATTTGCCTATGACATTTACGGCAAGGGCAATCGCGCCTCTGAACCGGCAGAGTGCGAAGCGCTGATGAACCCGCTGGTGGGCGACCGCGCCAAGCTGCAATCTCGCCTCGCGCTTTCAATTGCGACCGCGCAGAAAGAAACCGGTCTCGGCGCGGATAAAACTGTCGGCATCGGCTATTGCTTCGGCGGCCTGTGCGCACTGGATGAAGCGCGCGCAGGCATGGATGTCGCGGGCGTTGTCTCGTTCCACGGTCTGTTCTTCCCAGCGGATAATCTGGCCGCTGACAAAGCCATCTCCGCTAAAGTGCTGATCCTGCACGGATATGATGACCCGATGGCAACGCCGGATCAGATGAAGGGCGTTCTGGACGAGATGACGGCCAAAGGCGCAGACACCCAGCTGATTGCCTACACAGACACGGGCCATGCTTTCACGAACAAAGCGGCAAACGACAAAGAAGGCGGCATGTTCTACCGCGCTGATGTTGATGCGCGTTCATGGACAGCGATGACCAACTTCCTGGAAGAAGTCATCGCAGAGGCATAACGCTCTCTCACCGACAACGAGAAAGGCGCCTCACCGGGCGCCTTTTTTAATTTCAGCCCGATCTGCTGAGCGGGCATAAACGCACAATCCCGCCATTCGCATCACAGCTATAGCCATATGCGGCATTTTCGCTTATGTGCGGCGCAACACTTCCTCCCTTCCAAGGCTCTATTCTATGTCCATGCGAAATATCGCAATCATTGCGCACGTCGACCACGGTAAGACGACCCTCGTCGACGAACTCCTGAAACAGTCCGGTACGTTCCGTGAAAACGAGAGCACATCCGACCGGATGATGGACTCCAATGACCTGGAAAAAGAGCGCGGCATTACCATTCTTGCGAAGGCGACATCTATTGAGTGGAACGGTCACCGCATCAACATCGTAGACACCCCGGGCCACGCCGACTTCGGTGGCGAGGTTGAGCGTATTCTGCACATGGTGGACGGCTGTATCGTTCTCGTTGACGCGGCTGAAGGCCCGATGCCACAAACCAAATTCGTGGTTTCCAAAGCCCTGAAAGTCGGCCTGCGCCCGATCGTTGCTGTCAACAAAATCGATAAGCCGGAGCGCCGTCCGGACGAAGTCATCAACGAAGTTTTCGACCTGTTCGCAAACCTCGACGCGGACGACGACCAGCTGGACTTCCCGATCCTCTACGGGTCTGCAAAGAATGGCTGGATGTCTACGGACTACGAAAATCCGACAGACAATATGGACGCCCTGTTTGAACTCGTCATGAGCCACGTGCCTGAGCCACGCGTGTCTGAAGGCTCGTTCAAGCTGCTGGCAACCACTCTCGCATCTGACAACTTCCTCGGCCGCATTCTGACAGGCCGCGTTGAAGCTGGCACAGTGAAGCCGAACATGGCTGTTAAAGCGCTGAACCGTAACGGCGAAATCGTCGAGCAGGGCCGCGTTTCTAAAGTTCTCGCATTCCGCGGTCTTGAGCGCTCTCCGATCGACGAAGGCGTTGCAGGCGACATTGTATCTATCGCGGGCCTTACCAAAGCGACGGTTGCGGACACAATCTGCGCGCTCGACGTGACAGAGCCGATGCAGGCACAGCCGATTGACCCGCCGACTATCGCCATGACCTTCCGCGTGAACGATTCACCGCTGGCCGGTACCGAAGGCTCCAAAGTGACCTCCCGAATGATCTGGGACCGTCTCCTGAAAGAAGCTGAAGGTAACGTCGCGCTGAAAGTGACCCGCTCTACCGAAGCCGAGGCGTTCGAAGTTGCAGGCCGAGGCGAGCTTCAACTTTCCGTTCTCATCGAGACGATGCGCCGAGAAGGCTTTGAGCTTGGCGTGTCCCGTCCGAAAGTTGTCTTCAAAGAAGATGATAACGGCGACAAGCTGGAACCAATCGAAGAAGTCGTGATCGACGTTGATGACGAGCACTCCGGTGCGGTCGTTCAGAAACTCTCTGAACGCAAAGCTGAAATGGTTGAGATGAAGCCATCCGGCGTTGGCCGTACACGTCTTGTTTTCCACGCGCCAACACGTGGCCTGATCGGCTATCAGGGAGAGCTCCTCTCTGATACGCGCGGCACAGCCATCATGAACCGCGTCTTCCTTGAATACCAACCGCATAAAGGTAAGATTCAGGGCCGTCACACAGGCGTTCTCATCGCTATGGAAAAAGGCGAGGCGGTTGCGTTCGCCCTATGGAACCTGGAAGACCGCGGCAAGATCATGATCGAACCGCAGGAAAAGGTTTATGGCGGCATGATTGTCGGCGAGCACTCTCGCGATAACGACCTTGAAGTGAACGTCCTCAAAGGCAAGAAACTCACTAACGTCCGCGCATCCGGTACGGATGAAGCCGTACGCCTGACGCCTCCTATGAAGCTCACACTCGAGCGTGCACTGGCCTATATTCAGGATGACGAGCTGGTGGAAGTGACACCGGAATCCATCCGCCTGCGTAAGGTCTATCTCGACCCGCACGAGCGCAAGCGCATGAAAAAGGTTGAGGCTGTCTAACGACCGCGCCTCTAATCAAAACGCAAAAGGCGGGCCTCACGGTCCGCCTTTTTTGTTAGGCCGCAAAATCAAAATGCTGCCTGTGCCACTCTATGAATGCCGGATGTGGCTGGTGCTCAGGACGTCTCGGACGAATGAGTTTGCCGGTTGGGTTGATAATCCGCTTGATCTCATCCGGATTATTCACCTTGCGCGAGATCAGAATGTCATCGTTCGCCGCAATGGAAATGAGTCCCCGATCAAACATCCAATGAACCGTACCGGATAGCGCCAGACCGTTATCAATTGTGTCAGGGCCTTTGTGGGCCACGGGCTTGATGTGCGCGCCTTCAACCTCAGCGCGGCCACCACCATTGATAAACTGCCAGCCAGTTACTGCGCAGCGTTTCTCATAAGCCATCAACACGGAACCGCGGAAACGTGTGTCTCTAATCGTTCGGTTTTTAAGCTCAGCGACGACCTGCCGATCAAAATCAAACTCAAACGGCTCAGCGCTCTCGGCGACACCGCGCTTTTCCATCTCAACATTATCGACTCGAGGTAGTTCGACCTCAATCTGCTTCCAACCAAGCGCAACGATCTCTTGGAAGGCTTCGAAAGGAAGGTGACGCACCGCTTGCAATGCGACGCCTACGTTGGCTTTGCCATCTTTTCCCTGCATAGCGGGCTCTAAGAATCGACCGGTAAGGTCTCTCGGCACTGGGCTTGCGAAGCTTGCATATGTGTTCGGCACATACACCGCATAGAAATGATCCTCTATGCTGGGATCGGGCACAATTTGCTCAATCTGAGCCACTGCGAAATATGCCCCACGCGCCTCTTTGCTGACGCCTGTGTCTTTGACCGGAGAAAAGAAAGTCACCCAATCGCCGACACATTCCTCCATACGTTTCAAATACCGCTTTGGGAAATGATACGAGATGCCGGGCTGATCATCGTATTCTGAGTGCGAACCTTGCACCAATACCGCGTTGACCATGTCCCCTCACTACGTCTGCAACTTGGAAGACACTACTGCTTTGAACTCGCCGGTAAACAAAAACTTATCCCGCTCGCCAGAGACCACGCCATACTGGCTGGCATGTACGAAGCGCCGATGAATCTGTCTGAAAATACGCCCAGCGACCTGCTGGCGCGGATCATGACGTATATTGGCGCGGCCTTTCGTTTTCAGAGCAGCTGGGCCCTGCCCGCGTCCGCCGGTGAACCGCCTCGCCTTCTGGCATTTGAACGCCGCGCACTCTCGCGAATGGTGAGCCGGGCCGAGCATATGATCCGGTGCTGGATTATTCTTCTTGCCTTTGCGCACATTCGTGACGACACAGCACCCACGCGCCAATGGACGCTGCCCTTGTCTATTCAGGCCGGCAAACGTCGGCCGATCAGCTTTGCGGAGCGCGAAATTCTCGCAAGACGCAAACCTGAACCACCTGCATTCCGCGTCTCACTTCCGCCGATCAATGAAACGAGCAGATGGGCTTTCGAGCGACAACGCACGGGCCACCCGAAACGCCGGTCAGAGCAGATTGAAGCGGCTCTCGATATGCGGCTGAAACGCTTGTTCACCCTGCTTGATGAGGCAGACGACAGAGCCCGCAACATCGCCTCGATCTGGAAAGGACGCATACGGAGCATTCGGAAAGCTCCACCCATTCGCAGGCCTCACTTTGATCCACTCAGAGGAGCTGGAGCGCCGGGCACGCTGTTAGAGACCGCCGAGGAGGATGAGGCCCGAACCGTCAGACAGTTCCACCTGATCGCACACACTGCCGTGCAGGGCGTTTATGCCCTGTGCGGGCGCCAGTGCAGCTAAGGCGACAGCGTGACCGTGAATTCATGGTCCGCGTGCTCAAGAACATAGTCCCGCAGCAGCTTTAGAGATGTGAGCACCTTGTCTACATCTCCCTCGCCCAGCTCTTCTGGCGGCAAGGTTGGAAGATCTCTTATGGCATCGCTCACCAGTTTTAAGAGTTCAGCCCCCGCTATTTTCGGCGCGACATCATCGCTGTCCATACAGAGAAACGGCTCGGTCAGATCATCGCGCCAGCCAAGCGTTTCACGAAGCGCATGCAGAAAGCGTTTGCCGCCAGACATAACCTCGCAGCCTGCCGTTTCGTCCGTCACCGAATAATATAAACCCATGCCTCACCTCTGCGTTTCAGGCTGGCCTCTCGTAGCGAGTTGCGCAAGTTCGAACCCGGCTCACACGTGATTTTGGAATTTCAAAAAACTGAGCTAGATTATCGGGTATGGCACTTAAGACCCATCACGCTGCCGGATGGGAAATCCGGCCTCACGCGCGCGAAGATCGCGACGCCATCAAAGCTGTTTTGCAAACTTGCCTGCAAGAATTCCCGTGGCATGTCACAACCCGGTTTGACCCTGACGCACTGGAGCACGCACTCAGCTACACCACAGCAATTGTCGCGACGGAGAAGAAAGCCGGCATTGTCGGCTTCATGATCGTGAACACAGAGAGCGGATATGTGAGCCATATTTTCGTGCTGCCCGAATGGCGTCTCTGCGGCATTGGATCCGGCCTGTTAGAGGTCGGCCGCGTTCTGAGCGGCAAACGCCTGTTTCAGGAGCTGGACGTGCGGAACAAGTATGGCCGCGCCGCCTGCGCTGCGATGGGCTGGTCCGAAATGGTGCCGGAAGGAAACACCGGCAGCTGGCAGGTCCGCCTGATTTCAGAATAGGCCCAGCCGCCTTCTGCGCAAAATCTGGTCGCCGGCTGGTTTCGCGGCCCGTCACGCTTGTCGTCTCACATAGTTTGCGTTTCATTGCCGTTCGGGAGGTGCCCTCATGGCATTTTATGAAGTTGATCTTCGCGGCGAGTTTTTCCCTCTGCATGACAGGGGACGATGGAAACTATTCGGTTTCGAGACGACCTGCCATGTCGAGGCTGAAAGTGCACAGGACGCTGAGATGGAAGCGGTCAAACTCATCCATATCGACCCGGTCTGGCAACATATTCGTCCGCGTCCAGGCTTCCCGACGCCGCGCCTCTATCCTGAAGGCACAGTGAGCGCCGATCCGGCAGAGTTCTCTCTGCCAGAGTATGATCTCTATCGGATGGTGAAATAAAGCTTAGCTGTCTCGTTCGCCGAAGAGGGCCGAGCCAACCCGGATATGGGTCGCGCCGTAAAGAATAGCGGTTTCGAAATCACCGCTCATGCCCATGGAGAGCTCTTTCAGGTCATAACGGTTTGCGAGCTTGGCCAGCAGCGCAAAGTGAGGACCAGCCGGTTCGTCCGCAGGCGGAATACACATCAGGCCCTTTGGGGTGATCCCGAATTCCGGGCAGGTTTTCGTGATAAAGGCTTCAAGGTCTGCTGGTAGAACACCTGCTTTTTGCGGCTCCTCGCCTGTGTTCACCTGCACCAGAATGTCTGGCGTTTTACCGAGCTTCTGGATCGCTTCTGCCAGAGTGCGCGCGAGCTTTGGCCGGTCCAGCACGTCAATCGCGTCAAACAGGGCGACAGCATCTTCTGACTTGTTCGACTGGAGAGGCCCGATAAGGCGAAGCTTCAGATCAGGGTATTGAGAGCGGCGCTCACCCCAGCGCTCCTGCGCCTCCTGAACGCGGTTCTCACCGAATACGCGCACGCCCGCCGCGAGCGCTGCTTCAATACGGTCATCCGTCTGACGCTTAGAGACGGCAACCAGTTCCGGCGCGGTTTCACGCTCCGCCTTTTGACAGGCTTTGGAAATGCGGGCTTCTATCTCGGCAAGGTTTTCTGAAAAGCTCATAAGGCGGTTTTCCGGGCATGATGCATCGAACAGGACGAAGAATGGTGTCTGCCGTGCGAGAGGCAAGCCGTCAAATACCTTATCCCCTGCCCGGCGCATTTTTCCTGACCGATCCGCAACGTACACCGGACCCGGTCAGCGTTGTGAACACACTGCCAAACGGTACAGGCGTCATCTACCGCCACTTCGGCGCCGCCGATCGGAATGAAGTCGCCAAAGCACTAAGGGCGGCTACGTGTCGCAAAGGGATCGCCCTGCTCATTGCGAATGACCCAGACCTTGCCATCGCCACAAAAGCCGATGGCGTCCACTGGCCAGAAGCCCGCGCGCAGCTTGCCCGCAAATGGCAGGGACGCTTTCTGATCCAGACACAATCTGCACATTCCAGACGCGCCATCGTCGCCGCTGTTTGCGATGCCGTTCTGGTCTCCACCGTATTTCCATCCAACAGCGCGAGCGCGGGGGCTAGTATGGGGCCAGTGAAGTTTCGGAGACTGGTTATGAGAACGGAGAAGACGGTTTACGCACTGGGCGGCGTCAACGCTGAGACGGCAGGACGCGTGAGCGGGTTCGCAGGACTCGCCGCGATTGAGGGGTTCACCTGCACGTAAAACTTGTCTTGCGAGCGCCCCACGCTTAGAAATTATGGCAGTCAACTCAAGGGGACGTAGTATGAAAAAGAAAGCCAGCCCGATTAAATCCGACTTCGAAGCGATGAAGCTCAGCGATGAGAAATGGGCAGAATACAAAGCCGGCAAGAAGCAGATGGCGAAGAAGCGCATGGGCGCAAAAGGCGCTAAGAACTTCTCCCGCAAACTGGAAGCCAAGCGCAAAAAGTTTCTGGGCGGCGGCGCGTAAGCGCTTTGATTATCTGATCTGTTCAGAGTCCCGGCCTTTTCTGAAGGTCGGGATTTTTAATGGCTCAACCCAGGCGCAGCGATCGTCATCAAAGACGGAACGTACCGGCGCCATATCCGGTAGGTGATCGAACGCTCCCACGGCAATACCGATACCGGACGGATGGCGCTCTGTCGTCCAGTAGAGGGTCGTTGCACAATTGGGGCAAAAGAACTGGATAAAGTCAGCCCCTGATGCCGCCTTGCGGATATAGCGCTGGGATACGCCGGTTATGGTGACGGCTTCACCCTGATAATAGGCACCAAGGCCGAACGCACTGCCCGACCGTTTTTTACAGTCGGCGCAGTGACATTGAACAATACTGTCAGGCGCCCTGTCGCAGCGGGCTTTCAACTGGCCACAGCCGCAGGACGCCTGAAACATGTCTATTCCTCGGAAGGTTCAGGCACGCCTACAACGTGGAAGCCTGCATCAACGTGCAGAACTTCGCCCGTGATAGACTGGCCGATGTCAGACAGAAGATAAAGCGCGCAGCCGGCTACGCCTTCCATCTTCGTGTCTTCTTTCAGGAGCGACCATTCACGGCCTGTACCCATGAGGGATTTGCCGCCGCGAATACCAGCCAGAGACAGCGTACGCATTGCGCCTGCAGAGATCGCGTTGACGCGAATGCCCTGATTACCAAGGTCACGTGCGGCGTAACGCGTAGACGCCTCAAGCGCAGCTTTGGCAACGCCCATCACGTTGTAAGATGGCACAACGCGCTCGGCACCAAGATAGGTCATGCAGATGATAGAGCCGCCCGGATCCATCATTTCAGACGCACGGCGGGAGCAATCAATGAAGGAATAAACCGAGATATCCATAGCGCGGCGGAACCCCTCACGAGAGGTGTTTGCAACCATGGAGCCCATCAGCTCGTCTTTGCCAGCAAATGCGATGGAGTGAACGAGGAAGTCGATCTTGCCCCATTTTTCTTTCACTGCCGCAAAGGCCGCATCCATGCTTTCGTCGTCAGTCACGTCTGCCGGAATCATGAAATCCATGCCGATAGATTCGACGAGCGGACGCACGCGGCGCTCAAGGCCCTCGCCCTGATAAGTGAAGGCGATTTCAGCGCCCTGTGCAGCGAGCTGCTTTGAGATACCCCAGGCGATGGAGTTCTGGTTTGCGACACCCATAACGATGCCGCGCTTGCCAGCCATCAGATTGCCTTCCGGCATGTTCCAGTCAGACATGTGTCCTCCAAGACGAAATGTTGAACTCGTTGGCTATGCGCGGACGCCCATCACGTCAAGTAAGGCGAGGCCTGCACTCAGGCGAATTCAAGGTGATAATAGCTGTTAAAGTCGGAGACGACATAATCGCCGAACACATCGCCCGGCTGGAAACCAAAACTTCGATAGAGGGCATTAGCTGGCGCGTAGACCTCAGTTCTACCAGTCTCGAGGCTTACGGTCTGATAGCCGCGCTCTTTCGCCATAGAGATGAGCGTTTCAAGCACAATGCGAGCCACGCCTTTGCGCAAATGGTCTGGATGAGTGCGCATGGATTTGATCTCGCACCGGGCATCTGACAAATGCTTCAGCGCGCCCATACCGACCAGCTGTTCGCCCTGCCAGACCGTGATCAAATCAATTTCCGGCACTTTAAGCTTTGAAAGGTCCAGCACAAACGCAAGCTCTGGCGGAGAATTGGCAAAAGCCTCACGGACGTGAAACTCCAGAAGTGAGACCACTTGCGGATCATCAAAATCACCGGCGCGGATTTCAAACTCAGGTGCCACGCGTATCCCCGTAAAGATGGATATGCAGACGGTCCGTAAAGTTCATGCCGTATCGCAGGCATTCTTCGGTGAGCCATTTGCTACGCGTGCGCACTTCATCCGACAACCGGCCGAGCGGCATAAGATAGACGCGCTCATGCGGGATACAGAATTTCCGGGTCAGCGCGAGAACCTCTTCAAGGTCTTCAGGTGAGCCGATAACGAACTTAAACCAGCTTTGCGGCAGCGCGGCATAGGCAGAAAGCGAGGCCTCATTCAGCGCAATCGCTGCGTCATTGCCAGAATGGGCGAGCTTTGGAGAGACGTTGAACTGATTGACTAGCGGGATAAGACCTGCGGGAGGCGCGATAGAACCATTGGTTTCAATCTCAACCCAAACCGGTCCGCACGCGTTCTTGATTGCGGTGATCAGCCCTTCAAGCTTGCCCTTCTGGAGCATAGGCTCGCCGCCTGTAATCACGATGCCCGATGGTTCTGATTTTACGACTTCAGCCGCCACGGCATCAAAGCTGCGCGAAAGCCGTTCCGCATCCGGAACGAACTTTACATTGTCTTCGTGAGAGAAAGGTGTGCCTTCGAAATTCCAGGTGTAGGCGGTATCGCACCATTTACAGTGCAGGTTACACCCTGAAAGGCGGATAAAGGTGCGGGGCGCGCCAAGGCTCGCCCCTTCACCCTGGATAGAAGAGAAGATTTCCGGATTGCCGTGATCGTCAACCGCAAGCCAGAGCGTTTCCTGGCTCATGGCTTTGATCAGCTTTTTTCCGGTTGGAACAGTCCAACGCGCATGTCGTCAGCTGTATAAATCAGCTTGTCATCAGCATACAGACGGCCGTCCGCAATACCCAGAACAAGGCGACCACGCTTCACGCGCTTCAGTTCCATTTCGTAACGGACGAGTTTCACATCAGGTGTGACCTGACCGGTAAATTTCACATTGCCAACGCCAAGCGCGCGGCCTTTGCCCGGAGAGCCGCTCCAGCCAAGCCAGAAGCCGACATTCTGCCAGAGCGCATCAAGACCAAGACAGCCTGGCATAACCGGGTCGCCGATAAAGTGACACTGGAAGAACCAGAGTGACGGATCGATATCCAGCTCGGCAACCATATTGCCCTTGCCGTGCGGACCACCATCCATAGTGATCTCAGTGATGCGGTCCATCATCAGCATTGGCGGCGCCGGCAGCTGAGCATTACCTTCACCGAACAGGCTGCTCTTGCCGCTCTCGATCAGCTCTTCCTTCGTGTAGGAAGATTTTCTTTCAAATAACTCAGACAATTGGGAATCCTTACCGTCGTGCTGTCCGCTGAAAGTCTGCCAGAAACGGTATGTTTCCCTTGAGGTCAACCCACACACGCATAGCGAGTACGGGCTTTGCCCTAATTTACGGCAGCAACCTGCAGAGCCATGTCAGCGTTTGTATCGCCGAGGTCGTCCTCGTCATCAAAAGCGACAACAGATGGCGCGGTACCCGGCGCGCCCCAGAGATAGGTTTTGTCAGCCCAGCCACGACGATGATTGATATAGACCTCGCACATGGTCTCTTCACAGCCGATGAGCGTGGCGATCGCGCCGGACTCCATACGCGCCACAACGCGGGATTCAGAGTTGGAAGACCGATGAAGATCAACGAGGTCTGAACCATGGATCATAACGCTTGGCTGGCCACCGAGTGTACGCTCATGCATCCAGACTTCATCACCGGACGGGTCGCGCACCATGCGCCAGTCGCGTGTTTCGCGAACAACCATAACGGGCAGGCCGCGACGCTCGTATCGCCATGCTACGGGATATTCGAGGCTCGGGCCTGTGCGACCATGCACAGCGGAATACTTCAGCGATTCAAATCGCGGCACCGGCAATCCGGAGAAGGCGCTGATTCGCACAGCCTGACCGGTCACGGGGCCCTGGCTCGCGGATTGCGCGACCGATGGCAGTGAAATCATGAGGCTGGCGAGAAAAAGGCTTTTCAGCTTCGCAAACATGCTTAATTTCCCGAGGTCTGTTCCATGGGAAATTTTTGCCTGTTATGGTGAATAAGGCGTAAACAGGTTCTGAAAATTTATCTGGGACTTCTGAACGCATTGGCCACGCCGCACTTGTTTGCTATGGCACGATAAAAGAAGCAGGATAGGGACGCGATGTCTTCGCAAAAATTGAAAGTTATAGTGACCCGTCGACTTCCGAGCGTGGTGGAACTTCGCCTCAAGGAATTGTTCGACACGACACTGAATGAATCTGACCACCCTATGTCACAGGGCGAGCTGTCAGACGCAGTGGCGGAGGCAGATGTACTTGTCCCGACCGTGACAGATAAAATCGACGGACGTGTTCTGGCGCATGCTGGCGAAAATCTTCGCCTTATTGCGCAGTTCGGCGCGGGCGTAGACAATATTGACGTACAGAGCGCAACTCAGCGTGGCATCACCGTCACGAACACGCCGGGTGTTCTGACTGAAGACACAGCTGACATGACTATGGCGCTGCTGCTGTCCGTGCCGCGCCGCATGATCGAAGGCGTCAAAGCCATCGAGAATGACGAGTTTAAAGGCTGGACACCAACCTGGATGATGGGCCGCCGGATTTCTGGCAAGCGGCTTGGTATTATCGGCATGGGCCGTATCGGTCAGGCTGTTGCACGCCGCGCAAAAGCCTTCGGCATGCAGATCCACTACCATAATCGCACTCAGGTCAGCCCGCAGATCGAAGAATCTCTCGGCGCGACTTATTGGGATAGCCTCGATCAGATGCTGGCGCGTATGGACTATGTGTCCATCAACTGCCCGCACACGCCGGCCACCTACCACCTTCTGAACTCACGCCGTCTTGAGCTGATGCAGCCTCACGCCTTCATCGTGAACACATCCCGCGGTGAAGTGATTGACGAAGCCGCACTCGCACGTGCGCTTGAAGAAGGCAAAATCGCAGGCGCTGGGCTCGACGTGTTTGAGCACGAACCAGCGGTGAACCCAAAGCTCAAAGAAATGCCGAATGTCGTGCTTCTGCCTCACCTTGGCTCTGCGACAGAAGAAGGCCGCACAGAAATGGGCGAGAAGGTTCTGATCAACATCAAAACCTTTGCTGACGGTCACAAGCCACCGGATCGCATAATTCCGGCTATGCTGTAATCAGTTTTCCGATACTGGAATTTCAGGCCCCGCAGTCTCTGGCTGCGGGGTCTCTTCATCTGGCACCAATCTATCCAAAAACGCACGCAGATCAGTCAGGGTGGCATCCGGTATCTGCTCATGCGGCAGGTGGCCGACATCGGGATATATAACGAGCTCTGCCTGCGGGACCGCTTCAACAAAATGCCTCGCATGATCGGCACGCACGATTTCATCGCCATCGCCCTGCAAAACGAGTATGGGCAGGCTCAGGCTTTGAAGTCGGTCCAGAGCGTCGTCTGACACTCCATCGGTCCGCGCAGACACACGCAGTAATGCCTCACGATGCCCAGGCGCACGGGCAAAGTCAGCATACAGACGAACGGTTTGGTAAGGCGCAGTCTCTCCGCTTGCGGCGACAAAACCGCGCCGGATCGCTATGGCCGGATCAAGCGTCACCGCGAGAGCGCTTACAACCGGATTATTCACGATGTCAGACGCAAAGGCAGCATGCTCGCGCGCTTCATCGGGAGACGACAAACCGGCTGGCGCAATAAGCACCAGCCCGCTCAGATTATCAGAATGACGGAGCGCATATTCCCAACCAATATGTCCACCGAGCGAGGCCCCCACTAATACAAACTCATCAAGATTCAGGCGCGTAGCGAAGCGGGACAGAAAGTCTACGAGGCCTGTAGTGGTGAGATCAGTCGTCTCAAGCACGCGAGTGAGACCATGCCCCGGCAGATCGACACTGATGACGCGATAATCCTCTTTCAGGTCCTCCCGCCAGGCCATCCAGCTCTGACTGGCTGAGGCAAGGCCATGCACCAGCAAAAGCACTGGCGCATCGCGCGGGCCTTCGTCAGTATAATGCACCAGAAGCCCGTTCGGCAGGCGCGCATATTCAGACACTGGCTGCTCATAGAGCGCCTCAAGGTCTTCATAGGGAATGTCCGCGCGATGAAAGGATAACCAGGTTGCGCCGGTCAGCGCGAAGACGGCGCAAAGGCCGACAGTAAGCCATTTCAGCGGCCCGCGCATCATTTAGCGCCACATGCCGGACAGGCCGGATCTTTAGGAAGCTTCACAGTGCGGAATGCGCCGGTCAGCCCTTCAATCAAAAGCAATCGGCCGAACAGGTTTTCTGTTTCGCCAATGAGATAACGCGTTGCGAGAAGCGCCTGCTGACTGGCGACCAGATGAGTGATCGCACCCACAACGCCAAGGTCTTTACAATTGCCTGCATCCGGCGGCTCAGCTGGCACAAAGCACTGATAACATGGGCAGTTTTCATCATGCAGCGCATTCACCGCCATGACCTGCCCCGTCCAGCCGGCAACAGCGCCAGAAATAAGCGGCACGCCCTCTGCGAGGCTCGAGGCGTTAAGTGCAAAGCGGGTTTCAAAATTATCAGAGCCATCCAGAACAAGGTCAGCCTCGGCCAGCGTCGCATCCGGTGTCCAGCGCTCCTGAACGACATCAATCCGGATATCCGGATTGAGCGCAGACAGGCCGCGAAACAGCGCCGCGACCTTCCAGTCGCCCACATCGCGCGATGAAAACTGGGTCTGGCGCTGCAGGTTGGACACATCAACCTTGTCATCATCGAAGATAGTCAGCCGCCCAACACCGCTCGCCGCGAGTATCCGTGCCGCAACACCGCCAAGCGCACCTGCACCAACGATCAGAACATGCGCATCCAGAAGTTTTTTCTGGCCATGTCCGCCGATTTCTTTCACGAGGAAATGGCGCTTATATCGTTCAATCTGTTCAGGTGTCATATCTGGCCCGGCAATTAGCTGGTTTCGTTTTGCGCCCTCGCGGCGCTAGCTTCAAGTGGAGGAATGAGAATTGTCGGACACTGAGAGCTCAGCTCCACTGAAATGGGTTAGCGGCGAAGAACGCTCCCCGACCGGCAATGTGTTTCTGACCGGTCGCGCGGGAACGGGGAAAACCACGCTGATCCGCAAATTCCTCGCTGATGCAGGCGAACAAGCCATCGTACTCGCGCCGACGGGTATTGCTGCCATGAATGTGGGTGGCCAGACCATCCATTCTTTCTTCAAATTTCCGCCAAGACTGCTTGATGCAACCGATATCAAACGCTTGCGAAATGCGCGCCTGATCAAGAAGCTCGATACAATTATCATCGACGAGATCTCTATGGTCCGCGCAGACATGCTGGATGCGATCGATAAGTCACTTCAGCTCAATCGCGGATCTCGCAAGCCGTTCGGCGGTGTACGGATGGTTTTGTGCGGAGACCTTCATCAGCTGCCTCCTGTCGTCTCCCGGGACGAAGAAGAAATCCTGATGGAGCGCTATGGCAATCCATATTTCTTCCGCGCTGAAGCCTTCCAGACCGGCGCGTTTGCTCTGGTCGCGCTCAAACACGTCTATCGCCAGAATGATCCCGAATTCCTGAAGCTTCTGAACGGAGTGCGGCAGGCGCGTCTGGATGAAGATGATGTAGAGGTTCTGAATAATCGCGTTACAGGTCGCCGCGCCATTGAAGCGAGCGAGACCCATATCGTCCTCACGCCGAACAATGCTGCGGCCTTCCGCATCAATCAGGCACGCCTGAAAGCGCTTGATGGCGCAACCTATGCCTTTCAGGCAAAAGTCGAAGGTCAGTTCGACGATAAAGCCGCACCGACAGAAAACATTCTGGAGCTAAAGCGCGGCGCGCGCATCATGCTGATCAAGAATGATCCTCAGGGCCGGTATGTGAACGGTTCAATCGGAACGGTTGAAGGCTTCGATGAAGACGAAGTGATTGTCAAAATTGACGGTGAAACCTGCCGGATCGAGCCTGCCGTCTGGGAAAAGTACCGCTATGAGATGGACAAGGAGAATGACAAGGTCGACCGGTCTGTCGTCGGCTCGTTCAAACAGCTGCCTATCCGCCTCGCCTATGCGGTTACGATCCATAAGTCCCAGGGCCTGACCCTGAAGAAAGTCTATATCGACTTCGACAATGGCATGTTCGCACATGGTCAGGCCTATGTTGCCTTTTCAAGGGCGACCACACTTGAAGGGCTGGAGCTTTCTCGCCCGCTTCGCCCGTCCGATCTGTCGTTTGACCGACGCGCCTTTGAATTCGGCCAGCTGGAAATCGTCGAAGATACAGACACCCACCTGATCGCAGGTTTCCAGCCGCGCGAAGACGAGCTGCTTTAGCCTCTTCCAGAAATAAAAAACCCTCCCGGCGAACCGGGAGGGCATATAGTTTACTACGTGACTGCAGGTCAGATCACGTAACCAAAACCCGCAACTGTCATCGCAATTACAGCCGACGCGAGCGGCACTGCTGCGAACATGCTGATCAGATTGCGTTGAAACTCCGTGCTCATTGTTTTTCTCCGTTCCCTTAGAGCGGCACCATGCCGTGTTCATGGGTTGTATATAGAACTAGTCTGAACCAAAAACAATGAACGAAATTAATTTTATTCAGTATTTAGGCATAAAAATTCACTGCGCCTTGTTTTTTAAGCCGTTTCAGATGAGCGATTTTTCGAGAAGTTTCATGACGCCGTCGAATTCACGGGTCAGCTCTTCGTAGGACTCGTCAGCCCAGAAGCGTGGTGACTCAAATTTCATGAGTGCTATCTGCAGCATTTCCGCCGTAAAATTCAGATTATCCAGTGGCTTGATCTCACCGGATTTCAGCCCTTGCTCCAGGATCTGAACGATATAGATCCGCTCCTGAGCCAGCTCTTCGACGTAATAAATCGGGCGCTCACGCGCCAGAACATCCGCCATTTCCAAGGCTTTCGTCTTGTTCTGCATCATATGATAGGTGCGCTCCAGCCGCGCTTTGAAGAGCTCGGTCAGGCGTGGCAAAGCCGGCTCGTCGCTCCGGCGGGCGATTTCAGCGAACAACTGGTAAAAGGCCTGATTAAAGCCGCGCACAATCGCTTCGGCGATATCCAGCTTAGATTTGAAAAACCTGTAAATATTGCCCGCAGACATATCGCAGTCTTTTGCAATCTCGGCCATTGTGGTCTTTGCATATCCATAGTGTAGGATACGGGTCATGGCCGCTCGGAGGATCTGTTCGCGGGTGTCTGTAGTCTCGGTCATGGTTTGAGCATAGATGATAAGAATGAATCATCAATGATTTATTCAGCCGATAGGACATTTAATGAGTTTTGATCGAATTGGCGTTCTTGGCGCTGGCGCATGGGGCACAGCACTGGCGTATTCCACGCAGGCAGCCGGACGAGATGTGCTTATCTGGTCACGAGAAACCGAGGTCGCTGAGGCCCTCTCTTCCGGTCAGGGCAATCCGCTATTCCTGCCCGGTGTCGACCTTCCCGCTATCCCTTCCACGTCATCCCTTTCCGATCTTGCAAACGTCGATGCGATCCTCGCGGTCGTGCCTGCGCAATTTGCACGCTCCGTCTTCGAACAGCTGAATGGCCTGATACCAGACGACACACCGTTCGCGCTCTGCGCCAAGGGGGTTGAGCACGGCTCACTGAAACTTATGGCTGATGTTCTGCATGAAACGCGACCGTCTGCTCCGGTTGCTGTTCTCTCCGGCCCCTCTTTTGCCATCGACGTCGCCAAGGGTCTTCCCACAGCCGTCACGCTGGCCTGCGAAGATCAGGCTCTTGGCGCGCGCTGGATGGAAAGCATTGGACGCCCGGAGTTTCGCCCGTACTGGAGCAACGATATTGTCGGCGCCGAGATTGGCGGCGCGGTTAAGAACGTACTCGCCATCGCCTGCGGCGCGGTTGAGGGGCTTCAGCTTGGCAAGTCTGCGCATGCTGCGCTCATCTCCCGCGGGTTCGCTGAAATGGTGCGCCTTGGCAGCGCTATGGGTGCCCAGCCGGAAACACTGGCCGGTCTTTGCGGGCTTGGTGATCTGGTGCTCACCTGCTCGTCACCGCAATCGCGCAATATGAGCTTTGGCAAAGCGCTGGGCGAAGGCCGCTCCCCGGCTGACATTCTGGCAGAACGCAAAGCCGTCACCGAAGGCGTCGCCACCGCACCCGGTGTCGTTGCGCTTGCGAAACGGTATGATATCGAAATGCCGATCTGTGAGGCCGTCGCCAATATTCTGGCTGGCAACATTACACTGCGTGAGGCCATGAAGGGTCTGATCGAACGCCCGTTTAAGGCCGAAAACGTTCTATGAGCTTTACCACGCCGGACATAACCCGCGCGGTGACGCAGGGCGCAGTCCGGCTGCTCGAACAAATGTCTCTTGCCTGCGTGACAGAGCTGGTGCTCGCCAATGGCAGACGCGCCGATATCATGGCGCTAAGCGAGAAGGGCGAGATTTGGATCGTCGAAGTCAAATCCGGAAAGCCGGATTTTGAGTCAGACGGCAAATGGCATGAGTATCGCCCCTATTGCGATAAGTTCTTCTTTGCCGTGCATGAGAGCTTCCCGACCGAGCTTCTGCCGCTTGATACCGGGCTAATTATTGCCGACCAGTTTGGCGGCGCGCTTATTCGCCCAGCGCCGGAACACAAACTGCCCGCGGCACGCCGCAAAGCCGTCACTCTGAAGCTGGCACGCACAGCCGCCCAACGCTTTTCCGCGCAACAATTCGCGGCCGGTTTCACTCCAGAATAAAACCTTCACTGACAAACCGAAACAATTCTGTATATCCTGCCCTCAACTGGGAGGGACACCATGCTGAAAACAACCGTCGGACACCGCGACCTGATGCCGGACCTGATACGCGCCTGGGCGATTATCGGGATTGTGCTTGTAAACGTCGAAATGTTTTCAGCCGGACTGAATATCGGCTACCCATCCACCGGAGAGGCAGGCGATCACTGGGCCAAACTACTGGTGAACGGGCTTTTCACCCTGAAATCCTATTCTCTCTTTTCTATGATGTTCGGCGCTGGTCTGGGCTATCAGCTCGCATCGGCTGCACGCACGGAAACCAATGCCACCGGGCGTTATTATCGCCGTATGATAGGCCTGCTGGCCTTGGGCCTTATCCATGTCGTCTTCCTGTTTCTGGGCGATATTCTGGTGACCTACGCCATTCTGGGCAGCCTCCTTTATTTCTGCCGGAACGGGAAACCCAAAACGCTCATAATCTGGGGCCTCGTGCTGATAGGCATTCAGACTGCCCTAATGATGATTGGCGCGGGCGCTATGGCGATGATGGAAGGCATTACCGACCCTGCAGCCCGCCGCATGATGGACGATCAGATGGCTGAACAGCGTGAAGCCTTTCTGGCCATTGATGCCATCTTCGCAGACGGCAGCTTCCTGCAGATCGCTGCTGCCAGAGCGTCTCTGATCCCAACGCTGATCCCCACAGTCATCATGGTACAGGGCATCAGCGCATTTGGGTTTTTCCTGATCGGCCTCGGGTTTTTCAAATTGGGTCTGCTCAGTCAGCCAGACCATAAATTCTGGAAGACGTCGCTCTTCGTCCTTCTGCCAATCGGGCTCATTTTGAGCTTTTACGGCTCAAATGTTTATGTTGAAGCGCCGCAGCGTGAAAGCGCGCAGGGCCTGTTTGGCATGGCCATCATGATCTTAGGCTCGCCCTTCTCCACATTTGGCTATATCGGCGTGATCGCCCTCATCGCACGCATGGGAACAGGGCCGGTTCTTCAATTTCTGGCGCGAGGCGGCTCAGCTACGCTGTCAGCTTATCTGCTGCAATCAGTCATAATGTGCATCGTAACCCTGCCGATCGGCTTTGGCCTCTTTGGACAGCTAGGCGCGTTGCCAGCCGTTCTGATTGCGCTGGCGACCGGCATCTTCACGCTTTGCTTTGTGAGCCTCTGGCTGACCAAGTTTAAACGGGGACCGATGGAAATTCTCCTTCGCCGCTGGACCTATCTCGGTTACCGCCAGCCACTACAGAGAAACAACGCATGACACATTTATGCGCAGCGCTGGTGATGCCCGCGCTCCTTCTATTGGCTGCGTGTGACCAACAGGAAGAACGCCTCGCACGTGCTGAAACACTGGCGAGCGCAGTTCAGGATCAGGTTGTAGAGACTGTGACGGGCGAAACAGAACCTGCCGATCCATTCCCCGAGGCCGCGAACGACGACTAGACCTCGCCCCGATGGTGAAACCCGTTTCGTAAACCACTGTCGGGCGCTTAGTTTGTATTATGAAGCGCGACATCGGATTGGGGCAAAGCCGTGCGTAAACCCGTAACGCCAGCAAACGTATTTATTCTGGAGATTGGCATCGCCTCGGCGATCGCCATGGTCGGCGCTATGGCTGTGCTTCTGACCATGGTTCCGCCCGCAGACCGCCAAAGTGCGCCTATAATTATGGATGCGGCTGAACGCTTTGATGGCCTGTCGCGGCCTGCCGAAATCATTCGGGCCAGCACCCGCGCAGGCATCATCAGCGAGACAGAAGCAACGCGCACATCAGGTGCCGCGCAGCCACCCCGCTTCATTGTCAGCCTTAGCTCGCACTCCGAAGCGGCACACTTTCTTAGAACCTTCCGCGAAAATCGCGGCGCCGCCCGCGCGCAATTTGCTGATTGGACTAAAGCCAATCCGACATTCCGGGGTTTCTATCTGGAAGGGATTACAACGTCAGGCGAGGCAATCCTCACCTATCGTCTGGCGGGAGACCCGCGTCCCGCAGGTGAGCTGGAAGTTGCACTCACACGCCAGCTGAATGCGTCGGGTGATGTTCGCCACATCACTTCAGTGGCAGGCAGACGGGCGGCGCGATAGCCGCCCGGCAAGATCATCAAACTTAGAGCGCGAGCTCGAAGATTTTCTCATAGTCAGCCTGCGTAACAGGCTTAGCATTGCCGTAGTGCGCAAGGTCTTTCAGCGCGTACTCGACGATTGACGGGCCGTGATCGGCTGTAACGCCGATATCTGAAAGCTTAGCCGGAATACCGATATCTTCGTTCAGCCTGGCAATCGCATCGCCTACACATGCACCTTCTTTGAGGTTCATCATCTGACGGATGCGCTGGAATTTACGCTCGTCAGCATCTGCGTGGAAGCGCATGAAGTGCGGCAGGAAGATCGCGTTCAGCGTACCGTGGTGAAGCTTGAGGTCATGCAGGCGACCCGCAGCGTGAGACATAGCGTGTACGCCGCCAAGACCTTTCACGAAGGCGAGCGCGCCTTCAAATGACGCGACCATCATGTTCCAGCGGGCATCTGTGTCTGAACCATCCTGAACAGCGCGCTTCAGCCAGCCATCACCAACCGCGCGGCCAAGGCCTTCATAGCCAATGCCTTCAGCTGGCGGGTTCACTGTCGGTGTCAGGATCGCTTCGATACAGTGCGTAACAGCGTCCATACCTGTGGCAGCCGTCAGCAGCGGCGGCAGGCCGAGTGTCAGATCAGGGTCACAGATTGCAGTCGCTGGAACGAGGTGCGGAGACGCATAAGTCTGCTTGTGACCGTCATTCTGGATGATGATCATGCCGACACTGACTTCAGACCCGGTACCAGCCGTTGTCGGGATCGCGATCAGCGGCGGGATTTTGCCAATTTTCTTGCTGCCGCCGACAGTCGCGCCATAATCAGCGAGATTTCCGCCATGGCTCGCCATGAGGCCAACAGCCTTTGCAAGGTCCATGGAAGACCCGCCACCAAGCGCGATAATACCGTCACAGCCGGACTCTTTGTACATCTCAGTGACTTCCGTCACCTGCTTTTCGGTTGGGTTCGGCTCGGTTCCGGCGAACACTTCGTGCGCACCGCTGATATTTTCTGTGACTTTGTCCAGCAGACCGACTTGTTTAATGCCCGGGTCAGTGACTACAAATCCCTTTGTGATATTAAGACCGGCCATGGTCTTGCCAAGCTTTGTGATGGCGCCATGATCGAGAATGCACGGTGTTACGAAATTGATGACAGGCATTATGTTTCTCTCCCCTGAGATGCTAGTTGCAAAAAAGCCTAAGGCGCGCCTGTAAGCAATGAAAAATCGGCAGAAAGTGATAGTTAGCTATCTCTTTTTGACGTAGGTCCGGAGTAAAGAGTTGGAAAATCAGGCTAAAACCCCACTTCTCAGCATAGAAAATCTCGCTGTGGAATTCGATACGCCGGATGGCGTTGTGAACGCAGTGAAGGGGGTCAGCTTTGAAGTCTTCCCGGGCGAATGCGTCGGCGTTGTCGGCGAATCGGGATCAGGCAAAAGCCAGTCCGCCCTCGCGGCGATGGGCCTTCTTGCAGCAAACGGGCGCACTAAAGGTCAGGTGAAGTTTGAGGGCAAAAGCCTGCTCGGCATGAGCCAGAGCGAACGGCGCATGATGCGCGGCTCCCAAATGTCCATGATCTTTCAGGACCCGCTGACATCTCTCACCCCGCATATGACGGTCGGTGCACAGCTTCGCGAAGTGCTCGCTATTCACCGCAAGCTGCGCGGCAAGGAAGCCGATAAAGAATGTATTGAATGGCTGGAGCGTGTTCGCATTCCAGACCCTGCCCGCCGTATGGACCAGTTCCCGCACGAGCTTTCAGGCGGTATGCGCCAGCGCGTCATGATTGCGATTGCCATGCTATGTGGCCCGAAGCTTCTGTTCGCAGACGAACCGACAACCGCACTCGACGTAACCGTTCAGGCGCAGGTTCTGGCGCTGATGAACGACCTGAAATCAACGACCGACACCGGCATCGTTCTCATTACCCACGATATGGGCGTTGTTGCACGTATGTGCGACCGCGTCGTGGTGATGAAGCAAGGCGAGATCGTAGAGACTGGTACGGTTGACCAGATTTTCTACGAGGCGCGCCATGACTATACAAAAAAGTTGTTGGAGGCAGTGCCGAGAATTGACCAGCCGGATCGTCCGGGTCGCACTAGCCTCACGCCGCCGCCCCCTGCAGACGTAAAGCCGGTTCTGGTGGCTGACGATGTACGCGTCAGCTTCCCGATCAAAACCGAAGGCGGCTTTTTTGGTACGACCAAACAGCTTCGCGCCGTTGATGGCGTAAGCTTTGATCTGCGTCCGGGCGAAACGCTTGGCGTGGTTGGCGAGTCCGGTTGCGGCAAGTCTACGCTTGCCCGCGCTGTTCTGCAGCTTGTCGAGCCAACAGGTGGATCTGTCTCATGGATCGGCAAGGATATCACCAAAGCCGGCCAGGACGGGCTGAAAGAAGTCCGCCGCGATCTGCAAATCGTTTTCCAGGACCCGTTTGCGAGCCTCGATCCGCGCATGACTGTCGGCCAGTCGATGGCAGAGCCGCTGACCGTGTTCGAGCCTTCGCTCTCGCGTAAAGACCGTGAACTCCGCGTTCGGGAAATCATGCCGCGCGTTGGCCTCGATCCGGCACTGATCAACCGGTATCCGCACGAACTGTCAGGCGGCCAGAACCAGCGTGTCGGTATTGCCCGCGCGATGATCATGAAGCCGAAACTGGTCATCTGCGACGAGGCCGTTTCCGCCCTCGACGTTTCGGTTCAGGCGCAGATTATCGACCTGCTGATCGAGCTGCAGGCGGAATTTGATCTGGCGATGATCTTTATCAGCCACGACCTTGCTGTTGTGCGTGAAATCTCACATCGCATCATGGTGCTATATCTTGGCCGCGTGGTTGAGATTGCAGGGCGTGACGCAATCTACGAAGACCCGCGTCACCCGTACACCAAGTCTCTCATTGCGGCCGTCCCTAATCCGGACCCACGCGCTGAGAAGGACCGTGATATTGTGAAGCTTCAGGGCGACCTGCCGTCACCTCTGGATCGCCGCGCAACGCTGCGATTCATGAAGTCCAAGCTGGTTGATGATGCCGATACCGAACAGTATCGACCGCAACTTATCGAAGTTGGCCCGGGTCACGTCGTGGCTGAGCATGACCCATCAGAGCTGAGCAACGGTCTGCTGGCGAGCTAAGCTCTCAGACCTTGCGGGCGATGATTGTGTCCTGATAGCCAAACTGGCTGTGGGGGTTAGCCCAGTTTCCATACTCAATGGCCTCGATAGCGAGGCCATTTTTCAGATACGCCTCACGTACCCAATTCTCCGAAAATGCAATTGCCGCTTCGGGGTTATCTTCAAGCGTCGTCTTTGAAACCTCATCCACCGGAAACCTGAACGTTAGGCGCGGGGCTTTGCAGGCTTCCGTCTGCGGGTTCAGCAAAAACCACGTAATCAGGCAACGACCGCCCGGCTTCAGCGAGCGCGTAATCTCAGACAGGTAACGCTCCACATCCTTCTGGAACATGTGCGTAAAGACAGATGTCAGGAACGCAAAATCATAGGCATCGCTGTCGGATGGAAACGTGTAGGCAGATGCTTCGGTCTTGCCGTCCGCGTTATAGCGGGCGTTGAACACATCGGCGTGGACGAATGTGAAATTCGGCAGATCATCATAGTGCGTCTGGCACCATTCGACGCCTGCTTTCACTATATCGAACCCAAGATAGCGCCCTTCCGGCGACAGAAACTCCGTAAGCGGACGCGCCATACGTCCCTGCCCGCACCCCACATCAAGAATGGCCATATCCGGCGTCACACCATGGCGCTTGAGCGTCTTCAGGAAGTCGTCGCCAACGGCCACAAAATCACCGCCACCCACAAACGTGTCACGACGGTTTGGCACACGCGGATCCTTCACCGGATCAATAATGTCTTTCACCGCATAGCCCGCCCATTTCAGGCGTGTGCGGACATTTACCGGCAGGATGGATTTGATCGCGTCTTTCATGATCGCCGCGCTCCGATAGCAGATTTACTCGACACATAGTTGCCGGATGCGAAGTTAAGGCTACACATGTGGGATAACTATACGGGAAAGGAAGCACAATAATGGCAAGTCCAAATCTTCAACGCTGGTATGACCATATGCAGAGCCATGATCATCAGGAGCTGCGCGATATGCTGGCAGATGATGTGGTTTTCCACTCGCCGGTCGTTCACACACCCCAGCGTGGCAAAGAGATTACCTTCCAATACCTTGCTTCTGCAGAGAAAGTTCTGGGCGGCGAAGATTTTGTCTATGTGCGCGAATTCGATCTGGGCGACCGCGCCGTTCTTGAGTTCGAGACCAAAATCGACGGCATCTATATCGATGGTATCGACATGATTTCATGGAATGAGGCTGGACAAATTACTGATTTCAAAGTGATGGTCCGCCCGTTGCAGGCTATCAATATGCTGCACGCCAAAATGAAAGAAATGCTCGAAAGGCTGAAAGCTCAGTAAGGACTGATGTTAAACGTGACCGAAAACACCCTAAAGCTCGAAGATGTTCAGGCCGCTGCGGACGTAATCGCAGGACAGGTGGAGCATACCCCTATGCGTCATTCGCGGACGCTATCGGAGATTACGGGTGCGGAAGTCTGGATTAAGTTCGAGAACTTCCAGTTCACAGCGGCCTTCAAAGAACGCGGTGCGCTGAACCGCCTTATGGGTCTGACCGATGAGGAGAAACAGCGCGGCGTGATCGCTATGTCTGCGGGCAACCACGCCCAGGGTGTCGCTTATCACGGACAGCGCCTTGGTATTCCGGTGACCATCGTCATGCCGGAAAATACGCCTTTCGTGAAAGTGCAGCATACGCGCAACTATGGCGCGCGCGTGATCCTGAAAGGCAGCACGCTGATCGAAGCCAATGAGCATGCCCAGATGTTGTGCGAGAAGGAAAATCTCGTCTTCCTTCATCCGTTCGACGACAAGCTCGTCATGGCCGGTCAGGGCACGATCGCGCTTGAAATGCTTGATGACGTCTCAAAGCCGCTGGATTGCCTTGTCATTCCGGTCGGTGGCGGCGGCCTGATCAGTGGCATCGCGACGGCGGCCAAAGCGCTGCAGCCTGACATTGAAATCATTGGTGTTGAAGTCGAACAATTCCCTGCACTCTTCAACGAACTTAAAGGCGAACCACCGAAAGCGGGCGGTACAACGATTGCTGAAGGCATTGCGGTTAAGACCGTAGGGCGCCGCAATTTTGAAATCTGCCAACGCCTTGTCGATGACGTGGTGCTTGTCGATGAAGACACGATTGAGCGCGCCATCACGCTCTATGCAACGGTCGAGAAAACCATTTCGGAGGGCGCAGGTGCAGCTGGCCTAGCCGCGCTTCTGGCTCACCCGACGAGATTTTCTGGCAAACGTGTCGGGCTCGTCCTGTGCGGCGGCAATATCGACACGCGCCTGCTGGCGTCAGTTCTGACACGCAGCCTTGTGCGGGACCAACGCCTCGTGAACATCCGAATTCTCGGCGATGACCGTCCGGGCCTGCTGGCCCTCGTCTCTAAAGTGATCGGCGATTCCGGCGCGAACATTATCGAAGTCGCCCATAACCGTCTTGCGCTGGACGTTCCGGCCAAAGGCGCAGAATTTGATATCCTCGTAGAAACACGCGATGCGCAGCACACTCAGGAAGTGATCGAAGCCCTGACGGCTGCCGGCTATCCGCCACGCAAGCTCTGATCTCAGATACAAGGAAACAGTAATGCTGAAACCTACTCTCCTCGCGCTTTCCATGAGCGCTGCTTTCGGACTGGCTGCCTGCGAACAGGGCGCGTCCACAACGAGCCCAGCGCCGCGCATGGAAGCCACACCCGCGGCCGATCCATCCGATCCGTGGGCGACTTACGCGAATGACGGCTGGGACCATGAAGGTGAAGCCGTCAATGTCATGGAATCAGGCCTCGAATACATCGTTCTCACAGCTGGCCCGGAATGCGAATCCAACGTCAACAATGACGACATTGCGCTCGCTCACTATGAAGGTCGCCTCGTAGACGGCACGGTGTTTGACTCGTCTTTCGCGCGCAACCAGCCGTCTCAGTTTCCAGCAAACCGCGTCATTCGTGGCTGGACTGAAGCTCTCGGCATGATGTGTCCGGGCGATGACTGGCTTCTTTATATTCCGTCCGAGATGGCATACGGCCAGAACCCGCGCCCAGGCGGCCCGATCAGCCCGGGTGACGACCTGATCTTCCGCATCGTGCTGCTCGACGAAATGAACATGACCTCCAGCTATGAAGCTGACATCTGGTCAGGCGAAGCGTTCAACTAAATTGCTATCATTCGCCGGCAGCGCCTTACCGGACGGCGAATGAATTACCCCCATAATAACTCAAAGCGGGTGGTTGTCTGTCCCAACAGGCTTCCACCCGATTTGCATTCAGGCGGCGCGAGTCGCTCTCCAGCTGGTCATCCCGCTCTAGCATGTAGAGTATATAGACCTGCTCGCGATACTCACTGACCGCAGGTGCGGGCGTAAAATCGCGTCGGCGTTCGGGGAAACGCTCAATGCCCGGCACCACCTCAGGGAAGCCCGCAACCGAGCCAGCATTGCGCTGATCCAGTTCCGCAAATGCGGTGTAGAGCCAGTATTTGGAATTATACGTCGACTCATATGGCGAGATGATTTCGCGGCGCCCCTGAACATCAATACCGGCAGCGCAGGTCATTGAATAGAGAAGTGATGGCAGAGTGAGCGACAGGCCCAACCCCTCCAGGCTTTCCTGCGTCAATGCTTCATAGCGTTCGCGAACGCCCGGCTCGTCGCGAACCGCCTCATAAATTTCATCATAGGCCGCGCGCTGTTCGGGCAGATACAGGCCACGAAACGGGGAAATGCTTTCGCGGGACGTATCCTGTTGCGACATATCAAGTTCACGCGGCTCATCGGAACTTGCCATGGCGCGGATGGAAGACAAAGACGACACGGCTGCACTTGGTTCGGCAGGCTCGCTTGTCGCAGTTTCAACAGGCGCTGGCGCAGGCTCTTCAGCTGCGCATGAAACCATACCGGCGCAGATTGCAGCCGCACATAAAGCTCTAAAACCTGACACTCCAGCCCTCCCCGATTAGGCTGGAACTTTATGTGTGATTTTGCGCAGGTGCAATCTAAACGGGCGCTATCCGTTTTCTTCGGCTTCAGCCTGCTCACGGGCAATAATCAGGGCCGCAATGTCAGCTTCATAGGTTTCAAGGCAGCTGTTCAGCTCTTCCTGAAGGGCGTCACGGTCAGCGCTTTCAAGCAATGCGTCGCGCATGAGGAAATAGTTCAGATAATGCCGTGTCCGCAGACGGTTTTCTTCAGCTTCAAGCGCGCGGCGATGGTTGAAACGGTCAAGCGCTGTTCCGTTCTCCTGCAAACCGACCATCTGCGCTTCGAACGCCTGAAAGCCTTCGCTTTCCATATCGTCTGCGGTGATAGTGATCGAAAGCTCTGTAAAATCAATCGCATGATCAAGCGCCACATGCGGGACAAGCACGCCCAGACGTCCCAGAACGTCAGCCGATACCGCGCATGACATCATCGTCTGATAAGACTCAAAGCTTTTGCCCGGGCGCACAACCGGCAGGCTCTCGCGCGTCGCAGCAAGCGAACGGGAAAGATAATCATCCTCAGCACGCGCATCAGCCAGCAAGCCGTTCAACAGGTCGCGCTCATATATCGTGTAATCGAGCCCATATTTGAACGGGTCGATATTTTGCGCTGCGGCTTCTACAGCATTCGGATCAACAACATCCACGCGCTCTTCATTCAGACTGTCCCGCAGCCCTGATAAAGTGCGGATATTTTCGACGCCCGCACCTTCGGCTTCGGTTGGAACATCCGAACCACCACAGGCGTTCAGCACCAGAAGGGAAGCAATAAAAAGAGGGATGGCGGTACGCGTCATTCTGAATTCCTGATTTGATACTTAGTTACATAATGCCGGGCGTGGATTTCTTCCAGAAAGAACTACACATCGCCCAAATCAAAAAAATGACGCCTGCGTCATAGTTTTTAGCATAGAGCTGTGATATAACCCTCTCAAAGACCTATTCGGGGAGAAGAAAAATGGCAGATACCGCCTCTGAAGTTGCTGATACTCAGGAAGAACGCGATTGGCGTCTGGATCGTAAATACGTGATCCCTGGCGGCCCTGTCCGCCCTGCAAGCTCGCTCGACCTTTCTGATCTTGATATCTCGGATCCTGAACTCTGGCGCCGCGAATCCTACTGGGACCGTTTCGCCCGTCTTCGCGATGAAGAGCCGGTCCACTACTGCTCAGAGAGCGCGGTTGGCCCATACTGGTCCGTTACACGCTATGAAGACATTATGGCTGTCGACACAGACCATAAGCGTTTCTCTTCTGCGGGCGGCATTACGCTGGTTGACCTGGACGAAGACTTTTCGCTTCCGATGTTCATCGCGATGGACCAGCCAAAGCACGACGTTCAGCGTAAGACAGTTCAGCCAATCGTGGCACCGGACAATCTGCGCAACTTCGAAAGCCTGATCCGCGAGCGCACAGCTAAAGTGCTCGACAGCCTGCCAGTTGGCGAGCCGTTCGACTGGGTCGACACCGTTTCTATCGAGCTGACAACTATGATGCTCGCGACACTGTTCAACTTCCCGTTCGAAGATCGTCGCAAGCTCACACGCTGGTCTGACGTTGCGACTGGCCGTGAGAACCCTGAGATTTGCCCAGGCGGCGAAGAGCAATGGCGAGCAGAGCTGATGGAATGCCTCGGCTATTTCACAGAGCTCTGGAACCAGCGCGTCAACGCGAACGAGCCAGGCAATGACCTGATCTCCATGCTGGCAACCGGTGAGCACACCAAAAACATGGAGCCGATGGAATATCTCGGTAACGTCATTCTGCTCATCGTGGGCGGTAACGACACGACCCGTAACTCCATGACGGCGTCTGTGCTTGGCATGAACCTGTTCCCGAAGGAATTCGACAAACTGAAAGCCAATCACGATCTGATCCCGAGTATGGTCTCTGAGATCATTCGCTGGCAGACACCGCTTGCGCACATGCGTCGTACGGCTCTTGAAGACGTCGAGCTTGGCGGCAAGACGATCAAAGCCGGTGAGAAAGTTCTCATGTGGTATGTGTCCGGCAACCGTGACGAGCGTCATTTCGAGCGCCCGAACGATATCTGGATTGATCGTCCAAAAGTTCGCAGCCACCTGTCCTTCGGCTTCGGCATTCACCGCTGCGTGGGTAACCGCCTCGGCGAAATGCAGCTGAAAATTCTCTGGGAAGAGTTCTTCAAGCGCTTCGAAGACATCATCGTTGTTAAAGATGCTGTCCGCACACCAAGCTGCTTCGTGAAGGGCTATACGGAAATGATGGTTGAACTGGTGCCGAAGAAATAGTCGCCAGATAACCTTCAACACATCACAAAGTGACCAATCGCGGCCTCAATCGGGCCGCGATTTTTTTATGCCCTACACCCTCCATAAAATTAGCAAGAAGGACTCGGAACATGACTTCCGACGTTAATGGAGAAGGGCAAACCCTGACACCCCAAAGCGTTTTCAACGCGATACCAAAACGATCATCTGGCATGAAGCTTTTGCTTGTCTGTATGCTGGCGCTGCTAATGGCCGTGCCCGCCATGTTTATTTACCAGATCGTCTATGACCGAAGCGAGAGAGCGCAAGAAGCAATTGAACAGGTTGGACAAAGATACGGTGGCCCACAAACCCTAATGGGACCGACACTTTTTGTACCCTACTCGATCGAGACAACCGATGAAGAGGGCAACTCAGTCCAGGCTACTCGATATGCTCAAATCCACGCTGAAACGGGGTCCGCATCGGGCAATATGAGCGCGGAAACAAAGACAAGTGGGATCCACGAAATTCCTATTTACTCTGCCGATGTGAGCTTTCAGGCCGAGTTCAGCCGACAACGCGTGCTGGATGTTCTTCCCGAGGAGGCGCTACTCGACTGGAGCGAGGTCCATATGCTGATCGGCCTGACAAATCCACGCGCAACAACCGGCACAATGCAAGCAGAACTGAACGGCACGCCCCTTCTGGTCGAACCATCATTCTCTCAGTCAAGTGGCATCACCCTCAGTCGCGATCATCGATACCTGATCTCTGCATTGCCGGGCCAGTCAGAAGATCAGGACCGGTTCTGGATCAATGCACGGATTTCTTTCACTGGCGCGGAACGAATATCAATTGCTCCCTTCGCGCGTGACTCTGTGATCGAGCTACGTAGCGATTGGGACGATCCGCGCTTTGAAGGCGTTTTTCAGCAAACGCTTTATCAGCCCCATGCTGAAGGAAACGGTTTCACGGCGCGCTGGGAAGTCCCTTATCAGGCTAGAAGAATTGCAGGTTTTCGCACGGACGTGAGTAGCAGAGGCCTCATGTGGACAGATCAGGTCATTGGGGTCCGATTGGTGATGGCTATGACACCCTATCAGAGCGTAGAGCGCGCTCTGAAATATTCGGTGCTTTTTATCGGCTTTGTTTTCCTTGCGTATTTCCTCATGGAGATCACCAGCAATAAAAGAGCGCACGCGGCGCAGTATATTCTGGTCGGACTCGCACAATGTATGTTTTTCCTGCTGCTTCTCGCACTGTCAGAAAAGATCGGCTTCGATCTCGCATTCCTGTTTGCCGCAATGATGACAGTTTTAATGACCGCGTTTTACGCCATGAGCGTCTTCAAAAGCCGCCTATATGGGCTTCGGGCAGTAGGGATATTCACTCTGGTCTATACAACCATATTCGTTCTGATGCGGATGGAAGACTTTGCGATGCTGGCGGGAGCCTTCTCCGGCTTCCTCGCAATCGGCGCGACAATGTACTTCACCCGCGATATTGACTGGTATGGCTTAACCGAACCAGCTGAAGCGGGATAATCGGTTCTTAGTTATCGGGCTGTGTCATGTGCGCAGCCCGATACTCTGCAAAGGACTGATCCGGATTATCCCCCAGCTCATAAGCGACATAGTTCTTCAGCTCTTCAGTCACGAGCTGAACGTCTCCGGCCAGATCTTCAGGCTGGATGGGTTCGCCAGCCGTCATTTCAAAGCGGGAGCCTTTCTTGTTAAGCAGCTCATAGAACAGCGTAATATCGCGCAGCTCTCCGGAGACCTTCGACAGGAAGTAAAACAGCCAGGAATTTCTGGCATTCACATGAACAGGGATGATCGGGCATTTCTGCTTGCGAGCAAGCGTCGCCACGGTCTGAAACCATGGACGCTCTGTCAGGCCATCTTCTTCCATGGCAGCCAGACGCCCTGAAGGGAAAATAACAACGCATTTTTCGGCTTCGAAGGCTTCTTTTGCGCGGCGCAGTGTTTCTTTCGCTTTGGCGGGAGAGCGTTTCTCGGCCACCCATTCCACCGGAATAATGACGTCGACCATGCGCGGGCTGACGCGGATCGCATCAGCATTCGCAAAGAAGAGAATATCGCTGCGAATACGCTTCAGCGCCTCCCACATGGCGACACCATCGGCGAGCCCTGTCGGATGGTTTGCCGCGATGATTACGCGCCCCGTTGCCGGTATCCGGTCGAATTGATGCAAATCGAGGCCGATATCGAGGTCTTCCACCAGAAAATCGAAGGAATCCCGCCCACGTAGTTTTTCAATATAGTCTGCCATTTTCACGGCGCGCCGATAGCCCAGCATGCCAAACAGGATCGGACGCAGAAACGGCCAGCTCCAATGGCCAGCAAAACTCGGACAGCGCTCTTCAATAAGCACATCCACGATGTGAACATCGTCACGCTCGGCGTCAGGAAGAAAGAGGGCCGTATTGTCTGTCGTCTTTTCGCTGGATGTCATTGCCGGGCGCCTGAATGAAACTAACTGGGCTATCAAGAGCCTGTAATTATTTCAAATTGTCTGAATCGCGTCTGAAAAACGTTAACGCGAATCGTGATCCTCATTAAGTGTTAACGCGCCCCAGCGCCGAACCGGTAACAATTTATTGCTGATGCGCTAACGAGTAGGCTCCATCGGGTTTCCACGAAAACTATTCATTTCGCTGTCGTAATAATACCCAAGAACCCGAAATGACGGGCATTTCGCGACTGTTTTGTCATCTACCGACCGCTGAAGCGACATTTTTATTCCGGCACCGCAACGGTTTATCCTTAATCATTTAACCAAAAAAATTAACCTGGCTCGCATAAACTTTAACGCGAGGAGAGCGTTAAATTTACTTTCCGGAAAGGGTCTTGAGGCAAACTCTCCGTGTTATTGAGGATTTGACCTGTTTGTCAGGTGTAGGGGTTGAAAATGAAAGTGTTATGGGTCGAAGACCATCATCGCGCTCAGGAAATGCTTATGGTTGCCGCAACAAAAGCAGTCCGTAAGCGTATTCAACTTGATCTCGTTATTGCCGCGAACCTGATGGAAGCGGAACGCCGTATCCGTTACGAACAGTTCGATCTGGTCGTTCTGGATCTTCGCCTTCCGGACAGCTTCGACGAAAGCATGACGCTGACGCGCGTTGCCTCTATGGGCAATTTCCGCATGGCCGTCGTCTCTGCCAGCGAGAACCGTGAAACAGTCGCACAAGCAGCTATTGCTGCAGGCTGCGATTGCGCACCAAACGCCGTTGCGAAAGAAGACCTTCCGTTCAACCGCTTTATCCAGCGTCCGGAAGAGTTCTACGAATTCCTGCAAAGCCTTATGCCACAGGCAGAGCCGCAAGCCGCCTGAAAGCAAGGTGACGGCTCGTCAGACAGCTAAACCTGTCAGGACCCCGGGGACGCGAAACCTCCGGGGTTTTTTGTGTCTTGATTTCGGGCAAAGGCGCAAAACAGCCTGACCGCAAACAAACTTTTTTGATTCCCGCGGGTTTAACCACTAAGTGAGGTGCAACGACCTGCCGCACTGCTCAAATCTGCCGGAGACGCCCTAGCGTGGAAGACTTACTTACATCGCGCGCAACCCTGATTTTTCTAGTTGCGAACATCGCCTTGAGCGTCATGGCCTTCTCAAACGACGGATTGATGCGCTGGGGCATTCTGAACACGCGCGCTGTTCTACAAGGTAAGGACTATCACCGCCTTCTGACATCGGGCTTTCTGCATGCTGACCCGACGCACTTATTCGTCAACATGCTCACGCTTTTCTTCTTCGGCCCCGTAGTTGAACGCGTGCTTGGAAGCCAGAGTTTCTTCCTGATCTATCTGGGTGCCCTACTCGGCGGCAATCTGTTTGCGCTCTGGCGGCATAGAAGCGACCCGAACTATATGGCGCTGGGCGCTTCCGGGGCTGTGTCTGGCATCATCTTCACCTTCTGCCTCTTCGCGCCATTTCAGCTGCTTTATGTGTTTTTCTTTCTCCCGCTTCCGGCAGTTGTATTCGCATTGCTCTACGTGGCTTACAGCATTTACGGCATGCGCGCCGCGCGGGATAATATCGGCCATGATGCGCATCTCGGCGGCGCTTTGATTGGTATCGCAATCGCTATCCTGCTTCATCCAGAGCTCTTAAGCATCTTCATCGGCCAGATCACGCAGGCGCTGGAGGCTTAATGGGCACTCTGTATACAGAATACGAGGCTAAAACGGCCAGCGGCGCCATAGAGTTTGACGCCGCACAGGCCGAGGTCGCCCGCCTTCTGGATGACCTTCAGGACCGTATTGAAAATCGCGGCAAGAAGGGCTGGTTCTCAAAGCCGAAGAAAGTTCGCGGGCTATATCTCTGGGGCGGCGTCGGGCGTGGCAAATCCATGCTGATGGACCTCTTCTTTTCGACCACGAATGTCGAACACAAACGCCGCGTCCACTTTCATGATTTCATGCAGGAAGCCCACGCTTTCATCAATGACTGGAAAAAGCTCACACCGTCAGAGCGCCGCGCTTCGGGCTGGGCAGTTAAGGGCGGCGTAGACGACCCGATCCCGCCAGCCGCCAAAAAGTTTGCTGCCAGCGCCGAACTCCTCTGCTTTGACGAGTTTCAGGTCAAAGACATCGCCGATGCCACGTTGATCGGTCGCCTGTTCGAGCACCTTCTCGCCCGTGATGTGGTCGTCGTCGCGACCTCTAATCGTCCGCCCGATGATCTCTATAAGAACGGACTAAACCGCCAGCGCTTCCTGCCTTTCATCGAACTTTTGAAAGACACGCATGACGTTCATGAAATCCGTTCCGACCGTGACTATCGCCTTGAGCGCCTGACAGCGGCGCCTGTCTATTACTCTCCGCTGGGCCCTGAAGCAGATGCGAGCATTGATGCCGCCTGGGAACGCCTCACCTCAGGTGCAGAGCCACACGAAACACATCTGACGGTGCATGGCCGTGAATGGCGCATCCCCGCGCAGGCAGCTGGTGTTGCCCGTATGAGCTTTGAGGAGCTGTGTGACAGGCCGCTCGGCGCCGCCGACTATCTGTCACTTGCCCGCCATTTCGACACCGTACTCATTGAGCACGTGCCGATCCTCAGCCCGGAAAACCGGAACGCCGCTACGCGCTTTATTACTTTGATTGATGCGCTCTATGAAGCGCGCGCCAAGGTGATTATTTCTGCAGAAGCCGAACCGAATGAGCTTTACGTCTCAGGCGATAGCGCGTTCGAATTCGAGCGGACTTCATCGCGCCTGTTTGAAATGCGCAGCGCTGATTACCTCGCCGCTGAGCGCATCACCGAGCCGGAAGAGAGCTAGTCAGCCTCGATCACGCTGATGATCACCGGCAACAGGCCCGTTGCCATAACCTCTACACCTTCGGCAGTCGGGTGAAGTCCGTCCCCCAGCAAGAGAGACGGCGTATTCCAGACACCGGCCATCAGGTCTGGATATAGAGGTACGTCATAGGCTGCAGCAAGCGCCGGATAAATCGCCGCATATTCAGCCTCAAGGCTATCATCCGCGCCTTCAAATCGCGGCGACAGGCCAGCCAGGATGACTTCAATCCCGTCTTGCTGAGACTGTTCGATAAGGGCTGAGAGATTATCCCGCGCAAGGCTGGACGGCAGGCTGGAGAGAAAATCATTCGCTCCGAGCGCAATCACCACGATATCCGGATCAGCCGATGTCACGCTCCAGTTATAGCGGGCGCGTCCCATTGAAGTGGTATCACCGGAAACACCCGCATTGATCACTTCGACCTCATAGCCGGCCTCGGTGAGCTTTCGCTCGACAACGGACGGCAAGGCGGCCGCATCGGGCAGACCAAAGCCTGCGGTCAGGCTGTCGCCGAGCATGACAATCACCTGCTCATCATCTGGGGCGACGTCCGCAACCGTAGCGGCCTCAGTAGCTGAAGCTGGCGGCTCCGCAGGAGGCTCATTCTGGGCAGAACAGCCTACCAGTAGCAAAACAGACATCACGAAAGCTTGAAAACCCATTTGCTTCACCATCTTCCCTGACTTTCCTGCCATTCGTATGCTCCATATAGGTCATTCCAACCAAACCGTGATCGGAGCGCTCCATTGGCTGAATCTCTGAACCTGCATGATGTAAGGCTGACGCTGCCTGCGCAATCCGGTCCGGTCGAAATTCTCAAAGGTGTGAGCCTGAAAGTCGAGCCCGGCGAGTGCGTAGCAGTGATTGGTCCATCAGGATCTGGCAAATCTTCGCTTATCTCCATTGCGGCAGGGCTTGAGCGCGTCACATCCGGCAAAGTCGAACTTCTGGGAACCGACATAACAGGAATGAGCGAGGATGCATTGGCTCGCCTGCGAAGGGGACGCGTCAGCCTGATCTTCCAGTCCTACCATTTGCTGCCGACAATGACCGCGCTCGACAATGTGCGCGTGCCACTCGAGATCTCCGGCATTGACGGCGTGAAAGAGAAAGCAACGAAGCTGCTTCAGGAAGTCGGGCTTGGCGACCGGCTTGATCACTACCCCGGCCAGATGTCCGGCGGGGAGCGTCAACGCGTTGCCGTCGCCCGAGCCCTCGCCAGTGATCCCGAAATCGTTTTCGCCGATGAACCGACGGGCAATCTCGATGGCGATACCGGTGCAGGCGTCGCGGACATGCTGTTCGATATCGTGCAAAAGCGGAAAACAGCGATGGTTCTCGTCACCCATGACCGGGAACTTGCCAAGCGCGCTGACCGCATCGTCACCATGCGCAATGGAAACCTCGAAGCATGAGTGCAGCCTGGCGCATCGCGATACGTGAGCTGTCCGGCGGGCTGAAAGGCTTCTGGATTTATCTTGCTTGCATCACGCTTGGCGTTGCAGCCATTTCATCTGCCGGTTCGGTGACGGAAGTCTTCACACGCGGCCTTGCGGGTGAAGCCCGTATGCTACTCGGCGGTGACGCCATGTTTGCCGTCAACCAGCGCAGGCTGACAGACGAAGAACGCGCCTACGCGGAAAACCTTGGCGACGTCTCTGAAAAGATCACACTGACGGTGATGGGCACTGCCGGCGATCTACGCCGCCAGGTCGATCTGACCGGTATAGATGATGCCTTCCCGCTGGTCGGGGAGATGGAACTGTCCGGCGATACCAATACGACATTCGGCCAACGGGGCGAACTATGGGGCGCGGCTGTCAGCCAGAGTTTTCTGGACCAGTTTAATGCTGCCATCGGTGACGAAATAAATCTTGGCCCGGTACGCGCGGAAATTCGCGCCCGCCTTGACCGCTTGCCCGACCAGATCGGAACGCCCGGCTCGTTCGGGCCTGAAGCGGTGGTCAGCATTCGCGCGCTCGAAGCGGCAGACAGGCTTGGTGTCGGTCAACTCTTCCGGACACGTCTGATCGTCAGTGCCGATGCTGAACTGCCCATTCGGGAATTGCGCGAAGATTTTGATGAATCCTTCCCCGAAGCCAATGTGCGCATTCGCGGACCTGAGAATGCCGTTGATGGCTTGCAGGACCTGCTTCAGACATTGAATGATTTTCTGTCGATCATCGGGATCGCAGCCCTGATCGCGGGCGGTATTGGCGTCGAACAGGCAACAACCTCCTTTTTGCAGTCACGTACCTCCGCCATTGCGGCCTTAAAAGCGCTCGGCGCTGAAAGTGGCCTTATCCGTACTGCCTACACCATTCAACTTGGAGCGCTCGCCCTCCTCGGTGGTGCGCTGGGGCTCATCATAGGTGCTGCAGCACCTTATATCATGGTGAGCTTTGCGGGTGATCAGATTGCCCTCCCCCAAGCGCTGGCCATCTATCCGATACCTTTAATCACGGCGCTTGCGCTTGGCCTTCTGAGTGCTGGCTTCTTTGCAATTCCTGCGATTGGCCGTGCACGTGCGACACCGCCATCCGCGCTTTTCCGAAACCTCTCTGAAGAAAACCGCACACGAACGCCGCTGCTGGAGCGCAGCCTGTCGCTCGCCTGTCTTGCCGGATTTGTCTTGCTATCCACGCTTAGCAGCTCTCGCCCGATGATCACGCTCGCGCTTCTGGCAGGTACGGCGATTATCTGGGGCGCTTTCCTGCTCACGGCGTGGCTGATCAAACGCGCCGCAAAGCCCGTGGCAGACAAATCGCGCGGCCTGACGCGGCTCGCCTTTTCCAATATTTCAGGGCCCGGCTCTCTTGCCAGCGCGATCGTTCCGTCTCTCGGAATTGGGCTCGCGCTATTGTCTCTGGTCGTCGCTGTACAGGCCAATCTGCTCCGCCAAATTCAGGAAACAGCGCCCGCCAACGCGCCGTCTCTGGTCTTCACCCAGATTCCGGGCGATCGCGCGGAAGATTTTGACCAACTCATATCAGGCTTCGGCGTGGATATTGACGATAGCGATGCCTATCGCCGTGCGCCCTTCCTGCTCGTCCGCATTACCGAGCTCAACGGCGTTACAACTGCCGACGCAAACATTGCAGAGAGTGAGAGATGGGCGGTTCGCGGTGAAACCAATGTAACCTTCCTCGGCCCCGAACCCGAAGGCGGGGAAACAGTCGAAGGTGAATGGTGGGCGGAAGACTATTCCGGGCCCCTTCTGGTTTCAGTCGAAGAGGGCGCGGCGCGCGGTCTCGGCCTCTCTCCCGGATCGACCCTTGGCCTTCGGGTATTCGGCCGTGATCTCACCGCAGAAGTCGCCGCGATCCGCCGCGTGGAATGGGGCACGTTTGATATTGGGTCGAACACAGCTTTCATCTTCTCGCCCGGCACCCTGGAAGCTGCAAACCCGTCCCATGTCGCCATTGCGCGAACAGAAGGCAGCGAGGACCGCGCCCTGATAGCAGCGCTGAAAGATGATTTTGCTGGCGTCGTCGTATTCGAAACACGTCCTGCGCTGGAAGCGGCATCCAAAATCTTCGACGATATTGCCCTCGCCGTGAACGCGGCTGCCAGCGTCGTCACGATTGCGGGCCTTCTCGTACTGATGGGGACGCTTGGCGTGATGACGCAGAAACGCGCGGTAGAAGCAGCATTATTGAAAACCTTTGGCGCCGCACGATCTCAGATATTTCAGCTTTATGCCTTAGAGTTCAGTATAGCCGGCGGCATTGCAGCGATACTTGGTGCACTCATCGGCATTGCGGCGGCTTACCCGATTATCGTAAGTGTATTCGAAGCGCGCTGGTCCATACCTTACGGGCCGGTTGGCGTCATTCTTATCGCGGCGCTTGGTATCTCAGTTCTGGGTGGCCTGTTCGTCGCGCGTAGTGTTCTGGCCAAGCCTGCAGCTCGCGTTCTGCGCGACGCGTGACCCTGAGGTTTTGTGAACAAGTCCTTACGCCGACACATCAACTTCCGTTAACAGGCCTGCCAGTTTTTTAAACGCATTTATGAGAGTATACTCGCTGACAGGAAACCGGCTGAACATATAGAACAAGGCCGTGCGAGGGATTTATGACAGGCATGAAGATGTGGCGCACAGGATTAGCGGGCGGTTTGGCGCTCCTACTTGCAGCATGTGGCGGCTCGGTTTCCGAGGGCGTTATGGAAACGTATTCCGGCTATGCCGCTGCGGTCAGTTCAGGTCGCGGCTATGACGCAACCGAATACGTGTCCGAAGCGACAATCGACCGTTTTGAAACAATGCGCCAGATTGCACTCTATGGCCCGGAAAGTCAGCCATCGCTTGGAATCCATGACGAAATCGCGGTCTACTATCTTCGCAGCGAATTCGACGCCTCACACCTTCAGCGCCTTACCGGCCGCGATATCATGAACATTCTGGTGTCCGCCGATCTCATCGGAGAAAACGGCTTCCGCAATATTGAAGCTGGTGAGGTTGTTGAAGCCGGTGATAATCGCGCTTCACTTCCACTGCGTGACACACGCTCTGGCGCTAACTATTCACTCGATTTTGTACGAGAGAATGGGGAATGGCTGGCGGATCCCCGCGGCTTCCGGAATCAGCGCGACCAGCGCCTTGAAGGACGTATTCGCGAGTTCAACGGCAATCGCAGCGAAGTTATCAATGAACTGCTCATCGTGCACGGCGCGTCTGACGGTTTGACGGCAGAATTATCAAACCCGCTGCTTCGGCAGAACTAAAAATTCAGATCAATCTGAAGCGTTTAACCCATTTCAGCTCCCGGCTGCAAAAAGTTCAGTTTTTTACAGCTGGGTGTATGGATTAATATGCCGCATTTCGTCTAACACACCGCAACCCTATTTTGTGTGTGTAATTGGGCGAAGAAAAATGACCGCGATAGATAAATATACAATTGAGCTTGAGAAGACCCTCAAAGGATTCAGCGCGCTGGCACAAGACACGCGCCTTCGAACTTTCTGTCTACTTATGAAAGCAGGTCCGGACGGTCTGCCGGCTGGTAAAATCGCGAACACCCTGGACGTCACCCCGAACAAGCTGACTGCACATCTTAATGTGCTGACAGACGCTAATCTTCTGAACGTTGAACGTCAGGGTCGGCACATGATCTATTCAGTTAATCGGGATGAGATCGCGACTTTGATGCGTCGCTTTACCGAGAATTGCTGCGAAGGCGCACCAGAATGCGCGGGCGAACTCGTCAGCGAGGCCTGAGCCCCGCCCTCAATATCAAAAGAGTGAATGGTTCTGCTGCAGCACCAGCCACAGGCTTGTGCCCAGCATGGTTGTCAGCAGAGTCATTGAGACGGAGCGTTTCAGCCAGTTTACCTGTCCCATTTTGAGTGACTCCTTTTGCCGTTCCTGAAATACAAACCCGCTTGCAGCAGGCTGGTTCCCCGAAATTCAGAACATGCAAGCGCTGCGCCAGTTTAAAGATGATCTTTCAGGCAGAGAGCGCCTTCTGAAGCTCTGCATCTTGCAACCGCCACCGGAAGCGCTAAGGATTTTTCCGAAGGGGATGCAGCATGTCGATATCAAAATCAGCGCTCACATATGTCGGGATCACGCTTGTCGCGATTATCGTCTCATTCCTTCTGTTCCGCTTTATTGCCCCGCCGCCACCGAAAGAGATGAGCTTTGCATCAGGTAGCGCTGGCGGTGCCTATTCGCAGACGGCTCTCGACTATCAGGCCTTTTTTGCAGAAGAAGATGTCACGCTGAATGTCGTGAACACGACAGGATCCGGCGATAACCTCGACCTTCTGCGTGCAGGTAACGTTCAGGCGGCGATTGTGCAGGGCGGCGCGACGCTTCCAGAAGATGAAGACGAGCTACAGTCTCTTGGCACTGTGTTTTATGAGCCGCTCTGGGTGTTCTTCCGTGACGGCGCAGATGTCATGAATATTGACGATCTGGACCTTCGCAATTTCAGCAATATGCGTATCGCAGCCGGTTCGGAAACTTCAGGTACACGCCTTCTGGCAGACCGGATGCTGGCTGAAAACGAGGTCGACGCGACGTTGTTGCCACTCTCAGGCGATGCTGGCGCACAAGCACTTCTGGCTGGAGAGGTGGACGTATTGATGGCCGTGTCAGGCCCGAGCGCGCCATTTGTCTCTCAGCTTCTGGCCGATCCGGATATCGCAGTTCTGAGCTTTCCCCGCGCGCTCGCTTACGAGCGCCGGACACCTTACCTGAAGCGCGTTATCTTCCCTGAAGGCGGTCTCGATCTGGCTGATAACCTGCCATCAGACCCGATTGAACTGATTGCGCCAGTTGCCGAAATCATCGTGCGTGAAGACCTACATCCGGCCATTCAGGCCCTTTTGATCGAAGCGATGGTGGACCAGCATCGCGGTGGTACGCTGCTATCAGAGCCTGGTGTTTTCCCGAGCCCGAACCGCACAAACCTGCCTCTGTCCGAGGAAGCTGCCCGCTATTACGAAAAAGGCCCAAGCTTCCTGCGCAGCATGTTCCCGTTCGGCGTTGCCAACTTCCTTGAACGCGCCTGGGTGCTCGCGATTCCGCTTCTGACGCTTGTCTTCCCGCTCGTAAAAGCTGCGCCGCCGCTTTATCGCTGGCGCACTCGTCGCAAAATTTACATCTGGTATAAGGACCTGCGCACACTGGAAGACCGTGGCCGCGCGGCCCACACAATTCAGGAACGTGATAATGTGATCCACGAGCTGCAAGCCTTACAGGCCGAAGTTGGCAATGTGGAAGTTCCTGAATCCTACACGGACGAACTTTATCGCCTGCGGAGCCACATTCTGTTTGTCAGCCAGCTCATGCAGCGCCTGAACGATAATTAGAACGTGAGCCGCCTGCCCTTCTCTTTACGTGAATTCCTGATCGGGTTCGCTGTGTGCTCACTTTTTCTGGCTGCGCTGGTTTTTCTGTTTCTGCGCGACACACAATGGGGTGTGCTGGCGCCGCTTCTCTCCGGTGTTTCAAGCTTCTGCGTCGTTCTGATTTCGATTATAAAGCGACCGGACTAGATCACCCCAGCCAACCAGCTTCGCGAACCTTCGGGGCGAATGTCCGACTGACCGGGACCTCAACATCCGATTTGAGGGTAATGATCATTTTACCGCTGGACGTCGTCACCGACTTCACACCGGTTTCATTCACCCACCATGATCTGTGCGTCTGGAGGCCGGGCGCGCGTTCCAACTGGAGCATAGCTGTGCTCAGGCGTTCCAGAAAGAGGTGCTCTCCGGCGCTGGTGTGCACACGTAGGTAATGGTCCTCGGACGAGATCGCATAGAGATCGGCGTTTCGATAAGGGAGCGGCAAACGGGACATGAAGGTCGCAACCGAATTCCCAGTTTCGTCAGTTCCGCCTTCAGTGGTGGTATCGCCATTTGTTGCGCGATCCAGAAGATAGCCGAAAATTGTAATGCCAATCGAGATAACCAGCGCGAGACTATACACACGCGGATACTCGTCGAGCGGCACGCGTCCACCAAAGGCATGTTGCAGAATGATGAGCACCGGCGTCACGAACAGTGCGCATACAGCCGCGATCACTGCAAGGATGAGCCAGATGGGCAGTCCATCCAGCCATTTCAGTGCAAGTGTCGCCGTGCCCCAGCCGATCACTGAGCCGTAAATGACAAGTCCGGTCCAATAGCACCAGACCGCCCAGAAAGGCAGGCTGTTTCCCGCATTAAAGGGGTTCAGAATCGAGAGAAACGTGCCGATCCCGACAAGGATTGCCAGTTGGCGGCCGCGTTGTGCCCAGTCAATCGCGATACGCAAAATGCAAACTCCCCTCAAACACCATGCAACTCACGCTTCGTGAACGACATTAGCTGCGTTTCGCGAACCACGTCATCCCCTTCATGAAGATCAGCTCGCAGCAATCGCTTCCTTGGCCAGAATGGGGTCATCGGCACAATGCCAAACACATTCAACCGCGACTTACGGAGCCCGTCATCATGTCTGATACACTCGTTTCCAAACCTTCACCGCGCTTCCCGACCATCAATATTCCGGGCCTTACAAGATACCGCATCGCGGTTGGCTTTGCGTTGGCTGCTTACAGCTTTCTGGCATACCAGATCGTCAGGGGCGCAGGAGTTATACCGCAGTTTCGAGTGGACCTTACCCCCCTCCTGACGGCGCCAATAGAAATTCAGATCCACGCCTATGGCGCAATTGCGACCTTCATCATTGGTCTGGTGCTTCTGTTTGCGCCAAAAGGTTTCCGCCTTCACCGGACGCTTGGCTGGACCTGGGTTATCACCATGGCGATCACAGCAATCTCTTCCTTCTTCATCACGTCTTTTAGCCCGGTTCATTTCAGCCCGATCCATGCGCTCTCCGCCTGGACACTGATTGGCCTGCCAATGGGTATCGCCGCCATTCGCCGCCGCAAGGTTCAGGACCACCGCAAGAAAATGACCGGCATGTTTGTGGGCGGCATGATGATCGCTGGCCTGTTTTCCTTCCTTCCGGGTCGCCTGATGTTCAGCCTATTCTTCTCATTCTGATAAAGCTGACGGATATAGCGTCACCAATTGCCCAGCACGGGATCAATTCAGGCAGAACGAGAATATATCGTTCTGCCTGATATTTATCCGAGCCATGGAGTAGGTTACTCTCTCACCATGCTCACTTGCTTGAAACCTTTCGTGGCGGCATGCGCATTTTGCGCCACTGCCACCATTGCCTTCGCAGAAGGCGGCGACAACCCAGGCGATGCGACAGGCATCTACCTTGCGGTCCGTGGGTACGGATCCATTGAGGACCAGAACAACTTCCACTTCGACAATAGCCGCGAACTGGCAGGGGCTGTCGGGTATCGGTTCCACGAGGACTGGCGCGCGGAGATTGAATACTCCACGCGGTGGTCTGACATTTCCGGCCTGAACGGCGCACTCACCACGACAGGCAAAGCAAATGTGCAGACTTTAGGCGCGCACATTTTTTATGACTTCCGTTCAGGTCAGCGCATTCGTCCGTTTGTCGGAATGGGCGCCGGAGCGTCCCGCCTCGATTTCAAGTTCGAGGGCCCTGCTGACCATTTTCCATCTTTCATCGTGCGTGGCGATGACACCAATTACGGGCATTACTTTAACGTCCTCACGGGTGTGACATATAACGTATCGCCTGAGTTACGCCTCGGCCTCGGCGTAGAATATGTCACCCTTCCTGATGACGCCGTCGAATCCAACATTGGCGGGATTGAAGGCATAAATCGTTCCTATAACTACTTTCTCAGCGCACGTTGGTTCTTCCGGCACAGATAAAACTGGCAAAAATCTTGAGCCCGCGTCATGACAATGTCATCCATCCGGTCTAGCGGTCTGACGAAACGGGAGAACCTCATGAAACATATTGGTGTCAGCCTTATTGCCCTTGCTGCCCTTGGCGCATGTGCAACTCAAACAGCAACGTCACCAGCAGCTGTCTCGCCGCAATCCGCTGAAGAAGCACTGAGCGTTTATTACCGCGCCATCCCGACGAGCGAGCTTCCGTCCGGCCCCGAAATTCTGCCGCTCAGCACCTCCGAGGCGCTGACACGCGTCATCGTTGCGTCCTGCAATGATGAAGAACAGCCAAATCCGGCGCTGGCGCGGATCGCAGAAGAGGATGCCGATCTGTTCCTTTTCATCGGCGACAATGTTTATGGCGACCGCGATGGCCGCAATTACGCCAACGCTGATTTTGAACTGGCAGAGCTTCACGAAAGCTATGCCGATCTTGGCGTCAGCGAGGCTTACAAAGCGGTGGCTGCGGCCATGCCGATCCTCGCGACATGGGATGACCACGACTTCGGAATGAACGACTTCGGACGAAACTTCGCGGGCCGTATTCTGGCCGAGCGCATGTTCGAAAACTTCTTCCACATGAATGACACCGAGATCGCAGACTATCCGGGCGTTTACTATTCTCGCATGGTCGGCCCTGAAGGCCAGCGTACACAGATCATCATGCTGGACACGCGCTTCTTCCGCTCAGACCTGATGCCTACCGATGATTATGGTGCCGCAGGCCGCGAACGCTATATCCCAAGCACGGACCCGGCGCAGGATATGCTCGGTGAAGCACAATGGGCATGGCTGGAACAGGAATTGTCCAAACCGGCGGACCTTCGTCTGCTCGTTTCATCCATTCAGGTCATTCCCGATGTTCATGGCTGGGAAAGCTGGGATAAACTGCCAACTGAGCGCCAGCGTCTCTACGATATGATTGAAGAGACAGAAGCAAATGGTGTTGTCTTCGTATCCGGCGACCGCCACACATCTTTTCTCTATAAAGACGAAGAGCGCGGCGCGTATCCGTTCTATGAAATCACGGCATCATCTCTCAATGTTGCCTTCGCCAGCGAGCCCGACTCCACAGAAGTCGATCCGCGCCAGCTTGGCCTCGGCTACACATTTGGTAATTACGGCGAAATCGAAATCGACTGGGACGCAGGCCAGATCAACTTCATCATCAATGATGAAACTGGCGAAGAAGTCCGCTCAACATCGTTCTCCATGGACGAAATCAACGCTGGTTAAGCTGTGACTGCCTTTCGTAATGTAGCCTCTCTTATTCTCGCAGCCGCTTTGCTGCAGGTCGCTGGCGGCCTGCTGGGCGTTGTGGTGCCGCTCGCGCTTGGTCGCGTGGGCGTGTCAGACGCCATTGTAGGCCTCATTGCGGGCATTTATTCGGCAGGCTTCATGGCCGGGGCAGCACTCGCTCCAAAAATGATTCGTGAAATCGCGAACATTCGGGTGTTCGCATTCGCAGCCGCACTGGGTGCCAGCATGGCACTTCTGATGGCGCTATTCCGCGACCCGTTCACCTGGTCTATCGCACGATTTGCGCAAGGCATTGGTATCGCCCTGATGTTTGCGAGTGTTGAGAGCTGGATGACAGAGGCAACCCCGCAAAGCCAACGTGGTTCGGTCATCGGCATTTATCATGTGGTTGCCAAGCTTGCGCTTGTTGTAGGGCCGTTTCTGGCGATCGGGCATGCCCCGACCGATCTTGAGCCTTATATCTGGTGCGGCATCTTCCTGGCATTTTCTCTCATGCCAGTCTGCATCACGAAAAGCCTGCAACCTGCGCCGCCCGACCCGGCTCCATTTCCGTTCCGCCGTATGTATGAGGTCGCACCAGCTGCGGTTATCGGCGTGTTCATAGCCGGTTTTTCAAATACGGGATTTCTCTCGCTCCTGCCCCTCTACGCCCAGCAGTCTGGAAGCGGCGAAGGCTCCGCAGCGACAGCGGCCGCAACACTAATGGCCGCTGCCTATGCGGGCGGTATGCTGAGCCAGTGGCCGGGCGGTTATCTCTCGGATCGTGTCGACCGACGCATCGTTATTGGTGGTATGGGACTGCTCTCGGCGTTCGCTGCAGTTGCGCTCATTTTCCTGAACTCACCGGGCAGCCTCGTCACGCAGGCGCTTATCGGCCTCTGGGGTGCTGGCGCGCTGTCATTCTACGGGCTTTGCATTGCCCATGCGGCGGACCGTTGCGAGCCTTCAAAATTTGCGCGGATGTTGTCCGGTCTTCTTTTCGTCTGGGCTGGCGGCTCAGTGATCGGCCCGATGGTTTTCGGCCTCGTCATGTCGTCTCCACTCGGAACGCGTGGCCTCTTCATTCTGGAAGCCGTTATCGGATTTATCCTGTTTGTGCTGATGGTCTGGCGTCGTCAGGCGAAGGCTCCCGTTGTCGAGGAAGAGCGCGAATCTTACGAAATGGTCCAGCCGACATCTGTGGTCGGCGCGGATATCGACCCACGTACAGACGAAGAGCAGGCAGCATAACGCCAATCTCTCGTGGGAATAATTTCCCGTAAAAATCCGAGTTTTCTCGTCTGGTGGAAATAAAGTGACCATCAAACCGGTAAAAACCCATATATTTGGCCTTCAGAGGGACAATCACACCAAAGATGGAGTTGCACACCCCTAGTGCATTGTTATAACCCGGTCCTGTCTTAGGGGGCGAACCGCCTTCACAAACAAATAAGAGGCAGCATCCATGAACATTCACGAGCACCAGGCCAAGGCAGTTCTGAAGTCTTTCGGCGCACCGGTTGCAGACGGCTATGCCGTATTCTCTGTAGAAGAAGCAGCTGAAGCTGCGGCTAAACTCCCGGGTCCTCTCTGGGTCGTGAAAAGCCAGATCCACGCAGGTGGTCGCGGCAAAGGTAAGTTCAAAGAAGCTGAAGCTGGCGAAAAAGGTGGCGTTCGCCTCGCATTCTCTCCGGACGAAGTTTACGAACACGTCAAAGCTATGCTCGGCAACACTCTGGTCACGCACCAGACTGGCCCGGAAGGCAAGCAGGTCAACCGCATCTATATCGAAGATGGCGCTGACATTAAATCAGAGCTTTACTGCTCACTCCTCGTGAACCGCGAAACAGGCAAGCCGGCATTCGTCGTGTCTACCGAAGGCGGTATGGACATTGAGGAAGTTGCAGCAGAAACACCTGAGAAAATCCTCACAATCAACATCGAGCCAACAACTGGCGTGACAGATGCAGACTGCGAAGCGCTCTGCAAAGCGCTGGAGCTTGAAGGCACAGCAAAAGAAGACGGCTACAAACTGTTCCCGATCCTCTACAAAGCCTTCACTGAAAAAGACATGGCGATGCTGGAAGTGAACCCGCTGATCGTTATGGAAGACGAGCACCTGCGTGTTCTCGACGCGAAAGTGTCTTTCGACGGCAACGCTCTGTTCCGCCACCCTGACATTCAGGAACTGCGCGACAAAACAGAAGAAGACGAGAAAGAAATCGAAGCTCACGAGTGGGACCTCGCTTACATCTCTCTCGACGGCACAATCGGCTGTATGGTGAACGGTGCTGGTCTCGCTATGGCGACCATGGACATCATCAAACTCTACGGTGCTGAGCCAGCTAACTTCTGTGACGTTGGCGGCGGCGCATCTGCAGAGAAAGTTGCTGCAGCGTTCAAAATCATCATGAAAGACCCGAATGTTGAGGGCATCCTCGTCAACATCTTCGGCGGCATCATGAAGTGTGACGTCATCGCGGAAGGTGTTCTGCAGGCTGTTAAAGAAACAAACCTGTCAGTTCCGCTGGTTGTTCGCCTTGAAGGTACAAACGTAGAGCGCGGTAAAGAGATCATTGCGAACTCTGGCCTCAACGTGATCCCGGCTGACGATCTCGACGACGCAGCGAAGAAAATCACTGACGCTGTGAAGAAATAAGCTTTCTGCTGATCTTTGAATTCGAAAAGGCGGGCCATTGGTCCGCCTTTTTTGTGAAAGGGCATAACCATGATCGTCTACAAAATCTTCCGCGCCGATGAGCAGGCTGCATTCGAAGCCGCAGGCCGCACAGCGGGTGCACCGATCGACCTGCAGGATGGCTATGTTCACATGTCCACTGCCGAACAGGTGAAAGAAACAGCAGCGAAACATTTCGCGGCTGAAGACAACCTCTATCTTCTGGCGATTGAAACCGATCATCTTGGCGATGATCTGAAATGGGAAGTCTCTCGCGGCGGTGCAGAATTCCCGCACCTTTATCGCGATCTTCTCGACAGCGATATCGTCTGGGCAAAGCCGCTGAAGCTCGGCCCTAACGGGCACGAATTCCCGAACCTCTGACAGCCCAGCAAGCCGCCCCACAAACCGCGAGTTAGCTGTTTCTCAACGCCTTTGCTGCGATCAGGACTTGGCGATCTGTTCTCCTTGAGTACAAATACGCCGCTGCAAACGTTTCCTGTACGGAGTTTTCGATGAAACGTGTTCTGGTTTTTTTAAGCGTTCTTCCGCTTTTCGCTATGCCAGCGCATAGTAATGACGCATTCCACCGGCGCGCATATGAAACCTGTATAGAACATCTGGAGCACCATATTTTCCCATCCGGAGATGGTCTGGTGGTCTACCCGCATCAACAGGGTTCGGTGCAGGTTGGCAACGGTGAAGTTGTGATCAATTTCCCGCAAGGCAGCATTCTCAACGGAGAAAGCAATGACGGCATTTGGGGCTATGAACTAAGCGCTGAATGCGTTGCGCATCCGGGCTCAAATGTGATCTCCCAGATCATCGTGAATGGACGACCTGTAAATCATCGAACAATTTCGTTCTGACACTTCGCGCCAAAATTAAAGCACGACAAATTTAAATTCAGGATTGCCGACACTAATGCTTTCGCCTAGCTTTTCTCAGGGAAAAGCAGGGGGTTGGGCATGAAAGCCTTTTTCGGATTTCTGGTGATCGTCGCGCTCGTATTGGGCGGCGCTTATCTTGGCAGAGCATTCATCGTCGATAAGCTCTACCCTGATTCCGAGATTTTCTCTGATGAGATTGGCATCGTGCCACACGATATGGCCGTCAAAGAATACTCGGTAAGCCAGCCTTCTGAGATGATGATCCGCGTTACCTTTCTGGATGGAACGGAGAGCCTGGTAACCGTCTCGCAAAGCGATGATGATCGCGCCTGGGAGAACGGCGTCTCAGGTCCGCTGCCAGTCCAATTCTCTATTTCGAGCGGACGCTACACAACTGAATGGTTCCCAGCTCAGGCAGATGAGACCTTCCGTGTCGCACTCGCCAATATTGCAGCCAGCCGCCTCGCCGAAGTGGGCACGCTCTCCAGGATTACTGTTTATCGCCGCGAACCTATTCCGGATTGGATCGCCGCGCTCGTACCTGAAGCATATGACATTGAAGGCGCGCGTATTCAGCGCTTTGACCCTGACAAGGACATCGATACCGAAAACATCATGAACTTTGTCTATGAGATGGACGATTAAATGCGCGCCTCATTTCTCGCTCTCGCGACCGCTTCTGTTATCGTCGCAATCCCTGCGACAGCCCAGCATTTGCCAGCAACAGCCCCGGCAGGCATGGACCCGCTTTCTACTCTGTTCATCGAGGCGTGCGAGAGATACAGCCGTGGAGTGCACAATGATGATGGCACACTCGCAGCGGACGGCTTCCTATTTCTTGGGGGATTGGCGCTCGACGGCGATGGTGACCAGCCAGATCATAACACTCGGTTTGGGAATTTTCTTCCGGGGACTGAACGCAATCACGAACAGGCTCAGATCACTTTCATGAAGTGGTATCACGATGACGGAAGACCTCAATATTTCTGTCATCTTCTGGTGGATGAGGACACGAATGCGCAGAACCGGTTCAGCCCGAACTCCTTTCACCTTCTGACCGATTTTGACTACTACCCGCCAAGGCCCGGAGACGTAGGTTACGGCGCAACCGAAGACTGGGAAGTAGACGCCCGCGACCGTTACACGAAGATCAGCCTTGATAGCCAGGATGGCGACTGGTCTGTCACAATCACATCTTACCCGCGCTGAGGCGGCGCGAAACAATTTTCAGAAAAAATTGAATTATCGCGACGGAACACGTTCACAATCTCGTTAGATTGGTGCGGTTGTTGCCGTTTTGAGCGATAAAATGAGAGTCCACTATCATAATTTCCTCGCAAATCGCGTAGCAATCAAATATAAATAAGAAAAAATAAAACAGCGACAGGAGGACAACGCCCATGCGAAAGATTTTCGCCTTTACTGCATCTGCATTTGCCCTATCGGCACTTACCTTAAGTGCAGAGGCTTCCCCGACTTATGTGGATAACTTCCGTCTCGTAGACCACGAGCGGGTTTCTCATGAACTGTATTATTATCAGGATGCGCCAGCTATCGTCCTCATGACAGTTACAGCGGACTCCGATTTTTCCGTGAGAGCTATCGAAGCGCTTGCCGAACTGCGCGATGAATACGCCGCAGAAGGCGTCCGCTTCTATCTCATCAACCCTGATGCCACCGAAACCCGCACAGAAATGAGCGACGCGATGGCAGCGGTAGGCGTCGACATGCCTGTTCTGATGGATGCCCGTCAGCTCGTGTCTGAAAGCCTTGCGCTGGAAACGACCGGCGAAGTTCTGGTGATCAACCCACGCACAGGTTTCCAGCTCGCATATCGCGGGCCAGTCAGCGGACAAGTAGATGGTCGTGGGCGTACCCCTTACCTTGCGAACGCGCTTGATGCGCTGATTGCCGGTGACAACGTTGAAATGGCATCCGTGGACATGCGTCGCGGCGATTCAGTCGTACTTCCGCATGCGAACACGAGCCTGCACCAATCCATTTCATACGCCGAAGATGTTGCGCCAATTCTGGTTGAGCGCTGCGGCGGGTGTCACGTCGCTGGCGGTATCGCGCCATGGGAACTCGCTGACTACGAGACCATTCAGGGCTGGGCGCCTATGATCCGTGAAGTTATTCGCACGGACCGTATGCCGCCTTACTTCCCTGATTTTGACCACGCAGGCACCTTCTACAGCGAGAACGAACTCTCCCCTGAAGAAGCTCGTACCATCGTTCACTGGATTGAAGCTGGCGCGCCACGTGGCGAAGGCGAAGACCCGCTTCTTGATGCACTTGAGCCGCTTCCGGAATGGCCGCTCGGCGAGCCGGATTACATCGTGGAAGTTACACCGTTTGATATCCCGGCGACCGGTATTCTCGAATACGAATACCCGACCATTCCAAACCAGATGGAAGAAGGCCGCTGGCTGCGTGCAACTCACGTGCGTCCGGGCTCCAATCAGGGCGTTCACCACGTAACATCGGGTTACATTCAGAACCGCAATGCGGCCGTCGATGAGATCGAAGGCAATCTGCCAAGCGGCTCAGTCGGCAGCTATACGCCGGGCCAGAACCCGCAAGAGTTCCATGAAGGCGTTGGCACTTATCTGTCACCGGGCGGCGCGTTCCGCTTCTCCATGCACTACACGACGTTTGGCCTGGAAGAGACAGACCGCACGCAAGTCGGTCTCTACTTCCATGACGAGCCACCAGAGCTCATCATGCGCTCAACTGTGATTGGCGATTCAAACTTCGTCATTCCTGCAGGCGAAGAGAACTTCCACATCACGTCTTACACGCTGTTCCCTGCGGACGCCGAGCTCTACACGCTCTATCCGCACGCGCACTATCGCGGCAAACGCGTAGAACTGTCGATTGAGTATCCGGATGGCACCAGCGAGCTGCTCTTGTCTCTGCCACGTTATGACTTCAACTGGCAGCGCGACTATGACCCGGTCGACCCAATTCAGGTTCCAGCAGGCTCCCGTCTCGTAGCTGACTGGTGGTATGACAACTCCGATCGTAACTTCGCGAACCCGGATCCGGCAGCAGATGTCTATCCGGGCGACCAGACACACGAGGAAATGATGTATTTCCGCGTGAACTATCGCTGGCTCGACGAAACCCGCGAGAACATCACGAACTACACGGAGATGATGCAACAGGACCGCCTGTTCGCGTCCCTGGATGACTCTCGTGATGACATGCTTCAGCCAGCCGAGATCGTCGGTCAGCGCAATGTCTGGCTCGCAAGCGGCTTTGACGGATACGATACAAACAATGACGGCCTTCTCGACCGTGAAGAGTATCAGGCTGCCCTGCCAGATCGTCCGGCACGTCGCCGCGGCCCGGCCGCCCAGGGCGTGAACGAGTTCGGCGATATTGATGAAAACGTCATCAACTCCGAAGAGAACACCGGTGAAGCCGACATGACCTCTCTGGACACGCCAACAACACGCGCTGGCGTTCAGTAAGTCTCTTCAGATATAAATTTCGAAAGCCCCGGCGGAAACGTCGGGGCTTTTTTATTGTCATAAAAATAGATATATTTGTATTTTTCTACCCTTAGGGTCAAATCATGAAACGTCTGACGGCATTCCCCCTGACAGCTCTGTCACTCGCTTTCTGCGCATCGGCTCAGGATATCCCAACCAGTCCACCATCTGGAATGGATCCGCTTGCGGCATTATTTGTCGAAGCCTGCGCAATCTATTCTCTGGGCACCCATGAAGAAGCCGAATTTCTGACAGAGCAGGGTTTTCTCTATTCCGGCCCTGTTCGCCTGCGTGAAGACCCGCGCCCCAGAGATCATTCCGCGGTTTATAGGAGCACTTGGGAGCCCGCGTCTGCTGAACTTGAGGACGCGCAGATTCATTTTGAATCCGATTTCGAAGACCCAAATGAACAGGCAGCGCCTATCGCCTATGCCTGTAGACTGATTGTACATGAATCCGTTGAGGTAGAAGACCGGTTCAAACCGGAATCGTTTTTTCAGCTTGAGGATTTTGAAGATTATATTCCCCCCACCGAAGACCAAGCGATTGGCATTACCGATGCCTGGGAGCTTCATCGCAACGACCGGTATACAGGCATCCAGTCCGGCTCACCCGAACCGGGTTTATGGGTCACGCTCATCTACTCCTACCCTTTGACTCGGATTACCCAGACATTCGAATAACACGTATACGTCTTGCGCCCCACACATCCTGTGTTACACGGCTTATGTGGAAACGAGGCTCGCGTGACGAAAAACATCACACTCGCTATTGATGAAGACCTTCTGGATAAGGTCCGCGTTCTGGCCGCTCTGAAGCGGACCAGCGTCAATGAGCTTGTGCGCGGATTTCTGACGAAGCTTGTCGAACAGGAACGCGCCCATGATGAAGCGCGTACCGGCCTACTCAATCTGATGGAAACCTCGCCTGCGCGCCTCGGCAAATGGCGCCCTGATAGCGAGGCAGCATCATGATTGATGAAGCTGATGTATTCCTCGACACATCTATTCTCGTCTATGCCGCGCTTGGTCGCGAGGATGCGCCAGAGCGCTATCAAATTGCGCGCCGCATCGTGCTTGAAGAAAACTACGCGACATCGGCAAGCGTGCTCGCTGAATTCCACGAAACCGTCACCACTCGCGGTGATACGCCACTGCCGCCAGAGCTTGCTTCTGAGTGGGTCCGCACGCTGGCGCTCAAGCCGTGTCAGGCCGTCGATGACAAGCTGCTTCGTGAGGGTATTGCCCTTGCTGGTGAGAATTCAATCTCGACCCGCTCCGGTATCGCCCTCGCGTCGGCGCGCCGCCTTGGCTGCAAAACGCTCTATTCCGAACATTTTTTACCCGACCAGACCTTTGAAGGGGTTTGCGTCGTCAATCCGTTCAACTAATCAGACACCGATCCAAACAGGGGAAACGTAAATGTCCATTCTGATCGACAAAAACACCAAAGTCCTCACACAGGGCATGACCGGCAAAACCGGCTCATTCCACACAAACCAGGCGCTGAACTATTTCGGCACGCAAATGGTTGGCGGCATCCACCCGAAAAAAGGTGGCGAGAAATGGCAGGCTGAAAACGGCGCAGAGCTTCCAATCTTCGCATCTGTCGAAGACGGCAAGAAAGCAACTGGCGCGACAGCATCTGTGGTTTACGTTCCACCGGCAGGCGCAGCAGCAGCTATCGAAGAAGCAATCGACGCAGGTATCGAGCTGATCGTTTGTATCACTGAGGGCGTTCCTGTCATGGACATGGTCCGCGTGAAGGACAAGCTGGTCAAGTCAAACTCCCGCCTCATCGGTCCTAACTGCCCGGGCCTTCTGACACCTGAAGAATGCAAAATCGGCATCATGCCGGGTTCTATCTTCTCTAAAGGTTCTGTCGGCGTTGTGTCCCGCTCAGGTACACTGACATACGAAGCTGTATTCCAGACATCTCAGGTTGGCCTCGGCCAGACAACAGCTGTCGGCATTGGTGGTGACCCGGTCAACGGCACAAACTTCATCGACGTGCTCGACATGTTCCTCTCTGACGACGACACACAGTCCATCATCATGATCGGTGAAATTGGTGGTTCTGCGGAAGAAGAAGCTGCTGAATTCCTCATTCAGGAAGCGAAGAAAGGCCGCAAAAAGCCAATGGTTGGCTTCATCGCGGGTCGTACAGCGCCTCCAGGCCGCACAATGGGCCACGCTGGTGCGATCGTTTCCGGCGGCAAAGGCGGCGCGGAAGACAAAATCGCTGCGATGGAAGAAGCAGGCATTGTTGTGTCTCCATCACCAGCACGTCTCGGCGTTACGCTGCAGGACGTTCTCAAAGGCTAATCCACTGCCTTTACAGACAGACTTTGAAAGGCTCTCTTCGGAGAGCCTTTTTTGTGCGCGCTAGAACGCAATTCCTTCGCACCGTAACACTTCAATATCGCGCATCTGGTCGTCGAAGTCCCGATCCTTAGACGTTGGCAGGCTGAGAACCGCATCACGTACCCGTCGGCCGACGATCTGATCAAGCGCAATCGACCAAAGCCCATGTTCCGTTAGGCCGATTGCCTGACCAAGGTGGCGTTCGCGCGTTGGGTGGCGAAGCCTTATCTGTTTTTCAGAATTGATAGTCACCCCATCCGCGCGCACACCCCATATCTGCAAATCTCCCTGATAACCTGACATATCCAGCGTGAAATCCGGATCATCTATCCGGATCATCTATCTGACGGTCCTTTTGTGTTTCACTCGACAGCCCGGCTGTATTTCAAATCTGTTTGCTTTTGCCAGCGAGCTGGCGCGGACATGTCGCATCTTGGTCCGATTATCAAACATGAACCGCCAGACTTTCAGCTTTTCGAAGTGTACATTCTCCAGCTCGTAGTCTTCGCCTAACCAGAAAGGGCCAGCTTCAACCTCGCAGCGTTCAAAATGGACATCACGAAGGCGATGCGGCCCCTTCCTTCGCAACGCACCCTGCGTGGACCTGAAAACAGTCCGGTCGAAATGCCGTTCAGCCAGAACCATCCCCTTGCGAAACGGCCCAAGACGCACCTCCGCAAAATAAGACTGTAGATCCTCAGCCACGCATCCCCCGATTGTTGCTTGCCGCAAACACTTCTAAGCATGCAACCGTATTAGCGGGAGACATTAATGCAAGCGAACGATGACGCCGCAACGGGGCAACTCACAAAGTCGCTCGAACTCCTGTCCGAAAAAGTCGGCGACCCGGGCGCACTTCTCTATGCTGAGCTTTTCCGCCGTCACCCCGAACATGAAGACCGCTTTTTCATGGACACCGATGGCAGTGTGCGCGGCGAGATGCTGGCTCAGGCGTTCGAGGTTCTTATGGGAACGGACGAGAACCGCGCCAGCGCAAAAACCATCGCAACGGCCAACCGCTTCGCGCATGACGGCTATGATGTTTCGGAAAGTGAATTCAATCAGTTCTTCTTCATCATCCACGATGTGACGCGTGCTGCACTGAAAAGTCAGTGGACAACAGAATTTGAAAATCGCTGGACGGATATACTAAATAAAGTCACCGGCGACACCACAAACCCGTGAGCTTCACTTCCTTTGTGACATTCATGCGCAGACTGCTCCGTCACCGGAGATTTCGTGCCTATATTTCACGTCTGAAGCAAAAGCCATTCACTGCCCGTACTCGCATAGCAGTTATGCTGTTCTGACCCCGGTATAAAAAATGGCCCCGTCGAATCAAATTCGATCAATGTTGCATTGCGGAGTCGGCTTTTTTGATTTAGCGGAAGGCAATTTTTTCAGGCAGGCCTGTTGCAGGAATTGCCGATGAAGCCCGATTACATATCTATGACTTAGGTTGGGTTTCTATCCGGCAGAAAATTCCCTAAATAGGATAGCAAGAAATTTGTGTGTTTTGTTTCTGCAAAACAATCATCAGGACGTATAGCAATGGCAGATGACGGCTCCCCACCAAACGGCAATCGCTCCGACGCAAATTCGGCGATGCTGGAAACCCTGTTTCTTTACGGTGGAAACGCCTCATACATTGAGCAGCTTCAGGCCAAATTCGATCGCGACCCGAATTCTGTTCCTCCTCAATGGCGTAGTTTCTTCGAAAGCCTCGGCGATGCGGGCGAACCCGTCTCAAAAGCCGCAGATGGCCCGAGCTGGACACCAGCAAGCTGGCCACTGACACAACGCGACGAAAACACAGACGCAATTGACTATTCCTGGTCCGCGAACGAGCCACAAATTGCGGCGAAGATCACAGAGCGCGCCGGCCCGAGTGCAAATCCGCAGGACGTTGCGCGCTCCATTCAGGAATCAATCAAAGCGATCATGATGATCCGCGCTTATCGCATGCGCGGTCACCTCGGAGCGGATCTGGACCCGCTGCGTCTCAATGATTTCGGCAACCAGCCGGAACTTGATCCGCAATCTTACGGCTTCACGCCGGATATGTGGGATCGCCCGATCTTCATCGATTTCTATCTGGGCATGGAATACGCCTCCATCCGTCAGATGCTCGACGTGCTCAAGCGGACTTACTGCTCGACCGTCGGTATCGAGTTCATGCACATTTCCGATCCGGAAGAGAAATCCTGGCTTCAGGAACGCATTGAAGGTCCGGACAAAGGCGTTGCCTTCACCAAGGAAGGCAAAATCGCCATCCTGAAAAAATTGATCGAAGGCGAAGCGTTCGAACAATTCCTCCATAAGCGCTATCCGGGCACAAAGCGTTTCGGTCTTGATGGCGGTGAAGCTGCCGTTCCTGCACTTGAGCAGATCATCAAACGCGGCGGCGCACTCGGCGTTGAGGAAATCGTTCTCGGCATGCCACACCGTGGCCGTCTGAACGTTCTGGCTGCCGTAATGGGCAAGCAGTACAAAATCATTTTCCACGAATTCCAGGGCGGCTCGTCTCAGGGCGCTGACGAGTTCGGTTCCGGCGACGTGAAGTATCACCTCGGTGCATCTTCCGACCGTAAATTCGACGGACACAATGTTCACCTGTCCCTGACACCGAACCCGTCTCACCTTGAAGCGGTGAACCCGGTCGTTCTGGGCAAATCCCGTGCGAAACAAAGCTTCCTGAAGCGCGAGTCTGCTAAGAACCGCCGCGCGCAGGTTATGCCGCTCCTGCTCCACGGCGATGCGGCGTTTGCTGGTCAGGGTGTTGTTTCCGAATGCTTCGCGCTTTCTGGTCTTGCCGGCTATCGCACAGGCGGCACGATCCACTTCATCGTGAACAACCAGATCGGCTTCACAACGAGCCCGAAATATTCGCGCTCTTCGCCATACCCGTCTGATGTTGCGAAAATGGTGGAAGCACCGATTTTCCACGTGAACGGTGATGACCCTGAAGCGGTAGTCTACGCGGCGAAGGTTGCGACCGAGTATCGCCAGAAGTTCGGCAAGGACGTTGTGATCGACATGTTCTGCTACCGTCGCTACGGCCACAACGAAGGCGACGAACCTATGTTCACTCAGCCTTTGATGTACAAGAAGATCAAAGGCCACCCACCGGTTCAGAAGCTTTATGCTGACCGCCTGATCGGCGAAGGCATCGTTACACGCGAAGAAGTTGATCAGTGGAATGCTGACTTCGACAAATTTCTCGACGACGAATTTGAAGCTGGCAAAACATATTCAGCTGACCGCGCTGACTGGCTTGACGGCAAATGGTCCGGCCTCGGTCTGCCTGAAGGCGACGAGCGTCGCGGCAACACAGCTGTCGAAATGGATACGCTCAAGCGAATTGGCACAGCGATCACAACGATCCCTGAAGGCATTACACCGCACAAAACGCTCGCACGCGTCATTGATGGCCGCAAGAACGCGATTGAAAGCGGCGAAGGCCTTGATTGGGCAACTGCGGAACACCTCGCATTCGGCTCACTTCTGGATGAAGGTTTCCCGATCCGTCTGTCCGGTCAGGACTCAGGTCGTGGTACATTCTCCCAGCGCCACTCCCGTGTCGTCGACCAGAAAACAGAGAAGCCGTACACGCCGCTGAATAATATCAGCGAGAATCAAGCGAAATACGAAGTCATCGACTCTCTCCTCTCCGAGGAAGCTGTTCTTGGCTATGAGTATGGCTACTCTCTGGCAGATCCAAATACGCTCACCCTCTGGGAAGCCCAGTTCGGTGACTTTGCAAACGGCGCTCAGGTCCTCTTCGACCAGTTCATCTCTTCCGGTGAACGTAAATGGCTTCGTATGTCCGGCCTCGTCTGCCTTCTGCCACACGGCTATGAAGGTCAGGGCCCAGAACACTCTTCAGCCCGTCTTGAGCGCTTCCTGCAAATGTCAGCCGAAGACAATATGCAGGTCTGCAACCTGACGACACCGGCCCAATATTTCCACGCCCTGCGCCGTCAGATTCACCGCGACTTCCGTAAGCCGCTCATCATCATGACGCCGAAATCGCTTCTGCGTCACAAGCTGGCGACCTCTGCCCTCGCAGATCTCGGTCCGGAGTCATCTTTCCACCGCGTTCTGTGGGATGATGCGGAAACACCGGGTCGCGGCGGCGAAGTGAAGCTCGTATCCGACGACAAGATCAAACGCGTCGTTCTCTGCTCCGGTAAGGTTTATTACGACCTGTTCGAAGAGCGTGAGAAGCGTGGCACCGACAATGTTTATTTGATGCGCGTCGAGCAGTTCTATCCGGTTCCTCGCAAATCTCTGATGCAGGAGCTGAAACGCTTCCCGCAGGCCGAGATGGTCTGGTGTCAGGAAGAGCCACGCAATATGGGCGGCTGGACCTTCATCCGTGACGAGATCGAATGGTGTCTCGAGCAGGTTGGTGCGAAGCATACACGTCCGCTTTACGCTGGCCGTCCGGCATCTGCGTCTACCGCAACCGGCCTCATGTCCAAACACGTCGCCGAGCGCGACTCCTTCATCGACGCTGCCCTTGGCGACAGCGGCAATTGTACAACATTTGAAACGGCCTGAGCGCCGAGAACCCCGGAAAGAGAGCAGTACGAATGACTGATATTATTGTCCCGACGCTCGGCGAATCTGTCTCCGAAGCAACTGTCGGAACATGGCTCAAAAAAGCCGGCGATGCCGTCAGCAAGGATGAAGTGATTGTCGAACTGGAAACCGATAAGGTTTCTGTCGAAGTCGCAGCCCCTGAAGACGGTGTTTTGTCTGAAATCGTTGCCGCTGAAGGCGAAACGGTCGGCATTGGCGCGCTTCTCGGTAAAGTTGGCGCAGGCGACGGCGCTGCGGCCGCACCTGCTCCTGCAGAAGAGAAGGCTGAAGCCCCAAAAGAAGAAGCGGCCGCTCCGGCCGCCTCCTCCGGCTCTGGTGACACGGTTGACGTTGAAGTTCCAGCGATGGGTGAAAGCGTCTCTGAGGGCACGCTGTCTTCATGGCTGAAACAGCCTGGCGACTCGATCTCCAAAGACGATATCCTTGTTGAAATCGAAACAGACAAAGTTGCTGTTGAAGTTCCGTCTCCCGTCGATGGCGTCCTCTCTGAGGTCCTCGTCGCTGAAGGCGAAACCGTCAGCATTGGTACTGTGATCGCACGCGTATCTGGCGGCGAAGGCGGTGCGGCAGCTCCTGCAGCAGCGCCTGCGGCATCAGCACCGGCTCCAACCGCATCTGCACCTGCGGCAGCTCCATCGGGCGGCGCGCCGGTCTCTCCATCTGTTCGCCGCATTGCAGCGGAGAACGGCGTTAACCCGGCAGAAATTCCGGGTTCAGGCAAAGGTGGCCGCGCCACAAAAGGCGACGCGCTCGCCTATCTCGAAAAGAAACCTACGGAAGCTCCTGCCATGTCATCTACGTCCGGCATTCAACGCGCAACGGGCCCACGCGAAGAACGCGTAAAAATGACCCGCCTTCGTCAGACGATTGCACGTCGTCTGAAAGAAGCGCAGGACACAGCAGCTATGCTCACCACGTTCAACGACGTGGACATGACCAACATCATGGAAATGCGCAAAGCATACAAAGACAATTTCGAGAAGCGCCACGGCGTGAAACTCGGCTTCATGTCTTTCTTCGTGAAAGCGGTTGTAAATGCCCTGCAAGAAATCCCGGCTGTTAACGCCGAGATCGATGGCACAGACGTCATCTACAAAAACTACTACGACATCGGTGTCGCGGTCGGCACAGAAAAAGGCCTCGTGGTTCCGGTTGTCCGTGACTGTGATGCGCTGTCTCTGGCTGGCATCGAAGCGTCTATCGGCGAGTATGGCCGCAAAGCACGTGATGGCCAGCTGACTATGCAAGACATGCAGGGCGGCTCATTCACCATCTCTAACGGCGGTGTTTACGGCTCTATGATGTCTACACCGATCCTGAACCCGCCTCAGTCAGGCGTTCTCGGCATGCACCGCATCGAGCAGCGTCCTGTCGCGATCAATGGCGAAGTTGTGATCCGTCCGATGATGTATCTGGCCCTATCTTACGACCACCGCATCGTTGACGGCAAAGAAGCTGTGACCTTCCTCGTTCGCGTGAAGGAAGCGCTGGAAAATCCTGAGCGTATGCTTCTCGGCGTCTAAGCGACCTGAAAAAAAAGCCCCGCTCATGCAGCGGGGCTTTTTTTATTCTCCCCACATGCGGGTGAGATTGGCGAGCGTCTTGGATAAGGTCAGAAGTTCCGGCGAATTCTTGTCATGTGACGCAAGAAGCTCCGCTTTGAGATTATCCAGATCGAATAGAATTTCCCGCTGATCACCAGACCGAATAAGGCTCTGGATCCAGCCAACACACACAATACGGCGTCCGCGCGTCACCTCTGCGACCTGATGCAGAGTTGTGGAGGGATAAATCACCAGATCCCCGCGCGCGCCTTTCACCGAATGCGTCATCCCGGCCATGTCGATATTCAGCTCACCGCCTTCATAGCTATCCGGCTCTGAGAGGAAGAGCGTGAATGAGAGATCAGTTCGCACGCGGCTGTCGCCAGCGCCCATAAAGGCGTTATCGATGTGCGTGCCATAGCCTCCGCCCTCACCCGTCTGGCTGACAATAAGCGGCGACCACTTTGCAGGTCGGGCAAAGGCCTGCACGACCGGATGCGTGCGAAGCGCAGTCTGCACAAGCTCGCGAAGCCGGGTGCCTGATCGCGTAGATAGATCAGCCTGACGATTTCTCTTCACCTCACGCGCGACAGCCCCTGCTGTTTTCGTGCCGTCTGCCCACATTAATTGCGGCAGGAGTTCAGCAACGCTGGCAAGGTCCGCCTCGTCCAGCACATTCCCGATAGTGATAGGCATCAGACCTCCTCATTTGTGATAATGAGTTGCATTATTGGATACATTAGGTTTATGTCACGACAAACGCAATTCGCCAGAGATTAGCAAGGACGATTACTGTGAAAACAGACACGAAACGTTGGACACGCCTCGGACTGACGGCTGCACTCGCAGGCACAACACTTCTCGCAGCCTGCGGAAACTCAGGTGAAGCCGGAGAGGCTGGCGAGCAAGGTGAAAACGCTGTCAGCACCACTGATGCCGGTGAAGCGGCAACAACCGCACGCGCACCATCTTACGCCGCTGCAGATGGCGGTGAAGGTGAAGGCGCCGGTGGCGAGGGTGAAGGCGCTGGTGGAGAAGGTGAAGGCGGCGAAGGCGAAGGCGGTGTTGCTGTTCAGCAAGCTGCGACGGACCCTGTCGTATTCCGTTCTGCACTGGCTATCACGGAAGCCCACGTGATCGCTGCACGCGATGCATACATTGCCGGTGAGACAAGCGCCGCTGGCGAAATGTTCGCACACCCGGTTTCAGAAGTTCTCTTTGATGTCGGCCCTTATCTGGAGCAGCGCGGCGTTGAGAACTTTGACGAACTTCTCCTGAATGCGTCTTCAGCCGTATTTGAAGGCGAAACAAACGAACAGATTTCAGAGCGCACAGACGAGATCATTGCGACGCTCCGCGCTGCAGCTGAAAAAGCACCAGACGACGGGTCATCCGAAGCACGCATTCAGGCTGGCGTGGCTGCCGACCAGATCGACCGCGCAGCCGTTATGTACACAAACGCGCTGCAGTCCGACTTCTTCGAGCCATATCTGGACGGCTACGGCTTCTATGAAGCGGCCAAAGCAGCATTCGCAGAAGAAGAAGCGGCTATTCGCAGCGAACTTCCTGAGGTTGCATCAGCAATCGATACAGCGCTGGCACAGCTGGGCGAAGCTTACGCAACCGTGGAACGTCCGGAATCAATGGACGCAAACCCTGCTGCACTCACTGCGACGTCATCTGCAGTATTGCTCGCGCTCGGTAACTAACGCCTGCTCTCGGCGGGCCATACCAACAGAGGTCATGGCCCGTCGCAGATCGCCGATAGCGCGATCCCTGAAAACTTTCTATGCTGACACAGCATGACGCTTTCGATCCTCCTCATTCTGTTTCTGGGTGCGTTTTTCGACGCCACGTTAGTGACCTGCTTCTTCGTCTTCGGAGAGGCTTTCTTCCTGATGGCCGGCGGCTTTGCCTACACCGACAATGACTGGCGGGGCGTGATTGCTGTTCTGGCCGGAGCCTATCTCGCAGATCAGACCGGCTTCTTCATCGGCCAACAAATGAAACCCTGGTTTCTACGGCTCGCAAGGTCGGGCAAACGGCGGCGAGACGCACTTCGAAAAACGCGCAGCCTCCTTCGAAAGCATGGCTGGAAAGCCGTTGCAGGCTCCCGCCTGATGGGTCCTGTCGCCTGGTTCATGCCGCCAATCTGCGGCGGTGCCGGTATGCCATGGCGCCGGTTCGCGATTGGCTCTCTCGCGGGCGTTGGTATTGGCGTGGGCATGTTTCTGGTGCTTGGTTACTTTAGCGCCTGGGGCGCGGACCAGACCAGTTTTGATGTGGACGGCTTCATCGAGCGCTATAAATGGGCGCTCCTGATTGGCGGTCAGGTTTTCTTCATTCTGACAGCGCTTATCGCACGCTTTGCGGCCCGCTTCTTATTCTCGAAAGTGTAAACTCGGCGACCTCTTTAGCCCCGTTTCGGGAGAGAAGTGGATCTGCAACTTGTTTCGCGAATGCTCTGGCTTCTTCGCTAAGCGCGAAGGCGAGCGCTGTTTCGATATCGGCGTGCGTGACTTGTCCTCGCTTTAGAGGCTTTGGCGCTACTCCGCCCCTCCAGAGCGCATCAGCATGCCAGAACTGATCAAGATGCCGTGGCATAATGATCTGCGGCACCCCCGCCCTCAGAGCCGTATCGAGTGTACCGGCGCCGCCATGATGAAGGATCGCCGCGCATTTCGGAAATATGCGATCATGCGGCACCTGGCCCACGATGACGTGTTGATCGCCTACGGGGCCATCCAGTTTTTTGGCGAGCCCTGCCGAGAGGATCGCCCTGCGGCCTCTTCCTTCAATGGCATCAAGAATAACACGTAGGTCTGCGGCGTATGCCTCAACATCCATCGAGCCAAGGCCGATGAAGACGGGCGGCGCTCCCGCTTGCAAAAAAGCTTCGATATCTGGCGGCAGAGCCGCACCGGACTCTGGCACAAGTGACGGGTATGGCTTCAACATGTCATAGGGCTGCCAATCGGACGGAGCATCAGGGATGAGAAACGGCGAAACGGTGGTTAGCCGCACCATATCAGTACGCGGCGTGCCGCGTGAGGCGCCAAGGTTATGTGGCGCGCGCAAGCCAAGCCTGCGCCTGTGCCCGCTCAGAGCTTTCTCCATGGCACGCTGCGCGCCCCAGACCATCGCATAGCCCGCTTTGTTCAGAAAGGAGGGCATGCCCGGCTTCCAAAGCATGGCGCACGGATAGTCTCGCGTAGCGCTGATCGCAGGCTGGTGTGCATTCAGGATGAAGGGAATGTCGTAATACTCGGCAACCATCTGGGCAGGTGCGCAGATGGAATTAGCCAGAATAACTTCAGCGCCTTCAGCGGCTTTCAGAGACGCTTCCACGGTTCTGTCGACATAGGGCGCGACCATTTCATCCCAGTCCCGAAAGAAGTTGAAGGGGTTCTTTAAGGTGCCCCTTTGTTCGGCCTCTTCATCCCATGCGGCGAGCGTAAAACCCTCTACCGCTTCAGCCTTGATCCCGCGCGCTTCAATCGCTCCGGAGTAGTCAGACGGCGAGAGTATGCTGACGTCTGCGCCCAGCTCTTTCAGATAATGCGCGACAGAAACGAAAGGCATGACATCGCCAAAACTTCCAAGCGTCTGGATTGAGACCTTCGTCATGTCAGGGCCTCGGGCGCGACGCTTACACGGCGAAGTTTATGACCTGATGGCGGCATAAGCGCGGCTGCCTGCGCCGTAACCTTAGGAGCGGCACCGCAGGCGGCAAAGAGCGACTGAAGCGCCTCGCAAGCTGCCGCCAGACGAGGCGCATTATCGGTCGGCAATGTCAGCTGAACTGTGCTTTTCCCGGTCTGAACGATACGAAAGTCCCTGATAGATCGATCCGTTCCTATAATAGCATTCCGGATAACATCTGGCGTAACCCTGACTATCTTGCCCTTTCCGGACACCAGCTGGAACACGTCATCACATCGCCCATGGACCGCCTTGATAACGCGATGTGGACGCCCGCAATTGCAGGGGCGTTTGGCCAGCTCCAGAACATCGTTCATGCGATACCGGACCATGATTTGCGTGGTCCGCGAGAAATCGGTGATCAAGGGTGAGACCAGAGTGTCAGAACCTTCGACGGGCACGAATTCAAAATGCACATGGTCTTCGATCAGATGAAGCGATCCCTTCTCGCAGCCGATAGCAAACAGACCTTCGGTCGCCATATAGATTTCGCGCACGATAACGCCGAACTGGCTTTGGATAATCTGCCTGTCCTCATCATCCAGAACTTCAGCGCCCGAGAAAATGCGGTCCGGAGATATATTCGTGTCGCTTTCTGCAAGCGCCCGCAGGAATTTGGGCGGAGCCACAATCACAGTCGGGCCGAAATCTTCCAAAGCGAAGAACTGCGCCTCAATACCTTGCGCCAGATCAAAGAATTGAAGTGCCAGATGCCGGCTTTCATTCGCCGCATCATAGAGGCGGCTGTTGGCTGGCAGAACGACTGCAACCCGGTGTCGGCGGGTCAGCACATCAGGCAAGGCTCGCGATAACATCACCCCGAGCCAGCGATAGCGCTCCGCTTCCGACACAACATAAAGCCCTCTATTGCCAGAGGTGCCAGTGCTCGCGCCAACGGCGTACCCTTCAGGCGCAGTGCCATTCTCAAAATGCGCCCATGCTTCTGCCGTGGTCATGCCGAGCCGGTTATAGAGCGCGAAGTCTGCCATGAGCTGCGCTTTGTCCATTGTCGGCCAGTCTTGCAGAGGCAGCCCACGACATCCGGCAAACGCAGACACTTTGCTCGCAGGACCATTGAGGAACCGCGCGAGCCGCCGCGCCTGTCTGTCCTCCAGCTCATCGCGGTACGCTACGGAGTTGAGACGCAAGCTGGCATCCACGAAAGCCGCCAAAGTGCCCAAAGATGCTTTCAGCGACATCAGCCCTCTCCCTCGGGATCATGACAGAGCTTCAGCTCGCCGCCAGCTGCGACAAAGGCACGAAGCTTTTCACGGGTGGCTTCGGCTGCCGCTTTGTCTTCAAGGATTTGCGTTGCGGGAAAGCCAGGTGCGCGACGTTCCTCTATCGCCTGCCAGAGCCACTCACTATCAGCCGCATACAGAAGCGGACGGTCTCCTGTAAACATCACACCCGTATGCCCCAACATGTGACCGGGCAAAGGTATGCCCAACACGCTTCCATCCCCGAACAGATCAAAAGCTTCGCCGAGGCCCATCGGCGCCTTGACCGTCTTACAATCCTGAAAGCGTACCAGCCGATCCGCAAAGTCGTCCGGCAAAAGTTCTTTGAAAAACCCGTGACGTATGCGCCGAAACCAACCTTTAGCGAGATAATGGTCCAGCGCTTCACCATCCAGCATAATGCGCGCCTTAGGATAGTCCCCCAAAGCGCTGATATGGTCTGCGTGCAAATGGGTTACGATGATCGTGTCCACGTCTGGCACGGCATCTGGTAGGGCATCTGACGTCAGCTTCGGTTTCAGGATGCTCGCATAAAGGCTGAGGAAAAAGCCGCGTCGGCCGCTATTTGTCCGCCTGGAATATCCGGTATCGATCAGGCATTTACCCGCATCAGGATGTTCAAACACGCCATAACGGACCGGTAAATGTCGCAGGGTTCGCGCACCATTTTTCATGATCAGCCATTCGGGCGCAGAAACAGTCGCGCTATTCTTAAACTCAGGCCTGATCATTCTGTCCGTCCCGCGAAGGTTTTTTCTAAGCCTTCATCAAAAGAGACTTTAGGCCTCCAGCCAAGAAGCTGTTCTGCCTTTTGGATATTCAAAGTCTGGCGGAAGGCAAAAAGGCCTGCAGAATAAGCCGTCACGGCAGGTTCCGGTCGCTTGGGTAGCATAGCGCAAGCGTGCTCTGAAGCAGTGGCAAACGTCTTCACCAGCGGCCATGGCACGCGGCGCCAGCGCACATCAATTCCGGCTTTTTCTCCTGCACATTCGGCGACCATTTTCACCGGCAAAGCTACCCCGCCTGAAATGTTGAACGCCTGTCCGCTAACAGATGATGGAGCCCCCATCGCGGCCAGAATGCTCTCGACGACATCATCGACAAAGGTGAGATCGGTTGCCGCCTCACCGCCTCTCATAAGGGGCAGAGGCCTTGTCTTCGCTGCCTTCAGCAATCTTGGCAGAAGCGCCGTATCTCCCGGACCATAAAGCCCGCGCGGGCGGAGCGTAACCGTTTCGAACTCGGACGCTTCGCTGACCAGATATTCCGCGCGACGTTTCGTGTCAGCATATGCATTCACCGGAGCCGGAAGCGGGTCGTCTTCCCGCAAACGGTCCTGATCGGCAAAGCGGAAATAAACGCTGGGCGAGGAAATATTGATGAACCGACGCGCGCTTACCCGTTCTGCAAGGCGCAAGGCGTTCGCCGTACCCGTTATATTCGCCCGCTCGAAATCTGCCGCCCGTCCCCAGGGCGAGGATAACGCCGCGGCATGCACGACAATATCACATGACTCGGGTCGCATATCGTCCGGAAGGTCTGCCAGATCGCATTGGAGCGTCGTCGCGCCAAGGCTTTGCAGGTCACTTAGCTTATTCTGATTGCGGCCAAGAGCGACAACTCGCACGCCATCGAGCAGCAATCGCCGTGTCAACGCTCCGCCGAGAAACCCCGTCGCACCTGTGACCAGAACAGTCGTCATGCGATTAGCGTTGCCCCGCCAAGCGAGACGCCCGCTGATGTGCCAATCAGAAGGATTTTATCCCCTGCTCCGATGCGCCCGTCACGGCGCGCCGTGTCCAGCGTCATCGGAATGGAGGCCGCTACCAAATTGCCGGTGTCTCGCACAGTCGAGACCACTTTTTCTCTATCGAAGCCGCATTTGCGGATCATATGCTCCAGTGCCAGCGGGCTCGCTTGGTGCGGGATTACGACATCGATATCGCCGCGTGACCAGCCGGACGCATCAAGCAATCTATCTATGAACTTGGGAAGCTTATTACGTGTGAGTTTAAACAAGGCGTGCCCGTCCATCCTGAAGAAGGCATTCTCTTCAAACTCATCCCGCGCCGAGTGAAAGTCATAACGTGTTCCGCCAGCACCGAGCGTACAGAACTCATACCCCTCAGACCATGTCTCCAGAATGACCTGATTGACCGCAATTCCTGATGCACCCTCGCCGACAATAAACGCCGCAGCGCCATCGCCAAACAGGCCTGCCGTCGCCGGGTCAGTGTCCCATGGCAGCGCTCTTGTTGCGACTTCGCTCGTAACCACAAGCACCCGCTTTGCACGACCTGCACTCACATAGAGAGAGGCGACATCGAGGGCAGCCACGCCAGAAAGACAGGTCGCATTGATATCAAAAGCAGGAATGGCGGTCTTGCGAAGCCCTAGCGCATCTTTAATCAGCGCCGCTGTAGCGGGAATCGGTTGCCGCCCAACAGCAGACGCAAACAAAATAAGATCGATATCGTCAGGATGAAGATCAGCGTCATCCAAAGCGGTCTGCGCAGCCTGAAGGGCGAGAGATTCCTGAGTTTCCGCTTCCGAGAGTACAGGCCGAGAGCGCACGCCACATTGCGACTCAAGCCAGCCCGACTTTCGCCCGATACGCCCGTCTATTTCTTCTGACGTAAGAAGCCGCCCGCCAGCGCGCGCGCCCGTACCAAGCAAAACAGGGCCCGTCATGATCTTCTCCACTATTTCCAATCAATAGAAAGTGATCGAACACTCACATTATTATATCTCTCAGGATATGACCAGAATTTTCTGAAATACTGCGACTGATGCTCGAAGAATGACAACGGAAAAACTAAAAAGCCCCACGGAATTAACCGTGGGGCCAAGGTAGTACGCTTGGAGAATAGCGTCCGGTGATCTGTTTGGGCCTGCCCGTGTCAGATCTCACACGCCTCGATACGTCGCTTCATCGCCGCAACGAATTTGGCAGCCGCCTGACCATCGATGATCCGGTGGTCAAAGCTGCAAGACAGGTTCATCAGCTGGCGCGGCTCAAACGCTTCGCCATTCCAGACGGGCGCCGTGCGCACCTTATTGACGCCGATGATCGCAACTTCCGGCGGATTAAGCACCGGCGTTGACGCGATACCACCCAGCGCGCCGAGAGAGGTGAGCGTCATGGTGGAGCCGACAAGCTCGTCACGAGATGCCGTGCCATCTCGCGCCGCTTCAGCAACATGACGGATGGCCGCTGCTGCTTCGTACACGTCTTTCTTCTGTGCATTGCCGATGACTGGAACCATCAGGCCTTTATCGGTCGCAACAGCGATACCAAGGCGAATTTCGTCATAGATATGCACTTCCTGACGATCGCCATTGTAAAGCGCGTTTACATAAGGCGCTTCCGGCACAGAGAGAACGAGCGCGCGCAGGATGAAAGGCAGAATGGAAAGCTTCTCACCTCCATCTGCCTTCGCATTCATCTCACGGCGCATAGCCTCAAGATCGGTGACATCGACTTCTTCAACATAGCTGAAGTGCGGCACACCGGGCTTGGCCTGATTCATCTTCTTGGAGATGGCACGGCGCATGGATGACAGGCGATTGACCTGAATTTTGCCATGACTGCTCGCGGCCACGAATGGCGCGGGCTTAGGCCCTGCCGCAGGCGCTGGGGCCGGCTTTGGCGTGGGCACAGCGGGCCCAGAGCCCGATGAAACTTCCGCTCGGATCGCAGCAATCAGGAACTGATCGAGGTCATAGTGGGTGATGCGGCCGCCAGCGCCCGTGCCGGCAACATTTCCCAGATCAATCTGCAGGGATTTTGCGCGGGCCCGAACTGCTGGAGACGTATGAACCTTAGACGATCCGGAAGACACTGCGGCTGACGCAGGCGCTGTTTGCGGAACGGACGGGGTTTGAGGCGCGGCCTGTTTCGGTGCTGACGTCTCTGCGGCTTTTGCAGGCTTCGCCGCCGCAGCAGGCGCATCGCCCTTCATATCGTCGATCTTGGCAAATTCTGCGCCGATCGCGACCTGGTCCCCCGGCTCACCGGATTTCCATGTCAGCTTGCCCGCATAAGGAGATGGCACTTCGATATTGGCTTTGTCGGTCGTGACGACAGCGATTGCCTGATCTTCGGCAATCGTATCACCAACCTCAACCAGCCATTCCACCAGTTCAGCCTCGGCAACGCCCTCGCCCACATCAGGAAGTTTGAAAATCTTTTCCATATCAGGCCTCCATGACCTGGTTCAGCGCTGCGCCAAGGCGTTTCGGTCCCGGGAAGTAGTCCCACTCCTGAGAGTGCGGATACGGGGTATCCCAGCCGGTAACGCGCTCCACTGGCGCTTCCAGCGCCCAGAAGCACAGCTCATTCACGATAGAGACAAGTTCTGCGCCATAACCGCATGTGCGGGTCGCCTCATGGACCACGACGCAGCGACCGGTCTTCTGAACCGATTGCGCAATCGTCTCAGTATCAAGCGGCACAAGCGTACGCAGATCGATCACTTCAGCATCAATGCCCTGATCTTCTGCGGTTTTCTTCGCGACATGCACCATAGTGCCGTAAGCAAGAATGGTAATATCCTTGCCTTCGCGCACGATCTTCGCCTTGCCGAGCGGTACGGTATAATGCCCGTCCGGCACTTCAGCGTCGTCATGTTTGGACCATGGCACGATGCTCTTATCGTGTTCGCCATCGAACGGCCCGTTATAAAGGCGCTTCGGCTCGAGGAAGATGACCGGGTCATTATCCTCGATAGAGGCTAGCAGCAGGCCCTTCGCATCATATGGCGTGGACGGGATGACCGTCTTCAGACCCGAGACGTGCGCGAACAAAGCTTCAGGGCTTTGAGAGTGCGTCTGGCCGCCGAAAATACCGCCGCCCGTTGGCATGCGGATCACCATCGGCGCCGTGAACTGTCCACCGGACCGGTGACGCAGGCGTGCAGCCTCGGATACGATCTGATCATAGGCCGGGTAGGCATAGTCGGCGAACTGGATTTCAATGCACGGACGCAGGCCATAAGCCGCCATTCCGATGGCCGCGCCTACAATACCGCCTTCACAGATCGGCGCATCGAAACAGCGGGCTCTGCCGAACTTTTCCTGAAGACCGGCTGTGCAGCGGAATACACCGCCGAAATAGCCAACATCCTCGCCGAAAACGACGACCTTTTCATCAGCTTCCATCGCAATGTGGTGTGCATCACGAATGGCTTCGATCATGGTTTTCTTAGCCATATCAGCCTTCTCCTGCTTCTTTGAGAGACTGGGCAAGCTGTTCACGCAGATGAGGCGGCATCTCCTCATATACGTCTTCGAACATGTCTCGCGGTCCTGGCTTATCGCCTTCGAGCAACGTACCGATGGCTTCAGATTCGCGCTGAGCCGCTGCAACTTCGTCCTCGATCTGGGACGCCATTTGCGCGTGACGATCTTCGCTCCAGACGCCTTTCGCGATCAGATAGCCTTTCAGGCGTTCGATCGGGTCACCCAGAGGCCAGCCATCAGCTTCGTCTTTCGGGCGGTAGGCGGACGGATCATCCGACGTCGAATGCGCGCCTTCACGGTAAGTCACATATTCAATTAGCGTCGGGCCAAGGCGCTTGCGTGCGCGCTCAATCGCCCATTTAGCGACCGCGTGAACCGCCAGATAGTCATTGCCATCCACGCGTAGGGACGGAAGACCGAAGGCGAGACCTTTAGAGGCAAATGTCGCCGCGTTACCGCGCGCAATGCCCTGATAGGTCGAGATCGCCCATTGGTTATTCACGATGTTGAGCACGCATGGCGGCTGGTATGTGGACGCAAAGACCAGCCCTGCATGGAAGTCACCTTCTGCAGTTGAGCCATCGCCGATCCAGCCCACGCCAACACGGTCATTGCCTTCAATCGCGGACGCCATAGCCCAGCCCACAGCCTGCACGAACTGGGTCGCCAGATTACCGGAGATGGAGAAAAAGCCGTGCTCTTTGGAGGAATAAAGATTGCCCAGCTGGCGACCCTTCATAGGGTCCTGAGAGTTGGAGAAGATCTGGTTCATCATGCTGGTCATCGGATAACCAGACGTGATGAGCAGGCCCTGCTGTCGGTAAGTCGGAAAGTTCATATCGCCAGGTTCCAGAGCTTTCTGGAACGCACATGCGACAGCTTCCTCGCCAAGCGCCTGCATATAGAATGAGGTTTTACCCTGACGCTGTGCACGCAACAAACGCGCATCCATGGTGCGCAGACGCATCATGTCTTTAAGGCCCTCAAGCGCCTCTTCGTCAGAGAGCGACGCGGCCCATTCGCCAACAGCTTCATTATCGCTGGACATCACGCGAATGATGGTGCGGGCGAGGTCCTGAATATCATCGGGGTGAACATCCACAGGCGGGCGGCGCGCCGCACCAGCCTTCGGGATAATCATTTCATCAAATGTTGGCTTATCGCCCGGCCTGAAGCTTGGTTCAGGGACGTGGAGATAAGAACGTCCTGTATCTGTCATTTTTCCTCCGGCATGCCTTATTATTTATCGGGGCTGGAAAGGTCAGAAATTGCGCTTCATCCGAAACACGAGGCATGACCGTTCGCCCGAGGCAAGCTTTGTGGAATATTTATACACCAATCAATTTATCAATGGAATACACGTTCTGCTTATTCGGAATAATAAGAGAAGAAATTGCGTATAGCGTTGAGCCGGCAGAAGGTTTTGCCAAAATCAAACACGGAAAACCAAGCGGCGGGAACAAAAATCCAGCCTGCCGTGACGGAATGCAATGAGCGAGAAATTGGCGCACCCAAGAGGATTCGAACCTCTGACCTCTGCCTTCGGAGGGCAGCGCTCTATCCAGCTGAGCTATGGGTGCTAAAATCAGCCATGATGTGCTGATATAACCGGCCCTGATTATGGCGGAAGAAGGTAAAACGCAAGTGACCAGCTGGACTTTTAGAGAAATTAGAAACGCCGTTTCAGCCTGGGTTGCAGCGCTTACGGTCTCGCTATCTTTCTCACCTGCGCAGGCTGCGCCAGCCGAATTTCTGGGTGATACCCGTTTTGAGATGAGCGGCCCCGCAATGTGGCTGATCGAGGACGAAGATACAGAACTGTATCTGTTTGGCTCGGTCCATGCGCTGCCACCGGAACTGGACTGGCGGCGCGACGAATTCATCGAAGTGATGAACACCGCTGACATCATTTTCTTCGAAACCACGACACGCGATTCCAGCGATGACTTTCTGGCCTTTTTTCGTATGGGGATCGCAGGGCCGGGCGAGTCCCTTCATGACGTGCTGGACACAGACCAGCTTGAACGTCTCGCAGAAGTTCTCGCTGACGTCGGTCTCGATCTGGAAAGCTTTCGCGGCCAGAAGCCGTGGTTTGCATCCCTGATGATCAGCTTTGCTGTCATGGACATGCAGGGCGCCGCCGCCGAGGACGGTGTCGAGGCGTGGATGGAGCGCCAGCTCTCTCTGGACCGCGATGTACGATCCCTTGAGAACGCGCTGGTCGTGGCCGAATCGTTTTCGGAGCTGACGACCGAAGAGCAGATAGACATGTTGATGGACGGACTCTCCGATGAAGAGCTTAGCGCACCAGTGGGCGAGAACATGCTGCGCGCCTGGATGAAGGGCAATCCGGACGGGCTTTATCGCGGCTCGTTCCGCGAAATGAGCGAAGAGCAGCCTGGCGTGTACGAGATCATGATTACGCGCCGGAATACCCAATGGGCAGAGACGCTTGATACGCTCATGGACGACCAGCCCGGCCGTATTCTGGTCGTTGTCGGCGCGGGCCATCTGGCTGGCCCGGAAAGTGTTATTCTGATGATGGAGGAGCTCGGCTGGGAGGCCGAGCAATTCTAAGGAAAACTGCTAAGCCGCGGCGTTTGCGCTGCTTGTCATAGAGACGAACACATCTTCAAGATCCGGTTCTTCAGTTGCGAGGTCCGCAATTGAAATGCCCGCCGCACGCACAGTTTCCATGACACGGCCAAAGCCGGTCTCGCTGGAGCGGAAGGTGATTGCCAACGTGCCATCAGGGCGCAGCTTGCACTCATAATCCTTCAGTGCCTCCGGAATGACCGTGACCGCTTCAGCTGGCTCAATGACCAGCGTCTTGTGATCCAGACGTTTCAGAAGCTGAGCCGTTGGCTCGCATGCGATGACTTCGCCATTATTGATAATGCCAATCTCGTCGCAAAGCTCTTGCGCCTCTTCCAGATAGTGCGTGGTAAGGATGATTGTTGTACCGGCCTTGTTGAGCTCCAGAACATATTCCCAGAGTGACCGGCGCAGCTCTACGTCCACGCCCGCCGTCGGCTCGTCGAGGATAAGTACTGGCGGCGCATGAACAAGCGCCTTTGCGACCATGAGACGGCGCTTCATGCCGCCAGACAGCTGACGCACATAGGCGTCGCGCTTATCAGCGAGCCCTACGGCAGCCAGAATCTCATCCGTGCGGCGCTCAGATTTTGGCACGCCGTAAAAACCCGATTGCAGCTCCACAGACTCAAACGGCGTGAAAAACGGGTCCATATTGATTTCCTGCGGCACCACACCGATGGAAGACCGCGCGGCGCGACCTTCGGTATCGATATCATGCCCCCAGATGCGAGCCGTGCCGCCAGACTTCGTTACGAGCCCGGATAGGATATTGATAAATGTCGATTTTCCGGCGCCATTCGGACCAAGCAGACCGAAGATCGAGCCCGTGCGGATTTTCAGGTCAATCCCGTTCAGCGCCCGTTTAGCAGGCAGTTTTCCGGAAGCCCGATAGGTCTTTTCAAGGCCTATAGCTTCAATTGCGTATTCAGGTTTTGAGGAAACTGAAGTCATTAGAGCTTCTTTCAAGATTGACGTAGTGAGCGCGCTCAACATACCTAGTGTGCAATATCCATTTCACAAACGCCACAGGGGCTAAAATTATGGTGAGTGAAGCAGAACTAAAGTCAGCGCCGGAAGTCCTGATCGTCGAGGACCATAAAGTGTCATGCGATGGCGGTGGTGGCGCACTCGGTCACCCGAAGGTCTGGTACGAAATGGGCGACGAGGACTATGTGACCTGCCGCTATTGCGACCGCCTGTTTATTCTGAAAGGGTCGGAGCACGATCCTAACGCGTAAAGCCAATCTGTCGGGGGGACAATTTGGAGGAAACTCAAGGTCGCAGTAAAGCGCAGACGATAGGGCTGGTTCTCGGCCCTGTTCTGGCGCTGCTCATCGGCTTGATACCACCGCCTGACGGCCTGCCGGTTGAAGGTCTGCGCGTGGGCGCCCTTTTGGTATGGATGGCCGTCTGGTGGTCTACCGAAGCCATCCCTATCCCAGCGACCTCGCTCCTCCCCCTCGTTGTCATTCCCATTATCGGAGCCGGCACTGCCGGTCAGGCTGCAGCTGGATACTCCAGCACAATCGTTCTTCTTCTGCTTGGCGGCTTCGTTGTCGCCATGGGCATTGAACGCTGGAATTTACACACGCGCATTGCGCTGAACATCGTCTCGCGTGCAGGCAGCCGACGCCGCTTTATCATTGCAGGCTTCATGATCGCGACCGCGCTTATCTCCGCGTGGATTTCCAATACAGCCACAACCATCATGATGGTACCAATTGCCATCTCCGTTGCCGCTGAAACCGGTGATGAGGAAGGCCATTTTGCGAAAGCGGTTCTACTCGGCATTTGTTATTCTGCAAGCATTGGCGGCGTTGCCACACCGATTGGCACGCCGACCAACCTGATCGCGATTGACTGGCTGCGCACCAATACCGGCGACGATATCGGCTATTTCCAGTGGATGATGTTTGGCGTGCCAGCCATGCTGCTGCTCATCCCGCTCGCCTGGTATGTCGTGACCCGCGGCCTGCCAAAACGAGCGCCGGGTTCGACTGCTAGTGACGGGCAAGCCGAAGTCAAAAAGCACCTTGATGCTCTGGGCAGTGTAACAGCGCCCGAAGCGCGGGTCGCGATCGTGTTCGGCATTGTCGCGACACTCTGGGTACTGCGCGTGCCGATGCAGGAATATCTGGCGCCCGTTCCAGGGCTTGGCTGGATTTCTGGTCTTAGCGATATGGGCATTGCTGCCTTCGGCGCTGTGATGATGTTCCTCATGCCTGCAGGTGGCGGAGAAAAGCGCACACTGCTGACATGGGATGAAGCCGTTCAACTGCCTTGGGGCGTTATCCTGCTCTTCGGGGGAGGCATTTCTCTCGGACAGGCGGTCAGCCGGACAGGGCTTTCAGAGTGGCTGGGAAATCTGCTCACCGTGCTTGAGGGCGCACCTGCGCTCGCCGTTGTGTTCGTCGTCGTGGCACTTGTGGTCTATCTGACCGAGCTGACTAGCAATGTCGCGACTATGACAACGCTTGCGCCGATTCTTGGTGCATTCGCGGTCGGGGTTGGTATTGCGCCGGAAAGCCTGCTTGGCCCGGCTGCCGTGGCTGCAAGCTGCGCCTTCATGCTACCTGTCGCGACAGCACCAAACGCCATCGTTTATGCGTCCGGCCATATGCATGTGAAAGACATGATACGGGCCGGATTCTGGATCAATATCGGTGCGGTTATCATCATCGCTCTGATCGGCACCTATCTGGCACCGCTCGCGCTTTAACGAAGCACGCGGCGCACAGCCAATGCGTTCGAGTACATCATTGCGAACAAGCAAATGATCAGCGCGCCAAGCAGTAGCGCGAGTTCGTCGAATCCGATTTCCGGCGCTCTGCGCAAACAAGCCGCGTAGTAAACATAAGCACTGCTACCAACGAGTGACGCCACAAAACCGAGAAGCGCCATCCGGCTACCCAAAATCAGAAGCACAGCTCCAGCAAAGCCTGTCCAGACGCCGAGCGCCTGCCCCGAAGACGCCCAATGCGGCATTATCGATACCAGAATAGCCTCATGAGAATTGGGCGGCGCTGAACGCGAGGCCACGAATTCAAGCGCGACATATCCAAACCAGATCAGCAGCAAGAAGCTGATCATCCAATCCTGAAACCGTGTTTCTGCGCGCGAGAGCATATCATCACACCCAAAATATGAAGCAATCGAAGGGTGAAATTATCCGCCACAGAGTTTGCGCGCGAGTTTCCGGAATCGTTAAAATCTGTGAACGAAGATTTCCGGAAGGTTAAGCATGAGGGCCCAATCGATCAGACCTCAACCGAGCACATCTTCCAGCTTGTCGCCAACATAGGAATAGATGTTCTCAATCTGCTTAGTGGACACCAGACCACCAGCCACTGAGGATGCGCCTGCAAACAAGGCGACAAAGATATAGGCCAGTGCGCCCCATATATGGTGGCCGAACCATTTCCTCTTTTCCTTCACCTCAGCCGGCTTGGGCTTCTCAGGTTCCGGCCAAAGCTGCGCCCGCAAGTCCTGCCCGCTGGCAGACCACCCTCTTAGCATTTCATTTCGGTTGAGTTGGCGCATGGGCATCACCGATAGCAGCGCAAGGTTAAGGCCGGTAAAATCCACCCCATCCAATTCGCGGCTTCAGAAAAAATCGGCAGGCGGCAAATTCAGCCGGAGGCTAGAATGGACCTTGGCGCAATTGTCGTTAATTGTGGGCGCTCTAAGGAATCACTCTGCATGACCGACAATTCTGCTCCTATCACCGAAGACAGCCATCTCTATCTGATCGATGCGTCCGGTTACATCTTCCGGGCCTTCCACGCTCTGCCGCCTCTCACCCGCCCGTCAGACGGCCTGCCGGTTGGCGCGATTCAGGGTTTTTGCAACATGCTGTGGAAGCTGCTGGAAGATCTGAAGGGTAATGAGCGACCAACCCATTTCGCATGCGTGTTTGATAAGGGCAGCTATACTTTCCGGAACGACATGTATCCGGACTATAAAGCGCAGCGTCCGCCCGCGCCGGAAGATCTCGTTCCCCAATTTCCGCTGATGCGTGATGCAGCACGCGCCTTCGGCACGCCCGCCATCGAGATGGAAGGCTATGAGGCGGACGATCTGATCGCGACCTACGCCAAACAGGCTGAAGCGGCTGGCGCGCGCGTCACAATCGTCTCGTCAGACAAAGACCTGATGCAGCTCGTCTCCGACAAAGTCTCGCTTCTCGACACGATGAAAAACAAGCGCATCAGCTTTGAAGAAGTTATGGATAAATTCGGCGTCACACCGGACAAGGTGATCGACGTTCAGTCGCTCGCGGGTGATAGCGTCGATAACGTTCCTGGTGCGCCCGGTATTGGCGTCAAAACAGCCGCGCAGCTCATCAATGAGTATGGCGACGTGCTGACCCTCCTCGAGCGCGCTGAGGAAATCAAACAACCAAAGCGCCGCCAGACGCTGATCGACCATGCCGAGAAAATCAAAATCTCCAGAGATCTCGTCACGCTGAAAACAGATGTGCCGCTCGAAACACCGGTTGAAGCGCTCAAGGTCAACGATCCCGACCCGAAAACGCTCATCGACTTTCTCGAGACGATGGAATTTCGCACCATCACGCGCCGCGTGAAGGAACAGTTCGAAGCCGACGGCGAGATCGAGCCTGCCGCTGAACGCGAAGGCATAGATACCTCGAACTATGACACGGTTATAACCGAAGAGGCGCTTCAGGGCTGGATTGAGAAAGCCTTCAAAGCAGGCGTTATCGCCGTTGATACCGAAACAGATGCGCTGAACGCCGTCTCCGCCAATCTCGTTGGCATTTCACTCGCAACCGGCCCCAATGAGGCCTGCTACATCCCTGTTGGCCATGTGAGTGTACCTGAAGGTCAGCTCGATTTCGGCGATACGGAGCGTCCGGAACAGCTTAAGCTTGAGCGCGCGATTGAGCTGTTAAAGCCATTGCTCGAGGCGCCTGAAATCCTGAAAGTCGGTCAGAACTTTAAGTATGACCTGGCTGTCCTGAGCCGGTATGGCGTTACCGTTGCCCCATATGACGACACCATGCTGCAGTCATTCGTGCTGCACGCAGGCATGCACGGGCATGGCATGGACGAGCTCTCTGAGCGCTTCCTCGGCCATACGCCCATCACCTTCAAAGACGTTTGCGGCACGGGCAAAAAACAAATCACCTTCGATCAGGTGCCGCTGGATAAAGCCACACCATACGCAGCTGAAGATGCTGACGTTACACTGCGCCTATGGCGAATATTCCGACCACTGATCATTCAGCGTCAGGTTACCCGCGTTTACCAGCGCATTGAGCGCCCGCTACCTGCCGTAATCTCCCACATGGAGCTTGAAGGCGTCAAAGTTGACCGCGACGCCCTCTCACGCATGTCATCTGATTTCTCCCAGCGCATGGCTGGGCTTGAGGCTGAAGCGCATGAGACTGCAGGCCGTGAGTTCAATCTCGGCTCTCCTAAACAGCTTGGTGAAATCCTGTTTGACGAAATGGGCCTGCCCGGCGGCAAGAAAACAAAGTCCGGCGGCTGGTCTACGGACGCCGACAAGCTGGAAGAACTGGCCGCTGCAGGCCATGAACTGCCGACAACCCTGCTAAAATGGCGCACGCTCTCTAAACTGAAGAGCACCTATGCCGACGCCTTGCAGCAGGCGATCAACCCGAAAACAGGGCGCGTTCACACGTCATTCTCTCTTGCCGTTGCGCAAACCGGGCGCCTGTCTTCAACCGACCCGAACCTTCAGAACATTCCAATCCGGACCGAAGAGGGACGTAAAATCCGTGAAGCCTTCATTCCAGAAGATGGCAATGTTCTGGTCGCGGCCGACTACTCACAGATCGAGCTGCGTCTGCTTGCGCATATCGCCGATATCGATGCGCTGAAATCAGCCTTCCGCGATGGTCTCGATATTCACGCCATGACTGCGAGCGAGATGTTTGATGTACCGATCAAAGGCATGGACCCGATGGTTCGCCGTCAGGCTAAGGCGATCAATTTCGGCATCATCTACGGTATCTCTGCATACGGACTGTCCAACCAGCTAGGCATCCCGCAGGCTGAAGCACGCGACTATATCAAAGCCTATTTCGAGAAGTTTCCCGGCATCCGCAAATACATGGATGCGACGAAGGAATTCGCCAAGGACAACAACTTCGTCCAGACAGTTTATGGCCGCAAATGCTGGGTACAGGGCATTAATGCCAAAAATCCGGCGCAGCGCGGCTTCGCAGAGCGCCAGGCGATCAATGCGCCAATTCAGGGTTCAGCCGCTGACATTATCAAACGGGCTATGATCGCTATGCCATCGGCTCTCGAAAAAGCAGGCCTGAAAGGCCGGATGCTACTGCAGGTGCATGACGAACTTCTGTTCGAATGCCCGGAAGCGGAAGCTGACAAGCTGATCGAAACGGCGGTAAAAGTGATGGAGAATGCAACATTCCCGTCTCTGCAATTGTCTGTCCCGCTTGAGGTCGAAGCGCGCGCAGCCGGCAATTGGGCTGCCGCACACTAATTTTTGGGAACTCTCTGGAATTCCAAGCGTTACAGCCCTAAGGGCTGCATCACATGGTGTCTCAGCCGAGTGCCGTGTTGGGTAGGTTATGGATAAAAAAATTCGCTTTCCAGGCGCTGATGGTCTGTTCAGTTTTCTGACAGCCGGCGCACATAACGCCTGGCTCGCAGCTATTATCCGATCCTCAAATGACGCCATCATTAGTAAGAAAATCGACGGCTCCATAACCAGCTGGAATCCTGCCGCTGAACGCATGCTTGGCTATACCGAAGAGGAGATGCTGGGCGAGTCTATCCGGAAGATTATTCCCGACCATCTTCAGAAAGAAGAAGACGAGATTGTCGCGTCTATCAAAGCAGGCAATCCGGTCGAGCATTTCGAGACAGAGCGCATTCACAAGAATGGAAAATCCGTCGCGATCTCAGTCTATGTCTCACCCATTCTGGACGAACACGAAAAAGTAGTGGGCGCATCTACCATTGCGCGCGACCTGTCTAAAGAGATTGAGAACCGCCGCCGTATCGAGGAAAGCGAATTTCGCTTCCGGATGCTGGCTGACAACATCTCCCAATTTTGCTGGGTGGCTGACAGTACCGGCCATATTTTCTGGTATAATAAACGGTGGTTCGATTACACCGGCACAACACCGGAAGAGATGGATGGCTGGGGCTGGAAATCCGTACACCATCCCGACCATGTCGACCGCGTTGTCGAAAAAATTCAGCATAGCTGGGATACCGGCGAAGACTGGGAAGACACGTTTCCACTTCGTAGCAAGGATGGCGAGTACCGCTGGTTCCTATCCCGAGCCAAACCGATCTATGACACGGACGGCAATATTGTCCGCTGGTTTGGCACCAATACCGACATCACAGAAGAGCGCGAGCGTCAGGAGCAAATTCGCTTCCTGATGCGTGAGGTCAATCACCGGTCCAAAAACATGCTCGCGCTAATACAGGGCATTGCCCGCCAGACAGGCAAGAAAGAACACCCTGAATTTATACGCAAATTCGAGCAGCGCCTTCAGGCTCTGGCTGCCAGTCAGGACCTTCTGACCAATATGGGCTGGCGGGGTATGACAATCGATGACCTGCTCGATTCCCAGCTCGGGCATCTGGCGGATTTAAAGGATATCCAGATTTTCTCCGAGGGCGAAGAGATACGCATTAACGCCCATTGCGCCCAGAACCTCGGCATGGCGCTACACGAATTGTCGACCAACGCCTCCAAATACGGCGCTCTGTCTACCGACGAAGGCAAGGTGTATGTGAACTGGTCGCTGGAACATCGCGACGGTGAAGACGCGCCGCGGCTTCGTATCAACTGGCACGAAGAGGGCGGCCCGCCCGTGACCGAGCCTGACCATAAAGGCTTCGGCACTACAGTGATAAACCAGATGTGCCGGAGCGCCTTTTCAGGTGAAGTAACGCTGGACTATCGCCCTGAAGGGCTGTTCTGGGAGTTAGTCGGCTCACCGGGACGCGGGCTCGATCTCACCTACGAGGAAGATCAGGCCTAAAGTACTATGTACATGCCGAGACGTTTGTAAAACTGCAGCGCCCCATTCGGATTATCCTTACGCGCACGCAGATCAACTTTCGGAATTTTGCGGCGTTCGAATTCGTGAAAGATGCGCTCCATCAGACAGCGGCCAATCCCCAGCCTGCGGTGCTCCGGATGAACGGCCAGATCCTTTACAAAGCCCGTCACCCAGCATTGGGCAAAGGCAATGACTTCGCCGGTTTCTATCGTTTCGATAACGAAACAAAGATCGGGGTCATACTCATCATCTTCGATGAGCATGTCCCACCATTCCTCGAAGGCGAGCACTTCGCCGCCGCCATCACGGAATGACACATTAAGAAGCTCTCGGCCCGCTCGCGCATGACGGGACGCGGTGAAGGGCGCAAACTGCATGCCTTTAGGCAACCGCAACACAGTGTTCTCGCGTTCGTTAATCAGCATGCGGAAGTGTATTGCATCGCTCATGCACCACCCTCCCCTTTACTGTCTGCCGATTGCGCCTTCATTAGGCTGCGGGCAATGCCACCCGGCAAAACCTGTCCGAGAACCGCAAGGCACTTGTTTACAAAGCCGGTCACAATCACGGCGCGGTTATTTTCAACTGCTCGCACACCGAGCTCAACGACGCGGTCAGCTGTCTGCCACATTAAGCCCGGTGTTTTGGACACCCGTGCACGCTGACCATTTACATCATGAAACTCGCTGAGCGTCAGACCCGGGCACAATGCAGTCACATGCACGCCGGTCCCTTCGGTTTCAGCGTTCAGAGACTCAGAGAACCGCATCAAACCGGACTTCACCGGCCCATAAAGCGTGTGACCCACGCCTCCCGGCAGAAAGCTCACCAGTGATGCGACATTGATAATCCGGCCATATCCGCGCTCGATCATGCCCGGCAGCAAGCGATGGCAGAACTCCAACGGCGCGGTGAACATAAGCTGGATGAAATTGCGCTGATCTTCCCAGCGGGTTTCGGCGAAAACGCCAGGCAAACCGAACCCGGCATTATTGATGAGAACATCAACATGTCGTCCCGCGCCCGACAGCTCTTCAAGAATACGTTCTGGCGCGTCCGGGTCAGACAGATCGCTCACAACTATCAGAGTCTCGATAGTAAACCGGGATTTCAAATCCGCAGCAATGTCAGCGAGACGGTCACTCCGACGTGCAACAAGCGCCACGTCAAAGCCTTCTGCTGCATAGCGTTCCGCAAATGCACGGCCAATGCCCGCCGAGGCACCTGTAATCAATGCAAGTTTACGCAAGCCGCTCGTCCCCCCTGCCAGCGTGTTCGCATATGCGCACAAAACACTTGTCGAACGTGATTTGCAATGCCAACTGAAGGGTATGTCTGGTGATCTGTATCACAATCGCGTTCTTGAGCTTGCAGCCGATATTCCGAATATCGGTGAACTTCATGCGCCTGATGGGAAGGCGCATAAGGTGAGCCGTGTGTGCGGGTCGGAAATCTGGATCGAGCTCGATCTCTCAGATGACGGCGAAATGATCGCAGGCATTGCCGTTAAATCGAAGGCCTGCGCGCTTGGCGCGGCAACGCTCAGCGTGCTCTCCGAACATGCCGTTGGGGCATCCGTCGAGGAAGTTTACGAAGCCCGCGATAAAATGCGCGCCATGTTGAAAGAAGGCGGACCACCGCCTGAAGGGCGCTTCTGGGAGCTCCGCCATCTGGAAGGCGTGCGCGATTATCCGCAGCGTCATATGTCGACGCTTCTGGCCCTTGATGCAGCGGTTGCGGCTATCGAAGACGCGCTGGCAAAACGTGAAGCCGCCTAGAAAGTATCGGGCCGTTCATCCACAACTGTTTTCACAGTCCAGCCTCTGATCATCCAGAAAATGTAGCCCGCCAGTATCAGACCCAACAATACGAACTCGGACACGCTCTTGATGAACATAAAATGTCTGAAGCCGTATGCATAATCGGCGTATCCAAGCGGCATACCGTTCAAGCCAAGCACAGCCGAAACGTACAACCAGCTCCCTCCAACGACCAGGATAAACAGAGCATGCACGCAGGCAATCGCTGTTTCGACGGCATTTGAAGGACGTTCGGACAATCCCGAAAGAACCGAGAACATCAGCAAGAGCAACGCGAGGAATGCGGAATGTTCCGCGGCTGACAAATAGACGGTATCAAGCAGCGCTGCGTCAGGGCCACTGTTTTGCAAGACGACCGAATGCAACCCGGCAGCCGCCAGAAACAAAAGAGCCACGGCGGCATATATAACCGAAACGGTACAAACCTTTCGCCGGATAAGCAGACAAACGCATGCGATGAAGACGCTCGCCGACAGAGCAGCGAGACAGACCAGCATCAGGTCCTCGTTCAGATATGCTCGACCTCCGATCACGGTCACACCAAGAATGCCGGGCGCGAAAATCAGGAGCAACGACACCAGCGACATACCGATCGAGACAGCGGGCGCAACGCGCATTTTCAGCTGAGAGATACAAACGCCGGCCAATATCGCCAATGGCATTGCCGCCATCAACGCACTGTAATGCGCCGAAATAAAATGGATCCAGGTATCAGTACCGAGCCGAGAACTTTCCGCATAATCTGTCGTAAACAGCTGAAGTCCGGGAAACAGCAACTCATAAGACATCACGCTCATAGCAATGATACCAACCAAAAGGCTGATCAGACCGACAATCAACGCAAGACGTCTCGCAAGTATCATTCAGATGTCCCCAGCCCCGTTCACTCGTGTATGTCATGACATGTTCATCCGTTTCTGTTAAGCAGCCCGCTCCATGGCTCACAAATACGCCCATATCGCCCCGGCGCCGCGCGCGCTTCTGGTCGGCTATAAAGCAACGCTCTCTGCAGCTTTGTTTGCCTTTGGCGTACGCTGTCGTCATGAGCCAACCTGTTCGGAATATGCTGCCGAAGCCTGGACAAAACACGGCTTCCTTCAGGGCGCACGCCTTGGTGCCGGCCGCCTTCTGCGCTGCCGCCCAGGCGGCACAAGCGGCTATGATCCGGTACCGGACGAATTGCCCGCTTTCGGCACGACACCAACAACAACCACAACCACGCGAACTTAACGCGCGTCCCGGTGCCATGTCTGCTGCACGCCGGGGCGCGTTAGCCCCTGCTATGTAGCCGAAAAATACCGGTCTAAGGGGGTGGTTTTGCAGCCAAGTTCAGTTAAACAGCCTTGATACTAATCAGAGAGCAAACTCATGCTTGAAGTTACGCTGCCAGATGGCGCGAAAAAAGAATTCGAAGACGGCGCATCCCCAATGGATGTGGCTGAGTCCATTTCCAAATCCCTCGCTAAAAAGGCGCTTGCTGCCAAGGTAAATGGCGAGCTGTGGGATTTGAAGCGCCCTCTGCCGGGCAATGCGGAAGTGGCAATCGTCACAGAGCGTGATCCAGAAGCACTGGAGCTGGTGCGCCACGATGCAGCACACGTTCTGGCACAAGCCGTTCAGGAACTTTATCCCGGCACTCAGGTCACAATCGGCCCCGTGATCGAAGACGGATTCTATTACGACTTCGCCCGCGACGAACCATTCTCGACTGACGACTTTGAAAAGATCGAAGCCAAAATGGCAGAGATCGTTGATCGTAATCTGCCGATCGAACGTGAAGTCTGGCAAAAAGAAGCTGCGATCAAGCACTTCAACGAGATCGGCGAGAAATACAAAGCACAGATCATCGACGACATCATTCCGCCGGGCGAAGAGATCACGCTCTACGGACATGCTGATCAGTGGTCAGACCTTTGCCGTGGCCCGCACCTGCCTTCCACGGGCAAACTGCCAAAAGCCTTCAAGCTGATGAAACTCGCGGGCGCTTACTGGCGCGGCGACAGCAATAACGAGATGCTTCAGCGCGTTTACGGCACGGCGTGGACAAACGAGAAAGAGCTGAAAGCCTATCTCACACGCCTTGAAGAAGCGGAAAAACGTGACCACCGAAAACTCGGCCGCGAACTCGATCTCTTCCACATGCAGGAAGAAGGTCGCGGCATGGTGTTCTGGCACAAGAAAGGTCTCACGCTCTGGCATGAGGTCGAGAACTATGTCCGCCGTCGCCTCGACGCAGCAGATTATGAAGAAGTGCGCACACCGCAGGTTCTGGATCGCAAGTTCTGGGAACAGTCCGGTCACTGGGACAAGTACCGCGAGAACATGTTCGTTGCGGAAACAGCCGAAGAAGAAGTGCTGTCTCTTAAGCCGATGAACTGCCCGGGCCACGTACAAATCTTCAAACAGGGCCAGAAATCCTATCGCGACCTGCCACTTCGCATGGCCGAATTCGGCGCATGTCACCGGTATGAGCCATCCGGTGCGCTGCACGGCCTGATGCGCGTTCGCGCTTTCACTCAGGATGACGCTCACATTTTCTGCCGCGAAGACCAGATTGAAGACGAGACAGCGAAATTCATCACGCTGGCGAAGTCCATTCACTCAGACTTCGGCCTCGAGACGCACCACATCAATCTGGCGACCCGTCCTGAGACGCGCGCCGGGTCTGACGAGTTCTGGGACAAGGCCGAAACACAAATGCTGAACGCTGCGCGTAAAGCAGGTGTTGAACCGGTGATCGCAGAAGGTGACGGCGCGTTCTACGCACCAAAGCTCGACTTCATTGTCAAAGACGCAATCGGTCGTGAATGGACATGCGGCACGATCCAGCTGGACTATGTTCTGCCGGACCGTCTGAATGCGGAGTATGTCGGTGAGGACGGCGCCAAGCACAAGCCGGTCATGCTGCACCGCGCGATCCTTGGTTCGCTCGAACGCTTCATCGGTATCCTGATCGAGAACTGCGCGGGTGCGTTCCCGATGTGGCTCGCGCCGACACATGTGGTTGTTGCGACGATTTCCGAAGAGTCCAACGACTATGCGGAAGAAGTTGCTGAAGAGTTCCGCAAAGCGGGGCTTCGCGTCGAGACGGACATGCGGAACGAGAAGATCAACTACAAGATCCGCGAGCATTCTCACCAGAAAATCCCTTACATCGCAGTGGTCGGTCGCAAGGAAGCTGAAGAGCGCAAAGTGGCCCTTCGTCAGTTTGGCACCAAGAATCAGGAAGTTCTGAGCCTTGATGAAGCATTGGTCAGATTGCCTGCTGAAGCGACCCCACCCGATCTGCGCGAATAAAATACATAATAAAACCTGAAATCTGTTGGTCGCGGCGCGCCGCGGCCATACAGTTTCAGCAGTGTAGGGAGTATAGGCATGCTGGTAGCTGTCTGGTTCTGGCTATTTGCCTGGGTGATGTGGTGGGTCAATGTGGCGCTCGGCGTCCAAGGCGCCTCCCCGATACTCGCCATTATCGCAATCCTTTCACTCCTCGTCTTACTCAGAAAACGCCCTGCGTTGTCTCGCGATGTTATCGCCTTTGGCGTTTTCATTATCTGGTGCGTTGCTTCCACTTTCTGGTCTCCGGGCGCTTCCAGCGGACTGTTCATCTTTGATCCTGAAAATTCCAATTATGCGATCTCTTCGCCGGGGCTTCGTATTGCACTCACAAGCCTGATCTGCGCCTTTGCTTACTGGGCGCTTCACCAGCTCAGTGACAAACAATATCAGCATGGCGCGCGCGCTGTGCGTATCGGGCTCAGTATTCAGGTCGTGCTCACGGCACTTTGGGCGCTAACATTCCAGCTGGTTTTTCGGGTCGCGGGCGAGATGACAGATATTCCGTCAGCCTTTCAGAACATGATCCGAGTTGTGAATATCTCTGTTCTCATGGTGCCACTCGCCGCGATATATCTTCCGGTAAAGAGTGTAGCGATCAAATGGGCGGCCGGCACAGTAATGATGCTAGGCCTCGCCACCCTCACATCTCGCGACGGTTTTGATGCGGGTGCAGCTTTGCTCGCAATTGGTGCCGTGGCCGCGACGGTTATCGCAACTGCATTCTTTGGGCGCCAGATTTTCCGTCTTCTGGGCCTTGCAACGGCGGTCGCGGTTATGGCCATGCCTTTTGCTGTGCAATTGCTTTTGAACGCCGTCTCTCACGGCTCGAATATGTCCTCCCAATCCCGCCTGGATAGCTGGAGCTATGTGCTGGAGAAGATCAAAGAGCGACCGATTACCGGCTGGGGAGTTGAAGCCTCCAAAACCTGGGATGAAACCATTCGGATCATCGGTGCGAACGGGCTCGAGGTAGATTACCGTATTGTGCCGGGACATCCGCATAATGGCGCCCTTCAAATCTGGGCAGAGACAGGCCTGATTGGCGCGCTCCTTATTTCTGCTTTCGCGCTGTTGCTCGGCGACCGCCTCGCGCGCACGTCGTCTCCATCGAAACAGATCATGGCTGCAGGTGCTGCGCTCTGGGGCGGCGGGCTTGTCTATTCTGCGATTTCCTACAGCGTGTGGAATGATGCCTATTGGGCAACCTTCCTCTTCCTCGGTACAGGCATTTATGCGCTGTCCCGTACACTTCCGAGGACGCCGGAGGCTACGGCCTAGTGAATTCAGAAGGCTTCCCATCGGTTTCAGCAGTTGTCGTGACCTTTTTATCAGGTCCCGCGCTGAAAGAGTGCATCAACGCGCTCTGTGTGGAGACGGAAGTCACTGAAATCATTGTTGTAAACAACGGCAACAAGGAAGCAGACAACAAGTGGCTGGCGCAGTTCAAGCCGCCTTCGCATTGCCGATATGAAGTCGTAGGCGGTCATGGCAATATCGGCTTTGCCGCTGCCGTAAATCTCGGCGCGCGACATGCCACCGGTGAGCGCTATCTGATCATCAATCCAGATGCAGTCATTCGCGTACACTCTCTGCCCGCGCTGGAAGAAGCTCGCCAGATGGGCGCAAAACCCTGCCTTGTAGGCGGCAAGCTGATCTATCCGTCCGGGCAGGAACAACGTGGCGCGCGGCGCGATATGCTGACACCTTCGCGCGCGCTCGCGACCTTTACCGGCCTGCACAAATTCCAGCGCATTATCCCGCAACTGCGCAACATGCACAAAGAGCATGAACCAGAACCGGAAACACCTGTGCCAATGCCGGTCGTCTCAGGCGCGCTTATGTACATTTCTGCAGACGACTATGACCGTATAAACGGCTTTGACGAAGGTTATTTCCTGCATGTCGAGGATGTCGATTTCTGCCGGCGCATCGCAGAAGCCGGCGGACAGGTCATGTACACGCCTTTTGCTGTGGCCATGCACTACGGCTCGACCTCTCAGGTATCGGCGACCTTCGTTGAGTATAACAAAGCCAAAGGCCTGACGCGATATTTCCATAAGAACGCAGATACAGCGTTCGGGCGACTAATGGCGAAAGCGAGCTTTTACGGCTTTGCGCCTCTGCTCGTTGTACGTTCGGCCGTCATCCGGTCCCTGATGCAGGCGCGGCAAGCTCTGCGCGATCTGAGAGTTAAGCGCTAGGGAAGCTTCCAGCTTTTAGCAGCGCAGATGGCACGCTGTGTCCGAGCACGCCTTCCAGCCATTTCGATACCGAAATGAGTTTAGAAAGATCGATGCCTGTTTCAAACCCTGCTCGCTCCAGCATGTAGACGACATCTTCCGTCGCAACATTTCCTGTTGCACCCGGCGCAAACGGACAGCCACCAATTCCGCCACAACTTGCATCAATCGAGTCGACCTCGGCCTCGATCGCTGCGAACACATTCGCAAGCCCCGTGCCCCGCGTATCGTGAAAGTGAGCCCTCAGATACACATCTGGCGCATACATGCGCACTTCCTCAATCCGTGCACGAACGAGCCAGGGATCAGCGACACCAATCGTATCAGCGATTCCAACCTCAGCGACACCAGCGCGTTGAGCCTGAGCCGCCAGTCCGCCAACAACGCCGTCACGAATATCGCCGTCGAACGGATCACCAAACGCGACAGCAATGGTGGCCGATAGCGGGATGTTAGCCTCATGCACGATGGGCGCGCAGGCTGCGAGCTTGTCAGCACTTTCCTGCGGGCTCATGCCCTGATTACGACGCCCAAAGCCCTCACCGGCGACGAGCACAAAGTTAATTTCGTCAGCTTCTGCCTCAATCGCGCGTCGCACACCCGTCTCATTCATGGCGAGCGCGATATGACGAACGCCAGTCTTTCGGTCGACGCCCGCAAAAACATCGTCACTGTCCGCCATTTTCGGCACAGCCTTCGGCGAAACAAAGCTACCTGCCTCCATGCGGCGAACACCGCATTCGGCAAGTCGCTCGATAAATTCCAGCTTCTGCGATGTTGTAAGGTCTGACGGGTCATTCTGCAGCCCGTCACGCGGGCCCACTTCAACAATGTCGATACGGCGCGTCATGGTTGGCAAGCCTCCGGTCCCACGAGCAAGGCCTGGAATGTCGCCGCACTTCCATTTGAATAATTCAGCGCGTGATGCAGCTCACTCTGATAGACGCAGCGCCCCTCGGCATCTGCTGCTGCCATAATAGCTGGCGCGACGGCGCGGGCGGCCTCGCTATCCTCAAGATTGATGATGAAGGCTGAATAGTTCGCCTCGCTCAAAGGGCGTAATTCACGGCTTGAATGCGGTTCGATCTGAACATCCGTGCCGTTCGCGAACACAAAGCTCGGTTCTGCAAAACCGATGATCTGAATATCCGATGCGCTAAGCCCGGCACATTCTTCCATGCCCGCAGATGCGCAAGCCTCTTCAAGGGAAGCGCGTGCGGTAACGCTCGCCTGCAGCCAGTTTTGCTCCGGCAGGAAGGTTGTGCGGATATGCCAGCCAAGAAACAGACTAGCGGCCACCGCGCACACCACAGCAAACTGATAGCGCCGCACGACAAAATAAAATGCCGAGAGCAACAGACCCGCAACAATGAAAATAAGCGGCCAAATGATGACGTTCGTCGTCTCCCAGCTCTCCAGCACCAGCGCGGCGTCCGAGAAACGATAGTCACCCGCCCCTTCGGACATAAAGATATCGACACCAACAGGCGAGGCAATAAGCGCCAGAAGACCGCCGCCGAGCAGGAACATCACTAGCGACGCATAACGCGCGATTGGTGCGCGCGCCCCGTCGATGAGCTTGAGAATGCCATATCCACACAGAAGGCCGAGCGCCGGATAGACCGGCATCTCATAGTGGCTGAGCTTGGTCGGCAGCACCTCAAACATGAGCCATGTCGGCAAGAGCCACGCCCAAAGGAAGCTCACCCCATTGGCCTCTGGTGCGCCCTCTTTAGAAGCCTTTGCACCAATGAAGAGCGCCGGAATGAGGAACAGCGTCGCTGGGAAGAAATGCGTGAGCAGATAAAGAAGATGATATCCTGGCGGGCCGGAATGGCCTTCTGATGCGCCGCCAACCTTATCGCCAAGATCCTTGCCCAGAGCTTCTGCGAGGAATTGGCCATCGGTCGCCATCTGGATCGCGACCAACCATGGCAACACCATCAGCACAAATAGAACAGGCCCCGGCCACCATGCCAGCGCGCGGACATAATCCTTGCGCCATTCGCTTCGCACGACCTGAACGAGGCTAAAGCCAATCAGCCCTGCTGCGATGACCTTAAAGAGAATACCACCTGCGGCGCTTAACGGACCGAGCGGTACATAAGCATCGAGAAACACAAAGACGAGCCCCGCGCAGAACATTGCGGGCGCCTTCCAGCCCCGGTCTGAAAGCGCTGAGAACACCAGCGCGAACAGAGCGACCATAGGCGTCACAGGCCCTTTGATCAGGAACCCAAAACCGATCGCAAACCAGAATATAAGGGCAAGCCGTTTTGGTTTGTCCGCCCCCATTTTCAGGTGCGCCAACGCGCCCAGCGCCAGCGTCGTGGCGAGCAACAGCGTCGCATCGGTTTTAGCGATGTGAGCCTCAGTGGTTACGAGCAGCCCAGCTCCGAACAAAGCTGCACCCAGAAATGCTGCACGCCGCCCGACAAGCGGCATACCGGCCCAGAACACCAGAGACGTCGTAAGAGCCGCTGCAATCCATGACGGGATGCGATAGCTCCAGATTTCCTGCGCCTCCGCCGATGAAAACACAGCGGTCGAAGCGGCCTGCAACCAGTAGATACCAGCCGGCTTTTTATTGCGCTGCTCATCCTGATTCCGAATGATCAGATAGTCGCTCGTTTCCAGCATCTGTTTTGATGCCTGCGCAAAGCGCGATTCATCGCGATCTAACGGCGCGAGATTAAAAACACCCGGCGCTGCTGCGATAAAGGTCAGCAGAAACAGAAGGACATAGCCGCGAACACCCCGGCTAATCTGGTCCAGAACGGAAAAACGATCCATAATTCAGGGCCCCGACAAACAAGTTTTCTCACTTAACGCCTTTTCTCTGCATTGTCGCCTCTCGCTTCTTGTAAAATGAACAGGTATGAGGGGCGCTGTAGGCAGACTGAGGAGAACGAAGTGTCTGACGCCGTTGAACTGAGTGTGGTGGTTCCCGTCCATAACGAAGCGGGCAACGCAGCCAATCTGGTCCGAGAGATCGCCAGTGCGCTTGAAGGCCGCGCTTATGAAATGCTGTTTGTGAATGATGCGTCGACCGATTCCACTCTCGATGAGCTGATCGAGGTTCGCAAAGAAGTGCCGCAGCTTCGTATCCTTACCCACCGCAAAAATGCCGGTCAGAGCCGCGCGATCCGCACTGGCGTCATGCATGCACGCGCGCCAATCGTTGGCACGCTGGATGGTGACGGACAGAATGATCCCGCTGACCTGCCAGAGCTTTACCGCACGCTGACGCGTCCTGATGCACCGGAAAAGCTGGCCATGGTGATGGGCCGACGCGCAAAGCGTCAGGATACGGCCTGGAAACGCTTCGGCTCCCGCTTTGCAAACAAGATTCGCCAGAAAATCCTGAAAGACGGATGCGACGACTCCGGTTGCGGCATCAAAGTCGTCAAACGCGACGTGTTCCTGCGGCTTCCATACTTCGACCATATCCACCGCTATATGCCAGCAATCATCCGCGCTGAAGGCTTCACGGCTGAGTTCGTCGATGTGAACCATCGCGGCCGTGTACATGGTGCATCCAAATACACCAATTTCGGTCGTCTTTGGGCAGCATTCTCCGATCTTCGCGGCGTCACATGGCTGATGACACGCCGTAGACTTCCTGAAGGCGTTGATGAAGTGTAAGAATTACACTTAACGAAACCTTGCAGGAGCGCTAACAATGGCAGGTATGTTCGGGCCCATGTTTGCTGCGGCCCGCATGGAAGAACGGCGAGCTGCCGCCGGGGGCGGCAATAATCGGAACCGGAGGGGTGGTCCTATGATGACACTATTCAGCATTTTCCCGCTGCTCACCATACCCGTGGTGATTTACAACATTATGGCCTTTGCCTTCACCGGCAGCGGCCCGATCGACGCGGGCGCAGCGGCGCCAATCCTGGCAAATCTCGAAGCACCTATGCTGAGCCTGCCAATGGTGTCCGGCGCAGTCTGGACGATGACGGGTGGGGACCTGCTCATTCTGATCAGCCTTGTCTTCCTGTTTGTTGAGATCCTGAAATCCACAAGCACAGGCACAGCGACGATCATGAACCATGCGGTGTCCATGATCCTGTTCATTGTGTGCCTTGTCGAATTCCTGCTGTTCGAGAATTTCGCAACATCCATCTTCTTCATCCTGACGATGACGACGCTTCTCGATGTGCTCGCAGGTGTGGTTGTGACGATTGTCTCTGCGCGACGCGACTTTGCGGTCGGCGAAGGGTTTGGCGGCTAAGCCATCATTTCGCTTTAAGAATTTAAAAGGCGCCTCAACAGGGCGCCTTTTTTGTTATGCGAAGAAGAGGATGATCAGCGCAAACACTGCAAGATCGAAGCAGAACCAGGCCAGTCCGTTTCCCTTGAGAATGGCTGGCTCTGCTTTTCGATCAATCCGATGCGTAAGTAGAAGTGGGTCCTGGACACGCATCAGATCAGCCCTCCACGACGGGACTGAACGGGTTTCATTGAGTTTGTATACGCGCTCGCGGCACGCTTTGCATCGGCAGGTGCTTCATAGGCCTGACCGATCAGGTGCGCACTGAAGTCTGCTGTCAGCCAGACCTGCGCGTCGGTACGCGCCATACGGTCTGTTGCACGACGGCCGTGCGCACGGCGATCAGTCTGACGACGGTCACCCATGCGACGATTGCCATGATGACGACGGCTCTCAGTCGTTTCCGCACTCTCTTTAGTACGGTTATACTGATCCTGCCTTGGCTGGCGTGTGAAATGTGCCAGATTGGCACCATATGTCGGTAGAATGCGCGTCATAGGCGAACAGATGCAATTCATTCGCCAATCGAGCTGAACACAGAAATGGTGTCAAAAATGACACTCCTGTGATGTTACTCATTTTTCATTTGAAATTTTTCTTTTATGTGGCACATTGAACACATAAGCGATTGACTGAATTTTGCGTTGTCCCCCCGCTAGTCAGTCGTAAGCCGGTCTTTCCCCTGCCGGCCGCGTTTGAAGCGCAATCACCCGGACCCTCCCCCAAGGTCCGGGTGATTTCTTATCTGCCATCTTGTTTTCATACCGGACTCGTGGCCAAACGAAGTCATGAGCGATTTGTCGATTGTCACCTGGAATATCAATTCCGTCCGCCTGCGCGCGCCGCGCGTTTCTGCATTCCTTGAGCAACACAAACCTGACGTGCTCTGCCTGCAGGAAATCAAATGCCGCGAAAGCCAGTTCCCGACCAAAGTGTTTGAAGACCTTGGCTATAAGCACATGCACATTGCGGGGCAAAAAGGCCTCCATGGCGTTGCGACAGTCTCCAAACTGCCAATCGAACAATTAGAACCGCCGGAATTCTGTAATCTCGGCCATGCCCGCATTGTCGCCTCACGAATTGCGGGCTTTGACATTCACAATATCTACCTGCCCGCTGGCGGTGATGAAGCCGACCCGGTGATCAATGAAAAATTCGCGCACAAGCTCGAATTCCTCGACCGGATGGAACGTATTTATGGCGAGTTCGATACGAATACGCCGCTTATCGTGGTTGGCGACCTTAATATCGCGCCACATCAAAATGACGTCTGGTCACACAAACAACTTCTGAAGGTCGTCAGCCACACGCCGGTTGAGACCGACGCTATGGCCCGCATCATCAAAGCAGGCAGCTTTACCGACCTTGCCCGCCGCGAGCATGGCGATAATGAAAAGCTCTATAGCTGGTGGAGCTATCGCGCTAAGGATTGGGCGACCTCAAATCGCGGTCGCCGCCTGGACCACATCTGGGCGAACGCTGCAGCTGAACCAAAAGCCGTGACCGGCACATATCGCATCCACGCAGACGAGCGTGGCGGCGAGAAGCCATCGGACCACGCCCCTGTCGAGATGCACTTCAACGTCTGATCAGGCAGCTGAATAGGCCTCCTTCAGCCAGCCCTTCACCTCATCGTCGAGCTCGCCCGCCGCGGCGAGCTTCACAACATGTGTGCACATGGCGCTCTTTGAGGCCTCAAGGCGCCCCTCCGGCGCTTTGCCTTTAATGTTGATACCAAGATCAACCCGCGTCTTAGTTGCAGGTGTCACGAGCGCAAACTGCTTTGAACGCCGCAGAGACACGCTCGCCTTCTTGGGCGCGATCTCGACATCGCCGCCAAGCGTCTGCACATATGCGATTACGGCATCATAAATTGGTTTGAGGTCAGCTTTCCCACCGGAATATTGCGCCGCCACCAGATCATCAGACGACTCATCTGTTGTTGAGGCTGCAGATTTGAGCGCCGTATGCGCAACCAGATTGGCAAAGCCGTGCGTCATACCATGATCGGTTTTAAGTAGCTTGACGATTGCGCCATGCTTTTCCAGACCGGACCCGGATACAATCTTTAGCCAGTCTTCCATAGCCTTGCCGGTCTTTTCCGGCATATTGGCAATCATAGTTGCCGCCATTTCTTCAGGTGTCGCCATTTCGCCCTCCCACAATTTGAGGACGGTTTTACGCGATGATTTTCAACTGGCAAATCAGCGCCCGGCGAAACGTGCTTTCACCTGACGCCAGAGCTCGAAGAACACATCGGGACGCATCACCGCAACAACAACCAGTCCCGCCAGCGCGCCCGCAAGGTGCGCCTCATGACCAACACCGCCAAACGAGCCGGACCGGATGGCAAAGGTCGAGAACCCGATAAAGCCGACCGCATAGAGAATGGCAGGGACCGGAATGATTCCGAAAATGAGGATCATCATAAACGGCGCGAACAAGCTGACGCCGATCATCACGCCAGATACCGCGCCCGACGCGCCAACAGCCGCGTAATTCACATCACCCAGATTAGCCCAGACAGCATATCCACTGCCCACCAGAAGGGACACGAAATACAAAATCAGAAAGCCACGCCGGCCAAGAAAGCGGTCACTCTCCAGCGCAGGGCCGAAGAAGAAGAGCGTGAACATATTGAATAGCAGATGGGTGAAGTTCAGATGTAAAAAGCCTGACGTCAGAAGACGCCAGATCTGCCCGTCCATAACCGCCCCGACATGCAGCAGTCCCATGCCAAAGACATAGGGGCTGGCAAATCCGGCGAGCGAGATGATCACGTTCGCCGCGATGATCACATATGTCGCCGGAAGGGATTTCTGTCGGGTCATTTAGGGCTCACCTGCTATGCCTGCAGGCGATACCCGCCTGTCTCGGTCAGAAGAAGTCTGGAATTGGCCGGGTCCGGCTCGATCTTCTGCCGCAACCGGTAAATGTGAGTCTCCAATGTATGGGTAGTGACATTGGAATTGTAGCCCCAAACCTCAGAGAGCAGCTCTTCACGACCAACCGGCTTGCCGCTGGAACGATAGAGATACTTCAGAATGTTGGTTTCTTTTTCCGTGAGACGAACTTTGCGGCCCTCGCTGTCTGTCAGCAGCTTGGTGCTCGGGCGGAACTCATACGGACCGACCTGGAAGATCGCGTCTTCACTCTGCTCAAAGCTGCGCAGGTGCGCACGCACACGCGCCAGAAGAACGGAGAATTTGAACGGCTTATTGACGTAGTCATTCGCGCCAGAGTCGAGGCCCAGAATGGTATCGGCATCCGTTGTCTGACCCGTGAGCATAATCACCGGGGCACGAATACCATCACGGCGCATCAGCTTGCACGCATCGCGTCCATCCATATCCGGAAGCTCAACATCCAGAAGGATAAGGTCTACACGGCCGGTTTTCGCGGCCGAAATACCGTCGGCAGCATTCGCCGCCTCGATAATAGAAAATGTATCATAAAGCTCGAACTGCTCTTTCAGAGCGCCGCGCAAATCCTCATCGTCATCTACCAGAAGGATCGTTTTAGTCGCTGACATGGCCAGCCTCCACAAATTGTCTCGGTCAGACTTTAATAGGGTAAGTCAAATCACATTTGTAGATTTTTATCGATAAACAGAAATGACGACAACTACACATTCGCGTGTAGTTAAGCGTGATTAATCGTCCTCGTCGAGATCGTCTTCGAAGTCCTCGGCCTCGAGTTCATGGTCGATATCTTCGATATCGGCGACATAGTCACCCCCGACCGAGTTCACGCAGTCCGAGTAAAGGTCCAGAAGCAGCTCTTTACCGAGATCGGTCGGCTTGAGATTCTTACCATCCAGAATCGTCTCCATCAGCTTCCATGCCGTGTAGGATGGTGACCAGTTCTTTGTATCAGACATGAGGGCGCTCCAATGATTTCACATCGGGAATCATGGATGCGTTCGCGGCGTTGCGAAAGAACAGAAATGGCTGGCGAAGCGGTTATTCTCCGCCAAGCGTTCCAGACAGAGCTGCGCGCGCAGCAATGCGTGGGCTGACAAGGTGCGTACGGCCATCGCGGCCCTGACGGCCCTCAAAATTCCGGTTGGAGGTCGACGCGCAACGCTCGCCCGGCTCCAGCGTATCAGGGTTCATACCAAGGCACATAGAACAGCCCGGCTCACGCCATTCAAAGCCAGCCGCTGTGAAGATCTCGTCGAGACCTTCTTCTTCGGCTGCCGCGCGCACGAGACCGGAACCCGGGACCACCATGGCGCGCACGCCCTCGGCAATGGTCTTGCCTTCAACTTCTTTCGCCGCAGCACGCAGGTCCGCGAGGCGGGAGTTTGTACAGGATCCAATAAAGACACGGTCGATCTTCAGGCCCGAAATCGGTTCACCCGGTGTGAGGCCCATATATTTGATCGCGCGGGTCGCAGCCTCTTTCTTGATAGGATCATCAAAATCTTCCGGCGCAGGAATGCTCGCAGACAAAGGCAGAGCCTGCTCAGGGCTTGTGCCCCAGGTGACAGTTGGCGGAATGTCGGCAGCATTAATCTCAATCACATGATCCCATTGGGCATCATCATCAGAGAAGAGCGTTTTCCAGTGCGCAAGCGCCATTTCCCAAGCGCCGCCTTTTGGCGCAGCAGGACGACCCTTCATATATTCAAACGTGACCTCATCTGGCGCCACGAGGCCAGCACGTGCACCGCCTTCGATCGAGAGGTTACAGAGGGTCATACGGCCCTCCATATCGAGCCCGCGAATTGCGTCACCCATGAACTCAATAACGCAGCCTGTTCCGCCCGCTGTGCCGATCATTCCAATCAGGTGAAGCGCGATATCTTTCGCCGTCACACCTTCCTGAAGTTCACCATTCACACGCACAGCCAAATTCTTCATCTTGCGGGCGCGCAGAGTCTGAGTCGCCAGAACGTGCTCAACTTCGGATGTACCAATGCCGTGCGCCAGCGCGCCAAACGCGCCGTGCGTGGAGGTGTGGCTGTCACCGCAAACGATCGTGAGCCCCGGCTGAGTACGCCCCTGCTCCGGCCCGACGACGTGAACGATACCATTACGGATGTCGCCCATCGGGAAGAACTCGATGCCATACTCTTTCACATTACGTGAAAGCGTTGCGAGCTGGTTCTTCGCTTCCGGGTCTGTGACACCATCAATGCCTGCCGCCTGATTTTCTGTCGGCGTGTTGTGGTCCGCGACAGCGAGCGTCAGGTCAGGGCGGCGCACATTGCGGCCTGCAGATTTAAGGCCCGCAAACGCCTGAGGCGTCGTTACCTCATGGATAAGGTGAAGATCGATGAATAGCAGCGCATCACCATCCGGAGTTTCATCCACCAGATGTGCATCCCAGATTTTGTCGTAGAGCGTTTTGCCAGTCATAAGTCTTTTTTACCCATAAGAGAAAAATTCACGCGCTCTTCTTTCAAGACGCAAAGCGTTTGTCCAGTCACTGAGGCATAAGTTTGCGCCTGACGAATATCAGAGATAATGCCCGGTCTCACCTATGTGTAGAGTTGGTTGCATTCTGACCAGCGCGTAAGCCATAAAGTAGCAGAGCAAACACTGCACGAGACGCCATGCTTACAGAAGCCAAGCTTAATGAGTGGACCAGCTGGGTCTGGACAAACCTCCATCGCGGGGTTTCTCCGTCCATGCTGAAAGCAGAGATGTCAAAGCAGCTTGTGCCAGAGGGCGAGATTGCACGCGTTTTTGACCGCGCGCTCGAACCCACTGCTCCGGTCGACTACGAAGCGCTCGCCAATTGCGCGATCACCAGAAAGTTCACAGAAACAGCCGGGCTGAAGAAAATCGCATCCCGTAAGGCGCAGGTTTTCAGTTGGGAAAATTTCCTGACACCGGACGAGTGCGAGAAGACGATCGACGTCATCAACCAGCATTTGCGCCCGTCAGAGGTTACAGACACGCGCGGCGATAAATATGTCCGCACGTCGTCCACGTGCGATTTGGGCGATATTGCTGATCCGCATGTCTTTATGCTCGATCGCAAGACGGCCGAGGGCCTTGGCATTCACTGGAGCTATTCGGAGCCAACGCAGGGCCAGAAGTACGAGATCGGTCAGGAGTTCAAATCTCACACCGATTATTTCGAACCAAGAACCAAAGAATTCGAACCGAATACGGCAGAACGCGGCCAGCGCACCTGGACCTTTATGATCTATCTGAATTCCACGCCGGAAGGCGGCGCGACGCGGTTTCCGAGACTGGAAAAACTGTTCCGCCCGAAACAGGGCATGGCCGTTATCTGGAACAACCTCAATGCCGATGGCAGCGTGAACCCTTTCACCCTGCACCATGGCATGAAGCCGCGTCAGGGCGAGAAATACATCATCACCAAATGGTTCAGAGAACGCGGCTGGGGCCCAATGTTTGATGATCCGGGGTTTTCGAAGCTTTAGAGCTTCTTGACGATATGGCCCATTTTCCGGCCGGCGCGCATTTCCCGCTTGCCATAGAGCGTGATCATATCGCCCGGACCAGCTGATCCATAAGCCTTCATCACATCGTCACCGAGCAGATTCTCCATCTCAACATCCATGAGACGGTCTGTACTACCAAGCGGCCAGCCCGCAATAGCGCGGATATGCTGCTCGAACTGACCGGTGATGCAGGCTTCCGGTGTCCAATGGCCTGAATTATGGACGCGCGGCGCGATCTCATTGAGAAGGATCTCGCCCGACTCCAGAACGAAGAATTCACACGCCATGACACCCACATGGCCGAGCGCCTCTGCGAGATTTTTTGCCGCCTCGATAGCAGCCTGTTTTGTCTCTTCGGCATAACGCGACGGCGCACGTGAGATGTGGAGAATACCGTTCTTATGAATATTCTCGGCAGGCTCGAACGTTGCCATTTTACCATCGACGCGGCGCGCCACGATGACAGACATTTCTCCGGCGAAAGGGACGAGCGCCTCGAACACGCATGGCGCTTCACGTAAATCTTCAAACGCCTGAACCGGACTGTCTTCAGGCTTCAGCCGACGCTGGCCATGCCCGTCATATCCGTCGCGGCGTGTTTTCAGAATGCCGTTTCCGCCGAGCGCCTCAAACGCCGTAATCGCCTCATCAACGGTGTTTACTACGTGATAATCTGCCGTCATCACGCCCGCATCGCGTGAGAAAGACTTTTCCAGATGGCGGTCCTGACAGATTTTAAGAGAAGTCTGGCCCGGGCAAACGGTAACGCCCATGTCCTCAAGGATTTGCAGCGCCTCAACAGGCACGTTCTCAAATTCCAGCGTGATCAGATCGCAACGGACAGATAACTCCGCAAGCGCGTCACGATCAGTGTAGTCTGCGATAATCGAATGTGACGCGACACGTCGCGCAGGACTATCCTCATCCTGTCCAAACACAACAACATCAAAGCCGAGCCGGGCCGCCTCGGTGGCAAGCATCCGGCCAAGCTGACCGTCGCCCAGAATTCCAATCACCGAGCCGACGGGTAAAGGTGTCATTGGTCTACCGGTTCCTCTGTCACCGCGGCGCTTTGCTCTTCGCGGAACGCAATCAGGCGTGCACGTACGTCTTCATCATGAAGCGCGACAACAGACGCCGCCAACAAAGCAGCGTTCGCAGCGCCTGCGCCGCCAATCGCCAACGTGCCAACAGGAACACCCTTCGGCATCTGAACAATAGACAGAAGGCTATCCATGCCTTTGAGCGCTTTGCTTTCCATTGGAACGCCAAACACTGGCAAATGGGTCAGCGCCGCGACCATGCCTGGAAGGTGGGCTGCCCCGCCTGCACCGGCGATAATCACCTGAACACCGCGCGCCTCGGCTTCGCGTGCATAGGTAAACATACGGTCTGGCGTACGGTGGGCAGACACGATCTTGCACTCATGTGCAACACCAAGGGATTCAAGCATATCATGGGCGGCGGAGAGAACCGGCCAGTCAGACTGACTGCCCATAATAATCCCAACCTGAGGCGTGGTTGTCATAGCGGGTGTGCTCCGGCAAAGGGACAACTTATGGATTTTGTTCCCGCTGGCAAGACCCTCTGCAATTGCGCGGTTTCCTTCCGGTTTTTTAAAGAAAAAATCGCCTATCGTTAACCGTCCACTAAGCCATTCAGCGCATTCTTAATAGAATTGCGAGGAATGATTTAATGTCTGACACGCCTTCGGGTCATCAGAATTGGACATCAGGAAAGGTTCTCCAGCTCTATCCGGGCGGGGGAAACAATGATCGCACGTCCGATTCCGTTCGCGCGTCGCTCAACACATTTCTCAATGCGTCCGGCTGGTCGGTAGACGACCTCACGCCAAACCAGCTCCACATGCTGGTTGGTCTTATGACCGAGCGCCAGAATCTTCTCGAAACCGTCCAATCGCTAAACGCTGCGCTGGATCAGGCGCGCGACATTGCTGACCACGACCCGCTTTTGCCGGTATATAACCGCCGCGCTTTCATGCGTGAGCTTGCTAAACAGATTTCCTTCTGTGAGCGCTACGGCACCACCGTCTGTCTCGTCTATATGGACCTGGATTACTTTAAAGCGCTCAATGACTCTCTTGGTCACTCGACCGGCGACATGGCGCTAAAATCCTTTGTCTCCATCATTAAGAAGCATGTTCGCCAGTCCGACCTCGTCGGCCGCATGGGCGGAGACGAGTTCGCTGTACTCCTTCTTAACGCAGAAGAAGAGCAAGCCGCCCAGAAGGCGGGTTTCTTTTCTGATGACCTCAAAGAGATGGAATTTGGCGAAGCAAGTGCTGCCATGACACTCGATGTCTCATGCGGTGTTGCTGTCTGGGAACGCGGTGAAACACCGGAGCACTTCATCGAGCGCGCCGACGAAGCCATGTACATTCAGAAGCGCCTGAAGAACAAAGCACGCGCCTGAACCCCCTCAAATGCAGAAACAAAGCACCGCCCGTTTATCGTGCAGCGGCGTTTGAAAACGCGTCAGCGCTTACGCTGCGGCATGCTTTAGTATTTTTTCTGCAATTAGTGAGTTGATCACGAAACTGTACGCGTTTAATAGCCTGCACTAAAGATGTAGTGAGCCTATCATGAAATCGCCCGACGGGGCCGTTTTACGAGGCTTGCATTTGGGGGAGTGCAGCAAGGCGCGTTCGAATAAATCGAACAGCGACAAACTCTTCCACGACAGAATTGAGCGCGGTGCCTGCCTGTGTAGTATCCGCCTCAAAACAAACGACGCGGCATTCCCTTGTATTGCCGTCTCGTAGGAGAGCCGGCTTCCGGCGCTCCGAGGTCAGTCTCTTTTTCCCCTGTGCAAGGGTTGAGAGTCTGTCTTTTCTTTCCCAGAAGACCTGAAGGCGGTCGGTTTCCGACCGCCTCTTTTTCTGGCAAAATTGCGCATAGCACGACCTGCATAGGTGCGACACAATCCTGCATAGCTCACCCGGAAAATCTGTGTTCCAAGTGAGAACGACAGCGTTCATGGGCATTTTTTAAGCTTTTTTATAGCGAAATCCGATAAAAGTATGAGGTTTGCGAGCTTTTAATCACTTATATGCTGTGATCATATGCCTTGCTTGAGTCTCGGCATGGAATGTATCGGGCTCGTTATAAAAAACGAACCCGAACCAACTGGGACAAGAAAGAAAGACGGACGAAAGACATGACGACGAAATTTCCATTGCGTACGAAACGGAAAATGGAGACGCGCCTGAAACTCGTCAGGTCTGCCCGCCACCTGTTTCTGACCAAAGGTTACGACAACACGACACTCGAAGAAGTCGCGGAAGCAGCTGGCCTGCACGTCCAGACACTTTACCGTCACTTCGGCACGAAACAGGATCTCGCAAAAGCAGGCGATGAATACTGGCTGCGCCTTTTCGAAGAAGCGATCAGCAAGCGCGACGCGTCTCAAAGCACATTTGCGTTCTGGCGCAACTGGATGTCCGAAACCGTTGATACGCTTCTGGAAGACGCCGAGGCATTTCGGTCCCACCTTCGCATGAGCTATTCAACGCCAACTATTATGGGCGCGACACTCGCGATCCGTGGCGAGTATGAAGATCTTCTAACCAAACATCTGGCGAAAGATTTCGGCATGCCGTTTGAAGGCGTGACAACACCGCGCCTCGTTGCCGGCATGCTCATGTCGGGCAACCACTATGTCCGAATGAACTTCAAAGACCATGATACAGACCTGAAAGCTGAAACACTGCAGGTTATCGATACCGTCACTGAAATGTTCTCCGATCTGGTGAAAGCACCCGCGAAAGCTCCGGAGAAAGTAAGCGCTGAATCCACACCGGCCTGAGCGCGTTTAAAATCACTGGCACACCTCCCGCGATTATGCATAGTTCACTCTATTAAAGAGAGAACATAATCCGTGGGAGGATACCTTGAACACAACCGAGACGACGGGCTTACTGCGCCCAAAGCTGATCGCTGGCGCATGTTTTGCCGCGCTGCTTGCGCTTGGCGCATGTAATCCGACAAGTTCGGAATCCGCGCCAGCCGCTGTTGAACAAACCGAAATCCATGAAAGCCGCTTTTCTGCAGAAGGCCTTCAAAACCTGGACGACGCCATGCGTCAGGCGGTTGAGTCCGGCGAAGTCATCGGCCTGTCTTATCTTCTGGTATCCGGCGAAGAAGAAATCGCACGCAATTACTTCGGTCTCGCCTCAACTCAAACGAACGCGCCGATTCAGGAAGATACGATTTACCGCATCTACTCCATGTCCAAGCCGATAACCGGCGTTGCCATGATGATGCTGTGGGAACAGGGCCTGTGGGACCTCGACGATCCGGTCACTGAGTACATTCCGGAATTTGAAAATCTTCGCGTTCTGGACGGTATGAATGAAGACGGCACACCGCGTCTGGTTGATGCGAACCGCCCGCCAACCATGCGCGAAGTCATGAGCCATCAGGCAGGTTTTGCCTACGGTCTGGGCGGCACGGATATCGCGAATGAAGCCTTCCGCGAGCGCCGCATTCTGCGAGAGCCGGATCTGGACTCCTTCATTGATGCGATCGCTGACGTTCCCCTGCTCTTCCAGCCGGGCGATGACTGGTATTACAGCGCCGCTGTCGATGTGCAGGGCTACATTGTAGAGAAGCTTTCAGGCCAGAGCTTTGGCGAATTCCTCGACGAAAACATCTTCACACCACTTGGCATGGACGATACCGGCTTCTTCGTTCCGGAAGCCGATTATGACCGCCTGTCTGATGTTTTCACCTTCAGTCAGGAATATGATCGACTGGTAACTGTCCCGACGCTCGAAACGCGTTTCCGTGAAGATACGGTACCTATGGAATCCGGTGGCGGCGGCCTCGTCTCGACACTCGATGACTATAAGAATTTCTGTCAGATGATGCTCAATGGCGGCGAACTGAACGGCCACCGCATTATCCGCGAAGATACTGTCGAGCTGATGCGCACAAACGTACTCGGTCCGGACATGGAGCTCTGGTCCAACGGCAATGCGGGGCGCGCAACAGGCGCTGAAGGCCATGGCTTCGGTCTTGATTTCGGCATCGTTATGGACCCGTCCGCCACAGGTACAGGACAAGGCCCCGGCACATATTACTGGGGCGGTGCTGCCGGAACATGGTTCTGGATCGACCCTGCCAATGACCTCTATTTCATCGGCATGATCCAGCTGTTCGCAGGCGATCCTGAATCGCAGTTTGACCCGCGCGGTGCGAGCCGTGAAGCCGTCTATGGCGCTCTGGTCGAGTAATCAGCCAGCTGGTAAATTTACCTAACTTGACATTCGTGTAGTTAAGTATCACAAATTCAATGGCAGGCTGGCAGAGTGCGCAAAAGCGCCGCCAGCTGCCAACTTAAGTGAGGAGTCAGAAAGGCAAAAATGCCTTTCGCGGGAGGATATACATGAAGGCTTTGTTTTCAGCCGCTGCAGCGATGGCGCTGCTGGCCGGCTGCGCGACTGCGCAATCAACCGGTACAGCGACAACAACCGCGGCGGCACCAGCTGTTGCTGAAGAAAGCGCTCGTCCAGACCTGAACGGCGTCTGGCGCGTCAACAATCGCGCTTACTACGACCTGGAAGCACACCATGCACGCCATGCTATGCAATTGCGTGAAGGTCCATACGGCCCTCTGCCTGATAGCCGCGTTGTCGCACTGGGCGCCATTGGCGCGGTTCCAGCGGGCGAAAGCGTCGTAAGCACGGGCGACATTCCATATACAGCGGACGCACTCGAGCGCCGCGATGCGAATTTTGAAAACTGGATTGATCGCGACCCGAATATCAAATGCTACCAGCCGGGCGTTCCGCGCGCGAACTATATGCCATTCCCGTTCCAGATCATCATGAATGAGGAACAGGGCCAGATGCTGATGGCTTACGAATATGCTGGCGCAGTTCGTAACGTCTTCCTTGGCGAAGATCCGGGCGAAGCGCCGGTCGATAGCTGGATGGGTCAGAACTATGGTTACTGGGACGGCGATGACTTTGTAATCGAAGTCAAATACCAGAACGGTCAGACATGGCTCGACCGCGCAGGCAACTTCCTGCCATACGGCGCAGAAGTCACAGAGCGTTATTCCCGTATTGACGACAATCACATTCGCTACACAGCGACGATCGTCGAGCCGGAAACCTACACAGAGCCTTGGGAAATCTCCATGGTGCTCTACCGCCAGATCGAAGAAGACGCTCAGATCCTCGAATTCAACTGCGTTGAATTTGTTGAAGAACTTCTTCACGGCCACCTGCGCCGGGAGCCGCTTGACTAATGAAAGCGCTCAAACTTCTCACAGCCTCGGCGGTAGCGGGACTTCTCGCTGCCATGCCGGGTGCGATGGCTCAGGATGGTCCGGCCCCATGGGATCCGGACTATGAACCGCCACGCATGGAAGATGGCACACCAAGCTTTGCCGGTGTGTGGTCGAAGGCATCCCTTACCGTTCTGACACGCGGACGCCAGTTCTCCGATCTCGTGATCCCGCCTGCCATGGCGCAAGCGATCGAGTCCGGCAACGCCGCAGCGACAGAGCGCGCCAATGCAGCGCGCGACCCTGACGAAATCCGTCAGGCACCTGAAGCGGGCGGCGCTGGCGTGGGCGGCTATAACCGTTTCTGGATGGACCCGGGCAATGCACTCGGCGTCATTGACGGCGAATATCGCTCATCTTGGATTGTCGATCCGGCCGACGGCCAGATCCCTTATACAGACGCAGCCCGTGAAGAAGCCGAAAACGCCATTTCAAACATGCGTAACAGCTTCTCTGATCCGGAAGTCCGCTCTGCAGGCGAACGTTGCACAGTCGGTTTCGGCTCTACAGGCGCACCGCCTATGCTGAACGTGCTTTACAACAACCATATTCAGTTCTTCCAACAGGAAGACCTGATCGTTATTCTCGCAGAAATGAACCACAATGCTCGCATGATCCGCATGAATGCGGAACACCGTGGTCCGGAAATGCGTGAATGGCTTGGCGATTCGATTGGACACTGGGAAGGCGATACGCTCGTCGTGGAAACGACCAATTTCCACCCGGATAACTCTATTCGCACGGCTATTCGTCACGAGCTGTATTTCGAACCGGATACAGTCGTAGAAGAGCGCTTCACACGCGTATCTGACGAAGTGATCCATTACGAGTTCACCGTGACTGACCCGGATCTGTTCACACAGCCATGGCGCGGCGAGATGCCGATCTGGGCGGCTGAAGGCCCGATCTATGAGTATGCCTGCCATGAAGGCAACTACTCTCTGCCGGGTATTCTGGCGGGCGCACGACGCGAAGAACGTCTGGCAGCGGAAGCTGCTGCTAACGGAGGTGGCGGGGAATAGACCTGCCGCTTTCAGAGATGACCACACCGGTGCGCGTTTTATCAACGCGCACCGCGCATCTCAGACTATAATAACCAATTTAGGGAGCGCGACATGACATCACCGTTAAAGAACCTGGTTTCTAAGGGCGCCATTTCCATGCTTGTAAGCGCGATGGCGCTGGCTGCCTCCGCACAGGACGCGCCGCCTGCATGGGACCCGACCTATGAGCCGCCCCGCATGGAAGACGGCACGCCAAGCTTTGCCGGCATCTGGTCAAAAGCATCTCTCACTGTGCTTGAGCGCAGCCCGCAATTCAGTGATCTTGTCATTCCGCCGGCGATTGCCCAGCGCATTGAGCAGGGCCGTGCCGCAGCGACCGAAGCAGCTAACGCCCCACGCGACCCGAACGAGCTGGAAGCCCCGGAAGCGGGCCAGAATGTTGGCGGCTATAACGCCTTCTGGACCGACCCCGGCACCGCGCTGGGCGTGATTGATGGCGAGTATCGCTCGTCCTGGATTGTCGACCCGGCTGACGGACAAATTCCGTACACTGAAGCGGGCCGCGAAGAGGCTTTTTCTGCGCGTCAGGAAGCGCGTGAAAACTTTGACGATCCGGAAATCCGCATGGCGGGCGAGCGTTGCTCCGTCGGCTTTGGCTCTACTGGCACGCCGCCAATGCTGAACGTGCTCTACAATAACCACGTCCAGTTCTTTCAGGATGGGGATACAATCCGCATTCTGGCGGAAATGAACCATAACGCCCGCATTATCCGGATGAACACGGAGCACCGCGATCCGGAAATGCGCACATGGCTTGGCGATTCCATCGGCCACTGGGAAGGCGACACGCTTGTTGTGGAAACCACCAATTTCCATCCGCAGAACTCGGTTCGCTCCGCCATCCGCCACTATCTGTATCTGCAGCCGGATTCTCTTGTCGAGGAACGCTTCACCCGCGTGTCTGACGACGTCATCCATTATGAGTTCACAGTGACAGACCCGGATTTGTTCACCCAGCCATGGTCGGCTGAAATGCCACTATGGGCGGCTGAAGGCCCAATCTACGAATACGCCTGTCATGAAGGGAATTATTCTCTTCCAGGCATTCTTGCTGGCGCGCGTCGCCAGGAAGCTCTCGCCCGCGAAGCTGCGAGCGAGAACAGCGGCGGCGAATAATTCGCCGGACGCTATGAACAGAGCTGACCCGAATAATGAGGTTGGCCCGTTCGACACGAGTTAGGGAGGATATGTCGTGCAATCGGCATTAAAGAAACTAGCCGCAGCGACTGCGCTTACCGTGATGACGGTAACTGGCGCAGCCACCGCTTCAGCACAGGACGCGCCAGAGGCGTGGGACCCGAATTACGAACCGCCTCGCATGGCAGACGGCACACCAAGCTTTGCTGGTGTCTGGTCTAAAGCGTCACTCACCGTACTGGAGCGCACACCGCAATTTGCCGACCTGATGATTGCGCCAGCCGTCGCGCGGGCGATCGAGAACGGTCAGGCTATGGCGATGGAAGCCAGCCAGGGCCCGACCGATCCCGATGCACCTGCACCGGAAGCCGGTCAGGATGTTGGCGGGTACAATACATTCTGGATGGATATGGGCGACCGGATCGGCGTTGTTAACGGCGAATACCGCTCCTCATGGATCGTTGATCCTGCAGATGGCAAGGTCCCGTATTCAGAGGAAGGCCGCGCGGCAATGGCAGATGCCATGAGCCAACGCAGCTTTGATGACCCTGAAGTACGCTCAGCTGGTGAACGTTGCACAGTAGGCTTCGGCTCTACGGGCGGCGCGCCAATGTTGAACGTGCTCTATAACAACCATGTCCAGTTCTATCAGACCGAAGATGTCGTCTCCATTCTTGTCGAGATGAACCACAATGCACGTATGGTGCGGCTGAATGAAGAACACCGCGCGCCTGAAATGCATCAATGGCTTGGCGATTCCGTCGGACACTGGGAAGGTGATACGCTTGTCGTTGAAACGACCAACTTCCATCCTGGAAACCTTATCCGCGGGGCAATCCGCCACCGCCTCTATGTCGAGGAAGACACTGTTGTTGAAGAACGTTTCACGCGCGTAGCAGACGATGTGATCTTCTACGAATTCACCGTCACTGATCCGGATCTTTACACCCAGCCATGGCGTGCCGAGATGCCGCTCTGGGCGGCTGAAGGCCCGATCTACGAATATGCCTGCCATGAAGGAAATTACTCTCTGCCGGGCATTTTAGGTGGAGCCCGCCGTGAGGAAGCCCTCGCACGTGAAGCTGCCGAAAACGGTGAGACCACGAATTAAACCAAACAAGCTGCCGGTCGTCAGTATTATACCAGCTGAACGAGCGACCTGCCTCAAGAATAAAAACGTCATAGCCCGGGGAAAAACAGCAATGACATCACGCCTGACCAAATGCCTCACGGCGACCATAAGTTTCATCGCGATCGGCATGTCTGGTGCCGCCGCTCAGGACGGACCAGCTCCTTGGGACCCGAATTATGAACCGCCACGCATGGAAGACGGCACGCCGAGCTTTGCTGGCGTCTGGTCCAAAGCGTCCATTACATCAATCGAACGCAGCCCGATGTTCGACACGCTCGTCATCCCGCCGGAGATTGCCCAGAACGCTGAAGAAATGCGTGCGCGCATGTTCGACCAGCGCAATTCTGCTCGTAATCCTGACGAAATCCGCGAAGCACCGGAAGCTGGTGGCAGTGTTGGCGGGTATAACGCGTTCTGGCTCGATCCCGGCAGCACGCTTGGCGTTGTAAATGGCGAGTATCGTTCTTCATGGATCGTTGATCCGGCTGACGGCCGCATCCCGTATTCCGAGGAAGGCCGCGCAGAAATGGAAGAAGCCGTGGCTCTGGCCTGGCACAATTACGATAACCCGGAAAACCGTTCCGCAGCCGAGCGCTGCACAGTCGGTTATGGCTCCACCGGCGCACCGCCAATGCTGAACGTGCTCTATAACAATCACGTCCAGTTTTTCCAGACAGACGACCTGATCGTACTGCTCGTTGAAATGAACCACAACGCCCGCCAGATCCGCATGAATGCAGAACATCGCGGTCCTGACATGGCGCAATGGCTCGGTGATTCCGTCGGCCATTGGGAAGGCGACACACTCGTCGTTGAGACGACCAATTTCCATCCGGATATGAACCAGCGCTCCTCTCAGGCACAACGCTTCTACCTTCAGGAAGATACAGTTGTCGAAGAGCGCTTTACCCGCGTCGCTGATGACACAATTTTCTACGAGTACACGGTCACAGATCCGGACCTCTTCACACAGCCATGGAGCGCCGAGATGCCTCTATGGGCGACAGATGGCCCGATTTACGAGTATGCTTGCCATGAAGGCAATTACTCACTGCCGGGCATTCTCGCTGGCGCGCGCCGCGAAGAGCGTCTCGCGGCTGAGGCCGCTGCCGAAGCAAATGGTGGCCAATAACAAAAAGCAGTCCAACTGACTCATTCAGTTGATATTCATGCGGGTCGTGATATTAAACTAACATAAAGTGGCCCGCACACTTATAATCTGGAGGCAACGTACATGATTAAAATGGGGAAAAAGACACTCGCAGCATTCGGTACAGCGACAGCTGTAGCCCTGATTGCTGGCGCATCCTACGCCCACCACGCTTTCTCTGCCGAGTTCGACGCTGACGCGCCGGTTCTGCTCGAAGGCACAGTAACCCGCGTTGAGTGGGTGAACCCGCACACATGGATTCACATCGATGTGGAACAGGAAGATGGCACTTCTCAGCCTTGGATGGTTGAAGGTGGTACGCCAAACACTCTGCTGCGCGCTGGTCTGAACCGCCGCACGCTGTCACCTGGTACAGACCTCGTTGTTCGTGGCTACCAGTCTATCGACCGCCTTTGCGCGCCAGCTTGTAAAGCTAACGGCCGTGACGTGACCTTCCCGAACGGCGAGCAAATGTTCGTAGGTTCTTCAGGCACAGGCGCTCCGGAAGACGGTTCTGACCCGACAGAATAAGATCAACTCTGATCTAATCTGACACGAAGCCGCCTCTGGTTCACACCAGAGGCGGTTTTCTTTTGTCTGTTCTCAACAGCGATATAAAACAAAAAGCCCGTGCCAATAGGCCCGGGCTTTTACGCGTGATGGATGGCTAAGTCTTATCGCCTACCAGAAGGCAATCCAGCGGCCAGAGATCGCCACCGAGAGCCAGAGGAACATGCTCATCATGCTGACAAAGCGCATGCTCAAGGGCTGGGTCTGCACTGCGCCCATACCAATCCAGGAAATCACACCGGCGATATAAGACACCAGCATCATGCCCAGAATGGACGGATGGAAGAATGCAGCAATCCCCATCGCGTTGAGGTCGAGCTCATGGAAGTACTGATAGTCGATCCGCGCAAGCAGGAATGCTGCGGAAATCAAAGCACCAACAACAACCAGAAAGCCCGGCAATGAAATATACATTGGCAGAGCTCGGAGTTTCTCCACCTTCTCGTTCTTCAGGTACATTGGTGCGGTGATAAAGCCTACGATCAACAGCATCAGAATGAGATAGGCCTGACGGGCCGCATATCTCCAGTCGGTCAGCTCGATCCAGGCATACCAGAAGACCAGCATAGAGATCACAAGGCCGATAATCGCGACCGGCGTGAACTTGCCATTGTTTCGAATTACGCTGTCTCGCGTCGTGAAGGTAAAGACGAGCGCGGAGAACAAGCCTGCCATTTTCAGCCAGAATGGCGGACTGTTATAGATCCGCATCACCTGGCCCAACCCAAGCATAATGCCTGAGATAATCAGTGCGATTGCTGCCCCGACAAGGAACGGGTGCATTTTCCGGTTCAGCTCACCAGGTGAACGCGCCGTGACGCCCGGGCCAACAACCCGAAGGTCAGCCAGCAGAGTAGCGCCGCCCAACAGAGATAGTGCAACAAGGTGCACACACCCCGCCATCGGCGTAAAATACCACGCATCTTTCACAAATCGCGCCGCAGGCCCCTGATCGGTAGCGCGGAATAGCGGCTCGATATTGTCGGAGTAGAAGTCGGCATTGCCTGCGAGTTGGTAGATCAGATCAAACAACATCAGTGGCCTCCCAGTTGCGGACAATCAGAGAAGAAGTAGAGGAAGTCACCCTCGTTGAATGTCGCGCAATGAAACCAGTCACCATACGCGATAAGACGGCCGAGACAGACGACAATCACCCAGCTCGAAAGTGATAGCCCGGCGATCACGCGCGCGCTCATTGGCGGCTTTTCAGCATTATCCCACTTCGCCTGACCATGCTGAACCCGGAAGTGGAACACCATGATGTTGATCATCGCGAGCGCGATCACGATCAGTTTCAGCCGGAAGTACATATTGTTGTAATAGGTAAGTGGCTTGGCGTAGAACAAAACGACGCCCGTGATCATCAAAACCGCAAAGCCGACCATCGTCAGTGGCAGAATGCGCTTTTCAATCGCCGATACCGGCGTTTTGGTGAAAAGCACACCAAGCAGTCTCAGATCGACCATGATGATGGTTCCGACAAACAGCATCAGCGTCATGATATGTGTCGCTTCGATCGCGGACCAGACCAGGAACGACTCCCGTAAGGCGACACTTAGCTGCTGACCATCGAGCCACAGCATTAAATCTCTCATTCAGTACCCTCCCCGTTTATTTGATCCTCGTAGACCCCTCCATCACGAAACAGGGTGGCTTCGTCATAGAACCCGTAAGTCACGAGTGTAATCTCGACATCTTCCGCTCCGCGGTTTTCAAAAAAGATGCCGTGAATTCCGTCATATGGAGCGACATAGCTCCCGCGCGCGCCTGTACCTGCTGAGATGGCAAAGCTGTCAGAGACCTCTTCGCCGTCAATCATCGCATCAGTGTGGAAATCGTACTCGACTTCTGCCGTCGCCGACCAATCGAACAGAAGAGATTGCCCTTCCAGCAGGTGGTATTTGTATTCAAGGTTTTCATAAGGCGCGAGCGTCCAGACCTGACGGTCGGAGCGGATATCGGCCTCACCCGCCTCGTTATAATTTGTGGTTTCCATCTCTTCATTAGAAAGCACCATCAGGCCTGATGCCCGGCCAAAACCTGTCGGGTCGACGCCAAACTCTGCGGGCAGAACAGCGAGCACGAGCACGATCGCCGCAGCAATGATGGAAAAGAGAAGCGGAAGCAGCGTTCCGCGCGTAGTCTCATTCATCTCAGAAACCTCCTGACTGAATGAAAGCAAAGGAATGCTGACCGAACAGAATGAAACCAGCGGTCATGAGCAGCACGTTCGCGTACCAGGCCTGTTGTTCGAAACCGCATGCCTGACGCCAGATATTCAAAAGGCTGACAATGAATATGAGCACCAGAACCTGACCGAGTTCGACGCCAATATTGAAGCTGATCATATTGGCGATCAGCCCCTCTTCAGAGACCGATAGTGCCTGAAGCTTGGTCGCTAGGCCCGTACCGTGCGCGAGGCCGAATGCAGCCACCGCCCATTTCGGGTTTACCCGCAGAGCTCCCCAGTTTTTGAAGCCACCGATATTGTCGTACGCTTTATAGACAACAGACAGGCCGATGATTGCATCCACTAAATACTCGTTGGCATGAAAGCCACCCAGCACACCGCCGAGCAGCGTGAGGCTATGGCCAATCGTGAACAGGCTCACATAGACCAGAATATCCTTGAACTGGCGCAGGAAGAAAACGACGCCAAGCAGAAAGAGCACATGGTCTGTGCCCGTCACCATATGTTTGGCGCCGAGATACAGAAAAGGAATTGGCGCAAAGCCGGAAATCGACTCGATATAGCGTGCATTCTGCTGCGAGACGTCATGGGCAAAAGACGGCAACGCGAACAGCAAGCAAATCGCGAGGCCTGTCAGCGCAATGCGCCAGACAGCCTGTCGATCATAGCTATAAGGAGACGAAAGAGCGTTCATCGAATTCTCTGAATATCCAGAGCGTAGCGCTGATGGCAGGCAAGGCAGACCCGATAGACCTGACCGCCCGCATCAAACAGCTCGTCTTCGTCGCGCGCTTCAGCAGCGGCACGCACGCGTCCAGCGGCCACGACCAGCCCTTCAGAAATCGCGATCCACTCTTCGTCATCGCCTGCAAACTCTTCAGACTGCAGACGGCGCGTTTGCGCAATCAGATCATCCGTCGCCTGAATAACGACAGCCCACTCTTCATCGGTTTCCGGGAAGAGAGACTCTTCACCTTCTTCGGTGAGGATGTAGCCGGCATTGTCCCAGATGCCGTCTGCCGTTTCATCCATTTCTTCAGTCATGAATGTCGCGACAGCGGACATGCGCGCTTCGATCTCGGCTTCTTCGTTATTTCCGCAAGCCGACAGCATCAAAGCCCCGCCGAGTGCGAATACCGCAAGGTTAGATGTTTTCATTTTTATTCTTCCTTCCCAGTCAGCCGGAAAGCGAGGAGTGCATTCCCCGGCATCTGGCTGAAACCGCTATAGCCGGACTGAACATAAAGCATGTCACCCGCCAGGAACGGCCCGGCATTATCAATCGCGCCGCCATGGGCGGAGATGCCGTTCACCGTTTCAAATTCACGAACCGTGTCATATTCCCAGAGGCGCTCGCCCGTTTCAGCATTGAATATGAACAGGTTTCCGTCGAGCGCACCAATAACAACGAGCTCATCCGTAGATGCAGGCGTCGCCGAATATCCGTAGGAGAAAGAACAGTCCGGCCAAGGCTCAGTCTGCTCGTTGCGTTCCGCATACGTAATATCGCATCCGCGCTCAGCGCTCACTGACCAGAGCATGTCTCCTGTATCAAGGTCGAGCACATACAGCCCCGGTTGCGGATTATATTCGGCCGGATCCATCGGAAATTCAGGGTCGGCCGTAGGCGCATAGACGCGGCCATTGGAAACGGTGACACCCCAATGCACACCGCCGAGCGCTGAGCCTGCAGAAATCTTCCGCGTCCAGACAAGCTCGCCAGTCTCGGCATCGACGACATGCACGTCGCCAGATTTTTGACCTGCGACCACAACCTCGCGGCCATCAGAGAGCTGCGTGAACGTGACGCCGCCGCCAAAGTCATAGTCCGGCCCTTCAGGTGTCGGGCAGTTTGGACCATCAGGACGGAACGCTGAGCAGGACATGTTCCAAGTGTCGTGATCCCAGGCCTGATACACCCAGAGCATCTCACCCGTCTCAAGGTCGAGCGCGATGAGCGCATCACTTGTTTCTGTTGCCGGCAGCGAGGTGTTCTCGCCTGTACCAATATAGACGCGGCCATTTTCCAGATCGACGGCAGGCGTTGCCCAGACCGGCGCACCGGAAGGGCCCCATTGCTGTGTCCCAACAGACGACACACCAATCGGCTCAGCGTCCGGTGTCATATGCGTCGTCCAGAGGATCTCGCCGGTTTCCATATCCAGTGCATGCACGCCGCCATGGCCTTTGCAGCACTCAAAACGCGGATCCATGGCGCGCGGCGCATCATTGTTCGACATAGGCACAATGAGGCGGTTACCTGCTGGCACCACACCGCCCGTGCCCATAGATGTGTTGAAAAGCGCAGCTTCAGTCGACCAGAGCGCTTCACCGGTTTCGCCGCGATAGGCATGGACGGTTCCAATGGCATCCATCACGAAAATAGCGGGCGCGCCGCCAACTTCGCCAAGCGACACAGCAGAACGCATCGGGCGCTCTGTCTGGTTATGCCATTTGATGCAGCCGGACTGGCGGTCAATCGCAAAGAGGTGACCAGACGTTGCAGCCGTGAAGATCGTGTCTTCCGTAACGACAGGATAGGATCGCATGTCGGACGTACCCGGCATGCCGAACGCCCAGGCGAGTTCAAGCCCATCAACATTCTCAGACGTCAGAGACGTCGATTGAGAGCCAAAATACCGCTGATTATCTGTTGTCACGCCCCATGAGCCAACATGAACGGTATCAAAATCAATATCGGTGCTTTCGCACTGTGCAGCCTCGGAGACGACATCGCCAGTTTCGCCTGCGGGCGAAAGATAATCAATCAGGTCAGCAATTTGCGTGCGGTTCAGACCTGTCGCCATATCGCGCATTTTGCCCTGCGTAACCGCATAGCGCAGGAACGGGCCGCTCATATTCTGAAGATCAGCGAGGCTCGGCATGCGCAAGTCTCCGCCTGCATCATGGCAGTCCGCACATCGTTCCTGATACACAAGCGCGCCCGGATGCGGCGTCTCTACGCGCGCCTCCATAGCCACAGTTTCAGCAACAGAGGTATCCACAGTATCGGAAGAAGCGGTCTCGGTCTGGGCGCATCCAGCCAATACCAACAGCGAAATGCCGCCTAGCAATATTCCCGCAATTGGGGCCGTTCCGCGCTTTGCTGGCATTTGCACCAGGCTTCCTCCCGTTATGGCTGAGGCTCTTTCGGCCTCTGTCTCTTATAAACATTGCTATATCAGAGAAAAAAATAGTCAACTATCCTAAACTGTCGCAGGTGACATTAGGCGCTGAAAATCCGGGTCGCTGAGGGGAACGGAAGCGCAGTAAAGCCAAGTTTTACTTTGCACTTTGAACAGTCATGCTACACGAAACCGCATTAGACGAATACAGAGACGTGTATTCATCGGGGAAACACGAAACAAGCAAGTAAGGAGACGCCCATGCAGATGGACTTTGACAATTTATTCTCGGTAGCCGGCAAAACCGTGGTCATCACTGGTGGTTCACGCGGTATTGGCGAGATGATGGCTGCAGGCTTTCTGAAAGCTGGCGCGAAAGTCATTATTTCATCCCGTAAAGCCGCTGCATGCGAAGAAGCTGTCGAACGCCTGAAAGCGTATGGCGACGATATCGGCGCGATCCCGTCTGACATGTCCACTATGGACGGCGTCAATCACCTGGCATCTGAACTGGGAAAAGTCACAGACAAGGTCGATGTGCTCATCAACAATGCCGGTGCGGCATGGGGCGCACCAATTGATGAATTCCCTGAAATGGGCTGGGACAAAGTCATGGACGTGAACGTCAAAGGCGTTTTCTTCATGACCCAGAAACTGCTTCCAATGCTCCGCGCAGCAGGCACAGCTGAAGATCCGGCACGCGTCATCAATATCGGCTCTATCGATGGTCTGCGCACACCAAAAATGCTGACGCCTTCTTACAGCGCGTCCAAAGCGGCCGTTCACCACCTGACACGCGTTCTGTCTGCGCACCTGATCGGCGACAACATCACTGTGAACGCAATCGCACCGGGCCCATTCCCGACATACATGCTTTCAACGGGTGTCGGCTTTGGCGGCAAAACCGAAGGCGACGATGTGGATTGGGGCGCTATCGGCGCGCAAAATCCAGCTGGCCGCGTCGGCGCGCCATCGGATGCGGCAGGCGTTGCGATCTTCCTGTCATCGAAAGCCGGCTCTTATGTCGTCGGCCAGACGATTGCGCTGGACGGCGGCATTGTCGCGACCTGCTAAAGGCCGATAGCCTTATCAAACGAAAAGAGCGCCCCTCACGAGGCGCTCTTTTTTATTGGGAGGAGTGGCAGCCTAGCTCGCCAGAAGACGCTTCACAAAGCTGTCTGCCTGCTCTTTCAAACGGCGAGCCTCCAGAATAGCTCCGTCTGCCTGCTCACCGATGCGGCGTGAAGACTGACCGGTTTGTTGAGCAATACTAGCAACTTCACCAATGCTGGCCGACACTGAACCCGCTGATTGTGCAGCGCGATCAACATTACTTGCAATTTCCTGCGTCGAAGCGCCTTGCTGCTCCATGGCTGCGGCAATTGCGCCGGATACATCATTCAGCTTCACAATCAGCTCGTTCAGATTGTCAGACGACTCTGAAACGCTGCCAACCGAAGTCCGGACGCGGGAAATCTGGTTAGCAACAGATTCCGTTGCGGACGCAGTCTGTGACGCGAGCGCTTTCACCTCGCTTGCAACCACCGCAAAGCCTTTACCGGCTTCACCTGCACGCGCCGCTTCAATCGTTGCGTTGAGCGCAAGAAGATTGGTCTGCTCGGCAATGTCAGAGATCAGGCTCACAATCGACTCGATCTCGCGGACGACGCCTTCAAGGCCTTCAACTTCTTTCACCACATTGCTGCCAGCGGTTTCACCGGTTGCTGCAATGCTGGCGACCTGATTTACCTGCTGGGAAATCTCGCGAATGGTTGAAGACATTTCTTCGGTCGCACCGGCTACCGCCGTAATATTGCCTGCAGAATCTTCCGTTGCGTGTGAAACTTCACCTGCGCGGCTGCCTGTGTCTTCTGCTGCCAGAACGACTGTATCGGAGAGGGATTTCAGTTCAGCAATGACGTCTGTCAGAGAGTTGATACCACCTGACACTTCCTGCTCGAACTGGGTCGCAATGCGCTGCAGAGTTTCCTGCTTTTCCTTCTCCGCCTGCTTGCGTGCAGCGACCTGCTCTTCTTCGAGCTGGCGCGTGCGGATCAGGTTGTCACGGAAGACCTGTAATGCTCGGGCAAGGTCTGCGACTTCATCTTTGCCTTCACCGGCATCGACACGAACATCCGTATTGCCTTTGGCGAGCTCCTGCGTTGCATCACGAATTTTCGCAAGCGGACGAGAGACCACACCATTGAACAGGAAGCCGAGCGCAACAGATGCGAGGATAGAGACGACTGATGCGATGACAGAAACGATCAGAATGTTACCAAGGCCCGTCATACTCTGCTGCGATAGCTCCGCAGACTTCGCCGAGATATCCGCCAGAACGGCCGCGATTTGCTCAACCACGGCAGCCTGGCGGCGACGACCTTCGCCTTCGCTTTCAAGTGCGCGGGCATAATCGATCGTTTCCAGACGACGCATCAGCGTAAACTGCTGTTCCATCCAGTCCTGAGCATACAACTCCCAGCTGGATTTGACCGAACGAATTGCCGCGGCAGCAGCCGGATCAATTTCAGAAAACATCTCTGCAACATGATCAAATTCAGCAGCGAGCTGAGGGGTCTCTGCCAGAAACTCCTCGCGGTATGTCTCATCAGACGACAGAAGATAGGCGTTCGCCGTGAGCGAATGCTGGCTAAGCCCACTTTCAAGGCTGGAAAGGCTGCGCACAGCGCTGTTGAGTTCTTCGTTCACGACGGAATCGCGGCGGACACTGTCGGCGAAGACAAAGATGGAAAGGCCAGTCGCCGCACAGATCAGCGCGATGATCGCGAATGCAGCTGCGGCTTTCAGGGTAACAGACAGAGACTTCAACATATCAAGACCCCTGATACGCACGACGTCGTGCGAGCTCACTTAAATTGACTTCAACAGTCCCCACACCAATAGGTGTGCCGTCCCGGTCGATGGTCAGATTGACCTGCGTCAGCCAGACGCCAACCTCGTCATTGAATTCAGGCTCGTCGATGAAAATCGCACCCGCACCTTCAGGGAAGGTACGCTGATACTTGGCCTCATCACCCTGCCAGAAGTCACTTGTGACACTGCTCTGAGCGACGTTCAGACCAAAGCGGTCCATCACGAAGATCTCACTGAGCAGTCCTTTGGAGGAGGCCTGCGCCCTCAAAAGATATGTCGATGCCGGAGCACCCAGCGCAGCCGTGATGACGGGCTGCGCACCGTCGGTCTGTGTTTCAGCCCGCCAGCTCTGATCCAGTGCATCAATCTCGGTCTGGGAGATATTCGCACGAACCTCATTTTGATGATCAATAGCGTGGTGGACGACCGGCGAGTTCAGCATGACCTCAAGGTCAGCGATAAACGCATCGTCGATCAGATCTGTAGACGGGACATCCGTCACTGATTGCGCGCTGGCGCCGCTTATGGAGCACAGAAGAAGTGCCCCAATCGCAGCCGAATGAAATACTGATCTGGTCAGCATGGGGTTATTCCTTAATAGAGCTCAATCTGAGCACGGAAGAGCACAGAATCTGCATCGCCAGTCCCGTAAGCCGGGCTGTTGTCGTATTCAGTGTGAGCAACGTTCACCATCAGGCGGACATACTGATCGAGATACCAGGTGCCGCCGAGCATATAGGTGTCTTGAGAGCCACCATTCAGCGCAGCATCAGAGAGGTCTGCCATGTCGTAGCGTGCAGACAGCTGGAATGCGCCGCGACCGCCATCATGGATAGACTGGTCGATAGATGTTCGGCTGAACAGGCTGTTGCGATAAACACGGTGACCGCCCCAGACATAAGACGCATCAACATAGAATGCTTCTGCCTGTGGATCACTCGCACAAAGTGTTGGCGGGCAGTCAATCTCGGTTACGCCGTACTCACCCTGCAGCGTAAAGCCGTCATTGATGTAGGCCGCCTCAACGCCAAGGAAGAGATCGCTCTCGGCTGTTCCGCCGACCCGAACCGTACGAGGCGCCGAACTACCCAGCGGGCGCTGCGAGTAAGAGAACAGGCTCTGATCGTTTGAATCGCGATAGCGAAGCGAACCGCCCAGATGCAGAATGCTTTCATCAGCGAATGTATTCGTCCAGGCCAGACGCGCAGATGCTCCGAACAGATCAATATCTTCCACGACATTTGCATCCGGACCATAAACAGCACCTGAGAGGTGAATGTCGCCGAACGCCTTATAGAGACCGATACCCAGCGAACGGCCGATACCGTTCATGCGTGAAACGGACGATTGCTCCATGAAGGTCGTCGCATAAAGAGACGATTGCTGCTCCAGGCCGTTCATAATCTTGAAGTTACCGACCCGCACGGTCAGCTCGTCTCCAAATTCCACGAACAGGTCACGGATGAACACGTCACCGTTTTTAATGTCGAAATTGCTTTTGAATTTATAGCCGTTAGCAGACCCGCCGACATCTACACGAAAAAGGCGCAGATTTGTGCCGTCCACGACGTTGTTGCCGCCTACGGAAATATTCTCGTAATCGAGGAAGGCATGCGCGCCCAGCTTAATATTCAGATCATCTGCGGAAGCAGAGAAAGTTAGCGCCAGACAAGACGAACATAAGAGAAAAAATTTATTCATTAGGATACTCAGAAAGTTATGTTTGTTTTTTCTGATCGTACCCGAATAGAATTGAGACCTTGTTGCTTAAAGGATGAACAATTAGCGCGCTCCGGTTAACCAGTCCGGCGCTGCACCCAGCCCCTCACATACGCCAATTGCCATCATTTATCGAAGTATATTGTCCCAACACAGGGCTGCACTTTTGCGTTGAATTCTGCAAACAAAAACAGGTGAAAGTCACAAGTTGCTTACCTTAACGTGTGCAAAAACCCATGGACAAACCGGCTCAAAACAGTCAAGTATAGTGAACTATCTTGATGGATGCCCACAAAATTGGGCGGCATCACCCGGGAGGAAAATTAATGAAGCTCACCATGCGCGTGGCAACCGCCACGATCGCTCTCTTAGCAGGCTCCGCATTTTCGCCTGCATTCGCGCAGAACGCAAACCAGCCTGATGACGATCTGCCAGGCCGTATCATCTACGAAGAAAACTGCGCAGCGTGCCACGACAATCCAGCCGATACGCGAGCAGCGAGCTTTGAAACTCTGACAGGCATGACTGGCGAACAGATTTACGCGGCCATCAGCGAAGGCGGCATGATGGAAGCCATGGCCGGTCATCTGGAGATGAGCGAAAAAATCGCGCTCATTGAGTATCTTGTATCCGGCCAGACACCGACAAGCGGTGAAGGCAGCTGGGCAGAGCCCCTCATGTGTGCTGCGGACAATCGCACGGTTGATCTGACAGGCGACGCGTCATTCACCACATTTGGCGTGGATACGCGCTCTACCCGCCACGCATCGGCTGAAGATACTGGCCTGACTACTGAAGACATGCGCGATCTGCAGGTTGCCTGGGCAATCGGCTTTCCTGATTCACAGAATGTGAGCGCTGCACCGGCGACCGTCGGCAACACGACCTTCATCAATGGTGATGGCGTTCTGGCAGCGTTCGACACGCGGGATGAATGCGTGAAGTGGACGTATGCTGGAGGCATGTCTCGCTCCCCGATCACCTATGGCAAGATCGATGGCGTCGACACAATACTCTACGTGACGGGCACAGCTGATGTGCATGCCGTAAATGCGCTGACTGGCGAAATGCTCTGGGAAGCCTCCGCACAGCCGCGTCGCGGTGACGGCGGACGTGTCCGCTCCGGCGTTGTCCTGCATGACGATACAATCATCGTGAACATCTCCGCGTCCGGTGTTGGCGGCGGTGGCAATTATTGCTGTACGGGCCACGGCTCCGTGACCGCTCTTAGTGCCGCAGACGGCAGTTGGAAGTGGGAATGGCACACTATGGAAGAGGCCACAGATAACGGTCTCATCAACAGCCTTGGTCAGATGCAACGCGGCCCGTCTGGCGCACCAATCTGGACACAGGCAACCATCGACGAGACGCGCAATCAGGTCATCGTCACCTCCGGCGAGAACACATCCTTCCCAGCGACACGCACCTCTGATGCGATCATCGCCCTTGACCTCGACACAGGCGAGCCGAACTGGGTCTTCCAGGCGATGGAAAACGACATCTGGAACGTGCACTGCCGCGGCGACGATTCAACTGCGGGCCCGAACTGCTCATGGCATTGGGATGACGAAAATATCGGTCGCGACTTTGACTTTGGCGGTGCAGCAGCGCTGACCACCGTCGAAATCGATGGCGAGCCACGCGACGTTTTTGTCGCCGGTCAGAAATCCGGCCATGTCTGGGTACTGGATGCGGCAGCCGGTTATGTCATCTGGGATCGCCAGATCGGCAATGGCACACCGCTTGGGGGCAACCACTGGGGCATCGCGATTGATGGCGAACGTGTCTTCCTGACCATCAATGACCCTGTTTCTTACGGCACAGAGAACCCTGTGCCGGGTGTCTACACATTCGACATCGCAACGGGCGAACCTGTCTGGGAATATCTGGCAGAACCTGATTGTGAAAATGGCCGCGGCGACATGGTTACGCTCTGCGATCAGAAATTCGGCTTCTCCGCGACCCCTCTCGTTGTGGATGGCGCACTGATCGCGGGCACGCTGGACGGCAAAGTCTTTGCCTTTGATGCCGCGACCGGTGATATCCTGTCTGTAACAGATACGGCGGTCGAATTTGATACGATCAATGGCGTCGAAGGCGCGCGCGGCGGCTCTATCGACAGCCATGCTGTGAACGTCGGCAATGGCATGCTGCTGATCGGGTCGGGCTACGCCTCCTTCCGCCAGACTGCGGGCAACGTGCTTGTGGCACTGGAACCGGCTGAGTAATCCAGCCAGAAGACATCAAACAAAGCGGAGCAGCGATAAGTTGCTCCGTTTTTTTATGCTCTGAATTTCATGGAAACGGCAGTCTGCGGACAAGAAGGCCGCGAACGCTCAGAGTGATTTCGGGCGAAATCAGTCTCTGTGTCCCCGCGCTCACAACCTTCCCGGGTCCCCTTGCTCTTTCGAGCTGCGTCCGTCCCCCTTCCGAGTTTTGAACGCATATCCGGTCTAGCTGACGCTTTCACAACGAAAACTGACGCGTTCATTCATATTCGGTTCAAGAATGCGGGAAACACGCTTCGCGCACGCCGAAAGATCAATCAACCCTCTGAAAATTTGAGATTTTTATCGTCTTTCCTGAACGTTCAGATTTTCGGAATTTTCGTTCATCTTCAGGCCGTCATTCATATTCGACCCGTTCATGAATGCCTGTACAGCGCAGTTTAGTTGATCTGTGCCCGATACTGGACGCTGAAGCTCGGATCAGGATCGCCCGCAGCCATCTGGCCTTTCGGGTTGAAGCAGACATAGCGGACATTGGCGTCATAGCCTGCACTCGGCGTGTAGGTGCAGTCTGCAAACGTCGCCGGACGCGTTCCGGAGTTGGAATAGGCGACATCAGAAGACACGGTGAAGCTGAGCCCCGTAGAACTTTCCGTCCAGCCCACAACCGCGACGCCAAAAGAAGACGTCGTGCCGTTATAGAAGGTGATGTCTGACGGCACCTCATCAATGAACTCGATACTGTCTGTGTCAGACGCGCCACCGCCGATATTGGTCGCAGAGATCGTCACGACGATGTCATTGCCCGGAACCGCATAAAGGCCGGCTGATGTCGGGTCATAGATCGCGACGGAGCGACTGGCCGTCAGCAACGCATTGCCGCTGATAAGAATGGCATAGTCTTCAACTTCGCCATTCACGGCATCCGTTGTTGAATCCAGGCCAGATGTGCTGGACCATCTAAACCGTGCGAATGTCTGGCTTGTTGTAGCCGTCGGCGGAACACTGAATGCTATCTGGATGTTCCCATCGGCAACGCCGTCACCATCACCGGCGCCGCCATCCTGAGCGTCAGTTGCCAGAACTTCCGAAACACCATCGACCGTATCGAGGAAATCACCGTCGCCATTCCAATCGATCCAGGCCTGTAAATAGCCACCGGAACCGTTGACGGTCACGTCCAGCGTGCCCGCTGCATTCTGCGAGAAGCTTGGCAGTGTTGTGGCATCGTCTGTATCTGCTGAAGCATCTGCGCTGTCATAAGCGGCGAGCTCGCCCGTTACGCCGCTTCCCAGATAAAACCCGGAATAAATATCGTGACGCGCTGTGCCATAGCTGGTGCCGGTTTGCGGGATATCCGAATAATCGTACGGCGCGATCATCGTATTGTTGAGCGCGAGTTCCGAAGTCGCGCCATAGCTGCTGGTACCGGTTTTGGATGTTGCTGTTACAGTGATGATATCATCCGGCGAAACAGCAATATCGGTTGTGAACGTGCCTGAATAATCGATTGAACCACCGGCGTGAGCCCCGGTTTCCAAAGCGCCGACATAGGTTTCAGCGTCGCCATAGCCCGTTCCGTTGACCACGGATGTCTTGAAGAACTCGATGCGATAGCCCTCGGTATTGGCAGGTGCATCGAGCGTAAACTCATAGCGAAGGCTCGTCGTACCATCACCATAAAGGCCGTTCAGAACCGGAAAGTTCAGAAGGTCATTCACGCCCGTGTCCGCGTCACCGGCATCATTGGCGGTCACGCCATCCGTACCGAGATCAATACCAATACCGGTATTGGAGTAAATCGCGTTCTGGAGCATTGGAATGTCAGAGCCCTGCAAAAGCTCAATACCATCACCTCCATTGGAATAGATAGTATTGCCCGCGATTGAATTGCCCGTGCCTGTTGTAGAAACTTCGATCCCGTCCTGCCCGCTATAGGCGATGATGTTTCCTTCGCCTGCGCCGGTGCCACCAATGGAGAAATTGCTCCACGCCATGGTGCCACCGCCGAGGTAAACAGCTGCTTCTGTGGAACTGCCAACTGCAATATTCGTCGCGCCATCGGCGCCGACCCCCACATGATTGCCCTGAATGGTAACACCGCTGGCCGTAGCGCCCCAAAATTCGATCAGTGCCGCGCTATAACCACCAATGACGTTGTCGGTGATCGCAATCGCGGTGCCGTTTGCGCCACCATCCATCGAGAAGGCATCCTGCACGTTGGCACCGACATTATAACCGTTAGAGAGCGCGGTGTTTCCGGTGCTGTCCGTACCAATATAATTTCCGGCGATCGTCAGATTTGAAAACGTACCCTGAACCTGAATGCCGCGACCACCATTCCCGCCGATCACATTGCGGCCAGCCTCAACACCTGTGCCAATCGTAATGGAAGACGAATTCGCCATGGCAATACCCGCTGACGCATTGCCAATAGCTGCTGTGCCAGCGGCGTTCACACCGATATAATTTCCGAAAATGTCGATGTCGCTCGCGGCACTCAGCCACATAGCGCTGGAGCCATTCCCACTAATGACATTACGCGCAGACGAGGTGATGCCACCAATCGTGACGCCCGTAACGGAACCACCGTTAAACGAGATGCCGTCATTACCGTTGGCGAGTGCGCTGGCCCCTGTCCGGTCGACGCCGATATAGTTTCCGACGATCTGAAAATCACCCAAGGAGCCGGTAATCGTCTCGCCTGCATCAAAGAGAATACCCTGAGCGGAGTTTCCTGAAATCAGATTGTTCGTGATGTCCGCAAAAGTCACCGAACCGGTATAATTGTTCAGACCGGCCGTGTTCGCCCGCGCGCTTGATCCCGACGGATCCGTACCGATGAAATTGCCACGTACTATCACGCCGGACGCGCCATTGTCTGTGAGAACACCAAAATAGTTGGACGAGATGACATTTCCCTGCCCTGCGACGAGGCCGCCTATCTGAGGCGCGCTGCCCTGAACAAACACGCCCGCACCGGTATTTCCAGCAGCCGTTCCATCAGGGTTCAGGCCCAGATAATTGCATTGCACAGCAAGGTCAGAGGCGGAGCTGGTGCCCAGAATCCCAACCTGAAAATCGGTGATCGCCAGACCTTTGACGGTCGTGCTCGCCGCGCTGGTGGTTATGCCATACGCCGAGCCAGGGCCATCGATCTCGATCATGATGGTGTGCGCCGTGCCGCCCCATAAGTCGCCACAACCCGCACCTGACTGCGTGGTGCCGTCAATTGTCACGCCCGCATCCGTAATCGTTGGAAGGCCGCTGGCCGCTGTGATTACGAACGGCCCCGCGCCAGAAATATTGAATGTGATGTCATCGTCAGCAGTATTCGCGTTTGCGTAGTTGATCGCATAACGCAGTGTGCCGACAGTATTTGTATCCGCCGTGCTGGTGACGATCATGGGATCAGCCGGATCATCGAAAGTCATGTCAGAAATACCGACATATTGGGTCGTGTCAGGATCGCCTTCATCGTCACCGAAGAAGTATCGGATGCGCACCGCGGCAACTGTTGTCGTTCCGAAATCGATGCTGAGGTTACCGGTGGTTTCAGTGTCCGTCAGGCGGGAGTTGTTATCAGACTCCCAACCCTCACCAAAGCTTTCATTATCTCTGTGAATTTCTGCGCCCGCGCTCCACAGGCTGGTCTGGTAGGCCAGGTTCACCCAGTTATTGTCGCCGGTGTGGTAATACACCTCAACGAAGTCATCGAGATCGTCCAGAGAGTGGTCATCAATATCCAGCAGGGTGAAAGCGAGATTCTCGATAGGAATATCGAAGTTGAACTCAACGGTCAGCTTGTCGTCCGGGTCATCGAGACTGTTATACATGGACATCAGCAGCAGACCGGAATGATTGCCGGTGGTGCCTGCCTGGTAGGTCACAAAGTCCGCAAAGACACCACCATCGAATGTGCCGCCATCTGTGACCGTCGACCAGGTTGTCGTCATGGTCACGTCGCCCGATGTGTGTGTGGTGCCGGACGTGTAGGCTGCGCCGGTTGTTAGCCCCTGATTTTCCCAAATGATGTCGCCAGCCTCGGCGCGCATGATGGTGGATGCAAGGCACACCCACGCGAATGCGACCAGTATCGCATACTGCGTAGCGCAGGCCTTCAGCTTCCCCATCACATTCATCATTCTACAGACCGCCAATGTCTCGCGCGCGCCGCTGAACCCTCCCGGCGCGGGCGATGGTCTATGTTCCACGATATTTTTAAGAGAAGCGTTAAAGAACATGGCCTTACCAGCCCACACGTTCCGCGAGGCCTGCGATGTCACCTTCGTCAAACTGCATACGGAATGTGACGTATGGACCGGAGCGTGAATATTCAGCCGCTTCAAAATCCGGGTCCTCATAACCCTGAACGTTATAGCCGGCGCTGATCCAGATATTCTCGTTCGGCGAGTAACCTATATTCGGGCCGAAGGAGTAATCCACCGTGCCGGAATTCTCAGACCAGATTGCAGAGGCAGACACGCCCACATCGATCTGGTCAGTAATGTTCATCCGGTACTGACCGCCGACCAGCTGGGTGAAGCCGGAATAGGATGTGCCGTTCACTTCGGTCTCCACATATTTTGAACCGAGATAGATGGAGCCCTGCGTGTTGTCGCTCAGCTGCAGGTTCGCCGCGAGATTGTTCACGATGCGCCAGGACTGCTGGTCCTCGCCAACGGCCTCAGATTGCAGGTCCAACCGGTCATACACGGTAATACCGCTGTCATTCGGGCGGTAGGACATGCCCACTCGCACATCGAACTGCTCAGTGTCTTCTGCCCCAAAACGGTTGAAGCGTTCGGCGCGCGCGGCGCCCGCAAAGGAGAGATACTCGCTCACTTGCTGAGCCGCACTGAGCACACCTGTATAGCGAGCGCCTTCGGCTGTATCGCGCACCTCAAGGCGGGCAGAGGCAGCTGTCTCTGGTGTTCTGAAGGCCGCGCCGACATAGGCCGACTGGAATTCACGCGTGTCGGTCAGGATAGAGCTCTGAGCAAATTCGAGCGGCGTATCGACATCATCAGCCAATGGATCGATTGGCGCATCGCCGCTGTCAAAGTTTGCACGGCGCGCAATACCCAAAGACACAGACCAGACTTCGGAAATACGCAGTGTCTGATCCACACCGAATACAGCGCCCATACGATCTGTCGCTTCCTGCAGTGCCATATCCGCTTGTGCGCGGATGGAGCCGCCGGTCCAAGGTGTCAGCTCCAGTCCAAGGATTGAGTTCTGCCCCGAGCCGTTTTCAGCCTGGACGAATTCATGCCGCGCAAACACGGTTGCAATGTCGCCAATGGTTTTATCGATCCCGAACACTGTGCGCTCAGGGAAGCTGGAAACAATATTGTCCTCACTCATCGGCTGCTCGTGTCGCGCAGACAGTGTCAGGCCGATGCTATCGAAGGCGCGCTGAATACCGGCAGCCACCAGAACAGACTGACGGTAATCGCCAGATTGTAATTCCTCGCGCGCGTAGCGTACGCCAATCTCTGCGCCAAAGTCCTGAGATGTTTCTGCCAGAGAGACAGATGCCGTATCGCGGCTCTCACCTGTTTCCAGATTTTCTTCCCGCGAGGCATCCGCCACAATGGAGCGTGTGGAGCGAAGCCCTGTTTCGCTGCTATCTGTCTGTCCAAGCTGGTATGACCCGGTCACACCATAGCGGCGAATGTCTTCTGTGTTGGAATTTGTCTGGCCAACCCCAAAGCCTGTGCCCTCTTCGCGGTAATAGGCGGTGAAGGCCAGATCATCAGACTGGTGCAGCAATTCCATGAAGACGGCATCGCCGCGGGTCTGACCGCCAGCGTTTTCTGTCTGGCTGGCAGCATATTCCATGCGCAGCTCTGTGCCCTCAAAAAGCTCGGCTCGCAGGTCCACACCGATGAGATCGGATGACTGACCAGCTGACTGCGCGCTGCCACCCTCATGGATGGCCGTCGCACCAACTTCTACTGCGCCGTCTGCAAAACGGGCCACGAAACGGCCACCCGCCGTGATATGACGCTCGGCTTCGCTGGTCGTCTCATACGTGACAACGATCACATTCGGATTGAACTGAGCGTCCGCAGCGTCCACCGGCGCGCGGAAGATGAGCTGACCGGTACGATAATCAAGATCATAGTCGACGAAGCGCGTCAGCACGCGCTGGTTCAGAATACGGTCCGGACGGAAGCGCTCTCGCGTTTCAATCACAATGGTTTCCGACTGGCCGAGGATTGGTGCCACGGACAGTTGGTAAGGACCTGACGTGCCATCAGCTGCCAGTTCATCGGTGACAAAGCCCTGATTGGTTTCAGCTGCGAAGAAGGAATACGCGAAGCTTTCCTCATCCTGCATGATGCGCAGGCCCGATAGCGTCCGCGAATAACGTGCCAGCTGGGTCTCACCCATATCAGTGTTGTAATCACCGAAGAGTGCCTGGAAGCGTCCGTTCTCCAGCTTCAGGAAAAGCGGATAGCGGCTAGGCGCGTCATTCTGCTGAACTGTTGAATCACCGAACAGGCTATACGCAGCAGATGGATCAACCTCGCGATTAAACCCTGTATGGTAGTCTCCGAGCTGGCGATCTGTATCGATGGAAAGCGTTGCCAGCCAGTCATCAAGCACACGCCCTTTGGCATAAATGGCAATACGGCCGTCCGCGAACGGATCAAGCGCCGCACGTGTCAGCCCGTCAGCGCTTTCCTGTTCGTCGCCGCCAATACCTGTGCTGGTCGGCGCGCCTTCACCGGCGGTGGCTTCAATCAGGCCCACGACGATCCACGGGCGTGGCTCAGGTTCGATATAGGCACGCACGAGTTCGGTCCGGCCATTGTCCAGCTCGATGCGGATATTGGCGAATCCGGTCTCGAGCGTAGGCTCCAGCCGGACTGTACCAATGCCATCCGCCCCGACGGCGATATTGCCTTCGTCGGCAAGCGATTGAGAAATGCCAATATCGCCGGCAATGTCGCCGGAGTTGTGAAGGCGATACGGCGCTTCTACATCCACGCCGATAATGCGGCCCGAGTGAACATCACGGCCACCATCATCGGTGAAATGCACAGCAATGCTTGGTGGTGTTCGTCCATCCGCAACGAGCACAGACCGGTCTTCAACAAGTTCGGCGCGGGTTGCTTCCCGCGTAAACCAGATCTCCTCGCGAAGGCGCTCAGTGACAAGGCCCGCTGCATTCAGAATACGCGCTTCAATCACGTTCTGACCGTCTTCGATATCGACGCTACGCCACCGGCTGATCGCGGTCGTGCGATCCGTAGACAGCTCCATGCCCGCGAAGTTACCTGCCGCAAGACGCGCACCGTTCAGATACAGCTCCACAACCTCGCCCGGCATGTGCTGGATGCCAATATTGATCGACGGCGTAGACGGTGTGCGCTCTGGTGCCGGATAAACCCAGCGACGCTCAGGCAGTTGTTCGTTCAGCCATGAGAGCCCGTAGGTCAGATGCTCGGTCGCGTCATTGAAGATAACTTCTGTCTGTTCGCTTTCTTCCACCTCATAACGACCAAGATTGAAGTTCACGCGCCAGATGACGCCGCCATCAACATCGACAAGCTCTGAGGTATTACCGGTATGACCCATGCCGGTTCTACTACCGCAGTCTAACCGCTCTACGCCTGGCGGCAGTACGCCGTCATCCAGTCGTACGACGTGAGAGCCCGGTCGAACCTGTTCAAAGTGGAACCGGCCTTCTTCATCAGTGATGACGTACTCGCCCGTCTCCAGATAAATCCGCACGCCCGCAATACCGGACGTATCGCTCTCATCCCAGACCGGGTCGGTGAGATCGCAGCTTCCCTCGGTTACACGACCGATAATCGTCGCGGTCGAGCGCAGCAGATCTTCAATGACAGAAATGCTGGCTTCAGCCGCATTGGACACTTCGGCACCCCGCCCATCGACGGCGACAACGCGGTTTGTTGCGCGGCCAAGTCGCGCGCCTGCGACAACTTCCATCACATAATCGATTGTCATGGACTCGCCCGGTTCCAGACGCGTTGGCGTAAACTCGAAACGGCGACCGGAAATCCGGAACTCACCTTCATCAACCGGCAGACCATTCACCCGAATGGACTCCCGGATCAGCCGGAAACCAAATGGCGCGGTATCCTGAAGAATGATCGCGCCCGCGCTGTCATCAAAGTTCGAAACCATGATTGAATACGGAACGAAGTCGCCAATTGCAGCTTCGCTTACACCTGCTGATTTTTCGATAGACACGCGCGAGGTCGGATCGAGCGGAATGTCAAAAATCAACGGACCCGAACCATCAAGATGGAACGGGCGATTGAATGAAGCCTCGGAAATGTCGAACGGGCCGTTGGGCAGCCCGTCAAAATTCCTGACAATGGATGGATAGATATATCCAGGCGGGGGATCGAACTCCATTCGATAATCCCCGGGCGGCATTAGAGGGAATAAAAACTCCCCGTCTTCGAGATCGTAAACTCTGCCCGATGCATCGGTAATAGTTCCGCCCGTCACCAGTTCTGCCGGATATTCAGAAATGCCATCAAAACCGAATACCGGGGCGAGCTGCCCGGTTGCGCCATCAACAACGCGGACGGTAATACCGTTCAGCATCTGACCCGTCGTGGAATCGAAGATCCGTCCGTTCGGGTCAACAAGTGCTGTCGTTGTTGCGACCTCAGTATCATCGAACTGATCTTCATAGATGGCTGTCAGCGTTTCATGCTCGTGAACCGACAGCTGGTCATCGCTCGGATCGACATCTTTTTCGGCCGTAACGATATAGCCGAGGAACCGGCCCGTATTCGGACCAGACTCAACGATATCCACGACAATCTGATCGCCCGCAGAGGTTTCCACCTTCATGGAAAGTCGCTCACGAATATTCGGATTGCCGTTCTGGCCTTCGTCTTCTACGCAGATAATTGTGATGTCGCCCGCGAAATAATGGGTCGTTGGAATAACAGGGACATCTGCGCTCAGGCGCTGCTCAACCATTCCGTATCCGCTGACATCAACCATTTCACCGGAATTCGGGAATGGATAGTCGGCCTCCATCGGCATGAAAGGACCGTAAAGCGACTGGCTCGGGCTTACGTAAGTTTCCGCAATATTCATCATCACGCGGTCGGGTGCGGATGGCGCATAACGGAAGAAATGGACCTGAGACGGTGTTTTACGGGCTTCAACGCGGAAAACGGCTGGTGCGGTCGCGACGGTGACGGTGTCACCTTCGTCTGTGTCGTAAGACAAATAGGCGATATTTTCGATGACGCGGCCAATGTCGGTAGATTGCGCAAAAGCGCCACTTGTCGTTACGACAAGCAGCGTGAGCAAAGCACAAGCCCCCACAAAAAACCGACCCAAACGCTCCATTCGGAGAACGCCTTTTACACTGGCGGCTGCCTGTTTTAGTGGCTGAGCTCTTAGCTACTGAAACATGAACCGCATTATTATCTTACGTTCTGTTTTTATAGCATTTTCACGTCAAAATGACGTTTAGCGGACCCGTGAAATTTCATGAAAAAACCCGGCCATCTGGCCGGGTTTTGACGCTTTAAAACTGGACCTGGTCAGCGTTTAATTGACTGTGACCCGCATTTCGATCGTTGCCGTCTCACCCGCGCCGATTGTTGCGCCAGTCTGGGACACAGTACAGGTCACAGAAGAGCAATCGTCGCCTGCTGAGGGTGTCGCTTCGGTACCACCCGTAAAGTTGGTGAAGGTTGCACCGTTAAAAGTGAACTCGGTCGGAAGCGTGTCACTGATGGATGAGACGGTCGCCGCGGCTGAACCGGAGTTTACGATTGTAATCGTGTACTCAAGGCAAGAGCCCGGAATTGCGTACTCGTTCGCACTCACCAATGCGCCACTCGCACAAACAAATGTGCCGTCCGCATTCGTAGAGATCACTTCGACTGTTTTTGTCGCCGTCAGATCCGGAGACGAAACAGTGAATGTACCCGTATCAGAGTGCATACCGTCATTGGCAGCATCGCTTGAGCCATCGCCAGCCGCGTCGTTCAGAACGTTCTCGGCCACGCTGTTCATATCATTTGTGCCATCATCCGCAGCGATATTGGTGCCCGGGCTGCCAGGAGAGCCTTCAGCGGCCTCCAGCCAGACGGTTGGATAATATGTATCGGCAACAAGGACGACGTCCGAGGTTTCCGAATCCGGCTGCGAGGCGGGAATATCACCAATGACCTCGACCCAGAGAATTGCATCCGGCGCGAGATCAGATGTCACAGAGGCAAATGTCGTTGGTGAACCGTCATCAGCGCCTGGCTCATATGTGCCATCGCCATCGTCGACGTAATAACGAATCTCGAGGTTATCGGTGTTGAAGTCGTCACCTGTGCCGTTTTCCGTTGATAGGAAGTAGGCGAAGTTGTCGTTACCGTCGTTACGCAGCAGGAACACGAGCTCTTCGTTTTGCGCCCCCGGCGCAACGGTAGAGTCATCACTGGCTGACGAATAGCTGACGGTGATGTCAACCAGACGGTCGACGGTGAAAGTGGTCGGGCTTGCTGTATTATCGATCTGCGGCTGCGATGTGCCACCGACAGAATAGTTCAGCGTAAAGGAGCCCTCAACGGACACACCCGCATTTGTGTAGTTGTTCTGCGCATGCGCTGCAGGCAGCGCCGCCAGAACGCCAAAAGACATGCCCACCAACCATGTCCTAGCGTTTTTTGTTATGTTCATTCTCATACCCGTCCATCCCAAAAGTATATGGATGGCCGTCATTATACTGGCGGGTTAATAATTGCCCTTTAAGAAAATCGAAGTAAATTCAAAGGAAGTTCGTTAAGGCTGAAGGTAGTTTTGTTAACTTACTTCAGCACAGCACGGAATGATATTTCGTCCATAGTATTCGCGGGCACAGCGTCTGTAAATACCCATTTAATGGCCCGCACGTCATACGCGCCAGCTGGACGCGATCCGGCTTCATCTTCGATGCTCAGCTCATTCCATGAATGGAAAACGCCGTCACCGACGGAATAGAGCGTGTTAACACCCTCATAGTCCGCGCTGCCCTGAACAAATACCATCTCTTCCGGCACAGGCATTTCGAGGACGATATTCTCAACAGCTTCTGCCATCTGGTTTTCGTAATGTACGGTGAAAACAACCGTTTCACCTGGACGAACCAGCTCGGCTGGACGCAGCTCTTCAACGGTTTCTCCGGTTTCCATCTCTACAGAAACCGCCACTTCAGCGCGCTGCTCGACAAGCAGACCTTCTGCAAAGGCAGGCAGGCTTATAAGGCCAAAAACGACAGCTGAAACCAAAGTTTTCTTCACGGATAACCCTCCGACATGATCGCGCTGACCATAGCCAATTAGCGTTAACAGAGCCTGAAACCCACTGCACAGGGTTTGAAACGACTGATTATACCATTTAGTTTTACTTTGAGGTCGTTCCGGTATTACTTTAGTATTACTAGGTAAGTCCGAGCGTATTTCATGGGGCGCCCACGTCATACCGTCCAAACATCGCGCGGTTCTGCGCCCTTGAAAAATGCCGATTTTCGCCCCCCCAAACGCCACGAGACTACCGGGGAGCCACGGTCCGACTTGGAAAATCCCTTTCCAGCGCGATCAGCTATTACGCCGTCGGCCTGTTCGGCTATGCGATCAAAGCGATACATTATGCGGGCCTGCCGGTTGATCCCAGTATCGCGACTGGCATTGCCGTGCCTATCGTGATGGGTGTTTTGTGGCTCGGCCTTAAACAGCTGATAAAATCACTCGGCCATTCCAGCTGACGCTTCAGATAAGCGAACGAGTTCCGGGCGGAGAATATCGCCCGGCGCGACATGCACTTCAGTTGGCTCGAAACCCGGAACGCTCAACGTGTAGCAACCCGGCGTTACAAACTGGAAGAAAATATAGCCGTCAAAAGCGGAGCGTTCGCGTTCACGCTTACCATCCGGCGCACACGAGTTGAGCTCGGCGATACGCCCGTCAATCGGATCACCATTCTCGTCTTTAAGCTCGACCTCGACCTCACCGCTCATCACAACAGGCAGATCAATGCTCACCACACCGGCAGGGCGCGCAGTGAAGCTCGCGCCCACTGTAGCCGGAATGAGATACGGATCACTTAGCTCATCTCGGCTGACCGACACTCCAATCACCTCGGTTGTGGAGAGATCATCCAGAACGACGCGTTCGTCATTGGAGATGAGACGCGAACGCGGCTCGGTAATCACCGCCGCATCCGGAATAATCCGGTCCTCACCCGGCGTGTAGACACCATCAAGGTTCATATCCTCGAAGACACGGATGCTTGCCACGCCGCGATTGGACCGCGCATTTCGCCCGAACCGCATGCCACGGCCACCCGGATGACGGTCAAAATTAAAACCCAGTGTAAAGAGCGCCGAGGTCTGGCTGTCTTCCAGATCATGGCGCAGATCCATTCCGAGGCGGATACCATCGAAATCTCGTGACAAGGATGCCCCCACCGTGCGGCTTTCAGACTGGAAATCGTGTGAGTAGCGAAAGCGCCCGAACCAGTCATTTATACGGCGCGCAATTTCAAACTGGCCGCGTGACAGCTCAAGTTCAGGCCGGAGGCTCATATCGAGGGAACCGCGCATACGAAAGTCGCCGACAGAGCCGGAGACGTTCAGCGCACTGTTCGCCGTTTCAATCATGCCGTTTCCATCAGAATCGCTCCAGCGCCAATTGGCGGTCTGACTGACGGAGACACCAGCAACCTGACCGGACAGACGGCCCTGCGCGGCAAAATCCTGCGCGCCATCAGAACGTTCGCTGCCCGTAAAGCCGAAAGACCAGCCCGCGCCGTTTACAAACCCGAACGGCTCCACACGTCCGTCAAAACGAAGACTTCCCCGGCGAACAAGCTGAGCGCTGTCATTCTCATCATCAAGCTGACCAAACCGGTCTGTATAGGTTTCGGCTGTCGCATTCATTGATACACCGCGAAATTCGGTCGAATAGGTGAGACGGAGCGCATTTTCGCCCGAATCCTCAATCGCAAAGTCACCTGACAGGACATGCACGCCAGATCGCTGCGCAAGCGTCAGAAACGCGGACTGATGATCACCAAGGCCCTCTCCGCCCCGCAACTGCGCGCCGAGCGAAGCAGAAAGCGAATTGGTAAGGCCCATCGTCATTTCCGAATACGCCACATAACCCTGGCCGCGGTCGCCTGCGAGGAAGTCTTCATCCTCGCCTTCATTGCCGATCGTATCATCGTCGAAATCAAGTTGTGCGGCGTCGCGCGGATTCATGAACACGCCGCGCCCGAGAAGCGCAAATTCGGCCGTGTATTCAATATCGCCGCGTCGCACGAAGGCGTCAGAAATATCAACGGGGCGTTCGATCGTGCGGCGTTCGCCAAGTGGGCCGTAAAGTTCGATGCGGAAGCGGTTGATACCAAAGGTCAGCGGCACTTCATCAAAGATATATCGCCCGCTGGAGGGCACAGTCAGAAAGCCGAGCAGCTGACCATCACGGTACAATTCGGCCTGCCAGCCGGCGAAGGCCTCACCTTCAAGACGTGTCGTGTCGAAGTCGCCGCCACGGCGAAGGCGCGAACGCGATACCTGAAGACCAAGGCCGGCTCCGCCCCCGTTCAGAAGCGGGTGAGTAGAGGTGGACACATCACCAATGCGGAAGTTCGTCGCGCCATAATCGCCCAGCACGCCGGAAAACAAATGCCCGCTCGCATCGGTCCGGCTGAGTGAAAGCCGTGCGGTACGCTGGCCATCCGTATTCGCGCTGGCGAACAATTCGCCTGTCATCCGCAGGAAGTCGCCCGTGAGCGAGATATTCGCCGATGCGTCTGATATCTGCGGGTCCGGCCCTGCAACATTATAGCTGATATCAGCCGTGCCATAAGGCCAGCCAATCCATGAGTACGGAGCATCCACCGGTGAAAGTGCACCGACATCAAGGCGCGGCGCAGGTCGGCCGCTGCCTTGTGTCCGGCGATTACGCATAGACACTTCTTCGGCGGGCAGAAGATAATCAGGCTCCAGATTGATGGTCTGGTTCTGGGCATTCCATTCTGAATTCAGACCGAACCAGGATGTGAGAAGCCCCAAGGGCACATGCAGACGCTCGCCGTCAGTACGAAGGCGCGATGGTCTGAATTCAAACGTCTCCCCGGCGATCGTGACCGTGCCGCTGGCCCCATCCAGTTCGAAGGTCTGAGTTTCACGCAAGAACCAGCCGGACGCTGTACCTTCAGCGTCATTCACCTCAATCGGAAATTCGAGCGCGTAGAAAAAGTCTTCGAGCGGCAGAAGCAGATCAGCGCCATCGCCATAGGCGAAAACATCCTGCGCAATCACAGCCCGGCGGCGAAGACGCAGTTCGATGATGCGAAAATCAATCTCCTGCGCCTCACTAAGGGCGGGCGGACCAGCCGTTCCGTCTGGCAGCGTCCAATGCGTCAGGCATAGCACCGCCGACACGGACAATATGACCGCCAGAAACCGTTTCATTGATTGCAAGCCCCCTCACCCGAACCGTTATACCGGATCAGCTAATGTCTGCCGACGCGATGAGTTCTGCATTGTTCTCATCGGTCTCGAAGACAACGCGGGCGGGCACGGCGCCCGTCACGGTGACCGGAACGAACACAACGCGTGTCTGCAGCGGTGCGAGCACAGACACACCGCGCAGCAGACCAATTTCCTCTCCCGCGGCGTCATAGACACGAACAACACCGTGATCAGCCCAGTCGCCCGTACGGTTCAGCGTTACGAGAACGCGCGTGCCATCTGAGTCCGGTTGGGCCTCAACTTGAGCGGACTGGATCTCAGTCCCCATAGCGCCCTCGCCCGTCCGCAGGATCACCGGAATGGTGATGCGGTATTCAAGACCAACGCGGACTTCGACAGACGTGCTTTCTTCTGTTGTTGCTTCGTCTTCCAGTTCATCGACTGGCGCGACAGTGGGAATGGAGGAAAACCGCAAGTGCGAGCGGAATTCACCGGCGTCCAGATCACGCGGCGCACGGGAGATCACCCGCACAACCTGACGCTCACCCGGGCCAAGCGTCACCTGACGCGGCGCATAACGCAGATAACGTGACGCTGACCAATCCGGAGCATCAGCCCCCTCGTCCAGCGGAGCGTACCCCCCCTGCGAAAGCGCTTCCAACTCAACGTCCTCGACACGATAAGTGACGGTATCACCGCCAGAATTATAGAGCGTGACCTCGCCGCGGCTATCGCCCGGCTCCAGCACAAGGCGTGTCGGCGTCAGCGACAGGCCGCCAAACGGGGACACAGCTTCCGTTGGTACAGCGTCAAAACGGGTCGGCCCCTCAACCGCCAGTTCATCGGCCTGACCGAAAGCAGGGGTTGCGACCAGAAAGCCCAGAGAAGCAGCAATCAGCATCGGTTTCATGACAGGATTCCTCATCATCAATATTCGGTTTCAAGTTCGAGCGCACCAAACGCGCCATCTCCGGTCGCCGCCGAAGGTGAAAGAGTGAAGTTTGTGCCTGCGCGCAGCACCACGCGGCCTGCTTCGGAGGTACAGATCAGGCGATAGCGGTCGCCGAGCGCTTCAAGCTCGCCGCCTTCAACGGCGATGTCAGACATTGAGATTTCTATACCCTCAGCGTCAGAGCGCGCATTGATTTTCAGATCCAGCGTATCGCCCCTGGCACAAGCAATCTGGAACGCGGCCGCCTGAACGTCTTCACCGGCGTAGCAGCCATCTGGGGTGACCTCGCCTGCCCCGTATGTGCCGGTTGAGTCAGTGATTTTTACATCGCCCTGACTGTCAAAGCCATACTCGCAGAATCCAGATTTAGGCACGCCAATCTGTCCAAAGCTGCCTTCGGTTGCTTCCACTGCCGTGGTTGAGATTTCCGCCGATGAGACGATTTCTGCGCGCAGGGGCGCAACCACCGTCTGCGCTGTCGCAGAGATACCCATCATCGCCAGAAGAGCAGCGCAGAAGAGAGAGCGGACCCGCATTAATAGACCACGTCCAGAACGGTCGTGGCGCTGATGTCACTTCCAACGGCAGAATCACCCGCCTGAACAGACATGCGAAGGTCCAATTGAACGTCGGACACTACTTGGCCTCCGCTGTTCGCGGCTGATCCGCATGTGACACCAAGCTGCAGATCATTCTTATCACCGAACAAAACTTCCCACGTTATGTCCGCGGCAGGGTCGAGAACCTCAAGGCCGTCCAACGGGAAGGTGACGCCTAGTCCGGTTTGAGCCTGCCTGGTGTGAATTTCAAACTGCGTGCCCGGCAAGCAGGAAAAGTTGACAACAGGTGCCTGCGCATTCGTGTCATCAAACGCGCAAACTTGACTAGCTTGAATCAACTTCCCTGTATTTCCAGGTTCAAAAACAAAGTTGCAAACACTGTTCGGAGATTGAACAACCCGCCCGAAATTGGCGTTCTGGACGACCTTCAGACTTGCCCCGCCCTCTGATAGCGACGACACCACCTGAGCCTGAACATCCACACTCACGCTATCCTGCGCGTTCGCCGGAATCCCGATGTGAAGTGTGGCGCTCAAAAGCGCGAAAAGAAACGGTCTGATCATATCCCAGATCCCTGTTTAATATTGAATTTCGAGTGGGAGCGTGACGGAGAAGCTTTCGTCAGTCTCTGGCGTTCCTGACTCGAGGCGCAGTAGAACCTGACCAAACAGCGTCACGGTTCGCGTCGCGATCTCATCATTGCCGGAATGGCAATACGTATTGAATTCGAAAACTCCGCCGCCCTGATTAGATCTCGCGGCCGAGACGTAGGCGCGATCATTGCCAGCACCATACAACCCCTGAAATTCGGCATAGTCGTTCGTATTGAAGGTGTCGCGGCGCGTTCGGATTTGTACATATGTATCAACCGGACAAGTATAGCTGATCGTCGGCGTCAGAACATTGTCGTACAGCGCGCCGCATCCGCCGCTATTGAACCCCGGGGCTTCCTGATAAGTCCCTTGTGCCGCAGCAAAGTGGAGCACATCATTTTCGCCAGTGAGATACCTGCACACATTGTTCGGGCTACGCGCAACGGACCCGAAGCTCCCCTCGGTGAGGATTTTCATTTCAGCGAGGGCAACCGGCGACATGATCGTACCTTCAACAGTGATATCCACACTGTCCTGAGCCAACGCTGACGGCGCTCCCAACAGGGCGAGCGACAAAGTACTTAAAATATGAAGTTTTATATCAGCCTCACTCAAATTGGAAAGTTATGGGAATGGCGACGTCGTAAGATCCTGACGGGATGTCATTCTGCTCGCCCTCGATCAGTCCATAGACCTCGAGATTCATGAAGTACTCGTAGTCCAGTTCCCGCCCGGTCGGGCAGGTGAGCACAAAATCATACCCGTCATCGCCCCGTGCAGTTCCGGCAATTCTCTCACCGAAAAAAATTGCTCTGGCAGAAAACGACATCCCGCTCGCCGGATAATCAATGCCAACACGTATCGGAAGCGTCATGCCACCCGGGCACGTCAATTCGATTGTCGGTACCCGGACGTCGCCATACTGAGCACACCCGGAAGACGTTGTACCCGGCGCGGTCACAACTTCACCGGTATTAAAGTCCTCCACGTAAAGTGTGTTTACCCGATGCTCATAAAGACAGGTGGTTGTCGCAGACCGCGCGATCTGACCGAGGTCTCCCTCACTGTCGACTCTCATGGAAACCAAATCGCCCGGATTGAGAATCTCGAACGTAACAGGTACATCGAGTGCGTCCTGCGCAGGTGCAGGATGCGCCGCAAAAGCAGACGCGACGAACAACAAGACTGGCTTTGCGGCGCGCATCAGTACGCCGCATCCAGCGTGACAGTGCCGACCAGAACGTCCGTGCCTGCTGACGCGGTGGTCTGAACGACAAGGCGTCCGCCAATCGCGACATACATGTCGCCATCAGCCGGACAGGTTGCTGACATACCTCCGGCGCTGGAGCCTGATGCGAGCGTTGAGGACAAATCTGAATTAGAAAAGCTTTGCGTGACGGTGCCGGTGCCAGCCTCAAGATTCACACCTGTGGCCACGCCATTTGTCCAGCTGGTTGTAAAATCAACGGTGCTTGCAGGATTACACGTCACCGCAAAAACGCCGTAACTTGCATCTGGCGTCGAGGCGCTGCCCCAATTGCATCCGGACGGTGTTGGCACTGTGGTGTCAGTAAGTGTGTCAGTTTCTGAATATTCATACAATTGATATGTCGGCGTCGCGCCACTCACGCCCACATTATAGTGACAGCTATGGCCTGTTTCTGTGCCGTTCGGGATGTTCACCGCGCCAAAATTCAGGCTGGACTGACCGGTCAGCGCGAGCGGTGGAACCGATTGTTCAAGGGTAACGGTAGCGTCGACCGTAGCACTGTCCTGCGCATGCGCGGCACCCATCAGGCTGATGGAAAGTGCTGCGATAAGGCCGATATGTCTGGTCTTAGTCATCATTGGGTGTCCCCTATTCGTATTGGGCTTCCAGCCGGATCGTGCCGACCTGGCCGGTAAAACTGGATGGTGCTGAAGGTGTAACGGTGAGGCGGCCGCCTGCGTTGACGTCTGAAAGGCCGTCTGCGTCACAGGCGCGGGTCTGCAGCGCGCCGGACGCGGCAAACCCGTCAATCGCCATCGGGTTGGACGGCGCAGAGAACGTCGCGCCCGATGGCGCAGAATTGGTGTAGATCACTTCATAGGTGGCGAGGGCATCGGCCTCACAGGCGACGGAAAACTCCGCCTGTAAAATCTGGCCCGCAAGGAACTGACATTCCGACCCTCCAGATAGCACGCTGCCGCCCGTCGCCGTCACGTCATAAACGCACGTGCCGGTGCGCGGCACAGCCAGCGTACCGAAAGAGAGGTCGCCCTCGCCCACAATATCGATCGGCGTAACCAGCTCTGCACTTGCTGTTACATCTGCCTCTGAGGCGACAGATGGCATGGCAAGCAAGAGCATGGCCGCACCGACCGACATCAGGCCGCTTATGAGTGTTCCCCCACCCATGCGGTTAGTATGAAACTTCTGCGGTGATTGTGCCCACATTGCCGTCATATGGAGCAGACAGATTGGTTAGCGTGAGCTCCATCGCCGGAATATAGTCGGTGGCGCCAGACCAACACGGCTCAGTTCTCACGACCGAGCCAACGGCTGACATTCCGTTCTCGACGGGATTAAATGCGCGGAAATCTATGTAATTCGACTGCGCCATTGGATCTACCGCGTATGAAAGTGTCACCGAGATATCGGCGTCTTCAACGCAATTTATGCGAAACGTTGGGGGAGTTTGATCGCCTCTAAACTCACAAACGCCGGGCTCCGGGTTTGACGCTGGACCGGAATTTGTCTGATTACCGTAGACATACCTTAGCAACTCTCCCGGAGCGGGCCGTAAGTTGTCAGTCCCCACGCCTAGCACATATCGGCATACGCTCCCCTCCAGTAGCGGGATCGCAACTTCGCCGAAACTGCCCGCGCGTGATCCTTCGATGCTAAGAGAACTTGTACCGGCCACCACATTCGCGCTGGCATCCACCGTTGCGCTTTGCGCCGCGGCCTGCTGGCCGATAAGAGCTGCCGCAGCGGCGAGCCCGATATAAGAAAATTTCCTGTTCATTTCCCACTCCCGGAATCATGACGTCACTGGGAGTCACGACCGGCGCCGGAAAAAGTGGACATGGATTTAAGACTTTTTTCACAGAAATACGAATTTTCTGCAGTTTCGCGTTAAGGTTTCTCGTGAGGCGGGAAGGATTGGCCCGCCCTTCGCCAATAAGGCACTAAAGCGCGCCGCGTATCTGTTCGACCTTGGCCACATAGCGCCCTGCAGCTGGGCCAGCCGCCTCGAATACGGTCTGCGCCTCTTCCAACAAAGCCAGAGCGATTTCACGTTCGCCGCGCGCGCCAGCTAGCTGGCCCTGATAAAGCGCTTGCATACCGCCATAGACACTTGCCGAAAGGCCGCCTTCTTCCAGCAGCGTTCCAGCCTCATCCAGCATGGCCTGCGCCACTGCCAGATCATCATTCAGAATAAGCGCTTCAATCCGGCCATATCGGGCAGCAAGTGCGGCAGGCCCAGAGGCGCTGCCATACTCATCTGCCATCGGGATCGCCTCATCAAACAAGGCAAGCGCGCCGTCCATATCCCCATTCTGGATTTTCAGCTTGGCATAGTTGGACATGAGCACAGCCAGCGCGACCGAGCCGCCATAAAGATTGGTACGCAGGCGCAGCGTCTCGCTATAGGCGGTTTCAGCGTTCTGAAGATCGCCGGTCACATGATAGAGCGTCGCCAGATTGTTCATCACATTGAGGCCATCGGGTGATTCCAGACGCTCAATGGACGAGAACACGTCGCGGGCGTTTTCTGTGGCTTCAATAGCGCCCGGAAGGTCACCGGTTCGCATCAGCGCCGCGCCAAGATTGGTATAGAGAATGCCCACATCCATGGATTCACGGCCGGAAAATGCTAGCCGTTCCGGAATCGCATCACGCAATGCTGCCACAGACGCCTCAACATCACCGGCATCGGCCAGAAGCTGGGACTCGATCAGCGCCGCATCGAGGCGGGCATCGGTATAAAGGTCAGGATTTTCAGCCCAGACGATACGCGCGTCATCCAGATAGGTGCGGGACTCCTCAGCATTGCCGAGACGGAACAGGATAACCGCCAGATCATGCCTGGCCTGCGCAATGAGGCCGCGATCAAAGCTGTCTTCCGGCATGTTTGCCACCGCGCGCAGGAGAGGTTCTGCTGCCTGATAATCATTCATCAGGTAGAAAATCTCGCCATACATGTGCAGCACAGGCGCGGCTTCAGCAGGGTTGTCTTCAAACTCTTCCAGAACGCGTTGCGCAGACCGGCTGACAAGCTCACGCGAGGTCGTCTCTGCCCCGTCGCTTGCCTCTGAGAACATGACAAACGTCGCCTGCTGCATGGCGCGAAGCCGTTCGCGTTCCTGAATGGCCTGATCGCGCTCACGGGCGGCTTCTTCTGCCTGCCAGATTGTACCGGCAAGGCCAGCGCCGAGCGCCAGAATGACGGCAGAAACGGCGGTAGTCGCAAGGGCGTTCCGCTTCAGGAACAGCCCGAAACGATAGCCCGTGCCACCAGACATCGCCTGAACAGGCCGATTGGTAAGCCATGCGCGAATATCCGCGCCGAGCGCCTCAGCAGACGAGTAACGGTCTTCCGGCTTATCTGCGAGCGCTTTGGCCAGAATGGCTTTGATAGCGTCCGGCGCTCCCTCGGCATCTACATTCAGCGACATGCCCGCGCGGGTCGCGGTTTGACCGGTCAGTAATTCATGAAGCGTCGCTCCAAGGCCGAACACATCAGTTTCAACGCTTGCCGCCTCACCGCGCAGCTGCTCTGGCGCCGCATAGCGCAGCGTCATTGGTGCGCGCGTTTCATCATCCTCGGTCAGAAGCCCTGCCACGCCGAAATCAATCAGGCGCGGCGTACCGTCTGCCGTCACCAGAATATTGTTCGGCTTGATATCGCGGTGGAGCACCAGACGGCCATGGGCATGGCTGACCGCATCGCAAACTTTCAGGAAGAGACGTAGCACCGCCTCACGAGACAGGTTTTTCTCTTTGGCAAACACATCAATCGGCACGCCATCAACATGCTCCATAACGAGGAATGGCCGACCATCTTCAGCAACGCCGCCATCAATGAGGCGACCAATGCCGGAATGTTCAAGATTGGCGAGCACCTGACGCTCGCGGGCGAACAAATCCCAGGTCCGGCGATCATTCGACGCGATCAGTTTCAGCGCGGCCGTCTGATCGTAAAGACCATCGGCGCGGGTGGCGAGATAGACCTCGCCCATACCGCCTGCACCAAGCGAGCGTCCGATCTGCCAGTTACCAAGGCGCGCGCCCTCAGCTAGGCTTTTGCCGGTGACAACCATGCCGTCATCGCCCGTCGCGAGAAAACCTGTCTCGCGCTCGGCAGCATTCACAAGGCGCAGCACCTGTTCGGCAATGTCCTCGGTTTCGGCTTTTGACCGGATGAAATCAGCACGGGTATCAGCAGATACCTCCATCGCATCATCAAATAATGCGCTGACTTTGTCCCAGTTTTCGATCTGCATACCCCACTCCAATTTGCAGATTTCAGCGTGTTCAGTCCGGCATTCGGGTTGTCTGACCTGATGCCAGATGCGAGCGCAGCATGGCTCTCGCCTTCACCCAGTCCCGGCGGACTGTTTTCTCATTCATGTCGAGCACGAGCGCCGTTTCCTCCAGCGTCAGCCCGACGAAATAGCGGCAATCCACCACCCGTACGAGGCGCGGATCATGCTCGGCGATGAATTCTAGCCCCTGACGCACGGCGATCACATCTTCCGGCGAAAGTTGATTGTCGCCCTCAATATCCATGTCATCGATATTGTCGCCGATAGCCTCAGGTGGCGCGGCATTGTCCCCGCCCTTACGGGCATGGTCGATCAGCGTGTGACGGATAGCGAGCGTGACCGAAGCAAAGAAATGCTGGTCGTCTACGAATTTCCGTTTCTGACTGAGACGCAGAAAAGCTTCATGGACGAGCGTCGTCGTGTTCAGCGTTTCAGACAGGCTGCGACGGCGCCTTAACCGCCGGGCAATCGCGAGAAGCTCGTCATAATTGTTCTCGAACAGCTCTGCAGAGGCCTGCGCGACAGCTTCATCATAGCCGCTTGCATTGAACGGTTCACGTCCAGCAGCGCCTGATGAGTTACCTGTCGAAGAAGCCATACACCTGCCTGATACCCAGAATTTCTACTTAAAGATCATACTAGACTTCCAAGGCTTGCACGCAAGTAATCCGGGCATGTTCTTCAGGTATTTCGAATAGAAAACCTGTTTAACGCCAATCGGTTCCTATTTGGTGGGCGCACAACAAAAAAGAGCAGGCCTTGGGGGCCTGCTCTTTCTGGGGGGAGGTTGGACCTACTCAGAGAAATTCAATGAGCGGATCACTTCGGGGTGGGTAATCTTTCCGGCCTTCACATTCAGGCCTTCAGCAAGAAACGGGTTATCAGCGAGCGCTTTGTCTGTGCCTTTATTTGCCAGCTGCAGCGCGAATGGCAGGGTGACATTGCTCAGCGCTTCGGTTGCAGTGCGCGCAGCCAGCGCAGGCATGTTAGTCACGCAGTAATGCGTCACGCCATCGACAATGTAAGTGGGTTCTTTGTGAGAGGTTGGCTTGCTCGTCTCGAAACAGCCGCCCTGGTCAATCGCGATATCGACAACAACGCTGCCAGCACGCATCGCCTTGATGTCTTCAGCGGAAACGATCTTCGGCGCAGATGCACCCGGAATAAGAACGGAACCGATCACCAGATCAGAGTCGCGAACCGCTTCAGAGACGGAGCTGGATGTTGAGAAACGAAGCTTCGCACGGCCATCAAGAATAGCGTGTAGCTCGCGAAGGCGCTCTGTAGAGCGGTCCAGAACGGTCACATCGGCGCCAAGGCCAATCGCCATCATAGCCGCGTTCGTACCCGCGATACCGCCACCAATTACGGTGACCTTCGCTGTAGAAGTACCGGTGACGCCGCCAAGCAGAATGCCCGGGCCGCCATTATTAATCTGCAGAAGCTGCGCGCCGACCTGCGTACCAAGACGGCCTGCAACTTCGCTCATTGGAACCAGAAGCGGTAATTTACCCTGACGGTCGGTTACCGTCTCATACGCAATGCAGATTGCACCGCTTTTCATCAGGCCGCGGGACTGAACAGGGTCCGGAGCCAGGTGAAGATAGGTGAACAGCGTGTGCTTTGGCTGGAGCTTTTCAATCTCGACCGGCTGAGGCTCTTTCACCTTCACGATCAGATCTGCAAACTCGAAAACGTCGTCGGCAGTGGCAGCGATAGACGCGCCCGCTGTGACGTAAGCTTCATCGCTGAAACCGATGGCATCACCTGCCATAGTTTCGATGATGACATCGTGGCCATTATCAACCAGTTCCTTCGCGCCTGCCGGTGTAAGGCCTACGCGATATTCCTGATTTTTAATTTCCTTTGGCGAACCAACCTTCATGTCTGCACTCCATGCTGAACATGAGGACAATCTACCACATAATTCAAGAAATAGCCTTCGAATTATGTTACAGATTAAGAAATTTGACGTATAATATTTCTCCGTAAGAGAAATTTGGAGAATATTCCATTATCGAACTGGATAAATACGACCACGCGCTTATCGCGTGTCTGAAGGAAGACGGACGCCTGACCAACGCGGAGCTCGCCCAGCGTATCAATTTGTCTCCGTCAGCCTGCCATAAACGCTTCAAGCGGCTTGAGAGCGAAGGCGTGATCACGGGCTATACCGTTATCCTTAATCCGGACGCTGTAGGGCGTAACCAGAACATCTTCGTTCAGGTAACGCTGGACAAACAGGATAACAAAACCATCCAGACGTTCGAGCTGACCGTGCAATCCGTTCCGGAAATTGCCGAATGCTATCTCATGTCCGGCAGCTATGATTATCTCATGCTGGTTCAGGTGAGCGATACGGCGGCCTATGAACGCCTTCACCGCGATGTCCTGACATCTCTGCCAGGCGTATCGCGGATCAGTTCACACTTTGCTCTGCGCGCGGTGACGGCGCAAACCTGATACCGGCTATTTCAGCAGGTTTTCGATCGACTTTGCGAGCTTCATATCACGCTCGGTCAGCCCGTCCGCATCATGCGTTGAGAGCAGGATTTCAACGCGATTATAGACATTAGACCATTCAGGATGGTGGTCCTGCTCATGCGCAAAAAATGCAATGCGCGTCATGAAGCCAAAGGCCTCTACAAAGTCATCAAACTCGACTTTGGCCGATACGGACTTACCGTCCTCTGACAGCGCCCAGCCGGGCTTCAGCGCGCACAGTGTCTTGATTTCGGTCTCGGTCAGCGTTTGCATCATACCTCCACTACGGTCTGTTCAATGGCACCGAAGATTGAATGCCCTTTCCCGTCCAGCATTTCCATGCGGACGACATCTCCTGCTTTCATGAACGCAGTGGATGGCTTTCCGTTCGCAATTGTTTCGATCATCCGGATTTCGGCGATGCAGGAATAGCCGAGACCGCCCTCTGCTACCGGTCGGCCAGCGCCGCCATCAGCATCCTTGTTGGACACTGTGCCAGACCCAATAACCGTACCCGCCGTCAATGGACGGGTTTTGGCAGCATGGGAAACCAGGCGCGCCATAGAGAAGGTCGCATCGACACCCGCATTCGCGCGGCCGAACGGCTTGCCATTATAGTCGACATGAAACGGCAGATGGACGAGCGTGTTCTTCCATTTATCACCCAGCTCGTCCGGCGTAACAGCAACCGGCGAGAACGAACCAGGCGGCTTGGACTGGAAGAAGCCAAAGCCTTTCGCGAGCTCCGGCGGAATAAGCCCGCGCAGCGACACGTCATTACAGAGCATGATCAGCTTGATATGGTCGGCGGCCTCAGCCTCGCTGACGCCCATTGGCACATCATCGGTGATGACCGCGATTTCACCTTCCATGTCGCAGCCCCATGCCTCGTCACCGAGCGGAATATCATCACGCGGGCCGAGGAAGGCATCCGAACCGCCCTGATACATGAGCGGGTCGTCGTAGAAGCTTTCCGGCACTTCGGCGCCGCGCGCTTTTCTCACCAGCTCAACATGGTTGATATAGGCAGAGCCATCGGCCCATTGATAGGCGCGTGGCAACGGGCTTTCACAGTCGTGCTCGTGGAAGCGAAACGTCGGCACAGAGCCAAGCTCAACACCTTCAGCCTGGCGCATCAGGCGCGGCGCGACATGTTCCCAGTCATCCAGAGCCGCCTGCAGCGTGGGCGCAATTCGCGCCGCATCCGTTGCGCGTGTGAGGTCTTTCGAGACAATGACCAACCGGCCATCGCGGCTACCATCTTTGAGTGTAGCAAGTTTCATGTAGCAGGACCTTTATCAGGTGAGTCAGGCTGTTCGTCCGGGTGGGCGCGCTTAAAAGCGTCCAGCGTCTGACAATGATCATCAATCGCCCGAAGCGCCTGAAACGGCGCCAGATCCACCTTCCAGCGGCGGGCATTATAAAGTTGCGGGATGAGAAGCACTTCAAACGCTGTCGGACGACCGAATGGCAAAGCGGCATCTCCGGTCATTTCACGCGACAGGCGTCTTTCCAGCCCGCACATTGTTTTGTGCATCCAACGCTGGTTCCAGGCTTCTTTCGCTTGCTGATCCGCGCCGAACTCGGTTTCGAGATAAGTCAGAACCGGAAGATTGCACGGCGCATGGATTTCCGTTGCTATGGCATAGGTGAGTTCGCGGCAAATCTGGCGCTCTCGTGCGTTTTCGGGCCAGAATGACGGTTCGGGGTTTTGCTCCTCCAGCCAGTCCAGAATAGCCAGCGACTGGGCGAGTACCGTTTCATCATCTGTCACCAATGCCGGAACACCAGCATGAGGATTCAGGCGCCTGAAATCATCCGATTTCTGTTCGCCTCTGGCTATATCGACCGGCTGAATATCGTAATTCAACCCTTTGAGATTGAGTGCGATGCGCACGCGATAACTGGTAGAGGATCGGTAATAGCCATGTAGCCTCATTATGGTTTTGCTTCCTTCCCGAGCTCATGCAACCACGCTGCGTGGCGAGGTGCTTTTTTTGTTGCTGACCATTCGTCAATCATGTCCGGGGCGACGCGCTTCAACTCCGTATACTGCTCATCGGTGCCGATATCGCAGGCGAGCTCAAGACGATGCCCGTTAGGATCAAAGAAATAGATCGATTTAAAGATACCGTGATGGGTAGGGCCCAAAATTTTTAATCCCATGCCCTCAAGGTGCTCTTTTGCCGACAGCAATTCGTCCATGGTCGCGACTTTGAAAGCGATGTGCTGAACCCATTCCGGCGTGTTCTGATCACGCCCCATGTCCGGCTGTTCAGGCAGTTCAAAGAAGGCCAGAACATTGCCATTCCCGGCATCCAGAAAGATGTGCATGTATGGATCGTAAGCGCCGGTTGATGGCACATGGTCTTCAGCAATGGCGAGCTGGAAATCCATGCCAAGAGCCTCGCGGTAGAACTCTACCGTCTCTTTGGCATCCTTGCAGCGATAGGCGACGTGGTGCACGCCGCCAAGCTTTGGAGCAGCCATTATGCAGGCTCCTCTGTCTTATCCCCGATCACGCCGCGCGCGACCTGATCACGCTCAATGCTCTCGAACAGAGCTTTAAAATTTCCTTCGCCAAAGCCGTCTTTATAGTCACCAACGCGCTGGATGAACTCAAAGAAGACCGGGCCAACCTGCGGCTCTGCAAAGATCTGCAGAAGAAGACGCGGCTGACCGCCTTCTGTCGTGCCATCAAGCAGGATACCACGAGTTTTCAGTTCAGCCTCATCACGACAGTGTGCAGGCAAACGCTCGCTGAGCATTTCGTAATATGTGTCCGGCGGCGCTGTCATGAACGGCACGCCATTCGCTTTCAGCCGGTCCCAGCACGCGATAAGGTCATCACAGATGAGCGCAATGTGCTGAATACCTTCGCCATTGAATTCACGAAGGAATTCTTCGATCTGGCCGCCGCCGCCCTTGCCTTCTTCATTCAGCGGAATGCGGATACGGCCATCCGGCGCAGTCAGCGCCTTGGAGGTGAGGCCAGTATACTCGCCTTTAATGTCGAAATAGCGGATTTCGCGGAAATTGAAGAGCTTCTCATAATAGTCCGCCCAGTACTTCATGCGGCCACCATAGACATTGTGCGTCAGGTGATCGATCTCATTAAAGCCTGCACCCGCCGGATGGCGGTTCACACCTGGAAGATACTCAAAATCAATGTCGTAGATGGAAAGCTCACCCTTACCGCTGTCATATCGGTCGACGAGGTAAATGATCGAATTGCCAATGCCACGAATGCCCGGAATAGACAGCTCCATAGGGCCGACATCCATACGGACCGGCTCTGCGCCGCGTTCGATCAAGCCCTCATAGGCTTTGCGCGCATCTTTAACACGAAACGCCATGCCACACGCAGACGGGCCATGCTCGCGACCAAAGAACCAGGCCGGAGAGCGCGGCTCGTAATTGGTGATCAGATTGATCTGGCCCTGACGCCACAGTTCGACGTCTTTGGTGCGGTGGGTTGCGACACGGGTGAAGCCCATCGTCTCGAAGATCGGCTCCAGAATACCTTTTTCCGGCGCGGTAAATTCGATGAATTCAAAGCCATCAAGGCCAGCGGGATTCTCAAACAGGTCAGGCATGAAAGTTTCCTCTCGTCTTATTCAGTATGTTCGTGATGGCGCGCCGCCCTGGCGCGAAAATAGTCTTGTGTGCCGCGATGGATGAGGCGGTCAGCGTCTGTGATTTCGTGAGGTTCGATAGCCGGCCGACCGCGCACATCGTCGTAAATCGGATCAAAATCGCGGTAACAGGCATCCAGAAGCGCCTGAAAATCGTCGATCACGAAATAGGTCTTCTGGAAGTCGTCGATAATGTATTTGGTGCACATGATCCGCTCCAGATCGAAGGCGATCCGGTTGGGTGAGGCATCTTCCAGTGCGAAAACGGTTTCCTTCGGCGAGGACAGAATACCGGCACCAAAAATACGCAACTCACCTGCCTCGCGGATGAGGCCGAACTCTACCGTATACCAGTAGAGACGAGCCAGATTGTGCAACTGCCCGCGCTGCATCGCACGCAGCCCGCCCTTGCCATAGGCTTCCATGAACTCGGCAAACACAGGGTCTGCCAGCATTGGAACATGGCCGAAAATATCATGGAAAATGTCCGGCTCCTGAAGGTATTCGAACTCCTCTTCAGGGCGGATAAAAGCGCCAGCCGGAAAGCGGCGATTGGCGAGGTGATCAAAGAAGACCTCATCCGGCACCAGCTCGGCTACAGGCACGACGCGCCAGCCGGTTTTCTTTTCCAGCTGGTCGCTCAGCTTCTCCATGTTCGGGATGCCGCCTTCAGACAGGCGCAGCGTCTCAATCGCGTCTAACGCAGGCTTGCACGCACGCCCGACAACGCGGTCCGCCATGATTTTAAACAGGCGGTCCCACCGGTTGTGCTCGGCGGCTGTGTAGGTGTCCCAGCGCTGGTCAATTGTGTAGTCAGCATTGCGCGGGGCGTCAGCATAGCGGTTTTTGGTCAGTCCTTGGACTGAAGCCATATTCCTCTCCCGTATTCTTTTTATTTTGAATCAGAATAACAGGAAGCGGTGAAACACGTGGTCCAAAACAAACCATTCATTGTAAATATTTGAAACATATGTTTCTATTTGAGCGATATTTCGGAACATATTTAGAGAATACCGTGCTCAATAAAACTGATCGTAAAATCCTGAAAGTCCTTCAATCTGACGCCAGCCTCAGCCGACAGGACATGCTGGACGCAACGCGCGTATCCGCGACAACGCTCTGGCGACGCATTACCGATCTGGAAGAAGCGGGCACGATCCAGAAACGCGTCGCGCTCCTGGACCCAGTTGCTGTCGGCTTTCCGGTCTGTGTGTTCGTTTCCATTGATATGAAGAGCCATGACCGCGTGGACCGCGATAGTTTTCTGGATTTTGTCAGACGCACACCGGAAATCATGGAGTGCTATTCAGTTACCGGCGCGCATGATTATTCGTTGAAGGTACGGGTCGAGAGCGTGGCCGATTTTGAAAAGCTCCTGATGGAGCAAATCCTCTCTCATAAGAGCGTGGCGTCGGCGACGTCACAGATCGCACTTCGCCAGCACAAATACTCTACAGAGCTTCCCATTCGCGAACACGACTAAATAGCGCCCGGGGCGGCGCTCTATCCACCCACCGAACACTCTTTGATTTATCGCTGAACCGGTTCGCGAGACCCGTAGTGTGCATGGCAAGCACCCACCTACGGAGCCTTTTATGCCAGCATTCATCGTCGCCACCGTCTCCATTTCGGACATGACCGCCTTCAAGGAATATTCGAAGACAATCGAAGGCGTTTCAGAAAAGTATGGCGGTGAGAGCATCGTCAAAGGCTCCATCACGGAAATGCTTGAGGGCAGCGCACCTGACGATCAGCGCGTCGTCGTCAGCAAGTTCCCTGATGCGGACTCTGCAAAAGCCTATGTGAACGATCCGGTCTATCTGGACGGCAAAGCCAAACGCAAAGGCGCTGCTATCGTCGACATGCGCCTGATCGTCGTCTGATCTTCTCCCCGTCACCACTTAAAACAAAGGTCGTTCTGTCGTGACCAAAACTGCAAAAGTCATTGTTGTAGGCGCCGGCCCTGTGGGCAGCGTCGCCGCCTGGCGTCTCGCTGAAATGGGCGTGGACGTCATCCTGCTGGAAGCCCATCCGGATTGCCCGGAAGACCTTCGGGCCTCCACACTGCACCCGCCCACACTCGAAATGCTGAATGAGTTTGGCATTGTAGACGACCTGATCGACATGGGCCTGAAAGCGCCTGTCTATCAGTATCGAAACCGCCAGTCTGGTGAGACTTTCGCCTTTGACCTGACCGAACTTCAGGACATGACGGACTATCCCTACCGGCTTCAGTGCGAGCAATTCAAACTCGCCCGTCTGCTAACCGCGAAACTCGCCGATCATCCAAATGGCGAAGTCCTGTTCTCACGCCGCGTTCTGACAGTCGAGCAGGATGGTTCTGGCGTGACACTGAAGGTGGAAACAACACGCGATATCGAGACATATCGCGCCGACTTCGTCATCGCTTGTGATGGGGCAGGCTCAACCGTACGCAAATGGCTGAATACCGGATTTGAGGGTTTCACCTATCCCGAAAAGTTCGTGACCTTCAGCACGACACGTCCGCTTGAGGACTATTTCGAAAATCTGGCGTTCGTGAACTATGTCGCCGATCCGGATGAATGGATGGTCCTTCTCAAAGTGCCGTCCGTCTGGCGGGTGCTCGTGCCTGCACATGATGGCGATGACGGTTACATCGTCTCGGACGAGAAAAAGCGTGAAGTCTTCCAGCATCTGATCAATGATCCCGAGGTCGTCACTGAACACCGCACGATTTATCGCGTGCACCAGCGCGTCGCCGAAAGCTATTTTACCGACAGGATCATTCTGGCCGGCGATGCCGCACACCTGAACAATCCTCTGGGCGGATTCGGAATGAACTCAGGGATTCATGATGTCTGGAATCTCACCGATAGGCTACGCAACGTCTTGCTGTCGGGCGGTGACCATATTGCCCCGCTTCAGAAATATGAACGCCAGCGTCAGGGCGTCATGCGCGCCTTCGTTCAGGCACAGACCATCAAGAACAAAAAGGCGCTCGAAGACAAAGACGCCGATGGCCAGAAGCGTTACCAGCAGGAACTGACTGATATCCTCGCGGACGATACACGTCGCCGCGACTATCTGCTGGGCCAGGCCATGTTCCAGAGCCGCGCTCTCGAAGCCAGCATCGACTGACCGGCGCTTCACCTCCCCCAACTCCCCACCCCCAATAAGAAAAATGCCGGATCCATCAGGATCCGGCATTTACTGCTAGCGCCGCAGTTTCTTGGGGATAGGGAAACGCTAGCGGGAGGGCCTCTCCGAACTGCCCACCATCAGAGACAATGCCTCTTCCGTGCTGACAATTTCGGCATATTTGGATTTTAGATCGAAGATGTTGGAGGCGTGCGGCCCCTCGGCGCGGTCAGCACAGGCATCCTCGACAACGAAGGGCACAAAGCCGTTTTGCAATGCATCCAGAACGCTGGCGCGCACGCAGCCCGAGGTCGAATATCCCGTAATGAGCAGGGTATCGACATGCATAGCGGTCAGCATTGCCGCCAGCGACGTTCCAAAGAATGCAGACGGATATTGCTTGGTTACCAGAATATCCGCCCCCTCAGGCGTCAGCTCTGGCTGAAACGCAGCCATAGGATGACCGGCGACGAAATGCTTCAGCGCCGGAACCTTTTTGAAGAACAGACCACCATCCACGCCGGATGAATGATACTTCACCTCGGTAAAGATCACCGGCAAGCCAAGCTCGCGTGCACGGTCACGTAAGGCGACATTGTTCTGCAGGGCCGTTTCAGCGTCCGGCCCCGCATAGAGGGGCGACGCCGGATCGACATAGGCACGGCAGACATCAACGATCAGCAGCGCCGGGCTGGAACCAAATTCCAGCCTGCCGCCAAATCCCGCCTTTTTGTAATCATCATCCAGCGCTGACATCTGAGACTAACCCAGCTGACCTGGAATGTGAGTCTCATGGACCTTCATGTAATGATCTGCGATTTCCTCTCGCGTCGCGAACCACACACCCGGAAGAGACTTCGCATGAGCAATGAACTCACGAAGCGCGCGAATGCGGTGAGCGCGGCCAGACACGTGCGGGTGCAGGCCGACATTCATGATGAGGCCTGTTTCCGCGGCTTCAGCATAGAGCACGTTCAGTTCTTCAATGAGAACGTCGCGATATTCTGTCGTCGTATAGCTACGGCGGGACAACAGCGTGAAGTCATTGATCTCGTTTGAGTAAGGAACAGAAACGATTGGACCGGCTTCCGTGCGAATGAGGAATGGCTGATCGTCATTCATGATGTCGCAATAGAATTTGAAGTCGTGCTCTTTCAGAATGCCCGCTGTGTGCAGCGTGCCGCGTAGAGACGAAGACAGCCAGCCTTTAGGCTTCTTACCGACATGCTTCTCATACATCGCAATAGAACGGTCGATGATGTCACGTTCTGCCGGTTCGTCATGCGCGTAGTCTGTCAGCAGCTCGCCCTGCTCCCAGTTGTGAGCCAGAAGCTCCCAACCGCGCTCAAGCACAGCATCTGTCATGTCCTTGCGGCGTTCAAATGTTACCGCATTGGTCGTGCAGCTCGCTGGAATGCCCATCTCGTCAAACAGTTTGATGAGACGCCAGATACCGACACGCTGGCCGTATTCGCGCCAGGTATAGTTCGGATAGTCCGGCTTATTGCCCGGTAGAACGGCCGGAAGGTTTGGCGGACCACCTGCATAATATGGCTCATCGGTATCTTTGATGAGATCCCAGGTTTCCATATTGAAGGTCAGGATCAGCGCGACGCGCGCACCATTTGGCCATTCAAGTTTGCCGCGCTTTGGAAGCGGGACATAATCATATTCCAACATGTCTTGTCTTTCGATCAGCAGTTTTCGAGGAGGTGGCCAAAGCCCGGCATACGGTCATTGATGCCGTTCGTGCGCAGGGCGTGCCAATAAGTGGCGGTGTTGATTGCGATAACCGGCTTTTCCAGCCAGAACTCGGCCATTGTCGCGACCTTGCCAAAGGCGAGGTTTGTGCCAGCCTGAATAATAGCGTCCACACCTTCAGAGACTTCGATCGCAGCATGCTTCAGCTTTTGCGGCGGCTCGTGCGCGATAAGCATAGGAGATGGTGAAGCCAGCCCCTTAATGTGGACCACTTCATAGCCCAGATCTTCAAAGAAGCGTTTTACGTTGGCATCACCAACAGGGGCGTATGGCGTCACGATGCCGAGCTTTTTGATTCCGCCATAAGCCTTGATCGCCGCTTCTACCGCGTGAGAGCCCATAACGACCGGCACGCCGCCTGTCTTTTCTTCCATCTTCTTCTGGAGACGTTCAGCGCCATCCGCGCCATCCCAGAAGGTTTCCGCTGACATGCCCATGACCACGCAGTCCGGGTCCATCGTCATCGCGGTATCAACACTATCCATCGTCGCGTTGCGGATGTTGTTGATCATTTCCATGAAGGAATCGTCGTCGAAAACCTTCGTGTCCGGGATATGAATACGCTCGAAGTGATTGGTCACACCATATGGGCGCATATCATCATATTCAGGCTGAACGCTCGTATTGGTCGACGGCGCGATGACCGCAAACTTTTTTCTGAAACCGAGAGAATCTGTCATCTGCTTGCTCCAATCCTTGCAGACCAATGCCGCTCCATGAAGCGACTTGATTGGCGTCACTATTGCGCTGATCAGACGGGATGTGTGCGGCGAAGCTGAGTTTGTTCGCCAGCTGAATAGCAACGCCGAGAGACGAAATTCGGCAGGCGAACATCGACAGAATCCGGGGCGCTTATCCGCAGAGAAACTGGCTCATTTTGCTTCAAATCGACTGATGAAGGGATGAGATGAGCACCGTGACCAGCATACTGCCCGCCAGCGCGCCAGAAACACCATTCGTATCCGCCCTTCTGGAAAAGCCGCAAACTCAGAAAATGCTGATCAACGGCAATTGGGTCGAAGCCAGCCAGAGCGAAACCATTGACGTACTGGACCCGGCCAACGGCACGACCATCGCTTATCTACAGCGCGGCACAGAAGCTGACGTGAACGAGGCGGTAAACTCTGCACGCGCCGCACTGCCTGTCTGGGGCAAGATGACCCCGCGCCAGAAGGCCGAAGTTCTGCACAAGATCGCCGACCTCATTGATGCAAATATTGAAGAATTGTCGGAGCTTGAAACCCTTGATCAGGGCAAGCCTTATTCCGTTTCCCGCTGGGCCGAGATTCCAAGCGCCGCAAAACAGTTTCGGTTCTTTGCGGGCCTCTGCCATGCGGTAGAAGGCAAGACCATCAACAATTCGGTCGAGTATCAGCCGGAAGGACGCGACGTTCACAGCTGGACTTTGAAAGAGCCGGTCGGCGTTGTCGGCGCAATTGTCCCATGGAACTCGCCACTCGTTCTGACCGCAATGAAAATTGCACCAGCCTTGGCAGCGGGTTGCACAGTTGTTCTGAAACCGTCTGAGGAGACCTCTCTCACAGCTATCAAGCTAGGTGAGATGGCGCTTGAAGCAGGCCTGCCACCGGGCGTTTTGAATGTGGTCACCGGTTATGGCCATGAAGCTGGCTCAGCCCTCGCATCGCATATGGATGTCGACAAGATTGCATTTACCGGCTCCACGCAAACCGGGCGGGCTATTGTTGACGCCAGCAAATCTAATCTGAAACGCATCTCACTGGAACTGGGCGGAAAATCACCCGCTATCGTGATGAAAGATGCAGATCTTGATCTGGCTATCCCCGGCCTTGCAAACGGCATTTTCTTTAATGCCGGTCAGGTCTGCGTCGCTAACTCGCGCGCCTTCATTCACGCTGACATTTATGATCAGGTGATCGAAGGCATCGCCGCTTATGGCGCAGAAATGCAGCTTGGACACGGGCTGAACCGTCAGACGGCTATGGGTCCGGTTGTCTCTCGCAAACAGGCAGACCGGATTGAAGCCTATGTTGAAGGCGCCCGCAGCGATGGCGCACAGATTCTTGGCGGCGGCCGCTGCGGTGATAATGGCACCTTCATAAAGCCAACTGTCGTCGGCAATGTCAGCACCAGCTCACCGATCGCACAGGATGAAGTGTTTGGCCCCGTACTCGTAGCGCAGAAATTCACCGAAATGGACGAGGCTCTGAATTGGGCAAATGACACAAGCTTCGGCCTCGCCTCCAGCATCTGGACACGCGATTTCTCGACGGCGCACAGAGTGTCCCGCCAGTTGCGCGCCGGTACGGTATGGATCAACACACACTCCATGTTTGATGCGGCCCTTCCTATCGGCGGCGTGAAACAATCAGGCTATGGCCGGGATAGCGGCATTACCGCGCTCGATAATTACCTCGAAACCAAAACCGTCTGCGCGGTCGTATAAAAAGAGGCCTCGATGGCAGACCCGATCCTCCGACAGAAAATTTCTGAAAACGACTGTCTTATTGTACCCGGCCTTCAGGACATGATCGCCGCCAAGATCGCCAATAAGGTAGGCTTTCCAGTCGTGTTCGGGTCTGGCTACTGGCTTACCGCCTCTTCCATGGGTTTGCCGGATGCCGGTCTGGCGACATATTCGGACATGTTAAAGAGCATGCAGACGCTCGTTGATGTCTGCGATGGTGCAGTCATTGCGGACGCGGACACCGGATATGGCGGTTTGTTGAATGTTCAGCACACGGTGCGCGGATATGAACGCGCAGGCGTCACCGCCATTCAGCTGGAAGATCAGGAGTTTCCAAAACGCTGCGGCCATACGCCCGGCAAACGCATCGTGCCTGATGCAGATATGGCCGACCGGGTTCGCGTAGCCGCCGACACAAGACATGACAAAGAAAACTTTCTGATCATCGCACGCACCGATGCCCGCCAGATCGAGGGTCTGGATGGCGTGCTCCGCAGGCTGGACGCTTACGCCGAAGCTGGCGCGGATATTCTGTTCGCTGAAGCGCTTCTGGATGAAAAGGAAATGCACAAAGTGTGCGCGACCTTTGATCTGCCCATGATGGTCAATATGGCCAATGGCGGGTCAACGCCGCTGCTGAAAGCGTCCGAACTTCAGGACATCGGATATTCCATCGCTATTTTTCCATCCCTCACCAGTCTGGTTGCCGCGCAGGCAATGGAGCGGGCACTGCAACACTTAAAAGAAACAGGTGACGGAGAGGCTGATGACATTTTCAGCTTCAGGGAATTCGGATCAATGATCGGTTTTGATGACATTCATGCTTTCGAGCGAAAATGGGCCCGTGACTGACAGGAACGCCTGAGCGACAAATCCGGTTCCGCTCGCCTGCATTCAATACCCGGTTTTTAAGTCGTCATGACTGATAGATGATCAGCGCGCTGAACAAATGCGCGCCGAATACTCTGTTTTGAACCTCCACAAGCGTCTCAGCTCGAGAAAATGTTCGCATGTCGATAAAACGAAACATGTCTGCATGCAGTTTCTCAATTTCTGACAGTCTTTTTTCCAGATCACACGATCTCGCCTTCTGTTCTCAAGTAACGGCAAGGCCAACGGGACAAACTTTGTTACAGGGCGAACGTCAATGAAGGAAAGACTAAGTAAAATTTGCCAAAAAGCTATGTTGCTTTCGGCTGCTGCATTGAGCGTAATGGTTGCAATACCTCAGGTTGCTCATGCGCAGGAAAACACAGCTTCCGAGGAAGAAACGCCTCGCCAGATGAACACCATCATGGTGACCACTCGTGCCCGCGCAGAGAGCATTCAGGACGTACCACTGTCCATTACCGCTCTCGATGAAGACGCGCTGGATGCAAAAAGCATTGGAAGCCTTGAAGACGTTGCACGCTTCACGTCCGGCTTTAGCTTCGAGAACTTCTCCGGCGGTTTTGCGACACCGGTCATTCGTGGTCAGGCTCAGACACGTGTCACAGCACTTGAGTCGAACGTCTCCACCTTCTTCGATGGCATTTACATGCCGCGTTCATGGGCAACGGATGTTGGCACATCTTCCATCGCACGGATTGAGGTCGTCAAAGGCCCGCAATCAGCGCGTTATGGTCGCAACGCGTTTGCGGGCGCCATCAACTATGTCCCGCGCAAAGCAGAGCTTGGTCTCGACGCGCCAACGGGCAACATCTTTACGACTATCGGTGATGATGAGCGTTTTGACGTCGGCATGACGGGCATTGTCCCGATTGGCGAGCGTTTCGCGATGGGCGCCTCTATCATTCACTCAGAATATGACGGCTCCTGGGAAAACTCCCACCCGTTTGCTGACGCAGGCATCAGCCCGGGCACAACCGGAAACTCCGGCGGCTGGGACAATGAGTCTGTCTCCTTTACTGCGATTGCTGAGCCGATTGACGGCTGGGTCACAGAATTCGGCTATTACAACTTCACGATCAGCCGCGAAATGGGCGCAAACAACCAGTACGCTGAAAACGCGTTCCAGATGAATTGCGGCGCGACACGTAACTTCCAGGAAAGCCTGCTCTGTGGAGAGCTTCCGGGCCCGACGGACAGTGTTGCTATCGATCCGCGCGCTTACAGCGTTCAGTCAGACACAGACATTTTCCGCTTCCGGACAGCTTACGATCTGACAAATGATCTGGAACTCAGCTACATGTTCGGCCGTGTCGAAGGTGAAGTTGATATCGCCAACATGACCGTGCCAGATCAGACCAATTGTATCGGTCCTTGTACGTTCCAGAACGCACCTATCGGCGCAATTGCCTATGACTCCCACGAGCTGAAGCTGGACTATACTGGCGACTCTTTCCGCGGTGCTCTGGGCGCGTTCTACACAGACGGTACAGATGATTATCTGTTCGAATACGTACTGGTTCCAAATCTCACAGCGGGTTCTACGTTCAGCCTCGGTGAAGACCCGAACGCAGTTCGCTTCCCGCTGACTGACTCCACAACGGAAACAGAGGTCACCTCATTCTTCGCTGAAGGTCAGTATACACTTCCGGGCGGCGCGACACGCGTCGGTGCAGAAGTGCGCTGGTCTGAAACAACTCTGACAGCGACCAACAATGCAAGTGGCCTTCAACTTGAAGAAACCTTCACTGCGGTCACACCACGCTTCACTGTTGAGCATGACCTGACAGACTACTCTCTGGTCTATGCTTCTGCGGCGCGCGGCGCGAAAGCAGGTGGCTTCAACCCGACAGCGGTTGCACCTGAATTCCAGGTCTTCGACGAAGAGTTCAACTGGACTTACGAGCTTGGCGCGAAGAACACCTTTATGGATGGTCGCCTCGTTCTGAACGGCGCCCTGTTCTACACAGACTGGACTGACGTTCAGATCAACTCTCCTGACCCGAGCTCTGCGGATCCGGACGCTGTCTCGATCACGCTGAACCTTGGTAATGCGGAAGTTCTGGGTGTCGAGTTTGACGCTGCGTTCTACGCAACGGACAATCTCAGCTTCGACGGTACATTCTCTCACGCTGACGGCACTTACAGCGATGGCACGATTGATGCGCGCTTCCGCCGTACGCCGTCTCCGTGTGACAATGTTGTCTGTACGTCTGATGGCGACGTTGGTGGCAACGACATTGAACGGACACCGCAGACACAGGCATCCTTCGGCGCACAATGGGAAGACACTCTGCCAATGTGGGGCGGTCCAACCTGGTCTGTTCGCGGCGACCTGACATGGCAGAGCGAATTCTACGCAACGTCTGCCAATCTCGCGACAATTCCAGAACGTACACTGCTTGGTGCACGCGCTGGTCTCGACTGGGATAACGTCAATATCAGCCTCTGGGCGAAGAACCTCACCGACGAGTCTTATGTCTCGAACGCCTATGTGGTTCTCATCCCGTTCGGCAACACATACCAGACGTTCTACGGACCACGTCGTTCCTTCGGCATGACTGCACGCTACTCGTTCTGATACTCCTTCCCCAGGTCATCAGAACAGAAAGCCCGCCTAACATGGCGGGCTTTCTTTTGTCTGCGGTTCAGACCTCCAGCATTTACAGCCAACAAAAAAGCCGCCCCAACGGGCGGCTTTTTCAATTAGATAGCAAGGCTGGAAACTTAGTCCTCAAGGTCGCCAAGAAACAGGTTTGGCAGCACCGCATTATCCCAGCCCGGTTCTTCCGGTGGCCATGAGCCTGTGCGCAAGATCACCAAATTCTCGGACGGCACCATATAGGCCACCTGATTGGAGTTTCCGTCGAAAAAGAAAACGTCGTCACGAAGGAACGGCTCTGACTGAGGCGTACCGTAACCACCTTCTTCAATGTCGGGGCCACCCGGGCTCAGACGCGGCGAATAAGGTGTACCGAGATAAAGACCCATGCCCGCATTCGGAAATCCCGGTCCCGGCGCTTTGATCTCTGCAATAAATTCAGGAGACAATAACGCCTCACCTTCCCATTCTCCGTTCTGAACCAGCAGAACTGCCAATCTCAGATACGTGTCGGCTGGCAGCATCGCACAACAACCGGAGTGTGGAACTCCGCCATCACGGTTGAACCAGATCTCACCGCCTTTTGCGCCCAGCGGCTCGAAGACAGCTTGCGTCAGCCAGTCCGCATAACCCATGCCCGTCGCGCGCTCGATCAGAGGTGCGATGAGATCACCATTGGCATTGGAGTAGGCGTAAACCTCACCCGGCTCGGCCACCATCGGATAATCTTCGATGATTACGCGGTCATGATACGGATGCAGATACGCACGGTTCAGAACATTGTCAGCTTCAAAGGCGGCCGCTTGCGGCAACAGACCGGAATGCATGCCCAACACGTCCCGGATACGGATCGTCTCTTTGGGTGTGCCCTGCCATTCGTGGATGAAGTCCGCCATAGGCTGGTCAAGCGAGGTAATATAACCTTCTTGCAAAGCGCGCCCGACAGCGACCACGCTCAGCGGCTTGGCCAGCGACTTCGACACTAAAAGCGTATCTGCATTCGCATCACCAAAATATGTTTCGGAGACAATGGCACCATCTTTCCAGATGATCAGGGATGATGAGTTGTTTGCCGCAGCATAGCTCGTTGCGGCTTCGAGCGTATCCGACCCGAAAACCGTTTCCGCAGAAGCCCGAGCGAGTGGCTCGAACTCGGCGGCGCCAGCCATTGGTTTCAGATTGTCATAAGCCGGCAAACCGGAGGTGCCCGTTCTGTCGCGTAGCGCATCAAAACGTTGCAGATAGATCGCCTCAGCGGCCTCTTCGCTAAGTCCGGTCTCCGGCTCGACATGTGTCGCACAAGCGCTCGCAATCAGGCAGCTGGCCATCAAAAATCGTTTCAGCGTCATATCGCCTCCTATTCTGTCCAGACCATCAACCTACGCGATCCCGAGGCACCGGACTCATGGGGTAACGGGGGAGTTCGTCAGGCGAATACTCATGAAAAGCACATTCGTATCGCCCGCAGTAATGCGAAGTTGTTGTGAGAATAACAAGGGTCAGGCCTGGCCGGCTCTGTTTACGGTGAAGGAGCAGGAAATTGCAGCGAGCAGGCACCAGTTTGATCGGATGTGCTACGGCTCTACTGCTGGTCACCACCAGCTGCACAGCTCCCGCGTCACCAATTGCCGAGACCGCACAAAGCTCCGCAGGCTACGCCTATCTCGATCGCACTGAGCTGGCGGCAAATGGCCGTGAAATTCCGTATCGGGTATTTCGCCCGACGGCAGACTGCACACCCTGCGACGTCATCGTCTTCTCCCATGGCAATCTTGCAACGTATGACCGATATGACGTGCTGCTCACAGATTGGGCCATTAACGGGTATGTCGTGGTTGCGCCCCAGCATGTTGATTCTGAAGAACATCCGGACCGCGAAGCCTATCTGACAACAGATAGCCAGCCGCTCCGCGTGGAAGATTATCTGGTGCTCTCAAACCGTTTTGCTGAAGACGGCTTCGAATTTGACGGGTTGAATTTTTCGGGACGTCAATTTGCAGCAGGTCACTCCTATGGCGGGCTGATCGCGCTGCTGGCAGGCGGTGCAGAAGCTGCAGATAACGCAAGCAATTTTCCGGAAAATGCCATCGATCCGCTCGCCGTAATTGCGATCTCTCCACCCGGAGAGTTAGATGGCCGCATTGATCAGAACGGATACTCAAAAGTCGACAGGCCGACGCTGTTTGTGACCGGCACCACCGATATTCTTCCCGGCTTCATTGATGCCTGGGAAACCCATCTGGACGCCTTCGAGGTTAGTCAGGAGGGACTCGGATACGCGCTCGTTTTCGAGGGCATGAACCATTACTTCAACGGCGCTTTTGGCCGGATCACGCCCGAGGGCGCCCAGTCGCAAAACGCTGTTCACACGCTGAATACGCAGATTCTTGCGTTTCTGGCTGCCGCCGCTTCAGGCGAAGCCCCCGTCGGCGACGACTGGGCGCAAACAGATAATCCGATTGTAAGGACGCTGACCAAATGACCTCGATCACAGACGATGTACCGATGCAGAGCGACAATCCTTCACCCGTTTCCGACATCACTCGAAAAGTGAAAGTCGGCTGGGCGAGCGGCGCGCTTGGTGTGGCGATCCTAATGAACTCTATCGGTGGTCTGGCGCTGTTCTACATGATCAGCGTTCTGCATATTAATCCGGCTCTCGCCGGCGGCCTGATCTTCGTAACTAAAATCTTCGATGTCCTGTCCGACCCGATTGTCGGGCGCTGGAGTGACTCTCTGCGTTCGGGCAAAAGCCGCCGCCGTCCGTTCCTTCTCTGGGGCGCGCTGATCTCGGCCGGCTCTTTTGCGCTGATCTTCACGACACCGCTATTCGATAGCGAGTGGATGCGTGCAGGCTATGTCTTCATCGCCATGCTGATTTACACGCTCGGCTATACAATCTTCAACGTGCCTTACATGTCCATGCCGTCAGAGATGACCGAGGACTATCACGAGCGGTCCTCCATCCACAGCTACCGGATGATGTTCATCTCGGTTGCCAATCTGGTCGCTGGTGCACTGACGCCCTGGATTCTTGAAAAAATGGGCCGTCTTGAATGGTCTTCATACGCGCTGATCGGCATGGCCGGCGCGATCATCATTCTGCTCAGCATGGTCAACGCATGGCGCACGACAGCAGATGCCAAATTCACAGAAGCAGGCACGCACACACCGCGCATGCTGGACGAATTGAGCCATGTCTGGAGCAACCGCCACTTCATCCGTCTTCTCGGTGTAAAAGCAGCTCAGCTGATTGGTATCGCCTCCGCCGCAGCTGCCGGTATGTTCTTCCTATTGAACGTCCTGCAGAAAGACCTGAACCTGATGGCCCTGACCGGCCTCGTTGTGGGCCCGATGTCGCTGCTGTTTGCACCGGTCGTCGTCTGGATTTCCAAACGTATCGGCAAAAGCCGGACCTATATGCTCGCTGCGGCCAACTATGTCATCATTACTGCAACATGGGTGATCGCCGACGCGAACGAGCCAGACTGGGCATATCTGCTGCGTATGGCGCTCGTATCATTCTCGGCCAGCGGCAACATCATCATGGCCATGTCGATGCTCACTGACATCATCAACCATGATGCCAAGAAAACCGGTGTTCGCCGCGAAGGCGTCTACACAGCTTTTTACAGCTTCACTGAAAAATTCACGTTTGCATTCGGCCCACTGATTGTCGGCCTCGCACTCGGCTTTGCCGGGTTCGACAAGAACATTGCGCCGGAAGCGATGCAAACCGAAGAAATTCGCCAGGCCCTCCTGCTTGGCAACTGCTATATCCCCGTCGTCATGGGCTTCCTCGCGATTTTCCTGCTGTCGGGATATAAACTGAAAGAAGAGGATCTGAAAAATGAGTGAAGAACTGCATGCCCGACTACGGCAGCGCGGCCGCGCTTCTGTAGATTTTCTCGCCAATTTCGGGTTTGGCATGTCAGACCTGCGTGACTCGGTCGAGGAAGAAATCCAGAGGATCGTTCCTGATCCTGACGCCCTGCCGGACGACCTTGACCAGCGCGATGCACGTATGCAGCAGAGCCTCGGCGCCAGCCAGGCCTATCGCGCAACGCAAGCGGTTGGCGAATGGATGGCGACCCATCACGGTCTCGTTGCCAAGCACGCTTTCGAAGAAGTGCGTGAGGAAATGGAACCGATCCTGAAAAAGTTCGAACAAGGTGGTTCTACCGTTGAAGCCAATCCAGACAAAGAAGCACCAGCTTACTGGGACGGCGTAGATTTCCACCGCACCGCAGGTGGTTGGGACGAACACGATTATCAGGGCTATATCCACGCCGATATCGTCCACACACGTCTTGTCGCGAAGACCTTCCCGGGTGGCATTTTTGCCCAGCGCCGCATGGTCGCTGCGCTCCCGCCAAAAGATCACTATGACAAGATCATCGACATGGGCTGCTCTACGGGGCACTTCACCCGTGCGCTGCAGGAAACCTATCCGGATGCAGAAATCTATGGCGTCGACCTGTCTCTGAAAACCATTCAGCAGGCGCAGCGCCTCGGCAATGCAAACGGCTGGAGTTGGAAGCTCTTCCAGCGACCTGGCGAAGACACTGGATTTGAAGACGAAACCTTCGACCTCGCCACGTCTTACATTCTGCTGCACGAAATTCCAGCGGACACGATCAAGGCGCTCTTCAAGGAAGCCTTCCGTGTGCTCAAGCCGGGCGGCGATATGATCATGAGCGACGTGACCCGCTATGCCGATCTCGACAAGCTCGCCCAGTGGCGTGCCGATGCCGGCGCAAAATACGGCGGCGAACCGCACTGGCGTGCCTCAGCCAGCCTCGATCTTGCGCAAATCGCGCGTGATGCAGGGTTTGTCGACGTAACGGCCAAAGCCTTCGATCCATTCAAATACCCTTATGTAGTTCAAGGACACAAACCGGAATGAGCGCCGACCCTAAATCCTACAACAAGCCGCAACGGAACATGCTGCTTGAGACCGACGTAAACGGTCTGGCACAGGCTGTTGTGACACTCACGCAAGAAGTGTGGGTTCTGAACGACCGTCAGATGGTGACCGAAGCGGTTCTGGCAAAGCACGGTATCGATATCGCTGAAGAGATCGACACCTTCACACCAGACGAAACGCTTCAGTCAAAGCTCGATGAGCGTAGCCGTGCCATCATGCAGCGCGTTTTCAATTCGCTCGGTGGAATTTCGTCTGACGAGTAGACGGTAAATCAACCAATCCGAAAGCCGCCATTTTCTGCAAAGAGAATGGCGGCTTTTTTTTGTGCCGCGTTCCATTTTTACAAATCGCGGTGACTTCATGACGTTCAACACCAAAGCTCTGATCGCAATTATTGCCGTCAACTTTGTAACGATTGCAGGGTTTGGCTTCCTCTTTCCCATTTTTGCAGTCTACGGAAAGGCCATTGAGGCGAACGCCACCGAAATCGCGCTCTCAATCGCGTCTTTCTCCCTTGGCAACCTCATCGCCAATCCGATCTGGGGCAAAGCATCCGACCAGTTCGGACGCAAACGCCTTCTGGTCATCAGCCTAGCGGCGGGCGCCGTCATCACCGCGCTGAACGTGCTGGCCGTAACCCCATGGGCGCTGATCTTTGCACGCTTTGTGGCGGGCCTTGCTGCCGGTAGCTTCTCCATCGCATTTGCCGTAGCCGCGGACATCTCAACACCTGAGAACCGCACGCGCGTTATGGGAACAGTTGGCGCCGGTTTCTCGCTTGGCTTCATTATGGGGCCGGCCATTGGCGGCTTCGTTGCAGGCGGTGACCCTGGCCCTGAAGCCTTTGCCCGCGTCTGTTATGCAGGCGCCGCTCTGATGCTGATCGGCGCGGTAATCACCCAGATTTTCCTGCCGGAAACACGACCAGAAGATGACGGCTCGGCTGAGGGCGAGAACGCGCCGCAGCAAATGAGCCGCTGGGCCGTCCTGCGTGACCCTGTACTGGGCATTATTATTCTTCTGTCGCTGGTCTCTTCAATCGCCATGGCCAAGATGGAAGCCACATTTGCCATCTTCGCGGACGATGTGCTGAGCCTCTCCCCGTTCGGGATCGGGCTATACTTCGCCGCTATGGGCGGAATTGGTGTAATCGGTCAGGCGGGTGCCGCGGGCTTCCTGTCGCGTAAAATCGGCGAGCGCGGCATGCTGTTTGTCTCACTGGGGTTTCTGAGCCTCGGCATGTTCGTTCTCGCGACGTCACAGGAGAGAGTTCAGGCCTTTATCGGCATGTGTACGATTGCGATCGGCTTTTCCATGATCACACCAGCCATGTCCGGCCTGACATCGCTCTCCGCGCCGCCGCGTGCGCAAGGCGTCTCTCTCGGGTTAGTCCAGTCATCTGGTAGTCTGGGCCGGGTCATCGGACCGGCGTTTGCAGGAGTCATTTATGACATGGCAGGCCCGCCAGCACCGTTTTACGTCGGTAGCGTTATCCTGCTCATATGCCTGATTGCAATGGGTGTGTGGATGCGCGTTGTACCACCGCTGGCCAAGCCGACCTGATAGAACACCGGTCGGCTCGGCTTTCGGAGGTAATCAGATCACCCCGGAAGCGGCCAGACACTGAATGTCTTTTGAAGACAGTCCCAGCCCATCCAGTAATTCAGTAGTGTGCTCGCCGACTTTCGGCGGGTTGAGACGCAGGCCCGGACGCGCGCCATCCATCTCGACCGGAAGCGCAGGCAGTTTCACCGGCGTTCCGTCAGGCAGTTCCAGATCAAGCAAGCCGCCTTTCGCATTCAGATGCGGATCATCAAACAGGTCTTCGGGCTTAGAGATCGGAGCAAACGGCAAGCCTACCTCTTCAAGAATCACCATCAGGTCATCCTTGGAATAGGTTTCAAAGAGCGCGCGCAGGACAGGCATGATTTCATCACGGCGCGCAACGCGCTCATTGTTCTGCGCCAGAGACTCATCGCCTGCCCATTCGGCAAGACCGAAGGCTTCACAGAACTTGGCCCACTGGCCGTCAGATACCACGCCAACAAACACTTTCTCGCCATCGCGGACATCGAACACGTCGTAAACAGCCCAGGCAGAGATACGCGCAGGCATAGGCGCCGCAGGACTGCCGGTGACTCCATACTGAGCCATATGTTGACCGACCAGAAAGGCGGTTGTCTCGAAGAGTGAGGCCTGCACACGCTGGCCTTTGCCGGTCACGTCACGCTCACGCAGTGCCGCAAGAACCGCGATCGCGCCGAACATGCCACCCGTCACATCAATAACAGACGCACCTGCGCGTAAAGGTCGGCCAGGAGGGCCCGTCATATAGGCCAGCCCGCCCATCATCTGCGCGACCTCATCTAGCGCCGTCCGGTTTTCATACGGACCGGCCAGAAAGCCTTTTTCAGAGCAATAAATCAGCTTCGGGTTCAGCTCACTCAGCGCCTCATATCCAAAGCCCATCTTATCGAGCGATCCGGGACGGAAATTCTCAACAAACACGTCGGCATCTGCGATCAGGCTGCGCGCAATCTCTGCCCCGCGCTCTGATTTCAGATTGAGACAAATGCTCTTTTTATTGCGGTTATACATGGCGAAATAACCAGCGCCCGAACCCTTGAGTTTGCGGGTTTTGTCACCACCAATCGGTTCCACCTTGATGACCTCGGCCCCCATATCGGCCAGCATCAGTCCGACTGTTGGCCCCATAACCATATGGGCAAACTCAACAACTTTAAGTCCCGTCAGGGGTCCGTTCTTCAACACGGTGGCACTCCGATTTTCTCGTTATTCGTCAGAGTAAAACTCGTCGGTTTTGACGGGTTTTTCCTGCCGTGAATCACAGCTGGTCGACTGACGAGCATCCAAAACCGGGGTGAGCCTGAAGTTATTCGTTCCTCGAACAGCTTGGTGAAATCCGATGCGCACAGACCAGCCAACGTGCTCATTTTGAGCTCAAGCCGGATAAACCGCACATCGGGAAAGTTGTGTTTATGGGTAAAACTGCATTCGAGAAGATCTGGGACGCGCACCGTGTTAGCGAGATTGGCGACGGAACAGATCTTATTTTGATCGATCGCATTCTGCTTCATGAACGCACAGGCGGTGTAGCACTGAAAAGCCTTCATGCGTCAGGGCGGCAAGTGAACGATCCGGCGCAGGTTTTTGCGACCATGGACCACATCGTCGATACGCTGCCCGGCCGCTCGGATAACACACTCATGCCAACAGGGCGGGACTTCATCCTTGCGACGCGCGAAGCCTCCAAAGAGGCTGGCATTTCCCTGTTTGATCTGAATGACAGGCGGCAGGGAATTGTACACGTTATCTCGCCAGAGCTGGGCATCATTCTACCCGGTGCCACTCTGGTCTGCCCGGATAGTCATACCTGTTCTCAGGGCGCACTCGGCGGCCTTGCCTGGGGCATTGGGTCATCCGAGGCAGAGCACGCGCTTGCGACCTCCACGCTGCGCGTCAACAAGCCCAAAACCATGCGCATTTCGATAGATGGCGAGCTTGCAGCCGGCGTGACCGCTAAAGATCTGGCGCTTTATATCGTTTCAGAGATCGGCTCGTCTGGCGCCGTCGGCCACATGATCGAGTATGCAGGCAGCGCTGTGACGGCTCTGGATGTTGAAGCCCGCCTGACACTCTGCAATATGGCGACAGAACTTGGCGCTTTTTCAGCGTTCATTGCGCCCGATGAGAAGGTGTACAAATATCTTAAGGGCCGCGATTACGCGCCTAAAGGTGAAGATTGGACGGCCGCACTCGAGCAGTGGAAGACCATTTTCACCGATGCAAACGCGCGCTTTGACAAGGACGTCATGCTGAGCGGCAGTGACGTTCCACCCATGGTTAGCTGGGGCACGAGCCCGCAGCAATCCATGCCGGTTACCGACGACGTGCCGCTTTACTCTGAAGTTTCGAGCCGCGACTCACGTGACAGCTATGATCGCGCCATTGCCTATATGGACCTGGAACCGGGTGAACCGCTGCGATCATTCAGCATAGATGCCGCATTTATCGGCTCCTGCACGAATAGTCGCCTGTCAGACCTGCGACGCGCGGCAGACATACTGATCGGCCAGAAAGTGGCTCCGCATGTCAAAGCCATTTGCGTGCCCGGCTCCACGTCTGTGAAAGCCCTCGCAGAAGCAGAAGGCCTCGACAAAATTTTTCTGGATGCAGGCTTTGAGTGGCGGGAATCAGGGTGCTCCATGTGCTTCTTTGCTGGCGGCGAAAGCTTCGGCGCAGAAGAGCGGGTCATCACCTCCACGAACCGGAATTTCGAGAGCCGACAAGGCCCTAAAACGCGCTCGCATCTCGCCTCTCCGGAAACCGTCGCCATGTCAGCCATCATGGGTCATATTGCAGATGCGCGCATGCTCGCCGGAAAGGAAAGCTTATGAAACCGCTTAAAACCGTCCGGTCTCTGGCGGTACCGCTGATCGTCGATAATATCGATACCGACATCATCATTCCATCGCGCGAAATGAAGTCGGTTTCTAAAACCGGCCTGTCAGACGGACTATTTGCAGGCTGGCGCTATACGGCTGTCGGAAGCCGCGAGATCAATCCTGACTTTGTGCTCAATGACGCAAAGTATGCAGATGCGGAAATTCTGCTCGCAGGCGATAATATGGGCTGCGGCTCCTCGCGCGAACACGCCGCATGGGCACTCGCAGAATATGGCTTTCGCGTCGTTATCGCACGGAGCTTCAACCCGATCTTTCGTGGCAACTGTATCCGCAACGGAATCCTGCCCGTAAAGCTCTCGCCTGAGCCAATTGCGAAAGCTGAAGGGCCGATCACCGTCGATCTCGAAGCCATGATCATCACCTCCGAAGCGGGTGATAGCTGGAGCTTTGAACTTGAAACCGAAGCACGCGAAATGCTGCTTGAAGGGCTGGACCCGATTGATCTCACCCTCAAGCGTGCTGCGGACATCGCAGCCTTTCGTGAAGCTGATCGGGCGCGCCGCCCGTGGATATACAATCTGAAAGCTGGATAAGATGAGCGATATTCTACATTTTCCTGTCATCGTTATTGGCGCAGGTGGCGCGGGCCTGACCGCTGCGCTTGCAGCCTCCGACCTCGGCGCAGACGTACTGGTGCTTGAACGGGATACCGTTCCAATGGGCTCAACGGCTATGTCGACAGGTCTCATCCCTGCCGCGGGTACGCCGGAACAGGCTGAAAAAGGCATTGAGGACAGCCCGGAACGGTTTGCCGCTGACGTCATGGCGAAAACCAAAGGCAAGACCGATCCCGATATCGCACTCAAACTCGGGCAGGAATCTGCCGAGACCATCACCTGGCTTCGCGACAAACATAGCATCCCGCTGAGCCTGATTGGCGGCTTCCTCTATCCGGGCCATACCGCCATGCGCATGTATGGCACACCGCTCAGAACCGGCGGCGAGCTGATGGCTTCGCTTCAGACAGCTTGTGAAGCGGCTGATATTCCAGTCCTCACCGATGCGACGGTCACACGTCTTGCGTCAGAAAAAGGCAAAGTGACACTCGTCGAGTACACAAGGCCTGACGGAGTGACAGAAAGCGTCAGCTGTGACGCAGTTATCCTCGCTTGCTCCGGCTTTGGCGGAAATGCCGACATGGTTCGCGAATGGATCCCTGAAATGGCGGAGGGCTTTTATCATGGCCACCCGGGCAATAAGGGCGATGCGATCCGCTGGGGTCAGGAACTGGGCGCTAAACTCTCCGATATGAGCGCCTATCAGGGACATGGCGGCCTCGCTGCGGGACACGGCATTCCAATCCTCTGGCCACTCATCATGGAAGGCGGCTTTCAGGTAAATCGTGAGGGCAAGCGCTTCTCCAACGAGGCATCCGGCTATTCAGAACAAGCTGCCAAGATTAACGGCCAGCCTGGACAGGTCGCATGGTCTATCTATGACGAACGCCTGCACACGCTGATGCTCGATTTTGACGATTATCAGGATGCGCTGAAAGCAGGTGCGGTACAGTCAGCCCCGACAATTCAGGAGCTGGCAGCCAAAGCCAACCTGCCTGCTGACGCCCTCGAAGCGACGCTCTCGAACGTCATGGCGCTGAATGCCGGCGAAACAACTGACGAGTTCGGTCGCGACTTCACTGGCAAAATCCCGCTCGCCGGGCCTTATTATTGCGCAAAAGTGGTTGGCGCACTCTTCCACACGCAAGGCGGACTATCTGTCGATGGTGACGCCCGCGTCCTTGCTGAGGACGGCTCTCCACTTCCAAACCTTTATGCGGCAGGCGGCGCCGCACGCGGCATTTCCGGCGATGGCGCTGATGGATATCTGGCCGGCAATGGACTGCTGACGGCCACCAGTTTCGGCAAGCTTGCTGGCCGCGCGGCGGCTGAACAGGTTCTGAACGAGAACTGAAACCAATCCTGAAAGAGGCAAACATGAAATTCCACCTGATTTCGGGCGTGGCCCTTATTTGCCTCTCTGGCTGCGCACAAGACCTGACGCCGCCAGCGATCGAAGCCGAGCAACCACCGGAAGCCGCAGCGTCAGACCCTGCGGCCATGCCGACCAATGCCACGATTGTAGAGACGTACTTTCCACGATCACTGGTCGAAGGCGCGCCGGAGCCGCTACCTCAAAATCCTGATGCCCGCCTTGCAGATGCCGACGTTATCTTCGCTGACGCCATCGACTATGCTGAAGAAACAACAAGCTACGCTTTACTCATCTGGCATGATGGCACGCTCCAGCTTGAAACCTATTTCCCGCCGCACACCGAAGAGGTTCGGTCAGAACCGGCCAGCATGCACAAATCTGTGGTCGGTCTTGTTACGGCCAAAGCGATTGCAGACGGCCTCATTGAAAGCGCCGATGCGCCGATTTCGACCTGGCTGCCTGAATGGGAAGACGATCCGCGCGGCGAGATTACACTGCGCCAGCTTCTGACTATGTCGGCCGGACTCGCCCCACTCTCATATGAGGGCGGCGCGGCGTCACCGGCCGTGCGCTTTGCCTCAGGTGAGGATGATACGGTTGAGACCCTGCTCAACCTGCCGCTGGAAGAGGCAAGCGCGCCCCATTTCCATTATCAGAACACAGTCAGCCAGCTTCTGATGCTGGTCATGACCCGCGCACTTGGCGAGCCGTATCAGGACTATCTCTCACGTGAAATCTGGCAGCCGATCGGTGCAGCAGAGGCCTACACCTATGATTTCAACGAAGAAGGCTTCCCACGCGGCTATGCATCCTTTCTGGCGCGCCCGCTGGACTGGCTGCGTCTGGGCCTGCTGATCAAACAGGACGGCGTTTATGACGGCGAACAGATCGTTCCGGCAGAAGCCATTGAAAACATGACTTCACCTTCCGCACTCAACCCGAACTATGGCTGGCAGATCTGGCGCGGTGCGGATTTCGAAGCCGAGCGCTATTATAATTTCGAAGGCATCGGCTTTGCTGCGCTCTCAAGCGAGCCCTACCTCACCGACGACCTCATCTTCTTTGACGGGTTTGGCGGTCAGCGCGTCTATATCAGCCAATCGGAAGACCTTGTGATTGTTCGCCTCGGAGATTCTCAAACCGGCTGGGACGATTCACGCCTTCCGAACGCCGTCATCAGAGCGCTCCACGCGCAGGACTGATCGCACGCCCCATCGTCGCTCTACGGACACTTCCGGAAGACCGAATGTTTTTCGCATCCGGTCGCCCTAGAGAAGATCAAAGTCCAATTTTACGGAGTAAGGGTGTGAGCAGCAAAGTTCTGATCAGCGAAGTCGGGCCAAGAGATGGCCTTCAGAATTGCAAGGCGATCATGCCGACGGCCGAAAAGGAACGCTGGATACGCGCGCTTTATGATGCCGGCATTGAGGAAATCGAAGTCGGTAGTTTCGTCTCCCCAAAACTGTTGCCGCAAATGGCAGATACGGGCGAAATCGTGCGCTTTGCGAAAACCCTTCCTGGTCTGACAGTCGCTGTTCTCGTTCCGAATATGAAAGGCGCGCAGCTGGCGATTGAGGCAGGCGCAGACAAGCTGACCATCCCTCTCTCAGTCAGCGAAACACACTCCATCAAAAATATTCGCCGTACCCATGATCAAGTCATTGAAGAAGCGCAGAATATTGCAGCCCTTGTCGCCGAACAGCCAGAAGGCGCGCGCCCACATCTGGAGGGCTCCCTCTCGACAGCGTTTGGCTGCACAATTGAAGGCGCTATTCCCGAAGCCGTTATTCTGAAACTCGCCACGCGCCTTATGGGGGCTGGCTGCGATGAAGTCGGCCTATCCGACACGACCGGCTATGCAGACCCGGCCTCAATCCGCCAGCTTATCCGCTCGGTCCGCGCTGAAGTCGGCGCAGAGAATCTGACCGGCGTTCACCTTCACAACACGCGCGGGCTGGGTCTTGCGAATGCACTTGCTGCCTATGAAGAAGGCATCACCACTTTTGATGCATCACAGGCGGGTCTTGGTGGATGCCCGACCTCACCGGGCGCGAGCGGTAATATCGTCACCGAGGATATCGTCTTCATGTTCGAATCCATGGGCATTTCAACAGGTGTAGACCTGGAAGCGCTGATGTCGTGCCGTGAAATTCTGGCCGCTTCACTGCCCGATGAAGAACTTTACGGCTTCACACCGCATGCTGGACTTCCACTTGGCTTCAAGCAAGAACCAGTCGCCGCTATTTCCTGATTTCAACTGACGACATACTCACATGGCAAACCTCGACGCCCTGATTACGCTTATCATTTATTCTGCTGGTCTCGTCGGGATCGGTTTCTGGGCCTCTAAAAATGCCCAGTCCGAGGACGCGTTCATTCTCGCCGATCGAAGCCTCGGCTCGGTGGTTGCGGGACTAGCCTATGCGGCCTCAACGTCATCAGCCTGGGTGCTGCTTGGCTTTTCAGGGTTTGTCTATGCAATCGGCCCGTCTGCCATGTGGATGGTGCCGGGCATTCTTGCGGGTTATGCTGTTGTCTGGTTCTGGTCCGGCAGAGTGCTTCAGGAAGATACAGCCGAGCATGACCATCTGACGCTGACAGACTTTGTCTCCCAGCACACAGACTCGCCGACGATTGGAAAACTGATCCGGATCGCGGCCTCGCTGATCATTGCCTTCAGCTTTTCATGGTATATCGCGGCCCAGCTGCAAGGGGCCGGTCAGGCCTTTAACGATCTGTTCGATAGCAGCCTCGCGCTTGGCGTCGTCATCGGGGCGGCATTGATCCTCGTCTACACATTCCTTGGCGGATTTGTGGCTGTCTCTATCGCCGATACGGTTCAAGGCGCGCTTATTGGCATCGTCGCGATCATCCTGCCCACTATCGCCTTCTTCCATGTTGGCGGCTTTTCGGCGTTCTCCGAAATGCTCGCGGAAGCGCCACCATCATTCTCAAGCGCTTTTGGAGATCGCGCAGGTCTGGCGGCGCTCGGATTTGTCGTCGGTCTGTCAGCGACAGGTTTTGGCGCCCTCGGCCAGCCTCACCTTGTGGCATGGATTATGGCTGCACGAGACAAGCGCGCCCGTATTGAAGGCGGCGCCATTGCCTGCGCGTGGGGCGCCGTTGTTTACACCGGCATGGGCGTTCTGGGACTTGCCGCGCGCATCATGTTTGGCGAGAGCGGCGTCAATGAAGGCGTTTTCTTCGGCTCTGCAACCGAGCTTCTTCCCGGTATTTTTGCAGGTATCGTCGCCGCAGCGACCCTGTCAGCTATTATGTCGACGGTAGATAGCCAGCTTCTCGTAGCTGGCGCAGCCCTGAGCCATGATCTGGGTCTTGCGCGGCTGGCACCGAAACGAAAAGTGCTGATCTCGCGGCTGGCCATTATTCTGGTGTGCGTCGCAGCCGTAGGCGTCACGCTGCTTTTGCCGTCCTCGATTTTCGAACGTGTGTTGTTTGCCTGGGTCGCGCTGGGTGCCACATTCGGCCCGATTGTTGTGGCAAGAACGATTGGCTGGACGCCACGTAATGGCTATTTGCTTGCGTCCATGCTCACCGGATTTTTCCTGAGCCTTGCACTCACCTTCCTGCTGGCGAGCGGACCGGGCGGTATCTGGACAACCATCGCCCCATGGGTCGGGTCGTTCGCCATTCTGACATTTGAACGGCTCACGACCCGTAAGTGAGATGGATCAGGCAACCGCGCTGAGGTGCGAACCCGGCTTCTCTGCCGAAGCCGTTTTGCCAGAGAGCGCCTGATTGATCTTATGCTGCGTATCCTGAAGGGCTGGCAGCAGCTGGTTCACAGCTTCCTTGTGGTTCATGGTCGATGCGAAGAAAGCAATCGTTGCGACACCTGCGACGCGGCCATTTCTATGGAGTGGAACAGACACGCAGGATGTTTTGCCCGGTGTCACTGTATGTGGAACGCGTTCAACAACCGCATAGCCCTGACGACGTACCTCTTCGAGGTCATCCAGCGGATCGAGCACACAGTTCGGGTCGCCAGGCACCGGAATACGCGGGCCAAGATTGGTTTTGATCAGCTCCAGCTCTTCTTCAGGCAATGCCGCGAGGAATGCTTTACCATCTGCGCAGTACGCGATTGGCAGGCTGTAGCCAGGATAATAGCGGGCAAAAGTGAGCGACGTCATGGCGTGGGTGCTGTCACGAAGGACCATCTGGTTGCCAATGCGCGTGACAATAGAAACCGGCCAGCCAATCTCGCGTGTCAGATCTTCAATGAACGGGCGCGCGATGCTCACCAGCTCATCATCATCCTGATATCCGTATGACAGCGACTGCACGCTAGGCGCAGGGCGGTAATATTTGCGGCAGGTTTCGCGTTCGATCATGCCTTCATGCACCAGCGTCTGTACGATCCGGCACGCGCTTGGATAAGGTAGGTTCGCTTGCTTTGCGATATCCATCAGACAGATCGAACCAGCTCGATTGATGATCTGAAGAATGTTCAGCGCGCGACTGATCGAGCGGATAGGAATACCTTTCTGAGACTCCTCAGTGTTGGTGGCCTCTGGCTTTTCGACGACAGCAACATTACTCATAACCGGCTCCTAAGATATATTGATATACCAATTGGGGCTCAGAAACGTCTTATCGTCAAGCGCAGTGCCAAATACCTATGGCTCAAAGGGGTTTTGTTTAATTGTCAGGCGAATACAGCCCAGGAGTCGGTCAGGAATCAGGCAGGCCAATCAACCATTCTGGTGCGACTGAACGCGATTTAAACCAGTGAATGCAGTGGTCGCTCAATCAGACCCGGATTTTACATCCGCGTTCTCGATGACCATGTGATACTGATACCGGTCAGCGCGATAATTTGAGATGGTGAACTGAACCGCTTTCTTGTTCGCGTCCCGTAGTACGCGTCGGATGGTGAGCACCGCCGCACCTTCCGCCAGCATAAGCGCCTGCGCAACGGCGCCGCTCACCGAACGCGCCTGAATGGTTTGCTCCGCACTCTCAACCTCATGACCTGCGCCAGCCAGAAGCTCGGTAAACGGTCTGTAGGCGATCTCGGCATCATCAATTTTCGAGGCAACGTCGAGCGGCGTATAATTGCGAATGTGCGAGAACGGCGCATTTTCGAGGTGGCGCACGCGCTCAACATACTGAACTTCCGTGCCTGGCAGGATGCCGAGTTCGGTGGCGACATCAATATTCACCGGCACAATGTCCAGAAATTTGAGTTCAATCTCGGTTTCAAACCCCAGACGCCTCAAATGCTCCATCGATGTCGAAAAGTTACCGAGCACGGGCGGTGTCCGGTTACTATAGGAGACGATTGTACCACGACCGCGAAAGCGTTTCACAAATCCGCTTGCCGCCAGCTCGTTCATGGCACGCTTCACGGTGATACGTGACACACCCAGTTCAACGGCCAGCGTTTCCTCGGCGGGAAGCTTGGAGTTGAACGCAAACACGCCCGTCTCAATCCGCGACCGCAGCAGCGTATAGATCTGCTTGTAAAGCGGCGCTGAATTATGAGAATCGAGATCCTGCGCCTGCAGCTGGGAAGTCAAATTGGTTCGCCCCGTCGAAAAAGCGCCTGAACCTGCCGCGAAGTCCGGCTTCATTTCTGAAGCCAGTCACTCCGGATCAGGGATGGCGTGCTCACCCTAACCTTGTTCAATTTTTCTATCGCGGCAAGGGCTTTGCGGAGCGCATGAATGCGGAATGGCAGGCCGGCAATATAAGGCGTGAGCGTGAAACCCATTACGCGCGGGCCATATGCCTCGGCTTCATCTGCCAGATAATTCGCGCTTTCAACCAGCTGATCGCTCCATTCATCTTCACTCTGGCGCTTGGTGAAGAGGAGATTGAAGTCATTCAGCTCGAAATGGTTTGGCAAACAGGTGAGCGGACCATTTTCGGTATTCATCGCGACCGGCACCTGATCCATTTCCCAATCAAGACAGGTTTCAAAGCCGAACTTTGTCAGCAAATCAGGCGTCCGATAGGACTCATTGCGGGCGGGGCTCATCCATGTCTTTGGTTGGAGGCCTTTTTTCGCAAAGAGTTCACGCGTCTGCTCGATATAGCCTGCCTCATCGGCTTCGCTCAGCCCGTCATAATGGATATGATCGGTCGAGACGCCATGTGCCGCAATTTCGTGACCCGCCTCGGCAATGCGTTCGATCAGCGGCTGGCATCGATCAAGCAGCATCCCATTCACCGGAAAAACCGCGCGCATGCCCGCAGCTTTCAACGCATCCAGAATTCGGAACACGCCGACGCGATTGCCGTAGTCGCGCGTGGAGAAGTGGCGGAGATCAGGATATGGCGTCACCATCGCGCCCGGATGCTTGAATGGCTTGCCGGATGGCGTGAGCGGGAAAAATTCGAGCGGCACGACGATGAACACATCAAGTTTGCCGGGGCCCTCTTTCGGACGCAGCGCGCTATAGGACCAGTCATACCGGTCATGGTCATTGCCATATCGGCGCAGCGGATAATCTGGATATGAGCTGCTCATGCTGTCACCTGCCCTGAAAATCCTGTACCGCCAGTGCTCAGCCCTCGCCGTTCGATATCGGCCACGGTCTGATCCCAGTAATTATCCCGATAATAACCCGCAATTTCGGCGCCCGTCGCAAACCAGACATCGTCGCTATGCGCCGTGATATGCTTCAGAGCTTCTTCGAACGGACGGATACGGTGCGGCTGTGAAACCAGATAAGCGTGGAGCGGAATACACATCACCGTGCCGCTCTTTTCGCCCTCTTCCAGAAGCTGGTCGAAATGGCGCTTCAACACATCGGCATAACGCGACGCCGACTGCGATAGCGATCCGTAAGTGATCACGTCATTGACTTCGAGCGAGTATGGGAGAGAGACGAGCTTGCCTGTTTTCGTCTTCAATGGCTGCGGCTGGTCATCCTGAAACAGGTCGCAGGAATACCAGAAGTCATATTCCGCAATGAGATCAATCGTGTCTTCGGTATGCGTCAGCGCGGGAGCGAGATAACCGCGAATGCGCTGGCCGGTTTGCTTCTCAACGCTGGAAATACAGTCTTCAAGAACCGCGCGCTCTTCGGCTTCGGTCATGCCGTAGGAATATCGCGTATTGTAAATGCCGTGAGAGAAGAACTCCCAATTCCGTTTCACACAGTCCTCAATGATCTCCGGATGGTGATCCAGAAGCGCAATGTTCAAAGAGACCGAACCACGCAGATTGTATTTGTCGAGCAGCTCCATAAGCCGCAAATGCCCGACCCGATTGCCGTAATCGCGCTGGGAAAAGCCGATAATATCCGGATTGCCGCGCGGCCATGGCTGGCGCTGCGCATTCGCCGGCGGCTGAAACTCATAATATTCGATATTTGGCGCGATCCAGAAGGCCAGCTTCTTCCCACCCGGCCAGACAATTTTCGGACGGTCTTCATAGGGCCAGTAGTCGTAGAGGTTAGGGTCTGCGAAGGGCATTATTTCGCCCCCTCATATGCGTCGAGCCATGCGATCACATCGGCGACCTTCACCACGTCTGCATATTTCAGATGCAGGTCGGTGAGGTTCGCAAAGTGATAGCTTTCATGCTTATCCGCAACGCATTCCATCGGCACAATCGTGCGATATCCGCGAGAGAGGCTGTCGACCGCCGTCGCGCGAATACAGCCCGACGTCGAGCCGCCGGTAATCACGACCGTGTCGATCTTGTGCCAGACGAGAAAGCTCTGCAGCGGTGTTTCAAAGAAAGCCGACGGCATGCGTTTTGTGTAGACCGCGTCGACCGATGGATCGATGTTGAGACGATCATCAAACTCTGTACGCTCTGAACCGTATTTGATGTTCTGCAAGCTATCAGGCGTGTCGGTGCGTGTGCCCCAAATGCCCGCATCGGCGGCATTGTCCATATAGGCAACATGGGTCCAGACGACGGGTAGCCCCTTTTCGCGAGCCATGGACGAAATCTGGTCCGTGTATTCCATCTGCTTCGGGTCGGTCACATAGGCCGTATTCGGATAGAGGTCCGGGCGGGTATAGGCTTTTTGCGGATCGACATTCACAATCGCCATCCGCTCGCCAAAGCCAAACGCTTTACGGGTCGGACTGACCATCACATTCTCAAAGATCTCGCGCGCGGTTTTATCTGAAAGAACCATTGTCGAGCCCGTTGGGGCCGTATTCGATGTCATGCTTACCCGTCCTTTGCAGAGCGTCCCTCGACGTCCAGCCAAAACGGGCGGCAAAGCCTCGCCAGAACTGAAGCGTCATGTCTTCAGTTTCGACCTTAAAAGCTGCGCGCGCAGCGTCTCATTGCAATTACAGAGTGTTCGAGGAACGAATAGGATCGTGAACGACTGGCGTCGAACCATGCTCTAAATCAGAGCTTTTTTTTACCACGGCAGCTGACGACTGCCGTCTGTCAAGCGGGTGAAGCCTTCGCCTCACCCATATCCTGCAGTGTCAAAGGCTAGCCCATGACGCGGCGGCTAGTCAGTCCAGCCACCGCCCATCGCCATGAAGACGTTGATCTCCGCACTCGCCTTTGCAGCACCTGACTGTGCAAGCGTTGTACGTGTTTCAATCAGCGTCCGCTCGGCATCGAGTACTGCAAGGAAGTTATCCGCCCCGATCCGATACCGCGTGGTCGCAAGCTCGGCAGCCTGCTCTGCAGCGGCCAGCGAAGCTTCCAGAGCCCCATAGCGTTCCGTCTCGGCGGCATAGTTTGTCAGTGCCGTTTCAGCTTCTTCCAGTGCAGCAAGGAAGGTTTCATCGAAATTAGCCAATGCCGCATCGACACCTGCTTCTGCCGCCCTGAGCTGCGCACGCGATGCGGCGCGGTTTGGAAAATTCCAACTGATCAGCGGCCCGATCCCGAAGCTCAATCCATCACTGTCAACCAGATCACTCATGCCACCAGCAGAGGCTGTGCTGATCGACCCGCCAAGACGGACGGAGGGATAAAGATTTGCCGTCGCGATTCCGACCCGTGCTGCCGCACCGGAAATCTGAATTTCGGCCTGGCGAACGTCCGGACGACGCGCGATCAGCGCTGCGCCTTCACCCGCAGGCAACAAAGACGTGAGCTGTGGCAGATTTGCGCAAGCTGGCATTGACGCGCTCAGCGCTTGTGGCGTCCGGCCGGTCAGGCGGGCGAGACGAAAAACAGCTGAATCGCGTGCTGCGCGCACAATTGGAATATCAGCTTCTGCGCGACGAAGCGCGGCTTCTGCCTGCACGACATCAAGCCGGATACCGCGCCCCGCATCGAACAATGTCTGGGTCAGGTCCAGCGTGTTTCTCTGAAGCTCGAGATTGGACTCAGCGGTATCGAGCAGAAGATTGCCGGAGCAATAGTCGATCCATGCTCGGGTCGTCTCGCCAGCCACCAATAATGAAGCCGCCTGAAATGCCATTTCGGCGGCCGCTGCATCCTGAGCGGCGGCGTCGATGGATGAAGCCACCCGACCGAAGAGATCCACTTCATAGGCCATTTCGAAACCGAGCGAATACATATCGGTTTCGATATCACGAGGCGCGAGGGCAGGGTCTCGAACATACTGTCCACCCGCTGACGCCGTCGTCGATGGCAGCAGGGCTGCGCGAGCTTCAGTGAGCCCTGCGCGTATCTGCTCTAAATTTGCTGCCGCCACAGCAAGGCTTCGATTATTCGCGAGCGCCGATTCAACAAGCGCGTCCAGTTCAGGACTATTATAAAGACGCCACCAGTCTTTCGGAGCCGTCTGATCTGAAACGCCGGCAGCTGCAGCGGAAACAAGCTGTCCTTCAGCCTCCGAGGGAAGCGAGCTGACCGGAACCGTTGGGGCTGTGGCGCACGCGCCAAGCGTCAATGCGACCAGAGCGGTGAGCGTTTTGAACTTAAGATTGGTCATGCCTCGCCTCCTTCGACCGGCATAGAAGATTGATCATCCTGCGTTTTGTGAGGTTCGGGCAAAATCCGGGAGATAAGCCGCCCAATCACATAAAACGCAGGGGTAAAAATGAGGCCGAATACGGTCACACCAATCATGCCCGAGAAAACAGTGATGCCGAGTGATTGACGCATTTCAGCGCCCGCGCCTGTAGCAAATGCCAGAGGCACAACACCGAAGATGAACGCAAACGACGTCATCAGGATTGGTCGCAAACGCATTCGAGCACCCTCAACGGCTGCCTCACGCGGAGACACGCCGGTTTTCTCTTCAGTTTGCTTGGCAAACTCGACCAGCAGAATGGCGTTCTTCGCCGCAAGCGCGACCAGAACAATCAAGCCGACCTGAGCGAGGATATCATTCGCCATACCCGCAATATTGATCCCGATCGTCGCCGCGAGAATACACATTGGAACAATGAAGATCACCGCGAATGGAAGCGTGAAGGCTTCGTACTGGGCCGCGAGCACCAGGAAGACGAAAACAACAGCCATTACAAAAATCAGGGAGCTGGAATTGCCTACGGCTTTCTCCTGATAAGCCATTTCCGTCCACTCAAAGCTGATCCCTTCCGGCAGCACCTGAGCAGCGATCTCTTCCATCGCGATCAACGAGTCACCCGTGGACACACCCATAGGGGTCTGGCCCTGAAGCTCGATAGCGGGGAAGTTGTTGTGTCGAACCATGCGCACCGGGCCTGAGGCATTGATAATCTGTGCCAGCGCAGAAATCGGCACCATTTCACCCGTTGATGACCTCACCTGAAAACGACCAATGTCAGCGGCCGTCTCGCGATATTGTGCATCGGCCTGAGCGGTTACGCGGAAGGTCCGGCCTGCGAAATTGAAGTCATTCACATAAGTGGAGCCGAGGTAGGTGCCCAGCGTCGAGTAGACATCTGCAGGCTCAACACCCAGAAGCTGAGCACGGTCGCGATCAACCTCTACTCTGACGGTTGGCGAGTTGGTATTAAAGGTCGTGTAGACACTGGTGACACGCGGGTCCTGAGCTGCCGCACCCATCATGGCAAATGTCGCCTGCTGGAGCGCTTCAGTACCTGCACCCGAGCGGTCTTGGATCATCATTTTAAAGCCACCACCGGACCCCATGCCCTGTACAGCCGGCGGCGCAATGATGAACGCATTACCCTCAGGCAGGCTGGTCATCAGCTTGCCAGTCAGCGCCTGCGAAATGGCGACCGCTGTGAGATTTGGATTACCGGCACGCTCTTCGAAAGGGTCGAGACGGATAAACATGGTTCCGGCGTTTGATGCGGACGAGAAGCTGGAGCCATCCATACCAACCATAGACGCAACACCAATCACGCCTTCGGCCTGCATCAGCTCTTCACTGATTGACGTCATGACGGCGTCAGTACGGTCAAGCGAAGCACCCGGCGGCAATTGAACCACGCCAATCAGGAAGCCCTGATCCTGCTCCGGAATAAATCCGGTAGGCGTTTCCTGCAGGCGCCATCCGGTCGCCGCGAGCAGCCCCACATAGACCACCATGACAATGACGAGCATGCGGACAAGCTTGGAAACCACACGTCCGTATGTGTTCGACAGCCAGTCGAATCCTGTGTTGAAGATATTGGCCGCAAAGCGGAACGGCGCCATCAAAACACTGCGTTTCTTGTACTCATCTTCTACGTGCGGCTTCAGCAGCAGCGCGCAGAGCGCTGGCGACAATGTCAGAGAGACCAGAAGCGAAATCACCGCAGCAGAGGCGATCGCGACTGCGAACTGCGCATAGAAAATGCCCGGAATGCCACCAATAAAGAGCGTCGGTACGAACACGGACACGAGAACAAGGTTCATGGCAATCAGCGCGCCACCGACCTCTTCCATGGACCTGATCGACGCCTGCATCGGGCTAAGGCCCTCGCGAATGGATCGTTCCACATTCTCCACGACGACAATCGCGTCATCGACCACGATGCCGACAGCCAGAACGAGCGCGAACAAAGACAAAGAGTTGATGGAGTATCCAAGCGCCAGCTGGACGGCGAAGACACCAATGATCGACACAGGAATAGCGATGATCGGCACGATGGCCGCACGCCAGGTCTGCAGAAAGATCATGATGACGATCATCACCAGAAACACAGCTTCAACCAGCGCATGTTCAACAGCCGAGACCGACGCTTCAACAAATTCTGTCGGGTTGTAGGGGATCATATAATCCAGACCATCCGGAAATTCGGCTCTGGCCAGTTCCATTTCTGTCAGCACGTCATGGGCCGCATCAAGCGCATTCGAACCAGGGAGCTGGGAAATCGCGAGCCCGATACCGGGTTGCCCGTCGAAATAGGCGCGCATCAGGTAATTTTCTGCACCCATATCTGCACGCGCAACATCGCGCAGATGAATGACCGAACCATCCTCGCCGCGGCGGATGACGACATCTCCGAACTCGTCTGGTTCAATCAGACGGCCCTGAACCTGCACCGGGATCTGAAAAGCAGGTGAGCCCGCCTGTGCAAAAGGCGGCTGCCCAAGCGTACCGCCCGCAGCCTGAATGTTCTGCGCGCGCAGGGCACCTACAATGTCATCTGCCGTTAGATCGAGTGCAGCAGCGCGCTCCGGATCAATCCAGATACGCATGGAATAATTGCCCCCACCGAACACTTCGATGCCACCAACACCGTTAATACGCAGCAGTCGGTCCTTCAGGTTTGTGGACGCATAGTTCGCCACATAGTCCTGATCGAGCGTTCCCCCCGGTGATGTCAGCGCAACAAGAAGAAGAAAGCCGGATGATTGCTGGCTTACAGACACGCCGGTCTGGCGAACCTGTTCAGGTAAACGTGGCTCGGCACGCGCGACACGGTTCTGAACCTGAACCTGTGCTGTATCCAGATCTGTCCCCGGAGCAAATGTAACCGTCAGCATGACCACACCGTCTGCGGTCGACGACGAGGTCATATAGATCATATTCTCGACGCCATTCACCTCCTGCTCCAGTGGTGCAGCGACCTGGCTGGCGACATCGTTAGCAGATGCGCCGGGATAAGACGCCATCACAACAACCGTTGGAGGCGCAATTTCAGGATATTGCGCAAGTGGCAGACGCGGGAAGGCAAAGGCACCGAGGAGCGTGATGATAATGGAGATCACGGCCGCAAAAATAGGTCGGCGGATGAAGAAATGGGACAAGCGCATGTATTCGTCTCTCTGGGAGGAGCGGCATCAAAAAGATTGGCGGGTAAGGTTTCTCAGCGGACGTCAGTTGATCCGACGTGCCGCCATAGCTGGCCTGCTTTGAACGGCAGCCGGATTTTCGGGCTCGGCCTGATAATCAAGATCCACGGCTGCCGGAGTTACCGGAGTTCCCGGTTGGGCACGAAGCAAGCCGTTGACGATCACGCGGTCGTCCGCGTCAAGTCCTGTCCGGATGACCTGCATATTGCCGCTCACAGGACCTAGCTCCACGGGCGAGGCCTGAACCATGTTCTGATCATTGACGAGCAATAAGGTCCGCCGGGTGCCATCAGTCTGCACCGCTGTCTGCGGAACCATGAGCGCCTGATACGGTGCCGAGCCGTTAGTCCGCACCTCGCCGGTCATGCCGGGACGGATAAATCCATCCGTATTCTCTATAAGCGCACGCACGCGGATTGATCCGGTCGTCTGCCCCATCCGGTTGTCTGCAAACACCACGTCACCCGGGCGCGAAAAACTGATCTCGTCCTGAAGCCGGACATACGCCGCGACCGCGCCGTCGGCCTGCTCGGCACGCATATAGCTCAGATAATCTGCCTCTGAGACATTAAACGTGAAATACAGATGATCATCGCGAACGATTGTTGTCAGAATGTCCCCAGCCGAGTTTCCACCTGCAACGAGATTACCGGGATCGACATTTCGCGCGGACACGCGACCTGAAATCGGGGCAGAGACACGCGTAAAGCTGAGATCGAGCCGCGCGGCTTCTACCCGGGCCTGTGCCGCCTCTACACTCGCGTTCGCGCTTGCGACACGCGTCCGGCTCTGCTCGAGTTCTTCCAGCGAAACCGCACCAGACTCGCGCAGCTCCTGAGATCGGCTCAGATCAGATTCGGCTTGTTCAAATTCCGCCCGGGCCAGTGACAGCTCAGCTTCGGCCTGAGCAAGAACGGCCCGAAACGGACGGGCATCGAGCGTGAAGAGGAGATCGCCGGCCTCGACAAGCGATCCATCCTCGAAGCTGACAGATTCCACATATCCACTGACACGCGCCCGAACATCGACACGCTCGATCGATTCAAAGCGCCCCGTATAATCATTCTGATCGGCGACCTGCGCCGAAATCGGGTTCGCTACTTCGACGTGGGGAGGCGGCATACCACCCTGCTCTTGCGCTTGAGGTGCTCCGCAAGCGGCAATCACGAGTGCCGTCGCCAGAGCGGAAGCGGTGCCAAAATTGCGTACGCGCATTTTTAAATCCTTCACAAACGGGGCGAAATGAGAGAAATTTTACCCTAAGTCATCAGCTGTTGACCCGCATATGCTGCTGCGCAACATATAAGTCAACAGGTGATGACAAAGATAATTTTGTCCGCTAGGGAGGACACATGACCAAGGAACCAAACGTCCGGCGCCGCGATGCTGGCGCGACAAAAGCTGCAATTCTTGAAGCAGCGCACGCACTCTTCGCCCGGGGCGGTTATGAGAATGTAGGGGTACGCGAGATCGCCTCTAAGGCGGGCGTCGATGCTGCGCTGGTCTCACGTTATTTCGGATCAAAGGAAGAGTTGTTCGCAGAAGTTTTGCGTTCCGGCGAACGGGGAGATGATGTCATTGGCTCAGAGCTGGATGGCCTGACCGACCGCGTCGCCGATCTGATGCTGGATCCGGAAGAGAAGAAATCGCTCGACGATATCCTCATCATCCTCAACTCCTGTGCCTCACCAATTGCCGGGCGGGCTGTGCGTGACTCGATCAATGAACGGTTTCACTGTCCGTTTGCGAGCGTGATTGGCGGTGATCACGCCATGGTCAGAGCTCAGTTGCTGGGTGCCATGCTACTTGGCATCTCAATCAGCCAGCAGACGAGCGGCGATTTCAGCGACGATCCTGAAGTTCGTGCCCGGCTTAAGCAAAGAATTGCAGACATTCTCGCCCTCGCGATCAAACCTCTCTGAGAGATAAGATCGACGCAGCGAGGGGCCAGTAAGGCGACCGAATCCAAAAGTTAAGCTGCATTTTCACAGACCGGTTTAACCGGATGTTTCCTGCTCTACTCCACTCTTAGGCGAATAAATTTCAGCCCGACAGTGAGAGTATCAGGCCCGCCACATATGAGCATTCTGTACGCACCGGTTCTACTAATCTCCGCCAGCCTGATCGCTGCCGCGCCTGCATGGGCGCAGGCCGATTTCGAGCAAGGCGTAGAAGCCCGGTACGCAGGCGACACAGCAACGGCGCTACAGATTTTCAATGACTTGCTCGAAGCGGACCCTGAAAACGCTGACGTCTGGGTTCAACTCGGCTTTATCTATCTTGGCATGGAGGCCCGCGAGCAAGCGCGGATTGCTTTTGAAACTGCCCTCTCACTCGCCCCCGATTACAATGATGCAAAGCTCGGCCTTGCGCGGCTTGCCTGGTATGAAGGCGAGCCAGACCGCGCTCTTGAATATCTGAATTCAGCCGGCGGCACAGAGGAAGCTACCGCTCTTCGCGCACAAATCCTGTCCGCGCCGCCACGCGACACGCCACAAAGGTGGCGAACCGATTTCACACTCGCATATCGCGATCTTTCACGGGGCCTGCCGCCCTGGACCGAGACAAATTTTGCGCTCGGATATCGCTTGTCAGACACCACCGCTATCACGGGCGAAATCCAGTATGCGGAACGATTCAACACTTCGAACACCTATGTAAGCGCCACCCTGTCGCGCGGGCTCACCAATGGAGGCGAATTGTTCGGCCTGATCGGCGGCGCGCCTGATGCCACTTTCAGACCGGAAGCGCAGCTTATTTTGGGCGGCGTTTTTCCTCTGACGAACACGACAAATGACGACATACAAATCTGGGGCCGCCTGATCGCCAATGCCTCACGTTATGCGACGGGTAATGTTGAAAGTGCTGCCTTAGGAGGCCAGCTCCGTTTGCTTCAGGATCATGTCCGTATCGGATCGACATGGTCTGTCTTGTCAGACGAGACCGGCAACACACGAACCGGTCTTGCCTTCGACGCCGAATGGCAGGTGCACAATCGGGTAAGGCTGCTGGCCGGTTATTCAGATGCACCAGAAACCTCGGACGGGTTCACTCTGGATGTCCGAAGCATGCAGCTGGGTGCTCGCATTGCGCTCGACCAGATTCAACTCGGCCTGACTGCCGTAAGAGAAGAACGACGCTCCTATGATACCGGCGGCATAGTCCTCAGCGTGACCCGCCGCTTCTGATGATCCATATCGAACTCGCTATCATCTGGTACTCATCACTTGTGCTGGCCGCGTTTTCGATCGCCTGCATGCTGACGCTTATTCTGAACAGGCTGATCACCAACAGACAAACATTGAAGCGACGATCCCGTCAGGCGGTACTGACAGAGTATTTGTTGACCAAAGATACCGATGAAGATGGTGGGCAGGAGCTTCGCGCCTTCACTCAGTCCCCTATTGTTCTGGCGCTGACGATTTCAGAAATCTCAACCATGATGCGCGGTCCTGCATTCGACGGTATTCTCAGTCGCCTTAAAGCTCTAGGCGCGGAGCCCCGGCTGATCAGACTGCTGTCCAGCGGTGCCCCGCAGTCAAGAGTCGTCGCCGCTGAAGCACTCGCCTATTTTCCGAGTGACGCTGTGCGCGCCGCGCTCTGGAAAGCATATGCCAGGCGCGCACCTGCCAGTCAGCGGATCATTATCGCGCAGTCATTGGTTTTGGCCGGCGCACGGCCAGAGCTGGCAGACTTTTTCGCGCATCTCGATCTCACCCGCAGCGAAGATCTGGCAGACATGACGGCGCTGTTCACTTCCATTGCGATGCAAAATCCCGAGCCCGTCATTCGTCGTGCCAAAATCGCTTACGATCCGCCAGAAGTACGCGCCGCACTCTTGCGAACACTGGGCAATTGCGGCGTTGTTGAAGCGATCGAACTGCTGATGCGAGATGCCCGCGACGCCTCGCCGGTTATTCGCGCAGCCGCGCTCGATGCCATTGGCGAGATCGGTTTCCTGCCGGACATATCCGCGCTTTCCGAGGCATTGACCGATGACGCCAGTGAGGTACGCGCTGAAGCTGCCCGTACTGTCGGCTTGTTAGTTGAGCAATCCCATCTGCCGGACCTGATCAGGATGACATCGGATACCGACTGGGAGGTCCGATTCAGGGCGGCTAAGTCAATCGCCGTGTTCGGAGAAGACGGCATCGCTGCATTAAAGCAAATCGCAGCGAAGACAGACAATCACCACGCCGCAGCAACAGCCCAGCTCGCTCTGGACGAGGCAGCCGCCTGATGACAGGGCAAGCCTCAGATATTCTGATAGCCTCCGCTCATTATGTGACGCTCTTCATTATCAGCGTCGGGCTGCTGCAAAACGCAATGTATTTCGCACAGCTCATCCTGTCCGGTCATGAACTGTCCACCAACCCGCCTGTGCGCAGAACGGCTCTCCTTTGGAAGCGCTATGCCGATCTGGCTCCTCCAATCGCCCTGCTCTCGCCGGCATATAACGAAGAACTCACCATTATTGAGAGCGTGCGCTCCATGCTCTCGCTCGAATATCCTTCTTTCGAAATCATCGTGATCAATGACGGTTCAACCGACAAAACGCTTGAACGGCTCAAAGAGGAATTTGATCTCAAACCGGTTTCCCGGGCGTTCCCGCAGACTGTTGATCACGCGCCTGTTCGCGGCATTTATAAATCGGCCCGCCAGTCACGCCTTATCGTGATCGACAAGGAAAATGGCGGCAAGTCAGATGCGCTGAATGCCGGTATCAACATTTCCCGCGCCCCGATTTTCTGCTCCATGGACGCAGACTCAATCCTTGAACCTGATGCGCTACTGCGTGCTGTTGCGCCCTTCGTAGATGACCCGTCTCGCGTGATCGCAGTCGGCGGGACAGTGCGCCTCGCCAATGGCTGCCGCATTGAAAACGGGCGGCTTATTGAGGTCGGCATGCCCCGAAACCCGCTCGCCTTGTTTCAGGTCGTCGAATATTTACGCGCATTCCTGATGGCGCGCCTCGCCTGGAGCAAGCTGGGTGCAATCACCATCATCTCGGGCACGTTCGGCCTGTTCAAACGGAGTAGCGTGCTTGCCGTTGGCGGATACTCCAAAGACACGGTAGGCGAAGATATGGAGCTTGTGATCAAACTCCACCGCCACTTCCAGCGTGCGGATAAACCCTATCGCATCGCCTATGTGCCACAGCCGGTTTGCTGGACGGAGGCGCCAGAGACACTGAAAGTGTTAGGCCGCCAACGCTCTCGCTGGCATCGTGGCTCGCTGGAAACCTTTTTCCGTCATACGGACATGTTTATGAACCCACGCTATGGACGCGTTGGTGTGCTAGGGTTCGGGAACATTTTTTTCGTCGACATATTGGGCCCTTTGGCAGAACTGCTCGGGTACATTCTGATCCCGCTTCTGACTTTCACCGGCCTGCTTTCCATTGACTATCTGCTGGCCTTTCTCGCCGTCAGCTTCACCTTTGGTATCGCCGTCAGTGTCGGGTCTCTGGCGCTGGAGGAGGTCGAGCTGAAACGCTTTCCCCATGCGCGCGATCTGGTGCTCCTCATGTGCATGGCGATCCTCGAAAACTTTGGGTACCGACAACTGAGTAATATCTGGCGTATAGTTGGCACGGTTGAGTTCCTGCGGCGCAAAAAAGGCTGGGGCGTCATGACCCGTAAGGGCTTCAAAAGCTAACGGGTTAACCACACAAACCCGGCGGAAACTGAAATCTCCCGCATATTGCCCTGCAGTTTTTGCAGTGAGACCGCCTAATTCAATAAGATTTCACGTAATCGATTAATGCCAAATTGAGTTCGCAAACCCTATTCTCACTACTAATAGAGGTATGGATACGCTAATGACCAAAGTAATTGTTGCAGATGATGATGAGACGATCCGCATGTTGGTTCGTGTTCTGCTTCAACGCGCCGGTTTCGAGGTAAGCGAAGCGAAGAACGGTCAGGAAGCACTCGCACTTGCCGAAGAGCTTCAGCCAGCCGTCGTCATCGTGGATTCTATGATGCCTGTCATGGACGGTATGGAAACCATCACCCGTCTGCAGGCCAACCCAGCCACTAAAGACATTCCTACGCTCATGTTGAGCGGTCGTCGCGGCTCTGAGGATATTGTCAGCGCGCTCCGTGAAGGCGCGGATGATTATATCACCAAGCCATTCGACCGCGCCGAACTGATCGAACGTGTTCGCCGCCTTGCTGCAACAACCCAGCCGGATATGACAGACGGCGCACGCGCCGTTTCCTGATCACTCGTCACGTCTGACCCAATTGTCCTGAAAATAATTGTCAGAGAGAATTCTCTGGCGGTGAGACAGGGATTCGAACCCTGGAGACAGTTTCCCGCCTACACGCGTTCCAGGCGTGCGCCTTCGACCACTCGGCCACCTCACCGGTCAGAGGTAAGCGCCGGAATATAGTCGGCAATTTCGCAGGCGCAAGTGTTGTTTTGCTTAAAACAACGTGATTTCGCACACCCCTGTTTTTTCGGCCCGAAAGCCCCTATTTTACGGGTCAGCAATTAAGGTGAAACTCCATGTTCCTTTCCAAGCGTCCGACAACGCTGCCAACGCGCGACGAAGCCCTGCCGGGCCGCGCAGAGCCGCTGCCGACAGCCGATAAACACTTCGTCACAGGTGAGCCGATCAAAGGCCCGTATCCTGACGGATTTGAAACCGCCGTTTTTGCACTGGGCTGCTATTGGGGTGCCGAGCGCCGCTTCTGGCAGACACCCGGTGTCTGGGTCACCGCGGTTGGCAATGCTGGCGGCATTACCGAAAACCCGACTTATGAAGAGGTTTGCTCCGGCAAGACAGGCCATGCCGAGAGCGTTCTGGTTGTCTATAACCCCGACATCATCAGCTATGACGTCCTGCTGAAAGTGTTCTGGGAAGCCCATGACCCGACACAGGGCATGCGTCAGGGCAATGATCAGGGCACGCAATACCGCTCCGCCGTGTTCACAACGAATGACGAACAGGCCGCGATCGCGAAAGCGTCACGTGATGCGTATCAAAAGGGTCTCGATGAGGCCGGATACGGTAAAATTACCACGACGATCGAACCGTTGGATGAATTCTACTTCGCAGAAGAGTACCACCAGCAATATCTGGCGAAGAACCCGAGCGGTTATTGCGGCATTGGCGGAACAGGCGTGTCCTGCCCGGTGGGCCTCAACGTATAGAGCGCTTTAAGCGTTCCAGCGAATGGAGAAGCGCCGGCGGCTCTCAAGGATCTGCTCGGCGCGCTTCATGGCCGCAACGCCCATTTCAGCCTGCGCGCGGCCTTCACCGGCCTGACTTGCATTCACGCCATCGCGGATATGCGCCATGGCTTCCTGCAGTTTGGCAGATTCAAACTTCTGTTCGCACTGATAGCACATGGCCCGGCCGAGATCGATTTTCGCCCGCGCCCAGCGCATGAGATTATCTTCCGGATTGAGCACAGAAAGAGCAGTCGCGAGGCGGGCAACCGACTTATCGAGCCATTCGGCATCTTTAAACTGTTCGCCCAGATGTAGCGCGCCTGCCGTGTAATCGCTTTCAATTTCTGTAAGCGCCTGCCCGGTCAGAACGCTGTCGGCGAGCAGGATTTTCTCCATCGCTTCAACGATCGGCGACAGACGGTCAGCACGGAAATCTGCCGGACGGCCAAGTGACGGACGCAGACGACGACCGGCCACATAAGCAATCGCGCGCATTTCGCTTTCGGCCCATTCGGACGGCTTGCCCGTCATGGTCAGCGTAAAGAAGCCCTTCGGATTACCGCCAGCCAGCATGTCGCGTGTACAGAAGCAGATACGCTGCAGCTTTTCCTTCACATCCGCTGCGCCCCAGACGATGAGGTCTGCGCCGGATGTCGCAAAAATCTGCTCCAGATTTTGGAAGTCTGTGCGCGTCAGGGCGAAATCGGCGGCTTCAATCTCTGTCGCCGAATAGCCAAGGTAAAATGGCGAACCGAAATTGAACTCCGGCAGATAGTGCTCCAGCGCATTCGTGACGGCGTGGCGTGTCGCACGTCCATTGGCCCCACGAAAGCGCACCATCATGATCTTATTGCCTGGCGTCGTGTCGGCCGCCATCGCACGGGCCGCAGACACCTGATTGAGGTGCTTCGATGTGATCAGCAGTCCGCGCACGATCAATGCCATAACAACAAGGCCCAACAGGACCAGTGCGACAGCGCCCATCACCGCGAAAAGATCGCGGTCTGGCAGCGAGGCAGCAAACTCTGAGATTGCCGTTCCAAACGCGCCGGTAGTTGAAGTCACTGACTGAGCCATGGATTGATCCATCCAAAAATATCTAAGGTGCTGGCGAGGCCCTGATTTGGCCCGTTATCATTTGGGTTGCAAGCCCATTTCACTCGACGCGCGACCAGAAACGCCTTTTCATGTCGCAATCAGAGTTTTCACAAAGCGGAATCTACCATGTCAGTTTTCCCATCCCTGCCAGACCGGGCAACGCTGGAGCATCTTTTCTCTGCCTTTCCGGCTGGCGCGCAATCGCTGATGAAGCTTCACGACGACCTGCTTCGCACGGATGGCCCTTTGACGGTTGGGCAGAGAGAGCTCATTGCCGCTTACGTGTCATCGCTTAATGCCTGCGAATATTGTTTCGGTGCACACCGGACGATGGCGCTCGCCTTTGGTGTTGATGCCGATCTGATTGATGCGCTGATCCAGGATTTCGACGCAGCGCCGCTCGACCCGCTCATGCGGGCCATTCTGAGCTATGCGCGTAAAGTCACCGTGAGAGACTCTGTGCTGCCATCCGATATCCGCGCCATTATTGAGGCGGGCGGTACAGAAGAGATGGCCAATCAGGCGCTCATGGTGACGGCGCTTTATAACTTCATGAACCGGCTGGTGGATGGCGCAGGCCTTTCCGCAAAACTCTCTTACACTGCGCCCACAAACGCCGATCTGGAGAGAAGACGGAACGGCACATATACTGGTTGGGGAATCGATGCCGGTTTCATTAGCGAATACTGATCAAACTGGCAGAATATTAGCCAGAACAGGTCTTTTCAAACCGAAGGACCGTGCTAGCTTTGCCAAACAAGATCTCGGAAAAGAGACTGTTTGAAGTGCTCGCCTAGTAGCACATGTTTCGGGTAGAAGAGTGGTGTACAGTGTTTGACAATGAGAACAATGACGCGATTGCGTCATCTGAACTGAGCAATTCAGGTCTCAAAGAGCGCGCAATTTTCATTGCAAAGACAGGCTTTCTGGTGATGACAGGTTTTCTGGCCATCCAGATTTTGATGAAAGCCGTCTATTTCGCGCATCTGTAAGCAGATCAATTCTGCAGGCAGAAGGCTGGCGGGTTTCCCAAAATTTCAAAACAAATATGCGCGCGGCTTAGAGGCCAGCGCGCAGTGTTTGTGACTGATGCAAGTATAAGCCCGGCGCATCAGCGTCGGGCTTTTTTTGATGTTATTGGTCGCTGAGTACCGCTGAACACAGAATGTCCAGTTTCTCAGTCGCGCCGCCAGACAGGCGATAATGGATCGTTTCCAGACACTCACGCACAGATGATTGCGTGGTGTATTCAGAGATGGTCTTCCCTATTGCGGATTTCACTTTATCGCGCTGATTAATCAGGCTGTGAGGCGTAATGGCGCCCGTATTTTCCGGAATGGTAATGCCCGCCACATCAATCTTTCGCTCTTCCAGAGCAGATTCGAGGGCACAGCTCATATTGCGCGTTTCGGCGTGGAGTTCACCGAAAATATCCCGCTCGACGCGGTGGATACTATTCTGCACATGAGCAATTGCATTCTCGTGTTGCTTCAACAGACCAAATGCCTCTTCAAGCGATGCGGTACGGGCTACGGTCATAGCGACTTCCTTTCCAGTTACGCTAACAGCCAGTCTGGCCTTGTGTTCCTTAATGAAAACACTAACGCCAGCATATCGTTCCGAATTGGACTGAAAGAGGGCAATAAGTGTGCAGTTCGATGACCCAAGGTGACGATTTTGTGCAGCGCAGCATTTTCATGCGGATCACGAAATTGTTTCACCTTTTAGCAAGCGAATCTGTGATCTGGCCTCTTTACCGGTCTGGCAATCTGATAAACTCTGATGTCAAAACCTGCCCGTTCTGACCGGAATTCCTGAATGTTTGCCCGCCTATTCTGCCTGCTCGCCTGCCTGACAGCCCCGCTCGTTTCGGCAGAAGACCGCATTCTGAACACCGAAATGTGTGGCACATACTTCTTCATCAAAGTCGTTCTCGATCGTGATGATGGCCGCAGCGAAGAAGACCGCACCTTGCGCATGCTGTATGACACGGGCGCGTCTTCCAACTTTGTCGACCAGGCAGCCTTGGCCCGCGCCTCAGGTGTTCAGGTCGCCACAGGTGAGATGGCCCGCATTCACGAAGCAGATGCGGGCGATATCCATTTCAACTTTATTCGTGCCCGCGTGCGTGATCTCAGCCATCTGACGACCTCACTCGGCTACCCGATGGATGGAATTCTCTCTCATGACGCCTTTGAGGACTTTACAATCGTCCTCGATTATCAGGCTGAGACGATCACGCTGACCGAAGCCGCCCTTCCGCACCCTGACGGAGAACGCATTTTCAATACAGCGCGCGGCGATGACCGCCCCTGGCTGAATATGCGCTTTAATGGCCGACAGCGCCGCGTGCTCGTCGATTCCGGTGCCGGCACGACACTCGCGATGAACCGCCTTGGCCGGTATGACACCGTGAGCGACCCCATCCACACCGGCTATGCAACACGCCTCAACCGGCTGGAACCACGCCGCGCCGCGCGGTTTGACGGCGATGTGACCTTCGGCAACATCACCTTCAGCCAGCCAATCCTGACAGAAACCCCGTCTAACCAACTGTTTGGTGGTGCGCTCCTCAGCCAGTTTCGCATTACCTATGACCCGAGCGAAGAACGCATGATGTTCGAGCCATATGAGCCCGGCCCCATCGCTTCGCCGCCCTATACCTCCATCGGCGTTGCCCTTGCCCCGCGGGAGAACGGGCTGGAAGTGATTGCCCGCCTGACGGAGAACGCGCCGGACCTTCAGGAAGGCGATCTGATCACGCATCTGGATGGCATGCCGGTCGGCACACAAGGCTGCCGCGCAACAGGCGATACAAGCCCGCGCGAGATCACCCGCCTGCGCGACGGCGTTATCGAAACGCTGACCGTACCAATTATAGATCTCGTGCCATAAAGGTTTGAGGCTTTCCGTTTACGGAAACAGCGTTATGCTACTCTCATAAACTGGGAGACAATCATTTCTGGCACTGAAGACGAGCCGTCCGCCAAAGCAGCGGACGCGCCAAAGCCTTTATCGGAAACCGGCCTTTTAATGTTTGCGCTCGCTTCGGCGGCGGTGACAGCGAACGCGTATTATATTCATCCGATCATCGCGACGGTCGCAGACCATTTTGGCATTTCCGATGCCATGATTGGCATGGTGCCAAGCTTCAACCAGCTGGCGCTGGCGGTAGGCGTCTTTCTGCTTCTTCCGCTGGGTGACCGGTTTTCAAATCGTACGCTGATCCTGATCTTCGTCGCCTTTCAGGTGGTGAGCCTGCTCGCCATGGCCGTTTCCAGCGAATACTGGATGTTCCTGACGGCCTCGACCGTGCTCGGTTTCTTCACCATCGCGCCTTATCTCCTGCCCGCTTATGTCTCCAAGCGCGTAGCAGCAAACCGGCTGGGACATTCCAACGCCATTCTGACCGCCGGGATTATGTTCGGCATTCTGATCGCTCGCGCTGGCGCAGGCGTGATCGCCGAATGGCTTAACTGGCGCGTGGTCTATTTCATCGCCGCAGGATTCATGCTGGCGGTTACGCTGCTGCTTCTGGCCATTATGGAGAACCGCGCTGAAGAAAAGAGCGATGCCTCGCATCTGCCTTATCCGAAGCTTCTGGCATCCATTTTTCCGATCATTCGCAAAAACCCCGACATCCTGATCGCGGGCTCTATTCAGGGGCTGGGCTTTGGTATTTTCCTCGCCATCTGGATGGGCATCGGCTTACACCTCACAAGCCCTGAAATGGGCTATGGCACAGACACAGTTGGCTACCTCGCCATTCTGACCATCACCAATCTGTTGCTCACACCGTTTCTGGGCCGCGTGGCAGACAGGATGGGCGCACGCCGGGCGCGGTTCTATTTCTCCATCCTCTACGTCTTCGGCATGTCACTTTTCAGTCTGACCGGGCACTCGCTCTGGCTAATGATCATACCGATCTTCCTGACCAACACATTCGGACCGGTGATGGACATCACCAACCGGATGACATTTCTCACCGCGCCGCCAGCAGAACGCACGCGCCTGATGACGGTCTATATCATTTTCATGTTTGTTGGCGGCGGCATTGCCAGCTGGGCCGGCACAGCCGTCTATGATTTTGCGGGCTGGTTCGGCACATCCATGCTGGCGCTCGGTATGGCCCTGATTCTGTTTGCGCTGACCTTTATCGGATGGCGCTGGAAGGGCGATGGCGCCCAATAGAAAAGGCGACCGAAGCCGCCTTTTCCTGCCCGTATAACTTTACGTTATTTAAGCCGAGACTACGCCGCGATACAGCGTTTGCTGGGTGCCGGATTTACGGCAACGCACCATGCGATCTGTGGGCATGAAGGTTACACCACGATAAATTCGCGGCGACTTATCCTGTTTGCCCGTCTTCTTGTCAGCAATGACGTCAAATCCACGATAAATAATCTTCTGCATAATGCCCTCCATCTGCATGCTGCGCCCCGCGCGCAGCCTTCCTTCTCCCTATTCTTGAATGCAAGTTACACGATATGTGTAACTTTGTCAAATTAATTAGGTATACGACTTTGGTCCAGCATGCTTACCAGCGGGTCTCAACGAGCGGCACAAGGCTTTCCAGCTCTGCCTTTGAAACGAAATGGATATCGCCGCCATTGTGAAGGGTGTGGAGGACCACATCGTCCAGTCGTTCCTCGCCGTCCTGATTCACACGGCGCAGGCTGAGATGCTCGTCCGTCGCGCCTTCGTCGGCCATTTCCAGAAGGTCCGATCCGTTCGACATATAAATACTGGCAATACGGCCCTGCTTTGCGGCCTCGGAGAGATCATCGGAATTCATCGGCCTCAGTTGCTGATCATCCGGCAGAGCGCTCGTCTCACCAAACACGCTCGCCAGATCAAGACCGGCGATACCATTACCCGCCTGATGCTGGACGACATTCCAGTCTTCCCGCGGGCTGAGCTTGGAAAAATGGCCCACCGTGCCGCGTTCGCCAACGATATGGACATTCTGCGACTGGGCCGGAATGACATGTTGCAAGGCCGACCAGACGTCCCGGTAATAGGCTTCTTCCGTCCGATCTTCTTCCTCGCTCTTGTCTGTGCCCAGCGAGTGGAATTTAGACTGGCCCACACCGCCGCGCGATGCCGAGTGAAAGAAAACATCATCCATAATCTCGCGGCGCTCGACCACCTCTTCAAATTCGGGCGCGTTCAGGCGCTCTGAAAGATCGTGCACGTTTTGGCCATCATGGAAAAAGAGGCCCGGCGTTTCGCGATTAATCTCGACAATCCAGCCCTGCGCCTTGTTATCAATGTCCGCAATCAGCGGCGATACAAATGCAGCGTCCGGACCGGCAATCATCGCTTTCGGGCGCGCATTCAGGTCAGCGGTACGCAATGTATCGTCTTTCTGGAATGCGGCCTTACCAAGCCCCAGAAAGTCAGACAGTTCCAGACCTTCAAGCCAGGCTTCAATACGGTCTGTGCGGCCCTCAAATTCGGCGAGCTGCTGCTGAAGGTTCTTCTTCAAAATGCGCCATTTTTCACCGTTGGCTTCAATTGCCGGGCGCGGCACATAGAGGCTCACAACGTCTTTATCGAATTCGGTGCTCAGCTTTTTAATGTCCGCAAGGGCCATGTCTGTCTATCTCCCAGTCTTGTGTTTCAGTTGAACAGAAACAACGGACTGGACCGGCGGCATGTTCCGAAACTGTTTGGAGAAGCGCCTGCGACGTAGAGTCATTGAGCTTGCTCGGGTGCGTCGTTCGCTATGCTCACCACCCTGCGCCTGCGCCGTCGCTTGTGCGGGCAACACACGAGCAACGCGATGGCGGGTTTTGTCTGAGTTTGCTCGGGTGCGCTGTTCGCTATGCTCACCACCCTGCGCCCGCGCCGTCGCTTGTGGAGGAGAAGCCACGAGCAACGCGAAGGCGCAGCACCGCCGAGACAAAGTCGAGGCACCGGTGCGAGCAGAAACTAAAGAGACCTGACCCTAGGCGGATCGGGCGGGTCAACGCAGGACAAGTCCGGCAAGCCCGCATAAGGGTCCGGCCTTATGCCATAGCCGATCTCTTCCAGCTTTGCGGCGGCCATATAGTGGATGAAGTTCACATCGCGCCGCTCCACCTCATCATGGGCAGACGCCCATAAATCTTCAGGCGGGCAGAAGTGCGCAAGCGGTTCGTAATAGAGGGGATTGGGAAGCTCATGTTTGTTTTGTTCTCGTGATCCAGTCGGACCACATAGAACGCGCTCAGGGCTGGCTTCACCTGTTTGACCGCCCGCTCGTTCGATTTGTTCCCGCGACCCTGTTGGCTCGCATGGAACGCGCTCAGGGCTGCTCACAGGGATGAGCGAAGGCCGCAAAGCCCGCGCGGCGAGTGACATCGCCATTTTATCCACGCGCGTGAGCACGGACGACAGGCGATTAAACCGCGCCAGAAGATGCCCCGCATCTACCAGCCTCAGACTATCTGGCAGGAAGGTGTAGCTCCGCTTGTAAGACCGGCCGCGCCCCTTACCCTCAACCACCGGCGTCAGAACAGAAAAGCTGTTGAGCCGTGGCAGGTCTCGCAGTTGATCGCGCAGCGTCTCATCCTGCTTCTGGACGAGTGATTTTTCTGCGGGTTTCGCACGCGTGCGCGGCGCAGATGCTGTCACACGGCCAAGCGCAATCAGTTCGCCCGCAAGAAACAGAATGAAGCAACGCAGCACATATTCCAGTCGCTTTACATGCTCCATCATGGCGGTGTGATAGCAATGCTGGATCATTTTGGTTTGTTCTCGTGATCCTCTCGGATCACATAGAACGCGCTCAGGGCTGACTTCACTCGTTTGACCGCCCGCTTGCTTGTTTTGTTCCCGCGGCCCTGTCGGCCCGCATGGAACGCGCTCAGGGCTGCTTGCCCCTTCACTATGACGCACGTTCTGGGCGGGTTCCTCAAAATGAGCTTCAGCCAGAGACGCCGCACGGCAGATATACGCCTTCAGCCGCTGCGCAATATCGCGCGGCTCGTAAGACTGAATTTCGGTGGCGGTCTCTGACATGCTGTCAGGATAGGGTCAGGTGGAGTGAGTTGGATTAAAACCGTCGCCGAAGGGCATACGCAGAGAGATCGTGGAAGCATCTGATGGCCACAATCTCAGAGTGTCGCTATTGCTGGGCCGTCTGGACTTCACGCAGCCCGCCGATGACAGCATGCGCCTGCCTGAGGAGTGCCGAAAGATTGCCAGCATCCCACATATCTTCTTCCACAAACTCTTCAGATCGAAACACGCCGGTACGCCGTACGACGTAGAAATGAGCCATTCCGGCCGATGGGCGGCTCCGTGTGCCGGACTCCGAAAAATGGTTTGCGAACTGGTCTACCATCCCAAGCAGCTGAAAGACTTCAGCCCGAACGAAATCATATTCCCCACCGCCGATCATGCCGCCGCCATCGCTGAAATATATGCTGGTGGTGCCTTCGGCGACCATTATCAGCGTCATCGTTTGACCTTCAATGTCGGTTTCCATGATCACGGCGAGCGGAAGGTCGGCGTCGACGAACGCGTGAAACTCTTCGTTGGTCTCCAGATCGAACACCATGTCCCTAAGACTAAGATAGGCTTCATCCTGCGCCGTCCCGGGCAAAGGGCTCAGGCTCATCAGAAACGCTACGACCGCGGCGCGCACCATGGGAGCAAAATTGAAAAAACGGAACTTAAGCATGAATGACGTCAACTTGCGGAACGGGATTGATGAGGCAATGCTTGCATGAGATTCTCCAGCTCGTCACCCTCCATTGTATGAATGGGCGCGTGGCATCAGCGGATAGCGCGGTGCACCAGTCAAAGAATGTCAGACGTTGCTGAATAAGCGCTTGGATGCCCGAAAGTTCGCGTTTAAGCTGTTTAGCGTACAGAATTCGAAACCTGAGCTTTTTGCCCGTAATGAAAAACCGTCTTGTATATGTCGAACTTAAGTCCGGGTATGGCGACAATGGCCCTGCCTGGATCGGCCGCGCGGGTGCGTCCAAAACAGGCGCGACCGTATATTTCAATGGTCAGGCCTTCAGAACCCTCAAAGGCAGCGGTATTGGCGGGAATTATTTCAACGTCGAGACGGGCGAAGAATACTGGATTTCAGGCATCAAGAAAAACAATCAGGACCGGCACTGGGCGGGTGGCGGCAAGATTGAAATCGACCGGTCTGTGATCCCTGCCTATCTCGAGGAAACGGGCCGAAGGGCTCTCCCACCTAACCTCATTCCAACCGATCTCGCGCCGTCTGAACCAGACGAGAACATTCTCGTTCGCGAGCATGAACGGCTTCCATCTGCATAGCCAGATTATCGTGTCACACGTCAGGTTATGATCAAACAAAAGGGCTGATCGCTCGCGGAGTGCTACATTGCGAATTACGTGGATTCTTCTGGTTGTCTCTCTTGCCTGCACGAGCCCAGCTGCCCGTGCTCAAGAGGACCACAAATCCGATCGGAGTTTCAACGAAGCCGTTGATGTCGTCATCGGCATTAGCTGCCTCGTTCATGCATATGATGGAACGCCATATTCCGCGCTTAGTACAGAAGCGGGTCTCGAGCCGTTTTCGCAGGATGAAACCCAATACTGGCTGGGCGCTTTCAACGGCGGCGCCATTACGCTGCATTCAATCCCGTCCGATCTGCCCAATTGCACGGCTGCAATTTTTGGTATCGAGTCCGATCTCGCGCTCGAGACCATCGACCAGATGATCGCAGGTCCGGATCAGCCGGACTTCATCACTTTTGAACGACAGGCGGACTTTGAAGCCTCGCGCATTTATCATCAGCGAGGCGAGCCATTTCTGGACGCAATTATCTCAACACAGCCCGGCAGTTTTGGTCCCGAACAGCCGTCTGTATTGGTCACGTTTCACTGGGGTGAACGCTCGATTGCCGCGATGAACGACCGCAACAATAACGGAGATTAGGCGCCCCTAATCCCCGTCCATGCGAAGGGCTGCAACAAACGCTTCTTGAGGGATTTCCACCTTACCGAACTGGCGCATACGCTTCTTACCAGCGGCCTGCTTATCCAGAAGCTTACGCTTACGCGTCGCGTCACCGCCGTAACACTTCGCCGTCACGTCTTTGCGGACCGCAGAGATGGTTTCCCGGGCAATAACCTTCGCGCCAATCGCCGCCTGAATCGGAATTTTGAACTGCTGGCGCGGAATAAGCTCTTTCAGGCGTTCGCACATCTGACGGCCACGGCCTTCAGCACGGTCACGGTGAACCAGCATGGCGAGCGCGTCGACCGGCTCGTCATTCACCAGAATGTTCATTTTCACGAGGTTTTCAGCGCGGTGTTCGACAATTTCATAGTCGAAGCTCGCATAGCCGCGTGAGATGGATTTCAGGCGATCATAAAAATCGAACACCACTTCGTTGAGCGGAAGTTCGTATTTGATCATGGCGCGGCCACCCACATAGGTGAGCTCTGTCTGAATACCGCGGCGGTCCTGACACAGCTTCAGGATAGCGCCCAGATACTCATCCGGCGTGTAAATCGTCGCGTTGATCCACGGTTCGCGTACTTCCTTGATCTTCGTGACCTCTGGCATGTCTGCCGGGTTGTGAAGCTCGTAATCGGTTCCGTCCGTCATGGTCAGCTCATAGACCACGCTTGGCGCTGTCGCGATGAGATCGAGGTCAAACTCGCGGGAGAGACGTTCCTGAATGATCTCAAGGTGGAGAAGACCGAGGAAGCCACACCGGAAGCCCATGCCGAGCGCAGCTGAGGTTTCCATTTCCCACGTGAAGGAAGCATCGTTCAGGCGGAGCTTGCCCATAGCGGCGCGAAGATCGTCAAAATCGCCAGCATCGACCGGGAAGAGACCACAGAAGACAACTGGCTGAACGTCTTTATAGCCTTTCAGCGCGGTCGTTGCCGGGTTTTTCTCCGTGGTGATCGTGTCACCGATCGCGCAGTCAGCCACCTCTTTGATGGAGGCAATCATGAAGCCGACTTCGCCCGGGCCAAGCTCGTCTACATAGGTTGGCTTCGGTGCAAACACGCCGACATTATCAAGCTCATATGTTGCGCCGGTGCGCATCATTTTCACTTTTTGCTTCTTCTTCATCACGCCATCAATGATGCGCACGATGACGACGACACCAAGATACGGGTCGTAATAAGCATCAACGAGAGACGCTTTGAGCGGCTTATCGCGGTCGCCATCCTGCGGGGCTGGCAGGCGCGTGACGATGGCTTCGAGGACATCCTCAATGCCAATGCCGGTTTTGGCAGAAATCTGGACCGCATCAGACGCATCAATGCCGATCACATCTTCAATCTGTTCGGAGACGCGCTCAATGTCTGCGGCTGGCAGGTCGATCTTGTTGAGGACCGGAACGATCTCATGGTCCTGATCAATCGCCTGATAGACGTTGGCCAGCGTCTGGGCTTCAACGCCCTGAGAGGCATCAACAACCAGAAGTGAGCCTTCGCACGCCGCAAGGCAGCGCGAGACTTCATAGGCGAAGTCGACGTGGCCCGGTGTGTCCATCAGGTTCAGAACATAATCCTCGCCATCCTTGGCGGTATAGTTCAGGCGAACCGTCTGCGCTTTAATGGTAATGCCACGCTCGCGCTCGATATCCATGGAGTCGAGCACCTGCTCTTTCATCTCACGGTCTGTGAGGCCGCCACACTTCTGAATGAGGCGATCGGCCAGGGTAGATTTACCGTGGTCAATGTGAGCGATGATGGAAAAATTACGGATGTGGGATTTGTCTGTCATTTGAGCGATCTACCACTGGCGAACACAACCGCCAAGCGGCTATACCTGCGAATACGAAAATACAATCTTGAAGATTGTCATACACGGCCAAAATTCAATGTTATGACAGCTTCAGATGACTTCAGGATGGGACATATGACAAAGCTATTCCGACGCGCCGCTCTGGCCAGTGCTTTCGGCCTTACTTTTATGGCTTTGCCGGCCTTTGCGCAGGATGATGCCGACGCGCATTCCGCCGAAGACGTGATGCACGAAGCTGAAATGCATGAAGAAGCTTCTGCCCCGGAAGCTGTAGCCGCTGAAGAAGAGATTTCAGTCGCGGGTCAGGCGGAACTCACCGCCCTCATCTTCGAACATATGTCACGCGGCGTGCTCGCCATGGATGGTGACCGCGATACGGCAGAGCTGCGCCGGGATGTGTCCGTCTGGCTCGATCGTCTGGCAAGCAAGCTGGAAGGTGATGTGAGCGGCGTTCTGCGTTCAGAGGCTGCGCTGGCGACAGCGATTGCCCGTAATGCTGAGGCCCGCACCGAGATGGAAGCCGCGCTCTCCAATACGCTCTCACAAGCTCTGGAAGACCTCGCTGCGGTTCGCGCCGAAGGTGTGCCGGATGAAATGGCGCTGCGCCTTGAAGAGGTTGAAGACCTTCTGGATGCGCTCGAAGAAGCCTCTGCTGATACCGTTCAGATGCGCGAACTGATCATTGATCTGCATTTCGAAGATCCGCTGGAAGAAGATGTGCGCCTTGCACTGGTTGAGCGCCTGATCGCCTTCCAGACCGCCCATGGCGTTGTGCTGGACTTTGACGGCGCAGACCTCTCCCAGAACATCCATCTGGAAGGCGAAGCACCGGTTACGCTCTCCACGCTGGAGCTGCGTACAGCGCTCAACTCCATATACGAAGAGAATATGGATGTGCTGACTCCGGAAGGCGAAGAAGCAGAGCCAATCGTAGACGTGCCGACGCCGACCTTTATCGGCATCACGCTGAATTAATGCACGGACAGATCGGCCAGTAACAGGCCGATCACCGTCAGCACGAGCAAGCCCGCCATAACGAGGCTGAAAATCCGGAAGCGCAGCGGGGTCGACAGAAACCGCTGTATTCCCACGCCGAACAAGACCCAGCCATGCGAGCTCAGCATGCCTGCGGCAAGGATCACCAGTGAGATGACCAGCGGCGGATACCAGAACGGCTCCTGATCCGGCAGCTGCCCCGCAAACGAAATCGCCATGATCCACGCTTTCGGGTTTACCCATTGAAAGGCAGCCGCCTGAAAAAACCCCCAGGGCTTTGAGGCTTTCACCTCATGCGGCGGCTCGAACTTTGATGTGCCGATTTTCCATGACAGCCATAACAGGATCGCCGCGCCGGCCCAGCGCAGCACCTCACGCAGAAGCGGGAACTGAACGAATACGCTGCCAAGGCCAAGGCAGATGGTGAACACCATGAAGGCAAAGCCGATATTCACGCCCATAGAGTGCGGCAGCGTAAGCACCAGCCCGTGGCGCGCGCCTGAATTGGCGAGCAGCGTGTTATTCGGGCCCGGCGTCCATACAAGCGTGGATGCCAGCAGGAACATGCCCAGCAGGAATTCGGTTGTCATGCGTCAGAAGCTTTCAGTCAGGCCGGTGTATTCTCATCGTCATCATCAAGACCGGTGAGCTTTTCGCGAGCCTTTTCTTCGGCTCGTTTCTCACTTTCCTCGCGAATGACGTCTGAAAAGGCACTGGCAAACACGCCCGCAGGCAGCGCGACCAGACCAATACCCGCCAAGGCAATACATGAGGCTGCCACACGGCCAAGCGGCGTGATCGGATAGACGTCGCCATAGCCAACGGTCGTCAGCGTCGCGATGGCCCACCAGATCGCCCGCGGAATAGACCCGAACGCCTCAGGCTGGATTTTACCTTCAATCAGATAGAGCGCGACAGCCGACACATAGACAAGCACCAGCGCCAGAAACAGGCTGGTGAGCAGCTGGCTTCCGGCCTTGCGCAAGGCATCGCCAAGCAGGTTGAACGCAGGGATAAAACGCGCCAGCTTGAACAGGCGGAAAAGACGGAAGGCTTTCAGAACCGCCAATACCTGCGGGTTCACTTTGTCTGCCGCGAAAATCATCAGCAAAAGCTCTGGCAGGAAGGCGGCAAGATCTGCCACTGCATAGAGCGTTGAGGCATATTTCAACCGCCCCATCAGCCCGCGATATTCCGGGTTTTCACCGGCCACCCACAGACGCAGCCCGTATTCAATCGCGAATATGACAACGATAATGACGTTCAGAATGCGCAGAAAAGACTGGGTCTGGCCTTCAATGTCCGGCTCGGTTTCCAGAGCCAGAAGCACAAGGCTGGTAAGCACCAACACCACGAGGATGCGGTTGATCGTGGAAAGCTTTTCCTTCCCACTACTGCCTTTTTCCATCGCCCTGTAGAGACGCGCCCGCACTGCGTTCACCATCTGCCCAACCTCCGTGAAAAGAGGTTAGAGCAGATTGAACCAGTTTGTCAGTCCCCAAATGCGGGGCCTAACCGCGCAGCGTGCCGCCGAGCTTTTCCATGTTTGCGATGATCTTTTTGGAGATCGCATCGATTTCGGCGTCTTTGAGCGTTTTCTCGCCCGGCTGGATGGTCACTTCCAGCGCAATAGACTTATGGCCCTCTTCCACGCCTTTGCCGACATAGACGTCAAAGACGTTCACGGCCGTGATCATCTTCTTGTCAGCGCCCTGCGCGCCCTTGATGAGGTCACCGGCCGCGACTTCGTCTTTCACAACAAATGCAAAGTCACGGCGGATTGGTGTGAGGGCCTGCTTTTCAAGAACAGGCTTGGTCTTCACGCCGACCTTCTTAGGCAGTGGTAGCGCGTCCACATTGACCTCGAAGCCGACCATATTGCTGTCCACGCCAAGTGCTTTCAGAGCGCGCGGGTGCAGCTCACCGAATTCAGCGACGACATTCTTCGGCCCAAGACGCAGCGTTGCAGAGCGGCCCGGATGCCAGTGATCAGACACCGGCTCCATTACCATCAACTTGCTTGCATCATGACCAAGCGCATCAATCAGCGCCATCACGTCAGCTTTGGCTGCGTAAATGTCATACGGCTCGGCCTTACCAACCCAGTTGCGGACCGTTTCAGGGCGCGCAATCGCAGAGATATAGCGGCGCTGGTCTTTCGGGCCGTCACCCAGATAGACAGGTCCAGCTTCAAACAGGCGGATATCGCGCTGGCTGAAGTCTGCGTTTTTCTGTGCAGCCTTGATCAAGTTCGGCAGAATGCTCGGACGCATACAATCAAGCTCGGACGCGACAGGGTTGTCGACGACCATCTCTTTCGCGCCGCCGCCAAAGGCAGTCGCTTCGGCTTTAGAGACGAAGCTCCATGTCACGGCCTCGAAGAAGCCACGTGCCGCCATAACGCGGCGACCTGTACGCATACGGCGCTGCGGCTCTGTCAGCACCTGACGCACACCGCCTTCCGGCTGCGGCATGGATGTGAGCGGAAGCGCGTCATAGCCTTTAATACGGATGATTTCCTCAACCATATCAGCAGACTGTTCCAGATCGCGGCGCCAGCTTGGCGGCGCCACATACCAGGCTTCACCCGCATCTTCGATGTCACCGCCAAGGTCTTTGATGATCTGGCGGATTTCAGCGGTTTTCAGCTCAACGCCGGTGAGGCGCTTCACATCATTCAGATAGAACTGAACCGGCTTTTGTGGTTTCGGGTTTGCGCCAGCCACTGTCACGTCAGACGCTTCGCCGCCGCATGTCTCCAGAATGAGCATGGTTGCAAGCTCAAGACCTTCAAGACAGCTTTGCGTATCAACGCCGCGTTCGAAACGGTAGCGCGCATCAGAAATGATGCCCGTCGCGCGGCCTGTGCGTGCTGTACGGAGCGGGTCAAACCATGCAGACTCGATGAACACATCAACCGTCTCATCAGATACGCCGGTAGACGCGCCGCCCATAACACCGCCAAAGCCGACAACGCCGCTATCGTCAGCGATCACGCACATGTCTTCGGTAGCCGTGTACTCCTTGCCATCGAGCGCGAGGAAGGTTTCGCCTTCGCGGCCAAGGCGCGCGGTCAGCCCGCCCTGAAGCTTGGCAACGTCATAAACGTGCAACGGACGGCAGCGATCGAGCGAGATATAGTTCGTCACATCGACGAGCATGTTCTTTGGCGAGATGCCAACCGCTTTCAGGCGCGCCTGCATCCAGTCTGGTGACGGACCGTTCTTCACGCCTTTAATCACGCGGCCTGCAAACACAGGGCATGCGTCTGGAGACTCAGTTGTCACCGTCACCGGGCAAGGGTGCGTGCCGTTTACCGGCTTCACCTGCATTGGTGCGAACTTGCCGAGACCGGTCGCCGCCAAATCACGCGCGATACCAAGAACGCCCAGCCAGTCCGGACGGTTTGGCGTGACTTCGAAGTCGATGACCGGATCGTCAAGCTTAAGCGCTTCAGCCAGCGGCATGCCAACCTTCACCTTGCCCTGAAGGTCCATAATGCCCTCATTGGCCTCACCCACACCGAGCTCTTTGGCAGAACACATCATGCCATAGCTCTCTACACCTCGGATTTTGCGAGGCTTTTTGTCGAGAGAGAAATCAACGCCCGGAATATACGCGCCGAGCGGTGCGTAAACCGCAAACATGCCCTGACGCACGTTCGGCGCGCCGCAGACAATCTGCTTCTCGCCATCAACCGTGTCGACCGTGCAGACATTCAGCTTGTCCGCGTCAGGGTGTTTCTCGAACGATTTGATCTGCGCCACGGTGAATGTGGACAGCGCCTCAGCCGGATTCTCAACGCTTTCGACCTCAAGGCCGGCGCGCGTCATCGCCGCAAGGATCTCGTCCGTGCTGGCTTTAGTGTGAAGATGGTCCTGGAGCCAGGAAACAGTGAACTTCATGATTGAGACTCTTCGGTCGATGGTGAAATGTGTGTGTGTGGTACGATCTGGTCAACGATGTCTGGCAGAGCTTCGCAGCTGCTTACTTCTATCGGGCGGAGCGCGTGGCCCGCGCTGGTAGAGACCCAGCAATCATCCAGAATGGAACAATAGCAGACGAAAACCTCGGCCGGCTGGCGTGTTCCGTCGAGAAAGCTTTGCACAGCGCTCAGAAAATCACGCTCAAGGCCCTCAGCGCCGGGCCATTCCGCGCCAATGGTGCGAACACTATCGCCCTGACGGATGACACGGCCACGCAGCGCCTGATTGGAATAGGCTGGTAGCCCGTATGTTTCTTCCAGACTGTCAGTGATGAAATAGCGGACCATCTCATCAAACGAGCGTGTGTCTTCGCGGCCCGGAATACGGATCAGATAGTCTTCGATCAGCGCAGGGCCGACGCCCGCGTTCTGAACGTCGAATTCGTAAAGCGCGCCGCCAGCGGGCGTGGAGGTGTTGTGCTGAAGCTGCAGGATCGGCCAGACGTCTGCCTTCTCCTGAGAGCGCATGACGCGCGCCTGATCCCAAGCAATGAAAACCGCCGCAATCGACGATATCACCGCGCAGATAGCGATCAGCATTTCAGCCTTATTACCTTTGCCCATTGCCGCCCCCTAAACCGTTTCGCCAGCGCGTTCGCGGCGAAGATGATCTGCAGCGCCCGCGGCAAAATCATCATCCAGAATAGAGAGAACACGGAAGGTCTCAAACACGACCTCCATATCCTCGGCGAATGTACCCTCACGGGTGAAGTAGGCTTTGTGCGCGTCCTGCCAGTATTTAAGCGACAGATCGCCCTCGCCTTCCAGCGCGGCCATTTCCTGCGTCATCTCGTTATAGCGCAGATGCGTCACTGTTTCGGTTTCCAGCACGGCAACAGGGCGGTCCGCCCCGTCAACCAGAACGCCGCGTTCGCCCGGATGGCTCCACTCATTGTGGACCCTGGCAGAGCACGTACCGGTTTTGACACCCGCCACAATCAATGCAGCGAGCCTGTCTGCCAGTTCAGGACTATCCCCGAATGGCCAACGCGGCAGCGTCTCGATATCCGGGCTTACGCTCAAGAAAGTCCTCCGGAGAGGCTCGGCAGGAGCCAAGGCGTGAAGCCATAGTGTGAGAGCCAGCGGACATCGCTTTCGAAGTAAGGGCGCAGATCGGGCATACCGTATTTCAGCATAGCCAGACGGTCGACACCCATACCAAAGGCAAAGCCCTGATATTCATTCGGGTCGAGGCCGCAATTGCGCAAAACATTCGGGTGCACCATGCCGGAGCCGAGCACCTCAAGCCAGTCTTCACCCTGACCAACCTTCACCGTACCGCCTGAGCGGTCGCATTTCACATCCATCTCAGCGGATGGTTCAGTGAACGGGAAGAAGTGCGGGCGGAAACGGGTTTCTACTTCGTCGACCTCGAAGAAGGCGCGCGCAAAGTCGGTGAGGCAGCCTTTGAGGTGCCCCATATGGCTGACCTTATCAATGACGAGGCCTTCCACCTGGTGGAACATTGGTGTGTGGGTCGCATCCCAGTCATTACGATAGACGCGGCCCGGAATGATCACACGGATTGGCGGCTCCTGGCTCATCATCGTGCGGATCTGCACCGGCGATGTGTGCGTGCGCAGGACTTTGCGCTCACCTTCAGCGTCCGGCGTCATGAAGAATGTGTCGTGATCTTCGCGCGCCGGGTGACCGATCGGGAAGTTCAGCGCGGTGAAGTTGTGGAAGTCATCCTCAATGTCCGGGCCTTCAGCAACGGCAAAGCCCATTGCGCCGAAGATTTCCTCGATCTCTTCAAACACCTGCATGACAGGGTGAAGCGTGCCGGTGCGGTATGGGCGTGGCGGCAGGGTGAGGTCAGCTTTCTCGCTGGCAAGCCGCGCATCGAGCTCTGCATCTTCAAGTTTTTCTTTTTGAAGCTCTACCGCTTGAACCACCATGTTCTTCAGGACATTCAGCTTGGGACCCATTTCTTTCCGAGCTTCCGGGTCCATTTTTCCGAGCGTTTTCATCATGTATGAAATCCGCCCCTTCTTGCCGATCGCGCGCAAACGCAAATCTTCAAGCATTTCGCGGTCTTCTGCTTTGACGATCTGATAACACAGCTCTTTTGCAATCGACTCCGGCTCAGATTGCAACCACGGAAAAACAAATTGTCTTAGCCTATCTTTTTGAGACTCCGTAGAATCTGAATTCCACGACTTCTGTTGAAGCAGAGCCTCAAAATGTCCTTCAACATCGGCCCAAGTCTTACCGCTTTCAATCAGTGCATCTAAATATTTATTTGCTCTCTGTTCGTCCGCTGCATGCATCGCGAATTGCGCAGAACCTGCCGCGAAGCCACCATTCAGCAGTTGAACGAACTCATTGTGATCAATATCGGACATGGGTTCTCTCAGATATCCAGCAAAGTTTAGCTGGCCTTTCATTAGCAATCTCTCTGCGCATTTCCAGAGAAAGTCTTATCCAAATACGAAAACGACCGCTGCTGAAAGGCAACGGTCGCTTTGTAGGAACAGTCCTGTGCGCGGTCTGATTAAGCAGCCAGCGCAGCCTTGGCCTGTTCCATTACAGCTTTAAACGCAGCAGGTTCGTTGATCGCAAGATCAGAAAGAACCTTGCGGTCCATGTCGATGCCAGCCTTGTGAACACCGTCGATGAAACGAGAGTATGTCATCGTATCGTCGAGTTCACGAACAGCAGCGTTCAGACGCTGGATCCAGAGAGAGCGGAAAGTACGCTTCTTCTGCTTACGGCCAACATATGCGTACTGACCAGCCTTCTGGACGGCAGCATTTGCTGTGCGGAAAGTGTTTTTACGGCGGCCATAATAGCCTTTTGCCGCTTTGATGATTTTCTTGTGCCGAGCGTGCGCGGGCACCTTGTTACGGGAGCGTGCCATGTGTCTAAATCCTTCTCAGCTTACGCGTTATTTCGTGCCGTATGGCAGCCAGCTCTTCACACGAGCCTCGTCTGCTTTTGCAGCAACAGATGTGCCGCGGTTCTGGCGGATATATTTCGCGTTGTGGCTGATCAGGCGGTGACGCTTACCAGCAACACCATGCTTGAGCTTGCCCGTAGCAGTGATCTTAAACCGCTTTGCAGCGGCCTTCTTGGTTTTCATCTTCGGCATTTTCATCTCCTTGCGCAAAGCGCATCTGATAGTTTCTCCTGGAGGCAATGCCTTACGCCTCTTTGGAGCAAACAGCGCTTATACGCAAAAAGAGGGGAAATTCAAGTCCGGAATCGGCCCTGAACTCCGCTTTTACGAGGCCCGGCGACCTGCCGCATCTTCACGAATCGGAATGAGGGTTTTGGTGAAGGCCTCAATTGCAGAGATAGAGGCATCCACATTGCCGGTTTCTTTTACCGAATTCAGCTCGTTGACGAGCATATCGGCTGCAGTACGCATACGATCAAGTTCGATCTGATTCATTGGTTGCTCCTTACGCATCGCAGCTTCGCGACGCTTCTTCTCAAGTTCGGTCAATGGAGGTGGTGGCTCGATTTCGAACAGGACCTGTTCGTAAATCTCCATCTTGTTTCGGGTATCGATCAGCACGTGCGGGCCAGCCTCGATCATCACGGCGACAGCATCACCATCGCCATCGTCAAAGTGCTGTGGATCGCCCAGATATTCGACCGGCCAGACCTTCGACATACGGTCGACAAAGACCGTATCCATCAGGCAGGTGAAGTCGGTAATGCCGCGATCGACCGCGAATTCCATAATCCCGCACAGAAGGGTTTTCTGTGCATCAGCGATCACACCTTCATGACGACGGCGCGCATGTGGCGCAATCATCCAGCGGGTGAGGTCCCAAATCGCTTCATCACGTGGCGGCTCACCGTTGATATACTCGGTCAGCTTATCGCCCATGAGGTATGGCGTGTCTGTCGGATTGAGGCGAAACGTCGCCAGAATATTCCCATGCCGGTCGAGGTTCATGAGATAGACCGCATGTTCGTTATCGAACTCGTCCGTCTCACGACCATCTGCAGAGGTGAGATTGGTCCAGCCACGCTGTTTTACATAAAACTCGTGGCGCATGCGGAACATCTCATCGAGCTGCTTCGCATAGAGGTGTTGGTTTCTGATTGTTACGACGTGTATCACGTACGACCCCCATCATTTCCTGTAGGGATAGAACGACACAAAACGAGAACATCTGAAATGATGGAAATCCACCAATTGGGCCATCAATCCATCAAAAAAATACAATTTAAAGAGTGATCAAGCCGGCGTTTGCAGCTTAAACGCGCTTAGCTGGACGGCATGGTTCCGTTCAGAACACTGCGTCCGCCATCAAGCTCCAGCGCATGTCCGTTTACATAAGCGCCCTCTGAAGACGCCAGATAATAAGCTGCCTCTGCGATCTCAGATGCGCGCGCGGCACGTTTCAGCGGGGTACGCTCTTTCAGCCAGCCTTCGGTGTCCTCGCTGTGAGGACGAACGGCAACAATCGCATTCGAACGGATTTTCCACGGCGCATATTCCAGCGCTAGAGCTTTCATGACCGAAAGCACAGAGCCCTGCGTCACCGTGTTGAGCGCACTGCCCGGATTACCTGCGATCGCCGCACGACTGAGAAGTTGTATGAAAGACTTTTTGTAAGGCACGCGCTCTGCATTATCTTCATGCGCGCGCAGCTCGGCCACCATTTCGCGGCCGAAAACCTGCCCGGCCATCAACGCCGTGGTCGTCGTTTGCTTGAGTTCCTGCGTCACCCGTTCGAGGGTGAGGTCATCCATATCAATCGGATCAGACAATGGCGGAATATTGAGAACAACATCAACGCCGTCAAACTGTTCGAGCATACCCGACAGGGCGTTTTTCAGCCCGAGCCGGGTAGACTGGTTTTCAGAGAGATAGCTGGCCAGATCACCGAGGTCATCCTTAGCGCGACCCAACGCCTTCTGGTCGTCCTCCACAATCATGACGGACCAACCGGATTCAGCAAACTTACGCGCACAGCTTGCGCCAACGCCTTTTCCAAGGCCCAGAATAACAATTGCCGGCGCGCGCATCTCTCTATGCCTTCCGTTTCCAGCTGAGTTCAATCGGCCATTTCATGCCACACTCAGGCGGTCAAGCCAAAGCAGGCCGCCTGAACGTAAAGGTCTCTGCCGGACCCGGAGTATATTTAACTGTTGAGATCGCCTCGAAGAGACTGGATCTCTTCCTTCAGTTTCAGCTTCTCTCGTTTCATGCGCGACATTTTGAGAGAGTCAGAGGAAGGTCTTTTCGACTCTTCCTGCAGTGCATCGTCAATCTTCTTATGACGGGTGGAAAGTTCCTGCAGATGATTTTCTAAACTCATCGCTTCGAGCCTCCTTTGCTGAGCAATACATGAAAGCATGAAGTCACAAACTCGTCACGTATTGACTCTCCGAAAAAGTGCATTTGCGAGACGTTTTTTCGCGCGTCCGTAAACGTTTCACTTTTATCCACAAGCAAAATTTGTTAATGAACCGGCCTCTTTCTTAAAGGTTAAGGCCATGGACGGCACACATTTCGATTTTGATGAGACAACGCGTCAGTTGCAGGCGCGCCTTGATCAGCTCGAAGCCGAGCACCGCCTGCTTGATGAACAGGTCACAGCGCAGCAACTGGCTGGCGCGGACATGATCACCCTTCAACGCATGAAGCGCGAAAAGCTGCGCCTGAAAGACGAGATTTCCCGCGTGCGGGGCCTGATCCGCCCGGATATCATCGCCTGATCGAAGGCCGCAAAGCGCTAAGCACAGCCATAACGGCACCAAACGCCCGCAAAAGCAGCGCTTTTGCACACTCTGCCATATTCTCGACATGCTGCCCGTTTTTACAGAAGCAGTCTGTTTCATTTGATGTTTCGGGCGGCTGACCATTCTGAGAGCGGGCGCTGACCTGCTCACGGGGCTAACGACCACAAACTGGCACACAGAATGCACAGCCGGAGCTGTATTCAAAACCGGGTGAAAAAATGAGCCACTCTAACTACACACCGCGCCAATCGCTGGGCTTTCGAAGCGCCGTTATTGCGAGCCTTGTGCTGTCGGTCGTCTCATTTCTGACAACCTGGAGCGGCCTTCGCGCGGCTGACCCGATCCAACAGCTCATGACATCCGGCGGTAGCCTTGAAGGCATTTCCTGGTGGGACCGGGCCGAAAGCCTTGCCATCACGCTCGGCCTTGCTTTCGGCATTCAGGCTCTGATGCTGGCGCTTGCATGGATTGCGAGCCGCCTTCTCATGGTCGAGGACCGTAAACGCTGGGGGCTGATTTCCGCTATTCTCGTTGGCTATCTGGCCGCAACGACCATCTCTGTCACCTTCTCTTATATCGACCTGTTCGACCGTATGTTCAGCGCCCAGAAATCTGACTGGTCCGCAGAAACCATTCGCGAGCGCGGCGATGTGATCGTTGAAGAGCTTATCGAAGCGCTGGAAGATGAAGTCCGCGATGCGCGCGGAGATTTCTCTACGCAACAAGCCGAATTTCAGGCCCAGATCAACGTACTGGCCTCTGCTTCCAATGAGCAGCGCCAGTCCATCCTCACAGAACTGGACGAGCGCCGCAGCGAACTTGCAGATTATCGCCGTCAGGTCGGCAATGCGCAGGCTGAAGCCCGCAGCGCCGCGGTAAGCCGCCAGGCCCGCGCCGCAGAACTCGAAACAACGGTCGCAGATTTTGAACGTCAGGTCCGCCAGCTCACGCCGGAACAGGATGAGTGGGAAGCAGAAACCGCGCGGCTTCTGGCCCAGTCTCAGGCACTCTCTGATCAGAAGCTGCTGGAAGAGCGCGGCGCGCAGGAAAGCGGACAAGTCGGCCGTGGCCCGCGCTGGCGTGAACTCGATCGCCAGCACGATATTGTACGCGCCAATCTTGAAGTCGCGCAAAATCGTCTGAGCTCCGTCACCCGGGAACTTGATAACGCAGAAGAAGCGCTTCTTTCCAGCCGTCAGCAGCTTGCTATCGTACAGAGCGGCGGCGACGCGCAGGATGTCGAAAACGCGCTGAATGCCGGAAATGATGTTCGCATCGGTTTCCTTGAAGCAGAGATTTCTGCGCTTACAGCGCAATCAGATGCATTGGAAATTCCGCAGATCGATTTCTCATCAGAAGAGATCAGCGAAGATGAAGTCGATCAGATCCTGACAGCCTGCACGACCATCAAATCAGAGCTGATCGCAGCGCAGGCGACGTCATTCGATGAAGACACGCTTTCTGACTTTGTTCCATCCAGCATCGACTGCACTTCCGGCGGCGCGTTCGAGGCGGCGCGAACACTGTCAGAGCTGCAGTCCAGCCTGCGCATGGTTGAAGAAAACTGCCGCGCCACCTCTTCAGAGGCTTATGCCGGTGCACGCGGTTCAGAGCTTCTTCAGTATATCCGCAATGAATGCGTCAACAGCTCAGCGCTGCGTGCCAGCGTGAAGTCCAACTTTATGGAAGACCTTCGCCGCGTGGCCCGTACGCGTGACCCGGAAGCCGCCCCGATCGCGTATTCCTTCGTTGCGCTTCAGGACCGTGAGCCACAGGCAATCTTCGCCCTGACGCTCGCGCTTGCAGCCGACCTTCTGATCCTGCTGGTCAGCCTGTTCGGTAATGCCGGTCACCACCATGTATACGGCTCCGGCGCAGGCAATGGCACGGCCCCGCCAAGCCGTCAGATCGGACGCCGTGAACCTGCCCTCTTCGAAGACGAGTAGGGCGGGCCTTGAAACACCGAAATTCCATTTAGTCCTGTCCAGCCTCAGCGGGCATGCGTGACGCATGCTTGCTATTTGATTGCTGGTACGAAGCTCGTTTGTGAACGGGCACGCCCATTCAGAGAATTTGGCTACAGCTTCAATGTAAGGAGAATGGAGCGGGCGAAGAGATTCGAACTCTCGACATCAACCTTGGCAAGGTTGCGCTCTACCCCTGAGCTACGCCCGCTCACAATGGGTAGTCCGGCAGCGCCGGAAGCGGTGATAAAGCGCATCTCTGCCTCGGATGCAAGAGGAAAATTGCTAAAAAATGCACTTCATGCACGACGACGTCCGGCATGGCTCGCAACCTGCGCCACATCAAGCAGAAGCTTGCCCACCAGAGCCTCCTGCGGACTGCCTGCTGTACGACATTGCGCGTCTGTCTGCGCGACCAGAGTCATCAGGGTGAGGATGCGATCTGGCGGCCATTTCTGCATACGACGCTCGAATGCTGGCCATTGGCGATCAAACACGCGCGGACTGAGCCGCTCGCCGATTTTCGGGCCGTGAATGCCCTCACCAGACACTTCATGCGCACGGTTGAGACGCTTGAGCTGGTTCATCAGCCCGATCAGAACCGGAATGGCGCCTGAGCCTTCTTTGAGTTGATCACCCATCAGACCGGCCAGATCATTGAGCTTCCCATCAAGGGCAAGATCAACAAGATCAAACCCCGTCGACTGGTCTTCCAGAATGATGAGGTTGCGAATGTCCTGTTCTGTCAGCGGACGATCCAGATCAACGGCATAGAGAGAGAGCTTTTCAATCTCGCCCGGCGCGAGTGACTGGTCTTCAAGAAGCGTCCGCAGAAGCAGGATTTCTGCATCCGGCTCGAGGCGCAGGCCGTTGGCGGAGAGCTGGTCTCTTACCCAGTTCTCAAAATCCCGTTCGGACCGTTCAAAAATCTGAAGCGCGATGGCCGATTTATGGTCTTCGAAGGTTTTGCGCAGTTTAGAGCGCGGCGTCAGATCTCCTGCCACAATCAGAAGCTTGCCACTTGGCGGCTCTGACATGTTTTCGATTTCTGTCAGCGCGTCGAGAAAAGGCCGCGCCTCTGTTTCGCGCGCAATACTGACCTGTAAAAGGCTCGCGCCACCGAAAAGGCTTTCAGAACAGAGCGCATCCAGAATACCGCCCGGATCCTGTTTTGCTTCTTCCGGGGACATGCGTCGCCGGTCGAGCGCAGGCTGCGTGCCCTTGATCCATTGCTTTGCAAGGTCTTCGGAAAGTTCGGAAACGGGCGCGCCGGTTTTGCCGAACACCAGTGCAGCGAACACACCAGATGTCGGGTCAGAACAGAAGCTTTCTGCCTGACGCCCCGTCTTCTTCACTTTAGTTGCTGCCCGCGGGCTGGCGATAGGCGCTTTCATCCTGCGCGTGGAGCTGAAGCTGTTCTGCGATCAGATTGGCAGCTTCCATGGCGGCGCGCGCGGACATATCGCGGCGGACTGCAATGTCGTCATAGGCCAGATCACCCGGCGCTGAACTAACCGAGCTGTTCACAACACCAGACAGAATACCGCGCGGCGTTTCGAGGCGATATTGAGCCTCGCCCTGCACGTTGACACGCGCAGACTGACCGGCCGCCAGAATGGCGAAATCGTTCACATCTTCTTCGTAAGCAATTGTCAGCGCACCGCTTTCAACACCCGGAAGACCCGGGCGCAGAAGCATGAGCAGCTCGCGGCGCAGAATATGCCCCGAATAGCCGTCAATCTGGGCAATCTGGATAGAGCCCTGCGCACCATCAGACTGGGTAGAATAGACCGGCGAGAACCCGCAAGCCGAAAGGCCAAGAGCAGACGCTGCTAGGAAAAGGCTGGTCAGTTTCTTCATCATCCCACCACAATGTTTACGATGCGTCCCGGTACTACAATCACTTTTCGTACCGTTTTGCCAGACGTATAGGCCGTTACCTGCTCGTTTGAGAGGGCGATTGCCTCAATGTCATCCTTGGATGCATCAGCCGCCACCTGAATTTCAGCACGCTTTTTGCCATTCACCTGAACAGGCATGGAAATTGTGTCATCCTTGAGGAGGCTGCCCTCAACAACCGGCCATGTGCCCGCAGATACGAGACCTGTGCCGCCAATGCGCGCCCAGCATTCTTCTGCAAGGTGCGGCATGAACGGCACCAGCGCATGAGCGAGGAAACCGGCCGCTTCGACACGCGCAGCCAGGACCGCAGGTGTCGCCTCAAGGCTTTCAGCCTTGCGAAGCGCGTTCACCCATTCATGCACGGTCGCAATCGCAGAGTTAAAGCGGAAGCTTTCAATCGCGTCTTCAATCGCCTGAAGTGCACGGTGCGAGGTTTTACGGATTTCAGTCGCAGCGTCATCCATGTCTGGCAGGGCGACGCCATAAGCAGGCGCGTCTTCCGGAAGCTCGTCAACAACGGCCCAGACTTTCTGCGCAAAACGCCAGGAGCCCTCAACACCGGACTGCGTCCATTCAACGTCGCGCTCTGGCGGAGAGTCAGACAGAACAAACCAGCGGGCAACGTCTGCGCCGAAATCAGAGATGATCTCGGTCGGGTCGACGGTGTTCTTCTTCGACTTGGACATTTTCTCAATCGGGCCAACCGCAACAGGCTTGCCTGTCGTGATTTCGATGAGCGCAGTGTCCTTCTGCTCGATCTCTTCCGGCGAAAGCCATTTGTCATCAGCAGATTTGTAAGTTTCGTGCGTCACCATGCCTTGCGTGAAGAGCGACGCAAACGGTTCGCCGCTTTGCAGAGGCAGCAGATCGCAGTCACGCATCGCACGCATGAAGAAGCGCGAATAAAGAAGGTGGAGAACCGCGTGCTCTACACCGCCAATATACTGGTCGACCGGCAGCCAGTAGGCCGCAAGATCGGCATCAACCGGCTTGTCATCAGATGGCGCTGCAAAACGTGCAAAATACCATGATGAGTCGGCAAACGTATCGAGCGTGTCCGTCTCACGAAGCGCTTCACCGCCACAGACCGGGCAGTTTGTGTGCTTCCATGTCGGGTGACGTTCCAGCGGGTTACCGGGCACGTCAAAGGTCACATCGTCTGGCAGGCGCACTGGAAGCTGATCGTCCGGCACAGGGTTTGTGCCGCACTTTTCACACTTCACGACAGGGATCGGGCAGCCCCAATAGCGCTGACGGGAAACGCCCCAGTCGCGCAGACGGTATGTGGTGGCGCCCTCACCCAGCTTCAGCTCTTCCAGCTTTTCGATTGCCGCGTTGATCGCATCTTTCGTGGACAGGCCGTTCAGGAAGTCTGAGTTATAGATCGTGCCCGGGCCGGTATAAGCCTCGGTGTCGATAGCATGTGTTTCGGCATCCGCATCTGGCGGCAGAACCACCGGATTGACCGGAAGACCGTATTTGCGCGCAAAATCGAGGTCGCGCTGATCTCCCGCAGGCGAACCGAACACCGCGCCAGAGCCGTAAGTCGACAGAACGAAGTTTGCTGCGAAAACCGGAATTTCCCAGTCAGGGTCGAACGGGTGACGCACCTTGATACCCAGATCAATACCGAGCTTAGGCGCTTTCTCGATCGCTTCTTCAGACGTACCGAGCTTTGCGCACTCTTTCTGGAAGGCGGCAATTTCTGGATTGTCAGCCGCCAGTGCTTTGGTGATCGCATGATCTGGCGCAATCGCAAGGAAGCTTGCGCCGTAGAGCGTATCCGGACGGGTGGTGAAGACTTCAATCGCTTCGCCATGCGTCGCAGCCGCATCGCCGACGATTGGCCAGCGAATGGTCGCGCCGCGTGACTTGCCTATCCAGTTTGCCTGCATGAGGCGCACTTTTTCAGGCCAGTTCTCCAGCTTGAGAACTTCGTCCAGCAGATCGTCTGCATATTCGGTGATTTTGAAGAACCATTGTTCCAACTCGCGGGTTTCAACTTCCGCGCCGGACCGCCAGCCCTTGCCGTCAACAACCTGCTCGTTCGCCAGAACCGTCATATCGACAGGGTCCCAGTTCACTTTGGACGTTTTGCGATAGACGAGCCCCTTTTGCATCATCGCAATGAAGATGCGCTGCTGCTGGGCATAGTATTCAGGGTCACAGGTCGCAAACTCGCGCGACCAGTCGAGCGACAGACCCAGCAGTTCAAACTGCTGTTTCATCGCTGCGATATTGTCATAGGTCCAACCCTTAGGGTGGACACCGCGCTGCATAGCAGCGTTCTCAGCCGGCATACCAAACGCATCCCACCCCATAGGGTGAAGTACGTTGAACCCTTTCAGCATTTTATAGCGGGCTACAACATCGCCCATGGCGTAGTTGCGCACGTGACCCATGTGGAGACGCCCCGAAGGATACGGAAACATCTCAAGCACAAAGGACTTTGGCCGGTCGTCCGGCTCGCCTGCTTCAAAAATACGGGCTTCAGACCACGCAGCGCGCCATTTGGGCTCCGTGGTCCGATGATTATAGCGAGACGCCATGAGGCGCCCTCCTTCCGGATCTGAGTTTTAAAACTTAGCTGAAATCGCCGACGCGCAGTTCACGTGCGCGGGTCAGGATCGCATTTTCGAGCTGAATTTCTGTGTCCGGGCTGACAGCTGCGTCTTCCCATCCAGTTGCGCCGCGAACCTGACGGAACGCAGACACATTCACACCGTCAGCGCGAAGGCGTGTATCAAGGATATAAACAGTCAGCTTGAAACGCTCGTCAGGCGCTTCCGGCGTAGAATACCAGTCAGTGATGATCACGCCGCCCTGTGGGTCAGCGCTTGCCAGCGGCATGAAATCAACCGTGTCGAGCGTTGCACGCCAGAGAAATGCGTTTACACCAACGATAGTCGCCTGCGTATCTGCCTCTGACTCACGGCTGGAGGAGCTACATCCGGCAACCGTCAGTGCGCATGCCCCAAGAACAGCTGCTAAAGCTCTAAATTTACTCATGATCACTCCCGGCATTCACGCCAAACTGTGTCTTCAAAACGTTTTCCGCTTCGGTGTATAGCATGCACATCGTAAGCTGAAAGTCCCGATCAGCAATCAACAGGTCGAAAATGCGTATCTTCTTTTTAATGTTCCTCGCAGGTATGCCGCTGGCAAGCGCCGCGGTCGCAGAAACTGAGTATGATTTCGACACGGATCTGACCCTTGTGGCGTCCATTCTTTCAGACGAAAGCCAGGGTGTTGAGACCGAAGGCCTGTTGGGGGAATTATCCTTTGGCGGCTCTGCCAGTCAGGTTCTGGAGAACGGGGTTGAGGTCAGCGGAAACTTTGCATTCCGGCTGCAGTCAGATCACCCGAACCGCGCAGGCTTTTCAGGGAATATAATAGAGTGTCCACCTGCATTTGCAGGCTGTCCGAGCCTCAACGGACAAGGCGTTCGCGGCGCGTTTTCTCGTATCTCGACGCTGTCTTTCACCGATGAAGCCGGGCCACGCGGCAGTCTTGAACGCGCCTATATCGAAATAGATGGCGGCTGGGGCGCGCTGGGCATTGGCATAGACGAAGGCGTGGGCGCTCGCTTTTACGAAGGCGGCCCGACCGTCTTCACGCTTGCGCGCGATCATGACCCGATCCTTGATCCGACGGGCATAAACGGTGTGCGCGTTCGCAATGATATCTCCTCCATCGGCGCGAAGGTCAGCTATGTCACTCCGCGCATTCTGGGGCTGCGCGCTGGTCTCTCCTATACCCCGGATGCAGGCACACGCGGTCTGGACCTCGATACAGACAGACGCGCACCCGGCCTGATCGAACCCGAACTTGATGACGTGATTGAAGTCGGCCTGCAGTTTTCCCGCCTGTTGCGTAGCGCAGACCTTCGCGTCCGCAGCTCGCTGACCTGGTCGCAAGCCAACAGCGCCTCGTCTTTTTATAGCGATACATCGACCACCAGCTTCGGTCTGGAATTCGAACGCCGCGATGTTTTCCGCGTCGGCTTTAGCCTTTTATCCTCGGACAATGGCGGTTTTGGTGACTATTCGGCCGTCAGCGCAGGCGGTGAATGGTATGTCGATGGCTGGGCGATTGGTGTAAACGGCGTTCGCGCCGAAGACGACACGATAGGCTTTACCTCGCAATCTGTGACTGTTGGCGCCTCTCACGAGATCAACGACATGATCGATTTCACCATCGGCTATCGCGATAGCGAGACCGACTTCGACCTCGTTAACTTTTCTGCACAGAATTCAGCCACTCACAGTGGAGTGTTGCTCGAAGTCCGCATTCAAAAATAATTCAAGATTCATATGGTAGGCTGACCTTTCAATTAACCTGAAAGTCGGCATAAATATCATTATGAAAACGCATATGCTCATCTGTGCAGGGATTACCCTGATATTCTGTGGCTCCGCCGCAGCACAGAACGCGTCTGCAATTTCACCTGACGAGTCCAGCTATCTCACACCGAACAGCTGGACACGTAACTTCACCCTGTCCGACACGACACCTAGCCCGAGCGATCCGGTCCCGAGCGTTACGCTTCAGGAACGGTCTCAGGATTTCCAGATTATTGGAACCAGCCGCTGGGCCATGAACCTCAACGTCACCACACGTTCGGAAGATTCTCCGCTGCCACGCGAAGAATACCGTGCAGGCGCGACCTATCAGTTCACGCCGCGCTTCAGCTTTGGTGGTTCTGTGAGCGTTGGTGCTAACGAGCTGGACGACGTGTCCCGCTGGCAGGAACAGGAAGTTGAAGCAGGCGTTCGTCTCGAAACGACCTTCCGCTTCTAAGCTTTTCCCTTAATCCGTATCATCCGGATAACGCGAGAAATCGTCTGACTTGACGATTCCGTGGTCTTCCAGCCAGTTGCGAACCGGCGCAAGCATACGCATGACCGCATGGCGGGTCGGCCGCGATGTTGTAAACGCCGGCAGCCCCTCATCTGCAATCACCAGATCAGCGATATATTTGTGAGGGCCGGTCACGCGGTGATGGGTCGGGCGCACAAAATTCAGATACTGGGAAATCACGCGGTCCACACTACGGCCACGCCCGCCCTGATCTTCGGGCGCGGTGTCACGCAGGATACGGCGCGCAAGGCGCAGATCATCCGGCGTATCGACATAGACTTTAAGGTCAAAAAGCTCAGCAATCGCCGGATCAGACAGAACGTGGATACCTTCAACAATCGTTACGCGCTTCGGAACGACAGTCTCGAACTCACCCTTTTTGCGGTCATGCGCGGCAAAGTCATACACCGGCTGGTCGATGGTTTCGCCGCGCTTCAAAGCTGCGATATCGCGATACATCATCGCCATGTCTTTGGAGCTGACATCGTCGAAGTTGATCGTCGCTTCGACTTCTGCGGCCGGCATGCCGACAATGCCGTTCTCTTCGCGGGTCTTGTAGTAATTATCCTCGCCCAGCACGACGCACAGCTCATCGCCGAGAACGCAGGCGATAGCTTCAGAAAGTGTGGATTTACCGGAACCCGATCCGCCAGAGACAGCGATCAGGCAAACAGTCTGTTCAGGGGGCGTGTGTGGCAAGGTCTGACACCGGTCCGTTCAGCATGAGGAAATGTGAGCGGCTTGCCTGCACGAGAACGACAAGACGGACAAGCCCTTCGCCATCAACTTCGGGCACTATGACGCGGTTTGTACGCCCGCGCGCAAGCATCTCGCCATTTTTGCGCTCGAGAATCCAGCCACCGACCGGGCGGCCATTAAGTTCAGTCGGAAGATCAAATGTGAGGCCCGGAAAAATGCGCGACGGCCAGTTTTCATCCAGATAGCCCTCTGCCGAGAGGAACACCTGCACGCCAACATACGTGTTGCCATGGCGGACAATCGCAGCGCCGGCGTGGGAATAATCAGCATTGATCATCACATCGAAGTGACGCGGGCTGAGCTCTAACTGCTCCTGCAACAGGCCCGGATTATAAGTCTCCGGCCAGCCATCGCGGTACCAGGCAAGGTTCTCACCGGCATAACCGAAAATCTCATTCCGGCGGAGGCGGCGCAGACGGTCATCATTGCGAAGACCTTCCAGAGACTGGTGAGAGAAATAGTCTCGCCGCAGCATATCAATGCCATGCAGACGCGCGACTTCGGCGGCGCCCGGATGCCAGGCAACCGGCGGAAGGCCCTGCTCTACGCGAACTTCATTGAGGCGGTGAAACATGACCAGCACATCACCATCCAGCATCTGCATTTCGGGCGCATTCTCGCCAAGGCAGCGGGCCGCATATTGCAAATAGGAGGAGACATCGGTCGGGAGGGTCTGCGTATGCGCACAGCGCTGGGCAGCCGTCGTGTAGGAAATGTCCACCGGAGCAGGCACCAATTCATCAGCCCCGAGGGACCGGTTAGGCATCTGCTCCAGCAGGATAAAAACGCACAGGAATGTTACGCAGAAATTCAGGGCTCCTGAGAGACTATCCCATCGAGAACCAGGCATTCAGAAGCCCCTGTTAAACTGCGATCACTCTTCGGAATCAGAGGCTTTCTCTTTACCGGTTTCCTGATCAACGACCTTCATAGACAGGCGCACTTTGCCACGATCGTCGAAGCCAAGCAACTTGACCCATACAGTATCACCTTCAGAAACAACGTCCTTCGGGTGTTTCACGCGCTCTTCAGCCATCTGGCTGACATGCACGAGACCGTCTTTAGGGCCAAAGAAGTTCACGAAAGCACCGAAGTCTTTGACGGCAACAACCTTGCCTTCATAAACTTCGCCGACTTCCGGTTCAGCAACGATAGAGTGGATCCACTTGCGAGCCGCATCGATGGACGCCTTATCGAGCGCAGACAGGGTAACCTTGCCGTCGTCTTCGATATTGACCTTCGCACCTGTGGTCTCAACGATCTCACGGATGACCTTGCCGCCAGAACCGATAACTTCACGGATCTTGTCGGAAGGAATCTGCATGCTTTCCATTTGTGGCGCGTTTGCAGAGAGTTCACCGCGGCTTTCGCCGAGCGCTTTGTTCATCTCGCCGAGGATGTGCATGCGACCGCCGCTCGCCTGAGCGAGAGCCGTTTTCATGATGTCCTCAGTGATACCAGCGATTTTGATGTCCATCTGCAGAGACGTGATACCTTCAGATGTACCCGCCACTTTGAAGTCCATGTCGCCGAGGTGATCTTCGTCGCCCAGGATGTCAGACAGAACAGCAACGCCGTCTTCGTCTTTGATCAGACCCATAGCGATACCGGAAACCGGACGCTTGATCGGAACACCAGCATCCATGAGCGCCAGAGATGTACCGCAAACAGTCGCCATGGAAGACGAACCGTTAGATTCAGTGATCTCGGAAACAACGCGCAGAACGTAAGGGAATTCGTCCTTAGTAGGCAGAACTGCCTTCGTTGCACGCCATGCCAGCTTACCGTGACCGATTTCACGACGACCTGCACCGCCCATACGACCTGTCTCGCCGACAGAATATGGTGGGAAGTTGTAGTGCAGCATGAACGATTCTTTGTAGAGACCGTCCAGACCGTCAATCATCTGCTCGTCGTCAGCTGTACCGAGTGTCGCCACACAGATCGCCTGAGTTTCACCGCGGGTGAACAGGGCAGAACCGTGTGTACGTGGCAGAATGCCAACTTCGGAAACAATCGGGCGAACCTGATCAAGGGCACGGCCGTCAATACGAACGCCGGTCTTGATGATGTCGCCACGAACGACTTTCGCTTCAGCTTTCTTGAACACGTCTTTGAAGATGAGAGCATCCATGCCCTCTTTCTCTTCAGTCGCAACCAGAGCTTCAGCCGCTTTTGCGCGTGCTTCGCCGACAGCTGCCTGACGTTCAGCCTTATCCTTGATCTTGTAAGCAGCAGAGAGGTCTGCGCCAACGAGGTCCTGAACCTGCTTCAGTTCTGCAGAGCGATCTTCCGGCTCATAGTCCCAAGGCTCTTTCGCAGCGCGTTCGCCAAGGTCGATGATGAGGTCGATAACTTCCTGAATCGCTTTGTGGCCCGCCATAACAGCGCCCAGCATAATGTCTTCGGAAAGTTCTTTCGCTTGTGACTCAACCATCATGACTGCGTCCTGAGTACCCGCAACGCAGAGGTCGAGGTCGCTCTCAGGAAGTGCCTGAATAGTCGGGTTGATGATGTACTCACCGTCTTTATAGCCAACGCGGCAACCGCCGATCGGACCCATGAACGGTACACCTGAAATGGTGAGCGCCGCAGATGCAGCAACCATAGCAACCATGTCAGGATCGTTTTCACCGTCATAAGACAGTGCAGTCAGAACGACTTGAACTTCGTTTTTGAAGCCATCAACGAAAAGTGGACGTATCGGACGGTCAATGAGACGTGATGTCAGCGTTTCTTTTTCGGTCGGACGACCTTCGCGCTTGAAGAAACCGCCTGGTATGCGGCCAGCAGCGTAGTATTTTTCCTGGTAGTTTACGGTCAGCGGGAAAAAGTCCTGACCTGGTTTAGCCTCTTTTTGGGCTACGACAGTCGCGAGAACCGTTGTCTCGCCATAGGTTGCCAGCACGGCACCGTCGGCCTGACGCGCTACGCGTCCAGTCTCCAGTACAAGCGGACGACCCGCCCATTCTGTCGACACTACATGTTTATCGAACATATATCTCTCTTTTCATACAAAAACCCGCCAGTAGCCGGATTGCCGCTGGCGGGTATTTTCTCGGTTTGCCTTAGCGGCGGAGACCGAGCTCTCCAATGAGCGCCTGATAACGCTCTCCATCACGGGACTTTACATAGTCCAGCAGCTTCCGGCGTGTTGCGACCATTTTCAGGAGGCCACGACGGGAGTGATTGTCTTTTTTGTTGTCTTTGAAGTGCTCTGTGAGGTTTGTAATGCGCTCTGTGAGGATCGCAACCTGGACTTCAGGTGAACCTGTGTCACCTTCTGAACGAGCAAATTTCTTGACCAGCTCTTGTTTCTTTTCAGCCGTAATCGACATCGCAATACTTTCTTTCTTCGCCCGCTTTTGGGGAGGGCGTGAGTTATAGCCATATTGGCATTGGAAACAGGTCGCTTGCCTCAGTTCAGCGCATGCCGAGATGTCGTCCAGCAGGGCTAAGTGGGACACAGGTCGACCCGTGGCGCGCTTATGACAGAAAATGCCCTTAAAGGAAAGACCTGTTGGGCCGTGGCGCGCGCCCCTGCGCATTACCTTCGAATTATTTTTTCCGGTTAATCCGCGGTTAAGGTCTCAATAGCTTCCGTTAACCGATTTGGCCGTAACTTTCACGCCATGCTCAAGATTTCCCGCCGCGCTCTGCGCTTCTATTTTATCGGTATCGCGCTGATCGCTCTGATGACGACGGCCGGTCATATGCTGATCACCCGCGTTGTGGGTGACCAGCAAGCCTATGCGTCCGTCATCAATCTGTCGGGTCGCCAACGCATGCTGTCTCAGCGGATCGCACTCAATGCGCAAGGCCTGCTGCTGACGAATACGCAACGCGATTATGACGCTCTGAGCCAGTCTCTCGATGAATTCGAGTCCGCACACGCAGCCCTGATGACCGGATCACCTCATCCGCGCCTCACATGGAATGCACCGGTTAACGCATCTACAGAGGCGATCTATCGCGGCGAAACCAATCTTGATGAGCAGGTGCAGACGTATATCCGTCAGGGACGCATGATGCTGGCCGACGAGACACGCTCGCAAAGCGTTGCTGATGCGCTGCGCGATCAAAGCGCGGGCGAGCTGATCGATGGCCTTGAGCTTGCCGTCAGCGAATATCAGAGAGAAGCGGAAATTGCGAGCGACCGCGCTATTCAGATTGGCGCTGTCCTCTGGATCGCGACCCTCGTCATGCTCGTCATAGAATGGGTGTTCATCTTCAAGCCGCAGAATGACCGGCTATATCGTCTGATCAGAATGCTTGTGAGGCAAAAGCGCCGTATTGGTCAGGCTCGAGAACGATTTCTGCTCGCGGCGACATCCGTTCGCTTCGGCGTCTGGGACAGACCAGACACGTCTAAAACCCGAATAGAGTTCACAGAGTCATTTCTGCGCGCGATGAGCATTCGAAATGCCTCCGATATCGAGCAAAGCTGTGATGGATTTTTAGATCTCGTCCACCCGGACCATAAGGAAGACACTCGCAATTGCCTGTTCTCCGACGCAGCCTATCGGAAAAAGGATGCGACTATGGTGCATCTTCTTCGGATCGGGCCAGATGAATATCGATGGTTCCAGACCAAGCTCCGCAATCTGGACTATGACAAGAACGGTGTTCCGCGCCGCCAGGTCGCCTGTATCTTTGATATCCACCGACAAAAACTCGCGGAACAGATCAAGAGCGAATTCGTCTCGACGATGAACCACGAGCTGCGTACCCCGCTCACCTCGATCAAAGGCTCACTTCAGCTCTTATCCTCTGGCAAGCTGATGGAGCTAAACCCGTCAGCGGGTCATCTGGTCGGCATGGCGATGACGAACACCGAGCGGCTATCTGCGCTTGTTGAAGGTATTCTCGATCTTGAGCGCCTCGATGCAGGCCGTATGCCTGCGGCGCCGGAAACCCTTGCGCTGAAAGAGGTGCTCGGCCAATGCGTCCAGAATGCCGAAGGCTATGCCAGCGTCCATGGAATTGAGATTGTCAGGGGCTGCTGCGCGGGCGCAGACGCGCTCATACATGTAGACCCGGCACATCTGGCCCGCGTCATGGACAATCTTCTGTCAAACGCCATCAAGTTTTCCGGTGACTCTAAGCAGATCACCGTCTCCTGCGAAGCCAATGATGATCATGTCTCCTTCAGTGTCGCCGATCAGGGCATTGGTATTGATCCGGAATTCCGCGAGCGGATGTTCGACCGCTTTACGCAATTTGACGGCAGCTCCACCCGCGCCCAACAAGGCTCGGGCCTCGGGCTGGCCATTGCTCGGGAGCTGGTAAACCGTATGTACGGCGAGGTGAGCTGCACATCTGTTCCAGGTGAAGGCTCTACATTCACAGTCACCCTGCCCCGCGCGCATGCCGTCACGAGCGCAAAGATCATTGAGCTGGCTTCGCAGCACACGGCAGCCTGACCCGGATCGCGCGGAACGGATCAGCATCGCCTCATAGCGCAATTCCAGCGTGAAAATGTTGCGACATAATCTAAAAAAGTTTTGCGCCCTCACGCCCTCGCATCAGTCGAGGGCGTTTTTTTGTTCTAAAAATCAAGGCGAAAGTGCGAGATTCAGGGTTTTCTGAATTATTTGGATAGGTATGTTGACAAACTTACACACCTTGCATATATTGATCTCAACAAAGGAACACAAACGGCGCCTCCCCAGACGCCGAAACAGAAAGGAGCTTATTATGAAAAAGCTTGTTTATCGTGGTTACGAAGTTCGCGCTGCTAACGACAATGCAGCTTCGAAAAAAGACGCAAAACTCTTCTATCGCGGCGCACCAGTCGCAGCAAAAGCAGACGCGCCTGCACACAAGAACACCGCACGCCTCATCTATCGCGGCAATGCCGCTGCATAATTAGAAAAATTAGAGGCGAACCTGGACTGCCCCCCAATCTTTCCAGGTTTTCTAAAGGGCTGCCCGTCCCCAATTTCCCGGCAGCCCTTTTTTCTTGCCTGCCGTTTCCCTCGACAGCACGTCAGGTCAGATCTGGAACACGCGAAACGGCTTGAAAAAGCCCGCGCGGATTTCACCAAGCGCCAGCGCCGTACCGTCAGCCATGGCGAGCGCGACCCGATCATCAGAATCTTCACCCTGTAGTTCGGCCCGTAGCGTCTGGAACTTGCTCATTTCATGCGGCAGCAGGCGGAACTCATTGCCATTGCGCAGCTTCATCTCTCCCTCAGAAGAAATCTCGATCGACGGAATGTCATCCAGCGCAGCCTCGATTGGGACGAGCAGGCGCCTGCGGGTTTCAAGATCGCTGACGGCCTCGAGAAGTTCCGGCGTATTACCTTCAGAGATTTCAAAATTACCGACGCGGGTGCGTTTCAAAGCGTAGACATGCCCTTCAAGGTCCAGCTTTGCTGCAAGGTCGCGCACGAGCGAGCGAATGTAAAAGCCCTTGCCGCAAGTGACATGGATGATCGCCTCATCGCGGGTGGAGGCCTCATCAAGGCGCGCTTCATACAGCGTCACCTGACGTGATTGCAGCTCAACCTCTTCACCGTCGCGTGCGAGATCATAGGCACGCTCGCCATTCACCTTGATGGCGGAGAATTTTGGCGGAACTTGCTCGATATCACCTACAAAAGTTGCGAGCGCCGCCGCAATATCTTCCATGCTGGCGCGCGCGCCTGATTGCGCCACCACATCGCCTTCGCGGTCCTGCGTGGTCGTGGATGAGCCCCATGCAATCGTAAACGTGTAGTCTTTGTCTGCATCCATGGCGTAGGCAGACGTTTTGGTCGCCTCACCAAACGCAATCGGAAGCACACCGTCAGCCAGCGGGTCCAGCGTGCCGCCATGACCGGCTTTCTGGGCATTGAACAAGCGCTTTACGAGGCCAACGGCCTGCGTCGATGTCATCTCCACCGGCTTGTTGAAATTGAGCCAGCCATGAACCGGATCGCCCTTACGGTTTTTCTTGCGTGCCAAAACACATACCTCTCAGATCACCGCCGGATCGGACGGCGTATGATCACTGCAGACCTGAACAGGAACGGGATGTTCCATTTTAGAATTTGGTGATTGGGGCGCTTGTCTAGCCCGTCAGTTATGGGGCGTAAACCCGAAATCCGGCGCTTCTTTTACATAGAGGTGGCTGTGGCTATCGACCATTCGGCCATCATATCCCGATAGCATGCGGCAGACAGGTGCCTCTCCGAACAGCTGCGGCTCTGTATAGGTGAAGGCCACACAGCCGAGAAACACTTCGCAGGCGATTGCGCAGTCCATAGGCGTCTCAACCGCCCATTCCTCATTTCCATCCCGCAGTACCGTGACCTCTTCCAGATCCGATACATTCACGCCGGCATTCCAGCTGAAATTCTCGATCCGACGCGCAGGCTGATAGTCCTCGCCATCAGGCGAGACAGATTGCGCTGCGGCTGGCAGGGCGAAGAGTGCACCAAGGCAGAAAAGAGCGATCCGAAATGTCATCAGAAACGATCTTTAGTCTGATGCCCATTCATCTGCAACGGCGCGGCCTGTATCCGGAAAATCAGTGAAGAATCCCGTCACGCCTGCATCGAGGATGGCGCGGATTTCGTCTTCAATGGTTTCAAAGCCGGGCGCGATATCATCGTCGCGGAACGTCCATGCGTGTACCTCAAGACCAAGGTCGCGTGCGCGCTGCGCATAACCGGTTGGCTCCTGCGTGCGATAGTCCAGAACAAGCGTTTTGAACGGACCGACGCCATCTGCGTATTCAGCAATGTCTTCCAGCTGATAGCTCGGTGCGCCGTCCATCGCATAGCCTTCAGGATAAACAAGCTGAACAAGCGGAATGTTGTCGAAGGCGTGCCTGTCATTCAGGTCGCGCAGAATACCGTCCTCGAAAGACTGCACGTAGATGGGCAGGTCGCAGTTATAATCTTTCAACGCAGTCAGCAGCGCGGTTTCCAGCGCTCCGGCCATATCGAGACCGCGCGTCGCATGGTGTTCAGGCCATTTCGTTTCTGGATAGACACCGAACGCTGCATAGCTTCCCTGATTGATGTCCGCACTATCGTATGGGCGGCAACTACGCATAGCGAGCGCCAAAACGCGATCAAACCGAGGTATTGGCAGAATGTCATTATGCGTATGGTCGCGGCCCGCGCGGACCTGCCGGGTGCGTAGTGTGCTCAGCTCTTCATAGGTAAAATCCCAGACGAACCAGTCTGTAAGCTCAGTGCCGTCCGGACCGGTGACCGTGGTGCGGCGGTCTGCAAATTCAGGATGATCGGCAATATCTGTCGAGTCTGACAGCCATGGATCATGGCGCGCCACAAGCACGCCGTCAGAGGTCATGACCAGATCGGGCTCGATAAAGTCGGCCCCCATATCAATGGCAAGCTGATAGGCGTCCAGCGTATGTTCAGGCAGATAGCCGCTCGCCCCGCGATGGGCGATCACCGTGATATCGCTGCGATCAACAACCGTTTCAGCGACCGGCGAAGGCGTTGCTGAGCAAGACGCCAGAATGCCTGCCAGTCCGACAGAAACGATTGAAAGATTGCGCATTTTACTCTTCTTCGCCGTCTTCAAAGCCTTCGCGTTCGGCGACTTTGTCGAGCAGTTTGTCCATCGCAGACGCTTCGTCATAGCTCTCATCGGCAAGGAAGCGTAGCTGCGGGGTGAACTTCATATCGATATTGCGACCGAGCTTGCCACGAATGAAGGCGGACGCGCGGTTCAGCGCCTCAGCAACGGCTTTAACGTCATTGCTGCCAACCAGCGGCGAGCAGAAAACCGTTGCGTGCTTCAGGTCCGGAGAGGTCCGTACCTCGCCAACGGTCACAGACACGCCCTGAAGCGCCGGGTCGCGAAATTCCTCGCGCGCGAGAATATCGACAAGCGCGTGGCGCACGAGTTCTCCGGCACGGAGCTGGCGCTGGGATGGCCCCATCGGGCCGGTAGATTTGTGTTTCTTATTCATGCGGCCTCTCTAACAGAGAAATAAGGCGATGTGCAGACAGAAGATCACACTTCTTCGATGAGTTCCGGCCCCTGATTGCGGACATTCCCAACCTTCGGGTCGACCACCCAGGCATGCATCTCATCAGTCGGGTATGGCTCGAACAGATCGTCCATCTTGCGATAATCACCATCAATCCAGCGCGCATAATTGTCCGGATGAATTATCACCGGCATGCGCGTGTGAATGCCCGCCATCAGATCATTCGGCTGGGTTGTGAGAATGGTGAAGGTATTCAGCTCGGATCCATCAATATGTGCGCAGTCCCAAAGCCCGCCAAAGCAGAACCAGCGACGGTTGCGTAACCCGATCGCAAAGGGGATTTTAGAATTGCCCTGACGCGACCATTCATAAAATCCGCTTACCGGAATGAGGCAGCGCTTATGACGGAACGCGCCGCGATAGCTCGCCGCTTCATGCGCGGTTTCCACGCGTGCATTAAAGGTCGAAAACTTCTTCTCAGACAGAGGCTTATTCCACCAACTGGGCACCAGCCCCCAAAGGGACGGAAACATCTCCATCTCATGCGTGTCGAGATTTCGACGCACGACCGGGCTGATCGTCATAGGCGCGATATTGTATTTGGCTTCTGGTGGATCGACGTTCTCAGGCGGAATAATGTCAAGGCTGTCGCGATATTCTTCCCAGCTCACACCATGTCTGAAAAATCTGCCGCACATAGACTCGCCTCCTGTCAGGGCGCGAGTGTAGCGGGGATCGGAAGAAAGAACAGATCAGGCAGCCATATCTGTGGCGTCGCCGGACGCGCGGTCACGATATTCCTGAAGCACAGCGATTGCGGTTTTACGATCTTTGCGCTGCTCGAACCAATTCGCCGGAATGAGCACGTCGTCGCCATCCATCACGTGAACACGAATGAAGTTCCTGTCGGCGGTAATGTCGCTAATCCCATCCCACGAGATACGGGTTCGGATATGGCCTCGCGTCCAGAAAATACCGGCCTCATCGACTTCAACATCGGTATGTTTGCCGACCTCGGATGTACGCCCATAGCTATGGCGATACGACCAGCGCATGAAAATGAGATACCATGTGATGCCGGCCATGGCCGCAACGAGGCTGGCGCTCAGAAGCGTCCAGTAGGGATCAACGCCTGCACGCTCCAGCGAAGCAGACACAATAGTCGACATGCCGGCCGCAATCGCAGGCGCGGTGACACCCGCATAATAAACAGATGTCGGCCCGACACGTCCGGAACGAACCCGGCGCGCAAGCTTCTTCATTTGTTTCTGGGATACGGTCCCGCCAACCCGTAAAGTTGGCAGCTCAGATGCGTTCAAAGCGTCGGCATCTGCGAGATCAGACTGAATCAGGGTTGCGGTCATACCTTACAGGTTAACCGCAACACCTGTTTCTGTAGTAATTCAAAAGCGTGAAATTTCACGCTTCTGCAAATTTTATACGTTCACTTCGAGTTCGCGCTCGATCATTTCGACCTGGAAGCACTCGATAAGGTCGCCAACGCGCATGTCTTCATAACGCTCGAACGCCATACCGCACTCAATGCCTTCTTTGACTTCAGGCACTTCGTCTTTGAAGCGCTTGAGCGTGGAGAGCATGCCTTCGTGGATGACCACGTCGTCACGCAGAAGACGCACACCGCAACCACGTTTCACAACGCCTTCGGTTACGCGGCAACCAGCAACCTTGCCGACCTTGGAAATGTTGAACACTTCGAGGATCTGCGCGTAGCCGATGAATGTTTCGCGTTTTTCCGGAGCAAGCATGCCGGAAAGCGTGTCGCGGACATCGTTGATCAGGTCGTAGATCACTGAGTAATAGCGAATTTCTACGCCTTCTTTCTCAGCAAGCTCACGCGCCTGTTTGTTCGCACGAGTGTTGAACGCGATGATCGGCGCGCCGGAAGACTGAGCAAGAAGCACGTCGCTTTCGGAAATACCGCCCACAGCGCCATAGATGACACGTGCACGAACTTCTTCGTTCGACATTTTCTCGACGGCCTGCGTGATCGCCTCAACAGAACCCTGCACATCGCCTTTGACAACGAGTGGCGCTTCCTGAGTTTCAGCCGAACCGTCTTTGAGGCGGTTGAGCATCTGCTCGAGGGAGGCTTTCGCTGTAGATGTACCGCGAGCCTGTTTCTTCATGCGGATACGATAGTCGGTAATTTCACGAGCACGCGCTTCAGAATCGACCACAACAAACGGATCGCCCGGATCCGGCGCACCGTCGAGGCCAAGAACCTCTGCCGGAACCGTCGGACCAGCTGATTTCAGCTGTTGGCCGCGTTCGTTAGTAAGCGCACGGACTTTACCCCATTGCGAGCCGGCAACGACAATGTCACCGCGTTGCAGTGTACCGCGTTTGACGAGGACAGTTGCGACAGGACCACGGCCCTTATCAAGCTGGCTCTCGACGACAACGCCGTCAGCGTCACGGTCAGGGTTAGCCTGAAGCTCGAGGATTTCCGCCTGAAGCGTGATCGCCTCAGTCAGTTCATCCAGACCCATTTTCTCTTTCGCAGAGACTTCGATCGCCTGAACTTCACCGCCCATAGCTTCGACCTGAATGTCGTACTGAAGAAGCTCTGTGAGAACTTTCTGCGCTTCGGCATCCGGCTTATCGATCTTGTTGACCGCGATGATGATTGGCACGCCGGCCGCTTTCGCATGGCTGATCGCTTCAATCGTCTGAGGCATCACACCGTCATCGGCTGCAACAACGATAATACAAATGTCTGTAATATCGGCGCCGCGAGCACGCATGGCAGAGAACGCCGCGTGGCCCGGAGTATCGAGGAAGGTAATTTTGTCGCCGGATTTCAGCTGAACCTGATACGCACCGATATGCTGAGTGATACCACCCGCCTCGCCAGCGACCACGTCAGTTGAACGAAGCGCATCGAGAAGAGACGTCTTACCATGGTCGACGTGGCCCATAATGGTCACGACCGGTGGACGGCCTTTCAGATCAGCTTCGTCATCGTCCGGTCCTTCAAGACCGATCTCAACGTCCGCTTCGGATACACGTTTCACAGTATGGCCGAACTCTTCAACGATGAGTTCTGCGGTATCGGCGTCGAGCACGTCATTCGCGCGCATCATCTCGCCCTGCTTCATCATGTACTTCACGACGTCCGCAACACGCTCTTTCATGCGGTTTGCGAGGTCTGAAAGCGTGATGGTTTCTGGTACGATAACTTCGCGAGCAGATTTCTCGGACTTGTCGCTGCCACCCATACGGCGTTCGCGTTCGCGCTCACGGGCACGGCGAACAGACGCAAGTGAACGTTGACGATCCTCGTCACCATCAAGCGCAGCTGCGATAGTCAGCTTGCCCTGGCGGCGCTTAGGTTCGCCACGCGTCTGACGCGCAGGTTTAGCCGGTTCGATTTTCGGCTTCTTGCTCTTAATGCGACCACCAAGCTCGCCGAGTGCACCAGCACCAGAAACTTCCTTAGGTGGTTCAGGGCGACGTGGACCTTCTTTCGGCGCACGTGCTTCGACAGGCTCTTCAGCTTTTGCCGGTGGCTTCTTGGTCTTGTTGGTTTTCGCTTCCTGAGCAGCAATCGCAGCGGCTTCTTCAGCCTGTTTGCGTGCTTCTTCTTCAGCCTTCTTACGGGCTTCAGCTTCTTCACGCTCCTGCTCTTCGCGCTGGAGACGGTCCTGCTCTTCTTTCAGGCGGCGTTGCGCATCCTGTTTCACAGCATCTTCAGCCTGACGCTTCTGTACGTCTTCTTCGCGCTTTTTCAGCGCGGCCTGACGTGCACGCAGCTCGGCTTCGGTAATACCAAGTTTCTTGGCAAGCTCGGCAGCTTTCGACGGACCAGCGGGTTTGGCCTTTGTCGGTGAGCTCGCATCAGCACCAGATTTCGTTGCCTTGGTCGGAGCCGCAGAAATACGCTTCTTCTTTTTCTGCACGACGACCTGTTTGGAACGCCCATGTGAGAAGCTCTGCTTGACTACGCCCGTGTCTTTCCCACGCCCGAGGGAAAGCTGCTTACGGCCACCATCTGAATCTGACTTTGTTTTATCTGTATCGCTCATCGACCACCAAATCTAAATACATACTCGCTTCGCACCGGGGACCAGCACGAAATCTCTCTACTCGACCGCCCCAGAATACCATACGTCGCCAGAGATCTGGCGAAACTCGTACAGCCTACGATAGTCACTTGTCCACATGTCTGCGAACCGACCGGTTTTCAGCAGACCATGTACCACATTGTCACGGCCTAAGGCCATGCCCAATTCCGAAGAAGACAGCCCTGAGGCGACGCGTACCTTTTCCCATAGGCCTACAGCGAGGCCCATGATCTTGCGTCGGCCATCTGATGCGCCATCCGACGCCTCCAGAAGCCAGCCCGGAGAACGCCCTTCAAGCGCGCCGCGGACCTGATCAAATCCTAAGATAAGTGCGCCCGAGCGTTTTGCCAGCCCCAGAGTGGACTGACAGCGCTGCAAGAGCTGATTTTCGACCTGATCAACAAGGTCTTCCGGCAGTTTTACCTGACGCTTGAAACCGCGCGCAAAGCCGCCTTTGGAGCCAACCAGCTCTTTAAGCGCATCACGGTCGCAACGCACCCAGACACCACGGCCCGGCAGTTTTCCGGCAATATCCGGCACGACCTCACCATCCGGCGACAGTACGAATCGGATCATGCGCGACGCAGGAAGTTTCTCCCGTGTCGCGAGACACATGCGGAAGGGTGACCCGGTTTTCTTCGCCGGGCCAGCATCCATAAGGTCCTGATTGTCGTCTACGCTATGTTCGGACTCATTGAGGATCTGCGTCTTCATCGGCGCCCTCCTCACTGCTCTCTTCAGAGAAGTCAGACTCATCAAGGTCTGCCAGCTCTTCCAGAGCGTCATTGCCGATATCATCAAGCGCCATCAGTGCGCGCTCTTCTTCGGTCAGTCCAAATTCGTTCACAGCGCCTTCTTCAGCTTCGTCGTCATCAACGAACTGCGCTTCCAGCTCTGCAAGTTGTTCGTCATCGATCCAGCCAACCTGGTGACGCGCACGCATCACGAACAGTTCAGCTTCGTCAGCGGACAATTCGCCCTTCGGCAGAAGACCCGCCTGGAAGACAGGCTTGCCATCCGGGCCCGGCTCACGCCAGCCAGTCAGATCGTCCGGCACGAGACCCGCAACGTCTTCGACTGTTTTGATGTCGTTCTCGCCAAAGATCACAGCCAGCTGCAGCGATACGCCGTCCATTTCCAGAACCGCATCATCAACGCCAAGCTCGAGACGTTTTGCGTTAAGCTCTTCGTTCTGACGCTCGAGGAACTCGCGGGCACGTGTCTGAAGCTCTTCAGCGATCTCATCGTTAAAGCCTTCAATGCTCGCCAGATCGTCATGTTCGACGAAGGCAATCTCTTCGACAGACTCAAAGCCTTCTGTTGCCAGAAGCTGCGCCAGTGTCTCGTCCGCATCGAGCGCTTTCATGAAGAGCGCTGTACGTTCCTGGAACTCGCGCTGGTAACGCTCGGAGTCCTGAGTTTCTGTCATCAGGTCGATCTGCCAGCCGGAAAGCTGTGTCGCCAGACGAACGTTCTGACCACGACGGCCAATCGCGAGCGGGAATTGCGCATCCGCAACAACCACTTCAACGCGCTGCTCGTCTTCGTCCAGAACAACCTTGGTGACTTCGGCAGGCTGAAGCGCGTTGACGATGAATGTCGCCGGATCTTCAGACCATGGAATAATGTCGATCTTCTCGCCGCCAAGCTCGCCTACAACGGCCTGGACGCGCGCACCGCGCATACCCACACACGCACCGACAGGGTCGATAGAGGAGTCGTTAGACCAGACACCGATCTTCGCACGTGAACCCGGATCACGGGCACAGGATTTAATCTCGATCACGCCTTCGTAGACTTCAGGCACTTCCTGCGCGAACAGGGCAACCATGAAGTCAGGGTGTGCGCGGGAGAGGAAGATTTGCGGACCTTTAACCTCGCGGCTCACCTTATAGAGGTAAGCGCGAACGCGGTCGCCATTCTGATAGTTCTCACGCGGGATAGAGTCGCCGCGGCGGATAATGCCTTCAGCGCGGCCAAGGTCGACAATGATGTGACCATGCTCGACGCGCTTGACGATGCCGTTAATGACTTCACCGACGCGGTCTTTGTATTCGTCATACTGACGGTCGCGCTCGGCGTCGCGAACCTTCTGCATGATAACCTGTTTCGCAGTCTGCGCGCCAACACGGCCAAACTCGAACGGAGGAAGCTCTTCACGGATTTCGCCGCCGATTTCGATTTCAGGGTCGATCTCGCGCGCCTGATCGAGTGTCAGCTGCTGGATTTCGTCTTCCAGTTCTTCGTCGGCAACAACCGTCTGAACACGCCAGAGTTTCTGCTCACCCGTTTTCGGGTCGATCTTCGCACGAATGTCGTGCTCCTGACCGTAACGCGAGCGGGCAGCTTTCTGGATCGCCTCTTCCATCGCCTCGATGACGATCATGCGGTCGATATTTTTCTCAGCTGCAACTGCGTTAGCAATCTGCAGGATTTCAAGCCGGTTCGCTGAAACGCCGATAGCGCTCATGACTGGTTTTCCTCTTCCGTATCGGGCGCATCGCCCTCTTCTTCAATTTCGTCGAAGCTGCCGTCTTCCACATCGGCCAGTTCACCCTGAGCCTGAGCAAGATCGATCAGTTCATCAGTGAGCACGAGGCTCGCTTTGCTCATATCGGCAACGTTTGCTTCCAACTCAGTATCGTCATCGAGTTGGAGCTTCACAACGCCATCAGCCTCTTCCGTGATCACGCCCTGAAAACGGCGACGACCATCGATTGGCATAGAGAGTTCAACTTTTGCCAGATGGCCGGCCCAGCGCGCGAAATCCTTCGCGCGTGTCAGCGGACGATCAATGCCCGGCGTTGAGACCTCGAGATGGTATTTATTGTCGATGAAGTCATGCACATCGAGCGCCGGCGAAATGGCGCGTGAGAACTTGGCGCAGTCTTCAACGTCCGTTCCGCCATTTGTTTTCTCGACCATGATCTGCAGCGTAGGTGTACGCCCGCCCATCATACGAATACGCACGACCTCAAGCCCCAGAGCCTCGGCTTCAGGTTCGATGGATTTCAGAATGCGGTCTTCAATGCCTTTGATGGTAATCAAGATTGACTGACTTTCAGGAACGAAAAACGGCGACCCGGTTTTCCCCGAGCCGCCGCCAACTATTTAGCGATTTGAGGCCCTTATAACGCTTAACGATGATCTTGTCGAGCATTTGTGTGAGGCGGCGTAAAACGCCTCTGTTTTCCGAGCAAAGTAATATCGGTGCGCGGATAAGCCCTTCTCCCTCACAGGGAGAAGGGTTTGGGATGAGGGTTAATCCAAATCCTGTAGCGCTGAAGTCACTAGCCGGTGAAGGTGTTCAGGATGAAACGTTTCATCGTTAGGGATGCGCAAAATTCGCCATCCTCGTTCCTTCAGGTCCGCTTCACGTCTCTCATCTCTCGCTTTTACGGTCGGCAGGTTGTGAATACCTCCGTCGATCTCGATTGCCAGCCGAACGGTCGTTATGGCGAAATCGACAATAAAGTCTCCAATCGGATGCTGGCGGCGCACCGGATATCCTAACTTTCGAAAATGCCGGAGCGTCTGCCAGGCAGCCTCCTCTGCCGAGGTCGAAGTCCTGCGCAGATTTCGCGCTCGTTTCGTCGGTTCACTCATCCCCTCACCCTAAATCCCTCTCCCCCAAGGGGCGAGGGACTTTGCAGACCGAAGCTTTACGCCGTAAGACCAACACTCAAGGTCGGTTATTCGATGTGCCGCATGCCGGTTTTTCTTGCAAAACGATATGCTGGCTTCCATATTATCGGCAATCCGCAATAGTGCGGGCTGACCTAATAAGGTGGAATTATGAACGATTTCAATTTCGCTCGTGCAGGCCAGATGCCCGCCGGCACCATGGACACGTCGACCGATGAGGGCCTGCGTAAGTTCATGCTCGGTGTGTACAACAAACTGGCGCTGGGAATTCTCCTCGCCGGTGTTCTGGCCTTTGTGGCTGGTACTGTGCCGCCGGTAACCCAACTGATTTTCGGCACTCCATTCCAATATGTCGTACAATGGGGTCCTATTGCACTGATTTTCGGCTCCATGTTCTTCATGCGAAACCCGTCTCCAGTCGGCTCAGCTATCCTGTACTGGTCCATTGTGACGCTTCTCGGCCTTGGCCTTGGCGTATGGGTTGTCATGGCTGAACTTCAGGCCCAGGGCACACCTCTCGCGGCTGAAACCCGCGGCGGCATCGAACTGGTGAACGCTGGCTATGCCACAATCATGAAAGCCTTTCTGATTACGGCGATCGCGTTTGGCGGCCTGTCTCTCTGGGGCTACACCACGAAGAAGAACATTTCCGGCTTCGGCAACTTTATGATCATGGCGATGATCGGCGTATTTGGCCTCTCAATCATCAACATGTTCATGCCGCCTAGCTCTACGATGGAATGGATCATCATGGGCGCTGTTTTCGTTCTCTCTGCTGGCATTGTTGCCTGGCAGACCCAGGAGCTGAAATTCAGCTATTATGAGATGGCTGGCAATGAACGTGGTCTCGCAGTGATGACCAACTTCGGCGCTCTGAACTTCTTCATCTCGTTCGTGAACATGTTCCGCATCATCATGATGTTCCTGTCTTCACGAGAATAGACAGAGCATTCTTTCAGAACATCAAACCCCGGCTCCGGCCGGGGTTTTTTATTGCGCGCAAGACACTGCTTGTCGGCACACCTCACTCCGCGTTAGATTCAAATCCGGTATGGGGCGAGAACGGGGCGAAACATGATTTCCTACATTTTTATTGGCCTGGCGGCGCTTTGCGTGACGATCACCGTCATCATCTACAACACGCTGACGGCCAAAAAGCTGATGGTCGACAATGGCTGGTCTGACATTGATGTGCAGCTGAAACGCCGCGCCGACCTTATCCCGAACCTTGTCGAGGTGGTGAAAGGCTATGCCGAACACGAGCGCGGCACGCTGGAAGAGATCATCGAGACACGCAACCGCGTCCTCACCGCTCCGGACGAACCAACCGCAGAACGTCAAGCGGGCGAAAGCGAAATCAGTCAGGGTCTGACACGCCTGTTTGCGCTGGCAGAGGCCTATCCAGACCTGAAAGCCAATGAACAATTCCTCTCTCTTCAGAAAGAGCTTTCGAAAACAGAGGACGAGATTTCCTATGCCCGCCGCTTCTTTAACGGTGCGGTGCGCGACTATAACACAGCGCGCGAAAGCTTCCCGTCCAACATTTTCGCCGGCATTTTCAACTTCGGCCCACGTGAGTTCTTCGAGATCGAAGAGGTCGACCGCCTGAACCCGAATATCTCTCTGAACGGATAAACCCCATGGTCCGCGCCTTTCTTATCAGCCTTGCCGCGCTGTTGTTCACGCTTCCGGGCTTCGCGCAGGAACGTATTCACGATTTTGATGTCGATATCGAAGTCCGCACCGATGGCGACTTTGTTGTCTCCGAAAGCATTGCAGTTACCGCGATGGGCCAATCCATCCAGCGCGGTATCTTCCGCGCCCTGCCCCGCTATTTCGGCGATGAGGAAAACCACCGGTTCGAGTATCGCTATGATGTGATGGAGGTGACGCGAAACGGGCGCGAAGAACCCTACGAGACTTATAGCGAAGATAACGCCTATTATATCCGGATCGGTGACCCCGATATCTTTCTGCCGCGCGGTGAGCGGCAGACTTACGAAATTCGTTATCTCGTCAGAAATCAGGTCCGCTATAATGAAAGCTTTGATGAGCTTTACTGGAACGTCACCGGCTCCTACTGGGATTTCCCGATTGAAAAAGCGAGCGTGACCGCGCGCTTTCCAGACGGGGTAAGCTTTCAGGATGTCAGCCTTTATACAGGTCCGCAGGGATCGACACGAAGCGATGCCCGCGCAGACATTCTGGACAACACGGTTCAAGCGCGCATTACCCGCGCTCTGGGCCGTCAGGAAGGCTTCACCATGTCGGTATCCTTCGACAAGGGCCTGATCGATCCACCATCAGCGGCAGACAAGTTTGACCTCTGGCAGCAGCTCTGGCTCGGCCTCGTGCTTCTGGCCGCGTCTCTTTTTGGAGTGGTCTTCTTCTATTACCAGTCCTGGCAACGTGTCGGGCGGGATGCATCCCGCCTGCCGGTCTTCCCGCATTATCACCCGCCAAAAGGCATTTCTCCAGCCGCCGCGCACTATGTCTATCACCGCAGCTTCAAGGGCAATAAAGCCTTCACCGCGAGCCTGATGGACCTTGGCGTAAAAGGCTATCTGGAGATCGATTCCGAAAAGAAGGAAGTTACGTTCACGCGCAAGGATGGGGATGCTGAAGGCCCATTGCCGGAGATTGCACCTTACCAACGCGGGCTTCTCAATAAGCTGATGGGCACCTCTGGCAGCAAGACCATTGGCAAGAAATATGACTCCGGTTTTGCGACCGCGTACAAAGATTTTAAAACCACAGTGTCCAAGGATTACGGCAATCCGTATTTCAAATGGAACACCGGCTATGTGCTGTTTTCCATGGTGGCCAGCCTTATCGCAATTGGCATTGCGCTCGCGGTCACGATCAATTGGACAGTCTGGCATGCCGTGGCGATTGCAGCCCTGATCATCGTCAATCTGGTCTTCATGTATCTCATGCCCGCGCAGACCAGGAGGGGCGAGAAAGCGCGTTCTGAAATCGCCGGTCTGAAGCTCTATATGGAGAAAGCCGAAAAGGCGCAGATGAACTCGGTCGACCCGCATGGCGACCGTCTGCCGCCTATGTCCAAAGCCCGATATGAAGAGCTCTTGCCCTATGCGATTGCGCTTGATGTCGAAAAGCCGTGGACGAAATACTTTGAAGACGTACTGCCGGAAGAGGCCCGGAATTATAATCCCGGCTGGTATACCGGTCATATGATGGGCCACTCGCTCCATTCCATGAACCGCGCCATGGAAAGCTCGATCAGTTCAGGCGTCGCAACGGCATCCGTTCAGCCATCCTCCAGCTCTGGCGGTGGTGGTGGCGGATTCTCCGGCGGCGGCGGCGGTGGTGGTGGCGGAGGCGGCTGGTAAGTTATTCGCTCCGGTTCGTCTCTGACAAACACGGAACGAACTCAAGGCCGCAGCCACCCAAAGATCAGCTATAGCGCGTCTTCAACACCTCGAACATCGCGCGAAGGCCTTGCGCGGCAGCGCCTTCAGGGTTGCCGAACTTGGCATGACGCCATGCCCACACATCCCAGTGCACCCAGCTTGGCGCGTCCACGAATTTCTTCAGGAACAGGCCAGCTGTGATGGAGCCGCCCATCGGGCCTTTGGCAGAGTTCTGGCAGTCGGCAATATCGCTTGAGAGCATGCTCTCATACGGCATCCAGAGCGGCATACGCCATGCAGGGTCTGCCACCGCAGACGAGGCATCAGCAATGCTGGCAGCCAGCGCATCATCATCAGTGTAGAATGGCGCAACTTCAGGGCCCATCGCGACACGCGCAGCACCTGTCAGCGTTGCAAAGTCGATCAGCAGGTCAGGTTCGCCGTCTTCCTGCGCGCGGGTGAGCGCATCAGCCAGAACGAGGCGGCCTTCAGCGTCTGTATTGTCGATCTCTACCGTCAGGCCTTTGCGCGAATCCAGCACGTCGCCCGGACGGAAGGCACCGGCACCAATCGCGTTTTCAGCAGCTGGAATGCAGAGCTTCAGATTAACTGGCAAGCCGTGCGCCATAACCAGACGCGCAAGCGCAATCGCGTGCGCGGAGCCGCCCATATCTTTCTTCATGAGGCGCATATAGCCACCGGTTTTCAGATCGAGACCACCGGTATCAAACGTGATGCCCTTACCAACGATTGCCAGCTTCGGCTTGGACGCATCACCCCATGTCAGCTCCATGAAGCGCGGCTCATCATCTGCTGCGCGGCCAACCGCATGGATCATCGGGTAGTTCTGCTCCAGAAGCTCGTCACCCACTACGGATTTGAGCTCTGCACCAAACTCTTCAGCGAGGCTCGCAATCTCGGCCTGAAGAATGGACGGAGACAGATCCTGCGCCGGTGTGTTCACCAGATTACGAAGCAGCTCGATGCTATCTGCAAATTTTACAGCTGCATCCAGCTCACCGGCATCCGGAATGACCAGCACGGGCGCGTCAGCCGAACGGGCCTTGTAGCGGTCGAATTTATACGCGCCATCTGCCCAGCCGACATGAAGCACGGATGTCTCAAGGCCATCTGCGATGAAGTCGAACCGGTAAGTGCCGCCTTTCAGAGCCGCAGAGAGCGCCGCCACGCCCAGAGGCGCTTTGCCATCGCCCATGCCGAAGGCGATGCGGGAGAGATTGCCCGTCATATCAGGCAGACGGACCAGATTGCCCGCTGCAGCCTTGAAGCCTTCAGCGTTCAGAACTGCGCGCGCATACTCAGACTGCGCCGACAGATAATCTTCCAGAATGTCACTCGTCACGAGATCGACAGGGATCGGGGCGGCGTGTGAGGCGGTGAAGTAAGCTGTCGGCATAAATGGCTCCCTTGATTCTCGTTCAATCTAGGGGGCGCCGCGCCCTCTTCCAATCCGTGAGGCAGGGAAAGAGCGCAGAAATCAACAGGTCTTAACCAATCCTTGACGCAAATCGTCGATTTTTACGGAATTAGATTCCCTGGAGTCCGCTATGTTTGCCGTAAAGACCTCACGTGCAGCCCTATCTCTTCTCTGTGTTGGCGCACTTGCCGCCTGTGCGCACGGCCCGACCGACGAAGAGCTCGCCTATCGCGAGTCCGTTGCCAATGAGAGCCTTCTGCCTGCGACAGAAGAAGAGCGTGAGGCCATCCGCAATCAGGACCCGATCACGCAAGCGACGTTCTGGGGTATGGAATTCGAACGCAGCCCTGGCGACATGGAAGCGGCTGTTGAATTTGTCGGCGCACTTCGCGCCATTGGCAGTGAACAGCGCGCGCAGGAAGTCGCGTCTCAGGCGCTCGCTATGGCACCGAACAATGCGGAGCTTCTGTCTCACTTAGGTAAATCGCTTCTGACCAGCGGAGATGCCAACGGCTCTGTAAACATTCTGCGCCGCGCTATGGTTGCCGCGCCGGATGATCTTTCCATTCCGGTCGCGCTGGGCGTTGCCTATGACCAGACAGGCCGTCACCGTGAAGCACAGAATACCTATCGCCGCGTTCTGGAACGTGATCCGAATTCGGCTGCTGCTTTGTCTAATCTGGGGCTGTCACTCGCGCTGACAGGCAATCCGGAAGAAGCCGAAATCTATCTGCGCCGCGCGGTGGACCAGCCGGAAGCCGGTGCGCGCGAACGCCAGAATCTGGCGCTTGTTCTGAGCATTCAGGGTAAATTCGATGAGGCCCGCGATGTCGGCGCTGCAGATTTGCCGGACGAACTGGTCGACGCCAATATCGATTATTTCCGCGCCATGCTCACACCGCGCCAGCGCAATTATTCTACGCTACGCGGCACGACGGACGAATAGGACTTAAATAACAGTCTCTGGCAGCATGCGGTCTTTTCGGAAGAAGCGCATAACAGGCGGCAAAGTAATCGCCAGCACGACCATTGGCACAATCACATAAGTCACAAATGGACCGCGAATTGCCGGATCTGAAAACGGGATTTGCAGATCGTAATACATGTTACGGATCAGCCAGTTAAAGCTGGTGAATGGCGCAAGCGCCGCAAACGATGCGACCATGGAAATCAGGCTCGCCATCACCACTCTTTCAAACCGTGAACAGGCATAAAGCGCAGCCGAAACCGTCAGCGCGACAAGGCCAATCATGAAGGTACGGTCCCCCAGCCACAGGCTATGGCTGTAGGCGGCTGCCTGCAGAAAGATCGCCATCACGCCGGTCGCGAAAATTCCGTACACAGCACGAAGGTGGGAAGCAAACTTATCCAACGGAGTGTCCTTCTAACAAATCCCGTTCCTGTCAGCTTCACATCCTAACGGACATTTCCACACAAACGTTTATAGAGCCGGTTCAAATTTTAACCGGCGTCTTTACCAAATCAGTAAGGGCGTAAAGCCCTACTGCTCCATCTCGGTGAATTTGATGTAAGCCGGGCCGAGGATGACGAGGAAGAGCACCGGCAGGAAGAAGACAATCATCGGGACTGTCAGCTTGGCCGGAAGCGCTGCAGCTTTCTTCTCCGCCTCAGCAATACGCAGATCACGGTTTTCTTTCGCCATAACACGCAGAGAAGACCCTAGCGGTGTACCGTATCGTTCAGCCTGAGCGAGCGCCATACACACGGCTTTCACGCCCGGATGGTTGGTCCGTTTGGCAAGATTGTCATAAGCTTCGCGGCGATCTGCCAGATAAGAAAGCTCTGCGTTTGTGAGCTTCAGCTCTTCGGCAAGCTCGGTCGATGCTGCACCGATCTCACCACCGACACGGTCAAACGCCATCTCGATGGACATACCCGCTTCCACGCAAATGAGCATCATATCGAGCGCATCCGGAAAAGCGCGCATAATGGACGCCTGACGCTTCTTGGCGAGGTTGGAGAGGTAAAGGTTCGGCGCGTAGAAGCCCGCAGCAGCCGCAAAGACGACAATCGCGATGCGCATTTGCGGCGCGGCCTGAACCATGCCGAGCACAAACACATAGAAGAAAGCTGCACCGGCAAACGCAAATGGAAGCGCGAAACGGAAGAAGTAGAATGTCGCAAGCGGACCGCCGCCACGAAGACCTGCCTGAACCATTTTGTCCTTAACGTTCGGATCTTCGAGAAGCTTTTGAAGGTCCAGCTTGTCCACTGTGTCCTTCATAAAGCCCGAACCCTGGTTCTGCTTCAGACCTTTTTGTTCAAGCTGCGCACGGCTCTGACGTCTCAACTGTTCGCGTCGGTTCGTCACCGCCTGCAAACGTGTTTCCAGCTTGTCACTCTGAAAGGCAGGCAGGGCAATTGTCAGGATCGTGGCAAAACATGCAACGGCTGCGAAAACAGCGGCCAGCATGCCCGGGTCTGTGACGTATTCTGCAATGTCGGTCAGTTCCATGACGCCGGCCTTTTAGAAGTCGAAGTTGATCATGCGCTTCATGACGTAAATGCCGAGCCCCATCAGGCCAACGCCGATCAGAAGGATCAGGTTACCCATAGGCTTCAGGAACAATTCCATCATGTAAGCTGGTGTTGTGATGTAGACGAGCACCATCACGGCAATCGGAAGACAGCCAATGATCATCGCAGAGGCTTTCGCCTCGGATGAAAGCGCCTTGATCTTCTCACGCAGCATTTTGCGCGAACGGATCACCACGGAGAGGTTGTTCAGCGCTTCAGAGAGGTTACCACCCGTCTGCGCCTGAATACCCAGAACGATGTTGAAGAAGTTCACTTCCTGCAGCGGAACGCGGCGATAAAACTTTTCAAGCGCCTGAGAGATGGACTGGCCCATAGAGAGGCCGTCCGTGATCTGTTTGAACTCAGACCGCAGCGGCTCAGGGCTTTCTACGGCAATAATACGCAGGCATTCATTAAGCGGCAGACCGGATTTCACACCACGGACGATGATATCAAGCGCGTCCGCAAACTGGTTGGTGATCTTTTTGTGGCGGCCAGCGATCATGAAGCCGAGCACCCAGCGCGGCAGACCAAGAAAGCCGGTGAAACCGAACAGCGCAGCGATCAGAACACGCGCGCCTTCACCCAGGAATGTCGTCGTGACGCTGGCAGGTGCGAGGATAAAGCCGAGCGCGCCGAGGCCGACACCAACACCCAGAGAGGCGAGATAAAATGTCGTCGCATTCATATCGAGACCGGCCTGTTTCAGGCGGGACCCAATATCCTGCGGAACGAGAGATTTCTTTTTCTTCTGCTCGCCTTCACGCAGGTTTTTGAGCATGTCCTGCGTCTGACGACGACGTGCGGCGAGCGGGTCATTGGCTTTGCCGTCGACGCGGCCTGTCGAAGCGAGCGCTTTCGCACGCTTGCTGGCCTTGCCGGAATCCTGTCCGCCGGAGAACGCAAAGCCGATGCCTGCAATGGCGAAAAAGGCGAGCGCCGCGATGATGATGGTTTGTGTATCCATGATCAGCTGCCCTCGAGCGCATCAAGTGCGTCTGCCAGTTCACGCTCCATATTGTAATAGCGTGCGCGTTCCCAGAAGCGTGGACGACCGACCCCAAGACCACGGTGAGCCCCTTTAATCTTGCCGTCAGCATCTTCGCCATCAACTTCGAATTTCATGATGTCCTGCGTGACGATCACTTCGCCCTCAAGGCCCATGACTTCAGTGATGGAGATGATTTTACGCGTACCATCGCGCAAGCGGGACGCCTGAACGACAACGTCGATCGAGCCCACAATCATTTCACGGATGGTTTTCGCCGGCAGAGAGAAGCCGCCCATCGTAATCATCGATTCCACACGGCTAAGTGCCTCACGCGGCGTGTTCGCGTGGAGAGTACCCATGGAACCATCGTGACCTGTGTTCATGGCCTGCAGGAGGTCAAACGCCTCCGGGCCACGCACCTCGCCCACGATGATGCGGTCAGGACGCATTCGCAGACAGTTCTTTACCAGATCGCGCATGTTGACCGCGCCCGAACCCTCAAGGTTTGGTGGACGCGTCTCAAGACGCACAACGTGCGGCTGTTGCAGCTGAAGCTCGGCCGCGTCTTCGCAGGTAATAACACGCTCGCTTGGCTCGATGAACGCGGTCAGCGAGTTCAGAAGCGTTGTCTTACCAGAACCCGTGCCGCCGGAGATCAGGACGTTACAGCGACATGCACCGATAATACGCAGGATTTCAGCACCCGCTTCAGAGATCGACCCGAAATTAACGAGGTTCTCGAGCTTGAGCTTGTCCTTCTTGAACTTACGAATGGTGAGCGTCGGGCCATCCAGCGCCAGTGGCGGGGCGATAACGTTCACACGTGAGCCGTCCAGAAGACGCGCGTCACAAATCGGGGAGCTTTCATCGACGCGGCGGCCGACCTGGGACACGATGCGCTGACAGATATTCATCAGCTGGGCATTGTCACGGAAGCGGATATTGGTGCGTTCAATACGGCCGTCGACCTCGATATAGGTCGTGCCCGCGCCGTTCACCATGATATCGGCAATGTCATCACGCGCGAGCAGAGGCTCAAGCGGACCATAACCCAGAACGTCGTTACAAATGTCTTCGAGCAGGCTTTCCTGCTCGGCAATCGACATGACGACATTCTTGATCGAGATGATCTCGACGACGATGTCACGAATTTCTTCACGTGCGCTGTCTGCGTCCAGCTGGGCGAGTTGCGCCAGATCGATTGTGTCGATCAGCGCGTTAAACACCATGGTTTTGACGCGGTAATATTCATCAGAGCGGTCATCAATCTTGGCGACCGCCTCTTTGGCTTTTTTAGGCTTTTGCTTCGGTTCAGGCTTTGGCGCTGCTTTTGGCTCAACGCGCTGCTTAGCACGCGGCGGCTCAGGCGCCTTGGCAACCGGCTTCACCTTTTCAGGTGGCGGCGCTGGCGCTGCAGCCGGTGTTGCCTTTGTTGGTCCGTCAGTGCGTTTCCCGAACATTCAGTCCGCCTATTTTCCAAGCTTGATGAGTTTTTTGAGCAGGCTGACCTGCTGCTCCACGACCGTACGGCCCGTGAGAAGACCCGCCAGATGGTCGATGCCAACGGACGATTTCGATGTCGGGTCCGTCTCTGAGATCATCTGACCATTATTGGATGCCTGACCGAACAGGTTCGGCTCGAACGGCAGAACCAGGCTCGGCTCGACACCAATCGCCGCGGCAAAATCTTTCACTGGAATTTCCGGACGCTTCGGCACGCCAACCATGTTGAGAACAACTTTTGGCGGCGTATCATTGCTGCGCGCGTTTTTCAGGAAGTCGACAATGTTCTTACCGTTTCGCAGAGAGGCAAGATCCGGCTGACAGACAACGACGACATCGTCTGCATTTGTCATTGTTGCGCGGCTCCAGTCCGACCAGATGTGCGGCATGTCGAGCACCACAAACGGTACATTACGACGAACGCGGTCGATGACTTCATCATAAGCTTCTTCGTCGAAGTCGAAGTCCGAGTTCAGAGAAGACGGCGCCGTGAACAGAGACAGGCGCTCTGTCGCTTTGGTCAGAAGACGGTCGAGAACCGTATCATCAACGCGTTCCGGATCTCCGAGCGCGTCTACAATCGTCTGATTGCCTTCCTGATTGAAATCGAGCGCTGTCGTGCCCCAGGAAAGATCGAGGTCAACAAGAGACGTGTTGATCTGGATGTTCTCTGAAATCGACCATGCAAGGTTGTGTGCAATCGTAGACGAGCCAACGCCGCCTTTTGCACCAACAACTGCAACCGAGCGGCCCATAAACGGACGCTCCGGGTCGACATAAAGCGCGGAAATTGACTGGATGAGCTGTGTCGGCTGGAATGGCGGGACGAGATACTCGCTCACTCCGCGCGCAACGAGCTGACGGTAAAGCTGAACATCATTCATCGCACCGATCACAAGCACGCGAATATTCGGATCGCAAAGCTCTGCGAGCGCATCAATCTGCGCCAGCATTTCGCGGGCTGGCAGGCTGGATTCAACGATCAGCAGGTCAGGCGTCGACTGTTCCTGATAAACCTGAATTGCGCGCGCAAGGCCACCATCTTCGACTTCGAGATGGACTTTCGCGAGACGGCGGTCACGGGAGGCTGCATCAATCGTTTTAGCCGTACCTGCACGTTCGCAGAAGGCATGGATCGAGATGCGCGGAACCGTGATGTGGCCCGTCAGGCCCTCATCAGTGAATGTAGATGGTCCTGTGTCGACAGAAACCGTCGCGCGATACTCGTCATCATCAGACGCTGGCGCCGGAGACGCAGAAGCAGGCTCGAAGCCCATATCGTCGCCACCGAAGTCATCGCCGAAGTCGGAGCTTCCGCTATAACTCTTATCCGGCACGAAGCTGTCATCCGCACCGAAATCATCGTCAAAGTCAAAATCGTCGATAAGATTGCTTTTGTTAGACATCAACCGATCCTCACCTAAACCCTATTCCACAGCCGTGCTGACAGCGCCGCTTTCGCTATCAGACCGCTCCGTTGCCGTGCTCTGGCCAGCACGATAAAGATCCAGCACCTCAATCCGGCGCAGCGTATCTGCCGGATCAGACCGACGCGCACCAAGAAGGTCTGCCGGATCAGAAACCATTGCCGCGAGATTTGCCCGCATAGAGCAGCCAAATGACGGGTGAGGGTCATTCGAGCTCGTTGCCGCAAGGTTCAGCGTTGCAAGCGAAGGACAATCCGGCGCAATCGCGCGGTATGCGGTGAAGGCCAGAACCATTGGCGCTTCCGGTGACCCGTTGGAATTGTAGTCACTGCGTTCAATGTCGCGGATATTGTATTCAGCTGCGAGGTTCAGCATCTGGTTCACGCTCGCCTCATAGCTTGACGCATACGGGCTGCCCTGAGGCACTGATACGACCAGCGGGCCATGACGGCGGCCGCGGCGCGCATACTCAGACAGGAAATAGCGAACATCGCCCTGACGGTATTGCGGAATGCCATGCTGGCCGGAATGGGCCTGAAGCTCGAGCACTTCTGTGTCTTCGACCACTTCGATATCGTGGTTATAGCGACCATTCGTGCCGGAAACCGGAACGATCGGGTCATACGACGCGCATCCAGCGAGTGCGGAGAGGGCGGCAGCGCCGATGAGATAATGTGAAAATCGCATCTTTATGTCTCCAATCACTCGATGATGAACCCGACCGGCGCGTCGAAGTTTTCACCTTCAACAGAAGCGCCAGGGACGGAGTAAACGTCGTTAAGACGGCCAAGGAAGAAGCCCGCAGCCGGACCAGCCGTTGAATAGCCTTCATCAGGCGTGCGCAGACGGTTCGGGTCAGTCGGGTCGACCAGATAAGGCGTCACGATGACAACCAGCTCAGTCTCGTCATTCTGGAAGTCGCGCGAACGGAAGAGCGCGCCGAGAACCGGAATGTTGTTAATGCCAGGAAGCGAGTCCATGGACTGCTTGGTTTCTTCCTGAATGAGGCCCGCAATCACGGTTGAACCACCAGAAGGAAGCTCGACCGTTGTTTCCGCGCGGCGAACGCTCAGCGCCGGAATGTTGATTGTCTGAACTGTTGTGACATTGCCGTTCGCATCGGTACCGGCAACAGATTGCGGCGCGAACGCACCTTCCTGTGTCAGCTCAGAAACTTCTGTAGAAATACGAAGCGAAATACGGCCCTCGGAGAGGACAACCGGTGTGAAGGCGAGGCCAACACCGAACGGTTTGAACTCGAGCTGCACGTTACCTGTTTCGTCCTGACCGACCGGAACCGGATACTCACCACCCGCAAGGAAGCGTGCAGATTCGCCGGAAATCGCAGTCAGGTTCGGCTCGGCAAGCGTGCGCACAAGGCCGATACGCTCAAGCGCCTGAATGTTTGCGCCAATAGAGTTCTGAAGCACTTCAGAGCCACGTGGGCCAACAAAGTTTGCAAGGCTGCCTGCCATAGCAAGACCGCCAAGCGCGCGACCGGCCACGTTAAACGCGTTGCTTGTAGAGGTAGACGAACCGCCAGTGAAATAACCGTCATAGACCGTTTGGCCGATAGGATTGCCACTAGTGTCGAGCACCAGATTGCCATTGCCGTCGGTCATAAACGTCTGAACCGGGTCAACATAGTCGCCATAATTGTGCGTGCTGTTGAGATTCACACCGATCTGACGGGTCAGCGTGCGCTGCATCTCAACGATGCGAACCTGCAGCATAACCTGGTCATTGGCGTCGATATTGAGAAGGTTGATGACCTGACCGCCGCCAGTGTCTCCAGACGACATCATCATACCGCCTTCACCGCCCGCAGCCGCTGCACCGCCCGCTGGCGACTGAACGATAAAGTTCTGCGCAAGCTCAACCGCGCGCTGGGCCTCAGACAGGCTTGATACGCGGCCTGTCAGAATGATCGCGCCATTAGACGCTTCAGCGGTGATCGACGCATCTGGAAGCAAACGTGTGTAGAGATCAGCGAGACCGGACAGGTCCTGTTCGACGCGAATTTGCAGGTCCAGAAGCTGGTTACCGTGAATATCAAAGAAGAACGCGTTCGTTTCGCCTGTGCTCACGCCGCGGAAAATCACGCGCTGCGGTGTACGCACGACTGCGTCAGCGATATCCGGGTTTGTGATGATGACATCCGCAGCAGGGATGGACAGTTCCACAACCGAGGATTTGTTCACTGGCAGGAGAAGGTCTCGCGTTACTGGGTTTGCGCCGGACTGCGAGATGTTTACCTGAACGACGTTTTGTGCCGCAGCAGGCGGCACAAGTGGAAGGCTGATGGCGATGAGGCCCGCGAGTGCAGGCCAGATAGACTTCCCGATCATTGAGAGCCCCCGATATTCATGTGCTCGGTATTGCCGCTTCGGTATATTCGGACGCTGCCGGAGGCGTCCTCCGCGGCTTGAATGTTATTTGTTGCGATGACGCCCTGGCCTGATCGCTGTGCTTCAGCGACACCGCGAAGGGTGAGCGAGATATCGCCCATTCGGGTTGCCAGCATGAGAACTTCTGCGTGGCGCGGCTCAAGTTCCAGCGTCGCGGTCGTGCCGACAACGACGCTTTCATCTTCGGTTTCAGCAAAGTTCTGGTCGATCGCAAGAACGCGTACGTTCTGGAGGACAGTTTGCGTGGATGGGCGCTCTACAAGAATGTCACCTTCGGCAACCTCGATGTCGTAAGTCAGAATGACATCAACGCGGTCATTCGGAAGAATAAAGCCACCAGCAGCTGTCTCGACCGAAATCTCAACGGCGACAGCGCGCATGCCATCATTCAGGATTGCAGCCATGAAGCCGTTTTCACCCGGACGAACGATTTTGCGCTCGATCATCGGCTCACCGGAGTAAATCGGTGTACGCACGATAGAGCCTGCGAGCTCTGTGATTGCATCCGGCGACATTTCAGAGACGAAATATGTGTCGTTGAGGTGTGCTTCCGGCCAGTCCTGCCATGTCAGATCGTTTGGTGCGATCCGGTGACCGAGCGGCATATCGCTGGACGCGACGAGAATCTGTGTCAGAGGAATTTGCGGCTCAGGCTCTGCCAGCTGTTCGACAACCTGCACAATCTGAGGCGGAGCTTCTTGCTGTCCCATCCCACGAACGAGCATTGCAGCAACCAGCGCAGCGCCGCCTGCCACAACCAAAATCAGAATTCGCATTAAGGACACAGAGACCACTCCTTACGGGCAATTTCCCGAAAACTTCACCAAAAAGAACACAATGCAGCTAAAGCATGGTTAACGAATTGAGCGCCGAGGCACTGAAAATTTGAAACAGAACCGGGCTGGCCGGGATCGCCCAGACGCCGCCGAACGCAATTGCGACAGCATATGGAATGCCAGGGCCTTCGACGACCGACCTCTGAAGAAAGCCCGGAACCGCCTGAGCGGGCACAAACCGGCGTGACATGAGAATCAGTATTGCTAGCAGGCCGCCTGTCAGCGCGAGGCCGTAAACAAAAGCCATTGCGCCGGCCGGACCGACCCAGACCATCACAGCCGGGATAAGTTTTGCGTCACCGCCACCAAACACGCCGATCGAAAACAGGCCGAAACAGATGAGGAGCGCAATGAAACCGGCAAGTATATGCCAGCCAATTGTTACCAGAGGCACGCCGAGAATTAACGCTCCCACCGGAAAAAGAACTGCAAAAGCAATTGAGAGCCAGTTTGGAATGGTCATGCTCGCTACATCGTGCAGCGCACCAAAGATAAGTCCCGCAAGAAAAAGCGCGATTAATACCGAAGCCAACATGTCCTATCCCTGTCGTTTCAAAGAATAAGGTGACAAGAATTACTGAATGAATTGTTGAGGCTTTCGAACGAGTTCGCCGCGCTTCTTAGCCATGTTCAGTTCGAGCCAGATAGCGCGCAGCAAAAAACCGCCGGGCGAGATGCCCGACGGTTTCCTGTAAACCTGCGAAATTCACAAATTTGACTGCCTGGCTATTAAGCCATTTCAGCAGCAACTGTGCTGAATGTCGTACCAGCGTTTGTACCGAGAGCGGTAACGCCAGAAATAACAGCAACAGCGATGAGCGCAGCGATCAGGCCATACTCAATTGCAGTTGCACCAGATTTGTCTTTAAGAAAACGTACGATGTTTTTCATTTCTATCTCCCACATAGGCAAGGATGGCCCGTCAACGTGTGTTCGTCCCCGGGTCGAAAATCAGACTATGCGATTGAGATGAAAACGAAGTTCACCGGACCAGAAAGTTTCAGGGGGTCCGTTAAGCTTTTGGTTTACCATAAAACCGGCACACCAGACGCCTGCACATACAGAGCATCACACCCATTCTGTTAGTATTCGGTCAATGCTCTCAGTTTATTCTCGCACGCGTGTAATGGGAGCAGTGCGTTATGAAGCACATTCTGATGACGGTTTTACTCAGTGTTGCAGCGCCTCTGGCAATTGCAGGTGAAGGCGGCCCTGTTCAGCAGGTTATCGAAGCACCACGACAGGAAGTCGGGCCGGTTATCGTTCAGCTTGAAGAATCCATTCCTCTGATCATGTCAGACAATATTGCTGGCATCTCCATCGGCACATCGCGCATTGCGGACGTCATCGTGCACGACCAGAACACTCTGTTTGTTACAGGCAAGGCGTATGGTTCAACCAGCCTGCATGTCATCGATACGCTTGGTAATGTCGTGGTCGACACCACCATCCATGTTGTCGATGCGTCTCCGACACGTCTTCGCGTGAACCGCGCGGGCAGCGATTATTCCATGGACTGCACGCCAAATTGTCAGGCCTCGCCAAACATTGGTGACAATGCTGATTACTATCAGTCAATCATCTCTCAGGCGCGCGACGCGGGTCAGTAATTTCGGGCTTTCCCGTAAATTTCATCAATCGACGAAACCCGGCGCAAAACAAGTTTCGCTAGGCTGAACCCTCAACGCTAGGAGGACGTTCAGTTGCGCGTAAGCGGGATACTTTCAAAAACCGGATCTAATAGACTGGCGAATAGCGCATTGCTACGCCGGTTTGCCGGTGATCGCTCAGGTGCAAACGCAGTTGAGTTCGCGCTCGTTGCCGCGCCATTCTTCGTGCTGCTCATCGGTCTGTTTGAAATCTGCATGATCTTCATCGCCATGACGACACTTGAACATGGCGCCGCCGAAGCTGCGCGCCGCATCCGTACAGGTGAACTTCAACAATCCGGCGCAAGCGCGGACTCGTTCAAAGCACTCGTCTGCGATTCCACGTTCGGCATTCTCGATTGTGACGACCGCCTGAAGGTGGACGTACGTGTGTTCGACGATTTTGGTGGGGCGCAAGGCAATGACCCGCTTCAGGATGGCGACGTGAATGACGACGATCTTCAGTTCGACGCCGGTCAGGGCAATGACATCGTGCTCGCCCGCGTCTTCTATGAATGGCAGATCATTACGCCGGTTATCGGCGCCCCCCTGTCCAACATGAATGGTGACCGCCGCCTGCTTCAGGCCAGCGTTGCCTTCCGCAATGAGCCGTTCGGAGACTAGACCATGAAAACGACCGGTTTCCTTTCCCGTCTCCGCAATTTCTGCCGCAATCGCGACGGTGTGTCCGCTGTCGAGTTCGCGCTGATCCTGCCTGTCTTTGCGACGCTCTATTTCGGATCAATCGAGGTTTCATTCCTGATGGCCGTAGACCGTAAGGTGACGCACACAGCGAGTGCGCTCGGCGATCTGACAGCACGCGGCACAGTTCTCACGCCAACAGAGGTGAACGATATCTTCGCCGCCTCACGTGCCCTCTTCCAGCCTTATGATGGCACACAGGCGCAAATGCGTGTGACCAGCATTCAGCGCATTAATGGCAAGAATGAAGTCATCTGGTCAGAAGCACAAAATATGACGGCCTATGCGCCAGGAACGAATGTCGATGTACCGAACAATCTTCTGCAAAACGGCGACAGCATCGTCATGGCAGAAGTGCTCTATAATTATAATTCGACACTCGGCTATTTCCTGCCATCGGCGCAGAACCTGAACGAGACGTTCTATCTGCGTCCGCGCCGTGTGGATGTTGTCGAACTGGATGCCGACTAAGCCTTAATCGTTCTGCTGGCCCTTCTGATATTTCACGGTCAGCATAACGACGATACCAAACAGGAAGAGCACGCTGATCGTTGCCATGCCAATGCGCTGGGAATTGAACATGCGCGTGAAGGTTTCCACGAGCAGCGGGCCGAGCCAGACAGTGATCGTGCCCGCAATCGCGTACAGGCCGAAAAATTCCCCGATCATCTTCTTCGGCGCCATTGCAACAAGCATGGAGCGCGAGGACGAGATGCAGGCTGTTGCGAACACAGCCAGAAAACCGGCTACGCCCAGATAAGCCCAGTCATGCAGATGGGAATATACCGGCCAGTCGACGAGCTGACGCGACTCTACCAGGCCGAAGAAAATAGATTCTTCGGTGATAGAAATCAGGCCGACTAGAACGATCACAAGCGCGATCAGCTCGATCAGAAGAGAGGTTTTGACACCCAGTCTGCGATCCATCATTCCGCCAAGGAAACCGCCAAACGTGCCGAAGATTGAGAGCCAGATCGCATAGCCGACCAGCTCCTGAAAATTCCAGTTCAGTGCGCCGGCTACATAAACGGCACCAAGCGCAAGAAGTGCCGCCATGCCGTCTGCATAGATCATGCGGGCAATCAGAAACTTCATCGTCTCTTTGTAATGGCTTGCCCGTTTCAGCGTCTGAAACAGTCCGGCAAGACCTTCTTTGGCAGCCTTCGACCAGCTCGCGCCTTTCTTGCCTGCGTCCGGCGACCAGAGGAAGAATGGACCGACAAACACAAGGAGCCAGATTGCGGCGAGCGGACCTGCAATACGGAACTGGTGCTGTTCAGACACATCGAAGCCGAAGATTGGCGCAGAAAGCGGCCAGCCGAACTCGCCCGGCATCGCGATCAGGAATACAATAAGCAGCATGGCAATTGTGCCGCCCAGATTGCCCAGCGCCAGACCATTACCCGATACGTTTGGCAGAAGCTCCGGGCGCGCCGCATCTTTCAGCATCGCGTTATGGGTGACCTCTGAATAGGTATAGCTGACCGCAGCAACGATCAGCGCCAGACCGACCGCCCAATATGGCAGGCCAGCTTCACCTGGCATTGTCCACCAAAGACTGAAGGACATGAGCGCCAGAAGGCCCAGAAACACCATCATGATCGGTTTGCGACGCCCGCCCCGATCCAGCGTGGCACCTAGAATGGGCGCAGTGATCGCAGCGGCAAATCCGGCCCATTTGGTCACGCCTGCCACAAAGGCCTGACCATACGCGCTGGCGGCGTCGCCAATCTGCGAGGTATCCAGACCGGCAAACTCACCGCGCGCAACGGCATCAGCCGCGACGATACCCGCAAGATAAGGCGCGAAAATGTAAATAATGACGAGGAGATAATAAGGATTGCGGGCGAACTCGAAGATGACCCAGCCAAGCGCTGGCTTGTCCCAGACACCACCGCGATCTTCCGGCGCGACCGAACTTGGCAAATCGCCATCCACGGCAGCCGCCATTGCAGGGCGGACGCCCTCCTCTTTCATCTCGGTCATGTCTTCTCCCTCGGTAGCGGTTTTCCGCTTTTCAACAAGGAGACTACAAATTGTAAGGGATGACCAGAATTATATCGCTGCCCGATCAGGCCTCAATGTATTTGCGACGGATCGTGTCTGCGCGTTCTTCATTCACACCCAGAACTTCGGTCATGTAATTGCGCGGCGAGCCATGCGCATCGCTCATCACTTCCAGCGCATTCTCAAGATAGACATTGCGCACCCCCATGAATGGCCGGAACACGTCGGTTTCGTGATTGGTGCCGAGCATTTTGTTGAAGCGCTCGCTCGCCAGAGGCAGGAATTTCTCAATGTCTACAGCGCGATTGGTGAGGTCATAATCCTCAAACATATCGCGCTCGTTCACGCCGAACAGAATGTGGGTGAGCGCACAGATAATGCCCGTCCGGTCCTTACCGGCTGCGCAGTGAACAACAGACGCGCCATCAGCCTTTTCGATCCCGTCAAACCATTGTCGGAACAGCTCGATATGGTGATCCTTGAACGGCGCCTCACGATAATAGTTGGTCATATAGGTTTCGATGGAATCAGGCGTCACGTTATCCTGCGTAAGCGCTGCGACATGAGCGGGTGTTTCCTGGCGTCCGCCATCTGTTGAGACCCGCAGCACATGTTCAGCCGGCCATTTATTCGGCTGGCGGTCGCGCTCGTCGGGGCGTCGGAGATCTACGTGGAAGGTGACATTCAGCCCGTTCAGAAAGGCAAGATCGTCATCCGTCGCTTCGTTATAATGGCCGGAGCGAAACAGCAGACCGGAACGCACACGCCCTGTCGGGGTGTCATACCCGCCAAAGTCACGAAAATTGCGAACACCTTCGAGCGGCTTTACACGGTCCTGCATGATCTCTCCCCTGATCTGTCGTTTCTAATAGACACCTAGATCAGTCGTGGGCCTTCGGTAACCCCCGAGAAGCCCTTCAATTGCTTCGGCGATATCAAGAAGACGCGCATCAGAGTTTTGCGGGCCAATAATCTGAATGCCGACCGGCAGACCTGACGGCGTACGCCCGGCAGGAATAGAGACAGCCGGAAGGTGGAGCGCCGACGCAAGCGAAATCCAGTTCAGATGCGTCGCATAAGGGTGCGACTTCCCATCAAAGGTGATGAAGCGCTCCAGCACCGTGCCGCGCGTATTGTGCGGAATCGCAGGCGTCGCAGAAATCGGCATGATGAGCGCGTCATAGGATTTGAAGAAGTCACGCAGGATACGTTTCAGCGCGGCACGGCGACCATCGATTTGCATCCACTCATGATGGGACAGCGTCGCCTTAACCGCCCAGTTGCCATCAGTGAATTGGGATTTCTCATACTTCTGAAGTCGTTTCAGGATCGGTCGAAGCAGCTTCAGGCCGACGGAACGAAGCTGCGGCATATCCATCGCGACAACCGGTATGAGCAGCCCCAGATAAACGTCCATCAGCTCTTTAGGATCGACATCAGGCTTCACGCGCACAACTTCGGCTTCGGAAGCTTCAAGCTCACGGACCGCGCTGGAAATCACCTCCTGCACAGCAGTCGACAACGGCCATTCTTCCTGCTCGGACCAGACGGCGAGCCGCTTGTTTTCAAGTGACAGCGCAAATCCGCTCTGCGTGGCCGTCGCACCCGCCTGAATGACAGAGCGCATGATCTTAAGGTCACGCACGGTGCGCGCCATCGGCCCGACAACATTCAAGTCCACTTCACCGGCATATTCAGGCGACGGCGGCACATGGCCATGCTGGGAGACAAGACCGAAAGTCGGCTTTAGCGCGCAAACACCGGTAAAGTGAGACGGAATACGCAGAGATCCCCCAATGTCAGAGCCAATCTCGACCGGCGTAATGCCGGATGCGAGCGCGGCGGCCGATCCGCCAGATGACCCGCCTGGCGTTACATCCAGATTGTAAGGATTGTTCGTCTGCCCGAAGAGGCGGTTAAACGACTGCCACTCTCCCGCAAGATAAGGCACGTTGGTCTTGCCCCAGATGAGACCACCAGATGCCTTGACCCGCATGACAACATTCGCGTCTTCTACAGGGCGTGCGCGGTTTGCAAATTCGGGCGCACCGGCAGTCGCGGGCATATTATCAACGTCAAACGTGTCTTTGATCGTCATGGGTAGGCCGTGCAAAGGGCCTAGAATTTTGCCATCCGCGCGCATCCGGTCCAGAGCATTAGCGTGCTGACGCGCGCGCTCCAGATCAGTCTTGATAACGGCGTTGATGGTTTTGTTGACGCGATTGAACTGATCCACATGCAGATTAAGAAGCTCGACGCTCGTAATCGTACCGAGGTTCAGCGCCTCCATCTGGCGCCATGCCGGCTGGAAGCAGATATCACTCACAGGCCAAGAACATCTTTCATGGAATACCAGCCTGCCGGTTGGTCCGCGCCCCATTTAGCGGCTTTCAATGCGCCGCGCGCAAACACGTTCCGGTTCAGTGCAGAGTGCGCGAGCGTAAGCGTTTCTTCTTCAGAGCCGAAGCTGACTTCATGCTCACCGATCACGCCGCCAGAGCGGCGTACAGAAAAGCCGATCTTGCCTGCAGGACGCTCGCCAGTGATCCCGTCATAGGGCGCAAGGCGCACATCCTTCAGATCAACATCGCGGCCATCAGCAGCAGCTTCGCCGAGGAGAAGCGCGGTCCCGGACGGCGCATCAACCTTGTGACGGTGGTGGGTTTCAAGGATTTCAATATCCCAGTCTTCACCGAGAGATTTCGCCGCGCGCTCGACAAGCGCCGCGAGCATATTCACACCGAGCGAATAATTCCCCGAATAGATGATCGCGTAGCGATCAGAATACCCCTGTAAGGCGGTAATTTCCTCATCCGACATGCCGGTTGTGCCAACGACGACGCAACGGACACGCGTTCCCTTAAGCGCGTCCATCGCTGCAAGCGTCGCTTTCGGGCGGGTAAAGTCGATAAAGCAGCTTGCATCGCCTGCGGCCGCATTGACGTCAGACATCAGCGCAACGCCGGTTGTGCCCTTGCCCAGAAGCTCGCCAATATCCTTACCAAGGTCGTGGAATGCAGGTGCTTCGGTTGCACCAACCAGCTTCAGAGACGGATCGTCAATCGTAAGCATGGAAAGCGCGCGGCCCATGCGGCCAGCGGCGCCAGATACAGCGATATGTACAGGGGCAGTTTCAGACATGGCGCTATAGAAGCCCAGCCTCAGCGCAAGTCAATCAGACGTTTGATCAAAACAGCTTCGTCTCAAAGGCACGTTTGAGTGAGCCCAACAAACCGTACTGGCTCGCCCACTCTTTGATTTCATCAGATTCTTTCTTACGCAAGCGTGCCTGCTCTTCAGAGAAGCTTTCAAGGTCAGCCGTGACCGAGCCGATATCAATGCTCGCGAGATGTTTGATCTGGAAGCGCTCGATAAGATCACGTTCAGCGTCGGAAAAGTCATTGTCCTGCTGGAAGATGACATTCGACATATCAATCAGGCGGGCGCGGTCCTGCGGATCGGTAATGTCCGGCCAGACGCTGGATAGCTTAACCGGCTGATCCACTTCACCGTGAAGCTGGGTGCGATCTTCAGCGCTCAGACCGTGATGATTGTCGATGATCTCGTGGAGTGTGGATTTCTCATCCGGATGCAGCTCGTGATCAGCCCATGCCAACGCAATCAGGCCACGATAAAGTGCCAGCTTGCTCACATATTGGTTCTGAATAGCGGTATCAGCCACGGTCACACTCCTGATGTCTGGTCAGAATTTTAGGCTGAGAAGCTTAATGTCCGGCGAATCGGACTGATGGAAATGACCGGATCGGCACTCCCATCAGCCCTAAATTCAAGCGTTAAGCGCTTAGTCTTCTACGAAGACAAAGCCATCATCGCTCGTTTCAATATGGCCAATGCCCGGGAACGGGAAGTGATAGGCAAAGATGGTTTCACCTGTCTCTGCCAGTTCGGCGAGCAGCGCCTCACGGCTTTCGCGCGCAACCGGCTCGTTCATATCAAACGCAATTGTCCAGCCCGGATGACCGACAGACAGCACAAAGTGGTGCATGGAATCGCCAACATAAAGCAGCGTTTCCTCGCCAGAAGTGATGCGGAAACCGGAATGGCCCGGTGTGTGGCCATGCGTATCAAGCGAAGTAATGCCCGGCAGAATGTCTGCTGTGCCGGCCTCGAAGGTTTCAACCATCGGAGACACCGCAGCGACAATTGCCGCCTGTTCTTCATTCGTCTGCATGAAGTCCCACTCTTCAACAGACATACGAACTGTCGCGTTCGGGAAGGCTGGCTCACCCTCGGAGGTGATCAGCCCGCCGACATGATCAAAGTGCGAGTGAGAGATGAAAATGTCTGTGATATCAGCTGGCTCGACGCCTGCATCAGACAGAGACGTCATCAGACCGCCAGCAGGCGGACCACCTGTGCCCGTGTCGAACAGGATTGTGCCATCAAGCAGCATTGGGTGGAGAGAGAGGCTAAGCGTATCGCTTTCAAGACCAGCCTCATCGAGCGCTTCAACCACATCTTCAAGCGGCTGCGCACCGAATGGCGACTGATCGACCGGCATGGTGAACTGGCCGTCTGTCAGCGCAAGCGCATTGATCTCGCCAATTTCGAACGCCAGCACATCGTCTGACATGACCTCTGACGCTTCGGCTTCTGCCACTGCTGGCTCAGCAGCTGGTTCAGCTTCAACAACAGCTTCCGGCGCAGGTGGCAGCGTCTCTTCGCCTGCACAAGCCACTACGGAAAGTGCCAGCGCGCTGACGGATAGTTTTGTGAGAAGGTTCATCTGATGCCCCCTTAGGCTTTGAACGACGTAGAAATCTAGTCAGACAAACGCCTCAACGCCAAGCGGGTTCATTTGAATTTTTCGCGAATGCAAAGTGAAAGGGCAGCACGAACCGGCCGCCCTCCTGACTGACATTCTAACGGGCTTCGTCAGCGTCCGTCAGATCGTCCCAGAACCGTTTGACCTTGCCAAGGAAGCCGTTGCTCTCAGGGTTACAGTCTTCACCGGATTCATCGCAGAACTCGCGCATGAGTTCTTTCTGACGTGCTGTCAGCTTTTGCGGTGTTTCCACGAACAGTTCGACATAGAGGTCACCGCGCGGGCCACCACGAAGCGATGTCATGCCCTTACCGCGCAGGCGCATACGGCGGCCTGTCTGCGCGCCTTCCGGGATGGTAATACGCGAACGGCCCCCTTCAACGGTTGGGATTTCAATATCGCCGCCAAGCGCCGCGGTGACCATTGTCACCGGTGCACGGCAGTAGAGGTTTGGTCCGTCACGTTCGAAGATTTCATGGTCGAGGACTTCTACGAAAATGTAGAGATCGCCCGGCACGACGCCCGGTCCGCCCGGATCACCCTCGCCTGAGAGACGGATGCGCTGTCCGCTTTCAATACCCGCTGGAATATTAATGGAAAGCGTCCGCTCTGTCTGAACATAGCCCTGGCCCGCACACTGGCGGCACGGATCTTTGATTACGGTTCCACGGCCTGCACATTTCGGGCAGCCACGTTCCATTGTGAAAAAGCCCTGCTGCACGCGGACGCGGCCACGGCCATGACAGGTCGTGCAGGTTTCTGGCTGTGTGCCCGGTTCAGCGCCCTGCCCGTCACAACGGTCACACGCTTCCTTGCCCGGCAGCGTGATTTCCATATCGCGGCCGTTAAAGGCATCTTCCAGTGAAATTTCAAGGTCGTAACGCAGATCCTGACCGCGTGCCTGAGCGCGTCCGCCGCCTCGGCTTCCGCCAAAGAATTCAGAGAAAATATCGCCAAAAATGTCGCCCGGGTCGACACCCTGACCGAACGGATTGCCGCCCCCGCCGCCTTGTTCAAAGGCTGCTTTGCCATAACGATCATAGGCTGCGCGCTTATCGCCATCCGACAGGATAGAATAAGCTTCGCCTGCCTCTTTGAACTTCGCTTCAGCTTCAGGATCATCCGGATTGCGGTCCGGGTGAAATTTCATGGCCAGCTTGCGATAGGCGCTCTTGATCTGCTTTTCGTCGGCATCCTTGGCTACGCCGAGAATGTCATAATAACTCCGGTCAGACATTGGTCATTCCCTGATGGAAACGAGGCCGATCAGTCGGTACGGCTCGTATCGTAATAAGTCTCACATCCCTCGACGACCGTACGAAATTGCGTGTCGCCGGAGTCGCGCGCTTCTGTCAGCGCTGCGATGTAGAGTTCGAGTTGATTCTCGAAATAAATCTCATTTGCCGCGATACCCTGCGTCTGAAACCAGTCCGAAGCCTGAACATATTTCGCGTGCTGCGAAATCATCATGCCGGGCCAGCCGCGCGCGAGATCGAGGGCCGCCGAACACAAGGCGGCATCATCTGCATCCAGCGATCGTTGAGCCATCGCTGGCTGGAAAAATGACAAGGCCAGCACCGGAACAATGAAGGTCACATGTTTCAGGCTGGCCATGTCGTTTTCCTATTTAGCGTCAGCTAAGGCAGGTTAGGCAGACTTCTTGTCGTCGCCGACATCTTCGAAGTCAGCGTCGATGACATCGTCATCTGCCGCGTCGCTTGCTGCGTCTGCAGCCGCTGCCGCTTCACCCTCAGACTGTTGCTGAGCGTAAATCGCTTCACCGAGCTTCATGCTTGCCTGCATCAGCGCCTGAGTTTTAGCCTGGATGTCTTCCAGATCTTCGCTCTCAGCGGCTTTTGTCAGGTCAGCCATAGCGGCTTCGATGTCGCTCTTGATAGATGCGTCTACCTTGTCGCCATGTTCAGCGAGTTGTTTCTCGGTAGAGTGGACCATCGCTTCAGCGTTGTTTTTCGCTTCAACAAGTTCACGACGTTGCTTGTCCGCGTCAGCGTTTGCTTCCGCTTCCTGCATCATCTGGCTGATCTCGTCGTCAGAAAGGCCGCCATTCGCCTGAATGGTGATCTTCTGCTCTTTGTTGGTCGCTTTGTCTTTCGCAGACACGTTCACGATGCCGTTGGCGTCAATGTCGAACGTAACCTCGATTTGCGGCATGCCGCGCGGTGCTGGCGGGATACCTTCAAGGTTGAACTGGCCGAGCATTTTGTTGTCGGCAGCCATTTCACGCTCGCCCTGGAAGACGCGGATCGTCACAGCTGGCTGGTTGTCGTCAGCTGTAGAGAAGACCTGAGACTTCTTCGTCGGGATTGTCGTGTTACGGTCGATCAGACGTGTGAAGACACCGCCAAGTGTTTCGATACCAAGGGACAGAGGTGTGACGTCGAGAAGAACAACGTCTTTCACATCGCCCTGCAGAACGCCCGCCTGAATTGCCGCGCCGAGCGCAACAACTTCGTCAGGGTTCACACCTTTGTGCGGCTCGCGACCGAAGAATTTCTTCACCGCTTCCTGAACCGCTGGCATACGCGTCATACCGCCAACGAGAACCACATCGTCGATTTCGCCAGCGGATTTGCCTGCGTCAGCAAGCGCTTTCTTGCATGGCTCGATTGTGCGCTTCACGAGGTCATCAACAAGGCTCTCAAACTTCGCACGGGAGAGTTTGATGTTGAGGTGTTTCGGACCTGTTGCGTCAGCCGTGATGAACGGAAGGTTCACTTCGTACTGAGACGCAGAAGACAATTCTTTTTTGGCTTTCTCCGCTTCGTCTTTCAGACGCTGAAGCGCCATTTTGTCAGCTTTCAGGTCGATGCCGTTCTCTTTTTTGAACTCATCAGCCAGATAGTCGACGATACGAATGTCGAAGTCTTCACCGCCAAGGAAAGTGTCGCCGTTTGTAGACAGAACTTCAAACACGCCGTCACCGATCTCGAGGATGGATACGTCGAATGTACCACCACCGAGGTCATAAACTGCGATCGTTTTGTTTTCAGACGCTTTGTCGAGGCCGTAAGCCAGCGCAGCGGCTGTCGGCTCGTTGATGATGCGCAGAACTTCAAGACCGGCAATTTTACCAGCGTCTTTCGTAGCCTGACGCTGAGCGTCGTTAAAGTAAGCTGGAACCGTGATCACGGCCTGCGTAACTTTCTCACCGAGATAAGCTTCTGCTGTCTCTTTCATCTTTGTCAGAATGAAAGATGAAACTTCCTGCGGGGAGTAGTCTTTGTCACGACCTTTGACCCATGCGTCGCCGCTTGGACCTTTTGTGATCTCGTAAGGAACGAGCTTCTTGTCTTTCTCAACAGTCGGATCGCCGTGTGCACGACCGATCAGACGTTTGATCGCAAAGAAGGTCTGCTCAGGGTTGGTGACGGCCTGGCGCCGTGCAGGCATGCCGATCAGACGTTCACCACCTTCAGCGAAAGCGACAACGGATGGCGTTGTGCGTGCACCTTCAGCGTTTTCAATTACCTTGGCATCCTTGCCGTCCATAACGGCGACACAGGAGTTTGTCGTACCAAGGTCGATACCAATAATTTTTCCCATTCTACAATCCTCTGGTTAGCCGTCATCCGGCCTGTTGGATGGCCTGCAAGCAGCGCCTAAGCCCGATGACTCTACGGATACGTGAAGAGCGAACTCCTCAGGCTTCTGGCTGGATATGGGAAAAGATTCGAAAGGCTCAAGGCGTCAATGCATTTTGACCTCGCGAAATTGTGAAATTTCCGGGTGACGGCTCGGTAGAGCGCTCTATCTTTATGAATAGCGATAAAAATCAGCGGAAAATCCATGGAAATCCGGCCAAACGGAACACAATTTTTTTCACAACACGTGAGCACAAAGGATCAGAATCTGCTGCTGGAAGACATACGCGCCCGGATTCCCGAAGCCCCGCTTTATACACCCACAATGCCTCGTACGGGAAAATCCATGTCTGTGCGCATGACTAATTTCGGCGCTGCAGGCTGGATGAGTGACGCCAAAGGCTATCGCTATCAGCGGGCCCATCCTGAAACCGGCAGTCCATGGCCGGATATTCCGCAAAGCATCCTCAACGTCTGGACGGGCCTCTTACCCGACGCCCCTCTGCCGGATGTCTGCCTCTGCAATTATTATCCTGCGGACGCCAAAATGGGGCTGCATCAGGATAGAGACGAGCAGGACCTGACCATTCCGGTGCTGTCTATCTCTCTGGGAGACACCGCCCTCTTCCGCCTTGGCCAGACAACGCGCGGCGGCAAAACCCAGTCATTCAAGCTGAGATCCGGCGATGTGATGATCCTTCGCGGATCAGACCGTCTCGCCTATCATGGCATAGACCGGATTTATCCCGGCACGTCCTCGCTTCTTAAACAGGGCGGGCGGATCAATCTCACACTAAGAAAAGCTTTATAGCTGGTATCGCAATTATCAATTTGAGAATTATTCGCAACTAACCCACATTCAGTTCGTTGCTTTATCATGCAAGGACGAACCAGAATGTTGAAAACAATTACCTATGGCCTGATGCACCTGACCGTCGCCATTGCCGTTGCCTTTGCATTAACCCGCAACTGGCATGCGGCCTTAGCCATCGGCCTGATCGAACCCTTCGTGCAGACCATTGCCTACACTGTGCATGAAAAGCTCTGGTCGCGTGCAAAAAACCGGCTTGAACCGCACGCCGATCATCATCTGATCCCTGCGCCTTGATAGCGCCTCAAATTCCGTCCAAACGACTAAACGGACAGGCGGGATGAACGGCGTTTGAAGCTCTATTTCTATATATTTGTGGCAGGAGTTTTTGCGGCATCACTGATCATGCTCGCAATTGCGGTTGCGTGGCGCGTCCTTCCTCAGCATCGCGACCGCGCAGAGCCTCACCTGCGCAAGCTCGCCTGGGCGGGATTGGTTGTAACGCTGTGCATGGTCATCTTTGTCACCCATTTTCCTATTCCGGATGACTTCGAGGCATATTGCGAGTTTCCTTGGCGGGCACGGCGAAATATGGACGTCCTCCACACTTGGAACCAGTTGAACCTACATATCGAGCGTCGCGGCGAGATTGATCTTGTACGCATCATCACCTCCGGCACGGCGGTGCAATTCGGGCTCAACCTGTTCATGCTCGCCCCGTGCGCATTCTTCCTGCGGGCGGGCTGGCGTCATGGATTATGGACAGCGCTTGCGATTGGCTTTGGAACATCTATGGCGATTGAGACCAGTCAGCTTACAGGCATTTTCGGGATTATGCCGTGCGCCTATCGCACCTTCGCGACCGAAGACCTCTGGGCAAACACGCTCAGCGCTGTGATGGGATGGTTTGCCTTCCACCACATTGTCTCCCCGCTTCTGAAGCGGGAAGACAAGGAAGACACAGCCAGCTAGCCGAAGCGATAACCGGACACTGCTTTGCCGAGCACGATGTCAGAATAGATCTGCTCACCCTGATCACCCGTCGCAGCGCCTGCTGCGATCATCATCGGTAAAAGGTGCTCAGAAGTAGGGTGCACGGCGCGTGCGGTTGGCACTTTCAGCCATTGCGCCAGCTTGTCATTACGGCCGTCCGTATCGGTTGCCGCATCAGTCAGCCATTCATCGAATGCTACTGAATCCGGGTTTGTCACCAGCGGCTGGTGATAGAACTGACGCAGATTGTGATAACTGAGGCCAGACCCGATGATCAGAACGCCCTCATCACGCAGCTTTGTCAGCGCCTGACCATAACGGATCTGCTCTGCCGCATTATCCGTGTTCAGCATGGAAAGCTGCAGGATCGGCACATCAGCATCCGGATAGATCAGCTTGAACGGCACGAACACACCATGGTCGAGGCCGCGCTCTGTTTCCTCAGCGACGCGGTAACCGGCATCGTTTAAGAGCTCTTTTGTCCGCGTTGCCAGCCAGCCGGACGTCTTCGCAGGCCATGTCAGCTCATATGTATGCGGCGGAAAGCCGTAATAATCAAAATAGAGCTCTGGCGCTTCGGTGGTGATCATTGTCGGCACATCGGTGAGCCAGTGTGCTGAGATAATCAGGACCGCTTTTGGCGGCTCCGGCAGGTCTTCCGGCAGCTTTTTCAGAAAGTCTGCCATACGGTCCCACGTGTCCGCAGGTGTGCCAGGACGCGGATCCATGAAGAAACACGGACCACCGCCATGCGGGATAAAATAAGTTGGCATACGGGTCATGTTGTATCTCCGTTTCGTTACGTGAGGTCAGAAATGACGGTTCACGCACTAAAGCGCAAGTACACACCTTTTGGTAACCTATACAACAGCCAAACCGGCCACAAGATAGAGCACACACGCTATGCCTGCTGTTGTCAGCGCATAAGGAAGCTGAGTTCGCACGTGAGACAGGTGTTCTGAGCCGGAGGCGACACTCGCAATCAACGACGTATCGGAAATCGGAGAGCAGTGATCGCCAAACACACCGCCGCCAAGTACGGCTGCGAGCGCCAGTGATGGCGGAATACCAAGCGCGGCGGCCAGCGGCATGGCGATTGGCACCAGAATGCCATATGTGCCCCAGCTTGTGCCCGTCATGAAACTGGTGAGCGCCGCGGCGATGAACATCACCACAGGCACGGTGAATGGCGGAATGGATTCAGCTGCAATCGACGCGATATAGGCGCCTGTTCCAAGCTCTCGCAAGGAGCCGCCAAGCGCAATTGAGAACCAGAGCACGGCGACCATCGGCACCATTTCACCCACGCCTTTAAAGGCTTTTTCCTGAAGCTCCGAGCCGGAATAAACCTTGTTGAAGAAGAGCAGGCCTGCAGCAACCATGATCGCCAGACAGATTGCCCAGAGGATGGAGCCCGCACCGTCACCATCGGTAATATCGCCATTGCCCGTCCACGCCATGAAGCCAAGCGCCGCACCAACCATGATCACCAGCGGCAGCCACATATAAAGCGCCTTGGTCGGTTCCGGCCCCGCCTCGGTAATGGCATTCACCTTCTGGTCTGCCGTTTTCATCGGGCCGAACACTTTGCCGGAAATGGCAGTGAAATATACGCCGATCAGGGTCAGGATTGCATAGAAATTCCACGGGATAGAGCCGAGCACCACATCCAGCGGGCGGTCGAACCCATAATCTGCGACAAGGCTCAACGCATACGCGCCCCAGCCATTCAGAAGGATAATCACGCTCACCGGCGCCGAGGTGGAGTCGATGATGTAGGCAAGCCGCTCACGCGAGAGCTTATGCGCATCATAAAGCGGTCGACCAAGAACACCGGAGGAGAGCAGACTTACATTCGTCTCGATGAAGACAACCGTACCCGTCGCGGCCACGGCGAGTTCTGCCTTACGGCGGCTACCGGCAATGCCCGAACGGATCAGCATATGCGCCATCGCAGAGACGCCGCCAGAATCCCGCATATAGGCGATGAGCGCGCCTATCAGCAGACAGAAGACCAGAATATGCGCGTTATAGCTGGAGGCGAAGACCTCCATGTTCCGGTCGGCAACGCCCAGAAGACCCATGCCCGGATTGAATGCCGCAATCAGGGTTTCAGACAGAAACAAAGCGGTCAGCAGCGCCGCATATACATTGCGCCAGACAACGGCGACGATAATCGCCGCAACCGGTGGAATGATTGTCAGAATGTCCATGCGCCTGCCCCGCTTCGATACCGACTGAACGTGTGACAGAAACAGATGGAAAGCCAGACCTGCGATTAAAAATCACTATTTGGTCAACGCGGTGAGACCAAACCGGTCACAAATCGCCAGCACTCGGCAACCGCCAAGCCGGAAAGCGCCGGTTCTGCCCCGCATGAAACAGGCAGAGCTCATTTCCGGACGGGTCTTTGAAGCGGGCTTCACGCCAGCCCCATGCTTCATCGCGCGGCGCATTCAGAAATTCGACGCCCCGGGCGCATAAAGCCTCATAGCGTGCATACACATCATCGCATTCGAAATAGATCACCATGCCCGGCGGCATGGCGTGATCAGCCACATGTAACGAAAGCGTTGAACTGCCGGACGGAAGCTCAAAACGGGCATAACGCCCTTGCGAATACACAATCGGCTTGAGGCCGATCTGCCCGTAAAACTGATAGGCGGTTTCAAAGTCCGTGACCGGCAAAGTCACCTGATTGAGGTCCATATCTCATCCTTTCATGGAGAAAGGCGCATTTATGGAATCTCAAGCGCAGTTGAGATCAAGAGCTAAACGGCAGGTCGTCAATTGCGCGCTAGGCAGACGCAGACCTACTCTTCATTGTCCTCTCTGATGAGCTCATAAATTTCGGATAGCGCAAATTTCTCATCCGGATTGGAAGAAAAGAATCTCGGGGTCAAGATTGCCCTAATCTTCTCCTGCACTTCTGATGGCAATGTGGAAAGGTAAGGTCCCAATGCCGCTAGTTGAAGTTGCCTCTCTCGCGAAGTCTCAGCGGTTCTTTTCAGTCGACGAGCCTGTGCAATCGCGTATGCTGCAGGCGCGAATAAGACAGTTGAAGTTGGCACTCTGGCGAGCACCTGCAGCCAGTCAACATTGGTAAACCCAGACTGAAAATAAGATGCTAAGCTTGGTCCAACGAGCATTATGATGCCCAACGTCATAAAAGCGTAAGCAACTACATCCCAAAAAACAGCCGATCTTTCGGAAATCTTCGCGCGCTGCACATAGCCACCAATTAGAGAATTTTCCCCGACCAGATTATATAGTTCTAGAATGGCCTGATGTTTCAGAGCGGCGTCACTCTCTATCTCATCAAATTTCTCTGTTCTCCGGGCCGTCTCAGACTCAATTCTCTCACGGTTCTTTTTTAAAAATTCGCTCAATTCATCATTGAAAGCATCAATGACTTTTTCACGCGAAATCCTCATCTCGTCTAAAAGCTTTTGAAACGCCTCACTTCGAGTCGCCTGAGAATTTGTGAATTGAGTTTCAACGTTACCCAATCCAGCGGAAATCCGAGCTTGCTCTTCCGTAATCCTAGCTCGCAAAGTGTCAGTTTCGGCCTTTAGTTCGTTCAACGTGTTTTTGTTGGTATCGATTTCTGAACGCAGCTCTTTGATGATCTTCTGAGAAACATCGCCGACCTCATCCAGAACACTTCGATAAACGTTCTTTCGACCGCTTCTAAATTTTGTCGGGAAAGCCGCTAAAGCTGAGCTCAGGTGGTTTTGGGCATTCGACAGATGTCCCAAGTCTCGGCTAGAGTTAAATGAGTTAATTTGAGATTTGCAGCTCGATAATTGCTGATGCGCATTCTGGAGAGACTGAGTTGGAATCTGGTTTCGTTCGGAACCGCTAACGTTGTCCCGCAGCAGCGCAAACAAAGCGAACAACCTATCAAACCTGAGGGTTTCAGCTTCAGGTATCGTTTCTTTGAGTTCCGAAAATGAACTTTCCAAAGATTCGAACAGCGGAAAAATCGGATGCTCCGCTATCTGTTTTACAGTATCCAAAACACTATCCTCTGAGACAAACTCAGGAATAGAACTCTGATTCGATGACTTCTTGAAATTGCAAGAATATCACTTGATACAACAGTAATTGCACCAATTCACACCCAAACCAAAACACCCCCGCCGCAGCGAGGGTGTAAAAACCTTGGATCGAGTGCTCCGGCTAGCCCGCGCTAACGGCCACCATAGCGGCGCGGAGCGTGCGGTTACCGATCTTCCAACCTGTCTGGAAGGTCGCTGCAACTTTGCCAGACGGATGCTCTGAAGGGATCTGGCTGACTGCCTGATGCAGGTTCGGATCAAAATCAGAGCCCGGTTCTGCATGGATCGCTGTGATGCCGTGACGAGCAAACGTCGCGTGCAGCTCTTTCTGGATCGCTTCTACACCAACGAGCAGGTTTTTACCCGCGTCGGAAAGGCCATCCCGTTCGCCTTCCGGCAGCGCGTCAAGCGCGCGCGCGAAGTTGTCGGACACAGGCAGAAGATCGCCAGCGAATTTCTCAACGGCATAAACGCGTGTGTCAGCGACCTGACGCTCGGCACGCTTGCGGATGTTGTCCATCTCGGCATGCGCGCGTAGCACCTGATCTTTCAGCTTCGCGTTCTCGTCGGCCAGCATCTGGAAACGCTGCTCCATAGAGATTTCGTCTTCTGAAGCCTTGCCGTCCATCTCGTTAGCCGCCGCTTCCATAGCGTCAGCCATTTCCTGTGCAGCTTCGCTCAGCTCCACATCGTCCTGGATTTCTGATGGGTCTCTGCCGTCACTCATTTACTGTCCATCCCGTTTCTGGCGGCCATCCAGTATCTGGCCTACCACTTTGGCTGTGTAATTTACCATAGGTATCACCCGGGCATAATTCAGACTCGTCGGTCCGATCACGCCCAGAGCGCCTACAACTTTTCGGTCGCTGTTCATATAGGAAGAGACGATCATGCTGGAACCCGAAAGTGAAAAGAGAGAGTTCTCAGAGCCGATAAAAATGCGCGCTCCGGCAGCATCTCTTGTAGAATCAAGCACTTCCAGCATGCTTTTTTTCCGTTCCAGCTCATCGAAAAGATGGCCGATCCGGTCAAGATCTTCCTTTGCGCTGGCCGTTTCGAGCAGATTTGCACGCCCGCGCACGATCAAAGACCGTCCGCGGTCAGGTTCTTCGCCCGACCATTCCACAACGCCAAGGCGGATAAGATTGGCCGCCGCGGCATCCAGCTGGGCGCGTTTTTCGCTGAGTTCGCGCTCAATCTCCATGCGCGCTTCGGAGAGGCGTCGCCCACGCATGCGGGCTGTGAGATAGTTAGACGCTTCCATCAACGTGGTCGGCCCGATCTCCGGTCCAAAATCGATAATGCGGTTTTCAACATCACCGCCATCAGAGACGAGAATACACAGCGCGCGCGCAGGCCCGAGCGGAATAAACTCCACCTGACGGACCGGATCATCGCTTTTCGGAGACGAAACGAGGCTCGCCCCGCCTGTGAGGCCGGACAGAACCTCAGATGCTTCGTTCAGAAGCTCATCCATGTCGCGGCTGACGGCTGCAAGGCGGGATTGAATCTGGTCGCGATCATCCTCACCGACTTCACCGACTTCCAGTAGGCTATCTACAAAAAAGCGAAGGCCCGCATGGCTTGGCCTGCGACCGGCACTGATATGCGGTGCATCGAGCAGCCCGAGTGAGACAAGATCCGCCATCACATTACGGATAGACGCAGGCGATAAGTCCACGCCGCGCTTGGAAATCGTCCGCGAGCCAACCGGCTCACCTGTTTCAAGGTAAGCTTCTACAATCGTCTTGAATATATCCCGCGATCTACGGTCGAGCGCTTGCAGGCTGGTCATAACTGAAGGGTCCGAACGTTTAAGGTCTTTCGCGCCTCAAGATTTGAGGTCATTGCCAGAAAATACAAGTCTTTCCTGCAGGCCATGATAGACGAACCGTCCGGTGATGATTAGACCGGCACCCAATTTCATCTGGAGATAATATTATGCGCCCATCCGGACGGCAGGCAGACCAGCTTCGAACCATTTCACTCGAAACCAATGTAAACGCGTATGCGGAAGGCTCATGCCTTGCCAAATTCGGCAATACGCATGTGCTTTGCACAGCAAGCTGGGAGCCGCGCGTTCCAGGCTGGATGAAGGGCAAAGGCGAAGGCTGGGTGACGGGCGAATACGGCATGCTGCCACGCGCGACACACACACGCGGCCGCCGTGAAGCTGCCGCTGGCAAACAGTCTGGCCGTACGCAGGAAATCCAGCGTTTGATCGGTCGTTCGCTTCGCGCCATCACCGATCTCAAAGCGCTTGGCGAAAACCAGATCACAATTGACTGCGATGTCATTCAGGCAGACGGCGGCACACGTACAGCCTCTATTACTGGCGGCTATATCGCGCTGGCGCTGGCGTGCAAATACCTCGTCAAAGAAGGCGTGATCGACAGCTTCCCGCTGACAGCGCAGGCAGCAGCCATTTCGTGCGGCGTCTATAAAGACGTTCCAGTTCTGGACCTTGATTATCCGGAAGATTCAGAAGGCGAAGTCGACGCAAACTTCGTGATGACCTCTGACGGCAATATCATCGAAATTCAGGGCACAGGCGAAGAGCGTAGCTTCACACCGGACGAATTCGCAGAACTGATGCGTCTGGCGCAAAAAGGCTGCGGCGAACTGTTTGAAGCGCAGCGCGACGCTATCGGGGAATAAGTCCCACACCCTTCTAAACACATCAGACCCCTGTGGCGTGGGGGTCTGAGCTCCGTGTGCCCTCACAAGCAAGGCGCAGGCGCAGATCGCCCGAGCCTTCAGCGAGGAAGTGCGATCGAGCACAAAATATCACACATCAAACCGGCCGGACTTAACGTCCTTTGAAACCTCACCGGCTTTGAAAACCCGGCCATTCATGACCGCATACACGCCAGCCGGCAGAGCCTGCGCCGCAATCACTGCACCGCCGACGTTGAAGCCAGCATCCGACTTTCCAAGCGCAAACGGGCGAAGCGCGCCGGTGAGCACAACCGTCTTGTCACCGGTCTTTCCATCCAGAAACCGAGCCGTCTCACCCATCGTACTGGTACCATGCGTGATGACGATATGCGCTTCAGGCACGATCTTCACCGCGCTTAGAATGTGGGCGCGGTGATCTTCTGTCATATCAGCGCTATCGAGGCTCATAATGGGCTGCACACGCGGAAAATGAGTTTTCCCGACCCGCAGCAGTTCCGGCACATTGGTCACGTTCTCGGTGTTCAGAACCAGACTCTCGGTGAAGGTGTCATGATCCTTATCAAGCGTTCCGCCTGTGGTGAGGATAACGAGTTTTTCCATAGACATAGCGTGGTGCCGTCCTGCCAGGTGTCAGACATAAAAAGAACGCGGGAACAGGTTTTCCGCGCGTCGCTTAATTGAAGAAATATCAGAAATGGTCATGTCCGGACAGAGTCCGGGCGTGAATTCACTCGGCCGCGGCTTGCTGGCCGTCCTCATCCTCTTCATCATCAAACACAAGAAGATCTGCCGGCTGACAGTGCAGCTCGCGGCAAAGCGCTTCCAGCGTTGAGAACCGGACGGCTTTCGCCTTACCGGTTTTAAGAATGGACAGGTTGGCGAGTGTCACACCGACCCTATCACTGAGCTCCGTCAGTGACATGCGGCGGTCCAGAAGGACGCGATCTAGGGTAACGCGAATCGGCATATATTATCAGATTGTCATTTTTTCTTCTTCGCGCAAGCGCGTGCCTTCGGCAAACACCTGGCTCAGGACCATAAGAGTGATCACCGCGACCCATGCGGCGAGGTTAACAGAGAAGTTCACTGATGTATTCACCAGGAACATTTTAGCTGCAAAACCAATGGCGTGGCGACAAAGTTCCATTCCCGCGACAATCAGCGCAAGCTGTGTAAGTCGGCGCGCGTTTTCCGGGACGAATGGATCGCCATCAATAAGAGTTTTGAGAATACGCTTGAGCTGGCCGGCCATAAGAATGAATCCGACCAGAATAACGATGAGACTTGCAAAGCCGATCAGATAAGTCGGCGTATCAACGGAGATATTGCCTTCAAGCACAGGCAATTGCAGTGCGCCGCCGGAGAGATCAGTGGCCATTGCGATCACGAGAACCGTGACGCAGATACCCAGAACCAGCCAGCCGAGGCTGGTGATAACGCTCATCAGCACATGCAGTGCCGAAGCGATTGATCCTTTTCCTAAAGCCTTCAGCGGCATTGTGTCGTCAGCTCCAGTTGTTCGTTGCAAGGGTGGAGGCCATATGCTCACCACCCTGCCTAAACCGCAACTACTATACGCTCAAGGGCGAAAGTGCGGTGAGGTAACCGGTTAGTACTACCATGGGCGCGCCAAAATAAACCAGCCCGATCATGAGACCCGATACGCCGGATTTGAGAGTACGCATTTTAAAAAAGTCCTTCTTGCTCTAGTTAGAAAGCCGTTCAACGAACCGTGACACTATGTCGGGAGGAAAGTGGCTCGCCTCGGCTTGTCCATAAACAATAATGTTTTATCGAAAAACAATCAAGCATAAATTTATCGAAAAACATAAAATCGATGTGATGAAGGTGTGATCTGATGACCAGAAAGCTTGCTCCCGGCAACCTGATTGCCGCCACCCAAAACTCCGGAAAAGTCAAAGAATTGAAGGCGCTATTTGAGCCTTTGGGGTTCCAGGTACGCTCCGCAATCGAACTTGATCTTGAAGAGCCGGAAGAGACCGAAAAAACTTTTGCAGGCAATGCCGCTTTGAAGGCTTTGGCAGCCGCAAGGACCACTGGCGAGCCTGCTTTGTCAGATGATTCAGGCCTGGAAGTGTTTGCTCTTGATGGTCAGCCAGGCATTTATTCAGCACGCTGGGCCGGTGAGCCGCGCAGCTTTGAAAATGCCATGAAAAAAGTTCAGACCGCTCTGGAAGAGAGAAACGCCGATGATTATTCGGCGCGATTCGTCTGCGCCCTCGCTATTGGCTGGCCGGATGGCCATACCGAAATCTTTGAAGGCGAAGTTCGTGGCCATCTGGAATTCCCCGCCCGCGGCGATAAAGGCTTCGGCTATGATCCCATTTTCGTCGCTGAAGGTGAAACCATCACATTCGGCGAAATGGATCCTGACCGGAAACACGCCATGAGCCACCGCGCCGATGCTTTTGTGAAGCTGAAGGCTGCGCTGGAGATTTAATGTCGGGCTCGCCGCGCCTTCCTGACGAGCTGTTCGGCATATACGTCCACTGGCCGTATTGCGCGAAGATTTGTCCGTATTGCGATTTCAACGTCTATGCGGCGAAATCGCGGGACAATTCAGCTCTGGAAGCGGCGATCCTGAAAGATATAGAAGGATATGCGGCCAGCCTGACGGGCCGCACACTCACATCTTTATACTTTGGCGGTGGTACGCCTTCTTTGTGTACCCGGTCATTTCTATCCGAGGTGATAGAGACATCCGCCGTAAGGTTTGCCCCGGATGGCGATATCGAGATCACTCTGGAAGCCAATCCCGAAGACATTACGCCTGAACGTCTGAAAGCGTGGAAGGGGGCAGGTGTGAACCGGCTTTCACTCGGAGTGCAGGCTTTGAATGATGATGCGCTTCGCTTTCTTGGGCGCAATCACACCCGCGACGAAGCCCGCACAGCAATTGATGCAGCGCTAAATGTTTTTCCGAACACATCGATTGATCTGATTTATGCGCGGCCGGGCCAGAGCATTCCCGATTGGCTGGAAGAGCTCGATAGCGCGCTTTCAACGGGCGCGCCGCATCTATCACTCTATGAACTGACCATCAAAGAGAAGACTGCGTTTGCCAAACAGGTCGAGCGCGAGCAATTCATTCCGCTCGATGAGGATGCGCAGGCTGACCTTTATATAGAGACACTCAAACTAACTGCTGAGCGAGGCCTGCCTGCCTATGAAGTCTCCAACCATGCGCGTTCGGAGAACTATTGGTCGAGGCATAACCTTACCTATTGGCTGAACGGCGAATGGCTTGGCATCGGCCCCGGCGCAGAAGGTAAGCTGGAATTACAGGACGGGCGCACGACGACGATCGCTGAGCAACGCGTTCCGGATTATATCAGCGCCGTAGAAGAGCGCGGAACCGGCTCCGCTGAGACCTTCTCTCTCACCGGCACTGAAGCGGCTGAAGAAGCTGTCATTCTGGGCCTGCGTTCAAAGCGCGGCGTAGAGCGCGCCAGTGTCGAGGCCCTACTTGGCGCACCGCTGAATGCGCGAAAGCTTGAGAGCTTTAAAGAAAACGGCCAGCTCCTTGAAGAAGCTGGCCGCATATCATTGACCGAAAAAGGCTGGTTGCTGGCCGATTATATTGCCGGCGAAATCCTGCCCTGAGCCTAGCTGCCACCGACCACAAAACTGTCTGGCGCATCTTCGACAAGCACCGGACCGCTCGGGCGGATCGACATGATAGACAGACCGCGTTCGATTGTGCCGTCTTCGCGGAAGCGGAAGAGACCATTCACACCGCGGAAGCCGTCAGCTTCAAGAAGTTCGTCTTCTGATACGCGGCCATCAGCGAGGAAAGATATAGAAAGCGCCGCAGCGTCATAGCCAAGGCTGGCAAGCGATGCAGGTTCGCTATTGTAAACGCCCTGGAATGCATTGCGGAAATATTCGGTGTCCTGCGGATCAGGCATCGCAAAGTTGGCATTTTCCAGAACCGGCTCGCGCCAGATTTGCGGATCGTTCCAGATGGACGTGCCGATATACTGAAGCTGGCGCAGATTGACTTCATAATAAGGCAGCAACGGAGCGACAGCGCGAAGCTGAACGCCATTATCCGGGATCATTACCGCAACGCGTTCGGTCCGGTTCAAAAGTGAACTATTGATACGACCAGCCAGACGGCGCGCCTCATCTACAGGCGCCTGATTGTCTGATGCGTAGAATTCCGACGCAATGACAATGCCGCCGCGACGGGCCGCTTCAAAACGCAGAGCCGTTTCCACGCGGCGCGAATAAGTAGACGCCGGCCCCATAAAGGCAAACTTGCGAATACCCTGAGCCATTGTGTGATCCACAATGCGGGCGACTTCTTCTTCCGGCGGGAAGCTCATCAGATATGCGCCGCCACCTGCGGCAGACCGGTCATTTGAAAACGCGATGACAGGAATGTCTGCTGCACGCGCCGTTGTCGCAACCGATTGAACGCTCGTCGCAAAAAGCGGACCGATAATGACGTCAGCGCCTTCATTGATCACTTCAGTTGCTGCAGCAGCCGACTGACGTGCGTCACCAGCCGTATCCTTCGGAATAATCAGAATGTCTGTGCCAGCCTGATCAAACAATGCCATCTCGATAGCGGCAAGAAGACCCGAGGCTTGCGAACGCACACCCGCGCGCGAGTGAGAGAAAGGCAAAAGCACGCCGACGCGGCGGATCTCGCGGCCTTCCATGAATTCTGGTGTAAGGAAGAGGCGGGCATCCGGACCGGTTTCTTCAGGCTCTTCCGGCAAAACCTCTTCAGGCTCTTCCGGCAGCCCACCGGTTGGCGGAGGCGGCGGCTCAGGCTCTGTGCGCGGCTGACCTGTAGAGATCGGCGCAGGCGGACGCGCAGGCGCAGTTGCACAGGATGCCACAAGCAATCCCGCCAGAAGCAGGCTTGGCACCACAGAAAACTGCCTTAAAGCTAGAACCGGTTTCATCGTCTACTCTCCCAGGTCCCCCAGATCGGACCGTCATACCTTATGGACGCTATCGAGGTAATGCCCGTGACACAACTTATTCGCTCAGTCGATTTGTCATCGGCTTTGTATGTGGTGGCAACACCAATTGGCAATCTCCGGGACATAACTTTACGCGCGCTCGATACGCTTACCGCCGTGGATGTGATTTACGCAGAAGACACCCGCCAGACACGGCGCCTGCTGGATGCTTATGGAATTAAAACCACCCTACGCACCTACCATGACCATAATGGGGCGCAGATGCGGCCTGTTATCATCGAAGCGCTGGAGAAAGGCGAACGCCTCGCCCTTGTTTCAGATGCAGGCACGCCGCTTATTTCAGACCCGGGCTTTAAACTGGTCCGCGATGTGCGTGAGGCGGGCTTTGATGTCGTCCCTATTCCAGGCCCGTCTGCGCTGACCGCAGCCCTGAGCGCTGGCGGACTACCCACCGACACCTTCACCTTTGCAGGCTTTCTGCCGGTGAAAACCGGCCAGCGTCTGGAGCGCCTGAAATCCTTCGCAGACCAGAAAACAACTTTGGTTCTCTATGAAAGCGGCAATCGGCTCGATGACACGGTTGAGGCAATCATCGAGGTATTTGGCGCCGAAACCGAGCTCGTCATGGCGCGCGAGCTGACTAAAATGTTCGAAACGATCATCCATTCAGAGGCCGGCGCCTTTCTCAGCCAGCTCAAAGAGGATGGCCCACCAAAAGGTGAGATCGTCCTCATGGTGTCACTCACGGGTGAGGGGCAGGTTGAGGTCAGCGAAGAGGATATCGACGCCTATCTGATCGACCGTATGGCCAATCTCGGTGCCAAGGGCGCCGCCGCCGAAGCATCCAGAAAGTTTGATCGCCCCAAGCGCGAACTTTACGCCCGCGCTGTATCTCTTCAGGACAAAGCGCGCGGTGATAACGGATAATGGCGCAGAATAAGAGGCAGAAAGCAGAAGCTGCAGGCCGCTGGGCCGAACGCTATGCCTGCCTCATCCTCGCGCTGAAGGGCTATAAAGTCCTCGCCACACGGCAGAAGCTATCGTCCGGAGAGCTCGACATTGTCTGCCTCAAAGGCGCGCTGGTCGTCATTATCGAAGTGAAGAAGCGCGCCCGCCTGGACGACGCAAAAGAAGCCGTCTCCATGCAAAACTGGATGAGAATTGGCCGTGCCGCAGACCTCTGGCTGTCGCGCCATGGCGATCTTTACAATGCAAACCGGCGCTATGACCTGTTCGCAATCGCGCCCGGTTTAACCTTTTGCCACATTCGCGACGCATGGAGACCCGATTTTCCCCTAACTCATGGTTAAGAGACAATGAGTAAATTAGAGTAGATTACTCAGGGAGACACACATGTCCGTTCGCGCCTTTCTACTGGTTGCCTGCATACTGCCGCTCAGCGGATGCGTTGCAGGTGTTGTTGGCGCAGCAGGCGCTGTGAGTGTCGCCGCTGTTCAGGATCGCACGCTCGGTCAGAGCCTTGATGATGCAAACGCCTCCAACGAGCTGAAAGCCCGGCTTCTGGCCGCTGGTCCGCGTCGCTATAATGAAGTCGATGTTGAAGTCGCCGGACGTGTCGCGCTTCTGACAGGCCGCGTCGAAACCATTGAAGACCGTATGGAAGTCGAGCGCATCGCCTGGACGGTTGGTCTGATTGAAGATGTCGCCAACGAAATTCAGGTCCGTGAAGCAGGCGGCGTACGCCAGAACCTCAATGATGAATGGATCACGGCGCGCGTCCGCACACGCCTGTTCACCGATCAGGAAGTCAAAAGCGTCAATATCAATATCGAGACCTATGACGGCGTCGTTTACCTGATGGGAATTGCGCGCTCGTCTGACGAACTGCGCCAGATTGCAGAACATGCGAGCGTTGTGAATGGCGTGCGTGAAGTGGTCTCTTACATCCAGATCCGCGAACCAAACTCTGCCAGCCCAGACCGGGAGCAGAATTCCGGTAACAATGATCGATATGATCCGGATTCTGGACTCCTCGGCGGACCGTCCAGCTAACAGGCCCGCGCCCCGTTCAACCAAACTTGCCAGCCCAGAGCAGTAAAAGTACGCTGCGTTGAAAAAGCGGCACTTTATGGCTGCGCTCGGGGGCGGGATGGTCATTTTCATTTGTTTTCTGATTGCGTCTGTATCGGCAATCCTCGCTTATTGGATTGCTGGCCCGATCTGGATCCGTGAGCACGGCATCCGCGTTAAAGCAGGTGCCATCGATATTCGCCTGAGCGGCGCAATTGGCGAGATTGTCCTGATCGGTGCGGCCGCGCTGTTGCTCTATCTGGTCGATTTCGTTTCGGATAAATCCAGCATCGCCGATCTGTTCAGTGAATATGGCACATTGCTCTGGGCAGGCGTGGCTGTCGTCAGCGCAATTGTCATTCTCTACGGCATTTATACCGCTGTGACGGCGCCTGCCGGTGAGAAACGCCCGCTCTTCTTCACCTATCTGGTCTATAACGCCTATTCGATCATCTTCTTCGTCGGTGGCTTTCTGCTGGCCCTCATCATCATCCAGCAAACCTCGCGCAACGGACAAGCCTTTGAGGCGCGCGGCGCAGATATTCTGGCCTATTTTGCGAGCAATCCATCATCACCCCGCGCGCTGGAACTGTCGTTTATTGATCTTCAGATCCTGCTGGGTCAGGTGGAGCTCTACATGGTACCTGCCTTCATCTTCATGGCCGGTATTTTCGTGATCAATATCGTCATCCGCTATACCCCGATTTACGGCGTCTTCCGCGAAAGCGCCCGAAACATCACCCATGCGACCACGGCAGTGGGTGTTCTGACGGTGCTCGGCGTGGCGGGCTGGGTTTATGTCGACCAGTATGCCCGTCTGATCGATGATTTTCTGGCGCAGATGTATGTCATGCGGGAAGGCGCATTGCCGGAGGACCCTGATTTTCTGGAACGCTATGGCACGATCTACCTTACGCTGGACGATCAGAAATCCATTCTGGGATATATTGGCAGGCTCGCGAATGAATGGGGTGGACTTGCCGCTATACTTGGCGTCATGCAGTGGGTTGGACGCCAGATGATCAGCAAGAAATCAAAAGCTTAAAGGACAGCGCGTATGAAAATGATGATATACGGCGTGCTGATCATTCTTCTGCTGATCGTGCTTTATCTCGCGGTCGCGATTGGCAGCACATACTTCAACCGCTCTATCAAAACGGTGTTCCGTAAATCTGATACTGCGCCGCAAACTCTGGCCTCGGCTGAACTCACCGTGATGACCTGGAATCTCGGCTATGCGGGGCTTGGCGAGGAATCCGACTTTAAAGCAGACGGCGGCGACATGCTTTTACCGCCATCGGTTTCCGTGGTTGAGAAAAACCTTGCCGGTATTCAGGCAACGCTGTCTGCCAATCCGGTAGATGTGTATCTGCTGCAGGAGACCGCCGCAGCTGGGCTTTTAACACGCGGCATCGATGTGCGCGCCGCTGTCGCTGCCACGCTCTCCGACTGGACGATGTTTTTCTCTTCCGATATCGGCTCGCGCATGCTGCCAGAGCCTTTACGTCTGGAGCACGGACCATCCATGTTCACACGCCTCACCGATCAGGAGCCGGAACTGGTACGTCTGCCGAGTGAGCCTGAACCGATTATGGGCTTCATACCCCGTCATTATCACATGCAGGTCTCTGAATTGGAGGTCGCAGGCACGCCATGGGCAATAATCAATCTGCATCTGGCCGCCTTCGATGAGGGCGGGGACACGCGGAACGAACAGCTGCGCGCCGTGATCGACTTTGCCGAACAGCTCCATGCGGAAGGCAAAAGCGTCGTGATCGGCGGTGACTGGAATATGCGCCTGACGCAGACAGACTTCCCGTCCACATCGACTGAAGATGCACTCTTCTGGATTCATGACTTCCCGCAGGAAGAACTACCCGAAGGCTGGCATCTGGCATTTGATGCACGCGTTCCGACCGTGCGCACGAATGAACGCCCCTTCCAGCTCGACGAGAACTACCGCACGATTATCGACGGCCTGCTACTTTCACCGGATGTCGAGCTTGTGGATGTTCGCGGCATCGATCTGGCGTTTGAATATACCGACCATCAGCCCGCCGTTTATAGACTACGCCGGCGCACCAATAGTGAATAACAACGCACCTGACAGATAAACTCACTATGAAGTGAGGCCTCTACTCTGGTGAATTGCCAGAGAAATACATATGTCTGTCGGCAGTTATGGAGACGCACCTATGAGCCTCAGAATTGCCATTCAGATGGATCCGATGGAAACCGTGGATATCAATGCGGATACCACTTTTGCCATGGCTGAGGCCGCAGAAAGCAGAGGCTATCAGGTCTGGACCTATCATCCGAACGACCTCTCCTGTCTTGATGGCCGGCTGTACGCCAAGGCACGCCGCACGAAAGTGCAGCGCGTTCCGGGCACGCCAGCTCTGTTCGAAGACTATGAACGCCTCGATCTTGAAGATGATGTTGATGTGGTTCTCATGCGTCAGGACCCGCCTTTCGACATGGCCTACATTACGGCCGCACACCTTCTGGAGCTTCTAAAAGGCAAGACGCTCGTTCTGAACGACCCTGAATGGGTCCGCTCATCGCCAGAAAAGCTCTTCCCGCTTCTGTTCCCGGGCCTGCTGCCGGAAACGCTGATCACCCGTAATCCGGACGAGATCGCAGCTTTCCGCGAAAAGCATGGCGATGTGATCATGAAGCCGCTTTACGGCAATGGCGGCGCGGGCGTTTTCAAAGTGAACGCAAAAGATTCCAATTATGGATCCCTTCTTGAAATGTTCACCGAGCGCAACCGCGAACCTTTCATCGTTCAGGCCTTCCTGAAGGACGTTTCAAAAGGTGATAAGCGCGTCATTCTGATTGATGGCGAACCGGCGGGCGCGATCAACCGTGTACCCAAAGAAGGCGAAGCCCGTTCCAACCTGCACGTTGGTGGCACGGCGCATCCGGTGGACCTCACTGAAACCGACCTGGAAATCTGTCGCCGCATCGGACCGTCCCTGAAAGAGCGCGGACTTGTGCTCGTCGGCATTGATGTCATTGGTGACAAGCTGACCGAGATCAACGTCACCTCCCCGACAGGCGTTCAGGAGATGAAGCGCTTTACCGGCATTGATGCCGCGCAACTCTTCTGGGATGCGGTGGATCGCAGACTTCAGTCGACCAGATAAGGCAGGCGGCAGCTGGCATCGGTCACACGCAGGTCAGCTTCGCCAACATATATGCCGAGCTCTTCCAGAATATCGTTCACCAGAACGACCAGTGGACGATAAAGAAGCGGCGTGCGGTTCAGATTGACGCCCAATCCGGACGATACGGTCTTCGTGGTGCCGGCTTCAATTTCAGCTGAGGAAAACTCGACCTCCACAGTGTCACCAGCTGACAGGTCTAACGTAATATCCCTGAGATTTAACGGGTTGAGCGTCAGGGTGGTCGGCGACGTTTCCGCCTCTACGGTTACGGTTTGGACGTTTCTTCGCGCATCACATTGAACATCTTTGATGCGTGCTGATGCTGAACCCAGCTGCAAAGACGTGTTTAGAAGATTCAGCCCGCTTCCAATATCGAGCTCGATATCGACCTGGCTGGACTCCATCTCGTCAAACCCGTCAGCGGCATGATCCCAATGGAGAAAGCGGCCCGGGTCACCAATATCAACTCTCGCAGCCACGAAGTCACCCAGAACTTCCAGATCAGCTTCAGCCTGACGGTCTCCGTTGGCCAACGCTGCCGAGGCAAAAAGTAATTCGCCTGCTGAAATCATGAAGGCACGCGTGGCCGGAAGCTCCCCAATATCCAGTCCACCGGTGCGGCCCAGATCCAGTATCTCGCTCAGCACGAGCGTTTGCCTCGCCGCGCGCCCTGGCGGCTGAAGATTGAAAGGGAGCGCTGCCGATAAATCAGAATCCTTGATGGCCGATGTCACGTCGCCCAGCGTTATTTCCGCGCCGAGAACCTCATTATAAGTGAGCGCATCGAGATCGAGGTCGGTATTTATGATTTCCAACGCCTGAAAAATATCAAGTTCGATATCCAGAAGCTGCTCATAGTCGGCAACCGTAATCCGGCCATTATATCCGACGAGCGAATCCAGCAGCGCCGCAGGCAGACCGCCCTCAAGACGCAAAAGCCGTGACCCCATCCAGAGTGACGCGCTACGTCTGAGCGTAGCTGTTGAATGAACACTCAGCGAGTTATCGTTCTGGACGGCACCGCCCATAATGCGTTCCTCAATCGGAAAGGTGATCTCAACCCGAACGGCGTTCCAGTTCAATTCGGATTCTTCAAATCGCTGATCGTGAGGAATTGTTTCGTCCTCGCGATAAATGCCAGTGATGAGGCGCGCCTCAACACCGTCATCATCAAACCCCTGAAGATCGAGATGCGCCTGCAACGCCGACACTTGTGGATTGGCGCTTTCAGCCAGCCTGAGCGCCGCCACATCTGACGCTGACTGGTATTTCCGCTTATCCAGATAGGCGAGGCCAAGATTGGCCCCGACGGCAACAAGCACACAAATAGCGCCCAGAAAGAGCGCTGTCAGGATGAGGGATGTTCCCCTTGTATCTCGCGAATACTCCCGGAATGATCTCATGTGGTCCGTTCCGAGATACTCTGGCGCACCGTGAATGTGTTCGCCGGCATTGGGATAAGACCGCGGAACAACTCGACCGGATGACCAGTCGTGTCATAAGCGATTTCGACAACGGTCGTCTCCGTGTCCGTGTCATAGACCACATTTACGGCGACCTGATCATTGTCGATCAGGACATACTCCCTCCGCGCAACAGCAAGGTGCTCGGCGGCGAGCTCCCGTTTCTCGGAAACGGAGAACCCGCCAATCGTCGCGCGCGTCACGTCCGCGCCGAGCTGCTGAAGGCTTATCGCGGTTAGAAATACCATGCCGTAGCCGACAATTGCCGCGAGTATGAACATCAGCACCGGGGCGACCAAGGCAAATTCAACCGCAGATGCCCCTCTTTTATCTTTAAAAAAGTGTCTCATAAAAAATCACGTCTAAAATAGCTCGATAATTACGCGCTAATGACCAAAAATATGACATAGGCCCGTAGCCAATTCGTTAACAAAACAGCCCGGATTTTTTGGATTTATCCACAGCCGATAACTTTTAATTATTATAATTATTCGTAATAGGGATGTCGTAATTCCATTCCGATCAGAGATAACATTGATTTAATTGCTTTTATTTTAAACACGTTCAAAAAAAGTTGAGTTGTATCTGACACTTACCTTGGATATCCCCGAGCCACAGAGTGGGACTATTCGTTAACAACTTTGACACGCTAGCCTGTTCTGTTTCGGAACTGATTTGTTAACGCAAAATCCGGTCGCGTTAACGATTCACACTTGTTCTTGTATTGTTCGCATTTTATTGTCTATCTTCAGTTGCACGACAGGAGATCAGAATGGTCAGCCGGATTACAACTTTTGCATTTGACGGAATCGAAGCGCGACCAGTGGATGTTCAGGTGCAACTTCTCGGAGGACAGCCTCACTTCTCCATTGTAGGCCTGCCAGACAAGACAGTTGCCGAGAGCCGCGAACGCGTTCGCGCGGCATTTTCTTCTATCGGCCTCGCCCTTCCACCCAAAAGAATCATTGTGAATCTGGCTCCGGCGGACCTTCCCAAGGAAGGAAGTCATTATGATCTGGCCATCGCGTTAGCACTTTTAGTCTCTATCAACGCCATTCCGTCCGATGCTCTGGAGCGTATGGCTGCGATCGGCGAGCTGTCCCTGGACGGGCATTTGCAACCGACCTATGGCGCGCTGCCCGCGGCGATTGGCGCGGAAGCTATGGGCCTCTCTTTAATATGTCCGGAGCTTTCCGGCGCCGAAGCGGCATGGGGCGGCGGCAACGTGATCGCAATTGAAAGCCTGATGGCCTTCATCAATCACTGCGCGGGGCGACTGCAACTCAAGCCACCAGAGGCCGGAAGCACCAAAGCGCTGCCTCCACCGCCAGACCTTCGCGATGTGAAAGGTCAGGAAGGCGCCAAGCGCGCGCTGGAGATCGCGGCAGCAGGTGGGCACAATCTGGTCTTCTGTGGCCCGCCGGGATCAGGCAAGTCCATGCTTGCAACGCGTCTGCCGGGTTTATTGCCGGACCTCTCCCCGAAAGAGCTTCTGGAGATCAGCCAGATCCAGTCCATTGCCGGCCTGTTGGAACGCGGCGAGCTGTCCCGTCGCAGACCTTATCGCGCGCCCCACCATTCTGCCTCAATGGCTGCACTGGTCGGCGGCGGTGCACGGGCCCGCCCGGGAGAAGTGTCTCTGGCGCACCATGGCGTTCTTTTTCTTGATGAATTGCCCGAGTTTCCGACGCAGGTTCTGGAAGCGCTACGCCAACCGCTTGAAACCGGCGATGCGGTGATTTCACGCGCCAACCGGCATGTCAGATACCCTGCCCGCTTCCAATTGATCGGCGCGATGAACCCGTGCCGGTGCGGCGGAGGTCCTGCAGAAGGCAATTGCCGTAAAAAGCCAAAATGCCTGCAGGACTATCAGGGGCGATTATCCGGCCCTTTCCTCGACAGAATTGATCTCTTCTGTGACGTGCCACCCGTTACCGTGGCCGATCTTAATCTGCCACCACCTGCTGAGGGCACTAAGGAAGTGGCAGCCCGTGTTCTGAAAGCGCGTCGTATTCAGGCCGAGAGGTTTGCAGGCATGGAGCATGACACCCGCGCGGTAAATGCCGATCTCTCCTCCAAACAGATTGAAGAGGTCTGCGTGCTGGATGATGCCAGCCGAAAACTTCTAACCGATGCAGCCGAGCGGTTCTCCCTCTCTGCCCGCGCTTATCACCGCGTCCTGAAACTTGCCCGCACGATTGCTGATCTTGATGGCGAACGAAATATCGCGCGCCATCATCTGGCTGAGGCACTGACCTATCGCTGGCGTGACCCTGCTGTTTCGTCACTTTTAACGGCGTAATCATATCTCTGTGCGAGAACCTGTTTCGGGATATCCGATCGGGACAAGAGAGATATGAGCGAAGCTGAAACGCAACCAATCGAGCAGCGCTTTCTGGCATCAGTCAGCCATGAAATCAGAACGCCTCTGAACGGCATTCTGGGCATGGCCTCTCTTCTTGCCGAGACCGAACTCACGCCCGCGCAAGCTGACTATGTCTCTGCCATTCGCCGAAGCGGCGCGCGCCTGCTCGATCTTCTCAATAATGTGCTCGATTATGCACGCATGGATGCAGCGGGCGTCGAGCTTGAAACCGCTGAAACCGATATTCGCGGTCTGGCGCAGGATGTGGTGGAGCTTCTCAGTCCGCGAGCGCACGAAAAAGGCATTGATGTCTGCGTTCGCGCGGCAGACGATCTTCCTGAAAAGGTGGTTCTGGATGATGGCCGTGTCCGGCAGATCCTGTTCAATATTGTTGGCAACGCGATCAAATTTACCGAAAAAGGCGGCGTACTCGTCGACCTCTCAACGCTGAAAGACAAAGAGCTTTGCATCGACATCATCGATTCCGGTCCCGGCCTGACCGACGAAGCGCAAGCCCGTCTGTTCAATGCGTTCGAACAGGCAGAAGCAGGCCATCGCGGTATTGATGGCGGTGTCGGCCTTGGACTGACCATCGTGAACCGTCTGGTCGAAGCCATGAATGGCAGCGTCACGATCACCAGCGCGCCGGGCATTGGTGCTCGTTTCAGAATTCTTCTGCCGCTCAACATCGCCGCGCACGCCAAACCGGCCGAACGTGCGGGCCAGCCAAAACGCATCGGCCTTGCAGGCATGTCCACGCCGCTCATGCTATCGCTTGCCTCTATGGCGGACGCAGCGGGCCACACCATTCTGACCGACGCAGACGGTAGCGAGGTCGATATCTGGCTGGCTGATGCCCGCCTCCCGCCGAGTGAACTGAAACGCCTTGGCCGCTCAGCACCTGTCATTGCCCTGATCCGCCCCGAGGATCGCGATCATATTGAAAACCTTCGCGCCAATGGATGCGCGGGTTATCTGATGCGTCCGGTGCGAGAGGCCTCGCTCATGGAACGCCTTGCCGTTTCAGGCAGCACCGCAGAGCCTGAGGCCACCGAGCAAACAAGCCAGTTCGAGACGGGCCGGATCCTGATCGCTGACGACAATGCTGTAAACGCGCTCCTGGCGACCCGGGTTCTTGAAAAAGCAGGCCATGCCTGCACGACGGCTGCCACCGGCGCCGAAGCGCTCGAGGCCGTCCAGTTCTCTCATTTTGATATCATCCTCATGGACCTTCGAATGCCCGTAATGGACGGTTATGAAGCGATGAGACAAATCCGAGCCCTGCCCGGCGCTGAAAAAAATAACACTCCGATCATTGCGATTTCTGCTGAAATCAATCCAGATGTTGAAAAAGCCGCGAAAGCCGCGGGTGCAGATGCCGTCGCGGCCAAACCGCTCGACGCTCATACGCTCCGCTCGATCGTGGACCGCTGGACTGACAGGCAGAAGGCGCAGGCATGAGCGAGACACGAGTATCAACGCCCCATAAGCAGACCTTCTTCGAAAGTTTTCGGGTCTATCTGAAGCCCATCATGCTCGCCATGCTGGTGCTTGGCTTTGCATCCGGTCTGCCGCTGATGATGGTTTTTTCCAAACTGTCGACATGGCTGCGCGAAGTTGGCGTGGACCGCACCACGATTGGCGGCATGTATGCGGTTTCACTTGCCTACTCTCTGAAAATGTTTTGGGCCCCGCTCGTCGATAAAATGAAAGTACCCATTCTGGGTGACATTCTGGGCCAACGCCGAAGCTGGATGGTCGTTGCTATCTCCGGCACAGTCGTCGGCCTTATCACCATCGCAACATCGAATCCGGAAGTGTCTCTGACTCAAACCGTGATCGGTGCCCTCATTCTGGCGTTTTCCGGCGCGACACTGGATATCAGCGTGGATGCATGGCGAATTGAATCGGCTCCCAATGATGAACAGGCCAACATGGCTGCGGTTTATAATCTGGGTTACCGTTTCGCGATCATGTTTGCCGGATACGGGATTGCTATCGCGGGCCTTACAAGCTGGCTAATTGCGTACGGGATCATGGCAACCGCCATGTTACTGATCATGGTCGCAGTGATCTTTTTCATCTCCGAACCGGAGCATGAAGTCGATGAAACATCAGATGATCTGAATTTCATTCAGCGGTTCGGAAAGTCCGTCGCGACACCGGTCCGCCAGATTGCAACACGTTTCGGCCCCTGGGTTCTGGTCGTTCTTGGCATTGTCGCCCTGTATCGCATCAGCGACTTCACAATGGGCGTCATGGCCAGCCCATTCTACATCGATCTTGGATATTCCACCGAAACCATCGGTCTTATTCAGGGTACGTTCGGGCCCTGGCCAATTGTCGTAGGCGGCTTCCTTGGTGGCTTTGTTGCAGTGAGATATAGCCTCCTGCCTGCGCTTCTGGCGGGCGGGATAATCACAATTCTGACCAATGGTGCCTTTGCCCTACTCGCGCTGGCCGCTGGTCCGGGATTGGACGCCCACGCTAACGGAGACCTGAGCGCAATCGTCAACACGCCCTCAAGCATGGCGCTTCTGGGCGTTATCGTGGCTGACAACCTTGCTGCCGGTTTCGTGGGGTCCGTCTTCATCGCCTATATGTCTGCAATGGTGGATCGAAAATTCGCAGCGACACAATACGCAGTGCTTTCTTCGACCTATTCCATTTTCTGCAAAATGGTCGCGAGTACCACGTCAGGACCGCTTTCCGAGGCGATCGGCTGGGCGGGCTTCTTCTCCGTTACGGCGCTATACACCATCGTACCAATGCTGCTGATCATCATCGTCATGATGTTTGGACCAAAAGCTGCCCAGGGAAAGCTCGAAGAAGAGCCGGAAGAACCCGTGCCAGAAACGCAACCGGCGAGTTGATATTAAAAAAGCCCGGCCATAAAGCCGGGCTTTCTTTTATCTCTGTAGCGAAAGCCTATTGAGCTTTCAGCGCCGAGTGAGCGTCTTTCTCGTTCACATCATAAGCCGAAATCGTCGCCATGTTCACAATGTCGGAGACGGTAGCGCCGAGTGAACAAATCTGGACGGACTCTTTCAGGCCCATCAGCATCGGACCGAGAACCGTCGCGCCGCCAATGCTGCCAAGCAGAGACGTTGCAATGCTGGCCGAGTGAATAGCTGGCATGACAAGCACGTTTGCTGGACCTGTCAGACGCATGAACGGATAGGAGCGCTTGGCCATAGGGTTCAGCGCAACACCCGCCTGCATCTCGCCTTCATATTCGAAGTCGATGTCGTCACGGGCATCCAGAAGCGCCACAGCTTCACGGACCTTCTCAGCGCGCTCACCCAGCGGGCTGCCAAATGTCGAGTAAGACAGGAACGCCACGCGCGGTGTCGCACCAAGACGACGCGCCGCGTGTGCTGCTTCCACAGCGATGTCAGCCAGTTGCTGCGCATCCGGAAGCTCAACAATGTTCGTGTCGGCGATGAAAAGCGTCTGACCTTTGCTGACAACCACCGACATGCCCATCACAGGGTCATGGTCGACTTTGTCGATTACCAGACGCACATCAGAGAGAGCCGACTCATAGCTACGGGTCACACCCGTCACCATGCCGTCTGCATCACCGAGCGCGACCATGCACGAACCGAAGACGTTACGGTCATTATTGACGAGACGCTGAACGTCACGCTGCAGATAACCTTTACGCTTCAGTCGCTCATACAGGTAATCGAAATAGTCCGGGTTACGGTCAGAAAGCGCCGCATTGACGATTTCGAGCGCGTCTTCCGGCACACCAACCTGTTTCATGGTGCGGCGAACACGCTCTTCACGACCAATGAGGATCGCTTTGCCGAGTTCCTGATTTTCAAAGCTGAAGGCTGCGCGAATGACCGCCGGCTCTTCACCCTCGGCGAACACAATACGCTTTGGCTCTTCAGAGCGAACCGCGCCCTGAATACGCTGCAGGAAGGAAGCTGTCGGGTCGAGACGACGCGCAAGCTCTTCCTTGTAAGCGTCCATGTCTTCAATATTCTTACGCGCAACGCCTGTATCCATCGCAGCCTGAGCAACGAATGGCGGAATGTAAGAGATAAGACGCGGGTCAAACGGAACCGGAATAATGTATTCCGGGCCGAATGTCGGGCGCGCACCGTGGTAGGCCGCAGCAACTTCGTCCGGTACGTCTTCACGTGCAAGCTGGGCGAGAGCGCGCGCGCAAGCGACTTTCATTTCTTCGTTGATTGTACGGGCACGTACATCGAGCGCGCCGCGGAAGATGTATGGGAAGCCGAGGACGTTATTGACCTGGTTCGGATAGTCCGAACGACCGGTCGCAACAATCGCGTCGCCACGTACTTCGCGAATTTCTTCCGGGCGAATTTCCGGATCCGGGTTCGCCATAGCGAAGATGATCGGGTTTGCCGCCATGGACTTGATCATGTCTTTGTTGACCGCGCCCTTAACAGACAGGCCGAGGAAACAGTCAGCGCCTTCCATGGCTTCAGCCAGCGTGCGCTTGTCCGTCTCAACCGCGAAGCCGGACTTGAACTGGTCCATGCCTTCCTGACGGCCCTGATAGATTACGCCGTTACGGTCGCACATCAGAATGTTCTCAGCCTTCACACCGAGATGACGGATAAGACCTGCGCAGGAGAGACCCGCCGCGCCCGCACCTGAGATCGCGACTTTGACGTCTTCAAGTTTGCGGCCTGTAATTTCGCACGCATTGAGCAGACCGGCTGCGGCGATGATCGCTGTACCGTGCTGGTCATCATGGAAGACAGGAATGTCGAGCTCTTCGCGAAGGCGGGATTCAATGATGAAGCATTCAGGGGACGCAATGTCCTCAAGGTTGATGCCACCAAATGTCGGGCCGATATTGCGGACCGTGGTGATGAACTCTTCGATCTCTTTCGTGGTCACTTCCACGTCGATGGAGTCAACGTCAGCAAAACGCTTAAAGAGAACCGACTTACCTTCCATCACCGGCTTGGAAGCCATCGGGCCAAGATCGCCCAGACCAAGGATAGCCGTACCGTTGGAAATTACGGCGACCATATTGCCTTTGGCAGTGTAATCATATGCGAGGTCTTCATCCTCTGCGATCGCCAGAACCGGCACCGCAACACCCGGCGAATACGCAAGCGAAAGATCGCGCTGAGTGGCCATAGGTTTCGTCGCGATGACGGACAATTTCCCTGGCACCGGATACTTGTGAAACGCTAAGGCTTCTTCGTCGGTGAAGGACGGACGTTGATTACTCATTTGAATGGCGTTCCCTGCTCGCACTATATTATGAATTGTGTGTAGAACTCTGCGTAGGCGGTAACAACTCCCTACTTTGGTATTTCAGGCCTACACGCTCAGATTTTTTGACTTGATGCGCGAATTTTCTCATGTGACGTCAGATCATGTCCAACGCTGTAACGCCTTTCATGGCGCAATACCTCGAAATCAAATCCCGAAACCCGGATACAATGCTGTTTTTCCGGATGGGGGACTTTTACGAGCTCTTCTTCGAAGACGCAGAGCTTGCGGCCGAAGTGCTGGACATTACGCTGACCAAACGCGGCCAGCATAATGGCGATCCGATCCCGATGGCGGGTGTGCCTCATCACTCTGCAGAACCCTATCTCGCCCGTCTGATCCGCGCCGGACATCGCGTTGCTATTTGCGAACAGACAGAAACACCTGCTGAAGCGAAAAAGCGCGGCTCGAAAGCCGTTGTGAACCGCGACATTGTAAGGATTGTGACCCCGGGCACACTGACAGAAGATACACTGCTCGAAGCGCGATCAGGAAACTTCCTCGCAGCAATGTGCGCTGACGACACGCTGGAAAACTGCGGCGTTGCGCTGTGCGACATCTCCACCGGCCAGTTCATTCTGTTCAAGGTTTCGACGGGTGAGCTTATTGCGCGTCTGTCCGGCTATCGCCCGAACGAACTGGTCATGAGCGAGGCGCTTAAATATTCGCCGCAAATGACCGCCGCGCTTGAAGGCGCGCCAGTCCCAGTCACCACCTTCCAGACCCGTTCGGCAAGCGCGAAAGGCGGGGCCGAAGCGCTGAAAGAAGCCTTTAACCTCTCTTCGGTTGATGGGCTTGGCCAGTTTGAAGACCTGCATCTGTCTGCGGCAGGGCTTCTTCTGGGTTATATTGAGCTGACACAGGCCGGGCTTCCGCCAGAGCTTGATTATCCGGTGCTCGCGAGCGTCGATGTCCATCTCATGCTGGACGAGACAACGCGCCATGCGCTGGAAATCGACCGCACCCAGACCGGCGCGCGCAAGGGCTCGCTCCTTCATACAATTGACCGCACGCTTTCAGCGGGCGGCGCACGTCTTCTGGCTGATCAGGTCTCGCGGCCACTTACCGCACGCACAGCTATTGAAGCGCGCCTTGATGGCATTCAGCTGCTTCTGGAAAATAGCGAGCTTCGCGAAGACCTGCGCGAAGAGATGAAAGGCCTGCCGGATCTGGAACGTGCGCGTTCGCGACTGCGACTTGGCCGTGCGACCCCCGTTGATCTGAAATCCATTCGTATTGGCCTTGAAACCTCGGCGCGCGTGCTTTCGCTTCTTGAAGATACCGACCTCTCGGCTGCACCAATTATTGCCAGTGCGGCAAGCGATCTGGCCGGAACCCTGTCCGCCGGTCTGACGGCGCTTCGCGAGCAGATTTCCTCCATCCTTGTTGATGACCCGCCGGCCATCATGTCCGATGGCGGGTTTGTACGCACCGGCGCCAATGAGGACCTCAACCGCCTGCGCACGCTGCGCGATGACAGCCGGAAAATCATTGCAGGGCTTGAAGCAAAATATCAGCAGGACACTGGCATTTCGGCCATACGCATCAAGTTCAACGCGATGCTTGGCTATTTCCTCGAAGTCCCGGCAAAACATGTCGAGCCGTTCGAGGCGCTGGAGAACGCCAGCCTCTTCCACCGCCGTCAGGGGCTTGCCAACGCAACGCGCTATTCAACTGAAGAACTCGCCAATATCGCCCGCGAGATCGATAGCGCCACCACCGATGCAAAAGCGCTCGAATTGAAGCTGTTTGCTGAGCTGGTGAACGCCGTGCTCGAACAATCTGACGGAATTCGTCAGGCCGCCAGCGCCCTGTCACAATTAGATGTTTCGGCTGCAGGGGCTGAATGGGCGGATGAGTTTTCTGCCTGCCGGCCGCAGATTTTTGACGATAAGCGCCTTCATGTAACAGATGGCCGTCACCCTGTTGTTGAAGCGGCGCTTCGCAAAACGGGAAATGGGTTTGTGTCCAACTCGCTGAATCTCGGGAATGGCGCAGATAAAGACACTCGCCTTCAGATCATCACCGGTCCGAACATGGCCGGTAAATCAACCTTCCTGCGCCAGACCGCCCTTCTGGTCATTCTGGCTCAGGCTGGCTGGTATGTGCCTGCTCGCGACATGGAGCTTGGCATTGTGGACCGCGTCTTCTCCCGCGTTGGCGCATCGGATGACCTTGCGCGTGGCAAATCGACCTTCATGGTCGAGATGCTTGAGACAGCCAGCATTCTCAATCAGGCCAGCGACCGCGCGCTGGTCATTCTGGACGAGGTTGGCCGTGGCACATCCACCTATGACGGCCTCGCCATCGCGTGGTCATGCGTCGAGTATCTGCACGACACTGTTCGCTGCCGAGGCCTCTTCGCGACCCACTATCACGAGCTGACCAAGCTCGCGACACGCCTGCCATTTGCCGGAAACCTGTCGCTACGCGCCCGCGAATGGCGCGGCGATCTCATTTTTCTGCATGAAGTTCAGGACGGACCAGCGGACAAATCCTATGGCGTGCAGGTCGCTCGCCTCGCTGGCCTGCCAAAACTTGCGGTTCAGCGTGCCAAACAGGTGCTCGATCAGTTGGAAACCGTTCAGGAGCGCGGCGTTCCGTCCGACGACCTTCCGCTTTTCAGCTTCTCTGAAGAAGGCCCTGCCGCCGTGGCGGATACACCGTCCGACGAAATTGCACCCGAGAGTGACGCCATAAGCGCGCTGGCCGAAATCGATCCGGACGAGATGAGCCCGAAAGAGGCGCTCGATGCTCTGTATCATTTGAAGGGTCTTATGCGGCAGTAATCTTCTAAAGCGCTGGCAAAACACCCTGAAATCGCGATAGAAGCACCTCATGCCGACACTTCCTCTCAGTAAGACCGAAATTGCAAACCAGTCCAAGCCTTTCGGAGGCGCGCCAAAACCCTGGCGGATCGACTCGGTCATCGAAACACGCAAGCTAAAGGTTCAGCTGGAAGCTGCCGCGCTCGATCACCTGCCGCAGAATAAAGAACTGCGTGACCGCGCGATGGACCTGTTGCACGGCGCACTGTTCCGCGGACGCATGATTGCTCAGGAACGCCTCAATGCCGGCATTGATGGACTTGATGTCGCGCGCATGCTGGCCGCCGTTCAGAATGAAGTGATCGCTACGCTCTACTGGTTCACCACCACGATTGTTTACGGCGACTCCAACCGCACCGAAGGCGAAAAGCTCGCTGTACTGGCCGTTGGCGGTTATGGCCGCAACGTGCTTGCGCCGTCATCCGACATCGACCTCCTCTTCCTGCGAAACTACAAGCAGACGCCATGGGCTGAGAACGTCATCGAGTATATGCTCTATATGATGTGGGATATGGGCCTGAAAGTCGGCAATGCCTTCCGCAATGTCGACGAATGTATCCGTCTCGCCAAAGAAGACCTCAACACAGAGACCGCTCTCCTGGATGCCCGTTATATCTGCGGCGACGAGCAGATTTATGAAAATCTGCGTAAGCGTTATCATGATGATCTGATCAAAGGCCGCGCGAGCCAGTTCATCGCAGCCAAACTGGACGAGCGCGATAAACGCCATAAAAAGCAAGGTGATAGCCGTTACGTTGTCGAGCCGAATGTCAAAGAAGGCAAAGGCGGACTGCGCGATCTGCAAACCCTGTTCTGGCTGGTACGCCATGCCTATGGCGGCACGACACTGGAAGACATGCTGGCCCAGCGCGAAGTCTTCACCGAAGACGAAGCACAGGCTTTCCGCGATGCCGGTCGTTTCCTGTGGACCGTGCGCTGTCACATCCACTATCTGACGGGCCGTCCGGAAGAGCGGCTGAGCTTTGACCTTCAGCCCGAAATTGCCTCACGCATGGGCTTTGAGGATGTCGGGGAGCGCATGGGCGTCGAGCGCTTCATGAAGCGCTATTTCCTCGAAGCCAAAACCGTGGGCTCTCTCACCCGCATTCTCTGTGCGCGGCTTGAAGCTGACCAGCAAAAGGCCAAACCGAACCTTTTGCACTTCCTGCCCTTCACGCAGGGCCCGAAAATCTCCGAAGACGGGTTCGTCATGGATGCCGGTCGCCTGAACGTAGAGGACGAAACCTTCTTCCAGCAAAAACCGGTCGAAATGCTTCGCCTGTTCAAGCTGGCCGAGGACAATAATGTCGACATTCACCCGCGTGCGCTGTCGGCTGTCACGCGCTCGCTTGAATGCTTCAATGATACACACCGGACCGATCCTGAAGCGGCTCAGCTTTTCATCGATCTCCTGATCAATACGTCAGATCCCGGCCCGATCATGCGGATGATGAACGAAGCCGATGTTCTGGGCACGATGGTACCGGAATTTGGCGATATCGTCGCGCAGACACAGTTCAATATGTACCACCACTTCACCGTGGACGAGCATACGCTGCGCGCCATTGATGCGCTGGCAGAAATGGAACGCGGCGAAGATAAGGGCCTCTTCCCGCTTGGCCATAAACTCTTCCCGCTCCTGAAACATAAGCGCGCGCTTTATCTCGCCATGCTCCTGCACGACACGGGCAAAGGCCTGGGCGATCAGCAGGTTGAAGGCGAAAAGACGGCTATGGCAGCTTCCAGACGTCTTGGGGTCGGTGAAGCCGAGTGTGAGCTGATTGGCTGGCTGGTGCGCAACCACCTTGAAATGAGCGATTGTGCGCAGAAACGGGATATTTCAGACCCGCGAACCGTCACGCAATTCGCAGAGCGTGTCGGTTCACTGGAACGCCTGCGCCTGCTGCTCATCCTGACCGTTGCCGATATTCGCGCGGTTGGTCCGGACGTATGGAATGGCTGGAAAGGCCAGCTCCTGAAGGAACTTTACGAACTAACAGAGGCCGCACTCGGTCAGGACGATGTGGAAGAGACCCATATCGTATCCGATCTCAACGCACGGGCGGACAAGGCGCGCAAAGCACTCATTTCCCGCAAGGGCGAGCTGCCAGAGCTTATGTCTCAAATGGAAGCCGGTTACTGGACCAGTCAGGTGCCAGACGAACTCGACTGGCAGCACGACCTGCTCACGAATGCGGGCGCTGAAACGATTGTGGAGTGCAAAGTCTCACCGCAATCTTCCAGCGTGGAGCTGATGGTCGCCACAACCGACCGGACCGGCCTGTTCTCTGACATCGTCGGCGCACTCGTAAACGAAGAAGCCCATATTGCTGCGGCGCAGATTTACACCGGCAGTGAGGGCGGCGTGCTCGACCTCTTCGTCCTGCAGGATGAAGATGGCCGCATGTTCGGCCTTGGCGAAAGCCCGCGCCTGAAGCGCTTGCAGAAAAAGGTTATGGATGCGGTCCTCAAGGGTGTCAGTGATGTCCGTGAGCGCAAATCCATCAATGCCCGCCGCGAGGCCGCGTTTGTGGTCGAACCAGACGTCATTTTCGATAATTCCGGCTCTGCCGAATACACGATTATCGAAGTCACCGGCAAAGAACGTGCCGCACTTCTGTACGATCTGGCGCGCACGCTGGCGAATAAAGAGCTGAAACTCCATTCTGCCCATGCAGGGGCTTATGGCGAACGTATTCACGACACGTTTTATGTGCAGACTGCAGACGGCGACAAGCTGACCGAACAAACACTGGTCGACACGCTCGCAACTGATCTTCTGGATGTACTCGGCGCAGATGAGCAGAACGCGCCGCGCACACCGGCACATACACTGGCGCAGGCTCGTTCAGCAGACAGTTTCTGATACAGCCATAAGCTTGGCTCACGGGGGATGATTTGAGTCTGGTTCGTAACACGCTCGTACAGTCGAGCCTGACACTGGTGAGCCGTGCGCTCGGCTTTACGCGGGACGTGCTTCTTGCCGCCAGAATTGGTGCCGGTCCGATCGGTGATGCGTGGACAACCGCGCTGATGTTTCCAAACCTGTTCCGCCGAATTTTTGCTGAAGGCGCGTTTGCATCGGCTTTTGTGCCCTCCTACTCTCGGACACTTGAAGCTGAAGGGCCGGAGGCTGCCGCCAAAGTGGCGGAAGAGGCGATGCGCGTCCTTTTCGCAATCACCGCCGCGCTCACCATTCTGGCCCAGTTCGCAATGCCATGGCTCTTGCTGCTGGTGCATGGCGGACAGGCAGACGATACCGAGAATTTCAATCTGGCAATCCTCTTAACGCGCATCACCATGCCGTATCTGACCTGCATGTCGATTGCGGCGCTTCTCTCAGGCGTGCTGAATTCAAGCGGCCGGTTTTTCCTTTCGGCCTTTGTACCGACGCTTCTGAACATCTGTCTGATCGGCGCAGCGTTTGTCAGCACGTCTCCGGATGTGACAGCAAAAGCGGCAGCGGTGGCGACACTTCTAGCCGGCATCCTGCAGATGCTGCTTCTTTATTGGGGTGTACGTCGCCAGAATGTGCGCCTGTCCATCATAGGTCTTCCGCGCATTACGCCCGGCGTCAAAAAAGTCATGGCACTCGCCCTGCCCGGCACGATTGCCGCAAGCGGCACTCAGATCAACATTATTGTCAGCCAGTCTCTGGCGAGCTTTGAAGTCGGCGCGAAGACATGGCTTTATTATGCAGATCGCCTCTACCAGCTGCCGCTTGGCCTTGTGGGTGTGGCTGTGGGTGTGGCGATTCTTCCGCGCCTGTCGCGGGCTGCCCGCTCTGATGACAGTAAAACGAGCCGCGCGACCATGGATGAAGGCATTGGTCTTGCGCTTGCGCTTACGCTTCCAGCGGCAGCGGCGCTCGGTGTTGCGCCGGGCTTTCTGATCGAAGGCTTCTTTACACGCGGCGCCTTCCTGACCTCAGATGCCAATAATGCAGGGCTTGCGCTCATGCATTATGCGTGGGGCGTTCCGGCGTTTGTTTTGATCAAGGTGCTGGCCCCTGCCTATTTCGCGCATGAAGATACCAAAACGCCGATGGCCTTTGCGCTCTGGTCGGTCGTGATCAACACCGTTCTGGGCGCTGGCCTGTTCTTCTGGCTGCAATCAAACGGCGCTTACGGATTTCCGGGCCTTGCAATCGCCACCAGCGTCGCGGCCTGGGTCAATGTGATCTTTCTGTTCAGCGGGCTGATGAAGCGCGGCTGGTACACGCCGGGCCCACGTCTGGTGTCACGCCTCGTTCGCGCCCTGCTGGCAACCATGTTGATGGCCGTCGTGCTGGTGGCCGTACTGCGTTATCGCGCGCTGATCGAAACGCATATTTACGATAGCAAACTCGTCGTCACCATGATCTTCATCCTGTTTGGCATGATGACTTACGCAATTTCCGCAATAATCACCGGCGCAGTCCGCATCTCTGACCTAAAAGGGCTGGTGCGACGCCGCGCTGTCGAGTAGATGACCCGCCATGACTGATACCACATCGACATATTCCGGACCGGAGCTTGTATTCTCCGGCGTACAGCCAACAGGTAACCTCCACCTCGGAAACTACCTTGGCGCGTTGGTGAAGTTCGTCCGCCTGCAGGAAACACATAACTGCGTTTTCAGCGTGGTCGATCTTCATGCCATGACGATCCCACAGGAGCCGGGCGCGCTGCAAGCCAATACACGTCAGATCGCAGCGGCATTCCTCGCGGCAGGCGTTGACCCTGAAAAGGCTGTGATCTTCGCCCAGTCCGCCGTTCCGGCACATGTCGAGCTTTGCTGGTATTTCAACTGTGTCGCCCGTATGGGCTGGCTGGAACGTATGACGCAGTTCAAGGAAAAAGCCGGTAAGGACAAGGAACGCGCCAGCGTTGGCCTGTTCGACTATCCGGTTCTGCAGGCCGCTGACATTCTGGCCTATAAGGCAACTCACGTGCCTGTAGGTGAAGACCAGAAGCAGCACCTTGAGCTCTCTCGCGACATCGCCGAGCGGTTTAACCGCGAATATGATGTGCCGGATTTCTTCCCGCAGCCGGAACCCCTTATTCAAGGGCCGGGCGCGCGTATTATGAGCCTGAAAGACGGCACGAAGAAAATGTCGAAGTCAGATCCATCCGATCTGTCACGCATCAACCTCACCGATGATGCAGACACGATGGCGCGCAAGATCAAAAAGGCAAAGACAGACCCTGAACCTCTGCCGGATACGGTTGAGGGCCTGAAGGGTCGCCCGGAAGCTGAAAATCTGGTTGGCATTTATGCGGCGCTGGCAAATTGCTCTTCCGAAGATGTGATCAACCAGTTCGGCGGTCAGGGCTTTGGTGCCTTCAAACCAGCGCTGGCTGAAGTTGTGGTGGACGGCCTCTCGCCTGTCACAAAATCCTTTAATGAATGGCTGGCTGATCCGGCAGCGATTGATGCCGTGCTCGCGGCGGGCGCAGAAAAAGCGTCAGCGATTGCGCAACCGGTTATGGAAGAGGTCCGCGACATTATAGGCTTATGGAAAAAAGGCTGAGTCACGTTATGAAGGCGGAAAGTCACCGCCTTCATAAAGGATTCCCTCCCATGCTCCGCAAAATACTCCTCGCGACAGCCATTCTTGGCCTTACAGCATGCGGCAACTCCACACCGTCGGAAACCGCTCAGGAAGCGACCGGTCCGGCATTCGTCGTCACTGACGCATTTGTCCGTGCACCTGCCGGAGGACGCAATGTCACCGGCGCTTACCTCACCGTGACGTCGAACTCGTCCGAGGACGCGCAGATTGTTGCAGCATCGGCCGACCGTGCCGGCACAGCCGAACTTCACACCCATTTGATGGATGAAGGCGTAATGCGCATGCGTCAGGTTGAGTCTGTCGCGCTGCCAGCTGGCGAAACGGCAGAGTTTGCGCCGCTGCATGATCACATAATGCTGTTTGACGTCGAAGATGGCCTCACCGAAGGCGACACCGTCACGCTCACACTGGAAATCCAGTATGGCGACTCGGTCGAATTCGTTTCAACTGAAGCTGAAGTACGCCTGCGTAACTAGCGCCCGCGCTTAACTTCAAAAGAATCGCAGTCTCCGGCCTTGTGCCCGCCGCAAGGGGTATTCATTCTTCACCTCAATGTCTCGAGACGGGGCGAAGAAGGCCGGAAGCAGCATGTTTGGATGGTTGCGCCATTGGAAACCGATAGGCGGCGGGATGATCATCATCGCGCTCCTTGGCTCCTATCCGGCAACCATGGTGCTCTCTCATAAACTGCCCGACCAGATAGCTGATAGTAGCCGCGACGAAGTCTGGGCCGATCAGCGTATTGGCGCCGCCATCGAGCTTATTCAGACAGAATTCGAGGTCCGACACTGGTCCGACGCGCTTCCCGAATGGCATCCGCAAAACCAGTTGATCGCGGTTCCGGCTTTTCAGGACGGGCTGAGAGAAACGCTGGCGCTGTTTGCAGATCTTCGCGCCGATACCACACGGGCAGGACGCACCCGCAATGAGGATCTCTCAATCGCCGCCACTTTGATCCTGAATGCGACAGGTGAGGGCTCGGCAGACCAGCTATCTGCCGCCGCGCAGGCACTGCGCCGGTTTGATGGACTGATCGCCCGCGCAGTGCTGGACAATGACGCGATGGCGGACCTCATGCGCGCCGAGGCTGCCCTCTATGCCGATATCCTATCGGAAAGCGTCTCAGACATTCGCCGCTCCGTTCAATCCGATGACCATAAAATCTTCAATCGCGCGCGAACGGACCGCTATTACCGGATTATAGGCAAGATTTACGCCGTTGGAACGCTGCTCAATGCTGTTCAGTCTGATGATATTGTTCACCCTGGCTTTCGCGATGCCCGTGAGAAAGCCAGAAACACCCTGGCGCGCGCCTTTGCGCCGCGACCGCTCATTGTTTCAAATCCGGAACCTGGGGACTTCTCTCTGGGCGGAAATGACATGATGACGCTCGCCTATCTGATGGAGGACGCCATCTTCGCGCTGCGCGAACTGGAAGCTGTTCTGGAAGAAAATCACCTTGCCAGCACAACAGATATCCGTGACAGGAGTTGATTTGGAGCCAATAGACCTCCATTTCATGGCTCGATAAGGAGTCTCAAATGTTCATTCAGACTGAAGCCACCCCGAATCCGGACACGCTGAAATTTCTACCGGGAAAACCGGTACTGGAAGACGGCGTGCGTGACTTCGCAAATGCTGAGGAAGGTGAGGTCTCACCGCTCGCGACACGCCTGTTCAACGTTCAGGGCGTCGCGCGCGTCTTTCTTGGCCCAGATTTCGTGTCGGTCACCAAGACCGCCGAGTCCGACTGGCGCCATGTAAAAACCATGACACTCGCCGCGATCATGGACCATTTCATGTCCGGCATGCCCGTAATCGATGAAGCAGCTGATCAGGCCGCGACCAGCGAAGAGATTGTCTATGAAGGCGACACGGCAGAGATTGTGGAGGAAATCAAGCAATTGATCGAAACACGTGTTCGCCCTGCTGTTGCACAGGATGGCGGTGACATTGTGTTTGATCGTTTCGATCCGGAAACTGGTGTTGTGACACTTCACATGCGCGGCGCGTGCGCCGGCTGCCCATCGTCCACAATGACCCTCAAACAGGGCATTGAGAACATGATGCGCCACTATGTTCCGGAAGTAACTGCCGTCGAGCAGGCGCTCGGTTAAACAGGAAATCTTACATGTCATCTCAACTCCCTGCGGAAAGTCTGGACCAGATCTTCCGCGACGCTCGCACACATAATGACTGGACCGACAAGGACGTCGAAGAAGCGCTGATCCGTGGCACATACGATCTGATGAAGTTTGGCCCGACCAGCGCAAACTGCTGTCCGGCGCGCTTTGTCTTTATCCGTTCTGAAGACGCCAAGCAGCGCCTCGCTCCATTCATGAGCGAAGGTAACCGCGAAAAAACGCTAAAAGCGCCATGGACCGTGATCATCGCGCACGATCTGAATTTCCCGGAGAAGATTCCAGAGCTCTTCCCGCACAATCCGGGTGCAAAAGACTGGTTTAACGATCCGCAAAACCGCGCTGAAACTGCATTCCGCAATGGCACGCTGCAAGGCGCTTATTTCATGCTCGCGGCACGCTCTATGGGTCTTGATTGCGGACCAATGTCCGGCTTCGATCGCGGCGGCGTTGATAAGGAATTCTTCCAGTCCAACCCGGAAACAGAACAATGGACAGCGAATTTCATCTGTAGCCTCGGCTATGGCAATGAAGATGCGCTCTTCCCGCGCTCACCGCGTCTGGCGTTTGAAGACGCCTGTCAGATTCTCTGACCCTCAATGAGCCTTAGCCTCGGCATACATACGGCTGGTCCGTTCTGCGGCGTAGCACTTCTGAAAGACGACGCGCTTCTGGCGTTTCGCGAAGACAAGATGCGCCGCGGTCATGATCAGTTTCTGCCGGGGCTTGTTCAGTCGGTTCTTGATGAAACCGGTATCGCCATGGGCGCGATTGACCGGTTCTCGGTTTGCGTCGGCCCGGGCAGCTTTACAGGCATTCGCATCGGCGTTGCCTTTGCGCGCGGTCTCGCGCTCGCAAACGGCAAACAGGCCTTCGGCATTACAAGCCTTGAAGCCTTAGTGAGTACGCCGCAGCAGGGGCCGGTTCTGGCGCTCATCCCTGCCAAACTAAGACCACCGGATCAGACCTTCTGGGCGCAGCGCCTTGAGGGAACGGAGCGTTCCGAGCCGTTCGAACTGAGCGCAAACGATCTGATGGATTATGTCAGCGCAGATATTTCTGTTGTCTGCACGCCGGATGCAGTCGACAACATTCGAAACTTTCTACCGGACCAGCCTCTGGATGTATGCGAGATGACGGCTGCAGGTGTGCCGCGCTGGGCAAAGCTCATCCATGCTGATGACATCCGCGCACCAAGCCCGCTTTATGTGAGAGATCCGGATGCCATTCCCGCCAAGTCTCCGCTTCTCTGATCTCAACACGCTGTCCGGCGCAGACCTCACAAAACTGGCAGACTTGCAGGCTGCGAGCCTTGAAGAAGCCTGGTCATTACAAACCCTGACTTCGATGATTCAGACCCAGTCTGCGTTCGGGCTCGGCGTATTCGATGGTGAGGCGTGCGTCGGGTTGACGGTCTATCTGCCCTGCGTTGATGATTGCGAACTTCTATCCATTGCCACAGCGCCCGTCTTGCGCGGCAAAGGGCTGGCAAAACATATGCTCGATGAAGGCGAAAAGGCCGCCCAGGGATCGGGCTTTGACCGAATTCTTCTTGAAGTCGCTGACGACAATCTGGCTGCGCGCGCTCTATATCAACATCACGGCTTTTCAGAAGATGGCCGTCGTAAGGGCTATTATACCCGCGCGGATTCACCGGCCCGAGACGCAATTCTCATGTCAAAGCCGATCAAATAGGTCAGGATACTGGACCTCACGCGCCAATATGGTCATAAGTGATTTACTATCAGGAAGGTGACTATGAGCAGGATCGAGAAACTCTGCCAGGAAAACGGGCTTAGACTTACAGAACAGCGTCGCGTCATCGCGCGCATTCTGTCAGAGGCCGATGACCACCCCGATGCGGAGGAACTTCACCGCCGCGCGGCAGGTGTGGACCGGAATATCTCGCTTGCCACTGTCTACCGTACTGTGAAGCTGTTTGAAGAAGCTGGCATTATTGAACGCCACGACTTCCGTGACGGCCGTTCGCGCTTCGAAGAAGCCACCGATGATCACCATGACCATTTGATCGATGTACGCACCGGCGACGTCATCGAGTTCGTCAATGAAGAGATTGAGCGGCTGCAAGTTGAGATCGCACGTAAACTGGGGTACAAGCTCGTCGATCATCGTCTGGAACTTTACGGAGTTCCGCTGGACGACTCCGAAAAATCCTGACTGAACGAGCGAAAATGAACGCGGCGACCAAACGCCTCTTTATCAAAACCTATGGCTGCCAGATGAACGTCTATGATTCCGAACGGATGAAAGACGTGCTTGCACCATTGGGCTATGTGACCACCGAAACAGCAGACGATGCCGATCTGGTGCTTCTGAACACGTGTCACATCCGTGAAAAGGCAACCGAAAAGGTTTTCTCAGAACTTGGCCAGCTAAAGCGCCTGAAACAGAAGTCCGGCGGCAAAATGCTGCTCGGCGTGACAGGCTGCGTCGCACAGGCTGAAGGCGAAGAGATTATGCGTCGCCAGCCAGCTGTCGATCTCGTGCTCGGCCCGCAAGCCTATCACAAGCTTCCGGAAATGATTGCGCGCGTTCACCGCGCAGCAAACGAGCGACTTGAGACCGACTTTGATGTCGAAGAAAAGTTCGATGCGCTGCCGCTGGATCGACAGGTCGATGGTCCATCAGCTTTCCTCTCCGTGCAGGAAGGCTGTGATAAATTCTGCACATTCTGCGTGGTACCGTACACACGCGGCGCGGAATTCTCGCGCAATGTCGACGCGATCGTCGCCGAAGCACGTGCGCTGGTGCATAAGGGTGTGCGCGAGATCAATCTGCTCGGTCAGAACGTCAACGCGTATCACGGTGACGCGCCTTCACTTGAGGGCGGCGATAGCTGGACGCTTAGCAAGCTCATTCGCCACCTCGCAAAGATTGACGGACTGGACCGCATTCGTTTCACCACGTCTCACCCGCGCGATATGGATGATGACCTGATCGAAGCATTTGGCGACACTGAAAAACTGATGCCTTACCTGCATCTTCCAATTCAGGCCGGCTCTGATGCCATTCTGAAAGCGATGAACCGCGGCCATACGGCTGAGCGCTATATCGAGATTATTGATCGCCTCCGTGAAATCCGCCCTGATATGGCGATTACGTCTGACTTCATCGTCGGCTTCCCGGGTGAACGTGACCAGGATTTCGAAGACACAATGAAGCTGGTTGAGCGCATTGATTATGCGGCAGCCTATTCCTTCAAATATTCGCGTCGACCGGGTACACCGGCCTCTGACATGTTCAGCCAGGTGCCTGAAGAAGTGAAAGACGAACGTCTGCAACGGCTTCAAGCTCTGCTTCGCGAACAGCAGACACGCTTCAACCAGTCTCAGATTGGCAAAACCCTGCCTGTTCTCGTCACGGGCAAAGCCCGTAATGAGGGCCAGATGGCCGGACGTACGCCTTATCTTCAGGCCACTCACTTTGAATGCTCTGAAGACCTGACAGGCCAGATCGTGAATGTGACGATGAATGCCGCAACGCTGAACTCTGTTGGCGGACATCTGGCATCCAAAGTGGAGCCAGTCGCTTGAGCCTGCCTCCACGCTCGCCCGCATCTCCGATAAGCCGGATTTTCGCGGTCTCAGATACAGAAACCCTGCAAACGATTTGCGGGCCGCATCACCGTAATCTGGAACGGCTTGAACAGCGTCTGGAAGATTATCAACTCCGCGCGGAAAGTCAGGGCGGCGGCATTATGCTGTTTGGCCTCGCTGAAGGCGTTTCCATCGCTGAATTTGCGCTGGGCGCATACCTTCAGAAAGTTACATCCGGCACTGCGCCGGGCGAGCTGGAATTTGATGGCGCAATCAATGGCGCGCTGTCCCGCCTGATGCAGTCGGCTGGTCCGATTAAAGGGCTGAAGGTGAAAGTGCAGGCGCAAACCGCCGGCCAGACCGCCTATCTCTCTGCCCTGCAGAATGAAGAGGCTGGCCTCGTCTTTGGTGTTGGTCCAGCTGGTACAGGTAAGACCTTCCTTGCCGTGGCTATTGGCGCAGCCGAACTTGCGACCGGTCGACGCGACCGCCTGATCGTCGCGCGACCGGCTGTTGAAGCAGGCGAAAAGCTCGGCTTCCTGCCGGGCGATCTGGAAGACAAAGTCGACCCGTACATGCTGCCGATCTGGGATTCACTGCGTGAACTCTTCGGTCAGGAACAGCTAGACCGTCGCCGCCTTCGTGGAGAGATCGAAGTCGCACCTCTTGCCTTCATGCGTGGCCGCACACTCAAAAACGCGTTCGTCATTATTGACGAAGCGCAGAACGCGACCATTCCGCAGATGAAAATGGTGCTGACCCGCCTTGGCCGTAATTCCCGCATGGTGGTGACAGGCGATCCATCTCAGGTCGACCTGCCAAGCAAACAGCCATCCGGTCTTCGTCACGCGCTGAATATTCTCAAAGGCGTGGATGGCGTGCGCCAGATGTATCTGTCGCGTAGCGATGTGGTACGTCACGACCTCGTCTCACGCATTGTTGATGCCTATGATAAGGCCGAGAAACAGTCCCCTCCGGACGGGCAGGCCGATGAGCGCTGATCTTCCGGAGATCGATCTGCGCATTGATGCAGACAACTGGTTATCCGACGGCGATGAATCCCGGCTTCTTTCACTCGCACACACCGCTATGGCGGCCGCCGCACAGCACACACGTGGCGGACGCGTCGACCTACTGTTGACGGACGATGACGCCATGCAGGTCCTGAACCGTGACTGGCGCGAGAAGGACAAACCGACTGATGTTTTGTCCTTCCCGTCTGACGATGATGCATTCGAAGACGGATTTTTAGGTGACATCGCCCTTGGATACGGGGTGGTGCATGCCGATATGGACAAACTCGAACGTCCGTTTGACGCGCATTACAGTCATCTTCTCATTCATGGATATCTCCACTTGCTGGGATTTGATCATGAAACCGAAGACGACGCTGCGGAAATGGAACCGCTCGAAACCAAAATTCTTGCAGAGCTGGGTTATCCTGACCCATACTGCCTGAACACCGAACCTTGAGGATACCGTCCAAGTGGACACGTCAGAACCATCGCCCAGTCAGGGTTTGATTTCTAAACTCGCTACGGCCCTGTCTCGAAATTCCGCTCCCGAGCATGAGGTTTCTACCTCATCCGAGACGACTTCTACTCCATCTCCTGCAGAAATCCGCCTGCGCCTCGCTGAATTCGAGCGTATGCGCATTGATGACGTGATGATCCCGCGTGCAGAGATTGTTGCTGTGGAAGAACAGACGACCCTACCGGATCTCGTCCGCTTGTTCGCTGACACCACGCATTCCCGTCTGCCGGTTTATCGCGAAACGCTGGATGATCCGATCGGTCTTGTTCACATCAAGGACCTTGTTTCTGTTCTGGCAGACCAGTCAGACGGTGAAGAAACAGATGCGTTGCGCCCACTGACAGGTCTGCGCCGTGAAATCCTCTATGTTCCACCGAGCATGCGTCTTCGTGACCTGCTGGTGAAAATGCAGTCCACCCGTATTCACCTTGCTCTCGTTGTCGACGAATACGGTGGCACGGATGGTCTTGTGTCTCTGGAAGATCTCGTTGAACAGATTGTTGGCGAGATTGAAGACGAACACGATGATGACGCGCCTCTGATCACAGCAAAAGGTCGCGGCATCTTCGAAGCAGATGCGCGCGCCGAAATCGACGACTTCCTGGAAGATTCCGGTTTCGACATGTCGCTGTCTGAATACGAAGACGAAATTGACACGCTTGGCGGTGTTGTGTTCGCGATTGCAGGCCGTGTGCCTCAACGCGGCGAGATCATTCGCCACCCGAATGGCGTGGATATGGAAATCATTGATGCAGACACGCGCAGAATTCGTCGCATCCGTGTGCGTTGCCCTGTTGATACGGCGCCCAAATCCGGCAATTCAATCGGGTACGATATTTAACGCCACGCGCCGGAGACCAGCTTTTGGACCGCTCTGAATCTTTTTCTGTCGGAACACTCCACGCGGCAATTGCAGGTCTCTCCCCCTTTAAAGCTTTTATGCTCTCGCTCGTCTGCGGGATTTTGACTGTTTTTGCGTTTGCACCGTTCTATTTCTGGCCGGTTTTTATTCTTGTGATCAGCCTGCTTGTCTGGCTGGTTGATGGCGCACGTACGCGCGAGAAGTGGGGCAAGGCTGTCTTCATGCGCGGCTGGGCGTATGGCATCGGCTTTACGCTCGCCAGCATGCACTGGACCGCCCAGCCTTTCCTTGTGAACCCCGAACAACATCTGGCCTTCATCTGGATGCCGCTGATTTTGCTGCCGGCTGGCCTCGGGCTTTTCTTCGGCCTTGGAACACTTCTGGCAGGCCGGTTCTGGAGCCGCACACCAGCGCGCGTATTCGCTTTTGCGACCGCGCTGGCGTTTACAGAGCTTCTTCGCGGAACAGTGTTTGGGGGGTTTCCATGGAACTGGTCCGGCATGGTCTGGGAGCCAGGCTCGCCTGTCTCTCAAATGGCGTCATTGTTTGGCCTCTGGGGCCTGTCCGCCCTCACCTTCCTGCTCGCTGCAGCACCTGCTGCCATGGCGGACTATCGCCGTGAAGGTAGCGATTTCAATCGCATCTTCCCGCTCATGGTCAGCGCCGTCATCTTCGCATCCGGTTGGGCGTGGGGTACCGGGCGGATCATGACCAACCCGGCCACCGAAGGCGCGGCCGTGCGAATCGTCGACGTTGAAGTGAGGCAGGACGATAAATATCCGACCGACCCTGAAGGGCGACCGGTTGTCACACAACAACTTCGTAGTGAGGCGGCGACAAATATTCTGCGCGCCTACCTCATCGGAACCGGCGACGACTTTCAGGATGAACCACGTCTGGTTGTATGGCCCGAGGCTGCCCTGCCACTTCCATTGCTTCAGGACCCGAATGCGCTCGACGCTGTTGCCCTGAGGCTTGGCGAAAGATCACTCATTGCGGGAACGGCGCGCGTCGACCGCTATGCCGAGCCGCAGCCGGAATGGTACAACAGCCTCGCCATTATAGATGCCCGCAGCCGGATGCGCGGTGCGAACGCGATTTATGACAAAAACCGTCTAGTGCCATTCGGTGAACTTTCAGCCGCCGACATCATACCCTTCGGACATTCCATCAGCGGCATCCTGCCTGGCGCGCTACAACAAATGGCGACCGCCGGTTTCACGCCCGGCCCCGAAGGTAGCCCGCTGGAGCTGAATGACGGCCGTAGCTTCCTGCCTCTGATCTGTTACGAGGCCCTGTTTCCGGGCCTGGTTCAGCGAACATTGGGCGAGGCAGATTTTCTCGTGAATATATCGATCGACAGCTGGTTTGGTACGGGTATTGGCCCCGAACAGCATTATTCTCAGGCCCGCTACCGTGCAATCGAGACAGGGCGCCCACTCGTTCGTGCAGCAAACCTTGGGTATTCAGGGGTAGTTGACGTCTACGGAAGGGAAGTGCAGTCGAATATTAGCGCTAACATGGTGGAAGACCTGCCAGTAAAGGTCATCGACACTATAGTTCCCGACTACACGGTCGTTACGCTTTTCAATCAGTGGTCATCGTACTGGACTTGGTTAATGCTGATTTTGATGAACATGGTCACGTTCTTTTATTACAGAATCAGCGCTTGACAGGGCATGTTAGGCGTAACAAAGAAGTGTACATACAAAGTGTGATAAAGAAAAAAACAACCCCAATAACTGAGCGAAAATAAAAACAAAATGAGCGAAAATAAGCTTCCAAATCTGATCGACAAACACGTCGGTCGTCGTATCCGGTGGCGTCGGCGCGAGCTGAAGCTGAGCCAGGAACGTCTTGGCGAAATGCTGGGACTCACATTTCAACAAGTCCAGAAATACGAGAAGGGTGTAAACCGTATCTCGGCTGGACGTCTATTTGACGTGGCTAAGGTTCTCGAAGTCACCATCAATTATTTTTATCAAGGCGTAGATGAAGTCGGTGACCTGGCTGCACTTGGCGTTGCCGAGGACGGTGACGAGGGTGATCTGGCTGGCATGATCGACGCAAACGCGATCGACCTTGTGACTGCATATCAGTCCATTCCTGATCCACGTCTTCGCAAATCCCTCCTCGACGCAGTGAAAGCAGCCGCTGAATCTTTCAGTCGCAATGCAACGTTCCGCGCCGAAGACGAGAGCGAAAAATCCGATTAACCACGGGTAGACGTTCGGGCTATAAACAAATAAAGAACGCCCCGTGTTGCGGGGCGTTTTTTGTTATCTGCTGATGGAGACTTTGGGTGATCCGAAAATCTTACAATTTCACAAGTGAAAGTGTTTCTGAGGGACACCCGGACAAAGTCTGCGACCGGATCTCGGACTCTATTGTCGACCTGTTCATCGGTCGCTTCCCAGAAGCGCGTGTCGCGTGTGAAACGCTGACAACGACGAACCTTATCGTTCTGGCTGGCGAAATGCGCATGCCGGAAGACCTGATGCCGTCTCTGGAAGAGATGGAGCACACCGCCCGTCAGGCAGTGAAAGATATCGGCTACCACCAGAAAGGCTTCCACTGGCGCACGGCTGAACTCATCAACCGTCTGCACGGACAGTCCAACGACATCGCCATGGGCGTTGACGAAGGCACTGACAAGGAAGAAGGCGCGGGCGACCAGGGCATTATGTTCGGTTACGCGACGAATGAAACGCCAGAGCTGATGCCTGCGCCAATCATCTATTCACACCAGATCCTGAAGCGTATGGCAGAGCTCCGTAAATCAGGTGAGCAGCCTGAATTCGAGCCGGACGCAAAATCTCAGGTGACACTACGCTATGAAGACGGCCGCCCGGTCGGCGTTGAAAGCGTTGTTGTCTCTACACAGCACAAATACGGTTTCACCCCGGACGATATCCGCGAACTGGTTCGTCCGATCGTGACAGAAGTTCTGCCTGAAGGCTGGTTCCCACCGGAAGAAGAATTCTACGTGAACCCGACCGGCAACTTCGTCATTGGTGGTCCGGATGGTGACGCAGGCCTGACAGGCCGCAAAATCATCGTCGACACATATGGCGGCGCCGCCCCACACGGCGGCGGCGCGTTCTCTGGTAAAGACCCGACCAAGGTTGACCGGTCAGCAGCTTATGCCTGCCGTTACCTCGCGAAGAACGTGGTCGCTGCCGGTCTTGCAGACCGTTGCACCATTCAAGTCTCTTACGCGATCGGCGTTGCAAAACCTCTGTCGGTTTATGTGAACTGCGATGGCACAGAGAAAGTCGAGCCGGAGAAGATCGAAAACGCACTGCGTGATCTGATGGATCTGTCTCCTAAGGGCATCCGTACCCACCTGCAGCTCAACCGTCCGATCTATGCGCGTACAGCAGCTTACGGTCACTTCGGTCGTACACCTGAAGCAGATGGCGGCTTCTCCTGGGAGAAAACCGACATTGCTGACCAGCTGAAGGGCCTCCTCTAGAGGTTAGACCCGACAGATGACACAGGACGATCGTCCTCTGCGAGAGGTCAGAACATTCGGGCGCCGCGATGGGCGCCCGCTCTCAAAGAAGCAAAAGCATCTTTATCAGACGCTGTTTCCCGAGATTGAAGTTCCCAAGGAAGGCCCGCTCACCAGCGAGGGCCTTTTTGGTGATGCGCGCCCGCTATGGCTGGAAATCGGCTTTGGCGGCGCTGAGCATCTTATCCGCCGGGGCCGTCTGAACCCTGATGTCGGGCTGATTGGCGCTGAACCGTTTCACGACGGTGTCGCGAAAGCGCTCACCGGCATTGCGGACAATGATCTCAAAAACATCCGTCTGCATGATGATGACATCCGCCTTGTCCTGCCGAACTTTGGCGAAGCAGCTTTCGAGCGGTGTTTTATCCTGTTTCCAGATCCTTGGCCAAAGCGTCGCCAGCAAAAGCGCCGTCTGATCCAGCCGGCCTTTCTGGATGAACTCGCCTATGCCCTGAAGCCGGGCGCGCAGGTACGCTTCGCTACCGATGTTATGAGCTATGCCGATGAAGCGCTCTGGCGTTTCCTTCAGCATGGGGCATTCGAATGGCATGCCGAACGCGCTGATGACTGGCGCAATCAGCCGGAAGACCATGAACCAACACGCTATCAGCTGAAAAAGCTTGGCGATTGCGAACCGGTCTGGCTCGAGTTCACCCGCCGAGCAAATTAAGGCATAGCTGGACCTGAAAAGGTCGGGGGCTTAGCCGTGCTGGATAATCTTCAAAACATTCTGACGAGTTTTGCCGCCTTGTTATGTGGCTTTGCCGTTGGCGGCACATGGGTTGGTGTCGTCGTCGTGCCAAATGAGTCTTTCGACCATATGGATCACACCCGCGCAGACCGGAATGTGCGCGAAACACTAATTGCCACGTCTACCCCGATAGCCATCATGCTGGTGGCCGCATCTGCGCTAGCCGTACTGGGCGGCGCTTTGGGTGCAGGCATTGTCGCGGCCGTGTCAGCGTTCGGATATTTTACCAACCGTTGGACGCTTGCGCCTCGCAAACCGCGATCGGCCCCTCCCGGTGCCCGTCAGCGCAAAAAAACACAGCGCGTCGTTGCCGTCGCGCTGTCTCTCATCTTCGGATTGGGATCAATCGCAGCCGGTGTCATGGCCGCGCTACAGATTTGAGTGTTACTGGGCGACCCAGCCGCCATCCATCTGCATCATTGTGCCGTTGATCTGGTCTGCTGCTGGTGAGCAGAGGAAGTAGGCCATTTCGGCGACCTGCTCTGACGTCACAAACTCTTTCGTCGGTTGCGCAGCGAGAAGCACATTCTCTTTGACTTCCTGCTCGGAAATACCGCGCGCTTTCGCTGTATCTGCGATCTGGTTCTCAACGAGCGGCGTGTAGACATAACCCGGGCAGATTGCGTTACAGCGAACACCTTTCGTTGCGCCTTCAAGCGCAATCACCTTCGTCAGACCCGCAATGCCGTGCTTGGCCGCGACATAAGCCGATTTGAACGGCGACGCGACGAGCGCGTGTGCCGACGCAGTATTGATGATGCGGCCCCAACCTTTTTCTTTCATGTAAGGCAGCGTCAGGCGCGTTGTGTGGAAGCTGGATGTGAGGTTCAGACCGATGATCAGATCCCATTTTTCGACCGGAAACTCCTCGATCGGCGCGACGTGCTGAACGCCGGCATTGTTCACCAGAATATCTACGCCGCCGAACGCCTCATTGGCTTCAGCAATCATGGCTTCAATCTGGTCAGGTTTGGTCAGGTCGGCACCCGAATAAAGAGCCTTGATGCCGTACTCTTTTTCTAGTGATTGGCGAAAGTCTTCGATCTCTTTCGCGTCTCCGAACCCATTGACTACGACATTTGCTCCGGCCTGCGCCAATCTGGTCGCAATCGCCTTGCCAATTCCGCTCGTCGAGCCTGTAATCAGAGCGGTTTTTGCTTGAAGCATGGCGCAATCTCCTGAATTGTTGCTACAACCAATCTGAACGTGACAGTCCACGGGTTGTTTCACGGGTTTCTTCTAAGGGGAGTCAAATGGACGCGGCAATCCAGTCCTTCGCTCACGGTTTCGATAACTTTCTGATCAGCACGCTCACTGCGGGCGCAATGTTGGTCGTGAGCTGCGTAATTTATGTTCTGCTTACCCCGATGAAAGAGCTCGAGCTCCTGCGCAATGGCAATGCGTCAGCTGGTCTCGGCCTTGCTGGTGTAATCATTGGTCTGGCTATCCCAATTGCGTCGGCTCTCGCAACAAGTGTTTCGCTATTTGACCTGTTAATCTGGGGTGTTGTCGCACTTTTAATTCAACTTCTGGCCTTCCGTTTTGTAGATCTGATCCTGAAAGACCTTCCGCAGCGTATCCAGAATGACGAAGCCGGTGCGGCAATCCTGCTGATTGCCGTTAAAATCTCCTCTGCCATGATCATTGGCGCGGCGCTCTGGGTGCCCGCACCGCCGCCACTTGGATAAGGTCATTTCCGGTGAAGCTGCCTGACTGGTTCATATATACAGTAGCTCTGGCCGCCGTGCTCTACACGCTCTTCTCAAACTCGGAGAGCGATGACGCACCGCCCGCAGTGCCCGAAGAAATCCAGCTTCCGGATGTCACGCTCCCACTTCCATCCATGTTCGATGAAGAAGTTCTGGTCGAGCTCGAAGAAACCGACAGCCCGAGCATTGGCACTGCTTTTTCCGTAGGCCGGGAGGGCATGTGGCTAACCGCGCGACACGTCGTAGACGGCTGTTCCGATCTTGCCGTGCAGGTCGGCAATAGCCGTATCGTGCCGGTCACACGCTATGAAACTGCACAATCAGCTGATCTGGCCCTCCTCTACACCGATGGCGGACCGGAACCGACTGTGCTTGATCTTGAAGAAGAGCTACGCGTTGGTCAGCAAGGCTATCATATCGGCTACCCGCAGGGGCGCGCCGGTGAAGTCAGCTCCCGCCTTCTTTCACGGTCGGTCCTTCGGACATCCGGTCGCTATCAGGCATCCGAACCGGTTATCGCCTGGGCTGAATCAGGGCGCACCAGAAACCTGGTCGGCACACTAGGCGGCATGAGCGGCGGACCGCTTTTCAATGAAAATGGCGAAGTGATTGGCGTCACCGTGGCGGAAAGCCCGCGACGCGGCCGGATTTACACCGCGGCGCCGACCTCACTGCAGTCTTTTCTGAACGCTGAAGCCGATTTAATGCTCGACGGGGAGCAGACACGCAGCCTCAGCCCCGATAACTATGGCGGCGAAGGCGACCGTCTGCGTCGCAATCTGACCATTGTTAAAGTCCTTTGCAGAGCCAGAGATTGATATGACCCGACCATTTGCTGACAGGCTGATTGAGAAAACTCGTGAGTTCGGCCCGCTCTGTGTCGGCATTGACCCTCATCCGCATATGTTCCCGGAACTGTTCGGCAATCCAAGCGCGGGCAGTATTGCGGTCTGGGCGGACGGCATTATCGAAGCGGCCGCAGGCAAAGTGGCCTGCATCAAACCGCAAGCGGCCTTCTTTGAAATCTGGGGCAGCCCAGGCATGGCTGCGATGGAGCATATCTGTAAGACAGCGCGTAATGCAGGTCTTCTTGTAATCATGGATGCCAAACGCGGCGATATCGGCTCCACCGCACAGGGCTATGCGACGGCCTATCTGGGTGAGAACGCGTCATGTGCGTGCGATGCGCTTACCGTGAACCCGTATATGGGCCTTGAGACGCTCGACCCGTTCGTCAATACGGCGGCAGATAACGGCCGCGGCATTGCTGTGCTCACGCGCACATCCAATCCGGGCGCAGCGGACATTCAGGAAAAGATTGTTGAGGGCGAGCCCGTCTTCATGCGTATGGCGAAAGCCTTCCATGAAAAGGGCCAGAAGCTGAAGGGCAAATCGACCGACTGGTCCGGCATGATGCTGGTGGCTGGCGCAACTGCGCCTGAAGAAGCCCGCCAGATCCGCGAAGCGGCTCCTGACAATCTGCTGCTCGTTCCGGGTTATGGCGCGCAAGGCGCTGGCGCAGCCGAAGCCGTGGCCGGTTTTGTGCCCGTAAACGGCACTCTTGAAGGCGGCGTCGTGAACGCTTCGCGCTCGGTTACCTTCCCCGAGGCAGCCCAGAAGGCGGGCACCGTAGAAGAATGGCAGCATGCGATTTCCGAAGCGATTAAATTTGCCCAAGATGATCTGTTAAAAGCTACCCAGAATTGCTAAACAGTTTCCTTTCCTGATTGGGGGAGGGAAATTCACATGCATATTCTTCTAGCCGTGCTTGGCGGACTTAGCGCGCTCGGTGTTCTGCTCTGGCGCATTCAGTCGGGCATGCATGCAGCCCGTGAAATCAAGGACTTTGCAGAAGGTGCTATAAACCTTCCCCGCAAACTCGCCTTTCGCAGAAAATCCGGGAAATCAGGCTCCAGTCTCGTTGAGGACCCGCGCGAAGCCGCCACAATCCTAATGTTGGAAGTCGCGCGCGCTGGCGGAGACGTCACGCGTACTCAGAAAGACGTGATCGAGCGCCTTGTGTCAGAGAATTTCGGCTTTTCTGCCAGTGATGCAGAAGAAGTTATCGTGCAGGCGGCGTGGGTTAGTGAAAAAGAAGCCCGGACCGATGCGCTTCTACGCCGGATGGCACGGGTTGTGTCTAACGCGGTGTCCCGCCAGGAACTGATCGAACTGAAAGATATGATGGTTGAAGTGGGCGCAGCAGACGGTGGCCCGAACCAGAACCAGTTCGATACCATCACGGAATATCAAACTCTCGTTGGGCTGACGCGCCAAGCCTGATTGTCTCCTTTTCCTTTCGAAGCGCCTGTCCTACATTGAAAGGACTAAAGGCCGGATCAAAGCTGGACATGATGAAGCACACAATCACTTCACATTTGACGTATTCCGTATCGCAAGACGGGTGCGACGTCTGATGCAGGTCTGGTTCGCCATTATTGCCATTGCTGCATTCGCCTTTCTGATTGCCCGCGCCATGCGTGAAAAAGCCGAAAAACAGCGCGTTGAGAACTCACATGAGAGCGAAGTGACCCACCATATAACCGAGCCGCTAATGGGCATTCTCGGATTCATGATGGCCATTATCTGGGCCGATGGTGAGCCAGATAACGCACAGATTGATGCCACCTTCTCCATTCTGAAAAGCCGCTTTCGCCTTGATGATGACGAGGCCCCACAAGCTATGGGCGCCGCATCCGGACTGTTGCATACCGCCAAAGACAAAGACGCCCTGCTCCGTGACCTTGGCCGTCTGATCCGTCGGAACTATTCGGATCGCGAGATTATCGATTTCGACGAAGTGCTGGTTGAACTGACCGAGGTGAAAAGCGAGCCAACGCGCGCCCAATTGCGCATTCTACAGGTCTTCCGCACGCAGACAGGTGTGACCGTTTAGTCGGGCCTTCCCTAAAGTGACGCCATGTTCTAATCGAAGGCAGTCGACCTTTGAGCAAGCAAGCGTAGTTTCATGTCTGATCCCTATAATTCCCGCGTCTGGAAAGATAACTGGCTGAACGGATCAGTCTTCCGTCACGGTCGCCTGCAAGGGTGTCTGGTGACGTCGAAGAATTCCGGCACGCACTGGATCAAATACATGCTGAGCGTTGCGCTGGCTGAAACGTATGGCGTGGAACCACCGCCATACTTCTCAGAAGCTGCGACCCAGCCCTATATCGGCAATCCGAAAAAGGTATCACCGTTCACGGAGCTGCCAGCGCTGGCGTTCGCACACACGATTCCGCATGCCCTGATGGACCAGAAATGGTCACACAGCCTTTTTAACCTGCCGCCTTATGTTCTGCAGGTGCGCCATCCGATGCAAATCCTCGCATCGCACTTCACCAAGTGGAATTACGAGCTGCAAACCGACTGGCTGACTTATCTGAAGGGCGACCCGTCAGGTGAGATGTATCGCTGCGATCTGTTCTGGCTGGCGCGCTTCTGGAATCGCTGGGGCGATCTGAAACAACGCTTCCCGGAAAAGATTCTGCGCGTGCGTTATGAAGAGGTGCAAGCCGATACGCGCGGCCGCCTGCAAGCGATCTCAGATCATTGGAAGATCAACCTCACACCGGCCTCTATCGAAATGGCGATTGAAGCAGGCACAAAAGAGGCTATGGCTAAAAAGGTTGACCCGAGCGCAGAAAAGAACGTGCTTCAGAAGCGCAAAGACGATCTGAGCGAGCTCTTCACCGGCGAAGCGCTCGCAATCTATCAGGATATTGTTGGCGAGTATTTCCGCCATGATCTTGGATATGACCTTCTGGCCATTCCGCAAAAAAGCTAGTTCGAGATCACCAGTTTGAACGGGCGGATATCCACCGTCTGGAAGAGGCCGGCCTTTATATAAGGGTCTTCAGCCTGAAACGCTTTGAGCGCCTCTTCGCTTTCCGCCTCGATCAGAAACACCGAGCCGACAAAGCTCTCACCATCGTCAGCCAGCAGCGGGCCCGCCATGCGGACGGTGTCGCCAGCGGCTTTGGCCCACTCAAGGTGAGCAGCGCGGTTTTCAAGGCGAAGGTCGAGCGCGTTCGACTTATCGAGCGCCATCACATGAAACAGTGCCATTACCAGCTCCCGATATTCTCTGCGCTTGCCCAAGGCTCTTTAGGCGCCTGCGGCTTGCCCTTCTGAAGAAGTTCTACGGAGATACCGTCCGGAGAGCGGACGAAAGCCATATAGCCATCACGTGGCGGGCGGTTGATCGTCACGCCCATAGCGGACAGGCGCTCAACGACTTCGTAGACATCACCGACCTGATAGGCCAGATGCCCGAAATTGCGGCCGCCTGCATATTCTTCAGGGTCCCAGTTATGGGTCAGCTCGACCATTGGAATGCCCTCTTTGAGCGGCGTGCCGGAGGTATCAAACTTCACGCGGTCGAGATCTTCGGGGGCCGCCAGGAATACCAGCGTAAAACGTCCGGCCTCATTATCGATCCGGCGGACTTCCTTCAGCCCGAGCCCCTCACAGAAAAATTTCAGCGTGTCATCCAGATTGGTCACGCGAACCATGGTGTGAAGATACTCAATGCTCATTGTTCGGAAACTCCCCAGGAATTCAGTGTTGCAGGATCAGGCGCTTTTTCCTGCGCCCATTCCACGTCAAAGTTAGCAGGACGGCCTTTATGGTAACGGTGCGCGTAAATACCTGCGACCAGCACAAGCGACGCCATAGTCGTCACAGCCAGATAGAATGAATGGACCAGCGTGCCTTCGGCGAAAACATCATTTGCGCCGTTAAAGTAATAGAGCTTCACCCAGATTGTACTGAACAGCCAGACAGCCAGCGGCATGACAATGGTCGCCGTCAGACAAGCGAGCCAGCGATAAATCGAAACACGCAAAACGCTGGTGCGGATATGCGCTTTTTCGAACGGTTCATATGGTTCGTCAGCGGGAAACTCTCCGCGCTGACGGGCAGCGTCATACACAATGCGCGCCTCTTTCTTGATGCCGGTAAAGCTCCACGCGATGAACGCAGCCCAGACGGCGTAAAAGCCGATGATGCCAAGGATAATCCAGGTCAATAAACGCTACTCCTGATCGGGCTCGGTCAGGAAGGCGCCTCTGCCTCCCGATAACCGGCTTCCATCGCCAACATGGCGCGTTTTCGTCTTACGCCCCAATGATAATTATGTAACCGACCATCAGAAGCCAAGGCCCGGTGACACGGAATAAACCAGGAAATCGGATTTGCGCCCACCGCCGTGCCGGTTGCGCGGGCTGCGCCTTCCCTGCCTGCGGAACGCGCAACCTCGCCGTATGTACGCGTTTCACCCACCGGGATCTCAAGCAGAGCCCGCCAGATTTGCCTGCGAAACGGCGTACCATAAAGCGCGAGCGGCACACGCGCACCCGGTGCAAAAATGCGATCTGCGAAAACAGCCGCCTTTGTGTCATCGCGGAGAATGTCTGCCTTCGGATAGCGCGACGCCAGATCGGCAAACGCAGCCTGTTCTGGCCTGCCGACATGCTCCCCCGCACGGCCGGCTGTTTCAGGCTGATCATCTATAAAGCCAAGCCCGCTCAATCCGCGATCTGAGAACAATAAAACGCCAGTTCCGAACGGTGTCGGCCCTTTGCCGATGGTCAGCGTGACATCGCGGCCTCCAGAGCCCGCCTCGCCCGGGGTCAAAGCCTCATGCGCGATAAAAAGGTCATGCAGGCGAGATGGGCCGGAGGCTTCGACCTCATAGCTCGCTTCCAGAACGCTGGCGCCTTGTCGGAGCAAGGCTCCTGCTTCGGCATGTGCGAGGGACGCCATATACTGTTTCGGAGAAATGCCGGCCCAGCGCGTAAACTCTTTCTGGAAATGCGTCGGAGACAGACCAAACTGCGCAGCAATTTCATCAAGGCCCGGTCGCGCCTTCCAGTTTTCACCTAGATAAACGAGCGCATCAGCCATGCGATCATAAGCTTTGCAGCGGTCATCAAGGGAGAGAGCGGTCTTCATCGTCATGAGATCAATGTGACGCCGCTAAGCATTCCGCGCCACCTGAATCTTGTGGTCGGGCCCTACTCAACCTCACCGGCATAACGATGTGTCCGAGCGCGCTGGATCGCATCCCGCATCGCCTCGACCAGAGATTTGCGCTCGTCGACCGTCAGAAACCGGCCAATCACATAAGCTTGGCGCTGATAGGATAAGGTCACCCAGCTATGCACTGTCACCGGCTCTTTCAGCTCAACACGGGCAAACGCTGTTGGCAGCTCGATATGGGTTTCAACGCCTTTCGGATTGCGGTGATCGACCCGAAGCGTCTCGGGCGAAATACGGACGCGCGTCCATTGGGTCTGTTGTTTGAAGCAGACTTTAAACGCCAGCCAGACGGCAAGGATATCGAGACCCAGAAAGCCTATTATTGGAAACGCGCCGCGGGATAGAAAGCCGATCATCGAGAACACGTTAATCGCAATGATCACGCCCATAATCACCCAGAAGCCCGAGCGCGACAAAGACGCGTTCGGCTTCATCAGCGCATCAAAATAGAGCTCTTTATTCAAATCAGCGTCAGTCATGGGCCTGTGAGGTTCTGCGACTTGTCTCTCTCTCTCAGGCAAACTAATCAGTTCCTGCGAAATGAAAATGGCGCGGGTGATATTTCCTGCATTCCAAGGGGCTGACATAAATCGTCAGAACGTCAGATGGCCGAAAAAAAGAAAAGAAAATCAGCGCCAAGGCGTTTTCCAAAAGCGAAGGCCGAAGAACTCTTCCGTATTCTGGCGGAAGACCGCCCAGACCCCCACACAGAGCTGAACTTCGTGAACCCCTATACACTGGTTGTCGCTGTCGCCCTGTCTGCGCAAGCAACCGATGTCGGCGTGAACAAGGCCACGAAGAAGCTTTTTGAAATCGCCGATACGCCGGAAAAAATGCTGGCACTCGGCGAGGAAGGTGTGGCCGATCACATCAAAACGATCGGCCTCTGGCGAAATAAAGCCAAGAACGTCATCGCCTTGTCGGACATGCTCATCAAGGATTTCGGCGGCGAAGTCCCCAAGACGCGCGAAGAACTGGTGAAGCTGCCCGGAGTCGGCCGTAAAACCGCGAATGTCGTTCTGAATGAAGCCTTTGGCCAGCCAACGATCGCAGTTGATACGCACATTTTCCGCGTGTCCAACCGTACCGGCCTTGCGCCCGGTAAAAACCCTGATCAGGTTGAAGAACAGCTGGAGAAAGTGGTGCCGGCCGAATACAAGCTCGGCGCCCACCACTGGCTCATCCTGCATGGCCGCTATTGCTGCCTCGCACGCACGCCAAAATGCTGGCTTTGCCCGATCATTGATCTTTGCAAGTACAAGCCGAAAACACCCGGCCCGCGTGACTAGCTAGCTTTCAGACATTCCGGCAATCGCCTTTTGAACCGCTTTCTGGTCGTAAGGCTTCTGGATGAAGGTCACACCCTCAAACTGATCGGCCAGAGCTTGCGATTCTCCATATCCGGTGGCGAACACAAACGGGATTCCAGACGCTTTCACCTTGTGTGCGATTGGCTCGCTCGTTTCGGAGCCGAGATTCACATCCAGAATCGCAAACGAGAAATCGTACTTTTCAATAAGCTGAAGCGCTTCTGAAACAGATGACGCAATCTCTACGCTGTCCGCGCCCAAGGCTGTCAGCATATCTTCAGCATCTAGCGCAATAATCATATTGTCTTCAACGACAAGAGCCGGGCCGCTAAGGCTTGCGCTAGCCGGTTTGGCTTCTTCTTTTGCTTCAACAGCAGCCTCAGCAGCGGTGACCTCGCGCTCGGCAAACTCAACAAACTCAGCCGGAATACGCATTGAGGCTTCAAGACCGCTCACGTCAAACCGGACATTGGCTTCGCCTTTCAGCTCGAACGGAATGGACCGCTCGATCACTGTGCTACCAAAGCCCGACCGGGTAGGCGCCTGAACTGCTGGACCACCCGTTTCCTTCCAATTGAAGATGAGGTCGCCATTGTCCGCTTTCTGGCCCGATAGCATCAATACGCCTGAGTCATTCGACAGACAGCCATACTTTACCGAGTTCGTCGTCAATTCGTGGATAACGAGCGCCAGCGTCGAGAATGCAAAAGGTGTCAGCAGAACTTCAGGACAATCGCATTGCACGCGACCGCTTTCGAGGCCGATATATGCCTCAAGCTCTGTGCTCACCAGCTCACGGAGCGGAGTTGAATCCCAGTTCTGATTTGTCAGCTGGTCGTGAGCGCGCGCAAGTGCGTGGATCCGGCCGCCAATGATTTCCGTAAACTCTGAAATCGAGCCCGCCGACTGTTTGGATTGAGATACCAGGCTTCGAATCAGGTTTAGAATATTGCGAACACGGTGATTGAGTTCCGCAATGAGAAGCTCCTGCCGCTCCTGCGACCTCACACGTTCGCGGCTCGCCGCGTCTGAAATACGAAGCACAACTTCCAGAAGCGTTACACGCAGAGCCTCTGCACCGGCGATCTCGCCCGCCGTCCAATCAGCTGATTTGCCGGAAACAATCTCTTTCCACGCCGCAAAGCTGCCGCGAGGCGTCAGGCGTACACCGTTTGGACCGACAGTGACCGGCTTTTCAGGATTGCCAGCCCAGCGGACTTCCTGAACCAGCTCGCGGCGGAAAAACACGATATAATCACGCGGTGTTCGAGACACAGGTAGCACAAGCATACCGGCAGCTTTGTCCTGAAACTGAACCGCGTCAGGATAGTCATCCGCGATGCAGTTCGTGGCGATAATCTGGCTGCTCGGATGGACATTCAGATGCCGCGCCAGGCCAGAGAACTGGTCTTTTGAAGGCGTATGGCCAATATTGAGAAACTCGCCATCAACCCACAGGGCCGCACCGTCACTTTTGATCAGGGCCCGCATAGCATCTGAGATAACCTCGAAATTCTGAGCAAGCGACTGACCTTCGGCTAGCTGGCTCATAAGCTGATCGTGGAGAATGCGTGCGCGGACCGCCTCTTCGCGTTCAATATCGTTTTCGACCCGCTCGAGCACGAAGGAAAACATCTGCGCAAGCAGTTCCGCAGCAGACCGGATTCCATAATTCAGAATACGTGGCTCATAATGATGGCAGGCAAACATGCCCCAGAGTTTTCCGCGAATGACGATGCTGATCGACATGGACGCCTTCACGCCCATATTCCGCAGATATTCGAGGTGGATCGGCGACACGGCCCGCGACGTGGACAAAGACAGGTCCAGAGGTCCGGCATTGTTAGACTGCTGAAGAATCGGAGAAACTTTATCGTCTACATCCGAAATGATGCGCAGCAGGTTCCTCTTATAGAGGGCCCGCGCCTGTTTCGGAATATCACTGGCCGGATAACGCAGCCCAAGAAACGGATCGAGACCGGCACGTGCCGTCTCGGCAATCACTTCACCTGACTCATCCGGCCGGAATTTATAGACCATGACACGGTCAAAACCGGTGAGTGACCTGACAAAGCGCGATGCCTGCTGACATACCGCGTCGACAGAGCTTTCATTTTTCAACCGCCCGATGATTGGACGAATGACACTACCCTGATCGGTATTCCGGTTCAGGTCAGACTTTTGACATTCCAGCACGATTTCCGCGCCAGACCGGTGGATTGCGACGTCAAATTTTTCGTCGCTGTCCGGTAATAGCACGACATCAAATGCACGTTCGACTGCATCTTCATCCCACATGAGCTGCATGCGCGATCTCAGGTCGTGAATAGCTTGTTCACTGAAGAATTCTGTCAGCGAGCGCCCGAAAATGCTGGCTGGCTCAAGGCCCAGAAAATCTTTGGTGTTCTGAGACGCCCGCGTAATCAGCCAGTCGGATGTGACGGCGATCAGACAGGCAAAGCTCTGAACATGCCCGAGTAAATGGATCGGCTCGCGATCACAGTTTGTCAGGTCCAGGCTACCGTCATTATAGCCAGGAATCTGGGTATCTTTAGTCATTCTTTCCCGTAGTCCCCACGATCTGTTCGGCCGCCAATCCAAACAGCAAAAACGTTTCTGCGGCAGCCTTTATAGACGCAAGATTTTCCTGCCTCAAATAGCCCGCGGTTAAACTTGGCAAAATATTTTTCCAAACGTTTTTCAGGTGCGAAGACTCAAGATAGCGGTAGCATCCCTCTTCAGGCAGATCGCGAGAACTACGCATTTTCTTCCGGAGGAACTGAGACCCGAAATGAGACCCTGACACCACATAACTCACCCCGAGAGGGTCTGTCGGAATATGGGTTTTCAGGGGAGCGTAAAGCGGCGGTGCGTTTATCGCTTCAAGATCTTTCAGAATTTCATTTTCCAAATGCTGGAAATCGAGCCCGTAAATGTTCGGCTCGGCGTGGACAGATTTCATTGTCGAGAGTGAAAGCAGATGAGATCGGAGGAATCCGGTATAACCTGCGCGTGTTGTCAGATCGAAAAGCTCAAAAGCAGCTTCAGTATTGGCATGATGGCCATCTAGTTCTGATCGCAGCGCGTCGCGCAGCGATACCGTCTTATCTGTCGTCAAATATTCTGTCCGCACACAATCAACGCACCCTGTTACACAGGGCGCGGCACAATAGAACGCCCAGCTCGTCTGATTGTTCCGGATAAAGATAGGGTTCGATCAATTCGAGCTCCATGAGCAGAAGATGCCCGTTGTTTCCACGAATCATATCCACCCGGGCATAGAGCGGAATCTCGTCCAGCGCTGCCAGAACCGATTTCGCCGCAGCAAGATCGTCAGCAGATGGAACAATGACCGTTTCGTATCCACCATAAGCAGATTGAATACGATAATCGCCGGATTTAGCACGTTTGATCAAAGCGTGAGAAAATTCGCCATCAATCATGATGAAACTATACTCGCCTTCATCCTGAATAGACGGCATGAAAGGCTGGATCATGGCCGGATGTGCGTAGTCTGAGAGCGCGTCATTACGGTTAATCAGAATTTGGCCGCCTGCTCCCGCGCCGACCTGCCTCTTAACCACAATACGTTGAGACTTCAGTGTATCGAAAGCGGTCTTCAGCTCATCCGCTGTCGGGCCGTCAGCCCATATCGTCGGGATGCAGGCGATTCCCTTATCTTCAAGCTCTCGCAAATAGGTTTTCCGACTATTCCAACGCACCAGAGATGACGGATTGAAAACCGGCACGCCAAGCGCCTCAATCTCCTCCAGCCGCGCGAGAAAGGCGTCAGGCTTATCGGTATAATCCCATGTCGCACCTATGAGCGCAGCATCAAACTGCGCCCAGTCCACATTGCCTCTGTCCCACTGCACAACGATCAGCTCATGGCCTGCTGCCGTCAAAGGCGCCGACAGGCAGGCAAACTGCAAATCATGCTCGAAAGCATCACTGCGACGGTTCGGGTTTTCTGGAAGTACCGAATACGCAGAAAGATATGCGATTTTCATGGTTTCTTGAGTCATTCCAGCCTAAGCTGCCCGTTAACGTTAATAATTTACGATTTTTAGGGCAGGCTCTCAGTATGAGTGGTGATTTGGATGTTGTTGGCGTTGGCAATGCCATCGTCGACGTTATTGCATCAGTTCCAGACGGATTTCTCACAGAACACGACATCCGCAAAGGCGGAATGACGCTTATCGACCAGATGCGCGCGACTGAACTGGCGCGGGCCTTCGGCGATAAAGGCCGCTTTGTTCCGGGTGGATCGGGCGCGAACACAATTGCGGGCATTGCCAGCCTGAGCGGTCATACGGGCTATATCGGCAAGGTCGCAGAAGATGCGCTTGGCAAATTCTTCCGCAAGGAAATGGGCCGCGTTCAGATCGAATTTCCGACAGAATCTCTGGTAAACGGACCCGCAACAGCACGCTGCATGATCGCGGTAACGCCAGACGGCGAACGCTCCATGAGCACCTTCCTCGGCGCGTCGACCGAATTCACACCTGAAGACGTCGATGCTGACCTCATCAAACGTGGCAAAATTCTCTATCTGGAAGGCTATCTCTTCGACAAGGAAGAGGCCAAAGCCGCATTCGTCCATGCCGCTGAAATCGCGAAGGCCGCAAAGCGCCGTGTTGCGCTGACACTATCTGACAGTTTTTGCGTCGACCGCCACCGCTCAAGCTTCCGCCACCTGATCAAGGGCCATGTCGATCTCGTCTTCGCGAATGAAGCAGAGCTGCTCTCGCTTTATGAAACGACTGACTTTGACGCCGCCGTTCAGATGCTGCGCGAAGACGCATATGCTGGGGCAATCACGCGGTCTTCCAAAGGCTCTGTCGTGGTGACACCTGACGAGATTATCACCATGCCAGCCGAGCCTGTTAAAAAGGTCGTGGATGCCACAGGCGCTGGTGATCAATACGCCGCCGGCTTCCTTTTCGGCTATGCGCGAAACCGTCGTATCCGTGATTGTGCCAAGCTTGGTCATATCGCGGCGGCAGAAGTGATTTCACATTACGGCCCGCGTCCGGAGACCAGCTACCGTCAGCTGGCTGCAAAAGCCGGTCTTCTTTAGCGGACCCAGCTTTTTTTGGTCAGGGCATCTTCTACAAAGTCGATCCTGTCCTGACCGAAATACATTTCATTTCCGACGACAAATGATGGCGCGCCGAAAATGCCGTGCTCCAGAGCCATTTTGGTAAATTCGGAGATGATCTCCGTGTTTTCTCTAGCATCTGCGCGCGCGATAAACTGATCGGTGCAGAAGTCTTCACCCGTCAGCACGTCGCGGAGCACCGCCTCATCCGCCAGATTCTTCGGCTCACCCCAACTATGATGGAACATTGCCTTCATGAACGGGATCAACGCGTCATCCTCCAGCAAACTGGCCGTTATGTTCAGCGCTTTACGTGAATCGAATGGAAAATGCGGATTGAACGAGAATGGCAGATCAAACCGTTTAGCGTGACGAACCGTGTCGACGAAAAAATAGTTCCGTTTAGCCTCAACGACTCCCGGCGGACGGTTGCCTGTGGCCTTCATCACGGCGCCCAGAAACATTGGTCGCCAGATGATTTCGCATCGGGTACGCGCCTGTAGATCCAGAACCCGGTGAAACCCGAAATAAGACATCGGACTTACATAATCGAAATAGAACTCTACCTGGCCAGCCATATGAATCTCCGAAATTGTATATACAATATATAAACTGAAATTCAGATAACCACCCCAAACAGCGCTCAACTTGCCGTGAAATGCGACTCCATTTACATGACATAGCATATTATGGAGTCATCATGACGCTTCCCAAGAGGTTCCGCGATACGATTCTCGCCGCACAACGCAGCGGTCATCGCGTCTTTGCTGACATGTTGAGACCATTGGGCCTGACGCCCGCCTGGGCGGAAGTTCTCACGACGCTCCAAGAGAATGGACCTTTATCCATCAGGGAGCTCAGCCGCTTTCTGATTTGTGAAGCGGATCATCCCTCCCGCCTTATAAAGCGAATAGAAGATAAAGGGCTCATCACCCGCACCCCTGACCCAACCGATAGACGGGCGGTCAAACTGGCCCTGACAGATTCTGGCGAAGGCGCAGCCGACAAGGTTGCGGGCATTGAAGCGGGCTTTAATGAGTGGATCGAGCAGCGCCTCAATGCTGATAACGTCGACACGACCATTCAGACGCTCGAGCGTCTGATGAAGGGTACTCCAGAGGCAAGAAGCCTCGAAAACCGCTATACAGACAAACAATAACGCTCCGCCTGTTGACAATCATTCTCAACAAATGCAAGGCCATTATTGAGAATAATTATCAGTTGCATTGGAAGTGTTATGTGCCGCTCTTCTTCGCGCATCCCGAACGCGCGCAGTCAGTCCGTCCATCCGCACTGCGGTCATTTGGTCGCAGATGATATACGACGGAACGCTAAAGCCATAACGTTTATATGGTTATAAAGATCAGCCTGCAGCTATCTCAACAAATCACAGTCGGCCCCGATGCGCATGTCATGTCACATAGTTTCGTCAGATCTATAACGCATTTCAGGCGGACTGAGGCCCCAGCCAATCCATAGACGCCCATTCGCGCCGTTTAATCTGTAAAAGGGTGAAACCCCCATGTCATTTCGTCGGATCATTTTCTGGAGCCATCTTGCAACCGGCTGCGTTGCAGGCCTGTTCGTACTTCTCATGTCGGTCACCGGCATTCTTCTGATGTATGAACACCATCTGCCGCTCGCGATTCTGGACAGCGTCGAGGTCGAAGCTCCCGAAGGCGCGACACGCATGACTGTGGATGAGCTGGTACAGACAGAAGCGGTTCAGGCAGCTGGTACTAATCGCGTGTCTCTGGCGATTGATAACCGCGAAAACGCGCCCGTGATTCTTCAGGCAGGGCGCTCAGATGCCGTTCTGTTAAATCCGTTTACGGGCACACCAATCGAGAACCCTGCGCTTTCGACAGAAGACTTCATGCACACAATGATGGGCATCCACCGCTGGCTTGGTGCAGAAGGTGAAGCCCGGTCTACGGCTCGCGCCGTCACCGGCGCAGCTAATCTCGCCTTTCTGTTTCTGGTGATTTCGGGCTTGTACCTCTGGTTTCCAAAGGCGATGCGCTGGACCTTCTTCAAACTAAACCTGTTCTTCCGCGGATCTTATCCGAATGCGAAAGCCCGCGACTATAACTGGCACCATGTATTCGGCTTCTGGGCGCTGATCCCGCTCTTCTTCATCGTCATCTCGGGTGTCATGATTTCATACCCGTGGGCATCCCAGCTTATTTACACAGCATGGGGTAAAGACATGCCTCAACGCGGCGGGCCACCTCCGTCAGGCGGAAACGGGCCGGACACCGCAGAAGCAGAAGAAACGGTAATCGAACTGATGAGCCTTCAGGCTGCAGTCGACGCTGCGATCGCGGAATATGACGGAGACTGGAAGCGTATGTCTATTTCGCTACCGTCAGAGCCGGATGCAGAGACTGTTAGCCTGACGCGCGATTTTGGAAACCGCATCACGCCTCAACAACGGACAAACCTCACTTTTGACCGCAGCGCCGGCGAGATTACACAAGTTCGCGAATATGCGGAAAACTCACCAGCCCTGAAAACCCGTATGTTCCTGCGCTTTATTCATACAGGCGAGCGTTATGGCGTGATCGGGTCCACCATTGCCGGCCTCGCATCACTGGCTGCCTGCTTCCTTGTCTGGACGGGCATGGCGCTGTCCTGGCGCCGCCTCGTGCTTCCTGCATGGCGACGCCGTAAGGCCAAAAAAGCCTGATCAGATCAGAGAATGTATTTTGAAAGGTCGGCGTCCTGAGCAAGGTCGCCGACTTTTGTTTTTACGTCCTGCGCCGTCAGAACAATTGTTTCGCCTGAGCGGTCTGGCGCCGTAAAGGAAATCTCGTCCAGCAGGCGTTCCATCACCGTTTGCAGACGACGCGCACCGATATTCTCTACGCTCTCATTCACGCGCACGGCGAGATCTGCAAGCTCATCAATAGCATCTTCAGAAAACTCGAGCGTGACGCCCTCAGCTCCCATAAGCGCAGTATACTGCTTGATGAGGCTCGCCTCCGGTTCTGTCAGGATGCGGCGGAAATCATCTCGAGTGAGGGCTTTCAGCTCGACACGAATTGGAAGACGGCCCTGGAGCTCCGGCAGAAGGTCGCTCGGCTTGGCCACGTGGAACGCGCCTGATGCGATGAAGAGAATATGGTCGGTTTTCACCGCGCCGCGCTTGGTTGTAACCGTTGTACCTTCAATAAGCGGGAGTAGGTCACGCTGCACGCCTTCGCGGGAGACATCGGCGCCGCGGCGATCACCACCGGAAGCAACCTTGTCGATCTCATCCAGAAAGACGATGCCATCCTGCTCAACAGAGCGAACAGCCTCACGAATAATGCTTTCCTCGTCGAGCAGCTTATCGCTTTCCTCATTCAGGAGCGGCTCATAAGCGTTCTTGACCTTCATGCGGACCTGTTTGGTGCGCCCGCCCATCGCCTTGCCGAATATGTCGCCAAGATTGATCATACCCATTGAGCCACCGCCGCCGGGGATGTCCATCATATCCATAGGCGAAGACGTATCAGCTATATCGATATCGACTTCGCGATCATCGAGATCGCCGTCTTTCAGCTTCTTGCGGAAGGTTTCGCGGGTAGACTGGCCTGCGTTTTCACCGACAAGCGCGCTCAGCACACGTTCTTCGGCGGCAATCTCAGCGCGTACACGTACGTCCTGACGTTTGCGCTCACGGGTGATGCCGATTGCAGCTTCCACAAGATCACGAATGATCTGTTCAACATCGCGGCCGACATAGCCAACCTCGGTAAACTTGGTCGCTTCAACTTTCAGAAACGGCGCATTCGCCAGCTTCGCAAGCCGGCGAGAGATCTCTGTTTTACCGACACCGGTGGGCCCGATCATCAGGATATTCTTAGGCGTAATTTCTTCGGCCAGCGGTGGACCGACCTGTTTACGTCTCCACCGGTTGCGCAGCGCAATCGCGACTGCCCGTTTCGCGTCAGCCTGACCGACAATATACCGGTCGAGTTCAGATACGATTTCGCGGGGAGAAAACTCGGTCATAAATGCAAAGGCTCCGGATAATTCTGGCAAAACGCGCCACTGGTCTCACTAGGAGTTAGGAAGAGAGCTGAAATCTCCAAGAAAAAATCCCAGCCCGTCTTCGGATTCTATTTTTCGAAAGCCTCAGACTTCTTTCGGGAAGACACGCCCGAGCAGCCCTGTCGATGGCACCCAAGCCAGAAGAATCTTCCGCGCTGTCTTCCAGCCGGCGCCAAGCAGAACAACGATCGCACCGATGAGGAGGAAAGGCGCGGCAAACTTCATCAGAATGGAGTCGCCGAATGCCTGGAAAAGATTCCAGATCGCCCATCCGAAAGTCACAAGGCCCGAGATAATGAGCGCGCGACGGTTCAAAGCCAGCGAAAGAATGGTCAACACAGCAAGCACAGAGACGAGTGCGACATGGACCATGGCACTTCCTTCTGGCACAGAGCCTTCAACAATACCCCGAATGCCATAAACCAGCTGCGGAGCCGCAGCCACATGCAGCCAGAAAGCATTATCAGACAGGCGGGAAGAGCGGTGAGGGTCGCGCGCATCGAAAAAGATGGCCAGCAAGAGCGAGACGACGCCCATAGCCACCAATGTTTCATAGCCCGGCATCAGAATGAACGCGATGAGCGACAGCGTGATCATCATCAGGAATTGAGAGAAGGGCAGGCGGAAGCGGATGTAATACGCAAGCGCCGCACCCGTCGCGACCAGAATACCGAGAATAGCCGACGTCCGCGACTGCGTTGCCAGATCTTCAAAGAAACTGTCGCTTGGCTCGCTTCCCGTAAAGACAGAAGACGCAATCTCGCCGCCATGCTCCTGAAACACGTTCCAGACGAGCAGGAAGTAAGCAGCAACGCCAACACAAACCGACCAGATAATCGCGAGAACAATGCTCGGCAGGAGCAATTTCCGGCGGGCGCAGAAATATTCCGACAGGCCCCAGGCAATCGCCGCCAGAAGACCGAAAATTACCGGTGCGAAATGCTCGAACCGCACCGTGCCGGATGTAAAAATTGAGATGGAAAGGCCGGCACCAAGGCCGACAAACAGAATGACGAGACCAATTGAGAGGAAAACGTCATTCAGATTGGAAAGAAAGCGTAACGGCTCGGATTCGGCCTCTTCGCCTTCTTTTCTTGTAAACATCGCTTCAAGCCGGGCGGCCTGATCGGCAGAAATTACATCGGCTTCAATTGCCGCCTTCAGCTTGTCGCGATCCATATCATGTCTCCGATGGCAGAGATTCCAGTGTGAAGCTGGAATTTGTGTAGACACAGATATCTGCCGCGATCTCCATCGCTTTACGGGCAATCACTTCCGCGTCTGGTTCATATTCATAGAGCGCGCGCGCTGCGGAGACGGCGTAATTGCCGCCAGAGCCAATCGCCAACACGTTATGCTCCGGTTCGATGACGTCGCCCTGGCCGGAAATGAGGAGAGTGACATCCTTGTCAGCCACGATCAGCATGGCTTCGAGTTTCTGAAGATATTTCTCGGTACGCCATTCCTTGGCGAGCTCGACAGCGGCGCGCTGAAGCTGGTCGGGATAGCGTTCGAGTTTGCCCTGAAGGCGTTCGAACAACGTGAAGGCATCCGCCGTCGCGCCTGCAAATCCGGTCAGCACCTTGCCTTCAATAAGCTGGCGCACCTTCTTCGCATTGCCCTTCATCACTGTCTGGCCAAGGGAAACCTGACCATCACCGATGAGGGCGATTTTACCGTTCTTGCGCACAGCCAGAATTGTGGTTGCACGCCATTTATTGTCCTGGTGGGTATCATTCATCATGCTGGCAATGTGGCGAAGCTATCGCCAAAACGCAAGCAAAATTTCCGTTTATCGATAAATCTGGTATGTCGAGCCTAAGCTGCACCGTCCAGAGAGGCGAGGAAATCCTCAGCCAGCGTCTCACCAAAAGGACGCCAGTTTTCAAGGAACTTCATGAATTCGTCCGGTGGAATCGGCTTCGCATAGAGGTAGCCTTGCGCCAGTGTACAGCCGCGTCGACGCAGGAAGTCGCTCTGGGACGGTGTCTCAACACCTTCAGCTACTGTCTCAAGACCCATAGTCTCAGCCATAGCCAGAATCATCTCAACAACAGCAGGCGCCTGAGAATCAGAATGGAGCGCGCTGACGAACTGCTGGTCGATCTTGAACACGTCGAATGGAAGCTTGGTAAGCGTCACGAGGTTTGAGTGGCCCGCACCGAAATCGTCAATCGCGAGGCGCACGCCCATAGCCCGCAGCGGACGCATGATCTCCGATACGCGATCAGTGTCTGCAACAGCCATGGTCTCGGTGATCTCAAGCTCGAGACGACCCGGCGGCAGGCCAGCATCACGAATAGAAGAGAGAACTTTCTCAGAGAAATTGGCTTCTTCAAACTGAAGTGGGGATACGTTCACCGCGACTTTGCAGTCATGACCGGCTTTCATCCAGCGGGTCGCCTGCACACAGGCCTGTTTCAGGACGGACTCGCCAATGCGAGAGATCAGACCAAGCTGCTCTGCCATTGGAATAAAGATGCCCGGCGAAATGATATCGCCATCTTCACGCTGCCAGCGCACCAGCGCCTCGGCACCGGAAATCTGGCCCGTTTTGAAGTCCACCTTCGCCTGAAAATACGGAATGAACTCATCGCGCTCAATACCGCGACGCAGATCAGCTTCGAGGTGAAGCCGGTCCATCGCAATTTTATTGAGCTTGGTAGAGTAGAAGCGGGCTTTAGAGCGGCCTGCACGGCGCGCTTCTTTCAGAGCGAGGTCAGCATTTTTGACGAGATCTTCGCCTTTAACGCCATGGATTGGCGCAAGCGCGATACCACCCGACAGGCCAAGCGTGATCGCCTGACCGCCAATCTCAAGCGGCTGACGCATGCTGGAAATCACCATCTGCATGAGACGGGTAATGTCAGATTTTGCGTCAATATTCGGAACAACGACGGCAAATTCATCACCACTGAGACGCGCCACCATTGATGGCTGGGCCTGAGCATCAGCAAGCCGTACTGCTTTATCAGCCGCCGCAAGCGCTTTGCGGATGCGCATGCCGATAAGTGACAGCGCTTCATCGCCCTTTTGCGGGCCAAGCGTTTCATTCACCCAGCGGAAGCGATCGACGTTCAGAATAATGACGGCCGTGAAACAATCATCTGTACGGTCATGAAGGGACTTATTCAGAACGCGCAGAAAGCGTTCGCGGTTCGGCAGGTCGGTAACAGAATCCACAAAAGCGAGCTTCTGGATGTGGCGCATGGTGTTTTCCATACGCTGCATCATCTTATTGAAGGACTCGCCAAGCAGATCGAACTCGTTTCCGGAATTCAGTTCAACGCGGGCCGACAAATGCCCTGCATTCAAGCCGGACGTGAAGTCTATCAGGCGATAAAGCGGGTCTGTAAATTTATGGACGAGAAGCAGTACCAGAGGAATGCAAAGCGCACAGATCAGCGCGCCTGTTGCGAGACTCCACATAAGTGTACGTAGCCAGGTATTCGGCAGGGCTGAGAACGGATACTCGATCGCAAAATGACCGGTCAGCTCGCCATTTGTGTAAATTGGCTGAGCCAGAACAATACCGTTTTCGCTGCGAAGAACTTTGCGTTCGTCCCCGAGCTTTGAAAGCGCCAGCGCTTCCATAATCACGCGGTGGGAACTTTGCTCCTCGATCACATCGAATGCGATCTCACCGTCAATATCGATGACACGCAGCGCAGATACGGTTTCAGACACACGAACCAGCTCGGTCACGCGCTCTTCATTTGTGATGCTTGGGCGCGGCAACATGGTCGGCATGACCGGGTTCCACGTATTCGCGCTCGCTTCGATATTTGATGTGGCTTTGGCCTCGCGCGTGAAGTGATCCAGCGCCAGATTGGACAGTGCAAACCCCAGAGACGCAAGCACAATAAGCCCGATCACGAAACCGATCAGGCTCGCTCTCAGGCTGTACTTTACGCTTCCTTTTGGCGTTTCCTGCCTAGCCATTTGCTCCTCAAAGGATTATGGGCAGACCTGAAATCAGGCTCCCATCAGACCTCTGTTAAGAGAATTTGTTTAGAAATCGGTGAATAAGCCCCTAAATCTTTGTAGAAACCGACAAAAAAGTCGGCAGGGAATGTGATCATGCGCACTGCAGAAGTTTATCGCGAAACGAAAGAGACCCAGATCCGCGTCAGTGTAACGCTGGACGGTAAAGGAAAGTCTGAAATTCAGACCGGGATCGGCTTTTTCGACCATATGCTGGAAGCGTTTTCCAAGCACAGCGCTATCGACCTGAAAGTCGAAGCCAAGGGCGATCTTCACATCGACATGCACCACACTGTTGAAGACACCGGCATTGTGATGGGTCAGGCCATCACAAAAGCGCTCGGTGATTTCAAAGGGATCAACCGGTTCGGCCATGCTTATGTACCGATGGACGAGACGCTCAGCCGCGCCGCAATCGATATGTGCAACCGCCCGTATCTGATCTGGAATGTGAGTTTCACGCGTGACAAGATTGGCGATTTCGACACTGAGCTATTCAAGGAATGGTTTCAGGCCTTCGCAATGAATTCCGGTGGCTGTGTCCACATCGAGAACCTTTACGGCGAGAACTGTCACCATATTGCCGAATCTTGCTTTAAAGCGCTTGCTCGCTCGCTTCGTCAGGCAATTTCCTACGATCCGGTATTTGCAGGTGAAGCTGTCTCTACTAAAGGGTCTCTCTAGAAACGAGACAGACTCAGTAAGGCTCTATGCAAACCGTAGCTCTGATTGACTATGGCGCAGGGAATATTCCATCTGCGCAACGCGCGCTCGAGGTTGCCGTCGAGCGCTCGGGCCTGTCCTGCGAACTGATCGTCACCGACAGTCCTGAAAAGGTCGCCGCCGCTGACCGCGTCGTTATTCCAGGCGTTGGCCACTTTAAAGACTGCCGCGAAGCCATGTTCGGTGTTTCAGGTCTGGTCGAGGCGCTCGAAGACAGCATCCACAAAAAGGGCCGTCCGGTTCTCGGTATCTGTGTTGGCATGCAGCTTATGGCTGATCTTGGCCTTGAAGACGGTGAAACATCCGGTTTTGGCTGGATTCCGGGCAAGGTTGAGCACATCCCGACCGATGCGGGCCTGCCAATTCCTCACATGGGCTGGAACGAGCTGGTCGTTCGAACAGAGCATCCGGTTCTGGCTGGTATCGAGACGGGCAACCACGCCTATTTCGTCCACTCTTATCACATGCACTGCGCAAATCCGTCCGATCTTCAAGTCGAAGTCGATTATGGCGGTCACATCACAGCAGCCATTGGGCGCGACAATGTTTTCGGCACTCAGTTCCACCCGGAACTCAGTCAGGAGACCGGCCTTCGCCTGCTCACCAACTGGATCAAATGGAACCCATGACCGCTTTTACTCTCTATCCGGCGATTGATCTGAAAGACGGCCAGTGCGTGCGCCTCATTCAAGGCGACATGAAACAGGCGACTGTGTTCAACAACACGCCCGCTGATCAGGCCAAACGCTTTGAAGATATGGGTTTTGAATATCTCCACGTCGTCGATCTGAATGGCGCCTTTGCGGGTGAGAGCAAAAACCGTCAATCGGTTCAGGAGATTCTCTCAACGGTAAACATGCCGGTCCAGCTTGGCGGTGGCATTCGAACGCGCGAGCATGTCGAAAGCTGGCTTGATGCTGGCATTTCACGTCTGATCCTTGGCACGATTGCTGCGCGCGACCCTGATTTCGTCAAAGAATGCGCCGCAGCTTACCCGGGCAAGATCGCGGTCGGTATTGATGCGCGCGATGGCTTTGTTGCTGTTGAAGGCTGGGCAGAGGTCTCAACTCTAAAAGCTGTCGAGCTCGCTAAAGCCTTTGCAGACTCCGGCGTTGCTGCGATCATCGTGACAGATATTGGCCGCGATGGACTGAAAACAGGCGTGAATGTTGATCTGACAGCAAGTCTGGCTGACGCAGTTTCTATTCCCGTCATCGCGTCAGGCGGTGTGAAAGCCGTTGAAGACATTACGAATTTGCGCTCGTCCAGCGCGCCGATCTCAGGCTCCATTCTGGGCCGCGCGCTTTATGACGGCGATATTGATCCCGTCAAAGCTCTGGAGGCTGCACGGTGCTAAAAACCCGGATTATTCCCTGCCTCGATGTGAAAGACGGACGCACTGTTAAAGGCGTCAACTTTGTCGATCTGCGCGATGCGGGTGATCCGGTTGCTCTGGCCAAAGCCTATTCAGAGCAGGGCGCTGACGAGATTTGCTTTCTGGATATCTCCGCGTCCGAAGAAGGTCGCGGCACGATGCTGGATGTCGTCAATAAAACGGCCCGCAATTGTTTTACACCGCTTACCGTTGGCGGCGGCGTTCGTTCACCTGATAATGTGATCGCACTTCTTCGCGCGGGGGCCGATAAAGTTGGTATCAACTCGGCGGCAGTTGCCGATCCGGACCTGATTGCCCGGTGCGCGGCCCGTGTTGGCCGCCAATGTGTGGTCGTCGCGATTGATGCGCGCCGCACAAGCGATGGCAAATGGGAAGTCTTCACCCATGGCGGCAAACGCGGCACAGGCATTGACGCAATCGAATATGCCGAGCTCGCCTGCGCCAAAGGGGCAGGGGAAATCCTCCTCACCTCAATGGATAAAGACGGCACCAAATCCGGCTATGACATCGAACTCACCAGGTCGGTCGCATCCCGTGTGACAATTCCCGTCATTGCGTCAGGCGGGGCAGGGACTATTCCTCACCTGATTGAAGGCATTCAGGAAACCGGCGCGACGGCCGTACTTGCTGCATCCATCTTCCACTTTGGCGAAATTGCTATTGAAGATGCAAAACGTGAGATGCAGGCCGCCGGCATTCCTATGCGGATCGAGGAGAACTGATCATGAGTGATACACCTCTCGGCTATGCCGGTTTTTTCGGAAAAGTTCTTCAGGAAGTGGCTGCGACCATCGATGAGCGCGCCAAATCTGCAGACGGAGGCACAAGCTATACAGCCAAATTGCTGTCGAAGGGTCCTGAGCGTACGGCAAAGAAGCTGGGCGAAGAGGCTGTAGAGCTTGTCATTGCGCTCACATCTCAGGAAAAAGAAGAAGTTGCGGGCGAGTCTGCCGATCTTCTTTATCACTTCCTCGTCGCGCTCCGCTCTCGCGGTATCAGCCTGGAAGAAGTTGCAAATGTTCTCGCCGAACGTCAGGGCATTTCAGGGCTAGTCGAAAAAGCCAGCCGTGAAGGTGACGGCATTTAAAGCCGTCTCAGAAACACGTAGAACGCACCGTCGCCGCCATGTTTCTGGTTAGCGCGAGCATATCCGCCGATATGCATGCGAAAATCAGGTTCGCCGATCCACTCAAGGAAGCGCGAGCGTAAAATACCGCGACCGCCACGGCCCTTACCTGTAATCACCAGCACAGACCGCTCACCCGCATTACGGTGAGAGACGATAAACCGAAGCAGGTTTGAGCGCGCGCTTGCCTGCGTCTCGCCATGCAAATCAAGGCTTGGACCAATATCAAACTTGCCGCGCTGAATACGCTTTTCTCCGCCGCGATCGGCGACGCTGGCACGCGGGGACGCCGGAGTAGGCCGCAATTGTTTTGTCAGGCGCTCATGAATGCGCGGTCCGGTATGCTCGGACAGAAGCTTTTCCAGATCCTCGCGTGAGGCTTTCGGTCGTTCATAGGATTTCGGCGCGTGATGGGTTTCACGTGAAACAGCCGGCGGCGGCGCTTCCGCATCTTCGTCCGGTTTGACGTCCGGTTCCGGGTGGCGATCACCCAGGCGACGGATAGACTTCGTCACTCTTTGCCACATCCGCTCTTCGCGCGGGCTCAGAGGACGTTTCCGGCTCATTCCGCGTCTCGCTCAACCGGTTGCGGCAGCATGATGAAGAACTCACCCGGCTGGTTCATAGAACCTGCAAGCGCGCCAGCCTCATCACCGGAACCGAAGAAAATATCGCCGCGGCGTACACCCTGAATGGCGCCGCCCGTATCCTGCGCAATCAGCACAAGGTTTTGTACATCGCCCGCACGGCCCGGCTCAGTGGGAATAGGCGCACGAATGAGAAAGGGCACACCCATCGGATGATGGTTGAGATCAACTGCCATACTACCCATCGGCGTCAACGGAATAGCTGCAGCGCCTTGCGGGCCCTCATTCGGGTTCGTGATGTCAGACAGCCCGAACCAGACATAGCGCGGATTCACATTCATCGCGTCTTGTGCACGTTCGACACCGACGCGCTCCATCCAGTCGCGAATGCCTTCCATACCTGCTTCGGAGCGTGCGATCTCGCCGGTTCGAATGAGATGGTTGGCAAGCGAGCCGAACGGACGGTGATTGTGCGCGGAAAAGCCTGCGCGTTTTAACGTGCCATCGGGAAAGCGTAGGCGCCCGGACCCCTGAATTTGTAGGAAGAACACATCGGTTGGATGCGCATAGGCGAGGGCGTTTTCATTGCGGCGCTGAATATCTTCGCGCGCATAATAGAGGTCAAGCGTCTGACCATCGACACGGCCCCAGACACGGCGCCCCTGAAGCGACGGATCGAATTGGCCAAGATCGACCTGAATAAGATCATCTGGCCTGCCGGGAATAGGCTGAGTCAGCTCTCCGCGCGGACGCGTGCTCACGTCGATTTCAGGCTCGTAATAGCCGGTCAGGCGATTCGTCTCTTCCTCGGTCTCAATCGCATAGAGATCAAAATAGTCCTCAAAGAAGCGATGGAGTTCACCAACCTCGATATATCGCGGCAGGATTTCGCAGGCTGGAAGCCAGTCACCCACCGTGCCGCCATAGCTAGCCCGCTCGGACAAAGCCTCTTCAGGATCACGGGAAGCTAGCCGTTCGCAATGCGCGGTCAGGGCAGAAACAGATGGCTCTACAGGAGTCGTTCGCCAGTCTGGTACATCAGAAAAGGCGATCTGCGACAAATCAAACGCCTGAGGAGACACATCCTCAGGCGGCGAAGTTACCTCAACGGTTTCACAAACGGGGCATTCCGGTGCGGGCTGCTCGCACGAAGCAAGCAGGGCCGCAACGCAGATCAGGCCGCCGAGACGTCTGCGAGTCGCCAATTCGGATCCCTGCTTTTCGTGTCGCGTTCAAATGTCCAGATTTCGCGAGTCGACATGATGCGTTCTTCAGTTGCGAGCTCTGCAGAAAACAGAACGCTGACCTCAGCAACAGAGCCATTCAGCTCACCGCCTTCAATCTGGGCATCACGAATACGCTCGAAATCAGGGGCTGCTTCGCCGGATGTCTCACGCGCATCAATCGCCGCTTCGTAATCACCATAGACATCGTCTGTCAGAAGCGTGCGGAGCGTTGCCCGATCACCAGCCTCAAAGGCCTTAACAATCATTTCATAAGCAGATTTTGCACCCGCCAGGAATTCACGCTGGTTAAAGGACGGATCCACACGGGCGATTTTCTCAAGACCGGATGCCTCTTCAAAGTCGTCCTCGTCCTCATCGTTTGAGTCAGAGTGCACGAGCACAGGCTGCGGGCGTTCGCCATTTTCCTGACGGCGGAATTCTGGCGGAGGCGCACCCTTTTGTTTCCCCATGACGGAGAACAGCCGCGCAAGCACGAACACTGCAACAGCTGCAAGGATCAGAATTTCCATACTCATCGTGTTATATATCCAGTCCCGATATCTATTCTTTCAAACCATATATGGTGGTTTGTCGTTTTCCCCAATCAATGTAGCAATGTCGCCGCCGCTTACAATGCGAACCGGGGCGTTCTTGCAGCATTATCGGGCCGGATATCAGCCCTGATCAGCTTCGGCTTTATCCCAGGTCGACTGCAACCAACGCGACTTGGCGCCAAATTCGGAAATAAATGCGAGATGGGCTGCCCGTTCTTCCTCGGTAATTAGGGAAGAAAGTGGTTGAGGTCGTTGCTTGGCGGGCTTTCTGCGCCCGCCAAATTCATCGTCACCATCACTGGCATCGAATGAAAAGGTCCGGTGTCGACCACCATTCAGCTCCAGATACACTTCGGCGAGAAGTTGGGAGTCGAGCAAAGCGCCGTGAAAGGTTCGTGCGTCTGAATTGATGTTGAACTTTTTGCACAGCGCATCAAGCGACACAGGCGATCCGGGAAATTTGGTTCGTGCCATTGCTGCGGAGTCGAGCCAGCGATCATATGGGATCGGATCATAGCCGCAGCGCTTAAGCTCCATATTCAGGAAGCCGTGGTCGAACTTTGCGTTGTGCGCGACGATGCGAGCGTCCCCGAAAAAGGCGAGGAGCTTGTCGACAATCTCAGGATCTTCGAATTTCGGCTTACCTTCCAGCATATCGTCGGTAATACCTGTGATCTCGATCGTTTCCTTAGATACCGAACGGCCCGGATCGACATAGGCCTGAAATGTCTCGCCAGTCGGCATGAAGTTCACGACTTCGACCGCACCAATCTCGATGATCCGATCACCCTGATCATGAAAAAGGCCCGTGGTTTCAACGTCGAACATGATTTCACGCATGATCATTTACTCCCATGTTTGCGGCGGATTGCAGATAGTAAGGACCGTACCTGCTCACGCGCATAATCGATATCAATCACCGTATTGATGATAAAATCCGCACGTGCGCGCTTTTCGGCGTCAGGTGTTTGTTTGGCAAGTATGGCTTCAAGTATGGCCTCGGTCATACCCTCTCTGGCCATAACGCGTTGGCGCTGAATGTCAGCCGGAGCCGTAACAACGGCCACATAATCGACACGCTCATTACCGCCGGTTTCGAAAAGCAACGGAATATCGAGCACGGCAATGTCTGCACCGCTGTCTTCAGCGTGTTTGCGAAATTCCTGCTGGGTTTCGCCGACGAGCGGATGGACGATGGATTCCAGTTTTTTCAGAAGGTCTGCATCATCAATGACGATCTCGCGGAGAGCCGCCCGATTGACGCGGCCATCTTCAATAGCGTGAGGAAATTCCACGGCAATTGCTTCAACGGCGCTGCCACCTGGCTCGTAAATCCGGTGAACCGCGGCATCCGCATCATAGACCGGCACGCCTTCATCACGGAAAAGCTGCGCGGTCGCGCTTTTCCCCATGCCAATTGACCCGGTTAGTCCGAGATAGATCATACCTCACACCCTTTCTGAGCTGACTATGAGACAATTTTCGCAAATGCGTCCAGCCGGTGACTAATCCAGCTGAAGAGTTTCCTGTGTACCAGTCCATTCGCGGCAGGCTTTCAGCGCTGCGAGCCGGTCCGGATCAATATCAAACCAGAGTTTGAACGCGTCAGCGGCCTGACCGACCAGCATCGGCAACCCGTCGAGAACGCGCCATCCGGCTTGTCTGGCATTTTCGAGCGTCGCTTCGACGGCTGCGCCATAGCTGATATCTACGAAAGCCCCGCCCTCGTTTTTCGGCAGGTCCAATGACCCGCCTGTATGCCCAAGGCTGATTGTGTTTACGACGAGCTGGCTTTCAGCGGCAAAATCAGAAAGCGCCTCAAGCGGAAAAACGCGCGCGCGGGTCAGTTTGAGGTCTTCGACCATTTCTTCAGCTCGCTCGACAGTGCGGTTCAGAATGATCAACCGGTATCCACGTTCGTTGAGGCCAGCTGCGACAGCGCGCGCTGCACCGCCCGCGCCAATCAGCACGGCTTCTTCGGTTTCAGTCGGGCCAAATTGATCAAGTGACCACAAAAACCCTGTAATATCAGTATTATGTGCCTTCCAAAGCGCTTTACCTGACACGCTATCATTTCGCGTCAGTGTGTTAGCGGCACCGATTTTCCGCGCATTGGAGGACACTTCAGCGGCGCAAGCCAATGCTTCGGTTTTATAGGGCAGGGTGATGTTCAGACCTGAAAAGCCGGATCGCGCGAGACCGCGCAAATCATCGACAGGGGAATCAGCCGCCATTTCGAGCGCCACATAGCGCGCATCTAGCTCCAGCTGATCATACCAGAACTGGTGAAGCTTCGGAGAGATGGAGTGCTTTACCGGATTTCCGACAACGCCAAAAAGTTTCATCGTGCAATCACGCTACGTTCGCGCAGATAATCGAGAATCTGCAGAAGCGGCAGGCCCAGAATCGAAAAATAATCGCCCTCGATCGACGAAAACAGCTGAACGCCAAGCCCTTCCAGTTGATAAGCGCCAACGCTTTCAAACGCGGCATAACCGATTTGATCGAGATATGAATTGATGAACTCGTCTGAGAGCCTGCGCATGGTGAGTTTCGGACGCGCAATATAGCGCCAGACCGCTTCGCCATTCTCTGAAATGACCGCTGCACACTCCAAGTGATGGGTTTTGCCGGAAAACTCTTTCAGACGCTCAAATGCTTCTTCTCGGGATTTAGGCTTATCAAAGCCGCGTCCTTCGAGTGACAGCATCTGATCGGCGCCCAGAACGAGACCGCCAATCTGCGAGGACACTTTTTCAGATTTCATCTGTGCGAGATAGTCAGCCTGATCCATTGGCGACATGCCTTCAGCGCGCATAGATTCCTTGAATGCGTCTTCATCAACGCGTGATGTTTGCACGCGGAATTTTACACCTGCATTTTTAAGAATAGTCGCCCGGATTTTACTTCCGGAGGCAAGAATGATCTCGTCGGACATGATTTAGCTTTCGCGGCGCAGAAGATTGAGGATGGCTGCGGCCGTTTCTTCAACAGAGCGACGCGACACGTCAATGGTTTTCCATTTCTGACGCAGGAAGAGACGGTTCGCTTCGGTCGCTTCGTGTTTTACCGCGTCATCGTCAGCATAACTGGTCGTCGATTCCTCGTTGAGCGAGAGAAGACGCTGCTGGCGGATCTGAACCAGTCGCTCTGGCGAGATCTTCAAGCCAATCACCATTGGCATTTTACCGTCCAGCTCTAAAAGCTGGCGCGGCGGAGGTATACCAGGAACGAGCGGAACGTTCGCCGCCTTAATCCCGCGGTTTGCCAGATACACACAGGTCGGCGTTTTAGACGTCCGGCTAATGCCCACCAGAATAACGTCAGCATTTTTCAATCCGTCGGGACCAGCGCCATCATCATGCGCAAGCGTATAATTGATGGCTTCCATACGCTCGAAATACTCGTCATTCAGCGCATATTGAGCTGCCGTTTTATCAGACGTTCTGAGGCCAAGGTGCCGACTCAGCATGTTCACGGACGCATCGAGAACTGGTAAAGTCGGATGTCCCTGTGAGCGGCAGTGATTTTCCAGCTTCGTGCGGAGCGATTCATCCGTAATCGTGAACCACACAACGCCCGGCGCACCGTCGATTTCTTTCAAGACGCGATCGAGCTGCTTTTCAGACCGGACAAGATAATAATTGTGCTCGAGCGGCATGATGTTTTCAAACTGTGCGCATGCCGCACGCATTACCGCATTCAGAGTTTCACCGGTCGAGTCCGAGACCAGGTGAACGTTGAAATAGATATGTAGTTTCGATTTCAGATCACTCTGCGACACAATTTACCCCTGAAACTCCACAGCCCCTGTGGAAAATATGTGGAACGAATCTTTTCCCATATTTAGTCCACAGCACAATTCACAGGCTGGCTTTTTCCTCGATTTTGTTCGCTTTTTATCCGACATCTGTGGATGAATTTGTCGATGCGACGTCTTGAAGCCTGTTACAAACGGCAAATTTCATTTTCTAAAAGGATTGCAGTCTGTGGATGAACTGTGATTAGCCGGATGAAAACCGCCGGACATGTGGAAAGTTAATAGATTGTTAACCAACCACACTGGTTAAGAAATAGTAAATAATTGAATCTTATATAAGGATTGGGTCATGGCTGGTGCGGAAAACTCCCTTTTCATTAAAACCTTGAAGGGCGAAAGATCGCATAGGCCTCCGGTATGGTTGATGAGACAGGCGGGCCGATATCTGCCTGAGTACCGGGAGATACGTGCAACTGCGAAAGACTTTCTGGATTTTTGCTACACACCATCTTTGTCAGTGGAAGCAACTCTGCAACCTTTGAGACGCTATCCGTTCGATGCAGCCATTCTTTTCGCAGATATTTTGCTCGTCCTCGATGCAATGGACCGTGGTTTGCGTTTTGAGGCGGGTGAGGGGCCGATTCTGAACCCTCTTGATAGGGCGAGTGACCTCGAAGCCGTTTCGCTCTCCAAGGTCATGCAGCGCGTTTCTCCGGTTATGGAGACAGTCGAGCGTCTGAAAGCGGCACTACCGGAAGGATTCCCGCTTATCGGGTTTGCCGGCTCACCCTGGACAGTGGCGGTCTATGCAATCGAAGGCCGGGGCGGCACAGACAAGAAAAATCCTAAGCTCTGGGCATATACACGGCCGGATGATTTGAAGGCAGTTCTGGACTACCTCGTTGTTGTTACAACAGAATATCTGAAAACTCAGGTCGAGGCGGGCGCTGATGCGCTTATGCTGTTCGATAGCTGGGCTGAAAATCTTCCAGATCACGTTTTTGACTGGTTAGTCATTGAACCAACCCGTAAGCTCGTCGACAACCTGCGTAGTGCCGGTGTGACCGTACCAATTATCGGCTTCCCTCGCGGCGCCGGCGCTAAACTCGCTGATTATGTCGCTCAAACCGGTGTAAATGCTGTCGGGCTTGATACCGGACAGGTTCCAAGTTTCGTGAATACTTCACTACCGAAGGGTTTTCCGGTGCAGGGACACCTTGATCCACTGTCTGTGATCGCCGGTGGAAAACAAATGCTTGATCGGGCCGATCAGATCATAGAAGCTTATCGCGCTGATGGGCGTCCTCATGTGTTCAATCTTGGTCATGGCATTACGCCAGATGCAAAACCGGAACACGTGGAAACGCTTATGAAGCATATTCAGGCGATGGGATAAGACAGATCAATGCTGTACGATTGGGTCAGAGCGTTTCACATTATTTTTGCGATCGCCTGGATGGCGGGGCTTTTAATGTTGCCGCGCCTGATGGTGTATCGTCTGGAAGCAACGCCGGGCGGTGAAACCGATCTGACGATGCAAAAGGCGATCTCCCGCCTGAAAGCCATCATCCTGACCCCGTCTATGATTATTGTCTGGTTGCTTGGCCTGACAATGGCGTTCATGCAGGGCCAGATTATTCTTACATTCGGCTGGTTTCATCTGAAGCTTCTTATGGTCGTTGGTATCTCGGCCATGCATGGTGTGTTCGTTGGTATGAACAAAAAAATTGGCACGGAAAAAGCGCCGAAGCCAAAAACACTTCGAATGATCAATGAAGTACCGTTTGTTCTGATGATTGTTGCGGTCATTGCGGTTGTCGTTCAGCCATTCTGACCTTGACGTTTAGTCGGTTTGATGTCTTTTACTCACAAGCCTCATTCGTAGGCGTGTGATAATCTTCACCTTGTATCCCCGACATTGCTGGCGCATTCGCGCTGCAACCTTTGGCGTGAGTCCATGACAGAACAAATTGCTGAACAGCAACGGGTCGCTCTTCGCGATCTAAAACTCAAAAATCCGACAGAACTTCTCGAAGTCGCTGAAAAGCTCGAGATCGAGAACGCGTCGTCTCTGCGTACGCAGGAGCTCCTTTTCGCGATCCTGAAAGAATATGCCGAAAACGGTACCGAGATTGTCGGCGCCGGCGTTATGGAAGTTCTTTCCGATGGCTTCGGTTTTCTCCGGTCACCGGAATCCAACTATCTTCCAGGGCCGGACGATATTTATGTTAGCCCGCAGCTGATCAAGAAATTTGGTCTGCGTACGGGTGACACGGTGGAAGGTGAAATTCGCTCACCGCGTGACGGCGAACGTTATTTTGCGCTGGTCAAAGCGACGACGATCAACTTCGAAGACTTTGAAAAAGCGAAGCACAAAATTCACTTCGACAATCTGACGCCGCTCTATCCGGAAGAGCGTTTGGTTATGTCGCCGAAAGATCCGACAAAAAAGGATCGTTCTGGTCGTGTGATCGATATTGTTGCGCCAATCGGTAAAGGCCAGCGTGCGCTTATCGTTGCGCCGCCGCGTACCGGTAAAACAGTTCTGCTTCAGAACATTGCGGCGAGCATCGAAGCGAACCATCCGGAATGTTATCTCATCGTACTTCTGATCGACGAACGTCCGGAAGAAGTGACAGACATGAGGCGCTCTGTAAAAGGCGAGGTTGTATCTTCTACCTTCGACGAGCCGGCGCAGCGCCACGTTCAGGTCGCTGAAATGGTAATCGAGAAAGCAAAGCGTCTGGCAGAACATGGCCGCGACGTTGTTATTCTGCTCGACTCGATCACCCGTCTTGGTCGTGCGTACAACACGACAGTTCCTTCCTCTGGTAAGGTCCTGACAGGTGGTGTTGATGCGAACGCGCTTCAGCGTCCTAAACGGTTCTTCGGTGCCGCGCGTAATCTGGAGCAGGGTGGATCTCTGACTATTATCGCGACAGCTCTGATCGAAACCGGTTCTCGTATGGACGAGGTCATCTTCGAGGAATTCAAAGGTACGGGTAACTCTGAGGTCGTTCTTGACCGTAAGGTTGCTGATAAGCGTGTCTTCCCTGCGATCGACATTCTCAAATCCGGTACGCGTAAAGAAGAACTCATTACGCCGAAAGAACACCTTACCAAGGTTTACGTTCTGCGCCGTATTCTTAACCCAATGGGTACCGCAGACGCGATCGACTTCCTGCTCGATAAACTCCGTCAGACGAAAGACAATGACGAGTTCTTCTCAAGCATGAATAACTAAACGCCCGTCAGGGATTGTTTCACGTGAAACAATGATCAGGTTAGAGCGATGACACATCAGGAAACTGACACCATCATCGCTCTATCGTCGGGCCATGGCCGCTCCGGAATTGCGGTGGTTCGGGTATCCGGGCCGAAATCCGACAAGATTCTCAAACAACTTACGCACTTCAGATTGCCGGCGCCGCGCAAAGCCGCGACGCGTTGGCTTCATGATTCTGATGGCGTTCGTTTTGATGAAGCGCTCATTCTGCGATTTTCAGCGCCGAACAGCTTTACCGGCGAAGATTGCGCAGAGATTCACTGTCATGGCAGTCCTGCAATCGTCGAAGCTATTCTCATTGAAGCGACCCGTCTGAAAAAGGTTCGCCTTGCAGAACGGGGAGAGTTTTCCCGCCGGGCATTTGAAAATGGCAAGCTCGATCTCCTCCAGGCTGAGGGCATTGCAGATCTGATCGACGCCAATAGCATTGCGCAAATGAAACAGGCTGCACGTTTTGTTGGAGGAGATGCGTCCGAACGTATTGAGACCTGGCGAAAAATCATTCTTGAAGCCTCGGCGTTTCTGGCAGCATCTATCGACTTTTCAGACGAAGGTGATGTGGGTGAAGACGCCCATGCGCCGGTGGTTGGCTTGATCGATGAGTTAGTATCGGAATTTAATGCGGCGCTGACAGATGCAAAGTCTGCGTCCCGAATTCGCGATGGACTTCGGATAGCAATTCTTGGGAAGCCGAACGCCGGGAAATCCACACTGATTAATGCACTCGCGAAACGGGATGCAGCAATCGTCTCTGATATTCCCGGAACAACGCGGGATGTTTTAGAGACGCATATCGTTCTGAACGGAGTGCCTGTAACTGTTGCAGATACGGCTGGTCTTCGGCTAACGGAAGATCCGATCGAGGCGGAGGGCGTTAAGCGGGCCCGCCGATGGGCTGAGGATGCCGACATCCGAATTTTTCTAACCCGCGCTGATGATGACATCGGTGATCGTCCGACAGAGCTCGGTCCGAATGATATCTGGGTGATAAGCCAGGCCGATCGCGCCGATGGTGAGCTCTTCCCGAACGATGTTGATCTGTCGCTTGCCGTGGCAACGGGGCAGGGCATGGACACTTTGGAGTCCATTCTTCTTCAGAAGGTTGTCGGCCTCACAAGCTCCGAGGAAGCGCCAACGGTTGTCCGATTGAGGCATATTGAGAGCCTGAACGAAAGCCTTTCCGCTTTGCAGCGCGCAAAAGCACTTCTTATGGAAATTGGGGATGTTGATCTCGCTGCTTTTGAGTTATCAATCGCGAGAACTTCACTCGATCAGATCCTGGGCCATGTAGATGTTGAAGACATTCTTGGCGAAGTGTTCTCCGGATTTTGCGTCGGGAAATAGTGTTTCACGTGAAACATATTAATGGGAGACAGGCTCGTGACCGAGTTTGATGTCATTATTGTTGGTGGCGGACATGCCGGAACGGAGGCCGCAGCGGCGTCTGCGCGTATGGGCGCACGCACGGCTCTGGTAACCTATAAGGCCGATAAGATCGGTGAGATGTCCTGTAATCCGGCCATTGGTGGACTGGGCAAAGGTCACCTTGTTCGTGAGGTTGATGCCCTTGATGGCATCATGGCGCGCGTGGCGGATCAGGCGGGTATTCAGTATCGTCTCCTTAATCGATCCAAAGGACCAGCAGTGCAGGGCCCTCGGTCACAGGCGGACCGGAAGCTCTATCGCGAAGCCATGCAGCTCGAGATCGAAGGCACTGAGAACCTCACCGTCATTGAAGACGGCGTGGATGATCTGATTGTCGAAGACGGTCGTGTCGCTGGAGTAGTCTGCGAGTCAGGCCCGAAATTACATTCCAAAGCGGTTGTTCTGACGACGGGCACATTCCTGCGTGGTTTGATCCATCGCGGTGAAGAACGCATTCCAGCAGGCCGTGTCGGTGAAGCCCCGAGCATGGAACTCTCTAAACGTCTTATGGCGCTAGAGCTCCCGCTTGGCCGCCTGAAAACTGGAACGCCGGCGCGTCTCGATGGCAAAACGATAGACTGGGAAAAGCTGGAAATGCAGAACGCCGATGAAGAGCCGGTCGCATTTTCCTTCTTAACTGAGAAGGTCGATGTGCCTCAGATTGCCTGCGGCATCACCTGGACCAATGCGGAGACCCACAAAGTCATTCAGGAGAACCTCTCAAAGTCGGCGGTATATTCTGGAGCGATCGAGGGGCGGGGACCGCGTTATTGTCCGAGTATTGAGGATAAGGTCCATAAGTTCGCAGACCGTGATCGCCACCAGGTCTTTCTTGAACCGGAAGGACTGGACGATGATACGGTTTATCCGAACGGTATTTCTTCATCTCTACCAGCTGATGTGCAGGATGCCTTCATCCGAACCATTCTAGGCCTAGAGAATGTTCGCATCATCCAGCCGGGCTATGCCATCGAATATGATTATGTCGACCCGCGCGCACTCACACGTACTCTCGAGGTGAAAGCGCTTCCGGGGCTATATCTGGCGGGTCAGATCAACGGCACCACAGGCTATGAAGAAGCAGCGGCACAGGGGCTAATGGCTGGCCTTAACGCTGCACGCCAATCTGCCGAGCCGGGGGCGGAGTCAATCGTATTCGATAGAGCTGAGGCTTATATCGGTGTGATGATCGATGATTTGACCACGCGGGGCGTTACTGAGCCCTATCGTATGTTCACATCGCGTGCGGAATATCGTCTCCACCTTCGTGCAGACAACGCCGATCAAAGATTGACTGAACGCGGCCGTGAAATCGGCTGTGTGAAGGACGCGCGCTGGAATGCCTTCAGTGATAAACGGGCGAAGCTGGATGCTGCGCAGGACATGCTGTCGTCTCTCGCACTGACGCCGAATGAGGCTCAGGCTATAGGCATTGAGATCAAGCTGGACGGGCGTCGCCGCACAGCCTTTGAGCTCCTGACTTATCAGGGCGTCACTCTGGATATGCTTTCAGCAAAATGGCCCGAGCTTAAATCGATTGAATCCAAGATACTCGAGCAGGCAGAGATCGAAGCCCGCTATGCGAGTTATCTTGAACGGCAGGCGTCGGATATCGCGTCTCTGCGAAAAGATGAGAAGCGGAGCATTCCGGCGAATATCGTCTACGAAGAGGTTGGCTCTCTCTCTAATGAGATCCGTGAGAAGCTTAACCATATTCGGCCGGAAACGATCGCTCAGGCTCAGCGCATTGAAGGCATGACGCCGAGCGCCATTCTGGCCATTCTCAGTCATATGCGAAAGCGTGACAAAGCGGCTGACGTCGCTCAGCAGGCGTCGGGCAGCTGATGAACTACGATAAATTTCTCGACCGCATCGGCTTCGATGTTTCACGTGAAACATATAAAAAGCTCTGCCGATATCACGATCTGCTTCTGCTCTGGAGCAGGACGCACAACCTGATTGGGCCGAGAGAGCGCGGCGAATTATGGGATCGCCACTTTGTCGACTGCATACAGGTTTGGCCGTTAGTTCGTGAGGGGCGGGTTATTCTTGATATTGGAACCGGGGCAGGATTGCCTGGCATTGTCATGGCATGTTGCGCCGATCCAGCGGCGCACGAGATCGTCCTGGTGGAGTCTCTCTCTAAGCGATGCGCCTTTTTGAGAACCGTAATCCGTGAACTGGATTTGCCCGCCACCATCGAGAATTCGCGCGTCGAGGATGTTTCACGTGAAACAGTGGATTTTGTGACTGCGCGCGCTGTGACCGATCTGACCGGATTGATCCAATATTCCGAGAAATGGCTCAAAAACTCGGCAACAGGGGTGTTTCTCAAGGGGAAAAACTGGAAAATCGAATTGACCGAAGCCTGGTCTTATTGGACTTTTAAATCTGACGTTACGCCGAGCGTGAGCGATTCCGACGGCGTCATTCTTTCTGTATCGGAGGTCCGCCGTGACTAAATCCCGCATCTTGGCTGTTGTTAACCAGAAGGGTGGAGTTGGTAAGACAACGACTTCGATCAACCTTGGCACCGCGCTGGCGGCTGTTGGCCGCAAGGTTCTGATCGTCGATTTTGATGCTCAGGGTAACGCATCCACCGGCCTTGGTGTCGGCGTTCGCGACCGTAAAATCACGTCATATGACGTGGTGGTTGACAAGGTTCCTCTGGAAGACGCTGCCGTTAAAACGCTTGTGCCGGGTCTTGAGTTGGTACCAGGCGATGAAAACCTTGCTGGCGTTGAGACAGCACTCGCTCATGATCCAAAGCGATCTTTCCGCCTCCGTGACGCGCTTCGCAGCTATCGCGAGCGGGCAGGGGCTGACGGCTATGATATCATCCTGATCGATTGCCCACCGTCTCTCTCATCCCTGACGATCAACGCTATGACGGCAAGCGACTCTTTGCTCGTGCCGCTTCAGTGCGAGTTCTATGCGATGGAAGGCCTGTCGCAATTGCTGCGCACCGTTCAGATCGTCAAAAGTGGCCTCAATCCCGATCTCGACATTCAGGGCATTATCCTGACCATGTTCGACAAGCGAAACAAACTTTCTGGCGAAGTGGAACAGGAAGCACGTGAAAAGCTCGGCGGTAAGGTCTATATCTACGACACAGTTATTCCGCGTAACGTGAAACTCTCCGAAGCGCCGGGCTATGGTAAGCCGGCACTTCTTTATGATTACAAGTGTTCCGGCAGTGAGGCCTATATCCGCCTTGCGTCTGAGTTGCTTCACCGTGAACGAGCATTAGTGGCAGCCTGAAATGAGCGAAGAGCGCAAAAATAGTAGACTTGGCAAGGGGTTATCGGCTCTCATCGGTGAATACGACACCTTTGAAGCACCTGAGGGTGCGTCGGATTCCGTCAAAGAAATTCAAATGTTGCGCATGGCTCAGGTTCGCGCGAACCCGCAGCAGCCACGTAAGAAGTTTGACGAAAAGAAGCTCGCAGAACTGACTGCTTCGGTTAAAGTGCATGGTGTGCTGACGCCAATTCTCGTGCGCGAAGTCGATCATCAGGATTACAAGTTTCAGATCATCGCTGGTGAGCGTCGTTTTCGTGCGTCCAAAGCCGCTGAACTTGAAGAGATTCCGGCCCGTATTCTGAAAACGAATGATCTCCAACTGCTGGAGATTGGTCTGATCGAGAACGTTCAGCGTGAAGATTTAAATGCGATGGAGGAAGCCGAAGGCTATCAGGCTTTGATGTCTCGCTTCGGTAAAACCCAAGAAACTGTCGCAGAATCGGTGGGTAAGAGCCGTGCGCACGTCGCGAACATGCTTCGTCTCCTAAATCTGCCTGAGTCTGTCCGTGATCATTTGCGGGCAGGGGATATCACTGCGGGCCATGCGCGTGCTGCGCTTGCATCTGATGATCCTGATGCTGTTGTCGAACAGGTTATGGCCCGAAAACTGTCCGTGCGTGAGACAGAAGCGCTTGTTCGTAAGATGGCTGCTGGCGATATGCACGGTAAGGGTGGCTCGAAAGCTATCGATGAAAAAGATGTCGATACCGAAGCGCTCGAAGCTGATCTCTCACGCGCCCTGGGACTGATGGTCGATATCAAAGCCAAAGCGAATGGCGGAGAGATCAAGATCAAATACCGCGATCTGGAACAGCTCGACGATATTTGTCGCCGTCTCAGCCGTAATTAATTTTCACAAAATCAAGCACTTAGCTTGGATTTAGCCTCGGCCTGCAGAGGAAGCGTCATCATGAGCTCTTCATCACGGGCCGAGCCGACATCAATTTCATGAGTGCCGCACGCGCTGAAGCCTCGGCTCTCATAAACTTTGATCGCGCGCTTATTATTTGAGGATACGCCGAGACAGATTTCATCTGCCCCGCGTTCTTTTGCGCGTTCAATTGCCCAGCTGAGAAGAATACCGCCCACGCCAACGCCCTGACGTGCGCCACGAACATAAAGGCGGTGCAGTTGTAGGCGGTTTGGATCAGGTTCAGCCAATGGCAGGGTTGCCGGACCAATCTTCGCATAACCGACAAGTGTGTTTCCTGCAGCCGCTATACGATAATCGAAATCCGGAACCTGAAGATCTTTGCGAACTTTCTCGACGGAGAAATAGCGATCCATATAAAGATCGAGATCAGAGCGCTTGAACTGGCTTCCAAAATGTTCGGCAAACGTCTGGCGGCCAAGGTCTGCGATGCGTTCCGCATCATCGACCGTGCCATCTCGAAACCGAAGATTTATGTTAAGCGCCTGAACCACTACTAAGCCTTCACTTCTGTTTCTTCTATAAAGCTACGCATTGCGTTCTGATAGAGAACAAGTTTCGCGAATGTCCATGCACCAGACTGATCGAGTTCAGCAAGGTTAATCTGAAGTCTATCATGAATATCTGCATGGATAGAAACAAATTCATCAACTCTGCTTTTTGCGGAGTCAAAATTGCTCCACTCCGAAAGCTCTGAATTTGCTGAAATACGCTCAGCGAGTACTATTTGTTGGCTCAAGAGAGATTCAACAAGGCCGCGTACCGCCAGTCGATCCCAGTGTTGATCCAGGTCAAGATTTAAAGCGGTATGCCTTAATCTATCGTAACCGAAGGCTGTGCCTATTGCGTTGAACAGCGTAGCCATTTGCTTCACATCGCGGTTTGTTCGGTGCGCCAGGTCAACAATGTCTGTAGCCGTCGTCATCGATAGCACCGTAGCTACCTTATCCGAGACCTCACTTGGCGCGCCGAGATCGCGATACTCAGCGTCTCTGCTATTGAGAAGATCACACTCGTAAGGCGAAAGTGTGTCTTTGCCTGCGGTAATGAGCTCTGTGACGCCGTCTTTATAGGTGCTTACGAGCGTTTCGATCTTGCCATCCAGCGATCGGGTTCGTGCAAGCCAGAATACGAGGCGTCGCATTGCGTTGATCAGATCAACGCGCAGACGGATCTGGACATCGGTCGGCACGAGGTTATCGAGCTGGTCGATACGTTTCAGCAGAGGTTTCAGCGAGAAGATCGCCAGAGCCGCGGTAAAGGCGCGAACAATCTCTTCAGTTTCCACGCCCGCACGTTCTTTCACCCGGTGAACGAATGTAATGCCCCCCAGATTTATGACGTCATTAGCAAGCTGGGTCGCGATGATCTCGCGCTTCAGCCTGTGATCCTGCATGGCGTCATCAAACTCACGGAGTGGATCCGGGAAGTAATTGCGGAATTGTTCGGTTAGATAAGGATCATCAGGAACATTGCTTGCCACGAGCTCGTCGAAAAGCGTGATTTTAGCGTAGGCCAGAAGAACCGAGAGTTCAGGCCGTGTGAGACCCTGATGCGTTTCATGAAGCGCACGCACATCTTCGGGCTTAGGAAGGCCTTCAACAGAGCGGTTCAAGAGGCCGGCGGACTCCAGGCGTTCCATCATGCGTTCATGGGAATCAAGATCGTCTGCTGCCGAAGCCAGCGCCACACTCAGTGCGCCCGTCTGATCATAGTTATGAACGAGAACCTTCTGGGCCACTTCGTCTGTCATCGATGCAAGAAGATCGTTGCGATCCTCAGATTTGAGAGCGCCGGAATCGATCGCATTTCGCAGAAGGATTTTGATATTCACTTCATGGTCTGAACTGTCGACGCCCGCGGAGTTGTCTACCGCGTCTGTATTGATACGACCACCATTGCGCGTAAACTCGATACGGCCGGCTTGCGTGACGCCAAGGTTCGCGCCTTCACCCACAACGCGGACGTTCAGCTCGTCAGCGCTGACGCGGATGGCATCATTGGCGCGGTCGCCAACCTGCAAATCGGTTTCCGACTGGCTTTTGACATAAGTTCCGATACCGCCGAACCAGAGAAGGTCAGCCTCCGCTTTCAGAATAGCGGTGATCAGCTCATTCGGCGTCATGACGTCTTTATCAGACCCGATGAACTTTTTGATCTGAGGTGTCAGTTCAATGCGTTTGGCAGACCGTGAGAATACGCCACCGCCTTCGGATATGAGGGAGGTGTCATAATCCTCCCAGCTGGACCGCGGCAGTTCGAAGATGCGTTTGCGCTCTTCCCAGTTCCGTTCTGCGTCTTCCGGGTTTGGGTCCACGAAGATATGCATATGGTTAAACGCAGCTTTCAGCTGGATCGTTTTCGACAGCAGCATGCCATTGCCGAATACGTCGCCCGACATATCGCCGACGCCGATGACTGAAAATTCTTCGGACTGAATATCCATATCCAGTTCGCGGAAGTGACGTTGTACAGCAACCCAGGCGCCACGCGCGGTGATGCCCATTTTCTTATGGTCGTAGCCAGCGGAGCCACCCGACGCGAAAGCATCGCCCAGCCAGAAGCCGTATGACTCACTGATTTCATTCGCAATATCAGAGAATGTCGCTGTGCCTTTGTCAGCGGCAACAACCAGATATGGATCAGGCTCATCCCAGATCACGGTGTTCTTCGGCTGCTGCACATCGCCGTCTACAAGATTGTCTGTGAGCGAGAGAAGCGAGCGGATGAACGTCTTATAAGAGCGAATTCCTTCATTTATGAAGGCTTCGCGTCCACCGTCTTTCGGGAGCTGTTTCGGGTAGAAACCACCTTTTGAACCGACAGGTACGATGACCGAGTTTTTAACCTGTTGAGCCTTCACAAGGCCCAATACTTCAGTTCTGAAGTCATCACGTCGATCCGACCAGCGAAGGCCGCCGCGCGCGACGGCGCCAAAGCGCAAATGGACACCTTCAACATGCGGCGCGCACATGAAAATCTCACGGAACGGCTTCGGCTCCGGAATATGCTCCAGTTCGCGGCTGGCAATTTTGATCGCGATATAGCTGTGCGGCTGATTGTTCTCACCCAGCTGATAGAAGGAAGTACGCTTCACTGCGCTGACAAGTTCGGACAGGCGCTGAAGGACGCGGTCTTCATCAAGGCTCTGAACCTCTTCCAGTTCGGCGCCAATTTGTTGAATGATTTCAGAGAGTTTTTCGCCCCTTTCGTCCATGGAAAGTTCCAGAGACGGCGAAAACTTCACTTTAAAGGCTTCCAGAAGAAGCGATGCAATTTTCGGATTATTGGCCAGCGCATTGATTTGAGTGGACTGTGCCAGATCCATACCGGTCTGTTTGCGATAGCGGCAAAGCGTGCGGAAAAGAGCGGCTTCACGCCAGCTCGCGCCGATCGCCAGAACCAGCCGGTTAAAGCCATCATTTTCCGTCTGGCTGGTCCAGACCGCTTCAAATGCAGCTTCGAAATGGTCTTTCACATCATCAAGCGCAATCGGGCAGCCATCAGCGGCTCGCATTTTAAAATCATGAACCCAGAAGACGTCATCATCTTCAGAGCCAAGTTCGACCGGATAGCCGATCTCCGTGATCACATAGAGGCCCATATTTTCGAAGACGGGCACACAGGCTGAGAGCTGAACCGGATTTGTGCGCGTGTAGATTTTGGTCCGTAGAACATTCTCTGCGTCATCGAGATCCCGAGATACGCGGCTGGTGACCACATAATCTTCGTTCAGTGAGGCAATGTATTCCAGGTCATCCATCGCCTCTGAAGGCGTGAAAGCTTCTTTATAGCCGGCAGGAAAGGCACCTGCGATGGACTGGAAGTCGAGCTTTTTCGGAATGCGGTGGCGCTGGGATCGCGCAAGTGTGCGCAATTCGTCATTCCAGCTTTGCGCAAGGCGTGTGATTTCAGCGTGAAGCTTGTCGAGATCAGGCTCTTTGTGACCCTGATTGAGATCCATCAGGAAATGAATGCGCGCGAGCGGGGCTTCACCATATTGCGGATAGAATGCGGTTTGTTTTGCGTCGAATGCGCGCTCGATTGCACGGCCGATCTTGCGGCGAAGTTCTGAATGGAATGCTTCTTTCGGAATATAAACGAGCGCTGACATATAGCGGTTAAAGCGGTCTTTCCGGATGAAGATACGCGTTTCCATACGGTTCTGCAGTTGCAGAATGGAATTGGCATGTTCCAAAAGTTCTTCATCAGAAATCTGAAACAGCTCGTCGCGCGGATAAGTCTCGAGGATGTGACGCAGCGCATTTGAATCATGGCTGTTTGGTCGCTTGCCCGCTGCGATCAGGACGCGACGGACCTTTTCACGGATCAGCGGCACGTCCTTGGTCATGGAGTTATAGGCATCAGCCGTGAACAGGCCGACAAAACGGATTTCGCCAACAACCTGACCTTTATCGTCATACTGTTTTACGCCGATATAGTCGGCGCGAACACGGCGGTGCACCCGTGACTTCAGCGTTGCTTTAGCGATGATCAGCGGGTCGGCTTCATTCAGGAAGTCCGAAATCTGGTCGGTGACAATGGTCGGTTCGCTACCACGCTTGAGGATATAGCGTGTCTCATCGCGCAGAATGCCGAGGCTGGAGCCTGGAATGATTTCCGGCTCCTCTGCCGCCAGGGCTCCGTCTTCATTTCGAGCAAATGTATAACGGCGGCTTCCGAGGAAGGTGAAATGGTCATTGGCGAGCCAGCGAAGGAAATCTTCGGCTTCTTTGGTGCGCTGGCTGTCCATATGGGCGTTCATGCCCACTGTACCTGCAGCATCTCTCATGCGGGTCTGCATGGTTGCAAAATCAGCTACGCAGCTTCGCACTTCGCCGAGTGTTTTCTGGATTTCTTTGACGAGCTTATCGGCAGAGTCTGCGTCAATCTCTTCCATATAGATCTGGATGTAGGAATCGCGCGTTTCACCCGGCGACAATACGCGTTTGCCATTGCTATCGCGGCCATGCTCCAGAATAGGGTGGATCACCATATCAGCGTGCAGGTTGGCATCGCGGCAGGCGCCCAGAATGGAGCCGACGAGGAAAGGCATATCCTCACCAATCACTTCCAGAACTGTGAAACAGTCATCGCGATTATCGGTCGGATCGATCAGGCGCGTACGGACGAGGCTGGTTTTGTCTTCGCGGGTTTCGCCCCACAGCCAGAAGTCTTTCAGAAGGGTCGCGAGAAGGTCGGGAGAAATGCGTGCGAGCAGATCGCCGTCCAGAGCAGAATGGCTCTGTGTCAGAAACTGAGTGATCAGGGGTTCTGATGTTGGCGTTGGACCTCCCCAGTCCAGGCCATTTGCTTGATCCACCAGTTCAGCAAGGGAAATGTTTGTCGATTTGGATTGCGCAATCATTATTACGTGCTTCTACGAAAAAGAATTTCAAAACAGACCCATTATGTAGGCAGAGTCTGCTTAATTTCTTGGAAATTTTTGTGAAGACTTTGTGAGGTGCGGACCCGTCAGACGGGGACGTGTCTGACGGGCCCTTAGGACCTCAATCCGCAGGCTGGGTGGGGGACGCACGCGGAGGCCCATTCTGTATCCTGTAACATGTCTGTCACAGACGCAAAGCCCTATATGGAATTCAAATTAAGGTTTGCCAAGTGAATTTAGCAGGCTCTCACGATCAATTTGAGTAAGCATGTGATTTTACTGGGGAAAACAACTTTAGTTTGAGCCAACTATTTAGATTTTGCTGTCTGCTTGCCTCTCTAAGCGAGCATTTACAGTTAATTTCGCTCAAAATTGAAATATTCAGCGTAGGCGAAAGCCGTATGACGATAGATGTCAGCGCCTAAACTTGTTTATATTAAGGCAATCAACGGTGTGTGACGTATAAGCCGATTTGCAATCCACGCAGCTCCGGCTAACACTTTGCTATCCGGAGGAGGGCAGGCATGAGCAATTCAATCTTCATTGGTGGTGGCGGTGAAACGCAGGACGAAGCGCAGACGCTTCTTTTAAATCGAGCCAATCGCCATGGACTGATTGCGGGCGCGACCGGCACTGGCAAAACGGTAACCCTGCAAATTCTGGCACAAGGCTTCTCTGATGCGGGTGTTCCTGTCTTCTGCGCCGATGTGAAGGGCGATCTTTCCGGCATCTCCCAAGCAGGCAGCGAGACACATAAGCTGCATGACGCGCTGCATAAGAGAGCGGGCACGATCGGCCTTGAGCCTTATGACTATTACAGTGCGCCGACTGTGTTCTGGGACGTGTATGGCGAGCAGGGCCATCCGGTTCGCACGACGATTTCCGAGATGGGACCTGTTCTGCTGTCCCGCCTGATGGAACTCAATGAAACACAGGAAGGCGTTCTGACGATTGCGTTCGAATACGCGGACGACAACAATCTTCTGCTGCTCGACCTCAAAGACCTGCGTAAGCTTTTGATCCACCTGTCAGAAATACGCGCTGAGATTGGCCGTGAGTACGGAAATGTCTCGCCAGCAAGTATTGGCGCAATCCAGCGACGTCTTCTGGTTCTGGAGCGAGAAGGCGCTGATAAGTTTTTTGGTGAGCCAGCGTTGAAACTGTCTGATCTTTTGCGCACCGATCTTAATGGCAAAGGCTATGTGAACCTTCTGGACTCCACAAAGCTGATCAATAGCCCTCGTCTTTACTGCACCTTCCTGCTCTGGCTGCTGTCAGAGCTGTTTGAAGAGCTTCCGGAAGTTGGCGATCCTGACAAACCAAAGCTCGTTTTCTTCTTCGATGAAGCGCATTTGCTGTTCGATAGCGCCCCGAAAGCGCTGCTCAGCAAGATCGAGCAGGTGGTGAAGCTGATCCGTTCTAAAGGCGTTGGCGTGTTTTTCGTCACCCAGAATCCGCGCGATATTCCTGATAGTGTTCTGGCCCAGTTGGGTAACCGTGTGCAGCATGCCCTGCGCGCCTATACGCCTGCTGAACGCAAGGCCGTGAAAGCGGCCGCTGAGAGCTTCCGCGAGAATGATCAATTCGATACCGAAGATGTCATTACAGACCTTGGTGTGGGTGAGGCGCTTGTATCCACGCTGGATCGAAAAGGCGTTCCAACGGTGGTCGCACGGACGCTTATCCGTCCTCCATCTTCGCGCCTTGGACCAGCAACCGATGCCGAGCGTGAGGTCGTAAGATCGGCCAGCCCTGTCGGCGCCCAGTATGACGAGGCCATCGACCGCGAGTCTGCTTATGAAGTCCTGCTCGAGCGTGAGGAAGAGGCAGCAGAGGCGGCTGAACGAGAAGTCGAACGCCTGGAAAAAGAAAAAGAGCGCGAGCGGAAAGAGAAAGAACGATCCTCTTCGCGTCGTCGCCGCTCTACACGCCAGTCTCCGGGCGAGGCGGCATTGAAATCAGGGCTTCGAACGCTTGCGAATGAAGTTACGCGTTATCTGGTTCGAGGGATTCTTGGTGGTCGACGCAGGTAGGTCCTGCCTGCCTGCAGTGCAAAACCGCATTGATCTGCGCGCCGAGTAACAGACACGCCGCGCAGGCATAGAACCATAACAGCACATTGATCAGAAAGCCCGGAGATCCGTACCATTCGCGGTTTACCGGGTTGATCTGGAAGTAAAGCGACAGGCCAATGGTCACGACAGAGATCATGGCTGCCGCGACGCTTGCACCCAGCCACCCGTGAATTGGTAAATTCTGACGCCCGATGAGACCGGACGCGTAAACACCGTTCAAAAACCCGATAAGCACCACCGTCACTAATAGCCAGAGCAGCGGCGTCACCAGCCAGCCGGACTGAATAATCCCTGTCAGCGTGATCACGACATAGCTGATCACAGCGACGAGAAAGGATGCGATAAAGACGAAGAACAGGACGGGAATGACAAAGGCAATCGAGCGCCAGGCGATTGCGAATACGCCGATCACCGCATCCGCGCGTGAAATTTCCCGAAAGCTGAACATCATGGAGCGAAGGGCTGCACCCGCGCTCAGCATGACCAGAAACAAGTGAAACGCCGCGAGCCATGCGGACTCCGCGCCTGATAGTTCAAGCCGGTGATTTACCTCATCATAAATCAGCTCGACAAAATCATGCGGCAGGAAGGTTGAAAACTGCAGAACCATGTCTTTTGCAGAATAGGTGCTACCTGCAAACGTGCTCATCCAGACGAGCAGGGCGACGAACGGGAACACCGACAGGATTGAATAGAAGGAGAGAGCTGCCGCGCGCGTTGGAATGTCATTTTCACCAAAAGCGACCATGACATCTTCGGCAAACGAGCCGTGATATACCTCTTTCAGACGATCCAGCATGTTCAAATTCCGTGTCCCCGCCTGAACATGCGGTGGACCTTGTCATTTGTCATCTGCAAACTGGTCAGGTGGAGAGGGTTTCATCCTTGCTGAAACAGAAACGGGCGAAGCCCGTAAGGCTCCGCCCGTTTCCCGACGTCGCGTCCCAGTTCGGGCCGGACCACTTTCAGCCCGTCACTGCGTCCCCCGACGCTGAATGACGTCGTCCTCCTGCGCCAGCGCGCGGTCTTCTTCATCGAATTCCACGCTGTCAGAGCGCCCTTGCGCGTAAGCGCGATTATGTTGCGCGAGATTTTCCATGGTCGCGCCCAGCCGTTCACTCGAAACGGCCATCTGGTTGGAACGGGCAACACCTGCCGCATCGGCGTCTCCAAAGCTTGCGAACTCGGCCCCGAGAAACACGACGGCCCAGCCGCGCTTCTCAACGCGGTCCAGCACTTCGCGAATATTATCACGGCTGAATTCGCGGCTGGCATTCTCGTGCCCGTCCGTCATGATGACGATGACTGCTTTGTCGGGGTTATCCTCTTCGGCGAGGGCGACCATCCGGCCGATCGCATCAAAAAGGGGTGTCATGCCGCGCGGTTGCACTTCGTCAGATGTGATTGTCTGCCAGTCGTCACCTGTCACATTACGCCGGAGCGTATCGAACTGGAGGCCGTCCTGCGCATCGAATACGGAGAAGGTGATGTCATTGGCGACATCCGGGCCGTCATCCGGCGTAATGACGCTATCAACATAGGCATTCACCGAGCCCAGCGCCTCATCCCAGATGGAGTTCATCGAACCCGTCCGGTCGAGCAGAATGTAGGAGTTTAGCTGAACACTCTCATCTGAAGCGGGTGTGGCGTGCGCCTGCGCCGCTGTACTGACGGCTAAAGTCGCGCCAAAAAGGTATTTCAGGATGTTCATTCGGCCCTCCATTCCGCTTAGACCGCGGTGGCGAACACGTTCAGCGAAAAATATGGCGCTAAATGGCCGCTAAAGGGGCAATTTACTTGCGTGATTGTGGCCGATGGATATTGTGCGCGCAAAATTTTGGCGTGATTGCCATAATCCAACTTAGAAGTAGGAAATAATGTCTAACCGCACCGTCCCGAAAAAAGTCGTCCTCGCCTATTCCGGTGGTCTCGATACGTCGATCATTCTGAAATGGCTTCAGACAGAGTTCGGTTGTGAGGTCGTTACCTTCACAGCAGACCTTGGTCAGGGTGAAGAGCTCGGTCCGGCACGAGACAAAGCCCAGCTTCTCGGCATTAAAGACGAGAACATCTATATTGAAGATGTGCGCGAAGAGTTCGTCCGCGATTTTGTCTTCCCGATGTTCCGCGCGAACGCTGTCTATGAAGGCACATATCTGCTGGGTACCTCTATTGCGCGCCCGCTGATCACGAAGCGTCTCGTTGAGATCGCAGAAGAAACCGGCGCTGACGCAATTGCGCACGGCGCGACCGGCAAGGGTAATGACCAGGTTCGTTTTGAACTTTCTGCTTATGCGCTGAACCCGGATATCCGTGTTGTAGCACCTTGGCGTGAATGGGCTTTCAAAAGCCGTGAAGCGCTTCTGGAATTTGCTGAACAGCACCAGATCCCGATCGCTAAAGACAAGCGCGGCGAAGCGCCGTTCTCAGTTGATGCGAACCTGCTTCACTCGTCTTCTGAAGGTAAAGTTCTGGAAGACCCGTGGGAAGCAGCGCCGGAATACGTCCACCAGCGATCTCTGTCGCCAATGGATGCGCCTGACGAACCGACTGAAATTGTCATCGGGTTTGAAAAAGGCGACGCAATTACGCTTAACGGCAAAGAGCTATCCCCAGCTGAAATGCTGACTGCGCTGAACAAGCTTGGCCATGACAATGGTATTGGTCGCATCGATCTGGTTGAGAATCGTTTCGTGGGCATGAAATCTCGCGGCATTTACGAGACACCGGGCGGCACAATCCTGCTGCAGGCACACCGTGCAATGGAATCCATCACGCTCGACCGCAATGCAGGCCATTTGAAAGACGAGCTGATGCCGCGCTATGCAGAGCTTATCTATAATGGTTTCTGGTTCGCGCCAGAGCGTGAAATGCTTCAGGCGCTGATCGATAAGAGCCAGGAGAAAGTGGCCGGTGAAGTCCGCCTCGTTCTCTACAAGGGCAATGTCATCGTGTCTGGTCGTCGCTCTCCATACTCTCTGTACGATGATCTGCTCGTTACCTTCGAAGACGATGGCGGCGCATACGACCAGAAAGACGCTGAAGGCTTTATCCGCCTGAACGCGCTTCGTCTGCGTACACTTGCAGCGCGTAACCGTCGCTAGACGGCGCCATGGATATGTCTCCTGATCTGATCCTCACCTTTGCGGACCGGATCGGCGTATTTGTATTCGCTGTCTCAGGAGGCATAGCCGCGGTCCGTAAGGATATGGACCTTTTCGGTGTGATCACGCTCGCGTTTCTGCCGGCTGTTGGCGGCGGAACCCTGCGTGATCTCATCCTCGACGCGCCGGTATTCTGGCTCGAAGATACGCTGTCGCTCTGGCTTGCTATTGCGGGCGGGTTGGCAGCGTTTTTCTTCGCCAATGCGCTGGAAGGCTTCAAACCGCTCCGATGGGCTGATGCCGTAGGTCTGGCGCTATTTGCGGTAACGGGCGCGGCTAAAGCCGCTGACCTCGGCCATGATTATCTGATCATTCTGATTATGGGTGTGATGACGGCGTCGGCGGGCGGTCTCATTCGTGACGTCGTTGCGAACCGTGATCCGCTGCTGCTGAAGGAAGACATCTACGCGACAGCAGGTCTTCTCGGGGCGGCGGTGTTTGCTGCGCTGATCTATTTCAATGTGAATGAAAGCATTGCGTTTGCCGCAGGTTTCGCGGCGGCATTTACACTGCGCGCGCTGGCCATCATCTTCAAATTATCTCTGCCAAAGGCGCGGCTTTAAGTCCGGTGTATCGGGCGCGTTAACGAGCTAGGGTGCATTTACTGGCGCAGAATTTAGACAAAGCCTGAATAAACTTCCCTCTACGCCTTTTGTTGCGCTTGCACACGACCTGCTGCGCGGCTAGAGGGAAGCCATATAGACAGACGCGTAAAAGAGGGACGCATTATGGATCTTTCCAAGATTTCCAGCGGGGAAAACCCACCAAAAGACGTAAACGTGGTGATTGAGGTTCCGCTGGGTGGTGAGCCGATCAAATACGAGATCGACAAGGATTCCGGTGCGATGTTCGTCGACCGCTATCTCTACACCTCCATGCGTTACCCGTGTAACTACGGTTTCGTGCCACACACGCTGAGCCTTGATGGCGATCCGATCGACGTCATGTGCTATGGCAGCCGCGCTCTGGTTCCAGGTTCCGTTCTGCGCGTGCGCCCGATCGGCGTTCTTCTGATGGAAGACGATGGCGGTCCGGACGAGAAAATTCTCGCAGTTCCACACACGAAACTGACGCGTCTCTACGAAAAAGTTCACGAAAAAGAAGACCTGCCAGACGTCATTCTCGAGCGCATCACGCACTTCTTCGAGCACTATAAAGACCTTGAGCCAAACAAATGGGTGAAGGTTGATTGCTGGGACGGCCGTGAGAAAGCTGAAGAGCTGATCGCGCAATCCATCGCGCGTTACGCGGAAACCAAATAAGCTCTGATACCTGAGGGGCTGACATGGAATTCGGCCTCTGGGCATCCATGATTGTATTGTTTGCGGCCGGCGGGTTAACACCTGGTCCGGCCGTAATGCTTGTTATTGCAGCGTCGCTTCGTTACGGCTTCTGGCTGTCTCTGGTGAGCGGGCTCGGTATTTGCGCTGCGAATGTCGTCTGGATTACGCTCGCAGCCTCCGGCGCCGGCGCGCTGGCCGAACAATTTCCAACCGGATTTTTCGTTCTCAAACTTGTCGGGCTGGGCTTTGTGCTCTGGCTTGCCTGGTCGACGGCAACGCAGCCCGTCGATACAAACTTCGAAGATGAAGTAACTGATGTGTTCAAGCCGAAGGGCCAGAACTTCATCAAAACGGGCCGCATCACCGGCCTCTTCCTGCGCGGCTTCGGGCTACAGCTAGCCAATCCGAATGCATTGGTCTTTTTCGGCGGTCTTCTGCCGGCATTTTTCAATGTCGAAGCACCCATCATTCCGCAAGTGGTCATTATGGTTCTGACGGTCACGGCGACTGAGCTGTTTGGCCTGAGCATTTACGGCAGCGGCGCACGTCTGTTGTCTCATAAGTTCTCTGAACCGAAATTTGCGCGCGTTTTCTATGTGTGCGCCGCCACCCTTATGGCAGGTTCGGTCGTCTGGGCTCTGGTCAGTCCGTACGTATAGCTGCCTTGAATGAGTGCAATTTTGCCACGCTAATCCCCTGAAACGAGAATCTGCTGCTGAACAGACTCAGTTAAGCAGCTGTTTGTATGATATATTGTGCAGGTTGGCTTGGGGCAGGCCATACGGGGCAGGGCGCAATATGAAATCTGACGGACCTACTGAAACGACTTCCGTTCGGCGCGAAGGGCCGAAGCGTAGCGAAGCCTCTCGTCAGGCCATTTTGTCTGCTGCGCGTGAAGAGCTGATTGAGCATGGCTGGCGCGCTTTCAGTCCCGACCGGCTGTCTCGCCGCGCCAAAGCATCCAAACAAACAGTGTATCGCTGGTGGCCTTCCGTGGCGGCTATCGCAATCGATGCTGCAATCAGCATGATTGAAGAGCCGCTGATTAAACCGGACCAGCCGGTCGACGTGCAGCTTGCGGCCTTTATCGAGCCCTTCTCAGAACTTGCACGTGTTGGCGATGGCGCTCACCTGCTGCGTAGCGCGCTGCTGGCTGCCTCCGACGATCCTGCTGCCGGTGAGATTTTCCGCACCTGGTTCAACAACACTATTCGTAAGCCGATGAAGAACGTGCTGGCTCAGGCGGCATCCAAGGGCCATATCCGAAGGGATTATGACCCCGATGCGGTGTGTGAGACATTGTTTGGCGCCGTTTGGCATCGGTTGATCCTTATGCGCGGGCCGCTTCCACATGTTCTGGCTATGAAATCGGCTCAGGCTGTTCTTGCGTCGCTTCGTCCTTAAACCTCATCTCCCGGTTTTCAGATTTCTCTGATAAAGGGGCGGCATGACACGCCTGCCTTCACGCCCGAACCTTGACTGGAAAGACGACGGAACCCCCGTCGCGACCGCGTTTGATGATGTATATTTCTCGCGTAGCGATGGGTTGGAGGAGACCCGCGCGGTTTTCTTTCGCGCTTGTGGGCTTCCCGAGCGTTGGCGCGACCATAAAAGCTTCACTATTGCAGAATTGGGATTTGGAACCGGGCTGAACTTCCTCGCGCTGGTCGATCTCTGGCTTGGTTCGGAGCGGTGCAGCGATGGCTGGCTCGACTTTCTGACGGTTGAGAAGCATCCAATGGCGGCTGAAGATGCGCGTAGATCGCTGGCGCGCTGGCCGGAATTGAAGACCTACGTTGATCAATTGCTTGCGAGCTGGCCTGAACAGACTATGGGCCTGCAGCGTATCGTATTTCCGCAATGGCGGATTAGCCTTAGCATCTTTATCGGCGATGCCGCTGACTGGTTCAGCACAGTCAATTTCAAAGCGGACGCCTGGTTTCTGGACGGGTTTGCCCCGGCAAAGAATGAAGCCATGTGGTCTGAGGATATTCTCAAGGGTCTCGGCGACCACGCAAAACCCGGTTGCCTCGTTGGCACGTATACGGTGGCAGGCCATGTCCGACGCGGATTGGCCGCTGCCGGCTTTGAGGTGTCTAAACAGCCGGGATTTGGCAGAAAGCGCGAACGCCTTGAGGCGATTTATCCGGACAACGCTCCGCGCGACCCCCAGCCGGATATATTCTTGCGTGATGCGCCGAGGCGCGAGTTTGAGCGCGTCATTGTCGTGGGTGCGGGAATTGGCGGCGCGTCGGTTGCGCGCCAGTTTGCTGAGGCCGGTTTACCTGTATCAGTGATCGATAAGGCTGAAGGGCCTGCCTCTGGTGCCAGCGGTAATCCCTATGGCCTTGTCATGCCGCGACTTGATGCGGCGGACACGCCTCAGGCGCGCTTTCTCATTCAGAGCTATCTCTACGCGCTATCCTTTTATGCGCGATATGCGCCAGACTTTGCGCATGAGGTCAGTGTAACGCAGGCCCCTCAGAGCGACGTGGAAGTTAAACGCTTTTCAAAGCTCGCCGAAGATCCCCCGCTTAATGACGGACGCCTGTCATTCAGTGATGAAGAGCGAGTATCCCTGATCCACCATGGCGCCGCTTTGGTGGAGCCGGCCAGGCTCGTGGCAGCATTGCTCGATCACCCCGGTATTGATTGTCGCTGGTATCAGTCTGTTGAAACGCTTGAGGCGATCTCTGGTAAATCTGACGAAAAAACGCTGACTGTCATTTCAACAGGACACCTGATTTCAAGTCTGTTGCCGGAAATGGCTGAATGGATTGCCGGAAAAGCCGGGCAGGTGGAGCTCGTTCAATCTGTATCTGAGGACAATGAGGTTAAAGCAATTGCATCCGGCAGTTATGCGCTCAGGAAAGATGGTGACCTGCTGTTTGGCGCGACGTTTGAGGCCTTTGAGGGCGATGCGCCAGCCGTAACTGATGGGGCCCGCGCTCATAATATTGAAGCGCTTGGGTCGCTTGCGCCTGACTGGGCGGACAATCTGGTCGAGGCACAGCTTGTCTCGCGGGCGTCAGTCCGAGCGACAACGCCGGATCGCTTTCCAATTGCGGGATGTTGGTTTGACCGGTCTGAAACGCTCTTAAATCTCGCGCCGCTTCAGCATGGCGCACCCGTTAAGGGGGGAGCTGTTTCTGACGGTAAGGTGTATGTGATGGCGGGGCTTGGTGCCCGCGGTTTCACATTTGCGCCCTTTCTGGCGGACCTGATTGTATCTCAGGCGCTGGGGCGGCCGCTTCCTCTCGCCCGGTCAGAGCAGGAGATTGTCTCTCCTGTTCGTTTCCTGGTCCGGGCGATCCGGAAGGGGCAGATAACTGACTAGCCGCGCGTTGCGAGCGACCAGTCGAACGCGAACGCTGGGCAATCAGCACCCGGGCAATCGAGCCCGTCAATCTGGACCACGAAGCCGCGGTCTATATGTGTGCCCATTGTCACGTCCAGTCCTGCAGCCTGAACATGGAAACGTCCTGAGAGTACGGCTGCGGCGGTGAGAACTATGGCGGCGCCCATTATGAACATGCCCGTCATTGTCCCGTTTGATGATCTTCCCGTAAACATTGTTTGCCCCTTCGATACAAACGGTGGTGATTTAGGTTACTGACCTTTTTCGAGGTCACGGAACTGGCGGCGAAGACGCCACTCGTCCGAAGTAACTGCGCGTTCCATGGATTGAAGGCGATCTTCGAGATCCATGAATTTGTAGCGTAGATTGGAGAATGTGATCGTTGGTCGATCCGAAACTCCGCGCCAGAATGTTTCCTCATCCGGGCTGAGTGATGGTGCATTCCTTGGTGGTGTAGGCAGGATGACCCACATCACCATGTAGGCGATGATGATCAGCGGCCCTGCAAACAGGAAAAAGGAAAGCACGGCGGCGATACGGACCAGGGATGGTTCCCAGCCGAACCGGTCAGCAATGCCGCCGCACACACCGCCAATGACCTTGTCGCGAACAGACCGGTAGAGGCGTTTCGGGTTAGGTGACCCGTTATAGTCGTATGGCTCATCACGTTCCGGACCACGGTGGAAAGTGTTTCTCCACTTTCCGTAGTCGTCATCATGTTGTCTGCGATGTGGCATTAGTTCTTCCTGTAAATGTCATCGCGGAGATTGTCAGAGCGGCTGCTAGTCCGCTCAACTTCACCCTCGATGATGGCTTCAAGGCTCTCAATGCGGCGCTCCATAGCGCGTGCTGATCGCCAAAGGTCTTCCAGCATCCGCTCATCGTCCGGCTGGAGCGTCTTCTGCTTCCGCCAGATCGTGATGTAATGAAACAGCACGGCCGGGAAACCTATGAAGAGCATGCCGACGATGGCGATTGCGATAAATTCCTCAGGCATTGAGTTCGCCCTTTTCGGTGGTTACTGCAGTCCGCTCACGGCGGTCCTTCAGATAGTTTGCGATGAGACCAGGTGCTGTCAGCACTGTCATGATCCCGGTGAGGACAAGAAACGGCATTGCCATAATGATTACTCCTCAGAGTCTTTTTTCTTGGTTTCAGGCGTCGCTGTTGTCTGAACACCTTTGCGGCGCTTCAGCTCAGCGAGCTCTTTTTCGACTTCGTCAGATTGTGCGAGGTCGGCGAATTCCTGCTCGAGCGAAGGCTCATAGCCTTTGATCGTGTCAGCATAGGCTTCCATCTCGTCGACTTTACGCTCTACGGCAGAGTAACGTGCCAGCGCGTCATCAACGCGGGAGTCATATGTGCGCGAGCGGGCGCGGATGCGATGCTCGGCAGCTTCACGACGCATCATAAGTGCGCGATGCTTGGCTTTCGCTTCATCAAGCTTGGCCTGAAGCTTTTCGAGATCGGAAGAGCGCTTTGCGAAAGCTTCCTCTGCAGCAGCAAGACCTTCCTTGCGTGCGGCAATCTCTGAAGTTGCTTTCTGTTTTGCCTGCAGCGCGCCGCGAGCCAGATCTTCACGACCTTTATCAATAGCGAGTTCTGCTTTGGCGTCCCATTCAGCGGCAACCGTTTCGAAATGCGCGATTTCGCGTTCCATTTCTTTCTTGTCTGCCATTGCGCGGGCAGCACCAGTGCGAACCTCGATCAGCGTGTCTTCCATTTCCTGGATCATCAGACGCGCGATTTTTTCAGGATCTTCCGCCTTGTCGAGCATGGCGTTGATGTTTGAGTTTACGATGTCTCCGAAGCGGGAAAACAGTCCCATAGTCGGTCTCCTTGATAAATTACGTTTAGAAGAGAATGCGTGCGACGATCACACCGGCGATGAAGAAGCCCCAGCTTTCCATCGGACGACGTGACAACCAGCCTGTGAAACGGCTGAAGCGATCTTGCAGCGTGTCATCCCGTCGGGATTGGCTGTTTGCTTCATAGTCTCTCATGTCTCTCTTCCTTTTCTTGCGGCCCCCTTAGCCGCTGAGCTGTCCTACAAACTGCAAAGGGCGTGCCAGTTTTGAATTAATGTTATAATACGCTGTATTTATTGAATTAAAAAATTCGCTAGTGCGTTTCGCTGCGGATATTTAGTAAATTCAACGAAAAATAATTAGCTATCTTGCCGATAATTATGGTATTATTGACGAATGATTGAGCCTGTTTCACCAATTGGCGAAAGCCCTGAATGGCTGGAGGCGCTGGAGAAAGCGTCTTTCATTGCCCCGCTGGACAGATCTATCCTCATCATTGGAGAGCGAGGTACGGGTAAGGAGCTGATTGGCGAGCGCGTTCACTTCCTGTCGAAACGCTGGAATGGGCCGTTCATCAAAGTGAATTGCGCGGCGCTTTCCGATGAGTTGCTGGATTCAGAACTGTTCGGGCATGAGCAGGGCGCGTTTACAGGGGCCAGTTCAAGACGGATTGGGCGGTTCGAACAGGCAGATGGCGGCACGATCTTTCTGGATGAGATCGCCACGGCATCCGATCGTGTGCAGGAAAAGCTGTTGCGCGTCGTGGAGTATGGCGAGTTTCAACGCCTTGGCGGCGAGCATGTGCTCAAATGCGATGTCAGGGTGACGGCAGCGACGAATATCGACCTTCCAGCGGCGGTGGAGGCCGGTAAGTTTCGCGCCGACCTTCTGGACCGACTGGCCTTCGACGTGATCACTCTTCCGCCTTTACGGGTTCGGATCGAGGACATCTCGCTTCTCGCTGACCATTTCGGTAGCCAGATGGCTCGCGAGATGGGGCTTCCTTTCACCGGCTTTTCACCTTCAGCGATTTTGCAGCTGGAAGCGCATGACTGGCCGGGCAATGTCAGGGAGCTTAAAAACGTTGCCGAGCGCATCACGCACCGTTCGCTTCATATGGATCCGGAAAGCTATATAGAGTTTTCAGAAGACGCCATTGATCCGTTTTCATCGCCCTTTCGCCCGCAAGCCAGGCGAGCGGCTGCCAAACCGGTCCAATCAGGCCCGGTTCAGGACCTTCGCCTGGATGTGCCGCCCGTAGAGGACGGCCTCGAGTTTGAAACGGAAATACGGCTGTACGAGGTGCGTCTGGTCGAGGCAGCGCTCAAAGCGAGCGAAGGTCATCAAGGCAAAGCAGCCGATTATCTTGGCCTCACCTATCACCAGTTCCGCGGCCTTCTTCGTAAGCACGGCATGGACAACAAAAAGAAGCGCGGCGAGGTAGATGAACCGCTGGACCGTCAGCCTATTCGCGGCATGTAACGCGGATATTGATGGGTGCGGATGCTCATTCTGTAAATAACCACGACCGGAAGTGTTAACGGATCAAGGAAGTTTATTAATTTCCTTTGCTTTCAGAGGGTTTTGAAGCCTTCTTAGAGGATATTAGATCTGCCGCCTCGGGTGACGAATTAACTATAAAGCAAGGAAATCGGTCCGCGAAATTTGTCGCGCCCGATATTTCAGGTTTTACCGCTGTCTTTAAGTCAGAGCGTTCTGATACCCAAGAAATTACAATAATTCAGTATGTTAAGGGCTGATTTGTTCAAATCTGGACATCAGAAGTGTCTTGAGGGCGCGGTGGGCCTCATTGGCGAAAAAACCGAGTTTCCTGATGTTTATGCTTAATCCGTGCCGCGAAATTGCGATGTGGAATGAAACGCGAAATTGCCGGTTTTTTGCGAAACCGGATGCATGTCACTTTCTACTGCATCTGCGACAGACTTTGTCTTCGAATCTGACCGGGTTCTCTTCATAGGACTCGAATTCGATCCGTATGATACCGATCAGGCTGTAGCGGCCCTGTTGAAGATGGTGGATCGCGGTTGCGACTTCACCTATCTGGTCACACCGAATGTCGATCATATGGTTCGCCTCGATGCGGAGCCTGATCTTCGTCCACTTTATACAGACGCAGGCATGCTGGTCTGTGATAGCCGCATCCTTGAGCTGTTCGCGAAGTTTGAAAGTAAGGAGCTTCCTGCTGCGCCGGGCGCGGATATTGTTGAAGCTCTCATCCGTGATCACGTAAAGTCCGATGAAAAGATCGTTGTGATTGGCGGTGATGAAGGGATTATTGAATCTTTAGCGCGTGACTATGGCATTGCGAATGTCGCCTGGCACAATCCACCTATGGGTCTTCGCAATAAGCCTGATGAAGTCCGTAAGGCCGCAGAGTTTCTTGTCAGCGAAAACGAACGTTTCGCCTTTCTGTGCGTCGGGTCCCCGCAACAGGAGATGGTCGCCCGTGAGGCGCTGCGTCTTGGTCGCGGTAAAGGTGTGGCCCTGTGTTGCGGTGCCAGCCTTGAGTTTCTGGCGGGCCGGGTCGAGCGCGCACCGCTCTGGATGCGTAATGCGCGTCTTGAATGGCTTCATCGCCTGCTGAGCGAGCCGAAGCGCATGTGGAAGCGGTATCTTGTTGACGGGCCGCGTATCTTTGCGATCTGGCGAAAACACAAATCGGAACAATAAAAAAACCCCCGCGCTTGCGGGGGTTTTCTTTGATCGATGCGATGCAAGCTTAGCCAGCGAGCATGTCGATCTTGCCGTATTTCTCAGCGAGAATGTAGTAGAATGTGACGCGGGACTTATTGCCCTTCTCGTCTTTCATCGCTGTGCAGACTTCCTGAATTGCAGCGTCCAGATCAGCGTCGGAATCAGTCAGTTCAAACTTTTTCTTCAGCCACTTTTCGCGCACACGTTCCAGCTCGGAAGGATCAGAGCAGGAAACCAGAGACGAGTCGCGGTTGCGAAGTGCGATACCAAGATGGTTCACAATCTTCTGCAGTGCAGTTTCGTTATATGCTTTCGCATACTTTTTTACGTTGTCCACGTAAGGTGCAATATCGGCCATTTGGATCACTCCCCGTCTAGCCCGTACCAAGTTGAGCGATTGCCCAATCACCACCTTATCCAGCATTGGAAAGTCGGCAAGTAGGCAGGCTGCGATTTATGGACACGGGTTCGGCTGGCGTGCGTGCAGTTCGTTCACGCTGTTTTCCAGATCGTCGGTCCAATCAAGATCAAACGCATCGATACACGTCTTCAATTGTTCCATCGTCGTGGCGCCGATAATCGTTGAGGCCATGAAAGGCCTTGTGTCACAGAACCTTATCGCAAGCTGGCCCGGATCAATGCCTTTCTCCGCCGCCAGATCGACGTAGGAATTGATCGCCTCTTCGGCATGTGGCTTCTCATAACGGCTAAGGCGCTGGAACAAGGCTTTGCGTGAGCCTTCAGGCAGTGCGCCGTTACGATATTTGCCGGTTAGATAGCCCTGCCCCAATGGCGAGTATGACAAAAGCCCGACATCTTCATGCATGCAGACTTCTTCCAGGCCTTCTTCAAAGGTGCGGTTCACCAGATTATAGGCGTTCTGGATAGATTGAACGCGCGGCAGGCCGCGCTTTTCGCTTTCGGCAATAAAGCGCATCACGCCGAATGGCGTTTCGTTAGATAGACCAATATGGCGTATATTGCCCTTCTTCACATGGGCATCGAGCGCTTCGAGAATGTCTTCAAACGGCTCGTATGAGATGTCGTAGTGCTTGGCTTTCAGTTTGCCGCCGAAAATCGGTGCAACACGGTCAGGCCAGTGCAGCTGGTAGAGATCGATATAGTCGGTCTGTAAACGCTTCAGGCTTTTCTCAACCGCTTCGTCAATTTGCGCCTTGTTGATGCGGCACATGTCGACGTCATCGCGATACCAGGTGTTGTCAGACCGGCCGACAATTTTGGTGGCGAGAATGACTTTGTCGCGATTGCCGCGCGCCTTCATCCAGCTGCCGACAATTCGCTCTGTCGAACCTTGCGTTTCCGGCTTTGGCGGAATGGCATAAAGCTCGGCGGTGTCGAAGAAATTCACGCCGCGCTCGACAGCATAGTCCATTTGTTCGTGACCTTCGGCTTCAGTATTCTGTTCGCCGTATGTCATAGTGCCAAGGCAGCACGCGCTGACCATCAGGTCTGTACGACCAAGTTTCCGTTTTTCCATTTTTGTCTCCCAATCCCGATAGGCTGACGCGGTCCGTGCGCAGACTCAAGCCGTTATTTTCGGTTGCGCGGCGGTGGCGGTGTGGCATTCGCCGGATCTTCCGGCCAGTTATGCTTCGGATATCTGCCTTTCATATCCTTGCGCATGTCGGAATAGCTGCCAGACCAGAAGCCCGGTAAATCCTTTGTGATGGCGACAGGCCGCTGTGCAGGAGACAGAAGGCTCAAAGTCATCGGTACGCGCCCGTCACAAATCATTGGATGCGTAGTCAGCCCATAAAGCTCCTGTACCCTGACCGAGACGAGCGGAGCTTTCTCGTCCGCATAATCAATGGCGACATTTCGCCCTGACGGCGCCTGCCATTTGGCTGGAAGCGCACCTTGCAGCGCCTGCCGTAGCTCCCAATCCATTGTGTCATCCAGATATCGCCGCAGTGAGCCTGCCTCGATACCTTTCAGGCCGTGTGCTTCGATGTGTGGCACCAACCAGTCAGACGCCGATGAGACAAGCTCTGCTTCTAACGCCTCGGACGTGCCGCCAGTTTTCGGCGCTTTCTCGGGAAAGGCCGAATAGAAAAAGCCCAGTCTGGAAACGTGATCCTTGATGGCGTCATATCCGGGAAGTGCGGAGAGGTCGCTCTCTTCCGCCGTCCTGATCACAGCCTCAGCGATGGTCGCATTATCAGGCTGGGATAGAGGCGTTTCGGATAGTACGATTTCGCCCAGCGTTTTCTGGCGCCGCGCTTTGATCTTGCCGGACTTCGGATCAAACTCGGCAAAGTCACGCTCGGTTTCGGTGAGAACGCCGCGCACCAACCGCTCATCAAGTGCGCCCGCCAGACGAACTAGGCTTTCATTTCCGCTTTGGCCGCCTGTTTCGCAGACGACAATCCATTCACTTCCTTCAAGCGTGAAGTTATCTGGAAGTTTGACGCCCCCTCCTCCCGCAAGCTGGTAGCGTTTCGGATCGGTTTTGCGGCGCCTCGCGATCCGGTCCGGCCAGGCTTTCGCGATAATGTCTGCGGCATTTCCGGATGGAACGGCTTTGGTGCCAGACCAGCGTTTTGCCTGTTCTTTCAGGGCGTTGGCGCGTTTGGAGCTATCTCGCTGAAAAGACGAGACCCGTGAAGACAAATCATCAGACCGTCCGCCTGCGCCCTGTTCTGAAAGCATAGCCGCAATCTGGGCCGCGAGCGCTTTTTCTCCGTCGCTTTCTGCTGCCAGAATGAGCGATGACAGGCGCGGGTGTAACGGCATGCCGGACGCTTTCTGGCCCTTTGGCGTCAGCGTATTCGGATCATCTGCTTCAATGAACTCCAGCCGCTTCAGCATATCGAGGGCCGCCGCAAAATGCCCGCGCGGTGGATAGTCCAGAAGGTTCAGATCATAAAGATTATGGTCGCCCCACTCGATCAGACGCAATAATGCAGAGCTAAGATCGGCATTGAGAAGTTCTGGTGTTGGCGATTTTGGTAGGCCGCGGTTTTCTTCCTCGTGCCAGAGCCGGTAACAGACGCCCGGCTCCGTACGGCCCGCGCGTCCGCGTCGCTGGTCAACATTTGCGATGGAGGCTTTCACCGTGGAGAGCATCGCGCCGAGGCTATTGGGTGAATAAACGGGCACGCGTGCGAATCCGCTATCGACAACAACCCTTACCCCTTCAATCGTGAGCGAGCTTTCGGCAATGTCTGTAGACAATACCACTTTGCGTTTGTCGCCCGGTGGCGGCTTGATCGCGTCATCCTGCTCTTTGGGAGGCAGCGCGCCGTAAAGGCGGCAGATCATGATGTCGTCTGAAAGGCCAGCAAGGCGCTTAGCCGTCCGGGTGATCTCCGCCGCGCCCGGCAGGAAGGCGAGAATTGATCCCGTTTCAGCCGCCAGCGCTTTGCGAATGGCCTTAGCCATCTGGTCTTCCAGCCTGTCCTGCGTACGCCCGAGATATCTGGTATCAACCGGATAGGCCCTGCCCTCAGATTGGACGACTGGCGCCTTCAGAACTCCGGCCACTTTCTCAGTGTCGAGCGTCGCGGACATAACGATGATCCGCAGGTCTTCGTTCAGATAGTCCTGACTTTGTTGCGCGAGCGCGAGGCTAATATCTGCGTCCAGAGAGCGTTCGTGAAATTCGTCGAACAGAACAGCGCCATAGTCACCCAGCTCAGCATCGCGGGTGACGAGATTGGTGAAGACGCCTTCGGTGACAACTTCAATCTTTGTCTTCGGGCCAATTCTCGTATTAAGTCGGGATCGTACACCGACAGTGTCGCCCACCCTTTCACCCAGCATGCTGGCCATACGTTCAGCGGCGCGCCGCGCGGCGATCCTGCGCGGCTCAAGCATGATGATTTTCTTGTTGCCGAGCCAGTCAGAGCCAAGAAGATGTAGCGGAACTTTTGTCGTTTTACCGGCTCCGGGCGGCGCAGCGAGCACAAGCCGGCTGCCGGTTTTCAGCGCGGCGGAAATCTCATCCAGCACATCATCGATGGGAAGTTGGAATGCGTCTGCCACGGCCAGTCTTTCGGTTCAAACAGGCTAAAACCGCTAGCTTTCTTTGATGCGGGCTTCAAGGCCTGAACCGATCAGCGCGTTGAAGCGTAAACAGACATAACGGTTTAAGGATACCTCGAATGACACTGCTGAGAATTTCGATTGCCGGCCTCGGAATTGCCCTAGCCCTGATGTGTGTATGGGCGGGTATGAACGGCCATTTCCTCAATGAGTTCGGCATTGTCGGCGGCCTCGCATGGGGCAAGGTCAGCCTTGCGGACCTCTATATCGGCTTTGCGCTCCTTGCGGTGCCTATCGCGCTGACAGAAAAAGTAAAACTGTCAGCGCCAATCATTATTACCTTGTTCTTATTAGGAAATATTGTCGGCGCGTTCTGGCTTGCCTGGCGTCTGCCTCGGCTTGTCAGGCTGCTGAGGCAGGATAAGCCGGCGTAAACAGCGAGCGGATTTCCTCAGCAACGATGCGCGCATCGGACTCTCGCGAAGAACCTGCCCGCCATGCCACACCGATGGACCGGCCGATTGCTGGCGGTGAGAATGGACGGATATTCACATCAAGCCCGTTTCCAATGCCGGCATCGGCGGCAATCTTCGGAATAAGTGAGACGCCGAGCCCACCATCTACCATCTGGATGAGAGTATGCAGGCTGGTTGCGCTCACTTCCCCGCCATCGCGTACAGTGGGCATCTGACAGACAGAAAGCGCATGGTCCCGCAGGCAGTGGCCATCTTCCAGAAGCAGCACATCATGCGGGGCTAGGTCTTCCGGCTGCAGTGCGCCGTCCTTTCCAAGGGGATGGCCCTTTGGTGCAGCCAGCAGGAATTCGTCGTCAAAAACAGGAATGGAATCGATGCCCGTCGCATCATAGGGCAGAGCGATCAGCGCAGCATCGAGACGGCGTGCGCGCAGATCATCCAGCAGACGCGCAGTCTGTTCTTCGCGCAGATAGAGCGTCAGATGATCAAACTTGGATTTTAAGTGTTTCATCACGCGTGGCAGCATGAAGGGCGCGATTGTCGGGATCGCGCCAAGACGGAATGTACCGTAAAGCGGCTCCCCTGCCCCTTTCGCCGCAATTACAAGGTCTTCGGCGTCTGAAAGAAGACTACGTGCCCGGTCTACAACTTCTGCACCGGTAGCGGTCAGTGTCGCGCCACGTGCTTCGCGCTCCACAAGCTGCACCCCCAGAATACCCTCAAGTTCGCGGATAGCGGTTGAGAGCGTCGGTTGGGTGACATGCATGCTTTCGGCGGCACGCGAGAAAGAGCGCTCTCTTGCGAGCGCATCGAGAAACTGGAGCTGTCTGAGCGATGGAAGAATCATAGAAAAAATTTATGGCATCTGGAGAAATAATCAAGAATGCTGCAGTGCCGCGAAGTCGAATGTATTTCAAAATATTTTGAATGGTCGGATATTTCCAATATTTGGCGATATGCAGAATATCCTTTCGCTGCGCCGCGATATACCGAGAATAATTCCAGACTATCCCGAGTTTGTTACTCGGACACTGTCCCGACGGCATCTGCGATAAAGACAACTTATCGCAAGTATAAATATTATAAATTTGTGTGATGCAGCAAGCTCGACCATATAGCAATCTGTATCCAGCCAACCGAGAAAGGATCACTTCATGGCTCTCATCAATACAGAGATTAAACCATTCAACGCGACCGCATTCAAAGAAGGTCAGTTCGTCGACATTTCAGACGCTGACGTTCGCGGCAAATGGGCGATCTTCTTCTTCTACCCAGCTGACTTCACATTCGTATGCCCGACCGAGCTCGAAGACCTCGCAAACCTTTACGGCGAGTTCCAGAACCTCGGCGTCGAGATCTTCTCTGTTTCTACAGACACACACTTCTCGCACAAAGCATGGCACGACACATCGCCAGCGATCGGCAAAATCAACTATTACATGGTTGGTGACCAGTCCGGCACAATCACAAACAACTTCGACGTAATGCGCCCAGGCGTTGGCCTTGCTGACCGTGCGACATTCCTCGTCGACCCGGATGGCATCATCCAGTTCATGGAAATCACGTCTGAAGGCGTTGGCCGTAACGCAACTGAGCTTCTGCGTAAGACAAAAGCTGCTCAGTACGTTCGCAACAACCCGGGCGAAGTTTGCCCAGCTAAGTGGGAAGAAGGCGAAACAACGCTTGCTCCTTCACTGGACCTCGTCGGCAAAATCTAAGCCGTCGATACCAATGGCACTGGCACAGCGTCCCCCCGCCCCTTCCCGGTGTGCCAGTCGCCATTGGCCTGACATCAGGCCCCTCATTGCAGGGACCTGATCTTCGGCCAATGGCCTGAGACTTTCTTTTGGATGGCCTGTCCGGTCGTCCCCGACCCATCACATGGAGACCCATCATGCTTGATGCTGGAATGAAGACGCAGCTGAAAACCTATCTGGAAAACCTGCGTACCCCGATTGAACTGATCGCCTATACAGATGCGCAGCCAAAATCTTCCGAGATGAAGGGCTTGCTCGCAGATATTGCAGACGCTTCAGATAAAGTGACGCTGAACGATGGCGCGCCGTCTGGAGACAAGCGCACGCCGTCTTTTGAGATCGTCCGCAAAGATGACCCGAGCGTCGCTGTAACTTTCGCCGGCCTACCAATGGGCCACGAGTTTACATCTCTCGTTCTTGCGCTTCTTCAGGTTGGCGGTCACCCGCCACGCGTAGAGCAGGACGTGATTGACCAGGTGAAAGCGCTCAAACCTGCGCAGCCACTGCATTTCGAGACGTATTTCTCTCTGTCATGTCAGAACTGCCCGGACGTCGTTCAGGCTCTGAACCTTATGAGCGTTCTGAACCCGAACATCACGCACACATCTATTGATGGCGCGCTGTTCAAGGAAGAAGTCGAAACGCGCAAAGTTATGGCGGTGCCGACCGTTCTTTTGAATGGTGAGGAATTCGCGCAGGGCCGTATGAGCCTTGAGGAAATTCTTGGCAAAATCGATACCGGCGCTGCGGCGCGCGAAGCTGAGAAGATTGCCGAAAAGTCTGCCTTCGATGTTCTGGTTGTTGGCGGTGGCCCGGCTGGTGCAGCATCTGCAGTGTACGCGGCCCGTAAAGGTATCCGCACGGGTGTCGTTGCTGAACGGTTTGGCGGTCAGGTGCTTGATACTATGGGTATCGAGAACTTCATCTCCGTACCACACACAGAAGGTCCGAAACTCGCAGCGGCTCTTGAGCAGCACGTGAAGGATTATGATGTCGACATCATGAACCTTCAGAAAGCGACAGAGCTTGTGCCGGCGTCCGAACCGGGCGGCCTGATCGAGGTGAAGCTTGAGAATGGCGCGTCGGTGAAATCCCGCACCATTGTGCTTTCAACAGGTGCGCGCTGGCGCCAGATGGGCGTTCCAGGCGAGGACGAGTACAAGAATAAAGGTGTGGCCTACTGCCCGCACTGTGATGGCCCGCTCTTTAAAGGTAAGCGCGTGGCAGTCATTGGCGGCGGTAACTCTGGCGTTGAGGCCGCAATCGACCTCGCTGGCGTCGTTGCTGAAGTCACTCTGATCGAATTCATGAGCGAACTTCGCGCCGATGCGGTTTTGCAACGCAAGCTCTTCTCTCTGCCGAATGTGAAAGTCATCACGAATGCGCAGACAACAGAAGTTCTGGGTGACGGTACAAAGGTCACGGCTCTTACTTATAAAGACCGTGTCAAAAACACCGATCACCAGATCGATCTGGAAGGCATCTTTGTTCAGATTGGCCTTGTGCCAAACACGGAATGGCTGAAAGGCGTCGTTGAGCTCTCTCCTCGCGGTGAGATCGAGGTGAATGCACGCGGTGAAACGAATATCCCCGGTGTTATGGCGGCCGGTGACTGTACCACGACACCTTATAAACAGATCGTCATTGCGATGGGCGAAGGCTCTAAAGCCTCTCTCTCAGCCTTCGACTTCCTGATCCGCAACAGCGTGGAAGCAGACGTTAACGCGGCTTAATCATTTCTGGACATTGCCCGTCCTCTGGTGTTTTTCCTCCCGAATGGGGGGCGGGCAATGACAAAACTTTCCAACAGTATGGAAAATGATGTGGTCCGCCTCGAACGGCTGACCGCAGACCATAAGGACGGTCTTCTACGCCCGGCGACCGAAGACGCACTGTGGAGCTGGATGCCCTATCGGCCGTCCGGAACCCGTCTGGAAACCTATTTCGATACATATCTGGCAGAGGCGCACGAAGACCATTTTGTGCCATTTGCGGTCATTGACCGTGCCACAGATGAACTTGTGGGCGTGACGGCTTTTCTGTCGATATCGCGCCATCACCGCCGATTAGAGATCGGACACACCTGGTATTTACCATCTTCACGCGGAACAGCGATCAACCCATCGGCGAAACTTCTCCTTCTGGGACGTGCGTTTGACTGGGGTGCACTGCGCGTTGAGTTCAAAACCGACATCGCGAACACCGCATCACGCGCCGCAATCCGTAAATTGGGGGCGCGGGAAGAGGGGATTTTCCGGTCTTATGTGCGGATGTTGGACGGAACACGCCGTGATATCGCGTGTTTTTCGATTCTGAAGGATGAATGGCCATCTGTGCGCGCCAGGTTGCAGGAACGGCTTGAATTCCATGCAGATGACTCAAAAAACTAGAGTTTTTTTCTCTCTATGCTTTCATTCTTGGCTAAAATTTCGTTAATCTGAAGGAAAGCTGAGGTATAATACTCCAGTCAAAACTCTCCAATTGGGGGAAAGCTTTTGGATGAGGGCGAGGGCTGTTCTAAAAATAAAAACGTAAAGGGGCACGAGACCTGCAACGGGGGTTTCGTCTGGGCCAGTTTGGCACAGTTGAGCAAATTTAGTGATGGCATGGCCTGACGAGGGTCAAAGGGGAATAGAAATGAAACTAGCAAATGGTCTGATGATCGCAGGCATGCTTGCTATGACCGCTATCCCGGCTTGGGCCGGAAACGATGGTGGCGTTGGCGGCGTAGATTATGACGCACTGAGTGGCGAAGCCCGCGTTCTTACCGAACAAGAAATTCTTGATCTTCTCGCACGGTCCGGTCAGGCCAGCGCGCAGATCAACCCGAACGACGTAGACATCCAGTATATGGGCGCTGAAAGCGAAATCGCTGTTTCCAGCGAGCTCTGCTGTGAGAACGTCAACGAAGTCGTGACAGAGCGTACACAGGTTCAGGAAACTGAGACCTTCATCGACGCCGTAACATCACGCGAAATCATCCAGCCGGTTGAGCGCACACTCATCCAGCCGGTTACCCGTCAGGTTATCGATGGCCGCACGGTCACTGAAACTGCGCCGGTCCAGTATGAAGAAGAAGTTCTTCCGGTGATCGTCGACGAAGACACTGTTCCAGCAATCACAGAGCAGGTGATCCCGCAGGAATCAATCGAAACACGCGAAGAAATCACTGAGCGTTACGAAGATGCAGTCGCACGCCGTGACGTCATCCAGCCGGTTGTCCGTACAACAGTTGTTCCAGTTCAGCGCCGCATCGACCGTCCGGTTGTTGTTGAAGAAACTGCACCAACTCAGTACCAGACCCGCACAGCGCCAGTTCGTGTCATTCCGGCACCAAACCCGACTGTGAACGAATTCACGACTGTCGACGTTACTGAGACTGTTGTTGAAGAATATTCTGACGAAGTGATCGACGTTGTAACTCAGCGTGACATCATCCAGCCAGTTGAGCGCACAATCGTTCAGCCGGTAGAGCGTCGTATCCTTCGCCCACAAACTGAAACTGTCACAGCGCCAGTTGAGTACCGTGAACAGTACCTGCAAGGCCGTACAGAATATGGCCCACGTCCAGAGGTTCAGGAAAACGTTATTCCTCAATACCAGGACCGCACAGTTCTCGAAGTCAGCGACGTTTATGTTGACCGCGTAACACGTAACATCGTTCAGCCAGTTGAAGTCACAGTTGTTCAGCCGGTAGAGCGTCAGGTTATCCGTGGCCGTTCAGAAACAGTAACTGCACCAACAGTGTACGAAACTGAGTACCTGCCAGGCCGTGTGATTGAAGCTCAGATCCCACAAACCCGCGTGAACTACATCCCGCAGGTTAACGAGGTTCGCCGCGAAGATTACCGCGAAACATACTTCAACGCTGTAACACGCCGTGAGATCGTTCAGCCGATCGTCACAACACGCGTCCAGCCAATCGAAGTTGTCCGCTACAACCCGGTAACAGAAACAGTAACTGCACCAACTCAGTACGAAACAATCCGTGCTAATCAGGTTGTCCTGAATGTTGGTGGTGGCTGCGTCTGCTCAACCGGCTACTAAGACAAGTCCAAACAGACTTTTCTATTCCACCCGGAGGCGTCTCATACCGAGACGCCTTTTGGTGCTTTTAGCGTATCAGGCCGCAACATAGCCTGACCGGCAAATATTCGATGTACGATTAGTCGAGTGGAAGCGGATCGTTGATGCCTGGCACGGCATCTACATTGAGAAGCAGGTCTTCAAGAGACGGAGCTTTGGCAACGATCCGGCGCTTTTCATCATAAATGTAATAAGCCGTGCGGGATTTGCAGAGCGTAAAACGCCGCCAGTTCGCCTTGTTGCGGAAAATCCAGACCTCATCATCGCAGTTGCCCGGAAACGCCCAGCCGGTCCAGACATGGTCTATCGGGCAGGCGCGCCAAAGAGCATCTATCTGCTCTAGTTCAGATGGGGTAAAGACGATCATGTTCTCATCACCATTCACTTTCCTGCGGCGTACATCAAGCCAGTATGAAGCTGCGCTGTGGATGTTTCTCTCGGGCATTCTCTTTACTGCCCATGTCGCGCTCGGGAAATTATTGAGTGGAAGTTATGAGCCGGGCCTTCTGGCCTTTTACCGGTCAGTGATCGCTCTGGTATGGGTCGCGCCGCTTTTAATGCGCATGCCGCTCTCAAAATTTAAGACAAAGCATGCAGGGCTCATTGTTATCAGGAGCCTGTTTGGGACGGCGGGTTTTCTGCTGGCGTTCTACGCCTACTCGCAGGAGTTCGGCATCCCGCTCTCCCAGTTCAATGCGATCTCGTTCTCCCGATCGCTATTCATTGTAATTCTTGCCTATTTTCTTCTGAAAGAGCAGGTCGGCCCGCGTCGCTGGATGGCGACGGCGATCGGCTTTGTCGGCGTTCTCATCATGGTGCGGCCGACCGCGGATATGGAGATAGGTTCCATTCTGGCGCTTGGCTCTGCGCTCTGCTTTGGCGGCGCGATTATTCTGGTGAAGACGTTATCGCGGTTTCACTCACCGCTGGTCCTGCTGACCTATGCCAATCTGCTCTCAGCTATTATGACGCTTCCGGTGGCGATCATGCAGTGGGAGAATCCTCATAATCTGGCCGATGTCGGGCTCATCGGCCTGATGGCGCTTGCGGGGCTTCTCGCGCAGAGCTGTTACATCACCGGCATGAGCAAGGGTGATGCGTCATTTCTGTCGACGATCGATTATCTTCGCTTGCCGATGACTGCCGTCGTCGACTGGCTGATCTTTCAGGAGTTTCCAGGCCCGCTTATCTGGCTCGGCGCAGCGATCATTGTTGTCTCGACGCTCTACATCACCATCCGCGAGGCGGCGTCATCACCAAAGCCATCAGCGACTGTCGCTTCGGACTGACCGCGCGGTGTCACCTTATTGAGAATGAGCGCAATAAACTCATCGAGATCATCGCTGAATTCGGTCTGGCTGGACACCATAGACATCAGGCCAGCCGAGGATGAGATGATCATGCGCGCTGCAACCTTCGCAGATTGAGCCGATACGCCGCCCCTGAACATGTGCCGACGCAGCATGACCTGATAGTCCTCTTGCGCGGCCTCAAACGCTTTGGCGATGTCTGAGTTAGTGGTGTTCAGATACCATGGGGTCTGGCCCGAAGAGAGGCGTTGTTCCAGATAGAGACCGTCGCGTGCCATGATGGCGCGCTTTAGCTGTTCCGACAGTGGACCGTCATATGCGAGCGCCGTTTCGACCTGTTCCTGCACACGCGTATGAAACCTTTTCAGAGCCGCGGTGATGAGCGCACTTTTCGAGCTGAAATATTGATAAACAGCCGGGCGGGACAGCCCGACAGCTTCGGCCACATCGTCCATCGTGACCCGGCGCAGACCATAGCGCGTCAAAAGTGCTTCTGCCGCATCCAGTATCTGTGTTTCGCGCGTTTCCTGGATCATGTGTGCCCCCACTGCTCATCCATCTGACGGAAAATTTCCATCAACCGTCGAGGCCCATGCAAGCGGCACGCCAGAAAGCATAAAATTTACAAGGAAGTTTATTAACGAACAGGCGGTCTTTGCTAACGTTTCTGGCAAACTGTGGTTGTTTGAAAGCGGCTTTATTATTCCCCGTAAGTGAATTATCCTTAATTCCATTAAGACTAATAAGGGGGAAGTCATGGAGGCTCAAATGGCCACTGGGCATAAATTACCTGATGTGAATGAAATCAGCTTTTCGGCACCGCTTGGCTGGCTTGCAGGAGGCTTATCGGATTTCCAGAAAGTTATGGGCCCGGCGCTGGTCTATGGAATTGGCCTCGCGGCGATTAGCGCGATCTTCGCGCTCGGTATTCTGTTTTCCGGTCAGGCAAGCTGGCTGATGGTATTTGCCGGCGGCTTTATCTTTATCGCGCCGATGATCGCCATGGGGCTCTATGAAGCTGGTCGTCAGCTGGAGCAGGGAAAGACGGCGAGCCTGAACGAAATGCTGTTCGTGAAAACCGCTTCGGCGCGCAATCTGGCTTATCTCGGGCTTGCGCTGCTGGTGGTGTACTTTTTCTGGACGCGCATGGCGCAGCTAATCTACGCGCTGTCCACCTTCACGCTTCATGAGACTGTGCCAGAGTTTCTGACCTTTATGGTCGCGACGCCTGAAGGTCATGCCATGGCGATGACGGGTACAGTGGTCGGGGCTTTGGTTGGTGTGATCGCCTTCAGCCTGGTGGTTGTGTCGGCGCCAATGCTACTCGATCAGAAGTCGGATGTTTTCATTGCCACCGTCACCAGTGTGCGCACTGTCGCGAAAAATCCTGCGCCAATGCTTTTATGGGCCGCGATCATTGCGGCTCTGACAGCGCTTGGCATTGCCACGGCCTTTCTGGGTCTGATTATCGTCTTCCCGGTGATCGGCCTTGCCAGCTGGCGCGCTTACAGAGAGTTGGTGGCCTCACCCTCCGACTGAGCGATTTCCGGTTCAGGCAATCTTAATAGCCGGCGTGCAGCTCGTCTGTGCGCCGGTTTTACATTGCTGCCAACCACGCTGAACGCCGTTGCGATAACCGTCGCGTCATCGCCAAAGCCTATACCTGCAATGAAGTCGGGAATGAGATCTGCAGGAATGACAAAATAGGCGACAGCGGCAAACAATACGGCTTTGACATGCATATCAGTTTGCGGATCGCGCGCACAAAACCAGGCGGCGGCGATATCATTTGCAAATGGAATTTTGCCAGCAAACCGCAAAAGCTTCGGCACAAGCCGCGTTCTGGAGATGCGTTGGGTCTGTTCTACGGCCATAGGCAGGTTATCGGGCTTCTCTCCGCGAATAATTCCAAGAAGTGACCTTACGTCAGTGATTGGCATAGCTAATTCTTTCGTCCAGTCTCCGTTCAAAATCTTATATGGGAAGAGCGATCATGGAACTCAAATCAGGTATTTCAGCGGTTGTAACAGGCGGCGCGTCTGGTCTCGGTGAAGCAACAGCACGCGCACTGGCGGCTCAGGGCGTTAAAGTCGGTATTTTCGACCTTAACGAAGAACGCGGCGAAGCACTGGCGAAAGAGCTTGGCGGCTCGTTTGCAAAAGTGAATGTGACATCAGAAGAAGATGTCGACGCTGGCTTTGCCAAAGTGCGCAGCGAAATCGGTCAGGAGCGTATCCTTGTGAACTGCGCGGGTACCGGCAATGCGTTCAAAACCGCGTCCCGTGACAAGCAGACCGGCGAGATCAAGCACTTTCCACTGAAAGCCTTCGACCTTATCATCCAGATCAACCTTGTCGGCACATTCCGCTGCCTTGCTAAATCTGCTGCTGGCATGATGACGCTTGATCCGATCAATGGTGAGCGCGGCGCAATCGTGAACACAGCGTCTGTTGCCGCTGAAGACGGCCAGATGGGTCAGGCAGCGTATTCAGCGTCCAAAGGCGGCGTTGTTGGTATGACGCTTCCTATCGCGCGTGACCTTTCCCGCGAGCTGATCCGTGTGAACACCATTTTGCCAGGTATCTTCAACACCCCGCTGATGAATGGTGCACCGGAAAATGTGAAACAGGCTCTGGCTGCGTCTGTTCCGAACCCTGCACGTCTTGGTAATCCGGAAGAGTATGCATCGCTTGCGCTTGAGATGATCCGGAATGCCTACTTCAACGGCGAAGATGTTCGCCTCGACGGTTCTATCCGTATGGGTATGCGCTAACAGTTTCTGTCATTGTGTCAGGCCATTGAAAAAGCCGGGGTTTTGCCCCGGCTTTTTTGTATCTTAGATAATCGCGACGCTTAGAGTTCGGGATTTCGAACAATCTGCGGCGCAAGGTTCATCAGAACGTCCTCGGCATTATACGCGTTCACGTCGCCAGGCTTTGGGCCATTCCCCATGACAATTTCGGAAATCGCCTGATAGCGGCTGACTTCGCGCATGTCGAAATTGTTGAAGAACGGATCATTGCGATACCGCCAGCCCCACATCGGGTGGTAATACTGCATCGCAAAGCGCTGGTCGAAGCCGGTTCCGCGATAGGATGAGTCTTCGTCCGTCTGGCGGTTCACCATGATGAAATAATCATAGCCGTTCTGATTTGTGAGCTCAGCCGCACGGTAGAGCAGATAGCGCTCAACGGTCTCAAGGTCGGTCAGGGCATTGCCTGAAAACGTAACCTGAAAGCGGTTGCTCTCAATTCGGGATTCAGAAAACCCGTACGGACTTTCGGATGCCGGCACATAACCGGTTTCTGTGGCACAGGCACCAAGCGCGAGCGCGCCCGCAATACCTGCAAGAGTGAGTTTCAGATTCACTGGGTCTCTCCTGCGTTCTTAGTCTTAATGTAAGCCATAGGCCCGATTTTGAAACGCCCGAAAGCAGTAAAGCTGCGTGAATTTAATGTGAGGCATAAAAATAGGCCGCACCCGAAGGTACGGCCTGATCTTTGTAATCGCTTGAAAAAGCTTAAGCGCCAGCGCCCATCATAGCTTTCAGCTCGAGGAACTCCTCGAACGCGACAGGGCCCCATTCGCGGCCGATACCAGACTGCTTATATCCGCCAAATGGCGCCATAAGGTCAGGGCCGGCCCCGTTGAGGTGAACCATGCCGGTGCGAAGTTTCTTGGCAACTTCAGTGGCTTTCTCAACGCTGCCCGCGCTTACATAGCCGGACAGGCCGTAAACTGTGTCGTTTGCAATGCGAACGGCTTCGTCTTCATCAGAATAAGGGATGATTGTGAGAACAGGGCCGAAAATCTCTTCCTGAGCGATGGTCATGTCGTTGGAGACATTCGCAAACACAGTCGGACGCACATAATAGCCGCGGTTGAGTCCTTCCGGACGACCGACGCCGCCAGCCACAAGTGTCGCGCCTTCGTCGATACCCTTCTGGATGAGATCCTGAACCTTGTTGTACTGGTTCGCATTGGAAATCGGGCCGAGAGACTTTTTCTCGCCTGTGCCGACCTGAATCGACTCAGCGACAACTTTTGCGATTTCAGCAGCCTTATCATGCTGGTCTTTATGGACGAGCATACGCGATGGCGCGTTGCAGGATTGTCCTGTGTTATTCATCATGCCGATCACGCCGCCTTTGACAGCTGATTCCAGATCAGCATCAGGCAGGATGATGTTCGGAGACTTACCACCAAGCTCAAGCGCAACACGTTTCACAGTTGGCGCCGCCGCCTGAGATACGAGCACGCCAGCGCGTGTTGAACCGGTGAAAGACATCATGTCGACGTCAGGGTGAGAGGACATAGCCTGACCAACGCCAGGGCCGTCACCGTTTACAAGGTTGAACACGCCCGCAGGAACGCCAGCTTCATGCATAACTTCTGCAAGGATCATCGCGTCGATTGGCGCGATCTCGGAAGGCTTCAGAACCATTGTACAGCCCGTCGCAATCGCTGGCGCGACTTTGCAGGCAATCTGGTTTGCAGGCCAGTTCCACGGCGTGATGAAACCGCAAACGCCGATAGGCTCTTTGCGAACCATCGTCGTGCCTTTCATTTCTTCAAACTCGTAAGAGCGAAGAACTTTGGCTGCGGTTGCGAAGTGACCGAGACCTGTAGGAGCCTGAACAGCCTGAGCCAGCCATGTTGGCGCGCCCATTTCGTTTTCAATCGCCTGACCGATTTCAGCCATGCGGGCTTTGTAGCCAGCTGAAATCTTGTCGAGCAGGTCAGCGCGGTACTCAACAGATGTCTGGGAGAAGGTTTCAAATGCGGCTTTTGCAGCAGCAACAGCTTTATCTACGTCGGCTTTAGAGCCGAGAGAGATGCGTGCAAAAGGCTCTTCGGTCGCCGGGTTTTCGACCTCAATCGCGCGCGGTTCAACAGGGTCGACCCACTCGCCGTTGATATAGAATTTCAGGTAATCCTGCATTTGGTTTCTCCCTCGAATTTTTTACAGCTTTCCATATAGGCGCTGGCGGCCCGTTTGTCGCGGGGTAACGTGGCGGGAAGCCTTCAGAATGGCAATAGTCTACTTACACGAAGTGGTGATTTGGCTCAGCGAAAGTGGCTGAGATTTCCGTGTGGAGGGGCGGATCATCGCGGATGCTTAAATTGGTTGCGAGAAAAATTTTGCGCGATGTTCATTTACAGTACATGATTTTTCCATCATAAGGCGCATTCGTCTAACGTGGAGATTATCTCATGGCATATCGCCAGCAAAATTTCCTGAATGTGATCCCTCGAGCATGGCTCGAACGGGGTGGCATGCCTCATGGAGGACGTTGGACGTAGGTGCATGTGCACTGATGATGGAGTGATCCGTCAGGTCTCAACCCTCCGCGCAACGGAGGGTTTTTTTGTGGCTGGCGCCACCACAAAGCCACCTTTCGTTGTCCGGATTTGAAGAAACGAAAGGAAGGTCATTCAGACCTGTAGAACAATGAGCACTTTTGAAGTGATCGAGACGTCTCGTGGCGGAACGATCAAAGCGTGGGTTAAAGGCGTACCTGTAGAGCCGAAAGCCCGCGAACAGCTTGAGAATGTAGCCGGGCTTCCGTTTATCCATTCTCACCTTGCAGTTATGCCGGACGTGCATTTCGGGCGCGGTGCGACAGTTGGATCTGTCATCCCGACCAAGGGTGCGATCATTCCTGCTGCTGTGGGTGTGGACATCGGATGTGGAATGATGGCCGTCCGCACGAGCCTCAAAGGCAAGAATCTGCCGGATAATCTCGCACGTGTTCGCGACGAGATTGAACGCAAGGTTCCGGCCGGCAATGGCAAGCGCGGGGATCATCAGATCACACCTGCAGGCGTGGAAAGCAAACTGCGTAGTTCCGGACTTGTTGAACGGCTTGAGGCCATTACCGACAAGCACGGCAAGATTACGCCGAGCAATTTCTCACGTCAGCTTGGGACACTGGGTGGCGGCAACCACTTTATCGAGCTGTGTCTCGATGAGGATGACCGCGTCTGGGTCATGCTGCATTCCGGGTCACGGGGCACGGGTAACCGTATCGGGACTTACTTTATCCAGGAGGCGCGAGCCGCATTGGAAAAGCGTGTTCTGGGCTATCACGTGCCTGATCGCGATCTGGCGTTCTTCGTTGAGGGGGAAGAGCTCTTCGATGATTACACGAATGCCGTCTCATGGGCGCAGGATTATGCACGGTTGAACCGCGAAGCCATGATGGAGCGCACTTTGCTGGCGCTACGCGAAACGCTGCGTGAGTTCTCGATCGATAAGCAGGCGGTTAACTGCCACCACAATTATGTGGAGCGGGAAAACCACTTTGGCGAAAATGTATGGGTGACCCGTAAAGGGGCCGTTCGGGCGGGCGAGGGCGAGCTTGGCATTATTCCGGGCTCAATGGGGGCAAAGTCCTTCATTGTGCGCGGGAAAGGCAATCTCGACAGCTTCTGTTCCTGTTCTCACGGAGCGGGACGGAAGATGAGCCGTACGGCAGCGAAACAAAAGTTCACGCTGTCAGACCACATCGCCGCAACTGAAGGCGTTGAATGCCGGAAGGACAAAGGAGTGATCGATGAAACTCCGATGGCCTACAAGGATATCGACGCTGTTATCGCTGCGCAGACCGACCTCATCGAGGTCGTACACACCCTGAAACAATTGGTGTGTGTGAAGGGCTGATCGACGGTTCGCTTAGCGAAGCCATCGCTCCAGTGGAGCGATGGTAGTCGATCAGTGTGCTGCAACAAGTCCCCGTGCCTGAACCGAAACGGCGAGGGCCGGGTTCGCTAAATTGAATAGTCTGAGCCGCTAATTTTTCCGTTTAGCCGCAGGTTCCCGTGGAGACGGGAACCCATGCTTAGACCTGAAACGCTTTGCATGCCTCACGGTTTAAGACTGAATGCCCTTTTTCAAGGGCATCTGCGGACAACACCCAAAGAGTTTGCGCATTCTGGCCGGTCGTCTAACCTCACTTCCACATAAAATTGAGGGAGGACGACGATGCGCCTAAAGGCTCCGCGAATTTTGCCGCTGCGTGACGAGGAAATGGACGCGGAAACGCGCGAAACCCTGAAAGACCGGTTTGATACCGGCGCCGTCTTCAATATTTTCAGAACGCTTGCCCGTGCGCCGAAAGGGTTCAAACGCTTCCGGCTCTGGGGCGGATACATTCTCTCCGATCACAATGATTTACCCCCGCGCGAGCGTGAGCTGGTCATCCTGCGGACCGGATTTAACTGGAAAGCGGGCTATGAATGGGCTCAGCATGAGCGCATTGGCCTGAATTGCGGCCTGACGCCTGACGAGGTTGGGCGCATCAAAGCCGGGCCGGATGCGCCAGGTTGGGGCGCGCTCGATGCAGCCCTTCTGAAAGCGACGGACGAGCTCACATCAGATTCCTTCATTACTGAAGCAACATGGGCAAAGCTTGGCGTTCTGACTGAAACCCAGAAGATGAATCTCGTTTTTACAGTGGGCCAGTACACGCAGGTCTGCATGATGCTGAATACGTTCGGCGTGCAGCTGGATGATGATCTTACACTGGATAAGGATCTGACCAAATGATCAGCCCCGACCACGGACGTGCGCCGGTCACCGACCGTCTGAAAGGTAAGGTCGCCATTGTGTGCGGGGCGGGCCAGACCCCCGGGTCTACGATTGGCAATGGCAAAGCCATGGCGCTTCTCTTTGGTATGGCGGGCGCGAAAGTTCTGTGCGTCGACCGTGATGAAGATCGGGCACGGGACACGGTGAATACCGTGCTGAATGAAGGTCAGCGTGCAATCGCCTGTCAGGCCGACATCACGAAACCTGAAGACGTCGCCCGTCTGGTGGCGACAGCGCATGACGCCTGGGGTCAGATAGACATTCTGGTCAATAATGTCGGGGTAGGTGGCGGTGATGCGCCCGTCGAGCATTTAGACCCTGACGCTTTCGATAAGATCATGGATGTGAACCTGCGCGGCGCGTTTCTCACAACGAAAGCCGTGATCCCGCACATGAAAGAGCGCCAGACCGGTTCGATCATCAACATTTCTTCGCTTGCCTCGCTCGCAGGCCATCAAATGCTGTCGTATGAGGTATCCAAAGCGGCAATGAACCGTATGACGACCGCAACGGCCTTATCTGTCGGGAAGCATAATGTGCGTTGTAATGCCATTCTGCCGGGTCTGATGGACACGCCTATGGCCATTTCGGGTATTTCAAAGCGCACCGGCACGCCTGAAGATGAGCTACGGGCTCAGCGGGCTGCACGCGTCCCTATGGGCCATATGGGAAATGGCTGGGACACAGCTTATGCCGCGCTGTTTCTGGCATCTGACGAAAGCCGGTTTATTAATGGCGTTTGCCTGTCAGTGGATGGCGGGCAGGGCGCGCGCATTGGCTGATACGAAAAAGCCGCCCGATCAGGGGCGGCTTCTTTATTAAAATGGCTGATTAGCCGTTAGTCGGACCGGCATTTGCCTCTTCGACTTCAACATCCTGCAGCTCAAGACGGCGCGTCTGAAGGGTGATGCGGCCAATGTCTTCAGAGTCCACTTCAATGCGGACAGGGATCATCATGCCCTCAATGGCTTCGGCGAAGAAAATCTTCATCGGACCATCAATGCCAGACAGGTTAGAGCCCGTCTCACCCTCATTATAACCGGCTACGCGGTTCAGCGTGACATGACACTCAATGCCGCGGCCGCGCCATGCGTGTGTGCGGATATTTGTCTCGCGGACATATTCCAGGCTGAGTTCGGTCAGCTGACGGCCATCAAACGTTGTGATCGGTCCACCACAAGGCTCTTCCGGGTCACGTGGCTGGAAGGACACGTTGATCAGCGCCGTAATCGGGTCGAGCGCCGCCAGAGCCTGTTCTGTGGTTGCGGGCGGGAAGCCCAGATCACCAAAAGCAGGTGTCGCAACCATATCGAACGAGTCCGGATGATAGGTCATCTCTACGCGGCGGTCTTTTTTGCCGTCATAGTTCTGAGAGATGTAGTTATACGTGTAGAGACCATTGTCTCTGACATAGCCGCTGGCCGCCAGATGCATGTCATAGTCGACGAAGATATCGGCCACGCCCGTCGTGCGAACGCGGGATGTCATATTATATGTGTCGCCATTCAGCATCACATCGAAGCTTGCGCGCGCCGTGATCGGAATGAAGAGCAGATAGGCGGAGGCTTCCAGCTCATAGATGAACCGTCGCGGATTGCCATCGCGCACATCCGTCAGGATTGGGTTTGTATCAGGGCCGAAGGAAACCAGCTCGGCGTCTTCCTGTCCGATGACCGGAGGCACAGCCAGCGCTGACGCTGCGAGCGCAAATCCCGCTAAAAGTTTCGCTTTCATGTTTGCAATTACCTTCGCAAAAAAACTCTACGCCCACCCCGAGCAAGCCGATTTAACACAACCATCTCGTCGCGAATATGAACAGGCTTATCACAAAATCTCCATATTTCGGGGCGTATATCCCACCCCAACGCGTGAGATTCGCAGTTGGTTGCCGAATCGGTGTTGACCTTTCCAACTTAAATGCGTAAAGTCCCGCTTCCAGTTTTCTTACACGATGATCAAGAGGCGCTGCCATGTCGCGCGAATGTGAACTTTCAGGCAAATCCCCAATGGTTGGTAACCGGGTTAGCCACTCTCAAATCAAGACCAAGCGTCGGTTCCTGCCGAACCTGGTGCGCGTAACACTGCGCTCAGACATTCTCGGTCGCGATTTCAAAATGCGTATCGCTGCATCTACGCTGCGTACAGTCGATAAGCACGGCGGCCTCGACGGCTACCTGCAGAAGACAAAGAAATCAGCGCTGAACGAACCAGCTCTGAAAATTCTGTCTGATATCGAAAAAAAGCAGGCTGAAGCTGCTGCATAACTGGTCTTTGACCTGTTAATTTGGAAAGAGCGCCTTGCGGGGCGCTTTTTTTGTGCGCAATCCTGTCCCTGAGCATCAGTAAAAGGGGTCTGATATGCGCCGCGCCATCCTTCTGTCTACCAGCCTGGTCCTTCTGGCTGCCTGTAATCGCGAAGTGCCGATCCGCGCTGACGTGATCTATACCGGCGGCACCATCTATACCGGCGTGGAAGCGGGCGAGACCGTTGAGGCAGTCGCGGTAGGCGATGGCCTGATCGTTTATGCGGGCCCTATGGACGGCGCGATCACCTCGGCATCTTCCGGCGCCAACATTGTTCGCCTGCCAGATGATGCGGTCATGTTCCCGGGCTTTACCGATTCCCACGTGCACCTGTCAGGTGTCGGCGAGCGCGAGCTGACGCTGAACCTTGATCAGGTCAGGTCTGTTGGTGAGCTTCAGGCGGCGCTGACAGCCTATCGTGAAGCAAACCCGGGCGTAGACCGAATTTACGGTCGTGGATGGATTGAGACCCACTGGCCTGAAGGTCGTTTTCCTATGGCGTCTGATATTGATGAGGTGATTGCCGATATTCCTGTCGTGCTCACCCGTGCAGATGGTCATGCCGCTGTTGCCAATACAGCTGCGCTGAACGCTGCGGATATCACGCCGGCCACCGAGGCGCCAGCAGGGGGCGAAATCCTCTATACAGACGCTGGAGAGCCGTCCGGCATGCTGATTGATAACGCGATGGAGCTTGTCTGGGGCCTCTTCGCTGCGCCGACCATTGAAGACATGTCGCGCTTTGTCTCCACCGGATATGATGTTTACGCCTCTCGCGGCTGGACGGGCCTGCACAATATGTCTGTTGGCGGTCTGGAGCTGGAAGCGCTGACGGAATTGGCAATCGACGGCACCGTGCCGCTTCGCACTTATAACGCCGTTGTGCCGGAACAGTTCGAGGCGGCTGCTAACCGCTCACCAACCGGTGATCGCATGACGACGCGCGCGGTGAAAATCTATATGGATGGCGCGCTCGGCTCCCGTGGTGCGCTGTTATTCCAGCCTTATTCGGACGCGCCCGATACGGTTGGCCTCGCCCTGCGTGAGGAAGAGGAAACGGTCGAGTTTTTCCAGCGCGCCGTTGATGGTGACGTGCAGCTCGCAATCCATGCCATTGGCGACCTCGCCAATCACCGCGCCCTCATCTGGATGGAAGACGTGTTCGGTGAAGAGGTGCCTGAGCATCGCTGGCGCGTAGAACACGCCCAGATCGTTCAGGACGAAGACCAGCTCCGCTTTGCAGAGCTTGGCACTGTTGCCAGCATGCAGCCCTCTCACGCCATTGGTGACCTTCACTTTGCGCCGTCACGCCTCGGCATGGCGCGCCTTGGTGATGCCTATGCCTGGCAGGATCTGATGGATAAGGGCGTTGTTATTGCGGGTGGCTCTGATGCGCCTGTTGAAGTGGGTGATCCGATCATTGAGTTTTATGCCGCAACGGTCCGCCGTGACCTTGAAGGCTTTGCCACGGATGGCTGGCACCGAGAGCAGGCGCTCTCCCGTTTTGATGCGCTGCGCATCTTCACGCAAAACGCCGCCTATGCAGCGTTTCAGGAAGACGAGCTCGGCACGATTGAAATCGGCAATCTGGCAGACTTCTCTGTCTTCAATCAGGATCTGATGACGATTGAGGATGAAGAGATTCTGGCGACCGAACCGGTCATGACAATTGTGAGCGGCGAGATTGTCTGGCAGGCGGCTGACTAGGCCGCTGCTGCGCTATTCTGAGTGGGTGTAATCCAGCACCATTAGAAGCGTTTTCTGGCGGGCCGAGAAGTTGTCATCTGAAACAATGACGATGCGGTCCGTCGTCGGCGATACCGGCTGAACCGCAATACCTTCGAAATTGTCGACTGTGACGTCTGAGCCGATCATGGCGAGGCGTTCCATCTCACCAATGGTGCCGTCCTCTGTGACGGTGCTCACGCCAATTGCGATCCGGTTACCGCGGATCGGGTCGTAAGACCTGAAGAGCGAATAGAGCCGGTCTGTGTCGCCGCTCACATAGTCAGCGCCAACCAGGAGCGTGAGCTCAGGCGCTGCTAGGCGTTGCGACACACTGCCCTCATTGCCGTTGAAGATGCCGATAGGTGCGCCGTCGAGCTGACGGGCCTCTACACCAATAACGAGCTCACCCGTATCTCGAATAGCCAGAGCTTCCATGCCCTGATTTTCGTCGACCGTGCCGATCTCGCCAAAATCGCCAGACCAGAAATCAGTGACCAGAACGCTGCGCGCATTCGCGCCGCAGCCTTCAATATCATAGCCAAGCACACGGTGGCCGCGCTCAAAGCTGATGAACAGCGTTTCGCCATTCCAGGCGACGCCTTCAGAATCCGCGTAGGTTTTACCATCCAGCGGCTGACCGTCCGCGCCGCGAAGGCTGGTCATATAGGCATGATCGGCGGGCTGGAGCGTATCACCGGTCACATCAATCCAGATGAGCGATCCGTCATCGCTGACAATGATCAGCGTGTCATCGTCCAGAAAGTCCATGCCGGAAAGGCCGCCAAAGCGCGGATCATCGCTATTCAGCTCATACAGGGCGACAGGCGCGAGCGGCGCATAATAGCTCGACACATCTTCGGCTGGATCATCGGTCCAGTCATGCGTCGTCGCTGTCAGTCCGATCCGTTCCGGTAACACAGACGGCACATCGTCAGGGCAGGAAACTGCGCTGACATCGCTCATGAGCGTGAGTGGGCCGAGCGCATCAGGTTGCTGCGGCGCATCGCTCGATACGCAGCCAGCAGCAATAATCGCTGCGCCGGAAATGAGAAGCCGTTTAGCCGCGCGCACTGCGGGCAACCTCACGTAGATCGGCAGAACGAAGACCGGTGCCCGGCTTGTTCTTAGGTGCCTTCGGCGCCTGATCCTGATTGGCGCGGCCACCATCTTCGTCGAAGAGAGAGGCAAGCTGCTCGGTCATGGCGCCGCCAAGCTGTTCAGCGTCTACGATGGTCACAGCGCGCTTATAATACCGGGTCACATCGTGGCCGATACCAATGGCGATCAGTTCAACGTCAGACTTGTTTTCAATTTGGTCGATCACTTCACGCAGATGGCGTTCCAGATAATTGCCGACATTCACCGACAGCGTGGAATCATCAACCGGTGCACCGTCCGAGATCACCATCATGATACGGCGTTGTTCCGGACGACCGAGCAGGCGTTCATGCGCCCAGATCAGCGCCTCGCCGTCGATATTCTCTTTCAGCAGGCCCTCGCGCATCATCAGGCCAAGATTGCGGCGCGCACGGCGAAGCGGCACGTCAGCAGCCTTATAGACGATGTGGCGTAGATCATTGAGACGACCCGGGCCCGGTGGTTTGCCAGCGTTCACCCAGTCCTCGCGGGAGAGGCCGCCTTTCCATGCGCGTGTCGTGAAGCCGAGGATTTCGACCTTCACGCCGCAGCGTTCCAGTGTGCGGGCAAGGATATCGGCGCAAAGCGCAGCAACCATAATCGGGCGACCGCGCATGGAGCCTGAATTATCCATCAGCAGCGTCACGACCGTGTCGCGGAAATTGGAATCGTCTTCCTGTTTGAAAGACAAAGGTGATGTTGGATCGGTGATCACGCGGGTGAGGCGGGCCGTATCCAGAACGCCTTCTTCCAGATCAAACGTCCAGCTGCGGTTCTGCTGCGCCATCAGGCGGCGCTGAAGCTTGTTTGCGAGACGAGATACCGCGCCCTGAAGGCCTGAAAGCTGCTGGTCGAGATACGCCCGCAGGCGGGTCAGCTCTTCAGGATCACACAGCGTGTCAGCGTGAACGGTCTCATCATGCTCGGTCGTGAAGACCTTATAGCGAGCCTCATCGCGGCCGTCTGATTGCTGGAAGTTCGGACGCATTGGCTGGGTGCCATCGTCGACGTCTTCCGGCTCGTCACCGGATTCGGCATCAACTTCGGATTCCAGCGTGACATTGGCGTCTTCTTCAGAATCCATATCGGCTTCTGTGGAATCGACAGATTCCATAGAGGTGCCCATGCTCTCTTCAGACTGGTCACCGTCATCCTCACCCTGCTGGGTGGTGGAATCTTCTTCTTCGGTGCTCTCTTCGTCTTCAGAATCGAATTCTTCGCCGTCCGTCATGTCTGCGGCGGTGAGATCGCGGATCATTTGTTTGACTATTTTTGCAAACGCATCCTGATCGCCGAGGGCATCGGTCAGTGCTTCGAAATTGCTTCCTGCGGCGGATTCGACATCCGCGCGGTAAAGGTCAGCAATTGCTTTGGCATTTGGCGGAAGCTCACGGCCCGTCAGCTTTTCGCGGAGCAGAAACTCAACCGCATCAGACATAGGTGCCATTTCACGGCTGGTGAGGCGCGTATAACCGGCGCGTTCGCAGCGATCGACGAGCTTGGCATCAAGATTTCGGGCAACGCCTGCCATATGTGCTGCGCCAATCGATTCCACACGTGCGCGTTCTGCTGCCTCAAACAGGGAGCGCGCTTCAGTGGTTTTCGGCGCATTGCGCATATGCGCGTCTTCGTCATGGTGCGCGAGGCGCAGCGCTTCGGCGTCGGCTTCACCGCGAATACGCGCGGCAACTTCCGGATCAATGGATCGCGGAGGCGTCTTGATCAGGATTTTCTTACCGCTTGTTGACGTGCCATCAGGCGTGAAGTTCACCTCGACTTCATCAGTCGCGCTCATCGCCTTAGTGGTGATGCCCAGCGCTTCTTTGAAGAGCTCGTCCGGTTTGATTTTATCGCGTGCCATAGGGGAGATATAGACCCCTTGGTCCGGCTTGCGAAGCTTTGATTGAACGCCGTGCTGGCCAGATTCCACGTTTTATAGTGAATTGAAGCGTAAGGCAGGAATCAGCTGCGGCTTTTTTGGGGGAACACAGTGCGTCAGACCAATCGATATGACCTTTTAAGGTTTGTTTTTGCTGCGATTGTTTTCGGCTGCCATGTGATTGTTTTACCCGGCTTCGGCATTTCGCCAGAGATGGAGTATTTCTTCCTTGAGACGCTTGGCCGCGTCGCGATTCAGGGCTTCTTCGTCATTTCCGGCGCGCTGGTTCTGGGGTCTTTAGAGCGCAGCTCGTCTGTCGCCAGCTATGCCGCCAAACGCACACGGCGCCTCTATCCGGCCTATTTTGTAATCGTGATGACCTGCGCGATTACCGCGCTCATTCTGGTGCCGGCGGCACGTGAAGACCTTGCGACGACGGCGAAATATATTGGCTACAATCTCGTTTTCCTGAATTTCCTCCAGCCAGACCTGCCGGGCGTGTTTGAAGGCCAGCGTTTTACGGCCGTAAATGGCGCGCTCTGGACGGTGAAGATCGAGGTCATGTTCTACATGGTGTTGCCGATCCTCGTCTGGATGCTGAACCGTCTCGGAAAGTTGAGGTTTGTTCTGCTCGGCCTGATCTACATCGCCTCTGAAATCTGGCGGATCGGGCTGGAACAATACGGCATGGCGAATGGATCTGGCATGATCGTTCAGCTGAGCCGGCAGCTTCCGGGGCAGATGAGCTATTTCGTCGCCGGTATGCTGCTCTGGGAGTTCAGAGATATTGCGCGTAAACGCTGGGGGGTGGTTGCGCTGATTGGCGTTATTGGCCTTGCTGCTTCTTATCTGCCCGCGCTTGAGCCGATCCGCGCGCTGACTCTGGCATGCCTGATTGCCGCGATTGCCTTGTCACCGGGACCTGAGCTTAACGCAGCCCGCTTCGGCGACTTTTCTTACGGTATGTATGGCGCGCACTTCCCTGTCACGCAGACGGTTATTGCTTTGGGCGTGTTTCAGACATCCATGGCGCTTGGCTATGTTGTCTCCGCCATTGGGACGATGATTGCTGCAATCCTTCTCTGGAACTTTGTTGAGAAGCCATTCCTGCATAAGGGAAACTGGTATCTTCGAAAGTCCAAAGAGGATGAGCAGGCCGCTGGTTAGCGGCCTTTGAATTCCGGTTTGCGCTTCTCAAGGAAGGCGCGAATGCCTTCGACATAGTCTTCAGTCGCGGCAAGCTTTGGCTGGACTTCAGCTTCCATGTCGAGCTGGGCGTGAATGTCCTGCGTGGAGGCCGCGTCAAACAGGCGGCGCACTTCGGGATAGGCTTTTGTCGGGCCGTTGGCGAGACGGGTGGCGACGGCCGAGACTTCCGTATCGAGCGCATCATCTGCAACGCATTTCCAGATCAGGCCTTCTTTTTCGGCATCTTGGGCGCTCATCTTGTCGCCGAAAAAGGCCGCAGCCATGGCTTTAGCCCGGCCCATAGCGCGCGGGGCGTGCCAGCTTGCGCCCACATCCGGCACGAGCCCCAGCTGGTTGGTGAAGACGAGAATGAATTTGGCGCTGTCCGCCGCGATGGTGAGGTCTGCTGCCAGCGCGAGGCCATAGCCTGCACCAGCTGCGACGCCATTCACTCGGGCTATGGTAGGGAAAGGCAGGTTCATAAGGCGCTTGGCGACAAGATTGAAGCCGTTATGCATGTTCTGGCGGGTAAACTCGCCGCGCTCTGCAGGCGTTGCAGGCGTACGCGCCCCCGGTTTTGGTGACAGGTCTGCGCCAGAACAAAAGCCCCTGCCTGCACCGGTGAGGATCAGCACGCGAATATCCGGATTGAGCGCCGCATCATTCAGATGCGCATTCAGCTCTTCCAGCATTTGCGGGCTCAGGGCGTTTAAGGTTTTCGGGTTGTTCAGCGTGAGCGTCGCAATGCCTGCATCATCGACTGAAAATAGCGTCTGCGGTTCTTTTCCTGCATCACTCATAGCGTGCCTCCCTTATATTTTCAGGAAGTGAAACACGCAGATTTTAGAGCGACAATCCGTGACGTAGCGTCGCCCGGCGAGGTTTTTTATTCGCCGGTGCGTTGGAATAGAGTGTTCTGGAAAGGCTCGCGCTTAGGCGACCTGAATCATAACTGCGCTTTCCGGCAGTTCCTGATCAAAGCAGCGCTGATAGAATTCAGCGACAGTGGGGCGCTCAAGCTCGTCACACTTATTGAGGAAGCTCACGCGGAAGGCCTGACCGATATCGCCAAAGATTTCAGCGTTTTCAGCCCATGTGATCACAGTACGCGGGCTCATGACGGTGGAGAGATCACCATTCATGAAGGCGTTACGTGTGAGGTCTGCAAGGCGAACCATCTTGTCGAGGTCTTCCTTGCTGAAGTTTGGCAGTTTGGAGCTGACAATCTCAACTTCAGCATCGTGATCGAGATAGTTGAGCGTGGTCACGATAGACCAGCGGTCCATCTGGCCCTGGTTTAGCTGTTGTGTACCGTGATAAAGGCCCGTTGTGTCACCAAGGCCGACAGTGTTCGTCGTCGCAAACAGACGGAAGAACGGGTTCGGCGCGATGACGCGGTTCTGGTCGAGCAGTGTCAGGCGGCCTGAAGCCTCCAGAATACGCTGGATAACGAACATAACGTCCGGACGGCCAGCGTCATACTCGTCAAACACGATTGCGACAGGGCGTTGAAGCGCCCATGGCAGAATGCCTTCGCGGAATTCAGTTACCTGCTGACCGTCTTTCAGAACGATTGCGTCCTTACCGACAAGGTCGATACGGGAGACGTGGCTGTCGAGGTTCACGCGGATGAGCGGCCAGTTCAGGCGTGCTGCAACCTGCTCGATGTGTGTGGATTTACCTGTGCCGTGATAGCCCTGAACCATGACGCGGCGATTATGCTGGAAGCCAGCAAGGATCGCCATTGTGGTTTGCGGGTCGAACCGGTAATTAGGATCTTCTTCCGGCACATACTCCGTTTTGCTGGAGAAGGCGTCGACCACGAGGTCTGAATCAATGCCGAACACGTCGCGCACGCTGACCTTCAGGTCAGGTGTTAGTGTTTCCAGTTCAGGAGCGTCAGTGATCACAGACATGCAGCAGTTTCCTCAGATTTTCTGAAAGCAGTTCTAGCCCGCAAAGTCGGAAAGTCCATTCCCCAGCGAGGAAAATGGGCGCTATGTCTCACCAGACGAATGCGGGAAGGGATAAAACCCTTAGTCGCTGCCAGTCAGGCCAGCAGCTTTCAGGGTTTTGAAGGCTTTGATCACGCGTGCAAGCTTATGCTCGGACGAGCGGTCGCCGCCATTGGCATCCGGGTGGAATTTTTTGACATATTCGGAATAGCGCTCGCGGATTTCCGTCGGACCTGCTGTTTCCGGCAGATCGAGATCTGCAAGTGCGCGGACCTGAAGGCGCGTGCGGCCTGTCTGCTTGCGAGAGGCCTTCAGCGCGTTTTCATCAACGCCATGGCTTGCCGCCCACATGCGCGGGTCACCGGAACGCAGCTTCGTTTGCGCACCATTCGGGCCAGTGCCGAATTTCCACGTTTTACGGTGACCATAAGCAGCCTTCTCCGAAAAGGCTTTCGCCTGCGACTCGGTCATGCCGTCAAAGAAGTTCCACTTTTTATTATATTCTGCCGCGTGACGCTGACAGAAATTGTGGTGGCCACCGCCATGCTTGGGCGATTTGAAATCGCCGGCTGCATCGCAGCCCTTATGTTCGCAGGTAACAGCTTCTGTTTCCGGCTCGGATTCAGCAGTACCAGACTTTCCTCGACGTTTCTTGGAAGCGCCGATAGAGATGTCTTTGAACTTTGGGCGGTATTCATACGCAGATGTCATAAAGCGATAATGCTCCGATACGCGAAAAGAGGCAAGAATTGACAAGCAGACAAAATCGAATAGAGGTGCGCCTTCGTGCCGATTTTAACCCTTCTGATCTGAAGGTGGTCGATGAATCCCATACGCATGCTGGTCATGCCGGCGCAGGGGATGAGGGCGAATCCCATTTCTATGTGGAAATTGTGTCTGAGGCCTTCGCTGGCAAGAGCCGCGTTGAAGCCCAGCGCATGATAAATGAAGCCCTGCGCGAGGAATTCGACACAGGGCTTCATGCATTGCGTATGAAAACGAAAGCCGCTTAGGCGTTATTCGGTTGTCGCTGCGGCCGCCAGTTCGGCCGCATGCGATTCAGCGGCTTCCAGAACGCGCAGCGAGTTGCCGCCCATAATATTGCCGATGTCGTCCCAACTATAGCCTTCGTCCAGAAGGCGTTGTGTGATGGCCGGATAATCAGAGACATCTTCCAGGCCAATCACGCCGCCGCCGCCATCCCAGTCCGGGCCAATGCCGACATGCTCAGGCCCGATGACGCGAAGCGCGTGGAGGAGCTGCTCCATGAAGTCTTCAAAGTCCGCGCGCTCTGGCGGGAACTGGGCGTCGACTTCGTTCCGGCGGGCGATGTAAACTTCATATTCCTCTTCCGTCATGTCTGCAGGAGAGGTTGAGAACTCGGCGCGCATGGCACGCATGGCTGCATCACGTTCCGGATTTTCAGGAAACTGCTTCAGATAGCTGCCAAGCGCGTTGATCTGAATCACGCCGCCATGTTCTGCCAGCGTGCGAAGGCGCTCATCATCAATGTTGCGCGGGTGCATATAGATCGCGCTGGTGCCGGAGTGCGACAGGATAATTGGCGCGCCGGACAGCTCGATCAGGTCATCAAACACGTCATCAGCGGCGTGGGACCCGTCGAGCACCATGCCGAGACGGTTGGCTTCGCGGACGAGCTCTTCACCCAGTGGAGAAAGCCCGCCATAGGCCTGCTGGATGTCTGTGCCGGAATCGGCAAACTGGTTGTTCCGGAAGTGAACCGGACCAACCATGCGAACGCCGAGATTATAGAATGTCTCAAGCAGGGAGACGTCTGTGCCCAGCGGATAGCTGTTCTCAATGCTCATCATCACGACTTTCTTGCCTTCATTGGCAATGCGTCGCGCGTCTGCGGCTGTGTCAGCCATCTCGAATTCGTCAGGGTTTGCCGCAACCATCTCACGTACGGCAACGGCGCGCATAATCGCGACATCGCGCGTCAGCTGGTAAGAGCGCTCATCCAGCGGGCCTTGCGGCGTGTAGAGCACCCACCAGCCACCGTCGAGCCCGCCTTCTTCCATACGCGGCCAGTCTACCTGAGAGTAATCCAGCGCCGCATCATGGCGCTCCATGATATCAAAGCCCGGCTGGACGAGGTTAGCAGGCGTATCAAGGTGGGTATCAAGGATGATCAGTCCCTGATGCTGTTCCATGAAATCTGGCTCTGCGACTGGTTCCTGGCTTGTCGCTGTCTGGCAAGCCGCGAGGGCGAGTACAGACACAAGGCCTGCTGTCGTGCTTTTGAAGGGTGTCATCATCTGGTCCATACCTCCGGAGTTTTCCGAACCTATTCTGAACTTTGATGCGGCGTCCAGCAAATCAGGCGGCGGTGGGCACTGACTTCAGGCGCGCCTGTTTGATGATCAGCTCTGCTTGATTATTGAGACGGCCAAAATCGGGATTGGTGAAATAATCGGCGCAAATCAGAGGTTTGGCGATAAAGTGTGCAAATAATAGTGGAAATCACATTCGCGTGAAATGCTTCTGGAGGTCATGAATTCTGTGAATATGCGTAGTCTTCGGTCAGTGTGTTTAAACAAATAGCTCAACATTTGGGAATAAGCATTATTCTATTGTAGAGTTATAATATTCGCGTCACCCTTTTCTGAACATTTGTGACAGACAAAGGGGTGACACGGATGACAAGAGCGAAACACTTCAAGAAATCTCTTCGTGCAATAGCACTGACGACTGTATTCGGCCTGACGGGATTTGCAGGCTATGCGCAGGATGCTGGCGATGAAGAAAACCGGCTGACGACTGTGACAGTCGAAGGGCGCCGGATTTCTCAAAACGATGAGGCTATTGGCCTTGGTGAGGCAACGAATACTGTTGCTGTAACCCGCGAAGAACTTTTGTCGGCGCCGTCCGGTATTTCGGGTCTGAAAATGCTGGAATCTCTGCCGGGCTTCAACGTTCAGACGGATGGCGCGCTCGGGCTGTACGAGTTCGGTAACTCGGTCACTGTCCGCTCCTTTAACCTGCAGCAGATCGGCTTCGTATTGGACGGTGTGCCGATGGGTCGTTCCGACGCCTTCGGTGGCAGCCCGATTTTCCGTTATGTGGACAATGAGAATCTCGGCTCTGTCGTGGCGTCGCCTGGTGCAGGCGATGTCTCGCTTCCAAGCTATTCATCGCTTGGTCCCATTGTGTCCTACAACACAACAGATCCGGCCGATGAGCTGGGTGGAATGATTTCCTACACGATCGGTGATGACGATCTGGAACGCAGCTTTATTCGCCTCGATACGGGCGACATTAATGGCTTCTCGGCCTATTTCTCGCGGTCGAAAACGGACTCAGGCCTCTGGCGCGGCGCAGGCTCCATCGACCGCGAACACCTTGAGGGCAAGGCGGTCTATGAATGGGATGACACAACATCCCTGACGTTCGGATATGTCGCCAACGAGTTCTTCGATTATGACTCTCCGTCGGGGCCGGCCAGCAGGTTCGAGAACGATTATTACTCTGGCTACTCCGCCACCATTCCTGATGGCTGTATTCAGCCTTACACCGATGCGAATGGCGATCTGATTTATCCGTTTGATTATAACGGAGACGGCGTTGCTGACAGCAATGACTTCTCACCAACCTTTATCGGTTCAACCTGTACCTCTTACTTCGAGGACAGGATCAATATCCGGCAGGACTCTCTCTATCACCTGACATTCGAAACCGATCTGACTGACAGCATCGATGTCTTCGCGACCTATTATCTGGAAGACAAAGACGGTTTTGGCGTGTCGCCGGATGGCTTCTCCAACACGTTGGGTCGCTATAACGATCAGAGCAATGTGGGCCTTAATGTCGTATTCCCGCGGGGTGTCCAGTACGGCCTCTCCACCGTTGGCGGCGAACGTGAAGGCTTCCTTGCAGGTGGCGAATGGCGCATTGCGAACCATACGATTTCCGCCGGTTTCTGGGTTGAGGACGAAACCTATAACCGGACGCAGCTACGCCTGAACAAGGTTGGCGGTAGTCAGAATGGCGCCGTGCTGTTTGACGAGGTCGCTTATTTCCGCCGGAACTACACCACGACACGTGAAACAACGCAGCTCTATATCTCTGACGTCATGAGCTTCCTTGATGATCGCCTGAATGTGGAAGTCGGCATTAAGAGCCTGTCGGTCGACTACACCCTCAACGGTTATCGTGACTTCAATGACTATGCGATCCGTGATGCGACCGCGCCGGGTGGAAGTCTTCAGGGCTACGGGCCGCAATCAATTGCCGCTGAGTATGAAGAAAACTTCCTGCCTATGATCGGTGCGGTTTACGATCTGAACGCAACGGATCAGATTTTCGGTTCGTGGTCTCAGAACTTCGCTCTGCCACGCGGTGCAGACGATATTTTCGACAACGCAACGTCGACACCGCTTCCGGCCCCTGAAGGTGAAACAGCCGAGAACTTTGAAATTGGTATTCGTACCAATCGTTCGCAGTTCTTTGGTGCGGCGACGGCCTATTACACCTCGTTCGATAACCAGCTTCTCGCAGCGAGCGTGATCAACCCGGCCACTGGCCAGCCTGAAGCGTTCTACATCAATGGCGGTGAAGTGACGGCTTATGGTGTTGAATTGTCCGGCGTTTACCAGCCGGACTATTTCAACGACATGCTCTATTTCAACGGTAACCTCACCTATAACAGCACTGAGGATGCCAATGGTCTTGAGCTTGCGGATAGCCCGAACTGGATCATCACGGGCGGCGTGACCTACGAGCCGACCGAGTGGCTGGTTGCGAACCTGTCCGGTAAGTTTACTGGCGAGCGCTTCTCGACATTCTCAGAAACGGCGCCGGTCGATTCATTCACCGTGTTTGACGGCTATGTAGATATTGGCGGCCCGAACGATTTCGGCATGCCGGACAATATCAGCTTGCGTCTCAACGTGAACAACATCTTCGATGAAGAAGTGCCGACGGCCTTTATCTTCGCAGGATCGGCCTTCTATCGGCCGCTCAATCCGCGCACCTTTCAGGCAACCCTGACAGCGCGCTTCTAAGAGTTCCCCAAGGGAGGACGCCCATAACAAAGAAAGCCCCGGTTGCTGCCGGGGCTTTTTTAATGTCGCGGGTTAAACACTTTCGTCCTGTTTCACGCGCAGGGCCGTAATCTGGTTACGGGATTTGCGCAGGATATCGAACTGATAGCCATGGAAGGAGAAACGCTGGCCAGGTTCCGGAATGGTCTGTGCCTCATGGATGACGAGGCCGGCAATCGTGACGGCTTCCTCGTCTGGCAGATTCCAGCCAAGAGCCCGGTTGATATCGCGGATGGTAACGACACCATCGACATTGACCGAGCCATCCGGTTGCTGGCGCACACCCTGAACCGGAATATCGTGCTCGTCCCGGATATCGCCGACAATCTCTTCCAGAATGTCTTCCAGCGTGATCAGGCCTTCAAGCGCGCCATATTCATCGACCACAAGGGCGAAGTGGTTACGCTTTTTCAGGAAGGCATCGAGCTGTTCCTGAACGGTCAGCGTTTCCGGTACGAACCATGGTTCACGCATAATGCCTGCAATATCGAGCCCTGACAGGTCGCCATGCATAGGGGCAACGGCGCGAAGCAGGTCCTTTGCGTGCAGAATGCCGACAACTTCATCCGGATTGCCGCGATAGAGCGGGATACGCGTGTGCTGGCTGGAAAGCGCTTCCATCACGATCTCACGCACCGGCGCATCGGCATCAATCATATTGATGCTCTTACGGTGGATCATCAGATCGCCGACAACGAGGTCTTTCAGGTCCAGCGCGCCGACAAGCATGTGACGGTCAGCTGTCTCCACGCCGCCTTCGGAGTGGTGCAGGTCGATCGCGCCGCGAATTTCTTCTTCCGCAGAGACCATGCCTTCATCGGTGCGAATGCCGAAAATGCGCAACGTCACGCCGACAATTGCCTGAATGACAGCGACGATCCATCCGAGCGACTTCACGAGGAAGGTCACCGGGCCGGATACGCCCATCGCCATATTGTCGGAGTTCGAGATCGCGTATGTCTTCGGCAGAACCTCTGCGAAAACGAGTACGAGCACCGTCATTACGGCGGTAGCGATTGGAACGCCGGCATCTCCGAACATCTCAAGGAAGAGAGCCGTCGCGATGGCGGATGCCAGAATGTTGACGAGGTTATTGCCCAGAAGAATGGCGCCAATCAGGCTTTCGCGATTGGCGAGCAGGCGGTTTACCCGCGCAGCGCGTGGGTCGCCATCTTTTTCAAGGCCATGCATGCGTGCACGCGACGCAGCGGTGAGTGCAGTCTCAGAGCCAGAGAAAAAGCCCGAAAGACACAGCAGGAAAATAACGGCAGCGAATGGCCACAGTGTGGTCATCAGAGTTTCGTCTCAGCCTCCAAGAACGCGCGGAGCGGCGCAATTTCTGCTCCTTTTTGCACAAAGGACTTACCAATCCCTTCCGCAAGGATCAAAGTTAGTGATCCCGATTCTACTTTTTTATCCTGGAACATGTGTTCCAGAAGCTCTTCAGCCTCGAAGCTGCCCGTATTAAGGGCGCTGAGGGTTGGCGCGAGGCCGGATGTCTCGATAAGTCGTTCGGCGCGCACAACATCCTGTCCCGGGCAGATGCCCAGCTCGCGGGAATAGCGGTATGCCATACACATGCCTGTCGCGACAGCTTCGCCATGCAGAACGCTTCCGTCAAATCCGCGCGCTTTTTCAATCGCGTGCCCGAATGTGTGACCAAGGTTCAAAAGCGCCCGTCGGCCGCGCTCGGTTTCATCCGCCGATACAACATCAGCTTTGGATTCGCACGAGACTTTCACGGCATTTGCCAGAGCGTTTACGTCGCCAGACAGGATATCCGGTGTGGCAATTTCAAGATGCTCGAAGAAGTCAGGTCGGTCAATCAGGCCGTATTTGATGACTTCGGCATATCCTGCACGCCATTCGCGTGGTGGCAGGGTTTTCAGAAGCGAGATATCGGCCAGAACCAGAGCGGGCTGGTTGAACAGGCCGATCAGGTTCTTACCAAAGCTGGAATTGATCGCGGTTTTGCCGCCAACCGAGCTGTCTACCTGCGAAAGAAGCGTTGTCGGCACCTGCACAAAGGGCATGCCGCGTTTCATCAGACCTGCTGCCAGACCGGCCAGATCACCGATCACGCCGCCGCCAAAGGCGATCAGCACGTCATTGCGCTCCGCCTCATGGCTGATCATCCATTCGAGAACCGACTGGAGATTGGCAAAGGATTTTGTCGCCTCACCAGCAGGCAGTATATTGGCAATCGCTTCCATGCCGCCGGTCGCAAGGTGAGATTTCAGTGCGTCGCCATGATTGTCCCAGACATTTTCGTCCGTCAGAACGAAAACGCGGCGCGCACCCTTTTTCATAATGCCGGAAAGGCGCGTGGCGATGGAGGATAAAACCTCGCCGCCAATCACGATATCATAGGAGCGATCTGCCAGATCGACACGAACCAGAGTTTCAGACATCAGCTTTGGTATAATCCTCAAGCGCTTTCAGGATCGCATTGACTGCTGTCGAATGCGGTCCTTCGCGGCTGTCTACCACGATATCGGCCTCTGCATAGACAGGGTTTCGCGTTTCCAGCAGATCAGCGAGGCGCTGTTTCGGGTTTTCGGTCTTCAGAAGCGGGCGTCCGTCTTTCCGGCTGACACGCTTCCAGAGCGTTTCAAGGTCGGCGCGCAGCCAGATTGTGACGGCATGCTGTTTCAACGATGCGCGGATATCCGGGTTCATGAAAGCACCGCCGCCAGTCGCGAGAATATGCTGCGGGCCTTCTAATAGGCGCTCAATCACGCGCTGCTCGCCGCGGCGAAACTCGGTTTCGCCATGTACTGAGAAAATATCCGTGACAGACAGGCCGGCCGCCAGCTCGATCTGTTCGTCGCTGTCATAAAAGGGGAGGTCCAGCGTATCGGCGAGGCGTCGTCCGACGGACGACTTACCCGCACCCATCAGACCGATGAGTGCAATTGTTTTGCCGTTTGCCACTTTCTGGGCAGATTCTTCAGTATCAGTAGGCACTTCACTTATGCGCATCTGATTTTGCGCCTCCACAAAACTCGCGATTATACATAAAGGTGAGGTGCAGCAAATATGATGCAAGGCGATAAAGGTTTGAAATGCGAGCTTTCCTGATCATTCTCGTTCTGGCGGTTGTCCTGATTGGCGGCGCTATCTTCTGGCTGGCTGACAGTGCGGTGAAAAATCCACCGTCGAATGGCGAGCAGCGTATTGAGGTGGAACTCGATGTTTAAACAGAGCCTGACGGCCATTGCCGCCGTGCTGGCGGTAAGCGCTGTGCCGGTGACGGCTTCGGCGCAAAGTTTTCTTGAGAGTACCGGACTCGGTGATATCGACCCATGGGGTGTCGGTACGATCTCCCGTGCTGACGGCGCTCTGCCACTTACTATGTGGGAAGGCAGCACGACCGAAGATCTTCTGCCGCTCTTTGCGCGCCTCAACCCACGCGGCCTGACGCCAACCATGAACACCTTCCTTCGCCGCGTGCTCTTATCGCCGTCACGCGCGCCTGAAGGGGCGGGTGCAGACCAGCTTCTTGCCCAGCGTATGCGCCTGATCTGGAGCCTTGGCGAACTTGAGGCCTATGAAGAGATTGCGCGTCAGCTGCCAAACGCAGACGGTATTTTGTCAACGCGAGAAGCGCGCATCGAAATGCAATTCCTGCGCGGTAACCTCGCGTCTGCCTGCTCAAACGTTCGCGCGTCCACTGAAGCCAACGCCTATCTCTACGCCGCACGTGCTGGTTGTTTTGCGCTGGAAGGCAATTATTCGTCCGCCAATCTGGCGCTGGAGCTTGCTGCAGAGCTTGGAACACCTGATCCGTGGATCACCACAGCAATCGGCGCGATGCAAACCATGCCAGCCGAGCCGACAGAGCGTGATATTGAACGCCTGCCTGCTGCAAGCTTTGCCTCCGGCCTGACGACTGCTTTGTCGCTTGCGGGCAATTTCCCTGTCCGCGACGAAAGCTTTCAGGGGCTGAACCCCGGCTTTGCGCGCGAAATTTCTGGCCGTAACGACATTTCCCGCGTGCTTCGCATCCAGATGGCGGATGTCGCGACATTTGCTGGCCTGATGACAACGCAGGAGCGGTCTTCTGCGTATCGCCTCGAGCCGGTTCCGGCGCCTCCATTGCCGGTCGCGGGTGAAGCACTGGCCGAAACCGAAGCGCCAGATATCAATGCGCCTGTAAACGCGCTTGATGAGGCGCTTCAACTGGCCGCCGACCGCGGTACAGAAGAGGCTGATCTGGTTGTCGCTATCCGCCGCGCGCTCGCTCAATCGGGGTCAAATACGGTTCATTTCTCAGAGAACGCCAGACTGCTTCTTCCGGTCATGACGCGTCTTCGTGACCTTGATGCGCTCGGTCAGAGTGGCGAATACTTCGCTATTGCAGCTTTTGCTGCGGGTGATCAGCGCCAGGCGACCCGTTTCCAGCGTGTGTCAGAGATCGAAGGCGGTCCGGAGCCGGATCTTTTCCTGAAAGCCTGGGTGGATGGTCTTCGTGTTCTGTCCGGAACGGACAGGTCTCCGGCGTCTGCGCGCCTTGCATCGACCCAGCTTGCGCAAGCGGCAAGCGGTGATGGCCAGACAGCTGCCGCAGCAGAGCTTCTCTATTCGCTTTTGATGGTGGACGGTGTGCTGTCACATGAGGCGCGTGATTTCCTGTCTGGAACGGCAGGTGATACGCTGTCAGAAGGCGACCAGCTGGATATCCAGACGCAAATCCTCCTCACATCCGGTCTCCGCGGTGGTTCAACAGGTGAGGGACTTCTACGTCTCGTCAGTGCGCTTGGCCGTCGTCCGGATACATATGCGCCGGAAGACATTGTCGACGTGATCGAGTTGTTGCGCGCAACCGGGTATACGACCGAGGCGCGTGCGCTCGCGGTTGAGGCGCTCGGCTTCCACCAGATCAGGAACTGATGTGACACCGGACGATCGCTCCCGGATTGATGCCTATCTTGAAATGCAGGCGGTCGAACGGGCCGCCTCGGAAAATACGCTGGCGGCCTATCGGCGCGATCTGAAAGATGCGGCCGCCTTTCTCTCTACGCAGGGAGCAGACCTTGCCAGCGCGGACCGTGAAGACCTGACGGCCTATCAAAGGGCGCTGTCTGACGAAGGCTTCTCGGCGGCGACCATTGCGCGGCGCATTTCTGCGCTTCGCCAATTCTACCGGTTTGAAGTTGAAGACGGGCTGCGTGATACCAACCCCGCGCAAGGCTTGTCGTCTCCGGATGCAACGCGGCATGTCCCGAAGGTTCTCTCCCGCGATGACGTGGCGGCTTTGCTGGCCGCCTGCGAAGGCGAGGATAGCAAAAATGTCCGCGATCTTTGCATTCTGGAACTTGTCTATTCGGCAGGCCTTCGTGCTTCAGAAGTCTGCGCACTGCCTATGGCGGCGCTTCATACCGTGCGTGACGGTTATATTCGGGTGCTGGGCAAGGGGCAGAAAGAACGGCTTTGTCCTGTGGGCGGTCCCGCGCAGCGCGCACTGGATGACTGGCTGCTTGAGCGTCCCGCGCATCTGCCTAAAAAGAACCGGGACGCGGCGGAGCGGTTTGTTTTCCCGTCTGGCGGCGTGGACGGGCATATCTCGCGGCGCACACTGCAGAACATTATCCGTGACCGATCTTTGAAAGCGGGGCTGAACGCGGCTGAAATCTCCCCGCATACGCTGCGCCATGCATTCGCGACCCATATGCTGCAGGGCGGTGCGGACCTTCGAACCGTGCAGGTTCTGCTGGGCCATGCCGATATCTCAACCACCCAGATTTACACCCATCTTCTGACCGAAGATCTGGCGGATATGCTTGCTGCAGCGCACCCGCTGGCGCAGTCGTCGCGGAAAAAATAACCCGTAAAGGCGCGGCGTTTCGGGCGATCTGGAAATTTTCCCTTCACATTGCAGTGCAGCAGACATAGTTTCCCCCTCAAATACAAAACATCTTCAAACCTCGGGGAACACAGTATGTCAGCGACGAAACCGCCACAGCTATTCTACAAGTCACTCGCCATTGGTGCGCCTGCGCCGCTTCGTGAGCAGCCGGTGAATGTCGAGCGCATGATCCACTTTGTGCCGCCGCATCTTGATAAAGTGCGCGCCAAGGTTCCGGATATGGCGAAGAAGGTCGATGTGATCCTCGCAAACCTTGAAGACGCTATTCCGGCTGACGCAAAGGACGCTGCGCGCGCTGGCGCTGTTGAAATCGGTAAAACGGTCGACTTCAAAGCCTCCAATACAGGCTTCTGGTCGCGCGTAAACTGCCTCAACTCGCCTTGGTTTCTGGAAGATGTAACCACGCTTCTGGCTGAGGTTGGCGACAAGTTGGATGTGCTCATGATTCCAAAGGTCGAAGGCCCTTGGGACATTCACTATGTCGATCAACTGCTGGCACAGCTAGAAGCCAAGCACGGCATTAAAAAGCCGATCGGCATCCACGCGATTCTGGAAACAGCCGAAGGCGTGAAAAACGTCGAGCAGATCGCGCTGGCCTCTCCGCGTATGCACGGCATCTGTCTTGGCCCGGCGGACCTTGCAGCCTCCCGTAAGATGAAAACGACCCGCGTTGGCGGCGGCCACCCGTTCTACCGCGTGATTGAAGATCCGGTCGAAGGCCGCGAGCGCATGAATGCGCAGCAGGACCCTTGGCACTACACGATTGCGCGTATGGTTGATGCGTGTGCGTCTGCTGGCATCAAGGCGATGTATGGTCCGTTCGGCGATATCTCCGACCTCGACGCTTGCGAACAGCAATTCCGCAATGCCTTCCTGCTCGGCTGTGACGGTGCATGGTCACTTCACCCGAACCAGATCGATATTGCTAAAAAGGTCTTCTCACCAGACCCTGACGAAGTGAAGTTTGCGGCACGCATTCTGGAAGCCATGCCGGATGGCACAGGCGTTGTGATGCTCGACGGTAAAATGCAGGACGATGCGACCTGGAAACAGGCGAAAGTCATTGTCGACCTTGCGAAACTCGTCGCCCAGAAAGACCCTGAATACAAAGAAGCCTACGGGTTTTAGAGGTCTTTATCTCAATGTCTCAGAATTCGACGAACCTGTATGACCTGGATATTTGGAAGCCAGCCATTCGCAGGTTCGATCGAATTCACGAATTTCTGGAACCAAGACTCGAAGATGAATTCGAATTCTGTTGCGATGGTCTGAAAGATAAGACCTTCCACGTACGGGAGAGCCGTTTCTCATCTCACCTGTTGGGAAGGCTGTATCTATATTCGACTGTTAAGTTTGATCAACAGCGCGCCACTATCGTGAGCGAAAGTCCGAGATGGCTATCGCTTATGACATTGCTCAGTGTCATTATTGTTCTGTTGCTCGCGGTTTTTGGCGAAGCTTCCTGGCTCCTTCCCATCATCTGGATCGCCGGCGTCGCTCTGTTTCGGCCATTTAATTTGCGACGACGAGAACGCCTGCATCAGTCCCGGGTCGAGACCTATAAGTCATGGGCGGAGTCATGCGATGAAACGGCTATATCTGTCTGAACTACATATTCTAGTCCGCTGCCTGTGCAGGGCGGCAGGCGTAAGGCCGGACATGGCCTTCACATCGCGTGCCATATGCGCCTGATCTGAAAACCCGAAGTCATAGGCAAGGTCCGCCCAGTCAGGCGTTTTGAAGCGCATCGCGGTCTGGACCAGTCTTTGATGGCGGACATAGCGCGCATAGGCTTTGGGCGAAAGGCCGATCCGGTCTGTGCTGGAGCGTCTCAACGTTCGCGCTGACATATCTGCAAACTCTGTCAGCGCGTTGATGTCCATTTGCCCGTTATGCTCACGAATAGCCTGTAGCGCCGTAAACATGCCGCTCGCTACCGGTGCAACTGTCTCGATCTGACGGGAGATGAGGCGCAGCAACTCTACTGCAATCGTCTCTGCCGCTACGCCGCTCTCAGCCAGCCTGCGCAGATGATCGCCCGAGAGCGCAAGATGGTTCGGCCAGTCCGGATTAGTATCTGAAACCTCTGACGGCCTGAGGCCAAGCAAAGGGATCGCATATTCAGGGAAAAGCCGTGCGGCGATAATCTCCAGCCCGTGCGGCGTGTCCTGAGAGACCGGCTGCGTTACAGGCCCGAGCAGACGAAGCGAGACATCTTCCGCGCGGCCGTCAGAGCCGAACCGGCGAAATACCGCAAGGCAGGTTTTCCAATGGCCGGTGAGCGTCTGGCGCGACAGCGTGCGGCCCGCCCCGCCATAAATCCAGAGGCTTTCCACGCCGCGCGGCAGGTCTTCGGGCCGGTCATTCCAGCGATATTCGCCCAGCGGGTCGCAAAATGGCAGGCAAAGCGAGGCGTGGCCGAAATCTTCAATACGCGCAGCGCCCGACATGCGAGCGAGCCTCTCTAACGAAGGAGAGACCGACATGCTGTATCGACTGGCCTGCATTATCTGCGCCTCTTGCATTGCCCTGACTGCGCCGGCAATCGCCGATGGCCACGCGCATGAAGAGCTGATCATAACCGAGAACGGCATCACATGGCTCGACCTTCCAGATCACAAAAACGGCACCACGACTTTTGAGCTTTGGATGTCGCCGGGGCGGGCCTTTACCGGATTTCTGTTCCGCGCGCCGGACGCGCAAAACGGTGAAATCCTCTATCTGCGCCATCACCAGCAGGGCAATCCGGATGCATGGCAGTATCACCCACGCTATAACGGGCATCAGGCTTATCAAATCTATCAGGGCGAAGGTTTCGCGGGCGTGACGAACGTCACCATGGGGGAATGGGTGAGCGGAGAACTGATCGTGTCTGACGATCAGGCCATTTTGCGCGTGAATGGCGAGGTCGTCGCTGCGGTTGGCGATCTCATCCGCGAACCTGCGTCCGGGCAGATTGGCGTCGGGTCTTTGCGGGGCGAGCGCCGCTTCCGCAATCTCAGCTTCTCGTCTGAGGTGGAAGACATTTCCGCTCTGGTGCCGCCCCCGCAGGAGCCGTTATCGACAGAGGGCCTCATTGCGGACTGGTCATTCAGCGCGCCAATGCCTGCTGAGGCGGCGATCAGTCCCGAGGGTGTTGTCTATGGAGACGCGCTGTCTGCAGGCCATAGAGGGCTTGTGGATATGAACCAGCTTGCGCCGCTCTCACCTGAGGCAAACACCATCTTTGCGTCCGTCACGGTGAATTCGCCAGAGCCGCAAATGGTGCTGCTCGATCTGGCATTCTCCGATAAGGCCAGCGTTTTCCTGAATGGCGCGCTTCTCTATTCCGGTTCGGATGTATTCCTGACGCGGGATTACCGTTTCCTCGGCACGGCGGGCTTTAATGATACCGTCCCGCTCTATCTTTCCGCTGGTGAGAACCAGCTTGAAATTGCCGTCACAGAGCAGGAAGGCGGCTGGACGATTGGCGGTATTCTGCGCGGCGGTGAGGGCGTGACGACCCGTCTTCGCGACTAGCGGCGTAATCGACCGGCAATTCCCTAAGGAGAGGCTTGCGCGGTGCGGGTTTAGCTGACTATCTCCACCCTATGACGACTGCATCTGATACCACCCGTTTCTTTGATCTCGACCCGACTGACGACCCGAACAAATGGACGCTTGATGTCTCCATGGGCATTTCGGTGGGCCCGCCAAAGCATAAATTCCTGTTTGGCGGTGTGGGCCTTGCCTCTGCGATCCGCGCGCTGGAGCTCACCCATGAGCGTCCGCTGATCTGGGCGACGGCGCAGTATCTCTCCTTCGCCCAGCCTGGCGAGACGGTGAATGTGGATGTACGCGCGGCGACCGAGGGCAAGAATATCACGCAGGCGCGCGTGCTCGGCCATGTGGGTGACCGCGAGATTTACACGGTGAACGCGGCCGTCGGCTCGCGTGGGAAAGAGCTGGACCATCAATGGCTCACAATGCCGGATGTGGCCCCGCCAATGGATTGCGAGGCTCTGCCGCGCTTCCGCCCGAAGGTGGATGATGAGCCGGATGATCTGCAGCAGCGTCTGCACACCCGCGTTGCCCATGGCCGTTATGGCAAGAAGCGTAATGAGGGCGGCCTGTCAGAAGATGGCCGCGCCGTGCTCTGGTCCCGTCCGATGGACCCGAACACGCCAATTGATGCCACCATGCTGGCTGTGATCGCCGATTTCGTGCCGGGCGCGACGGGCAATGCGCTGGGCCTGCAGGCGGGCGCAAACTCGCTCGATAACACCATTCGTATTCGCAAGATTGTACCAACCGAATGGGTGTGCGCAGACCTGCATATTCAGGGCATTCATGACGGCTTTGTGCATGGCGAAGCGCGCCTGTTTGCCGAAGATGGCACGCTCATGGCCGTCGCCTCACAGTCCGGCATTGTTCGCATCTGGGATGAGAACGGTAAGCGCTTTAAGTGAGCGGGTCGCCACAAGCACCGAAGCTGCCCACGCAGGTGGGCATCCAAGCTTAGACCTCTCTTTCGGCACATACCTCTCGATCTAAGCATTGGTTCCCGTCTTCACGGGAACCTGCGGCGTTTCAATATTGCCCTTCCAACAATGGCCGTTCTGCCCTTCAATCTATGAATGGCATTTTACGTCTACCTGCTTGCGAGCCAGAAAAACGGCACACTCTATTGTGGCCACACGGATGATATCGCCTCGCGAGTTTATGCCCATAAGGAAGGACGCGGCGCCGTTTTCACGCGCCGCTATCATGTAAATCGTCTCGTCTGGTATGAGCTGCATGACGCGCGCGATGCTGCCAAAACGCGCGAATACCAGATCAAGAAGTGGAATAGGGCGTGGAAAATCCGGCTCATTGAAGAAGAGAACCCTGATTGGATCGACCTATACCTGCAACTTAATCACTAGGCATTTGCTCCACGCACCGAAGATGCCCTTGCAGAAGGGCATCTAAGCTTAGCCCCCGCCACCAGTGCATGTTTCACCATCTAAGCATGGGTTCCCGTCTCCACGGGAACCTGCGGTGTGGATGCGAAGTGCCGATTTGAGTACCGAAAATGCCCACATAGGTGGGCATCCAGGCTTAGACCTCTCTTTCGGTACGTGTCTCTAGTTGGAACCTGCCGGTCGAAAACCTTATCCAACCCCAGAACCTCGACGCCATAATCAGCCTCATGACAGAAGAGGCCTACACCCTGCATCGCGTGATCGCGCCCGCCACGGACCCGTCCGGGCCAGAGGCGTATGCAGAGGAGTTAAAGGCCCTTCACACCCGCGCCGCCGCGCATCTGGACGGCTATCTTCACCCCAATCCGCCCGAAACCTATAACGAGCCGTGGACGCAGATGGAGCACACCTATGTGCGTACGCTCCGCAAGCTCATCGCGCGGGCCGAATATGCGCTGCGCTGTTTCCTTCTGTTTCTGGCTGGCGAGCTTCTGGGCAGTGAAACCGGGCGTAAAGAGGTGGAAGCCTGGCTTGACCGGCCAGCGCGTACGCCGCCGCGTAAACGCCCCTATTCCATCTTTGCCGAACATCAGGAAAAACGTCCTTCAAAGGGTAGCTTTACTGCGTTCTCACCGCGCGCCTCAGCGCGGCGCAGGGGTAAGCGCAGCCCACGCCCGTTTGAGCCCTATGACTGGCAGGTCGTTGATTGTTCGCGCCTCATGAGGCGGCTGAAGCGCCTGCCGGATGCCATCGCAAATGCAGAGGCGCACGCCACCCGTCTTGCGGCACATATCCTCTCTGGCGCTTTCGTGTTGAGCGAAGATGAACTGACCGCGCCGCGTATCAGCGTACTCACAAGCGAACGCGCAGGCGCAGGCCTTCGAACCGCAGGTGAGAAACGGTGCCGAGCACAAATGAGAAGTCCTACCTATCCCGCCTTCTTCCGCTGCTTGCAGCATTGGTATCCGCCGCCCGATGTGATGGAGCGCGCCGATGACACCGCGCGCAGCACACTTATTTCCCTGCACTATAAAGCGACAGAATCCCTCGAATTCCTGAACACCCGGTTGGCCTGAGGCCTTCCGGGGCGTTGGTGCTTCTACTCGTCGACCACAGGAAGGCTTATGTAAGTTTCCGCCCCTTCGCCCACATGGATCGTGTTTTCTGCGACCTGAAACTCAGTCGAGGTGTAGGGGTCGGCAGCCGTATTCAGGTTGCGGGCATAGCTCGGGAAGTTGGAGGATGACACCTCCACCCGTAGAGCGTGGCCGGCTTCGATCCGGCGAGACATCAAAATTGGCGGCAGAGTGACGTTGTAGGTTTCACCCGCTTCCATAAAGACCTCGCTCTCCATGCCATCGCGATAGCGCATGCGCAGAATGGAATCGCCGATATTCATTGCGCGTCCGTCCGGGAACACATCGACGATCTTTACTGTGAAGTCTGTGTCCGATGCATCGGAGGAGACGGACAGGCCGACTTCGATATATCCGAAAAGCGCCATTGGTTCTTCAAGTACTTCAGAGGTGAAGGTAATGACGTCGTCACGGGCTTCCAGTTCGGTCTGGTCGAAGCTGCCATCATGATGGTCGGTGCCTGTGCCGCCAATCTCGCCGCCAAGGCTCGGTACGGGATTTGCCGGATCATAGAGATAGGTGAACGTGTCAGCCGCGCTTGTCTGCGCCGCAAGCGTTCCGCCTGCGCCAAGATTAAAGCGCTCACCGCCCCACTGGATCGCCTCGTCCGAGGTGAGCCAGCCGCCATCGCCGAGATAGGCCGTATAGGCGGTCTGCATCGGCTCTGTTTCGACGTCCGGCATCATCCAGCGGTTAAACCAGCCAAGTACTTCGGCGTCATAGTCATAGCGCATGGCGCCAAGTTCCAGATCGCCGATCTTCGCGTCCTCTTCGATACGGCCATGGCCGCAATGGCTGCCCTGGGTAATGCGCATGGCCTGATTGTTGCGCCCTTCGGCAAGGTTGGCCTGGCGGTTCCAGTCGAAATACGCCACCGTAGAGCGGGCCGAAATATCGAACATGGCTTCGGTCCACAGCGTCGGTACGGCGATCATCTCGCCTTCGCTGACGCGGTTGACACCCCAGCTGTCATCTATCAGGCCTGCTTCCAGATAGCTGCGCAGTTCATTCTGTGGTCCGCCCATATTGGCCGCGATGTCCACCATAGGCAGGTCCATTCGGTGGGCGTCGAACTCGGCTTTATCGCGGGCCCAGTTCAGGTTTGAGAGTTCAAACGCATCGGTGAGTGCCTGACGTTCTTCGTCAGACAGGCCTTCAGGCAGTTGCGGCCAGTTCTGTACTGTCGAGGCGAGGAAATAATCCATCCAGCCCTGCTGCCAGACGCCGCCGCGCCAGAAATTACCCTGCTCGCGGAAGGGGCCTGCCTCAGCCACGCCAACGCCAGTCGATTGGGCCACCATTGCACGTAGCGCCGGATGGCCCGCCACACCCATTTGCAGTTGGATCTCAGCAGAAGACGAGCAACCGAGTGTGCCGATATCGCCGTTCGACCAGTCCTGCGCCACGATCCAGTCCATCAGGTCAGTGCCGTCCTCAACTGAATGGCTGAGCATCACATAGGTGCCGTCAGAGAAATAGCGGCCGCGCTCATGGCTTTCCACTATGGCATACCCGCTTTCCAGAAGCTGCTGGTGCAGGCTGGTGCGCGAGGTCATTTCGCTGTCGTATGGCGTGCGAACAAGAATGGTTGGCGCAGGGCCTGAGCCTTGTGCGGGCAGATAGACATCCGCGTTCAGGCGCGCGCCATCACGCATGGTGATCTGCACGCTGGTTTCGACGCTTGTGCCTTCGGGCAGCTCAAACTGGGCATGCGCGCCAAGTGCAGAAAGCGTGAGTGCGGAAAAGCCGAGTAGCACGTGCCTGAAAGTCATGTCTGTCCCCTGAAAAAGTCAGGCGACCAGACACGAAATTGCTCACAATGGGAAGCTAGGAACGTGCTTATTCCGCTGCGGTGCCTTCAGCTGCAGCTTTCGCGGCCAGTTCAGCCTTGCGACGGTCTGAGGCTTTCTGCTTGACGCTTTCAGAGCGCAGCTGACCGCAGGCGGCAAGAATATCGCGGCCGCGCGGTGTGCGGATCGGCGATGAATAGCCTGCACGGTTCAGAACTTCGGCAAAGTTCTCAATCGTCTCCCAGTCAGAGCACTCATACTGAGAGCCCGGCCATGGGTTGAACGGAATGAGGTTGATTTTCGCCGGTGTGCCACGAAGCAGGCGCAGCAGGTCTTTCGCCTCGGCGACGGAATCGTTCACGCCCTTGAGCATGACGTATTCGAATGTCACCTTTTTGGAGTTGCCGAGGTCCGGATATTCGCGGATCGCCTCGAACAGCTCTTTCAGCGGGTATTTCTTGTTGATCGGCACCAGCTCGTTGCGCAGATCGTCATTCGTCGCGTGCAGCGAAATGGCGAGCATGGCGTTCGTGCGGCGGCCAAGCTCTGGAATGAGCGGCGCGACACCGGCTGTAGAGACCGTGATGCGGCGGCGACCGAATGAAATGCCTTCATTATGGCTGATCGTGTCGATCGCTTCAGCGACATTATCGAGGTTATAGAGCGGCTCGCCCATGCCCATGAAGACAATGTTGGTCAGCTTGCGGTTTTCGTTCGAGGTCGGCCATTCTTCCAGCGCGTCACGTGCAACCATGACCTGACGGACGATTTCTGCCGCTGTCAGGTTACGAACGAGCTTTTGAGTGCCGGTATGGCAGAAAGAACAATTCAGCGTGCAGCCGACCTGAGAGGAAACGCAAAGCGCACCGGCCCGGCCCACATCCGGAATGAAGACGGTTTCGGCCTCTGTGTTCGGGCCATATTCGATGAGCCATTTGCGCGTGCCATCAACAGAAACCAGCGCCTCTGTGATTTCAGGGCGTTTCAGCTCGAACCAGTCTTCGAACTCTGCGCGCTGCGCTTTGGCGATATCGGTCATGCCGGAGAAATCGCGGACACCGTAATGATACACCCAGCGCCAGAGTTGGCGCGCGCGCATATTGACCTTTTTCGGCTCAATGCCGCGGTCTTCAAGCGTCTTTTTAAGCGCGTCAAAACCAATCCCTGCGAGGTTTTCTTTAACGCAGGAAGCACGGTCGGCGTTTGCCGCGTGTGAAATGTCGAGGCTCTGGGTCAATGTATCAATCTCCGGAAGACCGGCCTGATATCATAAAAGGCCGCACCGGCCAAATCCCGAGTTCACAGATCAGCTATGAGTGATCAGCTACACAGAGACCGGGCACGGTCGATTGCGCCGGATGAACCGGCCAGAGAGAAATGGTAGGCCACTTCGGTGTCGCGTTCGGATACGGCTTCAAGACGAAGCTCGGAGCCGCGTTTGATCGCGTCCTCAATGGCGCGTTCGTCTGAATTGTTCGCGAAGATCTCGTTGCGGGCCGTGTACATCATCCATGACCGACCGCCGACTTCCGCCGTCGCGGGCAAATCTTCGCGGAAATTGAAGTTCGCACGCAGGCTGGCCTGAGGCAGCTGAGAATTTCGGAAATAGGTGACGAAGAAGACCACGTCGCCATGCTCTACATTGCGCGGCGCAAGGTCTTCGGCGCGCGTTGCGGCAAAGCAAACGGACTCGCCGTTTACAATGTCCTGATAGACGGTCCAGTCGCGAAAAGCGCCTACATATTCAAAGGCCTGCGCTGGCAGTATTGTGGATGCGAGCAGGGTGAAAGCTGCGACAAACCGCTTCATTCTGAAATCATTCCCTCTTTAGTCCTTAATGACTAGTGTAAACTTGTGACGTAGTCGTTAATATGATCTGTACGCGACAAGGTTCCAACCTATCTGTGCAGTGACGATCTTTCTGTTAAGGTCGAGTACGCGGTTTAGTAAGTTTCTGGGAGGTATGTCTTGCTCGATCCGGTTCCGAACAAGCCAGGATTGGGTAAGAGCGAGCGCGAAGCCTTTGCGCTTGCGTTGCGCGATATTGCCGAGAGCAAATCCAAAGGCGCCTTCCGTCTTCTGTTCGATTATTATGCGCCCCGCCTGAAGAGCTTTCTCATGCGTCTGGGCGCAGATGACATGCAGGCCGAAGAAATCGTGCAAGAGGTGATGGTCACTGTCTGGCGCAAGGCCGAACAGTACGATCCGAAGCAGGCTTCACCGACAACGTGGATTTTCCGCATTGCCCGCAACCGTCACATTGATGCCTTTCGTCGTCAGCGGCACCTGGATGCCCAGCCGGACGAACCGATGCTCTCTCCGGCGGAATTGCCTGAGCCTGAAGAGAGCTATCAACTCCTCGAGATCGAAGAGAATGTTCGCGAGGCGCTGAAGACGCTTCCGGAAGAACAGGTGGAACTTGTCATGGCGTCTTTCTACGAAGGTTTGTCCCATTCGGAGATCGCTGAACGCAAGCAACTGCCATTGGGTACAGTAAAATCACGAATCCGACTCGCCTTTGAGAGACTTCGTTCCACATTGAGTAGGGAACTTTAGAAAAAACAGCTGAACACGGCTGAAAACTACGGGCTTTCCGGCCAGCGTCGGATAAAAGACTTTTGGAGAAGAGACGTGGAAGAAACAGATCTGGGACAGGAATTCTACAGCGCCTATGCCGCTGGAACTCTTGATCCGGCTTTGCGCCTTCTGATCGATACGCGTAAAGCGTTGACAGAAAATCAGGCAATCCAGCCAGAGCTGGAAGATGTGATTGCAGGCGAATTTCTTGAACGCGAAGCACCGGCGCCAATGTCGTTTCAGGCGGTGGACCGTGCGCTCGCGAAAATCGACGAGCTAGGCCTCAGCAATGAGACATCACGTCAGGCGGCGCGCTCTGCTGCGACGATGATCAATGAGCTCGTGAGCCTTCCAGATCCGCTTCAGGATATTGTTCTGGAAACGTCAGTACACTCCGGCTGGAAGTTCGGTGGACCGGGTATCCGCGTCATGCCGCTTGAAGTTAGCCCTGATGTAACAACAGAGCTGATCCGCTTCGAGCCGGGTCATGGCGCACCAAAGCACACACACTCCGGCTTTGAGTATACGCTGGTCGTGTCTGGTGGCTTCAGCGATGAGGCGGGATCTTATGGCCCTGGCGATCTGGCTGTGTCCGGCGAAGGCCGCGAGCACCGTCCTGTCGCGGACGAGGATGGCGTATGTATCGCGCTCATCGTGCGAGATGGTGGCCTGAAATTCTCCGGCTTTATGGGTGTGATTCAGAAAATCTTCGGTTAGAACCGGGCAGTAAGTTTTTACTGCCGGGGTCTGACATGCACGTTTCCACTTATCTGATGTTCACCGGCGACGCGGAAGCGGCGCTGAATTTTTATCGTCAGGTTTTTCCTGACATGGAAGTTTCAGAGGTGAATCGGTATCCCGAAGAATCCGGTGAGTTGGCAGGTAAGCTGCTGCCAACGCGCATCGTGATCGGTGATCATAATATCATGCTCACCGACAGCCCGAACGTGCACCAGTTCTCGTTCACGCCGTCCATGTCGATCTTCATCAACTTCGAAACCGAAGAAGAGCTTGTCGCCGTGCATGACCGCCTGTGCGCGGAAGGTGAACCGCTCATGCCGCTGGATGACTATGATTTCAGCCGGATGTTTGCTTGGATTCAGGACAAGTTTGGCGTGAGCTGGCAGCTAAACCTGCCCTGAGGCTTAAACGCGGCGTCCGCGCTGGAGCGCATCAAGCTCGCGCTTGGACATTGGCCCGCCCGGTTTGATCGGGCGTTCGGCATGGCGCCCCATGGAAATCATGCGGTCATACATGACCAGCGCCGCGGCGACGGACACGTTCACGCAGAATTTGGTCGGGATTTTTACCGTGAAGGCGCACTTCTCGATCATTTCAGGGGTCAGGCTGCCACGTTCGCGGCCCAGAACATATGCGGCCGCCGTCGGGTGGCGAAAGCTTGGCAGATCAACGGCATCGTCAGTGAGCTCGACACCAACTAGCGTGCAGCCACGTGGCAGGGCCATATCGTCGATTGTGTCCCACTGATAATACGGGACGTGCTCGAAGCTTTTCGACGTGTCCGCTTTATAGACGGTACGGATTTTATCTGCGGCGTTGACCGAAAACGCGAAATTAGCACCAAAGGCATGTGCTGTGCGCATGATCGCGCCAAGATTCATGGGCTTGGAAATACCTTCCGCCCCGATTGCAAAATAGCCACGCACGATCAGAATACCTTTACGTCAAACTCGTCACGCCAGGTCGCAAATCCGCGCTTCATAATACTTGTGTTGAAGGGCATCGCGACACGACCGAGCCGATCAATCGCAATCAGGCCGCCTTGTCCACCCAGAAGTGAGATTTCTTCCAGTACGCAGGCCGTCGCATTTTCCAGATCAGACCGCGTATAGCGGATGCGGGCAGACACATCCGAGGCTGCGTTGACGCGCATGAAGTATTCGCCCTGACCGGTACAGGATACTGCAACGCGCTCGTCGGCCCATGTGCCGGATCCGATCTGTGCTGAATCGCTGATACGTCCCGGCGGCTTGTTGGTCAGACCGCCTGTCGAGGTGGCCGAAGCAAGACGGCCTTCTGAGTCCAGTGCAACTGCGCCAACCGTACCATGCGTGCCGTCATCATAGGATGCATCGCTGATAATCGGGCGATAATAGCCGTGCGGATTGCCAATGGTTTTCAGGTCGCGCTTCTTCAGGAATTTTTCCGCGCCTTTGCCTGAAAGCAGGATGTGGTGGGAGTGTTTCATCACAGCGCGTGCGCAATCGACCGGGTTTTTATATCCCTGAATGGCCGCTACGGCGCCTGCGCGACGGTTCGAGCCATCCATAATGGCAGCGTCTTGTTCCCATTTGCCTTTAGTGTTCGGGCTGGAGCCGCGACCGGCAATGTGAAGCCCTGAATCTTCCAGCTCGTGCACGGCTTCCTGCACAACATCCAGTGCGCTTGCGCCTTTGCGAAGATCGCGCCTTGCGGCTTCGAGAATCTTCTTCATCGACGAAGACACATCAGAGTAGTCGTCTTTATAGCTGGGGCCGGAGCCTCCGTGGATTGCAATGGCCCAGACCGGGTCAGACATAATAGACTCTATTACAATTATGCATCTTGCGACGACTTCACAGATGAAAGGCAGTCAGCTACCGTCCGCGCCATAAGAAATACAACATTTTTGTGTCATGCGGAGAATAAAAAATGAAGGCTGTGGTTTCTACACAACCCGGTGGACCTGAAACACTTGAAATCGTTGATCTGGACTCTCCGGAGCCGGGTCCAAAACAGGTTGTACTTGAAGTCAAAGCCATAGGCGTGAACTTCCCTGACTCTCTGATCATCGAAGACCGCTATCAGTTCAAACCGGAACGTCCTTTTTCTCCGGGCGGCGAAGTCTCGGGCATTGTGACGAAGGTCGGCGCAGAGGTGACGTCCCTTAAAGAAGGTCAGCGCGTGATCGGGTCATGCGGTTGGGGCGGCTTCCGTGAAGAGCTGGAAATCGACGCAAACCGTTGCATTCCAATTCCTGACGAAATGCCATTTGATGAAGCGTCTGCTTTCATTCTTACCTACGGTACATCCTATTATGGCCTGAAGCGCCGCGGCGATCCAAAGCCGGGCGAAACGCTGTTCATTCTCGGCGCGGCCGGCGGTGTCGGTGTTGCGGCGATCGAGCTCGGCAAAGCCATGGGCCTTAAAGTCATTGCGGCTTGTTCAACGCAGGAAAAGGTCGATTTCTGCCTCTCCAAAGGTGCTGATGTCGGACTGGTTTACCCAACTGGCGAGCTGGACCGCGGTCAGCAGAAAGAACTTTCCAACCAGATCAAGGAAATTTCCGGCGGCGGCGTGGATATCGTCTATGACGCGGTTGGCGGCGACTATGCAGAACCAACGCTTCGCGCGCTGAACTGGGAAGGTCGCTACCTTGTTATCGGGTTCCCGGCAGGTATCCCGAAGATTCCACTGAACCTCACACTTCTGAAATCCTGCGATATTCGCGGCGTATTCTGGGGTGCATGGGTGCGTCAGTTCCCTGATCAGTATGAGACCGATGTGAAAGAGCTGTTCGACTTCTACAAGGAAGGCAAGATCAAGCCGCACGTCTCAAAAACCTTCCCGCTTGATCAGGCGGGTGATGCGATCAAGCATCTGTCAGATCGTAAGGCGACAGGTAAAGTCGTTGTTCTGACCTAGCAAACTTCAAGCCCGGTGATACGCTCACCGGGCTTTTTACATCCGGACCGGTCCGCAAAAGATGACCGGCCATCTAAGGGAGAGAAACATGACCCTAAGTCTTGAGGGCAAAGTCGCCGTTGTGACCGGCGGCGCGAGTGGTATTGGCCTTGGCACTGTCGAATGTCTGATTGAGTATGGCGCGAAAGTCGTTGCAGGTGATCTGCAGGACGAAAAAGGCGCGTCACTCATTGCCCGTTTTGGCGAAGACAAGGTTGCCTACCGCCATTGCGATGTAACCGATGCAGACCAGCTAAAAGCGCTTATTCAGGCGGCTGAAGACGAGTTTGGCGGGCTCGATATCCTCTTCAACAATGCCGGTATAGGCGGGCCGCGCGAGGGCATTGAAGAGCTCGATTTCGACGACTACGACAAGATCATGAACCTGCTTTTGAAGTCGGTCTTTATGGGCACGCAATATGCGATCCCGCTTATGAAGAAACGCGGTGGCGGCTCTATCATCAACACATCCTCGGTCTCTGCGATTTCCGCAGGTTATGCGCCGCTGACCTATTCGGTCGCGAAGGCGGGCGTTGCGCATTTCTCTAAAATGGCGGCTGCCGAACTCGGGAAATACAAAATCCGTGTGAATGCAATCCGTCCGGGCCTGATTGCGACGTCTATTTTCGGCGCAACACTGGGCCTTCCGCGTGAGCAGGCTGACCAGCTGGCGGCGCTGATTTCGCAAACCGCGGCAGGCATTCAACCTGCGGGTCGGGCAGGTCAGGCGCGTGATATTGCGGAAATGGTGGCCTTCCTCGCCTCCGATGCCTCTGGCTTCATTACCGGTGAAAGCATCACGGTGGATGGTGGCATCACCGTGGGGCCACCGCATTCCTGGAAAGAGGATGCGCCGGGCCCGATGGACGCCATTATGAACATCACTGAAGGCGCTTAGGGGCCGACTAGTCCAATGTCGGATCGAACTATGTTATATAAGAGATAGGGAGATCGGCATGTGGCATTGGAAACAGGTTCGATATTTTGCTCTTGGCGGTGCAGCGCTGGTTTCGGCCTGCGCGTCACTGCCAGATTTTCCCGAACTGTCATCACTGGCGCTGTCGGAGGTTCGCAACGGCCCTGAAGCGCTTCGCCCTGGCTCTTATGAGCTCGATCCGCAGCATGCGCATCTCTATTTTGCGATCAACCATATGGGGCTTTCACTTCTGTATGGCCGCTTTGATACGTTTGATGCGAATTTCTCGGTTGATGATAGCCTGACCGGAGCATCCGACTTCGAGATGGTGATTGATGTGAACTCGCTGTTCGTGTCGACCGAAGCCTTTTCAGAGACGCTGCGCGGTGATGGCTGGTTCAACGCGGAAGAGCACCCGCAAGCTGTGTTCAGGGCGCGTGAAATTACCCGCGTGGACGAACGAACGGGTGTTTTGTCAGGCGATCTGACACTGAACGGGCAAACGCAGCCTGTAGAGATCAGGCTGATCTTTAATGGCGGTGCTTTCGTTGCGCTCACGGGCAAATATACCGTCGGCTTTAATGCAGAAGGTAGCTTCAACCGGAGTGATTTCGGGCTTGGCCAATATGCAGGCCTTGTGGGCGATGAAGTCCAGCTGAGGTTCTCCGGCGAGTTCCATCAGATGGAGTAATCGCGTGGTCTATGGCTGCGCGGCATAGAACGCCGCGATTGCATCTTCTGTCACGGCTGTCGCATGCGGGGTGGCAGGCCGCGTTGTGGCCCGCAATTTCGTGAAATAGCTGCCATCTGATGTGAGAACCGCATAGGTCATCGCCCTGACCTCCGGCGCGCTCATCACAATGCAATTCAGTTCGTCTGTGTTCTGGGCGCCGGTGGCCTCGTTGACCATGGCTGAACAGGCATCACTTTCCGCCTCAAGCGGCGTCACAGGCTGGGAGCCGGAAATGGCGCGCACCACGTTTAGCAGCTCGACCTGCTGATCGGTGCCATTCGTTTCATAGAAATATGTGGTGATGTGCGCACCAGCATCTGCGGCGCGATAGGTGCAAATCCCGTCAATTCGCATGCTGCCATCTTCCTGAAATGAAGGAAGTGTAGACATGTCGGTTCGGGTGAACGCGCCAATCAGCATGGGGCAGACGCCATTATTTTCGCTGAAACGAATGTCGCCGCCTTCCAGAAAGGCCCAGCTGGCGGTGGTGCGATTATCAGAGGAGCCGGTCGTCGCTGACGTCTGGCAGCCCGCTATCAGTAAAGCGGCTGAAAGCATTGAAACGGCTTTGAAATTCATGACAGGGCTCCCTCATCCGGCCGGTTATGAATAGGCCAGAAAAGGGGCTGTCTGAAAAGTCCGTTGGACGAAGGTGTTTATACCGCCGGACCAGCAAATTGTGCCGCGTGGAAGTGCGATGACGCATCGACCATGTGCGCAATTTCGCTCTGATCGCCATTCGGGGCAGCGCTCACCGTCGAGATGAAGTAGTCGCCAGCACGTTGCAGGCTGATTACCCAGACGGAGCTATCATCTGCTTCCAGAACGAGGCAGCGCAGATCATCCTCAACCTGATAGTCGCGGAAGCTCGCCGTAAGCGATGCGATGGACGAGCCGCCCGTTGCCACGGATGCCATATTGGCTTCACAGCCGACGCTATAGGTCATGCTGGCGATAGCGCCATTGTCTTCGAAATGGGCAAGCGTGCGTACCAGCTCTTCTTCGGTGTCATGTGGACCGGCTGCGTAGAACTGTACGGTAAAATCAGTGGCCTTAGTGCCAGCTTCATAGGCGCAAAAGCCGCCTTCGCTGTAAGCGGCAGTTTCGACGCGGGTGAAGTCGTCAACTGATGTCGGGCAGACAACGCCGGACATTTCCTCAATCATGCTGCCATCATCGCGGGTCAGCCATGTGTCAGCGTATGCGCCAGCCGACTGGGCGCTCGCTAGGGGTGCGAGGCAGGCGATAGATACGGCGGCGAGTGCGGATGTAGCGAGTGACTTGGTCATGAGTATTCCCTTCACCGGTTGTTAACTTCCGGTAGCAGGGTTGGTTCCTGAGCCTGGCCACAGAATTTTTGACTCAGATGTGATTTTACACTAAAGCCAGCGGAAATTATTGGTTTTCGCGCATTCCCGATCTTGCGGGCGTGCACCCCGCCCAGCGAAGTCTCGCCCGGCGGGGCTTTTTGCTTTAAGTGCTGCACCCATATGTGAGGGATCACGGGAACAGCTAAGAGGAAGTCGCATGTTTGATGCTTTGACAGATCGATTGACGGGTGTGTTTGACGGCCTGACGGGTCGCGGTGCGCTGTCAGAGAAAGATGTCAGCAATGCAATGCGTGAAATCCGCGTCGCTCTTCTTGAGGCCGACGTCGCGCTGCCAGTTGTAAAAGACTTTATCGCCAAGGTTCGTGAAGAAGCTGTTGGCGAAGCGGTGATCAAATCGGTCACGCCGGGCCAGATGGTCATCAAGATCGTCCACGATGCACTCATTGAGATGCTGGGCGGTGAAGATGAAGACGGCACCGCGGCCAAGCTGAAAATCGACTCTCCGCCAGCTGTTATCATGATGGCCGGTCTGCAGGGTTCCGGTAAGACGACTACAACCGGTAAGCTTGCCAAGCGCCTGAAGGAAAAAGAGCGCAAGAAGGTTCTTCTCGCCTCGCTCGACGTGCGTCGTCCGGCGGCGATGCAGCAGCTCGCTATTCTGGCCGAGCAGGTTGGCGTGTCTTCGCTGCCAATCGTTGAAGGCCAGCTTCCGGTCGATATTACCAAGCGCGCGCTTCAGTCTGCCAAGCTTCAGGGCTTTGATGTTGTCATCCTCGATACCGCGGGTCGCACGACCCTCGACGAGCAGATGATGAACGAGGCGGACGATGTCGCTAAAATCGCCAAGCCTCAGGAAACACTCCTCGTAGCTGACGCGCTGACAGGTCAGGACGCCGTTGAAACAGCCAAGCGCTTCCATGAGCGTCTCCCGCTGACCGGTCTTGTCCTCACACGTATGGATGGTGACGGCCGCGGCGGTGCAGCGCTTTCCATGCGCGCAGTCACTGGCCTGCCAATCAAATTCCTCGGTGTTGGCGAGAAGCTGGATGGCCTTGAAGTCTTCGCCGCCAAGCGCGTTGCAGGCCGCATTCTCGGTCGCGGTGACATTGTTTCGCTCGTTGAAAAAGCCGGCGAGCAGATGGACGCTGAAAAGGCTGAGCGTCTTGCCAGGAAAATGGCGAAAGGTCAGTTCGACCTTGAAGATATGGCTGAACAACTTCGCCAGCTTCAGCGTATGGGCGGTCTTGGCGGTATTGCCGGCATGCTTCCGGGCGCAAAGAAAGCCAAGCAGGCGCTCGCGGGCGCGGATATGGATGACAAGGTCATCAAGCGTCAGGAAGCCATCATTTCTTCCATGACAAAGAAAGAGCGCGCCAAGCCTGCGCTTCTTAATGCGTCTCGCCGCAAGCGTATCGCTGCAGGTGCAGGCGTAGAGGTGTCGGACGTCAACAAAGTGCTGAAAATGCACAAGCAGATGGCCGACATGATGAAGAAAATGGGCAAAGGCGGCATGAAAGGCCTGATGGGCGCCATGGGCGGCATGGGTGTCTCTCAGGCGGACATGGCTAAAATGGCTGCGCGCAATGGCGGTATGGGCGGCGGCATGCCGGGCCTTGGCGGTCCGGGCGCGCCGGGTGGCCTTCCGGGTCTTGGCGGCGGCACACTTCCGGGCGGTCTGCCAGGTCTTCCGGGAGCGAAGAAGAAATAATGTCGCTCGAAGATCTTAAAGCCGCGCACCTTAAAGAGCGCCAGGCTGCCTATGGGCGTCTCCGGGGTGGTTTTCCGATTCCAATGTCCGGAACGGTTTACTGGCTTGTGATTGCGGCCATGTCGCAAATGTTCGCACCAGCGCAGCAGCTCTTTTACAGCTTCGTCGCAAGTGGCGCGATCTTCCCGATGGCGCTTCTGTTTGCGGCGCTGTTCAAGAACGACTTCATGAAAGACAAGGGCGTTGCGACAAGCGTGCTCGTGCCGGCTTTCATTTCCATGCTCTTGTTCTGGCCTATGGTCGTCGTCGCGGTCGCTGAAGGCAGTGCAGATATCGCGCTTGTTATTCTGGCGATCGGCTTGTCGATCCACTGGCCGGTGATTGGCTGGAGCTATGGCCGCACCCCAATTTTCTGCGCTCACTCCATTATTCGCGCGGTTTTGGTGCTCGTGCTTTATTTCCTCTTCCCTGAGCAGCGCTTCCTTTTCATTCCTTTGGCGGTTGCATTTGTCTATGCAGTGACTGTATTAGCGCTGATCCTGGACTCAGGACGTTTTGCCAAGGCCAAAGCGGAGGGCGCTGAATGACCTCACCAATGGACGAACTTCTGCGCTTGCGCGCCAGCATTGATAACCTCGATGCCGTGCTGCTGCATACGCTGGCTGAACGTTTCAAGCTGACTAAACAGGTCGGCGTTCTGAAGGCAGAAAACGCGCTTCCGCCGTCTGATAAACAGCGTGAAGCCGAACAGATTTACCGCTTGCGCAAGCTGGCCGATGACGCAGGTCTCGACCCGGCTTTTGCCGAGCAGTTCCTCAACTTCATTGTGGCGGAAGTGATCCGTCACCATGAGAAAATCCGGTCAGAGGGTACGGACTAAACCTCTCTATCATTGGGCCTTTCAATGTGACTGGCCTGAAATGAAGCGCCATAAGATACTTAAGGAGATACACCATGGCTCTCAAAATTCGCCTCGCTCGCGGCGGCTCTAAAAAACGCCCGTTCTACCGCGTTGTTATCGCTGACTCCCGTTCACCACGTGACGGCCGTTTCATCGAGAAAATCGGTAACTACGACCCGCGTCTTCCAAAAGATTCCGAGAACCGCGTAAACATCGACGCTGAGAAAGCTGCCGAGTGGATTGCGAAAGGTGCCAAGCCAACTGATCGTGTTGCTCGCTTCCTGAGCCAGATCGAAGTTGACGGTAAGCCGGTTTACACATGGACAGCGTCCAGCAACCCGAACAAGGGTGAGCCAGGCACAAAAGCTAAAGAGCGCGCTCAAGAGAAAGCTGACAAAGCTGCTGCTGCGGCTGAAGCGGCTGCAGAAGCTGAAGCTGCGCCGGCTGAAGAAGAAGCTGCTGCTGAAGAGTAAGCTTTACGCTGCATCTGATATCGAGCCCTCCGCCTATGGCGGGGGGCTTTTTTTATGCGTCCAGCCGTAAAGTTGTCAGGCGTTCAGCTTTGCTCGTATAATTTCATTATATCGAGGTCGAGGGGACGCATAACATGACTGGTTTCAAGACGCTTTTTAAGTCCGCATTGATTGCTGCGGGGCTTATTCTGCCCGCGCAGGCACAGTATGGCTCTGGCGAGCTTCAACTGTTCAGCCTGGATTATTTCGGCGGGCAGACGGCCAGCATAAGGCAGGAAACTGCTCAAATGGGGTTCTCTCAGCTTGGCGATGACACGCGTTCCATTCGTGTGCGCGGTGGTGACTGGATTGCCTGCCGCGATGCCTATTATGCAGGTCCTTGCCTCTATATCAGCCAGGATGTGCAGTCGCTCGGCGAGTTCGGGATGGCGGACACGATTTCCTCCATTATGCCAGCGCCATATGATCTCGCGCTGAAGCACGGCTCTATCTTTGCGCGCAACCCTGCAGGCGGCTTCACCTTCTTCCGCCGCGAGAACAACAACACGGTCATTCCGTTCGAAGCGACGGGTACTGTGGGCAATGGCTCATCCGGTTCGGGCAATTACGGCAGCGGCTATAACAATAATGGGTCCGCCTATAATCAGGGCGGCTCCTACGGCAATAACGATAATTCAGGTTATCCGCCGCCGGATCAGCCACCTTATACTGGCCCACGCAATCCGGCGCTGATCGTCTATGATGAAACGGATTATAACGGGGAGGCGCTCGGGACGAACCGCGACATCTCACGCCTCTGGGATTATGACTTCGACAACCGGATCAGCTCCGTCGAGATCATCCGAGGTGAGTGGGAGTTCTGCGAGGATTCAAATTTCCGTGGCGATTGCGTTATTCTGACGGCGGACGAAACCCGTCTTTATGCGATCCAGCTGGATAATCGCATTTCCTCTATCCGTGAAGTGCCAGTTGGTACGCTTGCCCAGCGCGAGGAAGAGGAACGTTTACGCCGCGAAGAAGAGGCCCGCCTTCTGCGTGAGGCGCTCGCGAGAGCTGATGTGGTTGTGTACCAGCATTCGAATTTTGAAGGCCGTCCATATCCGGTGGAGAGTGATATCTCAGGTCTCGGCAATACGGGCATGAATGATGAAATCAGCTCTATTCAGGTCCGCCGTGGCACCTGGGAGATTTGTTCGGACGGTAATTATCGCGGTCGCTGTGAGACAATTTCTGCAGATATGCCGCGCCTTAACGGCATTCGGATGAATGATAATATCTCGTCCATCCGCCGCATGAACTGACGCGCTTTCTGAACAAAACCTGCAAGACGCAGTTGTCTCTCATTCAGATAGGTTCCGGTAACCTTGTTTCATCGGGACCTTCAAACATGGAGAGACACGTGAAACTGAAAACGATTCTGACGACACTTTTAGCGGGGTCTGCCTGCGCCCTGATGGCTGCAGCGCCTGCGAATGCTGATCGATACGACCAACGCCGTGGTCCGGCGACGGGCGATGTCGTGCTTTTTGAACATTCAAACTTTGAAGGTCAGGCGGTCGAAATTACCGGCGCTGTGCCTTTTCTGGATGAGGCCCGCTTTAACGACCGCACAAGCTCAATCGCGATCCGACGCGGCGCCTGGGAGGTTTGCACAGACGCGAACTTTCGAGGCCGGTGCGAAGTGATCCAGGGCAATGTGGACCGTCTCAACTATCTGCAGCTCAACGACAATATTTCGTCCATCCGTCCGGTGAGTGGCCGTTTCGGCTTCAACCATCGCGGTAATGACGGGCGTTATGGAAATCGTGGTCACGGAAATGACCGCTATGGCGATAACCGTTGGGGCTTTAATGATGGCCCTGCCAGCCGCGCTGACATCGTTCTGTTTGAAGACAGCTATTTTTCCGGTCGCGCACTGGCAGTGAATGGTGACCTGCCTGATTTTGCCGATACAGGCCTTAATGACCGTATTTCATCTATTCAGGTGAACCGCGGTGCATGGGAAATCTGCGTCGACTCTGTTTTCCGCGGCCGTTGTACGGTTGTGACGCGATCTTCTGATGCGCTGAACGATATCCGGATGAACGATAATATCTCATCGATCCGCCGTATTGGCTGATCCGACTGTGATTGCAGGCCCTGAACCCTCGCTTCGGCGGGGGTTTTTGCATTTTTGGCTTGGTTAAACATCTGTTGCCGAGCGTTCAGGCTCGTTCAGCTAAGTTATCAACATGTACGGGGCTAACTTGAGGAACAGGCTATGAAAAATACAAAATCCGTTCTGAAGCTTTTAGGTGGAGCAGCGGCGGCGCTCGGTTTTGCAGCGACGGCTCATGCTAACCATGGCGAACTCGTTTTGTTTGATGGCGCGAATTTCAATGGTGAAGCGCGCGCGATTAACGGACCGATCGATACGCTTGTTGATCTGCGCTTCAACGACCGCGCCGCGAGCATTGATTTTCAGGGACCAGGTTGGCTCCTGTGTAAGGATTCCTATTACGAAGGTCCGTGTCTGGTTGCACGTCAGCCGATTGCTGATCTAGACCGATTTGGCATGGGCGACGAAATTACGTCGGCTTATCCAATCGACCCTCAGAACCCGTATCCGCACGGCACGGTTTTCGGTGTGAATTGGGCGGGTGATCTTGTTTTTTACGAGGCGGACCTGTTCGGCAATCTCTCTGAGCTCAGCCCGTATGATACCTGGGGCTATTACGCCTATGATTATGGCTATGGCACAGGCACTTACACCGGCGCATACGGTGAATTTGGCCGGTATGGCCAGTATAACCCGTACTACCCGCGGTATGACTATAATCAGGCGAGTTGGACCGGCTATCGTGGTCCGCGCAATGCCGACATTGTTCTGTATCGCGACTCCAACTTCCGTGGCTCAGCCTATGGCCTGAACCGGAGTGCGTGGAGCCTCAGCAATCTCTACTTCAATGATGAAGTAAGTTCGATTGAGGTCCGTCGTGGTACATGGGAAGTCTGTACCGATGCGAACTTCCAGGGCACGTGTCGGATCATCGACAACAGCCAGGGACGCCTCAATAGTATTCGTCTGAATGATAATATCTCATCCATTCGACGCGTCGGGCGCGGCTCAGGTAACAATAATGGCCGCTATGGTGGCGGACGTGGAAACCATGGTGGTCGCGATGGCGGCTATAATGGTGGCCGGAATCATGGCGACGGAGATCGCGGCGGACGTCGCGGTGGAAACCGTGGCGGAAACTACGGAAACGCTGATGCGATCCTGTTCGAACACGCCAATTATGGTGGCCGCAGCATTCCTGTGAACGGCAGTATTGGTAACCTCGGCACGATTGGCCTCAATGATGCTGCAAGCTCAATCCGGATCCGTTCGGGCACATGGGAAGTGTGTGAGCATCCGAACTTTCAGGGCCGGTGCCAGGTTGTAACGGTCGATACGAACGCGCTCGGTGGATATCGCCTGAATGACAATATCTCGTCCATTCGCCGCGTGAATGGCGGCGGTGGTCGGAACAATGGAAACGTTGGCGGCGGGCGTCGCGGCAATGACGATAATGGCCGGAACCGTGATCGCGATGGTGATGGCGCACGTGATCGAAACAGAGATCGTGACCACAATACGGGTGACCGAAACCGCGATCGTAACAATCGCTATTCCGGTAATACGAACCGCAATGGAAACGACCGTTATCAGGGTAACCGTACCGGTCAGACCGGTGGAACCATTCCGAATACCAACCGTGACCGTGATCGCAACCGCGATGGAAACCGTGACCGCACGAACCGGAACACGCCGCCGAACACAGATGTGTTGGTAGGTGGCCGGAACGGCAATGACCGGATCAACCGCGACCGCAATAACCGCCGCGATCAGCCTGTAGATCGGGTACGCAATGACCGTGGCGATCAGGACGGACGTTGGAACCGCGACCGCGACGGACGCAATGGTGATCGTGCCAACAATCGCAACCGTGATGGTGACCGAGCGAACCGTGGAAATCGTGGCGGCCGCGTAGAGGGCAATCCGTATGCGGGTGCCGAACCACGCGCGAACCGCGGTAACCGGAATGAAGGTCGTCGCAATGAGGTGAACAATAACCGTCGCAGCAACCAGCCGGTTTCTCAGCCGCAGCGTCCGCCGCGCGTTCAGTCTCCGCCTCCGCCGCCACCTCCTGCACCGCGTCCACAGGCGTCACCGCCACCACCACCTCCGCCGCCTCCGCCACCACCGCGGACGAATAACCGGAACACAGACAATCTGCCTCCGGGTCTGCGTCGGGTGATGCGTGACAACTAAGGCCATCCCTCTTGCCAGTCGGCAGGGTGTATGAGTAATCCGTCTGCGGCGCTCTTTATCGGGCGCCGCAGATTTTGTTTGGAACGCTATGGAAGTCGATAAGTCTCTTGTTTGTGTAGGTGCGATTGGCGGCGCGCATGGTGTGCGCGGCGAAGTGCGCGTGCGCAGTTTTACGCTCTATCCTGAAGATGTGTTCGCTTACGGCCCGCTCCTGAACGAGGCAGGCTCTGTCATGCTGACAGCCAAAACGGCGCGTCCAACCAAGAACCATTTCGTGGTTGATGCCGAAGAGACGAAAACCCGCGAGGAGTGGGAAGCGCTCAAGGGCGAGAAGCTCTACGTCCACCGCGACATGCTGCCAGAGCCTGAGGACGATGAATTCTATTATGATGATCTTCTCGGCCTGACCGTTACCCATACGGACGGGCGCGCGCTGGGCAAGGTGAAGTCGGTTCAGAACTTTGGCGCTGATGACCTTCTGGAAGTCGTCGCGCCGGATAATCGGACAGCGTATTTTCTGCCTTTTACCAAGGCAGTGATCCCCGTTATTCGACTGGCTGAAAAAGAACTTCTTGCAGAGCCGGATGAAAGCTATTTGCCTGAGCACTTGCAGACCGGCGAGGGTGATTCCGCCGACGAATAGGTTCAGGAGCGGTTATGTCCGGCGCAAAACACGTCTTTACCCATCGGCTGGCGCAGGAAAGCGATATTCCTGCAATTATGGACCTGATGGGCGCCGCGATCACGGTGAATATGCGCGAATTTCTGAGCGATGAAGAGATCATTGCCGCGCGCGAATCCATGGGCGTCGACCGCTCGCTTATCGCTGACCAGACCTATTTCATGATCGAAACAGAGGTGGACGGTGAAACGGTGCTTGTTGCCTGCGGGGGCTGGGGCAAGCGAAAAACCCTGTTCGGCGGGGATGCGACGGCAGGCCGTGATGATAGTCTCTCTGACCCTGAAATGGATGCGGCTCGTATTCGGGCGATGTACACGCATCCGGACTGGATCCGGAAAGGGCTTGGAACGCTTCTGCTTGATCTTGGTGAAGGCGCGGCGCGCGATGCAGGATTTAAAGCGATTGAGCTTGGTTCCACCGTTCCGGGCCTGCCGCTTTATGAAGCGCGTGGCTATGAAGCTTTCCATACCGAGGTGCGCACCAGCGAAAACGGTCTGACCAACACCATCATCCATATGCGCAAGGCGCTCTGAAAAACTTCTCCTGCTGCCGCAACGTGAAGGATTGCGGCGCGATCACTCCTGCCTCTAGGCTCTCGCCAAATATGAGGGAGAGAGCGATATGAGCGTGCCAGAGTCCAGAATTCCGGTGATTGTCGGCGTCGGGCAGATCAATGACCGCCCTGAAGTGCCTCATGAAGGACTGGATTCGCTCGGTCTTATGGTTGAAGCGCTGAAGCGCGCGGACGCAGATGCTGGCGCGGGCTGGCTGGAAGGTCTGTCTGCCATTCTCACGGTTGATCAGATTTCATTCCCGAAGCTTGGTGATTGTTCGCCGCAAGTTGCGTCAGCTGTTGGCGCGGTGGAGGCGACGTGTCGTCAGACGCCCTATCCGATGGGCGATGGCCCGATCCGGCTTCTAAATGAAGCGGCTAACATGATTGCCAAAGGCGAAGCGACCAGCGTTGCCATTACAGGCGGCGAGGCGCTTCGAACTGCCGGCGCGCGCAAAAAGCTGGAAGCTGCCGGGAATACATCCGACCCGCTGCGCGCGAGCGCGAGTGTCCGCAAGAAACGTTATTCCGACTTCTTCCTGCTCACCACGCCAACGGATGTTTACCCGCTTTATGAAAATGCCTGCCGCGCAAAATGGGGCCAGAGCCTTGAAGAGGCGCAGGCTGAGAGCGGCATGATCTGGTCGAATTTCTCAGAAGTCGCCAATGAGACCGAGGGCGCCTGGATCCATAGCCCGAAAACGCCGGAAGAGATTACAACGGCCGATGAGAACAACCGTCCGATCTCCTTTCCTTATACCAAGCTGATGGTTGCTAATTCCTCGGTGAATCAGGGCGCAGCTTTCATCGTGACAAGCCTTGAGGCCGCGCTGGCCCACGGCGTGCCGGAAGACAAGCTCGTGTATGTGGGGCTTGGCGCGCATGCTGAGGAAGTGGGGAATATTCTCGCACGTGACACATATGCAGATTCTGTCAGCATGTCGGAAACGCTGAATAAAGCGCTGGAATTCAATGATTTGAGTGTCAGCGACCTTGATGCCGCCGAGCTTTACTCGTGCTTTCCATGCGTACCGAAGCTGGCGCGCCGCGTCATTGGCTGGCCCGTTGAGCGCCCGATGACCGTATTCGGTGGCCTGACCTTCGGCGGCGGACCGATTGCCAATTATATGAGCCATGCCGTCGTGGAGATGGTGCACGAGCTGCGCGCGCAGGGCCGCTATGGCCTTTTGTTCGCCAATGGCGGCTATGCGACTTACAACCATACGATTGTTGTGGGCCGCGACCGGGCTCTCGCCGAACGCTATCCGCAGGAGTTCGATGTGCAGGCAGGGGCAGAAGCCCGCCGTGGAGATGTGCCGGAATTTGTCGAAGCCTATGAGGGTGAAGGTGAGATCGAGACCTATACCGTCCACTATAAACGCGATGGCAGCGTTCGTTTTGGTGTTGTGGTCGGGCGTACGCTCGACGGTAAAAAGCGCTTCCTTGCAAAAATCCCGGCCTCTGATGCAGCGGGTATCGAATTCCTGATTTCAGGCAAGGAAGAGCCTGTCGGAACGAAGGGCGCCGCAGTCGCTGCTGACGAGGCTTCTGACGGCATTATGTACTGGAAGCGCACCTGATATTGCATCGGGCTGATCAAGCAGAATTTACGACCCGTTAGAAAATCTAACAATTTGCGGACTTGAAACTCTGCGCTCCGATCCGCACTAGTACAGGTAAGACTGACGCGGGAGGAAACCCCTATGAAAGTGAACTCACTACTCGAAACAATTGGCGGCACACCGCATGTTCGTATGAACCGGCTGTTCGGTGACCGTGAGGTCTGGATCAAATCGGAGCGCTCCAATCCGGGCGGCTCGATCAAAGACCGTATCGCTCTCTCAATGGTTGAGGAGGCTGAACAGTCCGGAAAACTAAAGCCGGGCGGCGTGATCATCGAGCCCACAAGCGGCAATACAGGTGTTGGCCTTGCGCTGGTCGCAGCGGTGAAGGGCTATCGTCTTATCCTCGTCATGCCGGAGAGCATGTCGATTGAGCGTCGCCGTCTCATGCTGGCTTACGGTGCGGAGTTCGTTCTCACGCCGAAGGAAAAAGGCATGAAGGGCGCCATCGCGAAAGCAGAAGAGCTGATCGCAGCGACGCCGGGCTCATGGATGCCGCAGCAATTTGAAAACCCTGCCAATATCGACGCGCACGTTCAAGCGACGGCGCAGGAGATCATCGTCGACTTCAAAGTGACGCCGCCGGATGTTCTGATCACAGGTGTAGGCACGGGTGGTCACATCACCGGCTGTGCGCGCGAGCTGAAGAAAGTCTGGCCAAACCTGCAAGTGTTTGCGGTTGAGCCAACTGCCTCTCCGGTGATTTCTGGCGGCGATCCGGGCCCACACCCTATCCAGGGTATTGGCGCAGGCTTCATTCCGAAAAACCTCGATACATCGCTTCTGACAGGCGCGATCCAGGTCGATCCGGAAGATGCGAAACGCTATGCGCGTGATGCGGCACGTCTTGAAGGTATGCTGGTTGGTATTTCGTCCGGCGCGACATTGGCCGCTATCGCCAAAAAGCTTGAAGAACTGCCAGAAGATGCGCGTGTGATCGGCTTCAACTATGACACGGGCGAACGGTACTTCTCTGTGCCGGACTTCCTTCCGGAAGCGTAGATTTATTCTGGTGAGAGGCGGCCAGAGGTCGCCTCTTAACCTTATGCTCGATTCCCCGAGAGCTATCGGCTATAGTGTAGAAAACTATAATAAATGGGGAGGAACGCATGGCTGATGGTAATCAGGACATGGTTCTGCGTCCGGCAGAAATGCTGGCTAAACCGGTCCGTTTGGACCCGGCTTTTTCTAATCCTGAAAAAGTGCTCGACCTGTGTCGCCTGTCGGCGCCGTATAGTCTGGCGGCCAAGGTGCATAAGCGCGCGCAGACCGGCAAGGACGTGCCATGGTTTCGCGTGATGTGGGCTTATGGCGGAAAGGTTGTCGAGCCGCGCTCTGAATTCATCTTTCGCTCTGAGAACTTTATTGAAGGCGCGAAGAAGAGCTTCGACGCGAAGGTGATCGTACCTCAGGCGTTAATGAACAACATCAACACGCCGATGGCAGCCGGTCCGCCTCATCTTGATTTGCCGAAGTTTCGCGGCGGCGATCGTATGCCGTTCGATCTGTTGGTCGCGATGGCGTATTCCGGACTTTTCCATGACTGGGCCGTGCCGCAGGCCTCCACAATTTCATGGTTCTATCGGGGTCGCGGCGGCGATTTCGATTACTGGCCGGATGGTCCGGACGGGGAGCGCCAAAGCGTTGAGGCGCCTGTCTGGAATGTCGGCTATGTCTCTGACAACGAATATATGTGGCACCGTGTTGGCGCGATTGGCCCAACGGCGAACCATATGGAGCCGGGCACAATTTCCCGCGACGCCCAGCTGCACGCGCATTCCCATGATAAGGGATGGGCGATTGTTGATGGTGAAAACCGCTGGGAGTTTACCGAAGCCGAGACCCGTATCTCCATTCTCTGGAAGGCGTTTGCCTTCGAGAATGAGCGTGAATATCAGCGCTATCTCAACAAAGAGCATGACCTCACAATTCCCAAAGTGGTCGAGGTGCTGAACCGTGATCTCGATGCGCGCGGCCTTGGCCGACTGCCGGAGGATTGTGATTTCTCAGATGAAGAGACGCGTAAATTCGTACTTCGCGCCTATCGTCCACGTCCGGTGAATGATGATTACCGGCCGGTGATCGATTAGTCCGGTTTAAACTGAATTCTGACGGGCCATATAATCCGTCAGGAGATTGTTCATGGTAAAACTATCCATTCTGGAACTCGGTCGCGTTCGCGAAAGCAGTGATACGCGCGGAGCACTCGATCTGGCGCGTGATCTGGCTGTGCATGCCGAACGCTGCGGATATGAGCGGTTCTGGGTTGCCGAACACCATAATATGCGCGGTGTCAGCACGGCGGCGACGCCGGTTGTCATTTCGCACATTGCGAACGCGACGTCGCGTATCCGCATTGGTGCTGGCGGTGTCATGCTGCCCAACCATACGCCTTATGTGATCGCCGAACAGTTCGGGACGCTGGCGACGCTTTATAACGGACGGATTGATCTGGGCCTTGGCCGCGCGCCTGGAACCGATCAGATGACCATGCGGGCTTTACGTGTGGACCCGATGAAAGCCGAACGCTTCCCGCAGGATGTTATCGAGCTTCAGGGATGGCTTGATGAAGCCGAAGAGGGACAAAAGATTGTTGCTTCGCCGGGTGTGGGTACGAAAGTGCCGCTCTGGATTCTTGGCTCCAGCCTGTTCGGGGCGCAACTCGCCGCCCAGCTGGGTCTGCCATATGGCTTTGCCTCTCACTTTGCGCCGCAGGCACTGGATGTGGCACTGAAGCTCTATCGGGAGCGGTTCCAACCGTCCGAAGCTCTGGAGACGCCTTATGCGCTGGTGGGCGTGAACGTGATTGCGGCTGAAACTGATGAAGAGGCGAAACGCCTTGCGACATCCCAGCAAATGTCATTTGCCAATTTGGTACGCGGTGCGCGCCGCTATCTGATGCCACCGATTGACGATATCGACACGTACTGGACGCCAGCCGAGAAGGCGCAGGCGGCGGGTATGCTGGAATGTACGATTATTGGTGGGCCGGAGACAGTGAAGAAAGGCCTTGATGCCTTTATCGATCGTACTGAGGCTGACGAGCTGATGATCGTCTCTGACATGTATGATCCGGCCAAACGCTTCCGTTCTGTTGAGATCATTTCAGAGGTCATGGGCGCCAAAGAAAAAGCCCCGGCCTGAACCGGGGCTGATCTGATCAATTATGCCAGATGGCGGTCGAACAGCATGAGCAGGCGGCTCCATGCACGTTCGGCCTGTTCTTCGTTATAGACCTGCGAGTCTGGTGGGCACCAACCATGCATGGCGTCCTCATAGACCTCGACTTCTGCAAACAGCATGTTCGCATCGAAAGTGTTGGCCAGAACCGTTTTGGCTTCCGGGTCCTGTTGGTCGTCATTGTCCGCAATGGCGATCAGGAAAGCTGCGTTCATCTCCGGAACAAGATTATGCGGGCTGCCGTCTTCATCTGTGACGAGACCGCCGCCATGGAAGCTGGCGCCTGCACCGATCCGGCTAGGCAGAGCGGCAGCGGTGCGGAAGGTCATCGGGCCGCCCATGCAATAGCCCATCGTCCCGATCGGGCGCGAGGTCGCGACTGCGTCCTGCGCATCAAGCCACGCCGCAAAGGCGCGTGCATCAGTGACGTTGGTTTCAGCCGAGAGTGAGCGATAATGCTGGATAAGCCGTGGGCGCACTTCCGGATCGGAGAAGCTTTCACCTGGCTGGATCACCGGAGCGGTCGCCGTACGATAATACGGGTTCACAACCAGTACCGAATAGCCGGATTCTGCGAGGCGCTTGCCCATCATGCGGAAGGCAGGGCGAAGGCCCATAATGTCCGGCCAGATGATGACGGCGGCATGTGAGCCTTCTGCCGGATGGACGAAATAGCAGTCTGCTTCGCCATCAGGCGTGGTGATGGTGACGTCCTGTTCCATCACATTCAGAGCGTCTGCCACGGCTGGTAAAGCGGCGATGAAAGCGGCCCCAAGGCCGAGCTTTGCAAAGTCACGACGGCTGAGAAGACCTTTCCTCTTCAGCCATTCAATATTCTGTTCAGCGGTTCTGTCGTTGCACATGAAAACCTCCCTTGTCCTTTGGACTTAGGCCAATTGGGCAGCGAGAACAGAGCTGGTGTCAAGGGAAGCTTGAACACGTTTATGCTATCTGACGTACATCATCGCAAAGCCGTCATAGCCTTTACAGCCCATGGTTTGCAGCGCCGTACAGTGGAGTTGCGGGTGGTCTTTCAGCATATCGAGAAAGGTTCTGACGCCGCGAATGGACGGGTCTTTGCCGCTATCATCGAGAATGCGTCCATTGCGGATGACATTGTCAGCAATGATCAACGTGCCGGGGCGTGACAGCATGAGTATCTGGTCGAGATAAGTCGGGTAGCGGATCTTGTCAGCGTCGAGGAAGATGAAGTCGAACGGCTTAACGCCGTCATTGATGAGGATGTTGAGGGACTTTTCTGCGGGGCCGCGCCGGATTTCGATCAGGTCTGCAAGGCCAGTATCATCAAAGTTGCGCTGGGAGAGATCGGCATTCACATCCTGAAGTTCCAGCGTGATCACCTTGCCGCCTTCCGGCAGGGCGCGTGCCAGCCAGATGGTTGAGTAACCTGCAAACGTGCCAAGCTCCAGAATGCGCTTTGCGCCAATAGACTTTGCCAGAATGTTGAGAAATGCACCCTGAAGCGGAGAGACAGCCATTGGCGGAAGGCCGGCCTCATCCTGCCGTTTGAGCGTCAGCTCGAGCGTCTCATCGGGCGGCGTCAGCCGTTCTTCCAGATATGCATCCACATTATCGAAGACCGGATTTTCGTTTTCATACATGAGAAAGGCTCAGGCGAAGGACTGGTATAAAAGACGTGCTGCGACCACCAGAATTAGGATGGCGGTGATGCCTTTGACAAGTCGCTCAGGAAAGACGCCGAGCATGAATTTGTGCCCGATGAAGCTGCCGATGATGACGGCAGGTATCAGCGGCCAGAAGTCATAGAAAATGCCGCGATCAATCACCATCGGGTTGGAAATGATCTTGCCGATCAGGCCAGCGGCTGAGTTGGCGGCGATATAAGCGCTGGCGATTGCTGCAATCTTGCGCGGGCTGGACCAGTCTACAAAGTGAAGTACCGGCGCAAGGAAAATGCCGCCGCCAATGCCGACAACGCCGGACAGATACCCGACGCCCATGCCGATCAGCGGCGCGGCAAAGCCCGGAAGCTTGCGTTTGACCGCCGCATCCGGATTGCGCACAGAAAGCGTTGTCCAACCAAGCTGCAGGCCAGCGATCAGAAGCGCAAATCCAAGAAGAAGGACCAGCATTTCGCGCGATACAGGTGTCAGCCCGCCAAGGAAGGCCGCTGGTACAGAGACGGCAAGAATGGGTAAAACACCCGAGCCTTCATAAAGGCCTGATTTCCAGGACTTCCACACGCCAGACGAGGTGACCGTGAGGTTACAGAAGAGCGAAATGATCGGGACGAAGTAAATCTCGAGGCCTGAAAAGACCAGCATGGCCGTGTAGGTGGACCCGCCGCCAAACCCGACGCTTGAGTAGATCAGCGCGACGATCGCAAATCCGATGATCAGGAAAAATGACAATGAATGCGGTCCACAGCTGAGGAGTGTCAGGTCGTGTCCTGAGTATAGCTCGCCACATTAAATGCCAAGACACGAGAATGAGAGCCTGATTGCCCGGCGGTTATCCACGCTCTTCCCAGTGGGTGCCAGCAAGAAAGATTGAGCAATCTCACCGGATAGCCTAGCATCCAAAGTGGTTAATGCGCTGGCATCGGGAACGGTCTATGCAACTGAATGTAAACGGAACCGCATATGAGGTGGATGTCGAGCCGGACATGCCGCTTCTCTGGGTGCTGCGCGACGAGCTTGGCATTACCGGCCCGAAGTATGGATGCGGCGTCGCCTTTTGCGGGGCTTGTACTGTCTGGGTAGATGGTATGGTGGTGCGGTCCTGCTCCTATCCGGCCTCTGCTGCCGAAGGTGCGCAAATCACGACGATTGAGGGCATTGGAAATCCTGATGCGCTCCACGCCGTGCAAGCCGCCTGGGTTGAAGAACAAGTTGCCCAGTGCGGTTATTGCCAGTCCGGCCAGATCATGACGGCTGCCGCCTTCCTGCAGGAGAATAACAATCCGAGCGATGCGGAGATTGATGATGCCATGTCGGCCAATCTCTGTCGCTGCGGGACGTATCCGAAAATTCGCGCGGCGATCAGACGGGCTGCGACCAGCCTTCGGGGAGAATAGCCCATGGGTATTGTCTCCAAGATCACGCGTCGCACGCTGCTCGTTGGCTCTATGGCTGTCGCGGGCGGCGTCACCTTTGGCATTTACGCCTATAAAAGCCCGCAGGATAATCCGCTGCTTGATGATCTGACAGAAGGTGAAGCTGCGCTGACGCCTTATGTCATGATCACTGCTGCAGGTGTGACCCTGATTACGCCGCGCGCGGACAAAGGGCAGGGCGCTTATTCGGTGCAGGCCGCACTGATTGCAGAAGAGCTGGATGTTGATCTCGATCAGGTGAGCGTTGATCCCGGCCCGCCAAGCCCTGTCTATTACAATACGGCGCTCGCCAATGAAGCGTTGCCGTTCTCACCGGCAGATCAGTCCAATGTTGCGAACGCCGCCCGCGCGGTCGCCGATGCTGCGATGAAATTTATTGGCATGCAGATCACGGGCGGGTCGACCACGGTGGCCGATGGCTTCACCAAACTTCGTGCGGCCGGCGCAATTGCGCGTGAAACATTGAAAGCTGCGGCGGCGCAGGAAAGCGGGCATGACGCCTCGCAAATGCGAACTGAGCGCGGTGAAGTAATTCTGCCGAATGGCGAACGCATCAGTTATGCGCGTCTTGCGCCTACAGCTGCAACAATGCGTCTGCCAGAGAATGTTGGCCTTCGTGATCCGTCCAGCTGGCGCCTTATCGGCAAGCCCATGCAACGGGTTGATATCGTTGCCAAATCTACCGGCACACAAACCTACGGCATTGACCTGCGCTTTGATGACATGTTGCACGCGACGGTGCGGCGCAATCCCGCAAATGGCGGCGGCATGGCGAGCTATGACGCTAGCACGGCTGAGGGCATGCGCGGCGTAGAGAAAATCGTTGAACTGTCCGGCGGCGTCGGCGTGATTGCGAATAATACCTGGCGGGCGTTTCAGGCGGCAAATGCGGTAGAGATTGAATGGGACGACCCGCCCTTTCCAGCTGACATGGACGCGCACTGGGCAACGCTTTCGCGTTCTTTTACGGCTGAGAACCTCAATAGCCGTCCGCTGGATGCAGGAAATGTCGAGGCGGTACTCTCAGACGAAACAATCGAGCTTGAATACCGCGCGCCCTATCTGGCGCATGCGCCGCTTGAGCCAGTCAGCGCTGTCGTTCAGGTCGGCGAGGCCCGTATCGATATCTGGACGGGCACGCAGGTGCCGCGTTTCATTCAGGCGAATGTCGCCGAACTCACCGGTCTGAAACCTGAAGACATTCACGTTCATGTGCAGATGATGGGTGGCAGTTTCGGACATCGTCTTGAAGATGACTATGTTCTGCATGCGGTGCGCCTCGCGATGGAAGTGCCCGGACGTCCGGTGAAAATGACCTATTCGCGCGAAGAAGATATGGCGCATGACTATCTGCGTCAGATCGCTATGGCGCGTGTGCGCGGTACTGCGCGTAATGGTCAGGTCCACGCCTTTGATTTGTCGATCGCTATGCCGTCTGTGTCTGAATCCCAGATGGGGCGTCAGGGGCTTTCCCTTGGCGAGACAGACCCGATCATCGTAACAGGCGCGGGCGATCAGCCTTATTCGATCCCGAACTATCGCGTGACTGGTTACAAAGCGCCCCAGCTTGCACCGCTCAGCCCCTGGCGTTCAGTAGGCGCATCCACCAATGCTTTTTTCCATGAAAGTTTTCTGGACGAGCTTATCCATGCCGCTGGCGCGGACCCGCTCGAAGAACGTCTCAGACTGCTGAACGATGCGACAGCGCGCGGCGTGCTTGAAGCGGTTGGCGACATGTCGAACTGGGGCGCGCCAATGGAGCGTGGTCGCGGCCGCGGTGTGGCTTTTGCTCGCTCCTTCGGAACGCCCGTCGCCGAAGTTGTTGAGGTGACAGACACAGGAAATGGCATCCGCATCGATAAAGTCTATGTCGCGGCAGATGTCGGGCGCGTCGTCGATCCGGTGAACTTCGATAATATGATGAAGGGCGGGGTTATCTTCGGGCTCGGCCATGCGATGAATTGTGAGATCACCTTCGCAAATGGCCGCATCGAGCAGGAAAATTTCTACGCTTTTGAAGGCATGAAACTCTATCAGTGTCCGGACATCGAGGTGAGGGCGCTTGAAAGCGGACCAGCCGTGACTGGCATCGGCGAGCCGCCGGTTCCACCCGCTGCGCCAGCACTCGCAAACGCCATTTACGCGGCGACGCGTCAGCGTTTACGCGAGATGCCGTTCAGTAAATTCGTGACGTTTGTGTGAGGAGCTGAGCGAATGAAATTACCGATTATTCTCACTGCTGCTGCCGTCTCGCTCATTTTGGGCGTCGTGCTGGAAAGCGCTTCCATAATCGCAATGATCGGCTTTCTCGCGACGGGCATTTGTGCAGGCGTGCTGGCTCAAAGCATGCCGCGCGGCGCTGAACGTCCATACTGGATATTTGTTGGCGTGATCCTGCTTCTGCTGATTGTCAGCTTTTTCGGAGCGGATCTCTCGCGGCTCTGGTTTATTCTGCCGATCGTTTTCGTGGTCAGTTATGTTTGCGCGCGTTTCGCACAGAAAGTTCTGCGACGTCTGTCGAGCGACCTGCCTTGATCGCCAGCTCACTATTTTGAGATAGCTAACTACTGCCAATTGTGCGGTTGGCGGTTTGGTTGTATTGTTCTTCCCAATAAGATTCCTCGGGAGGGACAAATTGCAGAAATCTATTCTGGTGTCGCTTGCGCTCGCATTCGGTAGTCTTGGTCTTTCGGCCTGTACGCATACACCTGCTTCGCAGACTATTTCAGCCGAGACGGACGGCTTTTCGCCAAGGGTTACAGAGCCGCGCCTCCCGCCCGTTGATCCGAACAATCTGACACAGCAGCAGGCCGAAATGCTGGCCGCGCGTGCCGATTTCAACATCTATAAAACGCTCGCTCACCATGTGGACCTGTATGATAACTGGTCTCCTCTAGGTCGTATGCTTCTGAACAACACAGCCGTTGATTTGCGCCACCGCGAAATGGCGATGCTGCGTATGGGATGGCTCTGTCAGGCCGAATATGAGTGGGCTCAACATGCCCGTATCGCGCATGACAATGTCGGCATGACGCCGGATGAAATCCGCGACATCGCGATTGGTGTTGAGGCGGGCGGCTGGTCTGAACTCGACCGCGCTGTGCTGAATATGGCGGATGAGCTTCGCTATGATGGACGCGTATCCGATGCGACCTGGCAGGTGCTGACATCGCATTACACAGAGCCGCAAACCGTTGGCCTGATGTATACCGCGCTTCAGTATCAGCTTGTCTCCATGGCTTTGAATTCGCTTGGTATCCAGCTTGATCCGGAATTGGAATTCAGGCTCCCGACTGGACTGCCAATGCCGCCGCTCGCTGATATGGTTGAAGGCGATGGAGACTACCCAGTTCGTGTAGAGGCTCTTCCTGTGAGCGAGATGTCGCCGCAGATGGTGGCGCTCGTGCCGGAACGCCTTCGCGAGGCTGATAGCCTGCCGAATTATTACGGCGTGCTCGCGCAGTTTCCGGAGTATTTTTCAGCCCAGGGCGGGTTTGCCCGCTTCCTGCTAGGGCAGACGGACCTCACCCCGCGCGAGCGTGAAATTCTGATCCTTCGGACCACCGCGCTGAATGGCGGCGCGTATGAATGGGCCCATCATGTGAGCCGTGGTGAACGGGCTGGTCTGAGCGAAGCAGAAATTCTGGCGCTCGGCAGTGAAGCGGCTGGTTCCGGCTGGACTGAAACGGAAAGTCTGCTGATCGCCGCCGCAAATGATCTGCGCCGTGAAGCCTTCATCACTGATGAGGTCTATGCCGGCCTGAAAGCCATTTACTCCGACCAGCAGATCGTCGAGATGATCTATCTCGTCGGCGGCTATTCCATGTTCTCAAGTGTGATGAATACGCTCGGCACACAAATCGAGCCGGGATATCCGGCCCTTCGTGCGGTGAACTGATCATGCGGGTCTTATGTCTGTCAGTATCAGTCTTGGCGCTGGCCAGCTGCGCGGTGCCTGATCTCGAAACGCGCGCTACATCGGCATCAATAGATAACACGGTCTATAATGGTGAATGGCTGACATGGGGCGGTGATCCGGATTACACGCGCTATTCCCCGCTAGATCAGATCAATGCTGAAAATGTCGGCGAACTGCAGGTGGCGTGGCGCTGGGATGCGCCGCCATGGGAAACGCGGCCTGACACGAATATGAAGGCAACGCCTATCTATGTGGACGGTGTGCTCTATGCGCCTGTGGGGGTGAATCAGGTCGTCGCGCTTGATCCGGCTACAGGCGAAGAGCTCTGGATGTTTACACCCGAGCCACGCGTGATCCGTGGGCGCGGTGAAGCCATCACCAGCCGGGCTGTTTCCTACTGGACCGACGGCACTGAAGCCCGCCTGTTTCACAATACACGGGACGGCCGCCTGATCTCTATCAATCCCGAAACCGGTGAGGTCGATCCGGACTTTGGCGAGAATGGCATGATTTATCTGCGGGACAATCTACGTCCTGATGGAGAAGAAGCGCCATTCGTCGGCTCATCATCTCCTGCGGCCGTTGTCGGTGATGTTGTTGTCGCCCAGATGGTTGCAGATATCACGCCTCAGAATATGGAGGCAACGCCCGGCCATATTCGCGGATTTGATGTGCGCACTGGCGAGCTCCTATGGACGTTCCATACAATCCCGCAGCCTGGTGAATTCGGGGATGAAACATGGGAAAATGAAAGCTGGCGCTACACCGGCAATACCGGCGTCTGGTCCATGATCAGTGTCGATACCGAGCGCGAGCTGATCTATCTGCCGATTGAAGCGCCGAGCCATGACTTTTACGGCGGGCACAGGCTGGGCGATAACCTGTTCAGCCAGTCGATTGTCTGTCTTGATGGGCGCACTGGCGAACGCGTCTGGCACTTCCAGATCGTGCACCATGGTGTCTGGGATTATGATCCGCCTGCCGCGCCAATCCTGCATGACATTGAACTCAATGGCGAGATCATTCCTGCCGTCACCCAGCTCACCAAGCAGGGTATGAGCTTTGTGTTCAATCGGGTGACGGGTGAGCCGGTCTGGCCGATTGAAGAGCGCGCTGTTCCGCAGTCTGACGTACCGGGTGAGCGCACATCGCCGACCCAGCCATTTCCGACTTTGCCGGAATATTATGTGCCGCACGGCTATGACGAAGATAATCTGATCGATTTTACGCCGGAGCTACGCGCCGAAGCGCTGGAGATCGCAGAGCGCTATGTGCGCGGGCCGATCTACACGCCGCCAACCCCGATCATTGAAGGCGGCACGCAAGGCACATGGGTTGAACCGAACTATGGCGGCGGCGCTAACTGGAATGGCGCGGCGTTTGATCCTGAAACAGGTCAGATGTTCGTACCGGTTCGGACCGGCGCCTTCGTTGCCTCTCTTGGAACCGCAGATGAAAGCCTGACCAACTGGGATTATCTGCGCATGCCAACAGGCCGTGTGCCGGGGCCGCAGGGGCTTCCGATCACCAAACCGCCTTATGCGACGGTGACGGCGACCAACATGAATACCGGTCTTCACGACTGGTCGCGATCTATCGGCGGTGCGCCGGACTGGATCAGAAACCATCCGGCCCTGGAAGGCCTGGACCTCGATTTTGACAATATGGGCCAGTTTGGCGCGCGACCTGTGCCGCTCGTTACTGCCGAGCTTCTGTTTCTGGCTGAGTCAGGAAACCTCTCCGGTGATCCGGGTGGTCCGATCTTCCGGGCGTATGACAAAGACACGGGCGAGGTCGTTGCTGAAATCGAAATGCCCGAGCGCGTCAGCGGTGGCCCGATGACGTATCAGCATGAAGGTCATCAATACATCGTCACGGCCGTTGCTTCGGCTGAGCATCCGTCCGAGTTCGTTGCTTTGCGTCTGGTGGATGAGGGCGAAATACCAGCCTTCACTCCGGGTGAAGTCGATAGGGAGACCGCGGACAGAGCTGTGCTTCATCCGGTTTTCGAGTCAGAAACGCTTCTCGCAGGCGGCGCGGTGTTCGGTGATTATTGCGCGGTATGCCACGGTGATAATGGCGGTGGCATTCCGGGCGGTCCGCCAGCGATTACCGGCTTGAACGATGTCGCCGCGATCCGTCAGCGCGTTGTTGAAGGCGGCATTGAAATGCCAGCTATGAACGCCATTCTGACGGCGGACGAAATCGAAGACGTATCGCGTTATGTTGCGTCAGGTTTCGCCGAGCCGCTGGAATAGACCTATTTCGTGAGGCCGAGGCGGGCTGCTTGAAGGGCTGCCTCGGCGCGCGATGAAATGCCAAGCTTCATATAGATCGACTTGATATGGCTCGCGATGGTGCTCTCTGTGAGACCGAGCGCTTTGGCGGCATCCGCGTTGCGCAGTCCGCGTCCGATTAGCCCGAGCACATCGCGTTCGCGCGGGGTGAGGTTGGCATCCGGTTGTTCCGGTTCGGCCGTTGTGCGGAAATGGTCGAGAATGCGCCGCGCAATGGACGGTGAAAGCGCCGGAATGCCCTGTTCGATCTGGCGAAGCTGGCGCTCGAATACATCTGGCGGCGAATCTTTGAGCAGATAGCCGTTCGCACCTGCCGAGATCGCGCCGACCACCGAGGCATCATCGCCCATAACGGTCGCGACGATGATCATCACATCATGCTCGCAGGCAGCCAGTTTCTGAACAACATCGATGCCCGACCCGTCCGGCAGGCCGAGGTCTACCAAGGCGAGATCAAAATCATGGCCTTTGATCGAGAATAGCGCTTCGCGGACATTTTTTGTCTCGTAGACGTCGCATCCTTCAAAACAGTTTTCGGTGACTTCGCGCAGCCATTTTCGGGTCTCGGTGACGTCTTCGACGATGAGGGCTTTCTTCATGATGTGACGGTCTCCCTTGGAAGAATGGCAATGAGGCTGACGCCTGGTGAGTGGGTGCGCATTGAAAACTGGCCGCCAAGTCCTTCGACACGGGCTTTCATGTTTCCAAGTCCTTGTCCGAGCGTGACGGTTTCAATGTCGAAGCCGGTGCCGTTATCGGTGATGATGAGGTGCAGCTCTTCCGGTTGAACGTCGATCTTCACGGTGAGGGCATCTGCGTTCGAGTGTTTGATGACATTGCTCGCAGCCTCGCGAATGAAGGAGCGGAGCGCGTGGACTTTGCCCGGCATAAGCGTGTCGTCCGCCGTTGCGTCCAGTGTCCAGTCGAGCGTGATATTATGAGGTTCCAGCCTGTCAGCGGTTTCTGCGCGCAGGTCGGCAAGGACATCATCCAGAGGCAGGGCCTGGCTTTGAGCATTGTTGATGACATCGCGTAGGTCAGCCAGCGTTTCCCGGATCATCGTGTCTTTGCGATCAGTACGTTCTGAATGTAGCGCCCGCATAAGCTGCGCGCCGATATTGTCATGAATATCGCGGGCAATGCGTGTGCGTTCTTCGGCGACGCCGCGGTCATAGGCGTCACGGCTTTCGCCGGCATATTGCATGAGCTGAACAATATGGCGCGCGAAGGCGACATCATCCGGTGAGAAGAGCGCGCGTCCGTTTTGCGGATAGTCAATTTGCAGGGCGGTGGCATCTCGGACCGGTGGAATGTAGAGCGATAATCCTTCCGAGCCGATCTCGACATCATGCGCTTTTGTCTCAACCGGCGTGACTTCTAGTGCGTGGAAATGGTTCTTCAGAAGGGTTTGCCAATTCTCCGCCCGGCGCTTGCTGTTAGCTTCAAGCGCGGCGCCCAAAACGCGGGAGAAGACCTGCATATCGGTCTGTGACTGTCCCGCGACGAACTTACGCCAGATGAAATCGCGAAGTGGCAGGTAAACAAGCGCTGTGATGAGCAGAGATATGCCAATCGCTTCGGCAGAATCAAATGAGAGAAAGCTCACCAGCGCGATATCGATCACGATCATCAGAACGGCAGCAGAGACGTAAAAGCCCAGACGGTAGGCCCAGATGCCAAGGTCAAACAGGCGATACCGCATCAAGCCGACGGCTAGGCCAAAATAGATCAGCAGGAAAAACGCAAACGCGTAGGGTGCGGGGATAAGCGCCGGCAGACCGATAGCGCTCGGCGCGGCAACCGTGAAGATGAACCCGCCCGAGCCAAGAATAGTGGCAACACCAAGCCAGACCGCAATTGCCCGCTGTCGCGGGTCATGTCTTGTCGCCCAGACCTGCCAGATCACAGCGACAATGATAAGGATCATTTCGCACAGCGTGATCAGCTGAACGTTAGAATAGCTCTTTAAAGGCCCGAACATGCTGGCGAGTGTCCAGCCACCAAAACCGAGCACTGCTGCGCCGGTGAGAAATCGCCAGGCCGGTAGTCTGGAGGGATAGATCAGGAACAGGCAGATCATCACAATGCCGAACCCGGATGCGCCGGCCATGTTCAGATAGGCAAAGAACCAGAATGTGCTTTCGGAGATTGGGATCGCGACCTGACTTGCCGTCGCCGCGAAGCAAAAAATCAGCGTCATCAAACCGCTGGCTGCAAACAGGCAGGCAGATGGATGTGTCGGCTTAAGTGACCACACCCATGCCGAGATCATATATGCGATGAGGCCGGTCAGAAGTTCTGACCACATATATCCGCTGATCATCGTGAGCGGACGCCATTGAGAGACATCCCACGTCCAGCCATCAGATGGCTGAAGCCCGAAAATCAGAAATCCGAAGAAGGCGAGTGCGCCGATAACGACAAGCGCAATCAGATGCAAAAACGGCGGAATATTGGTTCTTGAACTGGCCATTGCGCCCCACACACAACTCAATAGGGGGACAGCATACGTCGTAATTTGAGAAAATACCTCCCCTTTTCAGGTGAGACGACGATTCTCCTGTTTTGCGGCTATCCCCCATTCAGGGGATGGTGGGGCTTCGGGCAGCATGGCAATTTGCGTTCTGGATGCTTTGCAGGTGAAGGGACGCACGCGCAGACATTCATGCCCCGGAGGCTAATTGCCCAACTGGCCTCCGGGCCCATCTTACATTTCCTCCCCTAAGCCATCAGCGCAGCTTGCCGGATTTCCGGTGGCCTGCGCTGACTGCTTTTACTGGCCCGGGCCCGGAACTGCTGCGCAGGGGTCGCCATACATTGCGCCCTGATCAATGCAGAAGAATGTCCACTCACCTTCGGTTTCCGGTTTGTCGCCGATATTATCACCGAGATATGCGATCACTTCGACATCCGGATAGCCTTGTGCAGCAAGCATAGGCGTTATCAGCGCATAGCGTTCGTCTTTTACGCTGACGCCATTCGGGCGGGCACGGGTCATGAGAATCTGGAAATCGTCACCGCGAACAAGGCCAAGGTCTGCCAGATTGTTCTCGGTCGCGAGCTGTTCACGGTCGGACCGGTTGGTGATGAAGGCAACATGTCCGCCAAGCGTGTTCACCGTATTGAGGAAGGCTTCGACGCCCGGCACAAGTGTTGCGTCTTCTTCCTGTGTCCACTCATACCAGCTCTCAGGCGTGTAGCCGAGACCGAGGCGCTCCCGGCGCAGCTGATATTCGACATTGTTCATGACGGTTTCGTCGAGGTCGAGAACCACGGCCCAGCCTGTATCCGGGTTTGCGGCGGTGTAGGACTGCACGAAAGATGTGGCTTCGGCGTACACCGCCTCTGCTTCTGCATCCCAGCCATCATCAAACGCGACCCATGCTGTTCCGGCCGAATACTCAAAGTCATCTGCGGCGGGGCCAGTTGTTGTGCAAGCTGCCAGCGCCAGCATGAGAGATGGAAGTAGGAGAGCGCGCATAGTGAAGCCTCGATTTAGTTGTCAGGCCGACATTGAAGCGAAATCGTGAACCCTGTCCATGCGGCGAATGTTTATAAGCCCGCTCTTGCTGTTCTGCCCTCCGACCGGGCCGCGGCGTCCCAAACACGGCCCGGTCTGTCTTTAACGGTCAGGCCTGTGTCGGTTGAAGTTCATCCAACTTTGCCGAGGTCGAAATCGGCTTTCGCGCTGGTTTTCCGGAATACCAGCCGATCAGGCCGGTCGCGATGCCCACAGCTGTACCGATTGCGGCCGCAATCCATGGAGAAAGGGCTCCGTAAGCCAACGCGATCTGATGCCAGTCGTCAATCATGGCCCATGTAAAATAGCCGCTATAGCTGAGAAGAGAGGCTGCGAGCGCCAGCGTGAACGGCAGGACAGGTTTCTTATTCAGGACGTCGCGCAGGATAAGAACGCCGACGAAAATGACTGAAATCACGATGGCAACTTCAACAGAGCGACCAAAGTTCGGAAGGTCTTCAGGGCCGCGTACCAGATAGCCCGGCACATAGTTCATGAAGAAGCGCGCCACGACTGGAACCGGAAGGATCAGAATGGTCGACAGCATGTAGCGTGCATGAAGGTGTTGATTGCGACGGTTCTTCAGGGCGAGCGCGAAGAAGGCGCAAAAGCAAAGCGCAGCGAGAATATCTACGCTGGCAAGGCGGAAGCCGTACATTTGCAGAAACGGGTTATTCTCTGCAGTCATTACCTGCATGGTGAGAAAACCGCCGGCCGTAAACGCGGGCACCAGTGCGAGGCTCGCCCAACCTGAAATGATGTGAGCGCGTCGGTGTTTGTGATGGATGGTCCAGTTTTGTGTCATCAGCAAAACCATCCAGGCTGTCGCCGTCATACCGTGTAGATGATGGGCGAAGGATGCTGTGGTGAATGTGCTGAAGTATGACGGCCAGAACGCGGCGAATGTCATGATGAGCAGGGCGCCGACATAGTAATGGGCGTGAGGAAATGGTCGCATGATAGGTCTCCCGAAACTGTTTCGGTGACGTTGCTGCATAGGGATGAGTAAGCTCAATTAGCGGCGCGGCCATAGCCGTGACTGGCCCGGTCATGACCGCGTTTGGCCACATGTCCGCATCTGATATCTTGCAAGTTTTCCAGATTTACCGAGTATGACCCTGTGACCAACGCTGAACCATCATCAGATACATCCAGTCGACTCGTAGGCTGGAAGCGGATCGCTGCGCATCTTAGCTGTAGCGAGCGTACGGCCCGTCGTTGGGAAGCTGAAGAAAACCTCCCCGTCCATCGACAGGTCCATGAAGCCAAAAGCACGGTGTATGCGTTTCCGGGTGAGCTTGATCGCTGGATTGCGTCACGCGGTACGGGCACGCCTGCCGAAGCGACAGATAGTATCAAAAGGGAAGGCCCCGGGTCCCGACTGGCACTGATCATAGCCGGGATCGTCATTGTCATTTTGCTGGCCGTGAATATTAGCGGCTATCTGTCCGGTCGTGAGGAAGTTGAGGCATCAGGTCCGCCATTGAGCGAAGATGCATCGGCGTTGGACCTCTATGAGCGCGGAATGGCTCTGTGGGAACAGCGCGGCGCAGATGCGAACCGGCGCGCTATCCAGAACTTCCGGGCTGCAGTCGATCGTGATCCGGATTTCGCTGAAGCCTGGGCTGCGCTGGCCTCGGCATATGGAACCTTGCCGACCTATACAGACGAAGTCGATCTGGAAGAATCGCTTGATCAGGCGCTTCTTGCAGCAGACCGCGCTCTGCGCCTGGATCCGGAACTGGTTCAGCCGCGCACGCTTATGGGAGAGATTGCAGAGCGTCGCGGTGAGTGGCCTCTGGCTCGCGAAATCTTTGAAGATGCGATGGCGTCCGATCCTGACAATGCCACCATTACGCTGTGGACTGCCGGTCATTTCCGTGAGGCCGGATATCTGAACCGTTCACTTGAATTAACCGATCTTGCGCTCGAGCTGGAACCGGGCGCACCGCCCGCGCTCAACGAGCGGGCCATGACGCATTTCTTTTTCGGAAATGCCGCGCGCGGAGAAGAAGAGTTGAATTTCCTCTGGGACGAACTCGGCTTCGATACGCCCATAATCTGGTACGCAAAATGGTTTGCCTATTTACGCCGCGGGGACTTTGCTGCGCTGGAGGACTGGCAGTCGCAATGTCCCTTCGCATCCGGATGCGAACTCTTCATGTTGGGCGCTGCTGCCGCACAGGGAAGCGATGAAGACCGCGCCGCCTTCAGTGAACAGTTACTGGACGCTTATGAAGCAGGCGCGCCTGCATTCATGGTCGTCTCGCTCATGCAGGTCACGGGAAATATGGAGGCCATACTGGATGTCGCCGACACGGAAACAAACGCACAGCGGTTTGTGAATTTTGTCGTGCTGTTTGATCCGGTAATTGCCGAAATCCGCCGCTCGCCAAGATTTACCGGAATCGTAGATCGTGTTGGTCTTCTCACCTACTGGCAGGAAACAGGCCCACCCGATTTTTGCGCGAATGAACCAGGGGCGCATGTCTGCCAGCAGCTTCAATAGAGGCAGGCGAACTAGCTCTGGTCAGGTGCGCGCACATCAAACTGCTGGCGACAGGTTGCGGCGATGTCCGCTTCTATATCGACTTCCTCAAGCGTCAGAAGCGTCGTTTCATTGTCTGACGACCCGATGCTGACCGCGTAGAAGCCGCTCACATTGAGGTACAGAATTCCCATCGAATAGGCATCAATGTCATCGTCTTCCGGCCCCATGAAACGGATATAGTTGGGCGCTATTTGGCCTGCCTCCCAATCGACCGTCGGAAACGGAAATGTAATCTCGGAAAGCGGCGCCACGAAGATATCGGATGAGTCATAGAGCGGGTATCCGGCCAGAACGTCATAATTCTCCGCAACGCTCTCTGAAAAATCGAATACGCTATTGATGAAAACGGTCTGGCCTTCGTTCTCCCTGAGCCACTCAAAGGACAGCGCCTCGTTATAGGCGGAAAGATTGTAATCTTGATCCGTGTAGGGAAATGGACAGTCCTGAGCGTGCGCGCCGCCAGCGATTCCAGCTGCTAAAAACGCAGTAGCGAAGAGTTTGCTTTTGACCAGATTTTTCATGTGATGCCCCACGGAATGCTCCGACTTTGCAGAGCATTCCGTGAAATCCGGACGTCATCAAGGCGACAGCTGCAGAAAATGACTTATCGCAGGTGGATGTGTCGCCCAGCTGACAGATAGTTCGCTGCGTTTACAATCGCGTCTGCGTCGATCTGGAAATGCTTGTAGAGATCAGAGATCGTGCCCGTCTGGCCGAAATGTTCCACGCCAAGCGGCGCTGTCATATGGCCTGCAACGGAGCCAATCCATGCGAGCGTAGCAGGATGTCCGTCCGTGACGGTAATCAGAGTTGCATCGCGTGAGACGTCGCCCATCAGACGTTCGATCTGGCTGACGGCATCCTTATGGCCACGTGCGCGGGCACGGCGCGCAGCTGTCCAGCCGGAGTTCAGACGGTCAGCCGAGGTGACGGCCAGAACACCAATATCACGGCGGTCATTACCGATGCGACCGGCAGCTTCAATGGCTTCGGGGCCGACAACGCCCTGATAGGCAATCACAAGCTCGCAGTTCGGGCCCGGCTTGCGCAGCCAGTAAGCGCCATCAACGACGCCGCGCCGGAACTCTTCGTCATCGCGACTGGATAGGCCAAGCTGTTCAACCGGTCGGGTCGACAGGCGCAGATAGACCGAGCCGCCGGTTTCATCACGCAGCCATGTGCGTTCGTCCGGATCGTTCTCGCCGGATCGCTGAAGATAGTCGAACGACCAGTCCATAATGATGGACAGCTCATCCAGATAGGCCGGTTCGAAGGAAACGAGGCCATCCTGACTCATACCGACAAGCTGGGTGCCGATCGACTGGTGCGCACCGCCTTCCGGTGCCAGCGTAATACCTGATGGCGTGCCGACAATGATAAAGCGGGCGTCCTGATAGCAGGCATAATTCAGCGCATCGAGGCCCCGATTGATGAACGGGTCATAGACCGTACCAATCGGAATGAGGCGCTCGCCGAAATGACTGTGTGACAGGCCTAGCGAGCCGAGCATCAGCATGAGGTTCATCTCTGCAATGCCTAGTTCGAAATGCTGGCCTTCAGGTGAAAACTGCCATTTCTGCGTCGAAGGGATAGATTGCTCGCGGAAGGTGTCGCTGACCTCGTTGCGCGCAAACAGATTGCGGCGGTTCACCCATGGGCCGAGATTGGTCGAGACGGTGACGTCTGGCGATGTGGTGACAATGCGCTCGGTTAGCTGGTCATCGCGCTTGGCAATGCCATCAAGGATTTTACCGAAACCGGCTTGCGTGGAGAGAACACGGTCGTCGAGGAAAACAGGCCCAGCGCTTTCAACCTTAGGCGCGGTAAAGCGGCGTGTGCCCTCTGAAAAGAACGGCACGTCTTTGAGGAAAGCTTCAACGCCAGCCTTGTCCTCAATGGTTGCCAGTGGCTCCCATTCCTCGCCCTCGGCGACGCCCATATGCGCCTGAAACTCGGCCATCTGGGCCTTGTTCATAAGGCCGGCATGGTTGTCTTTGTGACCTGCGAGCGGGGTCTGCCAGCCCTTGATTGTGTAGGCGAGGAAGACGGTTGGTTTGTCGTCTTGAATGGCGTCAAACGCCTCGGTCAGCGTGGACAGACACTGGCCGCCAAGATTGTTCATCAGCGTGTTCAGCTCTTCATCCGAACGTTTGTTCAAGAGGTCTGAGACGTCGCCCTGATCACCGATATCGTCCATCAGGCGTTTGCGCCATGCCGCGCCGCCCTGGAAGGTGAGGGCGGAATAATCAGGGTTCGGGCAGTCCTGAATCCATTTTTTCAGAATGTCGCCGCCCGGCTCTTCGAATGCTGCGCGCTGCAATACGCCGTGGCGCAGAACGACTGTACGCCAGCCAAAGGCTGTGAAGATGGCTTCGATCTTTTCCCAGAGGCCTTCACGGACAACACCGTCCAGGCTTTGGCGGTTATAGTCGATCACCCACCATGTGTTGCGAAGGTCATGCTTCCAGCCTTCCTGAAGGCATTCATAGACATTGCCCTCATCAAGTTCGGCATCGCCGACCAGCGCTACCATGCGGCCAAGCGGGCGATCTTTTGCCCATGACTTTGCGGCCAGATAATCCTGCACCAGAGAAGAGAAAGCGGTTGCCGCAACGCCAAGGCCAACAGAACCCGTTGAGAAATCGACGTCATCAATGTCCTTGGTGCGGCTTGGATAGGATTGCGTGCCGCCCCAGCCGCGAAAGTTTTGCAGCTTTTCAAGCGTCTGGCTGCCCATAATGTACTGCATGGCATGGAAGACGGGAGAGGCATGCGGCTTTACCGCGACACGGTCTTCAGGGCGCAGTGTGTGGTAGTAGAGCGCTGTCATGATGGAGACCATGCTCGCGCAGCTTGCCTGGTGGCCGCCAACCTTCACATCGCCATCTTCCTTGGCGCGCAGATGGTTCGCATTGTGCACGATCCATGCAGACAGCCAGAGAAGGCGCTGTTCGATGGTTTTAAGATTTTCGGTCATGGGGCCTTTCCTCCTCGCAGGCGGGTATTGCCGTGCGCGAAGATATATACTGCAAAACGGGCTATATCGAGGGAGGATATGCCTCTTTTGCGTACTAAGCCGCAAGCCCTTCTCTTGAATCTGCAGAAGAAGGGCGTTGGATTTTCGGTTGGCTTGGTGAGGCCGGGCTATCAGCCTTTAGCGGCGTAGCTTTCCAGAGACTCGATCTTCGCCTTGTCGCCAATGAAGACCGGCACTTTCTGGTGAAGCTTATCGACCGGCATTTTCAGCAGAGATATCTCGCCATTCGTGGATGATCCGCCAAGTGCGTGGATCAGGAAGGCCATCGGGATGGCTTCATAAACGAGGCGGAGCTTGCCTGTTTCATAGCCTTTGAAGTCAGCGCCCGGATACGCAAACAGGCCGCCTTGCAGCACCATGCGTTTCATGTCGGAGACCATGGAAGCAAACCAGCGCATATTGTATGGCTTCTTGCCGCCAGTCGCTTGCAGATTGTCAGAGACATAATTCTGCAGCCATGTCGGCCAGACTTTCTGCATCTGACCGTTGATCGCCAGAATGTCAGCAGACGGCATGCCGCCTTCGATTGGTAGAAGCGTCCATTCACCGGACGCATCGTCGAACTGGCCTTTATAAGCCTTATCGCCATCTGCGAAGTAAACTTCCAGATTCATACCGAATACGAAAAAGCCGCCGGAAAGAATGTTGCCGCCGTGGAAGTCTTTGGCTTCATCGGCATTTTCCCAGACACCGAAAATGGCGCCGGACGGAATGCCGATCAGTGCAGATTTTGAGCCGTCCAGCGGGTCCAGCGCGACGCTGTATGGGCCGTCAGACGTTTTGACCATGTCGGGGCGTTCTTCGGACACAACGTAGCGAACGAACGGGTCTTTGCTGAGTGTTTCGAAGAAAGCTTCGTCCGCGATGACGTCCAGTTCGATCTGGTCATCGCCGGACTCGTTTGAAGAGGTCGCAAACTTCAGGCCCTCACCCTTTTTCAGGACGCCATAGATTTTCTCCGCGGCGGAGAACAGCGCAGAATAAACGCCATCCATATTTTCAAGCTGACTATTGAAGTTCACAGACATTTTCTCACAGACCCCCACGATCCGACTAGTTTTTGTGGGATTGTCCTAACCGATAAGACAATGGTTGCAAGCTTGGAATGCCAAAGCAGGGGCAGAATTCGCCGATAGACCGTATGAAAGGCAGGGACTGGCCGGTGAAACCAGCCAGTCCGGAATGTTTTAGTTCAGGCTGACGATGAAATCTGAAATTTCATGCGCCACAGTTTCAGGGGCATCCAGCTGAATATTATGCCCCACATCCGGCATGCGGAGATGGCGGGCATTGCGGCTTTGCGCGATCAGATCCGCATGACCTTGCAGCCAGAGTACGCGCCCCGCGTCGGTCTCTTCGAAGACAAATGGCTCTTCATAAGTGGCCGTGGATGTGAAGATCAGCACAGGCAGGTCTGCGGGCAGAGGCGCCACGGTCGCAGCGGCTTCATCCATCTGATCGACGAGGGTCTGATACTCGCGGCCCATTTGAGGCGGGATCATGCTCAGAAGCATTTCATCATCAGCAGCGATGCGGGCGGCATCGACTTCTTTGGCCATGGAACGCTGCTCCAAAATGGATGGATCAATCAGGATAAGCGCTGAAACCTGATCGAGATGATCGCGTGCGAATTCAGTCACCAACAGGCCGCCATAGGAGTGGCCAACCAGAATGATGTCGGACGTGATGCCGAGATCAGAGAGCAGGGTTTGCAAATCGCTATTATGCTCTTCCATTGTAAGCGGGTGATCTGGCGCAGGCGATGTTCCAAGACCTGCGCGCGCATAGGTCAGGGTAGCGTAATCGTCGCTAAGTGCTTCAAGCAGTGGGCCCCAGGTAGAGCGGTCCTGACCAAAGCCAGCTTCGAAGACGAGTGTCGTTTCGCCTTCGCCTTGCAGAACATAGTCCATCTGCGATTGGGCAGATGCGGGGCTGATATTGGAAAGGAGCGACCAGGCACCGGCGGTGATGATCGGGACGAGAAGTTTCTTCAGGGAAGACATGGTGGGTAAGGTCCTGATGGTGGAATTATTGAAGGGTTTGTTCGGCGAGGCCGGACATGAGGTTTGTTTCGGAACGCGCCGCGTCGGTTTGCGCGGCTGTCTCCAGAAGGGTGTCGAGTGCGGTGCGATCAAAAACCTGTCCCGAGCGAATAACGGTCTCGGGTGACCGAATGCAGGCGAGGTCTTTGACCGGATTGCAGGCGTAAAGGACGAGATCAGCAATGCAGCCGTCATGCAGACAGGCGCGATCTGGTTCCTGCAGGACATTGGCCGTATTAACCGTCGCGGTCTGGATCGCCTCGTAGGGAGAAAGGCCGCTCTCCGTCAGAAGCTCCAGCTCTTCCAGCAAAGAGACGCCCGGAATGTTCGTGAATATTCCTGCATCGCTGCCGGCAACCAAAGTCACGCCGGCCTCGTGCAGATAGCCTGTCATCTGTTGATAGAACAGATCGTTCCGCAGGACCGGTTCCGGTCGTTCAGACAGCCAGCGGGCGTGAACATCAGCCTCCATGGCCTGTACAAACGGGTTCAGCCATTCGGTTCCGGTACGGGTCAGGACGGCTTCGCCTTCGCTCGCAACACGATAGAGATTGTGGTGCGCGAGCAGTGTTGGCGTCACCGGAATACCGGATGTCGCAATGTCGTCTGCGAGGTGTTGGGCCGCGTCGTCATCATGAAGGCCCCGAAGACCGTGCCAGACAATGGACTCCGTGTGTTCGATCGTCAGGAACCGGTCCTCAAGCAGGCTATCGAATGAGATGTCGAAATCCCGATCAAGCGGAACACCGGTATAGCGATGACCTTCTGGCGTGTGGCCGGTGATGCTCATGCCCAGTGCTTCGGCCTCCTCGCGTATGGCCTGATAGGCTTCGGATGACAGGTTCGAATAGAGCTTTAAATCTCGGAAACCCTGCTCATACTGCCAGTGCACGGCGTCGCGCGCCTCTTCGGCGGTTTCCACTATTTGGTGATTGATCTGCTGGTTCGGGCCGGGGCTGTTGAGGATAGGGCCGGTCGTTAAAAGGCGTGGGCCCGTCAGCTCTCCGCTTTCGATCCGATCGGCCATTTGCAGGTGAAACGGCATGCCGGACATGTTGCGCACAGTCGTGACGCCATGCGCAAGATAAGCGCCAAGCTCTGCTTTATCCCAGACATGAACATGCATGTCTGTGAGGCCGGGAATAAGTGTCTGGCCCGCGCCGTCGATCACAATGGGGGCTGATAGTCCTTCTGCGTTGTCGCTCACATGGGTGATGCGGCCATCTTCGATCAGAATGAACTGGTCCTGCAGGATAACCGGTTCGGGCCCTTCGAATGACACCGTCTCTACATTGCGGATCAGCACATCTCCGGTCAGCGTCCCTTGCGACACCTGCGGGGCAACGCAACCGGCTAAGAGACCGGCGGCCAAGGAGAGGCCTACCGCGCTGAGCAGAATGGAGTGTTTCATTTATATGCTCGTCCCTTGAGCGCAATTGTTAGGTTCGACACCTAGTGATGCATCTACATCACCGCAAATTGCCTCACAGTTAATTGATAATCGATGCGTGTTCGCGAAACTGATCATCCAGTGAGACTGTGCCGTAGGCTGGCGCTGTCATGTTGATCTGCGACGCGCGGAGAAAGAAAGAGGCCGGTTCAGCGACTGATCTCATGCCCATAACGCGCATCAGATTGACTACGGAACTGGCAAGCTTCGGTGACACATGGCTGATATGGCGTGGCCGGTTGAGCGCTCTGAAGGCGAGGTCCGCGATCTCGTTCTGGGTGTAGGTGTCCGGGCCGCCAACATTCAGGCGGGAATGACCCTGACGTGTCGCCTCTACGCAAACGGCAGCCATATCTGCGCCGTGGATCGGTGCCATCCGGCTCTTTCCGTCGCCAACCAGATAGACCCGGCCGCGTTTTGCCATTTCAACAAACTCTACAAGGTCGGAGTAAAATCCGCTCGGGCATAGAATGGTCGAAGCGATGGGGGCCGCTTCCAGTTCGGCAGCAAATTTCGACTTAGCGCGAACCATGGCGATGTCCTGCATATGATCGGCATGCAGAACATGGATGTAGGCAAACCTGCCGACGCCCGCGCGAATGGCTTCATCCAGAATGTTCCTGTTCGCCTGATAGTCGACCTCGTCATAGGTGAGACCGTCTTTCTGCGTGGTGATACCGAGTGCGGACACCACAAAGTCCACGCCATCGCAGCAGCCTTTCAGCGTTTCAGGCTTCGTCGCTTCAGCGGCAAAGACATCATCAATGAAAAGACCGGCCTGGCTGAGCTTTTCAGGTGAGCGGGCAAGTGCGCGAACGCGGTAGCCTGCATCGCCATAAGCCTGAATAAGGTGCCTGCCGAGATAGCCGGTCGCGTCAGCGATCAGAACAGTAGGTTGGGAAGCGGTCATTTGCCCATCTCCGTACTTTTTCAGGGTCAGCCGGATGGGCCGACCCCGATTGCCCCGTTTAGCCAACCACGCGGTGGCCGCGTCCCTGCAGACACTCGATAACGATTTGTCTGCGCTCATCATTCACTTCGGCGGCGCCAGCTCCGGCACCTGCAATGGCGCCTACGACTGCGCCTGCTACCGCGCCCTCAGTATCGCTGACTTCATCGTCTGCGACGCCCGCAATCGCGCCGATACCTGCGCCGATCAGGGCATCCGTCCGTGTGTTTGCGTTGAGGTATGCATGCTCGGTTGCCAGTTGCTGACAGCTCGCCAGATCAGCTGCGTAGGACTCGCTGACGGGACCATCGACGATCGGCTCATACGCGGCGCCGGTATTTGCACATGCAGTGACAGCTAGGCTGCCAAGCAGGCTGAGAAGAATAAGAGGTTTTTGCATCAGGTTATTCCTTTGAGTGTGTAGATTAGAAAACAGCGCGCAGTGTCAGCGTGGCAGCGTCACTGTCGTGAACGTCATCAGCCCATTGGCGCGCATAGCGGGCGGTCAGCATCCAGGTGTCGTTGAAAGTCAGCTCGGCACCGAAACCGAGCCCCACTGTGTGATCTGCTGGTGCATTCGCGCGAACGGTCGTGAACGGGCCTGTCGCTCCAACGGTGCGGTATTGAAGGCCGTAATCATCGTCACCGAACTGGTAGGTCCAGTCGATATCCGCGACAGGGCGAAGGGTCACTGCGTTAGTCAGGGCCCACTCCGGGCCGCGCGCTGTCGCGTCGAGAGAGACGAGGCGGTAATTGAAGGCCTGGTCTTCGAATGCGAAAGCGGTACCGGTCGCGGATGTTTCGGGGAAACCATCCGCTTCAACACGACCCGCCGCGAGCGTGATGCCGTGCTCGATTTCGAACATGTCGAATTCGTCTGAAGAGCGCGCAGAGAAGGCGACATCCCAGAAGGATGTGTCTGTCGTACCGTTGGCGACATCCGTCAGCGTTGTGGACGCACGTGAAATGTTATCAAGCTGAAGACCACCGCGGGTGACGGTGAGGCTCATCCGGCCGAGCATTTCGCTGTCATATGCGCCGTAGACAGACAACGACCCGCCTTCCAGAGCATAACGTCCGCCCGACGTGAATTCGGCGGTTGTTTCGCCGACGGAGAGGACGCCGCCTAGCACAAAGTCGGACATAAACCGCGTCTCGCCGCCAAGAATGGCACCGTCCTGTGATGTGTGTGCGCGGCCAGTTTGAACGGGCATGTCCAGCTCGGCATCGGCTGAGGTAATGGCCATCCACGCAGAGAATGTATCGTCCTCATTTGTGTATGCGCCTGGCGCGAAAGTGCGGCGATGACCGGCAAATTGCTCATAAGCAATGCGCGGCAACAGCGCGATTTCGTCGACGGTATCGGAAGGTACAGCCTGCGCCTGTGCGGACGGAGCCATCAAGCTCATAGCCGCTACGCCGGATGCAAGCGAAATGATAAAGGGAACTGTGTTCAAGGCTTTGGAATTAAACATACTACTCTCCTGACCACTCCTGTTGGAGTGTTGTTTTTGTTCGAAAATTTTGGGATTTACAGCGCTTGAGCGGCGTCTAGCTGATCATGAGCTATCGACATCCGGCGCGAATATCTGTGCACCTACCGGTCGGAATCGCTGCCGGTAATCGGCGGCAGATACACCGACATGACGCTGAAAGGCGCGGCGCATACGCTCGGCGTTCTGGAAGCCCGCATGAAGCGCAATTTGCTCGACGCCGGTATCCGACTGTTCAAGCTCGACCCGTGCAGATTGTACACGCGCTGCTTCCACATAATGGGCGGGCGTCACGCCGGTTTCGTCTTTGAACTTACGGGCAAACGTGCGTTCGGACATGGCGGCCCGGGCAGCCAGCGCTGTGACGGTGAGCGGGTCCGTCAGATTAGCCAGAATATAGCTCAGCGTTTCATTGATTACCGGATCTTCGGCCTTTTGCGCCACCAGGTGTGCGCTGAATTGAGACTGCCCGCCAGGCCGCATCATATACATCACATTATAGCGTGCGACCTGCAGGGCGACGTCGTGCCCCCAGTCCGCTTCGACCAGCGACAAGGCGAGATCCATGCCTGTGGTTACACCCGCGGAAGTCCAGATGTTTCCGTCACGCACATAAATCGCATCCGGCTCTACCTCGACCTCAGGATATTTCGACTTCAGGATCGGGCACCACCACCAGTGCGTGGTTGCGCGTCGTCCGTTCAAAAGGCCGATTTCTGCAAGGATCATTGCGCCGGTGCAGATGGATACAATCCGGTCCGCTCGGCGCGCAGCCTGGCGCACGAAGTTTAGCAAGTCCTGATGTTCGAGCGCCTCAACTGTCCCATGACCGCCCGCGATCATAAGCGTATCGATTGGTGCCGTGTCCATGGCGGCGTCCGCAAAGCTCTGATCGGCATCGATGGTGAGGCCGCTTGTTGTACGGATTGAGCCCGCTTTTTCCGCGACGACGTGAACGTCATAGGGTTTGATGTTTTCCGGCAGAAAGAGCTTTGCACCGGTCAGAACTTCCAGTGGGCCGACAACGTCAAGGATGTGAGCGTCGGGGTAGACGATCATCACGACGCGTCGGGTGGCTGCGTCTTTCTGGCGTTGTTGTCCTGCGTTTGTCATTTTCTGACATGTCCTGAATTCGTGTCTGACCGGTGCGGTCCGTTTTCCTGATGATCTGATTATTCGTCATTCCGGCAATAACCGTTAGGACAAAGACCCCTCACTTTCTGCCAAACTGGATTAGTCTTCCATTTTGCGGGCAATCAGGAAGAGCGCAGCGTCTTTCTTCGGATGCCATTGATGGACAATCTGAAAGTCTGCCTGATTGTGCTGGCTGATGAGATCGTCCTGCGTGAAGACCGAGACAAAGGGCGCCTTACCGATCCACCGCATGAGCGAAAGGATCGGTGAGAGATAGCTCTGATTGTCGCCCAGACATGCCGTGCTGGTGACGAAGACGCCGCCCGGTTTCAGCATGTGATGCACCTTGCGGATCACCGCTTCCCGGTCTTTCAGAAGATGAAGGATGGAGAGGCCAAGAACGGCATCATAGCTTTCACCTTCGACATCCATTTCGGCGATATCGCCAGTGTGGAAATCAACATTGGAAACATTTTCTGTTCTCGCTTTCTGTTGTGCGATGGCGATCATCTCCGGCGAGATGTCAGTCGCATCGACGTGTCCGACAAAGGGTGCATGACGCAGGGCTGTGGAGCCGGTGCCGCAGCCGAATTCGAAAATCCGCGCGTTCGGTGCCAGATATTCCCGGGTGATTGAGAGCTTGATTTCATAAGCTTCTTCATCCGCGATTGGCTTGCGGGAATACTGGTCTGCGATGTTGTCCCAGAAGCGGGCGTCTTTCAGTGCTGCTGTCGTCATGTCCGTCATCCCAATTCGGTGTTGTTCGATGAGGCGAACTTAATGCGACACTTGGTATACGAAAATTGCTGAAATTTTTTGATCTGCTATACGTAAATATATGAATTGGGATGCTGCAGACTTTGATTGGAATCAGGCTCGCGCCTTTCTGGCGACAGCCGAAGAGGGATCGCTTTCGGCTGCTGCACGCGCACTGAATGTGACCCAGCCTACGCTTAGTCGGCAGGTCAGCGCACTTGAAGAGAAGCTTGGCGTGACATTGTTCGAGCGCGGTACGCGTGTGATGACACTCACAGTGGCAGGGCTGGAACTTCAGCATCATGTTCGCGCCATGCATGATGCAGCGATGCGGGTTTCGCTCTCGGCATCCGGTCAGTCACAGACCATCGCGGGTACGGTGCGCATTGCTTCCACGCACAATATGGCCTGCTATCATTTGCCGAAAGTGCTCGCCAAGATCAGGCGGACAGCGCCCGATATTCAGGTTGAGGTGACAACCGCGAACGAGCTGACAGACCTTATCCAGCGCGAAGCGGATATTTCCATCCGGCATGCCCGTCCGACCCAGCCCGAGCTGATCGCCAAACTTATTCGCACGACAACGGCGACGCTCATGGCGTCAAAAGCCTATCTTGAACGTGTTGGCCGCCCGAAAACACTCGATGATCTCAACAAGCTCGATTTTCTGGGGTTTCTGAATTCAGAAACGCTCATGCCAGCTCTTAACGGACACGGGCTGAAACTCACGACCGCTAATTTTCCGGTCGTCTCAGATAGCGGGCCGGTGAGCTTGGAGCTGGCACGACGTGGTCTTGGCGTGGGGCTGCTAATGCCAGACGATGCGACCTATTTCCCGGAACTTGAACAGGTCTGGCCAGCCTTTCCGCCTATGGAAATACCCATCTGGCTGGTGACACACAGAGAGCTTCACACAAGTAAACGGATAAGGCTGGTCTTCGACCTGATTGCTGAAGGCCTTAGCTGACGCCGAAGAAATCCGCGCTCGCCAGTTCGCACGTGTCATCGAGGCTCGCGACGAGTTCAAACGTGTTGACCACTTTGGAAAGCTCGTAGCGGAAGAAGTACTGCGCAGCGGCAATCTTGCCATTGTAGAACGTCTCTTCGCTTGAGCCTGCATCAGGTGACGCCTGTTTGGCGACGCTTGCCTGCCATAGCCATAGCCAGGCGACGACAACCGTACCGAACGCATCGAGGAAAAGCGTTGCGTTTGCGAGGCTGAGATTTTCCTTGTCACAACCGCGAACCGCTTCGATGGCTTTTTCGGCTGACGCGAGTGCCTTTTCCAGCTGATCGCACTCTGCATTCAGGCCCTGCGCGCGTGCTGTCTCAATAGTTGAGGCAATCTGGTTGCGCAGCGGGGTAAGCGCGGAAACACCGGCACGCAGTTTGCGGCCGAGCAGGTCACGTCCCTGAATGCCAAATGTGCCTTCGTGAATATGGTTGAGGCGGTTATCGCGATAATGGCGCTCAACCGGATAATCACGTGTATAGCCATATCCACCGAGGATCTGGATCGCCCATTTATTGGCTTCGAGGCAGTGTTCCGACGGCCAGCTTTTCGCGACCGGTGTTAGCAGGCCCAGAAGATCGTCATACTCGGCGCGCTCTTCAGCTGTTTCTGCCGTCTTCTGCTTATCAACCAATAGCGAGCAATAAGATGTAAGCGAAAGGCCGCCCTCAACGGCTGCCTTTTGCGCCATCAGCATGCGGCGTACGTCTGTATGCTCTATGATCGGAACTTGCGGTGTGCTCTGATCTTTTACGCCAGCCAGGCGGCCTTGCGGACGCTCGCGCGCATAGCCGACCGCGTGCAGGTAACCTGCAAGTGCGGACATAACAGACGCCTGACCGACACCCACGCGTGCCTCGTTCATCATGTGGAACATGCAGGCGAGGCCCTTATTCTCTTCACCCAGAAGATAACCGACCGTCTCGCCGCTTTCGCCGAAGTTCAGAAGGCAGTTTGTTGTGCCGCGCTGGCCCATTTTGTGGTTGAGGCCTGCAAGCGCGATATTATTCCATTCGCCGCGTTCGCCAGCTTCGTTGAGGCGGTAGCGTGGAACAATGAAGAGCGAGATGCCGCGTGTGCCAACCGGTGCGCCTTCAATGCGAGCCAGCACCATATGGATGATGTTGTCGGACAGTTCGTGATCGCCGCCGGAAATCCACATCTTGCTACCGGAGAGAGAGAACGTGCCGTCATCCTTGCGCACCGCTTTGGTTTTGATGTCCGCAAGCGACGAGCCGGCTTGAGGTTCTGACAGGCACATTGTGCCGAACCATTTTCCTGCCAGCATGTTCGGCAGATAAGCGTCTTTCTGCTCGTCTGTGCCGAAGGTATTCAGCATGTTGGCTGCGCCAACCGTGAGGAAGGCATAGTTCGCGACAGAGAGGTTTGCCGCGGTGAATATGCCATTGATGTTTGTTGTGACGACCCATGGCAGCTGAAGCCCGCCAACCGCTTCGTCGAAACCGGCTGCGAAAAGCCCTGTTTCGCCGAGCGCGGAAAGCGCTTCGCCGACTTCGGGAATGATCTCGACTTTGCCGTCCACAAATTTCGGCTCGTTTGCGTCCAGTTTGGCCGCGAACGGCAGGAAATTTGTTTCGGCGATACCTTCGACAACATCCAGCATGGCTGTGACGGACTCACGATCATGCTCTTCATAGCGCGGCGTTGTCAGCAGCGTATCAAGGTCCAGCATTTCAAACAGGACGAAATCAAGATTTCGACGGTCGACGAATTCAGACATCAGGGTTTCTTTCCTCGAGACATATTTTTGTGCGTTTTATAGAGTTTTATTTCTGCATTTAGCCAGTTCGAGCCAGTGAATTTATGGCATATTGCCAATTCATCACGTGGAAATTGATCACCTGATCTACGGAAATTTCTCAAACTTCACTTGAAATCCGGCGTCAGAAATGTTGTTGTCGGCGCGAATTGACACCGGTGTCATAATAGTTTGGCCGAACCAATCTACGCCGCGCCGATGAAACAGATAATCCGGAGCATCTGACCTGACCGATGTGCTCCGCCAATGAAACTAAGGGAAGACAGATGAAAATCGCTCTGATCAATGAGAACAGCCAGGCGGCTAAAAACGAGATCATCCACACAGCGCTGACAAATGTTGTCGAGCCTATGGGCCATGAAGTCTTCAATTACGGCATGTACACAGCCGAAGACGCAGCGCAGATCACATATCCGATGATCGGCCTGCTCACAGGTATTCTTCTGAACTCTAAAGCGGCTGATTTCGTCGTTACCGGTTGTGGTACAGGCATGGGCTCCATGCTCGCGGCGAACTCTATGCCGGGCGTGTTCTGTGGTCTGGTCATCGACCCGACAGACGCGTTCCTGTTCTCACAGATCAACGCAGGTAATGCGATGTCTATGCCTTACGCCAAAGGCTTTGGCTGGGCGGCTGAGCTGAACCTTGAAGACTGCTATCGCAAGCTGTTCGAAGGCAAGCCGGGCGAGGGTTACCCGAAAGAGCGCGCAGCAATTATGGCGAAGAACCGCAACGTTCTGGCCGACCTGAAAGGCGCAAGCTGCAAGGACATGCTGTCTGTTCTGAAAGACGTTGATCAGGAGCTTCTGAAGTCTGCGATCTCTGGCGAGAAATTCTCCGAGTATTTCTTCGCAAACTCTCAGGACGAAGAGATCAGCGCTTACCTGAAAGGCCTTCTCGGCTAATCGGCGACGCCAGCGACAAAGCAAAAGGGGAAGCTTTGCGCTTCCCCTTTTTTAATGCACGGATCACAAAGCATTTTGGGCTCGCCGGATCAGAAGTCGTAACCGCCGATCTTTATTTCGTACGCATGAGTCTTCTGGACCCAATCAATCAGGTCTGGAGAAAAGTAAGCCGTGTAGTCCCGCTTCGGACGGGAGTTCGACTTGTTCCGGTGATGTAGAACTGACGCGCTGATGCCAAGCTCTGCACACATGTTCTGGAAGTCTTCTTCGAGCGCTTCGAACCTTAAAAATTGCATGCGCTGAACTGGCTGCGCGCCTGCTGCCAGTTCTGTATAGTGTTCGAGTGGAGAAACCGTCTTGATCACTGCAGCGAATTGGTCTGCATCCCACTTTACCTCGCCCCGATGAGGAGAGAAATAATAGCTCACCAGTTTATCGAACGGGTTTCTGGTGGTTGCGAACAGTTGAAATTTGCTCAGCTCTGGCCCGAGTGCCGAGGCATAATCGGCCAGCGTTGAATGCTTTTTCAGCTCCGCATAGGTGGGGTTTTTAAGGCCAAATCGCTCCACCCCATCCTGGGAAGCGTGCGCGATAACAAAATCGTCGTCTGCAAAAGGCCTTAGTGCGTCCTGTAGGCTGTTCCCGCCAGTTTTGGGCACGTGAATGAAGATGAAATTTTTCTCAGTGGAAATCATTTCATCTTCCTCGTGTTCTTGAGCGCGGTGGCGTGCTCCTACGCGCCCGCTTCAATCTCTGTGATCATGTCGACGCGTGTACCGTGGCGGCCGCCTTCAAATTCAGCTTCAAGGAAGGCGTCCACAATGTCCAGCGCGAGGCCTTCACCAATCACGCGTGCGCCCATGGAGAGCATGTTGGCGTTGTTGTGCTGGCGGATCATGCGCGCTGAGAATGTGTCCGAGCAGACGCCGCAGCGAATGCCTTTCACCTTGTTGGCAGCCATCATAATACCCTGGCCTGTCCCGCAAACGAGAATGCCAAGATCAGCCTCACCAGAAGCGACTTTGCTTGCAGCTTCTGCGCCATGCTTCGGGTAATGCGTGCTTTCAGACGTCATCGGGCCGATATCTTCGACTTCAAACCCTTTAGACGCGACGTGAGCGGCGATGGTTTTGCGCAGCTCGATATCAGCGTGGTCGCTGGAGATTACGATGCGAGTCATGATGAAGGCTCCTTCTGAACGCTCCATCGCCTTAATGAGAGTTCAGTTCAAGCCTCAATGAGCGAAATAGGCCGAACGAGTTGCCTGATGGCCTACCAATATCTCAGTAAGAGCCGCCACGCATACGTTCGCGCAAAGTGGCGGCTCTGACGTTGTGAGTGATCTTTAGTTCAGTGACAGACCAAGCGCTGCTTCGATCACCGTCCAGTCGACGACTTTGAAGTTCTGGTCGACTTCTGATGCCGGGTTAGCGTCGTCCTGTACGATCAGCACGCCGCGTGGGTATCCAGGCAAAGGCGTTGAATTCACATCAAGACCATCGGTATGGGTGACAGCGTCGACACTACCATCAGCATTCGCGGTGACAGTGAAAATGCCGCGTTGCGCGTGAGGCGCTTGAAGGTCGTACACAACGAACCGGTTTGCAGCCTGCGCGGACACGACCAGATAGCCCTCACCGTTCCCGCCTTCCCAGATGTCCATGCCTTCGACGTCAGCGACGAGACCGTTCGCAGCGGCAATTGTGTCGATGGTGATTGGTGCAATGGAAAGATCATTGAGGTCGAGCTTCCAGACGCCGTGTTCTTCCTCACCGACGAAAATCTGACCGTTGGTTTCATCAAACACGCAGCCTTCCAACTGGAGTTGACCGAACTGGCCGACCTGAATTTCAGCGATGAGTTCCGGTGCAAGTGTCGGCAGGCTGCTCATATCCTGAGCCCAGATTTGAGCTTTGCCATCCTTATAGGTGGGCATGGCGTAATAGGTTGAGCCGACAAGACCGGCACAAATGCCATATGGCTCGTCTTTCTGGGTCGGAGTGTCGCCCAGATGGGTTACGTTGGCTGTTCCAGCATCAATGCTGAACCAGCTGATCGAACGAGTCTCATCATTCGATGCGACGGCGATATTTGCGCGAACATCCACATTGTTGACCGCGCCGACATCAAGAAACTGGGTTTCCGCGCCAGAAAGGTCGTAAACGTGAAGGCCTTCATCCTTATTGGTGCCTAGGATCAGGCTGTTGCTGACGTTGATCGGGGTTACCCAAAGCGCTGGGTCATCGGCGCGATCGCCAAAGCCGACCATCGGGGCTGTTTCAAAGCTGGCAGCTACGGGCGTTGCGGGAATACCGTCATCAACCCATACGTCGTCCGTTGCACAGGCTGCGAGCAGAAGCGCTGACGTTGTAGAGAGCGCGAGCGTCGAGAACTTCATGGAATTTGTCCTGTCGTGAAGAGGAACGGGCCGGATACGATATGTCGTACCGGCCCATTATTCAGAAATAGCGTTCGATTAGTAAGTCAGGCGCGCGCCGAAAACGACGGTTGTTCCGAACTCGTCATACTGCGACAGACGGCTCTCATCACCGAAGTAATAGTGCTCAGGCTCGTCTGTGAGGTTCTTACCTTCGAGATAAATCTGGAGGTTGTCGTTCACCCGATACTTGGCCGACGCTTCAATGAGCAGACGATCATTTGTCATCCGGTCGAGGTTTTCGTCTTCCAGCTCATCCAGATAGTCGCCGCGATAGTTTGCAGAGACGCGAAGATCCCAAGGGCCATTGTCATAGCCGATGGCCACGTTCCAGATGGTATCGGACTGCTTCAGGAATGGCACTTCTCGGCCATCCGGAAGTGTTGCCTGGCTTTCTGTCAGGGTCAGATTGCCTGAAAGAAGGAAGCCATCCAGAGCAGAATTCAAATCGCCGAGGTTCTGAACATAGTTGAATTCGATGCCGTAGATTTCGCTGGATTCGACATTGATGAAGGTCGAAATCTCTTCGATCTCGCCGCCATCTGTATCGATACCGTTCAGGAGCTCTGTTGGAATGCCCGAGAGGTCCACATTCGATGGAACATCTGCTGTGTCGAACGTCGCCGGGAAGATCGCGTTGGAGATATCCTTATAGAAGATGCCTGCTGACAGAACGGACAGCGTCGTTGGATAGAACTCGATGCTCAGATCGAAGTTGTCAGCTTCCAGCGGATCAAGGTTCGGGTTGCCGATTTCAGCTTCATCGCGGTCATCGTTGATGAAGAAGAATGGTGCCATTTCACCAAAGGCAGGGCGGACAACCGCAGCATAATATGCCGCGCGGCCAATCAGGCGATCATTGAAGTCATAACGGGCATTCACGCTTGGCAGGACGTTTGTGTAGTCATTGCTGTAGCGTGTTGTTGTCGCCGTGAGTTCGTCCTCGAGGACAACCCGGCCTTCCAGATCAACATTTGATTGTTCAACACGAACACCTGCAACGAGCGTAAGCGCGCCGATGTCAAATGTCCCCATGCCGTATCCGGCAAGGATTTGCTCGTCGATTTTATAGTCTTCGCCATTTGAGTCAAAGAAGCTGCCCTCTTCGTCGAGGTCACCTGCGCCGAAAGACCCACGTAGAGAGCGGGTAAGGCTTGGGTCCGGCCAGGTCGGCTGTGTGTTGCCAAGGCGCCAGCCTGAAATGAGGCTGTCATTGGCAAAGCCTGCGAGATTAATACTGTCGTTTTCATAGACCAGAACATTCACATCGCGGATTTTTTCACGATCGCGAATTTTCAGGCCAGCTTGCCATGTCACAGGCATTTCACCGAATACACTGTCACGAGAGATGTTGAACTGCGCTGCGTATTCAGTGTCTTCGTTAACGGTGAATTCCCGCTCGAATGCATCAAGGAAGTAGTTCGACGGATCATAAACCGCGTCCAATACCGCGCCTTCGCTGAAGCGGATGATTTCCGGTGTCGAGTAATCGATGGTCACATTGCCCGGGAAATTATCCTGAATGTCTTCAAAGCGGAAAGCCGCGTCATGGTTGTCGCTGTCATCTTCCTCAGCGTAGGCGTAGGACACTTCATAGTCGGTTTCCCAACCATCCCATGTCGTCTCACCGCCAACCGCAATCGTCTGAATTGTACGCACTTCGCGGCGAACGCGGACTTCGGCTTGTGTTTCGTTCAGCGGGAATGTCGCAGACGTATCGGTCAGCGATGAGCCTGCAGCGATGATATCATCACCATTGGCATCTTCATCGATGATATCGTCGAGATCACGGAATTGCAGAACGTTGCGGACTTCGTCGTCTTCATAATTGTTGAAGAGCGTACGCAGATAGAGGTCTGTATTGTCAGACAGACGCCAGTCAAAGTTGGCAACAAGGCCGAGGCGCTCACGGTTGAGGCCGTACCAGCGATGCTCATAGCCATCATTCATGTAAGCGAAGCCGTTGATGAAGTCCCACTCGTCGGCTTCGTTGTTGTGCGTTTCGATGCGCAGATCCTGATAGTTTACAGACAGCGCAACGCCCAGTCGGTCGCCAAATACATCTGAATAGGTCAGCGTCGCTTTTGGCGAAATTTCTTCGGTAATCTCGTTATAGGCGCCTTCAATCTTCGCGCGGATAAAGCGGCCGTCACGGTCGAAGGCGGAAATGGTCTGCAGATTGATCACGCCGCCAAGGCTGTCTGCATCCACGTTCGGTGTCAGGGATTTCTGAACTTCAATGCCATCAAGAAGGTCGGATGGAACGCCATCCAGAAGTACGCCGCGGCGGTCCTCTGGCGAAGGTGTACGCACGCCGTTAATTGAGGCAGAGATCAGGTCTGTGTTGATGCCGCGGATTGAAACATAGCGGCCTTCGCCCTGGTCGGTTTCAATCGAAAGACCCGGCACGCGTGCCAGAGAGTCCGCGACTGTCGTGTCAGGGAAGTTGCCGAGGCCGTCAGAATCGATGACGCTGATGATCGCGTTGGACGCGCGCTGTTGGTTGATCGCGCCCGCTTGTGCTGCCGCTGAGCCGACGACAAGCACGTTATCAAGATAGCGGATATCCGCGCCAAGGCGGAAATCCAGAGTGGATTCGCCAGAAACTGCGATAGACTGAGTGACAGGATCGGCGCCGATATAGGAAACGGTTACGTCATATTCGCCAGCCGGAATGCCGGAGAAACGGAAGTCGCCGAAGCGGCCTGTGCTTGTGGTCCGGTCCAGCTCTTCGATTGTGACCAGCGCGCCTTCAAGCGCACCTTCGCCAGAGCCGTCTGTTACTGTGCCTTGCAGAATATCTGCGGCTGCAAATTGCGCAAAACCAAGGCTGACAACGCTTACAGCAGCCAGCTTCCCAAGTTTGAACTTCATGGAATTCACCCCTCTCAAAAGTTAGGGGGCGGGTACCAGAGCTACGTGATGGTTTTGCGTCGGATTGGTTTCAGTTCGACGACAAAAAAACTGCAGTTTTGTAACATGGCCTCGCAGTCTCAGCGACTTGCGAGGCGGTTCTGAACTGCTATTCCCACTCAATCGTGCCGGGTGGTTTCGACGTAATGTCGTATACCACGCGGTTCACGCCTTTGACCTCGTTGATGATGCGCGTTGCCACCTTGCCAAGGAAATCATGCGGGTACGGATAATAATCAGCTGTCATGCCATCTGTTGATGTGACGGCGCGAAGGGCGAGAACTGCTTCATAAGTACGCAAATCACCCATCACACCGACAGTGTTCACCGGTAGGAGCACAGAGAAAGCCTGCCAGATTTCATCATAAAGACCGGCGTTTTTTATCTCTTCAATGTAGATTGCGTCGGCTTTCCGCAGCGTGTCGGCTTTTTCGCGGGTGATCTCGCCCGGAATACGAATCGCAAGGCCAGGGCCCGGGAAGGGATGGCGACCGATAAAGGCTTCCGGCAGACCAAGTTCGCGGCCAAGGGCGCGCACTTCGTCTTTGAACAGTTCACGCAGAGGCTCGACCAGTTGCATATTCATGCGCTCTGGCAGACCGCCGACATTGTGGTGGGACTTGATAGTGACGGATGGGCCACCCAGCGCGGAAACGCTCTCGATAACGTCCGGATAGAGCGTGCCCTGTGCGAGGAAGTCGGCGCCGCCGACTTTCTTCGCTTCTTCTTCGAACACGTCGATGAAGAGACCGCCAATAATCTTACGCTTCTTCTCCGGATCAGAGACGCCTTCCAGCTTGCCAAGGAAGAGATCGGACGCGTCTACATCCACGAGCGGGATGTTGTAATGGTCGCGGAACAGGTTCACCACCTGCTCAGACTCGCCAAGGCGCATCAGGCCGTGATCGACGTAAACACAGGTGAGCTGGTCGCCAATCGCTTCGTGGATCAGAACAGCTGCAACCGAAGAATCCACGCCGCCGGAGAGGCCGCAAATCACCTTCTTGTCGCCAACCTGCGCGCGGATTTTTTCAATCGCTTCGGCGCGGTAGGCTGCCATAGACCAGTCGCCTTTGAAGCCTGCCACATTGTGGGTGAAGTTCTTCAGAAGCTGGCGGCCATGAACGGTGTGGACGACTTCCGGATGGAATTGTGAGCCATAATAGCCGCGTTCAGGATCAGAGATGACTGCGAACGGCGCACCCGGCGACCGCGCGACAACGCCAAAGCCCGGCGCCATTTCAGCGACGTGGTCGCCATGGCTCATCCAGACTTCTTCCTTGTCGCCATTTGCGAACATGCTCTCAAACAGCGGGTCGTCAGAAACTTTCTCGATAAAGGCGCGGCCAAATTCGCGGCTCGTGCCACCTTCAATCTTCCCACCCAGCATGTGAACCATGGCTTGCTGGCCATAACAGATGCCGAAGACAGGGATGCCAAGTTCGAAGACTTTCGGGTCTGGCAGTGGGGCATCTTCCCAGTATACGCTTGATGGACCGCCCGAGAGGATGATCGCCTTCGGTGCATAGCTTTCAAGGAAAGCTGCATCCACTTTGTTAAAGGGATGGATCTCACAATAGACGCCGCTTTCGCGTACGCGTCGCGCGATCAGCTGAGTGACCTGAGAGCCAAAATCGATAATGAGAAGATGTTCATGTGCCGTCATGGCGCGCACTTTCTATGGTCGCATTCTCAGCGGAAAACCGGTTCCCACTTTTCCTGAGATGCTCATAGACAGGAATCGACCCCAAGTTCAATTGGCGAAGGGCCGGAAGTCGCCTCCGGCCCTCGATTTTGTTGAGTCTGCCCGCTTAAAGATAGAGCTGCGCGACGCCGGTGATATTGTCGCCGGCAAAACCCTGTTCCTTAGCCTTTGCGTAAACGCTCCGGGTCGCTGCTGAGAGTGGAAGTGACGCGCCCAGCGTTTCACCATCCTGCGCGAGAAGACCAAAATCTTTTTCGACCAGATCAATCGGGAACATGGGCGCGAAGCCGCCTGCCTGCATTGCGCCCATGGCGAGTTTGACGGCGGGACTACAAACGGGTGTCGCGCCAATGGCTTCACTCGCGCCAGCGACGTCAATGCCTGAGGCTTTGGCAAAGCCGAGCAGCTCGGCTGCGACCGCCAGCTGTACACCAAACAGGCCGTTCACCATCAGTTTGACAATAGAGCCAGCTCCGGTCCCGCCGACGTGATGAACTGCGCTTCCCATAATGGAGAAGAGCGGGCCCAGAGCCTCGACATTGGCCGTCTCTCCGCCCACGAGGAAGATAAGCTGGCCTTGTTCTGCCTGGGGACGCGACCCTGCCAATGGTGCGTCGACCAGCTTGTGGCCCGCGGCGTCAAATGCGTCGCTGAGTTTTTTGATATGCCCGTGAGATACGGTTGAGCATTCTACTGCGATCGCATGTTCAGGCAGAGCGTTCAGGGCGCCGGTTTCGGGTGACAGCCAGACATCAGATGATGCCGCGTCGTCACGCACCATAGAGAAGACGATTTCGGCGTCTTTCACGGCATCGGCAGGGTTTATGGCGAACGTCGCACCATGCGGGGTAAGTGCGGCGGCAACGTCCGAGCTACGGTTCCAGACGGTCAGATCGTGTCCTGCAGAGAGCAGACGAGCGGCCATACGCTGGCCCATGGCGCCGAGGCCAAGAAAAGCAATTTTTGTCATTTGAAATCCTTAAGCGGCAAAGAGTTTGTCAATGTCTGCGCGGGCTTGTGTCAGCGTTGCATCCACATGGGCTGCATCGCCGGTCATGCCTTCGGCGGAGATGAAACGGATGGATTCAGCGCCCATGAAGCCGAACAGAAATTCCAGATATGGCTGCAGGAAGTTCGCGGATTTCATCGCGTTTGCGTCGAGATAGCCGTTCGCGCCATAAGCGCAGATGATGACGACGTCTTTCACCTGCAGCAGGCCGCCAAAATTCTCGCCATCAAACGAGAAGGTGTGGCCGATGCGCATAATCTGGTCGATCCAGGCTTTCAGGCTGGAGGGGACCGAGAAATTGTAGAGCGGTGTCGTGATGACAAGCGTGTCTGCAGCTTGCAGTTCGGCAATGAGTTCATCTGACATCGCAGTCGCGGCGTAGAGGTCAGGGGTAAAGCCGTCCGGCGGCGTGTAGAAGCCTGCAATCGTCGAGTTTGCGATGTGGCTAATCGGGCGTGCCGCAAGATCGCGGCGGACAATCTCGTTCTTTGGCGTTTTGGATAGAAAGCGCCGCGTGATCGGGTTAGCTGCTTCCCAGGCCGTTTCGAAATAGTCGCCCAGAGCGCGCGAGTGGGACTCTTCAATGCGAGCGCTGGCATCAATGCGAAGTAAGTGAGCCATGTGACTTGTCCTTCCTGATTTGCTGGAGGGACAGCAATACTCATGGCAAATGGCGCAATAAATTAGTTGAAATACATCAGTATCGTGCGTTTATTGCATGAATGGATGTGAAACAGCTTCAGTTATTTGTCGAGACGGTGAAGCTAGGCAGCTTTGCCGCGGTCGCGCGCGGAGAGGGTGTCGATCCGTCCTCTGTGTCCCGGCAGATAGCCTCACTGGAAGAGAGGCTGGGCGTGCGCCTGTTTCAGCGCACAACGCGCAGCCTGTCTTTGACGGAGGAGGGTGAGGCCTATTGGCGGCGCGTCGAGCCCTTGCTCGAAGAGCTCGCCCGGGCAGAAGATGCCGTACAACTACAAGACGGACAGCCAAGGGGGCGGCTGCGCTTAACCTCGTCGGTGGCGTTCGGTCAGACAAAGATTGTGCGTCTGCTCGGGGCCTTTAAAGCGCGTTATCCCGAATTGCAGGTCGAGTTGCATATGACCGATGCCAATGTTGATCTGATTGCAGAGCGCATGGATCTGGCAGTGCGGCTCAGTGCACATCTGGAAGGTGATCTCATTGCAACGCGTTTGATGACGACGCGATATCGTGTGTGCGCGAGCCCCGATTATCTGCAGCGGGCCGGTAAACCGTCTCTGCCGGCGGATCTTGCTGGTCATGATTGTCTTCTGTTCACGCTCGCAGCGTTTCGGAACACCTGGAAGTTCCAGACCAGCGAAGGTTGGCTGGAAGAAGTGCCCATTGACGGGCATTTCAGTTTCTCAAGTGCTCTTGCGCTAAAGTCTGCGGCCCTTCAGGGGATGGGCCCTGCGCTATTGGCTGATTGGATGACCGATGAGGAGGTCGGTGCGGGTGAACTGGTCGACCTATTCCCTCAGCATCAGGTGACCGCGACCAATTTCGAAACGGCCGCGTGGCTGATTTACCCCAGCAGGTCATTCTTACCTTTGAAAACCCGCGTCATGATCGATTTTCTGAAAACTGAGCTGGGTTGAGGCGTGTTTTAGCTATCTTGTCGCTTTTGGTGTCTCGAGCGCCTGCGCGCGGAATGCGTTGAGCGTGTGTTCCAGCTCTGCAGGCTTCTGGCCATACATTTCGGGAAGATAGGTTTGCGTCCGGCCTGCAGACGGATCGCCCGGCGGATGAAATGAAAAGAGGATACGGTCACCAACAGTGATGAAGCTGACCGTCATGGCTTCAGTTTGGAACTCTGACACATCCAGCCAGGAAAACGATTGTTTATGACCAAGATGGCTATATTCCAGTCGGTCCGGCGTCAGTTTCAGCCAGCTCATCTGCAGAAAGATCTGTAGTGCACTTCCCAGCACGGCCAGACCGAACACAGCGCCTATCAGGAGTTTCAGAACTACGGGCGTGGGCAAAGCCAGCACCGCGATCAGCAGCAAAGCGGCGATAATGAAGACGCCAGCCCATTTGGCTCTAGAGGGAAAATAGGTGCGGTCGTCTGGCAAGGTGTGAGTTGACATTGCGCCAGCCTATTTCGTCTTCCGTTGAACTAAAAGACCCGGACAGATACATTAAATTTGATTGTTCAAATTAACTCACTGTTAATAAGAAAATTTACTAAAAATTTGTAAAAATACAACGTTTTGTGGAAAACAATGGCGAATACTTCTACGATATAATGATCCTCAAAATAAATGGGGAAACCATGTCTATCGCAGTCCAGACCAGCTATTCAGCAAACCTGAAATTTGTCGACCGCACATCGACGACCAGTAATGTACAGAAGTCGAGCGCTTCCACGACGAGTGGTTCGGCTCGCGCCGCTCAACTGCCGAGCCTGGAAGAGACGTTGGGTCCTGACAATTTCAAACAATTGGAAAAGCTGCGAGCACGCAAAGAGGCGCTGATGGGGCGACTGCCAGACCTTCAGTCCCGCTTTGACTCGGCAGAAAAGTCATTTGGCGCCAATTTGAAAGACGACATTGACGAGATCGTTGATATCGGGCGCACGGTGTTCCGGACAACGCTCCAATTGAAGAATATCGAAAAGAAGATCAGCGCGCTGCTTGGCGATGTAGATCCTGCGGGCGTGGCAGGTGTTGCCGAAGGCAAAGGTAATCAGAAGTTCGACGCGGAGACTCTGCAGAAAGACCGCGCTTTTGCCGCCGACTTCAAATCATTCACTGAAAAGCTCTTCGGCGCATATGAAACCACTAAAGATTCAGCTCAACAGGCACATGACCGTGATGCGCTGAAATCCCATTCGATGAAGCTCGCGGACAAACATGGCCGCAAGCTAGTCAATCTGGTCAGCAATTATCAGTCAAACTTTGCGAATGCGACCGTGCAGTCTTCGTCTCTGTCGCTGATCGTCTGAGCGGGTTTCCGCTCAGGCTTTCTTTTCAAGAACCGCAAAGAAGAAGCCATCCGTGCCTGCTTTGCGCGGGGTAAGGCGTACCGCACCGCCTGGAATCTGGTTGCGACGCACGATATCAATGCCAGCATCTGTGAGCTGACCGGACTCGATCACGTTTTGCACAGCATCAAGCTGACGGAATGCGTCATTGCGTTCGAGGAAGGCTGTGACCTGATCTTCGTCTTCTTCCGCAAGGAATGAGCAGGTCGCATAGAGCAGACGCCCGCCCGGTTTCACAAACTCAGACGCCTTATCAAGGATCATGGCCTGCTCTTCATTACGCTTTGCGAGCGCAGATTCTTTCAGACGCCATTTCGTGTCCGGTTTGCGGCGCCATGTGCCGGTGCCTGTGCATGGGGCATCCACAAACACGAGATCCATTTTGCCGGTGAGCGCTTCCAGAGCTTCAGGCTCTTTTGGATGGCAAAGCTGTACATTGTGCGCGCCGGAGCGTTTGAGGCGCGGGATAAGCGCTGAGAGACGCCGCCCGTCAATATCATAGGCAAAGACCTGACCCTTACCCTCCATCATCGCCGCCAGAGCAAGTGTTTTGCCGCCGCCACCCGCACAAAAGTCGAGAACATTGTCACCCGGTTTGGCATTACCTGCTGCTGCGGCGATCTGAGAGCCCGCATCCTGAACTTCCACCCAGCCCTTTGAATAAGCAGGAATAGATTGAAGGCTGGTCTCACGTTGGGATGGGTCAGGTGCTGGAATGTGATAGCCGTTCACCAGAAGGTCTGATGGCTTGCCGCCCGCAGTTTTGACCGCTTTGCCTGCTTTTTCCGGATCAGCCTTAAGCGTGTTGATGCGAAGGTCGACCGGTGCGCGGACAGACATTTCCTGCGTTTCAATCACGGTGTCTTCGCCAAAAACGCGCGTCAGATGAGGCGTGAGCCATTCAGGAAAATCACCGCGCACATGCAGCGGCGCAGACGGGTCTGGCGCAAGTAGAATTCCTTCACGCTCTTCGCCGGTAAGAGGCGAAGGGGCGTGTTCGTCTTTCAAAGCGCTCTCAATATCCTTCATGTCCCAATCCCAGACATGGCGTAGCGCGCCGAGCACCAGCACGCGCGGGGCTTCAGATTGCATGGCATAGGCAAGTGAGTTGCGGTGGCGTAGTGCATCAAGCACGAGGCCTGAGACCCAGGCGCGGTCTTTCGCGCCTGCGTAACGCGCACGCTTGCCCCAGTCGCGCATGGCAGACTTAACCGGCTGGTGCCGGTTCATAACGTCATCAAGAACCTGAATTGCGGCTTCGATCCGCCCGCCATTTTTCATTGTATCATTCCCGGATATTGATACGCGTGCCGTCTGGACGGCTTTCTCGCGCTTTGGCCACCTCATAGCGCCATGACAATATTCATGAAAGCCCTATCCGGAATAAGTGCCCAATTGCCTGTCTTTCGACAAATATTTTATGATTTTCGTTGTTTTGGGTTGTTATCGTGCGGACGGGTGCTCAGGTATACACCGTATCAGTCCTGACGAGATGTGTCTTGAATGGACGAACCAGGATGATGGTGTGACCCGCAAAAGCTTCGATGAACTGATAATCCGCGTGTTGCAGGATGACTGCACGCCTGAAGAGCGCGCGGAGTTCGATCAGTTGTCTGTGAGCGATCAGAACTTTGCCGGGAAAGTTGCAGCCGTGAAATCCTGGCTGGATCCGTTGTCGGAGGAAGAAGCCAGTCAGGCTCCTGATGAAAACCTGCTGGATGATATTTTCAGGTCAATTGACGCAGCGGACGCGCCGGACGGGTAGATCAGTTGATAAACGCGGCGACTTGGGCCGTATCAAATGGCAAAGCGTGGCGCAGGCGCTCCAGTCCACGACGCAACCATGAGCGGATTGTATTCATAGAAATCGACAGCTCTTCGGAAATTTCCGCGACGGTCTGGTTATTGAGAAAATAGCGCCGGATCACGTTAGACATTTGCTCCGGCAGACGACTGAGTTCGGCCTCGAGAAGCCCTCGCATGATGGAGCGCTCTGCGCGCTCATCAGGAAGCGGATTGCTATCGCTCAACGTGTCTTCGATAACTTCTTCTGCATAGTGCCTGCGAAGGCGCCGCCATTCGTCGATGGACGCGTTGCGAACGATCACCAGCATCCAGGTCATAGGGCGACCTTTCAGCGTATCGAATTGCTGGGCCTTCTTCCAAATCGTCACGTAGGCATTCTGGAGAACGTCTCTGGCGACGTCTTCGTCCCGGATAATTCTGCGTGTGAGTGAGAAAAGCCTCGCATATGTCTCACGATAAAGACGCGAAAATGCTGTTCGGTCGCCATCGGCGCAGCTGCTTAACAGGGCGGCTAAATTCGAATTGTCCATGATGTGCCCACCCTTCTGAGATAAGTAGTACGCGACTCCAACTAGATTGTTCCCGGACACTGTCCAAGAAAGACTCACTAAAAGAATAGGGTTTTTCAGGTTAGCGCTATAACACTCTGAATTTGTTTAAAATAATACCGATATCATTTTTTGCACAGAATCGCCGGCTTCCTTCGTAACTCTCTTTAGAAGCGCTTCAGCTTCGCGTGATTTCACCAAGGAGGACACCTATGACGCATACTCTCAAAACCGTGTTGAGCGGAAAAACGGCCCTGGCTGGCGCATTCTTTTTATTGGCGGCGGCACCGGGCGCTTATGCTCAGGTTGTAGATGGCGTCGGTGCCAATGCGTCGGCTGATGCGGCTGTAGCGATTGGCGATGGTGCATCTGCAGATGGCGACGGCGCTGTGGCGATCGGCGACGATGCGACTGCAATAGGTGCGGACGCGACAGTTGTTGGTACGGATTCAACCGCGACCGGGCCGTCAACGACAGTGATTGGCGGCGAGTCGACAGCGACTGGCCCTGGCGCAACAGCGCTTGGCTGGCGTGCATCTGCAAGCGCGGAACGGGCAACGGCGCTCGGTCACCTCGCAACGGCGCAAGGCATCCGTTCTACAGCCATCGGCGAAAATGCGGATGCGCAAACCGATTTTTCTACAGCGATCGGTAATGAGAGCATTGCAAACGGCATTGATGCGCTTGCAATTGGCGATACGGCTTTCGCCAACGGTAACTCAACCACAGCTATTGGCGGCGAATCCATCGCGACAACACCGGGTGCAACCGCAATCGGTTGGCAGGCTGCAGCGACCGGTGCAATGGGCACGGCAGTCGGTCACCAGAGCACAGCATCGGGCGATCAAAGCTTTGCAGGTGGTGAAGACTCAGTCGCCAGCGGTTCAAACTCGATTGCGATTGGTAATACAGCTGAAGCCAGCGGTGGCGACTCCATCGCGATCGGCGGTAATCGTGACGGCGCAACCGGAATTCAGACTGTAGCGTCAGGGCCTTCAACAACGGTTGTTGGCGGACAGGCTCTGGCTATGGGGCCGGGTGCGACAGCATTTGGCTGGCGTTCAGCAGCGACGGCGGAACGGGCAACGGCGCTCGGTCACCTTGCAACGGCGCAAGGTATCCGCTCCACTGCAATCGGTGAGAACGCTGATGCGCAGACGGATTTCTCGACTGCTATTGGTAATGAAAGCATTGCGAACGGCATTGATGCCCTCGCAGTTGGCGACACGTCTGTAGCGACCGGCAATTCCACAACAGCGGTCGGCGGTGAGTCCTTCGCTTCCGGTCCGGGTGCAACGGCTTATGGTTGGCAGTCCAGCGCGGGTGCTGAACGTGCTACGGCTCTGGGTCACCTCGCGAATGCATCCGGTGTGCGTGCTGTAGCCGTAGGTGAAGCGGCTGTGGCGAGCGGTGCAGGCTCGATTGCGATGGGTAATCAGGCATCTGCAACCGGCGTGAACTCTGTCGCCATTGGTAACGGCGCTGTTGCGACACAGGATAACTCGGTCGTCGTGGGTGGCGCGGACTCCACCTATCAGATGGCGGGCCTCAGCTCTACCGCAAGCACATCTGCGCAATCTGGTCCTATCGGTCTCGTGACCACTGACCAGAATGGTAACCTCGCGGCTGACTATACGTTCTCCAGCTCCCTGTCTGCGAATGCCGGCGCGATTGCGATGAACACTAACATGATCTCGATCAACTCTGACCTGATTGCCCGCAATAGCGAGCTCATTCAGGACAACCAAGCTGGTATCGCAGCGGCTATGGCACTCGACATGCCTTACATTCCGGCAGGTCGTACATTTGGTCTGTCCGGCGGTTTCGGCTTCTATGGCGACGAGACAGCGCTCTCTGCGGCAGGTGCATACCGTATGAACGAGCACTGGCAGTTTAACGCTGGTGTGGCTGCGGGCATGGATCGTGGTGAAACCGGTGGCCGTGTAGGCTTCTCTGCTAGCTGGTAAGTGTCGACGATCCGGCTAAGCCCCCCCCATTTATGCCGGATCAGAGAGGGCCGCTCCGAAAGGAGTGGCCCTTTCAATTTTATCTGTTCCAGAACACTTCGGTTAAGGCTGAACTGATAAACTGGGCCGATGTGGGAGATGATCTGGCAATCATTCAGTATGCTTCTCGGCTTGTGCTTTGCGGCCGGGGTGCTGGCGCTAATCTACAGCCGTCATTCGGAAATGTGGCGTGACATCGCCTATGCCTATCCGGGCCCATTGCGTATATCCGGACCACGAACGCATCTCGACAGCGTTTACTTCTATCTGGGTAATGCACGCTATTTCAGCCACAAGGCCTTCATAACCGTGACCCGCGGCGAAGACGGTGTGCATTTGTCGACCTTCTGGCCTGCCTCTCTGCTACATTCGCCAATTTTCCTGCCCTATGATCGTATCCGGATGTATCGGGGCGAATGGGGCTTGATGCGAAATGTCTGCCGGTTGGAGATTGAAGGCTTTGAGGGCGTCAGAATGGCAATAACCAGCCCGGGCGGTGACAAGCTGTTAGAAGAGTCTGAAAGTGCCGTTATTCTCGGCCGGGCTTGATATTGCCAATGAAAAACCAGCTGCCCGCAAAGACAGCTGGTTCTGATGGGAAGCAGTTGAATACTAGCTTTCGACTTCGAAGGTCAGGCCTGCATTCTCGATGAGGCGTTTACGCAGCTTTGCGCCCATGGCGGCTGCTGGCGTGTAGATGCCGCCTTCAAGATCAGGACAATCCTTGACGATGCAGACAGCAGACTCGCTGAGCATTTTTGAGGTTGATCCATAGCCCGGATCTTTATCACCCTTCACGGCAATCCGCAGTTCCTGATCATCTATTGTCGTGCCAATGGCGAGGAAGTCGTAAAAGCCGTTCTCACGTTCTTCTTTAGACGGGCCTTCGCCGGGTTTAGGCGCGTCCTTGCCACCGATTTCCATACCGGCAACCGCGTCGGCCATGGCTTTACCTTTTTCGCCCGGACCAGTCATCATCATCTCGTCATAGACGAAGTCTTCGCCATAAGCGTGGCCAAGCAGCTTGTTGGAGCGGTGGACATTCTTGGTGTTGATTGTCGCCATGACGAACGGGGCAACCCAGATACCATCTTCTTCGAGAACTTTATTGCCCGGAGGCTGTGCCGGGCCGGCAAAACCCTCAGAAAGAGAGAACGGGTTAATCAGGTCATTCAGCAATGCCGGATTGGCCTGAACCGCCGCCATTGTCGCTGCGCCTGATGCGGCTGTGCCACCAGAGAATGTGCCCTGCATAGCGCGCATACGGCCCCGCACACGCTGGCATGGTTTGCCGAAACGGGACTGGGCTTCTTCCTGCAGGAATTGCACACCAAGATCGAACGGGATGGAGTCAAAGCCGCAGGAATGGACGATGCGTGCGCCTGAGGCTTTTGCCGCTGCCGAATGGCGTTCGATCATGTCTTTCATCCAGAGCACTTCGCCGGAAAGGTCGACATAGTCGGTGCCAGCTTTAGCGCAGGCTGCGACGAGGGCTTCACCGAAATGCGTGTACGGGCCCACAGTTGTCAGCACGCATTCGGTGCGAGCGACCATGCTGGTCAGGCTTTCTTCTGATGAGGCATCTGCCACGATCAGTGTGATGTCAGCCGGAATGCCCATCTCGTCGCGAACGGCTTTCAGCTTGTCTTCGGAACGACCCGCCATTGCCCAGATAACGCCGGAGCCTTCAGGGTATTGCTTTGCCATATATTCGGCGACCAGCTTTCCGGTGAAGCCGGTGGCGCCGTAAACCACGACGTCAAATTCTTTTGTAGCGCTCATCATGTCTCTCCCAGACTGTTTTGCACGCTAGGTATAGGAACTCACGCAGGTGCGGCAAGACTGGGAAAAGGGTGACGTGGCGGCAAGCAGGCCGATGCTTGGGCGCTCACATTGTAAAACAAGTTCGGCCATGCTCATTTGCCCGGATAAATCTGGGGGGACGAATGCAAATCCACTTACGAGACGGAGCGCGCGTGGCGCGGCGTAACGACTGGAAAGAGCTGGGCGATATTCTGGGTGAGGCCTTCCGCGATGATCCAATCAATCGCTGGTTATTCGGCAATCCACGCGCCATCACATCACTTTTCCGGATCATGGCTGATGACGTTTATACACGACACGGATTGTGCCATCTGATCGCAGACGAAGCCGCCGCAATGTGGCTGCCCGCAGGCGTGACATCAGATCTGACGGCGTTTGGATTGTGGAGGTTAATCGCAGGGCAGGTGCGTTGGGGAACGAAGGGCGCGATGAAGCGGGCTATGGGAGCCGGCGCGGTCATGGAGGCGCATCATCCTGAAGTGCCCCACCTTTATTTATTCGCGATTGGCACGCGAGAGTCTGCACGGGGTAAGGGATTGGGCAAAGCGCTGCTGCGTCCGGTTCTCGATGCGGCGGATCGCGATGGCCTCCCGGTGTATCTGGAAAATTCCAATCCTGTGAATTCCGGATTTTACCAGGCGCATGGATTTCAAACCATGGCGTCGCCTTTCTGTATTGGCGACAATTCACCGGTGATGGAGCCAATGTGGCGCGCGCCCGCCACACGCTGACCGAGACTGGCGTATTCCCGAAACGCTGATACGCTCTTCCCAAAAGATAAAAATCTGGGAGGAGATGAGGTGAGCATTTCATCAAACTGGACGGTGCGCCGGCTTTCGGGCGCATTGGGCGCGGAGGTGACGGGTGTTGATATAACCGCGCCCACGGCAGAACTTATTGAAGGAATTCGCGCCTTACTGAACGAGCATCAGGTTATATTTCTGCCTGACCAGTCGCCTTCACCAGACGCGCACGTCGCATTCGGGCGCCATTTTGGCAAACTGGAGGGGCACCCTAATCTGGAGGCTGATAGCCGTCTTCCGCCGGAAATCTTCCAACTTAAAGCGAGCCGTGGCGGTGTTGCGGATGAGTGGCATACTGATCTCACCTTTCAGGAACAGCCCTCGATTATGTCGATCCTGCATATGGTGACCTGCCCGGATGTTGGCGGCGATACCATGTGGACCAGTCTTTATGAGGCCTATGACGGTTTGTCGGAGCCGATGAAGGATATGCTGGAAGGACTGACAGCATTGCACGACGCTCTGCCGCACAATCGTCCGGAGCAGATGGCTGTTCACCCGGTTGTGCGCGTACATCCAGACACGGGCCAAAAAGCGCTCTATGTGAACGAGCATTTTACTCGGCGGATCGTCGAACTGAATGCCGAAGAAAGCGATGCTCTGCTACGTCATCTCACCAACTGGGTGAAGCATCCGAGATTTACAGTGAGGTATAAGTGGACGCCCGGAACGATTGGCATCTGGGACAATCGCTGCACCCAGCATTTCGTGCTGAATGACTTCGAAGGTGAGCGGATTATCCAGCGCGTCACGGTTATGGGTGACGAGGTGGTGGGAGCGCGACCTGCGCAATGGAAACCCTGGGTGCGTGAAGGTCGGCTCTCGGCAACGAGCCGGCATGATCGCCAGCTCTATTTTTATCTGAAGAGCAAAAACAAGCTCGGTTCGTAATCTAGCTACGCGGGATCGAATAGTTCGGCGCTTCGCGGGTCATGGTCACGTCATGGACGTGGGACTCACGAAGACCTGCGCCTGTGATCTGAACGAAGCGTGCTTTCTCATGCATTTCCGGAATGGTCTTGGCACCGACATAGCCCATCGCGGCGCGAAGACCGCCCACAAACTGGTGGATGATCGGACTGATCGGACCTTTGAACGGGACCTGACCTTCAATGCCTTCCGGAACGAGTTTCTCCTGAGAGACTTCTTTCTGGAAGTAGCGGTCGGCAGAACCACGTGCCATCGCGCCAAGTGACCCCATGCCGCGATACGCTTTGTAGGAACGGCCCTGATAGAGGAAGACTTCGCCCGGTGCTTCTTCTGTGCCTGCAAAGGCAGAGCCCATCATGGCAGTTGAGGCGCCAGCCGCGATTGCTTTTGCAAAGTCGCCGGAGAACTTTATGCCGCCGTCTGCGATGATCGGAGTGCCGGAGTCTTTCGCCGCGCGAGCCGCTTCGGAAACAGCCGTCAACTGAGGTACACCAACACCTGCAACAATACGTGTCGTACAGATAGAGCCAGGGCCGATGCCGACTTTGATCGCATCTGCACCCGCGTCGATCAGTGCGCGCGTGCCGTCAAACGTTGCGACATTGCCGGCGATAATCTGAACTGTGCTGGAAAGGCTCTTCACGCGGGTAACCGCATCGAGAACTGATTGCGAGTGACCGTGCGCCGTATCGATGACAAGCACGTCCACGCCAGCATCAAGCAGGCGCTCGGATCGCTCAAAGCCTGCGTCACCAACGGTAGAGGCTGCGGCAACAAGCAGACGGCCTTGCGCGTCTTTGGCTGCATTCGGGTTGGCGACTGCTTTTTCCATATCCTTGACGGTGAGCAGACCAACGCAGCGATTATCGCTGTCCACAACAACAAGACGCTCGATTTTGTGTTCGTGAAGCAGACGGCTGGCTTCAGCCTCGGTGATACCTTCGCGGCAGGTCACAACCTCTTTGGTCATCAGCGCAGATACGGGCTGGTCGAGGTTTTCTGCAAAGCGCACGTCACGGTTTGTGATGATGCCAACAACTTTACCCGGCTTGCCCGGCTCGTCAGCTTCGATAACCGGATAACCAGAAAAGCCCGTGCTTTCTTTCAGTTTGCGAAGATCGCGCAGCGTTGTCTGCGGGGTCACAGTCGCCGGGTTGATTACAACGCCGCTTTCAAACTTCTTCACCTGACGGACCTGCTTGGCCTGTTCTTTCATGGTGAGATTTCGGTGGAGCACGCCGATGCCGCCGCTTTGCGCCATTGCGATGGCAAGCTTGGCTTCGGTCACTGTATCCATCGCAGACGATGCGAGCGGAATATTGATCGCGATAGTGTTGGTCAGGCGAGTGCGAACGTCCGTCTGAGCGGGCATAACCTCGGAAGGGCCGGGCTCTAGAAGTACGTCATCGAAAGTGAAAGCGGAGCGAATCTGCATTGGGTCTGCATCCTTTTTGGCCTCTTAATGGGATGTGCGGCCTCCTGCAAGAGGGAAAAGTGCGACTCTTTGATGACTAAACGCATAGCTCGTTCCGCGATGCGTGACGCGGTTGGAATGTTTTTGCGGCAATAACATTTCGCGTGACCAGACCAGCCTTCGCTTGCGTCACGGGGCTCAGACACGCCAAATAGGCGCCAGCACAAATAACATAAATGCTTCGGGGAGAGATCATGCAGGAATTTCAGGTTCAGAAAACCGATCTGCACAAAACGAAAATCGTAGATGTCGATAGCGCGCCGCTCAAAAACGGTGAGGTGCGTGCGAAGGTAGACCTGTTCTCCTTCACTGCGAACAATATCACCTATGGGGTGGCCGGTGATCAGATTGGCTATTGGCAGTTCTTTCCGGCGCATGGCGCGGAAGGTCAGGGCTTGCTGCCCGTCTGGGGTTTTGCCGACATTGTAGAGAGCAAGCATGCGGACGTGCCGGTCGGCGAGCGGCTTTACGGGTATTTCCCGCCCGCCGAAGAGCTTGTGCTGTCGCCTGAGGGTGTGCGCACCGGACAGTTCATCGATGGCGCAGAGCATCGCTCGGCACTTCCGCAAGGCTATAATGTCTATCGCCGGATCAATGCAGAGCCGGGCTATAACGGAGCCTTTGACGAGGCGCGCGCGCTTCTCTTCCCGCTACACGTCACGTCCTTCTGTCTCTGGGACTGTATGAAGGACAATGACTGGTTTGGCGCTGAGCAGGTGATCGTCGTCAGCGCGTCCAGCAAGACGAGTATCGGTCTGGGCTTTGCGCTGAATGAAGACGCCGATGCACCAATCTCTATCGGTCTGACGTCCGGCCGAAATGCCGGTTTTGTAAAGTCGCTCGGATATTACGACCAGACGGCCACTTATGATGACCTGTCATCAATTGATACCAGCAAGCCGACAGTTATCGTCGATATGTCAGGAAATGGTGATGTTCTGGGCGCACTTCATGGGAGCCTTGGTGCGAATATGAAGCATTGCCTGAATGTCGGCCTTACCCATTGGGAAGAGGGCGCGGCCAATGAGAATATCATCAAAGAACGCAGCGAGTTCTTCTTTGCGCCCGGCCATATCCAGAAGCGGATCGGCGATTGGGGCGCCGAAGGCTTTGCCGAGAAATCAAATGACTTCCTGATGAAGTCCATGGTCGCCAGTAAAAGCTGGATGAAGGTCAGAGAGGCCAGCGGCCTTGAGGGGCTAGGCGAACATTATCAGGCCGTGTGCGATGGGAAGTTTGCGCCTGACGAAGGCCTGATCGTGCGATTCTAATGCTATCTCGTGGGGGCTGGAGTTATTCCAGCTCCTGCGCGCATTCCAGAAGCTGAAGCGTTACAGGGAGAACCGACATCTGTTGTTGCGGGGGAAGGGTCGAGATCGCATCGATCGGGTCAGCTGCGCCATCGCGGATAGCATTTGCGATATTGGCGAGAACCTCGTCTGACAGGCTCGCTTCCATTTTGTCATAGGTGCAGGCGCAATAGGCCTCATTGAGAGACTCATCTGCTTCCAGGCATGATGTTACGATCACCTGTTCGTCTGTCTTTGCGCAGCCAGCGAGGAGAGCTGCGCAGCCAAGTGCGATCAGAAGCGAAGCCTTTTTCATAGTGTCTGTCCCGATTGGTCTATTGGGTGTCTCTTACCGGAGATGCTCGTGTTTCGCCAGAAGAGCTATCTACAAAATAAACAGAAACAGCCCCTGATTGCTCAGGGGCTGTATTAAAATACACGATGAAATCACCGTTTAGTCCATCAGACGCTCTGAAAGATACGTCACTTCAAGCGCAACGCGGCGCGCTGCTTCCTGAAGATTGGCTGCTGCAGAGTGACCGCCATCAATATTCTCATAATAGTAGAACGGCATGCCGGCCTGATCGAACAGATACGCCATTTTGCGCGCGTGACCCGGATGGACGCGGTCGTCCTTGGTTGAGGTCATGAAGAACGGCGTCGGGTAATCCGCATCCTGATCGAAGTTGTGGTATGGCGACATTTGTTCCAGCCATTCACGCTCTTCAGGAATGTCCGGTGAACCATATTCGTCTACCCATGATGCGCCCGCCAGCAGCAGGTGATAACGCAGCATGTCGAGCAGTGGCACCTGAACGACGACAGCGTCCCACAGGTCCGGACGCTGGGTCAGCATCACGCCCATGAGCAGGCCGCCATTCGAACCACCCTGAATGCCCAGATGATCTGACGTTGTTACGCCGCGATCAATGAGGTCTTCGGCAACAGCAATGAAATCATCATAGACGATCTGGCGTTCGGTCTTGAGGCCCGCCTGGTGCCATGCAGGACCAAATTCGCCGCCGCCGCGAATGTTCGCAAGAACATAAGCGCCGCCGCGTTCCAGCCAGAGCTTACCGCGAAGCGCTGAATAGCTTGGCGTCATGGAGATCTGGAAACCACCATAGCCGTAAAGCAGCGTAGGCGTCGTGCCATCAAAAGGAATGTCTTCACGGTGCACGATGAAGTAAGGGATCATCGTACCGTCCGTGGATTCCGCTTCGAACTGCTCGACTACGAGGCCTTCTGTATCGAAACGGCCCGGCAGGCTTTTCAGCTCTGTGATCTCGCCATCAGCCGCATTGTAAGACATCAGTGTGTCCGGCGTGAGGAAGCCTTCATAGTTGATGAAGACTGTGTCCTCATGCTGGTTGGCAAACACAATGCCGAGCGCGCCATTCTCTGGCAGGTCCAGTGGGCTGGTTGTCCACTCGCCCGTGAAACGGTCCGGAATAGCCGTCAGGATCTGACCGCTGACATTGTCGTTGATTGCGATCAGAAGCGCTTCATTCGCGAGCGCTACGGATTCAATGGACTGGCGCTCGTTCGGTGCGAATACTTCCCACACATAGCCCAGCTCACCATCTTCCAGCATCGCTGCGTTGATCGCGACGAGGCTGCCGGACGAGAAATTCAGCTCTTCGCCTTCATGCTCGACGGTCCAGTCTTCCTGAAGCGTCACAAAGACGAGGTCCCATTGTGAGCCGACAATCGAGGACTTCGCAGGAAGCGGCAGTTCAAGTGCTTCTGTGCCGCCATTCGGGAACACGAAATACTTCGATGTGAAGAAGGTGTCTGCTTCGGTTATGCCTTCCAGCTGGGTTCCATCGGCGAGTTCCAGCGTGAATGGCCAGATGCCAACGTCAGTGCGGTCACCGGTGAAAATTGTTTCGGCTTCTTCCAGAGACGTGCCGCGTGTCCAGCGACGCACTTCGGTCGGATAGCCTGATTCAGTGAGTGTCGAACCGTCGCCGCCCCAGTCAGTCGCGATCAGCATGGTGTCATAGTCGACCCAGGCTGTGCCGGATTTGGCTTCAGGGATGTAGAAACCGTCTTCCACCCAGGTCAGGGTTGTGAGGTCGAATTCCCGCATTTCTGCAGCGTCTTTACCGCCATCAGAAAGAGAGACCATGCAGGTCCAGCGCTCGCTCTCGCCGTCATTGTGGCAGCTTGCGCCTTTATAGACCCAGTTTGCATCTTCTTCGGCCGCGAGTTCATCAAAGTTGATGATGGTTTCCCATTCCGGCTCTTGGGTTGCGTAGCTCTCAAGTGAGGTGCGACGCCACAAGCCGCGTACATTGTCCGCATCCTGCCAGAAATTATAGACCATGCCGTCGCGAACGGAGCCGTAAGGAATACGCTCGCTCGCGTTTACGATCGCCTCGGCTTCAGCCTGCAGCTCGTTATACAGGTCGGTCGCCTGCAGATGACCAAGTGTGCGGTCATTCTGCGCGCGAACCCAATCGAGCGCACGTTCGCCTTCAACCTCTTCCAGCCAGATATTCGGGTCTTCACCGTTAGGATCGACCTCCACATTTACGCTGGTTTCAGTGTCGGCTGTGTCGCTTTCAGGTGCCACGGGGTCTCCTTCAGAGCAGGCTGAAACAGCGAGAAGCGCTGCGGCAGCAAGCGAGGTAAAAAGTTTCTGGGCCAATGTGTATCCTCCGAAATCTTGCGCACTTTTCGCGCGAAGACGCGTGAGATCAAGTAGGTTTGGAAAACTTTATGAAAAGTCTTGCCCTGATGATGCGGTGCCGAGCAGTAAAATCGGAAACGACCTCGCTCAGGTTTCACACAAGTATTACAAAAACCGGTAGAAGGTTCTTGCGATCCAATTTCAGAGGGGAAAACAGGTCATGTCAGATGCTTATAATGTGCTTGTTCTTTGCACCGGAAATTCGGCGCGCAGCCTGATCGCTGAAACGCTTATCCGAGAGCTGGGCGCTGATGCCGGGTTTGCTGCGTATTCTGCGGGAAGCATGCCGAAGGGCGAGCCGCACCCCGTTGCGCTTCAGGTTCTGGCCATGAACGGACATGACACATCAGGCCTGTCTTCAAAGTCATGGGATGTTTATGCGCGCGATGGTGCGCCGGAAATGAGCCTTGTGATTACAGTTTGCGGAAACGCGGCAGGTGAAGTCTGCCCGATCTGGCCGGGCCACCCGTTGCAGGTTCATTGGGGCGTGCCTGATCCGGCTGCTATCGAAGGGGATGGCGCGCTTGTGGCGTTTGAAACGGCCTACCGGTCCCTGCGTATGCGCGTGGAACAGCTCGTGGCGCTTGATCTGAAAAGTATGAGTGTCGACGAAGCGCGCACCGCGCTACAGGATATTCACGCAACAGCGCCGGGTGCGGAAGGCTAGCGGGCTTAGTCAGCCTTAAAGGCAGTCCGCGTACGGTTCGCAAAAGCCACGAGCGACAGCATAACCGGTACTTCGACCAGAACACCGACAACAGTCGCCAGGGCTGCACCTGAGTTCAACCCGTACAGGCTGATGGCTACGGCGACCGCCAGTTCAAAGAAGTTCGACGTTCCGATCATGGCGCATGGCGCAGCGATTTTGTGCGGGACTTTCAGCACATAGGCAGCCCCGTAAGCGAGGGCGAAAATGCCGTAAGATTGAAGCAGTATAGGAACGGCAATCAGCGCAATCAGTATCGGGCTTGAAACGATAACCTGCCCCTGAAAGCCAAATAGCAGCACAATTGTTGCGAGAAGACCGATCGCGGAAAACGGCTTTACACGCGCAAGAAAGGTCTTAACGGTCGGTTCGCCGCCTGAGGCTTTCAGGGTCTGGCGTGTGACGATGCCCGCGCCCAGAGGCAGAATGACGTAAAGCGCGACAGACAGGAGTAAGGTCTCCCAAGGAATGGTGATGTCGGTGACACCCAGCAAAAACGCGACGATAGGGGCAAAAGCAAACACCATGATGGCATCGTTCAGGCTTACCTGAACCAGCGTGTAGGTCGCGTCACCCCTTGTGAGTTGAGACCAGACAAACACCATGGCGGTACATGGCGCGGCACCCAGTAGAATGAGACCGGCAATATAGCTTTCCGCATCATCTGTCGGAATGAAGTCTGCAAACACGCAACGGAAGAACAAGACGCCCAGAGTGGCCATTGAGAACGGTTTGATCAGCCAGTTCACCACCAGCGTAATCATAATGCCCCGAGGCTTTGAGCCGATCTGGCGCAGACTGGTGAAATCGACATCCACCATCATCGGGAAGACCATTGCCCAGATGAGAACGGCAACCGGGAAATTTACCTTGGCGTATTCGAGACTTGCGAGAAACTCGAAGACGCCCGGAACAAGCAAGCCGAGCACGATCCCGCAAACAATAGCGAGACCAACCCATACCGATAAAAGACGCTCGAAAAGACCCATTATGACCCCCGATCAGAGCTCTCCTCTTAGGCGCTCAGTGTGACGGATTTTTTACATCGCTCATCGCGTTTTCGAGTGGTGGCGCCTATGTAAGGTTTGCGGCTTTAAAAGCCGAGTGACCTTCGCGTCTCTTATCGTTATGCTAATAGCCAGATTTTTGAGTTTTCGGATCAGTACGTCATGCACATTTTTCACATGAATGGTTGCGGTAATCGCTTCGTCGTTTTCGACGGGCGCGCGCGCCCATGGCGTAAAACGGCTGACGAAATCCGTCAGATCGCCCACCCGAATGGGAAGCAGGCGTTTGACCAGATCATCGGTATGGAATCCACGCCGAATGGCGACGTGTTTATGCGTATCTGGAACGCCGACGGATCTGAGGTTTCGGCCTGCGGAAACGCGACACGTTGTGTTGGCTGGCTTGTCCAGCGTGAGACGGGGCAGGACGAAATTCTTATCGAAACCGAAGCTGGCCTTCTGAAAGCCCGCGCCGCCGGTGACGATATGATCACGGTCGATATGGGTGAGCCGCGTCTTGATTGGGAAGATATCCCGCTGGCCGAGAAAATGGATACCCGTTTTGTCGATATCAAAATCGGCCCGATGGACAATCCGGTCCTGTCGCGCCCGTCTTGTGTGAATATGGGCAATCCGCATGCTGTGTTCTTTGTGGACGATGTGAATGCTTATGACATTCCGGCTGTCGGCCCGTTGGCAGAGTGGCATCCGCTCTTTCCGGAAGGCGTAAATGTTGGCTTTGCGCAGGTGATTGACCGTCAGACGATACGTCTCCGTGTATGGGAACGCGGCGCCGGCCTGACCCTCGCTTGTGGCACGGGCGCATGTGCGGCGGCGGTTGCTGCGGCACGTCTTGGGCGCACAGAACGCAAGGTCAAAATGATCCTTGATGGCGGCGAGCTTCACATTGAATGGCGCGAATCCGACAATCATGTACTGATGACCGGCCCCGTCGAACTGGAAGGCGAGCTTCAGATCGCAAGCTGATTTCAGTGAAACTGACTTGATCATAAGCCGCATCGGCGTCATCTAGCCTCCATGACGGACCGCACCCCGACTTCAGACAAACTCCAGATCATTACGCATGGCTGTCGCCTGAACAGCTATGAGAGCGAAGTCATGCGTGATCACGCCGAGGCTGCGGGCCTTTCTGATGCGGTCATTATCAATACCTGCGCGGTCACAGCAGAGGCTGTTCGCCAAGCGCGCCAGTCCATTCGCCGTGCGCGCCGGGACAATCCGGATGCGCCGATCATTGTGACGGGCTGCGCCGCGCAGATTGATCCGACGCAGTTTGCTGAAATGCCTGAAGTCACACGCGTGATTGGCAATCATGAGAAGATGAAGGCTGAAACCTTCACCTCTGCGCATTTGATGGACGCCCCTGAAAAAGTCTCTGTTGATGACATTATGACGGTGCGCGAGACGGCTGGTCATCTGGTCGATGGCCTGGACGGACGCGCGCGTGCCTTCGTGCATGTTCAGAATGGCTGTGATCACCGCTGCACATTCTGCATCATTCCATATGGCCGCGGAAATTCGCGTTCCGTGCCTGCCGGTGAGGTGGTTGATCAGGTGAAGCGCCTTGTCGCGCGCGGACACAAAGAGGTCGTTCTGACCGGTGTGGACCTGACAAGCTGGGGCGGCGATCTGCCGAATACGCCGCCGCTTGGAAATCTGGTGGCCCGTATTCTTAAGCTTGTCCCCGACCTGCCGCTTTTGCGGCTTTCGTCCATTGATGCGATCGAGATGGATGACGCCCTGTTCGAGCTCGCAGTCAGTGAACCGCGTTTTGCGCCTTATCTTCACATCTCACTTCAGCATGGCGACCCGATGATTTTGAAGCGGATGAAACGCCGCCACTCACGCGAGGACGCCATCGAGCTGACATCAAAGCTGAAAGCCGCGCGACCGGACATTGCGTTCGGTGCAGACCTCATCGCAGGCTTTCCGACCGAGACCGAAGAGATGTTCCAGAACTCTGTCAGCCTGATTGAGGCATGCGATCTCTCATTCGTGCATGTGTTTCCATACAGCTCACGCGAAGGTACGCCCGCAGCGAAAATGCCTCAGCTTGAGCGCAAGGTCGTAAAGGAACGTGCCGCCCGGCTTCGGGACTCGGCAAATACGGCGTTGGAACGTCATCTTACTAAGCACGTTGGTGAAGTCCGACGCGTGCTTGTAGAGGCTGGCGGGCAGGGGCGTCTGGCAGACTTTACGCCAGTGACCGGCCTTCCTGATGCGCTGCCTCATGGCGAGTTTGCAGATATCCGCATTACAGGGCACACAGATGGCCGGTTAACAGGAGTAATTCAGTGATCCTCTGGTTCGGCAAAAAGAAGAAGAAAAAGCTCGAAGATGCAGCCGAACAGGCGGCGCTCGATGCCGCAACTGCGCGGGACCCTGAAACCGAGGCCCTGAAGGCGCAGCTTGAAGATGCTGCAATGTTTCAGGAAGCGACCGGACACGAAGACCGCGCCGAGGCCATTGAAGAAGAAATCGAGAAGATTGAGGAAGAAGGTGTTGAGGCCTTCTCCGCACCCGTTCAGGCTGCTCCGCCAGAGCCAGAGCCAGAGCCAGAGCCAGAGCCAGAGCCAGAGCCAGAGCCAGAGCCAGAGCCAGAGCCAGAGCCAGAAGTTAAAACAGGCTTTTTCAAGCGTCTTACCTCCGGCCTCTCTCGTTCATCCAACAAGCTGACTGAAGGTCTGACAGGCGTCTTCACAAAGAAACGCCTGGACAATGAAACGCTGGAAGATCTCGAAGATATTCTGATCACGTCGGACATGGGCGCTAAGGTGGCTTCGCGCATTACGACGAACCTTGCGAAAGATCGTTTCGATAAAGAAATAACCGACGAAGAAATTCGCGGCGCACTGGCTGACGAGATTGAAGACATTCTGTCTCCGCGCGAAGTTCACGTCGATTTTGCAGATGGTCCGACGCCGCGCATCGTTCTGTTTGTTGGCGTAAACGGGTCGGGCAAGACGACGACCATCGGCAAGATTGCCTCAAAGCTGAAAGCGCAGGGCGCAAAGGCGCTCCTAGTCGCGGGTGATACGTTCCGCGCAGCGGCAATCGAGCAGCTGACCGTCTGGGGCGAACGCGCTGGTATTCCCGTTATGGCAAAAGCGCCGGGCGCTGATGCGGCTGGCCTTGTTTATGAAGCCGTCGAGAAAGCCAAAGCAGAAAATCTCGACCTCGTTCTGGTCGATACCGCAGGGCGTCTGCAGAATCGCAAAGAGCTGATGGAAGAGCTTTCAAAAATCCTGCGTGTGGTTCGGAAGCTGGACCCGAGTGCGCCGCATGATGTTTTCCTGGTGCTGGACGCGACGGTTGGTCAGAACGCGATGTCTCAGGTGGAAGCCTTTACTCAGACGGCGCATGTCACCGGCCTCGTTATGACTAAGCTTGATGGAACGGCGAAAGGCGGTGTGCTTGTCGCCATCGCGGAAGCCTACAATCTACCAATTCACTTTGTCGGCGTCGGCGAAAGCGCTGAAGACCTTCAGCCGTTCTCGGCGCGTAGCTTCTCTCGGGCGCTTGTGGGCCTTGAGGGGTGACGCCTGACGTCATCGCCATCGGGTTAGGGCTGGTTTCAGCCCTGACGCTGGCGTTTGCAAACCTCGTCGTAAAAGCAACCAACGACATTCTGGTTACCCGCGCGGTGCTGTCTTCAGCCTGCGCAATCATTGTATCGCCGGTGGCGTTCTTTGTGCCTGCGCCGACACCTGAATTGTGGGCGGCGATTGCTATTTCTATCCCGACCCATTTCTTTTATCAGATGAGCATGATCCGCGCTTTGCATCGCGGGGATCTGTCGCTTGTGTTTCCAGTCATGCGCGGGCTCGCGCCTCTGCTGGTTGCGATTGGCGCGTTCTTTTTCCTGAATGAAACCCTATCGCCGCTGGCATTGTTGGGCCTGCTTATTGCGACCGTCGCGGTGATCGCTTTTGGTTTTCTGCGCGGCAAAGTGAGCGCAGATGGCAAGCCTGTCAGCTGGTCTGCTCTCTTCTGGGCGGGCATGACGGCGCTTGGCGTCATGGCATACAATGTCGCCGATGCGCGCGGCGTTCGCATAGCCGAAGAACCCCTGACATTTGTGGTCTGGCTCTTCATGCTCGACTGGATCGGAACGGTTGTTGTGGCCGTGATTGCACGCAAGGAACGGTTCGTTCCGGCATTAAAGCCGGTCCTGAAAAACGGGATAGTGGGCGGTGCGCTCTCTGTTGTGTCCTATGGGGCGGCGCTATTCGCACTGGATATGATTGAAGCGGCCCGCGTGACGGCAATCCGTGAGACTGCCGTCGTGTTCGGGGCGCTAATGGGCTGGCTGATCCTGAAAGAGGGCATAGGACCGAGACGGATTATCGCCTCGGTCGTGCTCGTGGCCGGCCTTGCCCTTATGCAGATCGGCTAGGCGCCTTTCACCCAGCGTGTAGCCGCTTTCGCGACGCGTTCACCGAGTTTGCGACCTGTTTCCAGCTCGGATGCGACAGGCGCTTCTTCCGGTGATGTGTCGATCGGAGAGTGTGCGCCAACACCCATGAAGAACCCGCCGCGATTTTCCGCTTCATCCCATGTGTGTTCTTTCATGTTGAAGCCTGACGGAATAGCCGGATTCACCCACATCATGTTGTGCTGTGCGGCCAGAATGGCGAACTGCTGCAGCGTGTTCAGCTTGTCACCGGAAACCGAGCCGGAGTTCGTGAAGCCCGCTGCCAACTTGTCCGTCCAGCCGCCAGACATCCAGACTTTGGATGTCGCATCCTGAAACTGTTTAAACGTTGCGGACGCTGAGCCCATATAAGTTGGCGCACCAAAAATGATCGCGTCAGCTTCGTCCAGCTGATCCCACGGACCTTCATCAGGCTTTGTAAGGTCGTCGGCTTTCAGAAGGGAAACTTCTGCGCCCCCGCGCGTTACGCCTTCAGCGACGGCTTCGGCCAGCTTTGCGGTGTGTCCGTAACCGGAGTGATAAACGATTGCTACTTTGGTCATGACTGTCTCCCAGAAAAAGTAAGTTGCCCGGAAGACCTAATAGATGGTATGTTTTTATCTAGTACATACCTAATGGTAACTATGAAGATTTTTTCGAGAGAGGCCGCAAATGCTGAAAGCTCCTGAACAGACACCACTGGAAATCATGGAAGTTCACGCCTGCCCGTCCCGTCAGGTGATGGAAATGCTGGCCGATAAATGGAAGCTTCTGGTGTTTCATTCCCTTCGCCAGCGCGATGTCATGCGAAATGGTGAGCTGATGCGCGCGCTGAACGGGGTCAGCCAGAAAATGCTGACCCAGACCCTTCGTGCGTTGGAGCGTGACGGTCTTATCTTCCGTCGTGATTATCAGGAAGTGCCGCCGCGCGTGGAGTATGGCCTTACGGAGCTTGGCCGCTCTCTGTCTGAGCCGATCCTGCAGATTTCCGACTGGGGACAGTCGAATATGACGGCTGTTGAGGCGGCCCGCGAAATCTACGATCGCAACGAATCTGAACAACACGGTTAATCCGGTTTTTATGGCTTTGGCTTAAGACTGCGCGTCAGGAGAGGCGCGCAATTTGCCAAAACTGATCAAACACCTGTTCGGCTATTTGCCTGTAAACCTCGTATCGGCGCTGGTTGCGTTCGGCGGCGTGTTTGTGTTTACGCGCCTTCTTGGGCCAGAAGAATACGGCCGCTACGCGCTTGCGCTTTCCACCATGCACTTGATGCACACCTTCACCCTCACATGGGTGGAGGCTGCCGGTTACCGGTTTAACGGCGAGGCAGAAGCGAACGGAACCTTGTCTGCGCATTATCGCACAGCGCTTACGCTTTGCCTCGTCTCTCTTGTTCCGGCGTTTCTGGTGCTTTCCATTGTCTGGTTCATGGTCGCTAAGGCGCCGGAGTTTCAGGCGATACTGCCCTGGCTGATTATTCTTCTGCCTGTGTCTGTGCTGGCAAATCTGGCGCTGCAGACACATCGTGCCAGTCAACGTATTCGTCGCTTTTCGGCGGTTGAGATTGGCCGCACACTTGGTGGCTTTATCGTTGGTGTTGGCCTTGCGCTCATGGGCGGGTTTGGCGCGGCGGCGCCGCTTATCGGTCTGACGGTTTCGTTTGCTGTGGCGGGCGTGACGGAAGGCTTCTGGCTCTGGAAAAACTCACGTGGTGGGCGTCTCGTGCCAGAGAACGCTAAACGCTATCTGCGCTATGGTGTGCCGATTTCCGCAGCCCTTGTGTTGGACCTCATTCTCTCTGCTTCAGACCGTTTCCTGATTGCTTTCTTCCTCGATGAGGCGGCCGTTGGTGCTTATGCCGCCGGTTACGGCGTGGCGGATAAAACCGTTCTTATGCTGTGTGCCTGGGCCGGTATGGCTGCGTCACCGCTGGTGATGGAAGCGTTTGAAACCGAGGGACGGCAAGCCGCAGAGCGCGAAGCGCGCACCATGGCGCAATCTATTATGCTGATCGCCATTCCAGCGGCGGCCGGCATTGCGCTAACTGCGACACCGCTCGCCAATGTGATGATTGGCGAGGAGCTTCGCGAGCAGGCCAGACATATCATTCCATGGATTGCGATTGCCGGCCTCTTCAATGGCACGCTGATCCACTATTTTTCTGAAAGCTTCCAGCTCGCGCACAAGACTGCAGAGCGGGCCATGATTATGACAATCCCGGCGATCGCGAATGTCATTCTGAATATCGTTCTGCTTCCGCGCATCGGCCTGATGGGTGCAGTGTATGCGACGGTGGGGTGCTACTTCCTCGGCATGGTGCTGCTCCGCCTGTTCGGTCGACGCCATGTTGTTTTGCCGGTGCCTTTGCTCGATTTAGTCAAAGTGCTTGTGTCCTGCGCAGCTATGGCCGGTGTGGTTCGCCTCATGCCGGACCTTGAATGGGATCTGGTCGAACTCATGCTGAAGGCTGGCTTTGGCGCGGCAGCTTATGCGCTCTGCGTGGCATCGCTTGATGCGGCTGGCGCGCGCGGTATGGCGCTTAAGGTCATATCTAAGGTCCGCGGAAAGCTTTCGGCATCGAGCGCGGCCTGAATTTTCTTGCGCGCGCATCGGCGGCTGCTAACGTTGCCAAATGCAAGATCAGGTAGAAACCAAATCGCCTAACGTGGCCGCAAAATCCTCCTGGCAGGAGCTAGTCGCGGTGATTTTCATGACCGCATATTTTGCGGGAGGCGAGCTTCTTCCATTCGAGTCCATCTGGCGCTGGGCTTGGGCTCTGGTGATAGGCGTGATCTGGGTGTCGATACCTGCCATTCAGGCGGTTTTCGACAAGCGCCCGATACCCTGGCGAAAGACGATCCGAAACGTATTGCTGGTTCCCGTGATGATGGCGGTTGGAGCGGGAATCATTCTGGTAATTATTTCTGATTGGTTTCAAGCCCTGATTTCAGGGCTGCCACAGATACCCGAAGGCGTCATCCTGGATATCTCTATGGTTGTCATCGTTGTGGTGGCTATCGGTTGCTTCATTCACATGATGATTGCTGAAGAAATTGGGAAACAATTAAGAAATCCGCTTAACCTCGCCTTCATTGCCGCCGCCTTAATATTACTTACAGGACTCTTCTTCATAGCAAGGGCGATTGTTTAGAAGATGGAACACGCAGGCACGCTCGAAACACAAGGCACTCCGAAGGCGAGTGATTTATTTCCGCCATATCTCGTTCGGCTGGAATTCTTCCTTCTGTGTTGCACCGTTGTGTTGATGTTGTTTGCTCCTGCGCACGCGCTCAACAACCTTTTTGCCTCAATGTTCATGCTAATCTGGCTTTGGATTAGCCGATCCATAGCAGAGTACCGGAATACTAAAGTTCTACCGCGTCAGAACCTGAGTCTGAAACTCACGATTTGGGGTTTTCCAGTTGCTATATCTTTCATTTGGATATTGAGGCGTTTCGTTGATCTGCCATCGTTATCGGAAGTAACGTTCTGGGTTGGCTTTGGTGCTCTCGCAGTATGCTGTCTATTATTTCGCAGGATCGAAATAAGCCGCTTCGATGAACAGAAGAGGCAGACGTATAATCAGTTCCAAGAGGCTGCAAAAGAACGCTATCGTGGTTGGGTTCTGATCTATTTTGGTGGGGCTTTGTCTGTCGGGCTTCTCTGGACAATTTTGTCCGTGACCATCTTCGCCTGATCATAATTTCCCGCCACCCGCGCGAATGTGATTGAACTCTTTGGCGGAATAGTGCGTAAACAGAGCCATGACTGACGCACAAGATCCTGCTGACAAGCAACAGAGCAAAAGCCCGACAAGCCTTTGGGCAGAGCTCGGACCGACTATCGCCTTCATCCTGACATACACGCTGATGGGACGCGTTCCCGATCAGGAAGGCATGTTTTCCGGCGATAAAGCGATCTTCTGGGCAACCGGCGCGCTCATGCTATCTACGGCGATTGTGATTGGCCTTAAGCTGTCGCGGAAAGAAAAAGTCCCGCCAATGCTGATCCTTTCGGGCAGTGTGGTCGGCTTTTTCGGCGTGCTGACAATCGCGCTTCAGCAGGAAGCCTTCGCCTACATCAAGCCGACGATTATCAATCTCTTGTTTGCGGCGGTGATCCTTGGCGGTCTTGCAGCGGGTAAAAATCTCTGGAAGCTGATGCTCGAGCATGCTTTCGAGCTGCCGGACAATGCGTGGAACACGCTCGCCTTTCGCTGGGGTTTGTTCTTTATCTTTCTGGCCGTGCTCAATGAGTGCATCTGGCGCTATTTTTGCCCGGCGCCGGAAACACCGCTGACTTTCCTCGGCCTGACGCTGGTGCCATCAGAACCTTACACCCTGTTCGGTATTGAGCTTGGCTCGCGTGATCAGGAAGGTGTCTGGGCCTGGATGAAGCTTGTGAACTTCCCGATTGTGATCGGCTTCATGCTTCTGAACCTGCCTTATGTCATGAAATACTGGTCGCCGGATAAGAAAGACGAAGCGGAAAGCTAAACGCTATCCGCGCGTCATATGGTCAGTGCCTTCCGGATTTCCGAAAGGCGGATGGACCGTTTCGCCGTTTAGGCTGTGCCATTGTTTGAGCGCCCAGACGGCAGACGGAAACGCCATTTCCTTCCACGGGATCTCATCCCAGGTAACGAGCTTCACATCCTGACTTTCCGGCCCTGCAGCGATGTCTGGTGAGCGAAGCTTTGCTTTGAACATGATCTGGACCTGCGAGATGCGCGGGATGGAATAAACGGCCAGCAGGCGTTCAATCTCGATATTGGCGCAGGCTTCTTCGCGAGCCTCGCGCGCCGCGCCTTCTTCAATGCTTTCGCCATTTTCCATAAAGCCTGCAGGCAGTGTCCAGAAACCGAGGCGCGGTTCGATGGCGCGTTTGCATATGAGGATTTTATCCTCCCACGTCACAACTGAGCCGACGACAATTTTCGGGTTCACATAATCGATGAAATCACAGCGCTGGCACATGCGGCGTTCGCGATCATCACCGTCCGGAATCCCGATTTTAAAGTCTGCTGACTCGCGTGACATGCTTCCCCCTAAATCATTCTATGGTCGAATAATGCCCGATTTCGGGAAAATCATCCGCATACGATCAAGTTTCACGTGACTGAAACAATTGCGTATTATGCTTATCAGTGAAGCCACGCTGTCAACATGTAACAAACCGGGGGTGCACGCCGTGGAAAATATCGATCAGGACAAACCATTCAGCCTTGATAAGTCGGCAAGTCACCTGCTTCACCGCGCGCAGCAGTTTGCGTCCGAGCAGTTTGATGGGATGAGCGACGCAGACATTACACTTCGTCAGTTCGCGGTACTTGCGGCCGTAAATGAGAATGAAGGCTGCTCACAGTCAGACCTTGTCAAAACGACCGGCATTGACCGCTCTACCCTGGCTGACATGGTCGCGCGCATGGAAAAGCGTGGCTTGCTGGAGCGCCGTCAGGCCAAGCTGGATGCACGTGCCAAGTCGGTACATATGGCGCCGGACGGAACCGCAGCGCTGAATACGGTTCTGCCGATTGTTCAGCGTGCAGATGATGCCATTCTCAACATGATCCCGCGCAATCGCCGACGCGCTTTTGTCGGTATTCTGGGTTTGCTCGCCAGTGTGGACTGGGCAGACTTTGAGGAGCTGGATTCTCCGGTTGATGTGAAGGCGAAGAAGAAGACGAACGACGCCAAGACCGAAGAAAAAAAGAAAAAAGAGAAGAAGAAAAAGAAGAAAGACAAAAAGGGCAAATAGCCCTTCAGTCTCAGTCTTTTTCAGAAGCGCTCGCCTGCTCCAGCATGGCGAGCTTTTTCTTTGCGCTCATCATGCGGATAATCGTCCAGAGCGCGACCCCGCCCAGTGTGATTGCGGAGATCACATAGCTCGCCCAGATGAAGACATCGCCGGAATTGACCTGACCGGTAAGTGCTTCGTTCATGATCCGCTCCTGTTGAGACGTGCGAGCTTCGCTTCATACTGACGGTTCTGAATGTCGGCGCGCATGGCCCCCATGAGAAGAGCGCCGAACACGAACATAACCGCGAAGAGGTTATAAAGCAGGGGCCAGAAGAACTCGCCCGCTAGGCTGGAACCGCTCATCGTGATGAAACCTGCTGGTTGGTGGAGCGTATTCCACCAGTCGACCGAGAATTTGATGATTGGCAGGTTTACCGCGCCCACAAGGCAGAGAATAGCGCCTGCGCGGGCCGCGTCTTGTTCGCGCTGGAATGCAGAACGCAGCGCCATATAGCCAAGAATCAGGAAGAGCTGGAACAGCATGCTGGTCAGGCGCGCATCCCATACCCAATAAGTGCCCCAGGTCGGACGACCCCAGAGCGCACCCGTAATGAGGCAGATAAAGGACAGCGCGGCCGCCGTCGGCGCGGCGGCTTTGGCCGCAACATCAGCTAGTGTGTGCTTGAGCGTCAGATAGAGAAGACTGCCGACAGCCATAGTGGCGTAGGCGGCCATGGAGACCATCGCGGCAGGCACATGGATATACATGATCCGCGCGGTCGCGCCCTGATACTGTTCCTCTGGCACGAAGAAAATCGCCCAGACCCAGCCGGTCGCAAGCATGACAATGCCAAGCCCTGCAAACACTGGCAGAAGCCATTTTGACAACGCCATAAAGCGGTGCGGATTTGCGAAAGTCGAAAACATGCGCGTGTCTCTATTCCAGTTTGAGTGCAAGTGACATTGCAAATGGTGAGATGGCAAGTGCGGCAAGGCTGTTTGCGGCAAGAAGGCTCAGTCCGGCGCCGAAGGTTCCGCCAGTGAGAAGATGGTTCAGCTCCTCAGCGCCGAAGATCACAACCGGGACGAAGAGCGGCAGCACAAGAAGCGCAACGAGCGGTCCACTTCGCCGAAGACCGGCTGTCAGAGAGGCGCCAACGCCGCCCCATAGGAAGATGGTGATGCTGCCCAGCAGGACAGGCAGGATGGTGGATGCACTGACTGTTTCGGCACGCATCATAACGGCAGCAATTGGCGTGAGGAGCGCGATCGGCAGTCCGGAAACCAGCCAGTGCGCGGCGACCTTTACGAGGGTCACCAGTTCCATAGAGAGACCTGCGAGACGCTGATGGTCCAGAGCGCCCGTCTCAAGGTCGGCCTGAAAAATACGCTCAAGGGTCGTCAGCGAGGCAAGACAAAGCGCTACGAAAATCAGGCCCGGACCGAGCGCCGATAGAAGACGGGGCTCTGTGCCAACGCCTAGCGGCGCAAGGAAAATCGTTCCGGCAAAGAAGGCTGCCGGCAGGAACAAACCTGAGCCGCCCGCCCATGCAAGCACCAGCTCGCGGCGGAAAATAGCGAGTACACCTCTCATTTTGCGTACTCCCCGAGATCCAGAATGGTGTCTGGCTGGAGTTCCAGCGGGTCGTGCAGCGCGGCGAGTATTGAACCGCCGGAGCCGAGATGTTCTCGCATCAGATCGCATAAGAGTGCCTGACCGTGCACATCGAGCGCAGAAGCGGGCTCATCCAGAAGCCATAGCTTGCGCGGGGCGACGAGCGCGCGTGCGAGCGCCACACGTTTCTTTTGTCCGGCAGAGAGAGAATAGGCGGGAACGTTCTGGCGAATGGTGAGCCCGACACGCTCGATAGCAGCGCTAATCCGGTCGCGCGGGGCGAAGTGCATGTCCGCCCAATCCTTCAAATGTGAGAGCGGCGTTTCGCTGGCACGAAGCCCATGTTCATGACCGAGAAAAAAGGGACCCTGATCGCGGAACTCTTCAGCGCGGGATACGTTCCCTGTTTCAGGTTCGATAAAGCCCGCAATAATTCGCAAAAGCGTTGTCTTACCTGTCCCGTTCGGCCCTTTAAGAGCAGCAAAGCAGCCACTAGATAAGATGAAGTCCAGACCAGAGAACAGTAAGCTATACCCTCTGACGGCTGTAAGGTTGCTGATTTGCAAGGCAAATTCGGAATTTAACGGGTCTTCAGACAAACTAGCTTCCAAACATGGCGACAGACGAATTGCAGGTGGCGGGTTGTGGCGATAAATAATCGTTCAACGGACCTCCACACTGACCACGTGTAGCCAGTTTGCATATACGCAGGAAGGAAGAAAAGCCCATGGCATCTCTCGACAGCTTCAAGTCCAAGAAAACACTTACCGTAGGCGACAAGACTTATACCTATTTCAGTCTCGAAGCAGCTGCGGCGAATGGCCTTGGTGATGTAACCAGTCTCCCGGCCTCTCTCAAAGTGCTTCTTGAGAACATGTTGAGGTTTGAGGATGGCACGACAGTCACCGCCGACGATATTAAAGCCTTCGCGGCATGGCTGACCGATAAGGGCTCTGCCCAGCACGAAATCGCCTATCGCCCGGCGCGCGTCCTCATGCAGGATTTCACCGGCGTTCCTGCCGTCGTTGACCTTGCCGCCATGCGCGATGCGGCCAAAGCGCTTGGCGCTGACCCGAAAGCCATTAACCCGCAAGTGCCTGTTGATCTCGTCATCGACCACTCGGTCATGGTGGACTATTTCGGCCATGCAGACTCGTTCGAAAAGAACGTGGCGCGTGAATACGAACGTAACGCTGAGCGTTATGAGTTCCTGAAATGGGGCCAGACCGCTTTTGAAAACTTCCGCGCTGTGCCTCCGGGCACAGGCATTTGTCACCAGGTGAACCTCGAGTATCTGGCCCGCACGGTCTGGACTAAAGACGAGGACGGCGAAACGGTCGCCTATCCGGATACCTGTGTGGGTACAGACTCTCACACCACAATGGTGAACGGCCTCTCGGTTCTCGGTTGGGGTGTCGGCGGTATCGAGGCCGAGGCGGCTATGCTCGGCCAGCCGGTCTCCATGCTGATCCCTGAGGTCATCGGTTTCAAACTTACCGGCAAGCTGGCTGAAGGTGTGACCGCGACTGACCTCGTTCTGGTTGTCGTCGACATGCTTCGCGAGAAAGGCGTGGTTGGTAAGTTCGTTGAATTCTACGGTCCGGGCCTTGCCAATCTGTCTCTCGAAGATGAGGCTACGATCTCGAACATGGCGCCGGAATATGGCGCGACATGTGGCTTCTTCCCTGTTGATGATGAAACGCTCGACTATCTGAAAACAACCGGCCGCTCCGAAGAGCAGATCGAACTCGTCAAAGCCTATGCGAAAGCGCAAGGTATGTGGCGCGCAGATATGGGCGACCCTGTCTATACCGACACCCTCGAACTCGACATTTCCACTGTACGCCCGAGCATTGCCGGCCCGAAACGTCCGCAAGACCGTATTATTCTCGACGATGCGGCAGATGCCTTCGCAACAACGCTTGGCACCGAGTTCAACAAGCTCGATGAAGCGACCAGGCGCGCTAAAGTCGATGGCGAAGACTATTCCATCGGTCATGGCGATGTTGTCATCGCGGCGATCACATCCTGTACGAATACGTCAAACCCGTCCGTCATGATTGCAGCTGGCCTTGTCGCCAAGAAAGCGGTCGAGCGGGGCCTCTCTGTGAAGCCATGGGTGAAAACCTCGCTCGCACCAGGCTCTCAGGTCGTGACCGATTACCTGGCGAAAGCCGGTCTTCAGGATGACCTCGACAAGCTCGGCTTCGATCTTGTCGGCTATGGTTGTACGACCTGTATCGGTAACTCCGGCCCGTTACCGGAGAAAATCTCCAAAGCGATCAGCGAGGCTGACCTCGTCGCAACGTCAGTTCTGTCCGGTAACCGGAACTTTGAGGGCCGTGTGAACCCTGATGTTCGTGCGAACTATCTGGCAAGCCCGCCACTGGTTGTAGCCTATGCGCTCGCAGGCTCCATGAACATCAATCTCACTCAGGATCCGATCGGATATGATGATGAGAACGAGCCGGTATACCTCTCTGACCTCTGGCCATCGAATGAAGAGATTACGGCTGTTGTTCGTGAATGCGTGACACCTGAAATGTTCGACACGCGTTATGGCGACGTCTTCAAAGGTGACGAGCACTGGCAAAAAATTGAAGTGAAAGGCGGCGAGACTTATGGCTGGCCTGAATCCACCTACGTCGCGAACCCGCCTTACTTTGCGGGCATGACGATGGAGCCGGATGCAATCAACGACATCGAGAAAGCCAGTATTCTCGGCCTGTTCGCTGAATCCATCACGACTGACCACATCTCGCCTGCCGGCAATATCAAAGCAGATAGTCCTGCTGGCCGCTGGCTGGCAGATAATGGTGTGCCGGTCTCCGAGTTTAACTCCTACGGCTCACGACGCGGTAATCATGAAGTCATGATGCGCGGCACGTTCGCCAATATCCGCATCAAGAACCAGATGGTTCCGGGTACCGAGGGCGGCGTCACCAAGCTCTGGCCTCAGGGCGACGTTATGTCGATCTATGATGCGGCGATGAAGTACAAAGACGCCGGTAAAGAGCTCGTTGTTTTTGCCGGTGAGCAATACGGTACAGGCTCATCACGTGACTGGGCAGCGAAAGGCACAAACCTTCTCGGTGTTCGGGCCGTTCTTGCAGACAGCTTTGAGCGTATTCACCGCTCCAATCTGATCGGTATGGGTGTGGTGCCGCTTCAGCTGCCGGAAGGCAAAGGCTGGAAAGACCTTGGCATGAAAGGCGATGAGATCGTTACGATCAAGGGCATTGCTGATCTGAAGCCGCGTCAGGATGTTGAGGTTCTGATCGAGTTCCCGAATGGCGAGCATGATATCGTTCTGGCGAAGCTTCGTATCGATACCCAAAACGAGCTGGATTACTTCAACCATGGCGGCATTCTGCACTATGTGCTGCGCAATCTGGCGAGTGAAGCAGGCTAAAACCTGCCCAAAGTATACGAAAAAGCCCCGTAGCCATGTGCCGCGGGGCTTTTTTCATGGGAACTGCTATTTGTCCTATTGGTCACAGCCAGTTGATTGGTAAGTGTGCGTCAGCTTAGCTAAATTGGTCCCATGAGAAAAACTGATTTCAGATCCCTGTTTTTATTGAGCGCCGGTGTGATGTGCCTGAATGGCCTGTCTGCACAGGCCGACTCTGTGACGTCACGTCCGATACTGGTTGAGCTGTTCTCAAGCCAGAGCTGCGTCGCGTGCCCGACTGCGAACGAAATTCTGATCGGGCTGACAGAAGAAGATCAGCATATTTTCCCTATCGTATGGTCCGTGCCTTACTGGGAATATATGGGCGTCGAAGAGCCATACGCCGAGCCTGAGTTTCTTGTTCGCCAGCGTAATTATGCAGAAGCCTTTGATCTGCGCGGTCCGTACACGCCTCAGGTTGTTGTTGATGGTTGCACGCAAAATTCAGGCGTATCCGAATCCAATATTGTCGAACGTATCCATCATGTGGATCATGAGGTTGATCCGGGAACGCGTGTGCATGTGACGGATTCGTTTGTTGAAATCTCAACGCCTCAGCCCGTCGCGCCGTCAGATATCTGGCTTGTCGGCTATCGTCCGGGCATAACAGTTCTCAGTCCTGATCGCGGCGGTAATTCCGGCACGGATCTTCCGCATATGAATATCGCAACCGGGCTGGAAAAAATTGGCACCTGGGATGGCACGTCCGGTGCGAGCTTTACGTTTGAATGTGAGCATGAAGCTTGTGTGGTCATACTGCAGGAGCAGGATTCTTACGAAATCCTCGATTTCGGCATGGTCCCATTGGCGACGGGCTAAAGTTCTGGCGCGAGATCGAGCGCCGATAGCTCGTCAATACGGAACTCCCGTCCCGCGTATAGCTGCATCTCTTCGCCAAATCCCTCAAAGCGGAAGCGGGCCCAGACGGCATCATTGTCCTGCAGGAGCTCTATCGCCTGCATGCGGTCATTGGCATAATCGAAATAGATGGTGTAAAAGGCCCGTGTCAGGCCTTCGCGGCGGACATCTTCAAGTTCGAGCATCCTGGATGTAAAAATTGCGGCGTCTATGGTCGCATCTGATACAGCCTCTCCCTGATCGGTGATCCAGTTTTCACCATCTCGCAGAATGGCTGCCGTTCGCCCGCCGCCTCGAATGCTGACGGCGGTCACGTCATCTTGCGGGCGCGGAAGTGTGTCGTCGCCCAGTGAAATCCAGCGCAGCGGGTTGTATAGCGGGGGCAGGACTTCATTCAGGCGCCAGGCCTGATCTTCGCCTCGGAGGCGACCGTATTGAGCAGCGTCTTTTCGCCCGAAAATGAATATGTCGTCCTGCGCATCAATTCTGATGGCTGCGCCAAATCCGCCTTGGTCCGGGTCTGTCACGCCGATGCTGGCATGACGCTCTGGTAGCGCCGTAGAACGGGCTACGGGCGCGAGGACCTGAAGCGCGTTCAACAGTTCAGCGACGCTTTCCCGTTGGACAGGGAAGCCGGCTTTTTCGCGTAGAGTCCACGCATCGCCTGATCTGGCGAGCGTATACACCTCTTCAGAAGTGGTGATCTCAATCTCCTGCGCGCTCGAAATCGCGTCGCGTGAATAAAGCGGGCGAGCATCAACATCGCTACTCCGGGGCGCTGCGGTGAGGATGCTATGTACCAGAAGGAACAGACACAGCGTCAGGATACCGAACGTTACGATAACGAAACGAGTTTTCGCAGGCATTTTTTCGATCAATGTCATCGCGAAAACCTCCTGACCCAAAGTCTGATGGTCGCGCTGAGCAGGAATGTGAGCATTGCAGGCAACCAGATTGTCCACCAGCGAAGCCATGCTTCCAGACCGTCTATTCGTTGACGGAATTGCCGTTGAAGATCACGTAGCGCTTCGCGGGCCTCAAGGTATTCTGTCTGTAGGCGGACATTAGATGTTTCGTCTGCAGATTCGATTTCAGCTTCGAGCTCAAAGAGTCGTTCTTCAATGGATGTCTGTTCGGCGAGGTATAGGGTTTCGGCTTCGTTACGAAGTTCGGTTACCCGCGTCATAGGGCGAATTGCAGGTGGGCGGGCGCGGAGCCGGGCGAGTTCAGGATTACCGGCGAACTGATCAATCGCAGTCATTAGGAAGGCGCGGTTGTCGGCAATCGTCGTGCCGTCCTGAGGATTTATATAGAAGGCATCGAAAAGAATATCCGTATCCGGAATAAACAGGATATTCGCCTGTTGTCCCTGACTTATAAAACCGGTGTTTGAATTCGCCTCGCTTGCGGCAAGACGCGCCAGAACAGGGTCATCAGGTAAGTCCGGCTGCGGCGCGGCGGTAAAGAATGACGGGAATGACCCACTCAGTCGCGCCACAAGCGTGAGGGGCCCTTCATGCGGTACCATCACATTTCTGGCAGTCGTTGGCGTGAGAGATACGTTGCTGCGCGCGTCTGCAGAGATGAGAGCAGGTGCATCGCTCGTGGAGACGAGCGGCGAAAGGCTAACCGCATCATTGTCGTCAAAGACCAGATATCCCGGGGCCCCGAAGTTTATTGGTTGCCTGAGATTGGCGGTCAGAAAGTCTTCCCTCTCAAAGAGAGAAGGTCCCGGCGCGGGAAATATTGGTTGGCTGACTGTACGGCTTCCGGAGGCTGATTGCACCGTCACAGGCAGGCCAAGGCTTTCATCGGCGACAATATCGCTCGTAAGCGTTAGCCCCCAGCCTGCCATCCAGTTGCGCAACGGCTCTGCGATCTGGCGGGTTTGATGCATGACAGGCTCAGGGTCTGCCAGCACAATCAGATTGCCGCCCGAAAGGAGATACTGATCGAGAAGATAGAGCGTGTAAGTGCTGAGATGCTCCGGCTGGGCAATGATAATCGCTTCCAGACCATCTGGCAGAGAGTACATATCGCCCGTCAACCAGCTCACCTGATACTGATCTTCTATCGCGCGCTGGATCGCCGATCTTTGATTGCCGGTAATCGCGCCGTCGAGCGCGGGAATATCTGACAAAATTCCGAGACGCGATCGCGTCACACTATCCAGCTGGGAAATCATTCGTGCGACTTCAAACTCAAGACGATGGTCTTGTTCTGGCGCAAGGAATGGAATGGCTTTCTGATCATCGACCAGATTTCGTCCGCTCAAACCGAAATAGAGCGGGTCGACACCCTCGGTCGGAACGGCAGAGATACCTTGTGTGATCGCCAGGTCTTCGCCGGAAGAGAAGGGGGTGGGATTGATTGTCTGTATACGGATGTTTCCATTAGAAGCGACTGCGAAAGCGTTCAGAAGTGCCTCTACCCTGTCTGCATGCGCGCGGATGTTCGGGTATTCAGACCCTATGTCTTCACTGTAGAAGAGTGTGAGATCAATCGGCTCTTCTACGGATGCCGCGAGCGCCTTTGCGCCCGAAGAGAGCGTATTGAGCTGGTATCCCGTGACATCAATCCGGACTTGCCCGATGGTGAGATCGAGCGTTGCACGCATTGCCGGAAAGCCCAGAAATAGAATGGCAAGCGTTGCGCCCGTCCAGCTTCGCCAAACTGGATGACCGGGTCTACGGCGTGCGTCGAGAAGCGTAACGCCAGCAATGCAGAAGAGCGCCATCAGGCTGAGATAAATAAGAGGATCAGAAAGTCTAAGAACACCGCGCTGAGCATTTGTCAGCAGCGAGAACAGCCCGAAACTATCAAGCCAGCCCGTTAAAAGGCGTGCGGGCAGGTTTCCGGCAATATCGGTGACAATGTTCAGTCCTGCGACCAGCAGAATGAGATTGACGGTTACACCAAGCACAAGCGCGACGACCTGCTGCCGTGTTACGGCAGAGAAGGTCATTGAGATAATCAGAAATAGCGCGCTGATCAGGATCAGATGCAGATAATTGAGCGCGATCAGCCCATGATCCGGCGCGCCCAGATAGCTGACGACAACCCAATAGGGGAGTGTTGCTGCCAGAGCTGCGATGAGCACGGTGAGGCCTGCAACGGCTTTAGCCAGATGGATTTTAATTAGCGGGACGGGCGCCGTGAAATAGATATCTGACGAACGGCTCTTAAGGTCTTCGCTCCAGAGGCGCATACCGATGGCCGGGGCAAGGATCACCAGAAACCAGGGCTGGAACTGGAATAGCGGATCAAGATCGACCCGGGCGGTATCAAAAAAGCGGGCAATATTCCAGGTGGCGAGACCGGAAAGCAGCAGATACACGCCGATGAATACGTAAGCGAGCGGACTTGCGAAGAACGCACGAAGTTCGCGTTTGCAGATAGACTTGAAAGCGCTCACGATTGTGCCTCCGCGTCTTGAAGAAGGTCCGCAAAGGCTGTTTTCAGAGTGCCGTCTGGCGCGCGCGCTGCAAGCGCAATGGTGCGGTCATCGAATACTTTTTTGCCTGCACTCAGAACGATTATCCGGTCACAGATCGCGCCAACGTCTTCAAGGCTATGGGTGGAGATCAGCAGGGTTTGCTCGTCTCTGTGACTTGCAAGGCTCTCCAGCACGCTGTCTTTCTGGAACGGGTCGAGACCATCGGTAGGCTCATCCAGAAACAGGATTTTCGGGTTGCCGAGAAATGCGCCAGCGAGCGCGGTCCGGCGCTTGTAACCTTTAGATAAAGTCTCAATCGTCTTGGTGCGGACGTTTTCAAGATTGAAGCGTTTTATAGCGCTTGAGACATCATCCGCGGAAATGCCAATCCGGAGCCCGGCGAGTGTTTTGAGGTGGGCTTCAATCGTCAGGTCTTCAAAAAGCGGCGCGCCTTCTGGCAGAAAGCCGAAGCAGGCCTGCGCGGCGCGTAGATCGGTTGAGAGATCGTGTCCGAGAATGCTGACGCTTCCCTCATCAGGCAGAAGCCGTCCGGTGAGAAGTGAAAGCGTTGTGGATTTGCCAGCACCATTGAGGCCCAGAAGGCCAACAATTTCGCCCTTATGCAATTCGAAGCTGACGCCATCCAGCGCGGTATGAGCGCGATAGCGTTTAGTTAGTTTCGATGCCGTTACAATCGTGTCCACACTGCCACTCCCATCCACGGGGAACATGCCACAGATTTGGTTACCAAAAAACGCGTTACCAGAGGCAACGCGTTTTGATTGGGGAGTTTCATCATGTGTCCCGTGTGAACGGGTGTCGGGTACCGGCATTAGCGAACGCCCAGGGGGCTGGGGGGCTGATGGGTCTGGAGCGAACACCTGCCAGCGCCCGACACTTTCAATATTGGGTATCGTGATAGGCAAAGAAGGGGGTGATTTGCGGCAAGTTTGTGTTTTTGATTAAATCTTCTTCACAAACAGACCCTCACTCTGGTCTAGTGAGTATGGAAGCGCATGGTGTCTGAATGAACGTTCAAACTCGTACGAATAACGCAAAAACTCACGAGCCGGTTTTCTTTCATCGGCTCGAACTTGATCAGATAATGGGTGTGTATGGCCGGATGGTCGCCGCCGGTGAGTGGCGGGATTACGCGCTCAACATGCATAAAGACCGCGCCGTCTTTTCCATTTTCAAACGCGCCGCCGAAATGCCGATATATAGAGTCGAAAAACAGCCCGCATTGGCAAGACGCCAGGGGGCATACTCAATTGTCTCTGCTGAAGGCGTGATTCTGAAACGCGGCCATGAGCTGAAAAGCGTTCTCGCCTTTTTCGACCGCAAACGCTTCAACGTGATCGGCTGACCATAATTATCGAAGCAGGTTGACGAGAGACAGGTCCTGAATGGTGTTAAACACCGAAGCTGTCGCCTGATATTGCAACTGTGCCTGATTGAGCTGCACTGCGACTTCCGCGAGATCTACATCGGTAATGTTAGCGGACAGAGATTCCAGAAGGTCACGTTCAGATGTGTGGCGTTCAATTGCTGCATCAGTCTCGTTGAGCACACGGCCGTTTTTACCCTGGGCCTCAATCAAGCCCTCATAAACAGATTTCATCTGCGACAGAGCTGACTTGATCGCGTCTTGCTGGGCTTGCGTCGGGTTGTCAGTGAACGGACCGTCCACGCTTTCAGCGAATATCTGAAGGTCACGTAGAATAGTCAGAGGCTCTTGCGAAATTTCATGTGCGAGTGGCGCTTCGTCCACGAGGCGGGATTTGTCGATACGCACCTGAACGGCGCGCGCATCTGAATTTACGGCATCTGCGAGCGGATTATTGGCCAGATCGCTGATGGAATCGGCCACAATCGGTGCTTCGGTCGGAAGATTACCCCCGAACATGTACTTGCCGTTCAGGGTCGCGTTAAAAGAGGACTTCAGGTCAGAGAATGCGGCAGAAATATCGCTGCCGACCGATGAAAGGTCGCCAAGAGCCAGCGCGTTAGTGAGCTTTTCGCGGAGTGTACCGACAACGTCGGCAGCGCGGCCGATATGTGCGTCCTGCAGATCAAGGCGTGTCGTCAGTTCTTCGGCTGACGCTTTATAGGCTTCGGCCTGCGCGCGCATACGGTCGAGGCTGACAACAGTGCGGGCATCCGAACCATAGCCTTTCAGGTCTTCGGCTTCACGCTGGGTGGCGGTCTTGCGCTGCGCGTCAAACAGTTCGCGCTGTGCGCGCTGCAAATCGGTCAGCGCGTTTGAATTGATCATGCTGGAGGCGATGCGTGTCATGCGAATTCAGGTCCTACACCATGTTTAACAGCGTATCGTACATGTCTTTCGACGCCTGAATGAGGCGCGAAGCTGCCGAATAGCTTTGTTGGAAGACGGTCATATTGACCATTTCTTCGTCCAGATTGACGCCCTCTGCAGATGCGCGGCGAAGTTTGGCTTCTTCTCTAAGCGCTTCTGAGGCCTCGGCTCTGTTCAAAAGCGTTGTCGCCTTGGAGCCTGCGTCGGACGCAATTTGCGCCGCCGCATCGGTGAGCGACAGATTGAGATATTCTGTGCCTTGCATGGTTCGTAGATTTACAGCGCTACCGAGTGCGCCCTGAAGCGCGAGTGCACCGTCATTGCTGCCAGCAGCCACGCCAACGGAACCTACCGCAGTTGCAGTGGTGTCGAACTTCGAGGTCGCCAGAAGGCTTGGGCTGAGGCTGAGTTCGTCTTTGAGTGACAAGCCACGCGCGCGTTCGGCAGGGCCTTCAATGCCAAGGCCGAAAATGGCGCTGAGCGAGGTGCCAGTTGAACCGCGGAGTGTTGTGTCTGAGATGACATCGATCACGGCAACGCTGCCGGCCGTGTTCGGCGAAATGGTCAGGCTGCCATTTGCATCGAGTGATGCAGTTGCAAAGCTTCCCAGAACGCCAGCGCCATTCAGATCATTGATAATGTCATCAATAGTGGCACCGCCCGGTGTGTAGGTGATGGACTGGATCAGATCACCATTTCCGTTCCGGATGCCGAAGGTCATATCGCCGCTCGTAACGCCATGGGCGTCTGTGCCTGACAAGCCTGTCTCGAAGAAGACCGGACGTGACGTCGTTACGAGATCATTGAGTCCGAAGAAGGCAGAAACGCCGCGGCCACCACGATCGGATGGGTTGGTTGGGTCCTGCGCAATCGCGACTCCATTTGTGCCGGTTGCGCTCAGGCTCATGACGCCGTCTGTAAAGCTGACTGATGCAGACCCGCCGAACGCAGAGTTCAGGGCAGAGGCAAATCCCGCCACTGTGCCGCCCATCGCGGTTACACCGCCAGCGGAGGTCGTTAGCGTCCCGGCATCAAAATCGACCTGGACAGATTCAATCGTGCGTCCCGACGAATCAACAACGGCGAAGGTTGACGCGCCAGTGAAGTTCAATGCGTCCGTGCCAAGAAGACCCGTCTCTCTACCGGTCAGGCTGGTCGGGGCAGGAACCGCGGTTCCTTCATTATGTGCCTGGTTGAGCTGGTCTGCCAGCGCCGACGCATATTCACCCAGAGAATATGAAAGGTCAGGCAATTCGGAATCGCGGGCTGTCAGCAAACCGCGGATCTCGCCGGATTGAATTTGCCGCGTTACATCAAGCTCGGCGTCGGAGCCTGCCGGCGAAATGGATACGCCGGGATAACGTGCACCATCCGTGCTCTGATTAACGGCGAGCTCCGCCGCACGGTGGTCGACAAGCAGAAGGCCTGAAGTTGTACGCAGTTCTACACCGCCCAGCTCGCGCTGGTTCACTTTGAAGTCGATATAACCCGCCAGCTGGTCCATGAGCTGGCTTTGCTGGGTTTCTGCACCGGTTGCATCGGCACCGGCCATTTTGAACTTCTGGATTTCAGCGTTCAGAACAGAAATTTGGCTCAGAATCTGGTTGGTGTCTGACACTGCGACCGTCAGCTTCTGGTGGGCCTCGTCGCGCAGACCATCAATCGTTTCAAAGGTCGCTTTTATGTCCTGGAAGGTCGCATTCACAGATGACACAAAATCGGTTTTACGAAGCGAGGATGAAGCATCGCTCGCAAGAGCCGCAGCATCCGACATAAGATTGTCGACGGCTGCAAACATGGATGTTGAGCTGGTTGGATCGCCAAAACCTGCCTGCGCCCGGTCCAGCAGTCCGGCGGTAGCCTCATACTGGCCGGCATTGGAAATGCCTGCGAGATGCGCTGCGGCGAGGAATCTGTCTGCTGCGCGCTGAACGATAAGCTCAACGCCAGTTCCCTGACCGTTAAGGACGGTCTGAGCTGTGCGTGCATCCTGACGCACATAGCCTTCAGTATTGACGTTGGCGATATTGTTAGAGGTGACGCGCAGCGCTGACTGGTTCGCCAGAAGTGCGCTCAGCCCTGTATTCATGATACTGTTTACGCTCATCGGATCACCCGCTGAATTCAAGTCTGCTCTTTCGCTAAGGCGCTCTTCGCCTGCGCGCGCACGTACTCATACACGGGTAGATTTTATGGAGCGGACATTTCGCAATCCTTTACAAGGTGCAAAAAATATTCCCGCATAAAATCAATTGTTTGGAAGGAATGCTTACCGGCGCAGAGGGCAGTTTTTACCGTTCTACCCGGCAAAAAGTGTTGCCGTGAACGATGTAAATGGAGGAGTGATTTCCGGCAGATTGCCTAGTTCGCTGTTTTTATTGTGATTTAAATCGTTAAAATCGGTCAATAAATCTGGCCAGCCGATTGCTTTTAATCTCTTCGGCGCGACACGCGCTGTGGAGATGTAAATGAATATTGTGCCATTTGGCCTTTCTGTTGCGAAGACTGTTACCGATGATCCGTCGCACGCCTTCGATGGCGATGCCGGTGAATTTGCGATGTTGCTTGCACAAAGCACTGCGCCGCAGGCGGTAACATCTCTCAATCAGTTCGGTCCGCAACAGACATCTTTCTCTGGCCTCGTTTCTGATGTTCAGAGTGCATTTCCGCAAGTTGCCTTCCCTTCTAATGCCAATTCTTCATCTGCCGGTGGAGATCAGCTGGCCTCAAAGTCAAACGCTCCGCTTACAGGTGTGGCGCCAACCGCCGACCAGCAACTGAATGCCCAACCGGCGGCGCCCGCAAATGGCGCTCGTCCAGCTTCGGGTGATGTGTTGGCTCAGGGCGCTCAAAGCGATGCAGCGAAGATCCGCTCAGATGCGGCACCCACAACCCCTATATATAAGGACTCCCAGGCTGGGGCCGGATGGGCGCGTCCGCTGTCAGATGCTGGACTCGTGTCGCAGGGCGAGAATAACCAAACCCGGACCTTCCCAAGCCAGTCGGCTCTCAATGTCACTGGCCAGCCTGATGGCGGCGCAAAATCGGCTATCGCGACGGGGCGCGTTCCGTTTGAGGGCGCAACATCCAATGCGAGTGGCATTGCTAATACGCCAGCGCCATCTCAGCCTTCTCAGGCAATGGCACAGGGGCTGCAATCAGGCCTGCCAGCCGAAACACCTCTCAAACAGGCCGTGCCGGAAAGTAATTCATTCGCGGCAGCTTCAACGACCTCTCATGGCGGCGAGTCCCGAACGGGCGGCGCGCAAGGCAGCGCGAATACGACCGCAACATCTACAGCGGCTCAGCCGGGTGCGGCCGCGCAAAACGGTTCTCAATCATCTTCAGGGCAGGGAAATGGCCAGCAAGGCCATTCAGGACCACAGACGCAGGCAGCTGCTCAGGCAGTTTCATCTTCTAAGGAGCTGGCTGCGTCTGAACTTCTGCCCGAAGAGTTTGTACAGGAAATGGACCTCGCCGAAGCTGATGCTGGCGATATGCAGATGACGGAGGCGCAGCGCAGCGCCGCGCGCGCCGATGCGGCGCTGCCGGCCCATCTTCGCGGTTCAGCGGCGACACAAGCTGCGGTTCTGGCGCAGGTCAGCCAGAAAATGCTGCAAAAGTTTGATGGCAAAACATCACGCTTTGAAATCCGTCTTGATCCGGCAGAACTTGGCAAGGTGGATGTGCGCATTGAGGTCGATCGCGATGGCCGGGTGCAGGCTGTGCTGGCAGCAAAAGATGCCGTTGCAGCTGACGCGTTGACCCGCGGTCTCCGATCTCTCGAGAACGCACTTACCCAGGCCGGTTTCGATCTTGGGGATAACGGCGTTCAGGTAGAACTTGATCAGAACAATAGTAAGAAATCGTTCACTCACTCCGGTGATAGTGAAGACCAGGCGGAGCTGCAGCAGGCGGCATCCGACACAGAGCAGCAACCGGCAGAAGCGCGGACTGTGACACCTCAGATTCAGGCATGGTCGAGACAGCGTCTCGATGTGAAAGCCTAGGAGCCAACTTAGATGGTTGATGTGGTTTCAACAGTCAGCGGAATTCAAAACCAGGCATCGAGCGCGTCCGCGTCTCTGTCTGCAAACTTTGATACCTTCCTCAATCTTCTGACAGCGCAGCTTCAGAATCAGGACCCGCTGGAGCCGGTGGATTCAAGTGAATTCACAAACCAGCTCGTTCAGTTTTCGGGCGTGGAACAACAAATCCAGACGAACCAGAATATGGCGCAGCTGATCCAGCTGACGAACAATTCTACGGTTGCAGGCCTGTCCGGTTATCTGGGGCAGATTGTCGAGATTGATTCGCTCGTTGGTGAATTGGGCGCTGATGGAATTGAGTGGCGTTATGACATGCCGGAAGGCGTTAAAGGCGCCAAGGTTTCCATTCAGGATCAGCGCGGCAACGTAATTTACTCTCAGGAGCTGAGCACGACCGAAGGCACAGCGAGCTTTGAGTGGAATGGTGAAACCACGAGCGGCTCTGACCGTGAGGATGGGTTCTACCAGATGATTATTCAGGCCACGGATTCCAGCGGGGAGGCTGTGAATGTGCCGGCCCGTGTCCGGGCCCAGGTCTCAGGCATTGACCTGACGACCGACCAGACGGCGATCTCAACGACCGCCGGCGCTTTCTATTTCGATCAGGTACTCAGACTGGCAGCCGCCAGCTAAGCCCGAATTTGAATAATAAGGCGGGTTAAAATGACCGGCCACGCTAATGCGAAACGGACCACGAAGGGTCGACACATGAACAATGTGATGATGGGATCTTTCAAGGAGTAACTCAGTTATGAGTATCAACACAGCTCTTCTGGCTGGCACATCCGGCCTGCGTGCAAACGCATCAGCACTCGCTGTAACATCTGACAATATTGCGAACGCAAACACGGTTGGCTTCAAGCGACAGCGTTCTGATTTTACCGCTCTGCTTCTGCAACAGGATCAATTCTCCAGCTATAATGCGGGCGGCGTTATAGCTTCGAACCGTACAATGGTTGAAGAGCAGGGCGCGCTCGAAAGCAGCACTTTCTCGACCCACCTCGCTATCGCTGGTGACGGTATGTTTGTCACGCGTCAGAAAGCGGCTAACGCAACCACATCTGACGGATACTTCTTCACACGCGCAGGCCAGTTCGAACCTGACAGCGAAGGCTATCTGGCAAACACATCCGGCTATTACCTCTATGGCTGGCCGGTTGATGAAACAAACCCGATCCCGACAGGCCCGACCGACCTTTCCGTTCTTGAACCGGTTCGCGTGTCCAATATCGGTGGTGCAGCTCAGGCGACAGAGAATATTTCTTTCTCAGCGAACCTCGAGGCGTCTCAGACAATCAATCCTGCAGCGGGCACGTATGACCTTGCGACCAACCCGAATGTGAGCATGGCGTCAGGTGACTTCACGCCGGACTTCCAGAGCACGGTTCAGATTTATGATTCGCTCGGCGGCATCCGGACGCTGGCTATGTCGTTCATGAAATCCCCGACTGCGAATGAGTGGTTTGCCGAAGTTCACGTGGTTCCTGCATCAGATCTTCAGGCGACAGGTCGCCCTGACGGTACTCTGGCGAGCGGCGTTGTTGCGTTTACGTCTGATGGTCAGCTCGATCTTGCAAACTCTACCCTGCCAAGCACGATCGATATTCTGGCGTCCAATGCGACGGCGACGGACCCGCAAATCGGCTGGGCGACAGCTTCCGGTCTGGCAGCGCAAACGCTTAACCTTGATATTGGCGGCGCGCTAACCGCTGGTGGCCTTACGCAATACGACACGCCGAACGAGCTGGTCGAATCAACAGTAGATGGCCGTGCATATGGCGTCCTGTCTTCGGTCGAGGTTGACAAGGACGGTTATGTGAACGCGCTTTTCACAAACGGCCTGTCCCGCTCTATTTATCAGCTTCCGCTGGCGACCTTCCCGAACATGTCTGGCCTCAACCTTGAGCCGGGCGGCGCATTTTCTGCAGCTCCTGATTCGGGGCAGCTGAATATGAAGGCTGCAAACGAAGGCGGCTCTGGCGCAGTTCAGTCTCGTGCGCTTGAAGCATCGACTGTGGATCTCGCCGAAGAGTTTACAACGCTCATCGTGACGCAGCGGGCTTACTCGGCAAGTTCTAAAATTGTTACAACCGCCGATGAGATGCTGGACGAGCTAATTCGTATCAAGCGATAGTAAGTCTTAAATTTGCGAGTTAGTCGCAGAATAAAAAACGCTTTAAAACCGGGGGCTTAGGCTCCCGGTTTATGGTTTATCTGCGCGTGAAATTTGCCGGAAGTTTCCATTAATTCCAAACGCGCGCTCAAGTCTGACCTTAAAACTCTGCCGGTATAACCAGACCATCGACAAACCGAGCCACAAAAAGAAGGGCTTTGATGATGGTGCATGAATCGCAGGTGATCACATCAGTTCCGGGACCAGACGGAAAGCAGATCACACTTAAGGATCTTCCAGAACCCACGATCCGTCGTTGGGTAACTCGCCGCAAGGCGGAAGTTGTTGCCGCCGTACGTGGCGGGCTTCTGACGCTTAAGGAAGCGTGCGAGCGTTACAATCTTAGCGAGGAAGAATTTTCCGGCTGGCAGAAGCTTTATGACCGTCATGGGTCAAAAGGACTGCGAGTTACACGCGTACAACAGTACCGCGGCTGATAAAAAACATTCTGTCTTAACGACTTTGTTAAGCCCTCCTTTACGGTGAGGTGGGAAATTCCTGCCTAGCACTTCGTAAAAAACGGGTTTGGCTAGGCATTTATGGCTGAGACAGAATCAAAAAAATCCGGATTTTCCATCGCCGGCATAGGGCAGACCCGAATCATTGCGGGTCTTATCGTCCTTGCTATTGTCGGCGGTGTTATGTCTTCGTTGTTCCTGCGGACAGGTTCAGCGCAACAGGCACTACTCTATTCCGGTCTGGAACTCGCGGAAGCGTCCCAGATCGCAGAGCGCCTCGATCAGTCCAACATCCGATATGATATGCGCGGCGATGGGTCTTCCATCTTCGTAGCCCGCGATCAGGTCATGGACGCGCGCATGATGCTGTCCAGCGAAGGTCTGCCGTCTCGCGGATCTGTCGGCTATGAAATTTTTGACCAGCAGGACGCGCTCGGTGCGACGACATTCGTTCAGAACGTAAACCGCGTCCGCGCGCTTGAGGGCGAGCTTGCCCGCACGATTACCAATCTTGATAACGTCCGCTCGGCGCGGGTTCACCTGGTTCTGCCGGAACGACGCCTGTTCGAGCGCGACGCCTCGGCAACAACTGCCTCTATTGTCGTGGATATTGTAGGCCGATCTCTGGACGGCGCGCAGATTCGCGCGATTCGAAATCTTGCAGCGGGTGCGGTTCCAAGCCTTGAGCCCGATCATGTGACGCTTCTTGATGGTCAGGGCCGACTTCTTGCGGCCGCAGCCAGCGATGCAAATGGTTCGATTGGTGGCATGACGGCAGACGAACGCCGGGCCATGATAGAAGAAGAGCTCCGTCAGAAGGTGCTCGACCAACTCGAACCGGTTGTGGGTGCAGGTGCGGCGCGTGTTCAAATCAGCGCTGACGTCGACTTTAACCGAGTGACACGTTCATCTGAGCTGTTTGATCCGGAAGGACGTGTCGTTCGATCTACCCAGACTGTTGAAGAATCATCTGCCGATCGTATTCGTGGCCGTCAGGAAGCAACCACAGTCGAGCAAAACCTGCCGGATGCTGAAGACACAGGCGCGGATGGTCCGACTGAAGACCGGTCTACATCCCGCACCGAAGAAACGATCAACTACGAAATCTCGCGCACGACGCAGACAGAAGTCGTCGAAGGCGGCGCGATCAATCGTCTGTCTATCGCTGTGGCAATCGACAATATGCGGACGGTTACTGCCGGTGAAGATGGCGCAGAGATTGTGAACTTCGCGCCGCGCTCCGAGGCTGATATGGCGCAGATTGCGGCCCTTGTTCGCTCTGCTGTTGGCTATAATCAGACACGCGGCGACGTTGTTGAAGTTGTAAACATCCAGTTCGCTCAGCCGGACCTGACACTTGGTACCGCGGCGAGCTCTGGTGGTTTCCTCGATTTCACCAAGAATGACATCATGCGCGCTGTTGAGCTCATTGCGCTGTTCATTGGCGGTCTGGCCGTTGTGTTCTTTGTTCTGCGTCCACTGATTTCGGGCCTTTTGAGCGGTCCGTCTTCCCCGGCCACCCGTTCATCAGGTGGTGAGCGCATTACAGCTGAAGGCTATTCAGCAGGCGCGCTTCCGGCGCCGTCTGACGCGGGCCGTGCATCTGCCAGCGAACTTGAGCATTCGATTGATGTCGCGAACGTCAGCGGTCAGGTGAAAGCATCTTCTATGAAGAAGATTGCTGAGATGATCGACCAGCACCCGGATGAGTCGGTTTCCATTCTCCGGACCTGGCTGAACGAATCTGATCAGAGGGCCTTCTGATGTCGAAGGAAACAGAAGCCCTCGCAGAACTCGTCACAGCCAACATCGCCGGCAATAATCCGGCGAATGCGGGTATCAGCCTGAAAATTCGCAACCGGATTCAGGGGATGACGGGCGCTGAAAAGTCTGCCGTTATTCTGATGGCGCTCGGTGAAAACATGGCGCCGGTCTGGGAAAAGCTCGGCGAAGACGAGATCCGTGAAATCTCACACGCCATGTCCGGTCTTGGTGTTGTAGAAGCCGAACTCGTTGAGAGCCTTATCTCTGACTTCGTCTCCAAGATGACCAATCAGGGCAATATCATGGGGTCTTACGAGCAGACGCAAAAGCTGCTCATGAACTTCCTGCCGCCTGAAAAGGTGGACGCTCTGATGGAAGAGATTCGCGGTCCTGCGGGTCGAACCATGTGGGACAAGCTCGGCAATGTGAACGAGGTCGTTCTCGCGAACTATCTAAAGAACGAGTACCCGCAGACCGTTGCGGTGGTTCTCTCCAAAGTTAAGGCGGACCATGCGGCGCGCGTGCTTGCGGCACTGCCGGAAGAATTCGCAATCGAGTGCGTTCAGCGTATGCTGCGCATGGAACCTGTTCAGCGCGAAATCCTCGATAAAATCGAGAATACGTTGCGCTCGGAGTTCATGTCCAACCTTGCACGCACATCGAAACGAGACAGCCACGAGTTGATGGCGGAAATCTTCAACAGCTTTGACCGTCAGACCGAGGGCCGCTTCCTCAACAGTCTCGAGGAACGCAATCGCGAGAGCTCGGACAAGATCCGCGCGCTTATGTTTGTCTTCGAAGACCTCTCAAAACTCGATCCGGGTGGTATTCAGACGCTTCTGCGCGGCGTCGAGAAAGACAAGCTCGCGCTGGCGCTCAAAGGTGCATCCGACGATCTTCGCGATCTGTTCCTGTCCAACATGTCCGAACGCGCGGCGAAGCTGCTCAAGGACGACATGCAGGCGCTCGGTCCGGTACGTCTGAAGGATGTCGATCAGGCGCAAACCGAAATGGTATTCACGGCGAAAGACCTCGCAGCACGCGGCGAGATCATGCTGTCAGAAGGTGGAGGCGATGATGAGCTCATCTACTAACGCTGACGCATTCTCTTTTGATACCGAGTTCGGCGTTGACGGCACCGTCCTGCAGGAGGGTGGCCGTTTCAAGCGCTACACTCAGGCCGAAATGGACGCAGCCGTCGAGGCCGCACGTCAGGAAGCCATGGCGTCTTCCGAGGCGCAGATGCACCGGCAGGTGGAGGCGTCCGTTCAGGCGCTGGTTCAACACGTCAGCCCGACCTTGCCTTTCGCGATGTCGATTGCCGATGACTTGCGCAAGCAGGCCGCTGAACTCGCGCTTATGATGGGGCGGAAACTCGCCGCTGAAGCCATTGCAGCCTTTCCGCAGGAAGCCGTGCAGGCCGCGCTCGCCGAAGCCGTTTCCGATCTGCCGATGAACGCAGTCGTGACGTTGAAAATTTCGCCTGATCTGGAGGCGCTTGTCGCGCCGGTTGTCGAGGCCAGAACGCCTCCGGGCACAGATATCAGACTTGTTGCAGATCCGATGGCAGCTCCGGGTGCATGGACGCTTGAATGGGCGTCCGGCGCGGTGAGCCAGGACCCGGAAATGCTCGCAGAGAAGCTGGAACAAATCGTTCGCAGCCATCTGACACAACCCCTTGAGCCACAGGGCGACCTGTTCGCCACCGTGGCATGATTGAAGAGAGTGTATCTTGAGTAACGACGACGCTTTAAACCTGCCGGAACTTGAAAACACCGGAGCCCCAGCTTCCAAGCCGTCTCAGCGCTCGGAAGAGAAGGCTGCTGCCGACCTGGAGCCCGTCTTTGACGTTCCGGTCAATATTCAGGCCGTACTCGGTCGCACTCAGATGGAAGTGTCAGAGCTTCTGCGCCTCGCGCCGGGCTCGCTTCTCGAGCTTGACCGCCGCGTTGGTGAAGCCATCGATATTTACGTCAATAACCGGCTCGTTGCCCGTGGTGAGATCGTCCTCGTTGATGATCGCCTCGGTGTGACAATGACGGAAATCATCAAGGATGGGGAGGGTGTGAACTAATGGCCCGTCTCGCCTCTTACCCCCCTGTAAAAGTGTCTATTGAAGGAGCCCGCCCATGCGCGTGATGATGATCGGAAATCTGGGAGGTCAGCTTTCGGTCGCTTCGAAGATCGCGTTCGATCGCGGGGCGAAAGTCACCCATTTCGACCAGATCGAGCAGGCGCTTTCGGCTTTGCGGGCCGGTCGCGGTGCAGACCTGATCATGGCGGACTACAATCTGGACCTGTCCAGCCTGACATCTGCGCTGGATGCAGAACGGATTGCGGTTCCAGTCGTGGCTTGCGGCGTTGAGGCCGACGCGACGGGCGCTGCGAATGCGATCCGTGCCGGTGCGCGCGAATTCATTCCGCTGCCGCCAGATCCGGACATGATCGCCGCCGTACTTGAAGCGGTTGCCGATGACGAACGTCCGATGATCGTATCCGATCCGGCGATGCAGCGCGTTATTCAGCTTGCTGACCAGATTGCAGGGAGTGAAGCCAGCGTACTCATCACCGGTGAGAGCGGTGTCGGTAAAGAAGTCATGGCGCGCTATGTGCACAAGCAGTCACGCCGGGCCTCCAAGCCGTTCATCTCGGTGAACTGTGCGGCTATTCCTGAAAACCTCCTGGAATCAGAACTCTTCGGTCACGAGAAGGGTGCGTTTACGGGCGCTGTCACACGCCGTATTGGTAAGTTTGAAGAGGCCGATGGCGGTACGCTTCTGCTGGACGAGATTTCCGAGATGGATGCGCGCCTTCAGGCAAAACTCCTGCGCGCTATTCAGGAACGCGAGATTGACCGCGTTGGTGGCTCCAAGCCGATCAAGGTCAATATCCGTATCCTTGCGACGTCCAACCGGAATCTTGCAGACGCTGTGAAGGAAGGTATCTTCCGTGAAGACCTTCTTTATCGCCTCAACGTGGTGAACCTTCGTATTCCGCCGCTGCGTGAGCGCAAACTCGATGCGGTTGAGCTGGCAAATTACTTCGTCGAGAAATACGCGGCGGCCAATGGCCTTCCGGGCAAACAGCTTTCAGACGAAGCACGCGAATGCGTTCAGGCGCATGACTGGCCAGGCAATGTTCGTGAACTTGAAAACGCGATGCACCGCGCTGTGCTTCTATCAGTTGGCGACGTCATAGGTGCTGAAGCAATCCGCTCGCCAGATGGTCTTGAGCCGGTTGCAGCATCCAGTCACCCAATGCCGACGGGTAATCCGGTCGTTGATGCGGCGACGCAGTCAGCGTCCGCGCTCAACACATCTCTGGTTGGCCGCACAGTTGCCGATGTCGAACAGGATCTGATCCTTGATACGCTCAGCCATTGCCTTGGTAACCGTACACACGCCGCGAACATCCTGGGCATTTCGATCCGCACGCTTCGCAATAAGCTGAAAGCCTATTCGGAAGCGGGCGTAGACGTGCCGCAACCGGGCGAAGTTCGCGAAGCAATCTAGGCGTCATGAGAGTAGGTAACGGGTTTGGCTGATACGACGTCATCTCAGGGTCTTTCAGAAGGCAACGCAGCCGGCGGTGGTTTGCGTATCGGTGGATTTGACGTCCAGGCCTTTCTGACGTCCGGCCTCAAGAGCGAGGTGGCCATGGGGGTCGGGGTTCTCGCCCTGATCATCATGCTGATCATGCCTATGCCGAGCATTCTGCTCGACATGATGCTGGCCGTTTCTATTACCTTCTCTGTTCTGGTTCTGATGACAGCGCTTCTGATCAAGAAGCCGCTCGAGTTCAGCGCCTTTCCGGCAGTTCTGTTGATCGCAACGCTCTTGCGACTTGGCCTCAACATGGCCTCAACACGGCTTATCCTCTCCAATGGCGCTCAGGGACCTGACGCGGCCGGTGATGTCATCAAGGCGTTCGGCTCGTTCGTGATGGGCGGTAACTACGTCATCGGCGTCATTATCTTCATCATTCTGGTGATCGTGAACTTCGTCGTGATCTCCAAAGGTTCTGGCCGTATCGCGGAAGTTGCAGCCCGCTTCACCCTTGATGCCATGCCGGGCAAACAGATGGCGATTGATGCTGACCTGTCTGCGGGTCTCATTAATGAAGAAGAGGCTCGCGAGCGCCGTAAAACGGTTGAAGGTGAAAGTAATTTCTTCGGTGCCATGGATGGTGCCTCGAAGTTTGTTCGCGGTGACGCGGTTGCCGGTCTTCTGATTACGGCGATCAACATCATTGGCGGCATTATTATCGGCGTAGCGCAGGAAGGCCTAGCCTTCGACACTGCTGCCGATACCTACACCCGTTTGACAATCGGTGACGGTCTGGTCAGCCAGATTCCAGCTCTGATTATCTCGATCGCCGCGGGTCTTCTCGTTTCTAAAGCCGGTCTTGATGGTCCTGCCGATAAGGCGTTCGGCACGCAGCTGATGAGCAATCCGCTCGGACTTTATATGGTCGCTGGCGCAGCCTTTTTTGCGGGTGTCCTGCCTGGCATGCCAATCATTCCGTTTTTCGCGCTTGCTGGTTCGCTTGGCTATATGGGTTACCGTGTAGATAAACAGAACAAGGAAGCTGCTGAACAGGACAAGATCGCAGAGGCGATCAAGACCGAGAAAGCCGCCGAACCAAAAGAAGCGCCAATCTCTGATTCTCTTGCCGTTGATGACCTCAAGATCGAACTCGGCTTCGGTCTGGTGGCGCTCATCAATGAGACTAAGGGCCGTAAGCTGACAGATCAGGTGAAGGCGGTGCGCCGTCAGATTGCGGCCGAATTCGGCTTTGTCGCGCCGTCTGTGCGCATCGTCGACAATCTGGAACTGCCGTCTGAATCCTATCATATCTGCGTTAAGGAAATCGTGGCCGGTGATGGCCGTCTGAAGCTCAATCACCACCTCGCAATGGATGCGATGGGTAATGCCTCACCGATCTCCGGTGAGCGCGTCACAGAGCCTGTTTTCGGGCTTCCTGCGATCTGGGTAGACGAAGCGCGCAAGGAAGATGCTGCGATTAACGGCTATACGGTTGTTGATCCGGCAACTGTACTTACGACGCATTTTACCGAAATTGTTAAGGAAAATATGGCTGAATTGCTCTCATTCGCCGCGGTCAAATCCCTTCTGGATGACCTGCCGCAGGAGCAGAAAGCCTTGGTCGCAGATATCGTACCAAACCAGATCAGCACTTCAGGCATTCAGCGCGTTCTTCAGAACCTGCTGCGCGAATTTGTGTCTATCCGTGATCTGCCGACAATTCTGGAGGGAATTGCCGAAGCAGCATCTGCCAATAAGGATATGACCTTTATTACAGAGCATGTGCGGTCACGACTGGGCCGACAGCTTTGCCATGTGAATTCCGATGAAACCGGACAGCTTCCGGTCATCACAATGTCTCCGGGGTGGGAACAGACCTTCGCAAACGCCATTGTCGGCCAGGGTTCAGAGCGTCAGCTTGCGCTTGAGCCGTCCCGTCTCCACGCGTTTGCCGGTGAGGTCCGACAGGCCTTTGACAAGGCCAGCCAGCAAGGCATGACGCCTGTGCTTCTGACGAGTGCTGCGATCCGACCGTTTGTACAGTCGCTGATTGACCGCTTCCGTCCGAAGACACCAGTCCTGTCTCAGAATGAAATTCATCCCAAAGCGCGCCTGCGCGCTGCCGGGACGGTTTAGGGGGAGTAGCGGCCATGAAGATGAAGCTTTACTCGGCGGCCACCAGGGAGGAAGCGGTAGCTCTCGCTTTCGCCGATATGGGTCAGGATGCAGTTATCCTGTCCGAATGGGAGGCCGAAACAGGTTATGAGGTTCGCGCCGGGGTGGAGCGGGCCACACAACGGGTTGCGCCGAAATTTGAACTGAAGGCGGAGCCAAGACCTTCGCCGGTTCTGCAGCTCAACCGGTATCGTGAGCAGCTCAAAGATATTCTCTCATGGCATGGTGCGCCAGACGGGTTCTCTGACGTTCTGGCAACAACGGGCGCACGCCTCGTTGATGCAAATACCGATCTCTCAAACGGATTCGTGTACGCGCTGGAAGGTATGGTCGGCTATTCGCCCATCACGCCGGGCCTTGAGCGTCCAATCATGCTGGTAGGTCCGCCGGGTTCCGGTAAAACGTCTACGGCGGCAAAGTTTATCCGCCGGTCACAGGCTGCCAACTGCGAAGCTGTTCCGATTGTTGCCGACTTTGATGCGACGTCCGGTTCGTCCCAACTCGCAGCCTATCTTCAGCGCGATGTCGGCAAAGTGCCAACGTCGCTTACGCCTGACCAGCTGCTTAAAAGTTATGACCGGATTCGCGCGCTTGGCCGCGGCATGGTCATTGATACTCCCCCGATCAACCCGACAGATTCAGAGGATCTGGATCGACTTCGCGACCTTATTACCCTCGTCGATGCGGAGCCGGTTCTAGTTATTTCTGCAGAAGGCCATCCGCTGGATCTGGAAGATAATATAAAAGCCTTTGCAGAACTCGGTATTCGACGTTGCATCATTACCAAACTCGATGTTGTAAAGCGCCGCGGAAGCGTTTTGTACGCTATCGCGAACGCCAGACTTAATATCTCGCATCTCTCACTGACCCCATTTATCGGCGGGGGCTTAATCCCTGCCACATCTAATCGTCTCGCCCGCATACTCCTCGAGCATGCGCCAGGTGCAGAATCCCTGAAAGGAGCCGCGTAATGAGTTTCGGCTTTCGTAGACAAAAAGAAACGGCAGGACCGCAATCTCGCGTTCAGCCGGCATCAATCATCGCTGTTGCGTCCGGTAAGGGCGGGGTAGGGAAGACCTTCCTGTCTACCGCACTGGCCGGCGCGCTGGCCAAAGCCGGGCGACGAACGCTTCTGGTAGATGGTGACCTGGGGCTTGCGAACGTAGACGTTCACCTTGGTATTGCTCCGGAAACAGACCTTGCGGCCGTCATTGCAGGCTGGGTAGAGCTTGAACACGCTGTAACGCCGGTCTCGGGCGGCGTTGCCGAAGGTGGTTTCGATGTGCTTCCGGGCCGTTCGGGATCAGGTGCCATGGCTGCGCTTCCACAGGAAGAGGTTGCACGCCTTGCGGCTGGTCTGACAGCGCTCGCGCTTCAGTATGATCACGTACTCGTCGACCTTGCCGCTGGCCTTGAAACCAACGTTATGCGTCTTGCTCGCTCGGCTGACCGCACACTCGTCGTGGTGACTGATGATCCGGCATCCATGACGGACGCGTATGCTTTCATCAAGGTCATGAAAGGCTATGCGCCATCCGTGCAGCCGATCATCGTGATCAACCAGGCTGACAACCGTCAGCGCGGCCGTCAGACGTATGAGGCGATTGCCAAGGCCTGCCAGACCTTCCTCGGTTTCCGCCCACCGCTGGCTGGTATCGTCACGCGTGACCCGAATGTACGTGAAGCCCTGCGCAATCAGATTCCGATCATGGAACGCTGGTCTACAACACGTGCAGCGGTTGATGCGGCGCAGATCGCAGAATCTCTCATCCGTGGATGGGAACTTCCAACCAGCGACGAGGACCGTCCACGCGCCTGATCAACGCGCGCAAGATCAAGCGCGTTGATCCTTAACCGGCTGTACCGGCACAATCCCTTGCGGGGTGTCCATCCGATAGCCGGATTCATCACTGGAGCTTTGGCTCTGGCTCGTATCATTCGTGAGGCTGTTCATCAGCCAGAGAATGCCCGCAGCCAGAATAAGCGCCGTGAGCAGTGTCACGAACAAATTCGGAAATGCCAGAAAGGCGCGGTGGGTTACCTGCCGCCCGGTCGACCAGAGTGCGCGCTCGCCAGAGACTTGCGCGCCTTCAGGCAGATCATCCAGATAACCGCTTGTGTAGGGACTGAACTCACGTGTCTTGAACGCGATATCGCCCCAGCCGGTGGCGAAGGTGTGCGATGAAGCGTCATCAAATTCCCGAAAATAGCCTGTTGGCTCGTTCAGAATGATCGCCTGATCAATCTGTGTCGGAAGCTGCAGTGTGCGACCATCATGCAGAGAAATCTCGAGGAACCGGATCTTCTGAGAGATCCCGTACGCTGGGGCCGCTTTGGCATATCTGTAGTGCCGGGATTTCCTATTGGCCTGCTCCTGCTTTTGCAGACGGGTCGTAACGCGCCGGCTCTCGGCGGTGTCGAAGCGCCGATTTGCCAGCCAGTCATCGAGTATGCGGTCTGGAAGAGGTAAAGTGCGGTGAGCGGTACGAAAATCTGAGGATGCGATGTCCTGTTTGGGGATACGCTTTACGCGGCTCTGCAGCGTTCCGGCCAGGCTGTTGCATACGGCTTCACCGACGACATAGTGCGTATCTGTGATAAAAAGGCAGACAAGGTAAAATGGCGTGTACAGGCCTGTAAAATAGTCGCTTTCGGACAGTTTGTGATGTGCAGCGGGGCCGTAGGCGACGTCCCGACCGTAAGGTGTGACAGCCCGAAATGATTTATGCCCGACGGAGCCCAGAAACGTTTCGAGATCGTCCTCATCAAAGAGCAGGCGCTCAAGTAGAGGTGCCCCTGCGGTCCTGACGGGCAACATATCTGACGGGCGCAAACCGGATGCTTTTAAGATGGCGCGTAGCGCGCGTTTATAATCCTCCCGCAGAGTGCTACGCGCCTTTGCGGCCAGTGCTTGTCTGCTCTGGTTGCGCCGTATGCGGGCGAGCAATTTGAACAGGCTGAGCAGCAGGAAGATGATACACGCGGAAGCGGCCATAATCGCCAGCGCTACAAGCGCGGCATCCATATAGACCAGCCCGAAAATGGCTTCCCGGTCAGGACGGTCCCAATCGAGCGCCCACGCAAAGCCATAGCCCATTGCGGCGAGCTGGAGTAGAGAGAGCAATACGGCAAAGCCCGGGCGTTCGATGATGTCATCGAATTGGAAGAATGCATGAAGTTCTTCCCGGCCTGCTGGCTTTACCGGCATTTTTATGCCCCCGCCCGCTGAGCTGTATTGTTAAGTTGACGTCCCATTAGGATTTTCTTTAGCAGACGGTCTGAAGTTTGCATGCTCTATCCAACTAATAAGCGAGTCCTGTTCGGCGCATTCGCGGTTTGAGCGGCACTGTCCCTCCGGAGAGATCTTGAATGAAATTGGCTATGCGGTGGTTTTCGGGTCTGTTCATGGCGCTCTGCCTCGGCGCGACGGCGCAGGCGCAATCGATTGATTACGGCTATCTGGATGCTCGAATCCGCCTGCTAATGCAGCGCGATGACATGATGGGGCTAGCTGTTGCTGTCGTCGAAAATGGCGATATCCGTTTCGTGCGTGGCTATGGCCTTACAGAAGAGGGCGGCAGCCCTGTAAACACTGACACGCGTTTCCGCTGGGCGTCTGTTTCCAAAGGACTTGCAGGCACGATTGCAGCCGAGCTCGATCATCAGGGCATTCTGTCTCTGGATGACACAGTGTCCGAATATCAGACAACCCTGCGCCTTCCAGGTTTTGGTGAAAACACCGCTACGCTGCGCGATGTTCTGTCTCACCGCCTTGGCCTCGTTTCCAACGCATATGACAACATTCTTGAAAGCGGCCGTGAGCCGTCTGCCATTCGCGGTATGCTGGGTGATCTTGATCTGATCTGCCCTGTCGGTCAGTGCCATGGCTATCAGAACGTCGCGTTCGATACGATTGAGGAAGTTTTCTACGACACAACAGGCGATGATTTCGACACGATTGTGTCTGAGCGCGTCTTCCGTCCGCTCGGTATGCGCAATGCGGCTTCCACTTATGACGGTTTTGTCGCTGGTGGAAACTATGCGCGCCCGTACAATTATCGCGGTGGCCGTATGGTCGCGGATCGCATCACCCCTCCTTACTTCCGCGTAGCCGCAGCGGGCGGTATCAGCTCTTCAGCAGATGATATGGCGCGGTATCTTCAGGCGCAGATGGGGCTTCGTCCGACAGTCTTTTCTCAGGAAGCTCTGACCGAGGCGCACACACCGATTGTTGAAACCCTTCGCGAAGCGCGGGGCATGGGCCGCCGTTACGATCGCATTCGGGATGCTGATTACGGTCTTGGCTGGCGCATCTATGATTATGAAGGCCACACAGTGGTCGGGCACCGCGGCGCGGTGCGCGGCTATCGCGCTCTGATCATGTTCGATCCGGAGCGTCAGACAGGCATTGCCGCGATGTGGAATTCAAATATCTCACGCCCGACAGGTTTGCAGTTCGAGCTGATGGATATGGTCTACGGTCTGGAGCACCGTGACTGGATGCGCCTTATGTCGGGTGACAGCTAAGGCGCATCTGATTTCGTTTCGGAAAATTAAGCCGCTTCAGGAACGTTGTTGAGCGCTTCTTCAAGCTGCGCGAAAGTCGGTTGAGCGGTGCTTGGAATATTGCCGCGACCGATCTCGACAGAAATCTGCGCTGCGTTGCCATGCAGGTGGGCCACCAGAACGTCTTTGATGATCTGATAGAACTTGCCTTCTTCGTCGATCACTTCGCCCATGCGCGATGCGAATGGTCCAACCAGACCGTAAGCGAGGAACACGCCGAGGAATGTACCTACGAGCGCTGAACCGATCAGCTTACCCAGATATTCAGGCGGCTGGTTGATCGCGCCCATGGTTTTAATGATACCCAGAACCGCGGCAACAATACCAAGCGCCGGAAGCGCGTCTGCCATGCCCTGTAGGGCGTGCGCCGGTGCGTGAGCTTCGTGGTGGTGCTTTTCGATCTGTTTTTCGATCGCGTCTTCCACCTGGTGCGGATCTTCCATGTTCATGGTCATCATGCGGAGTGTGTCGCAGATCAGATCGAGTGCGAAATGGTCCTTCATAATCTTCGGATATTCCTGGAAAATTCGGGACTCTTTCGGGTTCTCGATATGCGCCTCAATGGCGACGACCCCTTTGGTCTTCATCGTCTTCGTTAAGACAAATAAGACCGATAACAAGTCGGTATAGTCTTTGGGTTTCCATTTCGGCCCGGCCATCGCCTTACCAAAACCGCCCAGGACACCGAGCACGGTTTTGAAAGAGTTGCCGATCAGAAGCGCACCAACGGCAGAGCCGCCAATCATCATCATCTCGAACGGCGCAGCTTTGATGATGACGTCAAAGTGTCCGCCGGCGAGCATGAAGCCCCCGAACACCATGCCGAAAACGACCACGATTCCAATGATCTGAAACATCGAACCCAACTTTTCTGTTGTTATATTGGGTAACGTCATAGCCCATTAGGCTTAACGCACGGTTTCTGCGGGGGCGGAATTAACGATAAGTCCGTCAATCGAAATTCATGAGCCGTACGACGTAAAGACAGTTGTTGACCGTCGCAAAAGCGAGGCGCAAAAGATGGCCATGACAACCGAGGCAGCTTCCCCGACACCCCCAGAAAGACGCGGCGCATTCCGCCTGCTCTTCTTTGCGCTGATGGCGGTCGGCGCGGGCAATACCATGCTCATCACCTCGGTATTGCCTCTGCTTGTGCGCCGTCTCGAGTTGCCAGCGTGGACGGCGGGTGCGATATTTTCGCTCTCAGCGTTTCTCTGGGTGGTAACCAGCCCGTATTGGGGGAAGAAGTCCAACCGGTGGGGGCGCAGACCTGTCGCTGCGCTTGGGATGGCGGGTTTTGCGCTGTCGATGATTCTGTTCGGAACGGTGGGTGCGCTCAGCCTTGGCGGCTTTATCACCTTCTGGCCGCTCATCTTCGTACTTCTTATCTCGGGCAGGTCGCTTTTCGGTATTTTCGGATCGGGTACGAACCCGGCCGCGCAGGCTTATGTGGCTGACCGGACGTCTTCCAAGAAGCGGACTGAAGAAATCGCCTCGCTGACTTCGGGCTTCACCTTTGGGACGGCGATCGGGCCGAGCCTTGCCGGTGTTCTGATCAAACAGGTCCATCTTCTCGCGCCGGTCTATGTCATTGCCATTATCGCAAGTGTGATCGGCCTTTTGATCTGGTTCCGCCTGCCGGAGAATCGTCCGCCGCAGATCGAAGAGGTGGAGACCAATGAAGGCAAAGGCCTGTGGCGAGAGCCGGGGGTTCGGCCATTCCTGATTTACGGCATCGGCCTCTCGCTCGTGTCTGGCGTGATGCTGCAGACCTTCCCGTATTTTATGCTGGACCGTCTGTATGAAGCAGGGCTTCTGCCAGATGCCTCGCCGACAAATGAAAATCCGGGTGCTGGCGAGCTGAGTATCGTGATGACACTTGGTGCGCTTGCCACGCTCACGGCGCAGTTGGCGCTGATTCCGCGCTTAAAGCTCTCACCCAAAGCGCTCATGATTTCGGGCTCTGTGCTTCTGATCATGTCAGCGTTTCTCACGATTTCCATTCCGACTCTGGAAATCTTTGGCCTCGCGCAAATTCTGTACGGTATCGGTCAGGGCTTCTCGCGGCCGGGCTTTACCTCGGGTGCATCGCTCGCTGTCGGTACGACACTTCAAGGTAATGTTGCAGGCCTGGTGACCGCAGCAAACGGAATGGGGTTTGTCGCCTCACCCATATTCGGGCTGTGGGCGTATGAGAACATACACCCGGCCTTCCCGTTTATCTTTTCGGCAGTCGTTCTGAGCTTTATGGGGCTGTTCGCCTATTTCCGCGCGACAGCCTCCTATGCAGATGAAGACGAAGCAGAAACGCCTGACGTCTAGCTCGCGGCAAGCACTGCGGCGAGCGCAGTACGTGTCGGGAAGCCGTCCGCCATCATGCCGCGATCAATCTGGAAGCGCTGCAGCGCTCCGCGCGTGCCGCGTCCGGCAATGCCATCTGCAGGGCCTGCATTATATCCAAGGCGGTTCAGCGCATCCTGAAGCTGCTCGATTTCAGAAATGCTGAGGCGATCAATTCCACGCGGCCAAGTGCCGGTTGGTGCGCCGCGCCCGCTTACGCCTTCGGCAATCAGGCTGACCGACAGCGCGTAAGAGTCTGCGCGGTTATAAGTCTTGATGACGTCGAAGTTTGGGTAGAGCAGGAAGGCCGGGCCGGTCGCGCCAGCAGGAAGCCAGAGCTCTGCCTCTCCGACGCCAGCCGGGTCGAGGTTCAGACGGTTCGCCGGAACAATCCCGATTTGCTGCCAGAACTGCGTTGGACGATCTATACCGTTTGCGAGCGCGTAATCGAAATTCTGAGGTAGAACGACTTCAACCAGAGATGGTTCGCCCGGGCGCCAGCCTGAAGCACTGAGATAATTACCCGCAGATGCAAGCGCGTCCGCGCGTGCCCGCCACACGTCTTTTGTGCCATCACCTGTCCAGTCGACGGCATAGGCGACGTAAGTTGTCGGCATGAACTGGGTCTGCCCCATGGCGCCGGCCCAACCAGCAACCAGCTCATGGCGATAGGCGTCACCATTTTCCAGAATAGTCATCAGGGCGAGGAGTTCGCGTTCCGCAAAGCTGCGACGACGGCCTTCTGCGGCCATGGAGGCGAGTGCCGATGGCGCATCGAAGTCGCCGATATAGCCACCATAGCTGGTTTCCATGCCCCAAATAGCGACGAGGTATTCGCGCTGGACGCCATACGTCGTCTCAAGAGCGCCGAACAGGCTGGAATCGGCAGCGAGGCGTTCACGGCCGTTTGTCAGGCGTCGCTGGCTGACAGTGTCATCTACATACTCCCAGATCGGCTTTGAGAACTCGGCCTGATCCACGGCTTCGGAGCTACGCTCCAGAAAGACGCTCATAGGCTCAATGCCCTCTAAAATGGACCGGATTGTTTCAATCTGGTGCCCCGCATTTCGGGCACGTACAGCGAATTCATCGCGCCAGGCATCAAGGCCTGCGTGACCAGAGCTGGCGAACGCGCCAATCGAGGATGATACGCTCGATGGGACGGGTGTTGCAGCGCTCGGGCCAGAGATATCAGCCGATTGAGGTGAGCTTTCGCAGGCAGCAAGTGCGACGGTTGCGGACAGCAGGAAAGTGCGCAGCATAAGGCTCGTCATCGGTCGTAATCCCTAAAATATCCCCCGCGAAATGGATAACTGTAATTGTATTCTTTGCCAAACCCTGTTTCGCAGCATTTCAGGGCAACTCTCCGGTTGACTCTGTCGCGGCAAGCCTGTAGTTCCCGCGCTTCGTTTTACCAACCGACGGCAGAGAAACCATGAAAGTTAAGTCTTCCCTCAAAGCCCTTAAAGAGCGTCACCGGGATTGCAAAGTGGTGCGTCGCCGTGGTCGCGTTTACGTGATCAACAAAACTGATCCACGTTTCAAGGCTAAGCAAGGCTAACCAGCTGCCCCTCGGGCGCTTGTTTGACTGGCTGAGCATTGTGGACACGACCACTGCTCTGAAACCACATGCTCCAGAAATTGAAGGTGACGAAGCCCAAAGCTTCGTCACCTTTCGCATGTCTGGCATTCTGTACGAAACATAAGCGTGAACCGGCGAAAGGCAGCCTCCATTCCACATGGTGTATTGACCGGCGCGGTTGGCTCTACAATGTTAGATGAAGCCGTAACGGGGATAGAACGCGTTTCATGTTATCAACCTTAGTCTCAGCATTCGCCGGACTTGTTCTGGTGGCCGCCTCAGGTGGGCCCTCTGATGAGATGTTCGAAGCATTGAGACGAGCGCCCGAAGGCCCGGCCGCCGAACAGCTTGAAGCAGATGTGTCGGCAGCGCTTCGCGAGTCCGGGTCCGCAACGGCCGATATTCTTCTTGAACGGGCGATGGTCGCTCAGACAATGCAGGACTTTGACCTTTCCCGCGAGTTTCTGGATCGGGCGATTGCTGTCGAGCCTGATTTTGCCGAGGCCTGGTTCCAGCGTGCAATGCTCTTCATTGTCGATGAAGCCTATGATCAGGCAATCCTCGACCTGAATGAAGCGCTGACCCACGAGCCGCGGCATTTCAATGCGTGGCTGATGCTCGGTAATGTGTTCGAACAGCTTGGTCAGAACCGCGAAGCTGTTGAAGCGTATCGTGAAGTGCTGGCGATCCATCCAAACCATGAACGCGCGCGTGCGCAGGTCAGGCGTCTGGAACCATTAGTGTTTGGCCGCGCTATCTGAGGTTATGACCGCTTTTCGATTTTCTCTCGCGCTTATGGCGCTCCTGTCACTTTCAGCCTGCATCACTTCGCCCATGTACACGTCCCGCGTTGAAGCCCGTTATCCGCCCGCCGGAGAGTTCGTCTCGTTTGAAGGCGAAGAACTACATGTCGTGCGTCGCGGTGAAGGTCAGCCTGTTCTGATGATCCATGGAGCGAGCGGCAATTTGCGCGAGTTCAGCTTTACGCTGGCCCCGCATCTGGAAGATGTGCCTGTTGAGCTCATCATGGTCGACCGGCCGGGACATGGGTATTCAGGGCGGTTTGGAGACGCTTACGAACTAGGTGAACAGGCGCGGGCTATGGCCACCGCTGTTCAAACTGGTGGCGGCGAGCCTGTGGTTGTCGTGGGGCACTCATTTGGCGGCGCTGTCGCGCTCCGGTTTGCGCTGGATTATCCCGAGTTGACACGAGGTGTCGTCCTCTCTGCGCCCGTTACGCATGATTGGGGCGGTGGCGGTGTCACCTGGTACAATAAGATCGCATCTATTCCGGCCATCGGTCATGCCTTCTCTCAGTTTGCGCCGCTCGTGGGGCCAGATATCGCACGCTCCAGCCTTGAAAGCCTGTTTTCGCCTGCGCCAGTACCCGAAGGCTATGCTGAAAATCTCGGTGTGGATCTCCTGTTTCGGCCACCGAATTTCCGCGCGAACGCGCATGACCTGATTAATCTGCGCGAGGAGCTAAGCGTGCAGGAGGCGCGGTATCCGCGCGAGCTTAATGTTCCCGTGGTTTTGTTCTCGGGAACGTATGACACAGTCATAAAGCCAAGCCTTCACGCTGCGCGGCTAAGACGCGACGCGCCGGACCATGTTGTGCTTGTACCGCTGGATGATGAAGGGCATATGCCTCACCACGCGAAAGCAGCGCTTATCGCAGAGACAATCGCTCGACTCGCACGAGGCGAATCGGTGCAGACATCGGATTTTCTGAACGTAACGGGGTAAGTCATGTCAGACGAAGAGTATTCCAACGTATCCATGCAATCGCTGAATGAAGCGACCAAGGAAAAGCTTCGCCAGACGGTCGCCCGTATCGAGCGTCTGGAAGAAGAGAAAACGGAAGTCGCCCAGCAGATCAAAGACGTTTATGCGGAAGCCAAGGCTTTTGGTTTTGATGTGAAGGCGCTTCGCCAGATCATTAAAATCCGCAAGACGGACCGCCAGGAACGTGAAGAGCAGGAAATGGTTCTGGAAACCTATCTGCTTGCGCTCGGCGAGATCTGATTTTCAGGCAATAAAAAATGGCGCGATCATTCGCGCCATTTTTGTTTAAGTTGCAACGTAATGCAGCTTATTCGAATTCAGTGCCAACAAGCGCAGCTTCGTTGGTGAATGCAGCAAGGTTCATTTCACGGCCTTGCTCAACAGCAGCTTCGTAAGAGCGACGGACGCATGCGCGCTCTGCAGCAGCGCGGCTGCGGACAGCTGAAAATTCAAAATCGGTTTCAGCGCAAATCGTGCGTGCAGCATCAAGAACGAGTTGGTGCGCTTCTACGATTTCAGCGGCAGACTGAGGCTCGACAGCGACTTTTACGTCGATAGAGTCCTGCGCATATGCGCCGCCAGCGATGAGGGTGAAGAGTGAAGCCCAAGCGAATGCTTTTTTCATAACAGAGTGTCCTTACAGAGGTTGATCCCGGAAACTCCCTAAAAGAACACCGGACTTGAACGCCGGATTAAAGGCATAATACAAGGCCACTATTATTCCTCAAGTCTATAATTGGGCATTGGTGGTATGCTGTTGCGCATAGATTATCTATGCAGCTCTGCCCTCTGGAATGTTTCCTTAAAGCCGCTAAATTCGTCAGCGCTGAAAGGATGAAGCTCTGTGCCGCGCGATACTGACGAAAAGAAAACACGCAAAGCGCTGCGAAAGCTGCGCAAGGCTGCTGAACGCGCAGAAGCTGAGGGTATTGAGCTTTCCGAATGGGAGCAGGAGTTTGTTGAGGGCATAGACGAGCGGCTCAATAAATACGGGTCAGCTTTCAATGATCCCAATCTGGGCGCATCCGATGAGGCGTTGTCCCGGGCTCAGAACGAAATTCTTCGTCAGCTTGATAAAAAGAGCCGCGGAAAAGGCGGCAGCAGTTTCAAACAACGAAAACCGCTGAAAGCGAAGAAGAGTGGCAAAACCTTCACGCCCAACGTTCGTGATCTCAATGACGACGTGGAGCCACCGCCTGCTGAGCCTGTCGTACCAAAAAAGCCGGAGCTTTCCGTAATTAAAGCGGTCGATCTCGGCAAGAAGCCCGAATCTTCGCCCGCAAAGGCCACTCGCGCAAAAGACAGAACGAAGCGTACTCCGCCGAAAGTATCTCCGTTTCGTGTCATTGAGGGTGGAAAGTCAGAAAGAGAAGGCTGATTGTCTGGCCCATCACGCTTTAGTGACAGAGAACTGCGCTTGAGAATGAACCATACAGGGACCCGCCGCGTAGATACTGCATGCAAAATCAATCTGAAGAGCCGACAGTCTTAGTCACCGGAGCATCCTCCGGCATTGGATTTTCAATCGCAGAACGGCTTGCCGGTGCGGGTTGGAAGGTCTTCGCCGGCGTGCGCGGAGATGATGACGCACGAAAGCTGCAGGCAGCGCATGAGAATATCCGTGCGGTTCGTCTCGATGTGACCAGCAATGACAGCATTACCTCCGTGGAAGCTATTCTGCGTGAAGCGCTTTCCGGTCGAACGCTCAATGGTGTGGTGAATAATGCGGGTATCGCAAAAATGGGCCCGCTGGCGCTTCAGCCTATGGATGAAATCCGTACCCATTTTGACGTGAACGCATTCGGCTTGATGGCAGTTACCAAAGCCATGTTGCCACTGCTGGGCACCGATGAGACCCGTACAGGCCCTAAAGGTCGTATCGTCAATATTACCAGCGTAGGCGGTGAAGTCTCCGCGCCGTTTCTAGGCGCTTATTGTGCCACCAAGCACGCTGTTGAAAGCTTTACCGACTCTCTGCGCCGTGAACTGATCATCTATGACATCGATGCAATTGCCGTAGGTCCGGGATCTGTGAAGACGCCGATCTGGGGCAAGGCCGAAGATGCTAACAGAGACGCGCGCTATGAGAGCTCGCGCTGGGGGCTCGCGCTCAGTATATTTGCAGACGTGATGCTTCAGGGTGGAAAGGACGGCCTGCCACCGGAAAAGGTCGCGGAAACTGTCGAAGAGGCACTGACGGCGAAAAAGCCGAAAGCGCGCTACGCCCCTGTCCCAGACAAGCTGACCAACTGGATTTTACCGAGATTGCTTCCGAAGCGCGTTGTCGATGGCTTTATGGCAAAACGTTACGGTCTCAAAATGAAATAGCGGCGTGGCTGACCGTTCTGTAAAATATTGAAATAGCAGCTATTTGACGTAGTCTCGCACCGAAGGTGAGCGCCCTTACGCTCACTGCGAGACTATGTTTCAGGATAATTCGCCTGTGATCAGACAAAGACTAACAGTGCTGCGTGATCTTCCGGAAAATGAGAGTCTCGTGCAAGAGGCGCGGCAGACCTTTCGCATATTCCGGTCGCAGTCCAGCGGCCTTTGTTTCGTCGATAGCGAGGCTGAGCGCGGGGCGCCAAACCCTGTATTCGGCGCACATTATGACAGCCTGTTTCGGGGGGCTGACGATCCAGTGCCAGAGATTATCGAGGCGTTTGTTGCAGAAAGCTCAGGCCGCATCAGCGAATTTCAATACTGGCCGGAAATGATCTCTGAAGCTATCGCGCTGAGCCGGACCTTTCAGACGCGTGTTCTGTCCTATTACGGGGATGATGAAGGTTCCGATTTTGCTGCGGTGGCGGAGAATGGTGAGCTTTTGCGCCTGCGCATTCAGGGCGAGCGGGAAAAGATAAGAAAGCTCTCAGATGATGAAGCTCGCTCGGTAGAAACTGAAATTCATGCCGAACGTATTTCGCCCGAAGATGAGGGCGGTGTGGATGTCTTCGAGTGCGCCGCTCTAGAGGCGCTCTACAGCGGCAATGGAGCGCCGGAATGGAAACCATATTGGAAATATATCGAAGGTGAAATTGGTCGCCGCGTCGTGTTTCGGTCCTTATGGCACGCGTCTTCAGACTTTCCGTCCGACCAGATGTTTCGCAATGCGTGTGTCGAGTGCAAAGAGGCTTTTGGGCATGATCTGAAAGATCCCTATTACGAGCCTGAGGATTATGAACTCATTACAGAAGTGAAGGTTAAAACGCCTCGAGTGCCTGTATGGCCTCCGCTTCGCAGACGCCTCCTTCGCTTCCTGAAGCGCCATCCATTGTCGATCGGTTTTGTGTGCCTTGTGATCGTCGCAGGTTTGTTTGCGGATCGAACGAAAGAGACTTCAACAGGCAATAGTTTTGAAGAAAATTGCGAGATTGTCGGCGGGGAGTACCGAAGCGACCGGGCGGCAAACGCAATGTCTCAGGGTTCGGGAAACCGGTGTGAGATCGGCGGCGAACTCTACACCCGCTACGAACTCCCATTCACGGGTGAAACGCCTGAACCCGTTGCTGCCTATCTGAGTACGGTTCCATGTGAGGCGGGAGGGGCAGAGCTTTGCCCCGCGCTGGATGGAAAGGTCTTCACGGGAGAGATTGAGGGCTTCACCTATGAGCCCGGTCAGGACCAGATCCTGGTACTCGGGCGACGCGCACTGTGTGAACAGACCTCACCCGGCAGGTGCGCCGATGGCTCGCCTGCTTTCGATTATACGCTTCGACAAGCGATCCCGGTGGGGAATGAGGACTAGCTCAAACCGACTTCTGCCAGAGCCTCTGCCTGACGAGCGGCAAGCGCATTGGCGTCAAAGCCCTGAATGCTTTCTTCGAAGAGCTGATAATAGTTCAGTTCAGCGCCAAGCCTCAGATACGCTGCGCCAAGGCCAATAGCGGCCCGATCCATGAAGACGAACTCTGCGGGTATGGTGACAGGCCCGCGTTCTTTCAGAAGGCGGCGAACCTCGAAAGCTTCCTTACGGCCATACTCACCCGGTTTCACGCCATCGGCGATCGGGCGCACGCGGTCATCGAGAATTGGCCCGTAAATGAAGTTTGCCCAGACGTTCAGGACCTCGCCCAGCTCGCGGTTGAGGTTCTTGAAGCCCCAAATGTCATAGGCTTCCATACAGCCGTTAAAATCATCGGCGCGGATGGCTTCACGCAAGCGAACAACGCCTTCAACAAAGCTTGCCGGGAAGATACGGATACAGCCGAAGTCGAGCAGGTTGATCCCTGTGCCTTCGCCTGTGATCTGGTAATTGCCCAGATGCGGGTCGCCATGGATGACGCCATAGCCGTTCATCGGGCCCCACCAGGTCCAGAACAGCATTTCGGCAATCCGGTTTCGTACCTCTTGCGGTGCGTCTTCAAAATCCTGAAGCGGTTTACCGCTGACCCAGCTCATGGTGAGCAGGCGGGATGTTGAAAGCTCGTCCACCGGATCAGGCACAGAGACAAAATCCTTGTCCGCCAGCATGAGCTCGTAAAGCTTCATGGCTTTGCGCTCGCGCTCATAATCAAGCTCTTCACGCAGGCGGGAGGAAATCTCGTCAACGATCTCAGACGCATCAATGGAGCCGTCCATACGGCGGAACAGGCCCATCATGTTTTTGAGCTGGCCGACATCGCTTTCAACGGCGCTGGCCATGTCCGGATACTGAAGCTTGCAGGCAATCTTGCGCCCGTCATGCGTCATGGCTTCATGGACCTGACCGAGCGATGCGGCATGTGCGGCTTCCTTGCCGAAATCGGCAAATTTGGATTGCCAGTCTGGCCCGAGCTCTGCGCGCATACGGCGCTTCACGAAGGGCCAACCCATGGCAGGTGCGTGCGCCTGAAGCTGGGAGAGTTCTTTGGCGTATTCCGGCGGCAGGAAATCCGGAATGGTAGAGAGCATCTGGGCCACTTTCATAAGCGGACCCTTGGTATTCCCGAGTGCAGAAGCGAGCGCCGCAGCGATCTTATCGTCTGATCCTCCAAACACCTGGCTCGCGCCGAATTTCAGTGCGGCGCCTGAGAGGTTGGTGCCGACCTTCATGGTCCGGCCGATACGGGCGGAAAATCTGTTGCGTTCGGGATCTTCAGTCACTTTGGTCAGTCTCCTTGATGAAAGAGATAGTCTATGACTTACATCTGCCAATGTGACGCTTTGGCGTTCGCATCATGATTTTTACCGATTGGAGCCCTTATGACCACGCAGGACCGTTTTCAAAGCTGGTTGAAGTCTGACCGTCCGGCACCTGCCGAAATGATGGAGGGGCTGCATGGCGACGTAAAACACCTTCGGCTGGATAAAGCTGGGCTTGAAGCGCGCGGCTGGAAAGACGTCCCGAAAGACTGGTCACCTGAGGGCGGCGAGCTCTGGGCCGGCGGATATATGGAAGACCGCTCCATCTATGACAGCGATGTGTTCACCGGTGACGGTGAGCCGCGCACGGTGCATTTGGGTGTTGATGTGTTCGCGCCGGCTGGAACACCTGTCTATGCGCCAATTGAAGGTTTTCTGCATAGCGCGCAGGTGAATGCAGGTGAGCTTGATTACGGCCCGACCATCATTCTTCAGCACGAAATGCCGGACGGTCTGATTTTCTGGACGCTTTATGGCCACCTCTCCGAAGAATCGATGTTTGGCCTCGAAGAGGGCGATCTGATTACGGCGGGCGAGGTCCTAGGCGAACTTGGCGGGCCTGAGATTAATGGCGGCTGGTCACCGCATGTGCATTTTCAGGTCATGCTCGATTTGAAAGGTAAGAGCGGCGATTTTCAGGGCGTTTGCAAAAAGTCTGAAGCCGATAGCTGGGCTGCAATCTGCCCGTCACCGTATGAAATCCTCGGTCTCAAACTCACATAAAAAAGCACCGCCATCTCGTAAGATGGCGGCTTTGGAGTTGGGCGAAAATTCCGATGTTAGCCAACAGCTTCACCTGTCTCAGTCTCGTAAACTGCATTCATGTGATGCGAGTTCAGAGTTTGGACCGCATTGCGTGTGGTCTCTTCGATGCAAGCACGCTCAAAGCGGAGGCTTTCCAGATCGCGTGAGCCGGTTGAGACTTCACATGCGTCTTCGATTTCATCCTGAAGGCGGTCGTACAGCGCTTGTGCACCTTCTTCCGTGATCAGTTCAGCGCGATCATAAGAAAATTCGATCGCAAATTCTTCCTGTGCGAGTGCAGCTGGTGCCGCCAGTCCAATGCCCATGACTGATGCTGCTGCGATAAGTACGTTTTTCATTTCCAGTGTCCTTCCTAAAGTCCGGCCCCATGCCGGTTTGTTCTGGTCACTGCTCCCTACAAACACGTTTATATCGAAAAACAACAAGAACTGCAAGTGAAATTATCGTAATTCAATAAATTTTTTGCAAGATAGTTCAGATTGGTCTGAAATTGCTGCCTGCCCCTATATATAGAGAATCCTATTCCGGCGGGCCGGTTTGTCCCGACACATTCATTTCAATGGCGGGTTTTGTCCGGACGGCCAGAAATGCGCGTCCGGCACAAATTGCGTGGTCTGCATTAAGGCTAATTTTAAACCAGTGTGCCATCTTGGCACCCTGTGACACGCCATAAGGCGGGACGAGGGTGATGTAATATGGCTAAGACGGTACTCGTCGTAGATGACGATCCGACACAGCGTCGTTTGCTTCAGGCGGCTGTAGAACGCGCAGGGTTTGCCTGCCGCGTCGCACCAGATGGTGAAAGCGGCCTCGAAATGGCGCGTAATCCTTCTGATGGTGTAGACGTCATGCTGCTGGATCTGGTGATGCCAGGTCTGTCCGGCATGGAGGTTCTCGAACGCCTGCAGGAAGTTCGCCCCGAACTCCCCGTGATGGTTCTGACGGCATCCGGCTCTATTGATACCGTCGTTCAGGCGATGCGCGCCGGAGCCATAGACTTCTTCGTTAAGCCAGCCTCTCCGGAACGTGTTGTTGTCTCTATCCGGAACGCGCTTCAGATGACGGAGCTGCGCGGCGAGGTGAAGCGTCTCAAGAAAACAGCCAGCGGAGAATTGTCCTTTGATGACATGATCGCCGCTGCGCCGCCTATGCGTCAGGTGGTTCGTCTTGGTCAGCGCGCTGCGTCATCAAACATTCCGATCCTTATTCTTGGTGAGAGCGGTGTTGGTAAGGAAGTCATTGCGCGCTGTATTCAGGGTGCATCCGATCGCTCTGGCCGTCCGTTTGTAACGGTGAACTGCGGTGCGATTCCTGAAAATCTCGTCGAAAGCATTCTGTTCGGTCACGAGAAAGGCGCGTTTACAGGCGCTGTTTCCAAATCGCCTGGTAAGTTCGTTGAAGCTGATGGTGGCACGCTCTTCCTTGATGAGGTCGGCGAGCTTCCGCTGGATATGCAGGTAAAGCTTCTGCGTGCGCTGCAGGAAGGTGAGGTCGACGCGGTCGGCTCACGTCGCCCGACAAAGGTAGACGTGCGGATTATCTCCGCGACAAACAAAGATCTTTCCCAGCTCGTTGCCGAAGGCCGCTTCCGTGAAGACCTGTATTACCGTCTGAACGTGTTCCCGGTCGACATGCCGTCTCTTCGTGAGCGCAAAGAAGATATCGCGGCCCTGACTGCCCACTTTATTCGTCGCTTCAACGCGTCGGAAGGCACGAAAGTCACGGGCGCGAGCGCCGCAACACTGGCGTTGCTCAATGCCTATGACTGGCCGGGCAACGTCCGCCAGCTTGAAAATATGATCTTCCGGGCTGTTGTATTGTGCGAAGGTGACGAGCTTGAGCCTCAGGACTTCCCGCAGCTAAGCGGCCTTGTCGGTGAATTACCAGATCTCGACCAGCTCGCTGCAGAAGGGCCGTCTGTATCTGCGTCTGCACCAACAACTGCAACAGTGGAAGCTTTCAGCGAAGCTTTTGATCATCCGGTTCGCATCACAGACACAACCGGTGAGCTTCGCCCGCTGGAAGAGGTCGAGCGTGACCTGATCCAGTATGCGATCGACTTCTACGCCGGTCATATGTCTGAGGTGTCCCGCAAGCTCGGGATTGGCCGGTCTACGCTTTACCGCAAAGTGCGCGAGCACGATCTGCGCGTAACGCCGGAAGATAAAGCGGCGAGCTAAACGCTCAGCCGCCCGCCTGCATGCGGATAAGCGGTTCGATGGTCTCAGCGTAAAAGAGCGCTTCCGGAACATCGCGGCGAACGCCTGCATTTGCATTCGTGTGCAGGTCTACATCCATTGATTGGACGTCGGCTTCACCGTGCAGCGCCGTCATACTGGCTTCCAGATTTGGAATATCGCCACTTTCGACAAGCACCCACACCATAGCCAGTTCGTCGTTCAGAAACACGAACTCAGCAAGACGTGGGGCACCAAAATAGTCAAACCCTTCACAATCGATCTGGCTACGAGATGTGATGCCTGGCACGGGCGGTGGATCAAGTTCCCGGAAGGTCTGGGCTGAGCAAAGCGGGCTTAGATTGTCGGCCATAACTTCAGCATTAGTCCCGAAAGAGATAAAATCCGGTTGTGAAGCGTCGGTTGCGCTGGCGCTTGCGCAAAGTGAAGCGGCAAGGCCTGTGCAAATGGCCAATGAGCGAAAGGCTGAGGTAATCACGACCGTTTTCTCCTGAATCAATAATCTGATCAGGAGAAAACATATTTATTGATAATCGGTAATATATTTTTGTTTTTCGAAATGAAAAACTAGCCTTCGCGCCATTTTTCCATAGCGAGTGAGATCTGGAAGGTCTCACGATATTTCGGGCTGTCGGACGGGCGCGGTGGCTTCGACGCTGTCATTGCCATGATTTCAGCGAGCTTATTGTGCGCTGAACCGGATTGGCCCGCGCCAATATAGGCGTGCAGCTCAACAAGAGCAGACGAGAGCGGGTCGCGCGCGCGGATTACGAAATACGGCTCGTCATCTGGAAGGTCTTTATACACTTCAAACTTGGAAGGGTTGGCTTTGGAACCGAGTGGTGCACTCATGGGATCACCTTTCTGGAGCGTCGAATCATTTGCCTAAAGGTCCGCGATATCGCGCCATTCCGCAAGTGAACCGACCGTCGCAGGTACGTGGATATCGGGGGATAAATGAGCCGTTCGACCCTATGGATACGTGTGTCTGTCGTGATCTTTATCGCGGTGTGGCTCGTCGTATCCGAAAGTTTTCTGCGTGGTGCCTCGCGTCTGGGGGTGGAGCCGGACTGGCTGGCGCAGTTTCTCGTCTGGCTTCAGGGGGTGATTGGAGGCCCATATTATGGTGGGCCGATGAGTTATACCGAGGCCAATCCGCTGGCCGCGCCGGTGCATGTTTATCCGCCCTGGTATGCCTATCCGGTGATCGCGATCTGGACGTCATTCCGGTTGGAGTTCTTCGGTGAAGCGCGCGATGAAATCGCGGTGGGCCTGACCTATCTGACAATCTTGCTGCCGTTATCCTTCGTTTTTGCGCCGGCACACCGGCTGAAACTGGTGGACGTCAATATTCTGATATGGCTGCTGTTTCCCATATTGGCGCTTGGATATGCGGGCTACAATAAGGCTGATCTGGAACCGGACTTTTTCAGTCTGGCGGTGCTTGTCGCCTATTATTTTGAATTCGTGGTGTTCATCCCGGTCATCATGTTTATCGTAAGGATGCAGAAACCTGAAAACGAGTTCTGAGCAGGGAGATCGTTGAAATGTATCGTCTCTTTGCAGGCATCGAAATTCCACGCGAAATCGGAGAAGAGCTTCAGGCGATCTCTAAAAAGGTAACCGGTGCGAGCTGGCGACCAATCGAGAACTATCACATTACGCTGCGGTTTATGGGGCAGGTGGATCGCAACACGGCTGAAGACCTCGACCATGAACTGTCTCTGATCGAGGCAAAGCAAATGCAGCTTACCCTGAGTGGGGCAGGCTGGTTCGGATCATCTGAACCCACTGCGCTTTGGGCGGGTGTTGAGGCCGATGAAGGGCTGACGCGTCTTGCTGAACGCTGTGACCGCGCCGCAAAGCGTGTAGGGCTCTCACTGGACAGGCGTAAATTCCGTCCGCATGTAACCTTGGCCTATTGTAAGGGAACGCCTTTGCAAGAGGCCGCAGCCTTCTCCGAAAAGCATGCTTTACTGAAGTTAGGTCCCTTCTGGGCAGACCGGTTTCACCTCTATTCGAGCTGGTCTGGTAAGGGGCCATCGCGCTATGTGTCGGAGGCAGAATACCCGTTAACTTGATTATAGCGCGATAGCGAATTTACCCTATAGCAACCAAAGCAATTGCCTTTAGTATAAGAAATTCGGAATTTGCTTAGCCCGATGCGGGGCGCACGAGTGATTTGATGAGTGATGAAATAGAAAAACATACTCCGGCTGAACCGGGGCCACTCTCTCAGTATATGGGCGATATACCGCCTTCTCCTGAATGGTTCACCCGCGCCATCGCAACGGGTTATGACACGCGCTTTGTTCGCGTAAATGGCGCGCGCATTCATTATCAGAGCTGGTCCAGCCCGAAAAAGCCGGGGCTTCTTCTGGTGCACGGTAACGGGGCGCATGCGCACTGGTATGATTTCATCGCGCCGTATTTTGCTCAGCACTATAACGTTGTTGCCATGACATTCTCCGGAATGGGGGAGTCGGACTGGCGTGATACTTATGACATGGAGACCTTCGCTGAGGAGCAGATCGCTGTCTGCGAAGCGACGGGCATGTTCGACCATGAGATCAAGCCGACTATCGTCGCGCACTCCTTCGGCGGGTTTGTAACCATCCTGACCGGTGCCAAATATGGTGACAGGCTCACAGGAACAGTCATCGTTGATAGTCCGGTCAATCCGCCGGAACGCGATATCTCGACGCGTCCGCGGCAGGCGCGGGGCAACCGCGTCTATCCTGATCTCAATACGGCGCTTGGTCGTTTTCGCCTGGCGCCGGTTCAGCCCTGCGATAATCATTACATTATGGACTATATCGCGCGCTGGAGCCTCAAACAGGTCGACAATGAGCGCGGAAAAGGCTGGGCCTGGCGTTTTGATCCGGACATCTGGCAGCGATTTGAATTCGGCAAACCGGCTTCAACCCTGTTGAAGGAAACGGCCTGCCGTATAGCGCTTTTCCGCGGCGAGGAGTCCGAGCTCATGCCGGATGAGGTGAAAGATTATATGGAGCAGATTCTGGACCGGAAGGTTCCGTTTGTGTCCATCCCGCATGCGCGCCACCACGTCTTGCTCGACCAGCCGCTCGCCTTCATCGCAGCGCTGAGAGCATTGCTGGCGGATTGGGACCATTCAGAGCCAAACCGGACAATCGGCATCTAAATCGCGGCAAATTGGCAGGTTTTCCTGTGACAGGTCTTGCCGAAATGGCTGCTTCAATCTATCCGAATAAAAAATTCACGAGCTTTTTGACTGAAAGGGCTTTCGCATGAGCGATTATGTTCGCGGTGAAATGGATATCACTGCTCAGGAGAATACCTGGAAAGGTTTCATGGCTGCGTTTACGTGGTCCAGCTTCCTCATCGTTCTCGTCCTCGCTTACGCAGTCTTCACGATCACAATGGGCATGAACTGGCTCGTTGCGATGGGCATTCTTGCAGTTGCCGGCATTGTTGGCGGTCTGGTCATGAGCATGGGCAGCGCCTGGATCGTGACTGTGGTTGGTCTCTGCGTCTTTGGCGTCTTCCTGCAGATCATCATCACGCTGGCTAAAGCCGTACTCTAAAGCGTTATGTGGGGCGGCATGCCCCGCAGCTGACGATTGAGGGGTCTTTATCAAGCTCCTCAATCGAGATGGCGTCATTACAGATGACGCAATAGCCGTATTCGCCGCTTTCCAAGCGGGCGAGGGCTAACTCCACTTTAAAAAGGATGCTTGCACGCGACGGCGGTGATGTATCCGTCGGTGGTGTTTGCCAGGTGTAACCGCTCTTTGAAGACGGAGCGTCCGACGCTCTGGGCTCCCCCGAATTGCATCCCCGGCGAGAAGGTAGTGTCTTTCTCACCCTTTCATGCTGCGCTTGAAATATTCTCGGGGCAAGCGAATTTTTTAATTCCTTTGATAGACCAACTAGCCCATCCTGTCGGTCAACAGCGTTGAAATTGGGACCGGACATGGCTGCACCTCCACTTAGATTTGAAGGCGTTACAAAACGCTTTGGCGATTTTGACGCCGTAAAAGATGTGAGTTTTCAGCTCGGTGCGGGTGAAGTGATCGGTTTTCTAGGGCCGAACGGTGCTGGCAAGTCTACCAGTCTGCGCATGGCACTTGGTATTATGTCGCCGGACGAAGGTGCGGCCGAATTATTTGGCGGGCCGCCGACGCTGTCCAATCTCCGCCGCGTCGGTTTTCTGCCCGAAGAGCGCGGCCTCTATAAGAAAATGTCCGCCCGCAATGTGATTGCCTATTTTGGTCAGCTGAAGGGGATGAAGCGATCGGATGCCTTATCACGTGCAGATGAGCTGCTGGAAAGTTTCGGTCTGGGCGAGTTTCGTAAAACCCGTATCTCGCGGTTATCCAAGGGCATGGCGCAGAAGGTTCAGATCCTGTCCACCTTTGTGCACAGCCCTGAGTTTCTGATACTGGATGAACCCTTTTCCGGTCTCGACCCTGTCAATCAGGCAGACCTTGAGCGCCTGATTGCAGACCAGAACGCCAAAGGGACGACGATCCTCTTTTCCACCCATGTGATGGAGCACGCCGAACGTCTTTGTGACCGTCTGGTGCTGATCGCGTGTGGACGCAAAATGTTCGATGGCACGCTGAGAGAAGCCTTTGCGACGCAGGCACATCAGGTACGCCTCGCCACTGTCGCGGACCGTGATCTGTCAGCTGATTTCGTCGATACACCATTTGATACGCGGGCACTGCCGCCCGTTGAGGGCGAGGATGACCGCATCTGGTGGGAGATATCCCTCCCTCAGGGCGCAACCAGTCAGGACGTCCTGAAGCGGGCCATCGACCGGGGCATAGCTATCGAAGGCTTTGAGCCGGCAGAGCCACGACTGCGGGATGTGTTTGTCTCGCTGGTATCAGAAGCAGATGAAAAATACGGAGCGCTGCGTCATGGGTAGAGCATTTCTCGTCGCGCGCCGCGAATACCTCGCCTATATCACCGCCTGGGGATTCTGGGTCGGCCTTCTGATCACGCCCGTTGCGCTTTCGCTCGGCATGTTTCTGCCATCTCTTATCGAGAGCTCACAGCCGGTTCGCTATTACTCTGTTATTGAAAGCGGCGACAGGTTTGCTCGCGAGCTCGACGGATATATGGGCGAACGCGATGAAGACATTGCGCGGGACCTGATCAGCCAGCAGGCAAACTTTGACCCGACATTCGATCCGGATGCTGCATTGGCAGAGTTCGAACGTCAGCTGGCAGACGGGCGCAGTACCTCAGAAGCTCTGGAAAGCGTCGTACCCATGGGGTCTATGGCGCTTTCAGACGATGACTACATCCGTGTTCCGCCGCCCGCCCGGACCCTTGAGGAGCTAAGGCCATACCTGTCCGGAGAGCTGGAAATCGATGGCCCGATAGGTCCGAGGCCGCTGTACGCGGTCTTCGTTCTCGACGGTGACGACATTGTTTACTGGAGCGAGGATGTTGTAAACGACACGCTGGTAGACCGCGCCAATCTGGTGCTGGAGCGTCTCGCGCGTATCCGGACCTTTGAGGCAGAGAATGTGCCGCTGGAAATTCTCGACCGCGTTCGCGAGAATACGCCATTGCTTCTGGTGCGTAGCCCGACCGCGGTTGATCAATCCGGTGAAGTTTCGTTCGCAGATCAGGCGCCGTTCTTCATCTCTATCGGCTTCTCATTCCTGCTCTGGCTTCTGATCTTCTCCGTCGTGAACTATCTTCTGACCGGAACGATTGAGGAGCGCTCGAACAAGATATTCGACTCGCTTCTGACGTCAGTCTCCCTGCCTCAGCTGCTAACTGGCAAGCTGGTTGGTGTGTTGATGTTGTCTCTGACGCTCATTTCCATCTGGGCGTTGATCGGTACAGGGATGTTGATCGCTGCGGGAGACAATATTCCGCCTGATATCGCAGAGGGGCTTCGTCAGGTTGTCAGCCCGAACCTTCTGGTGCCGACACTGATCAGCTTCCTGCTCGGATATCTGATGTTCGGGTCGATCTTCCTCGCGCTGGGGTCGCTATGCGATACCATTCAGGAAGCGCAATCGCTTCTGTCGCCGGTAATCATCGTGATGATGATTCCGCTTCTGCTCCTGCCGGTATCTATTTCTAATCCTGAAAGTCCGATCCTTCACGCAGCGACGTGGGTTCCATTGCTGACACCTTTCCTCGTGATTGTACGGGTGCCGACCGAGCCGCCGCTCTGGGAGCTTATCGCGCAAATCGTCTGGATGGGCGTTTTCACAGCGCTGATCATCTGGGCTGCTACGAAGGTCTATCGCGCTGGCGCCGTGCATGGTGCAGGCATGAATGAGGCGCGAGCCTGGTTCATGGGGCTATTCGGAAAGAAGGCCCAGGCTTAGACCCAGGTTTCAGTCTGTCTCAGAATCTGGAAACACAAAAACCCCTCACACGCGCACGTGGAGGGGTTTTTGAATAATCCTGAAAAGGAAAGCTTACTTACCCAGCAGGCCTTCGCGCTGAGCGCGTTTGCGAGCGAGCTTGCGCGCGCGGCGAACAGCTTCTGCACGCTCACGAGCTTTTTTCTCGGAAGGCTTTTCGAAATGGTTACGACGTTTCATTTCACGGAACAGGCCTTCACGCTGCATTTTCTTTTTCAGCGCTTTTAGAGCCTGGTCGACATTATTGTCGCGCACAACGATCTGTACGATGGGTCTCTCTCCATTTTCAAAATTGTGCGACAAGGCCGCACGCTATCTTTTTTGCCCGACTTAACGGACAATATAAATCGGAAGCCGCGCTCATAACACAAGGGAACGCGTATGCCTACACCCGAAGATGCACCAACTGCGCTATTGCGACAAAAAATTCTGGCTTCGGCGCTTGAAATAGCGCCCGTTTCCGGCTGGACCGAGGAAACTTACCTCGCTGCATGTGCTGAAATCGAGGTTTCACCAGACGATGTTGCCTATGCTTTTCCAAGCGGGGCGGCGTCCCTCATCCTTCTATATTTCGATACGCTGAAGGCAGAAATCAAGGATGAGCTTGCAGCGCTCCCCCTCGATGAGATGCGTATCCGCGATAAAGTCACTCAAGGTGTGGCGGTCTGGTTTGAAGCGCTGTCACGTCATCATGCGGCAAGTGTAAAGGCGCTGGACTGGTCTTTGGCCCGCCCGACTGGCCCGTTATCCATGCCCGAACTTCTCTGGGGTGTCGCTGATACGATCTGGCGCGGCATTGGCGACACGTCTGACGGGTTCACATATTACTCCAAGCGGACAACGCTATCGGCCGTGCTTGGCTCTACACTAGCGGCATGGCGCGGCGCAGAGGGCAACGAGCCGGCATGGCGTGAATTTCTGGATCGCCGCATCGAGAATGTGATGTCGTTCGAAAAATTCAAAGCTCAGGTGAAACTGCCTGAGGTCAAACTGCCATTCTGACGGTTAGTATTCTGCGAGTGTTTGTCCGAAGAGGCGGATGCTGCGCTCTTTAACCTGCACGGTGAGCGGTGTGCCGTTCGAACTCGCCTGAGCAACTGCGTTGATTATGGCTTCGCCTTGTGGATCGATGCTGCCCGCTTCACGCAGGGCAGAGATCAGATCTTCCGAACGTTCCAGAAACAGGCTCACGGTGCCGTCCGGATCATTATTCCGGTCGAGCTTCACGTTCGCCCGCATGGAAAGATCCAGCGGCCCCATATCAAGGTCGCCGCGGACGAGCTCAATGCGGTTTTCGTCCAGCTTCCAGTCTGTAACGGTCAGACCGTCCTCAATAACGCTGAAGAAGTTTTCTATCTCGCCCCAGATCACCAGTTCACTAACCTCGCGGCCGAGCCATTCTGCGCCTTCAGGCGCCTCTGGCAGTGACAGGTTATTGAACGAAACAGCCAGCTGTAGATTGCGTGGTTCGTCCGGCATCGGACGAAGGCCGATTGATCCGTTTGTCAGCGTGTAGCGTTCGCTCTCGTTCAGCACTGCGTCCAGCGTGGGAAGTTCGAGACCCACACGGCGCAGATTTCCGTCTTCCCAAACGAAACTCGCCGCAGAGCTATCATCTGCTGAAAAACTGAACGTCTGTCCCTCAGGAAGATCAAAGTCATTCTGCCCGGGTGCGCGGGCAATGACGTGATTGAAATTCCAGGCCATGGCGACAAGCTGAAGCTTTTCACCTTCCCAGCGGGCTTGCATGTCTGGCGCATCAATCACCGGATCATCAGCCTGCAGCACAAAGCGATACGGATAGCCGGTGACATTCAGCGCGGAGTATTCAACCGAGCGGCCCATTGCCTGTTGGTCTTCAATCCATTCACGTGCGCCCTGACGCACCACGCCCGCGCCATAAAACCAGTAGACAGTCCAGATTGCGAGGCAGCCAAGCGCTAGCAGGCCAAGCAGAACGGGAAGGGTGAAAAACCCTTTTTTGCGGATCTCACTCATGCGTTAGCTGCCTCCGCCGCTTCGGTGGTTGAAACATTCACGCCAGCGTCTTCTGCCAGGGCAAGCGAGCGGGTTTCGATGCGGTCGTGCAGCGTCTTCATGAAAGCCTTCCGTGACAGCCCCGGCTCAATACGTGGCAGGAATTCCACCACCATCGTGCCCGGATATCGCATAATACCTTTGGCCGGCCAGCATGTGCCTGTGTTCAGCGCGACCGGAAGGCATTCAATTTCCAGCTCTTTATATAGGAGCGCGATGCCGGGTTTGTACTCTGCATCAATACCCGGCTTCGTGCGCGTGCCTTCAGGGAAAATGAGAAGTGAACGTCCGTCATCACGCGCCAGCTTTGCCTTGCGTGTCATCTCTTTAAGCGTCTTCATCGCGCCGGATCGGTCAATTGCGATCTGGCCGGTTTTCAGGGCGTAGAACCCGAAGAGCGGATACCAGAGAAGCTCTCGCTTCAGGATTATGCACGGGTCTTTCAGGTACAGGAATGGCAATACGGTATCGAGCGTGCTCTGGTGCTTTGAGGCCACGAGAAAGGGCTCTTCCCCGATATTCTCAAGGCCGCGCACTTCGGTTTTCGCATTGCAAATCACCCGCATGCCACAGACGGCCGCACGCGCCCAGCAGCGAATGCCTATCGTTGCCGCCCGACGTGGCAGCAGCATAGTCGGGAGAAACACAAGGCCGATGAATACCAGCGATCCATATAGCCAGATTACAAACAGGACGGAGCGAAGTGCAGCCATCAGACAAATGCTTTCATTATCGCGGTGACCCGATACTTCAACCATTCCAGCACCAGCCCGCGAAATGAGCGCCAGGAACGCCACCAGCTTCGTGGCTGGAGGTTAGACTGGATGGGATAAGGGATAAGCTCGACTTCTTCAAACCCTTCTGTGAACCAGAGAAGCGTTCTGGGCATATGGTAATCTGATGTGACAATTATGAGTGAATTGTAGTCATGCCCGGCAAGCCAGTCTGCTGTCTCCAGAGCATTGCCTTCGGTCGACCGGGCCTGACGACCAATATCAATGCAGCAATCATAAAGCGCCTGCGAGCCGCCCGCAGAACGGATAAGCGTATCAATGTCGACGCTCTCATTTACACCGCTTACGAGCAGCCTGTGACCGGCCCCGCTTTCCAGAAGATCAATCGCTGCCTCAATGCGAAGGCCTGATCCGCCCGTCAGCGCCACAATGGCATCGGCGCTCGGCGGTGTCTCGGTTTCCAGTGCTGCGACGCGGTTCACAAAACGATGAAAGTCGGCAAAGGCGATCACTACTGTGAATGCAATCATAAACAGGATCAGTTTGCGAAACACGTCAGGCAGACCTTTTAATAAAGCTCGTTGAGCGCCCGCGTCACGGTAATGCGGGCTGCTATCATAGCAACCAGCGCGGCGATCAAAGGCGTCATAACTAACACGATAAAGGTGCCGATATCCGGCGACATTTGAGGGAGCAGCCAGCTGCGATCACCGGACTGCTTTGCGGCGAAGAACAAAAGCATGGCGCCGAGCAGGGCAAATAGTGCGCCTAGGCCGCCCGCCCTGAGGCCAAGACCAAAGAAGCGGTGCTCGAATAGACGGGAGATAAACCGGTCAGATGCCCCGCAGGTATGGAGCACAATGACAACTTCGCGCCGCGCCAGCAGTGCAGCGTGCGTCGCAAAAGCGATGACCGAGAGCACGATTGTCAGAAGCAGGACAAGCGCGACTATGCCCACCATGCGCAAAATACCGAGGCTCCGCTCGACATCGTTGGCCCATTGCTGGTGGCTTTCGACCTCAATCTGAAAGCCTGCGCCTTCGGCGGCTTCGCTGATCTGACGGGTAAGATCGCCGGCGTCAGGCGACGTGCTTACCGCGAGATAGTGTGAAATTGGCAAGTCATCCGGCAGATTTGTTCCAAGCCATGGCTCGAGCAGGCTTTCGGTGACTTCTCGGTCTTCCGGCGTGGCGCGTCTTACGCCGGAGAGGCCTTCCAGCAGCGTGGCCAGATCATCGGCGTCTTCGGCGCTGCCTTCGAGAAGGCGAACTGTGATTTCTCCCTGAATTTGACCAGCCCAGCTTTCTGCGGCGCCGTAAGCGGCCCGTGTGGCAAGACCGGTCAGTGCTGCGAGGAAACAAAGGGCCGCGACAACAAAGAAGAGCGCTGCTTCACGGGCGTCCTCGCGCGGAAGAAGAGGCGAACGTTTGGTATCATACATGATGGCCGCCTCCTGCGCCGACATCGCCGCGTTGATGCACCAGAAGCCCGTTCTCCAGCCTCACAACAGGCGCGCCGAGCCGGTCGACCAGCGTAATATCGTGGGTCGCGATCAGGACCGTGGTGGAAAGACGCCGGTTCAGTTCAAGGATCAGCCGCATCAGCCGCTCACCCATTTCTGGGTCGACATTGCCTGTCGGTTCATCAGCGATGAGAAGGTCAGGTTTGTTGACGAGCGCGCGGGCGATCGCGACACGCTGCTGTTCGCCGCCAGAGAGCGTTGTCGGTTTCGCGGTGATACGATCGCCAAGCCCAACCCAGTTCAGAAGGTCGATGACATCGTCGCGATACTCACGCTCATGTTTGCCCGTGACGCGCAGAGGAAGCGCAGCGTTTTCATAGGCGGTCAGATGGTTCAACAGGCGGAAGTCCTGATAGACGACGCCGATTCGTCGCCGCAGGCGGGTTAACGTTTTCCGCGTGGCATTGCTTGTGTCCACACCAAACAGCGAAACCTTGCCGTTACGGGGTTTCTGGGCCGCGTAAAGCAGCTGTAAAAGCGTAGTTTTTCCCGATCCGGACGGGCCGGTGAGAAACGTAAAAGAGCCGGAGTTTAACTCGATATTAAGGTCGCCTAACACATTCTCGCCAGAGATATACCCATGGTTAACGCCATCAACTCGGATGGTGGGCTCATCAAGAGAAATATCGGGCTCGTAATTCATGTCTCGTTTCAGTCCTTTCGGGACTGCTGAAGGGCGAATTCCAGGCACAGAATCGTGCCTAACGGAGTGGAGAGAACTGCAGTGATCCTCACATGTCCATCCTGTAGCGCACAATATTTTGCCGATGATAAGGCAATCGGTGCGAATGGTCGTACAGTTCGCTGTGCGGCATGCGCACATTCATGGTTTGCTCAGCCGGAACTCTCCCTTGAAGAAAAGCTCGAGGCAGCCTCCCTTTCGCGTGAGAAGGTTGAGCGCCAGCGTCAGGAGCATTCTCCGGCAGCTCCGTCTGTTGCGCCGCATCTGGCGTTTCGTGAAAAAGAACTCTCTCGCAAGGCAAGCGGTTCCCGCCTTGCGGCACTTACCGCTTGGGGCGGAACAGCGGCTGTCTTCTTTGCGCTTGGTATCGGCGCGGTTGTGAAGCGCGATGACGTCGTGCGCATGTTCCCGGAAGCCTCCAGCGCCTATGCGATGGCTGGCCTTGAGGTTAACCCGTTCGGGCTGGAATTTGCTGATGTGGCAGCAGACCGCCGCCTTGAAGGCACTCTGCCTGTGCTCACCGTTAGCGGTACAATTCTGAATGTATCAGACCGCCCACAAGCCGTTCCCAATGTGCGGGTGGATCTGCGCGATGATGCCGGTTTTGAAGTCGAGAGCATTCTCGTCACGCCCGAAGCGCTGAGCGTTGGGCCGGGCGGAGAAGTATCGTTTTCGTCGCGTCTCGATTCTCCGTCTCTTGCGGCGTATGACCTTGAAGTGACGTTCGTGCCGCCGACAGAAAATGTGCGTCTGGCTGCCGGCGTCCCATCCCAGCCGCATCATGAGCCTGAGAGCCATGCGCCTGCGTCTCACGATACAGGACACGCGGCGGACGATCACGGCGCGGCGGATGCGCACCATGACGCGCCTGCAGCGGTTGACCATCACGAAGCACCAGCAGATGATCATCATGAACCTGCCTCTAACGGGCATGACGAACATCACTGAGCAGAGCTTTGACCTGTCCCGAATTTGACGTCCTGCTGGACGAAACCGAGCTTCAATCGCGTATTGGAAAACTCGCCGCTGAACTCGCGCCGCGTATGCAGAGCGATGACTGGACGGCTGTAACCATTCTACTGGGTGCGTCTCCGTTTACGACCGATTTGATGCGCCACCTGACCAAGCATGACGTGCACCCACAGCTGGATGCGATCTGGCTGGAAAGCTATCGCGATGAACGCGAAAGCTCGGGTCGCGTAAAAGTGCGCGCCGATTTGCAGCGCAGCGTAAAAGGGCGCGGCGTTCTCATCATCGATGACGTCTATGATACCGGCCGGACGCTGGATTTTGCGCGCCACCATTTGATCGCTCAGGGCGCACGAGAAGTCATGACCTGTGTTTTTGCCCGCAAACAATTGGCAACGGGTGAGGGGCTGGATGCCTGGGCTTATGACGCGCCAGACCGCTACCTTGTCGGTTACGGAATGGATGATGCTGGTCTTTATCGCGGCCTGCCTTATCTTGGCGCGGTGCCGCAGGGCGGCTAACGCCTAAAATCTATCGAGCAGGCGTTCCAGATATTCACGCTCTTCCGGATCGGTTGAACGGTTCAGACGTTCACGCAGCTCATCCAGAATATCGCGCGCACGCTGGCGTTCGACCTCATCTGGAATGTCTATGCCGAAGCCGTTATTTTGCTGGCCCGTGCTGCCCGCGCGGCCAAGCGGATCACGTTCGCCGCCCTGTCCCTGATCGCCAAGGCGTTCGCGGCGCATGTCATCAAGGCTTTCCGACAATTGACCGGCTGCATCGCGCATTTCGCGAATTGCGCGGTCCTGATAGCGCTGGGCGCCGCGAAGGTCGCCATTACGTAGGGCGTCCTCAGCCAGTTCGAGCGCCTGACGTGCGATATCGAGATTATTGTCGCCGTCATCTGTCGTCCCAAGGCTGTCATTGGTGTCTTCCATATCCCTGAATGCACGCAGCTGGCTTGCAATGTCTTCCTGACGATCAGAGAGGTCGCCCTCAGTGCTGCCGAACTGCTGCCCGCCGCCGCTTTCAGTATCGCCGTCTCCGCCCTGGCCTGTGCCGTCCTGCGTTTCCGCGCTGCCGGAGGTTGTGTCACCGTCTTCGCCAATGCCAGACTGCCCGTCTGTATTGCCTTGCTGGTTACCGCTCTGACCGTTCTGAGGATCGGAGCCGAACTGCTCTTGCAGGGTTTCGTCGTTCAGACGGCGCTGTTCTTCCAGAATTTCGGCTAGACGTTCCAGCGTGCGCTCGAGGCGTTGTTCGTTTTCCGGTGGCGGGTCATCATTGGCTTCGCCTTCCGAGCCTTCGCCAAACATGTCACCGGAGCCTGAGCCGCCACCCTGAAAGTTCAGATTGTTGAGCAGGTTAGTGACGTCAGACAGGAGCTGACGGGCCGCATCTGTTGCGCCGGTTTCTGTAAGGTCCTGAAGTGCGTCCAGCATATCTGCCAGATCATTGCCGCCGAGCATTTCCTGACCAGGCGGGCCGCTTGCGCCGCCTTCCGGATTGCCGTTCATGATCGCTTCGGCCATGCGCGCTGCGATATAATCCTCAGCAGCCTCGCGGAAAGCTTCCATCAGGCGGCGAATTTCATCTTCGGACGCCCCGTCGCGAAGGGCGCGCTCCAGCGCTGCGCGCGCCGCGTTAAGGCGGCGCTCAGCATCGGCCACAGTGCCATACTCGGCGCGCAAAGCCGCGGCCCAAAGAAGGTCATCCAGAGGCTCTGCATCGGATGTTTCATTGGCATAGCGGAGCAGCTGGTGAGCACGTCGTAGTGCGAAATAGACGGTCAGATCGGAGAAATAGCTCTCAGGGCGATAGGTTACGGCGTCGAGCATCAGAGCGGCGTGTTGCAATCCGTCTGGTGCATGTTCAAGGCGATCACCAAGCCCTAAGTCTTCGCCTTCCAATACTGGCAGCATATCTTCGATAGGCGTCGTGTATTGTTCGTCCTCACGCAACACGACGAGGCGGATTTCCTGACTGGCGCGTGCGAGCGGCTCGAGGAACAGCTTCTCTGGCAACTCCATGATCACCGGCTCGCTATAGCCGGTCTGGCCAATGGCATCGGTCGCTGCGAGCGTGAGCTCAACTTCGGCACCTGCCCATTTATGGCGGGTGAGGTCTATATCTGCCTGGTCATTGCCGGTGCGGAAATTGGAAGACGGGATTTCAACCGGAGCCGTCTCGGATTCACTGGTATCGAGGCCGGATGCATCCGTTGGCGTGATGATGAGCTGCAGCTCCACCACACCGTATTCATCTTCTGCGCCCCACTCAAAGCTCAGTTCATCATTGTCGCCAATCGTCGGGTCTGATGCAAAGCGAACAGTTGGTGGCTGGTCCGGCGTCGCGGAAAAATTCCAGCCTGCGCGTTCGCCCCAATAATCCAGCCTGACGGATTGAGAGGCGTTAAGCTCAACCTGCGTTTCCCAGGTGCCATCGGACGCACGTTCCAGCGATGGACGCTCACCTGAAAGGGAAGCTTCGCCGAGGGCGCTTCTGTGAAGGGACGGCCGTCCGCCGCCTTGCGCGCGCAGGGTCAGGCGTGAGCCCTCTGGCACTTCAACATCCCGGTCGACGGAATTGAGGAAGATTGGAGCTGCGCCGGTATAATCTGGTGGTGTCACCCATGCTGTGACGGTCATGCTGTCAGCGCCGAAGAGCGCGCCGACATCTGTATCTATGGCAGATGAAAGACGCCCCATCGCCGTGTTGGAGTTCGCTGCGATAATCGCGATGAGTGCGAGTGGTGTGATGATCCGCAGATAGAGCGGGTCGGATTTGCGCCATTCTTCGCTGAGGGCGGGAGGCTCCATCTCTGCGATAATGCGAGCCAGACGTGCCTTGTGCTTCACCCAATAGGGGCGGGATTCTGCAGTGATGCGCGCCGGTTGATCATAATAGGCTTCAGCAGGGCTGTCAGGATGCGATGCATCAAGCCGGGCGCTGCCTTCTGAGAGGTCGGGTGTCTTATACTTTCTAAAGCCCCGAACGAGCGCGATAATGGAAAATGGAAAGAAGGCGAGGTAGAGCAAGGCTTGCGCAGGCGGCGCAAAGCGCTCGAACGCGCCGGTGAAAACCAGAGCCAATGCCGCAAACAAAAGCGCGCCCGGCAGAGCAAAAGCCTCGAAAAGCCTTACCCGTGCGAGGCGTGCCCGTGTCCGCTCGATCTTGCGGCGGAGAATGGTTGGGATCAGGTTTTCAGCCACTCCGGTACAGTTTCACTCGCTATCATCTCTTCAAATGTCGGTGGGGTGCGGATCAGCGCGACATTGTCCCCGTTCACCAGCACTTCAGCACACATTGGGCGTGTGTTGTACTGATTTGACATTACAGCTCCGTAAGCGCCGGCAGACATGAACGCGACGAGGTCTCCCTCTTTCATTTCCTGCGCCGGATAGTTCTTTGCGAAACGGTCTGTACTCTCACAAATGGGCCCGACAATGTCATAGTCCAGTGTAGCGCGCTCTTCAGAGCGAACAACCGGTTTCATCTCGTGAACAGCCTGATAGAGCGCAGGACGCATCAAATCGTTCATGCCTGCGTCCAAAATGGCGAAACGTCGGCCATCGCGTTCTTTGATATATTCGACGCGGGAGACAAAAATGCCTGCATTGCCCGCAATCATCCGGCCCGGCTCAAGAATGACTTCTACATCGAGATCGCCAAGCACTTCGCGGACCATCGCCGCATATTCTGCTGGTGTGGCAGGTTCGTCGCCCTCGCGATACGGAATACCGAGACCGCCGCCAAGATCCATGCGTGTGATGGGAACGCCAGCTTCGCGAAGGTCACGCACGAGGCCCACGACTTTTTCAAACGCGGCGCGCAGCGGAGCGAGATTCGTGATCTGGCTGCCAATATGGACGTCTACGCCGCAAACATTAATGCCCGGCAGTGACTGGGCCAGCGCGTAAAAGTCTTTGCCTTCATGCCATGCAATGCCGAATTTGTGTTCAGCGCCGCCCGTTGAGATGTTGGCGTGACCACCCGCTTCGACGTGCGGATTGATCCGAAACGCGATATCGGCCGTGTAGCCATTCGCGCTTGCCAGCTCTGAAATACGGTGAAGCTCTGGTAGGGATTCCACGTTAAACTGATGGATGCCTGCTTCAAGCGCGTCGAGAATATCTGTGCGGGATTTGGCGACACCGGAGAAGACAATCTTGTTTGCCGGAATACCTGCGGCCATTGCGCGTTTCATCTCGCCGCCAGACACGACGTCAGCGCCTGAACCGAGCGCGGCGAGTGTCGCCAGAACAGCCTGATTGCTATTGGCTTTCATCGCATAGGCGATGAGGCATGGCTGGTCTTTGAACGCATCAGCCAGCACGTTGTAGTGCCGGGTCAGCGTTGCAGACGAGTAAATGTAAACTGGCGTGCCAAAGCGTTCTGCGATTTCAGACACGGAAATGTCTTCACAGTGCAGAACACTGTCGCGGTATTCAAAATGGTGCATTTGGGATCAGCTATTCTGCTAGAGGCGGAAGCTCTTCTTCCTGAATGGTGGTCGTTGGTGAAGGGAGCGGTGCATAGCCGCCGCCTTCGTTTTCAACCCAGATCGTGCGGCCGGTTTCAGGGTCGACATATGAAGTACCAGCAAGGCGTTGTGGCTCTTCATTGCGCGGACGCAATTCCGGCTCGGCGCTTACTTCTTCCTGAGGTGCCGGTTCCGGTTCGCCCCAAAGCGGCTCCGGACGTTCCAGATCGCCGCGCAGGCCGCAGGCAGACAGGCCCGCAAGAGCAATAAAAGCAGGGATCAGGGCGATGCGTTTCATGAGAGAAGCTCCTTCCAGCGGCTGACCTGTTCGCGCACACGAACCGGCGATGTTCCGCCATAACTCTGGCGCGAATTGACTGATGCCTCAACAGTCAGAACCGAATATACGGCATCAGTAAGGCGTGGCTCAATTGATTTGAGGTCATCAATCGAAAGCTCTGCCAGGTCACAGCCTTTGTCTTCAGCCAGTTTTACGGTCGCGCCGGTTACATGGTGTGCCGCGCGGAATGGAAGGCCAAGCTCGCGGACCAGATAGTCTGCAAGGTCTGTCGCCGTGGAGAAGCCGTGCGCCGCCGCAGCCCGCATGGCTGGTTTATCTACCGTCCAGCTGGAAACCATGCCGGTCATTGAGGCCAGGCAGAGGTCCAGCGCGTCAAAAGCAAGGAAGGTGAGTTCCTTATCTTCCTGCATGTCTTTGGAATAGGCGAGTGGCAGGCCTTTCAGGACCGTCAGTAGCGCCTGAAGCGTACCATAAATACGGCCAGTTTTCGCGCGCACGAGCTCGGCTGCGTCCGGATTGCGCTTTTGCGGCATGATGGATGAGCCTGTGGACCAGGCATCAGACAGGCGCACGAAGTGGAACTGGGCAGAGGCCCAGATCACAATCTCTTCTGCAAGGCGGGAGAGATGCATCGCGCAGATCGAGCAGGCGGAGACAGCTTCAACCGCAAAGTCACGCGCTGACACGGCGTCGAGAGAGTTTGCCATCGGCGCTTTAAAGCCGAGGTCAGCGGCTGTTTTCTGGCGGTCGATCGCGAAGCCCGTGCCGGCAAGCGCCGCTGCGCCAAGCGGGCTTTCATTCATCCGGTCCTGACAATCCAGAAAACGGGACCGGTCGCGCGAAAACATTTCGACATAGGCCATAAGATGGTGACCGAATGTGACCGGCTGCGCCGTCTGAAGGTGGGTGAAGCCCGGCATGACGGTATCAGCGTGGAGATCAGCCTGTTCCAGCAGGGCTTCCATAAGGCCGCGCGTCTGATCTGCGCGGGTCTGCAGCGCCTGACGTGTCCAGAGGCGAAAATCCGTTGCGACCTGATCATTACGCGAACGCGCCGTGTGAAGGCGTCCGGCGGGCTCACCGATAATTTCCTTCAGGCGCGCTTCGATATTCATATGAATATCTTCAAGGTCTTTGCGGAACGGGAAGTCGCCGCCGGCGATTTCCTGTTCAACCTGATCAAGGCCTCCAAGGATCGCGTCGCGGTCGGCGTCAGAGACGATGTTGCTATCGGCCAGCATGCGCACATGGGCGCGTGAGCCCTGAATGTCTTCAGCGGCCATGCGCTTGTCGACATCAATGCTCGCATTGATTGCTTCCATCACTTCATCGGGCTTGGCGGCGAAACGTCCGCCCCACATTTCCTGACCGGAGGCTGGCTTTTTGGCCATAATTACTATCTCTTACGTTGCAACGAATGAGGCCTGTAATGACAAAACTCACACGTATAGGAATTCCGCTAATGCTTTTGATCGGGCTTGGCGCATTTGTCTATGCCTGGTTTTCCGCTGCATCACCGAATGTCACGCGCGAGGGCATCCAGTCTTACGCGGTCGGGGAGATGTCCCGGCTTCAATTCCAACGCGCAGGCGAACCGATTTCGGAAGCCGAGTTTCAGGCGCCGGACGGATCAACAGCAACGCTGGCAGACTATACCGGTCGTATTCTGGTCGTGAACTTCTGGGGCACGACATGCGCGCCATGCGTTCTGGAAATGCCGACGCTTGCGGCTTTGCAGAACGAATTCGACGAGAGCGATCTTCTTGTAATGCCTCTGTCTTTCGATCGCGTCGGTGACTATCCGATGGCGCGAGAACGCCTTGATGAGCTAACGGACGGAGCACTCGACTTTTATGGCGATGCCGAGCGCGGCGTCATGTTCGACTCTTACATTGGCGGGTTTCCGAGCACAGTTATTTACGACCGGAATGGCCGGGAAGTCGCCCGTTTTGAGGGCGACACGGACTGGGCATCGGATGAAGCTCTGGAACTGTTCCGGGCGCTGGTTGGCTGATCAGCCTTCGGCGGCTTTAGGCAGTTCCGTCGCGGCGCGGGCTGCCTGAGACAGATCGCGTAGCATTCGGCTGAGGTCAGGGTTTGTCTTCAGCGCTTCGCGTGCGTCCTGTTCTTTCAACATTTTAGTTGCCGCCATAGAGGCCAGTGTCGCGCTCTGTCCCTTCGGAAGGGCTTCTGCTGCAAGCCGGAATAGCGCAACGGCCGCCAGAGCCGGCGAGCCGGCCTTGCGGGCGATTGACGGGAACAGCTTGGCGTTCGAAATCAGGCGGACGCTGAGCGTGTCGAGATCCTGCGCGCCATGAATGCGCTCTGCTTCAGGCAGGTCGGATTTCAATAACGCGGCTTGTGTTGCGCGAAGCGTCATCAGAACTTGTACATGTCGTCCGTCATTGTTCATCACCGCTTCTTCAAAGCGCGGCTGACCGATCATACCACGTAGTAGGGTAATCATTTTGGTACGGGCGTCGTAGCCAACCAGATTGTCCTGCAGTTTGAGTAGCTGCATTGGGCGATCCAGAATTTCAAACCGCTCCAGATAGCCGTCCACAGTGTCCGTCGACATCAGACGCTTGGAGCGTGCGCAGAAGGAGTCATACATTTCTGCGTGGCGATTGGACTTCATGATTTTGACGAGCCGGTCACCGAAATCCTTGAGCATTTTGAATTCAGTAAGCAGGCACTTGTCATAAAGGCGGTGGTTTGAGCCGATATGCTCAAAAATGCGCGATACGATTGTCTGTGATGCCGTCGGCAAAAGTCCCAATTGCACGGCTTCGGCCAGGGCTTGGGCATGCGGCAGGTCGTGAAGCGGATCGCGCGTATTGCGTCTATCGGGGCGGGGTTCCAGCACGCCGATCAGGCGGTCTACGACTTCACCGGTGTTTTGCGTCTCGCCCAGAATAGCGCTCACCGCACCCGGGGTATCGATCCACTCGGAGAAATAATCAGTCAGGACTTCGTTGACGAACTTCCGGTCAGCTTCTTCAAGTGTTTCAGCCTCTTTCCAGATTTCGACAAGCCCGGTCAGCTTTTTGGGCCAGCTCGTCTCACGCATGAGCCGGTCGGCCAAAGCTGACTTAAACGCTGTCAGAAGGTTTGGCTTTTGACGGCATCTCTTCACGACGTCATCGAGCGTGCCTTCGTATTTCACAAAGCGCCCGGCCTTCTTCTCTTTGAAGATGCTGTTGACGCCCTGATTGACTAGCTCGTGCAGTTGGCGCGCAATCGCGTGAAGGCTTTCTTCGCCGGCACGCGCGATCGCGACGCGCTGAATGGCCTGTGTGATTTCAGAGCCGGAGCTTTCAAGAATTTCGAGAAGGTCCGTCCGGTAGATCAATTCGCCCGGCAATACGCGGTGGCGTTCCAGAAAGCGCGGAATGACTTCCAGATAGGTTTTGCGTGCTGAAACCTTCCGAAGGTCGCCAGCAGAAACGCATGAAGATGTCTGTTGCGGAATAAAGGTGCGCGATGGTCGCTTGCGCGGCTCTTCGCAATCGCCCAGCGCGGCAACAAGAATGGCGATATAATCACCATTCGCGCCTTTGCGCTCTTCCTTCATAACCTTCACGCCACCTTGCGGATGGCTCTTCAGAAATGCGTTTGCGCGCTCAATGGCTTTCTGGCGATTCGGAATCGCATCGACCAATGCCCAGCTCGCTTTAGGCGATTTTCTCAGAAAAAGTTCGAAATGTGTTTCGCGACCGCCCATAACCCACCTGCTTTTTAAGGGATTATCATACTCCTGTCCGCTTAAGGTCACATGAAAGTCGCCTTTAAAGGTTGTAGTTTCCCCGTTATGGTCTTGTTAAAGAACGACGAGCGCCTGGGACGGCATAGAGAAGGAGCTGGGATGGCTACGCTGGCATTAGTGGACGATGACGAGAACATCGTTGAATCCCTCAAAATGTTTTTTGAGGCGGAAGGGTATAAGGTCCGTACATATCATGACGGGCAGACGGCGTTGACGGCTCTCACCGAGACACCGCCAGATCTGGTTGTTCTGGATGTGAAAATGCCAAAGATGGACGGCATGGAAGTTCTGCGCCGTCTGCGTCAGACTTCGGACATTCCGGTTATTTTTCTGACATCGAAAGATGAGGAAATCGACGAGGTGATCGGTTTTAACATCGGCGCTGACGATTTCGTGCGTAAGCCTTGCTCCAACCGTCTCCTGTCGGAGCGCGTTAAGGCCGTTCTTCGTCGTTCGCGCGGCGCGGTTGAGGTTGAGGGCGATCAGAAGCCGATCGTTCGTGGACGCCTCGTACTCGACCCGAACCGCCATGTCTGTTCATGGGATGGTGAGCCGGTCCGCCTGACTGTGACTGAGTTCCTCATCCTTCTGGCGCTCGCTCAACGTCCGGGTTTCGTTAAAAACCGCGACCAGCTCATGGATGCGGCGTATGACGACCAGATCTATGTCGATGACCGTACCATCGATAGTCATATCAAACGCCTGCGGAAGAAATTCCGTGAAGTAGACGGCGAGTTCGACGCGATCGAAACGCTTTACGGCGTCGGATACCGCTATAAGGAGAGCTAGCCTGTCGGCTCAGCGAAAATCGCGGACTTTTGTAAACTCGCGGATTGCGAGGCTGATCTTTGCCTCCAATCTCGCGGGTCTGCTCGTTCTGATCATCGGCGCGCTCGTGCTGAACGAGATGCGTGTGGGTCTGGTGCAGGCGCGGATAGACAGCCTCAACACACAGGGTGACCTGATCGTCTCGGTTCTGGCCGAGGGCGCAACTGTGGGCGACCCGGAGCCGGAACTGATTGAGGTAAATGCGCGACGCATTCTGAAACGTCTGGAGCTGCCGTCCACCATTCAGGCCCGTATCTACAACGCCGACAGTGAAATGGTTGGCGATTATAACCTGCTCTCCGACAGGGTGGATGAATTTGCGCTCGGTGCGCTGGACGAGCCCAATATGTTCGAGAGTTTCGTGGGCGGTGTATCCGGTTTCATGGATAGCATCGGGCGCTGGCTTCAATCGAGCGCGCGGGAGTCTCTCCTGCAGCCGGGTACTTTTGATGACGAGCTGAATGAGGCTTTGTCTGGTGAACGTGTATCAGGCGAGCGCATTACAGATGACGGGCAGCGTGTTGTTTCAGTGTCTCTGCCTATCCAGCACGTGTCAGCAGTCGTCGGGGTTCTGACGATCGAAGCCAGTGATGTGGATACAATTGTGCGCCGTGAACGTGCTGCGCTTCTGCCCTTTATTGCTGTTGCGATCATCGTGTCGCTTCTTTCCTCTGCCCTGCTCGCCATCATGATTGCGCGCCCGCTCAGACGGCTCGCGCTTGCCGCCGACCGTGTCGGGTCTGGCGCTGCGGAGAAAATCGAGCTGCCAGCGCTTACCAGCCGTAAAGACGAAATTGGCGAGCTGGCGGATTCTCTGGAAGGTATGACGGCTGCGCTGTTTGACCGGATCGTAGCCAACGAGGCTTTCGCTGCGGACGTTGCGCACGAACTGAAAAACCCGCTCACCTCTATCCGTAGCGCTGTTGAAACGTCCGAACGTGTGACGGATCCGGAAGCGCGTGAGAAACTGCGCAAAGTGATTGCGTCAGATGTGCGCCGCCTTGATCGCCTCATTACTGACATTTCCAATGCGACGCGCCTTGAGGCCGAAACCGCACGTCTCCCGAATGCTGCGGTCGATCTTGGCCAGCTTCTGACAGACCTCACAGAAACCTATGATGCGATCCGTAATGAAGGCGACCCACGTGTGCGCTTCGAGCGCGATGAAGATAGCGGCGATCTGATTGTCCTTGGACGAGATGGTGCGCTTGGGCAGGTCTTTAGAAATCTCATTGAGAATGCGCGGTCGTTTTCACCGGAAGACGGGCAGGTCATTGTTCGCGGTCGCACAATGGCGGTACGCGGACGCGCCTCTGTCGAAATCACTGTTGAAGATGAAGGCCCGGGTATTCCGGACGGCAAGCTCGAGAAGATTTTCGAACGATTTTATACGGACCGGCCAGCGGGTACGAAATTTGGCCTGAATTCAGGGCTGGGCCTGTCCATCGTGGCGCAGATCGTAGAAAGCCATCGCGGCATAGTGACGGCCGAAAACCGTGAGGATGCAGAGGGCAATGTGCTGGGCGCTCGCTTCGTCGTTGTACTGCCGGCTCAGCTTCAGAGCTGACACGACCATCCCATGTCGCAATTTCGACACATGTTGAAAAAACTGGTCGCCCGATATGCCGGTTTTTCTGATTAACGATGCTGCAATTGCAAAAACCCCCTTGCCAAGTGGAATTGTCTGACCTCACTCTTGTAGTTTAGTCGGTTGAAAGGTTTCCCATGATCGGTGTCGTGGTGGTCAGTCACGGAAAACTCGCACGTGAGCTTGTTGCAGCAACAGAGCACGTCGTGGGTGAGCAGCGTCGGTTCCGGTCGATTTCAATCGAGCCAGATGACGATATGGATGCACGTCGCACTCAGATTCTGGAAACAGCCGAAGCCTGTGATGATGGCGACGGCGTTATTCTTCTGACAGACATGTTTGGTGGTACGCCGTCCAATCTTGCAATTTCCGTTATGGGGCAGGGCAAGATTGAGGTGATTGCTGGCGTGAACCTGCCAATGCTGATCAAGCTGGCCGAAGTTCGCGAACGTATGTCCATGCAGGAAGCGGCTGAGGCGGCTCAGGAAGCGGCTCGCAAATATATTTCCATCGCATCGAAGGTGTTAGTCCGATCCCAGTAGAGTTTGAAATGTCCTGTACGCGTGTTGTTGAGATATGTAACCAGAAGGGCCTGCATGCACGGGCCTCGGCGGCATTCTCGCGAACAGCGCAGGAATTTGCTTCAAACATTCAGGTCTCACGCGCCGGTATGGAAGCCGATGGAAAGTCCATCATAGAGCTGCTTTCGCTCGGCGCGGGTAAGGGCTATGAGATTGAAATTTCTGCTTCAGGTGAAGACGCCGAAGCCGCCGTTCAGGCTCTTATTGATCTTGTGAACAATCGCTTTGGCGAAGAGTGCTAGGCTGAACGCTTAACGGTTCGCGCCGCTACGGTCTGCAATGTTCGGACGTAGCAGACGTTCTGCACCGCCATTTTCACGATCACCACGTTCGCGACCTGGCCCCAGAGTCAGGGTTTCAAACATGATGCGGCCTTCATCATTCTCAAAACGCTGTGACAGGGTGAGCATGCCCTGAACAAATTCGTCTTCGGTTACCTGATTGGGTGTCGCGGCCGGAAACAGGCGCGGATTGGCAATCACATCGTTTTCGCCAGCAAAGCGGGCTGCCCAGTTACGCTGTTCGATAGGTGTCAGAACTTCATTTTCGTCCTGATCGGCATTGCGAAAGGCAAGGCGTGCGCCTGCTTCAATCTCGTCATGCGTGATTTCGAGGTCGAGATTGCGGTCGAAGGCAATGAAAATCATCGCGCCGGATTTCAGGAATGTCGCGCCGGCGCGGTCTTCGTTCAGGCCGTTTCCGCCGCGCACAGGCAGTCGCTCCTGGGCAAATGACGTCCCGATAAGAGACAGGCAGAGACCGGCTCCTGCCGCCGTGATCATGGCTTTGAACGCGCTGTTCGCTGAAGCTTTCACTCATCGTCTCCGTCTGGTTCGGGGTGAGACTATGCTCACATTTCTCCCGCGCAAAGCATTTTGTCCGTGGCTGACTGAATTGTCATCTTCAAAAAACATATAAAGGAATATTTATATGGTTTGGTGATTATGATCGTCTCTGGTATACGCGACCCAGAAATTTTCCCCTTTGAAAGGCTAAACCCATGTCCAACGATTATCAGGTTGCCGATATTTCCCTCGCTGACTTCGGTCGCAAGGAGATCGAAATTGCTGAAACAGAAATGCCGGGCCTGATGGCTGCGCGCGAAGAGTTCGGCGCGAGCCAGCCTCTTAAAGGCGCGCGCATTGCCGGATCTCTGCACATGACGATCCAGACGGCTGTTCTCATCCAGACGCTTGAGGCGCTGGGCGCAGAAGTGCGCTGGGCAAGCTGCAATATCTATTCAACGCAGGACCACGCTGCTGCGGCAATCGCGGCGAGTGGCACGCCTGTCTTCGCGCATAAGGGTGAGACCCTCGAAGAGTATTGGGATTTTGCAGACAAAATCTTCTTCTGGCCGAATGGCGATCTTGCCAACATGATCCTCGACGATGGCGGCGATGCGACGATGTATATTCTGCTCGGCGCGCGCGCTGAGGCGGGTGAAGACGTTCTCTCCAATCCGGGCTCTGAAGAAGAGGAAGTTCTCTTCGCGCAGATCAAAAAGCGCCTTGCTGCAAGCCCGGGCTTCTTCACCAAACAACGTGATGCCATTCAGGGCGTGACAGAGGAAACAACGACAGGTGTGAACCGTCTCTATCAACTCGTTGAAAAAGGCATGCTGCCTTTCCCTGCGATCAACGTAAATGATAGTGTCACCAAGTCCAAGTTTGATAACAAATACGGCTGTAAAGAGAGCCTTGTAGACGCGATCCGCCGCGGCACGGACGTTATGATGGCGGGCAAAGTCGCATTCGTTGCTGGCTATGGCGATGTGGGCAAAGGCTCTGCTGCGTCTCTTGCCGGTGCGGGTGCACGTATCATCGTTTCAGAAGCTGACCCAATTTGTGCGCTTCAGGCCGCAATGGACGGTTTTGAAGTAAAAACGCTGGAAGGGTCACTTCCCCGCGCTGACATTTTCGTCACCTGTACAGGTAACCGCGACATCATCACGATCGACCATATGCGTGAGATGAAAGATATGGCGATCGTTTGTAACATCGGTCATTTCGACAATGAAATTCAGGTGGAAGCTCTGCGGAACTATAAGTGGACGAACATCAAGCCTCAGGTCGACATGATCGAATTCCCTGACGGTAAGCGCATCATCCTTCTCTCTGAAGGCCGTCTCGTGAACCTTGGCAACGCAACCGGTCACCCGTCTTTCGTTATGTCCGCGTCGTTCACCAACCAGACGCTTGCGCAGATCGAGCTCTGGACCAAAGGCGACCAGTACGAGAACAAGGTCTACACCCTGCCGAAAACGCTGGACGAGAAAGTCGCTGCACTTCACCTCGATAAGCTTGGCGTGGAGCTGACACAGCTGAACCCTGTTCAGGCGTCTTATATCGGCGTGAAGCCTGAAGGCCCGTTCAAGCCGGAACACTACCGCTACTAGACGGACGCAAAATCAAATGAAGAGAGCGCTGGGTATCACCGGCGCTCTTTTTGTTTCAGCTTAGCTTTTTGCCGGTTTCGATGACGGCGCTGACCAGCAGATCGAGATCCGAAAGCTGTGTCCGGTGGTTGGTGATATTCACCCGGATAGTCAAATGCCCGTTAATGCGGGTGGTGGACGGCGCAGCAATGCCGTCTTCCTGCAGCCGGATGACGAGTTCCTGGTTCAGCGCATCCAGAGCCGCTTCGTCCAGCCCCTCTGCCACATAGCGGAAACAGCAAATATTGAGGCCCATATAGCTAAGCAGGTCCAGCTCTGGTGCTGCCTCAACTTTGCGGGCCAGATATCCGGCCTGCTCGATATTCGCTTCGACAACCTGACCCAGTTTTTCCGGCCCATACTCAATGAGCTGTGTCCAGACTTTCAGTGCGCGAAAGCCCCTTGAGAGTTCGGGGCCAAGATCGACCGGCCATGGCAGGTCTGAACCAATGCCTCTTCCGGCATCTGCCAGGTAATCAGGGCGGTCTGAAAATGCGCGCAACTGGTGTTCTCGGTCGCGGATGAGGACGCAGCCGGCATCATAATTCACCTGCATCCATTTATGAAAATCAAAGCCGATGGAATCGGCGAGCTCGATACCGTCCAGCTTCCCGCGATGGACATCGCTCAGCTGAAGCGCTGCGGCAAAGGCTGCATCAATATGATACCAGAGGCCTTCGCGCTTTGCGATTTCACCCACCGCGCGGAGATCATCAATCGCGCCGCGATTGACGGTTCCAGCCGTGGCGCAGACGACGAATGGTTGCCGTCCGGCCGCGCGATCCTCTGCAATGGCCGCTTCAAGCGCATCCGTGCGCAAGCGCCCTATCTCGTCCTGCGGTAGTTTGCGAAGGCTGGCTTTGCCCAGCCCCAGCATATCAAAGGCACGCTCAAAACAGGCATGCACACCTTGTGACGCATAGCCGACAAGTGCCGGCCCGCTTCGAACGCCCTCAACGCCGATCGTAAAATCAGTCGCGACATCGCGCGCCGTTTTCAGCCCGATCAGCGTTGCCATGCTGGTGCCGGTCGTGATGAGGCCCGAGCCGTTGTCAGGCAAACCAAAAAGCTTCAGGCACCAGTCAATCACGGCTCGCTCAACACGGATCGCCGCGTGATTTCGCCCGCCGCAGTTTGCGTTCAGCGTTGAGGCGACCATATCCGCCAACAAGCCTGATGGCGTGCCTGCGCCATGCACCCATCCGAAAAAGCGCGGGTGCGTATTGCCCACGCCATAGGGCAGAAGTGATTTCAGAGCGGTATCGGCAGTGCTGCTGCCTTCGCCGGAAATCTGAGGTAACTCCAACTCATCCGGATGACGCCAGACAGGCCCCTCACGATAAGACTCCATCTCATCGAGCACGGTTTCCAGCATGTCGCGGGCTCTGGCGCGAAAGGCCTGCCAATCGTCCGGATCAAGAGAGTGCGTCATGAATATGCCTGCGAGGTGACTGCGTCGAAACCGCTGTCTAGCGTTCACATATCCGTGAAGACAACAGTTGAGTGTCAAACTAAGTCGCCTTGCGCCGCCGGAAAGACGTGATCTACTCCGCTTTAAGTCAGGAGACCTGCATGGACGACTTCAAACGCTGGATGACAAAGCGCCGGGATACCGAATACGAAAATCCGTGGATTCGGGTGGACCATAGCGAGGTGGTCGCCCCGACCGGCGCTGACGGCATTTACGGCACCGTGCATTTCAAAAATCTGGCAATCGGAATTTTCCCGATTGATGAGGATGGCTTCACATGGATTGTTGGCCAGACGCGCTTTGTCTTCGATGCCTATTCCTGGGAACTGCCACAGGGTGGCGGGCCGCGCGGTGAACCGCCAGTAGACACGGCGCAGCGCGAGCTTTCCGAGGAGTGTAATCTGGCGGCGGCATACTTCATTCCGCTGTTTGAAAATCTTCAGGTCTCCAATTGTATTACAGACGAACTCGGCCACGCCTTTATTGCGCATGGTTTATCGGCGAGGTCCGGAACGCCGGATGATACCGAAGAGCTTACCGTTCGCCGTATTCCTGTTCGCCTATTGATGGAGATGATCGAGGCGGGCGAGATCAGGGATATGTTTACTGTCATGATGGTCGCGCGGGCCTGTCAGCTTGCCGCGACGGGCAAGCTGCCAGACGACATTGCGCGTCATTTCCGGTTATAGGAGCGGCTAAGATCGCGGCGGAACCACCATCAGTCCATCGAAGACACGGCCATCGCGGTCGTAGATGTCATCAAGATACCGAACGCCGCCCTCACCATCGCTCACTGCAGTGAAATAGAGAATATGAACGGGCACACGAGCCGAAAGCGATGCGCGTGTCTCACGACCGCTTGCAACGGCAGCATCTAGGCGTTCGGACGTCCATTCGGGTGTTTCTTCCAAAAGCCAGCGTGACAGATCAATAGGGTTCTGGGTGCGCAGACATCCTGAAGAAAATGCGCGCTGGCGCTGCGAGAAAAGGCCCCGTGTTGGCGTGTCGTGTAAGTAAACATTATGCACGTTCGGGAACATGATTTTCACCTGACCAAGTGCGTTTTCGGGGCCGGGCGCCTGCCTGATGCGGAACGGGAAGTTCGTTGATGAATAGTCATTCCAGTTAATGCCCGCCGGATCAACGACTGCGCCCTGTCGGTCGAGAATCTGAAATCCAAGTCGCTGAACTGTTGCCGGATCTCGCTGGAAAGCAGGTAGCTTATCAGCGCGTGCAAGGCTTGGGGGTGTTTCCCACCATGGGTTAAATACGATGTATTCTATTTCGTCGGAGAAAACCGGCGTACGACGGTAGTTCCGACCCACAATGGTCAGATGCGTGCGCACCGGTTGGCCGTTTTCATAGGCGGTGACGTCAAAACCCGCGATATTGGCGCGCAAATGACGCCGACCAAGATCAGCCGGAAGCCAGCGCCAGCGTTCCAGATTGATCATAATCTGACGAATGCGTTCTTCATTTCCGCGGTTCAGCGCAGCAAGAGACGCTGCACCGACAAGTCCATCCGCTGTCAGGTCTTCGCTTTCCTGAAATGTCTCGACGGCAAGATGTGTATCCGCATCAAAATTTCCTGAAATAGCGAAGTCTTCTGTCAGGAAGCCAAGCTCTTTCAGACGGGTCTGGAGGGCTGAGACACGGTCACCCCTGTCGCCTTCTCGCAAAGTCGCCCCGGCTGAGACTATTGTGCGCGTGCCCGATGTTTGTGCTCGCAGACGGGCAAGCTCGTCCAGAAGCGTATGATAGCCGGGCTGAATTGGCGCGAACTGTTCCAGGGTGGACCCAATCGTCTCCTGCGCCAGGGCGTAACGCAAAACCGGGCCGGGATTGTGCGGGTGATTGATAACGGTCCAGTCAGGCTCCACGGAAACCGGATCCAGCTTCCCATATGCCAGATGGGTCGCCGCCATGAAGAAGGCGCTGGTCGCGATACGGTCGCGCCCGGCCTCGTTTTCGCGCAGGCTGGTGAGCTGTTCCAGATGATAATGTGACGGGTTGAGCCCATGGCGAGACAAATTGTTGATCGCGAGAATGAGCGCATCATAGTTGGTGTCGGACCAGAGCTGAGCGTCACCGGCTTCGGTGTGAAACTGGTTGGTCGCTTCAACGGCAATGCGCTGGCCCGACCGAACCTGAGCTGCAGCCGGAAGCACGAGACCTGCCGATACAGCCAGTCCTACGACAAGATACAAAAGGCGTTTCATGGGAGGTCCTTCAGCAAGTAAAGCGCTATGGCCCAGAGGCCTGAAATTCATTTGCCTTCTGCCATGTTCCCTGAATGAAGAATAGCCGATCTGTCAGTTCGCGCTGCTCTATTTTACCGCGTGATAAACCTCTGTGCGGCAGGTTTCCGGATCAACAGTTGTCGGGTCGTCTACATAGATTTCCCAGACCGGCATCGTCTTGGTGAGGCCTTCTTTTTCAGTCGCATCCCAGATGTTTTTATGGGTCTGGTTCAGATTGGCGTAGGAACCGATATGGGTCGCCATCATCACATCACAAACCGGGATCACCCCGACCTTGATATTGCCCGTGGCTTTCGACGCATCTTCTGAATGTATGAGGAAACCAGCGCGAAACGGCATGGTGTCGCCCGTTGGCATGTCTGCATAGAGAGACATCGGCATGCTGGCGGGCGCGATGTTATTCTGGCCGAGGAATGTGTAGACCTCGCCGAAGCCGGTCGCCATCGCGTTTGAAATCTCTTCCGGAGAAAACTTCGGTGCGCGCTCGACATACAGATAGGTCTGCGCGGGCAGCGTTTTGCGTTTGATCTCCATATCGTCCCTCCCAAAAGAGAAGGGAGTAAAGTGCCAGATTGCGATCTTGGCAAGTTTCGCGGATTTCAGCGCATGCGACCGCACAGGGCGGCAATGCCCTCTGCGGCGTTATAAGCGGCCCAGTGAAGGGTGATCAGATCTTCCGTCTCGTCAGGCGGAGCGCCTTGCGTTGTTTCGGGCGGCGGGCGCCAGTCTTTCAGTGGAAGGAATAAGTTCGCAGGCCTTGTGATTTCCGACGTGGCGCGTGACGTTGTCTTGCGGGATACAATCATGCCTGCCCAGATCGCGGCGAGCTTGTCTGCGCGGTCATCGATTTCGGCTCTGATCGTTTTGAGCCTCTCTATGCGCGCCATAAGTATATCGCAGGCAAGTATGTCGTCATTCCTTGCGCGCCGCTGCGGTGCCCGCGTTCCTTTCGGGGAAAGTGTAGCTTTGGCTGGTCCCGCTTCGCTCGGCATGGATACGGAGAATCCGGGCGGTGCTTGATCGCGCTTTTGTATGCCACGTAGTGCCGCAAACGGATGGAGTGGGGCTTCGTGTGTCCGGTTTGCGTGCGCAGGGACGCCATTCAGGCCAAATGGGCGCGGCGTGATTCCGCCATGCCGCAGGCGTTCAAAGACCGCCAGAATAATCGCGCACCGCAGAAAGTGTTCGGCCCGTACAACCATGCCGGTCAGTCTTCTGACATCATATCGAAACAGGCGCGGCGTGCCGTCTTCATCGAAAATGCCCCAGTCGTCGGTGAAACAGGCTGCCAGCTGAATATAATGGCCGATGCGCTGTTTCAGCGCGGAGAGCGTTTCGCTCGCATATCTGATCGGCCCGGTAAGCATGGCCAGAGGATAGAGGTGGAACTGGTGGGGTTGGATTGTTCTTGTGTGGGTGAAATCATCTGGGACGAGTTGCCAGGAGCCGCAGGTTCCCGTGAAGACGGGAACCTATGCTTAGATTATTGAAGTGAAGGCGGCGCCTTGTCCTTCATTGTGTTCGCTAAACCCTGCGGCAATACCGCTGGCTAAGCATGGATACCCTTCTACAAGGGCATCCGCGGAGAGAGTGGTATCTTTTCACCTGCGGCTCCGGTCACTTGCGCCTGCGCAGTCGCTTGTGTAGTGCTCCACACGAGCACCGCGAAGGCGCAGGGCGAGCGAGCCTGTGAGCGACCAGCCCGAGCAAAAGTCCAGAAGATGACCTATAAAACCTCCATTCTCACCCTCTTTCCGGAGGCCTTTCCGGGCATACTCGGCACGTCTATTATCGGTCGGGCGCTGGAAAATGACATTTGGTCGCTAGAAACACTGGACATTCGCGCATTTTCTGATCATAAGCACCGTTCCGTTGACGACACCCCTGCCGGGGGCGGTGCTGGTATGGTACTGCGACCTGATGTGGTGGCGGCAACAATTGATGCGGTTGATCGAGAAGACCGACCGCTCATTTATCTGAGCCCGAGAGGTAAAACGCTTACTCAGGCCCGGGTGCGAGAGTTATCTCAGTCCCCGGGAGTTATACTGATTTGCGGACGCTTTGAAGGCCTGGATGAGCGCGTGATCGAAGCGCGCGGCATTGAGGAAGTCAGTATCGGGGATTACATCCTCGCTGGCGGTGAAGTGGCAGCCATGGTCCTTCTTGAGGCGGTTGTCAGGCTTCTTCCGGGTGTCGCGGGAAATGATCTCTCGCTCGAAGAGGAAAGTTTCGAGTCCGGCTTGCTCGAATATCCTCACTATACGCGACCGCGCGTGTGGGAGGATCGGGCAATCCCGGACGTATTGCTGTCGGGTAATCATGGCGCTGTTGATAAATGGCGACGTGAAAAAGCCGAAGAGCTGACAAGAGTTCGCCGACCAGATCTCTGGAAGGCACATATGGAACGTAAAGAGCAAGGCTGAGAAGCCTGGTTTGAAAGGCCGGAGTAAAGAAGATGACGAACATCATCGCAGAGCTTGAAGCAGAAGAGATTGCCCGCGTTGCTGGCGACAAAGAGATCCCGCACTTTTCTCCGGGTGACACGCTGACAGTAAACGTACGCATTAAAGAGGGCGAGCGTGAGCGCGTTCAGCGTTACGAAGGCGTTTGCATTGCACGTTCCGGCGGTGGCCTGAACGAGAGCTTCACAGTCCGTAAGATTTCTTTCGGTGAAGGCGTTGAGCGTGTATTCCCGCTTTACTCCCCGAACATTGAAAGCATCGAAGTGAAGCGTAAGGGTAAAGTTCGCCGTGCGAAGCTTTACTACCTGCGTGACCGTCGCGGTAAATCTGCTCGTATCGCTGAGCGTACATCTGGCCACGGCATCGAAGTTCGCGAAAACATCCTCGGCAAAACCGAGCGTAAGCGTAAGAACGAAGCAGCTAAAGCTGAGCGTAAAGCAGCAGCAGCTGAAGCACGCGCAGCAGCGGCTAAAGCTAAAGCGGCTGAAGAAGCAGCGGCAGCAGCAGCGGCTGAAAACACTGAGGGCGGCGAAGAGTAGATCTTTCGCATCGCATCAGCGAGAATTTGAAAGGGCGGTCCTTCGGGGCCGCCTTTTTTGTTTCGATTCAATGCTGTTCGCGCTGCCAATTATGGTTGACGTTTCGGTAACCATAATCTCACATGCCAGCGTGCCAAAGGGGCATATGCATATGGGGCATTAAAATGGGCGTTATGAAAGAATTCAAAGAATTCGCGATGAAGGGCAATGTTGTCGACATGGCTGTCGGCTTCATTCTCGGCGGCGCGTTTTCTACAATCGTGAAGTCTCTGGTCAACGACGTTATCATGCCGCCAATCGGGCTCGCGCTCGGTGGCGTTGATTTCGCGAACCTGAAAGTCGTTCTGAAAGAGGCCGTGATGAACGGCGAAGAAGTCGTGACCGAGGCGGTTTCTATCAATTACGGCATGTTCATCAACAATGTGATTTCCTTCATCATTGTTGCAGCGTGTCTGTTCTTCATCATCAAAGCGATGAACTCACTGAAGAAAAAAGAAGAAGAAGCGCCAGCAGAGCCGGAAGCGCCGCCGCCACCGCCGCGTGAGCAGGTGCTGCTTGAGGAAATCCGCGACCTTCTGAAGAAGTAAGTCGGACCTGCTTTCAAAAACAGAAGGGCGTACGGGCAGGGCTCGTGCGCCCTTTTTTGTGGTTTTACATTTGCCCTGATTTCAGGTGACACTCTCGTCTGAGCGGAAATGTCCGCCATACGGAGGGAACACAATGAGATTTCTGAAAACCGCGATGATCGCAGGCGCGAGCGTTCTGGCTGCGAGCGCTGCTTTTGCGGACGGGCATGAGACTGAAACGCCAACGACCGCAATCGTGACGTTTACTCTGCCTGACGGCATGACAGAGTTGCAGGCAAGAGACCTGTTCATGGGCTCAGTAGATACATTCGCCGAAATGCCGGGACTGATCCGGAAATATTATCTGTTCGATGAGGCGGAGCCAGTGGGCGGCGGTGTTTATCTCTGGGAGAGCCGCTCGGCAGCTGAAGCGCTTTACACGCCAGCCTGGCGCGAAGGCCTTGCGGAACGACTGGGTGCCATGCCGCAGGTTCAATATTTCACGTCGCCGGTCATCGTCGATAATGTGACGGATGACATCTGGTCAGCGCCTGATGCGCATGACTAGCTGAATGGCCCCCCGGCGGACACGTCCACCGGGGGATACACATCCTATTTCACATACTCGACGAAGAACTGGTCGGTATTGCCGCGAATGTTAGGCGCGAACACGTTTGTCGTGCCGTTATCGAGCGGATTTGCGAACAGGTCAGAGCTTTCGCCGAGGCGAAGACCTGCAGATGTTGCCATCTCATAGATAATGTTCGGGTCGATACGGTGGGTATCGCCGCCCGTGGATGGCGGTGCACCAGCAGGCGCGACATGATCAATCACATAGAGCCGGCCACCCGGGGCCAGAATACGGTAGATTTCTGCGAATGAACCGGACGGATCGCCCAGCCCGTCAGGCGCGTTATCCGGTGTGTACCAGAGTTCATGCGGCCCCTGAAACCAGGTCACGACATCAACAGAGCCCGATGGCACGTCACGCATCGCATCAAAGTCAGATTCCAGATAGGTCACATTGGCTGGCAGCGACCTGAAGCGCGGTGGTAGATCGCCTTCCCAGAAGCTGGCAAAGGCTGCGGGGTTCTGCATGTAAACCTGACCCTCAGGGCCGACCACGCTCGCAAGGAATGGCGTGAAATATCCGCCGCCTGCTTCCATCTCGACAACGGTGTCACCGATTTTAAGCTCCATGAAGGACAGCGTTTCAACCGGCTTGCGGATAGCGTCGCGCTCAAGGTCGGCTTCAAGGCGGCCCTGCGATGTCAGCGCAGCTGTATAGACAGCCTGATAGTCAATCGGCGGCGGTGGCGGTTCGGATGTCGCGCAAGCGGCAACGGCGAGCGCGCTCGCGGCGGTCAGCAGAGTAGTGAGTTTCATGGATATCCCTCCAGCTAGATTTGAAAGCTTATCATCTGATCAGGAGTGTGCACTAAAAATCCATGTGATGGGCGGGCCTTCGCTAATTGGCGTATGAGCACGCCCATCTCTCGACAGGGTGAGTGGCCTCTGTCTAACTTCCGGCACGTTTGTCTGGGGAGTGACTATGCGTCTGAAATTTATTGCCGCCTGCGCCGCTATGTTCTGTAGTTTCATGCCTGCCATGGCCGAAGCGCCGGATTTCTCCGAAGTACGGTTTGAAGAGCGGGGCGGTTTTTTCACGCTGCAGGTCGATACCGAAGGCAATAAGATTTACGCGCAGCTGCCTGAGACAGGTGAGGATGGCGTTGTCCTCCGCATGATCCATACCGCAGGGCTGACAGGCGGCCTCGGGTCTAACCCGGTCGGGCTGGACCGCGGCTGGTGGCGCGATGGTGAGATTATGGCCTTCCGCCGCATTGGTGACCGGCTCATTCTGGAGATTGAGAACCTCAATTACCGCGCCAGTGCGGATAATCCTCTCGAAGCCCGCGCTGTGCGGGAAAGCTTTGCGACATCCTTCATTGCCAGCATGGAAATCCTGTCTGATGAGGATGGTCTCGTCGTCGATATGACGGACTTTCTCACCGCCGACATGCTTGGGCTGGTTCAGTATCTGGCAGATGCAGGGCAGGGGCGATTTACGGTCGCTGGTGACCGCTCGCTTGTGGATACCGCGAACGCGTTTGCCTTTCCCGACAATATCGAGATCGACGCTTATCTGACGCTTCGCAGCGCTGATCCGGGCCGTGAGGTTTCCACGACCGCGGCGAATGGTACAGATGTGACCCTGATCCAGCACCATTCCTTCGTGCGACTACCGGAAGAGGGTTACACGCCGCTTGAAGCTGACCCGCGCACGGGCGCTGTCACCATGACCCATTATGACTATTCCGCCTCGCTCACAGACCCGATCGAGACACGTTATGCGCGGCGTTATCGTTTGCAGCGCGATGAAAACGGCGAAACCATCAACCCGATTGTGTTCTATATCGACCCGGGCGCGCCGGAGCCGATCCGCTCTGCTCTGGTGGATGGTGCCCGATGGTGGAGTGATGCGTTCGCTGCGGCGGGTTTTCCTGATGGCTACCGCGTGGAGCTTCTGCCGGAAGACGCGCACCCGCTCGATATCCGCTATAATGTGGTGCAATGGGTGCATCGTCAGACGCGCGGCTGGTCTTATGGCGGCGGTATTGCAGACCCGCGCACCGGCGAAATGCTGAAAGGTCATGTCATTCTCGGCTCGCTTCGTGTGCGTCAGGACCGGATGATTTTTGAAGGCCTTGCTGGTACGCAGAATGTAGGCACAGGCGCGCCGGATGATCCGGTAGAGCTGGCGCTCTCGCGCATTCGTCAGCTGTCGGCGCATGAGATTGGTCACTCGCTCGGCTTTGCGCACAATTTTGCGGCCAGCACATATGATAAAGGCTCGGTGATGGACTATCCCGCGCCGGACATTCGCGTGAGCGGCGGTGAGCTTGATTTCTCCAACGCTTACGGTGTCGGCGTTGGCGCGTGGGATGAGTTCGCGGCGACCTGGCTTTATGGCGAGCTGACCGATGACGCGCGTGAAGCGCTTGTGCGTGAGGCTGTCGCTGATGGGCTCGTCTTTGTCGATGATGGCCATGCGCGCGGTATCGGCACCGGCCATCCGCTCGGAAATATCTGGGATAACGGGCCTGACCCGCTCTGGGGTCTGGAGCAAGCGGTGGGCGTGCGCGCGATTGCCCTTGAAAATTTCGGCGTAGACCGTGTGGCTGAGGGGCAACCTGTCTCTGATCTGAATGCCGTAATCGTGCCGATCTACCTCTTCCATCGCTATCAGACGGCAGCAGCCGGTAAGCTGATTGGTGGCATGACCTATAATTACAGCGTGCGCGGGGATGGCCAGCCGGCAGCGCAAATGGTGCCAGCCGCCGATCAGCGTGAAGCGGTCGATACGATCCTTGAGACGATCACGCCAGAGTTTCTGGATCTCTCTGATGATGTTCTGAACCTTCTCACGCCAAGCATTGATGCCTATCTGGCGGCTGCGCCAACGCGGGAATTGTTCACGCGCAGCGCATATCCGGCATTCGATCTCACCTCTGCGGCGGATACCTCGGCGCAGATGACGTTTGATGTGCTGCTACATCCGCAACGCATTGCACGCCTGATCGAGTTTTCTCGTCGGGACCGTTACCAGATGAGCGCGGTTGAACTGTTCGATGCCATTCGTGTTCAGGTCATGGTCCAGCCGCGTGAGCCGCGCTTTTCTGGCATCGCAGAAACCGTGCGCGCCCGTTATGCCTTTGCATTGATGGATCTGGTGGATGCCGAGACGTCATCTGCGGTCGAGGCTGCGGCGTCTGCTGCGCTGGGTGAGCTGAAGAGCGATGTTTCCGGTCTCGATACGGCTCATGGCGACTGGCTGACCGCTCAGATTGAGGCGTTTGAAACCCGTCCGCGTGAGGCTGCGCCTGCGGTTGTAGACGCGAGCGGCCTGCCGCCGGGCGGCCCGATTGGGATGGACGCTTACGAGACCTGCTGGTTCTGCGAGTAGGCGTTAATCAATCCCAATGCGGGATTTGCCGCCTGCCGAGCGACGCAGAGAGATGACGGCCTGATCCATAATCTCCTGCGTGGCTGCGCAGGCAAGCTGCGGGCCGAGCATGGCTGGTTCGCCTGTCCAGTCACAGGCAAGGCCGCCCGCGCCGCGCACAACGGGAATAAGGGCGGCAACATCGTGCGGTTGAAGGGCGGTTTCGGTCACCAGTTGGATGTCACCTGCAGACAGACGCGCATAGGCATAGGCATCAAGACCATAGCGGGTAAGGCGTGCCGTCTGGCGCAAATGCTCGAACGCGCCGCGTTCTGAGGGTGTCAGAATGAACGGGTCGGTCGTTGATAGGATGGCATTGGTGAGGCGGGTTTCATCTGAAACGTTCAGCGGGGTGACTGTGCCGCGCACATTGATTTCAGCGCCGCTTGTCCAGCCGGTATAGCGCTCACCCAGATAAGGCTGGTCGATAATGCCGATTTCAGGGGAGCCGTCTCTGACAAGGCCGATCAGCGTCGTCCATGTCGGCAAGCCTGCAATAAAGGCGCGTGTGCCATCGACCGGATCCAGATACCAGGTCCAGCCGGATGTGCCTTCGGTCACGCCGAATTCTTCACCGTTAATGGCGTCATCGGGGGCTTCGCGGGTGAGAATCTCCCGCATAACGGCTTCTGCGTCCCGATCTGCCTTCGTGACAGGATCGAAATCGCCTTCGCCAAGCTTATTGTCCGTTTCGCCGTGCTGGCGGAACAGGGCAAGGGTTACGTGACGCGCCGCATCGGCCAGCTTGTGAGCCAGCGCAAGGCGCGATTGCATGTCAGCTGACAGCGCGGAGGAAGCAGTAGAAGGCGTGTTCATACACCTTCCACTGCCTCAACATGGCTGTTCAATCAAGCAACGTCTGAAGAGGTCGACTCCAGAGACTTTGCAAGTTCGAGGAGGCGGCGGCGTGGACGCTCTTCCAGACGGTAGTATGCGCGGACGAGTTCGAGCGTTTCTTTCTGGGAAAGAATGTCGCCTTCGAGCTTTTCGGCGTCGTTGGCTGGTGTCACGTCATTCTCATAGGCTTCGAGGCCATCAAAGAAGTACTGAACTTTTACGTTGAGCGCTTTTGCGAGCTCATAGATGCGGCCGGATGTGATGCGGTTCGCGCCACACTCGTATTTCTGGATTTGCTGGAAGCGTACGCCAACTTGTGAAGCAAGTTCCTGCTGGGTCAGTCCGAGCAGGCGGCGGCGCCAGCGAAGTCGTTTGCCGACGTGTAGATCAATATCAGTAGCCATGTGTCTCTCCGAAACAATCGTCCCGTTTGGGGACGGTTCAGAGGGGAATGAGCAAGCCGCATGCCGACTGACAGGCGAGTAGGGATTCGGATTTTGTGCGCTGCACAATAAAAACATGTCCGATTGGTCATTCTGTGACAAAAATCTCACGAAAAATTGCCGTATATGCGAAATTGTCGCAGATAAGGGGCTTGCGTTTTTTGCGGTGCAGCGTATTTTAATCTCACAACGTTTGACGTTGTCGCCCTGATTTGGGGCGTTTCCTCCCTATGACTTTACAACCGCGCTCTAACCAGCGCGGTTTTTTTTTGGTTTTCGCGGGTGCAAAATTGCGAAACTGGCTCAGGCCGGCGCAACGCGCGTGCGCTCTGCCCAGTTCATGACGGACAGCCCGAGGGCCTTCATATCCGATTGCAGCTTATAAAAGCCGGGTTTCAGACGCACCGTGTCTTCATCCATATAAAGGCGGCGGTTGATCTCAATCTGCAGCGCGTGGCGGTCTTCCAAAGGGCGCCCGTGACGCTGGGTGCAGTACCCGCCTGCATAGGGCATATTCCGCGCGACTTTATATCCGAGCGCGAGGAAATGGTTCTCCACTGTGCGTGCCAGCCCCTCATCGCAGGAGGCACCATGCCGCGTGCCGATAATAATGTCTGTGCGGATACGCCGTCCTGCAACGAGTGACGGCATGGAATGGCAGTCGATCAGCACGGAACGGCCGCAGCGCCGTTTGATCAGGTTCAGCCAGTTGGTGAGGGCGCGGTGATAGGGGCGGTAGGCCTCCTGAAGGCGCGCTTCGGCTTCGTCCCGGCTGAGTTTTCGAACGTGAATGTCCTGACCTGAGGCGGCAATGCGCGGAATGCAGCCAAGCCCCGCCTCAACGCGCGGGCTCCTTTCGCCCGCAGGCGTTGGTGCGCCATCTGAAAACATGCGCGAGTCGAGTTCCGTCTCAGACCGGTTGAGGTCCACATAAGAGCGGGCAAAAACGGCGCTGAGTGTGCCAATGCCCAGCTCGGACACCGGAGAAATCATCTGGTCGATATAAGCGTCTTCTACACGGCGTAAATCCATAAGCGGTACGCGCAGGAGAGACTGGAAATCGTCAGGATAATGCCGCCCGCTATGCGGAGACGCGAACATAACCGCACAATCATCCTGAGGCGCTGACAGCTGGAATGCGGCCTTTTGCGCCTCATCTTTGGATGAGTTGAGCTGAAATGTATTCACTTGCGTCATTTCGTTTAGGGTTTAACCTGAAAATATCCTGCAGTCTTCGACAGACGTTCACCGTCAGTTTACAATGGTTGAGGATACTCCAAAAGGGTTCGGTGGAATACAGGTCTCGTAATGACAAAAATCCTACTTGCTGAAGATGATGACTCTCTGCGCAGCTTTCTGACTGCGGCGCTGCGCCGTGCCGGTCATGAAGTGCAGGCGTTTGAGGATGGCGACACCGCGCTGACCGCGCTTGAGCGTGAAGTCTTCGATCTGCTTCTCACCGATATTCAGATGCCTGGCATTGACGGTATCGAGCTGGCGCGTCGCGGCGCGGAACTCGATCCGGCTATGAAGATTGTCTTCATTACGGGCTTTGCGGCTGTGGCACTGTCTAACAAGGCAAACACACCAGCCGGCGCGAAAATCCTCTCCAAACCTTTCCACCTTCGCGAGCTTGTCGACGAAGTGGAACGCGTGATGGCGGCCTGAGCCGCCACCTGATCTCTCCAATTTATTAGCCTGCCGGCTGGTCGCGGCCTTCGCGGTTCGCAATGCGCACCGGCCAAGCCTCCTCGCGGAATGATAGCGTAGACTGCGGGAACGGGATGGTAACGCCCGCTTCATCAAGCGCGTCTTTCACAGCGAATGCGACTTCATCATAGGTGTTACGCTGTTTGGCGGGCTGGCTGTCCGCCCACCAGAGCAGTTTGAAATCAATGCTCGACCCACCAAAGCCGACACATTTCACCTCGGTATCCTTTGTGCGGTCAACCGTCTCACAGCCATCCAGCGCTTTCTGCAGCGTATCGCGTACCTGACGCATATCAGCGTCATAATCAACGCCGACGACAAGGTCCTGACGGCGCAGTGGCTGGTCTGTCTGTACTTCAACCGGGTTTTTAAAGAGGTGCGCGTTCGGCACGATGATCAGCTCGCCAGATGTGTCGCGGACATGAGTCTCACGGATCTGGATGTCTTCCACGCGTCCGAATACGTCGTCGACTTCAATCACATCGCCAATACGCATTTTCTTGCGCGCGAGAATGATGACGCCTGCGAGGAAGTTTTCGAAAATATCCTTGAACGCAAAACCAATGGCGACGGTCGTGAGGCCCAGACCGGCAATCAGGTTGGCTGGCGTAATGGATGGGAAAACAATCGTTACAGCAACAGCAATCGCGATGATCCACGATGCGATGACAATCAGATTACCTGCAAGTCGAATGAGGGCGCTTCGCGTGCGTGCGCGCTTCATGATTGTTGTGATGACTTTGCGGATGATCGTCGCCGCCACGAGGATCAAGACCAGCGTAATCAGCGCGAGGCCGATCTGCGGCAGGCGGGATATCAGTCCCTGATATAGCGAAAGAATTGTGCCCCAGATGAGGGCGAGCGGTTCAAATTCTGCAGAGTTTTCCATGCAGGACTAATGCAGGAAGCTTTGCAGGGTTCCGAACCGCTCAAAACCGGTTAACCGCGGCAGAGTGCGCAGAGCTTGTTGCCGTCAGGGTCGCGCAGATAAGCAAGGTAAAGCTTCATGCCGCCGCCTTCACGCCAGCCTGGTGGGTCTTCAATTGGTGTGCCACCCGCTTTTTCGCCTGCCGCATGCCAGGCGTCTGCAGCCTCGGTTGTTTCCATTGCGAAGCCGACCGTAGACCCGTTGCCGATTGTGGCCGCATTGCCGTCGATGGGCTTGGTGACGAGGAATACCGCACCATTGTGTGCATAGACGAGGCGTCCCTTCGGGTCGAGCATACCGGGCTTACCGCCCTGAGACTCAAAGAGCGCGTCGTAAAATACCTTGGCTTTGTCGAGGTCATTGGACCCCACCATCATATGGCTGAACATGTAGTCTCCCTATACGTCCGAGCCAGTTTTGGCCCGTTCCGGCGGTGATATTCGCGCATGGTGAGAGATTGTCCAGCCATACCGTGAGGTGAAGGTGCGTCGTTTCCGATGAACTCTTGGCGGCGGGCGGCGTTGCTTGTTCGATACGAAATTGAAGGAGCGACGTCATGCAACTGATCGAAAGCAAAAAGAAGAAAGCGGTCATGTACACTGTTGGTGTGCTGGGCATTGTTATGATTGTACTGGGTCTCGCGCCAATGCCGAACATTATGCTGCCACCTCTGGTGACAGGCATTGGCTTCCTTGCGCTGGCCTGGGGTATGAAGGCTTAGCTCTGCTTTAAGAGCCAGCGAAGCCGGTCACTTGAAAGGGCGTAGTGCAGCGCAATCAGCGCTACATGCGTGAGCGCAATCCACGCGTGACCGGCCAGATAAAATGCTAACGATCCGCCAAGTAGGATGGTGAGTTCCACAGCCAGTCGAACCGGACCGGAGACGCGTACGGGCGCTTTGCCGGACCGGCTCGGGTCATCTGGAACATTGAAAACGCCCCATGTGGCCGCCGCGAGTAGTACAGCGGCAATTGCGAAAGCATAGCCAATGATGCCTTCGCCTGCCTGAAACGCAGCCATACCGATACCGGCAAGGGCTGCAAGCTCCAGACAGACGCGTAGAAGAAGGTTCATAGTGTCCCCCGCAAAAAAGCCGCACACCTCTCAGCATGCGGCTTTCTTTAAACTAATCCGGTGGCGCGTGACTTAGAATGTCACAACAGAGCGGATCGACTTGCCTTCATGCATCAGGTCGAACGCGTCGTTGATTTTCTCAAGCGGCATGACGTGAGTAATCATCGGGTCGATCTGGATCTTACCCTGCATGTACCAGTCGACGATTTTTGGAACGTCTGTACGGCCTTTCGCGCCGCCAAACGCTGTGCCGCGCCAGTTACGGCCCGTTACCAGCTGGAATGGACGTGTCGCTATTTCCTTGCCCGCTTCTGCAACGCCGATGATCACGCTTGTGCCCCAACCGCGGTGGCAGCATTCCAGCGCCTGACGCATCACGTCTGTATTGCCCGTACAATCGAAGGAATAGTCCGCGCCGCCATCGGTCAGTTCAACGATGTGAGCGACAATGTCAGAGACGTCTTTCGGATTGACGAAGTGCGTCATGCCGAACTTTTCGCCCCATTCCTTTTTCTCATTATTGAGGTCAACGCCGACAATTTTGTCTGCGCCAGCCATTTTTGCGCCCTGAATGACGTTCAGGCCAATGCCGCCAAGACCAAAGACGACGACATTATCGCCGACCTGAACTTTGGCTGTGTTGGTCACCGCACCAACGCCGGTTGTCACGCCGCAGCCGACATAGCAGGCTTTGTCGAAAGGCGCGTCTTCGCGGATTTTCGCAACCGCGATTTCCGGCAGGACTGTGAAGTTGGAGAAGGTCGAGCAGCCCATATAGTGGTAAATGGTCTGACCTTTGTATGAGAAGCGGGACGTGCCGTCCGGCATCAGGCCTTTGCCTTGCGTTGCGCGAATGGCCGTACACAGATTGGTTTTGCCGGAGAGGCAGGATTTACACTGGCGGCATTCTGGCGTGTAGAGCGGAATAACGTGGTCGCCCGGCTTTACACTGGTGACGCCCGCGCCGACTTCACGAACAATGCCTGCGCCTTCATGGCCCAGAACGCTCGGGAAAATACCTTCCGAATCAAGTCCGTCCAGCGTGTATGCGTCTGTGTGACAGATGCCGGTTGCCATAATTTCAACCAGAACTTCACCGGCTTTTGGACCTTCCAGATCCAGCTCAACAATTTCGAGTGGCTTTTTCGCTTCAAAGGCGACTGCAGCGCGGGTTTTCATGTTTGCACTCCGTAATTTTGCTGGTAACCGTTTAATCAATGCTCCAGATGAAATAAAGAGCTAAATTAAATATGCATAATTGCAAGGACGGGATAGTTTGAGTCAGTGGGATGGTATTGAAGAGTTTGTCGCCGTGGCCCAGCAGGGCAGTTTCAAGCGCGCGGCCGAGGTTCTGGGCCTCTCCTCTTCACATGTGAGCCGCGCGGTGATGCGCCTGGAAGAGCGCCTTCAGTCTACCTTGTTTTTCCGTACAACACGTCAGGTGTCGCTGACGGATACGGGCCGGTCTCTCTTTCAGCATTGCGAGCAACTGGTTCAGGACCGCGATGAGGCTTTTGCGCTGATCGGAGGCGATAGAGAGCCGGTTGGTGAGTTGCGCGTCACCTGCGCCGTGTCACTGGGTGAACGCTTTGTTGCGCCAATCGTCCGTTCACTGATGCAGGACTATCCGCGCCTTTCTGTAACCGTGGATCTTTCGAACCAGCGCCGCGATTTGGTTGCTGATGGTTTCGATATGGCCATCCGAACCGGTGTTATGGATGACCCACGATATATTCAGACGCTGATTGCCCGTCGCAACTGGCAGGTCTGTGCGTCTCATACCTATCTGGCGCAGCATAAAAAGCCGAAAACGGTGGAAGATCTTGCGGGCCATGAGTGTGTTATGGGCTCGTCGGAGACCTGGAAGTTCGAGGTCGACGGTGAGCCGGTCATGTTCCGCCCGAAGGGGCGTTTCAAATGCAATTCCGGATCTGCGGTGGTTGAAGCGGTGAAGGCCGGGCTCGGCATTTGCCAGCTTCCAGACTTCTATCTGAGCGAAGGCATCGCCTCGGGCGAGCTTGTGCCGCTTTTGAAGAAAAGCCTGCCACCAGCAGAGCCTGTCTGGGCGGTCTATCCGCAGCGCAGACATCTTATGCCGAAAGTACAAAAACTCGTCGAACGTTTGCGGGCCGAGCTGGGCCCTGCAATGGGCGGCGCGCCACTCGAAACAGAATAAAGGACAGGATGATATGACAATCGAAACAGTCTCCACCAATAAAGCCTTTGGCGGTACGCAGGGCGTATACAAACATCGCTCCAGCGCAACGGGCACGGACATGACCTTCTCGGTTTATGTGCCGCCCCATGCGCCAGGCGCGAAACTGCCGGTGGTCTGGTATCTGTCCGGGCTGACCTGCACGCATGCGAACGTCACGGAAAAGGGCGAGTTTCGCGCGGCCTGTGCAGAGCTCGGCCTTATCTTCGTGGCGCCGGATACATCCCCTCGTGGTGAAGGCGTGCCGGATGATCCTGAAGGCGCATATGACTTCGGACTTGGCGCAGGCTTCTATGTAAACGCAACAGAAGCTCCGTTTGCTGAGCATTATAACATGCGCGATTATATTGAGAGCGAACTGCCTTCGATTATCGCGGCAACCTTTCACGCAGATATGGAACGTCAGGGCATTACTGGCCACTCAATGGGCGGGCATGGCGCGTTGACGATCGGCCTTAGAAATCCGTCTGTTTACAAGTCTGTGTCAGCATTTTCGCCAATCGTTTCGCCTCTGCAATGTCCCTGGGGTGAGAAGGCGCTCACCGGCTATATCGGTGCGGATAAAGCTAAATGGCGTGAATATGATGCTGTGGCACTTATTGAAGATGGTGCGCGTGTTGAAACCGGCCTGCTGGTCGATCAGGGCACGGGCGACAACTTCCTTGAAGGCCAGCTGAAAACCCATCTTCTGGCGGAAGCCTGCTCGGCAGCGGGACAGGCTGCCGAAATCCGGATGCAGGATGGGTATGACCACTCATACTATTTCATTTCGACGTTTATGGCCGAACATTTGAAATGGCATGCCGAGCGTCTGGCTTAATTAGTCAGCAAGCTGACGGTCTATAAAACTGGTGATCGCTGCCAGCATGTCCTCGGTATTCTCTGACGGGTAATGTCCGAAGGCATGCGGCGCACCGGGATAGAAGGCGTAGTCGACCTTGCCGCTGCGAGCCTGCCAGGCCTGCAAAAGATCAAACGTCATATCCTGCGGGATGTTTGAATCCATTCCCGGTTGGATGACGAGGATAGGCGGCAAATCCTCTGCCTCACCCGCCTGAACAATGCGCGGGATTGAGGCATCCCACATAGCATCTTCATCTGCAAAATATCGTTCCGTTAACGTAACGAGCTGGTCAATGCCTGCGCGCTGGGCGTAGCGATAGCGTGTAATCGGCGATGAGACCGGCCACATGGCGACGACATAATCGACGCTCGCATCAATCTCGTCATGTGGTGAGAAGCCGTCATCTGCACCCGCAATCGGTGTTCCGAGATGGGCCTCGTTATTCGGGCGAACCGCAGCCAGCAGGGCGAGGTGACCGCCAGAAGATGAGCCGATCAGGCCGATCTCGTCAGCGTCGGCACCAAGAGCTTCTGCATTGAGGCGCACCCAGCGAACGGCGGCCGTCACATCGGCGGATCCTGCAGGGTGTTGATAGTCGGGTGACTGGCGAAAATCGATTGCCACAACCAGATAGCCGGCATCGGCAAGGGCCTGATCATAGACCCGGCCTGATGTGCGATCATACGCGCCCCACGCACCGCCATGCACTGAAATCACCACAGGCAGCGGGCCTTCCGCGCTGTGCGGGCGATAAATCCGCGCAAGCAGGTCAAGCCCTTCAGGGTTGGCGTAGGTCACGTCTTGCCATGAGGCCTCAGCGGGTTCACTGGAAGCCTGCGCTTGCGTGCTAATTGGCAGTGCAGCGCAGAGGAAACTCAATACAAGGGCTGCAAGTTTTTGGTGCATGAGCCTTAGTTCCCGAACCGAGCATTGCATTCGGGGATGATCTGGGAGGTGAGGATGCGTCGTGATTGTTGTAGCATATCAATCTCCTGCTGAATGAAGATCGTGCCACCATCCTGCATTGCTATGGAGAGACGGGCAAACTCGCAGCCCTGTTGCGTCATCTGATCATTATCTGATGTGAGCAAGGCTCGGGTAAAGTAGACTAGGCTGAGCAGAAAATCTCGGTGAGATGTGTCTTCCGCTGAGAGAGGGGCAAGCTCGGCATATGTTGAAGAAATCCGTTCTTGAGCCGCTTCGCAGTTCGCGCGCGCCCGAACAAAATCGCCATTGTTACGCATCTCGTCAGCAACTGCTGCGCGGCATCCATTCATCAATGCGGCGCCTGTGTCCCACGCTTCAACATTCTGCGCAGACGCTGGAGATGTTGCCATGATAGTTAGAGCAACAAGTGTGGCGCGATTGGAAATTCGGTTCATGATTCATCCTCTCGGTACGACCGTAGAGACTGTTTCCGGAAACCAATCTGCAGTCAACATATGAAGCCCATTGCGAAAAACCGGTCGCCCCATATTATCCCCTAATGACTGATCAAACCGTCTCTGTGACCGAAGCCACCGGCCCGCTTAAAGGCCTGCGCGTAATCGAACTCGGTGTTTTGCTGGCAGGGCCGTTCTGCGGTCAATTGCTGGGTGATCTCGGCGCTGAGGTGATCAAGGTGGAGCCGCCGGGCCAGCCGGATCCTCTGCGTGATTGGGGGCAGGCCAAGCCGGATGGAAAATCGCTTTGGTTTCCTGTGGTGGGGCGCAACAAGAAGACGGTCACGCTGAACCTGCGCAAAGCCAAAGGGCAGGCCATGCTGAAAGAGCTGGTCGCCAAATCCGATATCCTCGTTGAAAACTTCCGGCCCGGCACGATGGAGAAATGGGGGCTCGGCTATGATGTGCTCTCAGAGATCAATCCTGCGCTGATCATGGTGAGAGTGTCCGGATACGGACAAACAGGGCCGCATTCTAAAAAAGCAGGCTATGCGAGTGTCGGTGAAGCCTTTGGCGGGCTTCGCTATGTGATGGGCGAACCGGATCGCATGCCGAGCCGTGCGGGCATTTCGCTGGGCGATAGTCTCGCGGCGACCTTTGGCGCGCTGGGTGCGCTCGCCGCGCTGCATCATCGCCATGTCACAGGGCGGGGGCAGATCGTCGACTCTGCGATTTATGAGGCCTGCCTCGCTATGATGGAGAGCCTTGTTCCGGAGGCGGGTGTTGCCGGTTATGTGCGCGAACGTGCAGGCAGCTATCTGCCCGGCGTTGCGCCGTCTAACATCTACCCGACATCGGATGGCATGGTCATTATCGGTGCCAATCAGGACACGGTCTGGCGGCGTCTTGCTGCGGCCATGGGTGAAGCTGAACTGGCAGACGACCTGCGCTATAAAGATCACTATGCACGCGGCGAGCATCAGCAGGAACTTGATCAGCATATTTCCCGCTGGAGCGTTAAGCTGACCTCGCAAGAGGTGATGGATGCGTGCGAGGAACATGGCGTGCCTTGCGGGCCGATCTATCGCGGCCCTGAAATGCTGGCGGATGCGCATTATGCAGCGCGCGAGGCGATTACCAGGGTGGCTCACCCGTATTTCGGTGACATCCCGATGCAGAATGTCTTCCCGAAATTTTCTGATACACCCGGCAATGTGCGCTGGTCTGCGCCGGAACCTGGCGCGTTCAACGAGGCGATTTATTGCGGGCTTCTCGGGCGGGACGAACGCGAACTTGAGCGCCTTGAAGCCGAAGGCATCATTTAAACCAAAATCACAGGGCGCGTAAATTCTGCTTGTGCTCTCAAATTCTTAAAGATAACGCATTATATAACATGATATAGGAATGTGTTATGCTGGATGTCCTCTCGCAAAAGAATTATCTGTTTCTAGGCAGCCGTATGAAGCGGCTGGCCGAGCGCATGCAGGCTGATGCGACGAAAATCTTCGAAGCCAACGGACACGGTAAGCTCTTGCCTGCGTTCAATACGGTGCTGGCGGCGCTGGACCTGCATGGAGACGCAACAATTGGCCAGCTTGTGGAGCTTATCGGTATCTCGCAGCCTGCAATCACGCGGACTGTGGCGGGTATGGCAGACAAAGGGCTCGTCCGGCTGACGGCAGACAATGATGATCAGCGTGTCCGCAATGTCGCGCTGACAGAGGATGGCATCTGCCTTGTGGCGCACTTGAAGTCCACGGCCTGGCTGCAGATCGAGTGTGCAGCCAAGAATATAACGCATAATGTATCTGGTGATGTCGTTGACCAGCTAACTGAGATTGAACGCCGCCTTGAAGAGCGCCCGCTGACAGAGCGTATTTCTCCGGAAGGCGGACTGGAGATCGTGCCCTATTCAGAGAAGCTTGCGCCCGACTTTTATCGTCTGAATGCCGAGTGGATCGAGGACATGTTTGTGCTCGAGCCGTCCGATATTGAAGTTTTGAAAGACCCGCAGAGCCATATCATTGATAAGGGCGGTGACATTCTGTTCGTGCGAAATGCGAGCGGCGATATTATCGGTGCTGGCGCGCTGCAGCCGGTTGGCGATGATGGCGCGTTTGAATTCACAAAAATGGGCGTGTCGTCGACAAAGCGCGGAGAGAAGGCGGGTGAGTTCCTGCTGGTCGCGCTGATCAATCGGGCGCGTGAGATGGGTGTTCAGAAGCTTCACCTGCTTACGAACAAGAAATGCGAAGCCGCGATCCATCTCTATGAGAAATTCGGCTTTCGACATGACGCGATCATTATGGAAAAGTATGCCGCCAAGTATGAGCGGGCTAACGTTGCGATGCGCTATCCGATGAATACCCAGTCGGTGAAGGCGGCCGCGCCTGTTGAGGTCGCTCCGGCGGAAGCACCTGTTCCGGAGCCGGTACTCGAGCCAGTCGCAGAGACGCCATCGCAGCGGTTTGCGATCAGCTTTTCACCGGAAATGGATTCACCGGTATCGCTCGCGCGTGGCTACCGCTCTGAAATCCTGAAGCGGGCGGAATTGCGCGAAGCGTGCAATCAGGATGTTTGCTTCATGACGTTTGTGGCTGATGGCGTAGAGCTTGCGCATTCGGCAGATACGGTCATTGAGCATCTTCAAAGCCTCGACGGTGAGCTGAAAAAACTCCGCCATGATGGGGAGCATCTTATCCGGTTTGGCGGGGACGCTGTCGGGCTTGCCGAGGTACGCGGCGAGAAGATTACGTTGAGCGTTGTCGCGCCATCAGATGAGATTGTCGGAAAATCGGTCCAGCTGCGCTATACAGATCAGGGTATTCGCCTCGGTGAGATTGGCGTGTTCCCGAAAAAGCTCGTTATTGACGAGTTCGAGGCATCTATTACGCGCGTACGCGCGGAGATCATGCGGGTCTACCGCGCGCTATAACGAGGATGAAGCTGTGAGCGACGGCACAGAAAAACGACTGATCATCCGTTTTGATCCGGCAATCGCTTCGTCGACCGGTAAGCCGTCGCCCGACTTCGAAGAGAATGTCATTCAAAACAATCCTATACCTTGGGATGCGCGCGGCGGTCAGCAGATTGCGATGGATTTTGATTTTGATGGCCTGCCGCTTGGAAGATATCCTGGCTCAATTGTCTGGCATTGGTATGATCTGAAAGCGTACCAGAGGATGTTCGCAACAGAAGAATACTTCGTGATTCAGCTTGGTGGCTATTCTGAGGGCTTGGCCAATATTACGGGTGATCTCGTCAGGATCGGAACTTTCGGGCTTTGCTTGGAGGGCCAGCGCCGGAAACTGCCTCGCATTGAGAGAACCGACGGCACCCATTTTTACGAAATTGGCATTTTCTCGCGAGCCCAGATCATTGCCGAAATAGAAACGGCAATGGCCTGCGTTGAGGCAGAGATTCTAAAAATCGCCGACGGCCTCAAGTAGCATTAAAGCTTTTTCAGATACCTAGCGCCTCGCTGGCAGATAGGTCAGCTCGGGGAAGTCGTTTTCAAGCGTCTCAGTGACGAAGACTGCATGTTCGCCGCGTGTCTCTTCGGTTTCTGCGAAGACTGATTCCAGAAGCGCGTGAATCGCGAGTTTGGCGATCATTTGCTGGCGACCGGCGCTGATGGCTTCGCCAAGCTCGAACGAGCAGGCCGGTACAAACTCATCCGGAGATATCAGGCCCAATTCCGGCCCGCCAAACATGCCGTCAAACGGGTGGCCGCCCGTACCAAATTCGGTAATCGAGCAGACAAGTTCGTCGGGATTTCCGAACAGGCGGGGCATGCCTGACATGAGGTCTGCGAAGCCTGCATGTGTGCCGCCTTCAATCTCCAGCAAGCCGCCCGATGCGAGTTTATCCGGCATTGGCGCGGCATTCGTGCGGTGGGGAACGATTGCATCCTCAGTGCCGGAGATCACTAGATATGCTGCGTCGGTGGTGGTGAAAAAGTCAGGGCCGAAAACATCTGCCGGACCAGCCATAGAAACAGCGGCCTTAATTCGCGCGTCATGCCATTCCGGGTGAAAAGTGGTGAGCGTGGTTGTCAGCCCGCCCAGCGACAGGCCAATCGCACCAATGCGATCAGAGTCCAGCGTCACGTTGAAGGGTTTGTCGTCACCCGAAAGAGCGAGCATCTGGTCTATGATGAAACTCACATCGCCCGGCTGGCTCGGCACATCTGAAATGGTCGATCCGCCCGGCGCTGCGCCGTTGGAAAGCGGGAATCGAGGCGCGGCGACGACATACCCATGGCTCGCCAGAAATTCTGCGATATAGGCCCCGCCGACATTATCGGACCGGAAGCCGTGGCTGTAGATGACGAGCGGGGCAGAACCGTCTGCCCCTTGCGGATACCAGATGCGCGTCGGCAGAGTGCGACCAGGCTCGCCCTCAAACTCTCCGTTTGGCGGTGTGGAGCGCGTCGTATCAACCCAGATGTATTCATTGGTTGCTATCTCATATGGCCCATCAGCTAATCGCGCTGCGCTTTCTGAATTCTGAGGTGGAGGCGAAGGGCGCGTGACGAAGAGAGCAATGGACACGGCTGCAATAACAGCCACCAGAATGATCAGGATGATGATCCCGATCCACTTCAACACCTTCGACATGCGCCTTCTCCCCCGAGTTTTTTAAACTGTCGGGCGATTAGGTGAAACTGGCAAGAGAGGATCGACCAGCTCAGCGCTGGTATTTGATGAATTTTGTCTGTTTGGCCATGCGGTCATAAAGCTTCATGGCCGTATGATTGTCGTTCTCGGTCATCCAGTAGACCGTCGGGCAACCCATAGCGTCGCCGGCATCATAAACGGCCTGAATTAGCGCGCGGCCAGCGCCAGTGCCGCGAACCTCCGGATTTACATAAAGGTCTTGCAGGTAGATGACGTCTTCCGGACGCCAGCAATGGCGCTGGCGCATAAAGTGGGTGAGGCCAATTGCTGTGTCGCCCTGCCAGGCGATCAGACCATGCGGGTCATATAGCTCGTCGGTGAGGAGGCGGGCAAATGTCGCGTCATAGACCGATTGCGGAAGCTCTGATTTGTAGAAGACCAGATAGTCCGTCCACAGCTTCTCCCAGACGGGTTTGTCCTCCGCGCGTACTGGTCGAATCTCTAACTGGCTGGTCATTGGCTTAACCCCTCATCTTACCCCGGACGTTGCTAATGTGGCCGGTAGGCGAGGGCGTCAAGCCGGACGACAGATCAGAGCTCGCTTGCGCCGCCATTGCCCAGAAGATCATCCTCGCCTTTGGCGCGGCGCTCTGCGTCGACGCGTTCCTGGAGCGAGGTATCAGGTGATGTGTCCGGCACATCTGGTGCTTGTGCGGGCGCGGAGGCTTCTTCCGGCGTGTCTACTTCTTCCACGACTGCTGAAACCGGCTGTGTCGGAAGGGCGGCGCCGCCTTTAATGGAGATACGATAGCTCGGGTCTGGCAGGCTGAAGCCCGCTGCTTCCAACGCAGTTTTGACCGCAGAGATCGCAGCCGAACGCGCTTTGTTGAAATCGGTGTTTCGTTGATCGACCCATCCATTGAAGGAAAGATCGGTCGTCGATGCGCCGAGCTCTTTGATCAGACCAACCGCAGGCGGATCGGCGAGTACAAAATCCAGCTTATCGAGTGTTGCCTGACCAAGCGATGCGGCTTCCATCTCGTCCTGCTCAGGATCAATGCCAAGCATGAAGCTGAACCGGCGATCCGGATTGCGCGAATAATTCAGAATAACGCCTTTGAAGACGTTGGCGTTCGGAATGCGAAGATGATTGCCGTCCAGCGTCATCAGGATGGTGGCGCGTGAGGTCAGGCGGATGACACGGCCTTCTTCGCCATTAATAACAACGTGGTCATTCGGCTGAAAGGGCTGGCGAATAGACAGCATGACCGATGCGGTGAAGTTCTCGATCGTGTCTTTGACAGCAAAACCGATGGCGAGGCCCACCACGCCAGCGGCGCCGAGAAGCGTGCCGAGAAACGCCGTTGCGCCAATCAGGCTTAGCGCCGAAATCATGGCGATGATGAAGGCGAGTGTGAACACGAAGGTCGAAATCAGATCGGCCACAAAGCGGTTTGGCGATATAGTGCGCCAGATGAATTGCGCGCGCGACAGCAGCCAGCCGCCCATAAGGATGAGCGCGAATACGCCTAGTGCCAGAGCATAGAGCGGAATATAGCGGATGAAGGCTTCGATCTGCCCACGCGCTGCGTCCATCGCTGGGGTAACGCGGTTCGTCACCGAAGCGTCTCGGGTGATCTGGTTCTGAACGGCAACAACGCCCTCAACGCGCGAAGAGAGGGTTTCGGCAAGGTCTATCGCATCGGCATTCGTTGTTGTGCCTGAAAGCGTCACCACGCCTGACTGAACACTAGCTTCAATGCCTTGAAGCGATTCAAGTTGGGCGAAAATGTCGTCAATCCGTTCGAGGATAGCTGCATCATCAGGCACGCCTTCTTCAAGCGAAATGGGCGCATCAGTTTGAGAGGCATCCCGCGCCTGCAGCGTCAGCGGGCTGAGGAAGCTCAGAAAGAGTGTGAGAAGCCCGAGGCGAAACAGGGATGCAGATGTCATGGGAAAGAAACTTGCGCCCAGTCTCACGGTTCCGCAAGCGGCAATAAAAAAGCCGCCCTGTCAGAGCGGCTTTAATGAGGGGTTTTCAGCAAGACTACGCAGCTGAGCGGATTTCGTCGTCATCGCCTTGTGGCACTGCGCCAGAAGCATCGGCTGGCATCATGCAGATCACGCGTGTGCCTTCGCCAGGGGCTGATTGCATCATCACCTGACCGCCATGCAGTTCTACGAAAGAGCGGACCAGTGCAAGGCCGAGGCCTGCGCCGCGGCGGTCGCCCGATGCAAAGCTGTCAAACACGGAGGCTTGCTGGTCGTATTCGATGCCTGCGCCCGTATCCGAGACAGACAACCAGACCATATCGTCCTGCTTGTGAGCTTCGATGGTGATCTTGCCGCCAGAGTCTGTGAAGCGCATCGCATTGGTCATCAGATTGAACAGGATCTGACGCAGGCGACGCTCGTCGGCCATCATGGTACCAAGGTCAGGCTGTAGTTCGCAGACGACTTCGACTTCTGTGTCCTCGGCGTTAGACACCATCATATTGATGCTGTCGTTCACAACCTCTTTCAGATCGACAGAAGAAATGTCGAGGTCGAGGCGGCGCGCTTCGATCATGGCCAGATCGAGAATGTCGTCGATCAGCTTGGATAGGTTGTTAGAGGCTGTGAGGATTGAATCCACAAAGCCAGACTGCTGTTCGTTTAGCTCGCCAACCTGACCGCTCTCAAGGAACTGCGTGTAGCCAAGGATAGTCGTCAGCGGTGAGCGCAGCTGGTAGCTGACATTGCGCACGAACTCTGTGCGCAGCTTATCAGCGGCTTCGAAGGCTTCAGCGCGTTCACGAAGCGCTTCTTCCACGCGGCGGGCAGCGGTCATGTCGACAAATGCGACAAGGGTTGCACCATCCGGCAGAGGCTGGGTGAGATAGGTCACCACACTACCGTCAGAGCGTTTCATCTCGCCGGTCGTCTCGCGGCGCGCTTCGGAAGACGGGTTGGTGATATGGCCTTTGATGTTGGCCCATGTGTCCTGATCGTGGAACAGCTTGGTGCACAGGCCTGAAAGGTGGTTGTAATCCACCTCGCCCTCAAGATCTTTAGCATCCAGCTCCCACAGGCGCATGAAGGCTTCATTGTGCAAGCGCAGGCGGCCATCCGGGCCGAACACGGTGACAGCTTCGTGCAGATTGTTGAGTGTCGCTGTCTGCGTCTTGATGAGCATTTTGTATTTGCTCTCAAGTGCCAGCTCGTCCGTCATATCCTTGAAGAGGATCAGCAGTCCGCCCAGAGGGTGATGCTGGCGGGTAACCTTGAGTGTGCGGCCATCCGGCAGACGCCAGATATCCTCGGCTGTTGAGGATTTCATCTGGTAATGGGCCAGCTCTTCAGCGCGCCATTCACCGAAATTGGCGCGCGCTGGCAGTTTGCGACCAGCGCGAAGCTCGTCGAGTACCTGTCCATGGTTCGGCTTTTCGATAAGGAAGCTGTCTTTCAGGTCCCACATTTTGGAGAAAGCGCGGTTGAAATAGACGAGGCGGCGGTCGCCGCCGAAAATCGCCACACCTTCATCGATATGGTTCAGCGTTTCATCATGTGCGCGAACGTGACGGGTCAGCGTTTCCTGCGCATCGACTTCGTCGGTGACGTCGAACGCCATCGCGCCAGCACCGCCAGAGAGCGGGAAGGTCAGAACTCGCATGGAGCGGCGCTCGCCATTCACTGAAATCTGACGTGTCTCGGAAATTTCCGAATTGCTTTCCAGCGTGGATTTGACCTGATCACTTACCTGCGAGTCGAGATGGATCTGCTTCTCGAGCGCGGAGTCGAGGTTACGCGCTTCAACGGCGGTCAAATATGCGCTGTTCGCCCATTGCAGACGACCCGTGCCGGACAGGCGCCAGGCCGGGAAGGGGGCTTTGGAGAGCATGTCGAGAAAGGCTGTCGGATCGCGTGCAACGACCTGACGGGCTTCTTCAATGCGGAAGCGGGCAGAGCTTTCTTCAAGGCCTTTAATCGTTGAGTCGGTCAGCCACATGACGGCACGTGCACCGGCAGTGCGGCCATCAGCTTCCAGAAAACGCCCTGACGGGCCAATCAGCGTCAGCGAGAATGGTGACCCAGAAAGGCGAAGTTCACGTAGGCGCTGGCGAAGCGTTGTGTCTTTGCCGGATGCGTCACGCGCTTCCAGATCAGCAAGGCCTTCGACAATCCGGATAGCCGGATCATGGGAAAGCGAGTCATCTGTAAATCGCAGGAGGCCGGCTAGCGCGACAGGGGATCCGTAAACGACAGGGGAGCCGACCTCGTCGCCGTCCAGTGCGTCATCTTCCCAGACGAGAATAATGCCGGGATGGGCGTCGAAAATGCTTTCAGCGCGAATGAGTTGTTCTTCGGAGGTATCTGCGCGCTGGCGGAATTTGCGTGCCGCGCCGCGATGGCCGTCTGTAACGCGTAGCGACCAAAGCATGGAAGACAGCGCCAGAGCTGAAGCTCCGACAGCCACCATGACTGGTATCTGATCTGCACTAAACGCCATAAGGCCGCTCCGTCTCGAACAAGTCGCCGAATCTTTTCAGATTCCGCCACTTTAACGAAATGACCGGTTTCAGTTAATGTCCCGTTAATGAATGTTTACGGATTTAGGCGCGCTGGGAGCTTGACTGCTCGCTGGTGTCGCTTCCTTCGGCTCTTAGTTCCAGGGCTTCGCGCACCGCATCAATCAGGCGCTCCGGTGTTAACGGCTTGCCGACATGCATATCGGCACCGGCCATCATTGACTGGTCGCAGTGCTCAGGCATGGCATTCGCGCTGAGTACCAGAATTGGGGTGTGGCCCCGGTTCTCATTGCTTTCAATGTCGCGGATCCGGCGTGTTGCTTCAAGGCCATCCATTACCGGCATACGCATATCCATCAGAATGACGTCATAGCTGCCATCCTTATAGGCTTCGACAGCGTCCTGGCCGTTTTCGACAATTTCAACGCCGACACCGAGCGGCGTCAGGATGAGTTGTACAACACGCTGGTTCACTGGGTGATCTTCAGCGAGCAGGACGCGCGTGGATGACAAATGGTCTGCGAGCGCTTCAGCTTCTTCTGATACAGGTGTCAGCGAAGGGTTCTGCGTCTGGCAGCGAACCAACGGAATTTCGAACGAGAATACGCTGCCGTGTCCCGGGCGGGACCGCGCGATGATTTCGCCTTCCATCAGCTCTACGAGAGATTTTGAAATGGTCAGGCCGAGCCCCGTGCCGCGGTTTGGTTCGGCAACGTTTTTTGTCGGCTGTGCATATGGCTCAAAAATCTGCGCAAGGCTTTCTGCGTTCATGCCAACGCCGGTATCTGTGACTTTGAAGCTGACCACCTGCCGGGTGACATCAAGATATTCGCCGCCGCTGACATCTATCGTGACTGCGCCTTCGCTGGTGAACTTGATCGCGTTGGTGATGAGATTGTTCAGCACCTGCCGGATGCGGACTTCATCAGCCAGGAAGTAACCGTGTGCCGAGACATCGAAATTGAGATTGAGGTCCAGCCCGCGATCCTTGGCTGTGTGGCGATGGAAATCACATAGTTCCGTCACGCAGGATGCGAGATTGGTAGGGTTCCTGATAAGCTCAAGTTTGCCGGCTTCGACTTTGGATACATCCAGAACGTCCGACAGCTGCCGCTCCAGCATTTGCGTAGACTGCTGGATTAGTTCCACCATCTCAGACTGTTCGGTCGTGAGGTCTGTGCGATTGAGTGCGCCTGAAACGCCCAGAATGCCATTCATCGGCGTGCGCAATTCATGGCTCATTGTCGCGAGGAAGGTCGACTTGGCCTGGCTCAGGCGGTGTAGCTTCTCGGTGCGTTGAGCAACCGTGTCTTCCAGTTTGGACGTGTAGGCTTCAGTGCGATTTCGGAAATCGGCGAGCGTGCTCGCAAGCTGACCAATCTCGTCCCTGCGTTCTGTGAGTTCATCGATCTGATGATCCATGTCGCCGGTTGCACCCGCCGGCGCGTGAAGTGATCGCGTCAGAATGCCTAGCGGTTTTAATGCGACGCGGCGTACAAAGATCGTCATCCCGATAATGACACAGGCGCCAACCGTCAGCGACATGATGAAGATCGGAACGAGCTGGTTGAGCGATGCATAAAGCAGCGTTTGTTCCGGTATCGAAATAACCAGATACCAGTCCGGAATTTCCAGATGATAGAAAGCGATGGCTTCGGACGCAAAATGCTCGGGGTTACGGAAGAAGACGTCGCTTCCTGATCGGGTGTCCCGGAACGTTTCCAGAAGCTCTTCAGGGTCGATCAGGTCTTCCATGGCATGCATCAGCGCGGGACGCACACTCGTGGTCTCGTCAATGTCGTGATGCGCGATGAGCTGACCTTCCGACGAAATGAAGTAGATATCGGAGTCCATGTTTGGCAGAGCATCAAATGCGGCCTGGAACACCTCGTTGACGAACATTGTTGTGCCGAAAATACCAACCTGTACGCCGCCGAACTGGCGAAGCGGGGTCTGGCAACCTGTGACGAGGGTTTCGCCGGTCTGGTCGTAAGCTGCACTCATGAGAGGTGTGCAGCGTGTGAGACCTTCGGGATTCACCTCAGGCTGCGATACATCGCCAATGCCAATGCTTGTCGCGCTGAAATCATGAGGCGCTTCATGGCGGTAAAATTCCAGTCGGTCCGGACGGTTCGGCGCAAAAATAATAAGATCGTCCAGCGGCGACATGAACCAGAGGCTCTCATGAGCATCATTCATACCAACGCCGTGGCGGGCGATTGTCAGGAAGGCCGAATAGAAGGTGCGCTCTCGCGCTGGCGTCCATTCATGTGTGGAACTGCCGAGCGCTGCGATGCCGTAAACACGGCCATAGCCCGGAATAAACACACCTTCGAACAGTTCATCGGTACCTCGGCGGGCACCGTTCTCCTGTAGCGGGAAATAGGTGTCGAGCCCGGACTGGATTTCTGCGTCGGTCAGGCCTTCAACATACTCGTTGAAGGTTTGCATTGCGGCGTTCTGGGAGTCGGCAATGGTGTTGAAGAACGCATCTTCTCTGAGGCCGCGTTCGGACATGTAGTCCGCCAGAGCGCTGCTCTGTTGATGGCGCACATGCCAGTTCACGCTGACGGCAGCGGCAAATGCGGTTGCAAGAATGGCAAGCACTGTCGACGCTATCAGGAATTGCGTGAAGCGCCTCTCGAGACTCATCGTTATCATTTTTTTGATTCTCAGGCCGAAGCCCGGAACCCCTTACTCATCACCTGAGCAGCATTAACAACGACTATCCTTTAAATATGAATAACACGGCGCGTTGGTTGGTTTTTCAGCTCAAAACCCAGTCGTCCGGGGCCATTTCGAAACCTGCGAACTCAAAGCCCGGCGCAACGGTGCAGCCAACCAGCGTCCACGCGCCAAGAGATACGGCCGTCTGCCAGTAATGACGCGGAATGGTGTGCTGTGGTCGCTGGCCCGCCCTGAGATCGGGGCCAAGTGTCATCGTGCCAGCGTTCTCCTTCGTGCCATCTGACGACCAGGTGAGAGATAGTGGGCCTCCGGCATACCAGTGCCAGGTTTCATCGGCATCCACGCGGTGCCAGTGAGAATGGTCTTCGGCTTCCAGCAGATAGTAAATCGCTGTTCCAGCAGCTCTTTCGCCAGCTTCTGTGTCGCTGCGAAAGGTTTCAGCATACCAGCCGCCTTCGGGATGTTTCTGCATATTCAGCATGCGGATAATTTCGCGTACGCCGAGGTCGCCGGACCGTGCAAACATATCAGAAACTGTCCTTGCGTTTGCGGATTTCAGCAAAGGTCGCAACCGCGTCTCCTGAATGGCCCATGGCGTTCTGCAATTCGGGAACATCAGCACGCAGGAAAGGATTGGCAGCGAGTTCAGCAGAGAGCGTTGTGGGAACGGTCGGCTTATTCTGGCTACGAAGTTCGATGACGCGTTCGCTATAGGCGGCAAGATCTTCATTTTCCGGCTCGATCGTGACCGAAAATTTGGCGTTGGCTGCAGTGTACTCATGCGCGCAGTAAATCGTCGTATCTTCTGGCAGGGCTTTCAGCTTGGACAGGCTGTTCCACATCTGCTCTGCGGAGCCTTCAAACAAGCGCCCGCAGCCGAGCGCAAAAAGCGTGTCGCCGACGAATGCCAGACCATCATCTTCCATAGAGTAGGCGCAATGGCCGAGCGTATGGCCGGGAAGGTCCAGTACGCGGGCCGCATGAGTGCCAAGATTGACGAGCGAGCCCTCGGTTACCGCGCGATCAAGACCCGGGATTTTCTCTTCCTCGCCTGCCGGTCCGATAATGACGCAGCCGGTTTCGTCTTTGATTTTCAGGTTTCCGCCGGTGTGATCCGGGTGCCAGTGCGTGTTCCAGATCTGGGTAATGGTCCAGCCTTTAGACTTCGCTTCGGAGAGAATGCGGTCAGCGTCCGGTGTATCGATGACAGCCGTCTCGCCGGAGAGCGGATCGTGCACCAGATAGCCATAATTGTCTGACAGACATGGAAACTGATGAATTTCTAATGCTGACATGGCGGAACTTTCCCCTTTGGATATCTTTGTATGATAGACCCTAACAGCGTTGGGCGTGCGAGACGAGATGAGACTGGACGTAACTGAACTCCTTAATTTTTACGAGACGCCGCTGGGTGCCTGTGCGCTTCGTGCCATTGTGGAGCGCGTGAACGGTCTCTGGGGCAATCTGTCCGGTCTGGATGTTCTGGGTGTCGGCTATGCTGCGCCATATCTCCAATCACTTGAAGGTGAGCCGCGCCGGCTTGTCAGTCTGATGCCCGCAAGTCAGGGCGGACATGCCTGGACGCCCACAGATCGCGGATCGGCGAGCGTTGTCGCTGCTGAAAGAGAGTTGCCCTTTCCCGACGCTGTGTTCGATCGCATTCTGATCGTTCACGCTCTGGAGGAAACAGGCAACTACACCCGCTTCCTGCGCGAAATCTGGCGGGTGGCAGCACCCGAAGCGCATATTCTGGTTGTCGTGCCGAACCGTTCCGGTGCCTGGTCACTTTCAGATAATACGCCGTTTGGACACGGACGACCGTTTTCACGCCGCCAGACAAAGCGCCTCTTACGTGACGCGCTTATAGAGCCATCGGCCTGGACACGTGCATTGTATACACCACCTGTTGACTGGAAAATGTTCACTTCTGCCAGTGAAGGCTGGGAACGGGTGGGTGAGCTATTTCTCCCGAATATTGGGGGGGTTAACCTTGTTGAGGGAGTAAAACGGGTCAGGATCGATCCCTCGACTCCTTCCAAGGTGCGGGTTGTGGCGCCATCAAATATGAGGCCCGCAATGATCACAAAAAAGCAGTTGCGTGAGCAATCTGCATATGTTACACACCTAACACAGCGCAAGGAGACGACGCCATGAAATTTGTAACTGCAGTCTTTAAACCATCGAAACTCGATGCTGTTCTTGATGCCCTCACAGAGCTGGGCGTAACCGGTCTGACGGTTACTGAAGTACGCGGTTACGGCCGTCAGCAAGGCAAAACCGAAGTTTACCGCGGCACGGAATATGAAGTCCGTCTGCTGCCAAAAGTGAAAGTAGAAATCGCGTGTGCAGCTGAAGCTGTAGACAAAATCGTTTCTGCAATCTCTGAAACAGCGAACACAGGCAAAATCGGCGACGGCAAAATCTTCGTCACTGGTCTGGAAAGCGCTATGCGTATCCGTACAGGCGAGCGCGACGCACAGGCGATCGAAGCTTAAGTCCGGTTTCGGATAACTACAGAATTAACCCCCATGGCCTCGGCTGTGGGGGTTTTCTTTTGTCCGTCGCCCTGAAATCAGATGCGAAAAACCCCGGACGTGTGCCCGGGGTTTTTGCGTACAATACTCTAATCTACTGAAACTTGTGTCGGGGTTAGCAACCGCCGCCGCAGCTACCGCCGCCACCGCCATGGTTGCCGCCATTGTGGCCACCGCCGCGACCACCACGGCCACGTCCGCCGTTATGATAGTTGCCACCATTGTGACCGCCGCCATGGTAACCGCCGCCATTATGGCCACCGTTATGACCGCCACCATGGCTTCCGCCACCGCCGCAACCACCGCCTACGCCGCAGCCGCCGCCATAGTTGCCGCCACCATTATGGCCACCGCCATCGTGACCGCCGCCATGGCCGCCACCGCCGCAGCCACCGCCGCCACCACCGCAAGGCGGGTTATGAGGTGGATTGCTCGGTGGGTTATGCTCACGCGTGCGACGACGGAATGTGTAGTTCGAAGCTGCGTGGTTCAGTACGCCTGAATAGGTTGCGCCGCCCTCGATATAGGTGCCGCCACCGCCATAATATTCACCGTGAACGCCGGAGCCGACGCCGCCGAACATCGCAAAGACCGTACCGTCAGTCAGCCGTACAGCCACTGGCGCAGGTGCTGGTGCCGGCTCGTAATAAACCGGTGCGTTGCACGGAGGAATATGACCGGAAACTGTCGTGATGACCTGGCCGCAAGGTGTGACCCAGACTTCCTGTTGTCCGTGATGGTAAGATCCGGACTGGTGAGATGGGGTATATGTCTGCCCGTATCCTGCCGCGTAAGACGAGCTGGAAGCGCTTGCATAGGAAGAGCCCTGATAGCTTGCGCCGCTGTGGGCGTAGCTTGTCTGACCATAACCAGACGCATAGCTGCCATCATACATGTAGTCGACGGCAGGACCGCCGCGATATGCTGGAAGCGCATCGGCAATAGAGCTCATGCCCTGCGCACGCAGCGCTTCGGCAAGGCCAGGGATTGCGTCACAAGGAACTTCTTCGCCATGCAGGGTGCAGATGATTTCATCGCTGTAAATGTCGACAGGGCCAGCGGTGTTCATCACATAGTTCGGGCCGCCATGAGTGGCGCCGGTGTAGCCATAGCCCGCACCATAAGATGAGCCGGCAGAGCTGTAAGAACTGTGGGAGCTAGCGCTCGCACTTGAATAAGCGCTGGACGAAGAGCCATAGGCAGATGCTGATGCAGACGCCTGTGCGTGGCTGGACGCAGATGTCTGAACTGAACCGTATGTCCGATAGGTCGGCGCTTGCGCGCTGCCGTAAAGGACATGGCCAGTCTGGGCACCATATTGAGAAGACGCATGGCCCGGATGGGTTCGTGAGCCTGTATAGCCGGGTTCACCGGCATAAGCTGTTGCTGCGAATGTAGACGCGAAAAGCGTCGCAGCGAGGAAAGTGTTCAGTTTTGGCATGGCCTCAGCTCCCTGACATAGCCGAAATGCAGTTTCGACAGTCATGTGCAAGCCATGGGCCAACTGGACTTTGTTTACCAGTTGCTTCCCCGATCACTAGAAATCGTAAGCGATTCCCTTGCGTTCCCAGTCGCCATTTCGGGTCGGCTCAAGACCGCGTGGGCCATTGAATTCTTTCTCTGTTTCAGCCTCTTGGGCGGCTTTTTCAGCGGCGCGACGACGCTCGGCAGCCTCTTCTAACGCGCGAATCGCGTCAGGCGGGAGCTTTTTGTCTTTTGCGGCGCCTTCTGGGAGATCAGGTGTGTCAGTCATGGAATTTACGCCTTGAGAAGATGTGACGAATTTTTATCGCTCACTAAAGAATTGCACAGGGTTTGTTAAGCATTGGCTGTACATTCTAGGTCGAAATCTGAACAAAACCCGTCAAAACATAAATGAAGGAGGACGCCTTGGCACTTCTCAAGGTCAACCTTTTCGCCGCTTTTCTCTCCGCATGCCTTGGCTGGCTGATCGGCGGACCCGTAATCGCGGGGCTTTTGGCAGTTCTGGCTGTGCTTGTTGTGCTGATCTGGTACAATGCAGCGCCTGAGTTTGTTCTGAAACATCTTAAAGCTCATACGCTCACGGAAGCCTCAGCTGGAAATATGATGCACAGACTGTTTGTGGGTGACACAAACCGGCTTTGCATGTCTGCGGGCATGTCACGCACGCGTTTCTCCATCATTGATACGCCCTTGCCTATGGCATTCTCAATTGGCGCTTCTGGTTCAAGCGGGCGGGTTATCGTCACAACCGGCCTCTTCAAAACGCTTACACGTCTCGAGATTGCCGCTGTTACGGCGCACGAGCTTGGACACATCAAGGCAGGCGAGCGCGTGACCACTGCAATGTCGCTCGGCATGTCCATCATTGCGACGAAACTGGGCCTGCGTGGCCTTTTGCGTTTTGTCAGCATGGGCCGGTTGTTCGGCGATGCGGAGAGCCAGCTCACCCGCCTCAGTAAGAAGGTATTGCGCCCGGATTGCCGCGCTGATGCGTTCGCTGCCCAGCTTTGCAAAGACAGCGCGATCATGACGTCTGCGCTCCAGAAACTGGAGCATGGCGTGCGCTCGTCCAATCTGTCCGCCATTGAGGGCGTGCCGATGATTGCCCGTCTGGCGACTGTAAACCCGCGCGATGCCATCTACGCGTCGTCTCATCCGGAAAAGTCACCAATGGCGCATCGCGTGGCCGAACTGAAGCGGCTTTCCTTTGCAAAGGCGGCCTGACAGGCTCGATGCTGTGTGCTAGTGGGCCGCGATGAAAAAGCATTGCCCTCGTATTGCAGCCGTTTCGCTGCTCACCCGTATTCTTGATCACCGCCAGACCCTGGACGAAGCCCTCTCCCAGGATCAGCGGTTTTCTGCGCTTGAAGGTCCGGACCGCGGTTTTGCCCGTGCGATTGTGTCTGCGGCGCTCCGCCAGCTCGGACAGATGGATATGGTGCTGGCGTCCAAAGTGACGGGGCGCAATTTTGAACAGCTCGACCCTGACGTACGAAATGTTCTTCGCGTAGGTGCGGCGCAGATTATGGCGCTGAAAACACCGCCGCATGCGGCTGTTTCTGAAACGGTAGAAGCTGCGCGGGGCGTTGAAGGCGCGCGCAAGGCGGGCGGCCTCATCAATGCGGTGCTGCGCAAGCTGCGTGAAGATGATCTCGAAGTCTATGACGAAGACCCGATGAGTGTCTGGCCGGCCGATTTTCAGAACATGATGGTGAAGGCGCTCGGCGAAGAAGGCGCAGCGCAAATGGCGCGCGCTGAACGCTATCAGCCTCCGCTTGATCTCACCGTGCCGAAAGATCGCAAACTCTATGCAGAGCGCATGGGCGGAGAGCCTGTAGGGCCGACGTCGCTTCGTCTTGCTGAAGGCATCGTTGAAAATCTTATGGGCTATGAGGCTGGCGCCTGGTGGGTGCAGGATGTGGCCGCCACTCTGCCTGTTCACATACTGTCACCGAAAAAGGGTGAGGCTGTGCTGGATATGTGCGCGGCCCCCGGCGGTAAGACCATGCAGATTGCGGCAAGCGGTGCTGAGACCACGGCGGTTGATCGCGCGGCCAAGCGTATGCGTCTTGTTGAACAGAATTTGAAACGTACGCGCCTCACGGCGAAATGTGTGGCTGCCGATGCAACCAAATGGGACGCGCCTGCACCGTTCGATGCTGTGCTTCTTGATGCCCCATGCTCTGCGCTCGGAACGCTGCGTCGTCACCCTGAAGGCCCGTGGATTAAGACCGAAGCTGATCTTGCGCGTTTCCCGCAGATTCAGGCGCGCCTGATTGAGGCGGCGGCAAACCTCGTCAAACCGGGCGGTCGCATGGTCTATTGCGTGTGCACGCCATTGCCGCGTGAGGGTGTTGAAATCGTCGAGGCGTTTCTGGCCGAGCATGGAGACTGGTCTCGCGCATCGGTCACGGGTGACGATGTGCCGGATTTTGCAAACGCCATCACAGAAAAGGGCGATGTGCTGACGCTTCCGGAGGCCACAGACATTCCTGACGGGTGTGACGTGTTCTACATTGCAAGGCTGGAGCGTCGTTAGAGCTGAAATTTCAGGAAACCTCTCGGAAATTTCATCAACTAACATTTTTGCGCCACGATCAGTTCATATACAGTTCATGCAACGAGTCTCAGAATTGAGGCACGGGAATTTTATGTGGAGCTGATGTTATGCCCATTCTGAGTAAATCTTATCGTTCACTCGCTATCGCAACCGGTATCGGGTGTCTTGTGGCTCTTGGCGGCTGTGCAAACAGCTATAGCGGTTCAGAGCGTACGGCGTCTGGCGTTGGCGTAACGGCCACGATCCGCGAAGGCGTTGTCATCGGCGTTCAGCCGGTCACGATCCGTCCGGACCGCAACTATCTGGGCGCGGCAACTGGCGCGATCCTCGGTGGTATTGCCGGCTCTAACGTTGGCGGCGGCGATGACGAGCGCGCAGCTGGCGCGGTTGCCGGTGCGGTTCTTGGCGGCGTCATTGGTAACGAAGTCGGCGAAGCGGCGAATACACGCCCTGGCTACGCCTACACCATCGATTTTGGCAACGGCCAGATCCAGGAAATCGTTCAGGGCGTTGAGCCGGCCATTGCGGTCGGTACACCGGTCTATGTTTCCTTCGGCGAAGACGCTGTCCGCGTGACACCGAAACCATATTAAAAACCATGTTCAGGGCGCGTTCTTCGCCTTGTGATGAAGAACGCACCTTGGTATTCAGGGGGAATGAGCTCAGTCCTTATTTCCCCCTCTATTCTCTCTGCTGATTTTTCGAAGCTGGGAGAAGAAGTGCGCGCCATTGATGAAGGTGGCGCTGACATGATCCACGTCGATGTGATGGATGGCCATTTTGTGCCGAACCTCACCTTCGGCCCACCTGTCATCAAGTCTCTGCGTCCGCACTCGAAAAAGCCTTTCGACGTGCATTTGATGATTGCGCCGGTTGATCAGTTTATCGCTGATTTTGCCGATGCAGGGGCAGATATTCTGACAGTTCACCCGGAAGCGGGGCCTCACCTCCACCGCACGCTGCAGGCTATTCGGTCGCACGGCATGAAGCCGGGTGTTGCGATGAACCCGGCAACACCTGTCGAAGTGCTCGATTATGTGATGGATGACATCGACATGATCCTTGTCATGTCTGTGAACCCGGGCTTTGGCGGACAAAGCTTTATCGACAGCCAGCTGCGTAAGATTGAAGCCCTTCGCAAAATGATTGAAGCCACAGGCCGTGATATCATTCTGGAAGTCGATGGCGGTGTGAAACCGGATAATGCTCAGGCGGTGATCTCAGCCGGTGCGAATGCGCTTGTTGCGGGCTCAGCCGTCTTCAAAGGCGGCCCGGATGCTTATGCGACGAATATTGCCGCGCTAAGACCCGGAGCCTGATCGGAGTGGTTGATAGCTCATCTGCCGAACGCGATTTGTCTGAATGGCGTCATTTCCTCGGCCGCCTGGGTGAGGATGCGCGCGCGACATCGGTTTACAAGATGAAGCTTTCGGGGCCTGCGCCCCACAAACTCAGCCTCTATCCGCAAAGCCTTCGTTATGGTGATCCGGCGATTGGCGAGGACATTCTTGCAGGTGTCTGGCATATCGGGCAGAGCGAGCTCAAACTCGCGCCGAATGCCTCCCCGTGGAGTGTTCCAAACCCGTCCCGTCATTTTGCAGACCGTCTCCATCGCTTTGAATGGATGCGCCATTTGATGGCTGTGGGCCCGAAAGGGCATCGCCGCGCCAGAGAACTGCTGACGGACTGGGTTGCAGATTTCGGCAAGTGGAACGGCTTTGTCTGGCGTCTGCCGGTGACGACAGAGCGTGTCTGGAACTGGCTGGTTGCAGGACCGATCCTTCTGGAAAATCACGGGGCTGACAGCGAGGTGATGAACTCGCTTATGCGCCAGATGCGCCACCTTCAGCATTCGACGGGTGAGTACCCAGAGCCGATCGCCGTTCTGAAATCTCTCTTTACCCAGCTTGCGATGGCGTTTGCCGCCGATGAGGGCGAGCGCCGTATTGCATCTCTTGAAGCCCAGCTTGAGTTCACGCTGAACGATCAGATTCTCGCTGATGGCGGCCATATCAGCCGCAATCCGGAGATGGTTCTCAACGTGCTTCTCGATCTGCAGACGATAGATGATCTCTATCTGCGGACGGGGCGTCCGACACTCAGCTTTGTCGCCAAGATGATGCCGCGTATTGCGGGCATGCTGAAATTCCTGCGCCTGTCTGATGGCGGCTTGCCGATTATGAATGGCAGTAGTGAGGGCAATCGCGAAGACATTAAAAACGCGCTTTATCCCTATTCAGATACGCGCGCGTTCTCGTTCGCGACCAAGACGGGCATTCACAAGCTGGAAGCCGAAGGCACGCGCATGACACTTGATGCCGGCCACGCGCCGCCGGGTGAGTTCGGCACGGGCGCGCATGCTGGCTGTCTGGCGCTGGAGCTTGAGGATCAGGGCGAACGCATCATCACCAATTGCGGCAGTCATGTTGATGTTCCGCCCGTCTGGAGCGGCGCAACACGTCGCACGAGCGGACATTCGACGCTCGCCGTCACCGGATTTGATGCTTCTCAATTTGTGCCCGTGAGGTCCATGGGGCTTCAGGCGCCCGTCGGCCCGACGGGTGTGTCGGCCAAGCGCATGGAAGAGAAAGACACGATCTGGATTGATAGCCAGCATAGCGGCTGGAAGGACACCCATGGTCTTGTCTATCGTCGCCGCCTGTACATGGATGGAGACGGTCGCCGCCTGACAGGTGAGGATACGCTGTTCCGGCCTTTATCGGCGGGTCTGACAGAAGATACAGAAGCGATTCCATACGATATCCGCTTCCATATGCATCCGTCTGTGACCCTGCGGCCGGAAGAGCCGGACGGGCACCATATCCGTATCATTCTGCCGAGCGGCGCTGCCTGGGTTTTCAAGACCAAGCATGAGCGTAAATCGATCGAACGAACTGTCTATCTGGCGCGTGGCAAGGTCGAGAAAAGCTGGCAGCTTGTGCTCTCAGGCGATGCCGATCCGAATGGTGACGCCAGCAATCCGGCAAATATCGTTCAATGGGCCTTCGTGAAGGTCGTTTAGCTATCCGGAGACCAGAGGTTACGGATTGACGATGGTGAAGCCGGGCACCGCCTCTGTTTCTACATACCCTCGGTGATACATATCCATAATGACGGTCGCTTCTGACGGGCTGCCACCCTCACAGTTCAGCTCGTAGATATCGATAATTGAGCCGTATGCGCCAGCGCCGCCGCTACCTGCGCGTCGATAGGTTGGTGCGTTTCCGTCAGAGCATCTCAGACGGCGCAGATAAGCATGTTGGCCGCGCGGCATATCGGTTCGTACCGGGTTCTGGCGCGTTCCAAGCGGATATGAACCAGCCTGCTGAATACGAGAATCCAGAGCCGACTGATCGGCATTGGAGCGACCTTGTAAAAGTGTCTGCATCAACTCGTCATCGCTGGCAGTCGAACTCTGCGAAGCCGGTTGCGATGCACACGCTGAGACCAGAAGCGCGATCGCTGCGGCTGACAGGCTGTATAGGACTGGTTTCATTACTGTTCCCCCGACTTTGAAGACAGCTTGCCTCAGTTTCGTTCTAGCGTGCAACGTGAAAAACAGGTGCGCGCAATTCAGGGGCGTTGTTGCAATCATGTCTCCTTGCGTAAATTGGCGTTTCTGGCGACTGGATTTTCGTCCGGAAACCGCCTATGCCACGCGCAATTCACGACTTCAGCCAAGAAAGCTCATTCACAAATGTCTGATCTTCCAATTAAACGCGCGCTCATTTCCGTCTCCGATAAAACCGGCCTGATTGACCGTGCTAAGAAGCTCAGCGAGCTTGGTGTGGAACTCCTCTCCACCGGCGGCACGAAGAAAGCCATCGCGGATGCTGGCATTCCGGTAAAAGACGTTTCTGAAGTCACGAACTTTCCGGAAATGATGGATGGCCGCGTGAAGACGCTGCACCCTGTCGTTCATGGCGGTCTTCTGCACCTGCGCGACAATCCGGAACATGTCGAACAGGCAAAAGCGCATGGCATTGAAGGCATCGATCTTCTCTATGTGAACCTCTACCCGTTTGAAGAGACAGTCGCCAAAGGCGCCGACTTCCACACGTGCATTGAGAACATCGACATTGGTGGCCCGGCTATGCTGCGCGCCGCGGCTAAAAACTATGCCTTCGTATCTGTCTGCACAGATGGCGATGACGTGGACGCAGTAATTGCGGATATGGAAGCCAATAACGGCGCAACAACGCTCGCGACCCGCAAGAAGCTCTGCGCGAAAACATATGCGCGCACTGGCGCTTACGATGCGGCGATTTCGAACTGGTATTTCGATCAACTCGGCGAAGAGAGCCCGGAATGGCGCGCCTTCGGCGGCAAGCGTATTTCTGTCATGCGTTATGGTGAGAACCCGCACCAGAATGCGGCCTTCTACAAGACACCTGAAATTCGTACCGGCGTAGCGACAGCGGAGCTCGTTCAGGGCAAGGCGCTTTCCTACAACAATATCAACGATACGGACGCCGCGTTTGAACTCGTCAGCGAGTTCCCAAGCGATGAGCAGGCGGCGGTTGCGATCATCAAGCACGCAAACCCGTGCGGTGTTGCGCTGGGCGAGACACCGCTCGACGCTTACATCAAAGCGTATGACTGCGACCGCACATCTGCCTTTGGCGGTATTGTTGCGCTGAACCGTCCGCTGACTGGCGAAACGGCAGCAAAGATCACTGAAATCTTCACCGAAGTCGTCATCGCGCCGGGTGCAGACGAAGAAGCCAAAGAGATTTTCCGAAAGAAGAAAAACCTCCGCCTTCTTCTGACTGACGGTCTTGCAGACCCGAAGGCTCCGGGCGTCTTCATGAAAGCAGTTGCGGGCGGTCTTCTGGTTCAGGATCAGGACCGTGGTTTCGTGGCGCGCAGCGACATGAAAGTCGTCACCAAAAAACAGCCGACCGAAGCGGAATGGGCGGATTTGTTCTTCGCGTGGCGTGTCGCAAAACACGTCAAATCCAACACAATCGTGTATGCGAAAGACGGCTCTACGGCAGGCGTTGGCGCAGGCCAGATGAACCGTCTGGATTCAGCACGTATTGCGACGCGTAAAGCTGAAGATGCAGCGGAAATCGCGGGCTGGTCCGTGCCGCGCACAAAGGGATGCGTTGCAGCGTCCGACGCGTTCTTCCCATTCCCTGATGGTCTGCTGCAGACCGCAGAAGCGGGCGCGACCTGCGTGATCCAGCCGGGTGGTTCTATCAAGGATCAGGACGTGATCGACGCTGCCGATGAAGCAGGCCTTGCCATGGTCTTTACGGGCATGCGCCACTTCCGTCACTAGGCTTTTTCAATTGACCGCTAGCTGCCCCGGATTTTCATCCGGGGTACGCGATGGAACTTGCTCAGGGCTGCTGCCAACTAAGCAGACGGGTTACTCTCCCGGCATGATCCGGGCGTAATGGTCGTATGACTGCGGCAGCTCATAGTCGGTCTTCAGCCCGCCAATGCTTTCGGCAGTTTCTTCAGACAGATCGCAGGCGTTTTCCAGATTGTAGTAATCGAACGACCGGCAGACAAAATCTGTCTGTTCGATGCAGAGCCGCATGCAATCATGCCGGTCCACATAAAAGAAGCGGGTATTGTTGTATCCGGAAATCGCGGCATCCGGCGTATGCACATACTGGGCTTCCAGTGCCTGATGTTCAGCATAGGTGATACCGAGCCACACGCCTGCCGCGACAACGGCGCTTGCAACAACGCCGCCTGCCGCGAAAACACCGTAGCGTTCGACCCAGTCTAATACTGCTCTGGATGCGCCGGTTTCGACCGATTTCTCGGTAACCTCTCCTACAAAGCGTAGACCTGTATTCGGAATGGTCTTGATGAGCCGTTGCTCCGAACCGTTATCGCCGACAGCGCTGCGGGCTGAGCGTAGACGGCTGGCAAGCGCCGCATCGGAGACAAGCCGGCCATCCCAGATGACCGAATTGATCTCTTCACGAGGCACAATGCGGGCATGATTTTCAACCAATAACAGGAGAAGTCGGAAGACCTGTGGCTCGAGCTTTACCGGTTCGCCGCCCTGAAAAAGGGACATGCGGGAGGGATCGAGTTCGAAAGAATCAAACTGATAGATCACTCTGGTTGGCAAGGTAAAAGTCCCCGATCGCTGCGCATGCCATACCCGAATGTAGTGGCAATGCAACTTTAACTGAGGTTATCGCGGCTTTGCGTCAGGTTTGTAACCCCCTGATTTTAAGCATCTTCATTTTTCTGCAAGTCGCTCTTCATGTTTCTCCATTTGAGGAAAGCTCTGCCTGCTTCTTAGGCTTCCAACGCATCGTGTGGGGATGCAGGCGGAGGATGATTTGCAGATGAAATGGAAAACTTGGGCGCTTGCGGCAGGTAGTCTGCTAGGCGCGATGGCGGGCAGCGGGACAGCTCATGCCTGGCTTCAGGATGAGATAACACCGGCGTCTCGTGACGTTCTCTATCAGGTGCGCCAGATAAGTGGGCGCGAATCGACGCTGGTAAATACCGAGATTGATGGTCTGGTCAGCCGATATGGCCGTGGCTTTTCCGGCGGAGATCACGTTCAGGGTATCACGATGACCGCCTCTGGCCGTATCGTTGTCAGCCTGTCGCGCAGCAATGATCCGAGCACGACGTGTAACGGACTTCTGGCGTATTCCACGCCGTTTGATCCGCACAATCCGGGCCTGGACCTTGATTGGCAAATTTACTGCCCGTCTGCAGATGACTCACCCGAGAACCACCCGAGCAGCATTCAGGCTGTTGGTGATGTGATCATTGTCGGCACGCATGGCGGTTCGCGATTTTACCGGATTGACCGACAGGGCCGGATGGAGCGGCTGCGCAATCTCAACATGGAAAATGTGGGACGGGATTCTTCCGGCATCGCCTTTAACCCGGTAGACGAGCGGTTTTATGCGATCAATGCGGGCGGCCCGGTTCGTGTTGGGGCGGCCCGAGCTGAACTCTGCCGTACCGCGCCGCATGCAAACCTCGCGACCAACGCGGCATTCAACGAATGTGTCACCTTCGACACGATTATCTCATCGCAGGGCGCGAACCTGATGTTCAACAGCGATGGCGCATTGTTTCTGGTGAATACCTTCCCTTCTCACGAGTTCTGGCCCGATGATCAGAATATCACCCAGGAAGAAAAAGCCGCCTGGTATGAAAGCCGCTGCGTGGCTGATGGCGCTCAGGCGCTTATTCTGGGCTGGGATGTAGAGACACCCTACACTGATATCGTGAGCGTATCGCGGATCAACTATTCCCAGTGGCGCAATACGACTTCGCAAGTGGTTTATGAGGAGAATGTGGGTCGCACACAGCAAATACAGACCTGCGTTCAGAACCGACCATCTTTCCGCTTTGCGGGTGGTGTGTCCACACTGACCGATGGAACAATGGTTGCGCTCTGGGCAGGTCGTCAGAATCCGCCCGTCGCGCTTCAAACCGATGGGTTCGAGTTTTCGTTCCAGATTCTGGAGCCGGAAGGCGCGCGCTCGGTTCATCATTCTGTGGCAATCGACTGCGCTACTGATGGCATCGACAATGAAGGTACGGGTAACACCATCACAGCGACCTTCTATGATCGCAATTGGAGAGAGCTCGGCCGTGCGGCGCGCGATGATATCTCCAATGGCGCTTGTTTCATCAGAAATCCGGCATTAGAGGCCACGCTGAATGGCGAAGCCGAATATGTGAAGATCAGCACGAACGGATCTGACGCGTTCATGATCGACCGCATTCTGATGTATCGTCAGGGTGTAGAGATTTCTGCTTTCGGTGCGAACAATGACCGTGGCTGGTGTCTGTCGACCGACGCTGACGATGGACGCGGAAGCTGGGAATATGCAGCGGGCGGCATTTGTACGTCAGAGCACACCTGGAGCTATTCAAATCTGCCGGTTGAGAACCCGCGCGACGCGATCATCGCTCAGAACGGTATCAGAACGACGCAGCGCTATTCCGTAAGCATCGACTGTTCGACCGAGAATATTACCAATGACTGGACGAGTGGGACGATCACAGCGACCTTCTATGACAGCAACTGGCAGCAAGTTGGTCAGGCCAGCCGGAATGATCTCCATGAACGGAATTGTACCTGGACGAACCCTGAACTCGAAGCCACGACGAATGGCGATGCGGAATACGTGAAAATCAGTACCGATAGCGGCGATGCCTTCATGATTGACCGTGTTATCCTCAACCGTAATGGCGATGACGTCGCTACCTTTGGTGCGAATAATGACAAAGGATGGTGTCTGTCGACCGACGAAGGCGATGGGCAGGGCGCATGGCAATATGCGTCAGATGGGGTGTGTACGTCCGAACATACCTGGAGCTATTCAAACCTCCCGGTTGATAATCCGCGTGACCGGATTCTCGCAGAGCGCGGCAATACGACGACACATCGCTATTCGCTTGATATCGATTGTGACGTGGACGGCATCGACAACGAAGGTACGGGTAGCCGTCTGACGGCTGTGTATCTGGACTCTAACCGCCGTGAGATCGGCCGGAGCTCTTTCCAGGAAGATACCAACGCGCCAATTCTCCCGATTTGCCGGGATATGGAGTGGGATACGATTGTCACCGGCACGCCGCGTTATCTGCAGATCCATACCGCGGGTAGCGATGGCGCTATGCTCGATCAAATCTTCGTTGAACGCGATGGCGTTCAGGTGAAGGTGCTGGGTGGCAGCAACGACTCCGGCTGGTGCCTCTCGACACAGGAAAGCGATGCGCATGGCAGCTGGCAGGGACACGCCTACGAGAATACCTGCCGGACCTATTGGGAATTCGACCTTTAGCCTGACTGACACCAGCCGACACGCCCTTCACGTCGGCTGGTGTCCCTTTTTTGCGAATGCGTGGGGACGCACGCGGAGGACCTTATGAAATCACCAATGAAACATCTGATGGTGGCGTGTGCTGCATTACTTGTGCCCGCAATGGGCGTGAGCCCTGCGCATGCACTCGGCCCTGATGAGTATACGCCGCCAGCAGAAAACCTGCTTCAGCAGCTTCAGGCTATGACCGGCTCGCAAGCCAATCTGGCGCGAACCAGTCTGGAAAATCTGACGACACAAGACGGCGGACTGATTGGTCCAGACGACCGTGTGCGCGGCATTACGATGACCGCAACTGGACGGGTCGTTTTGAGCATGTCTCGCGAGCTGGCACCCAATGCGAGAGCCGATGAGTGCCGCGGTCTCCTGGTGTTCTCGGACCCGATCAACGAGCAGACATCGCTGGAAGAGCTTACCTGGACGGCCTTCTGCCCAACTGCCATCGGCATGCCAAGCTGGGAAGCCGGAAGCATTCAGGCCACTGGCGAGGTGGTTGCAGTGGGTACACGCGGCATGACGCTATTCTATAAAATTGAACGCAGCGGCTACGTAACGCATTTTGATCACCTAACGCTCTATCATGAGATGTCCAGGGATCGGAATGTCGGTAGCAGCTATTCTGCGGGCCTTGTCTTTAATGACAGGGACAATCGTTTTTATACCATCAGCGCAGTCGGACGGGCCGAGTCGCGCACTGTGATGGCACGTCTTTGCCGGACGCAGGCGACCGACGTTCTGGCCTATCATGCGACCCGTTTTGGTGAGTGCACCGAATTTGAGGCGCCTGTTTCCGGTCAGGGCGCGAACCTGATAATGGACTTTGACGGCAAGATGTATCTGGTGTCGGCTTTTTCCGGTGATGAATTCTATCCGGACTTGTCAGGCCGGACGCCAACCGGGCGACCGAGCGTTTATACCGCTGCATGTGGTGAGCCGCCGCGCGAATGGACCGCTCAGGACAATAGAACCGTTCAAATGCGCCCTCAGGACATGTTCGAGGATATTCTGCGCGTGTCTGAAATCGAATATGCCGATTTTGACAATACCTCGGCCCGCGACGTGTTTACTGCAGATCTTGGTCGTACCGAGGAAGACGATATCTGCGTTCATGAGCGCCCTGCCTTCCGTCATGGAGGTGGTGTTTCGCTTCAGACGAGTGGCAATATGCTCGGACTATGGGCGGGTAGCGGTGTCGATGATGATGGCATGTTCGAGTTCGCGGTCCAGCCGCTCAGCGTGTCGCGGCCAGATGAGCTCAACTATACGGTCGGGTTTGATTGCTCTGTTGGTGATCTGACCAATGAATGGACGACCAGCACGCTGACCGCGACGCTTTACAGCCTGTATTGGGAAGAAGTCGGGCAGGCTAGCATTTCAGGTCCGGGGCAATTTGCCTGCGATATGGGTGAGCCGACGATTGATGTTGCGGCGAGCGCCCACGCTGAGCATGTGAAGATCACGACCAGCGGTGATGACGGCTTCATGATTGACCGGCTTTCACTTTACAGCGGCGGCAATGAAATCGCCGAATTTCTCGCTGGTGATGGACGCGGCTGGTGCCTGTCGACCGATCCGAGTGATGCTAATGGACCATGGCTGGCGGCGGCTCTGACGGGCTGTGAGGCCGAGCATGTCTGGAGCCTTTCAGACCTGCAGGTACAGCAGATCAATTCTCAATTTCAGGATTAAGCTGCCCGTCAGGGTGGGGCGAACATGCTCGCGATGTGTGTGAGGACGCAAGGGAGACGTTAAATGAGAGACGTATTGAAAACATTGGCCGTGCTGGCCTCATGTGCGGCGGTGACGCTCAGCTCTGGCGCCGCATTTGCGCAGTATAACCCCAAGCCCGTGCCCGATGAGGACAATCTGATAATAGATAGAACGTCACCTTATCTGGAGCAAACCAATCGCAATTTTGGTATAATACTTCAGCCAACGGATGATCTTGCGTACGAGCAAGTGGATCCCTACGGATACCGGGTTGTCATCGATTGTGACGTCGCTGGCGTAGAAAACGAAGGTACGTCCTCAGTTTACGTGTCTTTCTATGAGGGCGTGGCCAATCGCTCTCAGATCCTTTACTCTGAGCTACACTCCTTTACTGATGAGCGTTGCAACGAGGGTGAAATTGAGATCCCAGTACGGCTTCGCACGCCAATCGCGTCGGTACTTATGTATTCACAAACATCTGACGCATTCCTAGTCGATAGAGTGCGGGTATTCGGCCCGGATGGGCTCCTTCAGCAATGGGGTGAAGACGATGATAAAGGCGTTTGCGTTTCGCGGGACCTCGAGGATGGAAGTCGAACCTGGCGATATGCCGCTGATGATCGCTGCGAACTATTTTTCATTGGGAATCCGGGGCAGAGCTCGTCAACGTTTTACGAAGAGCCATTAGAAACCGTCTATCGGTATTCAGTAGATATTGATTGCGATGTCACGGGCGTTGAGAATGAGGGCACCGGCAACCAGCTGATGATCAGCTATCTGAACGCGCAGGGCGAGACGCTCGGCACGTCCTGGTTCCATGAAGATACCAATGCGCCAATTCTGCCGATTTGCCGCGATATGGAAGAAGAAACGCTTGTGCGGGGCATTCCTACGACGCTTGAGATCCGCACAACCGGCTCTGACGCCGCGCTGCTCGATCAGATTTACGTCTATCGCGATGGTGTTGAGGTGAAAGTTATTGGCGAGAGCAACTCATCTGGCTGGTGCCTCTCAACTGATCGGGGTGATGCCAATGGCAATTGGCGCGGCCATATTTTCCAGGGCCAGTGTAGTACGATCTGGCAGTTTGATCTCCGGTAATCTCCCAATCTTACCGTAGATTCCCCATGGGGCGTCGGGTTTCGGTCCGGCGCCCTTTTCAGTTGGGGTCAGCCTTTTGGTGAATGGCTTCTGCCGAAGTCGTCCGCGTCTGTATCCTGACCGGCATCGACGATGGATTTGCGAATGCCGCGGGAGCGTTCAAAGAACTTCTCCAGCTGTTCGCCTTCGCCCCAGCGGATGGCACGCTGAAGGGCTGCGAGGTCTTCGTTGAACCGCCCCAGCATCTCCAGAACGGCTTCCTTATTGTAGAGGAAAACATCGCGCCACATGATCGGGTCAGAGGCCGCGATACGCGTAAAGTCACGGAAACCACCAGCAGAGAATTTCACGACTTCGCCTTCAGTCACGCTTTCAAGGTCATTGGCCGTGCCGACGATATTGAACGCTATGAGGTGGGGCAGGTGAGACGTAATCGCCAGAACGCGGTCATGACGTGACACGCTCATAATCTCGACTGTGGACCCCAGAGCTTCCCAGAAGTGGGTGAGGGTATCGAGGCTTGCGGCATCTTCATGCTCGTCCGGCGGTGTGATGATGCACCAGCGGCCTTCAAACAGAGTTGCAAAGCCGGCATCCGGTCCGGATTTCTCGGTACCGGAAATCGGGTGGCCCGGAATAAAGGATACGCCTGCCGGGATATGCGGCGCGACGGCGGCCAGAACGGCGGACTTCACCGAGCCAACGTCAGAGACGATTGCGCCCAGTTTCAGGTGCGGCGCCATATCTTCGGCAATATGGCCCATCACGCCAACGGGCGTACACAGGATGACGAGGTCCGCATCCTTCACGCAGTCTTCCAGCGTGTCTGCGATCTCGCCAAGATCAATCTCGCCAGCGCGGTTGCGCACGCTCGTTGACGCATCATACAGCGTCACAGAGCCTGCCGCATCATGAGCGATAGCAGCGCGCGCTATGGATGAGCCAATGAGGCCGATCCCGACAATGGCAAGTCGATCAATAACCGGCATTTACCGCCCAGACATGAAGGTGGTGAGGACGGAGATCAGCTGGTCATTTGCCTCTTTGACGCCGATGGACATGCGCAGGCAATTTGGCAGGCCGTAAGAGGTCACATCACGCACGATAAGGCCATTCTCTCGCAGCACTGCATTTGCGTTCGCTGCTGTGTACTGGCCTTCCGGGAAGAACTCGACGAGCACGAAGTTTGCAACGCTCGGGTAAACCGTAAGGCCGGTTGAGCCAATGGCTTCGGAAACGCGCGCGAGTTCACGTTGGTTGAACTCTGCGGACTTCTCTTCAAAGGCTTTATCTTCAAGCGCCGCAATGCCTGCAATCTGCGAAAGGCTACCCACATTGAACGGTCCTCGTACGCGGTTCAGCGCATCAATGATGGAGGCTGCGCCATATGCCCAGCCAAGACGAAGCGCGGCGAGGCCGTGAATTTTGGAGAATGTGCGCGTCATCAGAACATTGTCCGCGCTGCCCGCCAGTTCCATGCCGGAACCGTAATCATTCTTCTTCACGTATTCGGCGTAAGCAGCATCCAGCACCAGAAGCACGTCGCTCGGCAGCGCTTCATGCAGCCGCTTAACTTCGTCAAAGCTGACATAAGTACCTGTCGGGTTGTTCGGATTGGCGAGGAAGACAATCTTCGTGCGCTCGGTGACCGCTTCGATAATGCCGTCAATATTCGCGGTCATGTCGATGTCCGGAACGGAAATCGTTGTCGCGCCGCATTGCTTGGCAACCAGCTGGTACACAAGGAAGCCGAACTGGGTCTGGATGATTTCATCACCCGGCTGCAAGTAAGCGTGACCGAGCATCTGGAAGATTTCATCCGAACCCGCACCGCAGATAATACGATCAGCGTTCAGGCCGTAACGGTCGGCAATTGCTGCGCGCAGCTTGTTCGCGCCGCCATCCGGATAAAGCTCCATATGATCGAGACTCTGCGCCAGAGCTTCACGAACCACAGGAGAATATCCGAGCGGGTTTTCGTTGGATGAGAGCTTGTAGCCGGACTCTGCAGCGAGGCCAGGAACGTAAGGCGTGATATCGAGCACATTTGCGAGCGGCTTAGGAGCCATTGAGCGTCACCATTCAGTCTGAAAAACGTGTTGAAGCGTCTCTAGACCAATCTGCGCGCGTATTGAAGCCGTGTTTGTCCGGAAAGAGACAGGCTGATCAGGCTGCGACGCTTTCCTTGATGTTCGGCGCCGGCAGGCTGCCGACAACACGAAGGCCCTCAAGTCCTGCATTTCGCGCGGCTACCAGACGTGGATCGCTCTCTGAGACAGGGAATCCGATCTCGAACAGAACCAACGTTCTGGCACGTGAAATCTCGGTCACTTCGAGCTCGACTTCGGCAAAAATTTTCTGCAGGCGGTGGTGGTCATCATGCGCAATCAGAAGCGTGCGGTGGTCAGACAGTTCGGCCAGCGGGCCTTTGGCGATCAGGGCCGCCTGAGGCGTATCATCGCTGAAAGACGGCCATGAACCGACAATGCGCATGTCGTGATAGCGGGTCTCGTTCAGCATTGGCCACCACTGGCCAGCGCCCGGACCCATAACCCAGCCCATAAAGCCGATTGTGCCTTCTTTATCCATGCACATGGTCAGGCATTCGCGCTGGTCTTTATTGTACTGCAGCGGCGCGGCATAGCCGAACATGTTGCGCGCCTGTTCCATGATGCGGTGCTGTTCAGCACCGGAGACGATCACATTCTGTAGGCCTGCATCATACATATCGAGCGGGAATTCCACGTGCCAGCGCAGCATGAGTTCGGCAAGATCCAGCTTGGCAGACTGACGCTTCAGGCGTTCCAGACACGTCATGACGGCCATTGCCAGTGCATCGCCCTGACCACGCAGAGCTGTACGCATATGCGCACCAGCACGCGCGCGCTTCTGAATAGCGGCCACGAGCTCTCTTTCTGCTTCGCGCAGGCGTGTCTCGAGCATGTCCAGACTTACGCGCTGTTGGTCGTCACTCATTTGGTCTACCTTTGTGGCCCCTGTCTTAGCGCAGGTGGATCCGAACGGGAATCATTTGGGACGGGATATGGTCGCAAAGTTTCCCTGTACACTCAATTTTTTGTTGCGCCTCTAGCCGAAAACAAAAAAGCGCCGTGACTTAATCGCGACGCTTTTGGGTTTTGTTGGCTCGAAGAGCTTAGCCTAGCGGGTCGGGATCGGCTCGTCGCCGCGATAATCGTAGAAGCCACGACCGGTTTTGCGGCCAAGCCATCCTGCTTCCACATATTTCACGAGCAGAGGGCATGGGCGGTATTTGGTATCCGCGAGACCGTCATGCAGGACCTGCATGATAGACAGACAGGTATCCAGACCAATGAAGTCAGCCAGTTGCAGCGGACCCATCGGGTGGTTCGCGCCGAGTTTCATCGCTGTGTCGATGCCTTCAACCGTGCCAACGCCTTCATAAAGCGTGTAGACGGCTTCGTTGATCATAGGCATCAGAACGCGGTTTACGATGAAGGCCGGAAAATCTTCTGCGTTTGCAACGGTCTTGTGCAGGCGTTCGGCAAAACCGAGTGCCATTTCGTAGGTTTCCTGATCGGTCGCCAGGCCGCGAATAACCTCGATCAGCTGCATGACAGGAACCGGGTTCATGAAGTGCAGGCCGATAAAGCGTTCCGGGCGGTCGGTCGTAGACGCGAGACGCGTGATCGAGATCGAAGATGTGTTGGATGCCAGCCATGCTGTTTTCGGAACGGCTTGCACCAGCGATTCAAATATCTGGACCTTGATCGCTTCTTTTTCTGTCGCCGCTTCGATTGCGAGATCGACGTCTGACAGTGAAGACATGCTGGTTGAGAAGGTGATCCGGCCCATGGCGGTGTCCATCTCTTCCTGAGAGATAACTTCGCGGCTGACCTGACGGGCCATGTTCTTTCGGATCGTGGCATCGGCTTTTTTGAGGGATTCGTCGGCAATATCGTTGATAGCGACGTTGTATCCTGACAGCGCACACACATGCGCAATGCCGTTACCCATCTGACCGGCGCCTACGACACCGATCTTGCGAAGTTCAGTCATGACCAGCTTTTACCCTGCATATTTGGTATTCTATTTTTTCGCGACGCTATCACGGACGTGCTGCGCTGCAACACTTGTTTGCTCTGGCGGTGATACTTTTTCCTGCAGGCACGATACTTTTTGGGACGACGTGTTCTGTCTGTCGCGTGTTGAAAGGCCATTATTCCCGCAGCAGGTATCCTATGAAATTGATTAGCACGAGGATGAGGGCAATGCGGGCGACGATCCATGCAATGGCGACCGTGCGCTCCGTCTTCTTGGAGAAACGCGAAGGTTTTCCGCCTTCTGCCTGAGCTTTCAATTCGCGTTGGGCTTTTTCCCAAGGCGTAATGCTCTGACGCCCAGTGGCAATGGCGGCTGTCTCAACAAGGCGGCTGATCCAGAGGTTTTCATTTCGCGTGACCCAGTCAGTGCCAGTTTGTTTGGACCAGCCGAACCGGTCATCGAGATGAAGCAGAATGGTAGGGCTGATACGGTCTGAAACCCTCGCCACGGTGCGGCCTTCTTCAGGGCTCGTTTCCTGACAGACAAGGTTTCGCAGCCGGTATGATAGCATCTGGAAGGTGTCGATGCCTTCAAGGTGTTCATTATCCAGAATGGCAAGCCAGGCGCTCCATTTCTGGCGCCGCTCTGCATCGTCCATCAACGTGCGAATCTGCTCCACGGCGTTCTTGACCAGTGTCTGGTCATCTGGCGTGAAGCCCCAGGGCTGTGTGGCCGGTTCTGCCGGTGGCGGCGTGTGCGGCCCAAACGGGTCTGCATCATCTTCGGACCACTCAGCCCCCGCAGGAGGCGGCGGTACAGTTTCGGGCGCCAGGTCAGGTGCTTGCGCAAATTCGGGCTCTGCGCTGACCGGAGGCTGTGGCGGATTATCAGCGAGTACATTGTCTGCGTCGCTGTCTTCTTCCTCGTCCTCATATGTATCGTCATAACCGTTGGCACGATCCTCATCACGCCATTTGATCGAGTTGAGCGCGCTCTCGAAGTTCTTGCGCAGGCGCATAAACTCGGCCGGATCATCGTCCGGCCGTGTCACTTTCAACCGCTTCGCATAAGCGCGTTTCACATCCGCGGCGGTCGCGTCTTTCCGGCTGAGTTCAAAATAGCGAAACGGGTCTTCAAAAGACATCTTTGTTTTCCAGTCGAACGACCGGTTCTTCAAGGCGCTGGCGGCAATCTGCGATCACGCGCGCATCTTGTGAGTGAAGCGCGCCTTCGAATTCACGAATGATTTCGCGCACCATTTCCCGCTCGCCGCCAAGCAGGCTTTCATAAAGCGCTGAGAGGCGGGCCATGAATGCCGTGTTTTCCTGCTGGTCGCGCGGATGGATTTTCAGCCCCTCCAGCGCTATCAGGCGGGCGTCTATCTCAGCCTGACTGAGCGAGCCCGGATTACCTTCAATAACGAGACGGGTTTCCTTGCCGGTGGAGATGACCTTTGCCAGAACTTCCAGAATACCGGAGGCGTCATAGGTGAAGCGGACATCGACGGCTTCATAGTCTTTCGTGTTGCGCGGGATGGACACTGACAGGCTACCGATTTTGACATTGTCTTTTACGAACGGTGCTTCGCCCTGATAAATCCGGAAGAGGATTTCCGTCTGGCCCTTTTGCAGCGGGTAGGTGACGTGAGAGCGGCTCACCGGAACGACGGTGTTGCGCTCGATCAGCGGTGAGAAATGACCGTGCTCGAAGACGTTCGGGCTGATCTCGGTTGAGGTTTCATAGCCGAGCGTGAACGGCGCAACGTCCGTCATCACCATATCGTCCAGCGCTTCATGGCGGGAAGCGAGGCCAGCCTGAACGCCTGCGCCGAGGGCTACGACATGGTCCGGATTGATGTCGTGCTCCGGAAAGCGCTTGAACAGCCGCGTGATCAGGCCGCGTACGCAATCCATTCGGGTTGCGCCGCCGACAAGAAGAATCCGGTCGATATTTTCAGCCTTAAGGCCTGCGTCTGAAATGGCGCGCTGGATTGGCAGGCGAATACGCTTGGTCAGTGGCTCTGTGATCTCGTCAAACGTCGTGCGGCTGATGGTCAGCGGGACATCTTTGCCTTTCAGAACAAAGCTGGCGCTTGCTTCATGACCTTCGGTCAGCCTGTGCTTCAGCGTATCTACAACGGCGCGAAGACGTGAGGTTTCTTCTGCGGACAGTTTGTCGAGTGTGAGGTCGGCTTTCTCAGCGAGATGCGCCATCATCGTGTCGGTGAAGTCCTCGCCGCCCAAAAAGGCATCACCGGAGGACGCGCGCACTTCCATAACGCCTGAAAACATCTCCAGAATGGAAACGTCAAACGTGCCGCCGCCAAGGTCGACGACAAGGAAGGTGGTTTCGGCATCCCGGTTCTGAAGGCCATAGGCGAGCGCCGCCGCCGTTGGCTCGTTAATCAGGCGCTCGACTTTCAAGCCCGCCATTTCGGCCGCGGCTTTCGTTGCCTTACGCTGAACATCATTGAAATAGGCTGGAACTGAAATGATGGCCCGCGTGACCGCATGGCCGAGATGAGCTTCGGCGTCGTCTTTCAGAGACCGCAGGATGAGCGCGGAAAGCTCTTCGGCGCGATACTTTTTCTTGCCTAGCATCGCTTCATGGTTGGTACCCATATACCGCTTGAAGCGAGCCGTTGTGAGCTTTGGATGCGTAACCAAACGGTCCTTGGCGGCCTGTCCGATCAGAAGTGTGCCGTCATCGGAATAGCCGACGGCTGAGGGCGTCATAAAGCTTCCAAGCGCGTTCTTGATCAGAACAGGACCATCTTCGGTAAAGACGCTCACCAGGGAATTGGTCGTTCCCAGATCAATCCCAATAATGGTGTCCTCTGCGCTCACGCAAATCTCCCGCCAGTTGTTTCCCTTCCATGATTTGGGACGGAACTGGGGCAGAGAGCAAGGGGGAAATGTAGAGTAAATTCACAACTTGCGGTAATTCGCGGCTGCCGCGAAAGTGTCATCAGCGCGGTATAGCTTTCACCTGATCGGGAGCGTTTTGCGCGGTTCTAACAGGGCTGAAACGCCGTAATACGGGTAATGGATAATTTCTGTCAGAATGAGTGGGGTTGAACGGTGTAGGGCGGAATTTGCCCGATTCTGCACGAAAAACAACCAAGGTTTATTGAAAAACATAAAGTCCAACATTACATTCTGTACATAATCAACACAATAAGGGGAATGCTTATGGAAAATCTTGTTTTCATTCTGATTGCGATCGTCGTCGGCCTGATTGCCGTCCGGACCGCCGTCAAATTTGTGCCCCAGGGCTATAACTGGACGGTTGAACGCTTCGGCAAATATACCAAGACGCTCGGGCCGGGCATGCATGTGATTATCCCCGTCATGGACGGTATCGGTAAGAAAATGAACATGATGGAGACGGTGCTGGATGTGCCGCAGCAGGATGTGATCACCAAAGATAACGCGCGGGTCTCCTGTGATGCGATCGTCTATATTCAGGTTATCGACGCCGTTTCTGCGGCTTATGAAGTGAATGACCTGATCCGCGCGATTACAAACCTGGCGCTGACGAACATCCGGACAGTGGTTGGTTCCATGGACCTAGACGAAGTTCTGTCCAACCGCGATGACATTAATGCGCGCCTATTGTCGGTCATTGATGCTGCGACCAACCCGTGGGGCGTTAAAGTCACGCGTATAGAGATCGCCGACCTCTCACCACCTGCTGACATTACTGAAGCCATGGCGCGCCAGATGAAGGCAGAGCGTATGAAGCGTGCTGAAATTCTGGAAGCAGAAGGCCAGAAACAGTCTCAGATTCTGCGGGCCGAAGGTATGAAACAGTCTGCTATTCTGGAAGCTGAAGGTCGCCGTGAAGCTGCGTTCCGTGATGCTGAAGCGCGAGAGCGTGAAGGCGAGGCGGAAGCTAAAGCGACAGCCTTCGTTTCCGAGGCGATTGCTGGCGGTGACGTGAATGCCATCAACTACTTCCTTGGCCAGCGCTATGTCGAAGCCTTCGAGAAGCTTGCAAGCTCTCCGAACCAGAAGACTGTTATCATTCCGGCTGAGTTCTCATCCATCCTCGGTACGCTTGAGGGCATTAAGGCGCTCGGTAATGGCGGCGCACTTCCAAATGGTCCGAAAGGTCCGTGGGGAGACCCTAAATAATGGAGATCATCTTCTCTCTTTTTGAGGTGATCACCCCCTGGCACTGGCTGGGGCTGGCCCTCGTCCTGATCGGCCTTGAGATGATGTTCGGCACCTACGACCTTCTTTGGTTATCCGGTGCGGCTTTCCTGACAGCGCTATTCAGCTTGTTCGCGCCGGAGGGGCTGAATGGATGGCAGTCTCACCTCGTGGTGTTTGCCATTGCCGGTATCGGATTGGTCATTCTGGGGCGGACGGCTTTCGCCGATCTGCGGAAACCAAACTCAGATCGTCCGCATCTGAACGAACGCAGTGCGTCACTGATCGGTAAGAAGGCTATCGCAACGGCTGATTTCATCAGCGGCGAAGGCCGGGTCAAGGTCGGTGATACCACCTGGATGGCCCGTGTTTGTGACGGTTCTGTCATAAGTGGTGACATGGAAGTCACAGTGGATCAGGTCGATGGCACAGTGCTGATTGTGCGCGCTTGAATTCCCCCAAAACCCAGATACTGCAAACGCGCCGGTGAGCTTCATCGGCGCGATTCTTTTTGTCCGGCTCCTTTTGGGGCGATCAGCGCGAGACGTGCCCGATGTCGAAACTGTCATGGATTGCAGGACTGGCTTTCATGTGTGCCGGTCTGGTTCCTGCTGCGCAGGCGCAGACCCATACACTCGCCGAACCAGAGCATCCTCGCGCACAGACGATTGCCGCGCTTGCGAATAGTGCCGACCGCGAAGCCGTTGCACGCCGCGAGCGGTCCAATGACTGGCTGCGCGCAAATGGCATTCCAGTAAACGACAATCTGCCAGCGCGTAACATTGCTGACGAGACAGTCCGCCGCGACAGCGATGCCGTGATCGACCGTCTTCTGGCGCTCGCCGTTGTTGCGGTTCATGCCAGCGAAATGGATCGCGGTCTCACCGACAGCATGATTTATAATTTCGATGTCGCTGACGTTTTTACACCTGAGGAAATGGCTTTCCTTCAGAATGAAACCCCGACACGTGACGAACGTGCAAAATACAGCTGGGCATTCGAGAACGTAGAAGTTCTGCTCTGGGCTGTTGGTCTGCGCGAAGAGCTCGGCCATCCGGGCGAGGTTTGCGATATTGATGCGATTGCAGACACGCTGCTTTCAAACGGTTCGTTCGGCCTTCGTCGCCGCGCAGAGCTGCGTTCTCAGGAAGAGATTATGGATCAGGCTGATCTGATCTACCGCATGCACTGGGCCCTGCGTCAGGCGCAGATTGAAGGCGAAGCGCCTCCGGCCGGTATGGTATGGGATGTTGTGTTCGAGCGTCACTACGCGCTGAACTGGCTGATTGGCTATATGGATCAGCCGTGGGACGAAGTTTCTACTGATACCTGATCGTCCGCCGCTTTCGGCATAGGAAATCGGCTTCTCAAAAACATGGCGCTCACTCCGGACAAGGCGAGCAGACAAGCTGAAAACGGGCCTACGGGAGTGAAAAGCGCGCAGACCGCTACGATGAAGCCGAGCGGTACGTCTATCCAGTAATGCCAGACCGAGCGCCGCGTGAGCGCAAGTTCGGTTTCATTCAGCCCGAGAATATCTTTCTTTTTGAGGGCGTGGCCATACATCAGCGCAATCACCAGAAACACGACTGAATAACCGATCGAAAAGATCGCAATAATATGGCTCGACTCTTTAAAGCCCATTCCGGTTTCGATCATGCGCGACCAGTCGCCCGCGAACGCGCCGAGCAGATAGCCGAAAAGGCCATCAAAAATAAAGCGCAGCGGATAGGCGATAAACAGAACCAGCAGCAATAGAGCCGCATTCAGCAGGACGACCGTCGCATCCGTGAGGCCGTAGCGGCGGAAAAACATGTAATGCGCATTCCAGATGAGCACGAGAATGCTGAAGCCTGCGATTACAGGCAGGATCAGCCATAAGTGCGTCAGTAGCTCGCCATAGGTCGTGGGCGGTGTGCTGGCAGAAACGAGCATGCCAAAGGCGAGCGCGAACACGATATCGGACAGGTTTTCAATGCGCGTGACGTTTTCGCCGCGCCAATGAAAATGCGGGTCCTGATCGGTTTGCCGGGCAATGTGATCGCGAAGCATAATGTCCCCCAACTGAGGTTTCATGGAACGGGATAATATTGCGCCTGTAAAGCGGCTTGCCGTGTATGCCTTCGCTACAATATCCTCAGGTGAGTTCTGAAAAGGTGAGGCGCGATGCCCGTTGCACAGGCCGGAGGCGGCGCTAAGAAAATTCTCTACACGCTGGCGACGGTAAACCGGATTGGCGTTGCCAAAGCGGCGAAGGCGCTAACGGCGCACAATACCTGCAAAGCCTGCGCGCTCGGCATGGGTGGCCAGCTTGGCGGCATGACGAACGAGCTGGGCGAGTTCCCAGCCGTCTGCAACAAATCCGTTCAGGCCCAATCGACCGATATTCAGGACGAAATTCCGGTCGAGGTGTTTGATCATCCAGTCTCTGATTTTCTGGACCTCACACCGCGTGAAACGGAGCGGCTCGGTCGGCTCGGCTTTCCGGTTCTGAAGCGCAAGGGCGAGGACCGATACCAGCGTGTAAGCTGGGATGACGCCATGGCGTTTGCCGCAGAGAAATTTCTCGCCACCGTGCCAGACCGGACCTTTTTCTACTCGTCGGGTCGTTCGTCTAACGAGGCAGGGTTTATCCTTCAGCTTCTGGCGCGCCTGTACGGTACGAACAACGTCAATAACTGCTCATACTATTGTCATCAGGCGACGGGCGTTGCGCTTGGTTCTACGATCGGTACGGGCACAAGTACGGTCGAGCTGGAAGACCTCACGCGCTGCGATCTCATCTTCGTGATCGGCGCGAACCCGTCTTCCAACCATCCGCGCTTTATTCACCAGCTTGCGGCCTGTCGCGCCCGCGGCGGCAAAGTCGTGGTGATTAACCCGGCCAAAGAGCCGGGCCTGCAGAAGTTTGCGCTGCCGAAAAGCCCGAAATCGCTTCTGAAAGGTGGTTCAGAGATTGCCTCTCACTATGTCCAGCCGAAAATCGGTGAGGACATGGCGCTCATGAAGGGCATTGCGAAAGCCGTGCTGGAAAAAGGTGCTCTGGACGAGGCTTTCATCGCGCAGCACACAGATGGTTTCGAGGCGTATAAAACAGCAATCGAAGCCCTCGAATGGGGTGAGATACTCTCACGTTGCGGCGTGGCGCGAGACCAGATCGAAGCCATCGCTGACGTCTATATTGCGAGCGAGAATGCCGTCTTTGCGTGGGGTATGGGCATGACTCATCACCTGCATGGCGTGCAGAATATCGAAGAGATTGCGGCGCTTGCGCTCCTTCGCGGTATGATCGGTCGTCCGGGCGCAGGCCTGCTTCCACTTCGCGGGCATTCCAACGTTCAGGGTATTGGTACGATTGGCGTGAAGCCTGTGCTAGCAGAAGATGTAGTCCAGCGCATCGAAGCAAGGTTCGGCGTGAAGCTGCCTGAAGCGGCAGGCATGGACACCATGTCCTGTATGCAGGCAGCACATACTGGCGACGTAGATGCGGCGCTCATCATGGGCGGCAATCTGTTTGCGGCGAACCCGAACTCGCAGTTTGCGCGTGAAGCGCTTTCAAAAATCGGGTTCAAACTCTTTCTGACGACGACGCTCAATCAGGGCCATTTTGAAGGCATAGACGAAGACGGCGATGTGCTCATTTTGCCGGTCACCGCCCGCGACGAGGAATGGGAGCCGACGACGCAGGAAAGCATGTTCAACTATGTACGCTTGTCAGATGGTGGCATTAAACGCTTCGAGTATGTGCGCCCTGAAAGTGTGATCCTGTCAGATCTCGGTGCGCTGATCCTGAAAGACCTGCCATTCGATTTTAAAGCTTTCGGTCGTCACGCATCGGTGCGCGATGCGATTGGTGATGTCCTGCCTGAACTGGACGGATTGAAAGACATCGAAGTCGCAAAGCGCGAGTTTCATATCAAAGGGCGGCTGGTTCACACACCCCGCTTCAAGACGCCAAATGGCCGCGCAAAGTTTCAGGCTAATGAGCTGCCACCGCGCGCCGAGGCGCGGCCTTTCACGCTTGCGACCCTCCGGTCAGAAGGTCAGTTCAATTCCATCATTTACGAAGAGAAAGACAGCTATCGCGGCACGCCGCATCGCTGGCTTGTCATGATGAACGCTGCTGACATCGCAAAGCTCGGCAAGACGGCTGGCGACAAGGTTGACCTCGTGTCTGATGCAGGTCGGATGGAGGCGGTCGAGCTCTATCCGTTCGATGTGCCGGAAGGTGATCTTCTGGCATATTATCCGGAAGCCAATGTGCTGGTGAACACGGATGTTGACCCGCGCAGTAAGACGCCAGCGTTCAAAGCCGTGAAGGTGAGTATTGAGCTTTAAGTGACGGTGCTGCGGACCTGATATTTCGGGTCGCGCCAGGTCTCGCGGGCGAGAATGTCTTTGAAGGTCTCAAGTGCAGCCCAGACTTCGCTATAGCTCAGATACAGCGGTGAAAGCCCGAAGCGGATCGTGTCCGGCGGGCGATAGTCTGTCTTGATGCCCTGATCAGCGAGCGCCCGCGAAATGGCATAGCCTTCCGGGTGGCAGACACTGACATGGCCGCCGCGCGGGCTACCGACAGGCGGTGAGGTTGAAGCAAGGCCAAGTTCCTCAAAAACATGCAGACACATATCGCCAAGCCTATTCGCCTTAACCTGAAGGTCTGCCTGATTGACGCCTTCAAAGACTTCAAGCGCCGCGTTCAGCGTGGCGAGGGAAAGGATTGGCGGTGTGCCCGAGATGAAGCGCTTCAGTCCATCTGCCGGTATATACTCGTCTTCAAAAGCGAAGGCGTTTGCGTGGCCGAGCCAGCCCGGAAGCGGCGTTGAAAGCTCGTTTTGCTTATCGCGCGATACATAGATGAAGCCCGGCGCGCCGGGGCCGCCATTCAGGTATTTATAGGTGCAGCCGACTGCATAGCGCGCGCCCCAATCAGCCAGCCGCAGGTCGAGCACGCCCGTTGCATGGCTCAGATCCCATATGATCGCGCCGCCCGATGCTCGCGCCGCCTTTTCATGTGCGCTGAGATCGGCAATGTGTCCTGTGCGGAAATCAACGAGGCTTTTGACAAGAATACCGCCGTCTTTGAGTGCGGCCAGTCCGCCGCCAGCGTCCGCGTGCACATGCTCTGCGCCGACGAGGCTCGCAAGCTTTGCCATCATATACTGATCGGTCGGAAATTCTTCGCGTTCGACGATGAGGCGACGCTTATGCCCGCCGGTTTCCATAAGAGCTGAGGCGAGCTTGACGAGGTTGAGCGAAACGCTGTCGCAGACAATCACCTCATCGTTCGCCGCGCCAAGGAGTGGGGCAATCTTCGCCCCTGTCGTCTGAGGCAGGTTGATCCAGTCTGCGGTGTTCCATGAGCCGACAATATCGCAGGCCCAGTCTGAGCCAGCTGTTGTGTTGGCTTGCTTCAATGCTTTAACCGGCGCCGCGCCGAGTGAATGACCTACCAGATAGGTGACGCCTTCCGGCATGGAGAAGGCGTTGCGATGTGCCGCCAGTGGATCTGCTGCGTCAAAAGCGTGAGCGTCTTCAAGGCTTTTCGGAAAACCGGTGGTGGACATTTATCGGGCCTCGGGCGTTACTGGCGTCACGTATCTTTAAAGAGCGCAGTCTGAGAGATAGGCGGGTTAAATGCAATTTCGAACGAGTGTCATAGCTTTTTTCGCCTGTGTGTCTTTTGCGGCCTGTAGCACAAATGAGGTGAGCCCTGTGGAAACGTCCCCGCCTGAGCTGATGACATGGCCAGACCTGCTTTCACGTGACCGTCCGGAACCACAAATGAGCCTATCTTATGGCCCACTGCATCAGCAGGTTGTCGACCTCTGGCAGCCGGACGGTGAGGGGCCGCATCCGGTGGTGCTCATGGTGCATGGTGGGTGCTGGCAAAAGGCAATCGCCGACCGGACACTCATGAACTACGCCGCGGAGGATCTGCGCCAACGCGGGCTTGCTGTCTGGAATATTGAATATCGCGGCGTGGATGAAGATGGCGGCGGATATCCGGGCACTTATCTTGATGTAACGGCGGCGACCGAGGCTCTGTTTGAGCGTGGCGAAGACTTCGGACTCGATACAAGCCGTGTGGCGGGCATTGGTCATTCGGCAGGCGGGCATCTTGTGACCTGGCTTGCTGCGCGCGACCAATTGCCGGCAGAGAGCGCCGTCTATGGAGAGGGGCAGACGTTCGAGTTTCGAAGCGTTGTAAATTCAGGTGGGCTTGCAGACCTTGAGGCCTCCAGCCCAGTCACGCTGGATACCTGTCTCGCCGCAATTGAGAGCCAGCTGACCGGCGAGGCGACGCCTGAGCGGCCCGATGTTTACGCGGACACATCATCCAGCCGTTTACAGCCTGCCCCAAGTGAACAGATCAGCGTGAATGGTCAGTATGACCGGATCGCGCCATCTGTTCTGGGTGAGGGCTTTACGACGCAAGTCATCGCGTCCGGTGGTTCAGCGCGCTTCGTTGAAGTTGCTGATACGGGGCATGTCGAGCTGATTGCGCCCGGTACAGATGCCTGGAATGTACAGGCCGCTCTGCTGGAAGAGGCGCTCGCCGACTAGCGCTTGCCGATCACCAGAGATTGCACGGCGCGACCGAAAAAGCCTCTCTCGTCGGCAAGTTCGCCATAGCCAAGGCCGGAACCATTATCTGACATCCACGCGCTGGCCGTCAGCATGATCCACTCGCCAACCGGCTTACGCGCAAAGTGCAGGGTGAGGTCAGCGTTGATAAAGGTCCATTTGGTGAAGTCGAGACCGCCGCCAAACCCGTTGCAATAGTCGCCGGTAGAGGCAGCACGCATCAGGGCCGTTGTCTCGGTATGTCCGAAATACGGGCGCGGAATGTGGAACCATGCAGCACGCTTCATATGTGGGGGATGGCTGGTCGCTTCCTGAATACTGATGTGCTCGTTAAAGCCGGCAAACCGGTTCAGCGGCATGTTCTCGCCATCACGCTCATACGGTGCAGGCGGCGGGTTCACTGATTCAGGCAGGTCGCCAAACTCTGTTTCGCGGATGCGCAGAACGGAAGCGCGGCAGACTTCTTTGTCGCCATGCGTGAGGGAAATATCAGCCGCCTGAATGTTGCGGCCCTGACGGTTGATGTCGATCTTATAGCCCAGCTCGCCCATTGGTACGGGGCGCTTCAGATCAATTGTGAGGCGGGATACCTGCATTGGCACTTCGGATGGAAGCGTGTCTGCTAGATGCGCGATGAGGGCTGAAACCGCGCCGCCATGCTGCATGCTCGGGTCCCACGGGCCGGCGCAATGTTCGGAAGCGATGACCTTGTTTTCCTGCAGCTCAAAATAAGGTTTCATCGTATAGTTTCCTCACATCATCTTGTTTTATGTGCCTCAGATCAGAGATGACGCGAGGTGAGTCAAGTAGACGGTTTGTAGAGTTTTGCTTCCCCAAAGAAAAAGCGCCGACCCATAGGGCCGGCGCTCTGACACACTACACCGAGAAAGGGTTAGCTTCGTGTGTCAAACCGGTCTGCTTCCATGACCTTGGTCCATGCTGCAACGAAGTCGTGAACGAGCTTCTCTTTCGAGTCGTCCTGAGCATAGACCTCTGCATAGGAGCGGAGGATGGAGTTGGAGCCGAACACCAGGTCAACGCGTGTTGCGGTGAACTTGGTTGCGCCTGTTTTGCGGTCGCGGATCTCATAGAGATTTTCGCCGACAGGCTCCCACGTATTGCCCATATCCGTCAGGTTGACGAAGAAGTCGTTCGTCAGCGCGCCGACACGGTCAGTGAAGACACCATGCCTGGTGCTGCCATGGTTTGTGCCAATGACACGCATGCCACCGACGAGAACTGTCATTTCAGGCGCTGTGAGCCCGAGAAGCTGAGTGCGATCCAGCATCATTTCTTCCGGTGTTACAGCATAGTCCTGCTTCAGCCAGTTACGGTAGCCGTCAGCCAGAGGCTCAAGCGGCTCGAAGGATTCTCCGTCTGTCATGTCGTCAGTCGCATCACCGCGGCCCGGTGTGAACGGAACGGTGACGTCTACACCAGCGGCTTTCGCAGCTTGCTCGACGCCGACATTACCTGCCAGCACGATTGTGTCCGCAACGCTTGCGCCGGTCTGCTCGGCAATCGCTTCAAGTGTGCCGAGGACTTTCGCCAGACGATCCGGTTCGTTACCTGCCCAGTGCTTTTGCGGCTCAAGGCGGATGCGTGCGCCGTTTGCGCCGCCACGCATATCAGACCCGCGATATGTACGCGCAGAATCCCAGGCTGTGGAGACCATTTCGGAAGCCGTCAGACCGCTAGAGGCAATCTTCGCTTTGACAGCGTTCACGTCATAGCCGGTTGAGCCAGCCGGAACCGGGTCCTGCCAGATCAGGTCTTCAGATGGCACCCAAGGACCGAGATAACGGGCTTTCGGACCCATATCGCGGTGGGTCAGCTTGAACCAAGCGCGTGCGAAACAGTCGGAGAAGTACTCGTGATCGTTACGGAATTTCTCCATGATCTCGCGATAGATCGGGTCGACCTTCATCGCCATGTCCGCGTCAGTCATGAGCGGCATGGTTTTGATGGATGGGTCTTCAACATCCGCCGGCATGTGGTCTTCTGAGATGTTCACAGGCTTCCATTGTTGTGCGCCAGCCGGTGATTTCGTCAGCTCCCACTCATAGTCGAGCAGCATTTCAAAATAGCCGCCATCCCACTTTGTCGGGTTCTGCGTCCAAGCACCTTCCGGGCCACCTGTCAGCGTATCGCGACCAACGCCGCGGCCTTTGGTGTTCAGCCAGCCCATACCCATGGATTCCAGCTCGCCGCCTTCAGGCTCCGGGCTGAGATTTTCAGCGGCGCCGTTACCGTGTGCCTTACCAATTGTGTGACCACCAGCTGTCAGCGCAGCTGTTTCCTCGTCATTCATCGCCATGCGTTTGAATGTTTCGCGGACGTCTTTCGCTGTGCGCGCTGGATCAGGCTTGCCGTTCACGCCTTCCGGGTTCACATAGATGAGGCCCATAACAACAGCCGCCAGCGGGTTCTCCAGAGACGAACGGTCTTCGTCTTCAGGATAGCGCTCTTCGTTTGCGGTCAGCCATTCACGCTCTGACCCCCAATACGTGTCTTTTTCAGGGTGGTAGATGTCTTCACGGCCGAATGCGAAGCCGTATGTCTTCAGGCCCGTGCTTTCATAGCCGATTGTGCCGGAGAGGACGATCAGGTCAGCCCATGAGAGCTTGTTGCCGTACTTCTTCTTGATCGGCCAAAGGAGACGACGCGCCTTGTCGAGGTTGGCGTTGTCCGGCCAGGAGTTCAGCGGCGCAAAACGGATGTTGCCTGTGCCGCCGCCGCCGCGACCGTCTGCCAGTCGGTAGGAACCGGCTGCGTGCCATGCCAGGCGTCCGAACAGACCGGCATATGTGCCCCAGTCTGCTGGCCACCATTCCTTGCTGTCATGCATCAGTTCGAGCATGTCTTTTTTCAGCTCGTCAAAATCGATCTTCTGAACTTCTTCAGCGTAGTTGAAGTCGTCGCCGAGCGGGTTTGTCTTGCTATCGTGTTGGTGAAGAATGTCGAGGTTCAGCGTCTTCGGCCACCAGCTTGTTACGGTTGTTTCGGAACTTGTCATTCCACCGTGCATAACCGGGCATTTGCCGCGAGATGAATTGTTCGGGTCCATTCTTTCCTCTCCTTCTTTTTCGGTCCCAAGCGCTCGGACAGAGCGCGGACTCCTGAAACTAACGAGACGATAGACCAAAACGATCCAAAAGTATAATTGATTGTATGAAGGTTATATATAAAACAAATTTATATTAAGCGATGTGGGCGGACAAGGCGTGCAAATCCGGCGAATTGCGGGGATACTGGATTTATAAGAATCGGGAGGAGCGGATGGCGGACAAAAATGGGGTGTGCCTCGTTATTGGCGCTGGTGAAGATACGGGCGCAGCAATCGCAAAGGCCTTTGCACGTGAAGGCCTGACCGCTTGCCTCGTCCGGCGTCCCCGTCACGCTGATGCGCTTGAAAAGCTGGCCCAATCCATCCGCGACGAGGGCGGCAAGGCTGAAGCTTGCCCATGCGATGCGCGCGACGAAGAGGCTATTATCGCGCTGTTTGAGCGCATCGAAAATGACATTGGCCCTATCGAAGTGGCGGTGTTCAACATCGGCGCGAATGTCCGTTTTTCCATCACTGACACAACCGAGCGGGTCTTCCGGAAGGTCTGGGAGATGGCATGTCTCTCCGGCTTCCTGACGGGCCGCGAAGCAGCGGCGCGCATGAAAACGCGGGGTCGCGGCACGATCCTCTTCACGGGCGCGACGGCCAGTGTGCGCGGCGCGAACGGCTTTTCTGCCTTCGCCGCTGCCAAGCATGGCCTGCGAGCACTCGCACAATCCATGGCGCGCGAGCTTGGACCTCAAAACATTCATGTCGCCCATGTGATTGTAGATGGCGCCATCGATTCCAACTTCATCCGCGAGAATGTGCCGGACGTGGAACAGAAGCGCGACGACGATGCCATTCTGAATCCGGATCATATCGCTGCGAATTATGTGATGCTGCACAAACAGCCGAGAACAGCCTGGACGCATGAGCTTGATCTGCGTCCTTGGAAAGAGACCTGGTAGGGGGAGAGTATGACCAAGACTGTCGATTTCATTTTCGATTTCGGAAGCCCGAATGCGTATCTGTCCTACAAAGTGCTGCCAGCCATTCTTGAGCGTACCGGCGCGAAGGTGAAGCTCATCCCGTCTCTTCTCGGTGGCATATTCAAGGCGACGAATAATCAGTCACCAATGATGGCGTTTGGCGGCGTGAAGGGAAAACTCGAGTATGAAAACCTAGAAACGCGCCGCTTCATCAAAAAGCACGGCCTTACAGCCTTCAAAATGAACCCGCATTTTCCGGTGAACACGCTGATCCTCATGCGCGGCGCGATCTATGCCGAGCGTGAAGGTTTTCTGGTCGCGTATTTCGCTGCTGGTCTCAAAGCCATGTGGGAAGAGGGTCAGAAGATGGATGATGCTGAGGTCTTCGTCTCGGTGATGAATGATGCTGGCCTTGATGGCGCAGCCATTCTCGCGGCAACGCAGGAGCCGGATGTGAAAGCGGGCCTTATCGCCAATACGGAGGCGGCTGTCAGCCGCGGCGTGTTTGGCATTCCGACGTTCTTTGTCGGTGATGAAATGTATTTCGGGAAGAACACACTTGGCGAGGTTGAAGCCGCTTTAAGCGAATAAGGCCGCTATAAAAAAATCCCGGGCCGAAGCCCGGGATCTCCATGATGTGTGCCAACAGATTTACGCCTTTTTGGCGTAAACCGGGAACATGCTGGCATCACCATAGTCTTTGATCGGTTCGATATTTTTCAGTGCGTCCATGTCGGCGTCTGAAATCTCAAAGTCCACATCGGCATTGCTCTTCATATGGTCGGGATTTCCGGTCTTTGGCAGAGCGACGAGGCCGAGCTGAAGCACATAACGAATGCAAAGCTGAGGAACGCTCACGCTGTATTTGTCAGCGATGGATTTGATGGTCTCATTATCCAGAATTTTGCCGTGCCCGATCGGTGAATAGGCTTCCACGACAATGTCTTCTTTCTGGCAGAACTCGATCAGATCAAACGGCGTATTGCTGACGTGAGCGAGGATCTGGTTGACCATCGGTTTGACCTTGCCGTTATCGATCAGGTTTTGAAGGTCCTGCTGCTCAAAGTTGGAGACGCCAATCGCGCGGATTTTGCCGGCTTCAAGGGCCTCCTCAAGCGCTTTCCACGCTGCGAGATTGCCTTCAAAGAAACGGTCTTCACTGTTGAAGGCGTCCCATGGCTGCGGGCTGTGGATGATCATCAGGTCGATGTAATCGAGGCCAAGTGTTTTGAGTGACCCATCGATAGATGCGACGGCTTCGTCATAGGATTTCACGCCCGCTTCAAGCTTCGTTTGAACGAAGAGATCGCCGCGTGCGATACCGCATGTGCGGACACCTTCGCCAACGCCGGCTTCATTGCCGTAAGCCTGTGCTGTGTCGATGTGGCGATAGCCCAGATCTACGGCTGCTTTGACGGCATCAGCAGCGTTTTCGTCTTCGATCATCCATGTGCCGAGGGCTAGTTTTGGAATCTCGACGCCATTGTTCAGTGTGTATGTGTCTGTCGTAATCATGAGGTTTTTCCTTTCGTCCGGCTTCTGTCGAGCCGGTAGTGAGAGTTGATGGCGCGTCAGAGTGAGAAGGCTGCGCGCACTGATTTGTTCCGTGTGAAGGCTGTGAGTGGACCGGCAATATGGCCAAGCCGGACCAACCCGTTCGAATAGCCAAAGTCCTTGTAAAAAATCGCCAGATTGCCCCATGGGGCGTAATAAGTGATGTCGCCTGCGCTCGGCTGATAGCCGCGCGGTGCGCCTTCCGTATTCAGGCGACGCGGCAGATCGCTGACCTTTTCTGTGCTCGCATAATCATCGAGCGTCAGCGTCATGGGCAGGAGCGAAGCAAAATCTTTTGAGGTGGAGCTGTCATCCAGCTCCACCCAAATTTCTTCTCCGGCAATTGAAATGCACATACGCATCCCGGCCTAGAACGTCGCCGCGTCAATCACGTAACGATAACGGGCGTTCTTATTCACCACGTCTTCCCATGCCTGATTGATGCCCGTTGCCGGAATGATCTGGATTTGCGGCGTAACGCCGTTCTCTGCGCAATAGTCCACGACTTCCTGCGTTTCTTGCATGTTGCCGATGAGTGACGCGTTAAAGTTCACGCGGCTGGCTGCGAGGTTCAACGCGTTCACCGTGACTTCGGAGTTGATCGGCATACCGACCTGCGTGAAGAAACCGCCCGGTTTTACGACTGACGCATAGGCTGCAACATCGTACTGATACGGGATCGTGTTGATCATGCAGTCGAGTTGACCGGCATAGTCCTGAAACGCGTCATCGCTGTCTACCACGATCACTTCTTTCGCGCCCCAGCCCAGAATGTCTTCGCGCTTTTCGGCGGTTGTCGTGAACGCATAAACGTCCGCACCCTTTGATACCGCCAGCTTCACAGCAAGGTGGCCAAGGCCGCCAATGCCTGCAACGCCAACTTTTACGCCCGGTCCAAGCTCGAATTTCAGAAGCGGTGAATAGGTCGTGACGCCTGCACAGAGCAAAGGTGCCGCCTCTTCAAAGCTGATCGTTTCTGGAATATGGATGGCATAATGGTCGCGAACGACGATATTGTTTGAATAGCCACCTTGGGAAATACCGGTTGGTGATTTGTCGTATGGGTAGCCATAGGTGAAGATTGTGCCCGGGCTGTATTGTTCGCCGCCATGTGCGCAGTCATCGCCTGTGCAGCCATCAACCATACAGCCTACGCCGGCACGGTCACCGACTTTGAACTTGGTGACGTTAGAGCCGACAGCGCTGACAACGCCCACAATCTCGTGGCCTGGCACTTGCGGGTATTGCTGCTCGCCCCAGTGGCCCTTCATCTGGTGAATGTCAGAGTGACAGATGCTGGCATATTTGATGTCGATCTGAATGTCGTTCTCGCCGACAGAGCGGCGTTCGAATGTCCATGGAACCAGTGTTCCGGATTCATCAACAGCAGCGTAACCGCGTGATTGGATTGTCATAGTCTCTCCTGATGTCGTCGATGCGAGGGCAGGTGATGTGCCGGCCAGAAACAGGCCCGTGCTCGCAAGTGTTGAATTCTGTAAAAAGGCGCGGCGGTTCTGCTGGCCGTGCTCTTTTTGGGTTGTGTCTTTAGTTTCTTTGGTCATTCCGGCAGGTCTCCTGTGAGATCGCGGAAGACAGACAGAGCCCGGCCGTTGGGGGGGGAGCGTACCGCGCCCTGCTGCCAAGGCGGGGATTAGTCGTCAGATGATGTGCCGTAATACTCTTCGTCTGTGACGTGGTGCATCCAGTGCACCGGCGTACCGTCCTGCACTTCCTGAATGGCGATGTGTGTCATGGAAGAGTCCGGCGTCGCGCCGTGCCAGTGTGGCTTGTCTTTCGGGCAAAGCATGATGTCGCCTTCGTAAAACTCGACGCGCTCTTCACCTTCAACCTGCGTCCAGCCAACACCGTCCGTGACGATCAGCGTTTGGCCGAGCGGGTGTGAGTGCCATGCTGTGCGGGCGCCCGGCTCGAATGTCACAATCGCGCCTGAGATTCGTGATGGCTCGTCGCGTGTGAAATTGCCTGTGATTGTGGCTCGTCCTGTGAAGTATTCTTCAGGGCCTTCGACCGTTTGCTGGTCGGCTTTGCGCATGATTTCCAATGTGTCTTGTCCTGCATGAGCGCATCCGGCAGTGAGTGCGGCTACGGTGAGAACCAGTCCTGCGGTCTTCATCATATTACTCTCCGTTGCACCGTGTCGGCGCGGTTGTGCGTCTGCGATAGGCGACGCTTCTGGGAGTAAAGATATTCGTTATCCGCCATAGAAATAGATGGCGTTTGACCAACGAACTGATGAGTAATATTCATCAATAAATATGGAACCATTCAGAGGTTCATACGCTGAATAAGGTCAGCTTTTGAGGGTGTCATGGATATCAGCCGCGCAGACATTGCCGACTTCGTCTATTTCATGGCTATTGCACGCTGGGGAAGCTTCCGGCGCGCGTCTTCCGAGCTGGATGTAACGCCTTCCGCACTTAGTCACGCGATACGCGGTCTTGAAGAGCGATTAGGCGTCAGATTGCTGAACAGGACAACGCGAAGTGTAACCCTGACCGCTGCTGGCGAGGAACTTCGCGCCAGCATTGAAAGCCCGTTTCACGACATTACCGAAGCCCGTGAGCGGCTCAATAGATATCGCGATGCACCAGCCGGTCGGGTGCGTATCAATATGCCCGAAGATGCGTTTACGCTGCTTGTCGAGCCCGTCATGCCAGCGTTTATCGAGCGCTATCCCGAGGTTGAGGTAGACATCTCAATCACCAACCGACTGATCGATGTGGTTGATGAAGGCTTTGACGCCGGTATCCGCTATGGTGGAACGGTCCCTGAGGATATGGTCGCTCAGAAACTGTCGCCCGAGATCATATGGTCGGCGGCGGCCTCGCCGGAATATCTTGAAAAGAATGGTATTCCCAAGCATCCGACCGAATTGCGGCGCCATCGCTGTATCCGTATCCGCCTGGGCAATGACAAAATTTATGACTGGGAATTTGGCACAGGCGCGCAGGAGTTTTCCGTTACAACGCCGGGCCAGATTACGGTTGACCATACCAACGCGCTTCTGAATTTCGGATGCGCTGGTCTGGGAGTCATCTACGCGACCTTGCCCGTGATGAAAAAGGCGCTGGACGATGGACGCCTGCGCCTCATTCTGGAAGATTGGGCCTCACCGGGTGAAGGCTTTCACATCTATTATTCCAGCCGTAGGCAGGTGCCGAACGGGCTGAGACTGTTGATCGAAACCATTCGCGAGCTGAAGCCGCTCGGTTAGAGCGCAATAGCCGCCAGCATATAAACCGCGCCTGTCGCGGCGGAGCCAAGCGTGCGCACATGGTTCCATCCGGTCCACTCGCGCAGATAGACGGCCCAATAGTCGCGGCCTTCATTGCTGTAAGCGGCCATCTTATCGAGGCGCTCATTGCGCGGTACGTTCGCCGCAGCAGTGACAAGAAAGACCGCGGGAATATAGATTACAGCCGCGCTGATCGTCAGGGCGCGGGAGCTTCCCTCCATATTGAACGCCGCATAGAGCGCCAGCGCAGCTGACAGGGGGGCAATGGCGAGCAGGCTGACGACAAACACAGACCGGATAACTGTCCGGTTGATATGCTGCATCGCCTCTGCGCCGGCGGACGGGCAGGCCCGCTTCAGCCCCGCCATGACAAAGTCGGAAAAGGCCTGAAACACGCCTGCAACAAGAAGCGTGAAAAAGCCGAGAGCGAACAGGGCAGCAAGTTCCATTTGATCAGGCATGGTCAGTCCTCAAAGAAAAGAAGGTTGGTCGCGTGTCACCATGACGATCGCTGCATCGACGAGGCTGATGGCGAGGTCTATGGCGGTCCGGTTTGGTGATGAATTCGATGGCGCCGTGGCCACCGTGATGCCGCTAATCCGCGCAAGCCCGTACGCGGCGAAGAGCTGAACATTCAGCCAGATCGCCGTGCTCGTAAAACCGGGCGATGCCGCGCCGGACGCCAGCATGATCGCAGAGAGCAAGAGAAGCCCTGCAGGCGCGCGTGCGTCTGCCAGTGGGCAGGCACTGGCTTCCGGCGGCATGTCGGTGAAGGCGTAAGTGGCCATCGGGTTGAAGAACAGAAAGCTCGCCATAGCGAACAGAATAAGCGCAGAGGCGCCCATGATTGCGCGCCATATCGGGGGTTTCATCGCAAGCCACTCCAGTGTGTGCTTTGTTGGTTTGGAAGTGCGCTACTCATGCCGTAGATGGCGCGCCAATTCTTGACCGCTCGCGACGGAGTTTTGACGCGCCGTGCCAAAAGACGCCTTAGGTAAAACGGGTTGCGCACTGGTTGTGTTTTGCCGACAGTGTCAAAAAGCGGGGAGACACCTACAAATGACATATAGACGACTACGTGCTGGTCTGGCTGGCGGTATCGCTATGGCCGCGCTGGCGGCGTGTTCAGAGACAACAGAGCCGGCAACACAAGATGAGCCAGCTGCCGTTGAAACGGTTTCTACAGGAGACAGCTGTTCGGCGTTGGCAGAGCTGGCGCTAGAGGACACTGTGATTGTCTCTTCCGGCCTTGTTGAGGCTGGCGCACTGGAGCTTCCATCCGCCCCGGGTGCGCGCCCGGTTGATACATCTGCCCTGCCGGAGTTCTGCCGCGTGACGGGCTCTATCCGGCCAACTGAAGCGTCAGACATTTATTTCGAGGCCTGGCTCCCCCTGGATGACAGCTGGAATGGCCGTTTCATGCAGGTTGGCAATGGCGGCGCGGCAGGCGATGTCGTCTATTCCTCCATGACAGCGCCGCTGACGCGCGGCTATGCCGTGGTGAACACAGACACCGGCCATAGAGGCGCGATGGGCGACTTCTCATGGGCGATGGGCGAAGAAGAGCGCCTGACAGATTACCAATACCGCGCCGTCCGCGAGACGACCCTGAAGGGTAAGGATATTACCGAGGCGTTTTACGGCGCCGCGCCGGATGCCTCATACTGGTTCGGCTGTTCTACTGGCGGGCGTCAGGGGCTTGTCGAGGCACAGCGCTATCCGGACGATTATGATGCGATTATTGCGGGTGCACCGGCAAATAACTGGCCGCCTTTGCAGCTCTCTTCCATCCACTTCCTGAATAATCTGAGTGATGACCGTCTTCCGGTCTCCCAGCTGGGACTATTGAAAGACGCCGCGATTGCAGAATGTGACGGGCTGGATGGTCTGTCCGACGGTATTATCTCCAACCTCGCCGAATGTCCGTTCGATCCGGCAAGCCTTGCCTGCGCCGAGGGTGATGAGGCGGCGAGCTGTCTCTCTCCTTCTGCGGTGGAGGCTGCGCGCAGCCTCTATGCGGGCATCATCACCAGAGATGGCGCGGTCGCCATGCCGGGGCCAGCCTATGGCAGCGAGTCCGAATGGGCCGCTTACGTGACGCCATTCTTCCGCATCGGCACCAGCTATATGCAGAATGTCGTCCTTGAAGACCCAGACTGGGACCCGGCCACAATGGATGTCGACACGCATCTCGCTATGCTGGTCGATCATGATCAGGGCCGGACAACCGCAATGGACCCGGACCTTTCTGCCTTTGTGGAGAATGGCGGGCTTCTTCTGCTCTATCACGGCATGGCGGACGGCATTATCCCGCACGACAACACTTTGAACTATTATAAGAGCGTCGTTGAAACGCTGGGCGAGGATGTCGCGAGCGAGCATGTCCGCTTCTTCTCTGTGCCGGGCATGGGGCATTGTTCCGGCGGTGACGGGGCCTCGGCCATCGACTGGATCTCCGCCATTGAAAACTGGGATCAGTCCGGTGTCGCGCCAGCCTTGATCGAGGCGACCCATCCCGAAGAAGGCTTCACGCGCCCGATCTGCGAGCACCCTTACACCGTCACATATAATGGTGAAGGACCGGAAGACGACGCCACCAGCTTCACGTGTGAAGCGCCATGACCCCGCTTAAAACCGGCCTTCTGGCGCTCGCTATCAGTTTTACCCCGATCACGGAGATGGCCATGGCACAGGATGCCCCGCCTGTTTCAGCCCCGACCCTCAGCCTTGTGATGGAGGGCGTTGTCGATATCGGCATGCCGCGCCAGATGGGCGAAAGCCCGAATGGCGTGCGCCGTGAGATACCGATCACTGGCGGTACGTTCAGCGGGCCGGACTTTGCCGCAACCGTTCTGCCGGGTGGGTCGGACTGGCAGCTCCAGCGCGCAGATGGCGGGCTGGAAATCGTCGCTGACTACACGCTGCAAACCGAAGATGGCGTCTTCATTCGCGTCATTAATGAAGGGGTGAGCTATCCCGCCAGTGATGACCGCGCGCGCTACACCATGACCACGCCGCGCTTTATTGCGCCGGAAGGGCGTTATGGCTGGCTGAATGAGGCTGTGTTTGTCGGCACGCTCCGCGTTTCGGGCGATACCCCGCCGAAAATTCTCATCGGCGTGTATCGGGCGGAATAGGGCGCACATGAAGGACCCGACCCCGAAGAATGTATTTGTGCGGTATGGCCTGGTCATCATCACGGCCATCGCCGTAGGTGCCGTCTACAGGTTCACGGGGCCACCTGTTCCGGCGGGCTATGACTGGTACGTTGTCGGGGGCATCGTTCTGATCATTGTGCTCGCCTTGTTCGGCACGATTTCAGGCAGAGACCGTTTGAAGAAGATGCGCCGCGAAATCTGGTTCGGAGAGAAAGACGATACATAAGGGCCCTGTTTCGAAACGCTCCGACGATGCCCTTGCAGAAGGGCATCCATTCTTAGGTCTTTGACTGGGTGTCGGTGTTTATATCTAAGCATGGTTTCCCGCCTTCGCGGGAACCTGCGGGCATTGGCATACAAATGAATCCGTCATACCGGACTTGTTCGGAGAGAAGACTGATGAGGAATAGGGGCGGTTGATGACACTAACCGGTATGTTCTGGGATTTCCGGCTTAATTATTTCAATTTTTCGGGACGTACATCGAAACAGGCTTTCGTGCCTCAATTCGCTGCTTACGTTTTGGGGTTCATTTTGTTTGCGGCGTTCTCGATTTTCGACAGGATTGTTCTGGGGCAGAACGAAGCGGCCGGCATTTCCGACCTAGGCATGTTTGTGTCCCTGATTGGCTTAGCGCTCAGTATTGTTCTTATCTGCCCTTTGTATGCGCTCCTCTTTCGCCGGCTGCATGATGTTGGCGAGAGTGCGATCATTCTTCTGTACTGCTGTATTCCCATCGCGGGCTTTTATTTTCTGTTTCGGACTTTTGTTCTGCTGTTCAAACAGGGCGATCAGGCTAGGAATGATTATGGCGCGCCGCCCGAGACGTAGAGGCGACGGAAAACAAAAAAGCCCGGGCAGTGCCCGGGCTTTTCTGATTTGGATGTTTGTTCACTTTGCTCCCGCGAACCTGTGGTTCGCATGGAGCGTGCTCAGGGCTACCGCCCTTACAGAGCGTCTGTGAGCTCTGGAACGGCTGTGAACAGGTCAGCAACCAGACCGTAATCAGCAACCTGGAAGATAGGTGCTTCTTCGTCTTTGTTGATTGCGACGATGATCTTGGAGTCTTTCATACCAGCAAGGTGCTGGATCGCGCCGGAAATACCGATTGCGATGTAAAGCTCAGGCGCAACAATCTTACCTGTCTGACCAACCTGATAATCGTTCGGCGCATAGCCAGCGTCGACAGCCGCGCGGGACGCGCCGATGCCTGCGCCCAGCTTGTCAGCGAGCGGTGTCATGTACTTGTTGAAGTCTTCTTCAGACCCAAGCGCACGGCCACCAGAGACGATGATCTTGGCAGATGTGAGTTCTGGACGATCGCTCTGAACGATTTCCTGAGACACGAATGCAGACTTGCCGTTGCCAGCTGCTGCGTCGACAGTTTCAACCGCTGCAGAACCGCCTTCTTCAGCTGCGTCGAACGCCGTACCGCGAACGGTGACGATTTTCTTCGCGTCAGATGTAGAGACAGTCTCGATTGCGTTACCCGCATAGATCGGGCGAACGAATGTGTCAGCGCTTTCGACACCGATGATGTCGGAGAGCTGCATGACGTCGAGCTTCGCAGCGATGCGAGGCGCTACGTTTTTGCCGGTTGTTGTCGCTGGCGCGAAGAATGCGTCATAGCCGTCCATGAGTGGAACAACCAGAGCTTCAACTGCTTCAGCCAGAGCGTTCTCAAGCGCGTCGCTCTCAGCCACGAGGACTTTGCGAACGCCAGAGATTTTCGCTGCGGCTTCAGCAACCGCACCGCAGCCTTTACCAGCTACGAGAACGTCAACGTCGCCACCGAATTTGGTCGCAGCCGTTACAGTTTTGTGAGTCGCGTCACCAAGAGACGCATTGTCATGATCTGCAAGTACGAGAACAGCCATTAGAGTGCGCCTTTCGCTTTCAGTTTGGAAACGAGGGTCGGAACGTCTTCAACGATTTCGCCAGCTTCGCGAACCGGTGGCTCGGTCACTTTGACAGTTGTGAGACGTGGAGCAACATCAACGCCGTAGTCACCGATCTCTTTCATGTCGATCGGCTTCTTCTTCGCTTTCATGATGTTTGGCAGAGACGCATAGCGTGGCTCGTTCAGGCGAAGGTCAGTCGTGACGATCGCTGGCAGGTCGAGTGCAACAGTCTGCAGGCCGCCGTCAATCTCACGTGTGACGTTGGCTTTGCCGCCGTCAATTTTAACTTCGTTCGCGAATGTACCCTGTGGCCAGTCGAGCAGAGCTGCGAGCATCTGACCGGTCTGGTTGGAGTCGTCGTCAATCGCCTGCTTGCCGAGGATAACCAGCTCAGGAGATTCTTCAGCGACAACAGCTTTCAGAAGCTTGGCAACAGCCAGTGGCTCAACCTTGTCGTCTGTTTTGATCAGGATGCCACGGTCAGCGCCCATAGCGAGGGCTGTGCGGAGTGTTTCCTGGCACTGCTGAGGACCGATAGAAACGACAACAACTTCAGTTGCTGTACCAGCTTCTTTCAGGCGAACCGCTTCTTCGACGGAAATTTCGTCGAATGGGTTCATGGACATTTTGACGTTCGCGAGGTCAACACCTGACTGGTCAGGTTTCACGCGCGCTTTCACGTTGTAGTCAATTACCCGTTTGACGGGTACCAGGACCTTCATGGCGTTCTCCGTGATCACCGCAGGAATAGGTTTTCCTGCTTATTATCTTTACGGATTCCGGACGGGCCGTAATCCGTTCGCTGCAGGTGCTAAATGCTAGGAGCGACCTCGTCAAGCTTACGCAAGCGTAAGCGACGAAATGCCCGATCAGAGAAACTTTATTCCGCCTGCGCATAATTTGGTGTGCAGGTGCGAAAGATTTCTCCTCTGACCATTCAACACGTCATTCTGTTCCGCCATTCTGGCGGGTGAGACTGAGATAGTCCCTCATTCACGTGTGACAAGTTGTTACTGCGAGTAACTCGCATTTGCTCTTGATAATCGTGTTTAGTTCTGCGAATGAGCCTGAAAATCATTCTCATAAAGGGAGCCCTCAAAAGGGGAGGGCAATATTTCATGACACGATTGGGCAATCGACTTCTCGGCGCAACCATGCTGTCCATGGCGCTTTCCGGCTTTGCGGCTGTGGCGGATGACGCTGACGATACGCTGGTGCAAAACACGGTCGAGGTGACGGGCAATTACCTCTACACAGATCAGGTGAACGCGCTGAAGACGCCGACGCCGATTATCGACGTGCCGCAGAGCCTGTCCATTGTGACGGCGGACCAGATTGCAGAGCAGGGCTTCAGCTCTATTGGCCAGATTGTTGAGTATACGCCGGGTGTCTCTACGTCCCAGGGCGAAGGCCACCGCGACTCTGTTGTCTTCCGCGGCGTGCGCTCGACGGCGGACTTCTTCCTCGATGGCGTGCGCGACGACGTCCAATATTATCGCCCGCTCTACAACCTGGAGCAGGTTGAGGTTCTGCGCGGCCCGAACGCGCTTCTCTTCGGGCGCGGCGGTACGGGCGGTATTCTGAACCGTGTGACCAAAAAGGGTCAGATTGGCGAAGCCTTTACAGGCTACCAGATCGGCCTGAATTCCTTTGGCGGCTATAACGGCCAGATCGATTACAATATCTCCCCGAACGACACCTCCGCGTTCCGCATTAATGCCATGTATGAAAGCCTGGAAGGCCATCGTGACTTCTTCGAGGGTGACATCTTCGCGGTAAACCCGACAGCGCGTTTCCAGCTCTCGCCGCAGACGACGCTGGATGTCTCTTACGAGTATATCGATCAGGAACGCTTCATCGACCGCGGCATCCCGACAGGCGCAGACGGGCGTCCGGTCGAAGCATTTGAGGACATTGTCTTCGGTGACCGCGACATCAACACGACCACTCTGGAAGCGCATATCCTGCGCGCAGCCGTCAGCCATGCCTTCTCTGAGAATCTGAAAGCCAATGTCAGCGCCTTCTATGGCGACTATGACAAGATGTATCAGAATTTCTATGCAGCGGGTTATGACCCGGTGACGAACATCGTCACGCTGGATGGCTATCTGGACACGACACAGCGTGAAAACCTCATCCTGTCCGGCAATCTGATTGGCCAGTTCGAGACAGGTCCGCTTGGCCATACAGTCGTCGCGGGTGCAGAATATATCGACACGACGAACAATAATGATCGCTATAACAGCTTCTTTGATCAGTCGGCGGACGATCAGGAAGACTTCTTCGTCCAGCGCCCGATCGACCTCATTAATGGCGTCGGCACGAATGCGAATGGCCTGACCACCACAAACGACTTCACTGTGGACCTGAATGACGACACGCATGCCAGCGTCGATGTCTTCTCTGCCTATGTGCAGGACGAGATTGAGATCGCGGACTGGCTTGATGTGATCGTTGGTGCGCGCTTTGACCGCTTCGAGATTGAAGTTCTGAACGTTGTTGCAAACGATACGCGGTCACGTACGGACGAAGAGATTTCTCCGCGCCTTGGCGTTGTTCTGAAGCCGCAGGAGAACATCTCCTTCTATGGCAGCTATTCAGATACCTTCCTGCCGCGTTCCGGTGAGCAGTTTGCCAACATTAATGGCGCCAACAATGCGCTCGATCCGGACACCTTCACCAACCTTGAAGCGGGTGTGAAATGGGATTTTGCCTCCGGTCTCAGCCTGACTGCTGCGATCTTCGAAATCGAGCAAAGCTCTCCGCAGGTGGCAGATAATGACCCGTCTACGCTGGATGTGATCGATTCTGAAATCACCGGTTTTGAAGCCCAGCTTCAGGGCTATCTGACAGATGACTGGTTCATCACGGCAGGTTATTCAAACCTCGACGGCGAGATTGTGAACCGGTCCGGCCCTACAGGCCTGCGCCCGCGCGAGCTGCCAGAGCATATGTTCTCCGTCTGGAGCACATATCAAGTGACAGAAGCGTTCGGCTTCGGTCTCGGCGCGACTTATCAGGATGAGAGCTTTATCGATAACGGCAATAACGCGGTTCTGCCGAGCTATACCCGTATCGATGCGGCAGCCTTTTACGATGTGTCAGAAACTCTGCGCGTGCAGCTGAATGTCGAGAACGCAACAGACGAGCTCTACTTCCCGAACGCGCACAGCACACATCAGGTGTCCGTCGGGGCGCCGCTCAATGCGCGCCTTGCCGTGATTGGCCGTTTTTAGGCGCGCGGTTCAAGTTTGAAATTACGAAAAGCGGCGGACGAAAGTTCGCCGCTTTTTTGTTGGTACCTACCGGTTCTTGCCCGGTACCCATTTAACGTCCGCTGCGCCATTTTCATTGGCGCGGCGGCCAGCCACAAACAGCCAGTCTGAAAGACGGTTGATGAAGGCCAGAGCCTCATCAGAGATTATCTCTGTCTCGTCATTATAGGCTTCGGCAGCATGACGCTCCGCGCGGCGGGCGGTCGTGCGGGCCACGTGCAGATAAGAGGCAAGCGGCGAACCGCCCGGAAGGATGAAGCTATCCAGCGGAGGGATATCGGCGTTCATCTCGTCGATCTCGGTTTCAAGGCGCTCAACCTGTTTCTGAACGATGCGCAGAGGCTCCCAGCCAAGGTCTTTGCCGCGGTCGGGCGTCGCGAGGTCGGCGCCCAGATCGAACAGATCGTTTTGTACACGGAGAATGGCGTCTTTCAGCCAGTTGTCACTAGTCGCATGCAGGGCAGCAAGGCCCAGCGCTGCATTGACTTCATCAACGGCGCCATAGGCTTCCACGCGTGCGCACCATTTTGGAACCGGCTCACCTGTTGCCAGCCGTGTTGTGCCCTTATCGCCCGTGCGGGTGTAGATCTTGTCCAGCTTTACCATTTAAAAGCTGATCATTCCGGACACGATGCCGACGCCGACCAGGAGCGCAATCGCGATGGCCTGAACGATGACGCGAAGACGCATCAGCTTGTTCGAGCGCGAGGCCTGTTCAGGGTCGGTGCGCGCCAGATTGACGATGCCGAAAATCAGAATGACGACCAGAAGCGCCATTGCGCAATACATGGCAATTGTCAGTGCCTGTTCCATGAGAACTCCGTTTCTTACGCCTCTGATATGGACCCAACGGACCTAAAAGAACAGGCGTGAATTGTCACGGGGTAACATTCAGCCATCACCTTGCGCTGAGGAAAACGTCGCCTGTGATGAAACTGGCGTGTCTGCCGCGCATTAGTCTTTCATGACTTCGTTATCTGATATTTCGCTGCCCTTCTTCAAACGAAACCCGGCGCGGCCTAATGGCCTTCGTCAACGCGTTTCGGAATTTCTGGACAGTAAATGGGCGCTGCCCTGGTGTGCGTTTATCGGATTTCTTGAGAACTCCATCATCCTGTTCGCGATGGAGCCGCTTTTTCTGCCAGCTATGGCCAGCCGCGGTCGCGGCGCATGGAAGGTCGCCGCGGCGCTGCTCATCGGTAACGTCATTGCCGGTGTGATGATGTATTTTCTGGGCATGTGGGCCGATGAGGCGCTCTTGCAGCCAGCCTTTGCCATGTTCGAGGCGACCGGCGCCTATCAGAACCTAACCAACGAGCTTCAGGCAGATGGTTTCTGGCCGCTCTTCATGGTGGGGATTACGCCAATACCGTTCCAGCTGGGCGCTGCGGCCGCTGGTGCAGCGAGCTATAGCTTCGCATTTTTCCTTCTGGCGGTGACCCTGTCACGCGCGATCCGCTATTTCACAGAAGCTGGTATCGTCATGGCGCTTGGTGAGCGCGGAGAGAAGTTTATCGAGCGCCACGAGCTGGAAATCTTCCTGCTCGGAATCGGTATCTTTGCCGGTATGGCGCTCGTCTATTTTCTGATGTGATCAGTGGTGCGGATCGACGTTGATCTTTCCGCACTTTCCGCACTTCACGATGAGGCCATGCGCATCATGGTGTGAGACATTCACAAACAGCTTCGTCTTGCAGGCGCCGCAGCGATAGGTCTCGTTGCTGTCGCCTTCTTTGACCGGTGCACCCTTGGTGTGTTCGATCACATCCATGCCAGCAACGGCAGATTCCGGAACGACGCGCATATCAAACTGAGGCATGAGGAACTTCCTTATCTATTCGCCAGACCTTGCCCGCGCAGCTTCGCGAACGGCCTGACTATATGGTTGTCCATTGATTGTTTCAGGCGAGAAGTCAATTCGCTCGTCTTCGGCGCAGTTCCAGCCGTCAGCCATACTGGTGATCACTTGCCGGGCGGCGCTGGTGACACCGCGAACGCGGCCGAATTCCACACGCGACATCACACAGGCTGAGGGCGTCTGGTCCGGCTTTATTGCGATGGAGTAGACATTGTATGCGCCGTTGGCTTCACCGGCGAGCGGCGTTTCCGAATACCCAACTGTCAGACCCAGCAATGTTTCACCCGCATAAACCCATTCAATACGCTGTCCGAGCTCGCCATCGCTGCCTCTCTGGTCAAACCTCATTTCACCTGAGTTCGCGCCAGCGTCGTTTTCAAGGCTGAGCGTCATCTGATTCAGATAGTCGTGCAGAAATAGCGTCCAGCCGTCCTCACCTGTGCACGTGAAGACCAGTGCACCCGCTGCGTTTACGCTGTCGGCGATCTCGCAATTGCTTTCAGCAAGATTGGTTCGGACGATACTGGTTTCGGGCTGATGAGTGTCCGCTCGTGCGGGCAGGCACGCCAGGCAAAGTGCAGAACTAATCAAAGGAACCATTTTCTGAATAGACAGCATGGCAGGTTTCTCCGGTCATTTCCCTGCGAACAGAGCATATTCTGAAAGACGATTTTAGCCCTTCGTCTGCTTTTTCTTTTTCGGCTTTGGTGCCGGCAGAGCCGCTGTCGTGATGCGCAGTAGCTCTGATACCCAGTCAGCATCTTCAAGCTGGTCGCCTGAAATCATGAACTGGTCTTTTGCGCCATCATAGGGCGGCCCCATCTCTTGCTCAGGGGCAAAGGCGTGGCCCTGCTTGGTTGGCTTAATGAAGAGGGTGTCGTCGCAGACCGAGGCGACAAACTTGCCGTCACGATAGAGGCCGAACTCGCCAAACATTTTGCGCGCGGAAACATCACCAGCAGAAGAGAGCTGGTCGAGTATGTAATCGACGGTGGATTGGGACGTGGCCATTCATATGCCTCTCAACGTGGGTGAATACCACTCTTGATAAAGCCTTCCAGCATTGCCGGAAAATCACTTTCGTCAGGAAAGCGGTCAAACGACATGGTCGCGCCCGTGTGCGCGGCGGGAAGCTGTTCGCAGGTGAAGGTTTCAGCAAACGGGATAACCCAGCTGGCATCATCCAGCAGAGTTGGCCGGAAATTGACGAGGCCTTCTACGAATCCGTCCGTGTAAAGCCAGTTCTTGCAATGTGTGCAGAAATGATGACGCAGACCGTCACGATGCAGACCGCCAATATCGGTCTCGCCTTCGGCGCTAAAGCCGTGCGCGGGAAGCATTAGGGTGAGTGAATAGGCGCCACCTGTCAGCTTCTGACAATCACGACAATGGCAGGCAAAGCTCGCCATAGGTGGCTCGGATATGGTCATTGTCACCTGACCGCACAGGCATTGCGCATGCCATGGAAGTTTCCAGTCTGTCATGGGCCCGGCTCCTTTTTTTGAGACCGGGCTCATGACTACAGGATTAGTTCTTCGTGTCGAGTACGCGGCGGGCGATGACCATCGCCTGAATTTCGCCGGCACCTTCGAAGATGTTGAGGATGCGGGCATCCTGCAGGAGACGGCTCACCGGATACTCCAGTGCGAAACCGTTACCGCCATGGATTTGCAGCGCATTATCTGCTGCAGCCCATGCCGCGCGGGCACCCAGAAGTTTCGCCATACCCGCTTCAAGGTCACAACGCTTGCCAGCGTCTTTCTGGCGGGCAGAGAAGTATGTCAGCTGACGTACCGCAATCAGCTCTGCAGCCATCATGACAAGCTTGTTGGCGACGCGTGGGAATTCGAAGATCGGGCGACCGAACTGTACGCGGTCGAGTGCATACTGAAGACCGGTTTCGAATGAGGACTGAGCCACACCAATCGCGCGGGCCGCTGTCTGGATGCGTGCGCCTTCGAATGTTGCCATCAGGTGTTTGAAGCCCATGCCTTCGACTTCACCGAGGAGGTTTGAGGCCGGAACTTCGAACGCGTCAAAGCCGATTTCATACTCTTTCATGCCGCGATAGCCGAGTACCTCGATTTCGCCGCCTGTCATGCCTTCAGCCGGGAACGGGGTGGCATCATCGCCGCGTGGCTTCTCGCAGAGGAACATTGAGAGGCCGGAGAAATTGTTCGTCGCAGGGTCTGTACGGGTGAGCACCGTCATCAGGTCGGCGCGGACAGGGTGGGTGATCCATGTCTTGTTGCCGGTGATTTTATATGTGTCGCCGTCTTTAACTGCGCGCGTTTTGAGGGAGCCGAGGTCAGAGCCTGTGTTCGGCTCAGTGAAGACCGCTGTTGGCAGGATTTCGCCAGACGCGATTTTCGGCAGATACTTTTCTTTCTGCTCGTCCGTGCCGCCGATAAGGATCAGCTCGCCAGCGATTTCAGAGCGCGTACCTAGAGAGCCTGTGCCGATATATGCACGGGAAAGTTCCTCGGAAACGACACACATAGCCGTCTTGCCCATGTCGAGGCCGCCAAATTCTTCCGGAATGGTCAGGCCGAATACACCGAGCTCTGCCATGTCGTTGACGACATCCATCGGGATGTATTCGTTTTTGAGGTGCCATTCGTGCGCGTAAGGCACGATGCGGTCATCCGAGAAACGGCGGAACTGGTCACGGATCATGTCCAGCGTTTCATCAAGGCCGGTATTTTCGACGGTCGCACGGCCGAGCGCATCAGGCAGGTGTTTGGCTGCGGCAGCCATGATCTCGGAAGATTTACCCTCATTGAGGAAGCGCTGGACCGCCGCAGACGAAAGGTGCTTCATTCCGTCAGCTGTCACGCCAATGTCGGACGGGCGGATTGTTTCGCCCTGGTTCATCGGAATGCCGCCAATCAGCTGGGCGCAATATTCGTGAAACAGGATTTGGGTAAGCAGCGCTTCGATTTCGCCAAACTTGCCTTCGTCGTCCAGACGGCGCGCCCATGCAGCGACTTCGCGCAGCGTTTCGCCATAGGTCGCGACCCAGCCAAAGCCGTGAGCGGCATGTTGATGGACGTCCATGAGTTTGCGGTCGATCTTGCCATCTTTGGAGACAAGTTCGTTCAGCGCCGTTTTCGCATCTGCAATATAGAGGTCTACGCTGGATACGGCCTCATCCATGCAGGCGATGAGGTCGGGCATAATAATGCTGGCTGAAGCAGTTTCAGCCGTCGTTGCGGGCATGTTCATCTTATATTTCCTCCAGAGATGGGTTTAATTAGCGCGCTCATACCGCTCTGACCATATGCTGCGACGCAGCGACGCGGATTTTTTTGCTATTCTGCGTCATTATTGCGACGCGCACGCCATGTGCCCGCGCGTATGATTGGTTCCCAATATTAGAAAAATTTAAGAATGCACCCCGCCACGGAACAGCCGGATGGGGTTGGCCGTTTTCTCTGCATCGGTCCGCAACGGTCCAAAGCAAAACAGGAGGACATCCTATGAAAACGCTTATCGCATCTACGGCACTTGCTGCCGCAATGATTACACCAGCGGCTTTTGCAGGTGAGGAAACATACACAAAAACTGAAACAGACGTCGCCGTCGCAGCCGACGTCACACTGACGGGGTTCACCGATGACAACGATTGGGTCAATAAGCCAGTATTTGATGAAGAAGGTCAGCCAGTCGGAGAAGTCGAGCGCGTATCCTTTAACGATGATGGCGCTGTCAGCGACATCGTGGTGGAAACGGGCGGCATCCTCGAAGTCGGCGGCGAAGAGATCCTCGTCACTGAAAGCGAGTACACCGTAGTCGTCGCACAGGGTGACGAAGACGAGTCCGAAATCCGTCTGGAAATGACCGCAGCAGAGTTTCTTGATCTGCCAGCGTTTGATGAAGACCTCGTGTCCGAATATCCGCTGTCTGACAACGATCTTGTAGATGGCGTTGACGAGTCCGAGGGCGAAATCGATGACCAGATCGGCTCAAGCGAGACCGGCGTGGACCTCGAGACAGGTACGCGCACAGACATCGACCTGTAAGTCAGGTAGAGTGTAGAGTGAAAAGGGCGTCGCATATGCGGCGCCTTTTTTCTGTCTGACTTAGCTGCGCCACCTCAGAACACGCGGCTCGATCGGGTTTTCAAATTCGGCGTTTTCAGTGCGGGCCTTCACCCAGGCGCGTTTAAGCACCTGGTACCATTTTGCCTGAACATCAATGTCATCAATCCACATCATGTTCTTCTGGTACTTCATGCCCTCATTCTGAAGGTTCACCATGTCGCCGTCCTGATTGAGGAACATGCGTGCGGCCGGAATGAGGATCGGCTTCATAACAGAGAGAAGCGGGGCATTGGCCCAATAAGTGACCTGCGTGATGCGGGTCTGTTTCTCTTCGATTGGCGTTAGGCAGGTCAGGGTGAACAGCGTCGCCTTGTCATTTTCAACGATTTCCCAGCGGAAGCCCGGAATTTGAAAGGCAATCTCGGTTGAGACCTTGCCGCCAAAGAGCGCCTTATACGCCAGCGAGTTGCCCGATGGCTGGTGGCGTTCAATCGCCCAGCCACGTGTCTTAGGCACGAATTGCTTTTCTTTGACTCTGAAGCCGGTGGAAGGCGGACGCCACCACCATTGGTTATGCACGAATGGCACGTGGGCGGGATCCATCAGGCCAACGACCGCGTCATCCATATGAGCGTTGAAGATTTCCGAGACTACAAAGCGCGGCTTGTCCGGAATGTCGCCGAAATCAGGTGGCGGCACGACGGGCGGCTCGGTCGAGCGTGGATTGTCCGAAATATAGACGAACACCATGCCTTTGGCTTCGTGGATCGGGTAGGAACGCACCTTCACCTTGCTCGGGCCGTAAGGGTCACCATCAACAAGCGATGGCATATGTTTACAGACGCCATCGGTGCCGAAGCGCCAGCCATGATACGGGCACTGAACCGTTGGCTCGCCATCGGTGTCGACCTGTTGGCCGGCAGAGAGCGGCACGAGGCGGTGCGGGCAGATATCGCGCATAGCAAACGCTTCGCCCGCTTTTGTCCGGCCAACCATGATTGGCTGGCCAAGCAGGATTTCGCGGCGTTGTTCGCCCGCTTTCAGATCCTTTGATGTGGAAATGAAATACCAGCTATCGGTCAGCCAGCCTTCTGGGGTCTGTCCGGTTTTTGCTGCCGCGTCTGCCATATCGCTACCTGTTATTCGCTCGACATGGCGACCATGATTTGCGCGTAACCGCGTGCCATGCGTTCGAGATTATCAACTGAAATGCGCTCATTGGTTCCGTGGAACCCCTGAAGATCGCCGATAGGTAACACGCCGGGCGCAAATCGGTAGATGTTGTCTGAAATTTCTGTGGTCCAGCGGGAATCCGTCGCACCCAAAACGAGCGCTGGAACGGCCGGAACGCCGCCGCCGGCATCACTCGCCACGGACGCCAGCACCTGATAGGCGCGATTTTCAGTCGGGGAGACTGGGGAGGCCTCAGAGCCAATGCCGCCAGACTGGTCGACGTCAGCTGTGACGCCATCAATGTCGGAGATCACATCACGGACGTGTGCGAGCACGGTTTCTACGCTGTCATTCGGGTGGATGCGGAAATTGACCAGCGCGTAGGAGTTCTGTGGCAGAACGTTTTCCTTGATGGAGCCGGAAATCATGGTCGGCGCTGTCGTTGTGCGGATCATCGCGTTTGAGGCACCATCAGCGGCAAACTGGTCTTCGATCATCGGGCGGAACAGCCACTGGTTGGCAAAGGCCATTCGCGTCATGAATGGCATGTCTGCGGCGACAGATGAAATCATTTCCGACATGGGCGGGCGGGAGAAGTCCGCCGGCATTTGCTGCTCATCCAGCGCGACCAGCGCGCGGGAGAGCTGGACGTTTGCTGAATTGCGCGGCGGTGTGGAGGAGTGACCACCCTGCGCGGTAGATGTCAGCCGGATGGTGACATAGCCTTTCTCTGCAATGCCGATCACGCCGGTCGACGCGCCGGTCAGTGGAAACGGATCAACGATGAAATAGCCTTCATCGAGGACCATCTCCATACGGATGTCGCGTTCCTGAAAGAAGTCGACGCCAGCTTGCGCTCCTGAGCCTGAGACTTCCTCGTCATGGCCGAACATAATCCAGATGGAGCGTGTCGGCTGATAGCCGGATGCCGCGAGCGCTTCGGCAGCTTCCATAATCGTGATGAGCGAGGTTTTGTTGTCGACCGTGCCGCGGCCATAGACATAGCCATCCTGCACGATGCCCGCGAAAGGCGGCGCGTCCCACTGATCTTCCGTGCCAAGATTGATCGGCACAACGTCCTGGTGCGCCATCAGAAGGATCGGGTCGAGCGAGGTGTCCGAGCCCTGCCAGCCATAAAGAATCGTGTGGTCTGCCACGAGGTGGCGTTCTGCAGCGGCATTGAAAGCCGGATAGGTCGTCTGAAGGTAGTCGCGCAGCTCGAGCCACGGGCCTTCCTGTCCCGGGCGCGGGTCGCCCGCAGTGAGGGTGATGGTCGGTAGCTGGAGAATGTCGGAAAGGTGTGTGGCGATCTCGTTGGAGCTGAATTCCGGAACAGCTGGAAGCTCAATTCGGGAGGCGTCATTGCTCTTACCGAAGGTCATTGTTCTGACAACGACAACAGCAACCAGAACAAGGGCGAGTAACACCAGCAGTCCTATGAACTGCCCGATCCGCTTCAACATATTAATGACCTTCCCGAATATTTTTATGATTCTTAACACTGTTGTCTCGAACGGCGCAAAACCCAAGAAAATTGGTAGAAATTTATTCACCATAACGGGCGTAATCTGGGTGATGGCTTAAATACGAAGAGGGTTGGGAGTCCCGTCGCGTTGCTGGCCGGATACCTGGGGGTAGAGTTGAGTACAGAAACTATCAGAACGCTGGTTCTGGATGACAATCGACAGATGCGTCGCCTGATCAGCGTGACGTTGGAAGCGTTTGGCATCAAGAAAATCTACGGAGCGAACACGATTGAAGAGGCAATGGACCTTTATCGTGACCACCGTTTTGATCTCGTCATTGCCGATCAGCGCATGGGGAATACGTCGGGGCTCGAGTTTGTACGCTGGCTGCGCGCGCAGGCAGACCGGTCGACCAGCTTTGTGCCTGTCATCGTGATCTCCTCATACTCAGAAAAGACACGTATTATCGAGGCGATTAACGCCGGAATTGACGAGTTTCTGGTGAAGCCGTTCAAGCCGGTTGATCTGGCGCGCCGCATTGATGCGGTGACGTTTAAACGACGTGATTTCATCCGTACGCTGGACTATTTCGGGCCAGACAGGCGCCGCTTCAAGAATCCTCACTACACAGGGCCGATGAAACGCGCTGATGATGTTGTTGCCGATTATGAGGAGTTCGAAATCGGCTAGGCCGGGTGACGCCTCCAGACTGTCCAGATATTGAGCGTTCGATCAAATACGCGTGCTTGTCGCTGGACAGATGAAAATCACAGCTTAGGCTGCGCCGTTCAAATCTAGAGATCGGGGCGCATTGGGGCAGCCCGATCCGTAAAAAGATTAAAGGGCACATCATGGACGGCTTCGTTCAAATTCTTGAGACCGTTAACGGTCTCGTCTGGGGATCTGCTGACTCCCTCATTGGTGCGATTGATTATCCGCCGGTACTTCTTCTCCTTCTCGGTACCGGTCTTTATCTCACTGTTCGCCTCGGCTTTATGCCGATCCTCAAAATTCCATACGCTTTCGGCCAGCTGTTCAGCAAAGACCACAATAAGGATGAAGGCGACGTGTCGCCGTTCGGCGCGCTGATGACAGCGCTCTCTTCCACAATCGGTACGGGTAATATCGCTGGTGTGGCGGTTGCCATTGCCATTGGTGGCCCGGGTGCGGTCTTCTGGATGTGGATGACGGCGCTTGTGGGTATGGCGTCGAAATTCTGCGAAGGCGTACTGGCTGTAAAATTCCGCGAAGTTGATGAAGAGGGCCGCCATGTGGGTGGCCCTATGTACTACATCAAGAACGGTATGGGATCGAAATGGGCCTGGCTTGCCAGCCTGTTTGCGATTTTCGGCATTCTGGCCGCGTGGGGGACAGGCGCGTCTATTCAGGCAAACTCGATTGCTGACGCACTGAACGCAAACTATGGCGTTGCACCATGGGTGTCAGGTCTCGTTCTCGCAGGTGCTGCGGCAGCTGTGATCCTCGGCGGTATCTCACGTATCGCGGCTGTGGCTGAGAAGCTGGTTCCGGCGATGGCGATTGGTTATCTCGTGGCTGGTATCATCGTTGTTGCGATCAACGCGCCTGAAGTTCCGAACGCTTTCATGCGTATCATCACGAACGCATTCGGCTTCCGTGAAGCGTCTACAGGTATCACAGTCGGTCTTCTGCTGCTGGCGATGCAAAAGGGTGTTGCGCGCGGCATCTTCTCGAACGAAGCCGGTCAGGGCTCTGCCCCGATTGCGCACGCCGCAGCGCGTAACAATGACCCGGTAAACCAGGGCATCGTCGCGATGCTCGGTACGTTCATTGATACGATTGTCGTGTGCTCGATCACCGCGTTTGTCATTCTGACATCGGGTATGATCCCTGAGATGTGTGAACCGTTCATTCGTCCGGATCTCGTCATGCTGCCTGAGGGCTGTGAGACGGGCGCGCCGTTGACGGTTATGGCCTTTGAAAAGGCACTGCCGGGCATTGGTAGCCACATTGTTGCGATTGGTCTGGCTGTCTTCGGCTTCACCACAATTCTCGGCTGGAGCTATTACGGCGAACGCTGCTGCGAATATCTGTTCGGTGTGAAAAGCATTTTCGCATTCAAAATCAGCTGGATCGTTGTCGTCTTCGGCGGTGCGTTCGTTCTGATGCTTGAAGAAGGCGGTGCGGTGACTGACGTCGTCAGCCTGTTCTGGCTGCTGGCAGATACGCTGACCGGCCTGATGGCCGCGCCAAACCTCGTTGCACTTCTGGTGATGTCACCACTCGTCGCGGCGATGACGAAAGCGTATTTCGATCGCAAGGACACGCCGGACGCTTAAGTCGCGTCGGTTGATTTAACGAAAACCCCGGAGTTCAGGCTCCGGGGTTTTTGTTTGAGGGGTGCCCCGCCCACGGATATGCCTTGTTTTGACCGCGAGGCTGTCCAATAAGGTGGCCATAACAACAAACCCGACGGGAGGCAGGTTCGGACATGGTGAATTCTAACGTTAAGGCAGTGATCTGGGATTTTGGAGGCGTTTTCTCCTCCTCTCCGTTCGAGGCGTTCAACCATTACGAGGCCGAAAAGGGCCTGCCAAAGGATATCATCCGGAAGATCAACTCCATCAATCCGGACACAAATGCATGGGCCTTGCTGGAGCGTTCAGAGCTCACGCCAGACGAGTTTGACAAGACGTTCGCTGAAGAGGCCAAAGCGCTGGGCTACACCATTCCGGGTAAAGATGTTCTGGGATTGCTGTCTGGCCGTCTGCGTCCAGCCGTGTTCGAGGCGCTTAAAACCTGCAAGAAACACTTCGCCGTCGCCTGCATTACCAACAATGCGCCGATTGGCAAAAGTCCGTCCATGACGTCTGATCCCGAGAAGATCAAAGCGGTGGCTGAAATCTTTGCGAACTTCGATCATGTGATCGAAAGCTCCAAGGTTGGCTTGCGTAAGCCTGATCCGAAAATATATGAATTGATGTGTGAGGCTCTGAATGTTGAGCCCGCAGCGTGCGTGTATCTCGATGATTTAGGTATCAACCTCAAGCCTGCGCGAGCCATGGGCATGACCACCATCAAGGTGCTCAATGAAGCCCAGCTACTCAGCGATCTCTCGGAGGCGACCGGACTGGAGTTCTGATGACGCGTATCCGGCATGCCATTCTAGCTAGCTGTCTGCCTGTGCTTATTGTGCTGGGCGGATGCGATCTGTCTGACGAGATCGATGCGCGGCGCGCCCCTGCGAGCGAGGTCGGTGACGCGCCAGCGCCGCCGCCCGTCTTCAGCAGTGAAACGGAAGAGCTTCCGGAAGCGGTTCTGGCCCAGCGCAATGCGCTGCTTGATGTTCTCGGACGTGATTCTGTGCGCCAGCTTGCGCGCTATGCCGATCAGTTTCAGGGCTTTCGGTCCAACTATGGCGACCTCAGCCATTATGAGCACTGGTATCTGCTTCGACGCGCCGGCATCGACCCTGTAGAGGCGACGCTCCAGATTCTGGACGAGCCCTATGCCGTCAAAGATTTTGGTGCAGAGAAATACTTTATCTGGCCGGACTTTGCGGGCCGGACGAATGAAGAGCTACAGCATGACCGGCTCACCTTTTCCGAGCGTGCGCGTATCCTCAATCTGATCGGTGAGGACGGGCTGGAGCGTATCCGCAATGGCGAGAGCTATCCGGGCTTTCGTCTGGCCATCCGCGAGGATGGTACCTGGGTCTATCTGCTACAGGACAACTAGGCGCCCCGCGCTCCAAAACCCATTGCCAAATGAACGCCCACGTTCCACTGTCCGCGCAAACTGACAGAGGGAGAAAGTCATGGGTCGTGTTTCCGGTAAAAAAGCGATTGTTACAGGCGCAGCGCAGGGGCTTGGCGCAGCGATTGCCACCATGCTGGCCAAAGAGGGCGCGAAGGTCATGCTGACCGACCTCAATGGCGATGGTGCAGCAGACACCTGTGCGCGCATCAACGAGATGTATCCGGGTAGCGCATGGTCCATGCAGCACGACGTAACCGACGAAGAGCGCTGGCAGGATGTCGTTACTGCCTCTGTTGAAGAGATGGATGGTCTCTCAATCCTCGTGAACAATGCCGGTATTGGCGCGGGCGGTACGGTTGAAGACCTGCCATATGCGCAATTCAAAAAGGTCATGGATGTCGACGTCGATTCCATCTTCCTCGGCTGTAAATATGCCATCCCTGCCATGGAAGAGTATTCGCCGGGCTCTATCGTGAACATTTCATCGATTGCGGGCCTGATCGCGTCCGGCAATTACGTCGCTTACAACACGGCCAAAGCAGGGGCGTGGATGATCTCCAAATCTGTCGCGCTGCATTGCGCGAAAAAGAAGAACGGCATCCGTTGTAACTCTGTCCACCCGACCTTTATCGACACGCCAATTCTTGACCGTACGAAGGAAATGTTCGGAGCGGACGAGGCGCTCGCCAAGCTGGCCCGCCAAGTGCCGCTCGGAAAGGTCGGTGATCCGGACGATGTGGCCTATGCGGTCCTTTATCTCGCGTCTGATGAATCTAAATTTGTCACCGGCGCGGAACTGAAAGTCGATGGCGGCATTTCAGCGATGTAAATTGCGTGAGGGAGTGCTAAGCGCTCCCTCAGTTTGATGTCTTTAGATGGAGAGTGAAGTGACCGGTTTTCTGAAAGGCGTGATCAAGTTCCAGAATGAGGTTTACCCGAGCAAGCAGGAGCTGTTTGAGCGCCTTGCCAAAGGGCAGTCTCCGGAAGCCGTTTTCATTGCTTGCTCTGATGCGCGGGTTGAAACCGCAATGATCACCCAGACTGACCCTGGTGAGCTATTCATTCTCCGAAATGCGGGCAATATCGTACCGCCACACACCAGCCAGACCGGCGCCATGACAGCCACGCTGGAATTTGCAATGCGTGTTCTGGATGTGCCGCACATTGTTGTGTGCGGTCACTCTGAATGCGGTGCGATGAAGGGTATTATGAACCCCGATAGCGTCCAGCATCTGCCACACGTCAAAGAGTGGCTCGGCTTTTCTCAAGGCGCGATGGATGTCGTGGAAGAAATGTCTGCGGGTAAGTCCGAAGACGAAAAGCTCAACCTGCTTCTGGAAGAGAATGTGAAGCTGCAGCTTCAGCATTTGCGGACACACCCGAGCGTGATGCGCAAGCTGGCGAATGGCACGCTCACCCTGCATGGCTGGGTTTATGACATTAAGACAGGTCGTGTTTCAGCCTGGGATGAGGCTGATGGCCGGTTCGAACCGGTTGATGAGCGCTATCAGGATCTGGCAGCCGAGGTCGCAGGCAATATGAGCTGCGACCACTAATCATCCTAGCTGTTGCGGTGAATGATCGCCGCTGCAATCGTGACTTCGGCGACACCTTCGCCGAGCACCTGATCAACGGCCGTCTGTAAACGGCGGCCGATCATATCAAGGTCTGGCACGGTGCCGACTTCATAGCTCATAGACAGATAGCCGTGCACGGCGCGGCGAAGCGCGTCGCGAATACGAGGCATCTGGGCTTCTGCGCGGCGACGTTCGCGGTCGTCATGAATTTCAATACCCGCATCCAGCGCCATCAGAGACCGGAAACCGTCCACGCCTGCAATCGGCGCATGAACGCCCGTCACAGCAATATAGTCCTGAGAACCGGTGATGCGCGCGCCCGCACGGTCAGCCGGGTCGCCGCCAGCGCCAGCCGCATGTGCGCTCATCATTGCAGATGGAGCAAGCATGGCTGCGGCGAACAGAAGATGGGAAAGTTTCAGTTTCATGCCTTAACGCCTACCATGACGGCGTTAAGGTGTTATCGAAACCGCGCGTTAAGATTTATCAACGGTTGGTAAGAGTTCGTTAAAGCCGAAGATCGACGCATCGTGCAAATGCGATGGTCGCGCATGAGATAAAGCATGCGCCATTTTCGCTTTCCGGCCCGGATTATTCTTCTCCCAAGTGGTCAGCATGTCCTTCATCAGCATGCGCTGAAGCCCGTCCTGTGAGCCGCACAGCGTGCACGGAATGATCGGGTAGTTCATGCCGGCTGCGAACTTTTCAATGTCTGCTTCTTCAGACCGGATGAGCGGGCGCAGGACCATCACATCGCCTTCATCATTGAGAAGTTTTGGCGGCATGGCAGCAAGGCGTCCGCCGTGGAAAAGGTTCATGAAGAAGGTTTCCAGCGCATCATCAAGATGGTGACCCAGCACGATGGCATCGCATTTTTCTTCGCGCGCAATCCGGTAAAGAATGCCGCGACGCAGACGTGAGCAGAGCGCGCAATATGTCTTTTGCGCCGGCAGTTTGTCCGTCACGATAGAGTAGGTGTCTTCGGTCTCGATCCGGTAAGGCACTTCCAGACCATCCAGATAATTCGGCAGGATTTCTTTTGGAAAGCCCGGCTGCACCTGATCGAGGTTGCACGCCAGAAGCTCGGCCTGAATAGCGCCGAGATATTTCAGCTCCAGCAGGATAGAGAGGAGCGCATAGCTATCCTTGCCGCCCGACAGACAGATCAGCCAACGCGCAGGCTCGGTGGAAGACTTGGATGTATCAAGCCCGTAAGTCTGGATGGTTTCAAGCGCCTGACGCACAAGACGTTTGCGCGTCTTCTTGAAGGTGACACCATCGGGCGCATTGGCAAAGGCTGCACGAAAGCTCCGCTCTACATCCAGCTTCCTAACGGTGGAGCGGATGGTGCGGGTCGGCATATCGTCGTTGAGCGCGGTTTCCGGGAGCATGTCCAAGGCGAAAAATCCTGAATGTCTGGGTGTTCTGGTCTGAAGCTCTGGCAAGCTTTCACGGGCTTCCTATCTGAAAACGCGCAAAGCTGCCAGAGCCGCCAGACATTCCGCTGACGAGCGTTGTGTGTGAGGACGCAGTTAAATGCGTCGCAAGCCAGCTTCGTTCGGGCAGGGCCAATAAAGCAAAGTCTGTCTGAACCGGACTTAAACGCTGTGTTCATGCAGGAAGAAAGTGTTCAGACTGATGCGGTATCAGGTGGCATTGCGTTTATTCACCGCTTCAATATAGGTGAAGCGAAATTATGAGGGACTGGAAGCATGGGCTATCCGATTTACTGGCTGATCCACAATGTGATCTTCTTCTATCAGATCGTGATCTTTATCTATCTGATCACACGCATTCTGATTCAGTTCGAAGTGGTGAACAGCTATAACCAGCTGGTTCAGTTTATCCTGCGATTTGGGTCTGCGCTGGTCGAGCCTGCGCTCGCACCAATCCGCCGTTTCCTGCCATCGTTCAATGGAATCGATCTTTCTCCACTCGTCTTGCTGCTTGCGCTTGGCTTTATTGACCGGATTGCGTACTGGCTGCTCATCTCTCCGCTTGAAGTACAATAGGATATAACATGGGCGCGCTGATTGACGGAAAAGCCATTGCCGCAGGCATTCGTGAGAATGTCGCCAAAGAAGTCGCCGCCCTGAAATCCGAGCATGGCTTTACGCCGGGCCTGGCGGTTGTGCTCGTCGGTGAAGATCCGGCAAGCCAGATCTACGTGCGCAATAAAGGCAAGATGACCGAAGAAGCGGGCATGAATTCCTTCACGCACCGCCTTCCCGCTGACGCGACGCAGGATCAGGTCGAAGCGCTTCTGGAAACGCTGAACAATGATGACAGCGTGGACGGCATTCTGCTTCAGCTGCCTCTGCCAAAGCATCTCGATGAAGCCAGCGCGATTGAGCGTATCTCTCCGAACAAAGACGTAGACGGTCTGACAGAAGCGTCTGCTGGGCGTCTGTCGCTTGGCAAAAAGGGCATTCGTCCGTGCACGCCTGCAGGCTGTGTGATCCTCGCCAAATCTGCGCTGGGCGATGATCTTTCAGGTAAGAATGTCGTCGTGATTGGCCGTTCCATTCTGGTTGGCAAACCGGCTGCGCTGTTATTCCTTGAGCAGAACTGCACGGTGACAATTGCTCACTCGCGCACCAAAGACCTGGGTGAGGTCTGCCGTCAGGCTGACATTCTGGTCGCTGCGGTTGGTCGCCCGAAAATGGTGCCTGCAGACTGGGTGAAGCCGGGTGCATGCGTGATTGATGTCGGCATTAACCGCATTCCGGCCCCTGAAAAGGGCGAGGGCAAAACCCGCGTCGTGGGCGATGTTGATTTTGCAGCCTGTAAGGATGTTGCCGGTCAGATCACACCTGTTCCGGGCAGTGTCGGTCCGATGACGATTGCGGGTCTTCTGGTGAATACGGTCACGGCTGCGAAACTGCGCCGCGGGCTTTAGTCTCCGCTATTGTTGCCACCCGAAAAATCTAACAAACTTTCGCTCATTCCTGCGTAGGCAGGAATCTGGAGCGAAAGTGCGCGTATGAACGGTGAAACAGTTTACTGCGTTTATATCATGAGCAATGAGCGTGATACCGTGCTCTATATCGGTATGACAGATGACCTTAATCGCCGTGCATATGAGCACAGAGAGCATCTGATCAAAGGCTTCTCTGACCGTTATAATTGCGAAAAGCTGGTCTGGTTTGAAGGTCACCCAAGTCGCGAAAGCGCTTTCATTCGCGAACGGCAGATGAAGAAGTGGAAACGGGCGTGGAAAGACCGGCTCATCGATCAGGGTAACCCGCATAGGGTGGATCTCGCGGAAACGCTTTTGTGAGTTGCCACTCTATCTGCCAGATCCCTGCCTTCGCAGGGATGAGCGATGAAATAGAACAGGACGTGAGCTGTGTCCCAGCCCTTCAAGCCAAAAGAGAATGAGTTGTTCCGCAGCCTGTGGGAGGCGCAGGCGGGAAAGTGCGCGCTTTGCGGCGAGGATATGCCGCAAAACCGGTTCGAAACGGCACATTCCACGCTCTGGAAGAAGCTTCGTCCGACTTTTGACCATATAAAACCGCGCTCAAAAGGTGGGCCCGATACGCCTGAAAATCTACAGCTGGCCCATGCGCGGTGCAATAAAATCAAAGGAAACAAATAACTGGGGTGAATCTGCAGCCGGAATTCCCCTGTATGGCGAAACTGGAATGAAGCTTGCTCTTTGAGATGTGAATCTCACGGAGCCTCCAGATGGACATTTCACGCCAACGTTTCGACTCGCTGACCGGTCTTCGCTTCATTCTCGCGATCTGGATCGCCTATTTCCACGTCGGGCATATGTATGACCATGACGGCTTTGGCGCGCTGCCATATCTGGAACTCGGTGTCGCGCGGGTCGATGTTTTCTTCGTCCTCTCAGGCTTCGTGCTCACCCATATCTACTGGAATAACCGGAACCGGCCTTTTGCCTTTGGTGACTTTATGGTCGCCCGTATCGCGCGGATTTACCCGCTGCACATGCTGGCGCTTGGCATCATGCTGGGCTTCCTTGTACTTGGCATGGTGATGGGCCGCGCGGATATGGCTGAAGGCTATCCATTGGAAGGTCTGTTCGCGAACCTCTTCATGATGCAATCTTTTGGCGTACCGGGCGGGGCCGCATGGAATTTCCCGGCCTGGGCGATCAGCGCCGAGTTCGCAGGCTATCTGGCATTCCCGCTCTATATCTGGCTTGCAACGAAGATGAAGGCGCACCGCACACTCTTCTTCGGGCTCTGTCTTTTGAATGTTTACCTCGTTGATCAGGTGCACCAGATGCTTCTGCATCGTGAGCTCAGTTCTTCCACCATGGCGTGGGGCGCGCTGCGTGGCGCAGTCGTCATGCTGGCGGGTGTTGGCGCTCGTGTGGCCTTCGAAGATTTTAAAGTATCCGGTTTCCGCGCGGGGCTTTACGCTCTTGCCGGTGCGGGCGGCGCGCTGCTGGCAGCAATGAACCATGTGGGGACTGCGTTTGTTGCAGCTGGCGGCGCGCTGATGATCATGTCGCTGGCGCGGATAGATGCAGAAGGCAAAGGCACTTTCCTTGCGCATCCGACAATGTGCGCGCTGGGTGGCTGGTCTTATGCGATCTTTATCCTACACGTACCGACCTTCATGATCATGAAGAATGCGCTCGATATTCTGGGCATTCCGTTTGTCGTGAATGCGTGGACATCGCTCGGCTTCACGCTGGTCGTCGTGGCGATTGCCTATCCGATCCATAAGCTGATCGAAGAGCCATGCCGTAAAGCCATTCGCGGCGGCTGGGAGAAGCGCTCCCGCCGCTCAAAAGAAACTCAGACCGCCTGATCAGACGGCCTCGCCTGCTGCGTGGGCGGACGCCCACGCCCATTGGAAGTTATATCCGCCAAGCCAGCCGGTCACATCGACAACCTCACCGATGAAATAAAGGCCCTCACAGAGTTTCGACTCCATCGTCTTGGATGACAGCTCGTCTGTGTTCACACCGCCAACGGTCACCTCGGCAGTGCGATAGCCTTCGGTGGCAGTCGGTGAAATTGTGTGCGCGGACAGACGCTCGGCCAGCCGGTCGATATCCGCATTTGATAGCGTTCCGATCTGGTTTCTGAGACCCGTTTCGCCAAAAATGTCCGCCGTCAGACGACCGGGAAGATACTCGACGATCCAGTCCGTGACGCGTTTCTTCGGATCGGTGTTGCGAGCGTGTGTCAGTTCAGACCTGACCCGTTCAGCTGGCAGATATTCCAGTGTGATCGCTTCGCCCGGATGCCAATAGCTGGAGGCCTGAAGGATGGCCGGCCCGGACAGCCCGCGATGAGTGAACAGCATGGCTTCCGAGAAGCGGGTTTTGTCTTGTGTTGTCACCGTGACGGGTGCGGCAACACCAGAGATGGCGGCAAACCGGTCGTGCAGAGCACCGGAAAAGGTGAACGGCACCAGACCTGGACGTGTCTCTACGATGGAATGGCCGAACTGCTTTGCCACATCATAGCCAAAGCTGGACGCGCCGATTTTTGGAATAGACAGCCCGCCAGATGCAATGATCAGTGAGGCAGGACGAAACGTACCTTTATTGGTCGTGACCGTGAAACACGCATCCGGCTTTGTAATTTCGCTGATCTCGCATTCCATGAGAATGCGCCCGCCTGCGGCTTCAAGATCGTCCAGCAGGAACTGGATGATGGCGCCGGATTTCTGGTCGCAGAAGAGCTGGCCGAGAGTTTTCTCATGCCAGGTCAGCTTGTGCGCCGACATGCGCTCGATAAAATCCCACGGGCCGAAACGGGCAAGCGCGGATTTCGCAAAATGCGGGTTCTGCGAAATGAAGCGCGAGGCTTTGGTTTCCAGATTGGTGAAATTGCAACGCCCGCCGCCGGAAATGCGGATTTTCTCGGCAGGCTTCTTTGCATGATCAACAATCAGCACGCGCTTGCCATTTCGGGCAGCCTCAATGCCTGCGAACAGGCCTGCAGCGCCTGCGCCGACGATCACCACTTCAGGGGATGGACCAGATGGCCATAATTCGTCGAAGTTTGAACCTAATACCGTCATTTCGTTGTTCTGTGATGACAAAACGGCGCCGATGTTTCATGGTAAACGGGCGCTGGAGGAGGGGAAATCATGCGGTATCTACAAGGCTTTATTGTTGCGGTTGTGGCCATTCTGGCATTCGGACTGATCCAGAACAGCATGTCGGGACATAATACCCGAACGCAGCAGACGCAAACACTCGCTTTCACTTCGGGCCAACAATCTGGCGCGGTGCCTGCCCAGTCCGAAGGGCGCGACGCCCAGACCCTCCGCCGGATTGAAGAGCGCGAGCGCCTTCGTCAGGCTGCAGCAGACGCAAATGAAGAGACTTTCGGCTATTTGCGCTACCGGACAGATACAAGCGGCGCGGCCCCTCTCGCATGCCTCTCTTTTTCTGCGCCGCTCAACCCTGAAATTGACTACTCCACCTATGTTCAGGTGACCCCGCGCACCTCATTGTCTTTCTCCGCCAATGGTCAGGACCTCTGCATTGGCGGCCTCACATTCTCCGACACGCGCGAGCTGGAACTGCGCGAAGGCCTGCCTGCGATGGATGGCCGCGTTCTGGAAGAGAGCGAAATGCTCACGGTCGATTTCACAGACCGTCCGCCTTATGTCGGCTTCTCCGGTTCAGGCGTCATCCTGCCGCGCATTGATGCTGACGGCCTGCCAATCGAGACTGTGAATGTGGATGAAGTCCGCATTGAAGTGACCCGCATTAATGACCGCGCGCTCGCCTTCAAGCGTGTGATGGAAGGCTATACCCGCTCTCAGGGCGGCTATGGCTATCTCTATGGTGATGAAAATCCGGACGATGTGGAAACGCCAATCTGGTCTGGCACGATGGATATTGAAGCGCGCCAGAACGAGGCTGTCACCAGTGTCTTCCCGCTGGCTGAAGCCATTGGCGAGCTGGAAGCCGGTGCATATTTTGTCACGCTGACCGACACGCGCGAAAACCTCGGCCGCGAAGGCCCGCCTGCACAGGCCCGCCGCTGGATCATTACCACCGACCTCGCTCTGACAAGCTATTGGGGGGAGACTGGCCTTGATGTTGTCGTACGCTCTCTGCAGACCGCCCGTCAGGTCGGCAATGTCAGCCTGCAGCTCATCGCGGTGAACAATGAAATCCTCGCAGAAGAAACAACTGACGGTGCGCGCGCTGTACATTTCGATCAGGCGCTTCTGAACGGCACTGGCAATCTGCGTCCGCGCATGGTCGTCGCGTTTGGCCCGTCCGGCGATTTTGCGATGCTCGATCTTGATCGCGCGCCGATTGATCTGTCGTCCGAAGGCATTGGCGGTCGTACGCCGAACTATCCGGTGGATGGTTTCGTCTACACCGAGCGCGGTATTTATCGTCCGGGCGAGATGATCCACGCGACCGCGATGCTGCGTGATGACGCTGGCCGCGCAGTGACAGACCGTCAGGGCCGGTTCGTTGTCTATCGCCCGAATGGTATGGAAGCGACCCGTCAGGCCTTCACCGAAACCGAACTTGGCGGTGTGACCTTTGATTATGACCTTCCGCGCTCGGCCTCACGTGGCCAGTGGCGCGTGGTCGTCGAGGTTGACGGAATTGGCGAGGTTGGCTCGACCCGTGTTTCGGTTGAGGACTTCGTTCCGCAGCGCATCCGTGTAGATGTTGAGGCCGACACCGATACGCCGCTCCGCCGCGGTCAGGCGCGTGACGTCGAAGTTAGCTCCGACTTCCTTTATGGCGCGCCGGGTGCCGGGCTCGTCGTGCAAGCCGAAGCCCGCCTCGAAACCGATCCATCTCCGTTCGACGCGTTTGAAGGCTTCCGTTTCGGCGCTCATGACGATGTCTTCCGTCAGGAAATTATCGAATTTCCCGAGCAGATGACTGATGGCGCAGGCAATGTATCGCTTGCACTCAATCCGGATGGTGCTGGCGTAAACGCTGATCAGCCGCTGCGTCTGCGTACAGTCGTTTCCGTGCTCGAGCCGGGTGGCCGCGCCGTCTCTGACAGCGTGATCATCCCGTATCGCCCGAAGGCAGCTTATCTCGGCATACGTCCTGATTTCGACTACAGCCCATCGCGCAATGAAGCCTTCGCTTTCAACATTGCCTCAATCAGCCCTGAGGGCGAGGCCATGTCTGCTGATGTGAACTGGCGTCTTATTCAGGTCTATTACACTTATGACTGGTACCGCGAGGGCGAGCGCTGGCGCTGGCGCCGATCCCGCGTTGTGCGTGAGATCAATGAGGGCACACTAGACCTTGATGCCGGTGAAATCGGTACGGTCGATTTTGAGCCGCTTGAAGAGTATGGCGATTACCGCCTGATCGTGAGCGACCAGAACACAGACGAAGAAACCAGCTACCAGTTCTGGGTTGGCTGGGGTGGCCGCGCAACCGAAGGCGTGGAAGCGCCAGACCGTGTGCGTCTCTCAGTATCTGATGATCTTCCAACCGAAGGCGAGCGTGCAGAGCTGACGCTTCTGCCGCCATATGCTGGTGAAGCGCAGATTGTCGTCGCAACCGATCATGTTCTTTCCGTCAGCTATATGACCGTCACAGAGCGCGGCGCTGAAATCTCTCTGCCGGTTACACCGGAATGGGGTGAGGGCGCCTATGTCATGGTGACGGTGTTCTCCGAACGCGAGCTGACGGAGCGCCCTGTGCCGCGCCGTGCAGTTGGTGTGTCTTACGTGCCGGTCGATACGACTGACTGGACATTCGAAGTAAGCTTTGACGTGCCGGAGCTTGTGCGTCCGCGTACCGAACAAACTATTGGCGTGAACGTCTCTGATGGTCCGCGCGAGCCGATCTTCATGACGCTTGCTGCCGTTGATGAAGGTATTCTGGCGCTCACCAATTTCCAGACGCCGGACCCTGCCAGCTGGTATTTCGGCAAAATGGCGCTAGGCGTCGACATTTATGACGATTATGGCCGCTTGCTTGATCCGAATATGGCCGCGCCGGGCGAAATCCGCTCCGGTGGTGACCAGCTCGGCGGCGAGGGATTGTCCGTCGTGCCGACACGCACGGTCGCGCTCTGGTCCGGCATGGTCGATGTCGGCCGCGATGGCCGCGCCGAAGTCGATTTCGAGATTCCGGATTTTAATGGCGAACTACGCCTGATGGCCGTGGCATGGTCTGCTAATGGTGTCGGTTCCGGCGATCAGGCGCTTACCGTGCGTGATGAAGTGCCAGTTGAGCTGTCTCTGCCGCGCTTCCTTGCGCCAGGCGATCGCGCCGTTGCGACTGCCAGCATCGACAATGTCGAACTGGAAGCCGGTTCATTCGAAGCCTTGCTGCAATCAGATGGTCCTGTGGACTTCCTGACCGAGAGCTTCACAGTCGAGCTCACCGAGGGCCAACGTGTCGACCAGCCGGTTGATCTGCGTTCAGAAGCTGAAGGCATTTCAGAGCTTTCCATCGCGGTGGCAGGGCCTGAGGACTTCTCTGTCGCGCATGAGTATCCGATTCAGACGCGGTCGGCCTTCCTGCCGGAAACGCGGATCGAACGGACGCTTCTGGCCGCCGGTGAAAGCTATTCAATCCCGCAGGGTCTGATCTCCGGCTATGTGCCGGGCTCTGAAGAGACCGTTGTCTCATTCTCGGCTCTGCCGATTGACGCCGGTTCGCTTTATGCCTCGCTGTCGCGTTATCCGTATGGTTGTACCGAGCAGATTACGTCGCGTGCTCTGCCGCTTCTCTATTCAGAAGAGCTGGCGGTCCTTGCCAATAGCGATGATCCGGACGTTCGCGCCCGTGCCCGCGCTCAGGTTCAGGACGCCATCAATACGCTTTTGAACCGTCAGAGCCCTGATGGCTCAATCGGCCTCTGGCGTGAAGGCGACCGTCATTCCTCACCATGGCTGGGTGCCTACGCAACAGACTTCCTGCTACGTGCGAGCGAAGAAGGCTATAACGTGCCGCGTGTCTCTCTCGAGCGTGCGCTCGGTGCGCTGGCAACCGTCTCTCAGGGCGAGGCATGGCGCATTTACGGCTATGACACGGATGTCTGGGAAAGCCGCTGGCATAACGATACCGAAGCACGCCTGATGCGCCGGTCAGCGCCATTTGCACTGTACGTGCTGGCGAAAGCCGGTGAGGCAGATATCTCCCGCGTTCGCTATATGCATGACCGCGAGCTCTCTCAGATGGAATCGCCGCTGGCGCGCGCACAGCTCGGTGCTGCGCTCGCCATGCTTGGTGATCGTGCGCGTGCAACATCCGCCTTTGAGGCCGCGGTGAACGCACTCGGTTATTCCAATAATGGAGACTATTACCAGACAGCGCTGCGTGACCTTGCCGGTGTCATCGCGCTCGCTGCTGAAGTTCAGATGACAGATGTTCTGGAAGATCTGTCTGAACGCCTCGGCGCAGATGTCAGCGATGGCGATTATCTCTCTACGCAGGAGAAATCCTTCCTGCTTCTGGCGCTTGATGCGATGACGGCGGGTGAGCCTGAGCCGCAGATTGCAACAGAGGTAGACGGCGCGAATGCGCGCTATGTGCTGGAAAGCGTTGCCGTGGCTGGAGAAGCAAGCTTCACCAACAATGGTGAAGCGCCGATCTGGCAGACGACTTATGTGCGCGGCGCGCCGGTTGAGGCACCGCCTGCATCGTCCTCCCAGTTCCGTATCTCGAAAGAGATCATGACGCTGCAAGGCAATCGTGTGGATCTTGATAATGTCCAGCGCGGTGACCGTATGGTGGTGCGCCTGATCCTGTCGCCGGAACAGCGCCGCACAAACCCGATGATCGTTGAAGATCTGCTGCCTGCCGGTTTCGAGATCGAAGCTATCCTCAAGTATGAGGACGGGCTGGAAGCGCAGGGCGCATTCTTCTGGGTTGGTAATATCGCGACGCCGAACGTCTCCGAAGCGCGCGATGACCGTTTCGTTGCCGCGATTGATGTGCGCAATGAGCCGGTCACGCTGGCTTATGTGGTGCGTGCAGTCACGCCGGGTGAGTTCGCTCTGCCGGGCGCCGTCACCGAAGACATGTACCGCGCAGACGTGTTCGCACGCTCTGACTCGCAGACTGTGACGATTTCAGGTGATGAAGGCTGATCTGTCATTCATAACCCGGCGCTTTTTGCGCCGGGGCTTCTGGCTGAAATCCGGTGCGGTTCTGGCTGGCCTTCTGGTCACGCTGGCTGCGCTGGACGTTGCCTTTCCGCCGCCGATTGAGCGTGCACGGTCTGGCTCGCTCATCGTAACGGATGTGAATGGCATTCCGCTTCGGGCGTTTCCTACAGAGGAGGGCCGCTGGCGGATCAGGGCCAATCTGGAAAACACCGACCAGCTCTTCATTGAGGCGCTGATCGCTGTTGAGGATGAGCGGTTCTATTCCCATTGGGGCGTCGATTTTCTGGCTGTCATCCGCGCGAGCGGGCAGGCCATCGGTCGTGGGCGCATTGTGTCCGGCGCATCCACCATAACCATGCAGACCGCGCGTCTATTGGAGCCGCGCCCACGCAATTTCGGCTCCAAGCTGATCGAGATGTTTCGCGCTTTCCAGCTGGAGCGCCGCCTCACTAAGGATGAAATTCTAGAGCTTTATCTGACGATGACGCCCTATGGTGGCAATCTGGAAGGGCTGCGCGCTGCGAGCTGGGCCTATTATGGCCGCGAGCCGGACCGTCTAACCGATGATCAGATCGCGCTCTTGCTGGCACTGCCCCAATCGCCGGAAGTGCGCCGGCCTGACCTGCGCCCCGATACTGCGCGTGCAGCCCGTAGCCTGTTGCTGTCTCGCATGGCTGATCTTGATCTCATTTCGGACCAGCGCGCGGATGAGGCGGCGGAATTGCCGCTTCCTGCAAGGAATGCTTTCCCTTCAAATGGCTGGCATGCGAGTGCGCTCATTCGGGAGCGTAAACTGGCACGGCTGGCGCCAGATGCCCGTCACGGCATGCCCGTCGCTGATGTGCGCTCTACGATCGATGCAGGTCTTCAGTTTGCGCTTGAGGACTATCTGGAAGAGGTCGCTGGTGAACTCACCGATGAGGTGCAGATATCGGCGATTGTCGTTGAGAATGAGACACGTGCCGTGCGCGCAATGGTTGGGTCTGCCTCACGGGGGCGTCCGGGCGGCTGGATTGATCTGACGAACTCGCCGCGCTCACCTGGGTCTACACTGAAGCCCTTTATCTATGGGCTCGCTTTTGATGACGGCCTCGCCATGCCGGATACCTTTATTGAGGACCTGCCTGCGCGGTTTAACACCTATCGGCCTGAGAATTTCGACAGGTCCTTTCGCGGACAGGTGAGGGTGAGCGATGCGCTGCAGCACTCGCTCAACGTGCCAGCGGTTCTGGCGTTGGACCGTATCGGGCCGGAGCGTTTTGCGACGTCTCTTGAACTGGCGGGTGTGCCTTTGCGTGTTTACGGGTCGGCCTCGCGTGATCCGGGCCTTGCGCTTGCGCTTGGCGGTGTCGGTATGACCGTTCAGGATCTGGCGCTCTTATATTCCGGTCTTGGCGATGGCGGCCTGATGCGGCCACTCGTCTGGACCGAGGCAGAAGCTCTCGAAGCTGAAGGCTCGTCAGCGCGCCGGTTTATGAGTGCGGGTTCAGCAGCAGAGCTTATTGATATCCTGCAGTCTGCCCCGACACCTGAAGGGCGTATGCCGTCAAACCTCACGCAGGATGCGCCGGAGATCGCCTTCAAGACCGGAACATCTTACGGATTCCGCGATGCATGGGCGGCAGGTATTGCGCGTGGTCATACGGTGATCGTCTGGGTCGGGCGCGCCGATGGTGCGCCAAGGCCCGGCGCAACGGGGCGTCGGGCAGCCCTGCCAATCCTGTTCAACGTGTTCGACCGCGTCTCGGCCGAGCTTGATACGCAGGGCAATGCGCAAGATCGGCTGATGGCAGAAGAGCGCTTTACGCCTCAGCATGCGATGGCGCGTTTCGGGCGGGATGATGATCCGCCGCTTATCCTCTTCCCGCCGGAAAATGTGGTCCTTGTGCAAAAGCGAGATGACCACCCGAACCCCGGTTTCGTTTTGTCGGGCCGTGGCAGCGGAGACCTTCGCTGGTTCGTGGATGGTGAGCCGATCTCGCTGGATGCTGCGGGTGCGCCATATTGGGTGCCGCGCGGGCCGGGGTTTTACTATGTCTCTGCCGTCGACCCTGAAGGGCGGGAATCCCGCGTCGCAATCCGCGTGCAGCCACGTTAAGAAGTTGCGACTTTTTCGTCACGCTTGTGAGTTCTTACAGTCACATCTGCATGAGCAGGGTGGAAATCGAACGCCTTAGACCCCTAATACGATCCACAAAAACACGCAGGCGCGAAAAATTAGACCTGCGGTTATCGGGCAAATGGGAATGAGTATGCGTATCCCAAAGAATTTCGCGGTTGCGATTGCTGCCGGTCTGGCGGCGACAACCATCACAGTTTTCACTCAGGCAGGCGCTGATCAGAACAGCGACACGCCAGCGGCTGTCTCTCAGGCAGATGCCGTGTTTGCGGGTGGATGTTTCTGGTGCACTGAAGCCGATTTCGATAAGGTCGACGGCGTACTTGAGACGATTTCTGGTTACACCGGCGGCAGTGTGGCCAACCCAAGCTATGAGCAAGTGACGCGTGGCAATACGGGCCATTTCGAGGCTGTGCGCGTGATCTATGATCCAAGCGTTGTCACATTTGACGAGCTGGTGGACTATTACTGGCGCACAATTGATCCGACCAATCCCAACGGTCAGTTCTGCGATACCGGCCCAAGCTATCGTACAGCTATCTTTGTAGAGACACCTCAGGAACGCGAGACTGCGGAAGCTTCGCTGGCAGAGCTGGTTGAGGGCGACACGCTGCCTGCGCCAATCGTGACCGAGATCATCGATCAGGAAACCTTCTGGCCTGCTGAGGACTATCACCAGAATTATTATATCGAGAACCGCCAGCGCTATGAGTTCTATCGCGCGCGCTGCGGACGTGACCAGCGAATTGATCAGGTCTGGGCGAACACGCCGCCGCTTGATCACGCAGAGCACTAAACAAAAAAGACGAGGCGCAGGCCTCGTCTTTTTCTTATCAGCTTATCGGCGAGCCGTTATTGCGCGCACTCACCAACGCGCTCGGCTGAGATCTGCAGAACCGCTGTCATCTCACCCATGCCTGCGCCCTGACCTGACATGTTTGATGAGATTGATGCGCTGTTGCCGCCATCGCCAAGTTCAATGACCAGATCGCCGGACATGCTGATTTCCGGAGATTCGCAGACCATTGCGTATTCATGGCGGGTGGATGTTTCGGAAATCGCGGTGATGTCACAGCCATCCTGACGAAACTCATCCGGGTTAAAGGCCGCGTCTTCTTCCGTGATGCATTCCAGATTGTTCTCCGGTGGCATAGGCATTGTGTTGCCCATTACCGTAACCGCACCTTCCTGCGTGAAAGACCATTGGCCCGGATTAAGCGCGATTTCTTCTGCGTGAGCAGAAGCGGCGCCGAGAAGGAAAACTGCGGCGAGGCCGGTCGACAAAAGCTTCATGAGGATCCCCTTTTTGAAAGCGTCAGTCGCGACCCTAAGGGAAACATGCCTGCAATGAAACCGGCGCGCTGCTATTCGTTTCCATCACGTGGCGCCGGCTCAAATCCGGATGCGCGGAAGAGGGTGAAGCGACGCTCTTTCCCACCGCCTAGATCAATCACCAGCTCGCCTGTTTCTTCGAACGTCTCGAAGTCGCCGCGCAAGCGTTCCAGATGCGATGGACGGAAATTCAGAACCAGAGCGTTTTCGGCATCTGAATCTGAAATCGGAGTCTCTTCAGAGAAACTCTGCGGAACGCCTGCAATCTGCCATGATCGAAGCGGAATATCGATCACGCCGTCGCGGCCATAATAGTCCAGGCCGTGCCAGATTTCGCGCTCGTCGACGATGATAGAGGTCGCCCCCATTTCGGTGGCGATGGCATTCACGCGTTCGATGGTTTCCGGCCATGCGCGAACCCGTTTGAAGCCATTTGCAAGACCAGCCTCATTGACCACGGAAGGTGGTGCGATCAGCGCGCCCATATAAACAATGCCGAGCAGCAGGTTGAAGCCGATCCCCGTCATAAGAATGGCGCGAAGGCGTCCGCCCCCGTGAACGGCCCATGCGCCGATCAGAATGGCGGCTGCCGGATACGTCGTTGCGGCCCAGTTTGCGTGCGCGCGGCTGAGAAAAGCCTGAACCAGAATGATCAGCAAAGGCGGCAGCACAAAACCGAGAAGCAGTCTCGCGCGCGTGTCGCTGTGCATCTGCGTTCGAGACAGGGCAAACAGGATGACGAAGGTCACAAGCAGGCCAAAGCTCACCGGGCCGAACACGCCAAACTGGTCAAAGAAGAAGGTAAAGAACTCGTCCGGATTGAACATGTCCTCGCCCCAGTTGGCGTTATCAGCGGTATGGCCGATAGTTTTGAAGCCATTACCGAGGCTCCAGAGCGCATGTGGGGTGAGGATGAGGCCTGCAGCCAGTGCTGTTGCGGCGCCGCGCGCAGAAAGCAAAGCGCGGCGGCTCGTCTGATCGAAGAGGAGCGCAAGCGCCAGACCGATCAGGAAATAGACCATCGCGTATTTAGAGAGAAACCCGAGGCCGATTGCGATGCCGAGCAGGGCTGCGTTCGTCAGGTTCTGTTGGTCGCGCAGGCGTGTCAGCGCATAAAGGCCTGCGCTCCAGAACATGAGGAGCGCTGCATCTGTCGAAATGATCGTAGACGACAGCCAGACACCCGGCATGGTGAGATAAATGGCGGCGGCGAAGAAGCCTTCCTTCTCTGACCAGAGGCGGCGCCCCGCCAGAAACAGGAATGTGCCGGTTGTCGCGTGGAGGAAGGGGGCGAGCAGGCGGATTGCCCATTCATCATGCCCGAAAATGCTCGTTGAGAGGCCGATAATCCATGCGATCATCGGTGGTTTGGAATAATAACCCCAGTCAAACTCAGTCGACCAGCGCCAGTATTGTGCTTCATCAACACTCAGATTCAGCGTTGAAAACATCAGCACAATCAGGCGGACGAGCAGCAGTAAAACGCTGAATATAATGAAGAATTTTTTCCAGTCAGTTTGCGCTGACTTGTCTGCAGAAAACACGCTTTTCTCCGCTACCCGTGACATGGGTAATTTTTTGCGGGACACTGTGAAAATCAAGCTTGCATGGCAAGCCTAAAATGATTATTTCCGCCGCTCCATCACACCGGGGCCGTGTGGGCCCGATAATACAAGGTTTATGGTTATGGCATATGGAGTCCCGGTAGAGCCGGATCTAGAAGATAACGTCGAACAGGAGCTGGCCGCATCGGAACAGCGATCTGATGCGGCAGGCGAAGAAGAGCGTCTCGACTTTTTCATCAAACGCGATGGTGTCGAGTTTGCTGGTACCCACCTGATCATCGATCTGTGGGATGTGTCCCGAATTGACGACCCAGCTCATATCGAAAATTCACTTTGTGACGCTGCCGTTCGCGCTGGCGCTACAATTCTCAGCTCCGACTTCCACGTCTTTACACCAAACAATGGTGTGTCCGGCGTGATCGTCCTGTCCGAGAGCCATATCTCCATCCATACCTGGCCAGAGCGTAACTTCGCTGCGGTTGATGTGTTCATGTGCGGTGCCGCACAACCACACCGCACGATTCAGGCGCTGAAAGAGGCCTTCAACCCGTCACGGGTTGGCCTGACAGAGCACCGCCGCGGTCTGTCCGTTTAACGGACTGAAAAGACACGCGCGGAGTGTGACCAAAAATCAGCAGCCGCTGATTAAAAGTTAACATGTTGTTAACTATGAAGCCGGGCAGTCTTGCCCGGCTTTTATTTTTCCCGTTAGACAGTTTTAGCGGCATGGGGGTGTGACCATAAAGACGCAATTGGGAAAGTTATGCTGCAGCGCACACGTTTGTCACAAAAGCTTTGCAATCGCGTCATTTAAGCGTCACCAGTCGCCTTTACAGGCCGCCAAACGTTTCACGCCGAGTACAATGCGTGATTAACAGGGGAATCACATGTTTAACTGGAAAATGTTCAAAGGCGGTGTTGCACTTGCTGCTCTGGCAGCTGCATCAGCCGTTCCTGCGTACGCGCAGGTCACCACGTCCACGATCCGTGGTGTTGTAACATCTGAAGCCGGCTCACCAGTCGTCGGCGCTGATGTTATCATCACTCACGAACCATCAGGTGCTGTGTCTGCAACAAGCACGAACGCGTCTGGCGCGTTCTCTACACGCGGCCTTCGCGTCGGTGGTCCGTACACTGTTGAAGTTGCTGGCGGTGATTTCCAGCCGGTCACTGTCACAGACATCTACGTCAACCTGGACGAAACTTTCGACCTGCCACTGACTGTTTCCGGCACACGCACACTTGATGCGATTGTTGTAACAGCTCCAGCGCTCGCAACAGCCGCTCTGGCAACTGGCCCGTCTGCGTCTTTCGACCTCGAAACACTTCAGAACGCTCCAGCGATCAACCGTAACATCACAGACGTTCTGCGTCTCGACGCTCGTGTTTATGTCGACGAATCTCGTGGCGACATCAACGGCGTTCAGTGTGGCGGTAAGAACTCCCGCTTCAACTCTCTGACTGTTGACGGTGTTCGCCTGAACGACAACTTCGGTCTGAACTCCAACGGTTACCCGACAGAACGTATTCCGTTCTCTTACGACGCAATCGAGCAGGTTTCTGTTGAACTCGCTCCATTCGACGTTCAGTACGGTGGCTTCTCTGCTTGTAACATCAACGCTGTTACACGTTCTGGTACGAACGACTTCAGCGGTTACGCGTTTGCAGACTACACAAACGACGGCCTGCGCAACGACTCAATCGAAGGCGACGACATCAACTCTGGTGAGTATGACGAGTACCGCTATGGTTTCGGTATCGGTGGCCCGATCATCCAGGACCGTCTCTTCTTCTTCGCAGCTTACGAGCGTCTTGACGGCGTGAACCTGTTCGACCGTGGCCCACTCGGTTCCGGCGCAGTCAACGAAGTCAACATCACTCAGGCTGAAGTCGACGAAATTGCACGTATCGCACGTGACATTTACGGCTATGACCCAGGTGATATCCCGTCCTCTTTCGACAACGAAGACGAGAAACTCCTTCTGAAATTCGACTGGCTGATCAACGAAGATCACCGCGCGACTTTCACATATAACTACAATGACGGTTACAACATCGCTCAGTCTGATGGTGACCTGAACGAGCTTGAATTCTCTAACCACCTCTACGAGCGTGGCGCTGAACTGAACGCTTACGTTGGTACGGTTTATTCTGACTGGACAGAGAACTTCTCTACAGAAATCCGTCTGAGCTACTCCGAACTGGCTAACCGTCAGAACTCAATCGGCGGTACAGACTTCGGTGAAATCACCATCGAAACTGACGACGTTGACGTTTACATCGGTGGCGATGACAGCCGTCAGTCCAACGTTCTGAACTACGAAACTTTCGGCCTCGCGCTCAAAGGTTTCTACACATACGACATCCACAACATCGCGTTCGGCTACGAGCGTGAGCAACTGGACGTATTCAACCTGTTCGTTCAGCACACTGAAACCGAGATCGACTTCGACGCAAACAGCGGCTACGTCCTTCCGGGCATTTTCGATCCAGCTATCGAAAACTTCGCACTCGGCTATGCTGACAACATCAACTACAACAACGCGCCATCTGGTAATCCTGAAGATGCTGCTGCTGATTGGGGTTACTCAATCAACACACTCTACGTTCAGGACGAGTTTGAACCAGCTGCTGGTCTGACACTGACTGCAGGCCTGCGTTACGACTGGTACACAACAGACGACAAGCCTGAAGTGAACGCTGACTTCCTGGCCGATTACGGCTTCGGTAACGACGCGACACTCGACGGCGTTGGTCTCCTCCAGCCGCGCTTTGGCTTCAACTATGACTGGCGTGAAGACGTAACACTGCGCGGCGGCGTTGGCCTCTATTCCGGTGGTAACCCGAACGTATGGCTGTCTAACACTTACTCTGCGAACAACGTTCTGCAGTTCGGTGCTGACGGCGGTGCATTCGGCCTCGAGCAAAACGGCGGTCCATCTATCTTCACAATCCCTTACGGCATGTGTGAAGCTGGCGTACCAACAGGCCCAGGCTATTGTGTGCCACAAGCAATGATCGACGCAGTTGCAGCTGGTGCTGGTTCTAACTTCGAGATCAACTACCTCGACCCGGACTTCGACATTCCATCTGAATGGAAACTCGCGTTCGGTGGTACTTACTTCGCTGACATCCCGGCTCTGGGTGGCGAGTATGTCCTTAGCGGTGACATCCTCTACACAATCGGCCAGGACAGCGCTGTATGGCTCCGTGGTGACCTCGACCCAACTGGCACAACAACTGGTCCAGACGGCCGTGTTTACACGACTTACTCCAGCAACCGTGAAGCAGCATTTGTTCTGACAAACGCAGAAGCAAACGCAAACTCTCTGCTCCTGTCTGCATCTGTTGCTAAGTCTTATGACTTCGGTCTCGACTGGTCATTCGGCTACGCGTACTCAGACGCTGAAGACGTACACCCAATGACGTCTTCCGTTGCATTCTCTAACTATGTGAACCGTGCGTTCGCAGAGCCACAGGATGTCAGCGCAGCACGTTCTGACTACAATATCGAGCACCGCTTCACAGGTCTCGTGAGCTATGAGAACGAGTTCTTCGGTGACCACACAACCCGCTTCACTCTGTTCGGTCAGGCTAACTCTGGTCTGCCATACAGCTACACAGCGGACGTCGGCGCGAACAGCATCTCTGGCTTCAACCCGTTCCTCGAAGGCAACCCGTACCTGGCTGCTGGTCAGGTCCGTAACGGCGTTGATGGTTCATGGTGGGCGAAAGCTGACCTGAAGATCGAGCAAGAGTTCAACTTCTCTAACGGTCACACAGCTTCTGGCTTCATGACGATCGACAACCTCACAAACCTCATCAACGATGAGTGGGGCGTTCTTCGTCAGGCTGGCTTCCCACGTCAGTGTACAGTTGATGCCACAGGCGTTCCAACTGAGCAGTGTGAAGCACGTATCGGTGACGCGTCCCGTTACGAAATCCGCTTCGGTCTTCGTTACGAGTTCTAAGAACCCGTTTCGGATAAGAATTGAGAAAGAGCGGCTTCGGCCGCTCTTTTTTTGTTTGGCTCTCGCGAAATTTCATTTCGCATAGAGCGCGCTCGAGGCTGCTTATTTACAGAGGCCGACTGGCCGACGGGCATTTGCCCGCCCTCGCGGAGCCGCGGCGCGGCGTCAGCGCAAATGTTGCGAACGACAGTTCGCGAGAACAAATAAGACATTCACGCAATCTCCGCTTCCACGAGCAAGGCGAAGGCGCAGGTGCGTTGAGCCGGCGAAACAATAGCACCGAGCAGCCCCTCAAAATGTAATTTCACTTGCGCTTGTAGCGTTTAGTGATATGTGCGCGAAATGACTGAAATTCTCCCGAAACTCCCGCCTGAATGGGCCCCACAAGAGCGTCTCCTGATCGGCTGGCCATCACATCCAGCCCCGTGGGAAGAGCCTTTTGAGGCCGCCCGTGAGGAAGTTGCCTCTCTGGCAAAGCATCTCATCAATGCGGGGGAGAGCCTTGCAGATGAGGCGACTAAAGTTGTGCTCGTTGTCGACGGGCAGGTCGCCGAAGCCGCTGCTCGCAAAATGGTTCCGGGCGCTGAGATCATCAATCTACTCTGCGGTGATACCTGGGTGAGGGATACCGCGCCGATCTTTTCCCGTGATGGCGAAAAGCTCCATGCGCGCAGCTTCCGCTTCAATGGCTGGGGCGGCAAATACGTCTATCAGGGAGATGCAGAGCTTTCCGAGGCGCTATCTGGCCGGTTGGCTGATGATATGAAGCGCTTTGATTTCATTCTCGAAGGCGGCAGCGTTGATTTTGACGGTGCGGGCCACCTTCTGACGACTGAAGACTGCCTGCTTAACGTGAACCGCAATAAAGGGTGGACGCGAGAAATCGCTGAAGCGCGCCTCAAAGATGCGTTCGGCGTTGAGCATATCATCTGGCTAAAAGATGGTCTTCTGAACGACCATACAGACAGCCATGTCGACAATATCGCGCGCTTTGTAGCGCCGGGCTATGCGCTCTGTCAGGCGCCGCAACCGGATGATCCGCATGCGGAGCGCCTTAAAGCCGTTGAGGCCGATCTGCGTAACTGGCGCGGCGCGGGCGGCGAAGTGCTCACCGTCACAACCATTCCGTCTCCGGGCCGCGTGCTGGATGATGACGGAGGCGTGATGCCGGCAAGCCATATGAATTTTGTGATCACCAATCAGGCTGTTATTGTGCCGGTGTATAATGATCGCGGCTATGACGCCGTTGAGGCGCTGAAGCCATTCTTCCCGGGCCGTGAGGTGATTGCCTCGTCTGCGCAGGCGATTTTGACGGGCGGCGGCGCGTTTCACTGCATTTCTCAGCAAATTCCTGCTGTTTCAGAGGGTTAACTAATGTCGGTTGTAAAGCTTGGTGTCGTTCAGTGTGAGCTTGGTGGCTCGCTGGAGACCAATCTGGAAACATTGACCGGGCATATTCGTGAAGCGTCCGGTCAGGGCGCGCAGATTATTCTGACACCAGAGCTCATTGAAGGGCCGTATTTCTGCAAGACGCAGGAAGAAGAGCGTTTTGATCTGGCGCGTCCGATTATTACGCATCCGGCTGTTGCGCATTATCAGGCGCTGGCGAAAGAACTGGATGTCGTACTGCCGCTATCGGTCTTCGAGCGCGATGGTCCGCATACATACAATACGCTGGTTATGATTGATGCTGGCGGCGAGAAAATGGGCATTTATCGCAAGAGCCATATTCCCGATGGCCCGGGCTATCAGGAGAAGTTTTACTTCCGCCCTGGCGATACCGGTTTCAAAGTCTGGGATACAAAATACGCTAAACTCGGCGTGGGCGTCTGCTGGGATCAATGGTTTCCGGAAGCCGCCCGTATCATGGCGCTCAAGGGCGCTGAGCTCCTGCTTTATCCGACAGCGATCGGGTCTGAACCGCATAATCCGGCCCTTGATACGGCTAAACGCTGGCAGCGCGCCATGCTGGGCCATGCGGTATCAAACTGTATGCCGGTCGCGGCGGCAAACCGGATTGGCGTTGAAGAAGGCCAGCTCTTTTATGGGAGCTCCTTCATCGCGGATCAGGCCGGCGAGATGATTATCGAAGCGGGTAAAGTTGAAGAAGTGGTTCTGATGGCAGAGCTCGATCTGGAATTTCTCCAGCGCGACCGATCTGCCTGGGGCTTCTTCCGTGACCGGCGACCGGAGCTCTATGGCGACCTTCTCAAATAGAGCATAAAAAAGCTCCCGGACCTGAGGTCGGGAGCTTTTCATTTTCGGGTCTGATTGTCTGACTACGCAGAGAGTTTGAGAAGGTTCTGAGCCTGCTCAACCCAGCCTTCACGCTGAACACGGCCTTTGAAAGACAGCTTCTCGTCCAGCCATGCAATATTCTCAGGCGTCCAGCCTGCAATCTGGCTGAAGTGATAAATACCTTTATCGTTCAGAACAGCGCTTAGTTTCGGGCCGATACCTTTGATCTGGGTGAGGTCGTCAGCTTCGCCTTCGGCAGCTTCCAGAAGCATTGGCATGTCGGAGACGGTTTCGGCCGTGTCTTCGACGATCTCCTCGGCTGCTTCCTCAACGTCTTTGAACGCTTCCACGATTTCTTCGACGGCCGCCTCGGCAGTGTCTTCAACCGTATCTGCTGCAGGCGCTTGAGGAGGCGCCATCACAAGCTCGACCTGATCAGCGCATTTCTTCGCCGCAGCGGTCATCGTCTCCATAACGGTGTCCATGCTGGTCGGTGACATGGCGTCAAACTTGCCGTCCTGCCATTGGTCAAACCATTTGGACCAGAACTCGCCCGGCATTTTGTAAGGCATTTTCATCCAGCCTGGCAGCGCGGCATAGGCCACAGCAGCGTTTTCCCATGCTTTCATGTTGGCATCAGCCATCAGGTGGAAGGCTTCGCGCGTGCTGTCTGCTGAAGAAGCGGTGTAGCTGACATTCGGCATTGGCATTGGGCCTTTGCTCCAGCTAACCTTCCATGGCATTTCCATCTTGGTCGCGAGTTCGCGCTGGCGTCCCATGGTTTCTTGAGTGGCCCGCATGTTATCAAAAGCCGCCTGCATGAGTGTCGTCGCGGTTTTGTTTGCATCACGTACAAATGTCGGAAACAACATGATTTGTATCACCTCTCAGTTATCTACGTTAGGTATAACATATTATTGTGCACTGCACAATAATTCTGTCTAAATGAAGTTTGCGAGTGCGAAATGAAAACGCCCCATTGTTTAGTGTTCGATTCAGGTATGGGTGGCCTGACTGTTGTATCTGAACTTGAAAAACAGGGCTTCTCAGGGCGCGTATCTTATGCGGCGGACACGGGCTTCTTTCCCTATGGAAACAAATCCGATGCAGAGCTGACGCGTCGTATTCCCGCCATCGCGCGTGGACTGATCGATGCAGCGGCGCCGGATAACTTCGTGATTGCCTGTAATACCGCCAGCACGCTGGCTCTGCAGGTGGTTCGCGCGGTTATCGACATTCCCGTGGTCGGGACTGTTCCGGCGATCAAGCCAGCCGCCTTGAGAACGCAAACCGGCACAATCGGTGTGCTTGCGACGCCGGGCACTCTAAGGCGCGCTTATACGGATGCACTCATCCACGAATTTGCACGTGAGAAACGAGTCCTGACCCATGGAAGCGTTGAGCTTGTGGAAATGGCAGAGCGTTTTGCCGCCGGTGAGCCGGTCTCTGATGCGGAACTCAAAAGCGTTCTGGACCAGCTGATCCTGCAGCCCGGCGGAGACGAGATCGATATCATCGTGCTTGCCTGCACGCATTTCCCGCTGCTTCGTGAGCGTTTGTCAGCGCTCCTGCCTGCGGGCGTTCAACTGGTCGACTCAGGTGAGGCAATCGCAAGGCGTGTGCTGAGCCTGCTGCCGGACAACGCGATAAAAGCCGAAGCGGGTAAGGTCGCGCGCGGCGCGCTTTATACCACGGGGGCTTCGCCATCCATGGAGCGTCTCGTGGCGGCGTCCGGCCGGTTCGGGTTCGCCGACTTCAAGACGATAAACCCGACCGACTGGCTCTAGGCTGATCAGCCCTTCATGTAGAAGACAGCAAGTTTGTTACCGTCCAGATCGCGGAAATAGCTGAAGTCGCCGAATTCGCCACGTGGGCCCGGCTCGCCTTCGCACGTGCCGCCGAGTTCCAGCGCTTTAGCGTGAGCTGCGGCGACGATGTCCGGTGAGTCGACCTTGAAGGCCGTCATCTGGCCATTGCCGATGGTCGCAGGCTCTTTATTGCCCGGCTCGTTCACGGCAAACATCTGGCCTGTAGCAAAGGCATAGCCCTGGCCGTGTGCGCCGAATTTCATCGCAGGTTTTGCGCCGAGGACCGGCATGAGTTGGTTGTAGAATTCAACGGCTTTGTGGACATCATTCGTACCCACCATTTGATAACCGATCATAGTTCCCTCTCCTGTATGTGACCTCAGGAGAGGGTAGATGAAGCGGCTTTAGCGGCGTAATGAATTATTTGTGAACAGTGTTCACTCTTTTGACGTGGAGTACCAGTCAGCGTCCGCAAGTGCTTGTTTTTTCGAGAAAACAGACTGCCACGGCGTGTCGTTTGCGATCAGATCGCGCGCTTCGCCATAGCCGTTGAAACGGGTCTGCATTGTCACGCCATAAGCGCCCAGCATTCCGATTTCGATCACGTCGCCTTCTTCGATATCCTCCGGTAGGAAGATCGGGCCCTGAACAACGTCAGATGAGTCGCAAGTCGGTCCAAACAGACGGAACGCTTTGAGACGTTTTGACGGTTTGGATCCGTTGCGGATCAGGCGGGTCGGGTAGGTCCAGTCACAGTGAGCTGCATCGTAGAGCGTGCCGAATGCGCCGTCATTAATGTAGACAGAGTTGCCGCGAACCAGTGTGACTTCAGTCAGAATGGAGCTGCTCTCTGCAACAAGCGCGCGGCCCGGTTCACACCAGAGCTCTGCGTCTTTTGCGACAGGCATAGCTGCGAAGGCTTCGTGGATCGCATCCGTGAAGAGGTGCATTGGAGGCGGCTCTTTGCCCGGATAGGCAACAGGGAAACCACCACCTACATCGATAATGTCGACCGCAACGTCTGCTTCAAGAATGAGGCGGGACAGGTGCTCGCAGTGAACTGACCATGCGTATGGGTCCATGCACTGGCTACCAGGGTGGAAGCTCATGCCGAGACGCTCAACATACGGACGAACTGCGCGCAGAATGTCTGGCGTGTCAGTCGCGTTCGCGCCGAACTTGCCGTCGATTGGCATTTCCGCGCCCTGGTTAGAGACGCCTACGCGCAGGACGAGCGTGAGGTCTTCAGCCTCACCTGTCGCGGCGAAGATTTTCTCTGCTTCTTCCATACAGTCGAAAGAGAAGGTGCGGACGCCGTAGTCGAAATACGCGCTTGTAATGGCTTTGCGGGATTTGACTGGGTGCATGAACGCGATCTCTGCGTTCGGGCAGAGACGCGCGACCGCTTCGACTTCGCGCATGGATGCAGCGTCGAAATGGGCGATACCATTCGCATAGAGCTCTTTGAGCACCCATGCAGAAGGGTTGGCTTTCACTGCGTAGAGTGCCTGGCCTTTAAAGTTCGTGGAGAACCATTGCGCCGCCTGACGAAGCAGATGCGGGCGATTGCAAGCAATGGGCCGGTCGGTATCCTCATGCCGGACCAGGTCCCAGGGTGTGTCGTAGGACGTCATGACACAAATACCCCCGTGTTTAAGTTTTAAACCCAAACCGGCGTTAGTGCGGCCGTCGACCTATATTGCTTTCGCAGGGAAAGGAACATGGATCCGATGTCCGCCGGAACGGTGCACATAATGATTCATGACCCCTGAGTAAACCGTAAAATTCACCTGACACGAATATTTCACGCCGCTTCAGCCAGTTATTGTGTAGAAGGAACGTTTCTGTCGGGCCGAATGTTCCGGCGTGACGGGCACTCTGCGAGATGTGCGGGCTTTGAGTAAGACTATGAAATTTTTCACGGGCAAGGCAAGTTTTGCAGTTGGGCTGGGTTTGATGCTCTGCCTTTCTGCGTGCGAACCGTCTGCCGGTACCGGCGAGGATGCGGGTCGCACAGACGAACGTATCGTCATTGCAGGCAGCTCGACCGTAGCGCCGTTCGTGACGCGGGCTGCAGAGTATTTTGGCGCCACCAGTGAATACCGCGTCCCAATCGTCGAGACGACCGGTACGGGCGGTGGCATTCGCCTGTTCTGTGAAGGTGATGGCCCTGATACGATTTCCATCGCAACAGCGTCTCGCCGTATGACAGAAAGCGAACACGAATACTGCGCCAGTAATGGCGTGTCAGACTTTCTGGAGCTGCCGCTTGGCAGTGATGGTATCGTGCTGATTAACGCGCTCAACGGGCCGGAGATCGCGCTCACGGATCGCGAGATCTTTCTGGCGCTGGCTAAAACCGTTCCAACCCGGCGCGGCCTTGCCGCGAACCCTTACCAGTTCTGGTCTGAGATCAACCCCGAACTGCCGGATATGCGGATCGAGGTGTACGGCCCTCCGCCGACATCAGGCACGCGCGATGCCTTTACAGAGATCGTCATGGAGCGCGGCGCGCTGCGCCTGCCGGAGATTGTCGATCTGCGCGAGAGTGATGCGGAAACCTATGATGCCGTGGCGCATACGATCCGTACGGACGGGCACTGGCTCGATTCCGGTGAAAACGACACACAGATCGTGCAGGCGCTGATCCGCAGCCCGTCTGCGCTGGGCGTTGCCGGCTATTCGTATCTTGAGCAAAGCAGCGACCGCGTAAAACCGGCCTCGGTCAATGGCACACTGCCCGACGAGGTCTCCATTATGAGCGGCGACTATGCCGTGTCGCGCTCTCTCTTCCTCTATGTAAAGCGTAGCCATATCGAGCAAATGCCCGCGCTTCGTCCGTTTCTGGACGAACTGTTCTCGGATGTTGCGATGGGTGAGGGTGGCTATCTGGTCGAAGTGGGGCTCATACCGCTGTCGCCGGATGATCGGGCAAACGTGTTGACGATTTCGCAAACAGAAACGCCCGACCCATAAGGGCCGGGCGGTAATCCGGTTTCAATAGCGATAAGCCTTATTCGGCAGCCGGCAGCTTTGACTTGTCGAAGCGGGACCAGACGCCGGCATCGCCATGCCAGTCGCCTTGCGTCGCGCCTTTGGAATACTCGGTCGCGCGCGCTTCGAAGAAGTTTGCGTGCTCAACGCCGTTGAGGATTTCCGTCAGCCAAGGAATAGGGTGTTTGTCGACGCCGAAGATCGGTTTCAGCTTGAGCTGTCCGAGACGCCAGTCAGCGATATAGCGGATATATTGCTGGATATCATGCGGGGTCATGCCTTCAACTTCACCGGCCTCAAAGGCCAGCTCGATGAATTTGTCTTCCAGCATAACCACTGTGCGGCAGCTCTCAGTGATGCGCTCTGCCAGGCGGTCATTCATAATGCCGGTTTCTTCGCAGAAGGTGTGGAAGAGCTTGATCATGCCTTCGCAGTGAAGCGACTCGTCACGCACAGACCAGGTCACGATCTGTCCCATGCCCTTCATTTTGTTGAAGCGCGGGAAGTTCATCAGCATCGCGAAAGACGCAAACAGCTGCAGACCCTCAGTGAAGCCGCCGAAGACAGCCATGGATGTGGCGATGTCTTCATATGTCTCACAACCAAATTGACCCAGATAGTCATGCTTGGCGGCCATTTCCTCATACTCCATGAAGGCGGAGAATTCAGAATCCGGCATGCCGATGGTTTCAAGGAGAAGCGCATAGGCTGCGATGTGGATCGTCTCCATATTGGAGAAGCATGACAGCATCATGGACACCTCTGTCGGTTTGAACAGAGGCATGTAGTTTTCCATATAGTTCGCGCCGACTTCCACGTCGGACTGCGTGAAGAAACGGAAAATCTGCGTAAGGAGGTTGCGCTCCTTATCGTTCAGTTTGACCGCCCAGTCTTTACAGTCTTCACCGAGCGGAACTTCTTCCGGCATCCAGTGAACCTGCTGCTGTTTCTTCCAGAAATCATAGGCCCACGGATAGCGGAAAGGCTTGTAAGCCCTTGAAGGAATTAGGAGTCCCGGTTTATCGGTGATGAGGCCGTCTGCCATGATGTGCTCCACGAGTCGCGTTAACTACAAGATATAGTGCGCCTCTTGTTAAAATCACGCAAGAGATGGTGTGTCGCAGCCAGATGTTTTCCACTGTTAACCTCTGTCTGTGGATAAGTTCTGGCTGCGAGCTGATTAGATTCTAAGCGGCATCAGAACCTGAGTCGAACGCCGCCATTGATGATGAAGCCGTCATTGCGCGACCAGATGTCCGTCGTCCAGCGTCCTGACTGTTCTCGCGCAGGCAGCAGGATCGGCTCCTCACGGGTCTGGCGGACATCCAGAATATTCTCAGCATTGATGAACCAGCTTGCCGGGCCAACGGTGATTTCGCCCATAAGCCCGACGTCCAGAAAACTATCACTACGAAGTCGGTATGGATTGTCTTCCACGCGTTGTTCGCCAGTGTAATACATTTCAAGGCCCAGCCGGAATTCGCCGTGTCGCTCCCACATGGCAACCATGCCAGCCGAGTGGCGCGGTGTGAGGGCTATATCTTGTGTCCCGCCGAGCCCGTCCGGCTCGCTAGAATCGACGAAGAGATAGCTGCCGGTAATTTTGAAATCTTCCCACATATAGCGGAGCAGGAGCTCAGTGCCGCGGATTTGCGACGTACCTTCCGAATTGACCAGTTCTACCCGGTTGAGCGGGCCACCCGCCTGGCTTGCAAAGGGTACAAGTTCTGTCACGCCGTCTACATCAGAGGCAAAGAAGGTCGCATTAGCTTCTATAGAGCCCGAGCGGTATCCAACATCGAAAGAGGCCGTCTGGGCCGTTTCTTCGCGTAGCCCGCTAAGCGGTGACAGGCGCGACAGACCAGCCGCCTCTATCTCTTCCACGAACGGGGTCGGGGCAAAATAGCCTTCTGCCACGGAGCCGCGCAACGTCCAGTTGCCAGGGCGATATAGCACCGAAAGACGCGGACTGAACTGCGTGCCATATGTGCTGTGGTCATCCAGCCGCCCGCTAAGGGACAGTGTGAGGTCTGGGTTCAGATCGTAATCCACCTCGCCGAAAATGCCCGGCACATCATAGGTGTATTCGAACGCAGGATAGGTATCCGACTGCAAGCGGTCGGACTGGTAAGCAATGCCGAGCACCCAATCGAGCCGGTTAAGGTCGCCGGAAAGAGAGGCTTCCAGAAGATAGCTTTCATGGCGGTCCTCATCTGTCGCGTCACCAAACTGGTGCTCATGGTTCTGGACCATGGCCGAGGTTCTCAGTTGAGCTGAGATGGTGTCGGTAAGCTCTGTATTGGCGATGAGGCCCCCATCAATCCGCGTTGTTTCCTGTGACTGGATGAAAGACTGTCCGTCAGGTGCCACGCGTCCGTCCAGCGTCCCGCCATCGCGGTCTTCTGCCATCAGGCCGAGCGTGGCATAGATGTTGGTGCCCTCGCCATTCTCCCAGAACAGGCGCGGGCGGGCGGTCGCCCGCTCATAGCCGGGCATATCGATCCAGCCGTCATCATCAAAATCGACTTTTTCCTGACGGTGCAGACCAAGAGTGAGAGACGTACCGAGTTCGTCTTTGACGGGCGTGGCGAAATAGCCGGTCAGATCCTGTCCGCTGCGAGAGGTCGCGTTGAGCAGAACTTCACCTTCAGGCGCGTCGCCCGGCAGGCGCGAGAGCAGGTTGATCACTCCGCCCAGCGCAGAACCGCCATAAAGCGACGAGGCTGCGCCTTTGATCACATCAACGCGTCGAAGATCGGTTGGCGGGATTTGGAGGAGCCCCAGCGATGAGGCCTGACCGCCATAGAGTGGCAAGCCGTCTGCCAGAAGCTGAGTATAGCGACCATAAAGGCCTTGCACGCGTACATTGGCTGCACCGAGCGCAGGCGAGGTTACCTGTACGCGAATGCCGCCTGTTTCGTTGACAAGGGTCGCGATATTGCCCGGCCGCATAATCGCCTTTTCTTCAATCTCCTCGAGATTGATGGTTTCGATACGTGTGGACTGGTCCTGTGCGACACGGCCAGAGCGTGTTGTGGTGACGACAACCGTATTCATGGTCGCTTCTTCGTCATGATGTTCGCCGTCTTCCGGGTGTACGGCCTGAGCGTAGGCTGGTGCGGCCAGCAGCGCGCACAGCGTTAAACCCGCAGCGGTGCTGCGAAGATGTTTAGGCATAAGATTTTACCTGAATTGAAACTGGAATCAGTGCGCCTTGTATCAGCGCGGTGATAGCATCAGTTTCAGGCGCGCGGAGGCCGGAATAGCGATGGTGCTGCGCCGTTTACCAGCGTCTCCGCAGTCAATTGATAACGTGTAGACGGGCTGTACTGCTCCGTAACAGGCTGAACATTGTCCCGTGCCAGAATATGAACATGACAGCTGCCGCAATTGTGCCGATGATGCTCGTGGTCATGCTCGTTTGCCGGAGCGCTTTGTTCGGAATCGTCATGGCCAGTCTGTTCGCAGACAATCTCAGGCACGGCCTCAGTATGGTTCGCTTCTGCAATCGGCGCTGCGATCATCACAGCGGCAAACATCAGGGCGAGCCCGATCCTTAACGCAGCGATGAAAGAGTGCATTTGCATGAAGGCCATTTATTCCCGCGTGTGACGATACCCGCGTAGAGATCGCTAGCATTCCGACTGTCGTTTTGCAAACCATTCGCAAAGATTATTGGCGCACAGGGAAACACTGTCCGCGATCATACTCTTCGGCAGCGGCCTGATAAGCCGCTCTCAGATGTGTCCGCACGGCGTGTTGTTCGGGCGCCGGCATCATGAATGATGCGATGACATCATTGGAAAAGCCCGGTGAGTTCGCTGAGAAATCTGTGGCAATCTCTGCCGGTGCCCCGTTGAGGAGCCACCCGGTGAAGGGGGCCATCTGAGCTTCCGTTACAACAGTCGCGCCGCCATCAATATACATGTCGAGATCTGGTGCGCGCTCGAATGTGGTGGCGACTTTGGTGATCGTATAGACTTCGGCCGCGCTGTTATTCTGGTCGACGGCATCCAGGACGAGGAATGGCGCGGATGCATCATGACCATCATGGTGGAAGGAGAAGGCGCCCGGCGCATACAGCCCGTATATCGGAGGTGCTTCCATGCTGATCTTGATGGGCTCGGCATCCGAGAAGTCGAGGTTCGAGCCAGCAAAATCGACGGTCAGGGCGAATTTGGTATTGTCTGCGAAGGCGAGCCTCAGGCCCTCAGGTATGCTGATATCGGGCACATCATATTCGGTTCGCACCGAAAACTCGTAGGATGTGACCGCGCCATTATCATAGCGCAGCAGCGCAAAGACACCGTCGACGCGTTCCTGACAGGTTTGCGGCTCCAGTGGATCAGGGCCGCCCCCGCAGGCGGCTAGAAGTAGCACGCTGCTTACAACTGCTTTCCGGAACATCAGCTGTCTCCCCCGCTAAAGACCGCAAAAAATGTAGCAGAATTTGCGGTAAGCTCAAAATTGTGGGTGCAAATCGGGTGTATGTCCGCCTCAAGGCCGTGCGGATCTGGAGAAAAACATATCTGGCGTGATGAACGGGCCTGAGGCACTCTTCTGCGAAAAGATCGGGGGAAGAGATGTTCATTGGCCATTACTCAACGGCATTCGCGGCGCGAAAGCTGAAGCCTGCCATACCGCTCTGGCATGTGTTCATTGCCGCGCAGCTGGTCGATTTCGGCTGGGCGATTCTCGTTATGCTGGGCGTGGAGAAAGTGCGAGTCATTCCGCACTTCATGGAAGCCTCCATGCTGGATCTCTACTACATGCCCTATACCCATTCCCTGCCGGGAAGCCTGATCTGGGCGATCGGGGCAGGGGTGCTTTATGGCCTGTTCTGGAAGGGGGAGAGAAAGCTCTCAGCGGGGCTGATCTTCGGCGCGGTGGTGTTCTCTCACTGGCTGCTGGACCTCATCGTCCATGCGCCCGATCTTCTGCTCTATCCGGGCGGGCCGACGGTCGGCTTTGCGCTCTGGAATTCACTGGTGTGGAGCCAGTTGGTTGAAGGTGGGCTGCTGCTTGCTGGTTTTGCGATCTACATGTTTTGCACAAAGCCGAAGATCAAAGCGGGCGTGTGGGCGCCCTTTGCTTTTCTCGCCTTCATGATCGCACTTCAGGCCTATAACCACATTCCGGTCGAGGTGCCGCCAACGCCGTTTGTCTTCTCCGTCATGGGGCTGTTTGCCTATTCGCTTCTGGCCTTTCTGGCCTGGCTGACGGATAGAACGCGAGAGGCGGTTTGATGCATAGGTCGGCTCAAGCCAAAGGCGGAGCCGACAGGAGTTTTCGCACACAGTCGGGTCCACTTCGTTTGACCCGACCTACGATCTGCCGCGGAACGAAGTTCCGTTTGCTATATTTTCAAATCGGAGGCCATTGCCGTGACAAATCAAGAGTTTTCGATCAACGGCAACAATGTTGAAATTCATAGTGCGGCGAAAGGTCGAATATCTGTTGATCTCGGCTCGCCAATTGCACAGGTTCTGTCTGTCAAATCTGCGCTGGTTGTCAGGACTGAGCCGGAACCTGGTTCATGTGAAAATTGTAATGTTTTCGCAATTGGCTCTGAAGGAGACTTGTTCTGGAAGGTTAAAAGCCGAAAGCATGTCTACGATGATAGCCCGTATACGCATATTGAATTGACGGATGGAAAGCTTGTTTTGATTAATTGGGATGGCCTAAGAGTAATCGTCGATCCGGAAACGTTCTCAGAGGAATCCGAGTTTTACGGAAGATAGTAATCCAATGCGTTGCATCGGGTAGGGTGCATCAAGGGCTAAGCCCGGATGCACCAGAGAGACTCTCTTAACAATCTGAAGCATCCTGCAACGTCTTGCCTTGTATCGCCCGGCGTCATTTTTTGGTGCATTCCCCCGGACGAATTCCGGGGTTAATGCACTCTACGGCGGAACGATGTGCAGCGAACTACCATAGGCTATGAAATGAATAGAAAACTCGAGGAGCTATCAGCGGCGTTCTCTACGGATCCCAGAATTCGAAGGATCGCTGAAGGTAGTTTGCCGTATGGCAGCATGGAGCCTCTTGGAAAGCGGCTGAGCCATTTGCCTCCTGCCCTAATACCAATATTGGGGGATGAAACTGAAGGTGATTATTTGGGTTATTGGCTCCGTTATACTAACGGTGAATTTAAATGGTCCTACGGCCATTTATGGTTCGCGCCTACGGAGAACAGTATTCGAGAAGTTGCAAGAACAGAGGAGCAGCTTGTTTTGAAAGTAATCCTCGACTCTGCTTCGATGGGAAAATTTGAGAATTTGAAAAAAGTCCTTGCCAACTGGGAAATTGAGAATGTTGAGCAGGTCGTTCAATTCGCCAACATGTATGGGGATGATCAGAAGGTATTTTGTGAGTTACCGCAGTTTCGGTGGAGTACTCCACTGGACTCGCTTCAATATGGGGAACCGTATGATGGCCACATGCCGGCGGATTTAAATATGTATCATGCGGATTGTATGACCTCACAGGAAATCGTGGCCATATTGGGCAGGCTCCCAGTGGAGCAAAGTATTGAAGAACGCGAAAAATACTATGGTTTATTTCACAATCGCGATTTGAAGGCTGGATTTCAATATTTTCTGGCACTCGATAGGCTAGAGGAGGCATGGGCTTATTTGAACTCGCGCGGCTGGAAAAAGAAAGATGCAGAAAAATGCCTGCAGCAATTTGCAGACAAAGAAGGATCCGAGCTCATTCACGGATTGTGTGACTGGTGGTGCGGTCTGGGAAGAATAAATTTCAGAAACTACTGAAATTTATTCTTCTTATATGGCTGTTCAGATATGGCTGTTCAGAACTATCCTGACGATCCAATGCGTTGCATCGGGTAGGGCGTACTGAGGGACGAAGTGCGCCAGAAATTCACGCCGCGATCCGTAACCTTTTCAGAGAAGAGAACCCCCTCCACCTCCCCCTCTTCAAGGGGGAGAGCCGGTCAGTGATCCGATGCTTTGCATCGGGTAGGGTGCATTCCGCGAAGCAATGCACCAGAAAGAACCGGCGCGCATGGGTTCAGGTTTCTGGGGCTATCTCATTGTCATCCCCGCCGCAGCGAGGCGAAGCGGTGCTCTGCAGACACGGGACCTGATCGCGGGAAACTGCATGTTTCGGGTCCCGGATCAGCAGTGCATCATTATCATGCTGCACAGCATCCGGGATGACAGTTTAAAAACCCAAAAATTAATCCAACCCCACCGTGCGCTACCCTAAACTTCGCGCATGAACCCCGCGCCATCATCTGCCGCTGATTATACATCGCTGACCATTGGTCAGCTGATCGGGCTGAACCTTGCGCGGCTGTATGCCTGGTGCATGCGGCTTCACGCGTCTGGTGAGACGCGCGTGCCGCATGACCTCGCGCGAATGGTGATCTCAACCGACGCTATGGTGCATGCTTATGTGCGCATGCTGGCCTCGAACCAGCTGGAGAGGGCCGGTTTTACTTTCGCTGCAAAGGCCATGCGTACGCCCATCTGGCAACGGGCTGATAGTTTTGTTTGCTCTCGCGCACCTTCGGCACGCATAGAGCGCGCTCAGGGCTGTCGTGTTGGCTCTCGTGAAACAGGGGCTCACATAGAACTCGTTCAAGGCCGCGAGCTGATCTCATTGGCCGAGTTGTCGGATCGGCTTCAGACGACAATCGAAAACTTCGAGCGGGCAGAGATACTGGCGAACCATCTGGCCCGTGTGATTGTCTGCGCGCTGGCTTATCTTGAGCCTGCGGAACGCAAATCCCCCGTGTTCAGTGAGACTGTGGACCCCGCATTCCCGTCCTGCCTTCAGGTCATCACACAGCGAGAGCCATGGCCGCCGCCAGACTGCGAGGCATTTATCAATTCACTCGCTATCTGACTTCATTTTTCAAATTAAAACTTATGCGCTGCAGGGAATCCCTTGCGGCGATACAGGTGCATGGTTTTTTGTTTGCTTGCCTTCGCGGTGCGCCATTGGCTCACCCGGGCTGCGCCTTCGCGTTGCTCGTGGGACCAAGGTTCCTACTTTTGAGGGAACTCTCTCAACACCGCAGATACCCGCGTAGGCGGGTATCCAGGCTTAGACGTTCGATTACAGCACGCGGTCAGATTTAAGCATGGGTTCCCGTCTGCACGGGAACCTTCGGGCTGCATGACCGAGTTTCCAATTCACGGAGAACAGCCCTGAGCGCGACCCATCGCAAAAGCGGCATTCGCCGCGGAGCGGGCGGTCAAATAAATAAACAGCCCTGAGCGCGCTCTATGTGAGCGAAGCGATACGAGAGCTAATATACACGGACAGGGATCTGATGCGACATGGCTGGTCCAGTTTCTCGTACTCACGGGAACCTGTAGAATAAAACAACACGTGCACACAAAAAAAGCGGGCCGTAGCCCGCTTTTCCTGAAACTCTGATGCGTCGGCCTTACTGGCAGGCGAGGCATTCTTCGTAATCGGTTGGCTCCTGAATCTGGAGCTCGCCTTCTTTCTTGCCTTCTGAACCCGCAAAGCTTGCGCGCTGAACAGACTTGGAGCGGCAATAGTAGAGCGACTTGAGGCCTTTTTCCCATGCCGTCCAGTGCAGCATGTGGAGGTCCCACTTGTTGATGTCGCCCGGCAGGAAGAGGTTCAGAGACTGAGCCTGACAGATGAATGGTGTACGGTCTGCCGCCAGTTCGATGATCCAGCGCTGGTCGAGTTCGAAAGCTGTCTTGAATATCGCTTTTTCGTCGTCTGTCAGGCACTCAAGGTGCTGCACAGAGCCTTCATGCTCGAGCATGCTTGCCCAGACTTCCGGAGTATTCTGGCCTTTTTCTTCCAGAAGCGCTTCCAGAGCTGCGTTCTTTACAGTGAAGGAGCCTGACAGTGTCTTGTGTGTGTAGACGTTTGCCGGAATTGGCTCGATGCCTGCAGATGTGCCGCCGCAAATGATGGAGATAGACGCGGTCGGCGCAATCGCCAGCTTGTGAGAGAAGCGCGCCATGACGCCGTTCTCGGCTGCATCAGGGCACGCGCCGCGTTCTTTAGCGAGCTTAACAGACGCAGCATCTGCACCCTTGCGGATGTGTTTGAACATTGTGTTGTTCCAGACCTTCGCGCCAGCGCTTTCCAGAGGAATACGCATGGTTTGAAGGAAGGAGTGGAAGCCCATCAGGCCGAGGCCGACAGAACGCTCACGCTGGGCCGCATAAACGGCACGCGCCATTTCGTTTGGAGCGCGCTGGATGAAGTCTTCCAGAACGTTGTCGAGGAAACGGAAAATGTCTTCGATGAACTGAGGATCAGACTTCCATTCGAGGAATTTCTCAGCGTTCAGGGATGACAGGCAGCAAACAGCTGTACGCTCATTACCGAGATGGTCTGTACCGGTTGGCAGAACGATCTCTGAGCAGAGGTTTGACTGCTTCACAGAGAGGCCGAGCTTGCGCTGGTGCGCAGGCATGGAGTTGTTCACTGTGTCGGTGAAGAGGAGGTATGGCTCGCCCGTCTGGATGCGCAGCTCGAGGATTTTCTGCCAGAGCTTACGTGCGTTCACAGTCTTGATGGCCTCGCCGGACTTCGGAGAGAGAAGCTCGAACTCGCCATCGTCACGGACAGCTTCCATGAAGGCGTCTGTGATGTTCAGGCCGTGGTGCAGGTTGAGCGCTTTACGGTTGAAGTCACCGGATGCCTTACGGATTTCGAGGAATTCCTCGATTTCCGGATGGTGGATGTCCAGATAGCACGCCGCAGAACCGCGACGCAGAGAGCCCTGGCTGATGGCCAGTGTCAGGGAGTCCATCACACGGATGAACGGGATAATGCCGGAGGTCTGACCGTTCTGCCCGACTTTCTCGCCGATAGAACGTACGCTGCCCCAATATGTGCCGATGCCGCCGCCATTGGATGCGAGCCAGACATTCTCGTTCCATGTCTCGACTATGCCATCGAGGGAGTCATCGACAGTGTTCAGGAAGCAGGAGATTGGCAGACCGCGGTCCGCGCCACCATTTGAAAGGACTGGTGTCGCAGGCATGAACCAGAGCTTCGAGATATAGTCATAAATGCGCTGTGCGTGGTCAGCATCATCAGCGTAAGCTGTCGCAACGCGCGCAAACATGCCCTGAAAGCTTTCGCCCGGCAGGAGGTAACGATCCTCGAGGGTTTTCTTACCAAATTCAGTCAGATTCGCGTCACGTGAAGGATCAATCGTGATGCCTTCAACAATGCGCAGATCCGAGTTCGCGCGCGGTTTGCCCCGGCGCAGCTCTGATGCTGGTGTAGACTGTTCTGACTTCGCTGTAATCGTGCCCGACATGAGGATTCCCTGCTGACTAAAACCCTAATGGTATATGGTGAGTTGGACTGGATAGCGCCATATGTGGCGCATGTAACCCCGCTCAACCCAATATATAGTGGTTCTAAGGTTAACCGTTGGTCAACAGGTGCAGGCCGCGCGTTTTGGCTTTTCCGTGTAAAAAAGGTTAACGCCTGTTAAGAACTAGAGTTGCACACAGGAAAAACAGTCGGTCTGCGGACCGTTTTCTGACTCAGATTTTCAGTGATCATGGGGGTTTGCGAGGCCTGATTCAGATTTCTGATAATATCCACAGGGAAGTCTGAAAAACTTTGTATTGACCTGTCAGTCACGCCTCAAAATTAATCGTTCGGGGGGTGTATTTTTCACCCAGATATCGAATTTCAACACGACTCAATTGACTGGATAGGCAAATCACCTCGGCGCGCAGACACTAGATATAGTGTCTGGGTGGATCTGCACCGGCAGACCGGATTCGGCCTTTGGAGATTTGTAGATATAAAAAACCCGCCAATCAGGCGGGTTTTCATAATTTGGAGCAAAACTACGCTTACTCGTCTTCGATGCGTTTTTTTGCAGCTTTCAGACGTGAGAGGATTTTCGGGGACAGGCTCGCATTCGCAGCAAGGATGTTGCCGGTCTTGAGAAGCTCTCCGCCATCAATGTCCTGAACGACGCCGCCTGCTTCGCGCACGAGTACGATACCGGCCGCGATATCCCATGAATTGAGGTTACGTTCCCAGAAGCCGTCAAAGCGGCCAGCGGCCACGTAAGCAAGGTCGAGCGCCGCGGAACCGAAACGGCGAATGCCAGAGGTTTCCTGCGTAAGGTGGGAAAGCTCAGCCCAGAACAGCTGGTGGCGTTCAGGGGAGTGACCGACAAATGGTGTGCCGGTTGCGACAACAGCGTTTGCGAGTTTGATACGGGTCGCCACTTTCAGGCGCCAGTTTTCAAGCCATGCACCGTGACCGCGCTCGGCCCAGTAAATGTCGCCGCTGATCACGTTGTATACGATACCGGCGTAAAGCTCGCCTTCGCGCTCCAGAGCAATGGAGACTGCAAAATGCGGAATGCCGTGCATGAAGTTCAGTGTGCCGTCGAGCGGGTCGACGATGAAGCGGTTGGTTTTGTCAGTGCCTTCAACAACGCCGCGTTCTTCCATCACAAAGCCATAGCCCGGACGTGCGCGTGACAGTTCGTTGTAAATGACCTCTTCAGCGCGGTGATCCGCATTGGTGACGAAATCGCCCGGACCTTTTCTGGAGACCTGAAGGTTTTCTACTTCGCCAAAATCTCGGGCGAGGCCGCGGCCTGCTGCACGGGCGGCTTTCACCATGACGGTGATGAGTGGGCTTTGTCTGGACATGGATATAAATTTCGTTCGTGTAACGTTATCAGAAGGGGCCGTATCGGTCCTTATGCGTCTGGTCAAGATAAAGAGCCGTTAAGCTGCAGTGAAAGCTTAATGAATTCGGGACGAATATGGCCCTTGGGAAAAGGGTGATGGAGCTAATCATATGAATATCATGACATTGCGGAACGCTGCATTTGGCGGCCTGGCGCTTCTGCTTGCAGCGTGTGGTCAGGGGCCTGAGGCGACCGGCTTCATCACAGAGAATTTGCCGCCGCCTGAGGGCGCCGAGATTGAAGACGGTGATGTGCCGCGCGATGACGCAGGCCGTCCGTTCCAGTACGGCCTGCTGGGTGAAACGCTTCCGGCATTCTCTGTCACAATGCCAGACGGTGCAGAGATCACGGATCAGGATATTCGCGGTCAGTGGATGATTGTCGATTTCTGGGGGCTCTGGTGCCCTGATTGTATTGTTGATGCGCGCCATGTTGATGCGCTCTATGCGGCGGTTCAGGACGAAGAGGCGCTCGGCATGCTTTCTATCCATTCGCCGCCAAATCCGAACCGTATCAATGATGCGTTTGGCCGGTGGGAGAGCCTTGAGGCCTATACCGAAGAGACCGGTTATGGCGGCCATTCGGCGGTTGATAGCGATGCCAGCGCGATTGACGCATTCGACCTGCCATGGGTGCCGATGTACTTCCTCGTGGACCCAGAGGGCACGATCCGCGGCTTCCGCTCGGGGCTTGCTACGGCGGGTGATGAACCGGTTGAAACCTTCCTCAGCGAAGTGCGTGAGGTGATTGAAGCGGGCTGAAGCCGGGTATTTACCTTGCGATAGAGCGGGAGGCAGACCTCACCTGACGGTGTAAAAATTTCAGTCAGTTTCCTGTTTTCCATGGTCCGGCCTCTTCCGGGGGCCGGGTTAAGGTGATTTAATCTACTGGGAGTACCAGTGGAGCGGGTTTGTAATGTTGCATCCATCGACCAAGCGTCTGATCGATAAGCTGATCGAGATGACTGAGGCATCTAAGATCACCTGGCTGGAAGGTGAGGATGGGACATGCATTTACGACACTGAAGGCTATCGCGTGACCATCGGTCAGGCCCCAAGCCGCGTCGTGCTGTTGGATGCCGGTGGCCGCGTGCTGGAGACTGTCAGCGAGTCCATCCTTGCCAATACAACTGATTCCAACGGCATGCAGTATACGCTGCGGGTTGATAATCTCGTCTCTACTGCGCGTCGTCAGATTACCGGCGCGACCGATGTGATTGACCGCATTGTGTCAGCGCTTGAGCTGGACAAAGAGAAGAAACCGGACCGAAAATCGAAAGATAAAGTGGTTCCGGCTACGCCTCGTCCGGAGGTTACGTTTCCAGACCAGCCGGAAATGGCGTCGCGCGTGGCAATGCTCGCCGCGAAGGTCAACGGTGTACCGCCTGAAGAGGTGGCCGATGAGGAAGAGGTTCTCGAGCTGGATGATGTTGGCGCGGCGGCTGAAGGCGATGACGCATTGGATGTTCCACCCGTTGCAGACCCTGTGATTGATCTGTCACGTCGTGAGGCTCTGTCCGGGCTTTCTGTTGGTGCGACCGGCCTCGCGGCTGTCGGCACTGGGGTTGAGGGCGGTTCGGATGAGCTGGTCATCGACGATGAGCCGGAAACGCAAAACAAAGAAGATTATGATAGCGGATCGCCATGGAGCGTGCCGGATGCGGCTGCTGAAGCCAGTGGCGAAACGGTCGAAGATTACGTCGATGCAGATGATGATCAGGATTTCGGATTCGCACCTGCAGCTCGTGAGCCGCTTCCGGCAGTCGATGACCAGCCTGAGTTTTTAAGTGAAGCGACCGCGTCCGAACCCATGCCGGATGAAGCGTTTGACAATGCGCCAGCCGCCCAGCTTCCGCGCCCGGATATTCTGACATCCGCGACCTTCGGGGCGATCGGCGCATTCGGCACAGTTGGTGCGTCTGCGGTTGAAGCCATTGGCGAGGACGACGCGTCTGAGAGCGATGAGTGGATTGCCTCGGAGAAGAGCTCTGTTCCGCTTACTTCGGCGGAGACACCGGTGCCGCCGCAGCCAGAAGTCGAGCCGCCCAAAGCGGTACTTCATGCCGGACCGGCCATGGAGGGCCTGAGTATCACAATCGATGCGACAAAGGTCACGCCACTCGAATACACAATGCCGAACGTTATGACGGTCGAGGTCAGCGAAATCGAAGCATATCTGGCGGAAGAAGCTGCCGCTGCGGCGTCTATGCCAGCCATGCAGTTGCCGCCAACGGCGTTTCTGTCACGCACGATTATGGCGGCGGCGCATAAAACGCCCGAAGCGGCACCGTCACCGGTTGAAGATGCCGTAGAGTTTGTGGACGCGGTCGAGGAGGTCGTCGTAGAGCCTCAGGATGATTGCTCGGTCATTGAGGCTGAAGTGGCACCTGTTGAAGCCGACCCGGTGATGGAAAAACCGCCAGAGCCGGAACCAGAGCCTGAGCCGGAGCTGCGCGGCGGGCGCAGAACCGTTTATAAATATAATCCGTGGATGTGAGCGCGGGATAATATTAAGGCCGCAAAGATGCGGCCTTTTTCGTAAGCGTTAGTTTGTCAGCTCCACATCCCAGTAGAGATAGTCCATCCAGGTTTCGTGTAAGTGGTTCGGCGGAAAACGTCGCCCCTGACCCTGTAGCTGGTAGTTGGATGGGCATTCCGGCTTTCGGTTTGGATGCATGCCAATATCATCTGGCAGGCGATTGGCCTTTTTCAGATTACACGGGCTGCAGGCCGTGACGATATTGTTCCAGCAGGTTGTGCCGCCGCGCGAGCGCGGAATGAGATGATCGAAAGTTAGATCATCGCCCGAGCCACAATAGACGCAGGAAAAACCGTCTCTCAGGAATACATTGAAGCGCGTAAACGCCGGAGACCTGTCCTGCTTTATGAATTCCCGCAGACAGATGACGCTCGGAAGCTGCATCTGGAAAGACGGGGACCGCACCACGTGATCGTACTGGGCCACTACATCCACACGTTCCAGGAAAACGGCTTTGACGACGTCCTGCCAGGGCCAGACCGAAAGTGGATAATAAGAAAGCGGCCGGTAGTCCGCATTGAGAACAAGTGCGGGCCACGCGTTGGCAGGGGTATTTGAGACAGAAGCCGTCATACTCACCTCGCATCGTTGCCGATAAGATCAGAAGTATAGCGACTCTGCTGATCTTTCCAGTGAGATGATTAACTGATTCACCACTACAGCTTTATGACAAGCGCAGTTTATATCCATGGGCGCAAATATGCCCGCAGATTCAGCGCTGATTGCCTCTTAAATGGTTGATATAGCCCCACAAAAGGTGGGCAGCGACACCGCGATAAGGGCGCCAGCTCTCGGCATGTGTCAGAAAAGCTCTGGCGGTGAGGCGATCTTCAGTCTGGCTTAGAAGGCGCAGCGACTCCATCAAGCCAACATCGCCCTCCGGAAAAGCATCAATCCGACCGAGCGAGCACATCAAAAACAGTTCTGCCGTCCACGGACCAATTCCCTTTACGGCAGTCAGATGTTTGCGCGCTTCGGCGTCTGGCATGTCGCGTAATTGCGAGATGTCGAGGCTTTGCGTTTGAATGGCTTCGGCGATGGTCGTCAGATGTCGGACTTTCGGGCGGGACAGGCCGCAGCCGCGTAATTCGTCCTCAGCGGCGTCCATCACACGCTGGGGTGAGAGGTCGCCTGCTGCCCAGTTACCGACGCGCGCCCAGATCGCATCGGCAGCTTTTGTCGAGATCAGTTGGTAGACAACTGTTCGTGCCAGCGCCTCATAGCTTGCAGGCTGGATGCGCCATTCCGGAATGCCGATTGTTGCAAAGGCCCGCGCAAGGGCTTCATCGCGGGCACATAGCGCCTCGCAGGCCGTCTTCAGTTGTTCGCGGGTTGGATACATTCGTGCGCCCTATGTGATGCGGAATAATCAGGACAGACCCACAGCCACGACGCAGGGTGTTTTCAGCAGGTATAGAAAAGCCGGCCCTCTGCAGGACCGGCTTTCTTCAGATCTGAGAACAGATCCTAGAATTCAGTTGCGTAGAGCGTTGCAGCAGCTGTGCCGCCGCCAAAAACGCCAACCCAGATGTCGTACTGGCCAGAGCCGGATACTGTTACTTCAGGGTTGAAGCCGTTTGTGTCGTCAGCGCAAACCCAGCTGCCGTCTGGTGTGTTCACAATGATTGTTGTGTCAGCGTCAGAAACAGCACCCAGAGAGAACTGGCCGCCAGTCCACATCAGGCGCGCATCAGGAGCCTGAGAGATCATGCCTGCGCAGCCAACGCTTGATGCGTCGACAGTGCCGCCAGCGACAATTGCCAGCTCGGAAGGATCAGGAGCGAAGCCCGCTGAGAGTGAAAATGTGCCGAAGTTTGGCTCAAGTGAGTAGTCCTGCGCGATTGCAGGTGTAGCGATAAGTGCTGCAGCAGATGCAGCAAGGATAAGTTTACGAAGCATGGTCAGACCCCCTGACATATATTGTGGCGAGCATCGGCTCGCTTTCGTCCCCTCAGAAGACAGGAATGGCGACCCTAAAAACATTTCAGAAATTTGCTAGGTGTCGAACTGCAAAAACTTTGTTGCCGCTGCATCAACCCCTCAAATGCGTGGGGCGGGTGCACGGAATAGAGAAAAGCCGGTCAGATGGACTGACCGGCTCTAATCGAAATTCTTTTGTCGAGCTTAGTTGCTGCTTAGCTCGGAGATGGACAGCATAGAGTTCGCGTAGCCGCCACCGAATGTGCCAACCCAGATGTCATACTGACCGGAAGATGGGTTAGACAGATAAACAGACGGGTTCAGGCCGTTGCCGCCATCATCGTCACACATCCAGGAACCGTCCGGCATGTTGATGACGAGCGTTGTGTCTTCGCTGGATGCAACGGAGATGATCAGAGGAAGAACGCCGCCAGCCTGATACTGAAGGCGGAAATCCGGTGCGTTTGAAATATTGCCCGCGCAGCCAAGGCGAGACGCATCAATGCTGCCGCCCGCTGTGATGTTGACGTTGTACGGATCAGGCGAGAAGCCGGACGACAGAGAAGCAGAACCGAAGTTCGGGTTCAGAGAATAGTCCTGGGCAACTGCTGCGCCAGTGGTGAAGAGTGCTGCTGCAGCAGCGATTGCTAGTTTGCGGTACATAGTTTTCGTCCCTCGTTTCAAAAACCACTGGAAGTCTTTTACTCTGTCAGTCACGCGGTCCCCTCCAAGGCGTCGGGCAATCTGAACGGATGCTTCCAGGTCCAGACTAGGCAACAGTTGTGGCAAAGCAAAGCGAAAACCTCAGTGTTCATGACAAGATAGTAATGTTGTCCTGAACCTATTCTGAACAGATTTAGCCGCCGCTGTTAATGTGAGGGGCAGGTGCTGAATGACCTCTTGCATTCCTATAACCACAATTATTACAGGGGATTAAAATCTTGATTCTGCATCAATATGCACCCAAAAAATCTCATATAATCAGCCTGATTTGAACTTTCTGAGGCGGGGCAGGTGCGGAAAAATTTTTTTCAGCTACGTTTGGCCGCACGCCGATTTTCTCAGTGATTCATGCCCGAACCCATCAAAAAATCCGAATTTCCCGTTACGCGCTTTGCGCCGAGCCCGACCGGCAGGCTGCATATCGGGCATGCGATTGCCGCGCGTGAAGCCTTCCGGTTTGCCCGCGACTGTGGTGGCAAATGCCTCCTGCGTATTGAAGATATTGACCAGACACGATGCAAACCTGAATTCGAGGCCGGTATATATGAAGACCTCAACTGGCTGGGCTTTGACTGGCCAGAGCCCGTAAGGCGGCAATCGGATCATTTCGATGATTACACGCGCGCGCTGGGTGAGCTGCGCGAAAAAGGGCTGGTTTATCGCAGCTTTCTGACGCGTAAGGCGCTGAATGCCGACCTCGATGAGCGAGGCGTTGGCGAAAGTCCTGCTGGCGAGCGTCCCTATCCCGGGCCGGGCATCCCTATGTCTGCCGATGAGGAAGAAATGCGGGGCGGGCGCGGCGACAGTTTCGCCTGGCGATTATCGCTTTCAGCCTGTCGTGACTATCTGGGCGCAGCGTTCGATGATCTGTCTTTCGTCGAAGAAGGATCGGGCGTTATGGCAGGTGAGATAAAGGCACATCCTGAATGGCTGGGTGATGTGGTGCTCGCCCGCAAGGATACGCCGACCAGCTATCATCTGGCAGTTACGCATGATGATGCGCTTCAGGGCATCAGCCATGTGGTGCGCGGGCGCGACCTCTATTTTTCAACCCATATTCATGTCCTGCTGCAGCGCCTGTTTGGCTGGCCGACGCCTGTGTATCGTCACCATGGTCTCATTCTCGATACAGACGGGAAGAAATTTTCAAAGTCCGACCGGTCGAGAACGCTTGAGAGTCTGCGTGAGGAGGGTGTAAGGCCCGAGCAGATCTTTCGTGACTGGACCCTTCAATGACAACTCAAACGGCTGCGTATGGCGATGCCCGCAGCGTGCTCATCGGAACCGTGCTTCTGTTGACAGGAGGCGTGCTTGTCGGGTTCGCGGCGATTGGTCTGCGCCTGTCGGTTGGCGATGGCGTTGGGCCGCAGGCAACCGGCTTCTGGCGGTTCTTCCTGTCTTTGCCCGTCATACTGATGGTGTTCGCGGTTAGAGGCAGGCTGCCAGCTAAGCCGAACCTGTTCGCGATTTTGACCGGCGTTTTCTTCGGTCTGGATATTGGCGTCTGGCATTTGTCGCTCACCATGACATCCGTGGCGAACGCGACCTTCATTGTGAATATGGGCAGCCTGTTTGTCGGTGTCCTCGCATGGGTGTTCCTGAAGGACCGCCCGAGTATTTTCTGGGCAATTGCCGTGGCGCTCGCGCTGAGCGGCGTGTGGTTCCTGTCAGCGGGTAAATCTGCTGCGGGCGGTGCGAGCGATATTCGCGGAGATATGCTGGCGCTATTCGCTGCCTGCTTTCTTTCAGGGTACTTCCTTTGCGGGAAGCTGGCTCGCGATACGTTATCCGCGCTCGATGTATTGTTCTGGGCGACAGCGACTATGGCGTGCGTGGCGTTCATTCTATGCCTTGTATTTCGGGAGCCGGTCATGCCTGAAACGCTGGGACAGCTGAAATGGCCGCTTGCGATTGCCGTCTGTTCGCAGGTGCTGGGGCAGGGGTGCATTATCGCCGGGCTGGGGCGTGTGCCGCCTGCCATTGCCGGCATTATGGTGATTGTGCAGCCGGTGGCGTCCGCTCTTATCAGCTGGCCGGTCTTCGGTGAGGCACTGTCAGTGATGCAGTTTATCGGCGGCGGTCTGATTCTGGTCGCGTTGCTCGTCGCGCAAAGACGCCCCGCGCGTCGATAATTCTTTTTACGTCTCACAAAACTGTTGCACTGGCGTGTAAGTGGGTATGCTCAGCCCAAAGGTCACTCAGGTGGGAATACACATGAAATCATCTCTCTTTTCCGCGGCACTCTTGTCAGCGACAATGTTGGCTGGATGCGCGACGCAAACGGCCGTTGAGGCTCAGGCATCCGCAGCGCCATCTTACGGGCGCACAATTGTGACGCCGGTTCAGGCTGAAGACAGCTATTATACAACGGCGCAGGCACGCGTAGGCGCACGAGCCGAAGCGCGCGGCGCCGGTCAGGCGCGCAATGTCATCATTTTTGTCGGTGATGGTATGGGCATTTCCACCATCACGGCCGCGCGCATTTATGCTGGTCAGTCGCAAGGTCTGGACGGTGAGAGCTATCAGCTGACCATGGAAACCTTCCCGAATGTCGCGCTTTCCAAAACTTATTCTGACAACTTCCAGACGGCAGACAGCGCTGCGACAGCCGTTGCGATGATGTCCGGCGTTAAGACCGATTCCGGTACACTCGGCTTTGACCGTAACGTGCAGGCGGGTAATTGCGCAGCGTCTCTTGGTCATGAGGTTGAGTCGCTATTCAGCATGGCTGAAGCGCAGGATTTCTCAACGGGTGTTGTTTCAACGGCGCGCATTACTCACGCGACACCGGCAGCGACCTATTCGCACTCGCCATCGCGCGACTGGGAATTTGATGGCGCGGTTGGGGCGCAGGCAGAACTTGGGTGCCGCGATATCGCGTCCCAGCTGATCGATTTTCCTGCCGGAGACGGGCTTGAGCTCGCAATGGGCGGCGGCCGCAGCAATTTCATGACGAATGAGCAGGCTGACCCTGAATATGAAGGCCGCACAGGCCGTCGCGGCGATGGTCGTGACCTCGTAGCTGAATGGTCTGCCAAGTCTGACGATCACACCTTTATTTATGATCAGGCGGGTTTTGACGCGATCGATTTTGATTCAGACGTTCGCGTGCTTGGCCTGTTCGAACCATCCCATATGCAGTTCGAACAGGACCGTCCGAATGATACTGCGGGCGAGCCGTCGCTCTCTGAGTTGACTTCAGCTGCGATCACGCGCCTCTCCCGCGATGAAGACGGCTTCGTGCTTATGGTTGAGGGCGGACGTATCGACCACGCTCACCATGGTGGCAACGCACACCGCGCGCTTGTCGACGCGGTCGCGTTTGATGATGCAATCCGAACAGCAGTTGAGATGACGGATGCGTCTGAAACCATGATCCTTGTTACGGCTGACCACAGCCATACCATGACGATTGCTGGTTATGCTGCGCGCGGTAACCCGATCCTGGGTCTGGCCCGTAGTGAAGTTGGTGCGCTGCTGCGTGCATCAGATGGTCGTCCGTACACGACACTCGGTTACGCGAATGGTCCGGGCGCGGTTTGTACAGCGGCAGATAATGGCGCCTGCGAGCGCGGCGACCTGACTGACATTGATGTCGAAGCGCCTGATTACCAGCAGCAGTCTACCTACCCGATGGGATCTGAAACCCATGGCGGTGAGGATGTTGCCATCTTCGCAACGGGTGCCGGTTCCGAGCGTGTTGGCGGTGTGATGGAGCAGAACGAAATCTTCTTCGCGCTGGCGCAATCACTCGGTCTGATCGACTAGATTGTTATCAATCGAATTGAAAAGGGCAGGCCGTTAAGCCTGCCCTTTTTTGTATTCGGTGCCTCTGAAAATCAGAAGCGCACTTTGCCGGAATTGATGTCGTCCACGATTTCGGCAGTGAGCGGCTCATACGTGTCAGACCCCGGCAGACGCACATAAACCGGATCATCAATCTGGCTGATGTCATAGCCCTGTTTGACGAGGTCCACCTTGCGATATTTCAGCGTGCCGGTGGTTTCCGGCTCCGGCTGGATACGGATGAAAATCGGGCGGGCATAGACAGGCAGTTGCTGGTCGACATGTGCGGCGAGTGCCTTGCCGTCAAAGCTGCGTCCCGGCTTCAGGTTGACGCCTGCCATGCCAGCGCGGCCATCGGTTTCCGGCATTGCAACGCCATAAACGTTTGGAAGCTCCAGATCATCAAAGCTGGAAAGCGCTTCACCCACTTCGTTGGTGGAGACGTTTTCGCCCTTCCAGCGGAAAGTGTCGCCAATCCGGTCGACGAAATAGATGTAATCATGCTCGTCGCGTTTCATCAGGTCGCCTGTGCGGAACCACATATCGCCCGGCATAAATACGTCCCGCAGGATTTTCTTCTCGGTCTGTTTCGGGTCGTGATAGCCGTCAAAGCGTTGGCGCGGCGCGTCTGCGATTTCACCAATTGCTTCGCCGGCTTCGTCGATATCGGTTTCAATGCAGGAGCCGTCCTCGCCGCGGATCGGTTTTTCTTCGGCAATGTCGAACTTCACAATGCGGGTTTTGATCTTGTCGCGCATATAGCCCGGCAGACGGCCCACCGCACCGATCTTTCCGTCAAAGTTTGAAAAGCTCACATTGCCTTCGGTCGATCCGTAAAACTCGACCAGATGCGGGATGTTGAACCGCTCGACAAACTTCTCCCAGACCTCTGCGCGCAGACCATTGCCAAAGCCTTTGCGGATGGTGTGCTGACGTTCCAGCGGGTGCGGATCTGTCTTTACCAGATAGCGGCACAGCTCGCCAATATAGGCAAAGGAGGTCGCCTTATGCTTGACGGCATCGTCCCAGAAATTCGACGCGGAGAATTTGCGTGCGAGAATAAGCGTTGCGCCGGTTGTCAGCGCCTGACCAACGCCGCAAAGCCCGCCCGTCGCGTGGTAGAGCGGCAGGGTCACGTAAATGCGGTCGCGCTCTGTAATGCCGACAGAATCGACAAACGCGCCAAGCATGCCGAGCACGCGAACCTGAGTGAGTTTCGCCGCCTTTGGCAGGCCCGTTGTGCCCGATGTGTAGACATAGAGGCATGTGTCGCGGCCACGAATTTCAGCGCGGTGTGAACGATCCGGACGTGTAACAGGCAGGTCGGCCAGCAGTGGGTCAATCGATGAGACACCTGCAAGGGTGCAATCAAGGCTCCACGGGACGATATCCCCGCCCAGCTGCTCTTTGGCGCTGGCGTAAAGCTCTTCCTGTTCTGGTCCCATGACAATGGCGCGGGCATTCGAGATGGAAACGCAGTGAGCAAGGCCTGCGCCCTGAAGCTGATTATTGATCAGGGCGGTGACGATGCCGACTTTCGACATACCCACCCAGAAGGCGATATAGTCAGGCTTGTTGTCCATGAAGAGCGCGACGGTATCACCAGCCTTGAAGCCTTGATTGATCGCCCAGTGTGCATACTGGTTCGCGCGTTCTTCCAGCTCGCGATAAGTGTAGATTTTATCCTCGAACCGGATCGCGATATTGGCTTTGTGCTTATCGAATTTTGCTTCGAGTACATCTGCCAGACTAACCGGATCGTCCGGCTGATACATGGCCGCGCGCTTTAGCGCTTTTCGGACATTCGTGATGTAAATCCATTCACGTTTGATCGTGTCCAGAAAGCCGATCATGCTTTTCTCCCCGAGTATTTTGTAAGTATCGGGAAATAGATTAACAGGTCGGCGCAGCTTGTCGATTGCTCCTTGCCGCGGCACTTCGGCTATTCGCTGAAATGTGAACTCAGGAGGCAGGCAGAGTTGTTCTGCGCATGTGAATCACGCGAACTAGACGACGCAATTTGAACCCGCTCGTATGAGCGCTGATTTTACGAGGGCACTATGTCTCTGACGCTTTACGGTCTGAAAAACTGCGACACCTGCAAGAAGGCGCTGAAAAGCCTTGAAGCTGCGGGCAAACAGGTGAGTTTCGTCGATATCCGCGCTGAGGCTGATCTGGCCGCCAAGGTGCCAGGCTGGCTGGACGCGGCGGGTGCCAAGGCGCTCGTCAATAACCGCTCGACGACATGGCGCGGTCTTTCCGATGACGACAAAGCAAAAGCTGAAACAGTCGAAGTTTCCGGCCTTCTGATTGCCTATCCAACGCTGATCAAACGCCCGGTCATCGAAGCGGGCGGTAGCGTTTATGTCGGCTGGACGAAGGCGGTTGAAGGCGAACTGACCTGATGCAGGCGACCTATCGTTGCCTAGCTGCACGCCTCAATGCGTGAGAGCTGCATTTCAAAGGGGCCGTCTTCGCCGTCATAAATGATCAGCCCGATCTCCAAGACGTCGCTCGCATCGAATACCGCATTGGGCAGTTTACGTCCCCAGATGGAGGCTTCCAGATTGGAAAGGTTCAGAACGCCCGTGCCCCATTCACCTTCTGGTGCGCCTTCAATCGGACCTCGAAAGGCTATGCGTCGTCCGAATGACCGTGCATTCGTACGCAAGGTGATGGAGTAGGCGCGGGCATCGCGCTTCATATGTACGCGCAGCTCCTTTGCGCCCGCCATTGCGCCGCGCGGTACATCCAGCCTGATCGAGCTAAACCCGCCACCAGTTGTGTTCGTGCTGCCGGTGAAAACCAGAGCGCCGTCCTGAAGCGCAGACCCGCCAGATGATCGCCCGCCCATGACATTATCATTCACGGTTTGCCACGGGTTTTGGATGTCCGCCTCTGTGTGCTCCACGAGCGTCGTGCAGGTCATTGTTTCGGCTCTCATTGGTGGACCGGCAAGAAGGGCTGCCAGCAGGATCAGAAAGGAAAAGCGCATAGAGCCTCCTGTTTGTTCTTTTGATACGAACCTGCGGCTTACGCGGATCATCAAACGAAACAGACGAGAGCGACTCGTGACGGACCGCGACATTCAGTCAGCGGTCGATTAGGGTGTGATCGCGCCCGGACGCAATTTATTCACCGCCTCCACCACATCGTTGGATACAAAAAACAGGGTATAGTCACCGCCCGTTTCCAGAAAGCAGAAATGAGCATTTCCCGCCGCATGTGTTTCCAAATCGGCCAGAAAATCTGACATCAGGTTTTCATCGACCCATTCGTTATTAACCCGCGCCGTGAGTTCTCTGGGCTGGCCGTTGATTGTATAGCTCACTGTGCAGATTTGTTTGCGGATATCAAAATCGTCGGACAGGTCAGTGACAAGGCCTGGCTGTCTAACAATGTCTACAATTGGCTGCAGCGCCGCTGCATAATCACCCGGGCCAGAAAGGGCTTCAAAGTCAAAATTCCAACCCTGATCTGAAATTCCGTCAGCATAAACGGCAAGCAATTCGCCATAAGGATCTTCAACATAACGGCGACGATCGAGATGGCCGATGAGCTCGTTGACGCTGCGGCCCGGCGCCATACTTACGCCGGCAAGTTCAAGTTTCTGGATCTGAGATTGAAGCGTTCTGAGATCCTCCGCCCAGGCGAGCGTCAGATCAGACACAGGCAGTTCAGTGCTTTTCAGTTTTGAGGTTGTCCTCAAAATATCCTTTGCGAACCAGATAATCGTGCCAACTGACGCCGCAAGGAAAATAATCGGAAGCACCCAGCCAGACGCATCCGCCTTCGGGGACAGTGCCATGGACACCCCGAGATACCCAACGAAAACACCAACGCCCACGCCGAGCACTGAAACGGCGCATGAGAACAAAGTGTCGAAGAGATTAGGCTTCACGGGAAAGGCGTCACTCTGATTTTGGTTCGGTTGACCGACTGTTTGACAGCGCAGCAGAACAAAGGAGCTAGCTGCGAACCAGCTCGTGGATCGCTTTTAGCTGGGAGAGCAGGCCTTCTGCAGAATCAAGCGGCAGACAGCTCGGGCCATCGCAGAGCGCTTTGTCAGGGTCGGTGTGGAACTCGAGGAACACACCATCAGCGCCAGCAGCGACCGCTGATTTTGCAATGATTGGAACGCCCTCGCGTCGGCCGCCTGTAGACCCGCCCGCTGTGCGCGGGTCAGCGCCTGGAAGCTGCACGGCGTGGGTCGCATCAATCGTGACCGGTACGCCGAGCGCTTTCATCGCCGGAATGCCGAGCATGTCCACGACGAGATTGTTATAGCCGAAGCTTGCGCCGCGCTCACACAGAAGCGTCGGGTTATTCTTTGTGACTTCGCCAACTTTGGTGATGATGTTTTTGCAATCCCATGGTGCAAGGAACTGGGCTTTCTTCACGTGCAGCCAGCCGCCTGCGGCTTCTACCGCCTGCGCGCCCTCAACGACGAGGTCTGTCTGGCGGCAGAGAAAGGCAGGAACCTGCAGGACTTCGGCGACTTCGCAAACCGTCTCTGCCTGACCCATTTCGTGATAGTCTGTGACGACCGGCGTACCGAGTTCGGCCTTCACTTTGGACAGAATTTCAAGACCGTCCTGAAGGCCCGGGCCGCGATAGGATGTGATGGACGAGCGGTTCGCTTTGTCCCAGCTTGCCTTGAAAATGTAAGGCAGGCCGAGCTTCTCGCACACAGCTTTCAGGTGCGCGCCGACCGTCATAGCTAGCTCTTCATTTTCCAGAACGTTCAGCCCTGCCATTACGACAAGCGGGTGGCCTTCGCCAATGGAGATGCCGTATTTTTCGAGGGAAAGGGTGCTCATGAGGCGAACCTTCTGTTGATTGGTATGTTTGCGCAGTCACATGCCTTAAAACGGCGGTGAGGTGAAGGGGGTGGCCCTTAGTATTGCCAGAAGCGCGGTGTCAGAACGACGAAGATTGTCAGGAGTTCGAGGCGTCCGAATATCATATTGATCGAGCAGACCCATTTCGCGAATGGCTCAAGGTCCTGGAATGTGCCCGATGGACCGAAGATGGAGCCAAGGCCAGGGCCGACATTCGAGATGGACGTCGCAGCTGCTGACAGAGATGAGATCGTATCAAGGCCGGTGAGGGACAAGAGAACGGTCGAAACCGAGAAGACGAACAGATAGAGGAAGATGAAAATCATCACCGACAGAAGCACGTCGTCGCGCACGGGCTGGCCCGCATAACGCACCACCATAATCCGGTTCGGGCTGAGCATCTGGCGGGTATAGGTCCAGATGGTGCGAAGCAGAATTTCCACGCGGAAGACGTTCATACCGCAAGCGGCAGACCCTGCGCAGCCGCCAAGGAACATCAAAGTGAAGAACACAATTTCAGGCAGGCTGCCCCATTGGCCATAATCGGTAGAAGCGTATCCGGTGCCTGTGAGGACTGAGATAACGCTAAAGATGGTATCGCGGAACAGATGCTCGTCATACCGGATGAAGGCCGTCTGCGGATGGAAGCGGACGCAGATGTAAAGTATGACGACAGCCACGACGACGATCATCAGATAAAAGCGTGGCTGCGGGTCTTTCCAGAGGTTTCTGACACGCCCATGCATCATCAGAACCATGGTTCCGAATGGCAGGCCCGCCACGAACATGAAGACGATACAGACCTCGATAATGCGCGAATCTGCAAACTTGCCCATGGAGGAGTCAGAGGTCGAAAACCCGCCAGCGGCCATGGTCGTCATGGCATGGTTCACGGCATCGAAAGTGCCCATACCGGCGAAGACGTAGCAAATGCCGCACAGCACGGTGAGGCCGATATAGAGCCAGACAATCTGGCTCGCGATTTCTGCAACATGAGGCAGAAAGCGGCCCGAGACATCTGAGGATTCGGCCTGAAACAGCTGCATACCACCAACCCGCAGCATCGGCATGATGGCAATCGCCGTTACGATAATGCCGACCCCACCAATCCATTGCAGGATGGATCGCCAGAGCAGAAGTCCGCGCTGTTCATTGTCGAGGCCGGTCATAATGGTTGCGCCGGTTGTGGTCAGGCCGGACACGGTCTCAAAGACAGCATCGGTAAAACTGAAACCGAGCGCGAGAAACGGAAAGGCCGCCGCAAGCGGCAGAACCACCCAGACAAGGGCGGTTAAAAGGAAGGCCTCGCGCGGGCCTGTCCTCGGCTTTTCGCTGCCTGAGGCGATGGCGATAATGGCGCCAATACCGAAAAGTACGAATGCGGCGAGGCCAAAAACGCCCCATGTCTCAATGCCGGAAATAACGTCCACAATGGCGCACGGCACCATCGCTCCGCCTGTGAGCATTAGGAGCTTTCCCAGAGCAGAGAGGATTGGCTGTAGCTGCATGCTGCGAAAGCGCCTTTAATTGCGGCGGGCAGTCTCGTGAGGGCTGTCGAGCGAGAAGGCCGGAATGGTCACATCAAACTCGATACCATCTTCGCGGCGCATTCCATAGCGTCCAACCATAACGCCGGACGGTTCGTTCAGCGGGCAGCCGGACACATAGACAAAACTCTCACCCGGCGCGAGCACAGGCTTTTCGCCCACAACGCCTTCGCCATCGACCACCTGACGGCGGCCGCGGGCATCGGTGATTTCCCAATGGCGATTCACAAGCTGGATGGTGTGATCGACATTATTTTCGATCTGAACGGTGTAACGCCAGAGATATTCATTGTGTTCAGGGCTGGATTCGTCGTCCACGAATTCCGGGAAAACGCGCACCATGACACCCCAGGTCTCCGCCTCATAAGGGAAGACCGCGTCATCCTCAAAATCCATGGCTTACTCCCCTAGTGCCGAATCCAGTGCCCGGATGAAATCTTCCGTCAGATCTTCGACATCTTCAAGCCCGATCGAGATACGAATCCATGAGGCATCAAGGCCCATGCTTGCCTGCTCTTCGACCGGAACCGCGCGGTGTGTCGTTGTAGACGGGTGGCAGGCCAGAGATTTTGCGTCGCCGAGATTGTTGGAAATGCCAACAAGTTCAAGCGCGTTGAGGAAACGGAACGCCGCCTCCTGACCGCCAGCCAGTGAAATCGCCATCATTGTGCCGCCAGATTTCATCTGTTTTGCGTGCACTTCGTAATGCGGGTGATCCTTGCGGCCCGGATAACGGATTGCGCGCAGAGCCTTATGGTCTGCGATGCGATCGGCCACGATTGCCGCATTTTCAGACTGTTTGGCCACGCGTAGCGGCATGCTCTCAAGACCTTTGAGAACAACCCATGCGTTGAACGGCGACAGCGATGGACCTGTATGACGGATATACGGGTCGATAATTTCTTCCATATCCTTTTGCGGCCCCAGAATAGCGCCCGCCAGAACACGGCCGCCGCCATCCATATGTTTGGTGCCGGAATAGAAGACCCAGTCGGCGCCAAGCTCGAACGGGCTTTGCAGCATGGAAGTCGCAAACACGTTGTCCACGATGAGTTGTGCGCCAGCCTTGTGCGCGAGCTCTGCAACAGCTGCGATGTCGACCGCGTCATTCAGCGGGTTCGCCGGGCTTTCCACAAGCACAAGCTTTGTCGGCTTGGAGAGCGCACGTTCCCAGGCTTCCATATCCATGCCGTCGACGAATTCCGTCTCGACACCGAATTTTGGAAGCTGGTTTGCGATCAGCCAGCGGCACGAGCCGAACAGCGCATTTGCGCCGACGACGCGGTCACCGGCCTGCACAGGCGCGAACAGAAGAGACGACATTGCGCCCATGCCGGACGCCATAGTGCGGCAGGCCTCAGCGCCTTCCATCAGACGCAGACGCTCTTCCAGCATGGCGACGGTCGGGTTGTTGTAACGCGAATAGACATAGCCCGGAATCTCTCCGGCCATTCGGGCCTGCGCCTGTTCAGCAGAATCATACATATAACCAGAGGTGAGAATCAGCGCTTCTGATGTCTCGCCCCATTGGGTACGTTCTGTGCCGCCATGGACGAGATTTGTCGCCGGGCGGTATTTAGGCGTGTTACCGGAGGTCATGAGCGTAAAGCCTTTTCAATTTCCAAGGCGCGGGCATAGAGACTTGCCTTGGCGGTCGTCAAGGTGAAGGTTGGTTGAGGTATATAATAAACGAGTCGGACCTGACAGTGAGTTTTCCAGACGGCATTCTAGCAGACCATCAGATTGAAGCAGCCATTGCAAACGGGATGGTGCGCTCGGACGCCCCGTTCGCGCCTCTGCAAGTTCAGCCCGCGAGCATTGATCTGCGCCTCGGCACGAAAGCCTATCGCCTGCGCGCCAGCTTTCTGCCGAACGGGCGGACAGTCGAAGAATGCCTGACAGATGACATCGTCATGCACACGGTCGATCTGAGCAATGGCGCAGTTCTGGAGACGGGCTGTGTCTATCTCGTACCGCTGCAGGAATATGTGTCTCTGCCTGAGGGCGTGACGGCGACAGCCAACCCGAAAAGCTCGACAGGCCGTATTGATGTATTTGTCCGCCTGATCGCGGATGGTGTTTCGCGCTTTGACGGGATTCCGGAAGGCTATGACGGCCCGCTTTACGCAGAAGTCAGTCCACGGACATATTCGGTTCTGGCGCGTCCGGGTGACCGGCTGCTTCAGATGCGGTTTCGGTCCGGCGAACATAAGCCGACCAATTCACTCGATTTTTCAATTCATCTGGAACCGCTGCAGGATGGTCTGATAGGCTATCGTGCACGTCGCCATGCTCGCGTGCTGGATCTTTCTAAAGTTGGCGGGCACCGGATTGATGATTATTGGGAGCCGGTGTTTGCCCGCAATGGCCGCCTTATTCTTGATCCGGACGAGTTCTATATTCTCGCCTCGAAAGAGTTTGTGACCATTCCGGTGGATCGCGCCGCAGAGATGGCGCCCATCGCGCCGGACCTCGGAGAATTTCGTGCCCATTATGCAGGCTTTTTCGATCCGGGCTTTGGCTGTGACGGCGTTTCAGGCCGCGCTGTGCTGGAGGTCCGCGGCCGCGACGTGCCGTTCATCCTCGAACATGGTCAGCCGGTCGGGCGTCTGGTGTTTGAGCCGATGTCGGCGCTGCCGCGCGCGCCTTACGGCACTGAAGGCTCGAACTATCAGGGGCAGGGGCTGAAGCTCTCCAAGCATTTCGCCTGAGAAGAGGGGGTATAAATGGAGATTGACTGGAACTTAGTCGTTCAAATTATCATACCTTTGGTCGCCGCTTTTTTTGGGGCGGTGGCATTCCAAGTTATCGAGCGCAAGCCGAAGCTGAATGCATGGTTTCTTCACGCGGGTGCGACGAAGGTAAAGGACATGAACTTCTACACGCATGTGATAGTTCTAAAAAATGCGGGGCGAAAAACTGCGAGCGGTGTACGGATATCTCACCATGCTTTGCCTGACTTTAGTATTTACCCAGATACAGAATACAAAATTATCGAACTTCCAGGCGGAGGAAAAGAAATCTTCTTAGATTCACTGGTTCCGGGACAGTCCATCAACGTCAGTTACCTTTATTATGCTCCGCTACGGCTTGAGCAGATACATAACGGCATTCGTTTTGCGGACGGTGTCGCAACCCAAATCCCCATTAGAGCGACGCCGATTGTCAGCAAGCAGGTCGAAATTACTGCGGGTATCTTGATGTTAGTAGGCTTTATCACGCTAATTTATCTTGGTGTTTTGCTGGTTTCACATTTGATGGCTGTATGAGATGGCGGGCTAATTTTTTTTGCCGATAAGTATGATATAGCTCATTGCTATGAGTTATGATGTTGGCCGCGGCGATCTTGTACTTTGCGTCAATGCAGCCCCGAACCATGTGACGGGCGAGCCTGTGCCACTGATCGCGGGTGAAACTTATACGGTCTATGACCTCTGGCTGTTTGCCTGCCCGTGCGGGCGTTCTGATGCCTTGTTAGACGTTGGCGTCGGATTCGCCTGGTGCCAGTCCCGCTTCCGTCTCCTGCCAAAACCGAAGGCGAAAGAAAAACGCCGTAAAGTTTCCGTGCCGAAAGAGCTTGAGAAGGTCGACTAGCGCAAAAAAGAACCCCGCTCGTCGCAAAGCGAACAGGGCTCTGGTGTGATCTCTCAGTAAAAATTAGCTGCGGATGACGACGCCGATCCAGCCCATACCGTCATAGCCTTCATAGCCGGTGGTGCGGGCGAAATAGATATGCTTTCCGCCGCTGGTATAGCTGCCCATGTTGTCTCCGCCCATTTGCAGATCGAACTTCTGAGCAATACCCTGACCGTCAGACGCGGCGATGCAGTAATGATCGTCATTCAGAAGAAGAACGCGTGTTGTCTTCCATTCTGCCGATGTGAATGGCGGTTCTTCGGCAACAACAGAGTGCCCCTGCGCCGACCAGTCAAAATGTACACCCAGAACGCCGAGGATTTTACCTGTGCGTTCTCCGCCCTCGCGAACAGCCGTCGCGTAGGTCAGAATACGGGAGTTATAATCATCTGAATGATAGACGCGGCTGACGACATAATCGTCACCGGAGTTTGTGCTCATGGCCTGCTGATACCACGGCTCGTCGGCTGCACTCCGGCCCACAAAATTGCGGGCCTGAGAGTTAGCGCAGGCGAACAGTTTGCCGCTAGTGTCGACGAGAACGAGGTCTTTATAGACGGTGTAATAGCGGTGGATGACGCCAAGGCGCTTCTGCGCAAATGACTGAGCCTCGCGGTTCTCAGGGTGGGCCAGAGCCTCCCAGAATGCTGTATCAGTCGCCCACCAGCGCACGTCTGCGGTGCGTTCGAACAGGTTGCGAACGATCAGCTGAACGGTAGACAGCGCGATATCTTTCATACGTTGATCGCCGAGTTGCTTGGCGACCTCAACCGTGTGCTCGAGTGGCGGCACGACGACTTGCTCGAAACGCTCGGCAGCCTGTTTGGCCTGATCAGCCAGATTCTTGACTTCGCCCGCGACAACTTCAAAGCCTTTGCCGGCTTCGCCGACACGTGCTGCTTCAATCGTCGCATTCAGCGCCAGCAGCTTTGTGCGGTCTGCAATTTCGCGGTTCTGACGTGAAAATCCGAACACGGACTTTTTGAGGTCTTCAAGGCTGGCATCAATGCCGCGCTCGCTAACGTCAGATTGCTTTACTTCGATGGATGTGTGTGTTTTTGCGCCATAGCTTATGTCGCGCTTGGCTGCGCTAAAACTGTTCATTCTGCCCTCACCAACCAGTTGATCCTGATCTCCCTTCGAAAGTACTCGCACGAAATACTGGAAAATCTATTAATCGACGGCAGATGAGTTTGAATTGAATACTTAACGGCAGAAGAGAAAATCTTAAGTTGCAATCACCCGAAATTTCGGGTGATTTCGAAAAACATGTTTAGTTTCTGACGTATCAGGTCAGGTTTAGCAGGTCGGGGTCGCCGCCTTGAGCTGCGGTATTTACTGTAACTGTTCTTTCAACAGCAAAACGTTGCAAGTAATGTGGGCCACCTGCTTTCGGCCCGGTACCTGACAGGCCTTCGCCGCCGAACGGCTGGACGCCGACGACTGCGCCGGTCATGGACCGGTTCACATATGTGTTTCCGACTTTCACCGCATCGCGCACTTCCCGCGAGAAGCTTTCAAGGCGCGAGTGGATGCCGAGCGTCAGGCCATAGTCTTTCGCTTCGAGCTGCGGCGCCACCTTGTTGAGACGATCCGGGTCATATCGCACGACATGAAGTACAGGGCCGAAGACCTCGCGCTCCATGCTTTCAATATTCTTCATCTCAATCAGTGTCGGGAAGAAGAAGGTTTGCTTCTCAGGCAGGCCTTCTGGTGCGACGCGTTTCAGGATTTTTGCATTCTTGCCGAGGCCGTTCAGATAATTGACCAGTGTCGTTTCGGCGTCCTTGTCGATCACCGGACCAATATCGGTTGAAGGCAGGGCAGGGTCGCCAAGCTGAAGCTCGTCCATGGCGCCTTTAATGCCGTCAATGAGCATGTCGGCGGTGTCGTCCGGCAGGTAAGCGATGCGCAGTGCAGAGCAACGCTGGCCGGCAGAGCCGAATGCAGAGCTGACAATGTCATCAATGACCTGTTCGCGCAGGGCGGTCGTGTCAACGAACATGGCGTTCATGCCGCCGGTTTCGGCTATGAGCGGCAGGATCGGTCCTTCGCGGTCTGCGAGTGTCTTGTTGATCAGGCGGGCAACTTCGGTGGAGCCTGTGAAGCAGACGCCGCCAAGATCTTTATGCTTGGTGAGCGGCGCGCCGATGGTTTCGCCATCACCCGGAAGCAGGTGAAGCACGCCTTTTGGAACCCCTGCCTCAAGGAACAACTTCACGGCCTCAAACGCAGTGAAAGAGGTTTGCTCTGCGGGTTTTGCGATAACGGCATTACCCGCTGCAAGCGCCGCTGCAACCTGGCCAGTGAAGATCGCCAGCGGGAAGTTCCATGGCGAGATGCAGACAAACGTGCCGCGGCCATGAAGGCTCAGATGGTTTGTCTCACCCGTTGGCCCCGGCAGGCGCGTTGGCTGGTTGAAGTGGGTTTCGGCTTCGTGCGCGTAATATCGGCAGAAATCGACGGCTTCGCGAACTTCGGCCACGCCGTCGGCAAGCGTTTTGCCGCCCTCGCGAGACATGAGCGCGATGAAGAAGTCCATATTCTCTTCGAGCTTGTTGCCCATTTCGCGCAGAATGTCGGCGCGGGCGACGCCGCCTTTCTCGTCCCAGACAGGCTGAGCTTTTTTCGTGGCTTCAAAGGCTTTCTCGATATCCTTTGGTCCGGCCCATTTCATCTTACCGATCACGCGCGAAAGATCATGCGGGCAGAGCACATCATGCTTGCCATCTGTACTGGATTTGCCGTCCACGATAGGGCCGCCTTTGCGCGGCATGGATTTATCCAGCTTCGCAATAGCTTCGGCAATCGCGTCTCGCGATGACTTCTCCGACAGGTCGAGACCTTTGGAGTTGCGGCGGTCTGCGCCGAACAGGGCAGGTGGGCGCGCAATACGCGGGTGGCGGCGATTGCCTGCCTCGATAAGCGCGATGCCATCATAAACAACGTCGTCTACGGGCACGTCTTCATCGAGGAAGGTGTTCACGAATGATGAGTTGGCGCCGTTCTCCAGAAGGCGGCGGACCAGATATGGCAGAAGGTCTTTGTGTGCGCCGACGGGCGCGTAAACGCGTACGCGGTTGGCTTCGCCCGCGGCTTTGTAGAGCGCTTCGCCCATGCCGTGCAGGCGCTGGAACTCGTAATTTTCGACGTTCAGTTCTTCGGCCATCAGGCGGACGGCTGCGAGCGTGTGCGCATTGTGCGTCGCGATCTGTGGATACAGCTTTGGCGATGCCTTCATGAGAAGGCGTGCGCAGTGCAGATAGTGAAGGTCGGTTGCATCTTTGGTCGTGAAGACCGGGAAGTCTTCAATGCCTTCATTCTGGGCGTGCTTGATTTCAGTGTCCCAGTAGGCGCCTTTCACGAGGCGCACCATGATGCGACGATCGGTTTCTTCAGCGAGCTTGTGCAGACGTTCAATCACCAGACCGGCGCGCTTTTGATAAGCTTGTACGGCGAGGCCGAGACCGCGCCAGCCCTCAAGCGATGGTTCGCGGGCAAGGCGATCAATGATCTGCATCTGAATGACGAGACGGTCAGCTTCTTCGGCATCAAGACAAAGGTGAATGCCGCGCTTGTGCGCCATTTCGCAGAGTTCCAGAACGCGCGGATAAAGCTCTTCCATCACGCGATCGGTCTTCACAGCTTCGTAACGCGGGTGGAGTGCAGACAGTTTGACGGAGACGCCGTTTTCAAGTTCTGGCGGATGGCCTTCTGTCGCGTCATCAATCGCACGAATGGAGGATTTGTAGGACTCCATATATCGGTCAGCGTCAGCCGCGGTGCGTGCGCCTTCGCCGAGCATGTCGAAAGAGAAGGTTGCCGCATCGTCTTCGCGGATCATTTTCTTACCGCGCTTGATGGCGGCAGACACATTGCGACCCAGCACGAATTGTTCGCCCATAATCCGCATGGCCTGCATCATCGCGGTCCGGATGACAGGCTCGCCGCTTTCACGAACAAGGCCCTGAACGAACTTGGCCGGGCTACGTACAGCATCAGCAGACGGGCCGATCACACGACCTGTCAGCATGAGGCCCCAGGTGGAGGCGTTCACGAGCCAGCTCTCGGATTGGTTCAAATGGGAAGACCAGTCGCCTGACCGCATCTTCTCGGCGATCAGGTCATCACGTGTTTCTGCATCGGGAATGCGCAGCAGCGCTTCGGCCAGACACATCAGCGCGATGCCTTCCTGATTGGAAAGGCCGAACTCTTCCAGGAAGGATTCCATAATGCCTTTGCGCTTGGCGTTGGTGCGGGCGATCTGGACAATTTCCTGACCGATACGCACAGCCTCTTTACGCTGGCCTTCGCTCACTGGAGGGCGATCAAGAAGATCAGCTACGACCTCTTCCTCACGTGCGTGCTTGAACTCATCGATCTGATTCCAAACATCAGAGGCTTTGGTCATACTTTTCTCTCCTTGCACTAATTCAGTACTAATCTTGCCCCGAAGGACCGTGACTTCAAGGGTTTGCGGTCTTACTCGCGGCAAAACACGAAAGCGGATTTCTGCGCTGACTGTGTGAACGCAAACGCATAAACATTGTTCAGATATTTGCGCTTGGGGCTGCTTCGTGCGAAACGCTGCCTTGCTTTTGCCTTCCTGATTTGGAACAGCTTATCTCCTGTTTCTGATCGCCGGTTTTTTCGGGAGAGTTCTGATGAAAATTATGCTCGTCACAGACGCTTGGGCACCTCAGGTGAACGGCGTTGTTCGAACCCTCAACCGTGTGATCGAAGAATGCGAAGCGATGGGGCACGAGTTCGAAGTTGTCTCTCCGGCTGACGGATTCAAAACCATTCCGCTTCCGACATACAATGAGATCCAGCTCGCGCTTGGCGCCAAGAAGGCGATCATTGAGCGCTTTAACGAGTTTGAGCCGGCTGCGGTACACATCGCGACAGAAGGCACGCTGGGTATGGCGGCGCGATCCATGTGCCTCAAAATGAAGTTCCCGTTCACCACCAGCTACCACACGCGCTTTCCGGAATATGTTTCCGCGCGCTTCCCAGTGCCGCTCAGCTGGGGCTATGGCTTTATGCGCTGGTTCCACCGCTATTCCGGCCATGTGATGGTCGCAACGCCTTCCATGCGCGAAGAGCTTGAAGAGCACGGCTTCGGCAATGTTGTTGCCTGGTCGCGCGGGGTGGACACTGACCTCTTCCATCCTGACAAACGCGAAAACATGCCAGACCCGTTCGAAGGCATGGAGCGCCCGATCTATCTCAATGTTGGCCGTGTGGCGGTTGAGAAGAATATCGAGGCGTTTGTCGAGCTCGATCTGCCGGGCACAAAAGTCGTCGTCGGCGATGGTCCGCAGCGTGAAGAGCTTCAAAAGAAGTATCCGGAAGTGAAATTCCTCGGCGCGAAGTTTGGTGACGAGCTGGCAGCCTGCTTTGCTCATTCAGACGTTTTCGTCTTCCCGAGCCTGACGGATACATTCGGTCTGGTTATCCTTGAGGCCATGGCGGCTGGTACGCCGGTGGCGGGATATAACGCGCCGGGGCCTAAAGACCTTATTCCGGGCTCTAATGCGGGCGTTGTGTCGGATGACCTGCGTGAAGCGGCTCTGGGATGTCTGGAGATGAAGCGCGAAGACTGCCGCAAATATGCCGAAGGCTATTCATGGCGGGCATGCGCAGAGACATTCATTACCAATCTGGAGCCACTGCCAACGCCGGAACGTCGTCGCTTCTGGAACCGGTTACGCCGCCTGCGTCGTCGCCGCGAGCGCGATCAGGAAAGCGTTCTGTAGGAACCGTCGCTCAGTCGCGAGAGTTAAGACAGGCAGGGCTTTGGCTCTGCCTTTTTTCTGGGCGAATTTCCTGCAAATATGCCGCATAGAAGGACCATTCTTCCAGATTGAAATAAAACATTGGAATACTATTCTCTTTGGTGCTAATGCCGCGCTAAATTCAACTGCGAAGACCAAAATGAGTGATATTTCTGCCCCTTCAAACCTGCAGGTCGAGGATGAAAACACCTTGAAACACAAATGGTATGAAGACGTATTTGCCATCCTGCTAGGCGCCCTGTTCATCGGCATGGGCGTCACGGTGTATTCCGAAGCCATGCTTCTGACGGGCGGCGTTGCGGGCATGTCGCTGATCCTCTCCTACATTGCGCCGCTCAGCTTCGGTGCATTCTTCTTCCTGCTGAACCTGCCATTCTATCTTCTGGCGATCCTTCGCATGGGGTGGGAGTTCACGTTGAAGACAGTGGTCGCGGTGACTTTGGTGTCGATCTTCCCGAACCTGGTGACTGGCTGGATTGCCGTTGAAACATTAAGCCCGCTTTTCGCGGCCATTCTTGGCGGCGCGATGATCGGCATGGGCATGATTGCGCTATTCAGGCATGGCGCAGGCATTGGCGGCGTCAGCATTCTGGCGCACTTCCTTCAGGAGAAGGGCATTATGCGCGCCGGCTGGGTGCTCTTGTCTATTGATGCCGTCATTCTTATTGCCTCGGCATTTGTGCTGCCGCTGACCAATCTGGTCTATTCGGTTGTTGGCGCCGTCGTGCTGAACCTGATGGTCGGGATTAACCACCGCCCGGGCCGATATTTCGGGCGCTAAACGTATTCACATTTTTCGTGATACCCGGCTATATCAAATTGACAATGTCACTAAATAGGTCATGCTCGCCCTCATAACTCTGCCTGCCGCACGCGATAGCGGCAGAGACATATGAGGGAGGAATTATGTACTGGAAAATGCTTGCAGCCTCTGCGGCTGCATTGAGCTTTGGCATGGCTGCACATGCTGGCCATCATGAAGATGGCGAAATGCATGAACACGTGCCAGCCGTTGGTTACACCCCGACTGATCTGATCGATACGGCTGTTGTAGAAACGCCGAATGGCCGCCTCGTCGGTGAGGACATGGGCGATTATCACGCGTTTCGCGGTATTCCTTATGCTCAGCCGCCAATCGGTGACCTTCGCTGGCGCGCGCCTCAGCCGGTAGAACCGTGGACGGGTGACCGCACCGTCATCGAGTTTCAGGCGCCTTGCGTGCAGCCTGCAATCGCTGACCCAAGCCTGCCAAATGGCGGCGGTGTTGTCGGCGTGAAGTCCGAAGATTGCCTCTATATGGAAGTTTACGCGCCAGAAAACGCAGAGAATGCGCCTGTCATGCTCTGGATGCATGGTGGTGCGGCTTTCCTCGGTGCCGGCCATCTTGGCTCCTATCATGGTGAAGCCAATGCCGCGAACGGTGTGATTACCGTATCCATCAATTATCGCCTTGGTCCGCTTGGCTATTTCGCTCACCCCGCGCTAACGGCAGAAAGTGGCCCGACGGGGGATTTTGCCATGATGGATGCTGTCGCCGCACTTGAGTGGATACAGGAGAATATTTCCTCCTTCGGCGGTGATCCGGACAATGTCACTATTGCTGGTCAGTCAGCTGGCGGCGTGATGGTCATCAACCTTCTCTCGATCCCGTCAGCTGAAGGCCTGTTCGATAAGGCGATTGTCCAGTCCGGTGCATTCGTGTCTCCGGGCCGGGAGCTCGCCGCTGCTGAGCAGCTCGGTGTGGAAGGCATGGCGACCTTGGATGTACCTGCAGATGCGACAGCGGACATGCTGCGCAGTGTTTCGGCCCAGTCGCTGACCTATAACCCGGCACTGCGTCGCGGTATCTCCGGCACCATCGACGGCACGTTCAACACGGTCTCACCGCGGGCGGCGATGGATGCAGGGCGCGAGGCAGATGTGCCGGTGCTTGTAGGCTCAAACATGGGCGAAGGCGGTTTCTCCCGAGCGACCCAGCTGGCCGCAGAAACAGGTGACGAAGGCGCGCCAGCCTTCCTCTACCACTTCCGCTATATGCCTGAATTCCGCGAGACGGCCTGGGGCAATGGCCCGATCCACTCTGCCGAGCTGATGTACACATTCGACTCGCTTGAAACCTCAAGCTGGGGCGCTGGTCAGACAACAGCCGAAGACGAGGCCTATGCCGACATTGTGAATTCCTGCTGGACCAATTTCATGCATATGAATCCGTCATCCACCACGATTACCTGTAATAACGGGTTTGAGTGGCCAGCTTACACGCCGGAATCCGGCGCGGTGGCCGTGTTTGATGAAGAGATCACTGTAGGGGATGCTTCCGCTATTCCTGACGGCCCGCAAAGCTAGACAACCAGCTCCTCCCCAGACGTCCCTCGACGTCTGTTCTGCAGGACGCCCCATCCCGTTTTCTTCATCGCGGGGTGGGGCGTTTTGATTTTTAAGGTTTCGGTCGCAGGGCCGTCAAATCGCAGCTGACTGGATTGATCTTTTTACTGGGTTTCTTCTAAGCTGATGAAAAGAGGGGGAAATCTATGATCAAGACAGCAATAGCCGCATTTGGGTTCCTTGCGCTGAGCAGTGGCGCAGCTTTCGCGGACGGGTGCGCAACAACATCCTCAGAATCGGTTTCATTCGGCGACAATATCGCTGAGGCAGTCGCGATAGGCGACGACTGCGCCAATAGCGTGGCCCTGATCATTGTGCGCGATGGTGATGGCGCGCCTTTGTATTCGCACGCGACACCAGCGCGGTATCTCTTCGGTTTCTATGAAGTGACTGACGAACGCAGCATGGCAGATTTTCTGGATGAGCTGATCGGCGTTCAGTTTGGCGGTGGCGCACTCACAAGTTCAGAGCTTCCTGAATGGCCGGAGGGTGCAGACTTCCCGGGTGGTGAGTTCCCGTTTTATCCGGAAGAGTGGGTGGATCGCGGCGAGTATCTGCGTTTTCAAAGCATGGATGCGCCGGTCTGGTGTCACGTTCAGGGGCAGGAAAGCTCGGCCTGCCTGATTATTGATGGCGACCGCTTGTACAAGATTGGTGTGCAGACGTTCCCGGGATAACCGGGAAGGGCCGTTTCACGTTCGCTCCTGAATGCCGTTTTGAAAATTCGTGGCTAGTAGGATGAGAAGGTCGCGGCCGGTCTCGAGCGTGTCATCATTAAAATCGTATTCAGGGTGGTGTAGCGGTTTGGTCTCAAGCCCTGCACCCAGCCAGATATAGGCGCCGGGGACTTCCTGCAGCATGAGCGAGAAATCCTCTGATGCCATGCTCGGGCGAAAGCCTGTGTCGACATGCTCCGCGCCGACCAGCTCGCTTGCAACGCGCTGGGCATAGTCGGCCTCGGCTGGCGTGTTGATCGTGCTCGGATAGCCTTCCTCATACGCAAGGCTGACGCTGACACCGTGGGCGCCGCACACAGCTTCTGCAACGCGCAGCATCTCTGCGCGGATGAAATCGCGCACCTCGCCGGAGAAGCAGCGCACTGTGCCCATCACCTTCATCTCTTCGGGGATGACGTTGAATGTGTGCCCGCCATGCATTTGGGTGATCGTCAGAACTGCGGGGTCGTGCGGGCTGATCTTGCGACTGACAATCGTCTGTAGCGCGAGGACAAGCTCGGCCGCCGTAGTGACCGGGTCCTTCGTCGTCTCCGGCATGGCAGCATGCCCGCCCACGCCCTTCAGCGTGAAGGTGAAGCTATCATAGGAGGCCATCATCGGGCCTGGCTGAACGGCGATCCGCCCTGCAGGCAGACCTGGCCAGTTGTGAAGCGCAAATATGGCGTCGCACAGGAATAGCTTGAACAGGCCTTCCTCCACCATGCGCTTGCCGCCGCCGAAATTCTCTTCAGCCGGCTGAAAGATGAAATGTATCGTGCCTCTAAAGTTACGCGATGCCGCGAGTGCCTCTGCCGCGCCGATCAGCATGGCCGTGTGTCCGTCATGCCCGCAGGCGTGCATAACGCCGTGATGGGTGGAGCAGTGCGCCGCGCCGGATTGTTCTTCTATCGGTAGCGCGTCCATATCTGCACGAAGGCCGATGACCGGTCCGTCGCCATTTTTCAGCGTGCCGACAACACCGGTTTCTGCAAGCCCTCGATGGACCTCTATCCCTGCGCGGGTGAGCGCTTCTGCCACCAGATCGGAGGTCCGGTTTTCCTGAAAGGCAAGTTCTGGATGGGCATGAATATCACGTCTGATCGCGCGCATTCTGGCAATCGGGTCGTTCGTCTCGGTCAGCGTATCGGCCATGAGATGGCTCCATTTGAGTGTGCGTAGATATTGTAGAGCCTGCACGGGTGTTTGGAAAACGGTATCTGCTTGGGCACTGCTCAAATTGGCGGGAGTAGGGCGATACTCTTTTTTCACGCTGAGCCGCGGTTCTGTGTTGACGGGAATTCGACAGATCGATATACACCGCGCTTCCAATTCAGCGTGCGGTTATGGCGGAATTGGTAGACGCGCACGGTTCAGGTCCGTGTGGGGCGACCCGTGGAGGTTCGAGTCCTCTTAACCGCACCAACCCTTTCTCCGGCATGGTCCGAAATCATCCAAAAAACTGAACTAAATCAATCGATAAAGCCTGTTTTCCGGCTTGTCGTTGTCCGGACTCGCACGATGTGATCCGGTTGCATCCAACACATTCGTGGGTACATTTGTTGGTATATTTCGTTCGAGTCCCAGTTTTTCAGGGGGTCGATACCAACAAATTGGCGGCACCCGCAAAATGAAGCTGAACGATATAAAAGTTCGTAATATCAAGGCAAAAGATAAGCCCTTAAAGCTTTCTGACGGTGAAGGCCTGTATATTCACGTTTTACCTAGCGGTTCAAAACTCTGGCGAATGGCATATCGTTTTGACGGAAAACAGAAGACGCTGGCATTCGGAAAGTATCCTCAAGTGAGCCTTCAGAGGGCGAGAGAGAAACGCCTGGACGCAAAGCGGCTTCTGGCCGATGGCATTGACCCGATGGAGCACGCGCGCGTTCAGGAGGCCGAGAACGCGGCAAAGAACGAGCACACATTTGAAAAGATCGCGCTGGAGTATCTGGAAAAGAGCGTCAAAGACGGCAACGCCGAAGCGACCATGAAAAAGAAACGCTGGTATTGCCGCATGGCGTGCGACGAATTCGGCAAAATGCCTATACGTGAAATCACGGCTCCGATTGTGTTGGGCGCGATCCGCAAACAGGAAGACGCGGGCAATGGCGAAACCGCCCATAAGCTGCGAACCTTTGTCGGGCAGGTGTTCCGCTATGCAGTTGCAACGGGCAAAGCGGAGAACGACCCAACCTTCGCACTTCGTGGCGCTCTGGTCTCTCACAAGAAAACGCATATGGCCGCTTTGGTCGAACGTGACGACTTCGCGGCGCTGGTAAAGGCAGTGTGGAATTATCAGGGCGGCGGGCCAAGCATTCGCGCGGCGCTTAAGCTGATGGTGCTTTTATATCCACGTCCGGGTGAACTTCGCTTTTCGACGTGGAGCGAGTTTGATCTTGAAAAGGCCGTCTGGAGCATTCCAGCTGAGCGCATGAAGATGCGGCGCGAACACAAAAAGCCATTATCAAAACTCGCCGTCGACATCCTCACCGAGCTGAAGCCTTTCACTGGTGACGCTCCGCTTGCGTTTCCTTCCCTGATCGCAAGGGCCAAGCCGTTGAGTGAGAATACGCTGAACCAGTCTTTGCGCCGTATGGGCTTTGATAAGACTGAAGCAACATCGCACGGGTTTCGTTCTAGTGCGTCCAGCCTTCTGAATGAAAGCAATCTCTGGAATCCTGACGCGATCGAAGCAGAGCTGGCGCATAAAGTGCGTGATCAGATCCGCGGCGCTTACATGCGCACACCATTCTGGGACGAACGCGTTCGCATGGCGGAATGGTGGTCCGGGCAAGTGCAAGAGATGATTGATGACGGGAACATATAAAGAACAAATCGTAAGAATTTCATGGAAACTGTCAGGAAGTCGCGGCGCGGACTCACGAAACCGGACCAAATGATATATTATAAAGCACCATAGGTAGTATCCGGATGTTGACGGAGTACAGAATATGGAAAGTTCGCCGCGGTCTGGCAGAAATGGAATATCCGAAAGAGCGCAGGTCGCGAAAGCGGACGCGCAGTTTTGGGGAAGGGCTCCGCATCTTAGGCCAGATGAGATTGCAGCTTTAGCAATCGGTAAAGACCCGGTAGCGATGCAAAACTTAGAGAAGTCCGGAGATGTGAATTCTTGCGAAGACTTCTCGGCCTACATGGCTGTGAAATTTCTGGTAGACCGCGCAATTGAGACGAATGATCTGTCGCCTCCTATCCGGCCCAACCAAATGATTGAGTGGATGGACAGTTTGTTCATCGAGGTGCCAGCTGATTTTCGGAATGTCGTGGAAAGCATTTATCCGGTGCGAGATTACCGGGCGTTATGTCGAGCGCTATTTGCAAAGGCAAACGCTGACGACGAGAAGATCATGCAGCTCCGTGATCAAATGAAGAAGCTCATTGAAGAGCGTGAAGCAGATGTTCGTGAATTTAGCGAGTGGTCCGACGGTGTGCTCGATACCATGGATGAATTGCACGACACCTTGTTGACGCTGCAAGAGCAAATTCAGCTGATGGAGGCCGAGGCCTCAACCGAATTGCCTACGCCTGAGTTTGCCAACGATAATAATGAAGCAACTAACACAATACTTCTCTCAGATTTGGATCCGCGGGCTGTTACGTCGCTTCAGAAAATCATTGTTGGATTGGCCATTGCTTTTCGTGGGTACTCCCCTCTTTCGGAGAGCAATGAGAGGCCGACGTCCAAAGAGTTGGAGAGCGTCCTTGCTGAGGTGGGACTGAATTTAAACTGGAAGACGATTGAAAAGGTTCTTGTCGAGGCGAGAGTTCGACTCAGTGAACAAGGCCTTCTCAAGCCATGGAAATAGACTTATTTCCGCGGAAATAGTGCCTAATTCCAGACAATCTCGATAGAACCAAACAGGATTGCCTCATTCACTAAAGAGCGAGGTAATATCATGTTTGACGAATTCGAATTCCCTAAGACGGGCTTTGTGCGCATTAAGCAGATCATCGCGCCTTGGGGCCCTATTCCGGTTTCAAAATCAACCTGGTGGCAGGGCGTTAAAGACGGGCGCTTCCCTAAAGGACATAAGCTTGGCCCGGGCGTAACAGTCTGGCGCGCTGAAGAGATCCGCGCGCTGTATGAGCCGGTAGAATGATCAATGGCTCGAAAATCCTGGAAAAAGCCGAGCGGGCGAAAACCGACTAAGGACGGTCGAAGCTCCGAAGATAGGAAGTACGTTCACTTGAATAGGTGGATGTACGGAACGGTGGCTTTTCAGTCTCTGGGCCCGTTCGAAGTGCGTATCCTTTTAGAGCTGTACATGCTGTTTAACGGGAACAATAACGGCTATCTGTATCTGTCCCTTAGGGAAGCGGCGAGGCGGTGCCGCATGGGTAAGGATAAAGCGGGCGACTGTTTTCGTATTTTGCAAGAGCGAGGCTTCATTCGATCACGCGCGGATGAGCCTGTAAATTATGTGGTTCGCGAAGCACGTTGCTGGATCCTCACCGAGTTCGAATTTGCTGGCAGAGAAGCGACCAAGGACTTCATGAAGTGGAGGCCCGAGAATCAAAATGAGCGTCCGGAAAAACGGACAAGGCGTCCTGTAACAAGGACGAAATCAGATGATGCTCGCAACAGCGCTGATGATTTGTCCTTAAAAACGGACAAAAACGTCCTGTATTTTCGTTCTGCCGTCCCTGATTGAGGTCACAGATAATACCATGGGGTACAGGGCGAAGCAGTGCGAGCTAATCCACTTCGCACATGATTGCGAAAATAACTGGCAAATTCTCAACTGAGGAAACGAACAAAAAGGAAGGGTTGCCGGTTGAGCGCGGCATGCTCTGTGAGATGAGCATACCCCCCCCTGCAACTGGATCAGAGGCTTTCGATGGGTGGATACGGATCAGGCAGAAATATGCGGCTGGCTTCGAAGACGGATGAATACCACCGGCTGGATCTGGCGACCTTCAAAAACGACTGGTTCGAAAACGGGCGCTGGGGGCGTGTGACGTGGAGCCGGGGCGGTCATAAAACCGGTAGTGTTGCCTATGTCTGTGGAACTGACTTTCTGAAACTCACCTATTTGGTTGGCAGAGGCGAGAGCCAGCAACAGATTCACGAAAATTTCTGGCTAAGTTTCAGCGACCAGCATTTTGGCGGGCGCAGGCGCTGGTTAGTCTGTAAATGCGGAAGACGGTGCCGCGTGCTCTATGGGGGACGATACTTTCGGTGTCGCCAATGTCACCGACTTTGCTTTGCCAGCCAATACGAACGTTTCCGCGTGCCCGGTATGGCTGAAGCTGAGACTGTCAGAAAACGCTTAGGCTTTGAGGTGGGGTTCGCTTATCCGTTCGGAGCAAAACCTAAAGGCATGCACTGGCGCACCTATTATGCTTACAGACAACATGACTGGGCTATGGGCGACGCAATCGAGCAGGCACTTGTCGGGCGCTGGGGATTATAGAAAATTTTGTTTCGATTGTACTTGGTGGAATCTGCAAGCTTCCGCTATCCCTAAGTGATTCACGGGGAACAGCATGTCAGAAGAAGAAAAGAAAAAGCTCGAAGCTCAGCTCTGGAAGATTGCGAACGAGCTTCGCGGCAAGATGGATGCGGATGAATTCCGCGACTACATTCTCGGTTTCATCTTCTACAAATACCTGTCTGAAAAGCAGTATCTCTATGCCAATGAGCTGTTAGAGGGCGAAACGGTCACCGACTATGCGCAGGTCACGCAGCTGGAAGATATCGCCGCCATCGAACAGGAAAGCCTCGAAAAGCTCGGCTATTTCCTTCCCCCGCAAGAGCTGTTCAGCGCCATCACGAAGAAGGGCAATATCAAGATTGAAGACGGCGAAGAAGCGGCCAGCAACTTCATTCTCGACGATCTGGAGCGGATCCTTACCAATATCGAAAACTCCACCATGGGCACGGAAAGCGAAGACGATTTCAATGCCTTGTTTGAAGATATTGACCTTGCCAGCACAAAGCTTGGCCGCACACCGGACGCGCGCAATACGCTGATTGCCAAAGTGCTCGCCCACCTCGATGCGATTGATTTTGAACTCGGCAAAGGCACGGCGGATGTTCTGGGCGATGCCTATGAATATTTGATTGCGCAATTTGCCAGCGGCGCAGGCAAGAAGGCGGGCGAGTTCTACACCCCGCAACAGGTGTCTAAAATCCTTGCCAAGCTTGTCACGCTGGACAAACAGCAGATCCGATCAGCCTATGACCCGACATGCGGTTCGGGCTCGCTTCTGTTGCGTATCTCGCGCGAAGCCGATGTTGCCGAATATTATGGCCAGGAACTGAACCGCACGACCTACAACCTCGCGCGGATGAATATGATCCTGCACGACGTGCATTTCTCGCGCTTTGACATTCGCCAGGAAGACACGCTGGAAGAGCCGCAACACCTCGACATGCGGTTTGAGGCAATCGTCGCCAACCCGCCTTTCTCGGCCAAATGGAAGGGCAAGGATAACCCCTTAAACGAGACCGACGACCGGTTCAGCCAGTACGGCGCGCTTGCGCCGAGTTCAAAGGCGGATTTCGCCTTTGTGCAGCATATGATTCACCAGCTGGCGGAAAATGGCACGGCGGCGATTGTTCTGCCCCATGGTGCGCTGTTCCGGGGCGGGGCGGAAGGCACAATCCGGGAATATATAATCAGGGATCTGAACTATCTCGATGCAGTCATCGGCCTGCCTGCAAACCTGTTTTACGGCACGGGGATTCCAGCTTGTATTCTGGTGCTGAAAAAATGCCGTGTGCATAGCGAAGATATCTTCTTCATCGATGCCAGCGCCGAGTTTGAAAAAATCGGCAACCAGAACGCGCTGACAGACGCGCATGTGGCGAAAATCATCTCCACCTATGCCGCGCGCCAGAGTGTAGAAAAATACGCCCACGCGGCCAGCATGGACGAAATCGCCGAGAATGATTTCAACCTGAATATTCCGCGTTATGTGGATACGTTTGAGGAAGAGGCGGAGATTGACCTTGCGGCGGTGACGGCAGAGCTGAAAGGCCTCGAAAATGATATGGCGAAGACAGACGCCACTATTCGCGGCTTTTGCGACGAACTCGGCATTGCGAGCCCGTTTTGATGAAAGATCGGGAGGAGGTGGCAAAGGGCCAAGCGGCATTGCCGAAGCTCAGATTTAGTGAGTTTCATGAAGCTTGGGATTTGGTCTGTTTAGGAGATGTCTGCGGTCAGCCTGCATATGGAATGAATGCAGCGGCACAAACGTTCGATGGCAAACACAAGTATATCAGGATAACTGATATATCAGAGGATTCTAGGGAGTTTTGCCCATCTCCCCTAATGTCGCCGGAGCCGCCCATTGCAGCTGACTATCGTTTGCGTCTGGGGGATCTTGTGTTTGCGCGCACGGGAGCCAGCACCGGCAAGACTTACCTGTACAAAGAAGAGGATGGCGAACTTTATTTTGCGGGGTTCTTAATTCGATTTCCCATTGTTCATGCAGAACCCAAATTCGTGTTTGCTCAAACCTTGCGATCCAAATTTTCAAAGTGGATAGCCGTGGTTTCAGTGCGCTCTGGCCAACCCGGCGTTAATGCACTTGAATATGCGTCTTTTGAGTTTTTAAAGCCGTCACTCCCCGAACAACAGAAAATTGCGGCGTTTCTGTCTGCGGTGGATGAGAAAATCGCGCAGCTGACGCGGAAAAAGGCGCTTCTGGAGGACTATAAAAAGGGCTGTATGCAACAGCTCTTTTCCCAGAAAATCCGCTTCAAGGACGATCAGGGCAATGACTTCCCCGATTGGGAAGAAAAACGGCTTGGGGACGTCGTGCATTTTGGCAAGGGTAAAGGCATTTCTAAGGGCGATATCAAAGACGGCGCTTCATTGCCGTGTATCAGATACGGTGAAATTTATACTCACTACGCTGAGCAAATAGATGTCGTGCATTCTCGAACGAACGTTCCTGCTGACGAACTCGTTCTTAGTAACTCAGGAGACGTCATAGTTCCCGCTTCTGGCGAGGACCGGTTGGATATGGCCAGAGCTTGCTGCGTCATGGTCGACGGAGTGGCGTTGGGGGGCGACATCAATATTTTGCGCGGCGCGGAGAATGGCCTTTTTCTCGCGTACTATTTGAACAATGCGAAGACGCGCGACATTGCGCGGTTTGCGCAGGGTTATTCGGTGGTTCACCTCTATGGTTCTCAATTGAAACCTTTGAGCGTGCTGCTTCCCCATCCTGAAGAGCAGAAAAAAATCGCTGACTTTTTGTCTGAGCTGGACGAAAAACTCGCAACCCTTTCGGACCAAATCCGGCTCGCACAGACCTTCAAAAAAGGCCTGTTGCAACAGATGTTTGTGTGAGGGGATATGCTGCAAGCAGATCATTGCATTGTGTATGTGCTGACCAATGAGGCCATGCCGCGCTTTGTGAAAGTGGGTACGACGCGGATTGATGTCGAAGAGCGGCTAAAACAGCTCTATACGACCGGCGTGCCGGTGCCTTTTGAATGTTATTATGCTGGTGTGGTGGAAAGCGCGAAAAATGTCGAACGCCGCATTCACCGGGCCTTTGACAAATTCCGTGTGAACAAGAACCGGGAATTCTTTGAAATCGAGCCCGACGCTGTGGCTGATATTATCCGAATGGTCGCCATTCGAGACGCCACGCCGGGCGAGGATTACACCGAAACGCCAGACGACAAAGTGGCGATGGAAAAGCTGGAACAGCGCGCCGAACGCTTCAGCTTTAAAATGGTGGGGATTCCGCCGGGCACGCCGCTGTATTTCAAATGGGATAACGAGATTACGTGCACGGTGCTGGATAACCGGCGCGTTGAATTCCGTGGCAAGGAAATGAGCCTGACCGCGGCAAGTCTCGCCGCTTTGGCGGAGCGCGGCTTTCACTGGAAATCCGCCCAGGGCTCAGTTCACTGGGTGCATGAAGGGCAAACCCTTCAAGAGCTTCGCGACGCGCTGGAAGCTGAGGATTAGGGGCGATGGCAACGCAATCAGAACAACAACTCGAAAACGCTCTGATCGATCAGCTGCAAACGCTGGGCTGGGAGCGTGTCACGATACCCGACGAGGCGGCGCTGATTGCAAACCTCAAAACCCAGTTGGAAAAGCACAACGGGGTGGTGCTTTCTGACGGCGAATTCACGCAGATCCTCAACACGCTGGCAAAGGGCAATATCTTTCAGAAGGCGAAGACGCTTCGAGAGAAAATCGGCTTCAAGCGGGACGATGGCTCGAACGGCTATATCGAGCTGATCAATCAGGTGCATTGGTGCAAGAACCAGTATCAGGTGACCAATCAGGTCACCATGACGGGCACGTATACAAACCGGTATGACGTGACCTTGCTGGTGAATGGCTTGCCGCTGGTTCAGATCGAGCTAAAGCGGCGTGGCCTTGAGATGAAAGAGGCGTTTAACCAGACAAACCGTTATCACCGGCATTCCATGAGCGCCGGAAAAGGCTTGTTCAACTATGTGCAGTTGTTCGTCATTTCGAACGGCGTGAATACGAAATACTTCGCCAATGCGCCGGTGCAAAAGCGCGATTTCAAACAGACGTTTTTCTGGACCGACGTCGACAACAAGAAGATCAGCGCGCTTTCAGATTTTGCGACTGTGTTTCTGGAGAAATGCCAGCTTTCAAAGATGATCACGAAATATGTGGTCCTGAATGAGAGCGACAAGTTTCTGATGGCGTTGCGGCCTTATCAATTCTACGCGGTGGAAGCGATTGTCGACCGTGTGAACACCACCAACAAGAACGGTTATATCTGGCATACGACGGGATCAGGCAAAACGCTGACAAGTTTCAAGACAGCGCAAATTCTGACGCAAAGCCCGAAGGTGCATAAGGTTGTGTTTGTCGTCGACCGGAAAGACCTCGACTATCAGACAATCAAGGAATTCAATTCCTTTCAGGAGGGCAGTGTCGACGGTACGAACAACACCGGAAGCCTGGTGAAACAGTTTGCGGATGATACGCCGCTGATTGTCACCACGCTGCAAAAGCTCAACACGGCGATCAGCCGGGAGCGGCACCTTGCGAAAATGGATGCCCTGAAAGACAAGCGCATGGTGTTCATTTTTGACGAATGCCACCGAAGCCAGTTTGGCGACACGCATAAGCGGATTACCGAGTATTTCGACAATGTGCAGATGTTTGGGTTTACCGGCACGCCAATCTTTGCCGAGAACGCGGCCAAGAATGCACTCGGCAAACGCACGACCAAAGACTTGTTTGGTGAGTGCCTGCACAAGTATGTCATCACAGACGCGATCCGTGATGAGAATGTTCTGAAATTCATCATTGAATATATCCGGACCTTCAAAGCCAAGGACGAGATTGAAGAGATTGAAGTCGAGGCAATCGATTCCGCGGAAGTGATGGAAGCGCCCGAGCGGCTGGAAAAGGTCACCAATTACATTCTGGCCAATCATGACCGGAAGACGCATTCGAAGGAATTCACGGCGATTATGGCCGTGCCAAATGTGAAAACGCTCTGCAAGTATTACGAGCTGTTCCGTGCGAAGAAGGGAGCTGGCGAACACAATCTCAGGATCGGCACCATCTTCACCTATTCCGCTAATGAGGAAGATGAAGACGCGGACGGTGTGCCGGATGATAGCAAGCCGCAAAACAAGCACAGCCGGGAAAAGCTCGACGAGTATATTCGCGACTATAACGCCGAGTTTAAAACCAATTTCGGCACAGATAATTTCTATGGCTATTACAAGGATATCGGAAAGCGCGTCCGGGAGCGCGAAATAGATATCCTGCTGGTCGTGAACATGTTCCTGACGGGCTTCGATTCAAAGCCGCTCAATACAATCTATGTCGACAAGAATTTGAAATTCCACGGCCTCTTGCAGGCTTATTCCCGGACCAACCGGATTTACGGAAGCAAGAAGAGCCAGGGCAATGTCGTTTGTTTCAGGGATCTGAAGAAGGATACCGACAAGGCGCTGGAGCTGTTCGCCAACAAGACACCAACGGAAGAAATCGTTCTTGCTCCGTATGAGGATTATGTTGCGAACTTCAACGAAGCGCTGGCCACGCTGGACGCCATTGCGCCAACGGTCGAGAGTGTCGACGATCTGCTAACAGAAGAGGATGAGGCAAAGTTTATTCAGGCTTTCCGCGCGCTGATGCGGATTAAGAACGTCATGGAATGCTTTTCCGGGTTTTCCTTTGACGATCTGGACATGGATGAGCAGACCTTCGCGGATTATCGCAGTAAATACCTCGACCTGTACGAGAAGGTCAAAAGCGACAACGCGAAAGAGAAGGTTTCAATTCTCGACGATATCGATTTCGAGATTGAACTGATCCGCCGCGACCGCGTGAATGTCAGCTATATCATCACGCTGTTGCAGAACATGAAGGACGCCAAGCCAGAAGACCAAGCGAAGATCCGCAAGACCATTCTCGACGTTATGGATACCGAAGCCCAGCTTCGCAGCAAGAAGGAACTTATCGAGCAATTTATCAGCGTTCACTTTGCCGGTTTGAGCCCGGAGGATGACGTAGGAGACGCATTCGAAACGTTCTGGAATGAGGAGCGCGAAAAAGCTGTTGCTGCTCTGAGTGACGAAGAGGGCTTAGATAAGGACGGTCTGGAAAAAGTCATCGGCGATTATCTATTTACAGAGAAGCCGCCATTGAACGACGATGTTATAAATCTGATGAGCGTTCGCCCCGGGCTTCGTGAGCGGCGCAATGTTGCAACGCGGATTATTGATAAGATTAAGGGTTTTGTAGAGACCTTCATCGACGGAGTGGATTAGCGAAAACTACTCACACAATCGCATGTGTGGGTATTTTTGTTGGTATCGATTTTTTCTAAAATAGATAAGTATAGATTTTTCAGTATGTTGAGTGTTTAAATCGAGTCCTCTTAACGCACCAACCTTTTTTCTGAAAATGCGGAATATATCCTGACAGCCCCCCTATTTGCGGGAATTGACTTGCCGCCGTTTGCGCGGGCATCAACGCTCTTTGTTGTTTAGCGTTTCCGGTGTGAAGATATGGCGTTCAATCTGCGATCACTTCGTTCATGGGAAGGTCTGTCCGGCGGATTGGTTTTGCTGGCGATTTTAAGTGTCGCGCTCTGGACGATTATGCTCTCGCCCAAGGGGGACCGTGTCCCGCTTTCAGACGTTTCGGTCATTGCTGACACCTCCTCTTATATGAACCGACGCGTGTCAGACTTTTCCGAGGCGCAAAGCCTGACTAGCCGCGGCGGTTTGCCGTCAGAGGGGCGGTATCGCTATATCTGGCGGGCCCGGCAGGTGGAGCTTCTGGAGCATGGCAATCTGGGCATTGCCTATCTTGGCGCGGGTGGGCCGAGCTATCTTCTGATCAATGGTGTAGAGGTCTGGGGCGCGTTTGCCATTTCTACGCCGTTTCCCGGGCTTGGCGGGTATTGGCGCGTTGCGCCTGTGCCGCAGAACCTGTTGGTACCTGGGACAAACAGGATCGAGATCGTGTCTGATCTGGACCCGTTTCGCAGCGACATCCGTCAGATCTACACGGGCGATTTTGAGAGACTCGCGGGCAGCGTCGAGCGCTATAATGGCTGGCTGAACGCGCTCATGCGGGTCGGTATTCTGATGGCCGGTATCGTGCTTTCTGTGGCGCTGCTGGCCGCCGTCACAGTGCCAAAGCGAATGAAGGCCAATGGAGGTTTTGCGCTCATGGGCGCGCTTTTGTTTGCCGAGGTTTATCTTGCAGGCTGGGGCGCCACTCTCATTGGGCCATCATGGGCCGGTCTTGCCGCATTAGGACTGGTTTCTGTCATCGCGTTGCTGACGGGCATTTACGCCTATCGCTGCCGCGTCTGGCTGAAATTTTACTGCGGCAAGCTGGCCGGACTCAGTCTACTCGGTCTGACCGTTTGTGCCGGCGGAGTTCTGGTTATCAATGCCGTCCTGCCGCTGTCTTTTCTGCCTGTGATGACGGTGAAGGCATTGTTCTGGCTCGGCCTCAGCCTGTTCATTCTGATCGAGAGCGGCGGAGATGTTGTGCTTCAATGGTGGGCGCACCGGTCCGAGGTGGACGCGCTGACCCGTAAAGTACAGGAGCAGGCGCTGGAGCTCGATGAAAAGAGCCGGCTTATCGCCTTCGAAATGCGTAATCGGGCGATCATGGAGGAACGCCAGCGCTTTACCCGTGACATTCATGATGGGCTTGGCGGGCAGCTATTATCGCTTCTGGTGCAGGTGCGCAGCGGACGCTTGAACAAAAGCCGTATGCTGGAAGAAATACAGTCGTCGCTGAACGATTTGCGGCTGATCGTCGATTCTATTGACCATATGGGCGATGATCTGGTTGCCGTGCTCAGCGCTTTTCATGTGCGGGCGGAGGCGCAGTTGGTTTCGGCGGGGCTGACTTTCGACTGGAAACAGCCGGAAGTTATTAATGGCGAAATTCGCGGCTCAGGCTCTACGCTCAATCTTTATCGCATGATCCAGGAGTCGCTTACGAACGCGATCCGCCACGCCAAGGCGCAATATGTCTCTGTACGGATTGAAGAGCGACAGACACAGGGCGAGCTTGTGATCCATATCGAAGATGATGGAATAGGCATTCCAGCAGAGCGTCTGGACACGCCGGGCAAAGGCATTCGCAATCTTCGCCGCCGTGCAGAAATGCTCAATGGGTCTGTCAGCTTAGAACCGAGCGGTTATGGAGACGGCACGCGCGTGATCATCCGGGTACCACTGGAACAGGCCGATGATCAGATAATGATCCAGCCCATCTGAATGGCCTCGAAAACGGCTTCCGATTTAGATTTTACATTCAGCTTGCGGTGAATGGCTTTGGAATAGTGGCGCACAGTGTGCGGGGAAATATCCATCAGCTCTGCTGCTTCGATCTGCGACAGACCCTTGGCAAAGAGCGTGAGTAATTCGGTCTCTCTCTGTGTCAGTGGCGTATCCTGCGCCAGCTCACCGGCTTTCGTGTCCGCTGGCGCCGGTGGTTTGACGTCTTTATTGCGGATCATGGACAATAAATGCGGTGTGACCTGCGCGCTCATCGGCGCTGCGCCACAGGCCGTTTCCCTGATATGACGGATGATCATTTCCGGCTCTGAGTCCTTCAGAAGATAACCGTTAGCGCCGGATTCAAGCGCGGCCTGAACGCTATGGCGGTCCCCCAGAATGGTCAGGATAAGTGCCTTGCTGCGGCCTTCTTTGGTGAGGCGTTCAACCAGCTCAGTCCCCGACCCGTCAGGCAGTTGCAGATCGACAAGGCAGACATCCGGCACAAGGCCCTCATCAAGCGCCTGCATCGCTTCGGCGACTGTCGTCGCGGCGAACCGGAGCTGCAGTGCGGATTCAGCTTCGATAATCGACACGATGTAATCGCGCAGAATGTCATCGTCTTCCAGAATGCCGACGGAGATTACAGATGCTGTCATGGCTATCTCGCGCCTCCGGCGTCATCGAGCTTCCAGCAATTTCCATAGCGCTGGTTTTGTGAGTCGACCCAGACGGACGTAGGCGCGGCTAACGAGCCCATGCCGAGGATTTCATCAATCATCAGCCCATCATGAATGTTCACCATGCGCCAGTCTGCGCCGAAGCTTGCCTGACAAAGCGCGTGCCCGTCCGACTGGGTATCAATGAGGTCACCGGCAACAGGCTCGGTGAAGCTGATGGATGCGCCTGTCCATGCGCCCTGCAGGTTTTCTGCGACCAGCCCCTCCGGTGCAGAGCGGAATTCCTCATGCAGGCAGGCGAGCGGGAGCTCGGTTGAACATTGCGTATCGCCGACATAGGGGTTGCAGAGGCTATTGCCTTGCGGGTCGCTGCAGCCGAGACGCACGATTTCGTCCGTGTTCGGAATAGGCGTCGCAAGGAAGGTTGTGCCCGAAGATGTATCTGGCTCCAGACAGACGGCAACGCCGACAAAATCGACCATCGTGTCTTCGCTGATCGCGTAATCAATCGAGCGCCAGTTCTGCGCGCCGCGTATCCAGTCGAGAAGGTTGGAGTAATCTGCCGGAACAGCCAGACCTTCCTGATTGACGCCCTCTGCAAAGGTCAGGTCACGCAGGCGGGCAAAGATGAGATTGCCGTCCTGCTGCCATGGGGATGTGTCTTCAACGCCGATACGCGAGAAGGTTTCGACATGTGCATGGCCCAGCTGGCTTTTTGTAAAAAGGTCGCCAATTGTGATCGTATCATTGCGCGGTAGGGATCGTTCGCGGATGCCAAGTGCAATCACGCCATTGGCCACGTTTGATGGCAGGACAAGCGAATCCAGCAGAACCTGATCCAGCCGGCCGTCGTCATAGCTACGATCAATGCCAACGGCGCCCTGCCGCCCGAAACGGTTTTCCATAAAGTCGTGCAGCGGGCTGCGAGTGATGGCTTCATCGCCGGATGAAGAAAACCCGTCTTCTTCGCCGCGCACCACAATCCGCTTATACTCTCCGCGAACGCATTGAAGGTCCTCCAGCATACGCATGCCGTTCAGATCGCCTGCGCTTGCCTGACTGCCAGCGGGAGTTTGCGGAGCGTCAGATGCGGTATCAGGCACAAGACGTGATACGCCGAAGCCTGCTGCCCCTCCGACCAACAGTATCAGTACTGAAAACGCAATTGTGCCCGTCGAGCGCATTCTGAATCCCGGAAAATTTTCAGTTCGTATAGAGCCTTACGACGATATCGCACACCCCCACATTTGCGGGATGCCCCTCAAATCATCAACGCTTTAGGACCCCCGCACACTGCCGGGCTCTCCCCTTTTGAGTTCAGGCAGACAACAAACTGGGGACTAAAATGAAATCCAAAATAACCAGAAACATTCAGGCTAAAAATGCGAGGCCGGGGGCGTCGGCCAAGCTTGCAACTGCGCTTTTGACGACGGCATCCGTTCTGATCGCGGGCAAAGCTGCAGCTATGGACGTAACCCGTTCACCGCAGCCTGGCTCACTAGTCTACACGACCGGTGCTGGTGCGTGTCATGTGACGCTTCGCAATAACGAATATGCGCTTTACGGCGAGTATGATGACGTAAGCGGGGACGACCATATCGAGCGCGGCATTTACCTGTCAGACGTGACGCCGGTTGCTGCTGACAGCAATTACCGCGTTCGAGTGGGCAATTATCAGTCCATGGGCCAGGTCACGGTTAGCCTGCCAACGACGTATAATTACGATCAGCCGATTTATTTCGGCCTTCGGGACATTGGCGCAGCGAGCCCGGGTGACTTTGCCGGTGGTTTGGCCGCGACGGTCGAGCTCGACACGGCTGCAATGATCACGACGGGCGGCGCATGTGCCGATATTGGTGGTATGATCAATAGTGGTGGACAGCCAAACACGCCGCCTGTGGCTGATGCCGGCGCTGATGTGACCTATACGCTGGGCACAGACACGTTTGGCCAGCTGGATGGTCGTGGCTCCTATGACGCTGATGGCGACAACTTCACCTATTACTGGCGACGTGTCTCCGGCCCGTCTTCCCAGATTACCGTCAGCGGGTCTCGTAACCCTGTCTGGCAAATCGCTCCGCCTGCGTTTGCCGGTGTTCAAATCTGGAATCTGACGATCAACGACCAGAATGGCGGTGTTGCTCAGGATACGGTGCAGATCACGTGGAATGCGGCAGCAGGTGATACAACGCCGCCGCGTATTGCAAGTATTGAACGCCACAGGCCTACGAATGAAACGACGGATGCTGATCAGCTGGAATGGCTGGTAACCTTTGATGAGGATGTCCAGAATGTCGACGCTTCGGACTTCCGTATTACGGGCATTTCTTCTTATACCCGTTCTTACGCGGTTGTTTCCCCGAATGAATACTATGTCAGTGTATCGGGCGGTGACCTGACCAATGTTACGAATGCTGTCATTGGACTGGAGCTTAATCAGGGCACGAATATTGCTGACCTCGCGTCCAACCCGATTGTGGATGTGACGCCAACGGGCGCGAACGAAACTTACACGGTTATCAACGCTACGAACTCGGCTCCAACGGTCGACAGCTTTGCAGCAAGCGCAAGTGAAGTCTTTTTCGATCCTGAGCAGCGGAACGCAACGGTTGATCTGACCGGAACATTCTCAGACCCTGACGGCGATACGCTTACAGGTGCAATTACACAGATCAGCGGACCTGCGACAACCTTCCTTGCGGGTGCGACATTTGCGGGCAGTATCGAACAGATTGTCCGTCAGCCGAACTCGGCTGGTCGCGCGGTGTATGAGCTCAGCGTCAGCGATGGTCGCGGCGGGACAGATACGTCTCAGGTCGTTGTCGACTGGACGGTAAACACGCCGCCAAGCGTTTCAGGCCCTGTCGTGATTGCACCATCTGCGCCAGTCCTTCCGGGTTCCAACTACACGCTGGATGCGGGCACCGTCACAGATGTTGACGGTCAGGACCTCGACTATACATGGACACAGACAGGCGGTCCGAATGTCAGCCTGAATGACCCGAATGCAGCAAACCCAAGCTTCCCGGTTCCGACAACGGGCGGAACATTCACCTTTGCCGTGACCATTTCTGATGGCGTGAACACCATCACGCAGACCGTTACGGTTACGCTGACGGTTGATCAGACACCAACCGCTGATGCGGGCGCTGATCAGACGCTGGCAAATGTAGCTCCGGGTACGGTTGTAACGCTCGATGGGACGGGCTCATCTGACCCTGAAGGCGTGCCACTGACTTATACATGGCGCCAGATTTCTGGCCCTGTTGTAGCGCTCCAGAATGCGTCTGCGGCAACCCCGAGCTTTGTGTATCCGCCATCAGATAGCCGTATGCAGAGTGCGTCTGGCCTTGCTCAGCCTGAAGGTGCGCCAGCAGATACGCTGGTCTTCGGTCTGGTTGTCTCTGACGGTAATCTCTCTTCTGCCGAAGACGAGGTGTCTGTCACCATCAACACAAACCTCGCACCAACGGCTGATGCGGGCGCGGACGTGACGGTAAACGGCTATGACAATGGCGACACGGTAGCGCTTGATGGTAGCGCGAGTTCTGACCCGGACGGCGATACGCTGACCTACGCCTGGTCTGTCGTCAGCGGCAGCGCGACGATCAATGATCCGACGCTTGCCCAGCCAACGCTGACTTACACCGGCTCAAACTCTGACACTGTCGATGAGCAGGTTACTGTTGCTCTGGTGGTGAACGACGGCGCTGTTGATAGCCCGGCAGACGAGAAGGTGATCACCTTCCAGGATAACCGCGCACCGACAGCGAATGCTGGCGCGAACATTACCGGTATCAATTCCGGTGAGCTCGTTACGCTGAACGGTTCTGCTTCGTCAGACCCTGATGGCGATGCCCTGACTTACACCTGGCAGCAGGTGTCCGGTCCGGCTGTGACTCTGTCTGACGTTAATGCCGTCAGCCCGAGCTTCACAGCGCCATTCGTAGCAACTGAGTCCACGCTGACATTCCGCCTCACCGTGAATGACGGCACAGAAGACAGCCCTGCGTCTCTGGTAACTGTTGATGTGCGCCCGGTCGGCTCCATCACCATTATCAGTGAGGCGACAGGCGGTGATACAAGCTTCAGCTTCACGTCTGATCTTCCGGGCCTTAATGCAACGGTCACGACCTCTGCAGGTCAGGCGAGCCTGTCGGCAGATCGTGTGATTGCAGGCCAGTATACCGTGACGATGGCAGACCCACGTGATGCAGGTTTCGCGCTCACGGCGCTGACTTGTGACGACGGTGATTCCACTGCGAATATCGGTGCGCGTCAGGCGACCATCAATCTTGCTGCGGGCGAGGATGTTATCTGTACGTTTGCGTCTGTGAACAGCCGCGGTGCGGCGCAGGATGCTATTCAGCAAATGCAGGCACAGCGCGGCGCGCTTCTTCTGAGCAATGGTCCGGATGCGGGCCGACGTATGGACCGTGTTGCCGGCCGTGCGGTTCAGGCAGAGGGTGTGCAGCTAGCAGGTCTGAACCTTGTTTCAGGCCGGACTGCACCTGTCAGCATGTCTCTGAACGATGCTGGCGGCTCTATGGATGTCAGCCTGTCTGCTATTGCGGGCGCGGATGCGAACATGGGCGCGGGCAGCTTCGATGTCTGGGCTGAGGTCAACTATGCCAAATTCGACAATTCCGGCTCTGAAGGCGATTTCTCGCTCTTCTATGTCGGCGCGGACTATCTGGTCACAGACCGCGTACTAGTCGGTGTTCTGGCACAGTTCGACAACTTCGAGAGCGAGAATGACCGCACATCTGTTGCCGCGGATGGTAACGGCTTCATGGTCGGTCCGTATATGACGGCGCGTCTTGCTAATAATCTCTATGCTGATGCTCGCATCGCATGGGGACAGGCAGATAACTCCGTCACGCCGCTTGGCACATATACGGATGATTTCGACACAACGCGTATGTTGTTCGCAGGTAGCATCAGCGGTGACTATGCGTTCAACACTCATCTGACGCTGCGTCCGACAATCGAATACCGGACCTTCAACGAAACGCAGGAAGCTTACCGCGATGCGTTTGGTGTTCTGATCCCTGAAAGTGACCTCAATCTCAACGAGCTGAGCTTTGCGCCAAAACTTATCACAACGCACCAGCGTGTGACCGGTGAGACATGGTCTGCCTTCATCGAGGCTGAGGGCATTTACAACTTCGGTGACGAGGTTGTGGGTGTGTTCGATGACGACTTCCGTATGCGTCTCGAAGGCGGCTTTAGCTGGCTTGCAGAGAATGGCATCCAGATGAGTTTCAACACCTATCTTGATGGTGTGGGTTCAGATGTCTTCGATGCGCACGGCTTCCGCGTCTCAATCAGCAAATCTCTGAACTAAATCGGTTCTGACATAACCGGATATCAGTGGCGGGCCCTGAAAGGGGCCCGTCATTTTTGTGTTCTGTTTGAAATTCTCCTGCCAACTGACGCTGCGTTAGTTCTTGATTGTAAGCACGTGACGCTTTTAGCTGACGGCTAAATAGAACTGGGAACAACATGAACCTCGAATTCACGGCTGCCGATCAGGCGTTCAGAGACGAAGTCCGCACCTTTCTTAAAGACAATCTGACGCCGGAACTTGCAGCGGCAGGACGCAAGGCGACAAGCGTCTTCATCGAGCCGGAATACACGCTGGCATGGCAGGAAAAATTGAAGACCCGCGGCTGGGTCGCGCCGCACTGGCCAAAAGAGTATGGCGGACCTGGTTTCACTGAAACACAAAAGGCCATCTTCGCAGCCGAATTTGCCGCCGCTGGCGCGCCTTCGCTCTCTCCAATGGGGCTTTCCATGGTGGGGCCGTGTATCATCGGATACGGCACGCCAGAGCAGAAAGCCCATTACCTTCCGCGCCTTCTGAATGGCGAGGATTACTGGTGTCAGGGGTATTCCGAGCCGGGGTCCGGTTCCGACCTCGCTTCGCTTCAGCTGAAGGCCGAACGCGACGGTGATGATTATGTGCTGAACGGCACTAAAATCTGGACCACCCATGCCCATCACGCCAACAAGATGTTTTGCCTTGTCCGTACACGGACCGAAGGCAAGCCGCAGACAGGCATCACCTTCCTGCTTCTGGATATGAATACGCCAGGCATTAAGGTCGATCCGATCCGGACCATGACGGGCGAACACGAGTTCAATCAGGTCTTCTTCGACGATGTGCGTGTACCGGTATCCGGGCGTCTGGGTGAAGAAAACGACGGCTGGACAGTCGCAAAATATCTTCTCGAGTTTGAACGCGGCGGCGGCACATCAGCCGGCGTGAAAGCTGCGCTCGAACGCCTGCGCCGGTATCGCATTATGATAGGCATTGATGATCCGATCCTTGCCAAAAAGCTTGAGCAGGTGTCGATCAAGGTCGAAGCGCTGCTCATGACCGAGCACCGGATTGTCGCCTCGCTGAGTGCTGGCGCATCGCCGGGGCCTGCGGCATCCATCCTGAAGGCGCAGCGCACAGAGCTCATGCAGCAGGTTGATGAGATCGGCATTGAAATGGCCGGTATCTTTGCGGGCGTCTACGAGCCTGACAGCTGGCTGCCAACGCCGAACACCGCGCCTGTCGGTCCGGACGAGCTTGCGGTTGCCATGCCGCGTTATCTGAACGACCGCGCCGCGTCCATCTATGGAGGCTCGAACGAAATCCAGCGCAATATCGTCGCCAAAGCGGTATTGCGGCTTTAGCCGCGCCGCCAGACGGTTCAGGCGGATAATGGTGACCCCGACAGGATTCGAACCTGTGACCTACGGATTAGGGAGCCTTTCGCAGTTAATACCTGTATGTGCGCTTGGGTGCACTTGTGCAGGAATGGTGCTGTGTTTTCTTTGAGTAGGTAGAGAACTCTGCTTTTTTACCACTCGTAAAACGTGGAAGTGCGCTCGCGCCTGGTGTCGTAGGAGATCAAAATGCTGTCACTCTAGCCCCATGACCTTATGAAGATGGCCGGGAATATCTGAAGGCAAATCCCATTGTATGGTGATCGGTTTCTCACCTTCCCAAGAAACGAAACGAGGCTGTCCGCAGTAGATAAAAGGGGCGGCGCGGCTGTCTCGCATCTTTTCACCGCGCACAAAGAGATAGACCTTAGCATCGCGCTGCTCGCCAGACAGGATCAAGCCCTGACTGCTGTCGCGACGGGTCTGATTCTGGCTTTGCCATTGCATGCGTGTGGGGCTCAAGAATTTGTCTTCGTAGTGGTTGCCGCTGGATAGCGAGCCCTTTTTCAAGGTGGTGAGTAGGACAAGGTCTTTATCCACGCGGACGATACCTGAGTTCCAATTGCCCGGGCTGAATTCCTTGCCGAACAACGGCGGGATGTCTTCACGCATGTAGGATTGCCAAAGCTCTGGACCGGCATTCCAGGTGGCGCCTTCCTCTCGGACGACTAGCGTCTGAGGCTCGGTCGCTAAGAATTCGATCAATCGCCAATCAACCAGCTCACCCAGAAGGTCAGGCAGCGAGGCGGTCAGGTCAGCGCGGGCAAGGAACAGTTTTTGGTTGTCACTGTCAAAATGCGGGGTCATCAGCCAGTGCTGTAGACCTTCCTCGAAACGTTGATCGTCAATCTCTGTCAGCTCAGGCCAACGGTCTGAGAGCGCCTCAACTGCACCGTGAATGCGGTCGAGCGGCGCGCCCTGCGACAGGTTTCGAAGCGCCGCCTTCAGGATGAGAAGCGGATCGGCATTTCGGTATTTGGTGTTGCCGATCATGCGCAGCAGGTCGCCATGTGTGGTTATCAGAACGTCCGGAATTTCATCGCCCATATCGCGAACGAAATCAAACCAACCGCCATGCCCGGTCCCGGAGGGATTGAAGTCGGCACGCGCAACTTCCGAAGCGGTCGGGCGTTGGCCGTGGCGCAGTTTGAAGTCACGATAAAAGGCTTCCAGCTCGTTCTGCCCGCCGCGATTACGTAGCATGGCTTTTAGAAAATTAAGCGCCTGCAGTTCGTAGGTGACACTGCAACCTTCCGGTAAAGCGAAAAGTCCATTTTCTAGATCTTCCAGCTTGCGTAACAAGGACCGGTCGCCATCCGCCGCACTCAACAACGCGCGTGCCTTGGTTAGAAAGCTGCGGTGGTTCCCAATATAATCCATCACCTGAAGGTGCGACTTGCCCTCTGCGCGCCGCAGTCCGCGCCCAAGTTGTTGCAGGAAAAGGATGGTGCTTTCGGTCGGCCTCAGCATCAAGACCGTGCCGATTTGCGGGACATCGATGCCTTCGTTGAACATATCGACAGCAAACAGGATATCGAGTTCGCCCTTACCGAGAGCCTCAAGCGAAGACGTGCGCGGCGCGCTATCTTCTCCTGAGTGGACAGCCGCCGCTCGTAATCCATTCCTCATAAAAAAATCAGCCATAAAGTTGGCGTGACGACGCGAACAGCAGAAGCCGATCGCCGGCCCGGCACCATGCTTTCGGTATTGATCCAGCGCATTTTGAGCACGTTTCGTAGTCGCGAGCGCTGCAGTGAGCGCCTCGTCATCAAAGCGGGAGCTGCGCCAGGGAATCTGTTCGTAGTCGACTTCGTCCGGCACGCCAAAATAGCGGAAGGGAACCAGTCGGCCTGAGGATACGCCTTCCAGCAGGTCGCACTGGAAGACGAGGTTTTCACTGCAAAGCCCAAGCAAGTCACCGCCGTCTGTGCGCTCGGGCGTCGCCGTAAGTCCTAATAGGAAATGCGGTGTGAAATGATCAAGAAGGTCACGATAGCTGTTCGCCGCAGCGTGATGGAATTCATCGATGATGATGTAATCGAATGCTTCTGGCGCAAAGCGATCCAGATGTTCCCGGCGGCCGATCGTCTGAATCGAGGCGAAAATGATATCACCTTCTTCTTTGGCCTGGCCGGTAAATCGGCCAAACCTCCCTTCGGGCCTGAGGCGTCGGAATGTGTGCATTGCCTGCGTTAGAATTTCTTCCCGGTGCGCGACAAATAGGATGCGCTTAAAATCCACGCTGTCGAAGGCTGAGAGCCACGTTTTTCCCAATCCAGTTGCAAGCACAACAAGGCCGGCGCGATGTCCGGTTTCACGAGTCAGCTTGAGCGCTTCGAGTGCCTTGCGTTGGATATCGTGCGGCTCAGGGACCGGCTCAGGCGGGCTTTCTTCGGTCACAGCCCGCGTAAATTCCGGTAGCGGCTTTGTTTCGCGGCGGTTGGCATAGCGGTCGATCCATTCCTGCGTCAGAGGCGAGACATTTGGCGATCGAATCAACGCCTCGAACGCCTCATGCACAGGCTGCCAATCATTCTGTTCTGAGCCCGTTTGCAGGTTCCATTCGACACCGTGTTTTAGTGCTGTGCTGGTCAGGTTCGAGCTGCCGACAATGGCCGTGCCTTGGCCGTCACTCGCGCGAAACAGCCAGGCCTTTGGATGAAAACTTCCGCCTCGCGTCTCATAGATGAAGCGTTCCACTTGACCGTCCAGGTCCATCAATCGGCGGAGGGCGGACGGTTCGGTCACGCCGAAATAATCACCAACAACAAGCCGAAGGTGCCCTCCTCTCGCAAGCATGTCTTCAAGGTAGGGTTCAAGCATCGCAACACCGCTGTCGACAGCGAAGGCGACAGCCAGTTCGACTTGCTTCGCGCCGTCGATTTGACGTTTGAGATGTTCGAAAAGCGGGTCGCTGCCACCAGAAATAAGAGTGTTAGCCGGTACTGAAAATCGCTTTTTCGTAAGCGGCCCTTTTTCAATTCTGATGTAAAAATGGCCGCTCCTACTGTCTGTCGTTAGTGCGGTGCTCCGCTCATCCAGTGCGCCGAAGATCGCCGATATTTGTCCCATAAGCTGAAACTGTTCAGCAGGCTCAAGCTCTGCCCAGTTTTCCTTGTGCGCGACTGGTGCAAGCACCTCAGCGCCGTCGAAATCAATTCGAGCGCTGCTCCCCACGGGATGGTTGCTAAGCAATGCGCACAAGGCGCAGGAATGGCTCAGATCATCTTTCAAAGTGTCGTTCCCCAAAGAGATTCGCAAATTAGGCAGAGGGTCTCATGTCGTTTATGAGTCTTGCCCCCCCCCATTCCGCAGCCAACGTCTTCAAGTGCTATCCAAGGGACGACGCCCGACGTCTCTGTGAACAGTTCATTTTTTTGAAGCGCCAGCTGCAATAAAGTTATCGATTGCATCTGAGAGCGCTGTCTCAGGACAATAGCCGAAATCGCGATGACCTTCGATCAACGCGGCCGCAAATGGGGCTGTGTTGACTTGTCTTGGTTCTTTGTTTTGTGGCAGCTCGTTGTCCATCTCAGCGGAAAATTGTATTATTTTTCAACTAAAAACAAGGTGTTTTTGCTTTCTATAGCAAGAAAACTAGCGAGACAATTTTGGGTTTAGTGGTTCGTCCAATTGACTAACGTTCATACTGCCAGTGTTTGACCGTGAGCCTCACCACTAGGGGTTAACTGTATTGACGGTTTATCCGGCGTGTTTCCATAGTGCTTCCACGAGATGAGAGGAAGTGAAGCGAATTTCTTCAATTTATCGAAAACATTGGTGACCCCGACAGGATTCGAACCTGTGACCTACGGATTAGGAATCCGTTGCTCTATCCTGCTGAGCTACGGGGCCAGTCGACCGGTTTTGACTACTCTGAAACGGCACGGCCCTCAAGCGGGGTGAGAAGAGTCAGGATTCTCGCCCCAAACCCCTTGCCAGACCGGCACCTTTCCATTAGAAGCCGCCCCTTGAGTTTCCATAACACCAGTTTCTAAGACGACGGAATTCGACCGATGAAAAGCGAAGGCCACCCAGATTACCACACGATCACTGTCGTGATGACGGACGGTACTGAATATCAGACGCGCTCTACTTACGGCAAAGAGGGTGACAAGCTCCAGCTTGATATCGACCCGAAAACACACCCGGCATGGACAGGCAACACGTCTAACCTGATGGACCGTGGTGGCCGTGTGTCTCGCTTCAAAGACAAGTTCAAAGGCTTCGTCAAATAAGCGAACCGTCTACCGACGAGATTTTGAAAAGCCCGCTGGATATTCCGGCGGGTTTTTTGTTTGCGCTACACCTTCTGGTTTGTCAGCATGCCCGCAGAATCAAACCGTAAGGGGATGACGGGTATGGGTAGAGTATGGTCTGGCCTTATGGCTGGCGCAGCAATGGTATTTTCAGCTGCAGCTCAGGCGCAAAGCGCTGAAGGACAGCCGGACGGGACGCTTCTTTCCAGCGAGCCCTGCATGGAAAGCCCTATTCAGACCTATCAGGATCACGTGCGTATGCGCTATCGGATGGGCATGCGCGCCCAGATGGCAGCGTCACAGGAAGGCATAGAAACGCCGCCCTTCGATGAAGATCGTTTCAGGGCGGGCTTGAGATCACCCGAAGAGGTTGCGCCGCGGCTTGCCTATGACGGCTATGAATGCCTGAACATTACCTATGCCAGTGATGGTCTCGTGATAGCGGGGATAATCTGGAAGCCTGTCGAGACTGAAGGTGAGAGCTTTCCGCTGCTGATTGTGAACCGTGGTGGCAATCGTCAGAGTGGCGGCATGCACCCATGGCGTGACGAGGGCTGGTTTGATTTCGTCGATGCCGGGTTTGTCGTGCTTGCATCGCAATACCGCGAAGGACCGGGCAGTGAAGGTCGCGACGAGTTTGGCGGCGCGGATGTCAATGATGTGCTGAACCTTATCCCGCTGGCTGATGGGCTGGGTTATGTGGACACGGGCAGCACGGTCATGATGGGGGAGTCGCGTGGCGGCCTGATGTCCCTCCTCGCAGCACGTCGCGGTATGGATCTTAAAGCGGTCGCGCTATATGCGCCTGCCACTGCGCTACATTCGTCCGGGCCGAGAGCTGAAGCCTTTGACCGGATGTATAGCGTGATGATTCCGGGCTATGCGGAAAACCCTGAAGCCGCGCGTGAGGCCCGCAATGCAAGCCTGTGGGCAGAAGAGCTCGATGTTCCTGTCATTCTGTTTCACGGCACGGCGGACTGGCGTGTGGACCCGCAAGGCAGTGTTACGTTTGTGAATGCCATGCTAGAGGCCGGAAAGGATGTTGAATTTCATCTGCTGGAGGGCGATGATCACGGTCTGATTTATAATGAAGCCCTCGCACGGGAACTTACTTTGGACTTTTTCTTTCGTTTTTTGACTACTGATTGATGGCACATGCCCGCACCTGTTTTGTGTGAGATTTTATGACAGTTACAGCTAACTCTTCCGAGAGGTCGTCTGCGGCGTCTGTGCTTCAGGCTATTCTGGACACGACGGTGGACGGGCTGATCACGATTGATGAGCGCGGTCGTATTTTGTCGTTCAACAAAGCCTGTGAGGCGATTTTCGGATATGCCGCATCCGAGGTAATGGGCGAGAACGTTTCGTGCCTTATGCCGCTGCCCTATCGTGAAGAGCATGATGGGTATCTTGAGCGCTATCATGACGGCGGTGAGGCGAGCATTATCGGCAAGGGCCGCGAAGTGCGCGGGCTGCGCAAAGACGGATCCACCTTTCCGCTCGATCTGGCGGTTGCTCAGGTCGAAGTCGATGGCCGGGTTTTGTATAGCGGGATTGTGCGTGACATCACAGAGCGTAAACAGGCTGAAGCAAAAATCATTTTGCAGAATGAAGAGCTGGGGCGCTTTGCTTTTATGGCGTCCCATGACCTGAAGGAGCCTCTGCGAAGCATTGAGGCTTTCGCAGAGATTCTATCGCTCGATTATGCTGACAAACTGGATGCCGAAGGCCAGAATTACCTTGAGATTTTGATGTCATCGGCGTCACGCCTTCGGTCGGTTGTGAATGATGTGCTGGAGTATTCCCGTCTGGAAGCTGATGCCGGCGGCGCAGAAGAGTTCGATGCTGGCAACGTGCTGAAACAGCTGCGTGAGGAGCTCCGTGATCGGCTAAAAGAAACCGGCGGACAGGTTACAATGGATGAGCTGCCGGTGCTGCGGGGGGACCGTGTACGCTTCTATCGGTTGCTCCAGAATTTGATTTCCAACGCACTTAAATATTGCCCTCCTGAACGCCAGCCGGAAGTCCATGTTTCGGCGGCGCTGCACAATGATTTCTGGCAGTTCCGGGTTCAGGATAATGGTATCGGGATTGATCCGGAATATTATTCAGTTATTTTTGAAATGTTTAAACGTCTCCATACTCGGGACACCTATTCGGGCACGGGGATTGGCCTGGCCATATGCCGCCGGATTGTCGAGAACTGGGAAGGTGAAATCTGGATAGAGGCTGCACCGGACAATGGCAGCGTCTTCTGTTTTACATTTCCTGCAACGACAGGTATGATTTCGGGTGAGGGGACATAGCAGATTGTTTTTCGTATGAAAAAGATACTACTTGTCGAAGATAACCCTGCGGACGTTCTTCTGACACGGCGCGTTTTTGCTCAGGCTGATATTAATGCAGAAATTATCGTCGCTGAAGACGGCGTGACGGCACTGGAAATGCTGGCAGGAACGACAGAACCGAAGGTGTCGGACCCTGTGCTCATTCTCATGGACATCAATATGCCGCGCAAAAACGGCAAGGATGTTCTGAAAGAAATTAAAGCCACAACGCAACTACGCCATATTCCGGTTGTGATGCTGACGACATCCGACGCGCGTGAGGATATCCGCGAATCCTACGAGAATTATGCGAGCGGTTATATCGTCAAACCGGCGCGCCTCGGAGACTTCATGAAGGCTGTCGAGACGCTCAAGCAATTCTGGTTTGAAACGGTTACGCTGTCATCAAGTGACTAACGAGGCGCGTTTATTTGCGCCAGACCGATAGCGGGTCAAACACACCTGAATTGGCGGCGTCCTGCAGAGCCTGAAGCTGGCTTGTGACCGCGTTGACGGCTGGCTCTTCAGGTTCATCAAAGATCATTTCGTCCAGACGGTGCAGACGGTCGAACAGATCCTTGGCACGGTCGACCAGTTCCAGAAGCTCGGCTGGCAGTTCAGGGTTCTGACGGGCTGTGAAGGCATTGATGGACGAGTCTTCCAGGCGGAAGCGTGCTTCTGACGCTTCTTCTACGGTCATGTCACCTTCCTGCACAGCGCGCTGAACAACCAGCCAGCTGGCAGCCTGCATAAGGCGCGTCGTCATTTCCATGGAAACGGTTGCGTAAGAGAGAGACGCTTCACGGGAGAGCTGGCGGGAGGCATCACGGCCTTCGCCATCCAGATAGCTGGCGGTTTCTTCAACGAGACCCATGCCATCTGCAAAGAGTTTCCGGAACATCTCAGACGAGGCAAATTTCAGCATACGCTCGCGAACGCCGGGCGTTACTGGCTGTGGTTTCGTAGAGGAATCTTTCGTCATGGTCTCGTCCCGTCGAATCGCTCGTCTTTACGCGTCGCGCCATTATGACCTTTCTGATCGATTAAAGGGTTAACCGATATTGTGGTCATCTCAAGGCGTTGTCGCTAATGAATACACTTTCGACAATGTATTCATATTCCGTGCCGTTCCGCGATCCTGTGCTTCAAGTTTCAGGCGCGATTTGCCTTGGCCACTGGCGTAATGCACGTAAATCTCGCGGTTTGAGGCGATGATCTGCTCATCTTGCTGGTGTTTCACATTGGCCGTATCGGCGGGCGTGGCGGTATCAGGCAGTAAAAGGGCGATGACCTTATTGCCGGGTGCGTCTGGGAACGGGTTGTTCTCGCAAATTGCTTTTACATCTGCCGGGCTTCGCACGATCACGCCAACCGGCTTTCCGGCATAGTTTTCCAGTTTCTGTTCCAGTATGGCGCAGGCGTCCTCTGAGGCTTTCTCACTTTCGAACACCAGATTGCCGCTGGCTATATAGGTGCGCGGGTTTTCAAACCCCGCTTCGGCGCACATGCAACGTAGTGTTTCCATGGGCAGCTTACCGGTGCCGCCAACATTGACTGCGCGCAAAAAGGCGATGTGCGTTGCCAAGCCGGTCAGCTCTTATCGCCAAAGCGAAACATGGCGTCAGCGGCGGATTTGGCGTTCCCTTTTTTTACAATTTCCGCTTCGCACTCAGCGATTTCGATTTTTAGCTGAGCGATACGTTCCTGCAGGTCTTCCACGGACATATCTTCCAGGTCGCGAAGAAGTTTCGGATCGGGTGCTTGTTCCTGGTCACTCATTGCGCCACTCTCCTCTGAAATTCTGTAAGGTTACATGGGAAGAAAATATGACCCTAACAATGCGCGCTGTTGAAGTCCAAGATGATCAGTCACTGAAAATTGTCGAGCTGCCCCGGCCTGAGCCGCAGGGCGCCGAAGTGTTGATCCGGATTGAAGCGTTCGGGGTAAATCGCGGCGATCTGCTTCAGCGGATTGGTCGATACCCGTCACCTCCGGGCGCATCCCCACTGATGGGGCTGGAAGCCTGCGGTGTGGTTGAGGCAGTTGGCCCCGCAGCAGACCGCTGGTCTGTTGGTGACAAGGTCTGCGCGCTTCTGCCGGGCGGTGGCTATGCCAGCTATGCTGTGGCGGATTCCGGGTCTTGCCTACCACTGCCGGAGGGCCTCACCTTTGAGCAGGGCGCGAGCCTGACCGAGACCATGATGACGGTCTGGACCAATGTGTTTGATGTCTGCGCGCTGCAGCCGGGCGAAACTTTCCTCGTGCATGGCGGTACAAGCGGCATTGGCGTGTCCGCGATCCAGATGGCGCGCCAGCATGGCTGTAAAGTTCTCACTACGGCGGGCTCTGCAGCCAAATGCGCGGCGGCAGAAACCTTCGGCGCGCATCGCGCGATCAATTATCGCGAGGAAGATTTTGCAGCGGTCGTCAAAGAAGAGGGCGGCGTTGATGTGATCCTCGATATGGTCGGCGGCGACTATGTTGCGAAGAATATTGCGAGCCTCAACAAGCTCGGTCGCCTCGTAAACATTGCTTACATGAATGGCCCGCAGGTGGATGTGAACCTTCTGCCCGTCATGCTGAAACGTCTCACGATCACCGGCTCCACCCTTCGCGCCCGTACACCGGAAGAAAAACGGCAGGTGCGCGACGGTATGGAAAACCAGTTCTGGCACATGATCGCCGAGGATAAGATCAATCCGGTCGTCTATAAGGTCTTCCCTATGGAAGAGATCGAAGCGGCCCATGAGCTGATGAAATCATCAGAGCATATCGGAAAAATCGTGGTGAAGACTTGAGTTGGTTCGGGAGGAAACCAATCACGTTGGAAGAACTGCTCGGTAAAACAATTCTTGTTGGGCTTACGACGCATCACTCCAATGGGGAAACTTCATTGAGTCAGTTCGTTGGTCGCGTCAGTTTTGTCGAAGCTGAGTCTGGTGTCTGGATGGATCTGCTTGGGTCGAAAAGCGGAGAACAATGGGTTATGCCGCCAGACGTCCGCGGCCTTCAGAGGGCGAAAAAGGGAAGTTATACCTTAGAATCGACAGGCGAGACGGTCGAAGATCCTGACTTTCTGGCGACATGGATACAGGACGACGCGCGTAGCGTGAACTGACCTGATACCCAGACACGCGAAGTGTCAGTCTGTCGTTTCAGGCCTTTGCAATTCTGTGAAACTCGTCGTATAATAAGTGCAACGACAATTTCCCTATAGGAAAACCCCGTCGCCCGGCCAGTGTGCCGGGCGTACGTGTTTTAAGGAGTATTCACATGGCCAATATCCTGATGCCGAAAGCGACGGCTGTATGGCTCATTGATAACACGACGCTCACTTTCAAGCAGATTGGTGACTTTTGCGAACTGCATCACCTTGAAGTTCAGGGCATTGCAGACGGCGATGTTGCGCAATCCATGCGCGGTGTTGACCCTGTTGCGCGCGGCGAGCTGACCCGCGAAGAAATCCGCAAGGGCGAGGCTGACTCCAACTACAGCCTGAAAACAATCGAGCATAAAGTCGACAAGATCGTCACCCAGCAAAAGCGCAAAGGCGCTCGCTATACGCCGATCTCCCGTCGTGGGGACCGCCCGAACGCGATTGCTTGGTTCCTCTACCACCACAAGGAGGTGTCCGACGCGCAGATTTCTAAAATCATCGGCACGACCAAGGCGACAATCAACGCTGTTCGCGACCGTACGCACTGGGACTCAGCGAACATCAAGCCGGTTGACCCTGTAACGCTTGGTCTTTGCACGCAGATCGAACTCGACGACCTGATCTCCAAAGCCTCTGAGAAGCGTCGCAAGATGGACGAAGAAGCGGGTATCACGAACGATCAGGGCCTTGCTCCGATCGAGAATGAAGCGCCTGAGGAAGAAGACACAGAGCGTAAGTCTGGCGAAGGTCTGACCGCTGAGAACCTCTTCAATCTGAAATAATCTGACCGCGCGCGGGTTCGCCGCGAACGGTTTTTCGGACAAGACAATCAAACAGGCGGCTCTATAATGGGCCGCCTGTTTTGCGTTTAGGGTTTCCGGTCATGTGGATGGCGCCGATAGCTGGAGTATTGCGTTTGCGCCGCTTTGTGCAGGCCTACCGGCATGTGCTTCCGGCATTCTACTCGGTCGTTTTTATCCTCATGGTGGCCATCTGGGCGGGATTTGATCTCTGGCTGAATGATGGAGAGATGCGGGAAGTCACAGGCATCGCGATGTTTTACCCGCTTCTCTATGTGGGTTGGACGGTTTTACGTGATGTGGTGACCCATCTATGGAACGGTCTGGTCTGGTGTGTGCAGCGGCTTGACGCGATGGTGCGTAAACGTCCCTGACCAAAACGTTATACCGCCTCTGGCCGCATGAGACGGGCGGCCTAATTCATCGGCATGACTGAACTCTTCACTGATACCCATACCGTTTCGTTTCGCCCCACCCGAAAAGCAGGGCTTGAGCAGCTTGAGCATTTTGCGCCGCGCATGGGCCGCCATTATGCGCAGAACCGAAATGCCGATCTTGGCTCCGGTGAACGCACGAACGTCTCTGCCTTGTCGCCGTGGATCAGAACGCGGCTCGTGCTTGAGGAAGAAGTCGCGCGGAAGGCATTAGACGGGTTCTCTTACGCCTCCGCCGAAAAGTTTCATCAGGAGATTTGCTGGCGGGCCTATTTCAAAGGGTGGATGGAGCACAGGCCGTCCGTCTGGCAGGCGTATCTGGAGCGGCGGGACGAGCATCTCTCCGCATTGGTGGGCAATGCTGGTCTGCGCAAAGCCTATGACGAAGCGGTCAGCGGGCGAACCGGGATTGCCGGCTTCGATAACTGGGCGCGCGAACTGGTCGAAACGGGCTATCTGCACAACCATGCCCGCATGTGGTTTGCCTCCATCTGGATATTCACCCTGAAACTTCCATGGGAGCTGGGCGCGGACTTCTTCCTGAAACATCTGATGGATGGTGACCCGGCATCTAACACACTGTCCTGGCGCTGGGTTGGCGGGCTGCATACGCGCGGCAAGACCTATCTGGCCCGTAAGGATAATATTGAAAAGTACACCGATGGACGGTTTTCGCCTTCCGGGCTCGCGCAGGACGCGCCTCCGCTCGAAGGATTTGAAAATCCGTCTCCGCGCTGGCCCGACCTGCCCGCCGGCAAAGCCGAAGGCAGAACCGGCCTTCTGCTGACCGAAGAAGATATGCATCTCGCCTCGCTGGCGTCCGGCATTGAAGACCTTGTTGCGGTCGCCGGGTGCGTCTTCCCGGATGCGCGGTCTCCATCTGGCGCGGGGGAGGCTGCAAAGCGGTTTGCGAAAGGCGCATTGGACGATGTTTTGCGCCGCGCTATGGAGCGCATGGCGCTTCCGGCACGAAAGCTGAGTGCGGACGACTTTGTTCAAGCGACCGTCGAATGGGCGCTTGAGGCCAAAATGGATACCGTCGCGACGGGGTACGCACCGGTCGGCTGGGTTCGTCCAAAACTGAATGCGCTGAAAGATGCGCTTTCCGAACACGACATCCAGCTTGTAGAGATTGTGCGTGATTGGGACCGCTTGTTCTGGCCCCACGCCACAAAAGGCTTCTTCCCGCTCAAGAAACAGATTCCGGAGGTCTTTGCAGAGCTTGGCATGCCGGTCTGATCTTGGAACTCATGCCAGAGCCACCCATTTCTCTCTCATGAGTGACACAGATATCAAACGAGAGCCGCGTGGCTCCGGCGAGCAATATGTTCTGATGGCGGACGGCCATAAGGCTGTGCTGACCTTTCAGGATGTTGAAGGCGATAAACGCATCACTGACCATACTCTGGTGCCGCGGGAGCTTGGCGGACGCGGTATTGGCGAGAAACCCGTGGCGCGCGCCGTAGAAGATGCGCGCTCTGAGGGTAAGTCTATCGTGCCGACCTGCTGGTTTGTGAAACAGCAGATTGACCGTCGTGAAGAATGGCAGGATGTGCTCGCCTGAGCACTACATCCGCATACGGATGTGTTTCCAGTCATCGGCGGTCATTTCCCAGACAAGTGACTGACGCGTTTGCCCGTTCGGGCCCTTGCTCGTGACCTCACCCATACGCGTCATGCCCATGGCGTCGATCAGCTTGATTGAGCGGATATTATTTTGCGCTGCGGTGAAGCAGAGCCGGTGAACACCCAGAGTTTCGAACACGAAATCTATGCTGCGGAAAATGCCGTCACGGCCACGGCCGCTGGACTGCTGGTCAGGATGTGTGGCGCCGCCAAACTCTGCAGCTGACCAGTTCGGCCAGATGGTGAAATCAAAATATCCGGTGACGCTGCCTGCTTCATCAAAACTGGCCAGCATAAACCCTTCGCCCTTTGTTTGAGCCTCTGCCTTGCGCCGGATATGGCGCAGCACGCTGTCCTTCGTGACGGGTTTCTCGACGGTGTAGATCGGGTCTGAGACGTCCGGCAGGGTGAAGAACTCATACATCGCGTCTAGGTCGTCTTCGGTCACGATTCGGGCATTTCCATCAGGGCGCTGAAACTCAGTCACCTTACGCACGCGATCCCTGATCTTGTCTTCGGTTTTCGGGCTGACGATTTCTCTCGTGACCGGAATGGACATGAATACACCTCTATAGGGCTAACAGTTTTGTGCAGAGACGCGTTGAACGCAATCGGATATGTTTCATCGCAGACCGGGGGGATGGGACATGCAGTTTTCTGAAATCGAAGCGCGCGCCGTCGAAAAGCATGGACGCGAGGCGCTGGAAGACAGGCTAAGTCCTGTGGTCAGTGTGGCAGAAATCGAAGCGATACCTGCTGACCGGTTCCTCTCTGAAGCGACTAAGGTCATTCTTCAGGCCGGGTTTTCATGGTCCCTCATTGATAAGAAATGGCCGAACTTTGAGGCCGCATTTGAAGGTTTCGATGTACATCGCTGGTCCATGATGGGCGAAGAAGACCTCGACCGCCTTCTCAAGACGGAAGGCATCGTTCGCAATGCCGGAAAGCTTCTCAGTGTCGGGAAAAACGCGCTTTATTTTCGGGATATTATAACCGAGCACGGAAGCGTGGGAGCGTTTTTTGCCAGCTGGAAACCGGAAGATTTCTTTGAGAATCTGTCCGCAATGCAGAAACGGACAAACCGGCTCGGCGCGAAAACCGGTCAGATATTTCTGCGGCGCATGGGTGTGGAATCTGTCGTTCTGTCCAATGATGTCGTGCAGGCGCTGATTGGCGCTGGTATCGTCGCAAAAGCACCTACTGCGAAGCGGGACCTTGCAAGTGTTCAGGCTGCTCTGAATATCTGGCGGAAAGAATCGGGAAGAAGTCTCTCGCAGATCAGCCAGATCCTCGCGCTGTCGGTTTAACGCGAAGACTTTCAATGTAGTCATCGACAATTAACCCAGTTCTGTGAAAACTTACGCAAGTTCTGATGGCCGGGCCGGGTTGTGTATGACGGGCAGTAAGCTCAAAGAAAAATTTACGTGGTTCTTCCGTATGACGGAAGAAGACCATCGTGCATCAGAGGCGCTCGGCGCCGTTCTGGTGAAGGATCTTGTTTTCCGCATTGGTATCGAAGCGGTTCTCGCCTGCCTCTGGGCTGCGTGCGGACAGGAAACCTTCGCGATGGTCTGGCTGGCGCTCGTGATTCCGGCCGAGTTTGGCGAGGTTGTTCTCGAGCATCTCAAGAAGCGCGATAAGAATCCGGGTGACGGATACCTCTATGGTCAGTTCTTCGTGTCTCTCTTCGGTGGCGGCACTTGGGCTGGCGGTGGTGTCTATCTCTGGAGCACTGGTGACATCATCCTGATGGCGAGCGGCCTTTTGATGGTTGTTGGGGTCACAGCGCATGTAACTTTCAAGTATTCTGACTGGATCAAGGGCGCGATCATCGCCGCTATACCACCTTTGACAGGTTTGCTCGCTCTCGCGCTCATGCCAATGCCGTTTGTGATGTCTGTACCGGAACGTATACTTATCATCGTCGCGATCGGTGGGCTCATCTATTATATGCTCATCGTCGCGGTGGCGGATGTTCAAAAGCAAATCAAATTGCAACAAGCGCTCGCGGCCGCCTCCGAAGCAAGCCGTACCAAGTCGATTTTCCTCGCGAATATGAGCCATGAAATCCGGACACCGATGAATGGTGTTCTGGGCATGGCCGAAATGCTCGGGCGGACACCGCTCGATGGCAACCAGAAGGAAATGGTATCGGTAATCCGGTCATCAGGTGATGCGCTGATCGGTGTTATTGATGACATTCTGGACCTTTCCAAAATCGAGGCAGGTCATCTGGAACTCGATCATCAGGCCTTCTGGGTGCATGATCTTGTACGTAATCTGGTGATTACTTCCGAACTCAGCGCACATGCCAAAGGCCTTGAATTCCGCCTCGTCTGGAATGAGGAAAAGCCGCTCTGCCTTGAAGGCGACGTGCTGCGACTTCGCCAGATCGTCGGCAATCTGCTCTCCAATGCGATCAAGTTCACAGAAGATGGCGTTGTGACGCTCAGCGTTAAAGCGGATGTGCTGGAGGATAAGGGCGTTTGCGGGCTGTCTTTCGCGGTGGCTGATACCGGCTCCGGCCTGAGCGATGATGATCAGGCGCGCATTTTCGAACCTTTCGTTCAGGTTGATGATTCACTCAGCCGACGTCATGGCGGGTCTGGCTTGGGCCTGTCCATTTCGCACCGGATTGCTGCCATGATGAATGGCTCTCTCGGTGTGCGGAGCAAAAAGGGCGAGGGTGCGGAGTTCTCCTTTTTCTGCGAGCTGCCGCTGGCTGATGATTGCGAAACGGCGAGCGAGATCGACATTGAGGATACGTCAGGTGATGTGGAGCCGACCCATGGTCATCGTCCGCGTATTCTGGTCGCCGAAGATCATGCTCATAACCGGCGTGTTCTGCAGCTCATGCTCGCAACCATGAGCGTCGATGTCTGCTTTGTAGAAAACGGGTGTCAGGCTGTTGAGGCTTATGAGGCGGGTGAGTTTGACCTTCTCCTTCTGGATATCCAGATGCCGGAACTTACCGGCGTGGAAGCACTTCAGGAGATTCGACGGATTGATGCCGAACGCAGGCGTCAGGCCGTGCCGGCACTGGCGCTCACCGCGAATGCCATGAAGCATCAGGTGGATGAATATATCGAGGCAGGCTTTAACGGCCATGTCGCCAAACCGATTGTCGTCGAAACCCTCGTCAACACAATGAATGACGCTTTGACCAGAATGGGCTGACGCGGCCACCTGCACGCGGTAGTGTAGGTTGTAACTGCCGGGGGTTTTCCATTGCGTCGCATTGCCCAGTTTGATCTGAACCTGCTTGAAACCTTCGAGGCGATTTACTCTGAAGGCGGTGTGTCGCGTGCTGCGCGGCATTTAAACCTCTCCCAGCCCGCGGTGAGCCATTCTCTGGCGCGCCTGAGAGAAGCCTTCAATGACGAGCTGTTTATCCGTGAAGGCAATAACCTCGTCCCGACAGCTATGGCGCGGGATATTATTGGCCCGATCCGCGAGGCACTTCGTAATTTCGGCTTCGCGCTGGCGAGCGCTATGCATTTTGATCCGGCGACGTCCAACCGGTTGTTCCGGGTCGGCATGCGCCTGTCAGGTGAGGCGCCGAACTTTGCATCTCTCGTGACCCATATGCGCGAGGCGGCGCCGGAAGTCCGTCTGACGAGTGCCCACTTTGCGCGGCAGGACCTCACCAATCTTCTGGCGAATGGCGATCTCGATCTGGCAATTGATGTCGCCCATAAAGAGCGGGCCGGCCTGAAGCGGGAATTGCTACGCCATGACAGTTTCGTTGTCGCCGCCCGTAAAGGTCATCCAGCTATTGGCGAGACGCTGACGCTCGACACCTATCTGAAGCTGGAGCATGTGTTTGCCTCGCCGCGTTCGGTTGGCCTCGGGCATGAGGATGCCGCGCTATCAAGGATTGGCCGCGAACGAAAAATTGCTGTACGCTGCCAGAATGCTATGTCGGCCTGGCAGATTGTCTCCCGGACCGATATGATACTCACACTGTCACGGCGCTATGCAGAGACGTTTCAGGGGCTTGAAGGAAACGAGCTTCATGAACTGCCGCTCAGCCTGCCGTCTGCAGAAGCTTACATGTACTGGCACGAGGCCACAGAGGCCGATCCGGGCCTGATCTGGCTGAGAGAGCAGATCAGAACGGTTATAAACTAATCTTTATAAGTGCTTGTAGAGCCCATTCGTCAAACGAATGGGCTGCATTCAAAACCCGCATTACCAGTTATGGCCTCTGAGCGGCTAAATTCTCCGTCAAAATACGGAGATATCTATGAGCAGCTTTGTTGACCCAAGCCTGAAGATGAATGACCTCGAAATGTCGGAAGCATCCGTTCCGCTGTTTGAGGCCGTGAAGAAACACATCGAAGAGAACGTAAAGCCGATCCAGGAAGAGTATGAAGAACTCGGCCGCACGCTGGAAGATCGCTGGAGCTTTCACCCGCGCCAGCTTGAACTTCTCGAAGGCGCCAAGAACAAAGCTAAAGAGGCTGGCCTTTGGAACTTCTTCCTGCCGGATTCCCCTATCGGCCACGGCATGACGAACCTTGATTATGCCTATATCGCTGCTGAGCTTGGCAAAGTGCCGCTTGCATCTGAATCGCTGAACTGTAACGCGCCGGACACCGGCAATATGGAAGTGCTGCAGCATGTCGGCACGCCGGAGCAGAAAGAAAAATGGCTTAAACCCCTTCTGAATGGTGAGATCCGCTCTGCCTTTGCGATGACCGAGCCGAATGTTGCCTCCTCGGATGCCAAAAACATCTCCACAACGGCTGTGCTCGACGGTGATGAGTGGGTCATCAATGGCGAGAAATACTACATTTCCGGCGCTGGCGATCCGCGATGCCGCATCATGATTGTCATGGTCAAAACCAGCCCTGACGCCGAGCCGCACAAACAACAGTCTCAAATCCTCGTGCCATTGCCGCATCCGGGCGTAGAGATTGTCGGCCCGATGCATGTCTTCGGTGAGGACCATGCCCCGCGCGGCCATATGCATCTGCGTTTCAAAGATGTCCGTGTCCCGAAAGAAAATATGCTTCTGGGCGAAGGCCGCGGCTTTGAGATTTCCCAGCTTCGTCTTGGCCCGGGCCGTATCCACCACTGCATGCGCACTATCGGTAAGGCAGAACGCGCGCTTGATATGATGGTAGAGCGCGGCCTCTCCCGCGAGGCGTTTGGCCAGCCACTGATCAAGCTTGGCAAAAATCTTGAAACGGTGTCCCGCAACCGGATCGAGATTGAAGCCATGCGCCTGATGGTTCTGAAAGCGGCCAAGGCGATGGATGTAATGGGCAATAAAGAAGCCCGCATCTGGGTCTCCATGGTGAAGGCGATGGTGCCGGAAAAAGCCTGCAAAATCATCGATGACGCGATCCAGATTCATGGCGCGACAGGTATTTCCCAGTGGACGCCGCTGGCCGAGCTTTACACCGATATCCGTCATCTTCGCTTTGCAGACGGTCCGGATGAGGTTCACCACATGGTGGTCGGCCGCGCCGAGCTGAAGCGCCACTAGAATTTAAAAGTCGCTCTGTGACCTTCCAGCCCGCGCAAGCCCTTTGCGCGGGCTCTTTTTATCTCTCGAGAGACCGGATTTCGTCATAGACGCGTATTGGCAGGATGATGGTCGCCATCGCGGTCACAAGCGAAAGAGCGATGGTGAAGATGCCGTCGGTGATGAAGGATGATATGCCGAGGCCTCCGGCAACTTCCATCAGGAAAAAGACAACCAGCATCAGGATGAGCTGGCTGAACAGGCAGAGCAGTATGCCCACAATGTTCTGCCAAACCATTTGTGCGCTGCGTTTTGCGGCTTCGAAACCGAAAAGCTCCTCCACGCAAATCACCGGTACGATCAGGATAAGGAAGAAAGAGCCGACAAGCGACAAAAGCAATCCCGGCCCGTTTAATCCGGCAATAAACTGAACGGCAAATGCCGGCCAGGCGGCGGTGAGGAATGCGGTTGAGAAGATATCGCCTTTTCGCACGGCATTCGCGGTAAGCTCGAACACGGCATAGCGCTTGGCAATCAGGCTGACAGATACCACGACAAGGGCAATCAGCGTGGACATGACGGAGACCATTATCGGATGTGGCATGGCGAATAGCCCCCGAAGAATGACTGCGGCAATCAAATCCGGCAGAACAAAGCCGAATATGGTGACGATCGCGACGAGGCCAGGCCGGTATAGGGGCAGGGTCCAGACGTCTTTAACGACTCTCAGAGCATCCATTTTTCCGGTTTGCACGCGTGTCCCCTGACCTTTGATTCCTGAACCCATCATCCGGTGAACCGGCCATATATGGCAATGGTTTTCAGGTGCGGCGTATCTGAGGCGGGGAGGGCGGCTCAAAGCGGGAAAGGTCCGGCAGGCGAGAAGCCGGATCATCGCCCGGCGCTAAGCCCACACGCGTCAGCGCGCCGACTGCCACATGGTGGAGCCAGTTCAGGTCTGCGCGTTCGCCTTCATCTTCCGATGAAGCCCATAAATCTTCGGGTGGCAGCCAGTGTTGAAAGGGCTGGAACCATAACGGGTTTGGCGGCCTTGCGCGGGCCTGCGCCACCGAGACGGTTGGAAGCCCGTCTCTCCTGTTTGGTATTGGCTGTGAAATTTGTGATCCAGCGCCGTAGAACGGGCTCAAGGCTGGGTTCCTGTTGTTCTCCGCGTCAGCTGCGCTTGCGCGATAGAACGCGCTCAGGGCTGAATTCTTGTAGTTCTCCGCTCCAGCTCTGCTTTCGCGATAGAACGCGCTCAAGGCTGGGTTCTTGTAGTTCTCCGCTTCGGCTCTGCCTTCACGATAGAACGCGCTCAAGGCTGCTCTGCGCGCCAGTCGTTCGGCTATCTGGTCAGCCCGGGCGAGTATGCGCGGCAAGCGGGCCATACGGGCGATCAGATAGGACGCGTCGACAATTGATAGCGGGTCAGGGCGGAAGGCTTTGACGCGGACACGGGTGGAACCGCGCTTGCCCGTTTCAAACACAGGCGTGGTCACAGTGAAACCGCCAATGGGTGGCGTCTTGGCTGTCAGGCGGCGCAGTTCCAGCTCCTGCTGCCAGGCAAGGCCGGTTGGCTGATTATTATGGTTATGCTCGGCCTCGATTTTCGCCTTCGGCTCGACGGCCTGCGCCTGCAACATTTTCGTTTGGTCTCGCAATCCATTCGGATTGCATAGACCGTGCTCAAGGCTGTTCACTTGTGGTGTGCCGATGACAGCGTTGAAAAATTCAGGATTGGCCTGCGCCTTCTCGATCAGAATAGCTGCCAGCCAGAGGATGAAGCATCTCAGCTGGTATTCCGCGCGGCGGATATGGGTGAGCAGCGTCTCGTAATAACGGCGCTGCATATGGCGCGGCTTGTCAGTCGGGCGCGACGCTTCGCATTCAAATTCCAGATATCCGTCCGCATAGGCCTCAACGCCGCCAAAATTACGGCGGAGCCGCCCCGCCATCACGCTGGGCGAGTTCATATCCGGAAGAGATGCGGGTGCTTCATGCATGCCGCTAGTTTAGGGTGGCTCGTGCGGTGTTGGACTAATTGACTGGAAATAGTTGCTCTCGAAGACCTTCGCATACCCCGTCGATTCCTGGAAATAAGCTCCCCGCACCGATTCCCATCAGTCTTAAATCTTTCATAACTTCTGCAGCTTCGTGCTTCGGAATGTCTATTGCCTGTAGTATTTGAACGTTTTTCTCCGCCTCTAGCGTCTCAATCAACCATTCAATGTCATCCACATTAGAAATCATCAGCACTGATTGCTGTGGTATCAGTCGTTCATTCTCAAGACTCATGGGTTCAATCAATTTTACAACCGGCTGTGAATAGGTAGTGAAAAAGATTTGGCCGTTATGGGCGAAAGGGTGTTCTTGCAGAACAAAAATTCGAACCGCCCCTTCAGAAGAAGCCGTAACATTTTTAAACGCAAAGTATGCGGCGACGTAAGGAGAACGGCTCCAATCCAAAAGTGGTGTGGGGTAACCATGGTGCTGCGCGAGCGCCCAAAAAGATGCTAAGATTGTCGGGTTTTTCAAATCGTAAACATGCTTTAAGCGACCTGAAAGCGCATTGTACAATTTCGGAACGTCACCAGTAACGAAGGGTATCAGATCTGAGCGTTTACTGCGATGAAAGGTTGTCCGGAGCGGCCATGCATCGTTTTGTCCTCTGTACACGCAACCGACGGAGTTGCCCTCGTCGATAAACGTTTTGAACGCCCGCCAGCTCATTTTCTTCGCTTTCAATGTCGTTTTGGAAGCGGCATTGAAATTCCTGTTGAGCAGTTTTGCCTTTCCAGAAGTACCGACATCCGAGCGCCACTTTAAATGTAGCTCACCTTGGTTCGACCGATGAAGAACAACTGTTATTTGGCGGGGAAAGCTTGCCGTTGGGTACAATTCGGCTGCTTGTTCCATAGACAGTGGCCGTCCTCCTCCAACTTCAAAGAGGTGCGGTGTGAAGGTCAGAGACTCAGGGAGCTTGCCCTTTTGAAAATTTATAGTGTCATATATTCCCGGGATATCAGTGGCATCTGGATAAAAGAAAATATGCCCCCTTCGGTCTTGGCCAAAGTCGTCGATATCGATCACTATGGTCCCTTTTACATCCCCTTGGTCGAACCCAATCCATTGGCCAGTTAAATCCATTTGGACCCCCTAGATTTGAAGATGTGTCGCGAGGTATACGGGCCGTCCTTGGTCATCAAGCCACCATGCGCTCATCAGCAGGAATGGTGGCGGAGATAAAGCCGCCGCCCAGAACGCGGGTTTCGTCGTCCGCTGAATAGAGCACAGAGGCCTGACCGCGTGCGACGCCTTCTTCCGGATCATTAAAGAACACAGCCGGTTGACCGTTATGCCAGCCGAGATGACCAGGCTTTGGCGGGCGGGTAGACCGTACACGGATGAGTGCGCGGGCCTGACGCTCGCACGCCTCTTCCAGCGTGCCTTCGCCAAGCCAATTCAGCTCTTCCATGGCAAGGCCAGCGGTGAGCAGGGCTTCGCGCGGGCCAACGATGACGCGCCGGTTCGGGGCATCAATCTTCACCACGAAAAGCGGCTCGCCCGTTGCGACGCCAAGGCCGCGGCGCTGGCCGATTGTGTAATGGATGACGCCTTCATGCTTACCCAGAACGCGGCCATCCAGATGCACAATCTCGCCGCCACGACCGGAGCCCGGTCGCAGGCGTTCGACCACTTTTGCGTAAGAGCCATCCGGTACGAAGCAGATATCCTGACTGTCGGGCTTTTGAGCGACCGGCAGCCCGAAATACTCTGCCAGTTCGCGAACGGCTGTTTTTGGCAGGCCGCCCAGCGGGAAGCGCAGAAAGTCGAGCTGTTCCTGTGTGGTGGCAAACAGGAAGTAAGACTGGTCGCGGCTGTCATCATGGGCGCGGTGAAGCTCACCATGGCCGTTATGACCCTGCTCGCGGCGGATATAATGGCCGGTTGCCATCGCGTCAGCGCCAAGATCGTGCGCGGTCGCCAGAAGGTCTTTGAATTTGACCGTCTGGTTGCAGCGAATGCACGGAATAGGCGTGGAGCCGGAGAGGTAGGTGTCGGCAAAATCCTCCATCACCTGCTCTTTGAAGCGGGACTCATAATCCAGCACGTAATGCGGAATGCCGATCTGGTCGGCGACATTGCGGGCGTCGTGAATGTCTTGCCCGGCGCAGCACGCCCCCTTTTTCTGGATGGCGACGCCGTGGTCATACAGCTGGAGCGTGATGCCGACGACATCATAGCCCTGCGCCTTCAGAAGGGCGGCAACAACGGAGCTATCTACACCGCCGGACATGGCGGCGACGACGCGCGTTTCGGATGGGGGTTTGGCAATACCAAGGGAATTGAGGCCGTTCACCATCGGTGATGGCGCGACAAGGTCTTCGATATTCATTGTCTCTCTCCAGCGGGTTCAAGGGCCCGTGCAAAGTGGGTGTTGGTGTGAGTATAAGATATTTGCAGATACTTTGCCAGAACCGCGTGCCTTCAGCGGTCTCCGATTAAAACCGTCCTGATATCGCCTTTCTCGTGGACTGACAGATACAGGAGGTAAGGCAGAAGGAAGCCTGCGCCGCCAATCACCGCAATAAAGCCGAGGGTCAGGCCTAAAGACGAGAATTGATTTCGCCATGCCGTCCAGAGGCCCGAAATCAGTAGCATGAAAAAGAAGTCGAGATTGAATTGCCCCGGCCAGGTAATCGACCCGATGTCTCCGAAGAATATCGGCAGAAGGCCCATGCCGTGATGCGCAATAACGAAACCTGTGTACACAGCCAGTATGAGCCAGAGTGAGATGAGGAAAGCGCGAAAAAGGATCATGGCTGTGGTCTTCGGATTTAGTTTTTGTGAATCCAAATTAGTAGCTTCAGATACGCAAGAGGCAAGACAGCGATTTGACCGTGCTGCTCAGCGTGAAGGACTTTCAATTTCGAGCGTTCCGCGCGACACATTTTGAAACGGCCGAATCGGAGAGGCGCAAATGAACTGGAAAGTTCTGACTGGACCATTAGGGGTATTTCTGGTTTCGGCCTGCGCGACGATTGCGCCTGCACCGACGCTGGAAAGCGCGGAAGGCTTTATGTGGGCCTATACCGAAGCCTGGAATGCGCATGACACTGAAGCGCTGGGCCGTGACTTCTGGCAGATGACCAGCAGTGTGGAAGGAGAGACCGCGCGGCTGGAAATGGTCTTCACCCAGCTTGAAGCCGATGGCTATGACCGCTCGGTCATTCACGAGGTTCTGGTGTGTGATGTTGCGGGCGAAACGGCGCGCGCCGGTATGCGCTTCACACGGTATCTGACGTCCGGTGAGGTTATGGGCGATGATATGCGCGCATCAGGCTATGAGCTTGGATGGGCTGACGAAAAAGGCTGGCGGATTACTGGCATGTTCGCGGCGGTGGCTGATGAACCATTAAGCTGCGAGGCATTGTAAGTGACCATCGTTTCCCACGCACATAAATTCATCTTTCTGAAGACGGCGAAAACGGCAGGGACGTCCATCGAGGTCACCCTGTCGCCGCTATGCGGGCCGGAGGATGTTGTGACGCCGATTTTTCCGCTGGAGCCGGGGCATGAGGCGCGCAATTTCGAGATGGGGCCGCGAAAATTCGTCAATCATATGGGCGGGCGTCAGGTGCGCAAATTTCTCGGTGAGGAGACCTATAACGCGTATTCCAAATTCTGCGTGGAGCGTGAGCCAGTCGATAAATGCCTCTCCCATTTTGCCATGCTGAAACATTCCGGCGACCATGCGGCTGAAGATGTGCCGCAAAGCTGGGAGGCCTATGTCGAGCGGGGCAAGTTCCTCGCCGAGCACAAGCGCTACACAGATGAGGATGGCAGCCTGATTGTCGACCGCGTCATCCGCTATGAGCGGCTTGCCGAGGAGCTGGCGGAGGTGCTTCTGCCTTTGGGTGTCGCATGGCGCGGGCTGACTTCAACGGCGAAATCGGGTTTCCGCAAAGAAGGTGTGCCGCGCCGCGACGAGGTGACCCCCGAGGTTGAGGCGCTGATCTATAAAGCCTTCGAGCATCCGGCCAATCCGTATTTCGGATAGTTATAGATTGTTTCCGCAGCCTTGAGGATCGCGCGACCCATCGCAAAACGGGCGGTCAGATCACATATGTTTCACCTATATTGCCCGTTTGTTCGCAAAAGTTCGACTTAAGGCGTACTCGATTTAGGGTTTTCTCCTCTGCTAAACTCCCCTCAAAATGAAAACTCACGGGGAGACGTAACATGGCTAAATATGCAGACGTCTATAATGACTGGAAATCCGATCCTGGCGCATTTTGGATGGAAGCGGCCAAAGAGATCGACTGGGTCAGCGCACCAACCACCGCCTTCGATGGCGATGCGGGCGTGTATGGCCGCTGGTTTCCCGATGGTGTGTGCAACACGGCCTATAATTGTCTCGACCGGCATGTTGAGGCAGGCCGCGGCGCAGAGACCGCGCTCATATATGACAGCCCGATCACCGGCAGGAAGAAGAGCTACACCTTCGCTGAGCTGACCGAAGAGGTCGCGACTTTCGCGGGCATTCTGAAAGCCAAAGGCGTTGAGAAGGGCGATCGCGTGATCGTCTATATGCCGATGGTCCCGGAAGCGGCGATCGCCATGCTGGCCTGCGCGCGCATTGGCGCGATCCATTCTGTCGTGTTTGGCGGGTTCGCGCCGCACGAGCTGGCGACCCGTATCAACGATGCCAAGCCCAAGATGATGGTGTCTGCAAGCTGCGGTATCGAGCCGAACCGCGTCATCCCTTACAAGCCGATGCTCGACGCGGCGATCGAACAGTCCGTCCACAAGCCAGATGCCTGCATCATTCTCCAGCGCGAAGACGTGACGGCTGAACTCGGCGCGCGCGATCATGACTGGGCGGCATTAGTGGCCGAGGCTAAAGCTGACGGCGTGACGGCTGCGCCAGAGCCGATGGCGGCAACAGATCCGCTCTATATTCTCTACACCTCGGGCACGACGGGTGAGCCAAAGGGCGTAGTCCGCGACACGGGCGGCCATATCGTGGCGCTGAAATGGTCGATGGAAAATGTCTATGCGGTGAAGCCGGGCGATACGTTCTGGGCCGCGTCTGATGTCGGCTGGGTGGTTGGCCACTCCTACATCGTCTATGCGCCGCTGCTTCAGGGCTGCGCGACGATTATGTTCGAAGGTAAGCCTGTCGGCACGCCGGATGCGGGCGTATTCTGGCGTGTGATCGAGGAGCACAAAGTCGCTGCGCTCTTCACGGCGCCAACCGCCTTCCGTGCGATCAAAAAGGAAGATCCGAATGCGGAGCTTCTGGAAAACTACGACACATCATCCCTGCGCACGCTCTTCCTTGCGGGTGAGCGCGCCGACCCGGATACGATCCAGTGGGCCGAACGTAAGCTCGACGTGCCGGTGATCGACAATTGGTGGCAGACAGAGACCGGCTGGCCGATCACGGCCAATCCGCGCGGCATTGAAACCCTGCCGGTGAAGTATGGCTCCTCAACCGTGCCGATGCCGGGCTATGAAATCCATATTCTGGATGAGGGCGGTCATGAGGTTGGCGCGCCATCAACGCTCGGTGCTGTCTGCATCAAACTGCCTCTGCCGCCGGGCTGCCTGCCGACGCTCTGGGGCAATGATGACCGGTTTAGAAACAGCTATCTCAATCACTTCCCGGGCTACTATGAGACATCCGATGCTGGCATGATTGATGAGGATGGTTATCTCCACATCATGGCGCGCACAGATGATATCATCAATGTTGCTGGTCACCGTCTTTCCACCGGCGGTATGGAAGAGGTTCTTTCGGGTCATCAGGCGGTCGCCGAGTGCGCGGTTCTGGGCATTGCTGACCAGTTGAAAGGCCAGATCCCGCTCGGGATGATCGTGCTCAAATCAGGTGTCACCGAAGCGCCTGAAGACATTGAGAAAGCCTGCGTAAAGCTGGTGCGCGAGGAGATTGGCGCGGTGGCTGCGCTTAAACACATCCTCGTTGTGCAGCGTCTTCCAAAAACGCGTTCGGGCAAAATTCTGCGCGCAACCATCCGCAAGATTGCAGACGGGGAGCCATGGAAAATGCCGGCCACGATTGATGATCCTGCCATCCTTGATGAGATCACCGAGGTGCTGAAAGCACGCGGCCTCGTCCAGCACGATCTACAGCCGTTAGCCTGATACCCACTTTCCAGCGCTGACGCATTCTCGCCGCTCTGCCATCAACAGCAGGGCGGCTGTTTTGCGTGCGACACTAAAAGCCCTATAAAAAGTATGTTTATCTGACTAATCTGGTCGTGCGCTTTGGTATCGTCTGATGCGTGAAAGGTTTGTGATAGTCTGCTATCATAAATGGGAGGAAAGACAGATAATGAAATATCCTATCCTTGCAGGGCTCGCGTCTGCGCTCATGCTGGGCGCTTGTGGCAGCTCGGTCGAAATGCCGGAACCGGCCTATGAAGATATCAGCGCAGCGCAAAGCGCGGCGGGCATGTTACAGGAACGCCTGCAGGCGCGATTAATGTCAGCCATGCAAGAGGGCGGCATTGAGGAAGCCATTACGGCCTGTTCTGAAGATGCGCTGATGATTTCGGCTGAAGTGTCAGCTGAAACGGGCCTTGAGATTGGCCGCACATCGCTTCGTGTGCGTAACCCCGCCAATGCGCCGGATGCCTGGGAAACAGAGCAGTTCGCGGTCTTTGAAGAGGCGCGCGCATCAGGCGTGAACCAGATGGCAATGCAGTATTCTGAAGTCGTGGACGAAGAAGGCAGCCATGTCTTTCGCTGGATGAAGCCGATCTTCCTCGGTGACTTCTGCGCGACCTGCCATGGCACGGATATTTCGCCAGAGGTGCAGGCGGCGATTGATGCGGTCTACGCTGATGATCAGGCGACCGGCTTTGAAGTGGGCGATATTCGCGGCGCGTTTACAGTGCGCCGTCCGCTCTAAATTTCGATTTGCGTGTAGGGGGAAATGTGATTGGGTCTCTCCGTTCGGGGAGGCCCTTTCATGTATGGACTGGTTGGAAAATTTATTGCGGCTGACGGCAAGCGCGATGCACTGATCGAGATATTGCTCGGTGGGCTAAAAGACATGCCGGGCTGTTTGTCTTATGTGGTCGCCGCTGATCCGGCTGATGACACAACGATCTGGGTCACAGAGGTCTGGGACCGGGCTGAAAGCCATATGGCGAGCCTCCAGCTGGCGCAGGTTCAGGAAGCGATTGGCAAGGCGCGCCCGATGATTGCAGGCATGGAGCGCGTTGCAGAGACTGACGTGCGCGGTGGAGTTGGGGTTTAGGGCTTTATTGTCATCCCGGATGCTGCGCAGCATTTAATGGTGCGCTGCTGATCCGGGACCCGATGCAAGGGCGACGCGAGTTTCGGGTCCCGCGTCTACGGAGCGTGACTTCGCCCCGCACCGTGCGCGGGATGACAAAATCACACTAGTTGAAGAAACAGATCATCCCAGTTCGGATTATGCTCTTCAATTAGCTGAACCTTCCAGGCACGTCGCCAGCGTTTTAGTTTTTTCTCAGTTTCGATTGCATCTCGAACATCCGCAAAACCTTCGCTCCAGACCAAACGCTTGATTTGATACTTTCGTGTAAACGCAGACGCCTCGCCAGAGCGATGTGCAAACACTCGACCTGCCAGATCGTTTGTCACGCCCACATAGAGGGTGCCGTGCTTTTTAGAAGCAAGAATGTAGGTGTAGTACAAGCGCTCTGACATGTTCGGAACATATCATGAACATTTGCTCGTGTCATCCCGCGCACGTTGCAGCACGCAAGTGGTGCTGCGTAGACGCGAGACCTGATGTTTTGCGCACTCTTGTTATTGCGATTTCCGGCTGACAAAGCTCAGTTTCAGGCATAAAGATTTGGATATGAAAATACGTTTCGCCCTTGCGTCTGACGCGCCAAAGATTGCCGAAATTTATGCGCCATTCGTCGATGGCAGCGCGGTGTCATTCGAGATGGAGCCACCGGCGGCTGACATTATGGCTGGCCGGATTGAAAAGCTCTGGCCGACCCATCCATGGATTGTCGCCGAAGATGAGGGCGAGGTTGTGGGCTATGCCTATGGTTCGCCCTATCGCGAGCGTAAAGCCTATCAATGGGCGGTCGAAGTCACGGTCTATCTGGAACCGGCTGCACGCGGCAAAGGGCTTGGCCGCAAGCTCTACAACGTGCTGATTGATATTCTGACCCGCCAGGGCTTCACCAAAGCCTATGGTGTCGTGACACTGCCGAATGCGGGCAGTGCGGCGCTACACGAGGCGGTTGGCTTTCACCATTTTGCGACCTACCGGAATATCGGTTTCAAGAATGGTAGCTGGCATGATGTCGGCTGGTGGGAGCGTGACCTTGCGCCCTGCATCGTGCCGCAACCGGATCTGAAAACGCTTACCGGGCTTGGCTATTCAGAAGGCGGGTCAGTCTGACCCGTTCTGCGAATTGACCTTGGCGTCGATTTCGCGTGCGATCACGTCGCCAATACCTTCTTCGTCAACCTCGGCGTCTTCGAACAGTTCGGCGTCCGTGCTGTCTTCATCGTCAAAGTCGAATTCGTCCGGAATTGGTTCTGTCGGTATGGTGCGCCAGCCCGTGGCGATCATATCGGCAATCTTGGCTGTGCGCGCGCGGATTTCTGCCGGTGTCCACTGCTTATAGCTGCACACATCAGCAACGCTGCGGAAATAAAGGTCTGCGCCGGATTCTTTATAGATGGACCGTTTGGCGTTGTAGTCGCGATTGGCGACACGCTTGTCGAGGTCGCGTGAAATCGGCACGCCATTGCCCAGAAGATCGAGGCATTCGCGGTGTTCTGCGCGGGTGAAATCAATCTGCCACTGGCTGCCCTGACGCGGGTTCTTCGGCAGGACATGCTCTGACGTTGCAAGCTCCAGATAAGGCGGGGCAGGCTGTCCGTCACGTTCGCAAAGGCCAAGCTCGATCCGGCGGAGCAGGGCGCCGCGCTGATAGAGTTTCGGAAACGGTTTGGAGAGCGCCTCAATCGCTTTTTCAAGCTCGATTTGCGGCACATCGAAGGCATTGCCGCTGGCGAATGCATCCTGACCATTGCGCAGCTGCGCGATCGCATCAGAACAGGTGCGGCGGCGCGGGCCTTCAGAGGTCTCGTTGATGAACCAGACGAAGAAGAGCCGGTCGAGCGCGCGGATATGGCGGTAAATCTCGCCATAATTTCCGTCGAACTGGACAAGGATTTCCATCGCGACCGGAATGAATTCTTTCCACTCATTCGCGGACCGGCCGAGGAAATACAGGGCACGGATGAGATGGTTCGGGTTCTCTTCCGGTTCGTCGAACGGAATGTCGCCCCAGTGAATGTCTGCAAAGGCATCGCCATAGGTTTGCAGGTCTTCAAAGTGGAATTGTTCCGGGCCGCGACCGATCATGGCCGCTTTCAGGCTCGGCCCGAATGTGCGCCCCTGCGGAACCCATTCGCCAGAGGTCGCAAACACCATGGCACGCAGAAGCGTATCGAGATTGTCCGACCCCAGACGATCTTCAAGACCGTCCCAGATGATGGCTGCATCTGCCTGTCGCTCGATTGGCAGGGCTTTAAGAAGGTCCGGCTTTGTGAGGTCGGCTTCGGAAAGCTGCAGGCCGCGATTGTTCAGCACCTGGAAGAGGCGCAGGCCTGACGTGGCAGAAGACGCCGTCAGCACGATCACTTCGCAATTGTTGAGAAGGTAATCGGTAAATTCATTGAGGCGCGGCAGGCCGGTATCATTGATCGGCTGGGTCAGCAGTTCACGCATGCCGTCAGCGACCTCAAACATGGTGAGGTAGCGTTCCGGAATAATGCGTCCGCCCTGAGACGGATTATTGAGCGCCTGCCATGCTGAAATGCGGTTCTCGATCAGGGTTTGCTCTGCTGGCGCAAAGCGCAGGCGCCAGCTGGATTCCAGGAAATTCTCATTGTCGCGCTCATCGCGCACAAGACGGTGCAGGCCGCGCTTGCGGTTTGCGTCTTTCTCAAGGTCGCGCAGAATGCAGAGCAGCATGAAAAGCGTGGTCAGGCGCTGGCGGCCATCAATCACCATACAGTCGCGGCCATTGGCCTCTGTCATGACCAGATTGCCGAGGAAATAGCCCGCATCCTTACGGTTTGCGGCGGCGGCTACGTCATCAATCAGCGTGATCGCTTCTTCCATCGTCCAGCGATACGGACGCTGGAACGCAGGAAACGAAAAGACACGTTTCCCGTTGAAGAGCTCCGCCAGAGTCATCTGTTCTGTTTGGAATGGTGATGACGACGACATTCTGCCTCTCTGCTGGATTTGCCCGGCCCCGATGCACGTTCCCACAAAGATGGGTATATGGCCAGATTTGACGATACCCAAAAGCAGTAGAAGACTTTAAGTTATGGTTATCAGAAATTTCTGTGCCGATCTGGGGAGACGGGAAGACAGATGGAAGTGAGTGAAACGATTAGCCCGTCGCGCCGTCGCGCGATGGAAATCATCGAGAACAGCTATTTTAAAAATGCGATCACCACGCTGATCGTTCTGAATGCGATTACGCTGGGGCTGGAAACGGTTGAGACGCTGCCGCCGCTTTTGCATCTGGGCATCAAATTCTTCGATATTTTCGTTGTGGGCGTGTTCGTGATCGAGCTTCTGCTGAAGCTCTATGCGCACAGGCTGGATTTCTTCCGGTCCGGCTGGAACATTTTCGATTTCTTCGTTGTGGGCGTTTCGATCCTGCCGGGCTCTGGCCCGTTCCAGGTGATGCGGTCTCTGCGCGTGCTGCGGGTTCTGCGTCTTCTGCATGTCGTGCCGATGATGAAGCGGATCGTCGAGGCGCTGTTCAAGGCGCTTCCTGGCATGGGCGCGATTATCGCGGTTCTGGCGGTGCTCATCTATGCGAGCGCGGTGATGGCGACCTCGCTTTATGGCCGCACAGACGATCCCGACGTTCATGCGCTTTTTCATGATCTGCCTGCTTCGGCCTTCACCCTGTTTCAGGTGATGACCATGGATGGCTGGCGCAATGACGTCGTCCAGAAGGTGATGGATGACGGCCATCCTTATGCGTGGGTCTTCTTCCTGAGCTTCATCTTCCTTGCGAGCTTCGCGGTTCTGAACCTCTTCATCGCGCTGATCGTTGAAGCCCTTCAGGCAGAACAGGATGAGCGTACTGAAGAAGCGATCGAGCAGATCGAGGACGAGATTGAGGACACCGAAGAGAAAATGCTCAAAAAGGGCGACGAAATTCTCAGCGTCATCGCCGAGCTGAAAGCTGAAATTGCCGAATTAAAGGCCTCGCAAAACCGGTAAGCTTACCCCCAAAAAAAAGACCCCGGCCGAAGCCGGGGCGATAAGTTCCTCTCAGTGGATTTTAGTAAGTGGGGGGATGAGAGGAGGAGGGGATTACGGCATGAGGACCGTATCGATGACGTGGATAATGCCGTTAGAGGCTTCCACATCAGCCTGAATGACAGTCGCCGAGTTCACCATGACGCCGTCTGTTCCGTCGATTGAGACCGTACCGTTGAGGGTCTCAGCTTCAGTTGTTGTGCCTACCAGATCAGCGGCTTCTACGCGGCCTGCGATCACGTGGTAGGAAAGGATTGCTGCGAGCTGGTCTTTGTTTTCCGGCTCAAGCAGGGTGGCGATTGTGTCTTCACCGAGCGCGGCAAAGGCTTCATCGGTCGGTGCGAAAACTGTCAGCGGGCCGTCGCCGCGAAGGGCGTCGACAAGGCCAGCTGCTTCAGCCGCTGCGAGCAGAGTTGTGAAGCCTGCATCCTGTGCTGTGCCGACGATATCAGCCTGCATTTCAGAATGGTGGCCGGCATAAGTTGTTTCGATTTCAGTCTGTGCGGAACGTGTTGCCGACGCATTTGCACAATCTGCAAAAGCGGGCATGGAAAGAGTCGCAACCAGTGCGGTTGAGGCGATCAGAGATTTCATAATGTGTCACTCCATGTGTCGTCTGTTAGGCGAGCGAGTGAGGATCGATCCGGTGCTCGGCCACCGCGTTTTTTGCGATGGATACTGTGGTTACGACACCGGTCTGGAACTGGATGAGTGCATTACGAAATTGTAAGAGAGGTCACGCGGGCGTGACTGATCGGGCTATTCCTCGGCCCGCCCGAACAGGATGATCGTAAAGCCGCGATCAAGCGCGCAGCGATCGCATTCCCGCTATTGCAGCAGGACGAAAGCCCCGCGCAGACGCTTAGAATGACTATCGTTTCGATCACGGTTTTTTCTTTTCGATGCGCGGTGTAACGGGGATTTCAGAATTACGAAGGTTTAAGCAAAACTCAACAGAGCGTGATCTGACAAAATTAGAATTTTAGGGTATAAGACTCGCAGGATGACCATCTGGAATCGCCTTTTGGAGCGCGCTCAGCGCTTGTTTGATCCTCACCATGAGGACGACCTGCCCGCGCTGGCGGACAATTCTTCATGCGGTCCGGACCCTCAGGATGTAGGTTTTACGGCGGCTGTCGTTGGTCTGGGCGCGAAACTCGCCAAGGCTGACGGCGAAGTCACCGATGATGAGGTTCAGGTTTTCTCAAAGGTTTTCCGTGCCGCACCTGAGGATGCGGCATCTGTTCGCAGGGTGTTCAATCTCGCCCGCCAGACGGTGCGCGGATATGAGGGCTATGCCTCCAAAATTGCCCGCAAATATGGTGACCGGCCATGCCTGTTAGAGGGCGTGCTGGATGGCTTGTTCTACATTGCCGGTGCAGACGGCGTGGTGACGCTGGACGAGATGATCTACCTGCAGAAGGTGTCATCCATTTTTGGCTTCTCCGAAGATGATTTCCGCCGCATCAAAGCGAGCCATATGGGCGCAGACCCTGATGATCCGTACGAAATTCTGGGCGTGAGCCATTCGGCGAACTTTGATGATATTCGCGTCGCTTACCGTAAGCTGATGGCCGATAATCACCCGGACAGGCTGGTGATGAATGGCGTGCCACATGAGTTTGAAGCACGCGCGAATGAAAAAGCGGCAACCATCACTGGTGCATATGCAAAAATCCGTGCCGAGCGTGGCATGCTGATAAGAGCGGATTGACGAACCGCTCAATCGTCCCCACACTCCTATTAGGAGATGAATATGATCAATGCGAATATGACGACTAACGGGCTGGGCGGCGGCGGATCCTTTTTCGGATCTGTGAAACGACTATTTGCCGTTATCGCAACATTCGCGGTCGGCGCTCTGGTTCTCATGGCAGCAGGTGTCGTTGCGATTGCGACAGCGATTGTCGGCCTTATCATCGCTTGCGTAGCGATGTTCATGCGCTTTGCATCTCACTCCAAGCCACAGGCTGAACGTGCGCGCGCTTACACCTCGTCTGAGGATGGTGTTCTGGAAGCCCGTCGTACGGCACGCGGCTGGAAAGTCGACGGCTAGATAGCCCGTCAGGCTGGCATTTTAGCTGGCCTGCAAAACTTCCCTTCAGTTTCGATTGACGTGCACTCCGCTTCTTGTCATCTAGCGGGTTCGCATTTTCCGTGCCCCTGTGGCGGAATTGGTAGACGCGACGGATTCAAAATCCGTTTTCTTCGGGAGTGCCGGTTCGAGTCCGGCCGGGGGCACCATCCGCTTTCGCAAATTTTTTTTGCGAAAAATTTTTCTACAGCGCGATGAATTATGTTTGATCCCCGCTTCGCTATTGCTTCGCTATTGCTTCGCGATGGATCGCGCTCAAGGCTGCGATCCTGAGCGTGAATCGATTGCAGGAAAAATCATGCTTGTTTTGCCTCACGCCGCGCAGCGGCTCCGGCAGGGGGGGGCGAAAGCCCGGCGGCGGTCTGCCGCTGCATGGATTGGGCTTTTGGCTGATTTTGGTTCGAGATTTCACTTACGCTGTTTTCGCTGCGCTCAGTCGCTCCGTGAGGGCGGGCGAAGCCCGAACCGCAGTCGCGGTTTGACGTCACTGAATGCCTGGCGATCTGCTTAGCATATTTTAAAAATTGGTTACGCCGCGCGTTTTGCCTGCAGGATCGGCTCGCGGGCAATGCGGTATCCGAGCAGCACCACAAACAGCGCCAGATAGACATACTGCTCCGTGTCCAGAACTTTGGTCGCCATGAAGAGGTGGATCGCAGCCAGAATGCTGATCACATAGATCAGTTTGTGCAGCTTGTTCCAGTTCTTGCGCAGCTTGCGAATTGCGAAGTTAAAGCTCGTCAGCGCTAGCGGTATGAGCAGGACAAGCGCTGCCATACCCAGCATGATGAAAGGCCGCTTGGTGATGTCTTCAATCGCCTGCGCCATCATGAGCTGCTGATCCAGGATCAGCCAGACAAGGAAATGGAACAACACATACCAGAAGACCAGCAGGCCGAGCCCGCGCCGGTATTTGATAAGGTTCACGCCCGCCAGATCACGCAGCGGCGTAATCGCCAGAGTGAGTAGCAGAAAGCGGATCGCCCAGAGGCCAAGAAATATCTCGAAGGTTTTGACAGGGTCGGTGCCGAGCTGGTTGGTCGCGCCGAGGTAAAAGCCCCATACCGCAGGTATGAGGCCGAGAATATAAAGCGGCCATGCCGGAATTTTACGGACGGCGGAATTAACGCTGCTGGAAACGGACATCAGAAATAACGCGTCAGGTCCATGTCGGCGTACATGTCGGCAACTTCGTCAGCATAGCCATTGAACATGAGCGTTTCACGGCGGTCGGCCCCGAAGAAGCCGCCTGTGCCAATACGACGCTCGGTGGCCTGGCTCCAGCGCGGGTGCGGCACGTTCGGGTTCACATTGGCGTAGAAGCCGTACTCGCTCGGCGCGGAGACATTCCATGTAGATGGAGGCTCCTGCTCTGTAAGGGTGATCTTCACGATGGATTTTATGCCCTTAAAGCCATACTTCCACGGCACAACGAGGCGGACAGGTGCACCGTTCTGGTTCGGCAGGGTTTCACCAAACACGCCCGTCGACAAAATCGTAAGCGGGTGCATGGCTTCATCAAGGCGCAGGCCTTCGCGATATGGCCATGGCAGGGGCTGGAAGAAACCGCGCTGGCCCGGCATTTCTTCAGGACGTACGACTGTTTCAAACGCGACATATTTCGCGCTGGAAAGCGGCTCGACCTGATTGAGAAGTGCGGAAAGCGGGAAGCCGTTCCACGGAATGACCATGGACCAGGCCTCAACGCAGCGCATGCGATAAATGCGCTCTTCGATTGTCTGGCTGGCGATCAGGTCGTCAATGTCGAATGTGCGTGGATTGTTTACGAGGCCGTCGACTTCGATTGTCCACGGGCGCGGGTTGAAGTCGCCGGAATGGCGGGCAGGATCCGTCTTTTGAAGGCCGAATTCGTAGAAATTGTTATAGCCGGTGACGTCCTGATAGGGCGTGACCGGTTCATTGGTTGTGTAGCTGGTGCCGGTCGCAGATTCCTGACCGCAGGCTGCAAGAGGTGCGGCGAGCGTTGTCGCGCCAAGGGCTGCGGCGCTCTTCAGAATAGATCGTCGGTTCAGCCAGACATCCTTCGGCGTGATCTCAGAGGATGGAATATGCGGTGGGCGATAAACAGCCATGTGAGTTAAGTCTCCTCTGGTCTCGTACGCGTCGGGCCAGTGTTAGTTCCGCTAGGTAAGCTATACTGAACAAATTATGGGACATGGCGCTCAAGTCAAAACCAACTTTCTGTGTTCATCCGGTGAAGCGTCTGACATGATTGCTTTTAAAGGGTGGGCACCTAGTTTCCGTTTTCTCAGTCAAAGGGATGTGTTCATGAAAAATCTGTTCGCCGGTGCCGGGCTTAGTCTCGCAATTGCCATCACACCAAACGCGTTTGCGCAGACAGTCGCTCCGCCAAGCGAAGTTATGGACCTGTATGATATTGCGCATGCGCCATCTCCGGAGCGTATTCGCGCTGACATCCAGACGCTTGTCGATTTCGGAACACGTCACACCCTGTCTGAAACTGAAAGCGATACGCGCGGTATTGGCGCTGCGCGTCGCTGGATTTTCGAAGAGTTTGAAGCGATCTCTGCCGAATGCGGTGGCTGTCTGGAGGTCATGTATATCGGCGATACAGTCGAAAACGAGCGACGTGTGCCGGGCCCTGCCGATGTGATCAGTGTCGTGGCCATTCAGCGCGGGACAACCGACCCCAACCGTTTCGTGATGATGTCAGGTGATATCGATAGCCGCGTCTCTGACGTGATGAATTCGACATCAGACTCGCCGGGCGCGAACGACAATGCATCCGGCGTTGCGGGCGCTCTGGAAGCGGCGCGCATCCTTTCGCAGTACGAGTTTGACGGCTCAATCATTTATGCGGCGCTGGCCGGTGAAGAGCAGGGGCTGATCGGTGGTCGTATCGTCGCTCAGCATGCGCTTGATAATGGCTGGGAGATCAAAGCCGTTCTCAACAATGATATGATCTCGAATATTTCCGGCATTGATGGCGTCATCGATAACTCGACTGTGCGAGTATTCTCTGAAGGCACGCGCGCTGTTGAAACCCCTGAAGAGGCGCGTATCCGTCGCTTCACAGGCGGGGAAGTCGACAGCCCGTCGCGAAATCTTGCGCGCTATATCGACCGTATGGCCGATGACTATATGACCAATATGGACGTGATGATGGTCTATCGTCTGGACCGGTTTGGCCGCGGTGGTCACCACCGTCCGTTCAACGAGGTTGGCATTCCTGGCGTGCGGATCATGGAAGTCCACGAGCATTATGATCGACAGCACCAGGATCTGCGCACCGAAGATGGCATTGTCTATGGTGACACGATGGAAGGCGTTGACGAGGTCTATGCGGCCCAGCTGACCGCGCTCAATGCGATCACTATGGCGGGTATTGCAGGCGCGCCGCCATTCCCTGCAAATGTCGAGATTGAAGGTGCGGTGACGGCCAACACCACACTCACATGGGAGAAGCCGGAGAACTCAGACAATCTGGCGGGTTATCGCGTCTGGTGGCGTCTGACAGATGAGTCCCAGTGGGCTTACTCACGCTTCGTGGGCGATGTTACCGAATACACGCTCGAGAATATCGTCATCGACAACTATTATTTCGGCGTATCGGCTGTCGCGACAGACGGTAGCGAGACCCCGGTTGTCTTCCCGGGGCCTGCTGGTCGTTTCTGATCAGTTCCGTCCGATATAAAAGACGACATTGTAATCATAAGGGTAGAGGGAGAGCCTGCAGTTCTCCCTCTCTTCGTCTGCGGCAACTTCATAATGCCACTGGCGGACGGTTTCCAATGTGTCTTCTTCAAAGTCTGATGAAGCAGGAATGGAGGCAAGCAGCTCTACGTCGTTCACGCTCCCATCTTCTTCAAAGTGAAGCTTGACATAGACGACGCCGACACCGGCCCAGAAATTGGTGATGCTGTTCGGATACTCCAGCTCTGGTTCCTGAATGAGTTCGCCGCGGCAGAATGGTAGTTGGTCCTCAGGAATGCTGAAGAAGAATAACTCTTCGGGAATAGCCAGAGGGTATTCAGCTAAAACCCGCTGACGCTGGGCGTCGGTCATGGGCTGGATGCGTCGTCCCTGCGCGCGCATGGATGCGAGCGAATTGTCCGTGTCGTAGGAATAAAACCAATAGTCGGCGAGGCGCAGCAGGGCTTCACTTTGCCAGTAATTGGCCTCCAGCCATTCAGGCGCGGCATAACCTGCATCTACGACCTGAGAGACGGCTTGTGCTGTTTCAGCGTGCCAGCGGGCGATCAGCTCGTGAGATTCGCGTGTTTGTTCAGAGTAGAAGAAAGACACCGCCGCGTTCTGGCGTGCGCCATAATAGGCTTCTGAGACGACGCTGCGCACAGGGTAGAGGTGGTCGGCCTCGGCGCTCGCAATACGCCAGGCATCGCGCCAGTCTCCGCGACGGACAAACTCTGAATAGAGCGCATGGCCCGCACGCATGCTGAGATAGCTCGGGTCGCGATCGCGGACGGCTTCGAGGGCTTCACGCAGACCGCGGCGGCTGGAACCGTCTGAATCTGTCGCAAACTCTGCATAGGCGCGTAACAGCTCGCGGTCTGACATAAGCGGGTGCGCGCCCGTGTCGGGCTGGCGGGTTGTGAACTCGGCGCCGCGAAGAGCTGTCTCGCACGCCTGACGCTCACAGAGTTTTAGCGCGGCTTCATAGGCGGCAACCGTCGCGTTTGGGTCTGATGGATTGGCAATGGCGTTATCCATGAGCGCGGTAGAGGCAGAGATTATAGCGCCATTGTCACCGCTCTGAACGGCGGTATTGAACGCGCCGAGCGCATCATTGCTAAGCTGTGCGTGTGCGATAGGTGCCAATGCGCCGACAGCCAATGCGGCCAGCGCAAATCTCACTCTACTCATGGATTGTCCTCCCCGAACGTTATGTAACCAGAATAACGCCGGAGAAGGGTCTTTCAATCAGAAAGTTATGAGTTGAGCTCTTCTGTTTCTTCCTCGATCCATGCCTTGGACTTTTTGTGCTCGTCCACCATGCCGAGATACAGCGTCACGCAACTGACGAGGAGAATGATCGTGAACGGAATAGCCGCAGTGATCGTGCCCGCCTGCAGAGACTGGAGCGCATTTTCGCCGCCGCCATAGAGGAGTGCAGATGCAGTCAGACCAAGCGAGCAGGCCCAGAAGATGCGCTGATAAACGGGCGCATCCGTCTTGCCGCCGGAGGTGATCGTGTCGACAACGAGTGCGCCGGAGTCGGCTGATGTCACAATGAAGACGATGAGAAGCGTGATCGCTGCAATCGATGTGAACATGCCGAACGGCAAGGAATCGAGCATCTGGAACAGGACAATGGATGAATCGCTCACGCCCTCCGCCAGATCGCCAACGCCCTGATCAAATTGCAGGATTGCTGTCTCGCCAAAGGCGGTGAACCAGATCAGGCAAATGGCGAACGGGGCGAGCAGAACCACGGTGAAATACTCGCGAACCGTGCGGCCTTTGGAAATGCGCGCAATGAACATGCCCACAAATGGTGACCATGAAATCCACCATGCCCAGTAGAAGATGGTCCAGTCATGGAACCAGGAGAGGTCCTCACGGCCACGCCATTCGGTGAGTGCAGGTGTGTCGGTAACGTAGGCCAGAAGGTGGTCGCCGAGTCCGGTGAAGATCAACACAGTCGGGCCAGCGATGATGACGAATACGAGCAGGCAGAACGCCACGCCCATATTGATGTCGGAGAGGAGTTTGACCCCGCCATCCATGCCGCGGATTACCGAAATAACGGCAAGGCCTGTCATGGAGCAAATCAGGCCGATCTGAAGCCAGATGCTGGATTCAATTCCAAACATGTAGGCGATGCCGTTTGCGGCTTGTGTGCCACCAAGGCCGATTGTCGTTGCGAGGCCGAAAATGGTGGAGACAACTGCGAACAGGTCGATGATATGGCCCGGCCAGCCCCAGATACGTTCGCCGAGGATCGGGTAGAAGGCCGAACGAATGCTGAGCGGCAGGCCTTTATTATGGGCAAAGAAGCCAAGACAGAGGCCGGCGACAGCGTAAATCGCCCATGGTGAGAGGCCCCAGTGGAAGAGCGTGGAGGAGAACGCCAAGCTTTTGGCCTCTGGCGTCGCGCCCTCAACATTCAGCGGGGTGCCATACCAGTCTGTATAATAGGCCAGCGGTTCTGCCGCGCCCCAGAACATGAAGCCGACGCCCACGCCAGCGGCAAACAACATGGCGATCCATGAGAGAATGCTGAAATCAGGTGTCGCGTCCTGCCCGCCAAGGCGGATACGACCAAGCGGTGAAATGCTGAGGCCAACACAGAAGATCAGAATGATTGGCGGCGTAATCGCAAACAGCCAGTCGAAGTTCTGCAGCGTGCCTGCTTTCGCGCCGAGTAGGAAATCGGACGCAGCCTCGGGGAAGATCAGTGTCAGGACTGAGAAGAAAAGTACGATGCCCGCAGACAGGAAAAAAACCGGATTATGAATATCGAGGCCCATGACCTCGACATTGTCCTGACCGATTTCATAGTCGGTGTCGTATTCCAGAATATCCTGAGGGACGATGAGCTCTTCTTCAGAGCCGGTCTGTTCGATATCAGTCATCACACCGTCATGCAGGAAATATCTAGATCGTCAAACAAAAGATTCTCCGTTTCTTGCTTTCCACCCCTTCATATAGTGCCGAACGCTACGGAAATCGAAGGAAAGTGTGACACAAAAGCCCCAAAATGTGCGGCTTTTTGGTCGCGAGCCGTTGCTGACCTTTCCATTGTCGAAATAATCGACTAACCAAACGCCCAAGCTTAACGGGTCTCTCTGGGGCCCGTGGGGGATTCGATTGGGCTGGATTCCTTTTAATGATCGAAACAAAGTGAAAGAGGACATCATGAGAAGACTTCTTCAAAGCGTCTCTGTTGTTGCATTTGCAAGTGCGACCGCGGCCGGAGCTTTTGCGCAGGATGCACCTGCACAGCCAGAAGACCGCCGCCTGCAAGCCGTTCAGGTTACAGCGACGAAACGTGAAGAATCCGCTCAGACAATTCCGGTGACTGTAACAGCACTGGGTGAGCAAGAGCTGGAAAGCCTCGGCGTTTCCAACTTTAATGACTACCTCGTGCAGCTGCCGGGCGTAACAGCTGGTGGTTCTGGCCCGGGTCAGAACACGATCTACATTCGTGGCCTCGCGTCTACGACGCCAAACCTGACAACTGCGGGCGTTGCGGGTCTTGCGCCTAACGTTGCGCTTTATCTCGACGAGCAGCCAGTCTCTCAGCCAGGTCGTAACCTCGACGTTTACGCGGCTGATATGCAACGTGTTGAGGTTCTGTCTGGTCCACAGGGTACGCTCTTCGGCGCGAGCTCTCAGGCTGGTACAGTTCGTCTGATCACAAACAAGCCAAGCCTTGATGGCTTCGAAGCTGGTTTTGACGCGTCTACGTCCTTCACTGAAGGCGGCGAAATGTCGAACAGCGTTGAGGCGGTCATCAACCTGCCAGTGACAGATAACTTCGCGCTTCGCGGCGTTGTCTACACAGACCATGCTGGCGGCTACATCGATAACGTTCCAGGTACACTCAACGTTCGTGAATCTGCGCGCTTCCGTGAAGCGAGCACAGTTCGCGCGAACGGTACGGTTGTCGGCGCAAACCGCGCGGGCTTCCAGGCACAGGGCAACACAGCTGCTACTGACGCTTACCTCTCTGGTGTAACGTTCATCGACGCCGACAACGCGACAATCGCTGAAGACGACTTCAACGACGCGACATATAACGGCTTCCGTCTGTCCGGTTACTATGAGTTCAATGACGACTGGAACCTTCTGGTCGCTCACTCCCAGCAGCAGCTTGAAGCTGACGGTGTCTTCTATGACGATCCGGAACTTGGCGACTATGAAGTCACACGCTTCACAGAAGACGAGCTGGATGACAGCTACCACAACACTGCGTGGACCCTCGAAGGCCGTATCGGCTTCCTCGAAGCGGTTTACACCGGTGCTTACACAGAGCGTACAACAGATCAGGTCGTAGATTACTCTGACTATCTGTTCGTCGGTCAGTACCTGCCATATTACATCTGTGACTATGATGTAACCTACCCGACTGGTCCTGCACCAGCTGGCACATGTTACGCGCCGGATATGTTCGTAGAATCGTCTACAGAAACAAAAATCCAGACACACGAAGTTCGCTTCAACACACCGGCTGACGAGCGTTTCCGCGCGACATTCGGTGCGTTCTATTCTAATCTTGAACTGGCAGAGCTGAACGACTTTACCTATCCGGGTTCAACTCAGGTCGTTTACACAGACGGTTCAGTCGGCTTCGCGCCGAACTATCCGCTGACGAACGGCGCTGCGACACCTGGTCAGGTTGGTAACGAAACTCAGGGCTACTTCTCTGACCCGGGTCCGTTCCCGAACGGCGTAATCTTCCGTAATGATGTTCTGCGTACGGACGAGCAAATGGGCGTCTTCGGTGAAGCGACATTCGACCTGTCAGACCAGTTCGCTGTGACAGTTGGTGCGCGTTGGTACGACGTAGAGGTTGATCTGGAAGGGTCTGCGAACTCTTCATTCTTCAACCTGTTTGCTGATACTGACCAACAGGTGTTCGGTACGAACATCTCTGCTCAGTTCGCACCTGGCAACACAGTTGGCGCGCCTGACACAGCGTCTACAGACGGTGTGATCTTCAAAGCAACTGGTGAATGGACACCGACAGATGATGTTCTGCTTTACGCGACATATTCTGAAGGCTTCCGTCCAGGTCTTCTGAACCGTCCAGGCGGTGCATCAGGTCCGGGTGGCTTCACAGTACCTTACGCAGTCGACACCGACGAAGTGAAAAACTATGAGATCGGTTGGAAAACCGAGCTGTTTAACCGCTCTCTGCGCTTCAACGGTTCTGCGTTCTTCGTAGACATTTCCGGTCTGCAGACGACGATCTTTGACCCGTCCATCACGAACCTCTTCTTCTCTGATAACGCAGCAAACGCAGAGCTTCAGGGTGTTGAAGGTGAGTTCACATGGGCTCCGGCATCTATCAACGGCCTGACTGTTGCGGGTGGCTTCTCATTCCTCGACTCAGAGGTGACGGAAGTCCTCACGCCGACAAACGACGTTCTGGTTGGTTCCGAGCTGGCGTTCGCGCCGGGTTATCAGGGTAACATCCGTGCACGCTACGAGTGGGATCTGGAGCAAACGATTGCTGGCTCTCCACTGACAGCGCACGTTATGCCTCAGCTGATCTTCTCTGACTCAAGCGTCACAGACATTATCGAGATCAACAAAATGGAACTCGACAGCTACACAACTCTCGGCGGCACGCTGGGTGTGACGGCTGACAGCTGGTCTGCAGAACTCTTCGTGACAAACCTCACAAACGAGCACGCAGAACTGTCTGGTAACTTCGTCAATGACCGTGAGCGCATTACGCCAATGCGTCCACGTACGATCGGTGTTCGTTTCTCATACGATTACAACTGATCTGAACATCCTGACGGATTGATTTAATTAGATGGCGCCCTGAAATGAGAGTTTCAGGGCGCTGTTGCCTTCAGGACGTGTCTCTTTAAAAGCATCTCATGACTGTGATTTCACCGCACCAACTCAAACAACTTCAATCCCTTATGAAGGCAGGCCGTTTCGACGAGGCTTTGCGTCAGGGCGAGGCGTTGCTTGGTGAAACCGGCGAGCATCAGGACACGCTCTATATGTGCGCCGTGTGTGCGCGCTATCTCAAAGAATTCGACAAAGCTTCAGCCCTGATCGAACGCTTGAAACGGTCTGCGCCGGACTTTGGTCGCGGCTTTCAGGAAGAAGGGCATTTGCGCCTTGCTATGGGCGACGAGCGCGGTGCGCGCGAGGGGTATGGCCGCGCTGTGCGCTATAACCCTGCACTCATTGCCAGCTGGGAAAAGCTGGCCGATCTGAATTACCGCACAGGTGATCAGGCAGGTGCTAACGAGGCCTATGCGCAGGCTGAACGTATGAAGACGTTGCCGCGCGACCTGATCGCGGTGATCAACCATCTCCATGAGGGCCGTATTCTGCGCGCCGAGGAGATTGTTCGCGCCTATCTGCAGAAGAACCCGCGCGACACGGAAGGCATGCGCCTACTCGCGGATATTGGTTCGCGTCTGTCTGTGCTCACAGATGCAGATTTCCTTCTGGAAACGGCCATCGAGTTCGAGCCGGAAAATCTGCAGCTGCGCATTGATCATATTCAGGTGCTGCGCAAGCGTCAGAAATATGAGGCGGCGCACAAACAGGCTGAATATCTCTATCAGAAAGACCCGAACAGCCCGCTCTTCCAGTCGCTTCTGGCGATTGAGAGTATGCATGCCGGTGAGATCGATCGCGCGCTGGAGCTGTTCGAGCAGGTTCTGGACAAGAACCCGAATGATCTGGCGGCGCTTACTTCGCGCGGTCATGCGCTGAAGACATTTGGCCGCTCAGACGAAGCGGTGGCCTCCTATCAGCGGGCGCTTGATGTGACGCCGCTTCATGGTGATGGCTGGTATGCGCTGGCCAATCTGAAAACCTACAAGTTTGACACTGCGGACATCGCGAAGATGGAGGCCGCGCTAGACAACCCGAACCTCGCTTTCATGGCGCGTATTCATATCTGTTTTGCGCTTGGTAAGGCGCATGAGGATGCGGGCGATTATGATGCTGCCTTCGAAGCCTGGCGCGAAGGCAATGCGCTGAAGACACGTCAGACGCGCTATACGTCCGAGCAGATGGACATCGAATTCGAGTCCCAGAAAAAGCACTGCACACCGGCCTTGTTCACTGCGCGTGACGGTGTTGGCCATCAGGCACCGGACCCGATTTTCATTCTGGGTCTGCCACGTGCTGGCTCTACGCTACTTGAGCAAATCCTCGCCTCTCACAGCATGGTGGATGGCACGCTGGAACTGCCGAATGTTCTGGCGACAGCGCACCGTCTGCGTGGCCGGAACATGATTTCGGACCGGGAGCGCTATCCGCGCTGTCTGCACGAAATGGATGACGGCGACTTTGAACGTCTGGGTGCGGAGTATATTGAAAATACACGCGTGCACCGTCAGGGCGCACCATTCTTTACCGATAAGATGCCGAACAATTTCAGGCATATCGGCCTCATCCATCTGATGCTGCCGAACGCGAAGATTATTGATGCGCGACGCAATCCGCTTGATTGCTGCTGGTCCGGCTTCAAGCAGTTGTTTGCCGAAGGACAGGAATTCACTTACGGCCTGCAGGAAATCGGGCATTATTATCGTGGCTATGTGGACCTGATGAACCACTGGCATGACGTGCTGCCCGAGGGCCGTATTCTGAAAGTGCAGCACGAAGACGTGCTGGACGATACAGAAGGTCAGGTGCGCCGCATGCTGGAGTATTGCGGTTTGCCGTTTGAGCAGGCCTGCCTCGATTTCCACAAAACCGATCGTGCGGTAAGAACAGCCAGCTCCGAGCAGGTGCGCCAGCCCATCAACCGGTCTGGTATGGAGCAATGGCGTCCGTACGAGGCGCATCTGGAACCATTAAAAGAAGCGCTCGGTCCTGCGCTGCATGATTTTTGAGAGGGTGAGGCCAATGAGCGAGCGCTCCGCTGAAGCACTGATTGCCATCCGCCAGATACAAAGGAAGATTGAACAGTCTTCCAAGCGTCTGGCCGAGATTGAAGGCCTCACGCCGTCGCAGCTGAAAGTGCTGCAAATGCTGACGGAATACCCCGAGGTTTCAGTTGGCTGGATCTGTGAACAGACCCAGTTGAAGAATGCGACCATAACCAATCTTGTAGACCGGTTGGTGGCAAGAAACATGGTCAGTCGGCGGCGCTCTGAATCTGACCGCAGACGGGTCTGGATCAAGCTGGAAGATGCAGGCCGTGCTGCGCTGGAACATGCGCCGGATCTTCTTCAGGCCGAGTTTGAAGGCCGTTTCGACGAGTTGCCAGCCTGGCAGCAATCCATGGTGGTCGCATCACTCGAATTGGTGTCCAGCATGATGGACGCGGACAAGATTGAAGCGGCACCGCTTCTGCAAACCGGCTGGCTTGGCGAGAAAACGAAGTAGATTTACCCCACAGCCAAACGAGCAGATTTTAACCATTCATTAATCGCGCAAGCGCAGCTTGCGGCGTATGCGATGGATTTACTGGGCCATATTTCTGGGCGTGCTCGCCTTTGCTGCTTCGGCGACAACGGACCGTTCTGGCAATGTCCAGACGGCGGAAAATATCTATTGGTCAGATGGCGATTCGGGCCGGATTGATGGCCAGCCGTTTCGTCTGGCGAATGTGGACTCTCCGGAAACCGGCGGTGTCGGTGCGAGAGGCGGCGCACGTTGTGAGGCCGAACGCGAGATCGGCTATGAGGCCAAGGAATTTATCGTCGCGCTTACCCGTAGTGCGGATGTGCAGATCGCGCAGTCCTATGGCGAGGACCGGTATGGTCGTCTCGTCGTCGATCTGACCGTGAATGGACGCAACCTCGCCGAGATTGGCATGGAGGCAGGGCATTACCAGCCATGGCCGCATCGCGGCCAACTTGCCCTTGCACCCAAGCCTGACTGGTGCGGCCAGCTCATGGCATCTCTCGACTAATCATAGGTCAGGTCGCATGGCGACAGTGTCAGCAACGACGGCATTACGTTCACCGAGCGGTGCCGGTTCGCCGGTTGTCGTATCGCAGATGATTTCACGCTCCAGCTCTGAATTTAGTTCCGCGCCGACCAGCACGATGAGATAGGTCCAGTGCAGCCATAAGAGCAGCACGATGATCGCGCCGAACGAGCCATAAACCGCGTCGAAATTGGCAAAGTTCGATATGTAGAGCGAGAAGAGCGCAGATGCGCCGAGCCATGCGAGTGTCGCGAACAGAGAGCCCGGCACAACCCAGTTCCAACGCGCAAGGCTACGCGAAGGAGCACGTCTGTACAGGATGAACAGCGCAGCAAAGAAGGTGAAGGCCAGAAGCGGCCAACGCAGAATGGTAAGCGTCGCTTCAAACGCGCCGCCAAAGCCGAACAGGTTGAGCAGAACCGGCACGACGGAAATCAGAAGCTGGGCAAAAACGAGCACCAGAATCGCCAGAAGCGTGAAGCCCATTATTCGAAGATTGAGGCTCAGAAAGCTCCGGTCTTCTGTTTCATCATAGACAATATTCATCGCGTTCAGCACGGCGCGCATGGCATTAGCTGACGACCAGATGGCAATGAAAACAGAAACGGCGAGGCCCAGACTGAGCGCAGGCTCGGAAGACTGGGTGATCTCCATCATCCGGTCGCGCAGGAAGGTCGCGCCATCGCCCGGAATGATCACAAAGAGCAGCTCGAAATGGTTGGCGGCCTGCGTTGCGTCTGCGAGGAGCCCGTAAAGCAGCACCACCGATGTGATCAGCGGGACAAGCGCCATCAGCGTGAAGAACGAACAGCCCGCGGCGACGACAGCGAGGTTATCGCGGCCGAATTTTACCGCCACGCGTTTCAGAACATTCCACCAGGCTTTTAACGGCAGTTTGAACGGATTGCCCGCGCTTTTCAGCTCGTTTTCCATGCTCGCATGAGGCGGATAACCGGTGTCATGCTGGTCGGAATTTTCAATATCGGAGTCGGATGCGGTTTGCATATCAGAAAGACAACGCGCAATGGACGTTCTGGTTCTCTGTAAAATGAAAAAGCCCCGCCAGAGAGACGGGGCTTTTACAAATTGTGCTGGTCTCGGATCAGATGATCGAGCCAATACCCTTGCCGTGAACTTCGTCCATGGTGTCTTCCATGGCCGAGAATTCAGCGAGCACTTCCTCTTTCGGCTTGCCGGACACCATGGAAACCACGACGCCTGCAATGGCCGAGAAGGCAACGCCCGGGATCATCGCATAGATGAGGCTTTCGAGCGGCGCGCCGTCGAGAACCGGCACATAGAGCCAGACGAGTACGGTCACCGCGCCAACAATCATGGAGGCCAGCGCGCCGTTACGCGTATAGCCCTTCCAGAAGAGGCTCAGCACGACCAGCGGGCCAAAGGCAGAGCCAAAGCCTGCCCATGCGTTGGAGACAAGGCCAAGGATGGAGCTGTCAGGGTTCCATGCGAGCGCAATCGCGACCACTGAGACGCCAACCGTCGTCAGACGGCCAATCGTCACCAGAAGGCCTTGCGGCGCATCCTTGTTGAAGAAGGTCTTGTAGATGTCCTCTGTCAGCGAGCTGGAAGAGACCAGAAGCTGGGACGAAATCGTGGACATGATCGCCGCCAGAATAGCTGCCAGCAGGAAGCCGGACACGAGCGGGTGGAACAGAGTCTGCGAGAGAAGGATGAAGATCGTCTCGTTATCGCGCAGGTTCTCCTGAAGGCCGTTTTCATTGACGTAAGCCACGCCAACAATACCCACCAGAACCGCACCGATCACGGTGAAGAGCATCCAGCTCATGCCGATGTAACGCGCTGTTGCGACGTCCTTCAGAGTGCGGATCGCCATGAAGCGGACGATGATGTGCGGCTGACCGAAATAGCCTAGGCCCCACGCCATAAGCGATGCGAAGCCAAGCCCTGTCATGCCATCAAACCAGTTGAAGAAACCTTCTCGCGTCGGGCCATCAGACCCGTCAATGTCGGTGAATGGCGGCGCTGTCGCGACCGTTTGTGCGATGACGTCTGTGCTGCCGTTAAAGTGCATATAGCAGACGATTGGCACAAGGATCAGCGCAAGGAACATGATGCAGCCCTGCACAAAGTCTGTGAGGGACACCGCAAGGAAGCCGCCCACAACCGTGTAGGCCAAAACCACACCAGCGGTCACAAACAGACCCATCTGGTAGTTCATGCCAAAGCTTTCAGCGAAGAGCTTGCCGCCGGAAACAATGCCGGCAGAGGTGTAAACCGTGAAGAAGACAATGATCACCAGCGCCGAGATGAGGCGCAGAATGTGGGAATTATCGTGGAAGCGGTTCTCGAAGAAATCCGGAAGTGTGATCGAGTCTTTGGCGATCTCGGTATAGATGCGCAAACGCGGTGCCACGAAGCGATAGTTCAGATAAGCGCCAATGAACAGGCCCACGGCGATCCAGGCTTGCCCCACGCCTGCCAGATAAACCGCGCCGGGCAGGCCCATCAGCATCCAGCCGGACATGTCAGATGCGCCCGCAGAGAGCGCGCCAACAGCCGGGTGAAGCTTACGGCCACCGAGCATGTATTCGTTCAGGTCAGACGTTGATTCCTTGTATGCGTAGAGGCCAATGCCCAGCATCAATAGGAAGTAGGCGCCTAGCGATACCATTTCGAAAATGTTGATCGTCATGTCGTTTGGTCAGCCCCTCATATGGTTCTTCATAATCGTCGGATTGGAAAAAGGGCGCTTGCGGCGCCCTTTTTTGGAATGGTGGTTATGGGCGGGTCTGGCCCAAGCCGTGCACCAGATATTTAAAGCTTGTCAGCTGTTCGAGGCCAACCGGCCCGCGCGCATGCATCTTGCCTGTCGCGATACCGATTTCGGCGCCCATGCCGAACTCGCCGCCATCTGCAAATTGCGTGGAGGCGTTGTGCATGACAATCGCGCTATCAACTTCCTGCTGGAAGCGGCGCGCTGCCGCTTCGTCTTCAGCCATGATGGAATCTGTGTGCGCAGACGAGTGGGCTTTGACGTGAGCAATGCCCTCATCAATGCCGTCGACCACTTTCACAGACAGAATGGCGTCGAGGAATTCTGTATCGAAATCTTCTTCGCTTGCCGCAATGACGCGTGGATCGATGGCTTGCGCAGCAGCATCCCCGCGGAATTCACATTCCGGCATATTGTCGAGAAGCTTCGGCAGAATGTCGCCTGCAATGGCTTTATCCAGCACAAGGCTCTCCGTCGCGCCGCAAACGCCCAGACGGCGAAGCTTGGCGTTACGGACAACGTCTTTGGCTTTGTCGAGATCAGCGGACTCGTGAACGTAGATATGGCAGTTGCCATCAAGGTGTAGCAGCGTCGGCACAGCAGCCTGATCGCGTACCAGTTCAACGAGGCCACGGCCACCGCGTGGGATGACGAGGTCAACATACTTGGTGCAACGCAGAAGCGCTGTCACAGCCTGACGGTCCGGAATACCGATTGTCTGAACGGCATGCTCTGGCAGGCCTGCCTCTTTGAGGCCTTTGGCGAGGCATTCCACAATCACTTTGGTGGAGTGCTGGCTGTCTGAGCCGCCACGCAGGATGACTGCGTTACCTGATTTCAGGCAAAGCGCACTGGCGTCAGAGCCGACATTCGGGCGGGATTCGTAAATCATGCCGATTACGCCGAGCGGCACTGCAACGCGTTCGATACGCAGACCGTTCGGACGATCAAATTGCGCCAGCTGGCGGCCGACCGGATCCGGCAGCTTTGCAATATCTTCAAGCGCTTTAGCCATGCCCTCAATGCGCTCTTCATTCAGCATGAGGCGGTCAATGAAGGAGTCCGGCTTGCCAGCTTCTTTGGCGTAAGCCACGTCTTTTTCGTTTGCGGCGATCAGCTCTGGTGTCGCGGCGCGCAGATTTGCGGCAGACTTACGCAGAGCGTCGTCCTTCTGTTCGGTTGTCGCAGTGAGGAGACCTTGCGCCGCGGCTTTAGCGCGGGCGCCCAGTTCGTCCACATAGGCTTCGATTTTCTTGTCGAGCGTACTCATAATAATTTCCTGATCGGTATTCTGTGTGTTTAGCAGGTTTAGCGGAGCTCTACAGCCCTGTTATACGCGGCCTGCGTGGTGTCTGCGAATAGCTGACGGAGCGTATCCTCGCGCATCAACTGTTCGAGACCGGCTTGTGTTGTGCCGTTTTTGCTGGTGACGGACTTGCGAAGATCTTCCAGTGTTTTTTCGCTTTGTTCAGCCATGGCCGCCGTGCCGAGCACTGTGCCGATGGCTAGCATGCGCGCATCTTCTTCTTCGAAACCAAGATCCATCGCCGCCATCGCAAAGAGGCGAAGCACTTCAAAGAAATAACCCGGCCCGGAACCCGCAATAGCGGTGAAACGGTCGATCTTGTCTTCTTCATCAAGCCAGATGAACTTGCCGTTATTCGTCGCCATGGCATCGATGACAGCCTTATCGGCGTCACCGCATTTTTCGTTTCCGTAAAGCGCAGACAGGCCAAGCTTCACGGAAGCTGGCATGTTCGGCATCATGCGGACAATCGGCCGTTCACCAAGGTAAGACTGCAGCGTGTTCATTGATGTGCCCGCGGCGATGGACAGCACGAGGCAGTCTGTACGCATAAGGTGCGGCGCATTCTTGATAACGTCTTCGATAAGCTGGGGCTTCACTGCGATGACGATCAGATCGAAATCGCTGTCTTTTACATCTTCAGCAGAGCCGTAAACCGTCACATCGTCGGCAATGACAGGTTTGGCGGGGTCAACAACAGTGAACTCGATGTTTTCCACTTCATTCCAGCCGGAGATGAGGGCCTGGCCCATATTTCCGCAGCCGAACATGAGGGCTTTTTTTGTTTGAGTTCCGGTCGAGCCAGACAAGTCATTCATATGTGTGTTTCCGTTTTGCATCTTGCAGATATAGTTAGTGTTCTAAGTATTCAAGGGGCAGAAAGTTCCCAAATAATCGGGCCCTGAATGCCGTTAATCGCGGCTTAGCACAAATTTCAGAGAAAGGAATGGGGAACATAGCGGTGACTGAGGGGTTGTTTCCACAAGGGACCCCCTCTAGATAGTCCCGCAAGAAACTTTGAGGAGAAAGTATTGGTTGCTGAAAACCGCATCGTCGTAAAAGTCGGATCGAGCCTTCTGGTAAATGAAGAGCACCTGACCCCAAGCTACGCATTCATTCACGGGCTGCTTGGAGACATTGCCGCGCTGCGAAAAGAAGGAAAAGAGGTCGTTCTGACGTCTTCCGGATCAGTCGCGCTGGGCCTCGGGCTCCTTGGCGCAGACCCAGCTGAAGCTGGCGTACAGGATAAGCAGGCGGCGGCTGCTGTCGGTCAACCGTTCCTTCTGAATGTCTACAAGCAGGTTGCCACAGAGTATGGCTTCGACATTGCGCAAGTGCTCATCACGGCGGAGGATCTTGAGAACCGCCGCCGCTTCCTGAACACGCGCAACACGATCACCCGCCTGCTTGAGCGAGGCATCCTTCCAATCGTCAACGAGAACGATACCGTCACGACCGAGGAAATCCGCGTCGGCGACAATGACCGTCTTGCGGCGAAGGTTGCCCAGATGCTTATGGCGTCCAAACTGCTCATCCTCACCAGTATTGACGGCCTTTACGACCGTAATCCGGAAGAGGAAGGCGCGCAGTTCGTGGAGAAAGTTCACGACGTCGCCGAGTATCTGGAAGTTACCAAGTCCACGAGTTCGCTCGGGTCTGGCGGTATGATGACCAAGATGCAGGCTGCCAACATGGCGCAGAACGCCGGTTGTGCGACTCTGATTGCCAAAGGTGAGATCGATCAGCCGATCCTCGCGGTGCTGAACGGTGAGCGACGTTACACTGAATGTGTTGCTGAGACTGATCCGGCATCAAGCTGGGCCGTCTGGCTTACAGACCGTCTGAACATGGCGGGGTCTATCACCGTGCGGAATAACCCTGCGCGCGACATCCGCTCAGGCGAAATTGGTGTCCGTGCTCAGGACGTCGCATCCATTCAGGGTGACTTCGGCAAGGGTGATGTTCTGCACATCTTTGATGAGGACGGTCTTGAGGTTGCGCGCGGTCTGACGAATTTCGGGTCACAGGAAGCGCTTATTCTGGCGCTTAACCAGGATAAAACGCCTAAAGAGCTGCTGGGCTATAAAGCCAGTGACGTGATCATCAACCAAAAGAACCTTATTCTTCTGGAAGAACGTCACCTCAACTGGGACCAGCCTGTAGACGACGTTCTGCAGGTCGACGAAGTCTCTCTCGACTAGAATGTATCAGAGTGTTGGAGGTCGCCGATTTCAAGAATTGGCGCAACGTCCAGCGCTTCGGCATTCATCATTCCGGCAATGCGCTGCAGCGACGAGATCAGCTGCAGCCTTTCCCATTCTTCAAGCTTTGAAAACCGCTCGATAAAGCCCGCCTGCAAGAGGTCGGGTGCGTTCGCCATTTTCTCTTTGCCGGCATCGGTCAGGGTGAGGTGGACGACGCGTTTGTCTTCACTGCTTCGTTCTCTAATGATCAGACCTGCGGATACAAGGCGGTCGATGATTGAGGTCACGGTCGCCTGGGAAAGGTGTACCGCTTTGGCGATGAGGGACGGCTTTGCGCGTTCCAGAAGTTCGATCTCTTTCATCACAAGAAGCTGCGGTGAGGTAAGACCGATTTCCCGCACCATTTTTTTGGAGTGCAGGTCAATGGCGCGCGTAATCTGGCGCAGCGCGATCAGGACATCGTTCGAATTGGACATAAGCTGAATCTAATGAAGGCGCGCCGTCATGCAAGGCAAAACGCCGCTCCATAATGAAGCGGCGTTTCAGGTATCTCAATTGAGCGGGTCAGCTTACTCGCCGACCACGTTCATTTCTTCGATCAGGTAATCAGCGCCGGACACGTAATCCATGACCCAGAGCATGTAGCGTGTATCCACGTGGATAGAACGCGTTGTACGCGGGTCAAAGTGCCAGTCGGAGTTCACAGATTCGATTGTACCGTCGAACAGAAGACCAACGAGCTGGCCTTGTGCGTTCAGCGTCGCCGAACCGGAGTTACCACCTGTAGAGTCGAGATCTGTCAGATAGTTGACCGGAACAGAACCGAGGCTTTCCAGCTCGTAAGGGCCGTATGTGCCGTTCTCGATGAGCTCGAGCTGTTCTGGTGGTGCGTCGAACGGTGCAATGCCGCTGTCTTTTTCCAGAATGCCTTCCAGTGTCGTGAATGGCAGGTACGCCATGCCGTCACGTGGAGAGCCGCCCAGTACGGAACCGTAAGTTACGCGCAGAGTGGAGTTAGCATCCGGGTAAGTGACTTCGCCTTGAGAGCGCTGCCATGCGATGATCGCTTCCATGTACGCAGGACGCAGAGCATTCATACGGCCAGCTGTTTCATTGCCGCGTGCTTCCATTTCCATTTCGAACTCATAGAGCGCGATAGCCAGCTGCATGAATGGATCGTCGAGGGCTTCGAGATCTTCAACGCTTGCGTCCATCAGTGCGATGCGTGTGTCCGCGTCGCCGAGTGTCGTGCCTTCATAATAAGGCGCGATGATCGCAGCGACTTCATCAGCATTGTATGTGTCGCCGAGGCCGAGTGCTTCGTCGAGAACAGCTACGCGGTTTTCTTCACCCGCATTCATGTAGAATTCGAGCATGCGCTGCCAGATGGCCATATCGACGGTCGCGTCATAGCGGCGGTCGATGCGCTGCATGCTTTGCGTGAAGAAGTTCATGTCGCGGTCCTGATAACCGCTGCGACGCTCTGCATCCGGAAGCTCGCGCTCGTTCGCAAGGCGATAGAGACGGTATGCTGTGCCGAGGTGTGTCGGGCTGGTCGCGTAGTTGTACCAGAAGTCACGCTCGTCATTCGCGTTGGATTCAGCTGACAGCGCATCCAGTGCCGCAATCGCTTCACCGAAGTGTGCACGGGACGGATCTTCTGAGATCCATGCGTCCAGAGCCGCTTCACGCTCAGCGCGCAGATCTGTCAGGCCTACACGACGTGCGCCTTCAATCTGGCCGCCACGGTTTTTGATGTAGTTGTTGAGGCCAGCAAGACGGGACTCGTAACGAATGCGAGCGTCAGAGCCTTCTGGTGCAACGTCCATGATAGTGTCGACAGTCGCCTGGCTGACGTCCATCCATGTCGGATAGTACCAGTCAAATGTGTGCGCAGTATCGATCAGGCGGACATAGCGGGATGTGCTGCCCGGATAGCCTGCAACCATGACGAAGTCGCCATCATCAAGGCCTGCAGAAGAGACCTCCAGAACGTGTTCTGGTTCGTAAGGGACGTTCTCTTCAGAATAGTCAGCTGGCTGGCCATCTGGACCGACATAAGCACGGTAGAAACCGAAATCGCCGGTATGGCGTGGCCACATCCAGTTATCGATATCGCCGCCATATTTACCGATATTGTCGCCCGGTGCGTAAACGAGGCGAACGTCGCGGATTTCCATCTGCTTGATCAGCTTGTACTGGAGGCCGCCGAAGAAAGAACGGACGCTGCAGCGGTAGCCGGCTTCGGCTTCACACTCTGCGACGATTGCTTTGCGTGCTGCGTCGATCGCGTCATAACGCTCTGTGCCCGTCATGTCTTCGTTGACGGCTGCGTAGACGCGCTCTGTGACGTCAGTCAGTTCGGTTGTCACATAGATACGTGAACCCGGCGCAGCAGGGACTTCGCCTTCGCGGTCCGCCGCGAGGAAGCCGTCGGCCAGATAGTTGTTTTCTTCAGTAGAGTTGTACTGGATAGAGCCGCGCACACAGTGGTGGTTGGACACGACCAGACCTTCAGGGGATACGAAAGAAGCTGTACAGCCGCCGAGGGAAACAACAGCGCCCATCGGGAACGCGGTCAGGTCTGTCAGCGTGTTTGGATCAAGCTCAAGACCTGCTTCACGCAGATCATCGGCGATCTCTGGGAGCTGGTCCGGCGTGTACATGCCTTCGACAGCCATTGCCGGTGCAGACATTGCAAGAAGGCAAACTGATGCCAGTGCAAAACGTTTCATAAAATACTCCAGATGCGAAATCAAAATGCCAGATTTCCGTGGCGCGGAACGTAAACCGCCCCAAGCCAGTGTGACAAGCCGGTAAGCTGTTTCCTTACAAGAATGTCATTAAGGGAGGGAAAGCTCCGCTGCGAGCGTATTAAGCTGTGCCTCTGCCTCGGCATTTCCAGCATAAAATGTACGTGCAGATGCGAGCGCTTCGGCGGCAGCTTCCGATTCGCCCAGAACAGTCCGTGCACGGATAAGGCGAAGCCAGCCCGTCAGGTCGTCTGGGTTGTCTTCGAGGCGAATGGCGAGGCCTTCAACCATGGACCGGATCTGAGCCTGTTGGTCTTCCTGGCTCATGGATGTGATGGCGCGGCGTTGTTCATCAGAGATGTCTGGCGCAGCCGAGTTTGGTGCCTGTCCACGGGCCTGAGCAATATAATCGACAACCATCTGGCGCTCTTCAACGATGCGCGGATCATTGTTCGTCAGTTCTAGTGCCGCATCGTAAGAGGCAAGCCCTTCATCGAATTTGCCCTGTTCAATCTGCACACGGCCGAGCACCATATAGGCGATCGGGTCCGGTTCTTCAGCGAGGCGGGCCGACAGAACGCGTTCGATTTCTTCCGGCGTGCCGTTCTGCAATAGCTCCACCAGCGCATTGGTTGCTTCGGCAGGTGGCTGGGTGTCATTGCGCTCGTAAAATGGCTGGCCAACCAGAGCGTAGCCGCCTCCGGCGACGAGAACGATGACGGCCGGGACTGAATAGCGAATCCAGTTCGCAAGCGCCGGTTCGTCGCCGTCTTTATCCAGAGCATCCAGGCGCTCGCCGAGTTTCAGAATACGGCGCTCCATAGCGCGGCGGGCACGTCTGGCGCCGTCTTCGTCCAGAAAACCGGACTCTACTTCGGCTTTGATCTGTTCAAGCTGGGCCTTGCTCGCTTCAAGCTCGCGGTTGAGCGAAGCACGGGCTGTGATCGTGGACGGACGCATGAGTGGCGACATCACAACAAGAAGTGTGAGGGCCATAAGGACGGCCAGAATAACAAGTGTCATCATGAGGAGGCGTTTTCATCCATAAGCTTTTGCAGGCGGGCCTGATCTTCGGCCGACAAGTCTTCATCGCCAAGTTCGGTTCCGGTCGCTTCAGCGGCACGTTTGCGCGCAGACATGACATACCAGATCAGGCCTCCGCCAACGATGAGTAACGGGCTGAACCAGAGTAGATAGGTTGTAGGTTTCACCGGCGGGCTCATCAGAACGAAGTCGCCATAATTGGTCTGCATATAGGCGCGCACTTCATCATCAGTGTCGCCGGCACGGACGCGCACTTCAACGAGGCGGCGCATATCTTCAGCGAGGGTCGCGTTGGAATCCGCGATAGACTGGTTCTGGCATACGACGCAGCGCAGCGTGCGGGAAATGTCCTCCGTACGCTGTTCGACTGTGGCATCATCCAGCTCTGCACTTTGTGCAAAGGCCGCAGGGGCAGAGAGGAGGGCGAAAGATAATAAGAGCGCGCGTAGCATTACTTGTCGGCCTCCTGGCTGGTCGCGGGCGTCACCATGGCTGAGCCGTGACGCTGTCGGAAATACGCTCTGTTCTCGTCATCACTCTGTCCGGCACGGACCTGTTCTTCGATGAGTTCGATGGCGGATGCGGCAAATTCGGTGCCAGAGCTTGCCAGCGTTTGTCCCTCGACAAGAGGACTGTTGAGCGATTGCGCAACAGCCATCACCCGAGCGTCCACGTCTGCATCAGAGAGTATCGCCTCTGTGCCGGCCATGGCAGCAGGCGTGAGCATAATGGCGGATACGAGCAAACCTGAACGGATCATGCAGCACCTGTCGGGGGCGTATAATTCTCAATGAGCGGAACGAAAACATCGTTCCAGATCTGAGGGTTCATTTCGCCGACATGCTTGTAGCGGATGATGCCTTCCGGATCGATGAGGAAGGTTTCCGGCGCGCCGGTCACGCCCAGACCGATCGCGACCTCGGAATGCTCGTCAAAGCCGATAATATCATACGGGTTGCCGAGGCGGTCGAGCCATTCCAGTGCTGCCGGACGCGTATCGCGCCAGTCGAGGCCAATAATGCGAATGCCCGTCTCTTCTTTCAGCTGCACCAGATACGGGTGCTCGATAATGCAGGTCCGGCACCATGAGCCGAAGACGTTGAGCAAGGTGAACTCACCGGTAAGAGTCTCGGACCTTACGTTCGGTTCGTCTTCAAACAGGTTGGCTATTTCAAACTGCGGCACGGGTTCGTTGATGAACTCGGACGGAAGCTCCTGAGGCTTCAGCGTCAGGCCAATCCCGAAGACGGCGATCAGGCCCACAAAGAGTGCAAATGGCAGGTAAGATTTCCAGGACATGTCGGGTTCCTATTCCGCCAGAGAGGACGCGGCGTTGTGCGTCACCTTCGGTTGCGGTGCGCTGACACGGAAGCGGGCATCGGTCAGCGAGATGAAGCCGCCAAAGGCCATAATGATGCAGCCAATCCAGATCCAGCTAACAAGCGGGTGGACATAGAAGCGGACCTGAAGACCGGTTTCTGTAATCTCGCCAATTGCGGTGTAGAGAATGCGGAATACGCCGTAATCAAGCGCGGTTTCAGTCGTCATGTTTTGTTCGACCGGATAGAAGCGGCGTTCCGGATGCAGGCGGGCAACTTCCACATCATTCCGGAAGATGTTCACCTGCGCGCTCTGGCGCACATAGTTTGCGCCTTCGGATTCAGAGACATCGACCAGCATCAGTTCATAGCCGGAGACGCTCGCCGTCTCGCCCGGATTGAGCACGAACTGCTCTTCCTGTGCCCAGACGCTCATGCCGGTAATACCGATCACAGTGACCGCAAGGCCGACATGGCCAAGAAGGAAGCCGTAAGCGGCAGCGGGCAGGCGGCCCATAAGCTTGATTGAACTTGCGAGCGGCGCTTTGCCGAACTTGGCTTTTTCGCCAAAGGAAATCAGCGCGCCAGCAATAAGACCGACGCCGAGCGCCATGCCAGCCGCGCCCCAGACCGTCTTGCCGAACATCACCGTCAGAACCCCCATCAGCAGCGCTGCGCCCGCAATCATCAGGAGCGGTTTTACGATACGCTTCGGGTCATCAATGCGCCATTTGAGCAGCGGACCAAAGGCCATAAAGAAGATCAGGCCGACCATAATCGGTGCGAATGTTTTGTCATAGAAAGGAGGGCCAACGGTGAGTTTGTCGCCGGTCGCCGCTTCCATGAAGAGCGGATAGAATGTGCCGATGAAAACGGTCGCCGTCGCGGCGCAGAGCAGAAGGTTGTTCAGAACCAGACTGCCTTCGCGGCTGACGGCATCAAACGTCGTCGTGGAGGCTATTTTGGCCGCACGGGTGGCATAGAGGAAAAGCGCGCCGCCGGTCGCAATCGCCAGAAGGCCGAGCAAATAGACACCGCGCTCAGGGTCAACGGCAAATGCGTGGACGGAGGTCAGAACGCCCGACCGCACGATGAACGTGCCGACAAGACTGAGCGAGAAGGTCGCGATCGCGAGCAGTAGCGTCCAGTTCATGAAGGTGTTGCGCTTCTCGACCACGAGTGTGGAATGGAGAAGAGCCGTACCGGCCAGCCATGGCATGAGGGAGACGTTCTCAACCGGGTCCCAGAACCACCAGCCACCCCAGCCGAGCTCGTAATATGCCCAATAGCTGCCAAGCGCGATGCCGAGCGTCAGGAACGACCATGCGGCCAGTACCCATGGGCGCACAAAACGTGCCCAGAGCGCATCAACACGGCCCTCAATCAGGGCAGCGATGGCGAACGAGAATGCGACGGAGAAGCCGACATAGCCGAGATAAAGGAATGGCGGGTGGAAGGCGAGGCCAGGGTCTTGCAGAAGCGGGTTCAGACCGGAGCCGTCAGCCGGAATAGGAGAGAGGCGCTCGAACGGGTTTGAGGTGAAGATCAGAAAGCCGAGAAAGCCGAGGCCGATCAGCCCCTGAACACCAATGGCGCGGGCGCGCAGTGTTGCAGGAAGCGATTGTCCGAACACTGCCATAGCACCGCCAAACAGAGCGACAATCATCACCCAGAGCAGCATGGAGCCTTCATGGTTTCCCCATGCGCCGGAGAGTTTGTAGAGCCATGGCTTCGCCGTATGTGAGTGTGCAGCCACAAGCCGGACCGAGAAATCCGACGCGAGGAAAAGCAGGATCAGAATAACGAAAGCTGCGATCAGAAACAGAGCCTGCGCCTGCGCCGCTCTGTCGGCGAAGGACATCATTCTGCCATTCAGCTTGTGTGCGCCCCAGATGCCAGACGCACCCTGTAACAGGCACAGTGCCAGTGATATCAGGAGTAATATCTGTCCAATTTCAGCAAGCATCTAAGAGCCTTCTATCTGTTTGCGGGCCGTTTTCCCGAACATATCGCGTTTCACGTTTCTTGGTAGTCAGATGACAATCTGTTGATCTCGAATATAGCGAGATACATCAATTGAACGGGTTTGCTTAGACTTACATCCCGCAGACGGTGGGCGAAAGTGCCAGATTGGCGCACTGTGCAGTTGGGGCTTTTGCGACTGCACCACGAACTCGCCTTGATGGCGAGTATACTTGCTCTGACGGGGCGGTTTCTCGTAAACAATTAGTTAATTAAACAATCGCCACCAATACCGGTGGAGTTGCAGGCGCGCTGGCACTCAACTGAGCATGACAGCAGGTAAGGCGGAATGGCTCGTAAAACTCTCAGCCCCGGAACCAGAGTTGGACGGTATGTCATTCAGGCTGAACAGTATCAGGACGATTCTGGCGTTACTTATGTCGGCGAAGATCATGGTATTTCGCACAAGCCGCTTGTTTATATTCGCGAGTTCTTTCCCGCCACGCTGAGCCGTCGCCGCCGCAATGAAGTGACGCCGTCACGCCGTGCGCTGAAGGTGGAATTTGCGCGGGCTCTTTCTCATCAGGCCGACCGTATCAACCGCTATCTGGATGTCCGCAAGAAGGGCATCGTCAAAGGCTTTGAGAAAGTCGAAGAAAACGGCACCGTGTATCTTGTGACGCCATGGCCGAGCGGCGACACATTGCAGACAATGCAGGAGCGGGACGGCAAGCTGTCACCTGGCTTTGTGCGCTCCCTTCTGGATGAACTTGAGCCGGGTTTACAAAAGCTGGGCGAGATGGGCCTCGTGCATGGCCAGATAGCGCCGGATATGATCCGCCGTCTGGACAATGGTGAGCTGGCCATCACGCATCCGGACCGCTTGGAGTATTGCTCCGGCGAAGGCCCTGCGACGCTCGCTGATCCGATCAATACGCCGTATCTGGCGCCCGAATTCATCAGCCCCGAAGCAGGTCGGATTGGCCCATGGTGTGATGTCTATTCCCTGTCTGCGAGCTTCTATCAGCTGATTACCGGTGTGGTTCCGGTCTCCGCTCAGGAGCGCCTCGAGGCCGTTGCCGAGGGCAGGGATGATCCGCTCGACATGCTGATGCTGGATACATTCCTTGATGACGATGCTGCGCTCTTCAAGGCGCTGGAACAGGGCTTGTCATTGTCGGCTGACGCGCGGCATGACAGCATCTGGTCGCTCATCAAAGCGGCGGAGTTTTCTGCCATGCCGGCCAAGGGCGAGAGCACCGGCGCGACCGGACTTTCAACATCCAATCCGCGCGAGTTCTGGGAGACGAATGGCCGGTTGATTGCCGCGTTGGCGGCAATTTTCCTGATCGTCGCGGTCGCGATCCCTGTCTTCCTGCTGAACGATGGCGGGAATGACGCGCCGACAGTGCTCGCGCAGAATGAGGTCGCGGACGAAGCTGGCGAACCGGCTAATGAACAAGTCGCGCTCGCTGATGCAGAAGATGAAGCCACGGCACCCGCTGAGGAGGTTCGTAGCGAGCCAGTTCAGACTGAGCCGGAAGAGGAACTGCCAGAAATCGTTTCGGCATGGCTGGCGGTGGACCAACGGGACCCCGATGCGGTCCTCGCTTTTTATGAAACGGTAGAGAACAATCCTGTGCTGCGTGCGCAGGTGCGTGCTCGCTGGATCACGCTTGAGAGCGAAGCCTGGGTAACGGCGCGCGCCCGCGATACTGAAGACGCTTATCTGGCAATGCAGGACATGTATGGCGAAGCGCCGCCGACATTTGCCCGCCATGTCGAAGATGTAGACGATGCGCTGGCCCGCATTCAGGCCGCCGAGGCAGGCGCGGAGGAAGATTCATCTGGCGCTGAGGCCGTGCTTGCAGAAGCCGAAACTGAGGCTCTGCCAGAGGAAGATACCAGTTCGCCTGAAGTGACTGAGGCGCCGCCTGAAACGGATGCGACTGACGAAGACGAGGCTAGCTCAGAGGCGGATACTGAAGCCGACGCACCAACGCCGTCAGACGGCGAAGAGGTTGGTGATGTAGACACTGACGCAGAAGCTGAAATCGTTCCGGACGCGGCAGATGAAACGGAGACACCTGACGCTGATGCAGAAACGGACCCGGTTGTTGAACCGGATGAAGCGGCAGGTTCTGAAGAAGAAGTCTCCGAGGCTGAAAGCGATACCGCGCCTGAGGGCGAAGCGGACGCAAACTCAGATGAGGCCGCTGGCGAAACTGAAGGCGATGCTGACGCCACCGATGAAGCGGATGCAACCACGCCGGATGCTGATCAGCCTGAAGAAGATACGTCAGAGGCTGATGAAGCAGAGCGGGCAGAAACCGACACGGAAGCAGCGGGCGAGGTTGATACTGACTGTGAAACCTGTCCTGTCATGGTGTCAGCACCAGGTCTTGCTGAGGTTTCCGTCTCTGCGCATGAAATCAGCGTGGCAGAGTTCCGCCGCTATCTGACCGCTACAAATCGGAGCGCGCCGACAGGCTGTTTCACACATCGTCTCGAGAGCGAAAGCATTTGGGGCTATACCTCCGGTGCCAGCTATGCCGATCCCGGCTATCCGGTGACAGATGCCTCACCGGCAAGCTGTATCTCCTATGATGAGGCGGTCCAGTACACAGACTGGCTGAGCGCCGAAAGCGGTGAAACCTATCGCTTGCTGTCGGCCGAGGAGTGGACAGCAATGGCGGGGCCGCCTGCGCCGGGCCTGATGGCGTGCAGCGCCAATATGGCAGATCAGTCTCTCGGGGCTGAAGGGCTGCAGACACCGCTTCTGAACTGCGATGATGGCGAGCCTTACGCCAGCCCTGCGAGCGGCAACACTCTGTCATCTACCTATGGAAACATTGCTGAATGGGTCAGTGATTGCCGTGATGATGACTGCAACCAGAGGGTGGCTATGGGTGGTTCCTGGGTCACGGGGCCGGTCCAGCTGCGTGGGAATGTTGAAGACATTTTCTCGCCGAATAGCCGGTCTAACTCCTTGGGATTCCGCGTTTTAAGAGAGTGAAGGGTGATGCTGGGGAAGGCGTTTCCGCGTTAACATCTTGAGCGATCTGAGTTATATGCACGCTTAGCGTGTATCGATAAAATGCGAAGGAACTCTGTTGGAGGATTAAAAACGCCTTAACAGACTATCTGAACCTTGGAAGCATACGTTTCCAAAGTAATTTTCTTTTCCTGATAAACGTGAACTCAACAGGATGAAGAGTTCGCGAATGATGAATTTTCTGAAGGACAGTCGAGGCAATGTCGCGATGATTTTCGCGCTATGCCTGATTCCGCTTGTCGTACTGATGGGCGGAGCGATCGACTTTTCCAGGCAGCGTAGTGGTGAAGGGCTCGCGCAGGACGCGGTTGATGCTGCGCTGCTCGCGATTGCCGGTACTGCACAGGACAAAACCGACGCTCAGCTGACGCGCGAAGCGCTCGTCTGGTTCGAGAACCATATGCAGGATCTCAATCTCGACATTGACGATTTTCAGGTTGTCAAAGTGGGTGATGAGCTGACCGCGACCGTCAATGGTCACGTGGATACAGCGTTCCTCGGCCTGATTGGCATTAATGATCTGGACGTCGTGCGTACGGCATCTGTGCGGATCGGCCTGACAGCGGTTGAGCTGGTTATGGTGCTGGATACGACTGGTTCCATGATGGCGACGCCGTCAGGGCAGTCCATGACCAAACTTGAATCCATGCAGGATGCTGCGCTCGACATGGTCGATATGCTGAGCGATCTGGATAATGGTCGCGGCAATATCGAGATCGGTCTCGTGCCATTTGCGACTTACGTGAATGTCGGAGCGGACAATATTGATGCGAACTGGATGGATTCCAGCGCAGACAGCCCGGTTCACGGCGACAATCTGGTTGATGGTCTTAACCGCTTTGATCTCTATGAACATATGGGATTTGACTGGAAAGGTTGCGTCATGGCGCGTCCTGCGCCGCATGATGTTGAAGACACGCGTCCTCGCCCAAGCGACCCTGACACGCTGTTCGTGCCTGTGTTCCACCCGGATGAGACGGACTCTCGCTATCGCTGGTATCAGGAATACCCGAACAACTATGTGCCGGATTCCAGCACGTCGCTTGGCTCTGAACTCCTGAACATCAGCAACCCTGTGAAATATGGCGTACCGGACAGCATACTTGCATATGTGGACGGTATTTCTAACACGGTGCTCGGCACGCTGAACGTCGAGTGTGCCGATGGTACAGATGTTAATCTCGGGATTGGTCAGGAGTGTAATGAGGGCTGGGCAGGAAGCCCATTCAATCCGGATAACTGGGAAGATGTAACCATCAATCGCGACTATGATTATTATAGCGACGTCGATACCCAGATCGGGCCGGGATTTAGCTGTGAAATGCCATCAATTTTGCCACTCAGCGCGAATTTCCAGACGGTTCGCAACAATATCAACAGCCTGACAGCGTCCGGTTCGACAAATATCGCGCAAGGTGCTGTCTGGGGTTATCACGCACTGTCACCATCTGCGCCTTTCACTGAAGGTGACCGCTATTCGCATAGCGTGCAGAAGGTCATGATTATTCTGTCGGATGGTAACAATGTCGTTGTCGCGCGCGAGAACCATCCGGGTGGGTCGGACTTTTCCGCTTACGGCTATATGGAAAACCGCCGTCTTGAAGGCTTGCCGCGGAACTATGATACATCTGACATTATGGACACGATGGACGAGCGCACTCTGATGGTTTGCGACAATGCGAAAGAAGACGGCATTCGCATCTTCACCATTCGTGTGTCTCTCGAAGACCAGCGATCTGAAGATTTGCTTCAGGCCTGCGCAAGCACACCGGAAGACTATATTGACGTGCCGGATTCAGACCGGCTGGATGAAGCGTTCAGAGAGATCACCGATCGCATCTCGCAACTCTATCTGACCCGATAGATTCAAGTCTGCGTCTCACGGAAATATCAACAAGGCCAGCTCTGCAAAGGGCTGGCCTTTTCGCTGGTTGGTGATAGGTTCCTCTCATAAACAATCAAAATAGACTGTTTCTTAGGGAGGAACACATGAAATCCATTCTACCAGCGCTTGGCGCTGTCTTACTGGTATCGGCCTGCGCGACGTCCACGCCGCGCGCACCGACAATGATTGGCGATGTTGTCGACACACCGCTTGGCAGTGTGCGCGGTGAGACGGTTACCGAGAACGGCGTTACGGCGCATATTTATCGCGGTATTCCGTATGCCCAACCGCCTGTCGGTGAGCTTCGCTGGCGCGCGCCAGAACCGGCTGAAGCGTGGGATGGTGTGCACGATGCGACCGAGTGGCCGAACCGCTGTCCGCAAGGCGAAAGCAGTATGGGGGCTGGTGGTCCGATCAGCGAGGACTGCCTCTATGTGAACGTTGTCACGGCGGCAGAGCGTTCTGATGAAGGCCGTCCGGTCATGGTCTTCTTCCATGGCGGCGGCCTGACAACGGGGACGGGCAATTCCACGACCTATAACCACCCAATGCTGCCGAATAAGGGCGTTGTCGTTGTGACGGTGAATAGCCGCCTCGGCCCGATCGGGTATCTCGCCCATCCGGAGCTTTCTGAAGAAACCCGCTACGGTTCGGGCAATTACGGCACGCTTGATCTGCGCGCATCCCTGCAATGGGTGGAAGAGAATATCGAAGCCTTTGGTGGTGATCCTGACAACGTAACGATCTTCGGCGAGTCCGGTGGCGGCACGAAAACGATCTCGCAAATGGCTACGCCGCTCTCTGAAGGTCTGTTCGATGCAGCAATCGTTGAGTCCGGTTCTGCGCTTGTCTCCGAGCAGCGTATTACGATGCTCGATGACGCGGAGGCCGTAGGCGTTCGCCTGGCAGATGAGCTCGGTGCTTCCAGCGCTGACGAACTGCGCGAACTCAGCTGGCAGGAGATTATCGCCGCAGCTGATGAGGTCGGCTTCCGCGCCAATGTTGTCGTTGATGGTTATGTCATTCCAGAGCCGGTCAGCACCATGTTTGCAAATGGCGATCAGGCTCAGGTGCCGCTTATTGTGGGTGCCAATCAGGGTGAGCGTTCGCTGCAAACCTCTGTGCCGCTCATGGCAAACCTTCATAGTGCGGCCGGTGCGCCGACTTATGTTTACAACTTCACCCAGCTGCCAATGGGCTGGCGTGAGGAAGAGGGTTGTGTGGCCTTTCACGGTCTGGAGCTGACCTATGTGTTTGGCGCTGTGCCAACCGGTCTGCACTCTGCAACCACCCAGTTCCTTGCGGGCACGGGCGGATGCACGACCCGCGTGCCGGAGCATGATGCGCAAGACCTATGGCTCGCGGAGCGGTCCGCAGAAATCTGGGCGTCTTTTGCGCGTGACGGTGATCCGAGCGTGCCGGGCCTCGTCGAGTGGCCGCAATATTCCGAAGATAACAATGTCTATCTGGATATCGGTGTGCCGCTTGAAGTGCGTGAGAATGTTCAGGGCTCTTACGTGAGGCCGAATGTAGAAAACCCGCGCTTCTAATCGCAAAAAGAAACGGCCTCTTCGGAGGCCGTTTTTCGTTTATGCAGTCGTATCAAGTGAGTGGCCGCATTCGGCTATGATGCCATTGGCGTTTCGAAAGACATTAGCAGTTCATGCAGGCTTCTGGCAGATAGCGCATCCTTTTCCATGCAGGCAGCTATGCGTGAGTCGATTGTCTCATCGCCGAAATCGTTCGGAATTTCGGCGCTTAACAGAACCACGTTTGTGGTCTTGTCGAGCGCCTTCATCATCTCCAGAGATCCGCGAAACTCGAAAGTGGGCGGCACAATATTATCGAGGAATATGACGTCGTATGGTGGATTATTCTCAATGCGAGTGACCGCTTCATCCACGTCCTGACAGAACTCGAAATCTGCCGGAGCCTGGCCCATCGCGCCGAGCATTGTTCTGAAGATCATGCCCATGGCTGAATGATCATCGATCAGCATTATTCTGCTCACAACAAATGCGCCCCCCCGCGCGGTTGCAATTTGTTAAGGTTGCCCTGATTCTATTTATTTATCATAAGTAGCGCTTTCTATACAGAGTAAGATATGAGCTCGAACGAAAGTCAGGATTTACCGGTAGACGGATCGTTGGACACAATGAGTGCATCTGACGTGGGTTTTGCGCGAATGAAGCGTGAAACTCTGGATGCCAGCCTGCTCGGTATTATTACAGCCAAGCCTGTTTTTTCAGACGATGGCGAGGTCATAGATTTTGAATATCTGACCGCCAATCGCGTGTTACAGCGAACGCACGGCATCTCCCCTGAGGACCTGGTCGGCAACAGAATGCTGGGCGTGTTCCCCGAACTCGCTGACCACCACACCTTCCCGTATTATTGCGATGTGGCGCGTACGGGTGAGCCGATTATCTTTGAGTCAGATTTCCAGTCTGACGAGCTGGACATTCATGTGGTTGTGTCGATTTCGAAGCCGAGCCCCGATTACATCACGATCACATTTGTAGAAGTCTCCGAGATTGTTCGGGTTTCGGACGCACTTGCTGAGTTGAACGCGCTCTCCGGCACCGAGATTGATCTGGAGGCCTATATTCAGGGGGCACTGGATATCGGTCGACGCGCTTTCAATGCAAGCCGGGCCTATCAGCTTTCGTTTCATGAACAGGGATATAGCGCGAAAGCTCAGGTCGGCGCCGCGGTTACCCCTGAGGTGAAAAGACCGCTTCCGACTGATGTAGCGCTCGAATTATGCCCGCCCGGTACCGTAAAGACTGTGCGCAACCTCAACACTCACGTGGATGCAGATGCAGATGCCGCTGCCAAGTTGCCGTTTCTGAGCTTTATCGCTGCCTCTTTCATGTCGGATGAGCAAACGGTCGGCGCGCTGGTGTTTTGTTCCAAAGTTGCGCGCAGGCGCGAGCCGACACCTTCGGAACTTAAACTTGTTCGTACACTTGCTGAATCTGTCGGTGCGCGTGCCCGTCTGGATGCGGTAGATAAGGCGCTGAAACAGCGTAATCTGGACCTTGAGCGCTTTGCCAGCCTCGTCTCGCACGATCTGAAAGCGCCTTTGCGGACGATAAGGCTCCTCTCCGAGATGCTGACCGAATATGTGGTCAAAGGGCCGGAGGCGGACGTCATAATGAGCGAGCTGCGAAACAATGCAGATCAGGCGCAGAATATGATCAAGTCATTGCGAGATTTTGCTCAGCTGGGCGCGGCTGGTCTGCAAATCGAGGCGGTGGATGTGGGCAGCGCCGTCGAAGACTGCCTCCACCGTCTTGCAGCAGATATGCAAGACGCCTCGGCGCAGGTGGAGATTCTGGTAGACGCAAAGGTGCTCGCGGACCGGACACTTCTGATCCAGGTGTTTAGCAATCTCATACTGAATGCCATCAAATATGCAGGACGGGACGACCCAGTCATCCGTATCGAGAGCTATGAGAAGTCCGACAAAGACCTCGTCATCTGCGTGACAGATAACGGAAATGGCATAGATTCACGTTATGCAGAGCGGATTTTCGAATTGTTCCGCCGCGTACCGGGTAGTGAAAAGAAATCCGAAGGCGAGGGTGTAGGGCTGGCCGTCTGCCGAAAAATAGTCGAAAGTCTAGGTGGTAAAATCTGGCTTGATACAGATAATACTACTGGAGCGTGTTTTTGTGTTGCGTTACCAAGAGCCGAATAGAAGCTTAGGAGGAAAGAAAGATGACGGATCCTGCACTTTTGCTGGTTGAAGATAATGATCTGGACGCTCTCCTTATGACGTCGGCTTTGCGAAAGGCGTGTCCCGGAATAAGCGTCCAGCGGGCGCATGATGGTGAAGCCGGCCTCGACGCCTTGGAAACAATGAAGCCGGGAATGGTCGTTCTCGATATTTCCATGCCGGGGCTGGATGGCATTGAAGTGCTCGAACGTATTCGCCAGAACGACAAAACATCGGCAATGCCGGTGATTATGTGCTCCAACTCGGACTCACCGGTTGATGTGCTGCGCAGCTATAAAAAGCACGCCAATGCCTATGTGCAAAAGCCCGATAGCCATGCTGGCTATGATGAGCTGGCCGCGTCCCTGACGCGCTTCTGGTTTGATGAGGCGAAGCTGCCTGACTAGGTCTTCTGTGCTTAACAGCTGACGTTGCGGCAGGATTGCGCGCACGTGTTTCGCCGCTTAGCCTTCCGTTAGCGGAAAGTCCGGAGCAGTCCTGAAACGTGAATGCGTTCCTGTGGCTGCAGCAAAGCTGGGAAATAAATAAGCTAAAGCCCCAGTCTGTCCGGACCCCACTCCGCTGGGAGGAAGACAGATGATAACAGGTGCGGACGATTATCCGTTTCACCAGACGCCCGATCCTATGGCGTTTGCCGGAACCGACCGGAATTTCTATGACCGTTTCTTTTTCAACGGCTACACGCCAGACGGCGAGGTGTTCTTTGCCTTAGCCTTCGGCCTCTATCCGCAGCTTGATGTGATGGATGGGGCGTTCTGCGTTCTGAAAGACGGCAAGCAGCACAATGTGCGTGTGTCCCGCAAGATGAATGCAGACCGGTCTGTGCTTGCGGTCGGGCCACTCAGCATTGAGATCGTCAATCCGCTAAAAGAAACGCGTATCCGGCTGACCGACAATGACAGCGGTATTGTTTGCGATCTGATTTGCCATGCACGCCATGAGCCTATCGAGGAGCCGCGCTTTACCCGCCGGATCGGCACGCGCGCCTTCATGGATTATACGCGCCTGACGCAGAACGTCAGCTGGTCGGGCGAGATCAGACTAGATGGCGAGACCATCCGGTTTGATGCGTCCGAAGTGTTTGGGACACGTGACCGAAGCTGGGGTGTGCGCCCCGTCGGGAATGCAGATTCCCAGCCGCCCAGAGAAGGTAGCCTCACCCAGTTTTACTGGCTCTGGACGCCTTGTAACTTTAAAAATGCCGTGGCGTTCTCTCACACGAATGATGATGAGTATGGCCGCCCCTGGAACCGGCGTGCGGGTACGCAGATCATCGGTCAGCCACTTCGTGAGTATGACGAGGTTGAGTATCGCTATGAGTGGTCACCGAATACACGCCGTATCGCATCATTGATTGCAGATATGAGCAGTGAAGCGGGGCGCGCCGAGCTTAAATTCACCCCGTTCAAAACCTTCTACATGACGGGCCTTGGTTACGGGCATCCGCAATGGGGGCATGGCAAGGATCAGGGCGATGACGCTTTCGCCTATGATGTGATGGAGGCCGAGGCGTGTACGCCGTTCGATCCGATGTGCCTGCACATTCAGGCGCTCGCAAAGGCAGAGCTTACGATAGACGGGGAAACGCATTCCGGTATTGGCGTTGTCGAGCAGTTCTTTGTCGGGCGGCATGATCGCACCGGCATGATGGACGGTCTCGCTGTTCTGCCGGAGGGCGAGCGATGAGCGGCCCCGATATTGATGAGCGCTGGCTCTCCAGCTGCCTCGGGCAGGGCGCGAATAATCTGCGCGGCGTGAGCTGGTCACCGGTGGGAACAGGGCAGGTGGCTGCCAGCTATCGCGGGGAACTCGACTGGGCAAAGGGTGACGCGCCGGAGACGATCGTCGTCAAATGCCCGAGCGAGAACGAGCAGAGCCGTGCGACAGGCTTTCACTATGGTCTCTATGAAAAAGAGGTCGCCTGGTATCGCGAGCTTCGTCAGCAATCAGAAATAAACTGCCCGAAATGTTATGGAACGCATTTCGATCAGGAAAAGTCAGAGTTCTTTCTGGTTCTGGAGGACTGCTCACCGGCCCGTCAGGGAGACCAGCTGGCCGGCGCAAGCGCAGATGAGGTGCGTGCCGGCGTGATCGAACTGGCCTGCCTGCATGCCGCATTCTTCGATGATGATAGTATCAATCAAAACCCTGCTACCGCGCTGACGCCTGAAGATATCCAGTTGCGGTCCGGTCTGTTCCTGCAGTTCTGGACGCCTTTTCGCGAGCGCTATGCGACGCGGCTTGATGGTGCGCTTCTGGAGATGGGGGACCGTCTTGTTGCTCGCTACAACCAGTTCGATACGCGGCCGCTCAAACATTTCAGCCTGGTGCATGGTGACTTCCGGCTGGATAACCTTCTCTTCCGCGATGGCGCGCGCCCGTTTGTTCTGGATTGGCAGACGCTGGTCGCGGGCTGTCCGATGAAGGACGTTGCCTATTTTATCGGGACAAGCTTTGCCTCACCGGATGATCGGCGCGATCATGAAGATGCTCTCTTGCAGACCTATTTTGCAAAGCTGCGTGAGCTTGGCGTTGCGGCCGACGAAGACGCGTTGATCAGGGATTACCGGATTGAAGCGCTGACAGGTCTTACAATGGCGGTGGTGTCCAGCATGCTGGTTGAGCGTACCCAGCGCGGCGACGAAATGTTTGCTCTCATGGCCGAGCGCCCAGGCTATCAGGCGCTTGAGCTCGATAGCGTGTCCCTGTTTTAGTGTTGATTGAGGCCCGTTATCGGGCCTCTTCAACGTCATCTGAGCGGCGGGTCAGAATGGAAGACGTGCCGTTGCCATCAGGCCATGTTCAGTGGTTGTTTCTCCGAAAAGGCCGGAATAACCAATCCTGAGTTCAAAGCCTGACGGCGTATGAGACGAGAATCCAAGATCGACTGCCAGAAGGTCCCGGTCAAAAGCCCGACCTTCAATCTGAAAAGAGTTCGATCCGGCTGCATACTGCATTGTCTGGTCTGGCGTTACATCTCCGATTGTGTGGCGCCAGCCCACCGCGCCTGTGATCTGCGTAGCTTTTTCGTCTGTGATGTAGAGATCATGACTGAGGCGGATGCCGGCCGTGGAAAACAGGTTTGAGTGTGTGTCTTCGGACGATTGCAGCGACGCATCATGAGTTCGCTCGGTAAAATCAGAAGACTCCGTGATGATATAGTCCATTCTCAGGAATGGCTGGAGCCGCGTATTTTGTAATTGATAGTTTCGCGAAATGTCAGTCCAGGCATTCGCCGACACTGCAGAGTAATCTGCGGTGAGCTGGCCGGATAGCGAAGCCAATCCCGTAATGCGTCGGGAATCGATCTGGTGAGATGTGATGCCTGCACCGCCGAGAAGCTGAAACGCCTCGGTTCTTTTGCCGGAATAAATCTGGGCACTGAACGATTCTATATCGGCCTGAGAATTGCGGGACTCCAGTCGTACGAACGATTGAGCATAGCCGACTGATCCGCCAATCTGCAGTCCAGAGCCCGTTTGCGCATCGACACCAGCGAAAATGGCAAAATAATCGGTGTCTGATGTTTCAGCCGAGCCTTCCCCATCATATGTTGCTTTGCTTCCATGATTGGTCAGCCAGAAGTTTGCGCCAGCTCTTTCAGAAGAGTTGTGGTCCAGCACCTGTTGCAATCGATCGATGGAGGTTGTCCCGGCATTGAGGCCCTGATCAATCGTAGCAGACATTGCCGTAGCATGAATTTCTCCCGACAGACCATTAAAGGCTGCACGCGAGGACTGTTGAGTGGTCAGAGCGAGAATTGAATCATGAACATCATGGCCCGGGCCAGCGGCCTCAAGAGCCGAACTGACGGCCAGTTCGTTGCTGGTTACGGCATCAGTCGTCAAAGGCGTGTCGTTGCGCGAAAACGTGATGTACATCGTGTCAGAAGTCGTGCTGAGCGTACCATCAATGAACCGGTAGCTCTGGTTAACCTGCGCGCGGTCAGCGTTCAGGCTTCCGTCGTCGACTGTGATGATTGGAAATTGGATATCCAGTTCCGGCTTCGAGCCGTCGGTCGCCGGATTTATAAGGATATTGAATGCGCCGTTATCGGAATGCGCTGGAGCTGCAATTCCATGGCTTATGTGAAGATCAGGCGAGTTATCCAGAATAGTCGCGTCGAATGCCACAGTGCTTCCGGAGGCGAGAAGAAGCATGCCATTGATGGTCGTCGAACGGGTGAAGTAGCGGACGCCACCGTTCTGATCTGAGATGTGGAGTGTGCCACCTGTGAAGGTTAGCGCGCTGTAGTATCCATTTTCTGCATCTCCCGAAAAAGGAGCGTCGATCTGGGCCGCATTTAGAGTTCCGCCGTCACCTACAACGCCAATCATATTCTTTACGACGTGTTGCGGATCCATTGAGAAACTCAATACGGAGACTTCCAGCGTGCCGCCGTTAATTTCAAGTACCGGTTTGTATTCACTCGGTGTATTTGTGATGTAGCCGAGGGAATTCACAGTAAGCCGGTCAGCCTGAACCATTGCCTGGTCTGAAATTTGAAGTTGTTGGAAGCTCGTATCGTTGACGCCAAGGGTGATTTCATTCGCCCTTAGCAAGCTGCCTGCGTCAGAAAGGGATATTTGACCGTTTCCCCATCCTCTGGCGATTTTATCATCATAATAACCGCCGGTCAGAACAGTATCAGCGTACACCACGCCACCCTGATTGATAATCAGCTGGCCTGATCCTCCGTCTTTTCCAAGATAGATGGTTTCTTCCACGTTCAGGCCCGCGCCGGCACCCGTCACCTGCAGAACGCCCTCAGACTGAAGTATGGCGCCGTGTCGGATGTTACCATGCACACCGAGATATAGGTTATCTACCGGCATAATGTTTACGCCAAAGTAATCGCCACTGTAGCCCGCTCGAATGCTGATGGCGTAGCGCGCAGGTGTGTCGGGAAAATCTGGGTAATCTTCGCCGATAACAACGACGCTGCCTCCCTTGTGATCTGGTCTGTCTTCATCATGCCAGCAACGTTCGTTCTCCCAATTGTCGTTGAGGTCGTCGCAAATAACGAAGTGGTCGGCATTTGCCGGAAATGCGATCAGCGATGCAGATGACAACAAGCACGCCGAAATCAGCCCAGTGCTTTCTGATTTGGCAAAGGAGAAGAAACGTGAAGGGAGATTGGGCGCTGTTGTCTGCATGAGATGGCTCGCTTTATGGGTCTGCTTTTTGCAGATTTCCCGAAACGAATACCGTGCAGGACTTTAGATTTGCCGCTGTAAATTCAACAAATTTCACCCATGAGGTAACACTTTGCCGGTGAAAACCGTTATCGAACAGGTCGCACCGAAGATGATGAAAGTTTTAACCCGTGCAGCAGCAGACCTGCCGCCGGGCTTTGCCCGCCTGCCGGAGCCGCTGCGCGGCGTGAGGCAATACAAACACAATTTTCCTTAAAATCGATCCACTGGATCGATTTTCATTTTCGTAGTTTTGAATTTGGGAAAAACCAGCCTTGAGCGCGCTCTATGTGAGCGCAGCGAAACGAGAGCAAAAAACACACACGATTCATTCCTAAATTCGTGCCACCGGCACGAATGATGAGCGGCCAAATCCATACAGCGGCAGGCCTGCCGTCGGGCTTTGCCCGCCTGCCGGAGCCGCTGCGCGGCGTGAGGCAATACAAATACAATTTTCTCTAAAATCGATCCACTGGATCGATTTTCATTTTCGTAGTTTTGAATTTGGGAAAAACCAGCCTTGAGCGCGCTCTATGTGAGCGCAGCGAAACGAGAGCAAAAAACACACACGATTCATTCCTAAATTCGTGCCACCGGCACGAATGTTTTTGCGAAGCAAAATCGGAATGAATGGTGGGCGGTACAAGGATCGAACTTGTGACCCCTACGATGTCAACGTAGTGCTCTCCCGCTGAGCTAACCGCCCACTCTGGCGAAGCACGGAGAACCGTGTTTCGGGAAGCGGTCATAAATCACAAAGCTTATACGCTCGTCAATTCCAAACTGCGTGGAAAATGCAGGCTAGGCCGCAGTTTTTGAGAGCCGCTGTGAGAGCACTATGGCGAGGCTGGTCGCAACATTGAGACTATCGACCTCGTTGGACATGGGAATACGGATCGCATTTCCGCGTGCGATCAGGTCATCCGGCAAGCCCGGCCCTTCCGGCCCGAGAATAATGGCAAGCTTTTCAGGCCGTTCAGCCTCGTAGAGCGAGGTTGCCGCGACACCGGGCGTAAGCGTCCAGAGCGTATAGCCGGAAGCGTCCAGCGCATTGAAAATCTGCCCGGCCGTCGCGCCATGATGAAAAGGCAGCCAGAGCGCGGTGCCGGCTGAAACACGGATGGATTTTCGGTAGAGCGGATCGCAGCTTGTCTCATCGAGAATTATGGCGTCGCCACCGAGCGCCGCGCTATTGCGAAACAGCGCGCCCGCATTGTCGTGATTGGAAAGACCGATAGCAACAACCAGCGTGTGGCGGTTGTTTGTCTCGAGCCAGTCTGAAAGCGGTGCGGCATCATCCTTGCGCCCGCAGGCGAGTATGCCGCGGTGGATCGGGAAGCCGACAATCTGGTCCATGACGGGCTGGTCCGCCGTGTAGACTGGAATATTGTCCGGCAGCTTCTCAAGAAGAGGGGCCAGAACGGGCAGGCGTCCGGTTTCGAGAAATATGCTGTCAGGTTTGAAGTGTGACCGGCTCAGAAACACATCGAGTGTAACCTTGCCTTCGACGATAAACTTACCGTCGCGTCCTGTGAGGTCCCGTTCGCGCACGGATGTATAGTCCGCTATGCGTGGGTCCTCCGGACTTGTAATTCTGACAGGCGCTAAACTCATGAGAGGCTTATGCGCCGCGTCAGACTATTGGGCAATATTCGTCGGATTATGAGATAGCTGCGCCACCTGCGATGTTGCGAATAACCAGCTCGACCAAGCCGCTATCAGGGCGCACGAGATAGGCATCATCATCAATGAGAACCCATTCCTGGCCGCGTGGGGCAGAGGGCAGGCCATATGCGTAATAATCCTGCCAGTCGCGCACGCCAAATTCTACGGGAATGACGTCGCCGCGGGCATAAGTCATGCTGACGTCAGGGGCTTGCGGGGAGAAGTAATCAGCCGGTTCCGGCTGGATTGATGTTGCCGGATCTTCGGCAAAAGCCATCGGGGAAAGTGTGAGAAGGGCCATTGCTAGGCCGAGGTTCATGAGGGGGCGCATGTGAATATCTCCGTTGCTTAATCAACGGAGAAACCCGCAAACGGTTCCGCATTTTCTGGTTGTTGTGCCTGGCGATTATTCGCTGGCAGGCTGGTCAGCAATGCCGCTCAGATAGCTATCGTCATCGATACGGGGATCGGCCTGCGAAAGAATAAGGTTCGGGCATTTGTCCGAACCAGCCTTTTCAATGGCTTCGCGGCTTATCTTAGCCACTCCGGCATCTGAACCAAATTGCAGATGCCGTGAGTCGCGAATGTTTGACTGTGTCATGTGTTCTCTCCCGGAGAATGCGTGTTGTCCCCACGCCTATAGGGAGAGAATGGAGCGAAATTCTAAAAAAACTATGGCTTAAGCGGGAGGCCTTCTTCTTTTGCCGCCCGAACCATAGCTTTTTGCAGTTTTTCAAACGCGCGCACCTCAATCTGACGGATACGCTCGCGGGAGACATTGTAGACCTTGGAGAGGTCTTCCAGTGTCACCGGCTCGTCTTTCAGACGGCGCTCCGTGATGATGTGCTTTTCGCGGTCATTCAGATCTTCCATGGCGCGTTCCAGCAATGTCATGCGCGCATCGAATTCCTGACGGTCCGCAAATTCGCGCGCCTGACCTGGATTGGTTTCATCTTCCAGCCAGTCCTGCCATTCGCCATCGCCTTCCGTGCCGCCAATCGGGGCATTGAGCGAGGCATCGGACGCAGACATGCGCCCGTTCATGGAAATAACTTCGTCTTCGGAGACGTTGAGGCGGGTCGCGATTTCTGTGACCTGCTCCGGACGCAGATCACCGCTTTCAATCGCGTTGATCTCGCCTTTGATGCGGCGCAGGTTGAAGAAGAGTTTTTTCTGGGCGGCGGTCGTGCCGAGTTTTACCAGCGACCAGCTACGCAGAATGTATTCCTGAATAGAGGCGCGAATCCACCACATCGCGTAAGTCGCGAGGCGGAAGCCCTTATCCGGATCGAATTTCTTGACGGCCTGCATCAGGCCCACATTGCCTTCTGACACGACTTCAGCCATTGGCAGGCCGTAGCCGCGATAGCCCATCGCGATCTTGGCGACGAGGCGCAGGTGAGAGGTCACCATCTTCTCCGCAGCTTCAGAGTCTTCGTGCTCCTGCCAGCTTTTGGCGAGCATGAACTCTTCTTCTTTGGCGAGCATTGGAAATTTTCGGATTTCGGTCAGATACCGAGAAAGGCCCTGTTCAGGTGACAGAGCGACTGAAGTTCCAGCCATGTAATTACCTCCCATGAAAGACTCGCCTACTCACTAAGTGACGTTTGCGAACGTTCCAGGTTTCAAAAAAATCGCCCATCTGAGATGCAGCAATCAACCCTGCATGCCCCGTCAGCATCGGCAGCACACCTACGCTATGTAGGTACAATTTAAGCCGATTGAACCCGTTTCGGCCAAAAAAGAAACGCAAAATTTGGTAACTTTAAGCTGATGTGTTCGTGAGCTTTCTCTCCTTTCAGTAGAATAAAGTTAACCAGAGTGCGGTATCTGTTAGCGATATTCACAACCTTCGCGGGAGACGCAGGTGCTGCAACGAACATTATCATCCCTTCCTATTAAATGGAAAATGGGTCTGGCGGTCGCATTACCGATCCTGGGCCTCACATTTTTTGCACTTATTTTTTGTTATAGTCAGTGGAAAACCGTCGAAAGCATGCGCCATACCGTGCAGCTGACAGGCTTCTCCCGGTCTGTCAGTGAGCTCGTGCATGAATTGCAGGTCGAGCGAGGGCGTACGGCGGCCTTTATCGGCTCGGGTAAATCTGCGCAGGCAGGTTCGCAGCTGGAAACGCAATCGCGCCGGGCTGATCAGTTTCGCTCTAACTTTATCTCGGCTGCTGATGACTTTGCCGGACAGCTGACGACTGATCTGCAGCGTGAGCACGTGCAGCATGCTCGCTCCTCTCTACAGGCTCTGGATGCGCATCGCGAACGTGTGCGCCGTGAAAACCTGCCAGTACCTCAGGCCGTTGGCCCCTATACAGAAGTCATCAACCGTCTGATTACGCTTATCGCGGATGAGGCAACGCTTGTGGGCGATGCTGACCTTGCAGGCGCGCTTCAGGGGTTGCTTCAGCTGACATATGCGAAAGAAGCGGCCGGTCTCGAACGCGCACGTGGGAGCGCTGTGCTCGCCTCCGGGGCGATCAATGATGCAGCGCATGAGGCGCTGATTACTCTGAACAGCCAGCAGCAGCAAATGCTTTCCAATTATCGTTCTGCCATGAGTGACGACTGGACTTCAGTGCTGGACCAGCTGGAAGGCAATGCGACCAGCCAGCGAATTTCCGATATTCGCGAGAACCTGCATCGCGCAGGCTATGATGGTCAGCTGCCGGATGTCACGAGCAATGAATGGTTTGATCTGACGACGAGCCGCATTGAGCAGATGATGGATATCACTGATGCGGTATCCGAACATATTCTGGCTGTGGCGACAGAAAAACAGAACCATCTGACCATGGTCGTCTGGGCCGTTGTTGCAGGTTCTGTGCTGCTTACCCTGCTGACGATTGTCGTATCTTATGTTCTGGTGTCCAGCATTGTGAAGCCGATGGCGAGCATCACAAATTCTTTGGACGAACTGTCTAAAGGCGCAACCGATCTCAAGATTGCGGGTACAGACCGCGGCGATGAGATTGGCGTTCTGGCACGCGCCGCACGTCAGTTCATGGAGATGTCACGCCAGCGCGAAGCGCTTATGCGGCAGAATTCTGAGAACGAACAAAAAGCGCTCGTTGAACGCCGTGAGGTGCTGGACCGCATGGCGCATGAAGTGAAAGAGGCGACGCATGCGACGGTGTCCAAAATCGTGGTGACGGCTGAAGACCTTGCATCCAACGCCGATAGTATGCGTACACGCCTGTCCGACGCGTCTTCGAATGCAAGCAAGGCCAATCAGGCGACATCTGAATCACTTGATGGCACTCAGCGCGCTTCTGATCTCGCTGACGAACTCAATGCGGCTATTGCCGAAGTGGCTGAAAGCATTATGCGCGGTGATAAAATGGCGCGTGATACGGTCCAGCTGGCGGTCGATTCACGTCAGACGGTTGAAGAGCTGGACGAGGCAACCCAGCAGATTGGTGACTTCGTTCGTGTGATCACTGAGCTTGCCGAGCAGACAAATCTGCTAGCTCTCAATGCCACGATCGAATCTGCGCGTGCTGGCGAGCATGGCAAAGGCTTTGCGGTCGTTGCCTCCGAGATCAAGCAGCTGGCCTCGCAGACCAATACATCCGCGACGCAAATTACCGAGCGTGTGGGGCAGATCCAGTCGCGCACCCGTACGGCTGTTGATGCAATCAACCGTATCTCGTCTTCTATCGAACAGCTGGGCGGTGTGACATCGTCTGTGGCGGCGGCCGTTGAAGAACAGCGGGCTTCGACGGACTCCTTTACCGGTTTCCTGAATAGTAACCGCGCGGCGATTGAAGATGTGGCGCGTCAGGTTGCTGATCTGACACGCATCACGCAGGAAACTGCCGATAATGCGACCACAATGGCCCGTCAGGTCGATGATATGACGTCAGCCTCACGTTCTGCCAATGAGGAGATTCCGCAAATCGTCCAGCGCGCTGTTGCGGCTGCGGATAATCGCGGTGCTCCACGTACGAAGACGGATCGGCCGGTTACGGTGACGCAGAATAACGCGTCGCGTCAGGCCGTGATAAAGGATCTGTCTGCAAGCGGCGCGCGTCTGGACCAGCCAAGCCGTGGACGATTCAATGTTACGCTTCCTGACCATATGGGCACGGTCGAAGCGCAGACGGCCTGGTCCAGTGATACAGAGTCCGGTGTGAAGTTTGATGAAAACCTCTCCGGAAATCTGATGGAACGTCTTATCGCAATGGCTAAGAAAGACAGTGCCGCCTGATCACGGCTGTAGAGCGCTGAAATGAAAAACGGGGCCGTCTGGCCCCGTTTTTTGTTCGTTCAGTTGATGACTGCGCAAGCGACCCTCGGGCCGGCTCCGCCAATCGGCTGGGACATATGATCGTCCTCATCAGCATGAATGATCAGCGCGGCACCATCATCATCCAGCAGTTCTGCGCCGGTTGTGAGCGTTGTGAAGGCTTCATAGCCAGCCGAACCGTTCGCCGCGACCCAGATGTTCGGAATGTCGCCGCCTTCCGGGCCAGCTGGATTGAGAAGGCCGTGACCGCCTTCAACTTTGCCGATATGGCCGCCAGAATTCGTGAATGTGCCGATGTCAGAGCAATCGCCAACCTGGTGCAGGTGCAGGCCATGCCAGCCCGGCTCAAGCGACCCTGGCTGCACGGTAACGCGCAGCAGAACGCCGTTCGGGCCTTCAATGAGGTTTACGCCGCCAATCTCTGCGCCATCAACGCCGGTCAGCGTGCCGCGCGCGTTCATCATGCTTGGCAGGCTCTCGCCGGATGTTTCTGTCGGCAGCGGCGTTTCAGGTGCTGGGTCTGTTTGTGGGGTTTCGGCCTGTGAGCAGGCGGTCATGAAAAGTGCAGTAGCTGCGGTGAGCAGCAGTTTGTTCGTCATGTCTGGTCTTCCCTTGTTGGGTGCTAAACGCAGACTGACAGGCCTGGTTCCGAGATAAAGCTAAAAAAGATGTATTCGGGTACAGACCGAAATATGCGCGTTTTTCAGTCTTGGCTTCTCATGTGCTAGATTGGGGCAAACCGGGAGGGATGGATGAGCTTTCTATCACGTCGAGGCGTTCTGGCCGCTGCAATTGTGTCTTTGGTGTTTGCTCCTGCTGTCGTCGCGCAGGAAGGTAGTGAGATCGACTTTCACGTCGAGGTGACGATTAACGGTCAGGGAGTGCCCGTCATCTATGTATCAGGCGGGATGCCATTGGATGAAGGTCGCCGCGCGGAAAATGGCAGTGTCATGCATTCGGAGGTTTCGCCTCTCACACTGGGCGCTGACGCTGAAGGTATGAAGGAAATACTGGAGCTGATCGAAGAAGCGCTGACAGCGCGCCGTGGTCCGCTCATCGAAGTCACGCGAGAAACGCGCGCTGGCAAAGTCAGTCAGACATTCATCGGCGCTGATCCCGGATCAGTCGAAGCGGATGAGAGCACAGGCGAGATAACGATCAAGCCGATGCGGCTGGAACTGAATGCCTAGGCCTACATCGCCCGCAGTTTGGCGATGAGGTCGGCCATGTCATCAGGTGGTGGCTGTTCAAAGTGCAGGGCCTCGCCTGTGACAGGGTGTTCGAACCCAAGAATATAGGCATGGAGCGCCTGACGGCGGAACTGGCGCGCAGCAGTGGTAGCCTCAATGAAGGCTTCGCCCTCACCAAAGGCTTTGATGCCCTTGTGCTTGCCATAGACCGGATCGCCGATCACCGGCGTATTGATGTGTGCCATGTGTACGCGGATCTGGTGAGTACGGCCCGTTTCCAGACGGCATTCGACCATCGCTGCAGCAGGCAGGCCTGATTTCTCGTCCAGATGGCCGAAGCCTTCCAGCGTCGTGTAATTCGTGATGGCGTGCTTGCCTTTTTCGACATATCCGTCGCCGCCTTCTGGTTCATGCCAGTCGGCAGACGGAGCACGTACGCTTTCGCGGACGACTTCCATCTTCTTTCGGTCGGATGAGGACCGGTCGATGCGCGTCTCGATACGGCCGATCAGAGGACGCGGCGCACCGCGTGTGATGGCCAGATAGTGCCGGTCCATGTCATGCGCCTGAAAACGGGCGACAAGGCCGGTATGGGCGACCTCTGACTTTGCCACGACCATAACGCCGGATGTGTCCTTATCCAGTCGATGCACAATACCGGGGCGCGCAACGCCGCCAATGCCGGAGAGGCTGTCGCCGCAATGGTGCAGAAGCGCGTTAACCAGCGTCCCACTCCATGCGCCGGGTGCCGGATGCACGACCATGCCGGATGGCTTTGCGATGACGATGAGGTGCTCGTCCTCGAACAGAACGTCCAGCGGAATATCTTCCGGCTGCGGCGTGGCAGGTTCGGGATCTGGCAGGGTGAGCGTGTAGGTCTCGCCCGCGCTCACCTTGAATTTCGGGTCGATCGGTTTGTCATGCCCGGCGATGACCTGACCGTCGTCGATCAGCCCTTTCAGGCGCGAGCGTGACAGGTCGGTAAGCTGGGTTGTGAGCCAACGGTCAAGACGCGTTCCGGCTGCGTCGGCCTCTACGGTAAAACTATGTGTGCTGGGCATGGGGCGTCTTTACCGCGAGTTCCGACAAAAGGGAACTCGCTTGACGCAGGGCGGAGGTTTATCCGCGAAGGTGATCCATCAGGCCCGTTACAGCATTGATGCTGGTGGACTCAGGGAAGGGTGCGCGGAGTACGATCAGGCGGTGCCAGAGCGGGCCGAAGAGAATTTCCATCGCCATGTCCACGTCATAGAGCTGGCGGATTTCTTTCTTCGCGCGGGCAGTTGCAAGAACCTGTTTAAGAGGGCGCTTGAAATGGTCATTGATATGCGCGCGGAACAGCTTGTTGGCGTCTGCCTCATCGGCTGCGGCCAGAAGGGCGCTACGCATGAGGATGGCATCGCTACCAGAGCGCGCCATGTCGACGACCGGGTCGATCAGGCGTGCCAGTTGTTCATTCAGCGGATGGTGGTCGCTGATAACGGGCGTTTCGAGAACATCAAGAACCGCGTCAACAACCAGGCAGGCAGTCGACGGCCAGTATTCTTCAATTTGCGCTGTCGGGGCTTTTACATGATTGAGGGCGGACTGAAGGTCAAAGCCTCTCCAGCCTGAACGACGAATTTCTTCGCGTGCCGCAGCCATGATTGCATTGCGTGATGCCGAGCCCTGCGAAAAGCGACGGGTATCCGGCTGGATGTTGAAGTCGACGACTGTTTCTGCGTGGGCGGCGGACATGAGCGGGGTTCCATTTAATGATGTTGAAGTCTGGAAGGTAAACGTCCGAAACTGGCAGTTTGGTTCCATTTGAAGGTGAAAAAACTGTGCTGGCCGCTGAAAGGTTTTATCGTTTTGTTCTGTTGGAGTGGTGATAAACTGTATGTAATCAGAGGTTTGGTAGGGTGCGGAGATGCCCTGGCTGCTTGATGCGCCGAAGCCGGGCAGGATTGAATGGTGGCCGCATTTTCGCCTTTATTTGTAAGTAAACAATCGCTCACATTTTGTGTGAGGGATGTTTATGACCGAAAATTCTCGTAGACCGCAGCAGATTTACTCTGTCGTGATGTGGCTGATTTCCATTGTTTTCGCCGGGTGCCTGATCGGTCTCGGAAGTCTGGTAATCCGTGATCTGCCGACGATAACCGACCAGAGATCCATAGATAGCTTTATAGACAGAGAGGAAAAAGCAGAGCTCGATGCTGAGCTGGCGATGGTCGATACGGCTATAAACGATGCCGTCATTGCCGTTGAAGATCATCAGACCCGCGTTGAAATTGCTGAAACCGAGCTTGCGTCAGCGACGGATGCGCTGAACGCCTGGTTTGATAACCGCACGGTTACGGAAGCCTTCGACCAGAACCCGGAAGTGGCTGCGCGCACGCTGAACCTTGAAGTCGTCCGCGACCGCCTCGCCAATGTTCAGATTGAACAAGCCGCGCTGGAGCGCGATGTGAGCCAGTTGCGCCGCGAACGTGTGGATGTTCAGCAAAGGCTGGGCCGCCTGCGTCTTGAGGCGCAGCCTGAATACGATGCGTATTTCACCGGTGTTGAGACGCGCGTATTTCTCTACCGCCTCATGCTGACCCTGCCACTACTCCTGATTTCGGGGTACCTCGTAGTGAAGCATCGAAAGGGGAATTACTGGCCGCTCTATCGGGGCTTTATGATTTTCTCGGCCTTTGCCTTTTTTGTAGAGCTGGTGCCCTACCTTCCAAGCTATGGCGGTTATGTGCGCTATGGCGTGGGTGTGATTATTGCCATTGCGGTCGGCCATTTCACCATTCTTGGTATGAAAGCCTATCTCCAGCGCCAGAAGGCGGCCGAAAAACGATCTGAACCAGAACGTCGCAAAGCTATTCCGAATGAATTGGCGCTGAAGAAGCTGAGCTCAGGTGTGTGTCCGGGTTGTGATCGCAGCGTGTCGGTTTCCATGTCTTCTGGAAGTGATTTCTGCCCGCATTGCGGCCTGCGCATCAAAGCTGATTGCGGCGGGTGCGGTGAGCACAAGCTGGTCTTCTATCAATATTGTAAAACCTGCGGGCATGACTGTACGCACGACCATGATGAGGCGATGCAGCCGGATCATGATCACGCTCATGATGACGGCCCTGAACCGTCCGGAGGTCTCCAGCCTTCCCCCGCGTAATCTGGACCAGTCTCCTCCTGAGTGTCACAACCTCGTCGCAGAGCTGAGCTAAGCGAAGCGGAACGGGCTCTCAGGAGGACATGCCATGGATATTTCTCGTCGTAAGGTATTTGGACTGATGGCGGGCGCCGCCGGTGGATTAAGTCTCGGCGCATGTGCGTCAGGCCGTTCTGTTTCAGAATATAGCCGCGAGAAAAGCCCGGTCGGTGTCAGCTTTGATCACGGTGTAGCCTCCGGTGACGCGACACACGATTCGTTTGTCCTCTGGACGCGGGTCACACCTGAGCGCAATACCAACGAACCGATCTGGGTGACGATTTTTTACGGCACGGACCGCGCTGCAATTGAGGCGCTCGAAGACGGCACGATGGGCGAGGGCGTCGACTTCCTTCCGGTAAACACAGGTATCAACCGCGATTATACGGTGAAGGCGGACTTCCAGAATTTGCCGTCTGATGCGGTGTATCACTACCGGTTCGCCGTCGAGACAGATGCCGGCATGGTCTATTCGCCGGTCGGTAAAACACGCACGCTTCCGGCAAGCGGCGGAGAGCAGGCAAACCTTGCGGTAATCTCCTGCTCGAACTGGCCGTTCGGCTATTTCAACGTCTACAAAGCCATTGCCCAGCGCGATGATGTGGACGCTGTCATCCACCTTGGCGACTATATCTATGAGTATGGCGTGGAAGGTTATGGCGGTCAGGTCGGCGAGCAGATCGGCCGCCGTCATGATCCGGTGACAGAGATCGTTACGCTTGAGGACTACCGCACCCGACATGCGCAATATAAGTCCGATCCGGACCTGCAGGACGCCCATGCGATCGCGCCGTGGTATTGCACATGGGATGATCATGAGAGCACGAATAACTCCTATCGTTCGGGCGCTGAAAACCACAATCCGGAAAACAATGAAGGTGACTGGACAGCCCGTAAGCAGGTTGCGGTTCAGGCCTATATGGAATGGATGCCAGTGCGCGAGCTTCAGCCGGGCCGCGCGGCAGAATCCATCTATCGTAGCGCAGACTGGGGTGATCTGGCGTCTATCTTCATGCTCGAGTCACGCCTGACAGGTCGGTCTGACGAGATTTCATGGTTCACCGAAGTGCGCGGCGATATGGCGCCGGAAGAGATTATGGCGACGGTTCAGGATGTGAACACACGCGTGAATGCCCCGTCCCGAACAATGCTCGGCGGCCTTCAGGAAAGCTGGCTGGCAGATGGCATGAAGTCTTCGGTTGAGGGCGGCAAGACATGGCAGCTTCTGGCAAATCAGGTCATCATGGCGAATGTAAAACTGCCGAATTTGACCGAGACGCTGACGCCGGATGAGATCGGCATGTTGCCGGCTGGTTATGTGAATATGCTTGTGCCGTTTTCCACGCTCGGCCAGTCATTCAACCTTGATGCATGGGATGGTTTCCCTGCGGCCCGCCAGCGCCTCTATGATGCGGCGAAGGATGCCGGCGCGAACATGCTGGTCATTACGGGTGATACGCATACGGCATGGGCGAATGACCTCAATGACGGTGGTGATCTCGTCGGCGTCGAATTCGGCTGTACGTCTGTCACGTCACCGGGCATGGGCACGAGCGCACCGATTGACCGCCTTGGCCAGCTCATGGCGGACGCGAATGATGATGTCGTCTGGTATGACCCGTTTGGACATGGCTACACCATGCTGAAACTGACACCTGAAAAGGCAACGGCCGACTATCACAAAGTCTCTACCGTTCTCGAGCGTGAGTTCACGACCGAGAAGGTCGCGACTTATGAAACAACGCTCGGCCCGGACGGCGTGACGCCACTGCGTCCGGTCGTTTGATTGCAAGCGAACTGATTTCTGATATGGGCGGGGCATGAAAGCCCCGCTCGATTATCGCCCTCCGGCAACTGACCCGCTTCCGGTCATCCATCTGGATGAGGCGATGATCGTGGTCGACAAACCGTCCGGGCTGTTGTCGGTTCCGGGCAGACTGCCCCAGCACAAAGACAGTATGATCGGCCGGTTGCAGGCTGCCTATCCTGACGCGCTGACCGTGCACAGACTGGATATGGATACGTCCGGCCTGATGGTGTTTGCCCGCGGGGCAGATGTGCACCGTACCCTCTCCAAAGCCTTCGAGGCCAAAACCGTTATAAAGCGTTATGTGGCTCTGGTGCATGGCGTTATCTCCCAGGACGAGGGCGAGGTTGATCTGCCTATTCTGAAGGACTGGCCGAACCGCCCAAAGCATATGGTGCATGAGGACGGCAAGCCCTCGCAGACGCGCTGGAAGGTCTTGGAGCGGCTGGATGGAAAAACGCTGGTCGAGCTCACACCGTTAACGGGCCGAACGCATCAATTACGAATCCATATGGCGGAGCTGGGGCACGGCATTCTGGGGGATGGCTGGTATGGCAGCCCTGAAAGCATGGCAGGTGCAGACCGGCTCTGCCTTCATGCGGCGGGTCTGTCTTTTACTCATCCGGCGACAGGTGAGATGTGTTCGTTCGAGACGGACGCCTCTTTCATGTAGAAACGGCGCCCTTACGAGCGCCGTCATCCATGGCCTGAGTGTAAGGCCTATTTCTTTTTCTTCTTTGGTGGCGTCGGCTCTTCAACTTCAAAAGTAAGCTGGAGATTGACACGGTATTTCTTGATTTTACCGTCTTTGATGACCGTGGACATGTTGTTCACATTGGCAGACGCGAGGCCGCGAACGGTTTTTGAAAACCGTGCAACAGCTTTCTCGATCGCGTCTTCGAAAGACTTTGTGGATTCTGCGAGCACCTGCTCTGATTTCATGATTGCCATGACGTTACGCCTCACATTTCGATTTTAAGATGTGAAGAGTGTCATCCAGCGTTGAGTGATCGTCTAGGGCTGAGCGCAGAAAGATCGAAAAATCAAAGCGTTATTCCCGCGAGACGGAGTGTTCCGGCATGGGCTTCGCGTGATTGGAGAGGGTTTTGCTCAGCTATCCGTCTTGACGAGACGGTTCGTTCCGTCAACGCGCCGGTAGAAACAGGACTTGCGTCCGGTGTGACAGGCCGCGTCTGTCTGGCGGATTTTCATAACAACGGCGTCCTGATCGCAGTCTGTGTAGACTTCGATGACGTCCTGAAAATGTCCTGAGGTTTCGCCCTTGACCCAGAGCTTGCCGCGCGAGCGTGACCAGTAGGTAGCGCGGCCTGTTTCGAGCGTAGCAGTGATCGCTTCGGCGTTCATCCAGGCAAGCATGAGAACATCGCCGGTATCAGCGTCCTGCGCGACAGCGGCGATTAGGCCATTGGCATCAAACTTAGGACGAAACTTTTCAGTTTCGTCCTGTTCTTTTCCGGAAAAGGGCGGTTGAAAACTCATAGCCGCCTTATGCGCTAAGGCTTATTTGCCTGCAAGACGCAGGAAGCGGTCGCGCTTATCTTTGTCTGTTTTGAACACGCCAGTGAACTGGGTTGTGATCGTAGAGACGTCTGGGTGGTGTACGCCGCGTGTTGTCATGCACTGATGTTTCGCGTCGATCAGAACCGCGCAGCCTGCTGGTGCAAGGCTTTCTGTGATTGCGTCACAGATTTGCGCTGTCATGGTTTCCTGCGTTTGGAGACGCTTTGCGAAAATTTCGACAACACGTGCGAGCTTGGAAATGCCGACAACAGCATCTGTTGGCTGGTACGCGACGTAAGCTTTGCCAAGGAATGGCGCCATGTGGTGCTCACAATGGCTCTCTACGTCGATTTCGCGCAGCATGACGAGGTCATCATAGCCCTGAACGTCATCGAATGTGCGTGAAAGATAGGCAACCGGATCTTCTGTATAGCCGGAGAACCATTCTTCATAGGCTTTGACGACACGCTTAGGTGTATCAATAAGACCTTCACGTCGTGGGTCATCACCAGCCCATGCGAGCAGTGTCCGGACCGCGTCTTCCGCTTCTTCACGGGAAGGACGTGTAAGTGGTTCTGTGCGCTCGTAAGAGCCAGGTGTTGTGATCTTGTCCATGGTCATGGAAATCCTTGGTCTGAGGGACGAGGGTCGAGCCGGCTTGCGCCGGACTTAACGCCCGCCCGGGTGAATACCCTCAGGGCAGTAGAGGTTTGATATAGGGCTTATCCGTGCCCTTTACCAGCGTGCTTACGTTGGTTTTAGGAAAACGGATTTCAGAAAAACGTGATTTCTGAATCATTTTTTCCAGCTTGCCGCAGCGGGGCGCTGATTTGCCGTAACGTCAATTAGCCCGCATAATGACTAGAATGGGGGACGCTATGATCAGAAAATTTTGCACATTTGCCGTCATTTCCGCCTTCAGCGCATCTGGACTTCTGGCGTGGGCGCAAAGTGATGCGGTGACGGGTGTTTTTCCGCGCGAGCGGATTTTGACCCAGTCGATTGGCGACGGGAATATCAGCCTGTCCATGGAGTATACTCGCATTGCTGACCAGTTGGAGCGGGCCGGATATGTTTCCGACGCCTCGACGGATCCAAGAGAGCTGAACTTTCTGGCGCAGGAGCCAAAACTTTGCGAACTCGGAGGGCGTGCGCCTGCGGCGCTCAGTTTTGCTTACACGCGCAGGCAGGATGGTGGGTACACCCGTTACATACTCAATTGGGCACCTGACGCGGAGGGGCGTTACGTTCCGACGCGGATTCAGTACGTGCTCCGCACCGAGCGTCCATTCGGACGTGCCCATTTCTATCAGTTCATTCCGGGCATGGAACGAGGCGCCTCCCTTGAGCCCTATTGTGGAGAATCTCGCCCAAGATCGTGCAATGTCTTTTCCGTGCCGGAGGGGCAGATTGAATCCCTGCGCTATGCCGATACACGGATATATATGAACCACCAGAATGATAGCGTTCAGGCAGAGCGCCTCGATATGCCTGAGCCAGAGACGATTTGCCGTTTCTAAGACCCGCGGAACCAATCACTGTTTTGAACGCTTCTTTCACTGAAAGAAGAGGGTCTCTTGAAAAGTTATATTCTGAACACGCTGGATGATATCCGGTCGAGCTATTGGTTCATCCCGCTGATTATGGCGATTATTGCAGCGGCGCTTTCCTATATTGGGATTCGCGTCGATAGCGCGATTGGCGATACAGCGCCTGAGTGGCTGGGCTGGCTTTTTGATAACCAGCCGGAAGGAGCACGGGCTGTGTTGTCCACGGTCGCCGGGTCCATGGTCACGGTCGGCGGGGTCGTGTTTTCCATCACATTGGTTTCGGTTTCGAACGCAGCCTTTCAGTTCGGGCCACGTCTTCTGACAACCTTCATGCGGGACAGATCCAATCAGATCACGCTCGGAACCTTTACCGCCACGTTCCTTTACTGTCTGCTGGTTCTGCGCGCCGTGCAAAGCGCGCCAGCCGATGCCAGCGATGAAATGGCGTCCGAGTTTGTGCCTCATATCGCACTACTGGGCGCGATCGCATTGGCGATCTGCTCAATTGGTGTCCTGATCTATTTTATTCACCACGTCCCGCAATCCATCCATGTCTCGCGTCTGGTCGCTGGTATTGGTAGTGAACTTTGCAGTCAGCTCGATGAGCGGTTTCCAACGCCACTCGGCGAGGGCAGCGAGACGTCTGATCGGGACGCGTTGGAAGAGAAACTGTCTGACGGGCGTGCGATACGGGTGAATAAATCCGGCTATATCCGGATCATTGACGGGGAGAGCCTTATCGCTCTCGCGAGCAAGTATGATCTGACGATAGAGCTTTTGTGCCTGCCGGGCGGTTTCATCACATCCGGAGACGCGGCCATGCGTGTTGTCGGGCTGGAGGCGCACGAGGATAGTGACGCCATCGAGAGCGAGCTTCGCGCCGTTGTGGCTCTCGGGGCCATGCGTACCCCGATGCAGGATGCCGGCTTTCTGGCTGAAGAGCTTTCCGAGATTGCATTGCGCGCGCTATCGCCCGGCGTAAATGACCCTCATACCGCTATCACTGCCATGCACTGGATGGGCGCAGCGCTTACTTTGTTGGGCGAGCGCGAGGATCTGTTTTCGGTACGACGCGATGAGAATGATGCGCCGCGCGTGCTCGCGCCCGTTGACGGGTTTGATAATCTGATGCGCGCAAGCCTGTGGCGCGTACTGCCATTCGCGGCGCGCAATGTGACCGCGGGCGAACAGTTTGTCGCCATGACGGAGCATTTGCGGGTACGCCTCGGCGAGGAGCGACGCAAGCAGTTGGATGATTTAATGGAATGCTTCTTTGAAATCGCGCGTGAGAGCCTCACCGCAGAAGAAGTGAAATACCTGACGGCCAAGGCGCAAACCTGCCGAGAAAAAGCGCCAGAGCGGGTATAAACTCTGGCGCCATGGGAGCGGGGGAACGGAACCGCCCCCAGGTGTTCCTGAGAGTTAGTTCAGGAACTCCATAATAAGCTGCGATGCTGCAGCAACGAGGACGACCTCGTTATTATCTACCTGTGCATAGTAATGGCCGGACGGGGGAGGGGTCAGTCCGTACCGGTCATAGTCACGGATCACACGGTAGTCGTTATATGTGCGGTCGCCGTAACGGATCGCGTCGCGTTGGCCGTCTTCATAACCTTCCTGATAAGCTCTGCGTTCATCATCGCGGTCGCGCCAGTCCTGGCGGTCGTTATCACAGCGTCCCTGCATTTCATGTCCTGGTGGACAGTGTGGCGGGTCGGCAAAGGCCGGTGCTGAGGTGCCGATCAGGCCAAGGGAGAGCGCTGATGCGGCAAACATTTTAGTTATGGGCATCATATCTGCCTCCTTAATTGGTATGCAGACTCAACGCAGCTTTGTGGGCGAACGTTCCGAGGATTACAGATATTTCAGGCAGGCGCCGCCGGTCAGTCCGGGCTGGTCACATAACGTGTGGCGTATGTGTGCGCTTCTTCAAAGCCGTGTGCCAGATGGCGAATGACGACCCTGTCCTGCGAGCCTTCGGGGACAAAGCTGAACTCACAATCGCGGGTTTTCATCACGTTCAGGAAGACTTGCGAGGCCCGCTCGTCCAACAGTGCGCGCCCGTTAAGGCCTTCACCGATCTGGCGGGTGCGGTTGCCGCATGCAAAGGCCCAGCCTGTGCCCTCCTGCGCGCTATGGATGACGAGGGTGATCGTTGGCGCGCGTCCTGAGCGATGCTCTGTGACCGCCATGTTGGGAACCGGCACGGGATGTCCTGAAAGGATTTCGCCGGAGAATGGCGCGACATCACAAGCGGCATGTTGGCCATTCCCGTTCCGGGAATACTGGCAGCTTGCCATCCAGTTTCCTGTCGTGATGACGTGATTGCGTGAATAAAGGCCATCACGTTCCTGAATCACATTGCGCATGGTCTGTAGTTCAAGTGGCAATGGCTCCGCAGACGGCGTGACGCCAGCGCCGCGAATGCGTTCTATGCGGGCAAGTTCGTCAGCGCCGGGAGACGGGCAGGCCGCAAGCGTGAGGGCACCGCCCAAAAGGGCGAGTGCGCTAAGCCAGGCTTTATTTCGAACTCGTTTCACACCGGTCATGTCTGATCACTCCTGCAGACAGTGTCGCGCAAAGCGTTTTCCGGCCTGCAAACGGCGGCGGCGAAATTTGAAAGAAATTCCCCTCTGGTTAGTCTTTGTTAGACCCTTCCCGCTATAGGGATGCTCAAATTGATCGCGAGGGCCTGCGGGCTGGGTGATCATGTTAGAGGGGGGTGATCGTTGGGAAAGGTCATCTTCGTTCGGGGTGGAGCATGACATTAATCCAGCGATATGAGCGCCTTTTGCGGATTGATCCGGAGACGCCAACCGAAGACCTGATCCGGTATCGTGCGATCTGGCTCGTCGGGCTGATGTTCGTCGTCATGCAGCTGATCAATCTGACCGTCATTTCCATCGATCACGGCGAGTGGACGTACGACCACACCATCTGCACCGTCACCGTAGTTTGTATCGCGACAGCCGTTCATTCGCTGCGCTGGTACAAGAATTACGATGTTTATGCCGTCATCTTCTCGGCCATGTTGTTTCTGGGGATGATCGCTTCGGCTCTGCCTCAGGATGCGGGTATCAACTCTGCGCTTGTGCCGCTACTGATCGTTGGTCCGCTCCTGTGCGGGTATATTTCGGGGCGACGGGCGGCGATTATTTTCTGGGCCGTTGGGACGCTGGTGATTTGTTTTCTGGCCTGGGTGACGTGGGACGCTCCGGTGCAATGGGCATCGGGCGAGCGACATCGTGACCTGAACCGGGCAACCAACGCATTTTACTTCATGACGCTTTCCGCCACTTTGTCAGCCATGCTGACGGGGCGCACATTCATGGCGCTTCGTAAAATGCGAGAGAATGCCGAACGTGCCGCGCGGGCAGAGGCAGCCCAGTCCGAGTTTCTGGCCAAGATGAGCCATGAGCTACGCACGCCATTACATGGCATTATCGGGCTTACAGACGTTCTTATCCGGTCTGATCTAAACCGGCGCGAGAAGGAACTGACGGAGACGCTGCGCGAATCCGGTGACTCGCTCCTGTTGATCCTCAATGACCTGCTCGACCTTTCTAAAATCGAAGCGGGTAAGATGACCATCACGCTTCAACCGGCCAATTTGCGTTCGGCTTTGGAAAAAGACGTTCAGGGCTGGGCAGAAGTCGCTGAGGCGCGTGGGCTTGGTTTTGTGGTCAGCCTTCCGGACGAGCTGAATATTGGTGCCGAGCTGGATGAACTGCGCTTGCGGCAGGTCGTGCATAATCTGGTCTCCAACGCAGTGAAATATACTGATGCGGGTGAGGTGCGCTTTGAGGCGGAACTCACCGATTGCACCAATGACAGCGCGGTTCTCAAAATGCGGGTGAGTGATACCGGAAATGGTATCAGCCCCGAAGCGGTGCCACGTATCTTTGAAGCCTTTGTTCAGGGTGATGTGAGCGGGGATAATGTTGAGGGTGGCACGGGCCTCGGTCTGCCGATCTCACGTATGTTGATCGAGCTAATGGGCGGTGAGCTGACGCTTGAAAGAACCGGTCCGGAGGGCAGCGTGTTCTGCGCCTGCCTGCCTTTGCGCTGTGTAGAGCAGCCGGAAGACGAAGAAGACGATACTGTCATGCTCTCCGAGCTTGGTGAGCTGCGCGCGCTTGTCGTGGAGGACCATGAGGTCAACAAACTGGTGCTGGGCGAGTATCTGAAAATTCTGGGTGTGGACTTTGAAATGGTGGCGGATGGCGTCGAGTGCCTGAACAGGCTCGAAAATAATGCCTTCGATGTCATTCTTATGGATAAGAACATGCCGCGCCTGAACGGAGTGGAGGCGACCCGCGCCATTCGCGAAAGCGGTAAGCATTTCGCCAACATCTATGTGGTGGCTGTGACAGCGGACGCGATGGTGGGAGAACGAGAACGTCTTCTTGCGGGTGGTATGGATGATTTTATCTCCAAGCCGCTTCGTATCGAGGAGCTGTTGCGCGTTATGCAGGAAGCCCATCTGCGAAAATTCAATGCGCGCGGTCGCCCCGCAGTAGACTAAGGCCGGTCGCATATCGGGAGAGGCAGCGTGCCACCCCTCCCGATATAGGAGACACCCGCTTATTGCGCCGTGAAGGCACCGTCTACGAGGTGGTAGGACCCTGTAATAAAGCTTGCCTGATCAGATAGCAGGAAGGCGACGAGGGCTGCGACTTCCTCAGGCTTTCCTAGCCGTCCCATAGGGGTGAGATCGATCAGCCCCTGTTTTTCATCCTCAGTGAAATTATTGTCGACCAGGGGTGTCTGGATAAATGCTGGTCCGACAGCGTTCACGCGGACCCCTTCTTTCGAGTGTGCGAGTGCGGCTGATTTCGTGAGGCCGGCGACCGCATGTTTTGATGCGACGTAAGCCGGGGATGCATCAATCGCGACAGATCCGAAAATCGATGACATGTTGACGATCGCGCCGCCGCCCGATGCCTTGATGGCCGGAACGCCATAACGCACGCCGTAGAATACGCCGTGAAGGTTCACATCGATGACTTTATTCCAGGCGTCGACGGGATACTCGCCGGGTGTCGCGTGTGGTCCGTCAATGCCCGCATTGTTGACGATATAATTCAGCCCACCCGCCGCTTTGCGGAAATCTTCAATCGCAGCCTCGACAGCCTCTGCGTCGGACACATCGAGTTTGTAAGGAAGAGCATTGCCGCCGTTGGCGCGGATCTCGTCGACTTTCGCATTTATGGCGTCTTCATTGAGGTCGGCGATTGCGACGGTAAGACCGGACGTTGCTAATGTGTCTGCGATGGCTGAGCCGAGGCCGGAGCCGGCGCCTGTAACGAATGCAGTTTTGCCGTTAAATGTAAGTTCCATTGTATCAATCTCCTGAAGTATTCGAAGTACTCAGAAGATTTATGTGCGGCTTTTTCTGCTACTATACGCACCAAAAAGTGACTTACACAAAATAAAGGTAATGGCAGATATGCCTGAATGCATGGAACTTTGTGTCAGATTTGGCGTTGCGGAGCGTCTTTGAAGTATCCGGCCTGTATCAACGATAACAGGCCGGAATACGAGTGTTTCTATGACCGTGGCGGGAAGGCGCCGTCGACCGCAATACACCACATCATTGTGAGAGATGGCTGGGTGTTAAAGACGTCTGTATTTCCAGCGCCCTCAGTGGTAATGGCGTCCGAGGCAAAGTCCGGCCCATTATTTGTTCCGAGATCCGTGTATGCCAGCGCAGTGCTCGGGAATTGAGCCATAAGCGCGCCATCGAATGAGGCGCTGTTCCGCTGGTCCGGAGACGCTTGCAGCGTGTGCGAGTGCTCGGGAAAGTTAGATTGGGAAATGTATGAGGTATGCGAACCGTAATACATCCCCCATGGATAATTGTTCTGGAGTCCCAGTCCCAGTCCGTAATGCACCGGCACGCGTCCGTTCAGGTTCGGAAGTGCCATATTGATCCGTCCGTCGCCGCCATAGGTGGTGCCGATTAACGCGTAGAGTGCTGAATACTGTGCGATTTGCAGGGTCTGACCACTCGCTTCCATAAAGTCGCGTGGGCAGAAATTGTACGAGGTGAGGATCACGTCGCCAATATATGGATCAGAACCAGCATTTGCGGTTCCTGTCGTGCCGAGCAGTGCAGCGGCAGACGCTATTGCGATAGAAAGCTTCTTTAGCATGTCTATTTTCCTTATTTGATCTGCTTAGCTGCGCGGCGGATAGGAGCCATTCACCGTGATGCAGTAACGCATCGCCAGAATCGGTTGCACATTTTCGACAGGGTCGGGCGAAACGCTGCCGCTTGGACCGATCTGCGTTGACGCAAAATCATAGCTCGTATTGACGCTTGAGCCTGTGACCGCACGCAGTGGGGAAGATGCGCTTGCCAGATGTGCATCGTCCGGATCGTTCGTGTTCGGCGGTTGCGACGTGGTCAGAACATTGTGATTGTGTGGTGGGATGTTAGCGACCGTCAGGTAATTGTGTTCAACACCTGTCTCTGCACCCCAGGGATAATAGGTAAGCCCCGGGCCTTGTCCATAATGGACAGGTGCTCGTCCGCGCAGGTCAGGCATGCCAAAGCTGGTCGTACCATTTCCCCCATATGTTGTGCCGTATAATGAAAACAGCGCAGGATTGTCGGCAATCGCCATCAGCTGACCCACCGCTTCGACGGTGTTATATGGGCAATACGATGCTGCCGTAACAATGATTTCACCCATATAGGTAGAAGGCCCCGCATGGGCGGTTCCAGACAGGGCTGCGCTGAATGCCGCAATACCCATGGATTTCAGAATTTGTGAGCGACGCATATTCGTCTCCTCTTACTCGTGGAATTTCGGGATTGCTGGTTTAGCTGCGCGGTGGATAGTCGCCATTAATGTAGATGCACCAGCGCATCGCGATGATTGGCTGTCGGTTTTCGAACGGTTGGGACTGACCCGTCGTTGAAATAGAATCTGTGTCGAGCATTTCGTCCGGCGCGACTGGACCCGCGTGGTAATAGTGCGCGGCAGACGGTAACGAGCTCAGATCGCCCAGCATTGCATTCGTCGAGTCGCCGGTATCTGTGTCTTCATTCGCTGACTGGAGCGCATGATTGTGCGTATACAGATTGGCGCCGCTGAGTGCGCGCGTTTCTGTTCCATCTGTCTGACCCTGGATGAATGTTGGCCCACCGCCCATTGTCGTGCCTCGGCCCATAGGAATGCGGCCTCGCAAATCTGGTAGGTTGAAATTGCTTATCCCATTCCCGCCATACATGACGCCGATCAGTGAATAGAGCGCCTGGTGAGAGGCGATGTCCAGCGTCTGACCTTCGGCCGGCATGCTGTTCCGGGGGCAATAGCTCGACCCGTTCAAAATCACGTCACCAATGTACTGATAGTCGCCGGCGTCAGCGGCTCCCAGACACGTGAGTGAGATAGCGGCCAGAGCGGCCCCTTTAAGCGTTTTCCTCATAATGAAACGTCCCTTCTTTGTGTGCTCTTTCGAGCAAAGGCAGGGTCTCGTAGAAATTGAAATTTCGCCAGATGCGAGAATCAAAAATATCGAACAGAAATAGAAATGTGATTATTTACAGTGTTCTGTCTATATATTAATGTGTTTAGTTGGGCGCATTTTTGGAGTCCGTTTTCCCTTTTGGGTTGAGTCCTTCTGATTGATTTTTCAGGAAAAAATGAAATTAACTATGTGGCTGACGTCTGCCCCGATCCGACTGGCGACAATCGGTCCGCTGTCGCTTTTGTGGCCGAAAGTGTATTTTGCTGCCTTCGCAGAGCCTGCACATCAGAGCCGTATGACCATGCCACAAACACGCTTTACCTATCGCCGCCTGAGCCACCGACTGGACGCGCTGATCCGTGGCCGTTTGTGGCTGCAGGTGATCCTGTCGCTCGTGTTCGGTATTTCCTTCGGGTTGATGCTGGGGCCTGATCTTGCGCTTATCTCGCGCGAGACCGCAGAGCTGATTGGCAAATGGGTAGCTCTCCCAGGAAAGCTGTTTCTCGCAGCGATCCGGATGGTCATCATTCCGCTGGCGGCGAGCTCTATCATTCTCGGTATTGCGGGCACGGGCAGTAGTGATGCTCTGAAATCTATCGGCCGCAAACTGCTTTTGTTTATCCTGTCCACGACGGTCGCCGCGTCGGCTATCGGCCTTTTTCTGGCCCGTTTGGTCAGGCCCGGTGGGGCAGGTGATGTTACGGCAGCAGTGCCTGCCGCGCCGCGCCTTCCTTTTGTGACGCCTGATGCGCCGGAGCCAAGTTCTACACTGCAGGATATGACGCGCGATATTCCGGACATGATCACAAATCTGATCCCGCAGAATATTACGGCCTCTTTGCTAGAGCAGGACATGCTGGCGATTGTGGTCTTCTCGCTTTTCGTGGGCATCGCCGCCGTGATTGCCGATAACCGCGAGCTGACCCGTCCACTGGTCGCGCTCTCTCAGGCTATGCTCGAAATCAGTATGACGGTGATCCGCGTGGCCATGCGCTTTGCGCCGCTGGCTGTGTTCGGCCTGATGGCAGAAACCATGATGGCGAGCGGCGTACAGACTTTGACTGATCTGGCGGTGTATTGCGCCATCGTCCTGACAGGTCTGCTGGCTCTGCTTGTGCTTTATCTGATGATCGCTGCGGTGTTCGGGCGTATCGGGGCCGGCGCATTTCTGAAGGCGGTCGGCCCAGTCCAGCTGTTGGCGTTCTCGACGTCCAGTTCTGCCGCGGTGATGCCTCTGACGATGAAAACAGCTGTCGACAAGCTGAAGACGCCTACATCGCTCGCAGGCGCTGTCATCCCGCTGGCGTCTACTGTGAATATGGCGGGCACTGCGCTCTATCAGACGGTGGCGATTGTGTTTCTGGCCGATATCGGCGGGGCTAGTTTGTCCTTCGGGGATATGGCGCTGGTGATGATTACGCTCACCGGCGCCTCCATCGGTGCACCAGCTGCGCCGGGCGCGAGTATCGCCATACTGTCTGCGACAGCTGCGAGCTTCGGTATTCCGCTGGCGGGCCTGCCATTGGTTCTGGGTGTGGACCGTATCCTCGATATGGCGCGCACCGCGGTAAACGTGACGGGCGATCTGGTGCTGTGCCGGATATTGTCGCCAAAAACGGACAGTGAGCCGGAAGGGAACTCACCAGAATAAGAAAACCCCGAACGGTCTGTCCGGGGTTTTGCGTTCAAATGGACGGTAAAGTTACGCGTCGCTGGCCGGTTTATCCGAACCATTCACCGCCCCAGTGAGGTGGTTCAGAGCATCACCTTTCAGGCCTAGCTCTGCCATCAGGCTATCCAGAAGTGGTGCTTGTGCGCGGTACTTCAGGGCAGCACTTACCGCCTGATCCGCCACGCTGCCACCTTCGGAGCTTCCGCCGCCGCCCGCGCCATTAGCGACACCGTTCAGGCCCTCAACATTGAGGATTTTGATGGAGTCGATCGCTTCCATCGGCTTGACGGACTGTTCGATGATCGCAGGCAGAGACTCGATGAGCGCCTGCTTGATCTGCATCGCAATCTGCTCAGGGCTGAGCACGTTAGCCGCTTCGTTGACTGCGCGCTTACCTTCCGCTTCGACACGATAAACCGCTTCCAGGGCTTCGGCGCGGAGTTTTTCTGCGTCCGCATCACCCTGCGCTTCGATACGCAGACGAGCGGCGTGTGCATCGGCTTCAACGCGTACAGCTTCAGCTTTGTCAGCCGCAGCAGCCTTCTCGGTTTCAGCCGCAACCTTGATGGCAATAGCCTGTTGCTCGGCGATCTTTTTCGCCTCGATCAGTTCGATAGCCTTGTCACGTTCTGCGATTTCAGTCTCACGGGATGTGACAACTTCCTCAGCAGCTTTTGCAGCAATAGCGCGTGCGCGGTCAGCTTCGGCATCAGCTTCGGAATTGGCGCGGGATTTCTCGGCAATCGCAATGTCGCGGTCCTGACGGGCCAGTTCGATCTGCTTTTCCTTCTCAACCTGAGCGGCTTCAACCGCCTGGTCTTTCTGAATATCCTGCTCCTGAACCACGCGGTCAGCAGCAATGGCAGATTCCTTCACCTGACGGTCGGCCATAATCGTGGCCTGCTCGGCTTCACGACGGCGCTCGGCCTGTTCCTGCGCGATCTGCGCAGCCTGACCGGCACGGCGTACTTCGACTTCGCGTTGCTGCTCAAGGTTTGCGTATTCGCTATCTCGCGAGATCTGCAGGCGACGCTGTTCGGCGTCGAGGTTCTTGAGCTGGATTTCGACCTCGGTCTCCTGCTCGATATCGTTACGCTTCTTACGACGCGCTTCAATTTCCATAGTGAGCTTGGTGAGACCTTCAGCGTCGAACGCGTTGTCCGGGTTGAAGTATTCTTTTGACGTCTGGTCGAGACCGGTGAGGGACACAGATTCCAGCTCCAGACCGTTCTTCAGAATGTCTTCAGATACCGCAGCCTGTACCTTCTGAACGAAGGCGACGCGCTGTTCGTGAAGTTCTTCCATTGCCATTTCGGCAGCAACCGCACGAAGGGCGTCAACAAACTTGCCTTCGATCAGCTCGCGCAGATGTTCCGGCTGCATAGTGCGGCGACCGAGCGTTTGTGCTGCGTTCGCCACAGCTTCCAGCGTCGGCTGGACGCGGACATAGAACTCGGCCTGAACATCAACACGCATACGGTCGCGGGTGATGAGCGCCTGTTCGTGATGGCGACGCACTTCAAGGCGCAGCGTGTTCATATTGACCGGAATGATCTCGTGCAGGATCGGGTAAACCAGCGCGCCGCCATTCATGATGACTTTCTGGCCGCCAAAGCCGGTTCTGACGAATGAGACTTCCTTGGACGCGCGCCGGAAGAGGCGGGCGAGCACGAAGCCGGTGACGATAAAGAGCAGAACAACCGCACCGGCGATGGTGCCATAATAAGTCCAGCTTTCCATATATTGCATCCTTTCCTGGATTTATAATCAGATGTGCGCAGCCGGGTGCGGGTTCGTGATGGCAAGGAAGGTCGCCCCGTTCTGTTGAACGATCAGCACCTCCTGTCCGGGCTCGAACTCCGTGCCTGATTCCAGAGGCGCGACGAGTAAGTAATGAGTGAGGCCTTCGCTATCTTTCAGCTTGGCTTCTGCGGGTTGGCCTTCACGGGCGATGCCGCGAATGATGGTGGCAAGCCGGCCGACAAACGTCTCCGTAGATACGGCGCTTGTTTCTTCCTTTGGCATGACACGGGCGAGGCCGAGGCCGATATACCGTGTGACCGGAAGCGCCAGCACGAAAGCCGGAATAATGGCCAGCCATGGCGGCATCATGAGGCCGAACATGCCATACAGCGTGTTCTGAAGCACAAGGCCGATTACACCAAAACCGAAGAGAAGCGCGGCCAGAATAATCAGCGTCGGAACCCTGCCGACGGATAGCCAGGCCAGAATGGCGACAATGACGTTTCCGCCGCCAATATCCGGCAAACCCTGATCGGGCGCATCCACATCCATGTCTACGTCTATGTCGGGCAGGGCACTATCAAGCAGTCCCGAAACGCCGGCGCCCATCAATACCGATATCACTTCGGCGACCGCAATCAGTGCGAGAATGCCGAGTGCGATGGTAAAAGGTGCCAGCTGTGGGGCTAACAGATCCATTCGTCTTCCTCTCCTCATGTGTGCAGGCATGTCAGTAGGGATTTACTGGCATGTGGCTACACGGTTTTTCCTCATGAGCGTCAAGGAAGCGTGAGCTTCAGGCATCTCTTGGTGAACATGTGCAGCAAGGCAAGACAGTTCACCAGTTCGTCACGATCTCATAGCGACTTTCTACCCATAGGGGTATTATTGCATATATGTAATGTTTGCCGCTATTCAATAAATTTTCTTGAGGCAAAATTTCTTTTATGAAAACCAGAATGATCACTGAAATAGGCTGCCGAACTGATGCTTCTGTCCAGGAGTAACTCGTTAGTGGGCTTATTATTCACAACTTTATATCTAGCGATTCGGCTGAGGTGAGTTGTAATCGATAACAAATGGACTAGGTTCTTCTGGTGTATCGGCGCCTCGAAATCAACCAAGTGTTGTTGTACCTGCGACACCTGCGAGAACGTGAAGGTATACCCTTAACGTAGCTCCATATTGAACCTAGCGTTTCAGACTTTAAACGGAAATGCGAGATTTAAGGGGAATCGATACACACATGACTTTGCGTTCAGTCCTCACGACGCGGCAGTTAGCTTCGGTGCTGGGTCGTGATTACCGTAAACGCTTGTCTTACATAGCTTATGGTATGCCGATTGGACTGAGGTATAGGATATTTACTATTCCCAAGAAGTCGGGCGGTGAACGAACGATCTGTGCGCCTTGCCCAGCACTTTTGACCTTGCAAAGAGACATTCTCCATCTGCTGAAGCCCGACTACTCGCCTCGTCATCAAGTCCATGGGTTTGTTTCAGAAGCTCGGCGTGGCATCGTTAGTAATGCAGAAGCCCATGTTGGAAAGCGTTGGGTTCTGAACATCGATTTGGAAAATTTCTTCGAAACAATTCACTTTGGAAGAATAGCAGGACGCCTTCAGGCTCCTCCGTACAATTACACAAAGCAAGTTGCAGAGTTTATCGCTCACGTATCTTGTTTTCGAAAATCTATAACGGTTGGCGATAATGAAGTTCCTACTAGTGTGCTCATGCCGGGTAGTGCGCTTTCGCCGATACTCTCGAATATGGTATGCGATAAACTGGACGCGGAACTTGCAAGGTTTTGTCGCCAATTGGGATGTACCTATACTCGGTATGCCGACGACATTACAATTTCTTCGGATCGGAGGACGTTCCCGGGGCAAATAGGAAACTTTGATCCCCGGTTTGAAAATATGCGGTTTTTTCTATCAGAGGGGTTGCAAGATTTAATCGAGAGTAATGGCTTTTTCGTAAATCATTCGAAGACGCGAGTCCTAAAACGCACTGTTCGGCAAGAAGTCACGGGGATCACGGTAAACGAAAGAACCAACGTTCAACGAAAATTTGTAAGAAACATCAGAGCGATGCTCTACGATTGGGAAAGCCGTGGTTATGCTCAAGCGAGTGATCGTCACTTCAGCGAGAAGCGAGCTGGTCGGGGCCGAGTTCGAGATGCAAGAAACTTCGAGTGGGTCGTTAGGGGTAAAATTGAGTTTGTCCGCAACGTGAAAGGATCGACCGACCAAGTATTCCGTAGTCTAGCTGCCAAGTATAACCGCCTTTGTTCAGGTGGGAAGTTTGACATTCCACTCGTCGAAACGGACGAAATATTGAGAGAAGCGGTTTGGTACCTTGAGAACGATAACGACGGCGGTGCGGTGGGCACCTGCTTCGCCATCGGTGAAAACCTTTTTGCGACCTGCGATCATTGTATCGGCGACCAACTAAGGGTTTTTTCGCCCCACAATCCACAGTTCGAAATGTTTGCACATGTGATTGGGCGTGATGAGCACAATGATTTGGCTCTATTGTCAGTTACGTCACCTATTGCTGCCTTTATGCCCAGAGCGTGTTTGAGAGTTGCTTCTAGAAGCGGAGATGAGCCATATGGCATACGAACACCCGTTCAGGTGGCTGGATTTCCATCAAATTTAGATAGGCATTCTCTAACCATTAGATCGAGCGAAGTTAGCGGTTATTCTCGGCAAACGTATGATGGGTTGCCAGCATCTAAGGATAACTCGGTTGAACTGACGGCGGGGAGTTACCAAGGCATGAGTGGAGGGCCAGTTCTCTGTGATGGCGAGGTTATCGGGGTCATAATACGGGGGCCCGGTCCAGAAGACCTAACTCGAACACCGCTGGCGGTTTTATCCGAGCATTTGAATGCGCTGATTAATCGAAGTGGTCGCGAAATCTAATTTCCCTCGCCGCAATATCCGCTTATAAGCCCACCCCATGACACTTCGCATCTATGACACCATGGCGCGTGAGAAACGCGTGTTTGAGCCTCAGGACCCTAAGCGCATCACAGTCTATGTGTGTGGGCCGACGGTTTATAACTATGCCCATATCGGCAATGCGCGCCCGCCTGTGGCGTTCGATGTTCTGCGCCGTCTTCTGAAAGATGTTTACGGGCGCGGCTCTGTCGTGTTTGCGCGCAACATCACTGATGTCGAAGACAAGATCATCAAAAGCTCTCAGGAAACCGGTGAGAGCATTGCCGATATCACGCGCAAATATGCCGATATCTACAATGCTGACATGGCGAGCCTGAATGTGCTCGCGCCGGACATTGAGCCCTGGGCGACCAACCATATCGACGGCATGATCCGCATTGGCGAAAGCCTGAAGCGCAAAGGCTATGCCTATGTCACCAAAGACGGCCTCTATTTTCAGGTCGACCAGATGGAAGACTATGGAAAGCTCTCCGGTCGCCGTCAGGAAGACAATGAAGCCGGTGCGCGCGTCGCTGTAGACGAAGGCAAGCGCAACCCGTCCGACTTTGCTATCTGGAAGTTTGCCAAAGAGGGCGAGCCGGAAGACGCGATCTGGGATAGCCCGTGGGGCAAAGGCCGTCCCGGCTGGCATATTGAATGCTCGGCCATGATCAAGGCAGAGCTTGGCGACACGATCGACATTCATGGCGGCGGTATCGACCTTCAATTCCCGCACCATGAAAACGAGATTGCCCAGTCCGAATGCGCGCATGGCGAGACGCTGGCCAATTTCTGGATGCATAACGGCTTCCTCGACATGGAAGGCGAGAAAATGTCCAAGTCGTTGGGCAATGTGAAGTTGGTGCATGATCTGGTGAAGGACTGGCCGGGCGAAGTGCTGCGCTATGCGCTGCTGTCTGGGCATTACCGCGCGCCGCTCGACTGGACGCGTGACTTGCTGGAACAATCCAAGACGACGCTCGACCGGATCTATGGCGCGTATCGCCGCGTCTGGGGTGATGGCAAGCCTGTGGCCGATAACCGTCATGGCGTGCGTGACAAGCTGATGGATGATCTCAACACGCCTCTGGCACTGGCTGAGCTCAATGCTCTCGCATCTGAAGCGAATAAAGCGGCTGACGAGAAGAACGGGCAGGCGATGGAAACCGTCCGCAATATGATGTTCGACGCCGGTCAGGCGCTTGGCCTTCTCTCCAAAACGCCTATGGAGTGGGAGCAGGGCGGCGACGGGGATGACAATGCCCGCATTGACGGCCTCGTTCAGGCGCGTCTGGATGCCCGTAAGAATAAGGACTGGGCTGAAGCCGACCGTATTCGTGACGAGCTGAAAGCCGAAGGTATCGAAATTATGGACGGCGCAGGCGGCGCGACCTGGAGACGGGTTTAGTTTTCAGTTGCAGTCGATCAAAACAAAAACACCCGGCCATTTGGCCGGGTGTTTCTGATTTGGGGTGTATAAAATTTTTCGCTCAGGCAAAGAAGCGCATCAAAACATACGCGAGACCGCCCCAGAAAAGTCCGTTCACCAGAAGGCAAAAGAACAGGGTACGGCGGACGCTCCATTTTCCATCAGCTTTGCGGTCGTCTGCGCGACTGACGGATACATATGCCGGAGGGGACGCTGTTTGGTTCATTGTTTCCTCCGCCTCTTGTGTGAGGTGTGTATGTTTAGCGTTATGCGCGAGTTTTACCAAAATGTCAAATAAGCACTAAGTCTTATGCGTTTCAGGGATTAAGCGCCCGGAAGGCCACCAGAAAACATCAGGCCAAGCAGACCCCAGACGGCAAATCCGCCTGCAACCATGATGATTGCGGTCGCCCAGTCTTGCACGGTGATCGGGTCATCTATCCGTTCTGACGTTTTGCGTTCGGTATGTACGTCAGACAGTGTCACGTCGCTCATTGTATCCTCCTCAGGCTTTATCTATTCTCACATGCGGGACGGCCCGCACATGGGTGCTTGAAGGTCAGGATAACCGAATCTGCCTAATAATGGAATAATGCTTATTCATTTTAGGCATGAGGATTAACAGAAAAGTCGGGGCATTTACATGATCGCGAAGATAAAACGTGCGGGATTACAGGTTCTGCTTGCAAGCCTGGTGCTCGTGGCAGCCTGTACTGCGCCCGGTTTGCAAAACGCCTTTGCAAGCGGTCCAACGATTTTTCTGGTTCGCCATGCCGAGAAAGAGGCGGGGGTTGACCCGCTGCTTACCGCAGAGGGCGAAGCGCGCGCCGAGCGCCTTGGTGAGATCATGGATGAACTGGGCGTAGACGCCGTATGGTCGTCAGATACACGTCGCACCCGCGCAACGGCCGCGCCGTCGGCGAACGCAGAAGGCCTTGAAGTCCAGATCTATGATCTCGATGCGATGGAAGAGTTCGCTGATACGCTTCGCAATTCATCTGGTACCATACTGGTGCTCGGCCATTCCAATACCACGCCAGTGCTCGCAGCCATGCTGACAGGGCGCGACGAAGGCCCATGGTTCGATGAGGCTGATTATGAAAGCCTTTTCCGGATCGAATTTAACCGTCGCGGCGAGCCCCTATCATTCCAGATGAGTTATGACGCGTTGGAACGTTATGCCTTTGACTGATAATTACGCGCTTCGGATTTAACCTTACCCTGCCAGAAATGAGGCATATGCGTTTTGTGACTGTCTCTGACACCCCCAGAGATTGCCGTGACTGAGTGAGTCCGGCGATGTGAAACCCTCGCGCGAATAGTGGGTGGTTTCGCAAATGGCAGTGCAACACAAAGCGGATATGACTTACGGGCTGGATGTTCTGAAACATTCCATCCAGCGTGAAGAACAGGTCTATCGCACTCGCAATCCAGGCAGCGAGGAACAGTTCCGCCGCGCCAAGCGCTGTATGCCGGGCGGTACGACACGCTCTACCGTCTACTATCCGCCATTTCCGCTAACGATCGAACGTGGCAGCAAAGGCCGCGTCTATGACGTAGACGGGCACGGTTATCTGAATTTCGTTGGCGAGTACTCGGCAGGTGTTTACGGCCATGATGATGGCATGACGCGGCGCGTGCTCGATGCCATTGCGCGCCATGGCACACTGCTCAGTGGTCCGACGCGGCATGAAGACTTGCTGGCGCGCCTGCTTTGCTCCCGCTTCGGGTTTGAGCAGGTTCGTTTTTGTAATTCAGGAACGGAAGCCAACCTTCTCGCGCTCGGGCTTGCACGCAATGCGACAGCGCGCGCAGGTGTTCTGGCGTTTTCAGGCGCCTATCACGGCAGCTCTCTTGTGCTGATGGAAGGGCGCGATGCGCTTAATATCTCGATTGATATAACGCTCGCCGAGTATAACGACATTGAAGGCACGCGCGCGCTGATTGAGGCAAACGCGTCCGAGCTCGGCGCAATACTGGTCGAACCGATGCTTGGCGCAGCGGGCTGTATTCCAGCAAAGACCGAGTTTCTTCAAATGCTGCGGGAAATGGCGGACAAGCACGCCATCGTTCTGATTTTTGACGAGGTGATGACCTCGCGTCTCGGTCCTGCTGGTCTGCAAGGCGTTCTGGGTGTTCAGGCCGATCTCACTACGCTCGGCAAATATATCGGGGGTGGTTTCTCTATGGGGGCGCTGGCAGGGCTGCGCGATCTGATGGCGCGCTTTGATCCGGCTTCAGGTGATGCGTACCTTCCACACGGCGGAACGTTCAATAACAACGTGGCATCCATGGTTGGCGGGTATATCGGCCTGTCTGATTATTTCACTGAAGAAGAGGCGGTTCGCCTGAATGCGCGCGGCGATAAGCTGCGTAAAACGCTGAACGAAGCTGCGCGAGGCCTTGGTGTGCCAGTGCAGGCGACCGGGCGCGGCTCGATCATGAATCTTCACCTGAAAGACGGGGATATCATCCATCCTTCAGATCTGGATGTCGCAGGAGCGAGCGAGTTCAAGCGCCTCTTCCATCTGCACATGCTCAATCGTGGGATTTACGTCGCTGCACGGGGTATGACGACGCTCAACCTCAATATGCACGAAGCGTATATCGCGGCATTTGAGGATGAGTTCTCCCGCTTCATTGAACTCTATGGCAAAGACCTCGCGGCCTGCGTGGACGGGGCTTAGAGCCCCAGAAGTCCGCGCAGAATGTAAGCGGCGAGGATAACCACCGCGCCGCTTGTCACGGCGATGCCCATGAACCACGCAAGACGCGGCGCGATGGGGGCTGGTTTGCTTTCTGTGTTGTCTTCGGGACCAACAGGCTCAAAGATCTTAGTCATGATAACTCTCTTCCGGGTCTACTTTTCCCCAGAAGAGGGAGTAGACGTAGATTGTGTATGCCAGAATGACCGGCAGCATGATTGATGCGCCGACCAACATAAGTTGTAACGCATTATCCCGTGCTGCGGTTTCCCAAATTGTGAGCTCGAACGGCACAAGATACGGGAACAGGCTAATGCCAAGGCCGAGATAGCCGGTCAGAAAGAGCGCTGCAGACAGCACCATTGGACGCCAGTCAGGCGCTTTGTCACCAAGAATGCTGAGATCCCGCCAGAGCGCGACAAGCAAGAGACCAGCAAGCAGAGGTATAGGCGCGAGAGGCAGGAATTTGCCAAACTCGATCGCCTGCATTGTCACGCCCCAGCGTTCGGTCACACGCGGATCGATGGAAAGCGTTGCCAGGCTGATCGCTGCCATGGCCAGAGCGACAAACAGGGAAGACCGGCGTGCCCAGGCGCGTGACCATTTTTGCAGGCTGCCTTCCGTTTTCAGAACCAGCCAGGATGAGCCGAGAAGGACATAACCACCGGCCACGGAGACTGCGACGAGCAGTGTGAAAGGTGTAAGCCAGTCGAATGTGCCACCCGCAAAGCTGCGCCCATCAACGCTGACGCCCTGAATGAAACCGCCAAGGATCAGGCCCTGCGCAAAGGCTGCGAACAGAGACCCATAGGAAAAGGCGCCATTCCAGAAATGGCGTGTCGTTTTACGGACGGCCTTGTGGCGGAACTCGAACGCGACGCCGCGGAAGATGAGCGCGGCGAGCATGAGAAGAACCGGAATATAAAAGGCCGGCATCAGAATGGCGTAGGCGAGCGGGAAGGCCGCAAACAGGCCGCCGCCGCCCAGAATAAGCCAGGTCTCATTACCGTCCCAGACGGGCTCGATTGTGGCCGTCATCAGATTGCGTTCTTCGTCAGATTTCGCAAATGCCGTCAGAATACCGATGCCAAGGTCGGACCCGTCCAGAAGGACGTAGAGCATGACCGCAGTGGCGATGAGAAAAGACCAGATAAGTGGGTAATCCATGGCTCAGGCCTCCTCTGCCTTGTCTGTGACGGATGCAAGCGCAGAGCCGGGCGCGCGGTGTTCGCGAACCGGTGGATCGGTCGGGTCGTCGTCGAAGCCGCGTGTTGCGATGCGGGCCATGTAAATGACGCCTGCGGTGAAGATGATCGCATAGACCACCATGAAGACAATCAGCGATGTAGCAACGGCTGCCGGTACGACGGGTGAGATACTGTCTTCGGTTCGAAGGAAGCCATAGACGGTGTAGGGCTGGCGACCGACTTCGGCGACGATCCAGCCGGTGATAACCGCCACAAAGCCTAGCACACCGCTTGGAACTGCCAGCCAATGGAAGAGGCCGGGCTTCTCGATACGCTTCATAGCCCAGAGCGCGACGCCCCAGCCGCCCATGAACAGCATGATCATGCCCGCGCCGACCATGATGCGGAAGGACCAGAAGACAGGGAAGACAGGTGGCCGCTCATCTTCAGGGAAGGCGTTCAGCCCCTGAAGCGGTTCATCAGTATTGAAAAGATAAGGACTGGTGCCGGGGATCATGATCTCGGCAATATTGCGCTCGTTCTCTGCATCCGGAATCGCAAACAGGATGGTGCCCTGAACGTCGCTGGTTTCCCACCAGCCTTCCATCGCAGCCACTTTGGCGGGCTGGTAATGGTGCGCAACTTCGCCAGACCAGTGACCGGCCCAGATTTGCAGCGGCATGAGCAGAAGCAGCGTGCCGGACGCCATGCGGATTTGCCAGCGGGTCGGCTCCGTCACGCGGCCACGGATCACCTGATACGCGCCGGCGGCCAGAACAACGGCTGCAGTCGTAATGAATGCGGCTAGCATCATGTGAATATAGCGGGACGGGAAGCTCGGGTTGAAGATCACCGCCCACCAGTCTGTCGCAAAGAAGTTGCCGGTCTCAGGATCAATGTCGAAGCCCACAGGTGTCTGCATCCAGCTGTTCGCGGACAGGATCCAGAAGGCAGAGATAGACGTACCGATCGCCACGGCGCATGTGGCGACGAAGTGGAGTGTCGGGCCAACGCGTTTCCAGCCGAACAGCATCACACCAAGGAAGGTCGCTTCGAGGAAGAAGGCCGTCAGGACTTCATAGCCGAGAAGCGGGCCGATCACGCTGCCTGCCTTGTCTGAGAAGACGGCCCAGTTCGTGCCGAACTGGTAAGACATGACAACGCCGGAGACGACGCCGATACCAAAAGCGAGGGCAAAGATTTTCACCCAATGCAGATAGAGGCGCTTGAACACCTCTTTCTTCGTGAACAGCCACAAGCCCTCGGCGACTGCCAGAAAGGCTGCCAGACCGATGGTGAAAGCAGGGAACATGATGTGGAAGGCGACCACAAAAGCAAATTGCAGTCGCGACAGGATCAGCGCGTCGAATTCCATAAGAATAACTCCTCACCGATCTGAGTAACATATTTTAGAGGCCTCTAATATGTTACAGAGTGCCACTGAGGCGGAATATCTCACAAACATAGTGGGGTATTTCGGCTGGAAATAAGCTGTAAAGGAATCATGCTATTGCTTCATGAGTGAAGCCTTTTCAGGAGCACACTAATGTCCTCAGCCCGTCGCGCACGCGTTTATCAAAAACTGCAGGCCGCAAGCCACTGCGTTCAGAAAACCGCAGACCGGCTTGTGCAGGAGGCAGGACCGCTGACCACATCTCAGGCTGCGGCGCTTTCCGTCGTTGCAGGGTTCGCGAGCTGTAACCAGCGTATGATCGCCAGCCAGCTTGGCCTGAATGAATCTGCAGTGACAGCAATGGTGACGCGGCTCATTCGGGACGGATTTCTGACGCGTGCGCGGTCCAAGACGGATGCGCGCACATGGCTTCTCACGCTGACAGACGCGGGCCGAGACGCACTCCAGTCTGTGAATGGCCCGTTCGCCGAGATCAATGACCGGCTTGAGGCGGTGCTGACCGAAGCTGAAATCAACCAGCTCGCTGATATGTTGAAGCGCGTTGCTGACACCTTCGGCGAAGCGGAGCAAAGCTGACGGCATTCAGGCTCGCCCGGTGGACAGAGCCTTTCAAATCTGAACGAAGTGGGTTCATGAGCGCTACAAATCCTTCCACGCTTTGCCGTTTGTTTGATCGCCTTGTCGAAGAGACTGAGGGCGATACGGTGTCTGTCGTCCGTCTGATGAAGATTGTGGGGCCGCGCTCATATGGTCCGCTGATCATGCTGCTGGGGTTTATCTCGGTCAGCCCGCTCACAATCATTCCGGGCGCAACATGGCTGGTGGCATTGCTGACGCTTCTGATTACCGGCCAGATCGTTCTGGGCTTTGAGCGTCCCTGGGTGCCAAAGAGGATCCTCGAATTCAAATTTAATCGGGAACACCTTCTGGCTGGTGCGAAAGGTGCGCGCGGCTGGGCTGAAGTATTCGACCGAATTCTGCGCCCACGCCTGTCTTTCCTCACTCGAAAACCGTTTTTGCAAATCGTTGCGCTTATGTGCGTTGCCGCAGCTTTGGTGACATTTCCGTTGGGCTTGGTGCCGTTCGGGCCGGTTCTGCCGGGGCTGACCATTCTGGTATTCGGTCTCGGCCTGATGGCGCGCGACGGTATTGTTATTCTGCTCGCCAGTTCAGGCCTGATCGGGTCGTTTATTCTGGTGACACGTCTTGCATCCCGCTGGCTCGATCTCGGCTGGTTTTCCTGATCCCAGCGCGGCATCGGATGTGAGGTTTTCAATTTTTAAGTTGAGAATGACTTGCAATAACGAATTGCTATTACTAATATTGGTTTCTGACGACCGGCCATGACCGCATGCGAAAGGAACCCAATGTCTCAGCTGATTGACCCTCAAGACCGTCCGACACCTACTGTAGAGCGCGTGCGTCTTGAACCGGTGAAGCGCAATCTGATTGTGTCTGAGAAATATCATGTTAGCCCGAACATGCTCCGCATCGTTGTGAAGGGTGATGAACTCGTAGGGTTCAACGCGCCGGGCGCCGACGATAACATCAAAATGATCGTGCCTGATGAGGCCGGGAACATGGTAATGCGCAGCTATACGCCGCGCCGTTATGATCCTGTAGCCGGTGAGCTGGAGATCGATTTTGCGCTTCATCTTGCAGGGCCTGCTACAAAATGGGCGCTGGATGTAGAGGTCGGTGAGACCGCCATTGTTGCAGGGCCGCGCGGGTCGAAACGTGTGTCTGGAAACATTGACCGCTGGGTGATGGTCGGTGATGAAACCGCCATTCCAGCCATGGCGCGCCGGCTGGAAGAGGCCGAAGCGGGTGAGCGGATTACCGCAGTGATCACCATCCCTTCCAAAGAGGACATGCAGCAAATAGAGAGCGCGGCCGACGTTGATTATGTCTGGGTGTGCCGTGACGAGCTGGGCGTCGGCGCAACTGATACATCGAGCCTGATTAGCCAGCTTGAGCCGATGGATATCCGCGCGGGCGTGTTCGTCTGGCTGGCGGCAGAAGGCGGCGTGGTGCGCGCCCTTCGAACCTATCTGACAGATGCAAGAGGCCTCGACCGTCGCTGGATCAAGGCCTCTGGCTATTGGGTTGAGGGCGAGGCCGACACAACGGCCAAATTTGAGTAACCCTTAGCGGAACGGCGGCTCGTCCTGGTCGTGCGAACTATAGATAGGGTAGCCACATCATTTTAATGGTGCCGAAAACGCCGGTCGCCATAAGTCCTGTCGCAAAGAGAATGAGCAGCGCGACTGAGGTTTCCATCATACCCGACGGCGATGCACGTGCAGCGCGCCAGAGCCCCAGAAGCAGAAGCGGGATCATATAACTCCCAAACTCAAGAACGGGGTCTATGAAGGGTTGAAGGTCCGGCGAGGCGTTGAACATGCCACGCCCGATCAGAGACCATGCCATGATGAATACTCTGAAGAACCAGACCCCCGCGGCGACCATGAATAGGCGCAGGGCCCAGATTTCATGTTCTCTGATTTGGCGACGAACCGCGTGGCGAATGGTGAAGGCCGAGAAGACCAGAATGAGCACGCCATTCAGGCTGACCGCGATTGCCGAGTGGAATGAAGCCTGAGACCCTCTGATCCATGTCATCCAGATGCCGGTCAATGCCAGAATGACCGCCAGCAGGAGAAAGATACGTCCGCTGGTTCTATGGAGCCTTGGTGCGGATTTCCGGATGTTCGGGATTAGCTGGATCAGGCCTGACAACGTCATAACTGCCGCCAGAAGGACGTGTGCAGCGAATACAATATTCCCTGCGAAATCCCCTTCAACATGCCCCGTCAGTAAGGGCTTGTCATTCCATGCACTGAATTGTCCGGTAATGGTGCGTGTGCCGTAAAATCCGAGAATGAAGAGAATGAAACTTGTCTGGCCCAGCAGAGCCGTTGCAAACCATAGACGGGTTGCGGCCTTCAGGAACAACGCGCCGGATGATTGAGGGCGTGCGCGCGTGGGTGAAATTGAGACGGACATGCTCATCTACCTTTTTGCTATCGGTAGCGGCAGATGGCGGATTATGACCTGTGGCGTCTTGCCGATTTGGAATTCGGCCATGTTTTCCGGTAATGATACTTATCTTTCCCATCCTGGGCGCGTGTTCGCTTTATGCTTCAGTTGATCATCATTGCCGGATTTCTGGTTTCCGTCGGCCTCGTACTGGCGATGGCCAGAAAACGTATATGGGGCGATGACCAGCTTCTAAGATTGGTCTGGACCAGCTTTGCCATAGCGATACTGAGCTTTGGTGTGTACGGGCTCTCTGAGGGCAGGCTGGGATATGCGGGCTGGATATTCGGTGTTTTAAGTTCGGTCACGTGCGGTCTTGCATGGCTTTTGTCGCGTGCATTGTTTCGAACGTCCGTCAAGGCAGACCGCTGGCCCTTCATGGTTGTGGGGGTGCTCCTCATTACGGGGCTGGCCGCGGATGTCTTCGACTATCTTGGTGTCACCAACTCCCTGACTGGCGCGTTGAACACGGTTCATACGCTTTTGAGTTCGACGGTTCTTTTGATGGCGCTGATCGAACCCTTAATTGGCCTGCCAAAGACTGCGAAGCAGTCTGAGAAAATGTTCCGGATCATTTTTGCGGGTGGCTACGGTCTTATCCTTTCGGTCGGGTATATCTGGCTGAGAGGCGCGGTTGAGGGCGATTTTGCGCTCCAGTGGTCGCGTGAAATTCGCCTGATCTGCGCACTCATAGCTTTGTTCGCGGGTGGCGCTGCCGTCTGGTACCGTAGTCGCAATCCCTATTTGTCCAGATTCAAAGGAGACGCCGCGGCCGATGATGAGAAGCGTCTTGCAGACCGGATACGCGGCGCCCTGTACGGCGATGACAGGTTTACCATCGCCGACCTTAAGGTCGCTGATATTGCGGCACTCCTCGGTGCGCCCGAGCACAAGATCAGCCGTGCGGTCACTATGCATCTGGGCTTTGCGAACTTTAACCGGCTCGTGAATCATTACCGGATCGAACGGGCATGCAATATGCTTTCCGATCCGCAGTTTCAGGACTTACCTGTGCTCACAATCGCTATGGATAGCGGGTTTGGCTCGATAGGGCCGTTCAACCGGTCGTTCAAAGACGCGACCGGTATGACACCATCTGCCTACCGGCGCTCCAAATTACCAGCAACGACCGCGACGGCTACCTGAATGGCGGTTCGTCGAAGGAGCGTAGCTTACGAGAGTGCAGGCTTTCTGCGCCTTCATCCGCCATGCGTTCCAGCGTGCGAATACCGATCTGGATATGCTCGCCAATCGCGCGGGCGTAGAAAGCGTTCGCCGCACCCGGTAGCTTGATCTCGCCGTGCAGCGGCTTGTCCGAGACAACCAGCAGCGTTCCATAAGGCACGCGCAGGCGATAGCCATTGGCCGCAATCGTTGCGCTTTCCATATCGATGGCGATCGCGCGGGACAGGTTGATACGCTTGGCTGAGGCTGTGTAGCGAAGTTCCCAATTGCGGTCGTCTGTTGTGACGACGGTACCCGTACGAAGGCGCTTTTTCAGGCCTTCGCCGCTTTCGCCGGTAACATCGACAGTCGCCTGTTGCAGCGCGACCTGAACTTCGGCAATCGGCGGAACCGGAATATCCGGCGGCAGCATATCGTCAAGCACATGATCATCGCGCAGATAGGCGTGGGCGAGGGCATAGTCGCCAATGCGCTGCGAGTGGCGCAGGCCCCCGCAATGGCCGACCATGATCCAGCACTGCGGACGCAGAACGGCGAGGTGGTCTGTAATCGTTTTGGCATTGGACGGGCCAACACCGATATTCACCATAGTGATGCCCTGACCGTCTTTGCGGCGCAGGTGATAGGCCGGCATCTGGAAGCGGCGCCACGGCGCGTTCTGGATTTTCTTCATCGCGTTTTCTGTGTCGGCGAAAACCTCTACGCCGCCCGCTGCAGACAGGCTTTCATATTTATCGTCTTCCTTGAGACGCTCGACGGCCCATTCGGCAAAGGCGTCGATATAGCGGTGATAGTTGGTGAACAGCACATAGCTCTGAAAGTGCTCGAATGGCGTTCCGGTATAGTGCTTCAGACGCTGGAGCGAGAAGTCGGTGCGCGGAGCATCGAACAGGGCGAGCGGCTTGGTATCGTCGACATCGAAAAAGTCCCCGTCTGCGATTTCGTCGCCAATGGAGACAAGCTGCGGGGTCGGAAACCAGCGCGCAATATCTGCCGCCAGCGACATATCAAGCCCTTCGCCTTGGGAGGCTTCCCAGACATAAGGATAAGGAATTTCCTGTTTGGACGGGCGCACTTCAAGTTCGACATCATAGTCGCGCAGGATCGGTTCCAGCTGCTCGCGCAGATAGGTCTCGAACACGGCAGGTTGTGTGATCGTTGTCGTGTAGGTGCCGAAATCGGAAAACTTGCCGAAAGATCTGGAAATCTGCGGGACCGCGCTTTCCGAGTAATATTTTACGACAAGTTCAGGGTAGCAGAACAGGCCCTTGGCGCGGGCGGCGCGATCCGGGATCGTGCCATTCTCAGCGAATTCGGTGAGGGCTATTCGAAGGTTTTCGCAGGCTGTCGTATACAGCCGGTTCAGTTCATCAATTACAGTATCAATCTTCATGTATGGCTTTTAGTGCGTTCGGAGGATTCGGGCAAGAATGCGCGGGTTTGAAACTTTGTTCAGATGGGGCAGATAGGGTCGTCAGAACGCATTCAAACGGGAGCATTGCATGGAAATCGAACATCTGGACCTTCCAGGATTGATGCTTGTGACGCCCCGCGTTTTTGAAGATGGTCGCGGAAGCTTCTCAGAGATGTTCAACGAACGCGAGTTCCAGCGTCGTACCGGCGTGGATTTTCGCGTGGTGCAGGTGAATCGGTCTGTCTCTGCGCAGATCAACACAATACGCGGTCTGCACGCACAAATGCCGCCAGATGCGCAGGCCAAGCTTTTGCGCGTCGAGCATGGACGTATTCTGGATTGTGTTGTCGATATACGTCGTGGGTCGCCGACCTATCTTGGCTCTGTTACGGTCGAACTGTCAGATGAGGACGATACTCAGCTGTTCGTGCCGAAAGGCTTTCTGCACGGGTTTCGCACGATGGAGCGGAATACGCGGGTGATCTACAAGGTCGATGCCCATTACAGCCCGCAGACCGAGCGCTCTGTCCGGTTCGATGATGCTGATCTTGGGTGCGACTGGCAGCTGGTAGGTGGTGAGGAGCTTCACCTGTCAGACAAGGACCGTGACGGGATGGCATTTGCCGATCTGGACAATGCGTTCACCTATCAGCCGGTCCGGATGTAGGCAGGCGCTTTTTCGCTGCGTTCGGTCGCGGCTGCCTGCTGCGCCAGCCATTCGCGACGGATATCCTCGCTGCAGGAATGCTGACCGTCCGGTGACCAGCCCGGCGGTTTGATAATGCGCATGAACCAGCAGACCGGCGCAAACCCGTCAGAGGCGCAGTCACGGATCAGGGCAATCATTTCGTGATAGGCAATCCAGATCGGGTTGTATGAATTGATCGGTTTGACGATGCCGTAGACGGGCTCTTCGTCAGGGTCTTCTTCGATGAACGTGCCGAACATTTTGTCCCAGATGATGAAGACGCCCGCATAATTCATGTCGAGATATTTTGGGTTCGTCGCGTGATGCACCCGGTGATGGCTCGGCGTATTCATTACCGCTTCAAACCATGCCGGCATGCGGTCGATCACACGGGTGTGGATCCAGTACTGATAAACCAGATTGAGACCGGCCACGAAGAATACCATAAGCGGGTCAAATCCGATCAGAACGAGCGGGATACCAAGGAAGGTCAGCCCCGATAGTGGGCCGAACCAAGGCTGGCGAACTGCCGTGGTCAGATTGTATTCCTCGCTGGAATGGTGGGTGACATGCTCCATCCAGAACCAGCGCATGCGATGCGCGAAACGGTGTTTCCAGTAATAGACCAGGTCGTACAGCACGAACGCCAGCGCCAGAGTCCACCAGGTCGGTGGCAGATGAAATGTGCTGAACTGGCTGAAATACATGAAGACGGCGAGGCCGATCGCGCTGGTCAAAGCATTGATGGCCACATTGCCAAGTCCCATGGCGATGGATGCAAACGCATCTTTTGTGCCGTAATGGCCGTTCAGGCGTCCAGTGCGAACAGCCCACCATTCACCCAGAATTGTGATGATGAAAAAGGGAACGGCGAACAGTACCGGGGACGGAAATTCAGTCATCCAAAACCTCTACTCACGATTCCGTGAGTTTTAAAGAGCGGGCGAGTGATCCGGTCAGCATTGGCACGAAACGCTGCATAACTATTCGCGGCTGGGAAATATCAGATTTCATGATCTGGTTGGCTTGCAGCACTCGGCAATTCGCGCTTAGTGCCGGTAAGTTGTTTATTCAGGGGACAGAAAATGGGTGACATTATTTCGCCGAGTGCGGAGCTTTCAGACAAGCTGGTGAAAGCCGCTATCGATGCAGGCGTTGTGATCATGGAGGTCTACAACGCGGCCGACGGCATCAGCACCGATACAAAGAGCGATGATTCACCCGTCACAATCGCGGACCAGAAAGCTGAAGACCTCATTCTGAAAGTGCTGAAAAAGGTGACGCCAACTGTACCTGTGCTGGCCGAAGAATCAGTCGCTGCGGGTGTCATCCCTGATGTGGGAGAGCAGTTCTATCTGGTGGACCCGCTCGACGGCACGAAAGAGTTCATCAAAAAGGGCACGGACTTCACGGTAAACATCGCGCTTATCCTGCATGGCCGTCCGATTATGGGCGTGGTCTATGCCCCGGCGCGCAATCATATCTGGGTTGCTGAAGGTCCGGCGACGGCGTGGGAAGCTGATGTTGCACCGGGCGGTGATGTGCCGTCTGAGGCTGACCGTAAGCCTTTGAAAATCCGCAAACTGCCGGACGCGGGCGTGACCGCTGTTGCGTCTAAAAGCCACCGCACGCCGGAAACAGACGAGTTCCTCGGCAAGTTCAATGTCGCCGAACTGGTCTCCATGGGGTCATCTCTCAAATTCTGCATGATCGCAGCAGGCGAGGCGGATCTCTATCCGCGCCTTGGCCGCACAATGGAGTGGGATACAGGCGCAGCGCATGCGGTGATCTCCGCTGCAGGCGGCCGTGTCTTGACGCTTGAGGGAATTGACCTCACTTACGGAAAAAAAGAGCGCGGCTATGACAATCCGCATTTTGTCGTTTATGGTGATCTAGAGCCGCCGACAGCGTGATTTGGTCTGGCGGCGGATCAGGAATTTAGATCAAGGGCGTTGAGTTGAATACGTATCTGGATTTTGAAAAGCCGCTGGCTGACCTCGACCGCAAGATTGCGGAACTGGAAAACCTTTCCGGTAACGGTGAAGGTCCGTCGCTTCAGGATGAGATTTCCCGTCTGCGCGAGAAGTCATCCAAACAGCTTCACGAGCTCTACAAAAATCTGGATCCGTGGCGGAAAACACAAGTTGCCCGCCATCCGGAACGCCCGCACTTCAAAAATTATATCGCTGAAGCATTTGAAGACTTTGTCCCGCTCGCCGGTGACCGCGTCTTCGGTGAAGACGAAGCGATTGTTGGTGGTCTGGCAAAATTCCGTGGCCGTAGCGTCGTCGTTATGGGCCATGAAAAAGGCCGCTCCACAGAAGGCCGTATCAAGCATAATTTCGGCATGGCGCACCCGGAAGGCTATCGTAAAGCGGTTCGCCTGATGGATATGGCCGAGCAGTTTGACCTGCCGGTTGTGACACTCGTCGACACGGCTGGTGCTTATCCAGGTAAAGCCGGTGAAGAGCGGGGTCAGGCTGAAGCCATTGCCCGCTCAACAGAGCGTTGCCTCACACTGCCAACACCGATGGTGTCTGTAATTGTGGGTGAGGGCGGTTCTGGCGGCGCGATTGGTATCGCGGCAGCGAATAAGGTCCTTATCCTCGAACACTCTATCTACTCGGTGATCTCGCCGGAGGGCTGTGCGTCTATTCTCTGGCGCGATGCAGCACGTGCGCGCGATGCGGCTGAAGCGATGAAGATTACGGCTCAACCGCTCCTGTCGAACAAGATTGTCGACGAAGTGATCTCAGAGCCACTCGGCGGGGCGCATCGAGATCCGGCGAACACGATCCGTTCTGTGTGTGATGCGATTGATCGCAACCTCACTTCGCTTGAAGGCCTCAGCCCGAAAGAGCTGCGCCAGCAACGCAAAGAGCGTTTCTACGCCATTGGCCGGATGAACTAATCCATCATGACTTGCCCATGTGGCACGGGCCGCGACTATTCCGACTGTTGCGGCCGCTTCCATGCGGAGCTGGCCGTTCCGGAGACCGCTGAAGAGTTGATGCTGTCTCGCTATTGCGCCTATGCCAATCAAAAAATCGATTACTTGGTCGCCACGCACGACCCTGAAAGGTTGGATGATTTTGATCGTCTACAGGCAGGCAAATGGGCGCGTGATGCCGAATTTACCCGTCTCGATATTCTCTCTACCGCGCGCGGCAAAGCGGGCGATGAGACCGGTATGGTCGAGTTTATTGCCTGGTTTCTGTTAGAGGGTGACCTGACCTGCTATTATGAAAAGTCCAGCTTCCGTCGCCTGGACGGGAAGTGGGTCTACACAGATGGCACGAGCAAGCCAGCCGCCAGCATGTTTGCCTCGCTCGGGCGGAATGATGCCTGCCCTTGCGCCAGCGGTAAGAAATTCAAAAAATGCCACGGAGCGGGTTAGGGAAACCTAACGCACAATCTCCTGCGCGCCGCCTTTCTGAACTGCGGCCTTATAGGCAGGGCGTGAGTGAATACGCTCCAGCCAGGCAATCGTGTTCGGCATGGCAATGCCCGTATTGGCGCGCGCCATACCGGCTTCGAGCGGAAAGCTCATCATAATGTCAGCGCCGGAAAGCGTGTCGCCTGCGAAATACTCCGACTTTCCAAGCTCGGCCTCAACATAGGACATGATGCCTTTCAATGATGGCGAAAGGTAAAGGTCGCGTACCTTGCCGGTGACCGCCTTCACGATCTGTTTGATTGGAAATGGCGGCGTGGTTTCCATACGCGTGAAGAAGAGCTGCATAATCAGCAGCGGCATCAGGCTGCCTTCGGCTGCATGCATCCAGTATTGGTAAGGTACACGTTCAGGTGTGCCCTGATCCGGGCGCAGGCCACTTTCAGGATGTTTGTCGAGGAGGTATTCCACGATGGCACCCGTCTCTGCCAGTGTGACGCCATCGACTGTGACGAGAGGAGCTTTGCCGAGCGGATGAAGCGCGCGATAGTCTTCCGGCGCCAGATTGGTCTCCGGATTACGGTCATAGACCTTCAGCTCGTAATCGAGCCCCAGTTCTTCCATGAGCCAGATAATGCGCATGGACCGCGAATTCTTCAGGTGGTGCACCGTAATCATATGAGCGTGTTCTCCCTTCCAGAGGCTTTAACCTAGAGCGTTCCATCAAAAGGAAAGCGATGTCATTTCAGCTCACGCGAAATGTTACGCCTGCGAGGTCAAAGCCTGTTTCAGTGACTGAAACGCCGTGGGCGCGTGCACGTTCCAGCGCCGCGTTTTTATCTTCTACACGGACGTGAAATTCAGGGATACCCGGTGTCTCCGACTGTCTGAAATTTACATGGCCATCCCGCGTTTCTATGCGTCGGATTTCCAGATAGGCCGTTCCAAGAATAGTGGCCCATTTCAGCCCCATATCATCGGGCTTGGGTGACTGGGCCAGCATGCCCGTGATCGCTCCCGGCACAGAGTTCCCCTCCCAGTCCGGCCCGCCCCAGCGCCAGCTTTCCGGCGGGCGAGGTTCATCGACGGACACAATCGCGCCGCCGACATCGGCAGGGTGGAAATGGCTCGCTGCGATCTCGTCACTGTCATAATTCCAGACGCGTCGGAGCTTCATGTCGTCGCCGCGGGCGCGAACGCCTTCAATATCGGGGGTCTGGAAGATGGCCATATAGCCGCCTTCGCCAAAACGGTCGATGAAGCGGCGGGCAGGGGCATCCGGCGTCACGGGCACGATGACTTCCAGAAACTGGTCGCCCAGCGCAAACACGGCATTCTTCAGGCCGAACTCACCCACGCCCGGATCGGGGTATGGCTTGCCAAGCCCCAGTATGTCCTGCAATTTTTCAGCAGTGTCGAGCGAGTTGGCAGCGATGACGAGTTGTCTTATGCGCGGCGGTGTCATTTTCTCTCCCTTTTTTTGAAGGCAGGGTAGAATGAAAACGGGGATCACGTCGAGGCACTGACGAAAGGGGACGTAAATGACGGCAAGCTGGGACGAGCTGGCAGACCGGCTGAAGGATAAAAGCCTGAAGGTCTTCAGTGATCGCGCTGTCGCCGGACCGCTTTATGAGGTCACGCGCCAGAATGATGGCGACGCGGCTAAAGCGGCCCTGAAGACGTTGCAGGGTGATTTCACCAAGGGCTTCATCGTCTTTTTCATTACGTTTGCTGTCCTGATGACCGTAATGCCGGACACGTTCTTTGGCATTGCCGCCCTGTTCATCCTATTTCCGGTGATGTTCTTTGGCACGTTTGCTCTGGTCGCCTGGTTGCGCCGCGATACGCTGGTGACGTTCCTCACCGCGGCTAAGGGCAATTTCCTCGCACGCGCCTCGGCGCTCTCTGCCATGGCTGAACGCCTTGATCTGTCCTATGTGGCGTCTCCGGGCGGCGCGCCGCAGACTTTGAAAATTCTCTCAAAACTGAATTTTGTATCCGGTCGCTTGCGCGATCTGATCGACACGCTGGATGAAAATGGCGGCTTGGACGAGGCGGTCGAGGCTGCGGTCGCCAGCGGCATGCTCGTGCCGGATGTCGTTGTGCTGGGCGGCAGCAAAGAACAAAAAGCTCGTTATTATCGCCAGAGCGCACTCGGCCATGCCTTCGAGGACGGTTTTGAAGGCGAGCGGAACAGCATTCGTTTTTCGGCCTTTGAGTGGATTGAAAGCGTGGATGATGCGCCGGACAAGTATCACCTGCTTCTGGTACTGAATGCGCCATATCGCTTGCATGGCGTTACCCAGCTGCGATCACGCGGCACGCCATGGTCAAAGCCGGTGACAGAGCGCGAGCTGAACGATGTGCAGCTCGTGCCAGCCACGTTTAATGATCATTTCCGCCTGCGCAGCACCGATCAGGTCGAAGCGCGGACCATCTTTAATCCGGCTGTGGTGGAGCGTATTCTGGCGCTTGCCCATGGTGAACCGTTTCGCGCGGTTGCCTCTGGCGAGCATCTGGTGATCAATTTTGAAGGCCAGAACCGGTTTAATCTGCTCGATCTGCAAACCGGCGCGTGGAGCGATGAAAGCATTCGCGAGACATGGTCTGATATTGCAGACCTTCTGACCGTTACTGATGAAATGGCCCACGCCTTCATGGTGCGTGACTAAAGCTTATGCACCCGGCTTTCGATAGGCTGGGCAGTCCACGCTTACATATTCACGCCTGTCATCTGGATGAATGATGAGCGCTGTCAGCTGCCCGCCATAGACGGCAGCCGTATCAATGCCCGTGGCGTGCGGAAACTCGCGCGGACCGTCAAAGAACGGTTCATGGCCGAAAATGACATCGCCAAACCGGCCATCATAGCGTTCTGCCCAGAAAGGATCGTCCGGGGTCTGATGACCACTCGCAATAAACGCACCGGAGTAATGGTCGACAAAGCGTGTGCGATAGATTTTCTCCACGCTGCGCTGGTCATGGCGCTCCAGCCGTTCCACCTCATCCCAGTCATGCGGGAAGGACCACATATCGCCCGGAATGCCGCCATGCACGGCGAGCAGATTACGATCATGGTTCCGCCAGAAATGACGTGCTTTCAACAGAGTATCCCAGTCTTCATCTGTCGCGTCCGACATGAAAGCGACAAGTTCTGGAGAGCTCTCGCCCATTTTGCGCGCGACTTTCGGACTGTCCTGCAGGCGAAGGCGATAGCGTAAATGCTTATCCTCATGATTGCCGCGCAGAAGGGTCGTTTCGGTATCGGAACGATGGATGAGCTGGCTGACAATGCGCACCGTGCCGACAGGGTCTGGCCCTTTGTCGACAAGATCGCCGACGAAAATAAGCTCATCCTCCGTGGACGGAGTAAGCCGGTCGAGCAGATTGTTGAGCTGGTCTGACATCCCGTGGACATCGCCGATGAAAATCAGTCGATCAGGCATGTTGCACCTCGCCCGGCAGCCGGTCGCGATAGCCGCGAGAGCCGGTTAGGGTGACGCCATTATCGAGCTGGATCGTTACATTACCGTCGCGTGTTGGGATGATCTCCTGAATATGGTCGCCGTGCACAATATAGGATCTGTGGACACGGATATGGTTGGTCCCGGTTTCTGCGAGCAGACGTTCCAGCGAGGATAATGTCATCCGCGCGAGATGCGTGCCGTGCTGCGTCGTGATCTCAACATAGTTTGATGCGGCGGCTGCGTAAATCACATCCTCTGCATTGAGGAAAAGCGTACGCCCACCGCTTTTCAGCGTCAGGCGACCTTCCTTGCGGGCATCGGAGCGGGCAGCCTGAGCTTCCAGTCTGCGCTGTTCCATTGTCCGGCTCACGGCGAAGAAGGTGACGACCAGCACATAGGAATAGGCATCCTTGCGATACTCGTAGAGCCAGATGGACGGGTCTGCGAGGCCGAATTCATACTCATAGCCGACGAACGGCGGATAGCTCATTTTGCGGAGCGCCACCATGATCAGCGTATGGATGATGGAGAAGACAATGCTCGCCAGAATGTGCGCGGGCAGGGAAGTTTTCCATGACTGAAGCGAGACGGGAAACCGGCTCATCATAAAAGGTACGATCAGAAAGCCGATCAGGCTTGCGATGTGAGAGGCACCCTCGCGCAGCCATGGTTCCAGTCCCGGCTGAAGGCCTGCGCGCGTAGCATCATCAGCCAGAGACACGGACAGCACAAACCAGGAAGCGGCTGTAAACAACAGCACGAATATCCATGCGCGCTGGTCGGCATGGGCATCTGCGATTGCTTCAGGGTGGGTGTGTTTCTCGGCCATGGTATTTTCTGACACACATTCGCGCTTTGAATAAATGGGCAAGTTCGTCACTCGTCCCTCAGTGCCGTATTTCGTCCTCATCAGGCGTGATTTGTCCCGTCCTGCCGGTCTTTGCGTCGTGGTGCGCGACGACGGGCGGCAGCCATGTCTTTCTCCCCGCCAAACGGGAGACATTCCAGATGACTGACATGACAACACGGCGATACGACCTCGACTGGTTGCGCGTAATCGCCTTCCTGATCCTCATTTTTTACCACACCGGCATGTTCTATGTGACATGGGGCTGGCATGTGAAAAGCGTGCATGCAGGGCCGGATGCCGAATGGCTGATGCTGCTCACCAATCCGTGGCGGCTATCGCTTCTCTTCTTCATTTCCGGCGTGGCGCTGCGCTTTCTGGCCGATAAGGGCGGGATTGGCGCGCGCATGCGTGAGCGCAGCTGGCGGCTGGGCATTCCCATCCTGTTTGGCATGGCGGTGATCGTCGCTCCGCAAAGCTGGTTACAGCTCGTTGAAAGCGGTGAGTTTGAGGGAAGCTTCTGGGCGTTCTGGCCAGAATATATCGACCCGATGAGCGAGTTCTCAATCACCACACCGACATGGAACCATCTTTGGTATGTGGTCTATCTGCTCGTCTACACGCTGATCTTATTGCCACCGTCTGGCCTGATTCGTCGGTTCATGCAGGGTGTAGGCGATAAGGTGACGCGATTTCTGTTCGCGGGGCGGTTTGGCATTCTGAGTGCACTGGCCATCCCCGTGCTGCCGCATATTCTCTATCGCGTACTCCTGGACCCGCATTTTCCGACAACCCACAATCTCACTGAAGATTGGGCCAATCACGCGCACAGCTTCACCATGCTGTTCATGGGTTTCGTGCTCGCCAAGGATAAGCATTTCTGGGGCGCCGTCCGTCGCAGCCTGCCATGGGCGGCGGGCACCGTTCTGACGCTGGGTGTGACCTTGTCCATCGTCTGGGCGAACTGGGAAGCGTGGGCGGAAAGCGGCAATTATGACTGGATCATCTGGCCAGCCCGCATTGCGCGCCTTGCCTATGCGTGGATCATGATCCTGACCCTGATTGGTCTGGCAGAGCGGTATCTGCGCCATGAAAGCCCGGCGCTTCGCTATATGACCGAGGCGGTCTTCCCCTGGTATATTCTGCACCAGACACTTACCGTGATGGCCGGTTTCTGGCTGACGCGTCAGGGGCTGCCGGTTGAGGTGGAGTTTCCGCTCGTCGTGCTGGCAACCTTCGGGGGCTGCGCTTTGCTGCACGAGCTTGTCATCCGCCGTATCGGCTGGCTGAGGCCTTTATTCGGGTTGAAGCCAAAAGCGCAAAGCCGCGCCTTCGCCATCGCGCAGCCCGCAGAATAGAGGCTACTGTTTCGGGTTATACCCGCCATTGTAATGGCCGTTATGATGCTCGTTATGGCGCACAGGGCGCGTGTTCGGTGGCGGGTCATCATAAGCAGGGTTTCGCACCCACTGGCCGTTAGAGCCGCGGGTGTAGGCCTCGCCATAGCCGTTCACGCGCAGATGCGATGAGGAATAGGTGCCGTCCTGCGAATTGCCATACATGTCGGCATAGCCGTCGCCATTTGTGTCGCAGGAATAACGCGTGCCCGTATAATTGCACTGGTTATAGCCGACCCATGTATTGCCGATCGTGTTGTTGATCCGCGGCGCGTACGGGTTCGCGTTGTTATAGGCGTTCGTGTACGGATTATTGTACCCGTTATTGTAATAGCCCTGATTGGTCTGCTGCATCTCGTAAGCGGTCTGTTCCAGCGCCGCGTTGAGCATCTGCATATCCGCTGTCGTGCAGCCTGCGAGTGTGAGCGCGCCTGCGCCAGCCAGTGCCAGAAATGTTCGTTTCATATCAGCCCCCGAATGCTGCCTGAAATTGTTCATCTTAATCTAGATGAACGAACATGAACGGAAGACAACAGGGGGTTAGGGCGAGGCGAATCCTGACCGCATAGTCGTCCTGACGAGATAGCTTAAAGAGTATGAGCGGGGCTCTTCAAAGCCGCTCACGACATTTTGCCGGCGGGATGCGCTGGAAAAGCCGCAACTGGCGTCGACATAGCTCCAATCCTGAACATCACCATTTCGAGTGCGAAGTTCAATATCCACCCGTTCGATGGTCGTGCATCCGCCGCCACTGATCTCTTCAAGAGTTCTGAAATACCGGTCCAGGCCACGTATCATCTCACCGGTGAGTGGCATCGACATTCGACCGTCGACTGTCACAATGCCATTTTCAATAATCAGCCTGTTCGATTGCCAGTGGAAGCAACCGTTTGACTCGTAATCAATCTCGATGACGTCACCAGGGCGTAAGTCGAGCATTCGCGGACCTGCGTTTGCTGAATGCGCGACGGCGACAGCCAGTATAAGCGATACCCAGCTCCAAAGTTTCATTTTGCCCTCCATAAAATATAATAACATAACATTTATGATGTTGGGTAATGTCAAGCTTGGGTAGGTTTTCTTTGATAAATCAATGTGGGGCCGTCGCTGTCCTGAAGTGAGGAACTCTTTGACAGATTTCCCTTGTGTCCTTATATGCAAAAAATTGCGCAAATCATTGCGGATTATGTTTCTGAGCGGATGTCACCAATGGTCGCAAAAAATTTCAGGGATGAGCATCCCCTTCAGGGCGCGTTTCTTTCGAACAAACTGATACGGCTGGTCGATCTGATCGGCGCGCAGGGGACGGAGCTTCTACGTGACGCTGGCATTGAGTTGCCATCAAATACCGTCGCCTTGACCCTTTACGTAGGAGACAAAGGCCGGGCCTCTCTTGCCGAGATCGCCAAGGCTCTCGACGAAGTGCACCAATTGTCTGCGACGCGGGTTGATAGTTTGATCCAGCTCGGCCTGATGGAGCGCCGCGACGACCCGACAGACAGGCGGCGTAAAGCTCTAAGCCTCACGAGAATAGGGAAGGCTCAATACAGCCTCCTGCTGAAACGGCTTTCCGAAATTGAGGCAGCTATGACGGGTCTGTATGCCGAGATCGGATACGACCTGCCTGCAATTCTGGAATCGGCCATGGATGCGCTGAGCCGTCAGCCATTGCTTGAGCGCATTCAGAAGACTGACGCGAAATGACTTCTAATTCTGCGGAGAAGCGCGCGGCGTGGCGCTCTATCTTGATCTTTCTCGTTATCCTCACGTTGATCAGCGCGGTCTGGCACTTTGCCATTGTGGGGCTGGCACCTGTTAGCATCTATGTTGGTGCGCTTATGTGGGCACCAGCCCTTGCGGGTTTTTTTACGCTGAAACTCAGGGGGAGAAGGCTGTCTGAACTGCCGTGGAGTGTCGGCAACTGGCGCGACAATGCGACGTCCTATCTGGTGCCCACGGTGTATGTTGCCGTCAGCTACGCCATTGCTTGGGGGCTCGGTTTCGGCGGGGCGTTCAACGCGGAAACGATTGCAGAATGGGCAGCTGAACTGGGGCTTTCGAGCGCCCCTGTCTGGGGGGCTGTATTGATGGTGCTCCTGTTTGCGACTGTTCAGTTTTCAAAATCTCTTGGCACAATTGCGGGCGAAGAAATCGGCTGGCGCGGCTTCTTTATCTGGGAACTTCGAAAGGTGTTGCCGTTTGAGGGCGTTGCGCTGGTCAGTGGGCTGATCTGGTCGGCCTGGCACTATCCGATTGTTATCAAGTATGGCTTTGGCGACCCGCTGTTTCAGGTGTTCTGCTTCACGCTGATGATCACTTCAATGTCGGTCATCATGGCGTATTTTACCTTCCGTTCGAACTCGCTATGGCCTGGGGTCATGTTTCACGGTGCTCATAATATCTATATTCAGAAGATATTCTCGCCGCTCACGACTCGAAACGAGCACACTCAATTCTGGATCGATGAGTATGGCCTGATGGTGCCACTCATCGTGACTCTAATGGCGGTGTATTTCTGGCGACGTGCAAAAGCGGAAGGGCTGTAACCTACTCCGCAGCTTCTGTCTCCGCGCGCATGATCTCGGCGCGTTTCTCGACCAGATCGACAATATGATCGACCATATCCGCGTTGGAGACATTATGGTCCGGCCTGCCGGAGACGAACATTTTGCCCGCTTCCTTGCCGCCGCCGGTAAAGCCGAGATCGGTAAGGGCCGCTTCGCCCGGCCCGTTCACAACACAGCCAATAATAGAGAGCGAGATCGGCTCTGAAATATGGGCAAGGCGCTGTTCGAGAATCTCAACCGTCTTGATAACGTCAAAGCCCTGCCGCGCGCAGCTCGGGCAGGCGACAATGTTTACGCCGCGTGTGCGCAGGCCGAGGCTTTTCAGCATCTCAAAGCCGACTTTCACTTCCTCAACCGGATCTGCGGACAGAGATACGCGAATGGTGTCGCCAATGCCTGCCCAGAGAAGGGAGCCCATGCCGATGGAGGATTTGACAGTGCCCGTACGCAGCCCGCCTGCCTCGGTAATGCCAAGGTGTAGCGGCGCATCGGTCGCCTCTGCCAGCTGCTGATAGGCGGCAACGGTGAGGAACATGTCAGATGCTTTGACCGAGATCTTATACTGGTCGAAGCCGTGGTCTTCCAGAATACGGGCATGATCGAGCGCGCTTTCCACCATAGCGTCAGGGCAGGGCTCGCCATATTTTTCCAGCAAGTGCTTTTCAAGGCTGCCGCCATTCACGCCGATACGAATAGAGCATCCATTGGCTTTGGCTGCGGCGATGACTTCCTTCACCCGCGCTTCAGAACCGATATTGCCCGGATTAATGCGCAGGCAGGCCGCGCCTGCATCCGCAGCTTCAACGCCGCGCTTATAGTGGAAGTGAATGTCCGCGACGATCGGGACGGGGCTTTCCTTGCAGATGCGCGGCATGGCCGCTGTCGACTCTTCGGTCGGGCAGGAAACGCGCACAATGTCTGCGCCTGCTTCGGCGGCGGCGCGGATCTGCGCCAGCGTTGCATCAGCGTCTTCTGTCGGCGTGTTGGTCATGGTCTGAACAGCGATTGGCGCGTCGCCGCCAACCGGCACATTGCCCACCATGATCTGGCGGGATTTACGTCGCTCGATATGTCGCCATGGACGAAGGGCCTGCATGGGTGTCACCTTTGTTCGCTCGCCTCTAAATGGCGATGTAATGCGGCAAGGTAAAGGGCGAATGATGACATGACGCAGGATGTTTCAGGTCACTTGGCCATTCTCTCCCTCTAAGTTGTTGCTGTGCGGCGAGGCACGGACTAGTGACGAACTGACGTCAGACTCCAGTGAGGAAGATTATGCGGGTATCTCAACGCGGCGATGTCGCGCCGTTTCAGGTCATGGAAGTTATGGAAGCGGCCAGCCGGGCGGAAGCTGCAGGCAAGCACATTATTCATATGGAAGTTGGCCAGCCTGGAACGCCTGCACCGAAACTCGCGCGCGAAGCTGTCGCCAAAGCGATGGAGACAGGTCCGCTTGGTTATACCAATGCGCTGGGCCTGCCTGCGCTGCGCAAGAAGATCGCTGCGCTCTATGATGACTGGTATGGCGTCAGCCTCAATCCGGATCGGGTCATTGTTACGACGGGCTCGTCGACCGGCTTTACGCTGGCTTTTACCTCACTGTTTGATACCGGCGCGCGTGTCGGCATCGGTGCGCCGGGCTATCCATCCTATAAGGCGATTATTCAGGCGCTGGGGCTGGAGACGGTTATGTTCCAGTGCGCGCCGGAAAACCGCTATCAGCCTGTGCCGAATGATCTGCCCGATGATCTGGATGGTCTGCTGGTAGCCTCGCCAACCAATCCGGCGGGCACAATGCTGGATAAGCCTGCGCTCTCTGCGCTGATGGAGGCCTGCGCGGCGCGCGGCGCATTCTTCATTTCAGACGAGATCTATCACGGTATCGAGTATGAGCGAAAAGCCGTCACGGCGCTCGAAGTCAGCGACGATGCCTACATCATCAACTCGTTCTCGAAATACTTTTCTATGACGGGCTGGCGCATTGGCTGGATGGTCGTGCCGGAAGATCATATCCGTCAGGTGGAACGCCTCGCGCAGAACTTCTTTATCTGCGCGCCGCATGTCAGCCAGGTTGCTGCGCTGGCGGCGATTGACGCCAAAGACGAGCTGGAAGCCAATGTCGAGGTATACAGGAAGAACCGTGAGCTGATGAAAGAAGGCCTGCCCAAATGCGGGTTTACGAAAACGGCTCCGCCGGATGGCGCGTTCTATTTCTATGTCGACGTCTCTGATTATACTGACGACAGCGCTGAATTTGCGACCCAAATTCTGAATGAGGCAGGTGTCGCGGTTACGCCGGGGGTCGATTTCGATCCGGTGCGCGGCGCGCAAATGATCCGGCTATCTTATTGTCGTTCAACCGCAGACGTCGAAGAGGGACTAGCCCGGCTTCAGAAGTTCGCCGAACGCTGGATGAAGCCCTGAACAGAAAAACCCGGATCGTTCGATCCGGGTTTTTGAATTCTTGCGTGTGGTGGAAGGCCTAGTAGGCGTTTTCCTCGATCTCGTCGCGCAGCGCACTTGCCGCATTGTCGATATCCATCGTGTAAAGCGGCTGATCTGCGATGCCGACAGGGCTAACGACTTCGCCGTCTACCACCCATGAGAATGCACCCGCATCCTGCGTCGTCAGGGTCCAGCCTGCACCAACGCGCAGATTATAGACTTCACCGCGAGACAGCTGACGATCAACGAAGAGAGTACCATCAGCGCCGCGGATCTCGATCCATGCACGGCGGTCTGCGCGAATTTCCAGATTGAAGGCATTCATCGCTGCGCTCAGCGCCGGAGAGGCGGTCACAGGCAGACGGGAGCCGTCATTATACGGGCTGGTGATTGCGATGGTTGGCGCTGGCGCCACCATTTCGGTTTCAGCCGGCGTAGTGATGAACTTATAGCCCGCGAAGGCGAGACCACCGGCGACGACAACACCGAGAACGGCGAGGCCTGCCTTCAAAATGAACGCATTGCGGTGGCTGTTATCTTTGCGAACGACAACCTGTTCCGGCGCTGCCTGGGCAAGCGCGCCGCATTGAGAGTTGAACTGCTCGACGCATTCGTTCTGGCACATGCCGATGGCACGGGCATAGTCACGAATGTAAGGATTGACGAAGCCCTTTGGCAGGCGGTTCACCTGCATGGCTTCAATCGCTGTGATGTAGTCGCGCCGCAGGCGGAGTTTGCGGGACACATCGTCAACTTCGAGTCCGAGTGAGAGGCGCGCTGCACGCATGCGCTCGCCAATTCGTGCATTGGGGTCAACCGGCCCGTCTACGAGTTGTAGATGAGGTGCTTTAGCTGTCACGGAGTTCGTTTTCTCCGACTTTCCCAACGCGTCTGCCTCGTTGTCCGAGGTTTTATTTTCTACTGCCCTTGCCATGGAACTGCCCGCCTTCCAGAGCTTATTTTTACTATACGCTCGTTTTTTAGATTAAAACGTTAAAAATCGAGTGTTCAAGTAGGATTTCACACCTGAACATACTCCTGCAATAGATTTAACAAATCCTTTTCCATATCTGAGGTTTGTTTTTCTAATATCGCCTCAAATTTTAACCCTATCTGCGAAAGGTTTACGCGGCGGATCGCTCTTTTAACCGGTCCGACCCCTGAAACAGGCATGGATAGGCGTCTGAAGCCAAGTAAACTGAACACTAACGCCATTAACGGATTTCCGGCTGCTTCGCCGCAAATGGATACCGGAACGTTACATGCGTTCGCGCGCGCGCAGATATCCTTCAGGAAGAGCAGGAAGGTCTTGTTGAGGATCGGATAGCGGTCAGACAGCATCCGGTTATCGCGATCAACCGCGAAGAAATACTGGTGCAGATCGTTCGTTCCGATGGACAGAAAATCGATCTCGCCTTTCAGCTCATGGAAGCTCAGCGCGAAAGCGGGCGTCTCGATCATCGCGCCGACTTGCAGGTCAGACGGATAGCTCTCACCACGGCGTTTGGCGCGTTCAAACTCTTGCTCCAGCATCTCTTTTGCTGCGCGGTATTCGTCCAGCGTAGTCACAAGCGGGAACATGACCGAAAGCGTTTTGCCGTCAGCAGCGCGGCAGAGCGCGCGAAGCTGCCTGCGGAACAGGCCCTTCTTATCAAGCGCGAGACGCAGGGAACGCCAGCCGAGCGCCGGGTTTTCTTCGCCAGTAGACCGCGCGCCATGCATCAGCTTGTCGCCGCCAAGGTCCAGCGTACGGAAGAGGACAGGGCGATCACCGGCTGTTTCGAAGACGCGGCCATAGAATTCCTGCTGTTCCATGCGCGTTGGCAGGGTTTCAGAGACGAGGAACTGGAATTCGGTCCGGAACAAGCCAATGCCTTCAGCGCCGGATGCATCCAGATTATCGACGTCGATGGACAGTCCCGCATTCATCATCAGCTCGATGTGGACGCCGTCCTGCGTAACGGCTTTCAGGTCGCGAATAGCCGCAAACTCGGCGAGACGCTGGCTACGCATAAGGAGCCGGTCGCGATACACCGCAACGAGGTCTGATTCCGGGCGGATATGAACATGGCCGGTATCGCCATCGACAATCGCGTCATCGCCATTCTCGACGACTGCCATAATGCGATCGACGCCGCCAACGAGGGGAAGACCGAGCGCCCGGGCTACGATAACGGCGTGCGAGGTCGTGCTTTCGTCTTCCAGAACAATCGCGCGCAGACCCGCATTTCGATATTCCAGAAGATCTGCCGGCCCGAGGCGTCGGGCGACAAGGATTTTGCCGTCAAGGTCAGGGCTGGCCACGCTGCCTTCATGGCCTGCAAGCAGGCGCAGCAGGCGGTTGTCGAGGTCTTCAAGATCGTGAAGCCGGTCGCGCAGATAGCTGTCTGTCGCGTTTTCCAGGCGCGCGCGGTGCTCGCGGCGGGCCCGGTCGACGGCAGCTTCTGCGGAGAGACCTGAAGATACAGCATCCAGAAGGCGTGCGGCCCAGGATGGGTCATAGGCCAGCATGCGGTAGGTTTCGAGAATGTCCCGGCTTTCCCCGCCCAGCGGCGAGACGTGCTGGACCATCATGGAATCGACAAAGCTGCGCAGCTGTTCGAGCGCGGTTTTGAGGCGCTCTTCTTCGTGCCCAATGTCTTTGGCAAAGAATTGCGCCGGGGCAACGACAGGGTCGTGCAAGTGAACCGCGCCCATTGCGAGGCCATCACTCAGCGAGCGACCGATCAGCTCCTGAGGGCGGTTCGGACGAACGGCGACGTCTGCAAGCTCTTCAGAGCCGCTTTTGGATTCGGTTGTAACGACTTCTGCCAGAACCATCGCGATGGTTTGCAGCGTTTCGACGTCTTCCTCGTCATATACGCGGCGCACGACGTTCTGAACGGCAAGCACGCCGATGACGCGGCCAAAGCGCAGAATTGGGACACCAAGGAAAGATGTGAACGGGTCCTCGCCTGTTTCAGGGCGATAGGAGAAGCGCGGGTGGTGCGGCGCGTCCTGAATGTTTTGCGGGCGGGCCTGCTGCGAAACAAGACCGATCAGGCCTTCATTGCGTGCCAGACGCGTGCGCTTGATCGCTTCCTGTTTGAGGCCTTCAGTGGCGACGAGTTCAAAGTCGCCGTTTTCCAGCCTGAGATAAATCGAGCAAACATCGGCGACAAAAGAGCGGGCAATGAGATCAACAACGCCCGCCAGACGGCCATCGAGACTACGACCTTCTGCCATAAGAGACCTGAGCCGCGTCATAAGAATGCGCGGGGCAACAGCGCCTATCGGGCGAGAAGGCCGGTCAGGTGGGGCCATCAGCTCTTAAAGTTTTGTCCTCAGCTCTCGGCATCGAGCCCGTATGCTGTGTGCAGGGCACGAACAGCGAGCTCGGTGTATGATGAGTCGATCAGAACCGAGATTTTGATTTCAGAAGTCGAAATGACCTGAATGTTGATTCCTTTGGCAGACAGAGCGTCAAACATCGTCTTCGCTACCCCGGTGTGACTACGCATACCGACACCAATGACAGAAACTTTGGCAACATCACGGTCAACAACGATAGATTCGAAGCCAATCTTCGATTTTGCGTCCTGCAGCACAGAAATTGCCAGCTCGGAGTCACGTTCTGTGCAGGTGAAGACCATGTTTGCCTGTTCCGGGCCACGCGCGTCAGCCTGGACGATCATGTCCACATTGACGTTGGCTTCAGCTAGACGTGAGAAGATATCGGCAGCAATACCTGGGTGGTTGGACACGCCGAGCAGGCTGATCTTTGCTTCATCGCGGCTATAGGCGATGCCGCTGACAACCTGTTTTTCCATTATCTCATCCTCATCACAAACGAGTGTACCTGAATTATCTGCGCCGACTTCGGCAAAGCTGGAGAGCACACGGATAGGAACCCGGTGGTTCATAGCCATTTCAACGGAGCGGGTCTGAAGAACCTTCGCGCCGAGAGACGCCATTTCCAGCATTTCTTCGTACGAAATTTTCTCAATGCGCTGTGCTTTTGGCACGATGCGCGGGTCAGTCGTGTAAACGCCGTCCACGTCAGTATAGATGTCACAGCGCTCGGCATGGAGTGCAGCCGCAACCGCAACAGCCGAAGTATCCGAGCCACCACGGCCAAGCGTCGTGATACGATCTTCCTGGGTGCGACCCTGAAAACCAGCAACGACAGCAATCTCGCCGGACCCGACCGCCTGAGAAAACGCTTCGCCGTCAATGTCGCGGATACGCGCTTTGCCGTGAATGTCGTTCGTCAGCATTGGCATTTGCCAGCCAAGCCATGAGCGGGCTTTCAGGCCGCGCTTGCGCAGGGCCAGAGCCAGAAGGCCGGACGTAACCTGCTCGCCAGAAGATACGATGACATCGTATTCGTCATCGAAATTCTCGCCAACAACGCCAGCGCCTGCAGCGCCCGTTGCCAGAGACACGAGATGGTTTGTCTGGCCAGCCATGGCAGACACAATAACCGCAACGCCGCCCGGGCTTGTTTCGGCCTGTTTTGCAACCAGATCAGCGACATGGTTGATACGTTCGAGATCAGCGACGGACGTGCCGCCAAACTTCATGACAATGGGTGACATCGGCGTAATTCGATACTGCTACTTTTATCTTGGACTGAACTTCCCGCACCTTGTAGGAGGTGAACGGGTTTGGCGCAAATGCGGAGATTAAAAATGTCGAAGAATTCTTTGAATGAAGCTCCTGAAGGGCTGTCTTCTCCCAGCATTGATCCGGAAGAAGTCTCTAAATTCTCCCGCATAGCGAGTGAATGGTGGGATCCAAAGGGAAATTTTCGCCCGCTTCATAAATTTAATCCGGTTCGCCTCACTTTTTTGCGAGAGACAATTGTTTCTCATTTCGGGTTGGATCAGCGAGCTATTCGTCCGCTTGAAGGCTTGCGCCTGCTGGATATTGGCTGCGGCGGTGGTCTGATCAGCGAGCCGATGGCGCGCCTTGGCGCGCAGGTGACGGCGGTGGATGCGTCTGAGAACAATATAAAGACGGCCAGCGTGCATGCGAAATCGCAAGGTTTGGAGATTGATTTTCGCGCTGGCACGGCGGAAGCGCTGCTCGCATCGGACGAGCCGCCGTTTGACGTGGTGCTCAATATGGAAGTCATTGAGCATGTCGCCGATCCTGAGACCTATCTGAGAGATTGCTGTGGTCTTGTTCGTCCGGGCGGGATGACGGTGGTCGCGACGCTGAACAAAACAGCGAAAGCGCTCGCGCTAGCTGTGGTGGGTGCTGAATACATTCTCGGCTGGCTGCCACGCGGCACGCACGACTATCAGAAATTTTTGAAGCCCGAGCAGATCACAGACTGGCTTGAGGCGGCAGGACTTGAGTGCGAACCGGCGCAAGGTGTCAGCTATAATCCGCTTGGCGATAGCTGGTCACTCTCGGGCGATACCGACATCAATTATATGGTCGTCGCGCGTAAACCGGCCTGATCTAAACAAAAAAAAACGCCGGCGCTGAGGCCGGCGTTTCTGTGTTCAGCTGTTTTGCCGCTTATGGATAGATCGCTTCCAGTGTCTGCAGGTCGTTTGCATTACACTGATAGCCAGCGTCCTGAAGCGAGCGGCGAGCGCCGCCCATAAAGCGACCATGTTCTTCGGCAATGGCGCTCACATCCCAACCGTTCTGCGCTGCAATCTGGATAAACTGCGCGAAGCCTTGCTGCCAGTTCAGGCCGCAATAAGACCGGGCGCCGGATACGATGCCCATAATAGCGACATCATCATTACGCAGCTGGTCGGACAGAAGCGACCAGATGAGCGCTGAGTCAGAATAGTCCAGAAGCGTGCGGCGATCACGCTGGGTAGAGGCAGGCGCTGCCGTTGGCGCAGGCGTTTCGTCAGACCGGATCTGGTCTTCCATAACAACGAATGTCACGACTTCCTCGTCGTTGGCTGCAGCTTCTGCCAGACGGGTTTCCAGCTCGTCAGCTTCTGCGAGAAGTGTGTCAGCGCGGGACGTTGTCTCTTCGATTTCGGCGATGACGGCGCGCTTTTCTACCTGAATAGCGGCGACGCTTGTATCGATCTGTTCGATCGCGGTCTCAGCCTGTTCCAGTTCAGCTTCGTTGTCCGTACCGGCCGCTGCATCGACAAGCTCTTTACGGGCATCAGCCATTCCGGCGAGCGCATCGTTGAGTTCGGCAAGGTCGGCGTTGAGGGCTTCGGCTTCAAGCTGGAGTTCCGCTGCCTGAGCGCGAAGCAGGGCCAGCGTGTCTGCTGCGGGCGTTTCAGCAGTCTCGGGGGCGGGTGTGCTTGGTTCTTGCTCGATGACAGGAGGCGTCGCAGGCGTTTCGGTCATGCCCGCTGGAACGGTTTGACATGCTGCTAGTGATAACAGCGCAGAGACAAAAATCAGACGTTTCACACCGAACTCCTCATAAACTTCAGCCCGCTGCCCTGATGTGGGTGTCGCAAATCAGGGCAATCGGGCATTGGGGAGCAAGTTTCGGGCCAGACTTATTCGCCGTCTGTCACAGCCGTTGAATTCAGCTGGATATAGTTCTGAATTCCTGTGCGCTTGATCAGGTCGAACTGGGTCTCGATGAAGTCGACATGCTCTTCTTCATTATCGAGGATTTTGCAGAACAGCTCGCGGGAGACGTAGTCGCGAACGCTTTCGCAATGTTCGATCGCATCACGCAGAAGCGGAATGGCGTTGTGCTCGAGTTTCAGATCGCATTCGAGGATTTCCTCGACCGTTTCACCGATCATGAGCTTTCCGAGATCCTGAAGATTTGGCAGGCCGCCAAGGAAGAGAATGCGCTCGATCAGCCAGTCGGCGTGATTCATCTCCTCGATAGATTCTTCGTACTCTTTCTTGCCGAGCTTGGTCACGCCCCAGTCATTCAGCATGCGTGAATGGAGGAAATACTGATTGATTGCCGTCAGCTCGTTTTTGAGAGCCTTGTTGAGAAATTCGATGACCTTCGGGTCGCCCTTCATGATGAGTCTCCTATTCTGGGACTCAGGAATACCACAACAAAACCCGCCTCGGGAAGGCTTGTCAGGCCAATTTTTTTAAGAAAATCAATGGGTTGAGAGTGCTAGGCAATTGCATTCGCAACTAGACCATTTTCCATCGCGGTTTCAGCGGTCTTCTCGCGAAGGCGCGCACACATTTCAGGTTTGCAGCGACCACACTGGAACTTATTGCCATGATGGGCCTGAATCTCTTTTGGAGATTTAGCGCCGTTATCGATGGCATCGTCGACCTTACGGCCGTTCAGATTATGACAAACGCAAATGATCATGAGTCGCAACTAGCCCCAGTTGCGAATGAATGTCAATCAAAAGAGTCAGCCAGATTGTCGCATTTTTCAGATGATCTGCGCTTTACGGGCTGAAGCTTCCAGATCGGCTCTGTGATCGGGGTGGGCGAGCGCAATCATAGCGCGGGCGCGTTCTTCACCGGAGAGGCCAATAAGCTGCGCTACACCAAACTCTGTGACGACTGTATCGACATCATTCCGGGGTGTGGTGACGGGGCCTGTAAGCTCCGGAACGATGCGGGACACCGCGCCATGTTTTGCGGTCGACGTGCAGGCGATGATCGATTTTCCACCTTTCGAGGCGCGTGCGCCGCGGACGAAATCGAGCTGGCCGCCAGAGCCTGAATACTGCCGACCGGCAAGGTTTTCCGAGTTGCATGCACCAAACAGGTCCACCTGAAGTGTCGCATTGATAGAGATCACGCCATCATTCTTTGCGATGTGGCGTGGGTCGTTGACGATGTTCACCGGGTGGGAGTTGATCGACGGATTATCGTCCAGCAGATCATACATGCGCTTGTTTCCGAGCGCGAAGGTAAAGACCGTGCGGCCCGGAAATGTGTTCTTCCGACGGTTGGTGACCGCGCCGCAATCAATCAGATCGACCATGCCAGTCGATAAAAGCTCTGTATGAATGCCAAGATCGGTTCGGCCTTTCAGATGGCCGCAAACCTCATTTGGCAGGGCGCCAATACCCATTTGCAGGCAGGCGCCATCTGGCACGAGATCGGCAATCAGCTCACCAATCTGGCGTTCTTCAGCTGAGGCCTCACGAGCAGGGGCTTCAAATAGCGGCTCATGGTTTTCTATGATTGCATCAATTTCGGAGACATGGATCATGGAGTCCCCGAACACGCGCGGCATATGCTCGTTCACCTCAACTACGGTGTGGCGGGCTGAGCGCGCGGCCGTGCTCGCATAGTCATTATTGGTGCCGAAGGAGAAATAGCCGTGCTTGTCCATTGGGGAGACGGTGGTGATGAAGGTGTCGAGCTGCACGTGCTGGCTTAAAAGGCGCGGCGCATCGGAAAAGGCGACAGGCACAAAGTTCAGAACTTTTCGTCCTTCGGTCTCGCCGCGTTCTGCGAGCGCGCGCTCTGTCGGCCCCATGAACATGCAGTGCGGGTGGACATGGTCCATCATGTCATAGCGCAGCAGGGTTTGCGCTGCGACGGGCATTGAGTGGAAATACCAGAGGCGGATATCAGTGAGGTTTCCAGCCACGATCTTCTCATTGAGGGCGGCCAGCAGGGCAGGCGGCTCCCCGAGTGCCATGCCCATGGAGATGTTTGAGCCTGAGCGGGCAAATCGCACGGCGTCTGCAGGTGCGCAGAGTTTCGCTTTGTATTCGGCCTGGTAACCAGCTGACATGAGAAGGGCCTCCACTATTTGCAGAGACCCTAGCATGTTTCGTCGTTAAATAAGCGGCGGCGCGTGGGCGCAGGTCAGGCTGGTTCCAGCTCGCCGAGAACAGCTCTCAGATCAGCTTCGGCATCGGCCGTCAGAAGCGATGGCTGGAAGCGCAGAATGCTTGCTTCCTGAATGCCGACAAGGCCGAGCCACCAGCGCATATACTCGCCGTGAAAATCTTTGCCATATTTTTCGTCAGCACCCGGCGCGAAGACGCCCGATGTCAGAACCAGCGTCGCTTTCTTGCCGTCCAGCAGGCCAAAATAGCCCTTGATCGGATCAAAGCCGAAGAGCAGGCCCGGCTGGGTGATGATGTCCAGAAACTGTTTCAGCTTGTACGGCACGCCGCCATTCCACATAGGCACCGAGAAGACGAACAGGTCGTAGGATTTGAACTTCTCGGTCAGCGCAACAACCTGATCCCACGCCGACTGACGCGTTTCATCCATTTCGCCGACGCCGAAAAAGGTCATTTTGGCAGCGGCTTTGTCGCCGTCGAATTCGGGCATATCAAGTGACCAGAGGTTCAGCGTGTCGACCTCGAGCGTCGGCACGGCGCGCTTGCGGTTTTCAATATAAGCTTCGGCGATCTGAACGGATTTTGAAGCGTCTTCGCGAGGCGAGCTGATGATGTGCAATAGTTTTGGCATGTCTTTTCTCCGCATAACCATTATATCTGGTTTTTGATGGTTATCAGAGTGGGATAACTGTTAAAATCTCAAAATGCCGGTTACACGTGAATGTGTATCCGCGTGAGATGTCGCGACTGAAGGAGAAGTGGATGCCGCCTATGCCGGCCTTTTATATTGCAGAGCACGCCGCGCTCGACCTTCTCAACTCTGTCTGCGCGCCAGCCGGCACCGATATTGACTGGCTCAAAAATGGCGAAGCGCTGGTGAGCTGGATGGTGGGCGCGGGCATGTTCGAGCCTCAGGTCGGCGAAGAGATCCTCTCTTCTATTTCATCCGATGATCTCGATGGCGCTGCGGAGCACGCACGTAGGCTGCGCGAAGATTTCAGGCGCGTGACAGACCTTCTGGAAAGCTCTGAGGAAGAGACTGTTTCGTCTGATGATCTGGCATTTCTGAACCGCTGGCTTGAAGTGCCTTTGGCGGGGCGTCCATTCATTCCTAAAGACGGAAGCGGTTTTACGCGTGCGCCTCTTTGTGTGCCGCAAACGGGTGATCAGCTTGTCCGGCTTCTGGCAGACCGTATTGCAGACTATCTCTCTGAAACTGATCTGGCGCAGCTGCGCCAATGCGAAGGGCCAACTTGCACGCTCTATTTCCGTGATACTTCGAAGAACCGGTCGCGGCGCTGGTGCTCTATGGCCGTATGCGGAAACCGGGCCAAGGCGGCCCGGTTTCGAAAACAGAAGTCACAATCCGCTCAGGACTGATCGGCGGCCTCATCCCAGCCAAATACGTCTTCCAGACCGACGCCAAATATACGGGATATACGAAACGCACTTTCAAGCGACGGAGAATAGCGGCCCTGTTCGATGGCGATGACCGTCTGACGGGTGACGCCTATAGCCTTGGCAAGAGCAGACTGGCTCATATTATCATGCGCCTCGCGGAGCTCTTTGACCCGATTTGTGATGGGTGGTCGTTTGGCCATGTCACACCCCCCGTCGATAGAAGAGGATTGTGAGCACGTATTCGGCAATTTGCGAGGCGATCAGGCTGCCAACAATGATGTGGAAGAGGAGGTTGCCATCCTGCTGCCAGACATAGTGCCAGAGACCTGCAAAACATCCGAAGCCGAGAACATAGCCAGCGATATTGCCAGACCGGCGCAGCACCTGCTTGTCGCGTTCGTCTTCGCTACCGTCAGATCCTTCCGGGTCTGAGATGCCGATAAGCGTGTGGGTGATGATCGCGCCAATGATGAGGGCAATGGTGGCGATCGATGCAAGCCCAAGAAGTGGGGGGGCGGTTTCTCCAAGTTCGATGGATACGTTCCAGATCGTCTTGAGATACCAGCCACCGATAAGGGTGAGGAGTACGCCCATCGCCCAGGCGGATTTTTCGTGAAAAGTCATAAGTTTAGTCCTGATATGGGTGAAGGGTTAGGCGGGCTGGCGCAGATACCACCAGAGCGATGGCAGGCGGATGAGTTCACCGACAACGAAGACGCTGATAACGGCATGGGCGAGTGCCATCGGGTCTGTGAGACCGTCAAAAGCCTCCATAAAGATGATCGCAAGGCCGCCGGAATAAATGTAAAGCATGTTGCGCATGGCCTTGTACTGAACGCGGCTCTCACGCTCATCAATGGCCGGCATTTCCGTCTTATCGGTGATGCTCGTGATGATCGAAATCGCGATGATCATCACGATCATGAGCGCAACCGAAACGCCCATCCGCCAGAATAGCTCCATGCCGGTTTCAGGTGCGCTCCACCAGAAGCCCCAATAGGCGCCTATATGCAGAGCACCTGCCAGTATCGCGAACAGTGATGCGGCTACATCTACGCGAAAAAAGATTGTCATTGTGAGTTACCTTGTGTGTCAAAAATATCTGACACATAAATAGTATAATATTTTTTACATGTCAAAGAAATTAGACATAGATATGTAAAATATTTTGGGCATTATATATTTGACAAACCCAAATTTTGAGGGTAGTTTCAGGACATAGGAGAAACCCATGTCCATTCTGTCCAAGGCATATTTTCACGATGAAGCGGAAGCATTCCGTCATGTAGAAGCTGTGCTCTGGCCACGGGGTGCGGTTTGTCCGCACTGCAAGAGCAACGCTCGCCATTATCGTCTGGAAGGTGTCAAAACTAAGCCGAGCAAGAAGCACCCAGAAGGCAAAGTCCGTCACGGCCTATGGAAGTGCAAAGAATGCCGCAAGCAATTCACTGTTCGCGTCGGCACTATCTTTGAAGAAAGCCACCTCGAACTGCACAAATGGCTACAGGCGATTTACCTGATGGTGTCCAGCAAGAAGGGTGTGTCTGCGCATCAGATCCACCGCACTCTGGAAATCACCTACAAAACCGCATGGTTCCTTTGCCACCGTATCCGTGAAGCGATGCGTGAAGGTTCTTTTGACATTTTCGGTTCTGGCGGCGGTGGCGTCGAAGTAGACGAAACCTTTATCGGTACAGAGCCGGGCGCGCCAAAGAAGCGCGCCTATGGCCACAAGATGAAAGTCCTGACGCTTGTTGATCGAGATACGAAGCGCGCTCGTTCTTTCATTATAGATCAGGTCAACCGCGACGAGATTTGCCCTATTATCAACAGCAATCTCTCTAAAGAGGCTCAACTGCTCACTGATACAGCCCGTCACTATCGCGGCATTGATCAACACGTAGAGGTCGCTGACCATGGAATGGTGAACCACTCCAAGGGTGAGTATGTGAACTTCCAGAACCCAGTGGTGCACACACAAACGGTTGAGAGCTATTTCAGCGTGTTCAAGCGCGGTATGCGTGGCGTCTACCAGCACTGCGCCAAGAAGCACCTTCACCGCTATATGGCCGAATTCGATTTCCGGTATAACAACCGTGTCGGCAATGGCGTGAATGATTTTGAGCGCGCAATGATTGCGTTAAGTGGCGTTAAAGGTAAAAGGCTGACATACAGGGGGCCTAACGCACAAGTAGCGGGATAATTCAACTTGACGCTGTCAGCAGAAGATCTTTTGAGAATTTTGAATGCCGAAAAGCAACTGCATTCGAAGTTAAGGTTCCGCGAGAAGGATCATCCAGATTACGAAGAAGCTGTTTGTCCTGTGCTTTGCCCGGAATTTCCTGAAGCCAACATACAATTTGTGACCCATTATCACATCTCGCGGATTCCAAGGAAGTATAGTTTCGTGTTACTAGTTCAGCAGAAACGGTGTCTCGCTTTGGACGTTGGGCCGGGCCGTGCTCACTTCAATATTCGGACTGGGCAAGTAGTCACGCAAACACACTGGCAAAAGCTCCCAGATATGACGTATGCGGAGCCTGACGGTCGAGAGTTAACGCACTGGCAATGGTACAAGGAGTTTATGGAGGTGGCAAAGATTGACTACAAAGACCAATATGCCGCCCCAAAATTTGACAATGTCGTCGAACAATCAGACCTGTGGAACTTCGACAAATGAGCGTTTTGATTTCACAAATTGAGCGCGAGACTAGAAGCCTTATTGGCAGCTTCTCAAGCAATCTTGGTTACGAGATTAGGTTGCCGTTAATTTATTCGAACGGCGAAATGGTTTCAGTTGTTGTCGATGAGCGTGATGATTGTTGCTTAGTTCATGATGCAGGTTTTGCTGCGATGACACTATCAGCAAGCGGCCAAACGATGACGCAGCGTATCGAAGATCGTGTGAAAGCTTATGCTTCGACTATGGAGTGTCATTTTGAGCGTGGTAGAGTATGGCGCAAGGTATCCAAAGACCAGGCAACGGCGGCGGTTCTCTCAGTTGGGAGTGTTTGCAGGTACATTGCAGATCAAGCGTCTCCTGACACCAAAAAGCGTGCTGAATTTGAAGTACGCGTAAATAGCGTGTTGCAAAAAATGCTTGGTGAAGACCGTATATCTTGGCACCAAAAAGTTACGGGAAAATCTGGTGGAACTTACGATGTTACCGCTGCAATAATCGAATTAAATACAAAACAACCGAAGGCTCTTATAGAGGCAATCGGCAGTGCGCGAGCGGTTCCACATCGTTTTCGCCATTTATATGAAATAAAATCGAGCCAGCGGTATCGCAATGTAGACTTAATTTCAGTTTATGATGATCAAGAAGTGTTTGAATCTAGTGACATTGTATTGCTGCAAGACGTTAGTAACGCTGTTCCTTATTCGAGCTTTGAGCGGCGAGTAAAACAATATGCCTAAACCATCCCAACTCGACAAATTCAAAGCCCTTGCTGAAGAGGCTGAATGCGACACGAATGAAAAAAAGTTCGACAGGTCGCTAAAGCAGGTCGCCAAAAGCGCGCCCCAGAAGAAATCGGAAACAACCGAGGAACATAAGTAGAATATCTAGCTAGACTCATAGCTTAGAATTCAGTCACAATAAAAAAGCCTGCGCTGATTCGAGGTCAGGCAGGCTTAATTTTGAAAACCCAACCTCCCAGAAGGATTTTCGTAAATGACTGAATCATTCATCACACGATCCGGCCACAACCGTCAATTCCTTCGTCAGAAAAAGGAAGATGATCGTGCAGCTAAACTGGATCAAAAATACGTTTAACGAGTGGCTGGACCCAAGGAATACAAATTGGGACAGCATAAGCGGATATGGCGTCTATGTAGTCTGGTCTCCCGGCACATTGCTTGGTGGCCCAACCTACTTAAAGGTTGGACAGGGTGACATCAAAGGCAGGATGCAGGCGCACATGCGGGATTTCCGTATTACCCGATACCCCCAGCTGCGCTTTACGTTTGCGTTTGTTCATCCCTCACGCGTTGATGGAGTGGAAAAATATTTGGGAGGTGTCCTCCGTCCGCTTGTTGCGGAACGTTTTCCTGACACTTTTCCGGTCGCAGTGAATTTGCCGCGCATTGCTTAGCGTGCCCTGATAGCTCTTTAGCAGCCTCTCGCAGCTGCATAAGGCGATAATACACAAACGGCGGCTCCGCTCCTGAGCGGAGCCGTTCCTCTGCCCAGTCGATTGCTGCCTCCAAGTGCTGATCAATCGTCATCGTTATCTCCATTTAGAAATACGCATTTTCAGGGGAATTCGTTCCCGTTGAGTAAAAAACTGTCTGGTTTGTCAAATATATAATGCCCAATATTTTATACACCCCTGAATTCAGGGGTGTTTTGGAATGCGGTCACGGTAGTGAATTCGGGTTAACGGCGGGAGACGCGCTGAATTTCGTCGACGCGGATACCAAGCTGGCGACGATCCTGGGTCAGGCCAAGGTCAGCGCCTGATGGCTGCTCGCTGGATTGAAACTCAATCGTCATCCGGCTTCCGCACTCTGCGTCATACTCGATCTCAAGAATCTGCGGCTCAAGGGATGAATTCAGTCGGTCTGTGATGTCGGCGTCTTCCTGTCCGCAGACAAGAATCCTTGCCCAACGCTCGTCAGACACTTCCGGACCGAACAACCGGACACGCATCTGGATCGAATTGCCTTCACCGAAGAGAGAGCGTGGAATATCGATAAAGGCAGGGCGACCGCCTTTGCTCCAGCGCAGCTCCGTATTTCGGCCAGGTGGTAGCCAGCCGCGTGCATCAAACTCGGAGAATGACACCGGACCAAATGATACGTCAGCAACACGAGCACCAGCATCTTCGTCAGGCTCAAGGCTGGTCGCCTCAAGCATGGCATCTGCGAACAGGCGTACCCGATTATAATATCCTGGTTCATGCATCACGAACAAAATCTGATCAAAGCTGCCATCCATCAGATAGCGGAACATGCGAATCAGTGTCTGCCGGTTCATGCCATTCGTGTTGATCTGAACGGTCTCTGCATAATGGCTGGCAACGTCTGGCGCGATTCGTGCGCCGAACGAGTTTGCGATGATTGCAACACGGCGCGGGTCGGCGGCATTTGCATTGAAGAAAGCTGAAATCTGGTTGCCGCGCAGACGGGCACCCTGCTGAACTTCACGATCGAGAGTGTTGGAGCGGTCTGCGGCCGATGCATAGTCTGGTCTCTGGAAGTTAACGCGTCGCGCAAATCCCAGCGCAGGTTCCATGTCGGCATTGCCTTCACGGATTGTGAATTCCGGCTCGCGGAATGGTTCCAGAGAGCTCAGATGGATCAGGCTTTTCGTCGCTCGGGAGGCTGCCATGCCATCAGCGTGGAAGTTTTCCAGCGGATAGAAATGGTCAACATCGCGTTCGGCCATGAAGTCTGCCAACGGATAGGTCAGCGTATCCGGGAAAGAGTTTGCAATGCGCACGGCAGGCGACTCGTTTTCCGCTGTATAGACGCATTGGGCGCGGATCTCTGAAGGGATGGAGCGCGGCAAACGGTCTGCGTAGAGCACCGGTTTGCTTGGTACGATCACGCCGAATGTAGAGAGCCCTTCAAGTTCAGCGACGCGGTTGATCTCGGCCCAGCCATTGGTGAGCGCCTGAGTCATCTGATCCCAATACTGTTCAGCAGGGCAGCTGCCCGTTACCGACACATAGTCGATATTAGCCGCGTCAGTCGCGATAGGCAGAACCAGATCGCCTTCGCGCGCTACGTTCGCAGCAGGCGAGTCGCCGAGCGCGTAATATTTGAATTTGCGATAATTCACAGAGGCATCCACGCTGAACAGGGCGCGGTCTGAGAGCCAGGCGCGTCCTTCGGCAAAGAAACGGGAAGGTTCAGAGACGAGTGTAGACCATTCAGGCGCTTCATTCAGCGCGCGGTTCTGGCGGCGTGCGAGCTCGTCTTCATCCTGAAACAGGCCAAGGAGCGGAATCGCAAACAGTATGCCCAGAGCCAGAATGGCTGCGAGAGAGAGAGGTTCGAAACGGACGCGTTCAATCTTCATGTCTGTCTCCTAGAACCGGAAGTAAATGAACGGGCTGTACGTGCCAGCGAGGATTTTAACGCTGGATACGATGATCAGGATCGCAGCAAGAGCGACGCCCAGACCATATTTCCACATCGGATTGCGCTTCATCCATGCGCCATAGGCAGGCGGTGCGATGAAACCACGGCTCGCCCACAGGACAACCGGCGTCGACAATACAAAGCTCATCCCCAGAACGATCAGGGTTTCGTTATCGAGAAACTCCCAGACGCTGGCGCCACCTTCGCCGAAGGCAAAGTGTCGGGCCAGCATTTGCAGCCCATGCGTCAGGTCTTCGGCGCGGAAGAAAATCCAGCCGATATACGCAATGATCAGCGTGTATGAGACGCGCAGGCCGATCCACATTTTCTCCAGCACTTTAGAGAAGCCGAAACGCTCGATGATAATGAAGAAGCCGTGCCACAAACCCCATACAATGAAGTTCCATGACGCGCCGTGCCAGACGCCGGTCAGCAGGAAAATCAGGAACAGGTTACGGTAGGTCTTGCTCGGTCCGAGCCGGTTTCCGCCAAGCGGAATGTAGCAGTAATCGCGGAACCATGTGGAGAGCGACAAATGCCAGCGCCGCCAGAACTCTGTGATGCTCTGGGAGATGTAAGGGAAGTTGAAGTTGCGCGGAAACTTGAAGCCGAGGATCAGACCAAGCCCGATCGCCATGGCTGAATAGCCCGAGAAATCAAAGAAGATCTGGAAGGAATAGGTGAGGCCGCCCAGAAAGGCTGTGGAAGCCTGCAGCTCGTCCGGCGCGCGCCCGTAAATCGCGTCTGCGACCTTTGCCATCGTGTCGGCGAGGATAACTTTTTCAGCGAGCCCAACAGCGAAAAACAGAAGGCCATAATATACGTGCTTCAGGCGGATGACGCGGCGGCGCAAATCGTTCGCGACGGTCGAAAAGCGTACAATCGGGCCGGCGATCAGCTGCGGGAACATGGCGATGTAAGCCGCCAGCCGGAAGGGTGACATCTCTTTGCGGGCATTCCCGCGATAGACATCAATCAGATAGGACATGCCCTGGAAGGTGAAGAAGGAAATACCGATTGGCAGGTGCACATCGGTCGTCCAGTCATTCGCGGGCAGCTGGAAGACATCCTGCGCCAGAAAGCCGATATACTTGTAATAGACCAGCATGACGACATTGAGCGTCAGGCCGATGGCAAGGGCAGGGCCGCGCCCTTTAACGCCCGGCGCAACGAACAATCCGCTTACATAGTTGATCGCGATGCTGGCAAGCATAACGGCGAGGAAATAGCCTTCACCGACAAAGTAAAACAGCAGGCTGAAAGCGAGCAGGATGATATTTCGCAGAGCCGGTAAGGCAATGTAAAATATCAGGAAAACCGGCAGAAAGAGAAACAGAAACTCTACTGATGAAAATACCATCTAAGCCGCCCCCTACACACAGCTATCCGGTCGGTCCGGCGCGGATTGTCCATCCCCAAACAGAGATCTGCTGCCATTAACCGACGCAAGAACGAGTAGTATAATCGCTATTGGGTGGCAAGCGGCATGGAAGGCGAGAATGAGAACGCCCAATGCATGCGCTAAAATAGGGCAGCGCAGGCAGGAGTGTCGCATTGACCGATAGAGCTGTAGACCGCCAATTGTGGCCATGTCCTCAACCATGATGACCATTCTGGCGATTGCCATTGGCCTGACCGTGCTGACGGTCGTCGGTCATGTCGTCATCATGATGGTGTTCCGGCGGCTGATCCGCCAATCTGAGGCGAAGAAAGCCGAACTCGCCACTAAGCCAGACGACCCTCAATAATCTCCAGAATATTGGCCTGAATGCCGCCAAGAAAAATTTCGCCCCAGATTGCGGCATAGGTGTTCATCGGCGTTTGCGCTTCATAGTCTGTGTAGAGGGTGAGGCGCGTGCGGCCATCGGAAAGCGGCTCCAGCCGGTAACCGCCTTCCTGAATGCGCAGGTGCCGCCCTTCTGGTGAGATATGCTGGTCGGTGTAGCGGCTGATGGAATCGTTCGGGAACACAAACTCCCAGCTCAACGCCTCGTTTTCCTGCCAGTCGGTGATGTGTTCCTCAAAGGTGATGCTTTCGCCCCATTGGGCATGGCGCACAGAGCTGACGCCCTCACCGGCGACGACAGCCGAACGCGGACGCGGGATTTGCGCAATGCTTTGCGCAAAGGTGAAGCGGCCCTCGCTCTCCTGAATATCCGGCAGTGAGAGAAGCAGTGGCCAGATTTCGTCCGCGCTGGCCTCCAGAACGATGCTGCGCTCCACGGTGTAAGGCGTGATCGATTGCGGCACAGACGTATCCATCACCAGAAGGATCGCTGGAATTGTCGCGATAAGGCCCATCTCAAAGGTGGCGGAAACATCGCCAAGCCGGCGGTGTTTTCTCTGCATGCGTTTGGTGGTCATCGCGCCAAGCAGCGCCATGGGTGTCCAGATCACGCCCGCCATGAGCAGGCAGATCACACCCTCCTGAAACAGAAGGCCACCAAGCACCAGAACAGATGCCATGAAGATCAGAACAGCCAGATAGCTTTTCTCCTGAGTGCGTTTCGCGTTCGGGTCGATCAGAAAGGCAGCCAGCGCACCGATAATGTAGGGCATGCCGAGCAGTACGAAGAGAGAGACGGGCAGAACACCGTCTTCATCGACGCCAAGCACACGCGAGAGGAGGAAAAGACCGATTGCGGCGAGCAACAGAATTGCAAAAATACCGAGCAACCTGCTCAGAACTTTCCACCAGACATGACCCGGCTTTTTCTCGCTGTCAGCACTCATCGCGTTCCCCTCCGCATTCCGCTGAGTGTGACACAGCTTCGCGGATAAGTGGAAGCGGCATAAAGTCTTGCCCGTGCTGGCGCGCGGCAGGTAAGCTCCGTTCAAAACGGGAGAATGAGCCATGTCAGAAGAAACCAATCCGCAGAGTGCGTTCTGGAATGGCCAGTCCGGCCTCACATGGGTTGAGGGCCAGCCTTTTCTGGATGAGGCGTTTTCAGGCTGCGTGCCCGTACTGACAGCGGCAGTGGAGGCGAGCGGTGCAAAGCGTGTGCTCGATATTGGCTGCGGCACGGGCGCGGTTAGTCTCGCTCTGGCGGAGATGCCGGGTATGCAAGTCACCGGCGTAGATATCTCCGAGCCTATGCTCTCGCGGGCCAAAGCGCGCGCGATTGAAGACAGCAAAACCGTCAGTTTTATTCGCGCCGATGCGCAGGATTATCCGTTTGAGGCTTGCAGTTTCGATCATATCGTCTCGCGCTTCGGGGTGATGTTCTTTGAAGATCCCGTGGCTGCTTTCACCAACATTCATCGTGCGAGCGCTGCTGGTGCGGCGATGACGCTGCTCGCCTGGCGCAGCCCGAAGGACAACCCCTTCATGCGCGCGCCGAAACAGGCCGCAGACCCGTGGCTGCCGGAAGATGACTTCCCGCCACCGGGGCGGACGGGCCAGTTTGGCTGGGCAGAAGCCGACTATGTGCGTGACATGCTGACCAGGGCGGGCTGGCAGAATGCCAGCATTTCACCGCTCGACATTGACTGTGCGTTTCCGGAAGGCGCGCTCTCTTTCTGGATGGAGCGTATGGGGCCTGTCGGGCGTATCGTGTCCGAACTGGATGCAGAGCCGCGCAAGGCGGCTATGCAGGCTATGGGTAAGGCGATGGCAGAATATGTGTCCGGCGGAATGGTTCGGTTCAAAGCTGCCATCTGGAAGGTTGAGGCAGAGAAAGCCTGATCAGGCGTTCGCTTCGAGTTTGGAGATCAGCTCGTCGAGACGCTGGATCACGTCTTCCGAAGCTCGTTCCATTTCAAGATAGGCTTGTTGAGCGCCCGCCTTGTCGCCGCGATTGTAGAGCTCTGCTGCACGGCGGCCGCTCGCATGAACCGCGCGGTGCGGTGCTTCAATCGCCTTGAAGGATGCGAGGCTTGAAATCTCGTTTCCGATCTCGCCGGCCCACCATTTTCCGAGGCGGCAGGAATGGTGGTCGGCCAGCTCGTGTTCACTGAGCTCTGAGAGGCCGGAGAGAAGCGCAGCGAGGCGTTTCTTCCAGATCATATGATCGGACTTGGCACGATAGAGCACGTAATTGGCGACTTTACGCTTTTCCAGCTCGTCAAACTGGGCCGTGATCTGGTTTTCTGATTCAGACGCGACTTTCGTTGTCGCCTCCAGCTTGCTTTGCGCGCTCTGGCTTTGATTGGCGACCTGATCGACGCCGCGGGCCAGTTCTGCTGTCGCGGCTTTCTGATCATTGATCACATTGGCCAGGGCAGAAACTGCGTCTGCATTATCGAGAATGCTTTGCGTCGTGTTCTGAACGCGTTGGTTTGCAGAGTTGGTGATCTCTTCGGCGTCGCGGGCAGATGTCTGCGCGCTTGTCACCGCACCGACGATCATCTCAATCGCGCTTTCCAGATTATGGATGCGCTCGGCGATCTGTTCGGTTGTTTTGGCCGTCTGGTCGGAAAGGGATTTTACCTCAGAGGCAACAACTGCAAAGCCGCGGCCGGCATCGCCTGCACGGGCAGCCTCGATTGTGGCGTTGAGCGCGAGCAGATTAGTCTGGCCTGCAATATCCTCAATCGTTTTGGACATGCCACGTATTTGTGTCGCCGCGTTTTCCAGCTCCTGCATATTGCCGACAATATGCTCAAGGCTCGCTGTTGTGTTGCGAACAGACGCAGTGGCCTGATCAACTTCTTCGGCAGACAGGCGCGTCTCGTCAGCAGATGACTGAAGCCCCTGATCGATAGATTGCGCTGAGATGGATATTTGCGAAATTGAGGAGTCCAGCTCCTGAATAGCGCCTGCCATAATCTGGCTGTGCTGGCGCACATCGGAAATGTCTGAAAAGGCATTTGCCAGACCAGCCTGAACCTTGCTGGCCGTCATGGATGCGTTGACCGCGCCGCGAAGGGCCGTGTTATCCGACGCTTTAAGGCGCTCGCAAAGCTTCTCCAGAAGTGCGCGTTCGCGGGCCGAGATGCCAACCATGTCGGTGACATTGTGATCAATGAAGTGTTCGAGACATTTGATGAGTTCGCTGGACGTGGCCGCCTCTTTCGGACTCTGTTCACTCAGCTGGATTGTGGTGTCAGCTTTTGGTTTTCTTGCAAGTAGAGTGCTTATCATTCTTGGTTTTCCTACCCCTCCAAAGAGGCCGGCAGTACTGGTCGGGAAAGGTTAATAAAGCGGGATTTCAATCGCGCGCATTTTATCCATCCGGCCAAATTAGTGCTCTGAGTTGAAAGTGAATTTCTTTCGATTGACCCGGTTTTAACCGTCCGTCAAAACTGGTTAATACGGACGGAGTGAGCGTTAAGATGTGGTGGCGTGAGTGTGCAGCCGGGTGTGTGCTGATGCGGTCAAAGACGGAACATGTTGCGCGCCGTCATGACAAGTTCGTCAACTCCCCGTAAAACCTTGACCCAAAGTCCCATCAGGCCTAACTCCCGCGCTTGGTTTAATCACTAAAGGCAAACCGATAAAATGACCGACATTTCCACTCTCGCAGCGAATGCTAAAGCCTGGCCTTTCGAGCTGGCGCAGAAGCTTAAACAGCGCGTTGAGCAGATGGAAAAACAGGGCAAACCGCTCACACGTCCGGTCACGTTCGAGACAGGCTATGGCCCGTCCGGTCTGCCGCATATTGGCACGTTTGGCGAGGTCGTCCGCACGACGATGGTACGCGTCGCGTTTGAAACGCTGACAGAGGGCAAAATCCCGACGCGCCTGATCTGTGTGTCTGACGATATGGATGGCATGCGCAAAGTGCCGCCAACGGTTCCAAACCCTGAAAGCCTTGAAGAATATCTGCAAAAGCCGCTGACAGATGTGCCAGACCCGTTTGGCACGCATGACAGCTATGGTGCGCATATGAATGCACGCCTGCGGGCCTTCCTCGACAGTTTCGGTTTCGAGTATGAGTTTGCGTCCGCAACCGAGCTCTACAAGAACGGCACTTATGACCCGATGCTTCTGCGCGCTGCGGAAAAGTATGACGAGATCATGGGTGTGATGCTGCCGACCCTCGGCGAGGAGCGCCGCGCAACCTACTCGCCATTCCTGCCCATCTCTCCGAAATCTGGCCGCGTGCTCTATGTGCCAATGAAAAATGTCGATGCCGCTAAAGGCGAGATCACATTCGAGGATGAAGACGGGTCAGACGTCACCATCTCCGTTACGGGCGGTAATGCGAAGCTGCAGTGGAAGCCGGACTTCGGCATGCGCTGGGCTGCGCTTGGCGTCGACTTTGAGATGTTCGGCAAGGACCACCAGGCGAACGCGCCGATCTACTCCAAGATCTGCCGCATCCTCGGTGAGCGCCCGCCAGAGCAATATGTCTATGAGCTGTTCCTCGACGACAAAGGCGAGAAAATCTCCAAGTCGAAAGGCAATGGCATCTCGGTTGAGCAATGGCTGAAATATGCCCCGCAGGAGAGCCTCGCGCTCTTCATGTGGCAGAAGCCGCGCGCGGCGAAGAAGCTCTATTTCGACGTGATCCCGAAGGCGGTGGACGAGTATCTCACCTTCGTTGAGAAGTATCATGCTGAAGAGCCTGCCAAGCAGCTGGAAAACCCTGTCTGGCACATTCACGGTGGCAAGCCGCCTGAGCTGAACGTGCCGGTGAGCTTTGCGCTTCTCTTGAACCTCGTGTCGGCGGCGAATGCGAACTCTAAAGAGCTGATCTGGGGCTTCATTACTAAGTATGCGCCGGATGCAACGCCGGAGAACGCACCATTCCTCGACCATCTGGTCGGCTATGCGCTCGCTTACTATGAGGACTTCGTGAAGCCTGCGAAGGTTTATCGTGCGCCGACCGATCAGGAACGTGCCGCTCTGACAGAGCTGGTCTCACTCCTGCGAAGCTATGATGGTCCGGTGACGGGTGAAGACCTGCAAACACTGACCTTCACGGCCGGTAAGTCTCAGAACTTTGAGAATCTGCGCGACTGGTTCAAAGCGATTTACGAGGTCTGCCTCGGCCAGTCTCAGGGACCACGCTTTGGTGGCTTCATCGCGATCTATGGCGTCGATGCGACAGCCGACCTGATCGAAGACGCGCTCAAGGGCGAGTTTGTCTCCTGATTTGAAATCGAAAATCCCCTGGATCTTTGTCTGGTTCAGGGGATTGTGCGGCCTGACGCCGTGGCTGTTCCAATTTTTCGGCTGGAGCATGTGGATCCCGGCACTGCTCATACCGCTGGCTTTGCTTTCCGATATTTATGATGGAATCCTTGCGCGTCGATGGAACGTTGTGAGCGTGCTGTTGCGGCGTGCGGACGGGTGGGCTGACCTGATCTTTGTGCTTTCCTACACTGGCTTTGCTTTGGTGTTTCGCTTGGAGATGCTTGCGCCGCTTCTCGGGGCGATTGGAGCCCTAGGAATTTATAAAGGCATCAGCACGGCGCATGATTTCATGCGATACGGGCGCGGGGCAGCGTTTCACTTCTGGTCAGCGAAACTTTGGGCGCTTCCGTATTATGCGGTGCTTTTTGAACTGTTAGTTGGTCATGAACCTCTTTGGTTCTTCTGGCCGACCATTTTTATGGGCGTAGTCGCCATAACCGAAGAGTTCATAGCTGTTCGGCTGATCCCGATCTGGATGCAGGATCAACCGAACATTTTTGCAGCGCTTCGTGCTTACAAAGCGCAGAAGGCAGAAGCTGACAATTAAGCCGGTGCGTAGACCGTTTTCAGCTGGTCGATCAGGCCGTTCTGGAACGGTGCGACGGCCTGATTAATGCCATCGACACCCATATCCTCACCAACAACCGTGCGAACAGGGCGCGGGCCGTCCTGTTCGATCAGGTGCTGAATGGCGTTCGCAACGTTCTGTGCGTCGTTGATTTCGGCATTCTGGTCGAAGGCAGACTGGAACATGCCAAGCATGCGGTCGCCGCCTTCCGACATCGCGCCATAGGCTGTCGCCCTGTCGGTATCGTTCGGGGCAGGCGAGGTCGCGACAAGGTCAGTACGGTGCGCGCTTGGCTGTACGATCACCGCCTCAACGCCGGAGCCTTCCAGCTCGATGTTCAGCGTTTCCACATAGCTTTCCATCGCCCATTTGCTGGAGCAATAAATGCCGAAGAATGGAAGCGACAGACGTCCGGCCGCTGAACTGAGATTGATGATGATGCCGGAACCGTTCTGGCGCATCGCTGGCAGAACCGCGCGGGCGGTGCGGGCAACGCCATACACATTCACTTCAAACAGATCCTTGATCTGCGTCATGGTGAAAGCCTCGGTGATGCCGACCGGCATAACGCCGGCATTGTTTACCAGCGCATCAAGCGGGCCATAAGAGAGGGCGGTTGCGACGGCGCGCTCGACGCTCTCATCGCTCGCCACATCAAGGTCGAGAATTGTGAGCTTGCCGCGATTGGTGTTCGCGAGCTCTTGCAGCTCTGACGCCGCTTTCCGGTTGCGGGTTTCAGGTGCGCGCATGCCTGCAAACACATGATAGCCTTCTGCCAGGAGAGACCTGGCCGTCAGAAGGCCAATGCCGCGGCTGGCGCCGGTGATAAGTACAGTTTTCGGGGAGGAGACCTGGGAAGTCATGGGGGGAGTTAGTCCTTCAACATGGTTTTCTTGAAGAGGGTCAGGGGGGCTTCGGTACGCTCTGCTTTCATGCGTGTGAGCGCACCGCTCCAACCGTTCAGAAGAGCGTCTGCGGCTTCTGTCGGCGTGAGGCGGGTAAGGCCGAGTTCGCTCAGAACCTTCGGCGTCAGGCAGGTTTCGATCTCGGCGGATAGCTCTTTCCAGTATCGGGAGAGCGCAGCCTGAAAGGCATCATTCTGGCTGCCGAGCTCGTTCGAAAGATTGCACATCAGACAGCCTTCCGAAAAATTCATGGATTCGAAGATGAGGTGGGCTTCGCTGAAAAACTCGCGCAACCGGTCGAGTTCCGGCGCATCCTCGCGGCTGAGGATCGAGCGGGCAAACCGCATCTGGTTCTGGTGATAGACATCCGCCACGGCGAGGCCGAACGCCTCTTTGGAGCGAAAGTAGTGATAGAATGATCCCTTTGGCAGACCGCTCGTTTCGAGGATCTCGCCAATGCCCGTCGCATCAAATCCGTTCCGGCGGAACAGGGTCAGGCCCGTCTCGATGAGACGGTCATAGGATGCGGTGTAGGTTTTATCGTTTCGTGTGCGTGCCATGGATTAAAAATAGACCAGTCGTTTATTTATTGGAAGTGGGTCAGCCGTCACGTTTGGTTCACGGCTTCGTGTGGGAGGTCATCTGGTAAGGAAATGCCCCGCCAGCAAAGCCAGCGGGGAACTGAATGATCGTTAGTAGAGCTTCTCGACAGCGCTCATATTGAGGTCGCCATCACCGGCTTCCAGCGCTTTGGTGAAAACGTCCCGCGCAGAACTGGTTACGGGTAGTGCGTCTGCGCCGCCTGCTTCTTTCACCGCATATCCGAGATCCTTCTCGATCAGCTCGACAGGAAAGAGCGGGCTATGCGTGCCCTGCGCCATAAGGCTGGAGACGATTTTCATTTGCGGTGAGCAGACAATTGTAGACCCGAACACTTCTGCGGCGCGGGCTTTTGAGATGCCGCCTTTCTCTGTGGCGGCCAGAAGCTCGGCGAGGGCGGTCACCTGAACGCCCATCATAGAGTTGACCATGAGCTTCATTGCCGCGCCTGTTCCGACTGGGCCCATCAGATGCTGTGCGCCGCCCATATCGGCGAGAACGGCTCGCGCTTTTGTGAAAACATTTTCTTCACCGCCCACCACGTGGATGAGCTGTTTGCCCTCCGCTTGAGGGCGCGAGCCGAGTACGGGCGCATCCAGGAATGCCAGGGACTTTTCAGCGAATGCCTCGCCGAGCGCCTTAACCCATTCAATGGTTAGCGTTGAGCTTTCTATGGCAATTGCGTCAGCTGGCATGCCGTGAATGGCGCCGTTTGTTTCATCCAGCCAGACCGCTTTTGAAGCCTCGTCATCGCGCACACAGGAAATGATGATGTCTGCCGATGTTGCGGCGTCCTTTGGCGTTGGCGCGGGCTTCGCACCCAGTGAAATAAGCGGTTCAGCGGCTGTTGACGTGCGATTCCAGACCGTCAGCTCATGGCCTGCTTTAATAAGGTTTTCTGCCATTCGTGCGCCCATAGCGCCGAGGCCCAGATAAGTGATTTTCATGTCGCGAATGCGTTCCTGTGACGATGGTACTGCTTAAGAAGGATATAGCGTCATGAGACGACATGATCCAACAGCGGCCTTTGGGGCGGGCTGAATGTCTCTGCCGCGAAATTATGTTTAACGCGGGTTTATATCGAAGATTAAAATTCATGGTTCTTCGAAAGCAATGATTTAAATCCGCGCTGCCAAAATGCTTGCTCAACCGAGAACAGATAAGCGGTGAGACATTAAAGTGGGCAGACCAGAGGCCAGAATGATGACAGGCGCAGTGCGTCTGCGCGAGCTCCGGGCGGACAACGCCGGGAACTCTGCGATCGTTTTTGCACTCCTTCTTCCTATGATTGTCGGCGGGCTCGCCCTCGCAACCGATTTCGGAATGTGGCGGATGAGCGGACAGCGCCTTCAGCTGGCGGCAGATGCTGCGGCGGTTGCGGCTGCGCACGAAACGTATCTTACAGATGATGTTGGCGCGCTGCAGTTTGCCGCGATGGGCATGCTGCATGAGAACGGCCTCGACATTGCGGATGCGACCATCACCATCAACACACCTGTCGCTTCCGGAAATCACGCTGGCAAAGAAGGCGTGCAGGTCAGCGTTACCCAACGACAGAGCCACTTCTTCTCATCTCTCCTCATGGGCGGTGATGTGGACCTGACGCGTGAGGCGACGGCATTGATCATCGAGCCGATCGAGCCGCTTTGTATTCTGGCGCTTGATCCAGTCCAGCCAGCCGCGCTCAATATTACAGGTACAGCAGACGTCGGCATTCCTGACTGCGCGGTACAATCGAACTCCATTGACCCGAACGGGCTCGATCTGAATGGCTCCAGTACGCTGACCTCTTCGTGTGCCTATGTGTCCGGCGGTGTGTATGGCGAAGCGAACATCACGCTCAACAGCTGCCCGGCGGTGAAAACCGGCTGGCGGCGCGCGTCTGATCCTTATGATGATGTGGATGCGCCTACAGGCATCGATCTGATGCCGTGTGAAACGCCGGGCCATGGTGCGCGTCGGTCCATGACGATGGCGTCAGGCCGGTACTGCGCGGACATCAGAACGAATGGCGAAATATATCTGGAAGCAGGTGGCACCTTTATCATTGATGGTGTGTCTATAACTCTGCGGTCCAGCAATGCGGGTCTGTTCGGTGAGAACGTTACCTTCATCTTTGTGAACGGTGGTACCATTGATCTGCCAAATGGCGGTCTTGTGGACCTGACCGCAAAAACAAGCGGAGAATATTCCGGTCTGATCATGTTTGCAGACCGTGAAACGCAGCCGACAACGCTGGATGTGAACCTGATCGGGCAAGCAAACAGCCGCCTGGAAGGCGCGCTCTATTTTCCAAATCAGACAGTCAACTATGTCGGAGGCTCGAGCAGCGATAGCGGGTGTACTCACCTTGTTGCGCGCCAGGTCAATCTGACAGGCAATTCAAGTTTTACCAACGCCCAGTGTTCGGCGTTGGGTGTGCGTGAAATTCTGGGTCGCTCCGGTGTATTGTTATCGGCTAGTTAGTTACGATGTGGACAGGCCTGAAGGCTTTCTTCAAGGATCGTAGCGGGATATCGGCAACCGAGTTTGCTCTGATATCTCCGATTGCCATCGCTATTGCGATGTCGGCGATCACGTATTCCTTCAAACTGCTTGACCGCCAGCGTCTCGACGCTGCGGTGACGGCATCCGCATACTATCTCGCCGACAAGGTTCTGGATGGTGAAATGAGTGGATTCCAGCCGACCCGAGAAATGGTCGATGGCACCTACGAATTTACACCTGGGCAATTTGTGCAGACGGCGCGCTTCGTCCTTTCGGACGCTTATCGGTCCAGCGCGACGCTTACGATTACAGAACTCGATGTTTTCTGCGGATGTCCGCAGAATTACTCCGGAGGAGACGTTCAGACGGATCAGCCTTTCTTCACCCGCTTCACAGCTGAAGCGGCGGATGAGGCGCCCCTCTGTTCTATGACATGCCCGGACCGGAGCCGGGCGCGTGTACTCGCAGAAATCGATGTCACGTCTACTTCCAATGATTTTCTGGGGCAGGAATATACCCTCGAAAAGCAGATCGTCATGAGATTGAGATGAGTGCCTCAGCTTATGGTCTTCTGAAGACCCGATTATTCCACTTTTCAAAGGACAAGCGCGGGGTCTCCGCCGTGGAGTTTGCGTTTGTCTTTCCGGTCATTGTCGGCTTCGTGCTGACGGTATTCTACATTGGTGTGGGCTTTTTTGGTCTGCAGCAGGCGCAGAATACGACCGAGCGTGTCGCACGGATCGCCTATACCATGGACAATCCGACGGCGAACGACATCCAGGCTCTTGTAGCCAGCAATTTGGGGACAACACTGGCGGGAACCTTCACGCCAAATGTCCAGCTCATTGAGAAGTACGGTGAGACGTATGCGGATATCAGTATCAATTACGCATACCAGCCCACCATCCCTCTACTTCCGGAGGTTAGCTATGCTTTCACAGCGTCTTCGGAAGTTCTGATCCGTGACATACCCTAGTATCTCGATAACTGGCCGGTAGAGATCAGCTGAAGTAAGTGACAAGTCCCTGCGTGATCGGATCAGCGCATGGCTTGCCTTCAATCAAAGCTTCTCTGATTTCTCCGGCCTGCTTTTTACCGCGCTCGACACCCCACTGGTCGAAGCTGTTTACGCCCCAGAGCATGCCGCCCACGAAGACGCGGTGTTCATACATGGCGACCAGGGCGCCAAAGGTTTCCGGCGTGAAATCACGGCAGGCAAAAATCATGGATGGCTTGCCGCCCGGCAGAACCTTCTGTTTTGCGATTTCCGGTGTCAGGCCTGGCTCTTCCTTAGCAATGTCATCATCGCGATAGCCGTTTGCCAGGACTTCAGACTGAGCAAGTGCATGTGCAATCAGCGATGCTGTTCCTTTTGGTTCAGAGCCTTTAATCGTCGCGATAATGAACTCTGCGGCCAGATTGCTCGTGCCCTGGTGAAGCCATTGGTGGAAAGAGTGCTGGCCGATAGAGCCTTCACCGCCCCAATGGGCCACGATGGAGCGGGCAGGGATTGCAGTACCGTCAGGCGACACCTGCTTGCCGTTCGATTCCAGTAGCAATTGCTGCAGATAGGACGGCAGAAGACGCAGCGCGTTTGAGTAGGCCAGAACCATCTCTGACTCGACGCCGCGCAGCGTCATGTTCCAATAGTCAATCAGCGCGAGGCGTACCGGAATATTCGTCTTGAGGTCTTCTGTGCGGAAATGCTCGTCCATGGCGTGCGCGCCAGACAAGAGCGCTTTGAACCAGTCGGACCCAAACGCGATGACGCAGCTGAGAGACCCAGCCGACCATAAAGAGAAGCGTCCACCAATACTGTCTGCCATGCCGAACAGCTGGTCTGACTGAATGCCGAGCCATTCATTGGCTTTATCCGGATTGGCTGTGACGATGGCCAGATGAGATGGCCATTTATCGCCAAGGCTTTTCTTTAGCCAGTCACGTGCGCGATCGAGATTGTATTTGGTCTCTTCTGTAGAGAAGGACTTGGAAATGCCGATGACCAGCGTCGTGGCGGGATCAATACCGTCGAGTGCGCGCTCCAGATCCATCGGATCGATGTTGGAAGCAAAACGCACGTCAATTGCGCCCAGATGGGTCTGCGAGAACGCGTCATAGAGCAGGCGAGGGCCGAGGTCGGACCCGCCAATCCCGATATGCAGAACCGTCTCGATACCCCGCAGGACTTTGCCGTCGCGGACCTTTTCGGCAAAGGCCATGACAGGTTCAAGAGACGCCTGAATGTCCTTGGCTGGGCCTGTTGCCTTTTCCGGCGGGACGCGCAGCGCCCAGTGCATGACAGCCCGGTCTTCGGACACATTCACATGCGCACCGCTAAACATGCGGGAAATGCCGTCAGAGATTTTGCGCTCTGCTGCAAACTCCAGAAGTGCAGCATCTGCTTCGGCATCCAGCTTCTGGCGCGCCAGATCAATGTGCCATCCGCAAGCATCCAGCGTTTCGCCGGAACGAGCAGCGGCTAGTGTGGTCAGATCCAGACCGTCAAGTCGCGCAGCGTGAGAGTGAAGCTCGGAAACCAAGTTTAATCCTTTCGGTTTTTCTACTCTGACCAAAGGAAACTTCAGCGCAGAAGTAAAGCTGTCGGCTCGCATAGGAGGGCTGCAAGATCGAACAATTGCTTAATTGATGGGTTCCATAATCAGGAAATGTATAACTGCTGGTCTAAGCTCGCGCTTTTGCGTGAAGATTCAAGGGGTGCGATCACGTGCGTTTGAATGAGCTGCGCGGGGCGGTTGAACTTGCGCCGCAGCTGTGGTCTGGAAGCGCTAAAAATCGCCGCATGACCGAAAATTAAAGATGACACATGCGTCAAATTTCGGCATTTTGGCACTGAGAACGGTTTTCAGAATTATGGATCGGGGAGGTCTTGTTTTCTGAAGTTCCAACCAATTTCGATGAAGAGAGAGATATTTATAATGTCACAACAGCGACAGATTTTGCCGCGCTCCCTCGCTATTCCGAAGTCATTCAAGAATTTTGATTTCGGCAGCCTGTTCTCAGCCTTTCTGTATCCGGCACTCGGCATCATTGGCATGACAGCAGCAATCATTTCGGGCCTTCTGATGGAAAGCGTTCAGCTCCATTGGTATTACGCGCCTATCGTTGTTGGCGTGATCGCGCTGACAGTGTTCATCTGTAATATTGGTATTGGCGGTCTTCACCGCGTCTGGCAGCACAAAGCAGGCGAGCTGAAAGCACCGGCGCAGCTGATCGTTATGATCAACGTGCTGATCGCGATGCAGGGCTCCATCAAAGACTGGATCAACTACCACTCACAGCATCACCGGTTTGCAGACCAGCCGGGCGATCCGCACAATCCGTTTGAAAGCAAGCGTTGGGCATGGGTTGGCTGGATTCTGTTCCGCGACGAGAAAGACCTGAAGCGTCCTATGCCGCTCTGGCTGAAGAACAACGTGATCATTCGCGTGTGTGACAAGAACTACAACCTGCTGGCTGCCGTCGTGCACTTCCTGCTTCCGGCGATCATTTACGGTATTGTCTGGATGGCGGGCGGTGATCTCATCATCACGCTTCTGATCCACGCATCTGTCGTAATCGGCCGCGCGATCCAGTTCCACGCAACCGTTCTGGGCATTAACGTGTTTGGCCATCTGGAGATGCCGAAATGGTTCACCTATTTCCTGGCATTGCTGACAGGCGGCGAAGCCTTCCATGATCACCACCATGATCAGCCGGTATCCATTCTGCACCTGCCTCGTACAGGCTTCTGGAATCGTATCTTCGATTATAACGGGACGTTCTTCCTTGTTATGGAGAAGCTGAAGTTGGCGCGTAACTTCACCATCGCGCCTCAGTTTGCGACGGTGAAGGCAAAAGCCTGATCCTTCCGGACGCCAAAAGCTTCAAGACGAGCCCTGCTATCCCAGCAGGGCTTTTCTTTTTTCTGCGATGCCGTTCAGCTTGGTCTCGAACAGAGACCAGTCATCATTATCAGCGATGGCGGACCAGAGGGTTTCGATTTCGTCGATCAAAAGCGTTTCCGGAGAAGGGCGCTGGAAGTAAGGGTGTGCCAGTCGTTCCGGGCGATCAGCTTTATAGTGGCGCAGATATTCGCGCACAGTTCCAAAGTCTTCGCGGGTGTAGAGCTCCGCTGATGGGCTGTTATTTGCGCGCGTTTCGCTCTTCTCACCACAGAACCAGTCAAAGAAGAACTGGTGCCATGGCACCTGGCTTTCCGTCATCCAGCCGAACAGCTCGGTAAGGAAGTTGAGATCGGTCTCCAGATGTTCAGGTAGCAGCCCCAGCTGGAAGAAGGTGTGGTCCCGCAGCGCTGTCTGGTATGCCAGTTCAAAGGCGCCAAGGCTTTCGGACAGGTCTTCAGCTTCCGCGACCAGCGTGAGCGCGCCAGCCAGTTGTTGCAGGTTCCATATCGCGGCCTGCGGCTGGCGGCCAAAGGCATAGAGCCCCCATTCATCAAAATAGGCTGCCGTGAACTTCGGGTCGGAAACGGGCAGGAAGCGATAAGGACCGAAGTCGAAGGTCTCGCCCGTCACGACCATATTGTCGGTATTCATGACGCCGTGCACGAATCCGGCAGCCATCCAGCTTGCGACCATGTTCGCTGTCCGCTTCGTGATTTCGGTCAGAAGCAAAGGCGCGAGCTCTGCTGCAGGGGCTGTGTCGATCTCGGCAAAGAAGTGGGTCCTGCAGTAGTCCAGCAATGTCTCCATATTCGCCGCATCTTTGTAAAAGGCGAGGCGCTGGAATATCCCAAACCGGACGTGTGTTTTTTGAACGCGTACCAGAACAGAGGATCTGGCCGGGCTCGGTTCATCGCTTCTGTAGAGCTCCTCACCCGTCTCGATGAGGCTCAAAGTCTTTGATGTAGGTACATGACTTGCTTCAAGCATTTCTGTTGCAAGTACTTCACGAACACCACCTTTTAGTGTGAGACGCCCGTCTCCGCTGCGTGAATACGGTGTCTGGCCGCTGCCTTTAGTGCCTAAATCATAAAGTTGATCATGTTCATCATGCAGCTGCGCATAGAGGAAGCCACGCCCGTCACCGATTTGCGGATTGTAAGAACGAAACTGATGGCCGTGATACCGTATGGCGAGCGGTTTGGGCTGATTTTCCGGCAAAGGCGCAAATCTACCGAAGTGATTCAGCCAGTTTTCGGGCGAAAGACTATGTAGAATAGTATTATTCAGTACGCGATTGTTGCGATATCGCAACACCAGCTTTGGAAAATTCGCAGGCTCTACTGCATCTGCGAAATCATTTCCAAGTGCAGTAAAGGGAGTATTTGACTTCATTTTAAACTGTATTTCCCACGGCTTTTTCAATTATACTTGAAAATTATTCTGCTTATTCTCAAGAAGAATAATGAGTTTCATATTTTGGAACTGAGTTCCAATGCGAGTTGTGCGGTGCAAAACATATTCGGCCTTTCCAAGATTTAATCCCGGCATACTCTTCATCCTCGAACGTCCCGAAAAGTGGGCGATATCAGAGTTTTATACTCAAGAATTACGAGGGAGAGAAATGCGAGACTTTTCTAAACTTTTGCTTGGTGCATCTGCAGCAGCGTTGCTTATCGGCAGCCCGCAGGCCTTTGCACAGGACGAAGAAGCACGTCAGACAACAGTTGTTGTAACGGGTTCCTTCATTGCGGGTACGCCGGAAGATGCGGCGCTGCCTGTAGATGTACTGTCTGCTGAAGACCTTCGGCTCGAAGGTAATCCGCGCATCGACGAGCTGATCCGTAATCTGGGGGTATCCTCCGGTGTTGACGGTCAAACGAACCAGTTTGGTTCTAACGGTATCGAAGGTACATCAAACATCAACCTGCGTGGCCTTGGTCCTGCACGTACACTCGTGCTGATCAACGGTCGTCGTCAGACATATTCTCCGTTTGGTATCGGCGAGCAGGCACAGCTCTTCGTAGACACGAACAACATCCCATCTGCGGCGATTGCTCGTGTGGAAGTCCTGAAAGACGGCGCGGCCGCTCTTTATGGTTCTGACGCGATTGCAGGCGTTGTAAACTTCATCACGAATGACAGCCTTGACGGTTTTGCAGTCAACGGCAGCTATCAGACATTTGAAGGCACTGACGGCGAGTATAACCTGTCTGCGTCTTATGGCTGGCAGGGTGAGAGTTCGAGCTGGGTGACAACGGTCAGCTATGACTTCCGTTCAGAAGCGTCGAACCTCGACACAATTGGCACACCGCTGATCACCGAAAACGAAGTCGCAGGTTATTCATCTCTGTCTAACCCGGGCCGTTATGTTGTTATCGGTGCAACGGGCGCGCCAATCGGCACGCATGTCGATAATGGCTGTCTTGATGTCGGTGGTCAGCTCCACCCGACAATCGGTGACTGCCGGTTTCAGTTCACTCAGTTCGGCAACCTCGTTGAGGAAGAAGAGCGTCTGAACATCTTCTCCGAATTCAACACAACGCTCGCGAGCGGCATCGATCTTCACCTTGAAGCACTCTACGCGTCTACAGAAGTTCCAAGCTGGAAGACGTCTCCGTCTTACCCGCCGCAGGTTCTGACAAGCCAGTTCGTACCAGCGAGCCATCCAGGCTATCAGTCGTACATCGCGGCAAACCCTGGTACTCCGCTTGATGCAGGAATTGGTGCACTCTTCATTGGTCGTGTATTCGGCTGGGGCGGAAACCCTGGTACAGCTAGCGGTGCTGGTGAAGGCTATCGTGACTATGACACGCTCCGCCTTGCTGGTGATCTGACGGGTGAATTCGAGAACGGCATCTCGTGGGATGTTGGTCTTGGGTACTCTCAGACAACAGCAGAACGTGCGAGCCCTGATGCCTACATTGTGGGCCTGACAGCAGCTCTGCAAGGTTTTGGTGTCTGTACAGACCCTGTAACCGGTTTTGACCCTGCAACAGGCACGCAACCATTCGCAGCAGGTTATACAGGTTCCCTGACTGCGGGCGCTGGTGCTTGTGAGTACTATAACCCGTTCTCTAACGCGATCCCGGCTGGTGCAATCACAGGCACAGCGAACCCAGGCTATGATCCATCCGTTGCGAACTCCGCAACACTGGCTGACTGGCTGATTGACGGCAATGGTATCGAAGCAGAAACAAGCCTTCTGACATTTGATGCCGTTCTTTCCGGAACGAGCAGTGTTCAGGCTGCTGGCGGCGCGGTTGGCTGGGCTGCAGGCATGCAGATCCGTCGTGAGTCTTACAAGGTTGATCCATTCCCGATCACAGACCTTGCGGTCACTCCAGGCCCATCCGGCAATGGTCCATTCTCATTCCTCGCGGGTACAAACCAGTTTGATGAGAGCCAGACAATCTACGCTCTGTTCGGCGAACTTCAGGTTCCTCTCTTCGAAGACCTCGATGTTCAGCTGGCTATGCGTTACGAGGATTACGGCGGCGAAGTCGGTTCGACTTTTGACCCGAAATTCGCAGCGCGCTGGCAGGCAACGGATCAGATCACGGTTCGTGGTTCGGCTCAGACCTCTTTCCGTGGTCCGTCTCTGAACCAGCTGTCTGGTCGCGCAACGACGCTTCAGTTCATCGCGCCGACATCAGCGTTTAAAGCGGTTGATACATTCGGTAACGCGAACCTGAACCCTGAATCTGCATTCAGCTACAATATCGGTGCTATCTTCGAAGAAGGCGGTTTCTACGCATCTGCCGACCTTTATAGCTTCGACTTTACTGATCCGATCATTGTGGAAGATCACAACCCGATCGTGAACGCAGCTGTTCAGGCTCTGTCTACAGCGACAACCGATGATGACGGAATCCTGAACCGTATCCAGTTCAACGATCCGACTGCACCGTCTGCGTCTACGATCTCACGTATCGAGACGAACATCATCAACGGTCCGGACATCGAAACATCTGGTATCGACCTTCGTGTCGAGAACACATGGTTCGGCATGCCAAACGGTGGTGAGTTCACACTCGGTGGTGAAGCCACTTACATCTTCAACTATGAAGTTGGTGACTTCCTCGTCGAAGACCGGACGATCACTGGTGGCGATGTGGTTGGCCAGTTCAACCGTTCGAACTTCCTTCGCTCTCTGCCGCAGTGGAAAGCGAACCTGTTCGCGAACTACAACTTCGACGCACCATGGGGTAACAACAACGTTCGTGCGGTTCTCCGTCACGTCACGTCTTATGACGACGAGCGCGGTGACATTACTCCACTAAACGGTCGTGACGACTCAGAGATCGACTCTCAGACGACTGTTGATCTGTTCTACACGACTGAAGTTGGCGAAAACCTGAACTTCGGTCTGACTGTTGTGAACGTCTTCGACGAAGATGCTCCATCTGCTCAGTTCGACCTTCCTTACGATCCGTACACACACAACCCGTTCGGTCGTACGGTTAAAGTAAGCTTCGGTGCTCGCTTCTAATTGATCGACATCCGGTTCATCCGCTCCGAAAGGCGCGGGTGAACCAAATTCTCCATGTTAAGATATGACTCAGGCACTCCTTCGGGAGTGCCTTTTTTTTATGTCCGGCTCAGAGTGAGCCGAGCGCTCTGCCGACAATTTCGCCAGCGTTTGCGATAGCGTCGCGGGCCGGTACAGAGACAGCCGTCAAATTCATGAAGCCGTGCACCATGCCTGGGTGTTCTTTCACCGTCACCGGCACACCTGCGGCTGCCAGTTTATCGGCATAGGCGCGACCTTCCGCATTAAGCGGGTCCCAGCCGCACAGAACGACATGCGCGGGCGGCAGGCCTTTGAAATCGGCCTCCGGCGCGAACAGAGGAGAGACGCGAAGATCCATCGCGTCGGCATCCTCACCTTCGCCGACATAGCTTGTCTTGAAGAAGTCAAACAGGCCGGGCGATATGAAGAAGCCTTCCTGAAAGGTCAGGCCGCGCGATTTGATGTCTACGAACTGGACAAGCGGATAGAGCAGTAGCTGGAAGGCTGGCTCGTTTCCGCCGCGCCGGACCATTTCCTGGCTGACGAATGCGGCAAGGTTTCCGCCAGCGCTGTCACCAGCAACGGCGACACGGTCCGGATCGATGGAGAAGTCCTTTGCGCGGCGCAAAAGCCAGTCATAGGCCGCGATCGCATCGTCATGCGCGCACGGGAATTTGTGCTCGGGCGCAAGCCGGTAATCGATGGAGATGACCCGGCACCGCGAGGCATGCGCCAGCCGGATGCAAATCATTTCATGGCTGTCGAGATCTCCCACCACAAAGCCGCCGCCATGGAAGAAAAGTATGGCCGGTTGCTGGCCAATCCCGGCCGCTAATGGCGTGTAGACGCGGGCTTTTAGCGGGCCTTCAGCGCCGTCGACAATGATATTGTCAGTCTGTGCAAGCTGGGGCGCATCGCTCTCGACAGATCGAGTGCTGCGATAAAAGCTCTGGCGCAGACGGTCGGTCGTTTCTTTCCAGTCCGCTTTGGAAAAATCCGTGAGTGTGAAATCCGGTTTGAACAGATCAGGCAGTTTAAAAGAGTTCAGAAAAGCCTGCAGGGTCGGATCGATAGGCATGGGTATCTCTCACAAGCGGACGAAATGTCTGCCTACGAAGGTGAGGTGCTACACCCTAAAACACAAGTGGTAATAATTCGGATCAGAACGGACGAATGAGCCTGTGCATCAGCGCGTAATGAACTGCCTCAGTTCGGGACCGGACGCCGATACGCTTCTTGGCCATTTCGACATGGCGGTTCACGGTAGGTTCTGCGATTTTCAGGAGCTGCGCCATCTCCCAGTCCGTTTTGCCTTTGGAGGCCCAGTAAAGAACCTCAAGCTGACGGTCTGTCAGATCTACCGTGTCGCGGACTTCTGCAGCTTCGCCATCTTCGGCAGCTTTTCTATAGGCGTATCGATAGAGCTCGTGTCCCGCTGCGTCGAGGAGACGACGCGTTCGCGGATCCTTGCAGATTTCGACGCCCCAGAAACCCGTGAAACCGATCCTGCCGTTCATGCCATAAAAAGGCGACACCAGGCCGTCCTTCATATTGTGCTCGGCAGCGATGGAGAACACGTCCTGCTGCTCACGCGTGACGGCTTTGTGCTTTACGTCGCCCCAGTAAAAGCCGGCTTCGGTGCGGGGGACGTGTTGAACCACAACATCATGCTCGGCGAGGTTCAGCTTGCGATACCGTGTGAGGTATTCACCGTCTCGCTTGCCGAACATGCGGCCGATAAAAGGGGAGCTGTCATTTGTCGGGGCGCGTAACTCGAGGCAGGACACGACTTCAACGCCATAGGGGGTCGCCAGCTCGAGAAGTGCATTTTCCACTTCATCATAGCTCGCGCCTTCGTCGATCAGGTCCCAGAAACGTCCCTCGAGCATCACACCCTCCGTGCGCAGGTTGATAGCATTTCACCCACAGGCTTTCTATCAATTGAAAAGTGCCCAGCTTGTATATGCGACTGTAAGTAGTTTTAGAATTCCGGAAACGCGCGAATTTCTTCGCGCGTTTCCGGAATTCTGGTCTGAAATGGTGCGCTTTATCAGCGCGGTGCCATCACCATGATCATCTGGCGACCTTCGAGCTTTGGCTCGAGCTCGACCTTCGCGACCTCATCAAAGTCTGTCCTCACCTTGTTCATGAGTTCCATGCCGAGGTGTTGGTGTGCCATTTCACGGCCGCGGAAGCGGAGCGTGATTTTGACTTTGTCGCCGCTTTCAAAGAAGCGGTTCATGGCTTTGGTTTTGACCTCGTAATCGTGCGTGTCGATATTCGGACGCATCTTGATTTCTTTGAGGTCTGCGGTGCGTTGTTTCTTACGAGCTTCAGCTTTTTTCTTTTGCTCGTTAAACCGGAGCTTGCCGTAGTCGAGAATCTTGCAAACCGGAACTTCCTGATTAGGCGACACTTCAACAAGGTCCAAACCGGCTTCCGACGCAGCTTCGAGCGCGGCAGCGATTGGCATTTCCCCTTGTTTGTCTCCGTTTTCATCAATCAGAAGGACGCGTGAGACTCGAATGTCCTCATTGATACGCGGTCCGGATTTTTGCGGCGGCTTAGCCGGCATTGGTCGACGTGCTATGGCAGATGCTCCTATTATTATTACTGCTGGAAAGAATATGACCGATCTGGCGGAAAATTCAAGTTTTCGGCAGGACGTCAAGGCCTAAAATAGCCTGTTTCACGTCGTTCAGGCTCACATTTTCCAGAATATCGGATTCTACCACGATGACATTGCTGCCGCGCGGGCGTGCAAGGTCCGGACTCGACTCGCTCGTTGCGAACAGCGCGACCCCGGGAGAGCCCGCCAGAGTGACCATATGCATCGGTCCGGTATCATTGCCGATAGCCAGCGTTGCATGACGCCCGAGCGCTGCTACCTGGAAGAGGTCGGTCCGCGTGCAGAGAGACTTCGCCCCCGGCACACCGCGCGCCACCATATTGCCGATCTCGCTCTCAGCCTTACCGCCAATCACGACCGGCGTTATGCCCGCTTCGGACAGCCATTTGGCAATTTCGAGATAATTCTCTTCCGGCCAGCGCTTGGCGACGCGGTGCGCAGATGATCCCGGAATCAGCAGGGCATATGGCCCGCGCAGCGAGAAATAAGCCGGCTGCAGACGCGGCGGATTGCCCAGCGTCGACTCCAGCCATTCAAAGTCTTCCATCGGCACATCGCCGAACTCATACCCGCCTACAGGTCCGACGCCCGCGATCGAGATCTGCTCGGCCAGACGTTCTATCGAGTGCATTTCATTGCGGTAAGGCGTGTTGTGCGGGAACTGACAACCCTTGGAAATACCCGACCAGAGCGGCGGACGCGGGCGCAGCGCCTGATAATAATTGCTGGTGCGGCCTGAATTCTGCAGATCGTAGACAATGTCATACTTCTCGGCGCGAAGACGGCGCAGCATGCGGGTCGTGCTGGAGGTATCCTTCGGGCGACCATCCGTCTCAACACGGTCGAAATACGGGCAGGCCTTGGCAAACTGTTCGAAAGGCGGAGTGGTGAGAAGAGTGATCTGGGCAGACGGGTGGTGATCGCGGATCGCGCGCATTGCGCCCATCGCCAGCACGAAATCACCAAGCGCACTTAGCTTGATGATCAGCACTTTCGTCGCGCTCTCACCCGGATTTTCGATGACCTTCGCCATCAGTTCGGCCCCTCTTGCATCACCCTGTCATACACAGCGAGTGTTTTTTCCTGAAGCAGCGCCGTGGAAAAATTGTTCCGTGCCCAGTTTTGCGCCGCCGCAGACAGACCAGACAGGTCTTCTGCTGACATTTCAAGCCATTGCCGGATGGCGTCGGAAAGGGAGGCGGCATCATCGGGCTGAACGAGCCAGCCGGTCTCACCCGGGATCACCGTTTCGCGCTGTCCGCCATGGTCTGATGCAATCACCGGCTTACCCATAGCCTGAGCCTCAACGGCGACGCGGCCGAAGGCTTCTGGACGTTTGGAAGGCGCAAGCACCATGTCTGACGCAGCATAAAGAGCAGGCATGTCTGTGTAATGACCTGAAATTCTAACGAATTCGTCAATATTTGAGTTACCAATCGCATTTTTGAGATCGGCAACATACTCATCGCGGCCCTGTGCATCGCCAAACATCACAAACCGTGTGCCAACAAGCGCACCTCGCGGCAGGAGAGACAGCGCCTCGATCAGTACTTTCTGGCCCTTCCAGTCGGTCAGCCGGCCCGGCAGAATGGCTAGGCGCTGGCCGTCAGGGGCATGCTCTGCGCGAAGGGCGGATACTTTGGCGCTGTCGATCACAGCCGGATCAAAGCTTTCAAGGTCCACGCCGCGCTGGATGACGACCAGCTTTTCGTCCGGCACGCCGTGCACAGCCTTCACATGGTCTGCGATATAATAGGAATTGGCGATCACGATCTCGCCGCGCGCCATCACCGAATTATAAAGGGTTTTAGGCGCCGATGTGCCGCCATATGCGCCATGATATGTGGTGACATAGTGCGTGCCGGTCGCCCGCGCCGCCCAGAGCGCGCTCCATGCCGGCGCACGTGAGCGGGCATGGACAATATCAGCCTTCTCGCGCCGGATAATATCAATCAGCGCCTTACGGTTCGCCCAGAGCTTTGCCGGTGACTTTGATTTCACCGGAAGTCTGATCAGCTCGCCGCCCAGCTCGGCCAGTTCGGCTTCCATGCGCCCGCCTTGGCTGACGACGATAGACCGGCAGCCTGCTTTCACCAGCGCTTGCGTAATCTCAAGCGTTGTTCGCTCTGCGCCGCCTGCATCAAGCTCGGGAATGACTTGCAGGACGGTGAGGCCAGGCTTAACCAAGATATGAAGACCCTAAAGACACGACCTGAAATGAGGCCTGATATGCCGACACTGACACGCGCCGATGGTGAAACACTTGCCTACACGAAGATTGAGCGCTCTGCCAACTCACCAACGCTTGTCTGGCTCTCCGGCTTCAACTCCGACATGGCAGGCTCCAAAGCCATCGCCGTAAAAGAGCTCGCTGAGGCTGAAGGGCTTGGCTATCTGGCCTTTGACTATTTCGGCCATGGCGAAAGCTCGGGCGACTTTGCAAAGGGCACGATTTCGCGTTGGCGGGAGGATTGCCTCACCGCGATTGATGAGCTTTCCGACGGCCCGCTCATCCTGATTGGCTCGTCCATGGGCGGGTGGATGTCTCTGCTTACGGCCAAGGCCCGAAAAGAACGCGTTGTCGGCATGGTGCTCATCGCGCCTGCGCCGGATTTTACCTCCAAGCTGATGTGGCATGATCTGCCGGAAAACGCGCGCAAAGAGATTATGGAAAAAGGCGTGTGGATGCGCCCGACCCCTTATGGCGAGCCATATCCGATCACCCGCTCTCTGATCGTAGATGGCGCGCAATGGTCGGTTCTGGACGACCCGATTGACCTCTCCGTGCCGGTTACCATCATTCAGGGCAAGGTTGACCCGGATGTGCCATGGACCCACGCGCTGAAAGTGCAGGACGCGCTCGCCTCGGCTGATGTGGAATTCATACTGATTAAAGACGGCGAACACCGCCTCTCACGTGATCAGGATATCCAGCGCCTCATGATGGAGGTGAAGCGTCTCGTCCGGAAAATTGGGTGATGGGTGTGTCTGGCGCACTTCGTCCCTCAGTACGCCCTACGGGTTTTTTAGTGGCATTTATGGTCACGCTGATGCTCAATTTTGGCGCGTGTTCTCAGTCGGTCACGGATAATATGCCGGAGGACCCGCCCGCCGAATTTCCTTACGAGCTAACCATAGATTCAACGATATTGGAAGGCCGCCGCCACGATCAGGGTATCGATGTAGAGCTTTATCGCCTTTCTGTTCCTGGAGATGCCTATCGACGTCTGTTCCGCGCGTTCGGAGAAGAACTGAGCGATGGAAAATACACATCCATTGTCTTGTATCTAGCTCTCTATTTGCAAGATGGCGAGCTTCATCTTCCGCATGACGTTTTGGACGAATGGGTTGATGCTCGGATATTCGTCACATTGAGAGGCGTTGATGATGAATATACCGCTCGTATTCGTCGAGGAGAAGAAGTTGGTGTGAACGAAGTTCTTCCAACGGAGCCGTTTGAAGGCGAGCATATCGAAGATGAATATGATGTTTTCCAGTCAGACCACCAATTGGGACGTCGTTTTCTCTGGAATTCAGAAAAATACGGTGAAATCAGCCTCACCTGCGACCGGAGTGCCCTTGCGCTTGCGCGAGGGGAGTTGCGAGCCGGAAGCTGCTCTGTGCACTTCCTCGCGCGACCATTTTTGTTACTTCAAATCAATTTTCCGATCCAACAGATCCGGAATTGGGAGACCATTACGGATGATGCGTTGGCTCTTTTAGACGAATGGGACCTTCGCGAAGTAGAGTGAGCGCTTTCACCGTAGGGCGTACTGAGGTACGAAGTGCGCCAAAAAAACTTGTTCCGGCCTGTTTGCCCATTCATTCTGGCTGAATGCCGGATTACAGACGCTATTTCACGCCGGGTTCCATGTGCTTCTTCACGGTCAATCTGAAGAAGCGGAAAAGCCGTCTTCTGGTGGATCGCATTGATGATTTGCGCGCTTCATGGGTTCAGGTTGCTAAAGAGCGCCCCTTTGAGACCCTCGCGGTTTGCATATTGCCGGACCATCTCCATTGCATATTGAAGTTGCCTGAAGGCGACGCCGATTTTCCAACGCGGTGGATGCGTATCAAGTCACTCTTTTCAAGGGCTGTGCCCAAAGACTTAGACCCCGCGGATGCAACCGGCGCGCGCGAGCGAGGCATCTGGCAAAGGCGCTATTGGGACCACGTCATTCGCGATGAGCGCGATTTTGAAACGCACGTCAATTACATCCATTCCAATCCGGTGAAACACGGGCTTGTCGATGATCCCGATGATTGGCCATACTCAAGCTGGCATCGTTTCAAACGGGAGTTTGGAATTGCGTGGGTGCCGGTCGATGAAGGGAAATTCGGAGAATGAGTCTTTCTGGCCCACTTCGTCCCTCAGTACGCCCTACGGGACTGTTAGCGTCTGGTCCGTAAGATCGGGTGATGGGTGTGTCTGGCGCAATCGAGGAATAAGGAGATTAATTCTTGCGTATGATTATAATCGGCGTGGGAGCGCTGTTGCTGTTCATCGATGCTCTTCTGGTCTGGAGTATTTCGGAAGGCATTATTTTATTTGGGCCGCGAGTTTATATCCTTCTGTTTTGGTTCTTTGGGAGCTTAACGATCTTATGGCTTACTAAACGCAGAGATATAAAAAACCTGGGGGTACGATACTCTGTTGTTGCCTACATAGTTTTCTTTTCAATAGGCGCTGCTCTGCTTTTTTCACAAGAACTCGATACGTTACCTTCTTAGTTCGCGAACTCCGTTTTACCGTAGGGCGTACTGAGGGACGAAGTGCGCCAGAAAGAACACGCTACTATTGTCTTCCCGGTCGAAGACCCAGGACCCAGCAAATGGCGTGATGGTGTGACTGGGTCCCGGATATGCGTTCCGCATTCCGGGATGACAGTTGGGCTACTCCACCACGAAGTCGAAATACGTGTCCGGATAGGGCTCATCTGCGAGCCAGAAGTGCCACCATTCCTCTTCAAGCGCATTGAAGCCTGCCTCCACCATCAGGCGCTGTAACAGCATGCGATTGGCGCGCGCTTCGGCGGACGGGCGCGGGTCTGACGGGTGGGAGAGGGTATCGAACAGGTCATAGGATGAGCCCATGTCGAGTTCTTCGCCGGTGGAAAGGTCTACAATGGTGAGGTCTATTGCGCTGCCGCGTGAATGGCCGGAGCGTTCGGCGATATAGCCGCGTTCGAACAGCTCATCCTTGGGTACATTTGGATAGTAATCTGCCTGCCGCGCAACATCCTCTGGGTCTGCGGCCCATGCAGCGAAATCGGAGACGGCGCGCTGTGGGCGGTAGCAGTCAAAGACTTTCAGACCGAGGCCGAAGCTAGACAGCCTTTCCTGAACCGAAGCTACAGCCTCTGCCGCCTCAACCGAGAGAATGCAAAGCGGGGCCTCATAGCCGTTGATCGGGCGGCCGACGAAATTCTCATCCGTGAAATAGCGGATTTCCGTTGCGATGCCCGGGACGGCATCTGTGATGGAGGTAAATCCGTCAGGGCGGGGTGGCTCCTGCGCGCTGGAGCAGGCGACAAGGCCGAGCGTCAGCCCGAGCGCGCAAAGTGTTGCTTTTAACGACACAGGCACGAGCGCTTAGTTACGGTTGTTGCGCGCGGCATCTTCGATGGTATCGCCAGCTTCGCCGAGATCGCGGCCAATGCCTTCAACCGTGTTGCATGCTGCAATCGTCAGCGTGATGAGTGTGAGGGCTGCGAGCTTCATCCAGTTTTTCATGCGTCTCTCCGATACAGATACGCTGAATATATTGGCGCGTGCGCGGCGGCTGGCAATAGAAAAACGCGCCTGCCATGGGGATGACAAGCGCGTGCAGTTTGGAAGGAACGGGAAATTCCGTAGAGGGGTTTAGTTAGCAGCGTCCTGAATGGTTTCGCCTGCTTCTTCGACATCCTGACCGGCACCATCAATTGTGTTGCACGCTGTCAGGGCGAGGGCGAAAATGCACATGCTGGCAATCTTCAGATAATTCTTCATGTCTTTCTCCAGTGCTGAGCGGATCAGTTGATGGAGAAGAAATGCGCTGGCGGAATGAAGGTTCCCCGCCGAGGCGTGTTTTAGTTGAGTTTTTTCTGATCGACCGGTTTGGCTGGTGTCGCGGCTTCGGGCAGAGGGACAGCAGAGACGCCGTCCTCAATCAGTTCTTTGGCTTCTTCGAGTGTGGTCTCACCCCAGACGGGTTTGGCCTCTGCCTCACCCTCATGCATAGCGCGGGCTTTCCTGGCAAAATCCGAGCCGACATATTCGTGCGTGGAGGCGATATGGTCGCGCACGGCGCGCATCATCTCGGCCATTTTCTGGTCAGGCGTGGAAGCGGCAGCAGGCACGGTATCACCGCGCTTTCTGGTGCCGCTCACCGATGGTGCCATGATCTGCTTCTTCACGTCAGCGCTGCCGCATTCGGGGCAGGTGACGAGGCCCTTCTCTTTCTGCTGGTCAAACGCATCCGAGCCTGAAAACCAGGCTTCGAACGGGGACTGACAGGACAGACATTGAAGGGCGTATTTGACCATGGCGGTGTCGTTTAAGCTTGTGACAGAAGCGGGTCCAGCTTGCCTGCGCGCTCCAGCGCAAACATCTCGTCGCAGCCGCCAATATGGTCGTCATTGATGAAGATTTGCGGATAGGTGCTGCCGCCATTTGCGCGCTGGATCATTTCCTGACGCTTTTGCGGGTCCATACCAGCGTCGACATGCGTGTACTCCACGCCCTTCTTGTCGAGCAGTGAGAGGGCGCGTGTGCAGTACGGGCAGAACTGACGCGTATAGATTTCAACCTTGGCCATAACAATAATTCTCCGATCGCGGACTTATATAGTCGGATTTGCGGGCGCTACAACGCGGGCAAATGTCACGACATCCAGATTGGACGGTCGCGCCCGTTGAAGTGTGCGTGCGCAGGCCGTGAGTGTGGCGCCCGTTGTGTAAACATCATCCAGCAGAATAATGCGCATTCCGGCAATGCGTTCCGTGCCGCGTTTTGTCAGCTCGAAAGCCCCTGCCACATTGGCGCGGCGCTGGCGGGCATTGAGATGGCCCTGACTGGGCGTCGCCTTTACGCGGCGGATGCAAAACTCGTCATAGGGCAGGGATAGCTTGTCTTTCAGGGCGGCTGCCAGCCATCCGGCCTGATTGAAGCCGCGCATGGCAAGGCGGCGCGAATGGATCGGCACAGGGATAACGAGATCAGCGGTGGTGAGCACATCGCCTGCCGCAGACGTCAGAAACTCTGCAAAGACTGACAATCCGTTCCGGTTGCCACGGCGTTTGAGAGACAGGACCAGCCGGCTGGTGATATCATCATAAACGAGCGCAGAGCGTGCCTGATGCCAGACGGGCGGATGCGCCGCGCAGGCCGCACAGATAAGCCCGTGCTCCTCGCCGCGCTCAAAGGGCAGGGCGCAGCTGTCGCAGAATGGCTGGCAGATAAAGTTTAGCTGCGCGAATTCTTCCGGCGAAAGGCGGGCATTACCGGCAAGGGAATCCCCGCTTACCAGAGACTGTCCGGGGTTCAGCCAGCCGAAAAGGCTGCGAAGGCGTTCGCGGTCTACGCCTAACACCTTGGCGGATGGCACTGATCGGTCCATATCTCCAGCCATGATGCAGAACCCGACCTCCGAAGTCTTTAATCGCGCGCAAGTGCGCCGCCGCCGTGAGCGTGCCAGTGCAGGCTATCATCAGGCAGACTTCCTGAAAAAGCGTGTGCTTGAAGATATTTCTGACAGGCTTGCTTCAACAGGGCGCAAATTCGACCGTGCGCTCTGCCTTGGCGGGTATAGCGCGCAGACGAAAGAGATACTCGGCCCGTTCTGCGGTGACCTGATCGAGACCGATTTTGCACAAGGGCGCGTCGGTGAAGGCGGCGTGGTCGCGGATGAGGAATGGCTGCCCTTCAAGGATGAAAGCTTTGATCTGGTGGTGAGTCCGCTTGCGCTTCACTGGGTGAATGACCTTCCAGGCTCGCTGATCCAGATCAACCGCGCCATGAAGCCGGATGGGTTCTTCGTCGGAGTTCTGGCAGGCGGGGCAAGCTTTACTGAGCTTCGCCAGTCTCTCCTGCGCGCGGAAAGCGAACTGACCGGCGGGGCAGAAATGCGTGTCTCTCCGTTTGCGGATGCAGCTGATATGTCCGCGCTTGTGCAGAGGGCAGGGCTCGCGCTGCCGGTGAGCGACCGTGACCGGCTCACCATCCGCTATGATACAATTTTCGACGTGATGCGTGATCTTCAGGCGCTCGGTGAGACGCACGCGCCAGCGCAAGGCGTAGGGCGTCCGTTACGCCGTGATGTGCTGATGCGGGCTGCGCAAATCTATGCGAGCGAGTTTGCTGACGCGGATGGTCGCCTGCGCGTAACGGTGGATCTGATCTGGGTGACGGGCTGGGCGCCGCACGCTTCACAGCCAAAGCCGAAGCGTCCGGGCTCTGCAAAAGTCTCTATGGCTGAAGCGGTAGGCGCAAAAGAGCTGCCAGCGGGTGATAAAGCGGGGCGGTGATCAACCGCCCTGAGCTGCATCCCAGTCTGCGTCGAGACCTTCATACATGTCTGTCGCGGAATTGCCCCATGAGGTAATCGCCGCAATCAGGCCGATTACGATGAGCGCACAGATAAGACCGTATTCGATAGACGTTGCGCCGCCTTTCGCCTTGCTGAAGGAGGTAATCTTGCGTCGGGCGCTCATGCGAAACCTCCTTTTGAGGCGTAATCTTCAATGAAGCTGAAAAGCGGAATGTCTGCCTCTGGTGCAGGATAGGTTTTCAGATCGGCTGGCGCGACGAATTCAAGCGTCTGACCTTCCTGTGCAACCGGCTCTCCATCCCATTCACGGATGAGGAAGACAGGCATCACCAGGTGGAAATTGTCATAAGCGTGGGAGGCAAAAGTAAGCGGGCGCACTGCGCTTGCATGGGTCTGCACGGCCAACTCCTCCCTTAGTTCGCGTATCAACGCTATTTCCGGCGTTTCGCCGGGCTCGATCTTGCCGCCAGGGAGTTCCCAAAGCCCCGCCATAGACTTTCCTTCCGGGCGTTGAGCCAGAAGTAGGGTCTGATCCGGGCGCATGAGCACTGCCGCAGAGACGTAGAGAATTTTTCTCTCAGACATTTTCTAACAGTAAATCGTAAAGGGGGGTTGCGTTAATCTTTTCAAGTTCGGTACGCGCCGTTAATTTCTACGTAACCGTGAGTGAGGTCGCAGGTCCAGACTTTGGCGCGTCCGTTACCCATGGCGACATCCACCGTAATCTCGATGTTTTCGCCGGAAACAGCCGCCATTGCGCGGGCTTCGTCATAGCTTTCCGCGCGTCCGCCGCCCTGGGCAACGCGAACCCCGCCAATCTCGATAACAAGTTTATCCCTGTTAACAGGTTCCAGCGATTTGCCGACCGCCATAACGATACGGCCCCAGTTCGCATCGCTTGCAGCAAGGGCCGTCTTGACGAGCGGGGAGTTAGCGACCGCGCAGGCAATCGTTTTGGCGGAATTGTCGTTCACCGCGCCGGTAACTTCGATGCCGATGAATTTTGATGCGCCTTCACCATCACGTACGATCTGGTGGGCAAGGTCCATGAAGACTTCGCCGATCGCGTCAGAAATCTGCTCGAAGGCTTCGTCGGATGCGGCCTGACTGATCGGCGCAGCGCCTGTGGCGAAGAGCATGACCGTGTCTGATGTCGAGGTGTCGCCATCAACGGTAATGCAGTTGAAGCTCGCATTTGTGTGGCGCGAGGTGATCTGCTGGCATTGTTCCGGCGTGAGTGGCGCATCTGTGAAAATGTAGGCCAGCATGGTTGCCATGTTTGGCGCGATCATGCCGGAGCCTTTCGCGATACCTGCGACGGAAATCGTCCGGCCAGCCACTTCGATCTGCTTGCCAGCACCTTTCGGGAACGTATCCGTCGTGGAGAAGGCTTTTGCCAGTTCCAGCCATGGCTTGCCCGGTTGAAGGGTTGGCCAGAGTGTAGGCAGATGCTGCGCGATCAGGTCCGGGCTGACTGGCTCGCCGATGACGCCTGTGGCCGCGATATAGCATTCATGACGCGGCATACCGGTGAGGGCTTCATACGCGTCCAGCGTCGCTTCATTCTTCGCAACACCCTTTTCAAACGTGAAGGCGTTGGAATTACCCGCATTGACGACGAGTGCAGAGGCTTTGCCGCCGGATGTTTCCAGCGCTTCACGGCACCAGTCCACGTCACAAGACCGCGTCAGCGAGCGGGTGAAGGCCCCGCCGCAGGAGGCGATTTCCGGAAAGTGGACGATCAGCAGATCGTCGCGCTGATACTTGTACATGCCAAGCGAGAAGGTCGCGGCGTGTACGCCATCAATGTCAGGCAGGTCCGGAAACCGTTCCGGAGCCAGCGGAGAGCGTGTCAGTTTCACTCAGTCGCCTCAGTGGTTGGAGCTGTGTCATCAGTAGTTTCAGATTCGTCTGCCAGCGGAAGGCCAGACGGCATTTCATCCTCGACCATAAGGTCATCGAGCGATTCCGGTGCATCGCTGAAGTTTCGAACACCAATCTCAGGGTCTTCGATAACGGTCTCGATGCTGGCGCGGTTGTGCAGGCGCTCCAGAACAGTGCTGATCTCGCTGAGGGTCAGAAACTCGACAATCATCGGGCGGGTTTCATCGAATGTCGGCGGCGCTTCTGTGCGGCGGTCATCAATTTTTATGATGTGCCAGCCAAGGTCGCTCTCGAACGGAGACGAGATTGCGCCAACCGCTGTGCGGTTGATGATAGACGGGAAAGGCGCGGAAAATTCTTCGGGCAGGAAATAACCGAGCAGGCCGCCTTCTGCGCTTGAGCTTCTGTCGATGGAGTGGGTAAACGCGACCTCGGCAAATTCCGCCCCGCCGCGCAGCTCCTGATAAAGCTCGTCTGCTTCTTCTTCGGTTTCCACCAGAATGTGACGGATCAGGACTTCCTCACCAAGCTGTTGGAGGGCCGTCTGCGCTTCGTACATTTCCAGAATGGCTGCATCGTCGACTTCAGCGGAAACGAGGTTCTCGATCAGGATGTTACCGAGAATACGTTCGCGGGCAGCCTGCAGACGATGCTGGGCGTTTTCTTCCAGATGAAGACCGCGAGAGAGAGCTTCCTGCGCAAGCAGTTTCTGGTCGATCAATTGTTTCAGAATATCGGCGAAAACCGGATCGGTGGTTTCAAGACGTGTGCCGACATCAACCCGGCCCTGCGCAACGGCTTCCAGTTCAACATCAGTGGCATAGATAGGTTCACCATTAACAACGGCGGCAACGGCAGCGCTGACACGGATCGGGACACCTGCCGGGTCGGAGCTGTTTTGTTCACATGCGGCTGTTGTGAGCAGCAGGCTGCCGAATAAAGCGGCGAAAATCGTACGTTGCATGCGCGTCTGTCTTTCCTGCTTGCAGGTCATCTACATTGACACCAATTTATAGGCTACTTAAGTCATGCTCATCGCAGGGTCGAGGTCAAATCCCCGCTCGTGTGCAGAGTATGTAAAGATGTGCGTGCTATCCAAGCGGAAAGTGCGACGAACTGGTTTTGATTTATGCTTCAACTTGCAAAGAAATTATTCGGATCCTCGAACGAGCGTCAGATCAAGCCCTACCGGGCGCGCGTTCAGCGGATCAATGCGATGGAGCCCGTAATTGAAGCGCTTTCTGATAGTGCGCTCCGGGGTAAAACCGCCGAATTCAAACAAAAACTCGCCAATGGCGCGACGCTGGACGACATTCTGGAAGAAGCGTTCGCCGTTGTGCGTGAGGCGTCGAAGCGTGCCCTTGGTATGCGACATTTCGACGTACAGCTCATTGGCGGCATGGTCCTCCACTCGGGCAATATTGCAGAGATGCGTACAGGTGAGGGTAAAACTCTCGTCGCAACGCTCCCCGCTTATCTGAATGCCCTCGAAGGCAAGGGCGTTCACGTCATCACGGTGAATGATTACCTCGCCAGCCGTGACGCAGAGTGGATGAACCAGGTTTATAGCTTCCTTGGTCTGAAGACCGGCACGATCGTTCACGGTCTTGATGATCGCCAGCGCCGTGACGCCTATGCTTGTGACATCACGTACGGCACGAACAACGAATTCGGTTTCGACTATCTTCGCGACAATATGAAATACGCCCTGACCGATATGGTTCAGCGCGGTCACAATTATTGTATCGTGGACGAGGTCGACTCCATTCTGATCGACGAAGCGCGTACGCCTCTGATCATTTCCGGCCCGACAGATGACCGTTCTGATCTTTACCGTCAGGTTGATGCGATCATCCCTCAGCTGGTCGACGAGGATTATGACCTCGACGAGAAACAGCGCTCTATCGTCTTCACTGAAGAAGGTAACGAGCACATTGAGGACCTGCTGACACAGGCTGGCCTCATGGAAGGGTCTATGTATGACCCGCAGAACATCACCATTGTTCACCATGCCAACCAGGCGCTGCGTGCGCATAAGCTGTTCACGCGCGACAAGGACTATATCGTCAAAGACAAGCAGGTCATGCTGATTGACGAGTTCACAGGCCGTATGATGGAAGGCCGCCGCCTTTCAGAAGGTCTGCACCAGGCGATCGAAGCCAAAGAAGGCGTGGCGATCCAGCCGGAAAACCAGACGCTCGCGTCTATTACCTACCAGAACTATTTCCGCCTCTATAAGAAACTCGCGGGCATGACCGGTACGGCTGATACAGAAGCCGACGAGTTCATGGACACGTATGGTCTGCGCGTTTTCGACATTCCAACGAACCGCCCGATCCAGCGTATCGATGACGATGATGTCGTCTACCGCACGGCGAAAGAGAAATACAAAGCGATCATCGAAGAGCTGCGTGACTGCCATCAGCGTGGTCAGCCGGTTCTGCTCGGTACAGCGTCTATCGAGAAGTCCGAGCTTCTCTCTACACTGCTCGCTCAGGCAAAAATTCCGCACCAGGTTCTGAACGCCCGTCACCACGAGCGTGAGGCGCTGATCATTGCGCAAGCCGGTATGCCGGGCGCGATTACGGTTGCAACGAACATGGCTGGCCGTGGTACGGACATCCAGCTTGGCGGTAACCTTGAAATGCGCATGGAGACAGAACTTCTGGCAGGTCGTCAGGACCAGCTGCAGGCCGAGTTCCAGACCGAGCTTCAGGAAGAAGTCGGCCGCATTATTGAAAAGACGCCAGCGCTCGCGGCAAGCCGTGACCAGATCATGCGTAATGTACCGCCGGAATTGCGCGATAAGGTGGTAAAGCGCGTTGAGCATAAAGTGCTCGAGCAGATCCGTCAGGAAATTGAAGATGGTAGGCACGAGCAGCTGAAAACCCGTCTGAAAGACGAGATTGCAGCAGCGAAGAAGAAGGCACTGGATGCCGGTGGTCTGTTCGTTCTGGGTACAGAGCGTCACGAGAGTCGCCGTATCGACAACCAGCTTCGTGGTCGTACAGGCCGTCAGGGTGACCCGGGTCGTTCGAAATTCTACGTGTCTATCGAAGACGATCTTCTGCGCATCTTCGCAGCCGAACGTCTCGACACCATTATGCGTCGCCTTGGTATCAAGGAAGACGAAGCCATTGTTCACCCATGGATGAACAAGGCGCTCGAGACCTCCCAGAAAAAGGTCGAGCAACGTAACTTCGAAATCCGTAAGAACCTTCTGAAATACGACAACGTGACGAATGACCAGCGTAAAGCGATCTTCGAACAGCGAATCGAATTCATGACGGCTCAAGACGTGAGCGACACCATTACCGAAATGCGCCGTGATGTGGTTGAGGACATCGTCAATGAGGCGATGCCGCCTAAAACCTACGCCGAGCAGTGGGACATTGATGGCCTGATCGAGGAAACGCACAAAATCTTCGGCATCACACCGCCAATCCGCGAGTGGGCATCCGAAGAAGGTGTGGCGAACGAAGAAATCATCGAGCGTCTGTCAGCAGCGGCTGATGAAGCCTTCCTTGCACGTGCAGCTGAAATGGGTCCGGACCGTATGCGCTGGTTCGAAAAGCAAATTCTTCTCCAGCTTCTGGACAAGGAATGGCGCGAACACTTGCAGCAGCTGGATCAGCTTCGTTCTGTTATTCACCTGCGCAGCTATGGTCAGCGTGACCCGCTCAACGAGTTTAAATCTGAAGCGTTTGCGCTCTTCTCAGAGCTCTTGTCTTCACTGCGTAAAACAGTGACTGGCACGCTGATGAACTTCCAGATTCAACAGGGACCACCGCCGCAACAGCGTCCGGCGCCAGCACCTCAGCAGGTCTGACGAAAATGTTATCCTGATGTTATCAGAAAAAGCCCCGCATCTCTTTTCAATGTATTGAAGGTGCGGGGCTTTTTGTTATCTTCATTCCATTGGGAACGGGGTGACACTTGTCTTTTTGTACGTCTGTCAAACGTGGTGAATGTGCCAAGTTTATCGTCATGATAAACGGGGAACTCATGGCTGCGCCTTGTCGTCGTGCCCACCCTGCATCCCAGCGTGATCCTGTCTGATCACGACCTCTTAGATTCCGAAAACCGAGACCTGTCGCCCTTAACGGGTGAAGTGCATCTGCGCCTGCCCCTGCCCCTGCAAGGCTGATACGTCCCGCCCGGAATCCGTTCCTTCCCGAAAAATACATCATAAATCCGCGCACCCGCGCGAAGAGGAGAAGCTATGCCTAAGATTGCTGCCGGCGTTGTGAAGTTTCAACGCGAGTCCTATCCAAAACGTCAGGCTCTGTTCGAAGAGCTGAGCTCCGGTCAGTCTCCGGAAGCCCTGTTCATTACCTGCTCTGACAGCCGTATCAGCCCGAACCTTATGACATCAACAGAGCCGGGCGAGCTCTTCATTTGTCGCAATGCCGGCAATATCGTGCCGCCGCATACCCTGCATACGGGCGGCATGACTGCGTCTATCGAATATGCGGTCGCGGCGTTGAAAGTCCCTCACATCATCGTTTGCGGTCATACAGAATGCGGCGCGATGAAGGGCGTTACAGACCTCGAGGCGCTGAACGAGCTGCCACACGTGAAAGACTGGCTGAGCTATGCGCGCGCGGCCTGGCAGGTTGTGAAAGAGAAAGGCGAGGGCATGTCCGAGCAGGAGCGTATGCACCTTCTCATTCAGGAAAATGTTCTGCTTCAGCTGCAGCACCTGAAAACCCACCCTTACGTGGCTGCGCGTCTTTCAACGAACTCCGTGAAGCTGCACGGCTGGGTCTATGACATCAAAACCGGTGACGTGACCGCTTGGAATGAAGAGACGCAGCGCTTCGAGCCGGTGGCCGACTATTACGCTGACATGGTGCGCGAGCACCTACCTGAGCACGCTCACGTCGCAGCGGAATAGGGGCTGGCATGAAAAATTACTTCGATTTCTCCCACATAAAGGGCGACCTTTATGGCGGGATCACAGCTGGCGTGGTGGCTCTGCCGCTCGCGCTGGCGTTTGGTGAAGCTTCCGGCGCGGGCCCGATTGCGGGCCTTTGGGGCGCTATTTTTACCGGCTTTTTCGCAGCATTTTTCGGCGGAACGCAGACACAGGTCACCGGCCCGACGGGCCCGATGGTTGTCGTCTTTGCGGGTCTCGCCGGTGAAGTAAGCCGTCAGGCGGGCGCGCCATTCCCTGAAGTGGCTGGCATCATCTTTGCCGCGGTCATTCTGGCAGGTATCTTCCAGATCCTGCTCGGAGTGATGCGGTTTGGTGAGTATATCCGCCTGGTGCCATACCCTGTGATTTCGGGCTTCATGACCGGTATCGGCGTCATCATCATCCTGTTGCAGGCCAGCCGCCTGTTCGGGTCTGAACCGGATGGCGGCGGTACGATCGCCGCGATGGAAGCTATTCCGGCGGCGATTGCGGACCCGAATTTCGGGGCGCTTGGTCTTGGCCTGCTGACACTGGGCATCGTGTTCTTCTGGCCAAAAGCGATTGGCAAGTTCATTCCGGGTGCGCTGGCTGCGCTGGTTATCGGCACGCTTGCGGGGATGCTGCTCGAGGTTCCGATCATTGGTGAAGACCTCGTCGTCGGCTTCCCTTCGCTAGTCGTTCCGAATATTGACCGATCCGCGGCCTTCCTGGTCGTCGAAGCGGCGATTATTCTGGCTCTGCTCGGCGCGATTGACAGTCTTCTGACGAGCCTTGTTGCAGACAATGCGACACGCACACGTCACGAGTCTAACCGCGAGCTGATCGGTCAGGGCATTGGTAACTCTATTGCGGGTCTGTTTGGTGCCATTCCGGGCGCGGGTGCAACCATGCGGACCATGGTGAACATCCGGACGGGCGGTAAGACCCGTATTTCCGGCATGGTGCATTCCATTCTGCTGCTCGCGGTTGTCGTGGCACTTGCTCCGCTTGCGCGGGCAATCCCGCACGCTGTTCTGGCAGGCATTCTGATCAAGGTTGGCTGGGATATTATCGACGTCGCTTACATCAAGCGTGCGCATAAAGGCCCTCGCTGGGACCTCGTGCTCATGGCGCTTGTGCTTGTCGTCACCGTGTTCGTTGACCTGATCACAGCCGTGGGTCTTGGTGTGTTCCTCGCGGCGCTCGCCTTTGTTCGCTCGGTTGCTCAGCAACAGCTCGAAGCGATCAATCGCAATGCACCAGTCGCGTTGAACGAAGAAGAGCAGACATTGTTCGAGCGAGCTGGCAGCCGCCTGCAAATGTTCGAATTCTCCGGTCCGCTCAGCTTTGGTGCGGCGGCTGACCTGTCCCACCGCGTTCGAGAGAACGTGCATGGGCGTGAGGCGGTTATCCTCGATTTCGGCGGTATTGATAGCGTGGACGTATCAGCCGCGCGGGCTGTCGAGGCGATTTCGGAAGACGCCCATGATGAAGAGCGCCTGCTCTTTGTGTGTAACGTCACCGAGACTGTGCACCAGCAGCTGGCAGGTCTGAACGCTGACCGTTTCCTTCCGGAAGGCTATCAGTCCATGTCCCGTCTGGGGGCGATCCGCAAAGCTGTTGCCGGCATAGAAGCCAGCGAAACGCCTGCGGATACTTCGGACGAAACCGACACGTCGCTTAAACCTGCCTGACCTTCCCCAAATGCAAGGGGCGCGCTCTACGTGGCCCTGAGCAGCAGGTTTGAGTGATGCCCCGACCGGATGTTCTCCACGCCTCCGGTCGGGGACTACATAAAAAAAACACCGCGCCGTTCTGGCGCGGTGTTTTTGGTTTGGGATCTGGTCTTCCCGATTTTTTGTTAGCCAGCGGCGCGTTGGCCGTCTTCGCGTCGTGTGCGCGATTTTTTCGGCTGGAACGCGACTTTTGCGTGTTCTGCGCAGTAAGGGCCGCCGGAGGCTGCGCGACCGCAGAATGCAAAATCCTTGTCCATCGGATCGCCGATTGGCCATTTGCACATGGACTCGCGAATGTTCAGAACGCTTGCGAAGTCGCCATTCGCCAGTTTCACCGGATCAAGCGGCTCTGTTGTTTTTGCGACAGCTGGCAGCGTTGTTGGCTGTTGCTGTTGTGGTGCCGCGACCTCTGGTGTCGTTGTCACTGGACGCTCGACACGCTGCGGCGCTGGTTTTGGCCTTGCCAGACGTGGTGGGCGCTTAACCGGACGTGACGGCGTCGCGCGACCTGAGAGGCCTAGCCGGTGGACTTTGCCGATGACGGCATTGCGTGTGACACCGCCAAGCTGGTTGGCAATCTGGCTGGCGCTATGGCCCTCGGTCCAGAGTTTCTTGAGCTGTTCCACCCGCTCTTCTGTCCAACTCATCATCCGCCTCCTGAAAGTCAGTTTTGTTAATCAATATGTAGTAGCGTTGAGACTTTGTTAACCTTAGCCTTCCCCACATATCGTATAGGTTGAGGCGGGAGACACAATATCATGATCTGTGGAGAACATGATTAATCCACATCTAGTGGGCAAAATTAACCAATTGCATGTGGAAAACCGAGGAAACCTATCTGGTCAATTAACGCGAACTCATATGAGCAGGGTGTTCTGGCCATTCCATTCTCGTCCGAAAGCCTTATGTGTTGGACCTGATTGACGGAAACCAAGGGGCTGACACCATGAGCTACGCTGAACCTCGCCGATTTGCCGGTTGGAACTGGCTCGGAATGTTCACGCTGTATAAGCGCGAAGTCGGGCGTTTTATCAAAGTGGCGATGCAGACCCTGTTTGCACCTGCCGTCTCTACTCTTCTTCTGATGACAGTCTTCAAGCTTGCCTTTGGTAATCGCGGCGAACTGACCGGAGATTTTGAAGGCATCGCCTATCAGAATTTCCTGGCGCCGGGCCTGATCATCATGTCCATCCTGCAGAACGCCTTCCAGAATACGGCGAGCTCTCTGACGATTTCAAAAGTGCAGGGCACATCAGTCGACTTTCTCATGCCGCCGCTGTCTGCGCTCGAGCTGACGCTCGGTTTCGTCGCCGGTGCTGCAACGCGCGGGATTATGGTTGGTCTCGTTACGGGTATTGCGATCCAGATCCTTGGTCTTGCGTCTCTGTCCATCACCCATATCTGGGCGGTCATCTGGTTCTCCATGATGGCGAGCATTATTCTTGGCGCGATTGGCGCGGCGGGCGGTATCTGGGCCGATAAATTCGACCACCTTGCGGCTGTGACCAACTTTGTGATCGTGCCACTGACCTTCCTGTCCGGTACATTCTACGACGTGAAGGTTCTGGCAGAGCCGTTCCAGACGCTCGCTCACTGGGACCCGTTCTTCTATCTGATTGACGGTTTCCGCTATGGCTTCCTTGGCGTCGCGAACTCCAACATCATGACAGGTGTCTTGGTCACCGGCGGCCTTGCATTCGTGACCTGCGCATTTGTCTGGTGGCTGTTCAAAATCGGCTACAAACTCAAAGCCTGATCGTCACCCCATTCAGCGAACAAAAAAAGGGACCAGTCCTGCGAAGGGCTGGTCCTTTGAGTCTTCCCATGCACGAGCTCGGGAGGAAAGTGGTGGCTAAGCGCTAGTCATATCGTCATGCCTTTCATTTGTCGATAGTTGGCTACACTTATATAATTAAATAACTGCAATTATTCGATGATTGCCGGCTCCGGGGAAGGCAGCCCGAAGCCGGCAGGGACGTCAGGCAAGCCTCAGAAATTATACCGCACTCTGAAGCGAACCTGACGGGGCTCGACGGGTTTGAAGTGAATATCCTCGACCGGGTTGGCTTCACCCTGAAGCTGGCTTTCGTAGAAATAGCTGATGTCGTTATCTTCCGCGTCGAGGGCATTCAGAACTTCAAGACCGAAGTCGATAGTGTTCCAGGTATAGTTGGCGCCAAGGTTCAGAATGGTCGTCGGATCGGTGGTGACAGAACTGTCTTCGATCAGCGGCGCTTCACCCAGATAGCGTAGACGCGCGGTGAATACCCATGGTTCGAAATCGAGATGCATGCCGCCGCCAAACACGGTTTCAACTGCATTCGGAATGGCGGTATCAGGGCCAGACACATTGAACTCCGCATCGGTGAAGGCTGCGCTGGCATCAAGGGTGAGCCAGTCATTCGCGCGCCAGAAGCTGGTCAGCTCAACGCCTGTGCGTGTGGTGGCATCATTGATTTCAGTCGTGCCAGCATCGCCGACAAAGATCAGTTCAGAGTCGAGCTCCAGCGTGAACAGGGCGGCTGAAAGGTTGAAGTCGCCGCGTTCGAAACGTGCACCCAGCTCATAGCCTTCGCCTTCAGAGAATAGAGGTGCCTGAGTGGCGGGCTGGCCGCTTGCCGGATCGGTCTGGATCACGGTGCCGCGAATATCATTGGTGTGGAAGCCGCGGCCATAGCTGGCGTATAGTTCGACATGATCGCTGGCCCGCCAGGCCAGAGATGCGTTGGGCGTCACGAGTGTATCGTCGATCGAACCGGAGTTTTGTGGCACGATATCGGCGGTGACTTCGCCATCATAATATTCTGCGCGAAGGCCGAATGAGCCACGCAGCGTTGGCGTGAAATGGTATTCGGCTTCACCCCATACGCCGAGGCTGAATTCCTCAACCGAACCGCGATTGACCGTCTGCAACACGGTCGGGCCTGCCGTGAGCTCCAGGCCAACGTCCGAAATATCGTCATAGCGTAGCTGCGCGCCCGTATGAATCTCGAGGCGGTCACTCAATTCCCGTTCATGTCGGATTGAGCCGCCCATAATCGTACGTTCGTCAAACTGGTGGAATTCGTCACCATTCACCGGATCGGCAAGGAAATAGGTGAAGTTGGACGTCAGGCTGAAAGAGGAGTCGACAAGGAAGGCAGAAATCTCTGTGGACGCGCCATCGCCGTGATCGAAGCCGAGCTGGCCTGACAGGCTATAGCGGGAGACATCTCCGCCCAGATCATCATCGAGAGACCCGAACCGGCTGATCTGACCGGATTGAACGGCGCGAAGGGGAATTTGCTCGCTGGAGACCCAATTATTGTCATACGCCATTGCGGTGAGGGTGTAATTCCATGTGCCAAAATCGCCAGACAAGCGCGCCAGGCCGCTAATCTTCTCGACCTCCTGCGCGTTTTCCCATGGGCCGTCATAGTTCTGGAATTCGCCTGCGATGAGGAGAGAGGTTGTCTCTGACAATGGCGTTGAATAGCCGCCCACCGTTCGCAGATACCCGTCTTCACCAACTTTCAGTTCGACGAAATTCTCAGCGAGTTCGGAATAGAGCGTATATGTGCCCGCGCCTGCCACGGAGAAATCACCTGTATCAGCGAAATATGGACCTTTTTGATAGTCTACGCGCTCAACGAGTTCCGGAATGACCGGGTTCAGATCCAGATAGCCCTGCCCATGCCCGTGCGAGCGCATGGAAAGCGGCACGCCATCCACAACGGCTGAGAAGTCTGAGCCGTGATCAAGGTTGAAACCGCGCAGGAAGAACTGGTTGGCTTTGCCTTCACCTGAGTGCTGGGTGGCAATCACGCCTGGAATAACTTCAACAAGCTCGCCAGCGCGTGAAAGAGGGCGGTCTTCAAAATCAGCATAGCCGACGACGCCCTGTGAAGCGGCCTGCGCTTCGCCAATCAGCTCAAGACCGCGGCCATGAACCTCCACCGTGGAAAGCCGGTTCTCATCGTCTGTGAGGTCTGCAGTTTGAGCATAGGCCGAAACAGAGGTAAGGCCCGCCAGCAGCGCAATGGCGCTTGTTCGTATCATTCTTCCATCCCTTGATCTGGCGGCCCGAAGCAATGCCGCGGGCCGGAAGGGATTTGATACGGGGTTCACTACACCGAAGTGCAGTAAATAACGGTAACGTAACGCAGTGTAACGTTACAGACCGCCGGATATGTATATAAATTACAGTTGGTTAGTCGGACGTATCAGAGAAGTTGCCGACGCGCTTTTCCATGCCTGCTTTCACCGCTTCGACCTGATTAGGCTTGCCGATGATCTCATCCTGCAGAACAGATTCTGTCAGAAGTGCTTCAGCGTCGGTCGCGTCGAATAGGGCGTTGAACATTTTCTTGGAGCGTTTCACAGACGACGGGGAACGCTCTGCGATCTCGCGCGCCAATGCTATCGCGTCATCGTATGGGCTTTCAGACACATGCGTTGCGAAGCCGTATTCCTTGGCCTGCTCGCCGGAGAAAATGCGCGCGGTGTAAGATAGCTCTCGCAGAATGTCTTCGGACGCGATAGCGCGCATGACCGGTGTGCCGCCCATATCCGGAATGAGGCCCCATTTGGCTTCCATGATGGAGAGCTTGGTTTCGGGATGCACAAACCGGATATCTGCGCCGAGTGTCAGCTGGAAGCCGCCGCCAAAGGCGATGCCGTGAACTGCTGCGATGACGGGTGCGTGCAGATTGCGCCAGCCCCAGACGATCTGTTGGGCGCGGTTGGCAATGCCATGCGTGCGATCGGCAAGACCGCCGCCATGCTTCACAGTGGCCGAGCCACCATTGCCTTCTGCAGTACGTTTGAAATTGCTGGTGTCGAGACCTGCGCAGAAGGCGCGGCCTTCACCGGACAGTACCACGACGCGCACTTCCGGGTGGTTTTCCAGCTCTGCTGCTGTGTCGATGAGCGCGCTGATCATCGCATCATCGAGCGCATTCATCTTATCCGTGCGGACCATTTTAACGTCCGCAATGCCGTTCTCGATTGTGTAGGTGATGCGCTGCTCGCTCATGGCGTTTCCCCGAGGCTGATCTTCGTTTTGGCGAAGACTAGACCCGGGGCGCCGTTTGGCAAGCCATACCGTTGGGTGAGGCCTGGCCTAGAAAACGTCGTGCGCCGGGTTTTTCGGGCTCGGGCCGTATTTGTTCGGGCCCGGCGTGCCTTCGGTGACAAAGTGGAAAAGGAGGAAGAGAAAGCCGATTAGCGGAACTAACCAAATTAGTACCCAGAAGCCGCTCATATCCTTGTCGTGAAGGCGTCTCACCGCCACAGCGAGATTGGGGATGATACAAGCAAGGCCGAATAGCCAATACACAATCATCGGGATCCAGATCAGCATCACTCCAATATCACCAAGCATCGCGAAGAGGCTGGTAAGTGCGAGCATCGCCAAGTAGATGATAAACTGCATCAAGACCGGCCACCAGAACTCGGCACGTCGCGCGCGATCCTGAAAGTTGAAATAGTTTGAAAAATAGCGACCAACCGCTGTACCAAAATCCATGAGATTCCCCCCTTAAGGAAGGCAGCCCCCTGCTACCCTACCGGTCAGGTTAAATTCTGAACATGGAGCTGGCGTGTCTGGCAAGCGTGAATTGTACTGAATGCAGGCAATAAAAAACCGGCCCACCTGAGTGAGCCGGTTTCCTGTTTGGTCATGCGATCAGCTTAGTTGCTGTAAAGCTCGGAGATAGAGAGCGTTGTTGGCTGATTGTCGCCGAAGAAGCTGCCAACCCAGATGTCGTACTGGCCGCTCATCGGAGAGGCGATGTTGACAGACGCGTTGAAGTTTTCACCGGAGTCATCGTCGCAAATCCAGCTGCCATCCGGCTGGTTGATCACCAGAGTGGTGTCGTCGGAAGACATTGTAGAGATGATGAGCGGCAGGATATCGCTGGCCGCATAGTTGAGGCGGAAATCAGGTGCTGTTGCGATCATACCAGCACAGCCAACAACTTCAGCGTCAATGCCGCCGCCAGATGTGAGCTGAACGTTATATGGATCAGGCTCAAACCCGGACTGAAGGTCAACCGAACCGAATGTCGGGTCGAGCGAGAAGTCAGGCATACCGCCGCCATAGGACGCGCCAGCCATGATTTCTGAGATGTGAAGTGTTGCCTCTTCATTGCCGCCGCCGAATGCGCCAACCCAGATGTCGTACTGGCCGGACATAGGCTGGGTAAATTCGAGCATCGGGTTCAGGTCGCCCGCGCTGTCGTCATCACACGCCCAGTTGCCGTCTGGCATGTTCACAACAAGCGTCGTGTCAGAGCTGGATGTGACGGACAGGATGAGTGGGAAAATATCGCCAGCCATGTAGTCGAGGCGGAAGTCAGGCGCGTTGGCGATCATGCCTGCGCAACCGATTGTAGCAGCGTCGATAGAACCACCAGAAACCAGATCAACGTCGTACGGATCTGGTGTGAAGCCGTTTTCGAGGCTGACAGAGCCGAAGCCTGGCTCGAGTGTGAAGTCCTGAGCGTTTGCTACGCCAGCTGAACAGATAAGTGCGGTAGACGCGATAAGCGCGATAGTCGTTTTCATAATGTCCCCCTTCGGACCCTTAAACAGCGATGGCACCTTAGTGCACTGTGCCAAATGTCTGGAATATGAACAGAATTCAGATTCTGGAAATTTATGGCTTCGTCGGAGCCATCTTTACGTGAATTCCTGAAGTTTCAATACATTTCAGCGGGAAAACTGCGCTTGTGACGCTTTACTCTTCAACTAGTCGCATCTGCAGTTGTGATCATTTCATGACAACAAAGCCGTTCCATTGACCAGAATAGCGCAATTAAGGTAATGACGCGGCTTCTTTTTCAACAGGGCAGGAGAGCCCTCTCAGCATTCAGGAGTACATGTCATGCGCGAAGCCATGCTTCCCGTTTACGCCCCGCCAGAAGAAGTCTTCGTGCGAGGTGAAGGCATGCGACTGTATACTGAAGACGGTACGGCGTATCTCGATTTCATTGCCGGCATCGCGGTGAACGCGCTTGGTCATGCGCACCCTAAAATGGTTGCCGCTCTGAAAGATCAGGCAGACAAGCTCTGGCACACATCAAACATGTTCCGCGTACCGGCTGGTGAAGAGCTGGCCGAGAAGTATTGCGCGAACACATTTGCCGATCAGGTCTTCTTCACCAACTCCGGTACAGAAGCGATCGAATGCGCGCTGAAAACAGCCCGTAAATATCACTATGTGAATGGCGAGCCGCACCGTCAGGAAATCCTGACATTCTCCGGCGCATTCCATGGCCGCTCTTTCGCGGCGATCAATGCAGGCGGCAACCCGGCGTATCTGGAAGGCTTTGGCGAGCCTATGGCGGGTTTCACCCAGCTGCCATTCGGCGACCATGACGCGCTGAAAGCGGCTATCACGAAAGACACATGTGCAGTTCTGGTCGAGCCGGTACAGGGCGAAGGCGGCGTGCGCAGCATTCTTGAACATTGCCTCGTCTCCCTGCGCGAGCTGTGCGACGAGACCGGCACGCTTCTCATTTATGATGAAGTCCAGTGCGGCGCGGGCCGTACAGGCAAACTGTTTGCGCACCAATGGGCAGACGGCAAAGCTGATCCGGACATTATGGCTGTGGCTAAAGGCGTTGGCGGCGGCTTCCCGTTCGGTGCGTGCCTCGTCACAGAAGAAGCAGGCAAGGGCATGCGTCCTGGCTCTCACGGCTCCACCTATGGCGGTAACCCGCTGGCGATGGCTGTCGGCAATGTCGTGTTCGACGAAATGATGTCCGAAGGCTTCCTTGAAGGCGTTCGCCGCACGGCCAGCAATCTGCAGCAGGGCCTCGCAAGCCTGAAAGACCGTCACCCTGATATGGTTGAAGACGTGCGCGGCAAAGGTCTCCTCGTGGGCCTGAAGCTGAAGTCTGCACCAAAGCCGGTTCAACAGCTGGCACGCGCGAAAAAGCTCCTCTGCGGCGTTGCGGGCGACAATGTTCTGCGCCTTGCACCGCCTCTCATCGCTACGGATGCTGATATCCGTGAAGCTATCGACATTCTTGATGCCTGCCTGACGGAGGCCAAAGCTCAGGAGAGCTAAATGAAGCACTTTCTGGATCTCGCTGACATTCCGTCCAGCGAGCTGAGAGCCATTCTGGATGACGCGAAGGCCACAAAAGCCGCGCGTCAGGGCTGGCCGAAGGGCAAGGTCGATGCGGGCGCGCCGCTCGCCGACCATATCCTTGCGATGATTTTCGAGAAAAGCTCCACGCGTACCCGTACGAGCTTTGATGTCGGCATGCGCCAGCTTGGCGGCCAGACCATGTTCATGACCTCGTCAGACATGCAGCTCGGTCGCGGCGAGACGATTGAAGACACGGCCAAGGTTCTGTCCCGCTTTGTCGATATCGTCATGATCCGAGCGAACAACCATCAGGATGTTGTCGATTTCGCTGAGACGGGCTCTGTGCCGGTCATTAACGGCCTGACGGATAAGTCTCACCCGTGCCAGATCATGGCAGACCTGCAGACGCTGGAAGAAAAAGGCCTCGACCTGAAGGGGGCGCGTATCGCCTGGGTGGGCGATGGCAATAATGTCTGCGCGAGCTTTATCGATGCTGCGCCGAAATTCGGCTTCTCGCTCGCAGTTGGCACAGCTGTCGGCTATGAAGCACCGCAAGACCGTATTGAGGCTGCCCGCGCAGAGCAGGGCCGCATCGACGTCTTTACCTCTGCGGCCGAAGCCGTAGCCGGCGCAGACGTCGTCGTGGCAGACACTTTCGTCTCCATGGGCGACAAAGATGCAGATAAACGTCTTTCAGACCTTGCACCCTTCATGGTGGATGACCAGCTAATGGGCGCGGCCAATGGAGGGTCTATCTTCCTCCACTGTCTCCCGGCGCACCGCGGTGAAGAAGTTTCAGCCAGTGTGATTGACGGGCCGCAATCTGCGGTTTTTGACGAAGCTGAGAACCGGCTTCATGCACAGAAGGCAATTTTGAAATGGTGTCTGGAAACCTGACCCATCTGGCCGACGAGCTCGGCACAGGCGCAAACAGCGTTGCAACATTCCAGCTGGACCAGCAGGCCGTGCGCGGACGTATCACGCGCATGGACGGTCAGGTGATTGGCGCAATTCTGAACCGTCACGACTATCCGCACGAACTCGCCCGTTTTCTGGGTGAGGCGCTCACCCTTGCTGTGCTGATCGGTGCAAGCCTGAAAGAAGATGCACGCGTGGCCGTGCAGGCGCAGGGCAGTGGCCCTGTCAGCCTGATGGTTGCCGAATATCACACGCGCGGCAGCCTGCGTGGCATGCTGCGCTATGACGAAGAAAAATGGGCTCTTGTAGAGCGCGTGAATAAGGATGAGCTGATCCGCCCGCACCCGCGTCAGGTGTTCGGCAATGGCGCGCTCGCCATCACCGTGATTTCAGACAATGAATTCGTACAGCCTTATCAGGGTGTCGTGCCGCTCGACGGGACGTCGCTGGCCGAATGCGCAGAACACTATTTTGACCGCTCAGAGCAGGTGCCAACTAAGGTCCGTCTCGCTGTAGGTGAAATTCAGAAGGCAGGCGAAGGCGCAAGCTGGCAGGCTGGCGGCGCGCTGATCCAGAAAGTTGCAGGCGATGAAAATCGCGGCGACACCGAAGACCAGTGGAACACAGCCAGCGTGCTTTTCCAGAGCGTTGAGGATGCCGAGCTGCTCGACCCTGATCTGTCACTTGGCCGTGTGCTTTACCGTCTCTTCCACGAAGATGGTGTGCGCATGGAAGCGCCTAGTCCTGTGCGCGATGAGTGCACCTGTTCGGAAGAACGCCTCGTTGAAACGATGAAAAACCTGCCGGATAACGAGCTTCTGGAACTGGCCGAAGAGACTGGAAAAGACGTCTTTGAAGCCGATTGTCAGTTCTGTAACCGCCAGTTTGAAATCCCGCTTCAGGATGTGATTACGTCCAAGCCGAATTAGGGCTGCACTCCTCTTTCTCGAGAGGGGTAATGTTGCATCTCATGCCAATTTTCTTGAAGCGATTTCGGATAGCTCTGCTTGGAATTTTTCTGGATTGACTCCGAAATGCGCGCGACGATGATCGTCCGGGCACAAGGCAACTACATTTGAGACGGTATCGGCGCCTTGTTCGCTTAGAGGGATAACATGGTGAGTTTCGAGGTAAACTGAACCGCTTGGAGTATCGAAACCTCTTTTGTTGCAATACTCACAGTGCCCTTTGGCACGATTGAGCACTTGTCGGCGAACCTCTGGACTTCGAACGAATGATGATACCATCGTGGAAGTTCTTTTTCCTGCTCCCTTTTCATGTTGATCTATTGAGAATTGATCAATGTAGGGCGAGGAAAGAGTTCCTCTCACTAGCTTATTGGCGCCCGTGGAAACATTGTATTCTGCGAGTGTCCAAAGTTCTGTGTCGAGCTCACGTAAATTCACTTTAGCGGGTTTTGCGCCAGGAACGTGGTAATCTGTTCGATCACCTGCGAGCCAAATTACTCTGATAGGAAGATTATCCCGCACCGCGGTGTGTAGCGCCTCATCGAGTCGTTTGGCTCGTCCAGACCATGAGCCTTTTCCTAAGGCTTTGAAATCAGCGGCTTCCTTGCGGAAATTGTTGATTTGATAAATTTGGCCATCATCTTCGATGCTTTTGGCGTGCCACAAGTTTATTGCAATAACTTTTCCCGGCTCAACATAAGCCCATTCGTAACAGTACTTGGGATTCGCTGCGGCTTTAGCTGCTCCACCCTTAAAGTTGGGCCAATCAGAGATATCGATGCCCGCTTCAGCGACCAAATCCATGATACGTCGCTTTGTTTGCGGGAAGAGTGATTTGAGCTCTGACATTATTACCTCGTTTTCGATGCATTGCTCCGGAGGGAATTAAGCGACCGCCGGCAATTTTAAGAATACATTTATGTATATTAAATTCTAGGTTATTGGCGCTCTAGGGCTGTCCACGCCTTCTGAGCAGCGGCAATCCGATGCCTTGCACCAGAGGGAAACTAATCCAACCCCACCACATGCCACCCTAGAATTGGGGCATGATCCCCGCGCCATCATCTGTCCCTGACTACACCTCGCTGACCATCGGCCAGCTGATCGGGCTGAACCTTGCGCGGCTGTATGCCTGGTGCATGCGGCTGCAGGCGTCTGGTGAAACGCGCGCGCCGCGTGACCTGGTACGCATGGTGATCTCAACCGACGCTATGCTTCATTCTTATGTGCGCATGCTGGCCTCGAGCCAGCTGGAGCGGGCCGGTTTCACCTATGCGGCAAACGCCATGCGTATGCCCATCTGGCAACGGGCTGGTCGCTTGGTTGGCTCTCGCGCACCTTCGGTGCGCATAGAGCGCGCTCAGGGCTGTGCTGTTTGCTCTCATGAAGCAGAGGTTCTCACAGAGCCAACTCAAGGCTGTGACCTCATCTCATTGGGCGAGCTGTTTGACCGGCTTCAGACGACTATCGAGAACTTTGAACGCGCCGAAATACTGGCGAGCCATCTGGCTCGTGTGATTGTCTGCGCACTGGCTTATCTTGTGCCTGAAGTGCGCGTATCCATTGTTTTTGAAGAAGCTGTAGAACTGGCCTTCCCGCCTTGTCAGTACATCACGACATGGCCAGAGCCATGGCCGCCGCCAGACCACGTGACGTGTAACTTTTCACTCGCGATCTGACTTCAATCTTCAAACTAAAACTCATGCGCGGCAGGGAATCCCTTGCGGCGATACTGGTGCATCTGGTTGAACGCTTAGCGGTGGTGTCATCCCGTGCGCATTGCAGCGCGAAGCGGTGCTTTGCAGACACGGGACCTGATTGAGTAAAGGCGGTGGTTTCAGGTCCCGGATCAGCAGTGCATCATTGGAATGCTGCACAGCATCCGGGATGACACGAGGTCTTTCCCCTTATACCAACCCTATATCTCCGCGAGTTCCGGTAGTCCGATCAGCTTTGCCAGGCGTTCGGCCGTGCCCATGCCCATCGTCCAGCCGAGCATGCCATGGCCGAGATTATAGGCGAGTGCCGTATGCGGGCGACCCATGCGCGGGTTTGAGTCCGGTGTCATCGGGCGAAGGCCTGCCCAGACAGACTGAACATTCCGGAAATCAGCCGCTTTGGGCAGCGAGGCTTCAGCCTCCCGAAGCAGCGTTGCGATCCGTTTCTGATCCGGATCGGGATTGGTCCAGCCAAGGTCGGCCATGCCTGCAATGCGAATGCGATCTCCCAGACGGGAGACGACCAGGCGGCGCTTTGAATCCGTGATCGAAATACGCGGGGGGTTTTCGCCATGCGGGGCCGTCATGGAATAGCCCTTCATAGGCATGACGGGCACATCGATCTTCAGCTCTTTCAACAGGCGGCGGTCTGCCCCTGTACAGAGCACGCAGAGGTCCGCCTCGCGCACATCGCCGTCGGCTAGGGTGAGCGTTGCGCGGTCTGATGAAAGCGAGACATGCTGGACCCGATTGCCGAACAGGGTTTTGACGCCGAAATCCCGTTTCAGCAGCGCCAGAAGATTGACCGAGAATTTGTGCGCATCGCCCAGCGCCTCACGCGCGGCATACATCACGGCTTCAGGGCGGGTGCCAAGGTCTGTCAGCGCCGGTTCCAGCTTGCAAGCTTCTTCATATGTGAGGAGGCGCTGCTCATCTTCGTCGAGCCCTTTGATGGCCATACCGGCTTCGACATTGCGGCGGGCTTCCGGCGTGTAAATGAGCTGCATTTTGCCCGGCACCTGGTAGTCGAAATCAAGGTCATAGCGCTGGACAAGCTTTTGCATTTCAAGGCGCGAATCCAGCCCGATGGCGAGCGCGCTGCGCGTGTTTTCGGCATGGCGGCTGGCCGTGCAGTTGCGGAGAAAGGCCAGCAGCCAGTTCACATAATCAGGGTCGAGCGAGACCTTGATGCGAAAGGCCGGGTTCAGCCCCATGGCGAGGCCGGGCATATCCTTGATGATCGTGTCGCTCGCCAGTGCTTCTGTGTGCAGATAGCTGAGCTGGCCGCCATTGGCAAAAGAGGTGCCATCGCCCGCACCGTCGCGAAAGTCGATCAGGGTCACGTCCACACCGCGCCGCGCCAGCGCATAGGCTGTCGTCACGCCGACAACGCCAGCGCCGATAATCATAGCCGTTTTCGGTGTGCGCACGCTCATTTCGTGGAGAGATCATCCCTGTCTGGGTGTGGAGTCCTGCTTCTAACCTGATGCATTGAGAGAGTGCAATGCGAGCAATGTGTCGCTGTCAGAAACAGTCTTGAAATGACAATTTGTTCCTGTATTGTTCTTTTCATGTCAGAGGCAGTTTCCCGATCAAAAACGACGTTTCAGAAGCTCGCCATATTGGCGGATGCGGCCAAGTATGATGCCTCCTGCGCATCGTCTGGCAGCACGAAACGCAATTCAATGTCCGGCAAGGGTGTCGGATCAAGCGAGGGGATGGGGATTTGCCATGCCTACACGCCTGATGGGCGCTGTATTTCGCTTCTCAAGGTGCTTCTGACCAACTTCTGCACATTTGACTGCCGGTACTGTGTGAACCGTGTCTCCTCAAATGTGGAGCGTGCGCGGTTTGAAACCCACGAACTGGCGAAGCTGACGCTGGATTTCTACAAGCGCAATTACATTGAAGGTCTGTTCCTTTCTTCGGGTATTATCCGCTCACCGGATTATACGATGGAGCAGATCGTAGAGGTGGCCCGCGTTCTGCGTGAGGAGCATGACTTTCGCGGTTATATCCATCTGAAAACCATCCCCGAAGCTGACCCGGAGCTGATCAAGCTGGCGGGGGCGTATGCCGACCGGCTGTCCATCAATATTGAGCTGCCGACAGAGCCGGGGTTGAAAACGCTGGCACCGGAAAAGTCGGGGCAGGTGATCCGCTCGGCCATGGCGCATGTTAAATACGGCATTGATGATCGCGCGGACGCGATGAAGTCCCGCATCATCAAAAAGGCAAAGCCTAAAGCGTTCGCGCCGGCGGGCCAGTCTACCCAGATGATTGTCGGCGCCGATGATGCCCGCGACAGCGATATCATCGTCACCTCCCGCAAGCTCTATGCGGGTTATGGCTTGCGGCGGGTTTATTATTCGGCGTTCAGCCCGATCCCTGATGCCTCGTCCAGCTTGCCGCCGCTCGCTCCGCCTTTGCTACGTGAGCACCGGCTTTATCAGGCGGACTGGATGATGCGGTTTTATGGCTATGACACTGAGGATGTGATCTCGGCGACTGATGGCGGCATGCTGGATCTGGATGTCGACCCGAAGCTCTCTTGGGCACTGAAACATCGCGCCTGGTTTCCGGTGGATGTGAACCGTGCGCCGAAAGAGCGTTTGTTGCGTGTGCCGGGTCTCGGCCCGAAATCCGTCATGAAGATTTTGTCGTCGCGGCGGCATGGCTCGATCGGGTTGGCTGATCTGGCGCGTATGCGGGTGTCACTTTCCAAGGTGCGGCCATTCATTACCGCGCGAGACTGGTCGCCGGGCGGGCTGACCGATACCGATAATCTCAAAGCGCGGTTTGTGAAGCCGCCAGAACAGCTGTCTTTGTTCTGATGCAGACGGTTATTCTGGCGCACGAAACAGATTTTGATGGCTGGCGCGCTGAGGCAAGGCGGCTCTGCGGGCAGGGCGTGCGCCCGGAGATGATCTCATGGCAGGTGGAAGGCAAGGGCGGTGATCTCTTCGCTGGCGTCAGCGAGACAAGTTCGGCGAAAGGGCCTGTGCGTGAGATTTCAGTACCGAAATCATTTCCGGGCATTGCGCGGGCGGTAATCTGTCATCGCGATGAAGAGCGCTTTGACCGTCTCTACCGGATTTTATGGCGGCTGCAGACCGAGAAAAATCTTATCGAACGCAAGGCAGTCCCTGATATTGTGTGGCTGCGGTCGCGGGAGAAAGCCATTCGCCGCGACGTTCATAAAATGCATGCCTTTGTGCGGTTTCGCAAAGCGGGCGATGCACCTGATGGGCGCGAGAATTTCGTCTCATGGTTTGAGCCGACACACCGGATCGAGGAGATTGGAACGCCGTTCTTCAAGCGTCGCTTTGCCAATATGAACTGGGCGATTGTGACGCCGGAAAAGACGGCGCGCTGGGATGGGAAGACCCTGAGCTTCGGGCCAGGCGGTTCAAAACGCGATGTGCCGCCTGAAGACGTGATGGAAGAAGGCTGGAAGACGTACTTTGCGTCCATCTTCAATCCGGCGCGGGTTAAAATCTCAGCAATGACATCGGAAATGCCGAAGAAATACTGGAAGAATTTGCCAGAGGCAGAATTGATACCCGAACTCCTCGAACAGGCTGAGTCACGGGCGCGTCAAATGGTTGAGGAGAGCATTACCGAGGCTAACCGCCTCGCCGATGTGGTGGCAACCCGGCGCGAGGCAGAACCGCAAACTGTTGAGATAAAAACACTGGAGGATCTGAAGTCAGCTGCTTCGAATTGTGAACGTTGCCCGCTTTATTGTGACGCCAGCCAGACGGTGATGGGCGAGGGGCCTTCCGGCGCGCGGCTGATGATCGTTGGCGAACAGCCGGGTGATCAGGAAGATATTGCGGGCAGGCCATTTGTCGGCCCTGCCGGGCAGCTTCTCAACGAGGCGCTTCTCAAAGCGGGGATCGACCGGCGCCGCACCTATGTGACCAATGCAGTAAAGCATTTTAAATTCATGACGCGCGGTAAGCGCCGCATCCACCAGTCGCCGACCGTGCGGGAGATTGATGTGTGCGGGCAATGGCTCAGCGAAGAGCGCCGTCTTGTGCAGCCCGATGTGATCATCGCGCTTGGGGCGAGCGCCGCGCGCGGTATTCTGGGCCAGAGCATTACGTTGAAGGACTGGCGCGGCGAACTCCAAGAACTGGCAGACGGTACAAAGCTCGTCGTGACCGTGCATCCATCCTATCTGTTACGCTTGCCGGATGCGCAGCGTGCGGCGGCTGAACGGCGATTATTTATCTCAGAGTTGGCGCTGGCTGCAACGGCGCTGAAGCCTGTGAAACCGGTTGAAAAACTCACCCATCAGGCGGAATTAACTTTTGACTAACCCTTTATACACGAAGGCGTGTTAGATAGAGCCTGATGGTGTCGTACTAAGCGTTAGAACTTATTCAATGCGTAAGCTTTTCCACTGGCCTCTTGATCCTGCAAGCCGCCTTGTCCGGCTGGTTCTGGCCGAAAAACAACTGGAATTTACTCCTGTTGTCTCTCCGCCGTGGAAGCCGGCAGAAGAGGTCATACGCCTGTACGCCAATCCGATTGGCCCGGTGCTGATTGATCAGGGCCAGCATGGTCGCGTGGTCGCGAACCACACCCATGCCATTGTTGAGTTTCTGGAAGAGCAATACCGCGACGTAAAAGTGCTGCCCATGCTTGCGCCGGACCGGGCTGAAGCCCGTCGCCTCTGGCGCTGGATTGAGAGCCGGTTCGAGAGCGAGATTAACGGCTCTATTCTGGCCGAACGCATTGCCCAGTCTGTGCAGCGGACCAGTGCGCCGGATAGTGCGCTTCTCCGACGCGGCGCGCACGCGCTTCGCGGTGTGATGACTTACCTCAACGCCCTGTGCGAGCAGACCTCTTATCTGGCGGGCCGACAGCTGACGATTGCAGATCTTTCTGCGGCCGCGCATCTCTCGGCGCTCGATTATTTCGGCGATGTGCCCTGGGATAACGCGCCTGATCTTCGCGAATGGTATCAGCGGGTAAAATCCCGTCCATGCTTCCGCGATGTCCTGAAAGACTATCTGACGGGCACAAAACCGGTTCCGCATTATGCCGATCTGGACTTCTGAGGACGTAAAAGCTCACGCCCTGTCTATCGGGTTTGATGTCTGCCGTATCACCTCGGTCGAAGAGGGCTGGGCGGCTGGCGCGCGGCTGAAAGCCTTTGTCGACGCGGGCTATCACGGTGAAATGGGCTGGATGGAAGAAACGCTGGAACGGCGTTCCCATCCGCAGGCCATGTGGCCGGGTGCGCGCTCGGCCATTGTGGTCGGCGTCAATTACGGGCCGGATCATGATCCTCTTGCGGTGTTGGATGCGAAAGACCGCGCAGCGATCTCGGTCTACGCAAAGGGCAAGGATTATCATGACGTTCTGAAAAAGCGTCTGAAGCAGCTCGCGCGGGATTTTGTGGCCGCGAATGAGTGCGAAGTGAAAGTCTTTGTCGATACCGCGCCGCTCATGGAAAAACCGCTGGCGCAGCAGGCCGGGCTAGGCTGGCAGGGTAAGCATACAAATCTGGTGAGCCGCGAGTTTGGTTCATGGCTGTTTCTCGGAGTGATGCTGACCGAAGCAGAACTTGCGCCTGATGAGGCTGCCAGCGATCATTGCGGGCAGTGCAGGGCGTGCCTTGATATCTGCCCGACCAAGGCATTCGTTGGCCCGTATCAGATCGATGCCCGCAAGTGCATTTCCTATCTGACGATCGAGCACGGCGCGCCCATTCCGCACGAGCTACGAAAGCCGATGGGAAACCGGATTTATGGCTGTGATGATTGTCTTGCGGTCTGCCCGTGGAACAAGTTTGCCTCTGAGACCAAAGAGACGAAGTTCCAGCTGACAGAAGCGACGGATGCACCGCGATTGTCGACACTTTTAGCGCTGGATGATGACGCCTTTCGGGCCATGTTCTCGGGCTCGCCAGTAAAGCGGATCAAACGCCGCCGTTTCCTGCGAAATGTACTGATTGCAGCGGGCAATTCCGGTGATCAGGGGCTGGTGCCACACGTGACCGATTTGTTGAGCGATGAGGAGCCACTCATTCGCGGCGCGGCGATCTGGGCGCTCTATCAGCTGGCGCCTGACGATGCGCGGGCAGAGAAGCTCAGCCGCGCACCGGACGAAACGTCCGAGGATGTTCTATCAGAATGGCATCTCGTCGAGTGAACGCCCTTCCGCGAGAAGCCGCTGGGCCTCACGGATATGGCCGCGCCAGAGAAGCGCCTGTGTATTAGCAGGATCGAGCGTGCGAGCCTGAGCGATATCCTGCATGGCTTCGTCCATGCGCAGCTGCCAGAAGCGGACCTGCGCGCGATAGAGCCAGGCGTAGAAGTCTCCCGGCTGACGACGGATCGCTTCGTCCAGATCGGTTTCGGCCTGTTCGTAGTCTTCAAGCTGAAGATGTGCGAGGCCGCGATAGGCGAGAATGTCGTCTGCATACTGGTTCAGACGAAGGGCGTTGGTGAAAGCGACAATGGCTTCTTCCGGATAGCCGACTTCCAGCCATGCGCCACCGGCGCGGGCAAGATAGCCGACGCGGTCATTAAGGGAGCCGCCATCAGGTGCGTTCGCGAGCGCTTCAAATTCCAGTGCGCCGTCTTCGTAATGGCCAAGTGCGATCATGGATGCTGCGCGGCACTCACGTGCGATGCGGCGATTGCCTTCCATATAGGTCCATGTGGCAGCCATTTCGTGTGCGGCTTCCGGATCCGTTTCTACGAGCTCCAGACATTCGCGCAGACGCTGCATCTCTGACATGTCGGTGGTCGCGGCAATGTTCGCGTCCGGAACGACCTGCGCGGACAGAAAAAGTGGCGCGATGATATAGACGAGAGGAAGGCTGAGGCCCATGTCATACTCCTGATACTCTGACTAATGACCTGCAGGCTCGGCGGACAAAAAGCAAATGAAGAAACAGCAACGCACCTTGTTTTGTGCAGGCTTTGGCGACAGTGCAAAGGCTTTGGCGCGTATTCTGGCGGCTGATGGCTGGTCAATTGTTCCGACGACGCGTTCTGAAGAGACGCGCGCACAGCTTCAGGCCGAAGGCTATGACGCTCTGCTGTTTGAGGAGGGCATTGATGAGAAAGTGCCTGAAAATGCGGTCTGGCTGATCTCTACCCCGCCTGATGAAGATGGCTGCCCGAGCTTTAAATTGCTGCAAAATGCTGCGCAGCATGCCTGCAGCATTTTCTATCTTTCGACGACGGGCGTCTATGGTGATCTGGACGGTGGATGGGCGTTTGAATGGACGCTTGTGAACCCGCAAAGCCCGCAGGGCGAGCGACGTGTTCTGTCTGAAAGCCAGTGGCGCGGTGCGAGGCCGGATACCAGCTTTGTGCGTCTGCCGGGCATTTACGGGCCGGGACGATCTGCCTTCGATCGGCTGGAAGACGGCAAAGCGCGCCGTATTATTAAAGACGGACAGGTCTTCTCGCGTGTTCATGTTGATGACATCGCCGCCTGCCTGAAAGGCGCAATCGAACATGATGTAAAAGGCGCGGTTCTGCATGCCTGCGATGACGAGCCTGCACCGCCTCAGGATGTGATCGAGTATGCTGCGAACGTTATGCGCGTAGACGTCCCGCCTGATATCCCATTCGAGGAGGCCGGTCTTTCTGAGATGGCGAAGCGCTTTTATGCCGAGTGCAAGCGCGTTTCAAATGCGCGCACAAAGTCACTCACGGGCTGGCGGCCCATCTATGCGGACTACCGCGAAGGTCTTCAGGCGATCTGGTCAGCGCGCGATTGAGATGATACGTAAGCGGCATCAGGAGATTTGATGTCTTTTAACGTAGAGACCCGGTAAAGCCCCGCGACTGACACCGATCAGGCGGGGCCGAAACAGACGGAGCCGCATGCCCTTATGAGGCGTGTATCTGACTGTGCGCGGATTTTGTCCGCGAATACCGGAATTACTCAGGACAATGGATATTTCACGCGCTGAACAGCGCATACTCCACCTGCTCGCGCAGGGCGGACGGATCGATAAATTTCGTGATGAACACAATGGCTTACAGGTGAGCTGTATTACCCGGGACGGGTGGCAGTTTCCCCATCTGGATCTCATTCTGTTTCGCAAGCTGAAACGAAAACGCAGCATCGCGTCACGAAATGGTGGCCCTTATCAGATCACCAAACGCGGCCTCGAACTTGTGAGGTCGCAGTATGACAACCGATAACCACAGACAAAAAAAGAGGGCCTTTGCGGGCCCTCTTTCTCATTTGGATATGTCCGTTGGACTTACCAGATTGTGATACGCTCTTCCGGTGGCAGGTAAAGCTCGTCGTCTTCTGTGACGCCGAAGGCTTCATACCACTGGTTCATGTTACGCACGACGCCGTTGATACGGTACATTGGCGGAGAGTGCGGGTCTGTTGCGAGCTGTGTACGCTGAGCTTCCTCACGGTACATTGCCTGCCAGACCTGAGCCCATGACATGAAGAAGCGCTGGTCGCCGGTGTAACCGTCGATGACAGGAGCTTCCTCACCGTTCAGAGAGAGCTGGTACGCTGTGTAAGCCATAGAGAGGCCACCAAGGTCACCAATGTTCTCACCGAGTGTGAGGCGGCCGTTTACACAGACCGTGTCTTCTTCGGAGTTCTCAATCGGGCAGAACTCATTGTATTGAGCAACCAGAGCATCTGTGCGCTCACGGAAGGCTTCCAGGTCTTCTTCGGTCCACCAGTTACGGAGCATGCCGTCGCCGTCAGAGCGTGAGCCCTGGTCGTCGAAGCCATGGCCCATTTCGTGACCGATAACCGCACCGATAGCACCGTAGTTTACAGCGGGGTCAGCGTTCAGGTCGAAGAATGGTGGCTGCAGGATAGCGGCCGGGAAGACGATCTCGTTACGGTTCGGCGAGTAGTACGCGTTGACCGTTTGTGGGAACATGCCCCACTCGGTACGGTCAATTGGCTGACCGAGTTGAGAGATCATGTCGTTATACTGCCATTCAGAGACAGCCATGATGTTCTCGAACGCCATGCCTTCAGTGATTTCGAGGCCTTCATATTCCTCGAAGACTTCTGGATAACCGATCTTCGGACGAAACTTAGCAAGCTTGTCCTGAGCTTCTACGCGTGTTTCAGCGCCCATCCACTCGAGGTTTTCGAGGTTAGCGGACATCGCTGCGCGAAGATTTTCGACCAGCTCTTCCATTGCGTCTTTAGCTTCTTCCTGGAAGTGACGCTCTACATAGATCGCGCCAACAGCTTCACCCAGTGCGCCTTCGGTTGCGCCGACAGCGCGCTTCCAGCGTGGGCGTTGCTCAGGCTGACCGCGGAGGGTCTGGCCGTAGAATGCAAAATTAGCTTCGTCGATTTCAGATGGCAGAACAGATGACATGCCGGAGATGAAACGTGCTGTGAGGTAAGCACGCCATGCTTCCAGATCAGCTGTCTGAGCGACGTCGAACAGGCCCTGAACGCCGTTGCCGAGCATGGAAACCTGCTCTTCAGTCAGGCCGTACTCTTCGATTTCTTCAGCTGTTGGAGCAAGCTGACGAACAACGAAGTGATCGTGCGCGCCAACGCCCATATCATTCAGCATGACTTCGACAGGGAAGTCACCTGCCAGCTCTTCGAGCTCGTCGCGTGTCAGTGCGTTGTAAGTGAGGTTACGGTTACGACCGATTGCGCGGTCCCAGTGCTCTTCAGCCATAGCGTATTCAAGGTCGTAGACCATTTGCGCGCCAGCTGCAGGATCTTCGTAACCTGCGAAGGTCAGCATCTGCTCGAGATATTCCATGTAAGCTGCGCGCAGCTCTACATTGTTTGGTGTGTCGCGCAGATAGTAGTCGCGGTCAGGCAGGCCGAGACCGGACTGGTTGATGTAGACTGTGTATGTGTCTGGCGCACGTGCGTCGACATCAACCCAGCCACCAATCGGAGATGCAAAGCCTGTCGCCGCGAAGATCGCAGCGAGGTCTTCACGTGTCTGGATAGACGCGATGCGGTCGAGGTAAGGCTGAGCTGGCTCTAGGCCGCGCGCGTTGATCGCTTCTTCGTCCATGTAAGCGCTGTAGTAAGCGCCGACTTTGCCCTGCAGCGTGTCGATGCCTTCACCGGAAGCAGCCGCTTCTTCGATGATTTCACGGACGTGGATTTCAGCTTCGTCTCGAAGCATATTGAACACGCCATAGCGGGACTGGTCAGACGGGATTTCAAAGCTGTCGAGCCAAACGCCGTTTACGTAACGGTTGAAATCGTCGCCCGGATCAACGCTCTCGTCGATATTGGCAAGTTCGATGCCGAATGTACCGAATACTGGTGATGCATCAGTTGCCGGTGCAGCTGTTTCGGTAGCGGCTGGCGTCGCAGCTTCCTGTTCCGGCTCTGTCTGTCCACAGCCTGCGACTGCGAGCAGCGCCAGTGATGACGTAGCGATAAGTAGCTTTTTCATATGGTCCTCTTTGAAGTTGCGCAATCTAACCCTCAGCTGGCTAGATTGCGCAAGATTATTCTGCGGGTTGGTGGTGAACATGATCGTCTCTTTCAGTCACGCCTGCAACCTTTGAAGAGTCATATGTGTCACCAATGCCCTGATATGGACGGCCCGACCACAACCAACGGAAGAGGCGGGCAATCTCTGCGCCCACAGCGTAGAGTGCCGGGACAAAGAGAAGGCTGACGAACAGGGCAAATGCCACCGCTGAACCAAGTGCAACCACCATCGGTTTCAGCATTTGCGCCTGGACTGATTTTTCCGCGATCATCGGCAGGACGCCCACAAATGTGGTCACGGACGTCAGGAGGATCGGGCGGAAGCGTGAGACCGCTGATTCGACGAGTGCCTGAACTGCGCCCATGCCATGCTCGTTTCTGCGCCGGTTGACGTTATCAATCAGGACGAGGTTGTCGTTGATCACAACGCCGGCTGCAGCCGCGATACCGAAGACAGAGAACATCGCCATCGGGATACCGAACATAAGGTGTCCGAACACCGCACCTGCGAAGGCAAACGGAACGGCGCTCATAAGAAGCAGCGGCTGGAAGTAGGACTTAAACGCGACCGCCAAAAGAACGTACATGCAGAACAATGCACCGAGATTGAGCGTGAGCAGGCTTGAGAACAACTCGCCCTCTGCCTCGGCGTCGCCCAGGCTGTCTCGTTGAACAGTAGGGAAGCGCTGTTCGAAACGTGGCCAGAAGTTTTCTTCCATGTCGGCGGAGATTACGCCGCGCTCTTCCGATGCGGTGAGTTCAGCGAACACAGCTGCGGAACGCACGCGGTCACGCCGATAGATGCGGTTAATACCTGGCGCAAACTCGTACTCTGCAACCTGGTCAAGTGGGATTCCGCGGCCATCAGGTGTGCGGATACGGAAGTCATCAAGGCTGTCGAGCGAGCGACGGGCCTCTGGCGGATAACGAACCATTACGCGGACGTCTTCACCGTCGCGCGGCAGACGTTGCACTTCAAGACCGTAATAGGCCTGACCAACCTGTTGGGACACCATTTGAAGTGTGACGCCCAGAGCCTCTGCGCCCGGCTTCAGCGTGAAGCGAAGCTCGTCAGCGGCAGACGACAGGTTGTCACCAATGTCATAGGTCGTGTTGTAGGTCTGGAGCTGTGTCTGAACCATGTCTACCGCTGCCTGAAGCGTTTCGAGGTCAGGGTGGCTGAGCGCAACACGGTAACCGCCGCCGCCGCCATTCATTGAGAAATCGAAACGGATTTCTTCTGCATCCGGAACGGGGCCGGTTGCTTCACGAAGTGCAAGCGCGATGTCTTCAGTCGACAGACCTTCCGGACGGTTCTCCGGTAGAAGCGTGCCAATGAATGATTGGATACGGCGTTCCTCGGTGATGATAGAAGCATCCGTGATGATGTCTTCTTCAATTTCCGGGAATCGTTCCGCGAGAACCTCGCGTGCCCGATCTACACCGCGTTGAAGTTGATCGGATACGCGCAGCGTACGCTCAAACGGTGTACCATCCGGCATGGTGATGTTTGCCATGACGAGATTGCTCTCGACCTTCGGCATCATCGCGGCTGGGACGATGTTGTTTCCGAGCATCGATACTGCGATCACGAACAGGCTGATGAAGAAGGCAACCGTGGCATAGCGGAAGCGAATTGCTATCTCGAGTACCGGTTTGAACAAATTGTCAGCAAACCAGATCAGGCTGTCTGCGATTGAACGTTGCACACGAAGAAGTACGCCGCTGGCACCATCAAATGACTGCGGTTTCATGTGACCAAGGTGGGCCGGCAGAATGAGCAGTGACTCGATCAAAGAGAATGAAAGCGCTGCAATGACGACAAAGCTCACCTGCGCTGTAAACTGGCGCTCCGGTCCTGGCAGCAGCATCCATGGCGCGAACATGATCATCGTGGTCAGAACGCCGAAAATGATCGGCTTTACAACAAGTTGTGTGCCGATAACTGCCGCGTCGATACCCTTATTGCGACCGGATTCAACTTCCTTGTGAATGTTCTCACCGACGACGATCGCGTCGTCCACGATAACGCCGATGACCAGCAGGATCGCAAAGAAGGACAGGAAGTTCAGAGAGACGCCGAACATTGGTAGAACGGCAAATCCACCTGCAAACGCCGTGATGATGCCGATTGTTACCCAGAAGGCTACGATCGGGCGCAGGAACAGGATGAGGACGATCAGAACAAGGATCAGACCAAGAATCGCAGAGCTGGAAATGATCTCCATATTCCCGCGGTACATGTCTGCCTGGTCCATCAGAAGGTCGGCTCTGATAGCTTCCGGCAGAAGCTCTTCATTGGCACGTTCGATGAACGCCATCAGATTATCAGAGTATGTGTCGATATACATGGTCTCTGGCGGCATGATCATGATGAAGGCCGTCGGGTCGCCGTCGAATGTCGTATTAAGAGATTCATCAACAAATCCGTCGATGACGTTTGCCACGTCACCTACGCGAATGGTTTCGCCTGTAGGAAGCTGACGGATAACGATATCAGAGAATTCGTCGGCATTGTCGGCAAGGTTGCGCGTTTGAAGGCGCATATTGCCAACATCTGTACGAATTTGGCCGCCGGACGAGTTTACCGATGTGCCGCGGATTGCATTCGCAACGTCGGAGAATGTCAGATTATAGCGGCGAAGCTGTTCTTCGGAAACTTCAATAGAGACTTCTTCACCCAGCACGCCCCAGACTTCGGCGAGTTCGCCGCCCTGAACGGTCGCAGCAACTTGATCACGTAGTTCATCCGCGACGCGTTTCAGCGTAAGGCGGTCAGTGTCACCGTGGACCGCAATGCCAAAGTACATCTGGCTCTGGCGCCAGCGTTGGATTTGTGGCGGGAAGCTTGCCTGCGGCAGGTTGTTGATCTGGTCAACGCGCATACGGACTTCATCGAGGAATTTATCGATGTCATAGTCCTGGAAAGACTCAAGGTTTACATAACCAACGCCTTCGCGCGCAACGCCTTCCATGCGGCGCAGACCATCAAGGTCTGCGAGCATTTCTTCAAGACGTGTGACGATCTGGTCCTCAATATCCTGAGGGGATGCACCTGGCCATGAGATTGAAACGCTCGCGCCATTAAAGTCAGCCGAAGGGAAGACTTCACGTTCAAGAGACGAGAACCCGATTGCTCCGAAAATAAAGGCGCAGAGCATCAAAAGATTGGCTGCGACGGAGTTCTGTGCCCACCAGGCAACAATGCCTTTATGCTCTTTGGTTGTTCCGGTGCTCATAGCTCACCTGTGCTTTTCCGAAAATTTCGGCTGCGAGATATGTCGCAGCCGGTACTCAACTGATTATTCTTCTGCGATCGTGATGCTCATGCCATCAAACGGTGCCTGAAGTGGCGAGAGAATGGCGAGATCACCCGGTTCCACACCGGCGTCGACGTATACGTGGTCGCGGTCTGTATAGACCACATTGACCTCGTGAATGCGCATCACAAGCTCGTCAGCATCGGCGACGAAAATCTGGTTGCGACCACGAAGGGCAGCACGCGGTGCTTCGAGAAGACCTTCAATGGTTTCGCCGGAGACTTCGGCGGAAACAAACAAGCCCGGTGCGAGCGGAATACCGTTAGAGGCACCTTCGCCAAACGGGTCTTCCACGACAGCAATCGCAGAAATCAGACGCGTCTGCGGATCAACTGCGGCCGCTGTACGAGTTACGCGACCATACCATTCACGGCGCTCACCGGCCACTGTCGAGCTGAATACGACAGCCGGACCCGGAGTTTCTTCTGTTTCTTCAAACGCGAAGGAGAGACCCAAACGTCCAAGTTCAGTGTCTGTCAGCGGGAGCGCAATTTCAGCGTAGTCTGTACCGAACATACGACCGAGTGACGAACCGGTAGAAACAAACTGTCCAACGTCAACGTCTTTAGAACGGATGCGGCCCTCAAATGGTGCGCGCACGATTGTGCGCTCAAGCGCGAGCTCTGCATCGCGAAGCTGCGAACGGGCTGCTTCCAGCGAGGCCTGAGCCTGTGCAAGCTGTGGTTCACGTAGCGCGAGAGGGGAGGCGGCGCCTGTGCCAAGTTCTTCCCAGTCCTGACGGGCAAGTTCTGCTTCGGCCTGCTCACGAATGAGAGCCTGTTGGGCACTTGCGACCTGAGATTCTGCACGGATGCGTGCAAGACGGTAGTCAGCATCGTCAATTCGGATCAGAACTTCACCTCGGCGGACAAAGCCACCATCAATGAAGGCCGGAGAGACATAAGAGATACGACCGGAAATCTGTGGTGAGATCGCAATTTCACGGCGCGGGCGAACCTCACCCTGGCTGGTGACCGTCAGATGGAGATCTGTTCGAACGATTTCCTCGGTGAAGACCGCAATGCCGCGAGGTGCTTCTTCCGCAGGCTCGGCTGTCGGCTTCATCAAGCCCAGTGCGATTGAGCCACCGACTGCGATGACTGCGAAAATTACGATTGGCAAACCAATTGAAAGAGCGATCTTGGCGCCTCTGCTCATTATTCTGTCCCTTCAGACGTGTTCTCAGCCGGGAGCGCGTCAGTGGTAAGCTCCCCACCCAGTGCTAAGTGAAACTGTACGCGATTGATGGCACGCGAGGTCTGCGCGGAAATGAGGCTGGCCTCTGCGTTAATCCTACGTGTCTGTGTATCAATCAGATTGAAAATTGTGGTCAGGCCGTTCTGATACTGGCGTTCAGCCAGGCCTTCGGCGGCCAGAGCCTGCTCGTAAGCAACCGTCTGTGCATCCACCTGTGCGGCAAGGAAGGCATCAGCAGCGAGCGCGTCCTCAACTTCTTTCCATGCTGTCAGAACAGCTGACACATAGTTGAAGCTGGCTGTGCGGCCCTGTGCTTCAGCGGCTGTGATATTGGCTTCCAGAGACCCGCCATTGAAAATCGGTGCTGTGAGGGAGCTGATCACCTGGGCGGCCAGATATTCAGGGTTCAGCACGTCGCCGATATTATCAGCCGAATTTGTGAGGCTTGCAGTGAGCGACAGGCTCGGGCGAAGCGCCAGACGGGCCTGATCGACACGAAAACCAGCGGCCGCGATGCGCGCTTCAGCAGCAGCAATATCCGGACGCCGCGCCAGCAGGCTGGTAGGATCACCAGCACCTGTGATTGGCGGCAAGTCTTTGCTGTCCAGATTGGCTTCAAGTTCGTTTGCCGGATAACGGCCCAGCAGGATTTCCATGCTGCGACGCGCGACGCCGCTATTTTGCTGGCGAGAGAGAAGCGCTGCTTCGGAAGAGGCAACGGCGCTGCGTGCTGTACGCACATCAAGCGCGCCTGTCAGACCGAAGTTATAACGACGCTCGGTAAGAGACAGAATTCTTTCACGCGCCGCGAGTGTAGCTTCTGCGAGCGCTTCTTGGCGGACCGCATCAGAGAGGCGGATCCACGCAATCGCAGTATTGGCAGCGAGCGACAGACGCGAGGCAGCAAAGTCGGCTTCGCTTGCAACAAGGTCGGCATCCGCCGCGGAAAGGCCAGCGCCGATACGGCCCCAGAGGTCCGCTTCCCAGCTGGCGTTGAGCCCAATGCGGTAACCAAGCGAGTCTGTGCGCGTAATGCCGCCGGAATTATTGTCAAAGGCAGAAGACGTGCCTGTCGCACTACCGGATGCGCTGAGCGATGGCAGGCTCCGGCCGTAAGTTGCCGCCGCTGTCGCGCGGGCTGCGTCGACACGTGCGTAAGCTGCCTGAATCCCCGGATTGTTCTCCAACGCTTCAGCGATCAGGTCTTCCATAACCGGATCATCGAAGGCGGACACCCAGTCACCGACTGGCGGAACTTCAGCGAGTGCACCTTCAGACCATTCGGCTGGTGTCGCTGGTAGCTCTACGCTGATTGTTTCTGGTTCATGTCGAAGACTTGCACACCCTGAAAGCGCGGCGACTCCGGCAAGCAAAAGATGTGCTCGCATTCCTAACTCCGATTTAAGTCAGCGATTTAGACCCGAAATTTCTGACTGTCAACAAAAAATTATCGCAAAACAATATAAATATACATTGTATAGATGCTGTTGGCAGTGGAATTAGGGCGTTCGCCTATTGTTTTCTATACGAGAGATAAATTATTTTCCGTTGTCATCATGCTGATACGTTGTTCTGGGAAATAAACAGGCACTGTGCCATTTGAATGACACTGGCAGATATGAAAACGAGCCGGATTTGAGTCTGAACGAAAATATCGACGCCACGCCCGAACCGGCGAAAGCACCGGCGCCTTCACCAGAGGGCCGTCATCGTGTGCGCGATTTTGGCGTTATGTCTCTGATTTGCCTGCTGATTCTTCTGATACTGTTCATGTCGGGCTCGCTTGTTCTGTCAGAAGTTCTGGTGTCGCTTCTCATCTTCTGTTTCGCAGGCATTGCGTATTTCCTTTCGACAGAGCCTGACGCGCGGGGGCGCGGCAACGCCGAATCATCTGCGGTCGCGCGACCTCAGAGTTCACGTGAAAGCGCGTCCTCCTACTCGGTATCAAAGGTTCGTGAAGACCTGATCTCCATTCTGACGGCTTATCCGGAGCCTGCTCTGATTTGCGGCTTTGATGGTCGCATTATTGCCAGCAACCAGATGGCCGGGGATGTGTTCCGCCTGCCTAAACATGGTCTTGGCTCGCCGATTATCCGCCGGCCTGATGTGCTTGAGCGACTTGGGCAGATTGGGCGCGGCGCTGAGCCTGATCCGTTAGAGATCGAGATTGCCGGCACGCCGGATCAGTTCTTCCGTGTAGAACTGAAGAAGCTCACCTTGCTCGGTGAGGACCTTGTTCTGATTGCGCTGGACGAGCTGACGGAGCTTCGCCGCGCAGAGAAGGCGCGTGCAGACTTTCTCGCCAATGCGAGCCATGAGCTTCGTACGCCGCTGACCTCGCTCGCGGGCTTTATTGAAACCATGCGCGGCCCGGCCAAAGACGACCCTGCATCCTGGGACCGCTTCCTTGAAATCATGTACGGGCAGACAGAGCGTATGCGTCGCCTGATTCATGATCTTCTGTCTCTGTCGCGCATTGAGCTCAATGAGCACCTTCGCCCGAACCAGCGCGTTGATCTGGCGCATATCGTAACCGAAGGCGTCGAAGCCCTTGTGCCTGTCGCGCAGGAGAAAGGCACAGAGCTGGAGCTTATTCGCTCTGCTGATGAAGCACCTGTCTATGCGATCCGTGATGAACTGGTGCAGGTCATTCAGAACCTGATCGACAATGCGATGAAATACTCGCCAGCCGGTAGCACTGTGCGTGTAGAAATTTCGGCAGGGCTGACGATCGAGCAGGCCCGTACCTTTGCAGGGCGTCGTTGGCCGAATGCTGCGCGCATCTCCATCGTTCAGAACCGGACCGAGCCGGATGCACAGTTTGCCGTCTTCCGCGTAAGCGACGAAGGCGACGGTATTCCGCGTGAACACCTTCCGCGACTTGGTGAGCGGTTCTACCGGGTTGATGAAGGGCGTGACCGAAGCGTCGGCGGAACGGGGCTGGGCCTTGCGATTGTGAAGCACATCGTGTCCCGTCACCGCGGCGGACTTATGGTGGAAAGTGAAGAAGGGCGAGGTTCTGCCTTCGGAATCTGGCTGCCTATGATCGCTCAAGCTTCTGATTCCAAAAGCGAAAATATCACTTCAGATCTAAGTGAAAACTAATCGGCATACTGAAATAAAAACGTCGTGAAGCGATGTTAGGTTCCGGCGCTTTCGGACCCTGATTTAGTGTGTGCATGCCAATAGCGCAGAACATATTTGCGGCGGTCGTACTGATCGTCTTCACCGCATTTCTAGCCGGACGCCTTCAGGCGGCCCGGTTGTCGCGCGTGCACTCTCGTCAGCTGTCATCCCTGTCGGTCTATTATGGCTGGTATTGTGCGTTGGGGGCATTAGCGCCGACAATGCTGGCCGGTCTGATCGCCTGGTTCTTTCCAATCCGGGAGGATGTGGTCGCGATCGGTCTGCCCCTGATTGCTGTCGCAGGCGCGATTTACACCTGCATGCAGATCAGGCCGGAAGTTTCCATGCAGCTACGCGTAGAGCGGTTGATAAAGTGGATGCTGATGGCCAGCGGCGGCGTTGCCGTGCTGACGACGTTTGGGATTGTGCTGTCGCTCATTTTTGAGACCGGCCGCTTCTTCGCCAGCGATGGCGTGAGTGCGAGCGAGTTCTTCTTTGGCCTTGAATGGAGCGCGCAAACCTCTGCAGCCTTTGGTGCGGTGCCGCTCTTTTTCGGTACCTTCTTCATTGCCTTCATCGCGCTTCTGATCGCCGCGCCAGTTGGCTTGTTCTGTGCGATTTACCTGTCGGAGTATGCGAGCCCAAGACAGCGCCGTGTTCTGAAGCCGGTTCTGGAAATTCTCGCCGGTATTCCAACAGTCGTATACGGCTTCTTCGCAATTCTTGTCGTTGCGCCGCTTGTGCGCCAGCTCGGGCTTGCCGTGAATGATGTTCTGCGTCCGCTGAATGGCGGCATGGATGTGTTGACGGCCCAGCCCAAAAGCGCGCTCGCGGCCGGGCTGGTCATGGGCATTATGATCATCCCGTTCGTGTCGTCTCTCTCTGACGATGTTCTGAGGACGGTGCCGAAAAAGCTGAAGAATGGCGCACTCGGCGTTGGGGCAACCCGCGCTGAAATGATGAAGCACATTGTCTTGCCAGTCGCCTTTCCCGGGCTGATGGCCGCCATGCTGCTAGCGACTAGCCGCGCTATTGGCGAGACGATGATCGTCGTGATGGCTGCCGGTGAGCGGGCGAATCTGACGGCCAACCCGTTCGAAGACATCACCACCGTTACGGTTCAGATCGTTGCGCTGATGACAGGCGACCCTGAGTTCGACAATCCGCGTACGCTCTCTGCTTTTGCGCTTGGTGCGGCCTTGTTTGTCGTGACGCTCTTCTTCAATTTTGTGTCCCAGTGGATCGTAGACAGACAGAGGAAGCGTTATGCAGGCCTCTGATCTCAACACACCGATTTCGCAAAATCCGGCATTTCTGAAACGAATGAAGCAGCGCAGCCGCGCCGACCAGCGTTTCCGTTATTATGGACTGCTGGCCATTTTTATTGCGCTTGCATTGCTGGTGACATTGCTTGTTTCCATCACATTCGAGGCCCGCAGCGCGTTCACCCGCCATGAGGTGTCGCTCGATTTGCAGCTGACAGATACGGACTCGCGTTCGGTGTATCGCAGCATTCGCGGCGCTGTTCAGAACATGGCGGGCGATCCGGCCGACCGTGATGTGCGGATTGAAATGTCCCAACTGGTCAGCCGTCTGGCTGCCGGAGATATTACAGAGGCGCTGCAAACCTCAGGCGTGGATTTGTCCGCAACTTACCCAGTTCGCGTGCCTGTGTCCGATGAGGCAGACCGGTATCTGAAAGGTCTGGCAACACCCGTGCATCGGTTTGACGGGCGCGGCTATGATCAGGCAGGCGAGCGTATCGAGAGTGACTTTTCTGGCGCGATGCAGGTGATCCAGCGCTGGCACCGCGAACAGATATCCACCATTCGTCACCGCGAGTTCGAGCCTGCATTGCGCATGCGTGATGGGCTCGCGCGTCAGGCAGAAGCGGCGCCGGGTGATCGTCAGCTTGCTACGCGCCTGGCGGGGGCTGAACACAGAGTCGAGCTGATTGAAGCGCGCCTGTCGGACTTTGAAGCGCGTTTCAACGCTGAGCGCCTTGTGCTGGATGAGTTTACGCCGAGCGTTCTGTTCCGCTCTGGCGAGGGTTGGATGAAAGCAGTCTCTATTTCAGGCGAGATGATAGAAGCCGAGCCGGTGATTTCCGGTCTGGACCCTGACCGTCAGCGCGGCGAAATTCTGTTCATCGAACAACCAGAATCCCAGCGCTCCATTGCGGATGCGCAGATTGTCGTCCTTGAGCGTTTCCAGACGGCGGGCCGTATTAGCTCGCATTTCAATGGCGCGCTTTTCAGCAATGCCGATTCTTCGGATGCCGAGTTTGCCGGTGTTCTCTCAGGCCTTGTCGGCTCGATTATGATCATTCTGGTGACGATGGGGCTGGCTGTGCCGGTGGGCATCGCCGCTGCAGTTTATCTGGAAGAATTCGCGCCGCGTAACCGGTGGACGAGCTTTGTTCAGGTGAACATCAATAATCTCGCCGCGATCCCGTCGATTGTCTTTGGTCTTCTGGGCGCGGCGATCTTCGTGAATGGCGTGATCATTCCGATTCCGTTTGTGGACGGTGTGTTCCGTCTGGGTGGCGGGCTTGGTCGTGGCTGGCCGCTTGTGGGCGGTATTGTGCTGGCGCTGATGACGCTTCCGACGATCATTATTGCATCTCGCGCTGCGCTGGGTGCGGTACCGGGTAGCGTAAGGCAGGCTGCGCTCGCTATGGGCGCAACACGTCTTCAAACCGTCAATCACCATGTCCTGCCTATGGCCGCGCCTGGCATTCTGACAGGCTCTATTATTGGTCTGGCTCAGGCGATTGGCGAGACCGCGCCGCTGCTACTTATCGGCATGGTGGCCTTCGTAGCAGAGATGCCGCAAGGCGCGACAGACCGCGCTACAGCGCTGCCGGTTCTGATTTTCCAATGGTCCACACGCGCCGAACGTGCATGGGAGCCGATGACGTCTGCGGCGATCATTATTCTGCTGCTCGTCATGCTGGTGCTGAACGGTTTGGCGGTGTTGATGCGGTTGAGGTATGAGAAATGATGAGCGATCCGATCCTGCCATCTGCAGCTCCAGCTCACGCCGGAGCCGACCCGCAAGAGCAAGCCGTAAAGGTGCGTGTTCGTGATGTGACCGTCAGCTATGACGGCGCGATGGCGATTGATAGCGTCAATATCGACATTCCAGACAAGTCGGTAATGGCGATTATCGGTCCGTCCGGCTGTGGTAAGTCCACCTTCCTGCGCTGTCTCAACCGCATGAATGATACGATCTCCGGGTGTTCTGTGACTGGCGAAATCCGGATCGACGAGGAAGATGTCACCGCGCGCAATGTGAACCCTGTCATGCTCCGGGCGCGCGTCGGCATGGTCTTCCAGGAGCCGAACCCGTTCCCGAAAACTGTGTTTGAGAATGTTGCTTACGGACCGAAGATCCACGGCCTTGCTGCGACGCGCACCGAGCTGGAAGATATTGTCGAGACCAGCCTGCGCCGCGCCGGTCTCTGGGAAGAGGTCAAAGACGGTTTGCACAAGCCCGGCACATCGCTTTCCGGTGGTCAGCAACAGCGTCTGGTGATCGCGCGGGCAATCGCGATCAATCCGGAGATCATTCTCATGGATGAGCCGTGCTCTGCGCTCGACCCGATCGCGACAGCACGCATTGAGGAGCTGATCGACGAGCTACGCCAGAATTATTGTATCGTAATTGTGACCCACTCCATGTCTCAAGCGGCCCGGATTTCGCAGAATACGGCCTTCTTTGATCGTGGTAAGCTGATAGAAACGGGCACGACGGAGCAGATTTTCACCAATCCGCGAGACCGCCGCACGCATGACTATATCACCGGCCGTTACGGCTAGATTTCAGGAGACGAAAAGTGCCATCGCACACACTTAAAGCCTTCACCAGTGAACTCAACGCTCTGACAAGCGACGTCCTGCGTATGGGCGGCATGGCCGAGGCGATGATCACGGATATGGCGACGGCGTTTGCGCGCGGCGATAGCGAACTGGCGCGAAGCGTTATCCAGCGAGACGCTGAAGTGAATGCGCTGGAAACCCGTCTTGAACGCGAGATCACACGTCTTCTGGCGCTCCGTCAGCCTGTAGCGCAGGACCTTCGCGGCATTATCGCGGCATTGAAAGTTTCTAACGATCTGGAACGTATTGGCGATCTTGCAAAGAATGTCTGCAAACGCCTCATCGCCATGGGCGAGGAGCATGGTGCAACCGGACAGAAAAGCGTTGAGCGCATGTCGCGCGCGGTTCGTCTGCAGCTGAATACGGTTCTTGATGCCTATGCCACCCAGAACGCGCAGGAAGCAATTGATGTCTGGCAGCATGATGAAGAAATCGACGAGCACTATAACAGCATGTTCCGTGAGGTGCTCACCTATATGATGGAAGACCCGCGCAAAATATCGCAGGGCGCGCATCTTCTATTCATCGCTAAAAATCTCGAGCGAATTGGTGATCACTGCACCAACATCGCTGAAGTGGTTCATTTCTTTGTGACCGGCGAGGACATGCCTATGGCGCGTCCGAAACTGTCGGATCTCGAATAGACGGAAATTGTGTGAGTATGGGGAATACGATGACACCTTACATTCTGGTCGCTGAAGACGAAGATCCGGTGGTTGAGCTTCTGCGCTACAATCTGGAACGTGAAGGCTATGAAGTCGGCGTTGCTAAAGACGGGGAAGAAGCGCTGGTCATGATGAAAGAGCGTGCGCCGGATCTGCTTTTGCTAGACTGGATGCTTCCGAAAGTGACGGGCATTGAAGTGTGCCGCCAGACGAGGTCCCGCTCTGAGACGCGCAATCTGCCGATCATCATGGTGACAGCGCGAACCGAAGAATCTGACCGTATTCGCGGCCTTGATACCGGCGCGGATGATTATATCGCCAAGCCATTCTCCACCACCGAGTTGATGGCACGTATTCGCGCGGTCATGCGCCGTATCCGTCCTGGCCTTGCAGAAGACGTGCAGAGCTGCGCGGGTGTTGAGATTAACCGCTCGTCGCACACAGTAATGCGTGATGGACAGGAACTGCATCTCGGCCCGACCGAGTTCCGTCTTCTGGACTATCTGATCCAGCGTCCGGGACGTGTCTTCTCACGTGAACAGCTTCTGGATTCTGTCTGGGGCGCGGACGTATATGTTGAGGCGCGTACGGTAGATGTTCACATTGGCCGCCTGCGTAAAGCGCTGAACAAACACTCTGATGTGGACCTGATCCGCACCGTACGTTCGGCCGGATATTCTTTCGTTCCGCCGAAAGACCTGTAGGCGCTTACATTTGCCTTTCAGGTGAAATGATCACAGATAACGGTCTGGGAGGAACAGGCCGTATGAGAGCTTTCGTCTGCAAAACTATAAGTGAAGACCTGTCTGGCGCATTGCTGACTGACATCGAAGAACCGTCACCAGAGGCGGGCGAGGTGAAGATTGCGGTGCGCGCGGCGAGCCTCAATTTTCCAGACATTCTGATGTGTCAGGGCAAGTACCAGTTCAAACCGGAGCTACCTTTCACCGTGGGCATGGAGTTTGCCGGCGATGTGGTCGAAACCGGTGAGGGCGTTACCCGATGGAAGATTGGCGACCGGGTCTGCGGCGGCGCTAAAACCGGTGCATTTGCCGAATTTGTGACGGCCGCGGAAGACGGGCTGAGGCCGGTTCCGGCAGCTTACAGCTATGCAGAAGGCGCAGCCTTCGGCGCGGCTTATCTGACAGCTTATGTATCGCTCGTTCGTCGGGCGCGCATTGAAGCGGGCGAAACCCTTCTGGTGCATGGTGCAAGTGGCGGCGTCGGTATGGCGACGATTGAGGTCGGCAAACTGCTCGGCGCGACGGTCATCGCCACGACCGGGCGCGACTCCAAAATGGACGCCATTAGGCAAGCTGGCGCAGATCACGTCCTCAATCTGCGCGATGGCTTCCGCGAGAAGGTGAAAGAGCTGACCGATGGACGCGGCGCTGACGTGATCTTTGATCCGATTGGCGGTGATGTATTCGATGAATCGACCCGCTGCATTGCGTTTGACGGACGCCTTCTGGTCGTCGGTTTTATGTCCGGTCGCATCGCCGAAATCAAAACCAATATCCCCCTGATCAAAGGGTTCTCGGTTGTTGGTGTTCGCGCGGGTGAATATGGCCGCAGATTTCCGGAGAAGGGCCGTGAAAATATGGCGCAGGTTCAGGCCTGGGCCGAAGACGGACTAATACGTCCGCGTATTCACGCAGAGCTTTCGCTGGATGATGCCGCTAAGGGCCTCTCAATGTTGACGGGCCGTGATGTGATCGGCAAGATTGTGCTGACGACCTGACAAAACCTAGCCGGATTGGCGTTTTTGAGGGGGCGCTGGTGTGCGAGACACCTGGCGTCGCCGCTTCTGGTAGGCCGCCAGTTTCTTCTGAACCGCCACCGTCATCAGTGTGCCGACAGATTTGCGGGCTTCCACATCCGTGTCTGGCAGGACGGAGAGCTGGGTGAGCGCGTGGATGCTGATCTCAAGCACGTGAGCTTCAGGATCTTCCTTGCCTTCAATGCCGTCGAGATAAAAGCGAACTGCTGTTGCGGTCTGGTGCAGGGCCGTATCGCCTTGTTGTTCTGCTTGCTGCATGGTTCGTGCGGCAATGGCGCGAACACGCTCGGTCATGCTCTGGCGCATCGGAGCCGGTGCGAAGTCCGAATTCAGAAGCTCGTTGACCGCGAATTTAAGTTCCTCGGCGCCGGCAGCTTCCGGTCGGCCTTCTTCTTTATCTTTTCTGCTGTCTTCTGTTCGGCGCCGAGGTGGCTCCATATCTTCCTGTCGGCGGCGGCACGGGCCGATATATTTATTAGTCGATACAAAGACCTGTGGGGTTTCGATCACGGCGCGAAACTTTTTCTGCAACTGGCTGGAAGAAACAGGACGCATGACGAACTCATCTGCACCTGCATCACGTGCGCCGCGAATATTGGTCATCGTTGCTATCGCAGACAGATAAATAAACGGGCGCTCTGATAGCATTGGGTTTGGCAGGCGTCTCAGTTTCTGGATCAGGCTCAGATCAACCGGATTTTCCTGCGAATGAATGATCAGAACAATGTCTGCCGGGAAACTGTAATTTTCTTCCTGAAGGAATTCGAGCGCATTACGGCTCATTACGTGGTCGTTCTGAATGCCGATGCCGCGAAGCACCTCCATCATGACCGAGCGTGAGTGGATGCTGTCTTCCAGCATCAAAATCCGTACTTCTTGCGGGACAAAATCACGCGGAATCCGGGCGGGGGACAATACTGAACCGGTCATGCTGCTTCGCGAAGTTTCCGTTTAACAATTTTTTCAAGGCCCTGCGCGATTTCGAGCCGGGCGTGTGACTTGCCGCCTTTAGCGGACAGGAGAAGGCGGATTGCGTCCATATGTGCGGAGATGACCTGCGCCTGAAGTGCGCCGCTTGCGCCGACGCCTTCAATGTAACGGGCCACGCAAACGGTCGCGAGTTCGAGGGCTTCGTCCTCGATTTTCTTCGCAATATCATTGGCCTCATTGGCGGTATTGTAGAGCGTGCGTACACCGCCGCGATCACGTGGATCGATTGATTTTGCGAGTGTCGTCAGGCGTTCGGCGCACTGGACAAGCATGTTCTGGTGAAACTCACGGTCAGCTTGTTGATCGGTTGCGTCCAGCGGATCAGACAGGCGTTTCAGCGGGCCGCGATATTCCAGCCTTCGCTTACGGCGGCGGCATGGGCCAATATAGTTTTTGCCTTCAATGAACGGGCGAGGGCGCAGGATGACCTCATCGAGACGTTCCTTGATGGTTGCGTGTGAGATCGGCTTGGCTGCAAATTCATCAACGCCAGCCATGCGAGCTTCTTTAACGGTTTCCACGCGCGGGTCACTGGTGATCATGATCACAGGCACGCTACGGTCAGACACGACATCATTGTGGCGCATACGGCGGACCATCTCGGTGCCATTCATGTCAGGCAGCAGGTTTTCGGTGATGACGACGCGTGGATGCCAGACATTGATTGCCTCAATGACTTCGGTAGCCGTCGCGGCAGGGTAAACTTTTGTGAAGCCCATATTGCGCAAAACTTCATTGATCATGGCGCGCGCATAGTTATTGGATTCACCCAGTACAATCCCGATTTCTGCGGGATTGTAATGCTTTTTCGGTTTGCCTGTGTCTTTGGTCATATCGTCCTGCCGGAATGTTCGATCATTCCCTTCTGCCAGAGCGGGGTGAATATTCATCAACGCCAGACGATCAAATTTAACAGAAATCAACGCGGCCGTTAGAAACCGGCAATTACCGGGCGGGCCACCTTGCAAAATGAGTAAAGGTGTGTAAGTTGATCAAAGTGTATTTTAGTTAGTTTCAAGAGATTGAGTCGTGTCTGATAGTGAAAAACTGGACCAGCGCATTCAGCTGGTCGCTTCAAAAGAGTTCGGACAGAAGGTTGATGCCTGGCGTCGTGGTCAGGATGATCTGCCGTCTCGTTCAGAGGCGATCCGTCGTCTTGTCTATCTTGGGCTTGTTCATGAAGAGGAATTTCCGATGCGCCTGATCACAGCCATCATCCGTCCGCACAAGTATGAAGCGGTTCGCGAGGCACTCGCAGAGCTCGGCGTTACGGGGATTACGGCAAGTCAGGTGACAGGCTTTGGTCGGCAGCGCGGTCAGACAGAGATGTATCGCGGCGCGGAATACGAAGTGAAAGAAATTCCGAAAGTGAAGATCGAAGTGGCGGTGCCATCTACAATGCTGGAAACCGCGCTTCAGGCGATCACGCAGACGGCTGAAACCGGCAAAATCGGCGACGGCAAAATCTTCGTCACGTCACTCTCCGGTGCTGTACGTATCCGTACTGGCGAACGCGACGAGAAGGCGCTGATCTAGTCAGCGCCTGAAGGGCAGGCTCACCAGCCGCCACAATACCCAGATTGGAAGTACGACCAGTGCACCAAGCAGGGCGGGCTTCCAGCCATGGCTGATCACCCAGAACAGGCCGGCAAACATGCTCTGCCAGACATCCTGCAAGAAGCTCACGAACGAGAATTGACCAGGATCCTGCGCGAAATCTCCGACTTGCATAATCAGGCCGACGAGCACGCAGAGTGCGAGCAGCCGGATCGCTGCCCAGAACTTAATGGCAAAGATACGCGCCAGTAGCGGACGCTTCGGCTTGGGCGCGCTTGTCTGTGTACTAACAGGTGGCGGCACCTGAGCTTCCTCCGGAAATGGAGGGAAGTCCGGTGGGGGCTGGGTGTTTGTGGTCTCTGACATGCCTTACTCTCCGCGATGGCTTATAGGTAAGGGCGGAGCGCGGCAGAAAAAAGGCCGCCAGAGCGGCGGCCTTTATTAGACTCTGATTTTGTGCGGCTTATGCCGCAGCGTCTTTCTTGACGATAGTTGTGTGCGGGTAAGGAATGGAAACGCCCTGCGTATCGAAGGACTTTTTCACTTTCTCCAGCATGTCGAACTTGATCGGCCAGTAGTCGCTGGCCTGACACCAAAGGCGGCAGGTGATATCGACAGAGCTGTCGCCCAGATTAGTCACGCGTACAAAAGGTTCCGGATCTTTCATGATGCGTTCGTCAGCGGCGATGATCTCTTTGAGAATCGCGATCGCTTTATCGAAGTCATCGTCATAATCAATGCCGAAGACGATGTCGCAACGACGTGTTGTGTAGCCGGAATAATTGGTGATCACGCCATCAATGGCCTGACCATTCGGGATCATGATTTTCTTATTGTCTGGAGTCGCGATAACCGTCTGGAACAGGTTGATATCTTTCACGGAACCGGACACGCCAGACACTTCGATGAAGTCGCCCAGCTTGTACGGGCGGAACAGCATGATCATTACGCCGGACGCGATATTGCCGAGCGCACCCTGCATGGACAGACCAATGGCGAGGGTCAGAGCACCGAGGACTGCGGCGAAGGATGCGACTGGAATGCCGAAAATGCCGAAGACTGCGATGACAACGGCGGCCGTCACGCCCCAGCGCACAAGTGATGCGAAGAAGCTGGCGAGTGTATCGTCAACATTCTCGCGCTTAGAGGCCTGATTGCGAACTGTGCCCGCAAGCCAGCCGGCAATACGAAGGCCGATGATCAAGAGGATGATAGCGCCGATTACGTTCAATGCGCCATTTACGATCAGTACGCCGTACTGGTCCCAAATTGCCTGAGGGTCGAATTCCATTCTGAACTCCTATGATTGGTTTACCTGCTCTGGTTAACGCGAGTTTGTGTCGTTTTGCAAAAGGCAGGCTCAAATTTTTGTGCTGTGTTTGCTGGTCTGTTTCTTAACTGGTCTCTGCTAGGTTCAAATGCTCGCATGGAGGTCGTGGTGTGCGTTTGGTGTTGAGTTTGATTTTCGCGGCGCTGGTCTTGAATTTTAGCCAGTCGTCTTCGGCCCAGCAGGCTGAAGCCGTTCCTGTGTCTCAAAGCGCGGAAGGGATCTATACGCTTGGCGCGACGGCGCTCAATGAAGCGCCATCTTTTGCGAGCTATTCGGGAAAAATCACGCTTGTCGTGCTCTTCCAGCCGGGCTGCCCGTGGTGCGCCATCCAGTTTCGCGACATTGAAGAGCTGCAACGCGACCGCGCGCCATGGCTTCAGGTTGCTGCAGTCTCACGCAATGGCAGTGTGCCTGCGCTGCTGCGTGAACTGGACGAGTACCGCACGAGCATTCCGGCCTATCAGTCAAGCCGCGAGCTTCTGTCAGCGCTTCAATATACGCCGGGCACGCCATGCGTGTATCTGATCAGTCCGGACGGCCGGTTGGGGCAGGTCGCGTGCGGCCGCATGACCGCAGATCAGCTCGTCGGATTTCTGACGGGGCGCTAATCCTCCAGCGGTTCACCTGTTTCTGCATCAATGAGGATGCGCTCCGGCTGACCTTCAACATGAACACGGAAGACAATGGCGCGTGCGCCATCCGGCCCGCCAATCGGTGAGTGCGCGGCATAAGGCGTGATCACAAACGCGTCGCCAGCCGACAGCCACATATCGTCCATGCCTTCCTGACGGTGAAGCGCGGATCCTTCAATCACATAGAGGAATTCCTCACCCGGATGCTCATGCAGCGGAACGCTGGCATTTGGCGGGATGATCACGTCGGAGATAATGACTTCCAGCCCGTCAGCGGCTTCAATCGCGGCCTGCAACATCATGTGTGAGCCTGGCGTTGTCGGGCGCCCGTCTGTCAGTTCCGGTTCTGTCACCGTGTCGAATTCAGCGCCATGGGCATGATCGGACTGCGCCCCGTGCGCAAAGGCTGATGCGGACATAAACAGCGCTGCAGCCGGAATAAGAAGTTTGGGTGTTATCATTTTGGACCCTCCCGAAGTCAGGTCTCACTATAGCTCAGAAATTCTTTCAGACCATCAAGTGTCTCGGCCTCTGCTGCAGGCTTATCCCAGCGTATCCGGTTGAAGCGTGGAAAGCGCATGGCCACGCCGGATTTATGCCGAGGTGAGGCATTCAGGCCTTCAAATGCCACCTCTACGACGAGGCCTTCCTCTCGGGTGGCCTTGACCATGCGGACGGGGCCAAACCTGTCGATCGTGTTGTTTCGTACAAACTTGTCGAGCTCTTTCAGTTCGTCATCGGTGAAGCCGAAATAAGCTTTGCCGACAGGGGTGATCTCCTGTCCGTCATCGGTTTCGGCCCAGACGCCAAAGGTGAAGTCCGAGAAGTAACCGGACCGTCTGCCATGGCCGCGCTGGGCATACATAATGACAGCATCAATCAGGAAAGGATCGCGCTTCCATTTGAACCATGGGCCTTTCGGGCGGCCGGCTTCATAGATCGACTCCCAGCGTTTCAGCATCAGACCTTCGATCTCAGGCTGAGGCGGCGCGTTACGTAGCGCGTTGAGGCTTGCTGCATCCGTGACCTCTACGAGCGGGGAGACATCAAACCGGTCGGTCGGCGACGTGCCGAGCAGTGCTTCCAGTTTTGCGCGGCGTTCGCGGAAGGTGAGGGCGCGCAAATCCTCTTCGCCATGATGGAGAATGTCATAAGCGCGTATGAAGGCAGGCCGTTCAGACAGCATCTTTTTAGAGACGGTTTTCCGGTTCAGGCGCTGCTGGAGATCATTGAGTGGCGCGACATTGCCATCCGGTTTTCTGACCAGAAGTTCGCCATCCAGAACGGCGTCGAATTCCATTGCGGCGACGACATCCGGAAAGGTGTGAGAGATATCATCGCCGGTGCGCGTATAGAGGCGGCGCACACCATTCTCGCTGACGGCCTGCACGCGAATGCCATCCCATTTCCATTCGGCTGCAAACGCTTCAGGTGTGATTATGTCAGGGTTGATGGCGTCCGGATCATCGCGGTCTTTCTTGGCGATCAGCGGATGAGCGAGCATGACAGGCCGGAAAGCGCCGCTCATATCAGGTGCGGGTTTCTCGCCTTCGCCGGAGAGCCACGCGAACAGGTCTTCATAGGGCGCATCAAGCCCGTGCCAGAGCTCTTCAATCTCGCCCGCCTTTACACCGCCAAACTTCGCCAGAGCTTGTTTGGCAAGGCGCGCAGAGACACCGATGCGCAGCCCGCCGGTGACGAGCTTGAGCAATGCCCAGCGCTCAGACGCGCCAAGCCTGTCCAGCCAGTGCGCGATAAGCTCCGGCGCTTTGGCTTTCGGCGTGTCCTGAACCGTATCAACGATCTCATCCAGCGTGGGCGAATAGTTCGCGCCATGCGTTTCGGGCCAGACGAGGCTCACCGTTTCGGCAAGGTCGCCGACATAATCATATGAGAGACGAAACAGCTCTTCATCCATGCGTTCGGAGACGAGCGCGCGGATCATGGCGGGCTTGATTGTTTTCAAGTCCAGCTCGCCCGTGATCGCCGCCAACGCCCAGCCGCGCGCCGGATCAGGCGTTCGCGCGAAATAGTCGCAAAGAAGCGTGATCTTTGCGTTCCGCCCGGGTGTGAGGATCAGACTATCAAGAAGCTGGGAAAAGGCCTGCATAGGCTAGAGATAAGTCCGGCAGGGAAGAATGACAGGTCCGCCCTTCAGTAAGAGAGTGACCGGCGGCAGAGCGCGTCATCCAGCTCACAGGTCTCTATGACGGCGTTGATCCAGTCGCGCTGGGTTTCAAGGTTTACATAATTCACCGCGTAAACGCCTGAGCACATCTCGCCGCTGACGGACGGCATGAGCGTAGAAAGGACGCCCATCATCACTGGATGGCCGCTTTCGTCGTCCACCATGAGTGGGCCGCCTGAATCGCCAACGCAAGGGCCGCCGGAAACCTGGGTGGCGCCGCGAATACGGTCGGGCAGGACGTCTATGATATGGATTTCCTCGCGCTGGAGCATATCGGCCAGCTCTCCATAATAGGAAAGCGCGCCCCAACCACCGACGCGGGCGGTTTCATAGAATTTCTCGGAGAATGGCCGTGAGGTCTGGCCCCAGGCGACAGGCGGTACGTTGACCAGCCGGTCTATATCGTCATCGGCGACATGTACGAGCGCGATGTCGTTGCGATAATTGTCGGTCTGGCCTGAAAAACTGCCATGGCACACGGCAAAATCGACTTCCACGCGCTGGATTTCGTTCGATGAGAGTTGCTGCGAATTGGCGCGCAGGACGATGCGGTCAAAACTGCCCGTCAGGCAGTGCGCTGCGGTAAGAAACCAGTTCTCTGAAATGCGCGTGGCAGAGCAGTGGCTGGAGGCGACGTCGAAGTCTTCTGTGTCGGTCTCGCGTTCCATTTTTACGATGCCGGGAAGGTCGCGCGCTGATGGTGGGTGAAAACGGTTGCGCAGCTCCGGAAGGGGTGCGGCGTCCATTTTGCCTTCATATTTCAGATAGTCGGGGCTCGCGAGTTCTTCCGCGGTCGCTGTAGGGCCGCATGGATGAAAATTGCCTTCAAGCCGGAGGAAGTGTTCCTGCATATCGGTCTCGACGCGCGCATCATCAGCTGTGGCAGAGCCGAGTATGGCTGTGCCAGTGAGAAGCAAAACGAAGCCGAGGCGTTTCAACGGGCAATCTCCTTTGGGGAGAGTTTTTGCCAAACTGACGGCTTCGTCAATTCACCCGCGCGTTAAATCTGGGAAGGAAAGCGCGCGCTGAAGGTTTCGGGGGACAGGGCAGCTATGTTAGCGACATTCGACACCGTGTGATATGTGCCGATGAGCGCGCAGATTTCCAGCTGTTGCTCCAACGTCCATGTTGCGCGCAATGCCTGAAGCGCAACATCTTCGAGGCCGCCGTGTCTGATCAATTGATCGACAATGCGTAAAAGCAGGCACTCGGTTTCGCTCCATAATGATGGGTTGATGGCAGGTTCACATGTGTCAGCCCGCTGTTCTTCGCTTAGGCCGACATGATCTGCGAAAGCGGTGATGTGAACGCCCCACTCATATTCGCAGCGCATCAGGCCAGTAACCCGAAGAATGATGATTTCACGACACCGCATGGAAAGCGGGCTGTCCCGATCCAGAAGATTTGGAACTCCCTTGGCGAGGAAACGCGGCGAGTTCGCAAAAACGCGGAAGAGTTTCAGAAGATATCCGTCTCGCTTTGGATATTGGCCGAGTCGTTCGGAAATCGGTTTGGAGTAAGGTGGAGATACCGGCGCAAGAATGTTGGACATTGGAGACCTCTTATGCTACATATTTTGTAGCAATCAAACGCTACAAAATATGTAGCGTCAAGCCGAAATTGAAAAAGAGTCCGTCATGGTGCAGAAGAGTTCTCAGCCAATCATGAACCTGCTGGCCATTCTTGGGCAGAGATGGACGCTTCGAATTCTCTGGGAGTTGAGGGATGGTCCAAGGACTTTCAGAGCGCTTCAGGAGGCTTGTGATAAGGTCTCACCAACCACATTGAACGCCCGAACCAAGTCACTGCGGGAGGCGGGGTTTCTGTATTTAGGTGAAGCTGGTTTCCAGCTTACAGAGAGCGGGCGGGACCTGTCGGTTCATCTTGCTTCGATGAATACGTTCGCAAAAAAATGGGAAGCGGGTCTTCAGGAATCCTCATCATAGCCGACAAGGCGAAGCGGGCGGGCGCTATAGCCCTCGAGTTCTGCCCATCGACACAGCGCATCCTCGCGGCCATGCGTCACCCAGAGCTCTTGCGGGTTCACATCGCGCACTGTTTGCGTGAGCTCATCCCAGTCGGCATGGTCGGATAAAATAATTGGTAGTTCGACGCCGCTTTGCTTGGCGCGCTGGCGGATGCGCATCCAGCCTGAGCAGAAGACGGTGATCGGGTCTGGAAAGCGCCGTGCCCATTTATCGCGGAAGGCGGATGGCGGGCCCATCACAATCTTGCCTGCGAATTTCGCCTGTTCTTCTTTGGCGACACCTTTTTCAAGCGTTGCGGGTTCGAGGCTGCCAAGTGAAATGCCGTGCTCCTCATAAAGGTCGCAAAGCGATTTCAGTGCGCCATGAATATAGATGGTGTCGTGATAGCCTGCCTCGCGGATAAGCGAGATGACACGCTGGGCTTTTCCGAGCGCATACACCCCAACCAGATGGGCGCGGTCAGGAAAGGTGGTAAGGCTGTGCAGCAGCTTTCTGATTTCTTCCCGGTCGTCTGGATGACGAAAGACGGGCAGAGCAAAAGTCGCCTCCGATATGAAGACGTGACATGGCACGGGTTCAAAGGGCGTGCAGGTCGGGTCCTGGCGGCGTTTATAATCACCCGTGCAGACCATTCGAAGGCCCTTATGCTCAACAACGGCCTGCGCAGAGCCGAGCACGTGCCCTGCCGGTGCGAGCGACACATCCACGCCATTTATACTGACCACTTCGCCAAGTTCTGTTGGCTGGCGCTTAGCCGTGAAGTCCTCGCCATAGCGCGCCGCCATGATGTTGATGGTCTCAGGTGTTGCGAGTACGGCGCCGTGCCCTGCGCGGGCATGGTCTGCATGGCCATGTGTGATGACGGCGCGGTCAACCGCGCGAACCGGATCGATGTAAAAATCACCGACCGGGCAATAAAGGCCCGCAGGGGTGGGGTGCAGAAGCTGGTCCGGTGATCGCATCGTGTAGATATAGTGCGTCAGGGCACGCATGTCCTGCCTGCATGTGACGTAAAGTGTCACGGAAGACACCTTGAGTGACATACGCACTATTTATATAGTCTGCTCTCATAAATGTATGGGAGGAAGGCGAATGTCTTTTACGAAGCGATCTCAGCTCTTATTCGTGACGGCGGTTTCCGCGCTGGCGCTGGCGGCATGTTCTGATCAGGGCGCAGACGATCATGCAGGCATGAATCATGATGGGATGGACCATGCGTCCATGGATCATTCCGGTCATGAAGGCATGGAAATGGCAAATGCGAATACGCCGTCTTATGGCGCTGCGGACCATGTTGCTGATTTTACTCTGATGGGCAGTGACGGTCAGGCGCACACGCTGAGTGATCATTCCGATGCCCCAGCGGTGGTTCTGATGACGCATGGTGTCGGGTGCCCGATCGTGCGCAACGCCGTGACCGATTATAAAGAGCTCGCTGCACAGTTCGAGGATCAGGGCATCCCGTTTTACATGATCAATTCCAACATTCAGGATGATATGGACGAGCTGGCCGCAGATGCCGAGCTCTATTCCATCACCATGCCAATTCTGGATGACGAAGATCAGTCGGTTGGCCGTCAGATGGGGTATGACCGGACCGCCCAGATTTACGTGCTGGACCCGTCAGATGATTTCCGCGTCATGTATTATGGCTCGCTCAATGATCGTCAGACTTATGAGCGCCAAAGGAATGAAGCTCAGAATCATTTCGCGGCAGAGGTTCTGAACCAGATGCTGGCTGGCGAAGAGGTTACCGTAACGGCACCTGCGATCAGAGCGGGATGTATGATCAATTTTCTCTGATCACTTGCCCTATCTTTAGTGTTTTACTCGGGTTTCTCTTGAGTGTTGGCCACTACATTTGATATAGCTACCTCCAGATAATAATATACGGGAGGTAGCCTTATGGCTGTTTTTAAACGAGGTAATCTGCTTGTCGCGACTGCGTTCACTGCGCTTTTGCTAGGTGCATGTTCGCAAGAAAGCGGAGAAGACCATGCGGCGATGGATCATTCCGCCATGGATCACTCCGGCCATGACGGCATGGTTATGGCGACGGCTGCGACACCTGTCAGCGGCCCGCCGGAATATATCGATAACTTTCGTCTGATCGACCATAATGGCGACAGCCACGAGCTGTTCTATCATGCTGACGCACCTGCGGTCGTGTTGATGACGCACGGTGTCGGCTGCCCGATCGTCCGTAATGCTGTTACCGATTACAAAGCGCTGCGCGACCAGTTCGCCGATCAGGGCGTTCAGTTCTACATGATCAACTCCAATATTCAGGATGACCGTGACGAGATCGCTGCTGACGCAGAGCTTTACGGCATTGATATGCCGATCCTTGATGACGTGACCCAGCTTATTGGCGAGTCCATGGGCTATGACCGTACAGCGCAGGTTTATGTGCTTGACCCAGCGCAGGGCTTTAAAGTTGTCTATTATGGCGCGCTGAATGACCGCCAGACCTACGAGCGTCAACGCAATGAAGCGAACAACCACTTTGCGGCGGATGCGATATCGCAGGTTATCGCCGGCGAAGAGGTCACGGTTGAGGCGCCTGCTATTCGCGCCGGTTGCATGATCAACTTCCCTGAGCAGCGTAATCACGAAGAGCATATGCAAATCTCTTATGCTGAAGAGATTGCGCCAATCCTGCGCGAGAACTGCGTTGAGTGTCACCAGGAGGGCGGTATCGGCCCCTGGGCGATGACCGATTATGAAACCATTCAGGGCTGGGCGCCGATGATCCGCGAAGTGGTTCGCACGGATCGTATGCCGCCCTGGCATGCTGACCCGTCTATCGGCACATTCCACAATGCGCGTGATCTGACTGTTGAAGAAACGCAGACGCTGGTTCACTGGGTTGAAGCTGGCGCGCCGCGCGGTGAGGGCGAAGACCCGCTTGCGGGTCTTGATCTGCATGCGCCGGACTGGCCGCTTGGCGAGCCTGATCTGATCCTGACGCTTCCGGCCTACAACGTGCCAGCAACAGGTGTTGTCGATTATGCTTATCCGGTCGTTGAGAACCCTCTGACAGAAGACACATGGCTGCGCGCTACGACCATTCGCGCGGGCAATCGCGAGGTCGTCCACCACGTGCTGTCGGGCTATATGTCTGAAGTGCCTGCAGACGGGCGCGGTTCGACCTCGCTCTGGGAATTCTCAACCGGCGGCTATGCTGTGGGCGCTGAATCCACAGTGGCGCAGGAAAACTCCGGCGTGCCATTCCCTGCGGGCGGCGCAATCGGCTTCCAGATGCACTACACGCCAGTGGGCCGTGAAATTGTCGATCAGACACAGATCGGCTTTTACTTCCAGGAACAACCGGAGCTTCTGAACCGGACCGTTGTTATTCTGGATGCGAGCCTCGACATTCCGGCAAACGAGCCGCGTCACGTTGAAACGGCGTATCTGGAATTCCCGTACGACGCAGAACTGATCTCCGCATTCCCGCATGCGCACTATCGTGGCTATGCGTCCGATCTGCGTATCCAGTATCCGGATGGTACTGAAGAGACGCTTCTGTCTCTGCCGCGATATGACTTCAACTGGCAGCGTGGCTACGAGTTTGAGGAGCCGGTCTCCATTCCGGCGGGATCACGCCTGATCTCGGATTATGTCTATGACAACTCCAGCGCCAATGCGGCGAACCCTGATCCGAACATTCAGGTGACGTGGGGCGAACAGAGCTTTGAAGAAATGCTCTATACGTCACTGTCTTTCCGCTGGGTCGGTGAGACGACGGACAACCGTCTCGATCACCAGTCAGCTGAAATGAATGAGACGCGTATGTTCACTGCTATGGACGATAATATGGACGGGCAGCTCACTGAAGATGAGCTGACTGGCATGCTTGGTAGCCGTATGCGCGCCGGCTTTGGCCGTATGGATCTCGACGGAAACGGCTCTGTAGACATGGAAGAATATGTCACGGTGAACCGGATGATGCGTGCACGCGGTCAACAATAGGCCAGATTGCACAATTTCTGATCAGTAGAGGGCGGCGCTTTATTGCGTCGCCCTTTTCTTATTCTTGCAGGTAATATTGGGCCGAAGATTATATTCCATTTCGACTGGTGCTTTGCTTTGAAGCATAGACGTCTATAGCGTAAGACAAAAACGTGTTCATATTTTGTATTTTACGTGATTTGATCGATTTTAAGTAATTCGTTAACGGTTTTCGAAGTTCTGTTAACCTTTTAATCTTCGTATTTATTAACCTTTCCGGCAAATTGCCTCGAAAATACGCCGTGTTCCTGTTAACTTTTCTTAGTTATCCACATGTTTACGTTAATTTTCTTGCGTCGCATGGTTAACGAAAGGTTTACCTTTTCAATTTTTCGCTGCATTATGGAGGGTGAAGTAAACTGTAAGCCCAGGTTCAGAAGATCCGGACCCCTTGGCGCGTGGGGCTGCGCCGTGGAGCACCGTAATGAAAACTGTATTGTATTCATCCGTCGCACTTGTTTCTCTTGCCGCCGCAGGCAGCCTTTCTGTCGCGCATGCGCAAGATAGCTATGAAGTCGCTGCCGCTGACGCATCTCCGTATGCATCACGCGCAACTGCGCAATGGGGCAATCTGGATACATTTTGGGGTAACCTGGATACTTTCGAGGGCGATGTGTCCGGTCAGTGGGGCAACCTGGATACGTTCTGGGGCAATCTCGACACCTTCTGGGGAAACCTTGATACCTTCTGGGGCAATCTCGACACCTTTAATGGTGACGCGGCGGCCCAATGGGGTAATCTTGATACGTTCTGGGGTAACCTCGATACGTTTTGGGGAAACCTTGATACATTCGGTGGTGATGCGTCTGCGGAATGGGGTAATCTCGACACCTTCTGGGGTAACCTTGATACCTTCGATGGCGTGATCGTCACGCAATGGGGCAATCTGGATACATTTGGCGATTCAACCGCTCAGTGGGGCAATCTCGATACCTTCTGGGGCAATCTGGACACGTTCTGGGGTAACCTTGATACCTTCTGGGGCAATCTCGATACCTTCGGTGGTGAGGCGTCTCCGGAATGGGGCAATCTCGACACCTTCTGGGGTAATCTCGACACATTTGATGGAAACCCTGCGGAAGCGCTCTGGGGTAACCTGGATACATTCTGGGGCAATCTGGACACGTTCTGGGGTAATCTCGATACCTTCTATGTCGCCTTTTCGGTGCCGGACGGATATGATGCTGAGACCTATTACGGTCTGTTAGACCCGCAATGGGGCAATCTCGATACGTTCTGGGGTAATCTCGACACCTTTAACGGCAATCTTGATACGACCTGGGGTAACCTGGATACGTTCTGGGGCAATCTCGATACCTTCTGGGGTAATCTCGACACGTTCTGGGGTAATCTTGATACCTTCTGGGGTAACCTCGATACTTTCTGGGGTAATCTGGATACCTTCTGGGGCAATCTCGACACGTTCGAAGGCAATGAAGAAGCTTATGCGCAGCTTCTGTCAGATCTCGGCTCATTCTATAATCTGAGCCAGGATCAATATGCACCGCTCGTCGCTTTCCATACCGGTCAGGATTTCTGGTCGGGTTTCGCTCAGGAAATCTTCGAACGTTATGGCATTGATCCGACTGATCCGGCGTCTCTCGCCGAGCTTTCTGCGGTAGAGCGTGCCCAGTTCTTCGTCGACTGGCATGACGGTCTGATGATGTTCAACGGTATCGACATTGTTGATGGCTGGATGCCAACGATCAACTGGTCTCCAGCGCTTACGCAGGACCATGATTACAACACGCAGGCGGTCATCGGTCTTCTCGACTTCGGCGTCACAGATGAGACTCTGCTGACACATGATGTAATTTATTCCGGCGGTTACGACACGGCGGATACGTCTACACACGGTTCAGCGGTTGTGAGCCTTCTGGTCGCGCCTCACGATGGCGTCGGCATTATGGGCATCGCGCCTAATGCGAGCGTTGCGGTTTACAATCCGTTTGATGAAACCCTGACAGCAGGTTGGGAAGACGTTGAAACTGGTGTGCACGCGCTCGTCGACAATGGTGCGCGCATTATCAACATGTCTCTTGGTGTTCCTGAAACACTGATCTCCGAAGAGTGGGCAGACATCATTTCTGGCGTCGACAATGAAGGCGTTGTCTTCATTAAAGCGGCTGGCAATGAAGGTGTGGCCGGCACTGACGTCGAATGGGCGGATGATGGTAGCCTTGAACAGCTGATCATTGTTGGTGCACTCGGCTTTGATGGTGAGATCGCAGACTGGTCCAATACGCCGGGCGATGCCTGCTTTATTGTTGATGGCGATTGCAGTGCGGTGATGAATAATTTCATCGTCGCGCCGGGCGAATTTATCCTCGTATCTGATGGCAATGGCGGTGTTATGCGTCAGGCGGGTACGTCATTCGCTGCGCCTCTGGTCTCTGGTACGGCAGCACTGATCCATGGTGCGTGGCCATGGTGGAAAGATCATGCGGAAGAAACCGTTGATGTGATCCTCCGGTCAGCAACTGACCTCGGCGAAGAGGGCGTTGACGAAGTTTATGGCTGGGGTCTTCTGAACGTTGAGGGGGCTCTTTCACCTCTGAACTGGGACCGTTTGCGCTTCTACGCTGATCATGACGGTGATGGCGACTTTATCGGTGGTTGGCGCGGTAAGTCCGCGAGATGGATACGTCGTGCTTATCTGCGTTCTGATGTGCTGCAGCTTGAAAATGACGGCGCGTATGTTGTCGCGCTTGAAAGCGTTGGCGATACATTCCGTGACTTCCGGATCCCGCTATCTACCCAGCTCTACGGAACAGAATCCGTTATTGATGGTGTCGAGCACGATCGCCGCTTCCAGCGTCACCTGCATCAGCGTTTCGTTGATTGGGCGAGCGAAGGTTCAAACTTCGGCGACGTTCAAAGCACTTCGGTCAACCTTGGTCTGAATGGTGACTGGGCTCTGTCTATGCAGGCCGCGCCGTATACGCCGGGTTCTGATCTGCGTGAAGGTGAGCTTCCGTTCCAGACAGACATCATGCTCTCTGCGCCTGAAAGCCAGACTGCATTCCGCTTTGGTCATGGTGATGGCGCGGCGCGCCTCAGCTCAAACCCGGTCTTCGGCTTTTATTCGGACTTTGACGTTGAAACCGGTGGTGTGAACCCGCTTCTGGGGCTCGCATCTGGTGGCACTTATGCCTCTACACAGTTCGCTGTGAGCGAGCGCCTGTCGATCTCTGCAAGCGTGACCGAAGCGTCTGACGATCATTCGTACATCGATCCGCTGACTGGCCAGCGCGTTTATAACGCGGATGATCTGGTCGACTTCAATGCGAGTGCGGCGAATATTTCTATGAATTATGCGCTGACCGATCACCTGAACCTCTCTGTCGATTATACTCAGCTCACTGAGCGTGACAGCCTTCTGGGCGGTCAGGGTACGGGCTTCCTCTCGCTTGAGGGCGGTAGCGTTACCGATGCTGTGACACTTGGTTCTGATGTCGATCTTCCATTCGGCATTCAGCTCGGCCTGTCTGCAACGGTTGGCGAAACACGCGGCACCAGCTTTGCTGACGGTGCGCTGTCTCTGAGCGATGAGGGACTGACATCGACCGCGTTCGTGATCGGTGTTCGCAAGGATGGTTTGATTGGTGATCACGACACATTCCGCCTGAGCCTTGCACAGCCTCTGCACGTTGAGGCCGGGTCGTTTGAGTTTACGACGCTCGAAGTTGTGAACCGTGAAACCGGAGAGCTCGGTCTTGTCTCCCAGACTTGGGGCGTGGCTGACACGGGTCGCGATTATAACCTCGAAGCGAGCTACGGCACTGCTCTGATGGCCGGTATGGCTGAAGTCTCTGCGTTCTCTCGTGTCGAGTTTAATGAGAGGCCGATCGCAAATGAATCTGAAACAGATTACGCGGTCGGAGCGCGGTTTGCTATTCGCTACTAAATCGTGGAATAGAATTACCTAAACTATAGATAGAATAACGGCCCGCCGATACTTGTATTCGGCGGGCTCTTTTGTATCATTCGTGTTGACCACCCCAACAAACCTGCTCACGCTTTTGGCGTGGGAAAACGATATTTTCATTTGTCGGGGTTAACCTGACCTTTGATTATCGAAAGGTTTCAGGATGAAGACCCTGATAAGGCAGCTCGCGATTGGTTTCGCGTTGTCGGTGTCGGCTGTCATGCCGTGCACCGCGCAAGGCGTTGTTGAGCGCGTTGAAGGTGAGCTTTTCGTAGACTGGACGCGGTATGAAGAGGCGGTCAGCGCCTCACGCTCTGCTATGATGGGAGCACCTGCGGAAGCCTTGGAAATGGCGCAGGAAGCTGAAATTCATATTCCGATTAATGCGCCTGAACGCGAACGTTCGACTGCACTTGCCACAGTGCTCTGGCTGCAAGCCGAAGCCCAGACGCGAAGTAATGATCCCCGTGCCGCAGAACCTTTGGTTGCGCGTGCGCTCGAGTTGATTGAGGGCCGCAACCAGACAACGACGATCCGCGGAGATTTGTTACTCGCCCAAGGGCGTATTCAGCAGGCACTTGGTAACACCCAGATGGCTTTCGCCAGCTTTATCGATGCCTACGAAGAATACCGGCTGCAGGACTGGGCTAGAGGGCAGGGGGTTTCCCGCCAGAAAATCGGTGATCTTTACAATGATGCGCGCGATTTTGAGCGCGCGATTGAGAACTATGATTTGTCGATGGAGGTCTACGACCAGGAACCTCCGATGACTATGGTGACTGAGAATAATCGTGCCAATGCCCTTCGTGGCCTGGAACGATACCAGGAAGCAGAAGAACGTTATCGCCGCGCGCTTGATATTGCGCGGACGCTGAATTCGCCGCACCTCGTTGCGCGCATTCTCACGAATATCGCTCATACTCAGGTTCTGGGCGGCGATTATGCCGCGGCTGAGGCGACTGCTGATGAAGGACTTGCGCTTATGCCGGAAGGGGAATCCTCCGGCTGGGAGCCATTCTTGTGGGGCGTGAAAGCCGAGGTGGCGTTCGAGCGGCGTGATATCCCTAATGCGCGGCGTTTTATCGCCCGCACATTTACGGGGATGGACCTGACAACCACCCCGATGCCGTTCCGTGAAATGCACGAAACGGCCTACCGCATTTATCAGGCGGCGCTTCAGCCCGAAACGGCGCTCGCCCATCTTGAAGCCTTCAAGCGACTGGAAGACGAGGCGCTTGGTCTCGCTGCGTCGGCCAACTCGGCCCTGATGGCCGCACAGTTCGATTTCGCTAATCAGGAGCTTGAGATCGAGCAGCTGGAAAGTGAACGCCTGCAACAACAAATCCAGATCGCCGAAGCAGAAACCCGTCAGCGCACAATTCTGTTCGCGTCGGTCGGGCTTGGTGCTGTCCTGATTTTCGGCTTCCTCTTGGCGGGTTATGTATCCGTTCGGAAAAGCCGGGATGCGATTGGCCGCGTCAACGAGAAACTCAACGCGACGAATGTCGAGCTAGAGCGCGCAAACAAAGCCAAGTCCGAATTCCTCGCGACGACCAGCCATGAAATCCGAACGCCTTTGAACGGTATTCTGGGCATGTCTCAGGTGTTGCTGCAGGATGGCACGCTGAATGACGAGATGCGCGACCGGCTTCGTGTTGTCCAGTCCGCGGGTAAGTCGATGAAGGCGATCGTTGATGATCTTCTGGACGTCGCCAAGATCGAAACCGGCAATGTCAGTGTCGAGATTGCTCCGTTTGAAACTACACGCCTGTTTGAAGAGGCGACTCTTCTCTGGCGGGGTGAGGCGGAGTCTAAAAATCTCACCCTTGATGTGGAGCTGAACGATATTCCGGAGCTGGTTGAGTCTGATGAGCAGCGCCTTCGTCAGGTCATGTTCAACCTGCTTTCCAATGCGGTGAAGTTTACAGAGGAAGGCAGTGTCGTGCTGCGTGCCTATTGCGAAGCTGATACGGGCGGCAATGACATTCTGCGCATCGCCGTGCACGATACCGGCATTGGTATTCCGGCCGATGAGGTTGAGAATATCTTCAAGCCATTCCACCAGGTCGACGGCGCGATGACCCGCAAATATGCGGGTACAGGCCTTGGCCTCTCAATCTGCGAGAACTTCGTCAAAGCTATGGGCGGAACGATCTCTGTGGAGAGCGAGCTTGGTAAGGGCTCTGAGTTCACCGTGCGCGTACCGGTGAAGGTGCCGGAACAGCCTGCCGCGAATACTGTACTGACTGCGAGTACGCCGGCAACAAGTGCCAAAGATGTGAGCCTCGTCATCTATCAGGATGATTTTATGCAAAAGATGATCTTCGAAGCATTTTTTGCCGATGAGGTTGCCAGTTCTGTCGTGATCGACTCGGCTGAAGACTTTGCAGAGGCCGTCGCGTCTGGCCGTTTCCATATGGCCTTCACCAACCAGACTGACGCTCCAGACCTTAATCCCGATCCGTTGACTCAGCTATTCATCTGGGAAAACCTCGAAAAATCCGGTATACACGGACTGGGCGAATATGAGCCTGAGAATATTTTGAAGTTGATTCAGGCGAGCTTCCCTGAAGATGAAAATTCATCACAACTGAATTCTCCACAGGTTTCAGCGCCGATTTCTGCCGGATGATGACGTGATTAGTTTATTGGCAAGAATATGCTACAACAAAGAGATGGTTAACAGATCGGACGGCAATCTTTACTAATGAAAATCTTATTCGTCGAAGATGATGCTATGAACCGACGCGTGGTGAAGGAAATGCTCACCGCCGCGCGGATCGAAATGCATGAGGCGGAAGATGCTCCTACCGGTCTGAAGATGATTGATGAGGGAGACTACGACCTCATCCTTATGGACTTGCGCATGCCTGGTATGGACGGCATGGAGGCGATCGGCCACATCCGTGCGAGAGACGATGAAAAAGGCAAACTGCCTATTATTGTCGTGACCGCGGATACGGCGCTCAATCTGCGCGGACAGTGTCTGGAGCAGGGCGCTGACGAATTTTTGATCAAGCCTGTTGAAGTGCGCGCTCTGTTTGAAACGATTGCGTATACTATAGCCAAGCGTAAAAAGGCTTAGGCAGGTTATTGCGGACCTGCAGCCGCTAATCTGGAGGCCACCTAATGATAATCCGATTTCTAAGCTGCGTGTCGGCTCTGTTTCTGGCCGCTCTGCCTGCTTCTGCCGATGTTGTTCGCGCGGCGGATGACGGCTTTCAGATCCATCTGGAGCGCACCTCCGAACTTCCGTCCAATCTTCAGTATGCTCGCATGGCGACACTCTCTGATTGGTGGTCTCCGGCGCACACCTATTCCGGCGATGCGGAAAACCTGTCTCTGACAGAAGTTGCCCCGGGCGGTATGTGGGTCGAAACCTGGGACGGCGGCTCTGTGCTGCACGGCGAGGTCATTGCGGCCATGCATCGTGACGGTAATCATATGGTGCGCTTTGATGCATCGCTGGGTCCGCTTCAGAGCATTGGTGTCGAGGCGGTCCTCACCATCTCGATCAATCAGGATGGTGAGGGAAGCAAGGTGGTGATGGACTATTTCGTCACCGGCGCGTCTTTTCAGGCGCTAAGCGATATTGCACCGGTTGTTGATGCCGTTCTGACCGAACAGATCAACCGGCTGGTTGATCCTTAATCGATCACACATGACAACACTCACCCGGCTCTGTGAGAGGGGTGAGTGTCAGATTTACTCGGCCGCTTCAACGGTTTCGGCTTCCGGGTCTTTGAAGATTTCTTCAATCGGACGTTCGAAGAGCCGGGCCAGTGAAAAGGCGAGGGGCAGAGACGGATCGTATTTGCCGGTCTCAATTGCATTGATGGATTGGCGGGACACTCCCAATTGCTCGGCGAGGTCAGCCTGGCTCCATTTTCGCTCGGCGCGGAGCACGCGCAATATGTTCTCCATTACACGCAGGCGCCTTTACCGCGAACCAGCTTGGTCACGCCATAGCTGACGAAGAAGAATGGCAGGATCAGAAAGACCGGGAACGTCTCGATCAACTCAAAGAGTTGCATGAAGCCGATAACGGTCGCTGCGCCGACAGTAATGAGCGCGCCGATGGACATGGCTTCAAGTTGCATCATGCGGGTAAATTCATCGGTCTCCTGAATATAACGCCACATGATGAACAGCACGCCGAAGATCGGCAGAACGGTTGCTGCGGTCAGCAGATAGAGAAACCAGATCGGGTCTGTTTCGAACTGTTTTGAAATCATCGTACCGCCGAGAATAGCTGCGGTGTAAAGCGCCATAAGTGGCCAGAACCAGACCTGATAACGGCGTTTCGCCTGTTTGAATGTTACGTGGGCCATATAAACCTCCTTGCTAAGTGAGGGTGACTTTATGTAAAGCGCACTTGTCTGTCAAGCGTCATTGTCATTTTGTCGTCAAATGACGACATCACTGCGTTCTGACGCGTTTGTAACGGAACAAAATTCAGGCTGGGCCGTATGATATCGGTACACGTATTCTGAATGGAGTAGACCGATATGAAACATCTGATCATTGCATCATCCGCGACAGCCCTTCTGCTGGCAGGGTGTGCGACTGATGGTGGCCCAAGCCAGCGCGTATTGACCGGCGCAGGTATTGGCGCGGTAACAGGCGGCGCTCTTGGCACACTCGCAGGCGGTGATGACGGACGTAACGCTGCCATCGGTGCAGCCGTAGGCGCGATCGCTGGCGCTGCAGTGGGCGACTATATGGACCGTCAGGAAGAACGCCTTCGTCAGCAAACAGCGGGCACTGGCATTGAGGTAGACCGCCAGGGCGACCAGATTTATCTGACAGCCCCGTCCAATGTAACATTTGAGGTCAATAGCGCGTCTATCCAGCCACAATTCTATGGCACGCTGAATGATATTGCCCGCACGCTCGTCGATTATCCGTCCACAGCGGTAGACGTTGTCGGCCACGCAAGTGCAGACGGCCCTGCCGACTATAACATGCAGCTGTCTCAGCGCCGCGCCGTTACGGTTGCAGACTATCTGAATGCACAAGGCATTGATGCGGTACGTCTTTATGCAACTGGCATGGGTGAGACACAGCCGCTTCCAGGCATTTCGCCAGAAGATCCGGCTAACCGCCGCGTAGAAATTGTTCTGACGCCAATTACGCAAGGCTGATCAGCTTTCGAGGCGAAAGTCTCAGGCACAAAAAAAGCCGGTGAGTTAACTCACCGGCTTTTCTTTTTGATCAGAGAGTTGCGTACCAGCTTATTCCGGCATGTCGCGCTTCAGGCGCATTGCGGAGAAGAGGAAGAACACGCCTGCAACGGCATACAGCACCGTCAGAAACAGCATGGAAATACGCGTGCTCGATTGGTTATGCTCTTCACAGAAGACGAACTGTTCTTCGGTCACTGGTCGCTCAAGATCTGAGAGCACTGCATTGCGCGCTTCAACTGAAATCGGACTCACTCTGTTCGAGGTGTCCTCTGACAGGACTGTCCAGAACGATCTGGCTTCACCCGAAGCAATCCGAGCTTCACGTTCAGCAAAGATAACAGCGCGTTCGGCAGCGTCACACATGGAGCGATCCAGAACTTCTGCGTAGCCTGCTTCTTCAAGAGCTGGAGAGAACGCTAAGTCCGACACAATACCTGCTGCGGGCGGGCCCAGGCCGTAGCCAAGCAGGTTCACAACGAAAAGCATGATGGCTGTGGACGTCGCACGGACGCGGTTGGATACGACACCTGCAGCAATAGAATACTGAGCAGCAAGATAGCCGTATTTGATCCCGTTGCCGACGGCGAGGCCGATGACGCAGATCGCGCCGATTGCGGATGTAAATGCCAGTCCAAAGAATGGAACACACAAGATGAGGCCACCTGCGGACAGCCATGCAACGGCCGAAGATGATTTCATCTTGCTGGCGATATATCCGAGGAGGAATGTGCCGATAGCGCCGCCTGCATACGCAGGTACGTTAAACCATACGGATGCTTCACCAGCGGTCAGTCCGAATGCGCGTTGAAGGTACAGGGACTGGAATGCTGAGATGGCGTATCCACAGAACGCAGCCATTGTCGCGCCCGCAACCATCCACCAGTAAGACGGCTTGGAGAAGAGTTCTTTGAAGGCCTCACCAAAGGTTGCGCGCTGGACGTTCGCTTTAGGACCACCCGGCTCTGAGTAACCGCGTGGCGGCTCTTTGACTGTGAAGTAAAGGATCAGGCCGATCACAACGCCCGGAATACCCAGAATGAAGAACGCATAACGCCAGCCGAAATGATCGGCGATCGGGCCAGCGATCAGGTTTGCGCCCAGCGTACCGAGCGTGACGCCCATCGCGTAATAACCCATCGCAGAAGAGCGTTTCTTCGGCGGGTAATAGTCAGCGATCAGAGAATTTGCCGGCGGCGTACAGCCGGCTTCACCAATGCCCACACCGACACGACACGCCAGAAGGACCCAGAAGCCGCCAATGGTGACGCCAAGCAGGGTGATCTCGGTCGCCAGACCACAAAGCGCAGTCATCAGGGACCAGAGCGCCACACAGATCGCGATAATCAGGACACGGTTGCGGCGTTCAGCCAGACGCGCAAGCGGAATGCCCACAATGGTGTAGAGGAACGCAAAGCCAAAGCCTGTAAGAAGACCGAACGCCGTGTCCGAAATTCCAAGCTCTGCTTTGAGCGGACGTGCCACAACTGAAAGAAGTGCGCGGTCAACGAAGTTCAGAATGTAGATGATCAGAAGCGCGTTGAGAACATAGGTACGGTATCCGAATGAACCGAACCCTTCATTCTGCGCCTGTTCCGGCTTGTCCGTCGCCGGATCACCTGAATCGGTAATGTTAGTCATGTATTGCCTCCCGAGAACCGGTAACTAAAACGATTTACTTCGCGAATACCAGACCCATCGGCCGAGAATTATTCCATCTCGCAGCTTTGTGTGTAGGTTGATATCCTGAGTAGCAAAGTGCTACGAAAATCAACTTGGGCGGCGCTTTGTCTGGAGGGGTGGTCGTGCGTTTTGTTTCCGGAATTCTGGGTGGCTTGTTTTGTCTCGGCTTGAGTGCAGGGGCTGACCCGACCATTGAAGACTATGCCGCACCCAGAGAGTTTTTGGCAGCTGACCTGTCCGATGACGGGTCGAAGGTTTCTTTGGTGCATTCGATCGATGGCGAAGAGTTTCTCTGCGTCATCACGGTGGCAGACCGTTCTGAACAGTGTTTTGCAAACCTGCGCGATCTACGCCCGAACTATACGTATTTTCTGGATGACGAGCATGTTCTGGTGCTCGCAACGCAAAGAACACGCGTGCCGCATATTCTGGGCGAGCGGTATGACGAGTCGACCCCGTTTCTCGTGAACATTGAAACTGGCGATGTTGAGCGTCTTGTGCGCCGCGTCTCCAACCTCCATCCCGCACAGACGGGGTTTGGTCGTATTGTGGCCATAAGCCCGGATCGTGAGACGGTCTATATTCCGGCGTTCAACGCATCATCCACGCCTGAACTGGATGTCTTCGCGATTGAAGTCCAGCGGGGGCGTGGTCGCCGCGTTATCCGTGGCGGATCTGATACCACGGGCTGGCTGGTTTCGCCGTCGGGTGATCCGATTGCGCGCGAAAACTATGACAGCGATGAAAACGTCTACACGGTCGAAGTGCCGGACGGGGACGACTGGCGGACCATCTATACGTCCGATGAAGAGTTGCGGACAATCTATCTGCGGGCGGTGGCGCAGGATCGCCAGCACGCCGTTTTCGTGCAGACGACAGCCGAGAGGACAGCCGATGGCGTCTACTTCATGTCGCTGGAGAACGGAGACATTACCGGCCCGTTTCACGTGTCCGAGGGGCGCGAGATCGGGCAGGTGATCAGCAATGGAGATGGCGAGTTTATCGGTGTTGAGTACACCGGAATTTCGGCAAGCTATGCCATGCTGGACGAAGATCTCAACGCAGCGATGGACCGTCTCGTAAACGGCTTCGGCGGCGCGAATATCAATCTGCTTGATCTTAGCGCGGACGGGACGCGTGTCCTCGCGCACGTGTCCGGTCGTCAGTTCTCTGGCAATTATATCGTCTACGATCTGACCACGCAGTCGGTCGCTATCTCGCTTGCCCAGCGCGGATGGATCGACGGCGAGGCGATGGCGTCAGCAGATTCTATCGAATACCAGTCTCGCGACGGCATGACGATTTCTGCCGTTGTCACCACGCCGCGCGGCACACAGCCGGGAAATGGTGATACGCTGCCAATGGTGGTCATGCCGCATGGTGGCCCGGAGTCCCACGATACAATCGGTTATGACTGGATGGCGCAGGCCATTGCCAATGAAGGCTATCTGGTGCTGCAGCCCAATTTCAGGGGCTCATCGGGCTTTGGCGCTGAATTTACAGAAGCCGGCCGCGGTGAATGGGGCGGCGCCATGCAGCACGATGTAACCGATGGTGTCGAGCTTCTCATTCGGGCCGGATGGGCTGATCCGGAACGCATCTGCATTGTTGGCTGGAGCTATGGCGGATACTCGGCGCTCATGAGCAGCGTGCTTAATCCTGAAATGTACCAGTGCACCGTATCAATTGCGGGCGTTTCGGACCTTTATCGTATGCTGAGTGATGTCTCTCTTGATCGCGGTGATGACAGTCAGGCCTATCGTTACTGGACCGACCAGTATGGACGCGCGGGCGTGGACCGTGACGAGCTGGAGCCAATCTCGCCTTACTATCGCGCAGACGAAATTCAGGCGCCCGTACTTCTCCTGCATGGCGACGATGACATGATCGTGCCACCAACGCAGAGCCGTCGCATGGAAGATGAGCTAGATGATGCGGGGCGTCAGGTTCGGATACGGACGTTCTCCGGGCAGAACCACTCCATCATGGACGAGGAGTCCCGCGTCGAAGTTCTGCGTGAGGTCATTAACTTCGTCGACCAGCATATTGGTGGTGAGTAATTGCGCTTCCCCGATGATTTTCGGGGAAGAATAGCAGGCCTCTTGTGGACGCGGCTGAAAGGTTATTCTATCAAATTTACGATTACAGGTTCGTGATGTTCTGTGCGCTGTCGTGGTGCGCAGGCATGACGTATCTGTCCTGTTTTGTAAGAAACCTAGGTGGTATCTGATGACCCTGAAACGCATTCTTGGTTCGCTGTTCTTGGGCGCGGTTCTCTCGCAGGCTGCGCAGGCAACGCCAACCCTCGCAGAGTATGCAGCGAGCCCTGAATATAGCGCGGTAGATTTGTCCCCGAGCGGCTCGATGCTCTCGATTATTCACGAGATTGACGGGCAGGAATACCTCTGTGTGTTCAACATCGCCGAACAAACAGAGCATTGCCATGCCAATGTTCGCGACCTTCGCGCAAACGGCACCGGCTTTATTGACGACGAGCATGTCGCGTTGATCGCATCCGAGCGTACGCGTGCATTCGGTTCGCGCGGCCGGTTCGATCAGGTGTCCATTTTCGTGGTTGATACCGAGCGGGGCGTTGTGAATCCGCTGGCGCGCGATGTGCGTGGTATGCACCCGCGTCAGGCCGGCATGACCGGTATTATTGGTATCGAGGAGGATAGCGAGTACGTTTACGTACCATCTTATAACCGCACACCGCCATTCCGTTATGACGTGTTCCGCGTCAATCTGAATACAGGTAGTGGCCGCCGCGTTCTTCTCGGCGATGCCGAGACGGTTGGCTGGGTCATCACCCGCGACGGTGACGCTGTTTCTCGTGAGAAATACGACATTGAGAGCGGCAATTATTCTATCGAGACACGCCGGGGCGATGACTGGCAGACGATTTTCACGTCGAACGAGCCTCTGCGTGAGCATCAGGTTCGCGGCCTTAGCCCGGATCGGGAAAGCCTGGTCGTTGTTCTGCCGACAGAAGATGAAACAGCTGACGGTGTCTATTACATCAACCTGCAGACTGGCGAAAAAACCGGACCGTTCTTTGTAGAAGAGGGCCGCGAGATCGAAGCGGTTTATCTCAATCAGGATCGTGAGATGACGGGTATCCGTTATTCCGGTCTTCGCCCAGCTTACCACTTCTTTGATGAAGACCTGACGACTGCCATGGACTCGCTAATGGAGCAGTTCCAGGGCACGAGCGTAAGCTATCAAAGCCGCAGCGCGGACGGCTCACGCATCGTTGTCTACGTGTCTGGCCGCTTCTTCTCAGGTCACTATGTCGTTTATGATATCGCATCCGCGAGCATTGTTCTGGTCGTGCCGGAGCGTCGTTGGATCCAGCCTGAAGACATGGCGGTGATCGAGACGATTTCCTACACGACAGATGATGGCTACACTATTCCATCAATTGTGACGTGGCCAAGCAATACCGATATGGCAAACCTTGAGCCTATGCCGATGATTGTCATGCCGCATGGCGGTCCGGAAGCTTACGACCGCATGCAGTATGACTTCCTCGCGCAGTCTATCGCTAATCAGGGCTATCTCGTCTTCCAGCCAAACTTCCGTGGTTCGGACGGCTTTGGCCGTGCCTTCACAATGGCAGGTCGCGGCGAATGGGGCCGTGCGATGCAGCAGGACGTCACCGATGGCGTGAACATTCTCATTCAGGAGGGCTGGGCTGACCCTGACCGCGTTTGTATCGTCGGCTGGAGCTATGGCGGCTATGCTGCGCTTGCTGGCGGTGCGTTTACACCGGACCTCTATAACTGCGTTGTCGCGGTTGCTGGCGTTTCTGATCTGCACGCAATGCTGCGTTATGAAGAAGACCGCTATGGCGTAGACAGCATGCCATATCGCTACTGGGTGGATCAGTTCGGCCGTGACGGTGTTGAGCCGGAAGACCTCGCGCCACGTTCAGCCGCTATGCACGCTGAGGCGTTCCAGGCGCCTGTGCTTCTTCTGCATGGTGAGGACGATCTGATTGTTCCTGACGAGCAAAGCGAGATCATGGCTGAAGCGCTAGAAGCCGCCGGTAAATACTATGAAATCCGCACATTCCCGGGCCAGAACCACTCCATTCTGGATGAGGGCTCCCGCGAGGGCGTGCTGCAGGAAATCATCACCTTTGTGAACACTCACATTGGTCCGGCACAATGACAAATGAGGAGCTCAGGGCCTTGGCCCTGAGCTTTCCCGACGCCTGCGAAAAGCCCCATTTTGATAGGGGAAGTTTCCGGGTTGATCTGCCAAAAGGCAAAATCTTCGCCACGCTTCTGGAGGCGGACCTGTCCGTGAACCTTATGTTGACGCCTGACGAACAGGACATGCTGGTAGAAGCAGAGCCGGAGCTATTTAGCAAAATTCCGAACAAGTGGGGCGAAAAGGGAGCTACAAAAATGGCTCTGCCCGCGTGCGATGACGCAACCGCACGTTCGGCAATTGCCATGGCCTGGCGGCATGCCGTGCCACCCCGCTATCTCTAATTAGTTCTACTCGCTCACCACGCAGTAAGAGAGGTCGGCAGTGCGGGTATCACGCGCCTGAACGACGCAGTAATTCTGAGTGTCAGCGCGGAAGGTTACACCATGTGACATGCGGACAATTGGCATGTCGGGGCAGCGGCCACCATCGGCGATAAGCGCCATCAATCTGTTGATCTCGCTATTGCCATTGCCATCGGCAAGCTCGCTGCCTTCCGGGCAGGTGCGGTCGCCATAGACGAGCATACGCCCTTCCGGCAGTTCAATGTCGTCAAATGGTGGTGGCAGTGTGTCTTCCGCCATGACGGCAGGTGCAGATGCGCAGGCAGTAAAGAGCGCTGCGAGTATCGCAGTGTATTTCATTCAATGAATTCCCCTGATTGTACGTCCCGAGCTTACGGTTGCACTATTCTGCGGGGGCAGCAATGCCAGAGCTGTATTTACACTGACGGGTGCAAAAAAGCCGGGGCGTGAACCCCGGCTTTGCAGTCGGGCGACAACATGGCCGCCCGTGGAGGAATCGTTCGCCTTACGCGGCCGCTTTTTCCTGCTTTGCTGGCGGGAAGCGGGAGTAGAAGGTCTCGCCCTTCTCAGCCATTTCGCGCAGCATTGCATTCGGACGGAAGCGTTCGCCGTGCGCGTCAGCAAGACGGTCAGCTTCTGCAACGAAGGCTTTGATGCCCCATTTCAGGTCCATGTAAGACGCACAGCCGCCTGTGTATGGTGCAAAGCCCCACGCCAGGATCGAGCCGATATCCGCGTCACGTGCGTCTGTGATCACGCCTTCTTCAAAGCAGCGCGCAACTTCGATACACTGACGGAAGAGGAAGCGCTTGGTCAGCTCTTCTTTGAGTTCCGGCGGGCACTCGTCGACTTTCACTTCCAGCTTGTCGGACAGGTCCGGCCAGAGGCGCGTCGGCTTGCCGTTATCGCCATACTCGTAATAGCCCTTGCCGGCTTTACGGCCGACGCGGCCTTTGTCTTCCACAAGCCATGCAAGGAACTGGCTGGATGGCTGCTCATTCGCATCAACGCCCGCAGCTTTGGCGTATTGGCGACCAATTTTCAGCGCCGTGTCGAGGCCGACGGAGTCAGAGACTTCCAGCGGGCCCATTGGCATGCCGCACTGACGGCCGACATTCTCGATGATGGCTGGCTTGATGCCTTCCATCAGCATTTCCATGCCTTCCTGCGTGTATGTGCCGAAGCAGCGTGATGTGTAGAAGCCGCGGAAATCGTTCACAACGATTGGTGTTTTGCGGATCTTCAGAACATAGTCGATTGTCTTGGCAAGAGTCTCTTCGGTGGTTTTGTCACCGAGGATGATCTCGACAAGGCCCATACGCTCAACCGGTGAGAAGAAGTGGACGCCGATATAGTTTTCAGGGCGGACAGATGCTTCTGCGAGGCCGGTGATCGGGAGGGTAGAGGTGTTAGAGCCCATAACAGCTGTTTCGCTGAGGTGCTCTTCAGCCATTTTCGTGACTTTGGCTTTCAGCTCTGTGTCCTCGAACACGGCCTCAACCACAATGTCTGCGCCCTTGATCTGGGAGTAGTCTGTGCTTGGCGTGATGAGGGAGAGAATGCCGTCAGCTTTCTCCTGGCTCATCTTGCCGCGAGAGACTTGCTTGTCGAGGATGCGCTTGGAGTAAGCCTTACCTTTCTCGGCGCTCTCCTGAGAGACGTCGAGAAGCACAGTTTCAATACCAGCCATCGCCTGAACGTGGGCAATACCCGCACCCATAAGGCCCGCGCCGAGAACCGCTGCTTTCTTCACTTCGTATTTTGCAGGCGCTGCCGGACGGGATGCGCCCTTGGAGAGTTCCTGCATGGAAACGAAGAGCGAGCGGATCATGCCTTTAGCTTCCGGACGCTGCTGCGTGTCGATGAAGTAGCGTGTCTCGATGCGAAGACCTGCATCGATCGGCACCTGAGAGCCTTCATAGAGGCATTTCAGAATGTTCGTCTGCGCCGGATAATTGCCATAGGTTTTCGATGAAATCATCGCATTGCCCATGGTAGAGATCTGGGTCGCCTTAGGGTGCTGGTTTGGAACGCCGCCCGGGAATTTGAAGCCTTTTTCGTCCCATGGCGCTTTCGCGTTCGGGTTGGCTTTTGCCCATGCTTTGGCTTTTTCAACCAGCTCAGCTGTTGGCGCGAGTTCGTTGACGACGCCAAGACCAAGTGCCTCGTCAGCTTTCATGGACTTGCCTTCCAGAATGTACTGGCTGGCAGCCATCAGGCCGATCAGACGTGGCAGACGCTGCGTGCCGCCTGCGCCTGGCAGAAGGCCGATTTTCGCTTCTGGCAGACCAAGCTGGAGCTTAGGATTGTCGTTCGCCGCAACGCGGTAGTGACACGCGAGCGCGAGTTCCAGACCGCCGCCGAGCGCGAGGCCGTTGATTGCCGCAGCAACCGGCTTGCCGCAGGTTTCCAGCTCGCGGAAGGTTTTGTTCAGCACGAAAGACCGGTCAAACGTTTTTTTGAGTTTTGTCTGCTCGTCTTCGTCTTTTGCGGCGTCGCCACCTGCGGATTGGTTCATTTCGCCAAGGTCAGCGCCCGCGCAGAAGCCTGATGGCTTGCCGGATGTAATGACGAGGCCTTTGATCTTATCATTGGACGCAACTTCAGCGGCCAGAGCGACAATATCCTGAACGACCTGACCGGTCAGAGTGTTCATGGAGCGGCCTGGTACGTCGAAAGTTGCCAGCGCAATGCCGTCGCCGTCGATTTCGAATTTGAATGTTTCGAGGTTCATTAGATTTCCTCTGAATTATGAGTTCTGTTCGTCATGATCTGATGTCTTTTTTCGCTTCAGCATGGCTTCGCCAAACACTGGTGCGAGTAGTAATCCAAAGGGCAAACCAATCCCCAGAAAGGCCATGTTGCCGATGGCAAGCGCGAAGGATACGCCAAGTGCGATCCCCAGCCCCATGCCGATCGGGAGGCCTGTCACGAGTGCGGATGGTTTTTTCGGATCAGACATGATCAGACGCGCTCGATAACTGTTGCTGTGCCCATGCCCGCACCGACGCAAAGCGTGATGAGAGCTGTCTCTTTGTCTGAGCGCTCAAGCTCGTCGACCATTGTGCCGAGGATCATGCCGCCGGTCGCGCCGAGCGGGTGACCCATAGCGATCGCGCCGCCGTTTACGTTGATCTTGTCGTGCGCAATGTCGTGCGCCTGCATGAAGCGCAGAACCACAGACGCGAACGCCTCGTTCAGCTCGTAAAGGTCGATGTCAGACGCTTCCATGCCGAGCTTTTTGAGAAGCTTGGTGGTCACGAATTCCGGACCAGTGAGCATGATGGACGGTTCAGAACCGATAGAAGCAAAGCCTTTCACGCGTGCACGTGGTTTAAGGCCCAGCGCGTCACCCATTTCCTTCGTGCCGAAGAGAACAGCAGACGCACCATCAACGATACCGGAAGAGTTACCCGCGTGGTGGACGTGGTTGATTGCTTCGACTTCCGGGTAGCGACGCTTCACAACTTCATCAAAGCCCATGCCGCCAAGACCGGCAAAGCTAGGGTTGAGGCCAGCCAGAGACTGCATGTCTGCTTCCGGACGCATATGCTCGTCACGGTCGAGGATAACAGCGCCCATCTGGTCTTTCACAGGCACGATAGACTTGCCGAAACGGCCTTCTTCCCAGGCTTGCGCGGCGCGGCGCTGGCTCTCTACAGCGAAGGCGTCAACGTCATCGCGGGAGAAGCCGTATTTCGTCGCGATAAGGTCCGCGCCGATGCCTTGCGGGGCAAAATAGGATTTCAGGGCAATGCTCGGGTCTGTTGACCATGCGCCGCCATTAGAGCCCATAGGGACGCGTGACATTGCTTCAACGCCGCCGCCGATTGCCATGTCCGCTTCGCCAGTCATAACTTTCGCGGCTGCCATGTTACAGGCTTCAAGGCCTGAGGCGCAGAAGCGGTCAACCTGAACGCCGCCTACGGTTTCAGAATAGTCTGCGTTCAGAACAGCAATACGCGCAATGTCTGAGCCTTGCTCGCCAACCGGAGAGACGCAGCCGAGAACCACGTCGTCCACTTTTGAAGTGTCGAGGTCGTTACGGTCGCGTACAGCCTGAAGGGCCTGTGTTGCGAGGCTAAGCGCGGTGATTTCATGCAGCGCGCCGCTGGCCTTTCCTTTCCCGCGCGGTGTGCGCACCGCGTCATAAATATATGCTTCTGCCATTTGGTGTTCTCCCTTTCGGATCTTTTATACCGGTGTCGGAAATTTCATAAGCATGGCGCTCGACGTGGCGCGTACGCAAAGGCGTCCGCGTTCATCGAACAGCTTGCTCTCAAGATAGGCGACTGAACGTCCGAGCTGTGTAACCTCTGCCTCGCAGATAACGGGACCAAGGCGCACCGGACGCAGATAGTGAGCGTGCAGGTCAATCGAGCTCGACATGTATTTGCCGCCCGATTTTACCAGCACTGCTGGGCCCATAGTGTCGTCCAGCATGGCCATCAGGAAACCGCCCTGAATCACGCCTGCCGGGTTCAGAAACTCGGGCTTTGGATTGAATTTGATTTTGATCCAGCCGCGCGCACTCTCGGCATCCTGAAATTCGAAGCCAAGATGCTTCGCAGCCGCCGGCGCTGCCGGGCTGTCATTTCTGAAAAACTGTGCCGGATCAAAATCGGACATCAGATTACATTGTCCTCGCAATCAGCATCTTCATGACTTCGTTTGCGCCGCCATAAATGCGCTGGACACGGCTGTCTGCGTACATCTGGGCGATCGGATATTCATCCATATAACCATAGCCGCCATGCAATTGGAGGCATTCGTCCACGATTTTACATTGCAAATCGGACACCCAGTATTTCGACATACTGGCCGTCGCAGAATCCAGTTTGTTTTCAAGGAGTAGGTCGGTGCAGCGATCGACGAACACTTTTGCGACAGTTGCCTCGGTTTTGCATTCTGCCAGCTTGAACTGGGTGTTCTGGAAGTCCCAGATGGTTTTGCCGAAGGCTTTGCGCTGCTTTACATACTCAACGGTGACCTGGATGGCGCGCTCGATCGTAGCCATGCCTTGCACGCCGATAATGTGACGCTCCTGCGGAAGCTTCTGCATAAGCTGGATGAAGCCCATGCCTTCCTTGCCGCCGAGCACCGCGTCCGGGCCGAGCTGAACATCATTGAAGAACAGCTCTGAAGTATCAGCCGCATGCTGGCCGATTTTCTCAAGATTGCGGCCGCGCTCAAACCCTGCTGCGCCATCGGTTTCAACAAGCATGATGGAGACGCCTTTGGCGCCTTCGGTCGGATCCGTCTTTGCGCAAACGAGGATGAGGTTGGCGTTCTGGCCATTCGAGATGAAGGTCTTCGAGCCATTGAGAACATAGCCGTCCGCATTCTTCTTTGCGGTGGTTTTGATGTTCTGAAGGTCAGAGCCCGTGCCTGGCTCTGTCATGGCGATGGCGGTGATGATTTCGCCAGTCGCGATTTTCGGCAGGTATTTCTGCTTCTGCTCTTCAGTGCCAAAGCTCTCAATGTACGGCGCGATAATGCCGTTATGGAGGGTGATGCCGAAGCCATCGATACCCTTCCAGCCCATCTGTTCTGCGATGATGGCTTCGTGACGGAAGTCGCCGCCCATGCCGCCATATTCTTCGGAAACAGAGGCGCCGAGAATGCCCATCTCACCGGCTTTGAGCCACATCTCTTTGGGAACAATGCCGTCATTTCGCCATTGCGGTACGTGCGGTGCGCATTCCTTTTCAAAGAACTGTCCAACCGAGTCCGAGAAGATTGAAACTTCTTCGTCGAGACGCCAGCCTGAGGCCGGAATATCGAGAGGTGATTGCAGCATATTTCCCTCCGAGATTTTTATGTAACGTTTGCGTCAACGATATAGGCATTCCGCAGAGCTTTGTCGCCCCGTGACGTTGCGGTAGGCGCGCCCGAAAAATGCAGTATTTCGGCGGAAAAAGCGTGAACCGGGCCTGCTGGAGGCCCGGTGTCTGAATAGGTTTGAAATTTAGAACGCGTCAGCTTCCAGAGCCATCACGCTGTCTGCGCCCGCTTTCAGCATATCAAGGTGGGAGCCGGCTTTCGGCAGGACGCGTTCCATATAGTAGCGCGCTGTTTTCACCTTGTTGGCGTAATATGGATCAGAGCCGTCATCCTTTTCGAGCGCCGTCTTCGCCATCATGGACCACATATAGGCCATGGCTGTGTAGCCGAAGAGGTGGACGTAGTCGGTGGATGCTGCCGCCGCATTGTTGAAGTTGGAGAGGCCGTTCTGCATGAGCCATGTCGTGCCAGCTTCCAGCTTTTTCTTCGCGTCGGAAAGTGCGTCCGTAAAGAGTTTCATGTCGCCATTGTCAGCGTTTTCGCCGACGAAATCGTCCATCTCTTTGAAGAAGGTGAAGATTGCGCGGCCACCATTTGCCGCCAGCTTGCGGCCGACAAGATCGAGCGCCTGAATGCCGTTCGTGCCTTCATAGATCATCGCAATACGCGCATCACGCATATACTGCTCAACGCCCATTTCTTGCGTGTAGCCAATGCCGCCGTGAAGCTGCAGGCATTCAGACGTCGTCTTGAAGCCGATGTCTGTGAGGAAGGCTTTTGCGACAGGTGTCATGAGAGCCATATAGTCGCCGGCTTTCTGGCGCACGGCGTCGTCCTGAGACTTGTGCAGAAGGTCGCCGTAAAGTGCCGTCCAGAACATGAACGCACGGGCACCTTCGGTGAAGGCGCGGCTATCCATCAGCATGCGACGTACATCCGGGTGGACGATGATCGGATCAGCTGGTTTTTCTGGTGCGGCCGGACCAGAGAGCGCGCGGCTCTGCAGGCGGTCACGGGCAAAATCAGCGGCGTTCTGGTAAGCGATCTCGGCCTGGGCGAGACCCTGCATGCCGACGCCAAGGCGCGCTTCGTTCATCATGACGAACATTGTGCGCATGCCTTTATGCTCTTCACCAACGAGCCAGCCTGTCGCGCCGTCATAGTTCATGACGCAGGTTGCATTGCCGTGAATGCCCATCTTTTCTTCAAGGCCGCCGCACTCAAGTGCGTTGCGCTCGCCCGGATTGCCGTCAGCGTCCGGAATGAATTTCGGCACAACGAAGAGAGAGATGCCTTTAATGCCTTCAGGTCCGCCTTCAATGCGTGCGAGCACGAGGTGGATGATGTTTTCAGACAGGTCCTGCTCACCGCCGGAAATCCAGATTTTCTGGCCAGTGATTTTGTAAGAGCCGTCAGCTTGCGGAACGGCTTTCGTTTTGATCAGGCCGAGGTCTGTGCCGCACTGAGGTTCAGTGAGGTTCATCGTGCCCGACCATTTGCCGTTGATCATCTTCGTGACGTAGGTCTGTTTCTGGTCTTCAGAGCCGCCCGCGAGCAGCGCCTGATACGCGCCATGGGTAAGGCCGGGGTACATGGAAAAGGCCATGTTGGACGAGGACTGCATTTCGTTGATCGCGATATTCACAACGCCCGGCAGACCCTGACCGCCATATTTCGGGTCAGCTGAAAGCGAGAGCCATTCCGCATCAACAAGCTGCTCGTAAGCGGCAGGGAAGCCGTCTGGCGTTTTGACCGTCGCGTCCGGATTACGTTTGCAGCCTTCCTTGTCGCCGGAATAGTTCAGCGGGAACAGGACATCTTCAGCGAATTTCGCGCCGCCTTCGAGGATCTGGTCGATCAGATCAGGTGAGGCGTCAGAGAAGCCTGGCAGGTTGGAATAATTCTGTAGCGAAAGCACATCGTGAAGGATGAACTGCATGTCGAGAACAGGAGCCTTGTAACGTGGCATAAGTCTTTTCTTTCTTTAAGTAAGGTGCCGAGTTTTTGCTGACAGCGTCAGGGCCGCAGCCGTCTCAGTCTTCTTCGGTTTCAAAGCTTTTGCGCGCGACAGCGTCATAAGCGCGGGCAGCTTCGGATTCGTTTTCGGATGGGCCGATCGTCTCGAGTTTGCTTTCCAGCCAGGACACGCCTTTGTGAAGCGCGTCGAGTGCTTCGTCGATTTCGAGGCGTTGCTGGTTCAGCACTTCGATCTGCTGCTTGTGCTTTTTATAAGCGGCGCGCAGCTGCGAGCGTTGATTGTCGCCCAGATCGTACAGGTCGAGAATTTCGCGAATATCATTGAGCGAGAACCCGACTTTGCGGCCTGACAGGATAAGCTTCAGGCGGGCGCGGTCGCGGTTCGAGTAGACGCGGTTCATGCCGTCGCGGTCGGGCGAGAGGAGGCCCTTGTCTTCATAAAAGCGGAGGGCGCGAGGCGTGACGCCAAATTCGCGGGCGAGTTCGCTGATGGCGTAGGTACGCGTATCGAGCGGTTTTTTGCTTTCAGAGAGTGCGTTCATGTCGGGAAACATACTTCACCTAACGTGAACGTCAACGTTAATTTTCAGACTCGCCTGACGGTTTCAGAAATTCTCCGGCGTTTTCAGAGGGCGGCAAAAATTACCGGGTTAAGTCAGGTTTTTACCATTCTTAACTCCCCCTTAATACGAACGGTGGCTTTTAAGATTTTCATTAGTATTGCGGTAATGCGTCAACTTGAGGGGTGTCCATGTCAGCGCGTGGCCCATGGAGCGTCAAAGGCATAGATTCCAAAGCGCGTGAAGCGGCTCTGCAGGCTGCACGCACTGAAGGAATTACGCTTGGGGACTATCTGAACAGATTGCTCCTCGAATCAGATCAGAACGCCGCAGAAGCGGAAGCGCGCCGCCAGCAGGCAGCGCCTCAGACCGCTCATAATGACGTACCGGAGATCGAGCGACCTGCGCCGCGCGCGACGAGCACAAGCTCAGCTGCGCTTGATGAACTGACACGCCGCGTTGAGGCGGCTGAAGCCCGTTCGCGTCTTGCGATTACCGATATTGATAAGTCCGTCGTCGGTTTGCTGAACCGTCTCGACGATACTGAGAAATCTCAGCAGGCCATTGAGGGGCGCATTGATGTTGCCGCTGAAGAGCTGCAACAGGCACAAGCCCTTCTGAAGCGCCGTATCGATCAGATTGAAGCGGATGATGCCTCGCATCAGAGTCTGCGCGCTATGCGCTCGCTCGAAAAGGCACTGGAAAACCTGTCCGAGCGTATCGAGCAAACACGCAGCGAAACCGAAGCCAAGCACGCCAGCGCTGAAACCCAGCTGAAATCGCTGGATGAGCGCCTTGGCGAGATGGACCAGTCCGTCACTCAGAAAGTTACCGGCCTTCAGAACTCTGTGACTTCTCAGATTGAGAACGCGTCTGCGAAAGTTGATCGCGCACTCTCTGAAACGGTTGCGCGCACCGAAGGCGCAAACAAGCATCTCACAGACCGCATGACGCAGGTCGAGCGCGACGTTACTGAGATCAACCATAATGTATCCGGCACGCTGACAAAGGTTTCCGATAGCGTTGAACGCTTCGGGCGCAATATCACCGAAACGGAAAACCGTAGCCTTCAGGCTTTCGATCTGGTGTCCCGACTGGAAGAACAGGCGAAAGCCCAGCGTGATGACGTTGAAGGACAGCTCGAAGACATTGCCGAACGTTTGTCTCGCGCGGAAATGACAACAGACGCGGCGCTTTCCGGTCTTGAATCCAGCTTCTCGCAGCTTGATGAACGCCTTGGCCAGTTTGAGGGCGAAGGCCTTGTCGGGCTCCGCGCTGAGTTTGAAGAGCGCATCGAGGCGATTAAGACAGAGCTGGCGCAGACCATCTCCGATACGCGCAGTGAATTGACCGGCCAGATTGAAACGGCTGCGTCTCAGTCCACTGAAGTGTTCTCCGAGATGAACTCGGCAGTGAATGAAATTGCCAAGCGCATGCGCCGTACCGAGCAGCGCCAGACACAGGCTGTTGAAGCCATTGGCGAGGAAGTCACCGGCATTGCAGAAAAGCTCGACAAGCGTGTGGCGACGGTTGAACAACGCAATGATTCTGAGATTGGCGGCGCTTTGCGCGACCAGCTGAACGACTTCGCGAACGCCTTCCAGAAGCGCCTCTCCGAGATTGAAACTCGTGAGACGGGCGAGCCGCTTGAATCGGTCACCGCAAAGATGGACGAGCTTGCAAGCGCGTTGAACTCCCGCGTCGAGGCCTCTGAAGAACGTAGCGCGTCTGCGATCCGCGATTTCACAGATCATGTCACTACGCTGACGAAGAACCTTCAGGTGCGTCAGGATGAAAGCGTAAACCGTCTCTCCAGCGAGATTCAGGCGAGCGAACAGCGTCAGTCTGAAAAGGTTGAGACAGCGCTTGGTAAGGTCACCGACCGTATTGCGCAGGTTGAGCAGGCGACATCGTCCTCAATCAGCCCGATCCAGAAAGCTATGGCGTCTCTGGCCGAGCGTCTGTCTGCGGTGGAAGACTTCTCTAATCCGGATGGTGTGTCCCGCCCTGCAGCGCCGCCAATGTCTTTCGATAGCTTTGAGGCTCGCCTCGATGCAGCAGATGCGAAGCAAAAAAGCGTTGCTGCTCCGGAGGTTCCTGAAGAGCTTGATGCCGATTTCGATCTGCCTGAGCCGCCAGCTCCGAAGGCTGAAAAGGCTAAGCCTGCACCTGTTGAAGATGACCCGTGGGCCGACTTTGGCGATGACGAGTTTGAAACGCCGTCCTCAAAAGCCAGCTTTGATGATGATCTGGATGAGCCGGATGATGGCTTCGCCGCAGACGTTCCAGGCTCCGGCTTCGACCTTGATGCTGCCGAGTTCGACGAAAACACATCCTTTGAAAACGATAGTTTCGATGATGATGCGCCTATGTCTGTTCCGGATACAGGCAGCGCTTCAGATTACCTGTCACGCGCTCGCGCGGCGGCAAATGCCGCGCAAGAAACCGGTCGCGGCCGCAAAGCGCCGAAGGTTCTTGCTGCCAAGGGCGGCAAAAAGGGTGGCGGTAGCTCTAAACTGCCTCTGATTGCTGCGGCATCGGTTATCGCAATCGCTGCAGCAGGCGCCGCAGGCTTCATGCTGATGCGCGGCAAGCAGGATTCAGGCCTCGATTATCTTGATGGCCCATCTGCACGTGGGCAGGTTGATAGTCGCACGCCACTGGTGCCATCGGCAGGCGCTGACGAGCTGTCTGCGCTGGAAAATGGCGCGGACGCTGGCATTGGCCTTGAAATTGTCGGGCCTGAAGTCACTGAAAGCGAAGCGGCAGTCTCTGAAGCTACTGAGGAATCAACGCCGCGCCGCGAAGAACGCCTCATCGAATCCGAGCCTGCACCGGCCCCAGCGCCGCGTCGTGCTGAGACCGCAGAAGCGCCAGCGCCTGCGCCGGTTCAGACGGCTCGCAATAACGGTCCGACGACCAGTGACCTCAATCGCAGTCAGCTGACCGGTCAGCCGATCTCTATCCAGAATGCTGTGCCGATCGCACCTTCTGAATTGGCCTCCGCGCAGCCTGCCTCTGCAGAGCCAGCAGCACCTCCGCCGCCTGTCGTGACGCCGGTGACCCAATATCAGGACGGTATGCGCCTGCTTGAAGAAGGCAATATCCGCGAAGCGGTTACGCTTATTCAGAACTCGGCTGATGGTGGTCTCGCAATGGCGCAGTATCGCATGTCCAAGCTCTATGAGCGTGGGCAGGGCGTGCCTCGCGATCTTGCGCAGTCGCGCCAGTGGACTGAACTTGCAGCGGAAAATGGCAATGTGAAAGCCATGCACGACCTGGCAGTCTTCTTTGCTGAAGGTGAGGGCGGCCCGCAAAGCTATGCAGGCGCTGCACAATGGTTCCGCTCTGCGGCTGAATACGGTCTTGTCGACAGCCAGTATAATCTGGGCGTGCTTTACGAGCAGGGCCTTGGTGTGACGGCAGATCCTGCTGAAGCGCTTTACTGGTATGCTGTTGCCGAGCAAATGGGTGATAGCGGCGCCGGCTCTAAAGTTTCCGAGCTTGCTGCGCAGATTGACCCGACAGCGGCCCAGTCAGCTCTTCGACGTGCTGCGGCTTACACGCCAACACAAAGCGATCCTGCAGCCAACGGTATCTTCCCGCAGCAGTCTCAAACGGCGGCATCTGCGCCAGCAGAAACATCTGCGCCGACCGAACTTGCGCTGAACGGACAGGTGCGCCAGGCGCAAGAACTGCTGAACGAGCTTGGCTATAATGCGGGTTTCCCTGATGGCCGGTTCGGCAACCAGACCCGTAACGCCATCCTCGCCTTCCAGGGCGCGAACGGTTATCCGCAATCAGGTCAGGTGACCCCAACTCTGCTTCGTCAGATGCGTGCAGCGGCTGACACAGGCCTCTAAAAGCTAAGCTGTTTTTAGAATTTCCAGCGTGCGCCGGATGAACGATCTGGCGCGAGGCGTGTTGTCGGCACCGCATAAACGCGGTCGGTTCCCATCATGAAAACCTGAAGCCCACGCGGGAAAAGCGGCTGGTACGGCTTTTCGAGCACATTCAGCCCGCCCGTGAACGCACCCATGCTCGGCAGGATAAGGCTGTTGCCATCTGTCACGAAACAGCGGCGGCGGACCATTTTGTTTCCACGTCCGATAAGGCGTGCACACGGGTGAAGGTGTCCTGAAATCTCGCCGGTCTCGCCTGTCGGTTCATGCCGGAACGTGAGGCGACCGAGTTTGAGTTCCTTGAAGGCTGTGCCGCCGAGGCCCTCAGGTGGGTCAGGGTCATGGTTTCCTTCAACCCATACCCAGTCGAGCGACGCAGTCAGCGCGCAAATGGCGCTCCAGTCGTCCTCGGGCAGGCGCTCATGGGCGCGCGGGTCGTGGAAGCTATCGCCCAGCGAGATGACACGTTCCGGGTTTAGCTCTGCAATCAGGCGGGTGATCAGGCCGAGAGTTGTGCGGGTGTCATAAGGCGGTAAGTGCTGGCCTGCGCGGGCATAGCTGGAGCCCTTTTCAAAGTGCAGGTCGGAGACAATCAGCGTTTTCTGTGCTGGCCAGTAAAGCGCACCCTCTTTGAGCGGGCGAAGGTCGTGTCCGCAAAGCCTGATCATATGACCAGCTGGCTCGTCTGAGAGTTTAAGTCCGGGGCGCATATCCAAGGGATTGCGCAAGTCGCGGGGAGGGTCAATCTCCCCGCTGCGTTAGGGCGCGGCTTAGCGGCCCTTGAAGTTCGGTGCGCGCTTTTCAACAAAGGCTCGCGCGCCTTCCTTATGGTCTTCAGACTCGCCCGTGTAGATCTGCGTGAAGGCTTCGCGCTCCAGCATGGTCTGATAGTTCTCGGTGGAGGACAGGCGTACATTCTCTTTCATGTAGCGGTAAGCGAGCTGTGCGCCAGAGGAGATGCGTGTCGCTAGTTCTGTGACCGCTTCGTCAAAGCCGTCTGCATCAGCGACCTTGTTGACGAGGCCAAGGCGCAAAGCCTCGTCTACGGTCACCATTTCAGAGAGGAAGAGTAGCTCTTTGGCTTTGGCTTCGCCGAGAGTACGAACCAGCGGCCATGTAATGCCGAAATCGCCTGCAAAGCCGACTTTTGCAAACGCTGTTGTGAAGCGCGCGCGGCTGGAGGCAATGCGCAGGTCGCAAGACAGCGCGATTGAGAAGCCAGCGCCCGCTGCAACGCCGTTGACGGCTGCAATCGTCACCTTCGGCATGGAGTTAAGAAGGCCGGACATGCGGTGAATGCCAAGCTGACGGTTCACTTTTTGCTCGGTCGTCTGCTCTGCGCCGCGGCCTGCATTCATCGCTTTCACGTCGCCGCCTGCACAGAATGCACGGTCGCCAGTGCCGGTTACGACGACGCAGCGCACATCATCATCCTGCGCCCATTGTTCCAGAAGCGGAATGCCGACCTCGAAAGTTTCCTGAGACAGCGCATTCATCGCCTCCGGACGATTGAATGTGAGCGTGGCGATACCGTTTTCGACTTTGTGCAGCAGATCTGACATGTGCGTTTCTCCCTTTATTGCGAAGACTGATTACGCGGATTGGTGTGCAGGTCAATTTACCGTTGGGGCAGCTTATCGATTAATGTGTTGTCCCACAATTTGCAAAATTCCAAAATTGTGGGATAACGGCGCATGTTTCGTGCTTTTAGTGATGAGCAGACCCGTACCATTGTAAATCTCGAGCAACGCTACGAGGTCTGGATGGAGGCATGTCAGCAGCTTGCGGCCATGCCCTACGACCTTCGAATTAAAACCTCAAAAGGTCGCAAGTATCTATACGAGATCACTGGTCGAAATGGAAACGGTGTCAGCCTCGGGGCTCTCGATGACGATAATCTCAAACGATTTGAAGATTTCAGAAATCTGAAAGCCGGGCTAAAAAGCCGGATTGAGACCAGCGTTTTAAGCGTGGATGAAAGCTGCGCCATGTATCGCGCTCTTAGGCTACCACTATTGGCGAGTCAGGCTGGAGATATTCTTCGAAGGGCTGATGAGCGAGGAATGCTCGGTTCGAATTTGCTTGTCGTTGGTACCAACGCCATTCCGGCATATCAGTTGGAATCTAATGGATTTCTCGTGGGCATTCCGGACGAGACAGACGACTTTGACCTGGCGTGGGCCGCGAACAAGCGACCGGAAGAAGGTGCTAAGCCGGTCTGGTCACTGCTCAAAGCTGTCGACAGCACCTACACAATGAATACTGAGCGTCAGTTTCAGGCGAGAAATGCGAAAGCGTATGAGGTCGAGTTGCTGGTCGCGCCGTCCAAACTCGACATGCTGGATCGACTGGATGTGCCCAAGCCAGTTCCTCTGCCCGAACAGGAGTGGCTTTTGCTTGGCCGTCCACTCAGTCGTGTGGTCGTCTGTCGGGATGGAAAGCCCGCAAGGCTTTACGTCCCGGACCCTCGATATTTTGCGCTTCATAAACTCTGGATGTCCCGTCAAGCGAAGCGCAATCCGAACAAAAGGGGCAAGGATCAAAAGCAAGGTCATCTGCTGCTGGATACCGTTCGAGATGCAATGCCCCATTACCCACTCAACGAGGAGTTTGGAGCTAGCTTGCCGGACGAGTTGATGACGGATTTCGAAAAGTGGTGTCGGGGCAGTGGCCGGGTTTCGGTCGCATAAGCATATTTCAATCTGGGTTGAGAGCGTGTTCTGAAGTTGAAAGCGGTCCCTGCATAAGCGACCCGGGAGAAGCGTTTTACGAAATGCTCGAAGCGATAACGATTGCCGAACATGAGTTCGAGCAAGCAAACAGAAAATAAAAGCTAACCTCCCGGTATATCGTCGCCGAAGGCTTTCATGAGGAGGTCTTCTTCAGATTCTCCGAGAATGGCTTCGGGCGCTGAAACGCCGGCCATAGACTCGAGACCAACTTCCAGCGCAACCGGCCCAGAGAAGACTGATTACGCGGATTGGTGTGCAGGTCAATTTCACGCTGCGTCAAAGCCGGGCCTGACGAGAAATCTTCGAACTTCGCTCCATTTGTTTCGTTGATAGCGATGAAGCAGACAAAGGGAGAGAGACTTCGTGATCCTCAAACAGTTCAAAACGCCGGGCCTTGCGCACTTTTCATATCTTATCGGCGCGGGTGAAGACGCCGCCGTGATAGACCCGCAGCTTGATCTGGAGCAATACCTCACTGCCGCGCAGGAAGAGGGTGTGGTAATCCGCCATATCTTCGAAACCCACCGGAATGAGGACTTCGTCACGGGTGCGAAGAAACTTGCAGAGACGACCGGTGCCAAAGTCTGGCACGGGCCAAATTCGGCAGGTGACATCGCCTATGCTGAAACCGTGGGTGAGGGCGCAGAAGTCGAGATTGGTCAGCTGAAACTCAAAACGCTGCTCACTCCCGGTCACACGGACGACTCCATCTCGATCGCGATTTATGATTCTGAGTATCCCGAAGGCGCTGTAGGCGTGTTTACTGGCGATGCTCTGTTCATCGGTGACGTTGGGCGCACAGACTTTTATCAAGGGCAGGAAGAGGAAAAGGCAGGCCTGCTTTTTGACAGCCTGCAGAAGCTGCTATCGCTTGGCGATCAGGCCATTCTCTATCCGGCACATGGTGCGGGGTCTGTCTGCGGCTCGGGCATGGCAGCGAGAGAGTTTTCGACCATTGGTCACGAGCGCGCCAATAGCCCGCGTCTTCAGCTTGCTCGCGAAGATTTCATCAAAACCAAAGCCGGCGAGCATCATTACCAGCCACCCTATTTTGAGCTGATGGAGCGCCTCAATCTGCAAGGCGGGCATGATGTGATAAGCCCGGCTCAATTGCTGATGCTCAGCCTTTCTACGCTAAAAGAGGCGTCTCCGGACGTGGTGCTTGATGTGCGTGACCCGACAAGTCATCTGGGTGGACATGTGTCCGGTAGCCTTTGCCTGCCGGTGGGTATGATCGCTGCCTTTGGCGGTTGGTTCCTGAAGGAAGATACGCGCATCGGTCTTGTCGCTGAAAGCGCCGATCACGCACGGAATGCTACCCGTCATCTCTGCCGGATTGGTTTTGCGAATATTGTTGGTGCAGTGACGGGTGTGCTTGGTATGGCGTCCGGCGGCGCGGACACAGATTTCATCGCGACCGCTGATACGGGCGCTATGGCAAGCCGCGTGAACCAGTCGCCTGAAAACTGGATCCTTCTCGATGTGCGCTCAAAAGAAGAGTTCGAGAGTGGTCATGTCGAAGGCGCGAGCCACGCCTATGTGGGCGAAGTACTTGAAAAGCCTGAAAACTATGTGAGCGATAAAGGTATTACCGTGATGTGCGGCTCCGGCGCGCGCGCAAGCCTTGCTGCTTCAGCGCTTAAGGCCGCTGGCCAGAAGGGCGTGGATGTCTATGTCGGCTCAATCGGTGCCTGGCAGTCAGCAGGGAAGCCGGTTGTAACCGAATAGAAAAAAAAAGCCCCGCCGGAATGGCAGGGCTATTCTTTGAGCTAGCTAGCCATGCCTGTCAGGCGGTTAAGCCCCTGACTCTGTGTCTCGATGACGTTGTTATTGTCCTGAATGATCTGGCTGATCTCTGAGGACAGCGTCGTCGAGCGATTGGAGAGCTCGCGAACCTCTGCTGCAACGACCGAGAAGCCTCTGCCAGCTTCGCCAGCGCGTGCCGCTTCAATTGTCGCGTTGAGCGCGAGAAGATTTGTCTGCGATGCGATATCGTCAATGGACGACACGATCGAGTTGATCTTCTGGCTCGACGCCAGAACTTCGTTCAGCGCGTTCGCAGTGTTCTCCATGAGCTGGCGTCGAAGCGAGGTGTCTGTTGCGCACATCAGTACACGGGACGGATTGCCCTCTACATCAGGAACGATGGTGAAGACCGCATCCATCCATTTGGTCTCGCCATCTGTGCCAGCCCACGACTTCTCCGCACGCAGAACTTCTCCGGATTGCAGCGTGCGCATGTCCGCATCGGAGAGGAAATTGGTAAGGTTGGAGGCTGATGGAGATAGGTCCACGCCCATGGTCTGGATATACGAGTTGTGGTTCTCCAGTGCGCCAGACAAAAACCACTCGCAAATGCCATTGGTGCCGTTGATCGCGTCCAGTCTTAGCGCTTGGTCCTGAGACTGCTGGCGGGTCGATGTGACGTTGGCCTGAATTGAAATGTATTGGGCGACATTGCCCTTCTCATCAAACACCGGATTGATGGCGAGGCTAATCCAGTAAGGCGTGCCGTCCTTCGCATAATTGAGGATTTCCTCGTAGAAGGGCTGGCCGCGATGCAAATGCTCGCGAATGCGGGCGACGGTGCTCGGGTCAGTGCCTTTGCCCTGCAGGAAGTCGCCAGGCTTGCGGCCGCGTACCTCGCCCATTTCGTAACCGGTCAGCTTCTCAAAGCCGCGGTTCACATATTGGATGAGGCCCGCCTTATCTGTGATGATCACGGAGTTGTCGGTTTCGTTCGCCACGAGCGAGAGCAGTTTCACATATTCGCGCTGTTCCACTTCCGCAGTCACGTCTTTCAGAAAGGCGGTGTACATCGTGTCGCCGTTTTCCAGTTTGACGCGCGACAGAGACAGGCTTCCCCATTTCTTGTCGCCATCCTTGCGGAAAATCGGGACTTCACGGCTCGTGCCGACAATCTTGTCCTGACCCGTTGTGCGGTTGGCGTTCACATAGTTGTCGTGGACGTGACGGATTTCTTCGGGAACGAGCATTTTGACGTTCTGACCGATAACTTCATTACGCTCATAGCCCCAGAGAGCTTCGGCGGCTGCGTTGAAGAATGTCACATTGTTTTGCTGGTCGATCGTGACCACAGCATCCAGCGATTGTTCCAGTGTCTGATGGATGATGTCACGGCTCTGCTTCTCGGCTGTGATGTCTTTTACAAACGCGGTGTAGTGGGTGTTATCGCCGCTGCCGACTTTTGACAGGGACAGGTTTGCCCAGACGCGCTGACCGTCCTTGCGTTCCAGCTGAACTTCCCGGCTTGTGCCGACAATTTTGTTCTGGCCGGTCGTCCGGTTCGCGTTCACATAGTTGTCGTGTGCGCTACGGATTTCGCGAGGCACAAGCATGCTGACATTGCGGCCAATCACTTCCTCGGGGCTGTATCCCCAAAGCGCTTCGGCGGCTGCGTTGAAATAAGTGATGTTATTGTCCCGATCGATACTGACTACGGCATCAATTGCCTGATCGAGGACTTTTACGAGATAATTTTTATCGTCAGCGTTCTGATCGTCAGAAACGCTCTGTTTTGAAATGTCTTGATTTCGATTCTTCCACAGCACGGCAAATGCTCCTTAAAATAAAACCAAGTTGCAAGATGGGTTATTCAAATTGATTTCAAGTTAAGAAAGTGCAGATTTCTTAGAAAAGAAAATTATAAGTATAGTTTTAAAATTATTATTTACATATTGATAACTGTTCTTAATTTTGTGGTCTTTCGTTGCTTGGGGTTTGACCTTAGCCGCCTGGCACGTCATCGTCGAAAGCTTCCATGAGAAGGTCTTCTTCGGCTTCAGCGAGAATGGCTTCAGACGCGGATACGCCAGCCACAGGCTCGCGCCCGACCTCCAGCATGACTGGCACGGCAAAGGGCGAGATACGCTCAAGGTCTGCATGAACGATATGGTCTTTTACGCGCTCGAGCAGCTGACCAAGACGGCGGATGTCCAGCTGGCCCTCGCCAGCGTCCTCACGAGCGGCCTGCAGAAGGATATGGTCCGGCTCATGGCTGCGCAGCACGTCATAGATAAGATCGGTTGAGAAGGTGACCTGACGGCCTGTCTTCTCTGTGCCCGGTTGGCGGCGTAGGATCAGGCCTGCAATCTGCGCGCATTGCTTGAAGGTGCGCTTCATCATGAAGCTCTCATCCAGCCATTCTTCAAGGTCATCGCCCAGCATGTCCTGATGGAAGAGCTTGCCCATATCGAGCCCGCCCATCGGCTCCAGACCCCAGATTGCCATGGCATATTCCGAGCCGACAAACCCAAGCGGGCGATAACCCCAGCGTTCAAGCCTGCGAGTGAGCAGCATACCAAGCGTTTGGTGGGCCAGCCTTCCGTCAAACGGGTAGCAGACAAGGTAATGTCGCCCGGCGCGCGGGAAGGTCTCAACGAGCATTTTATCGGCTGGAGGGATAACCGAGCGCAGCTTCTGAATGCGTATCCATTCGGCGACCTGTTCCGGCAAATGTGTCCAGCCCGCTTCATTGTGCAGGAGCTTTCTCACGCGGTCTGCCAGAAAGGTGGAAAGTGGAAATTTGCCGCCCGCATAATAGGGGATGGCAGGTTCAGGATCGTTCGAGCGTGTTGTTATGACGCTCGTCTCTGCAATGCCTTCAAAGGCGAGCACTTCTCCGCCAAACAGGAATGTATCGCCGGGGGTGAGGCTTTCGATAAAGCCTTCCTCTATCTCGCCCAGAACCCTGCCGCCATAGGCAGGTGAGGTGATGCGGCCCTGACCGTCACGTTTGATGCGCGAAAGCACTTTTACCTTCAGCATAGCCGCTTCGATAATCGTGCCGACATTCAGGCGGTGGCCCTGCGCATCGCGCGGTGTGCGGGCGTGCCAGAGCCCGTCCTTACGCTTCACGATGCGCTTGAACCGGTCATAGGTGCGCAGCGCATATCCGCCCGTCGCCACAAGGTCGACAACGCGCTCGAACGTCTCCCAATCGATATGGGCGTAGGGCGCAACGGAGGTAATCTCTTCAAACAGGTGGGCCATATCGAAGCCTTCACCGCAGGCGCGGCCCATCACATGCTGGGCGAGCACATCCAGCCCGCCTTTTACACGGTCAGAGCCATCCAGTGCGCGATCATCCACGGCTTCCTTGGCGGCGCGGCATTCAAGCACCTCAAACCGGTTGGTCGGTACGAGTAGGGCGCGGGAGGGCTCATCCAGACGGTGATTGGCCCGGCCAATGCGCTGGATCAGGCGGGAGGAGCCTTTCGGCGCGCCCATCTGGATGACGAGGTCCACATCGCCCCAGTCAATGCCAAGGTCGAGCGTTGAGGTGCAGACCACCGCGCGAAGTATACCCTTCGCCATGGCGGCTTCCACCTTGCGGCGCTGTTCAACATCCAGCGAGCCATGGTGTAGTGCGATGGGCAGGTTCTCGTCATTGGCCTGCCAGAGTTCCTGAAACAGCAATTCCGCCTGCGAACGCGTATTGACGAAGACCAGCGCAAGGCGGGCTTTTTTGATCTCCTCGTACACCTCACCGATCGCAAACCGTCCCGAATGACCTGACCAGGGAATGCGCTCTTTCGAAATGAGAAGATCGATATTCGCGTCCGCCCCGCCAGCCGCCGTGATCGTCGTCGCGCCGCCCAGCCAGTGAGTAAGCTTATCGGGATCAGCCACTGTCGCAGACAGGCCCGTGAGGCGCAGATTGGGTGCCCAGCTTTTTAAGGTCGCAAGGCCGAGCGCCAGAAGGTCTCCGCGCTTGGTGGGCGCAATGGCGTGGATCTCGTCAATGATCACGCATTTCAGGTCTTCGAAGAATTCGCTCGCCCGGTCAGAGGCAATGAACAGTGCGAGCTGTTCCGGTGTGGTGAGCAGAATATCTGGCGGATTGGCGCGCTGTCTCTGGCGTCGCGATTGCGGCGTGTCACCGGTGCGCGTCTCGATGCGGATATCAAGCCCCATTTCTTCAACCGGCGTGTTGAGGTTTCGGTGCACATCGACGGCGAGCGCTTTCAGCGGCGAGATATAAAGCGTGTGTAGGCGTGGGCGCGTATCATTGGACTGACGCTTCTGCCTCGCCAGATCAATCAGGCTCGGCAGAAAACCGGCCAGCGTCTTGCCTGCACCCGTTGGTGCAATCAGCAGCGCGCTTTCATCGCGCGTCGCGGCATCGGCAAGTGCCAGCTGATGCGCGCGCGGCTGCCAACCTCGAGTGGCGAACCAGTCTTCAAACTGGTCGGGAAGTAAAATGCGGGGGTCGCCGTCAGCCATGGTTGGAACATAGCGTGAAAACGCGCCGCGTCATCTGCGAACTACAACCTGACAAAATTCTCATTTGATTTCGTGCGGGGTTCGGGTTGATGTGACTTCCAACACGGAGACTATTCATGCGCTTTGCCCTGCCAGTTATCGCTCTTGCATTCAGTACCGCCGGACCGGCTTTTGCCGATGAAAGCTGGCCGGCGCTGTTTCGCGATGCCGTCGGCCCGTATCAGGGCGAGGAAACGCCGCACAGCTTCGATATGTCTGTCATGCGCGGGTCGGGCGATGTGCTGTTCCGGTATAGCTATGATCCGCACTCGGCGATGCCTGTGACCATTCACGAACAGACCGACCAGATTAGCGAAGAAGACCTTCTGGAGAGCGTTTCAGAAGATGCTGGCGACATCTGGTGCGATGGCATGGAAGACCGCGTTAAGGGCGATGTGGAACTGGCAGCCGAAAGCGACACAACGGCCACCTTCACCTTTACGCCAACAACGCCGGAAGACGCTGAAGATTTTGAGCGCCAGATTGCCGAACGTTCTATCGGGACCGTGGTGGTCGATAAGGAAACGCGTCAGCTCGTCTCCTTCCAGTATCATCTGCCCGAATCCTTCAAGCCGATGATTATCGCCCGCGTGCACACATTCGACCTGTTCGGCACGTGCGAGGCGGGGCCATCCGGTCGCCCGTATCTTTCCGAGCTGACTATGGCATTTGACGTGTCGGCCATGGGGCAGCGCCAGAGCGAATCCAGCATTCAGCGCGTGGAGAATGTCGAAGTCGCGCGCTAGCTTCCGGGATTAATCCGTTGGATAGTACCAAACGCGCTGGATGCGGTCGTTGCGGATTTCATAGACTGCGAGCGATGATTGGGACATGCTCTCACCAGATTGCGAAGACCAGCTGGCGGTTTCAATGACCGAAAGAAATGCCCCATTCTGAGTCCAGTCTGATAGCGTACTCGTAGTATTTGTCGAAGCCAGATATGTTGTGAGTTGTGCGCTGAGATCTTCTTTGCCGTCAGCCATCGGAACTGTCACGCCGCCTTCTATTGCGAACCATTGCACAGTGTCGCTCATAAGCGCGGCCATGGAGGCGACGTCTGCCTCGTTGTACGCTGCCGTATACTGCTCAATCACCGCCTGTTCCGGTGATGCTTCATTCTGAGTGCAGGCGGCTACGAATACAATGAACGCGGCTGAGATACCTGTCTTGATGGTGTGGTTCATTAGATGCGCCTTGAGTTTCGCGTTTTGCACCGAGATGGGAAATTGACACGTAGCGCCGGACTGGCGCAAGTGAGTGGCTGTCCAGTTCAGTTTTTATGAGATGCCTTAATGCGTACACTCATCGTTGTTCCTGCCCGCTATGGCTCCACCCGTTTTCCGGGCAAGCCGCTTATGGAGATTGCAGGTAAATCCATGGTGCTGCGCGTGGCTGAAACGGCTAAGGCTGCAGCGGACATTATCGGCGATGCTGGCTATGTCGTCGCGACGGATGATGAGCGCATTGCAGCCCATTGCGAGGCGGAATGCGTGCCAGTGGTTCTGACGCCGGAAGATGTCGCGACGGGTACAGACCGTGCGCTTGCGGCTGTCGCGGCATTGGGGCTTGAGCCCGAAGTTGTCATAAACCTGCAGGGCGATGCGCCGTTTACACCGCCGCAAATGGTGGCGGATGTCGGCAAGGCTGTTCTGGAGACGGGCGATGATGCGGCAACGCCAGTTGTGCGCCTGACATGGGTGGCCCTCGACGAGCTGCGTGAGCATAAAAAGATCGCGCCTTTTTCCGGTACGACCTGCGTTCGTGGGCCGGATGGCCGTGCGCTCTGGTTCTCCAAGAACATCATTCCGGGCCTGCGCAAGGAAGAGAAAATGCGCGGAGAGGGCGAGTTCTCACCAGTGCTGCGTCATATCGGGCTTTACGCCTATTCGCTGAGTGCGCTGAAGACGTTCGCTGAAATGCCGGAGTCTTACTATGAGGCGCTGGAAGGGCTGGAACAGCTGCGCATGCTGGAAGCGGGTATGAAAATCCGTGTCGTGGAAGTGCCTGCGCCGGAAGTGTCTATTTCAGGTGTGGATACGCCTGAGGACCTAGCGCTGGCCGAACGCATTCTGAACGAAAAAGGCCTCGTCTGAGCAATCAGGATTTGAGGTTTGCTCGTGTGATCAGCATGACGGGCAGAATACCAATCGCAATGAGGATAAGCGCGGCGACAGAGGCTTCTGCGAGGCGCTCGTCCGAGGCAAGGCGGTAGACTTGCGTTGCCAGTGTCTCGAAATTGGCAGGACGCAGCAGGAGCGTTGCGGGCAATTCGCGCATCGTGTCGATGAAGACCAGAAGGCCGGCCGAATAGAGCGCAGGCTTCAGGCCCGGCAGGTGCACTTCAAATACAATACGTGACAGGCGTGAGCCGAGCGTGCGGGCTGCTTCGTCCATGGCGCGCGGGATGGATGAAACGGCAGGCTCAACCGTGTTGTAAGATACTGTCAGGAAGCGGATCACATATGCGTAAATCAGCGTAACGACTGTGCCTGTGAGGAAGAGGCCCGGTGCCCAGCCGAACTGGTCCAGCATCCAGCGTGAGATCGACTTATCAATCGTCGTCATCGGAAGAAGAAGACCAACCGCGAGAAGTGTGCCGGGCAGAGCGTAGCCGAGCGTTGCAAGGCGTGTTGCCGCGCTCATCGGTCCGGTCTTCTGGTTACGCGTCCGGCCGCGCTGGGCATAGGCGAGGAAAAGAGAGAGCGCGAGTGTGAGGCCTGCAGCGATAACTGACATGGTGACTGAGTTCGTCGCGAAAGACACAAACTGAGGCATGCCGTTACGGGCTATATCGCCAGCCGCAAGATAGATCAGGCGCGCGACAGGGAAGGCAAAACCGATCAGGATTGGCATGATGCAGGCAAAGGCGGCGAGCCATTGCAGCGGTCTGGACGGTTTCATGCGGCGCAGAACGGTATCGCGAGCGATATCATTGTTGGCCTGAGCCGGGCGGAATCGGCGCTCTGCCATCACCAGAATGGCCATGATGACAAGCAGCAGGCCGGAGAGGCGTAGCGCTGAAACCGGATCGCCCATGCCGTACCAGGCGCGATAAATGCCGGTCGAGAAGGTCGGCACGCCGAAATAATCGGCTACGCCGAAGTCGGCCGCGGTTTCCATCAGCGTAAGGGCAATACCGCCCAGAATGGCTGCACGGGCGGCTGGCAGCGCAACGCTCCAGAAGGCGCGCAGCGGTGAGGCTCCAAGCGAGCGCGCAGCAGCAAACCGCGTTTGAGACTGGTTCAGAAAGGCAGATCGCGCGAGCAGATAGACATACGGGTAGAGCACGAAGGACAGCACAAGCCCAGCGCCCGGAAGCGTTCTGATCGCCGGAAACCAGTAATCATCTGCGCCCCAGCCCATCAGGCCGCGCAGTGCTGACTGAACCGGGCCGGCATAGTCCATCAGGTCAGTATAAACATAAGAGGCGATATAGGCCGGTGAGGCGATCGGCAGAACCAGTAGCCATTCGACGACTTTGCGCCCTGGAAACTGGATCGATGTGACGAGCCATGCGCTCACCGTGCCAATGCTGCCGGTCAGAACGCCAACCATAAGCAGAAGTGCCAGCGTGTTGATCACATATTCCGACAGCACCGTTTCGGTGAGGTGTGACCACGTGCCATCGCTTTCGCCCAGCGAGCCTATGATAACGCCGAATAGAGGCAGGGTGAGGAGCGCCGCGATCAAAAAGACAAGACTTGCCAGCGCAACTCGACGCAAATGATTTTGCGTTTGCGACTGAGGTCTTATAGCGATGCTTTTTGACGCGTTCATGATCTCGCTCTAGACCGGGCGCATTCAATAGTCAAAGTAATGCTTATGACACTCATTCTCGAAAACCTGACCCATTCATATGGGGATATGCAGACGCTGAACGCGCTTTCTCTCTCGGTCCGCAGCGGAGAGGTTGTCTCGCTTCTCGGTCCTTCGGGATGTGGGAAAACGACGCTGCTGCGCCTTGTCGCAGGATTGGAGCATCTTTCCAGCGGTCAGATCATGCTGAACAATGAGCTGCTCGCCGCGCCGGATCATCATCCTGCGCCGGAAAAGCGCCCTGTTGGTCTGGTGTTTCAGGAGCATGCGCTGTTTCCGAATATGACGGTGGCCGAGAATATCGAGTTTGGTCTGAAATCCATGCCACCGGCGGAACGTCAGGCGCGTCGTAGGGCGCTGCTCGAAATGGTCGGGCTTGCCGGTTACGATCAGCGAAAGCCGGGCACATTGTCGGGCGGACAGCAGCAGCGGGTAGCGCTGGCCCGTGCGCTGGCGCCTGCGCCAAAGGTCATGCTGCTCGATGAGCCATATGCGAGCGTCGACATTATGCTGCGCCGTGAGCTGCGTGAGGCTGCGCGTGTTCTGCTGAAAGAAGCGGGTAGCGCCTCCATTCTTGTAACGCATGACCCTGAAGAAGCGTTGGAAATGTCGGATAAGATCGCTGTCATGTCTAAAGGCCGGATCCTTCAGGTGGACGAGCCGGACAAGGTGATTAACGAGCCTGTTTGCGCAGAAGTCGCGAGCCTGTTTGGCGATGCACAGTTGTTTGATGGGCATGTTGAAGGCGAAGAGTTTGTCTGCGCTGCTGGCCGGTTCGGCCTTGGAGAGGTCGCACGCCGCGAAAGTCCGGTCAGCACAATGGTGATCCGTCCGTCTGGTGTGCGCTTCACGGCGGCCGAGGATGGCGAATGGGTGGTGCGCGATGTGCGTTATCGAAGTTCCGGACGGGTATTGTTCGTCTCACGCGTGGACGCTGCGGCCATCTCGCTCGTGCGCGTGGATGCTGACGAAAATGCCCTGCCGGAGATCGGCGCGAAAGGGCATTTGTCACTTCGCCAGCGCAACGCCTTCCTTTTCGACAAAGAGTCGCAATGAGCGACCTTGTAGACTCGCACAGAACGGCCTAGATAAGAACGGTTCTCAATAAAGGAGGCCGTTTTGGCTCATCTGAAATCTGCTTCGCTCGCGCTGTGTTTTGGTCTTGCTGCCTGCGGGGGAAGTTCGCCGGATGAAACGACTGAAACGTCTGCGACACCTGCCAATGCCGGCGTCGTGAATGTCTACTCCGCCCGCCACTATGATTCAGACCACGCGCTTTACGAGCAGTTTGAAGCCGAGACCGGCATTCGCGTGAACCTGCTCGAAGGCGAGAGTGAGCAGCTGATCCAGCGCCTTGTGAATGAGGCAGAGTTCTCACCAGCTGACATTCTGATCACGGTTGATGCGGGCCGTCTGTTCCGCGCGGTAGAGGCGGATGTGTTCCAGCCGCTGGATGACGAACTTCTTCAATCTCGCGTGCCGGACTATGTGCGCGACCCGAACAATCTCTGGTATGGCTTCACCAAGCGTGCGCGTGTGATTGTGTACAATAAATCCGAGGGCGCGCCTGAAGGTCTGACGACCTATGAAGACCTCGCAGACCCGGCTTATCAGGGCGAAGTCTGCATGCGGTCATCATCTAACATCTACAACATCTCGCTTCTGGCTTCGATTGTAGAGCGTGATGGCGAAGAGGCGGCTCAGGAATGGGCTGAGGGCGTGGTTGAGAACTTTGCGCGTCCGCCGCAGGGCAATGACACATCTATCCTGCAATCCATTGCAGCGGGTGAGTGCGGTATCGGACTTGCGAACACCTATTACATTGCTCGTTTTGCCGCGTCCGATAACCCAGAGCTACGCGCAGTTTATGACAATATCGGCATCATTTTCCCGAACCAGGATGGGTCCGGTACGCACGTCAACGTATCTGGCGGTGGTCTCACTCAGTATGCACCGAACCGAGAAAATGCGATCGAGCTTCTTCACTTCCTGACGCGCGAAGACGTTCAGACAGCGTTCTCAGCTGGCAATAACGAGTATCCGGTCAATCTTGAAGCCGAGCTGGCGCCGCAAGTGTCCGGCCTTGGTGATTTCCGTGAAGATGATCTGCAGGTAACAGCGCTCGGCACCAATCAGGCGACAGCTGTTCGCGTGTTCGACCGGGCAGGCTGGCGCTAGGCTTTCTGCCTCAATTTAAGTCTTTGCGAGAGCTGCCCGCACTGCTGCGTTGGCAGCTCCTTTTGATTCTTGCAGCCGGACATGCCGCGCGACCGCAATGCGTCACTTTCTGATCAATCTGCAGCATTGTTCTTCAACACGGGAATAGAGGCAAAGAATGGCGTGTTGTGCGGTTGACCGGACTCATCTGGTCCGCAAAGTAGAAATACCCTTCGAGTGAATGGAGCCCTGTTTGGCTGATATCTTTACAACGTCTTCGCCCAACGAATGGTGGCGCGGTGCGACCTTCTACCAGATCTATCCGCGTAGTTTTCAGGATACGAATGGCGATGGCGTTGGCGATCTCAAAGGGATTACCGAGCGGCTGGAATATGTTGCATCGCTGAATGTGGATGCGATCTGGCTGTCGCCCTTCTTCAAGTCTCCGATGAAAGACTTCGGTTATGACGTTTCCGACTATTGCGACGTTGATCCGATTTTCGGGACGATTGAGGATTTCGAGGCGCTTTTCAAACGGGCCAAAGAGCTCGGTCTGAAAGTCATTATCGACCAAGTTTATTCCCACACGTCCGACCAGCATAACTGGTTTCTGGAGAGCCGTAAAAGCCGGACGAATGACAAGGCGGACTGGTATATCTGGGCTGATGCCAAGCCGGACGGATCGCCGCCAAACAACTGGCAGGCCTATTTTGGCGGCTCGTCCTGGCAATGGGACTCCAGCCGCAAACAATACTTCATGCATAACTTTCTGAGTTCCCAGCCGGACCTCAACCTGCACCATCCAAAGGTTCAGGACGCTCTGCTTGACGTGACCCGTTTCTGGCTGGATCGCGGTGTGGACGGTTTCCGCCTCGATGTCGTGAACTGTTTCATGCACGATCCTGAACTGCGCGATAATCCGCCGTCAGGCCGCCCGATTGAGGAGGTCGTGCGCAGCTTCGATATGCAGGACCACGTCTATAGTGAGACGCACCATGAGACGGTGAATTTCCTGACGCGCATGCGCTGGGTTCTCGACGGTTATGAAGGCAACAAGTTCACAGTCGCGGAAGTCTCCAGCCCTGATCCGTTCAAGTATCAGCGCGAATACACCTCCGGCCATCAACGGCTGAACACGTCTTACAATTTCGACTTCCTCTATCTTGATCATCTGACCGGCTGGTCGATTGCGAATTCGCTTTCCAGCTGGGAAGGCGATCCGGCCCATGGCTGGCCAAGCTGGGCGTTTTCCAACCATGACGCGCCGCGTGTCCTGTCGCGCTGGTCGGATGGGATGAACACTGTCGTCCATGCCAAGCTCTATCTGCTTTTGCTGCTGAGCATGCGCGGTACGGTCTTCATGTATCAGGGCGAGGAGCTCGGCCTGCCGACGGGCAACGTGCCGTATGAATTCCTGCAGGACCCTGAAGCCATTGAGAACTGGCCGCATACGCTGGGCCGCGATGGCGCGCGCACGCCATTCCCATGGTCTTCGACGGAAGAGTATGCTGGCTTCACCACTGGTGAGCCATGGTTGCCGGTCGATCCAGCACATGCCGCGCTTGCGCCTGATGTTCAGGAAGACGACGAATACTCCACCCTGAAGTTTGCGCGCGAAGCGATCCGTCTGCGCCGTGATCTGGCCCCGATCCGTATCGGTGACCTGGCGTTCATCACGGCAGAAGAATACCTGCTCGCCTTCAAGCGGAAACAGGGCGATGAGACCATTCTTTGCGTGTTCAATCTCTCAAACCGGCCGCTGGAGTATGATTTCGAGCTGCCAGAGAAGCGCGAGTTGATTATTTCGAATATCGGCGTGGAGCCGCACAATATCGAAAACGAGATACCGGCGCTCACCGGATATTGGTGGAAGATTTAGATCCAGTCCTGTCAGATGTGTGATGGCTTTGTGCTCAAAGGTCGCGTTGACCTTTGAAAGCCAAGGCGTCATCTGACCGATATGACAAGAGTTTCCCCTATCTCGGCAGGCCTAGCAGAGCGCTGCCCGAATTGTGGCCAGGGCCGTGTGTTCCGGGGCTACCTCAAATTCAAGCCGAACTGCGAGGCATGCGGTCAGGACTTTTTGAGCTCTGACACAGCTGATGGGCCGGCCTTCTTCGTTGGCTTCATCGTACTGATCATTTTCGCACCATTCGGATTTATCATTCCGATGGCGAATATCGGTCTGGCTCTGAAACTGTTTCTGATGTTTGTGCTGACCGTCGTTACGATCGTTGCAAGCCTGATCATGCTTCCAAAGGCCAAATCTCTGATGATGGCGCTGCAGGTGGCGAACAAGGCGAAGGAAGCCGAACTCGATCACGGCGACGACTAGCGGGCGTCGGTCCTCGAACCGTCTGATGCCCTGAGCGCGCTCCACAAAGTAGAAGTCCGGTGCCATTTTGTATTTGAAAAATTGAGACGAGCATCAACGAAGGCTATCCTGCTGGGATGGAGTTCCCCAACTCGCATGCGCTGTAGACAGATGTCCCAACATCACCGCACGCTTCAAAATCATCGCACCGAACACTGTTCCGGACCATTCTCTCAACGCCAAACGCATTCGACAAATAATAGTCTGTTCTCGATCTGAGTGGTGGGTAATAAGATGAAATGCGCGTCAAAAGTTCACCGTTGCTACATTGAGAAAGTTCAGCAGTGTGGGACAGCTCAAAATATGCGCCTCCGCGCTCCCAACTGTGCGGCTCACAGTCTTCTACGCTATCTGTGCACTGCCAGGGAATGGAAAATGGTATTGCGCCCGAAAAGCAGAAATACTCGTCATCGGAACAGGGTTCGAGCGGAGCGCTGAAGTCTTCAAAGGTGACTCGAAGGTTTTGCAGGTCTACCGCCACAAAAGCCTCCCCGCAATTTTCCTGACAGTCCACATACCAGACATTGGTAGTCGGTTCCTCAGTTTGCTGCATATCCGGTTGAGCATTGTTTTGATCTGCCGAACAACTCGCTAGTCCGATAAGCGTCAGCGATAGAATTAATCCCAATAACTTCGGCATTTTGATTATGTATCCATCACTCTGCTATTCGAACAGCCGGTCAAGCTCCTAGTCTAAGCTGACGGCCAAACCTTCTGGTAAGTTCATGCAGTCTCTGACAATTAAGAGAGCGGGTCCAGCGTGCCCCATAAAAAGCTGCCAGCCTTTAGAGAGGCTGGCACAGTTGAGCGAAAACTTCAGGCGGATTTCAGTTTGAAATCGCGTTGAACGATCTGCCAGCTTCCGAGGAAGTGGCTGACGGGTTTGCCATCCGAACGTCTGATTGTTGTCTCTATCAGCGCTGTCCGACGGGTCTTTTCCGTCACCTTCGTTTCCACCGTATAGGTCTGCCCGGATGGCATCGGACGTAGGTAGCGCGATGATAAATCAACGGTTGAAAAGCCGCGTGGTTCCTCCAGCAGCGTAGAGAAGGCGTGTCCCTGCGCGACATCCGCCACGACAGTCTGCATGCCGCCCTGAATGATGCCGTCATAGCTGTCGAGAGGCGCTTCTGCCCGCCAGGCGAGGGTGAGATATCCCGGCCCAGTGTCGATCAGCTCCAGTGTTTCTGAAAGGCCAGCCGTCCTCATGAACGGTAAATCACGCGTGCGCCCTTCCGGCTGAAGGGCTGTGCGCACAGCCGTTAGTCCCCAGTTTTCGGGCTGCGGGGCATTGGCATTTTCGCTGAGTGTTGCAGTATCCGCCATCCAAGTCTCCAAAATACACGTTAAGGTTGTATTCAGGTTAACCATACTCGTTTCGACATTTCAACTAGGTTTGTGTGTCGGTTGAGATAAGGTGCCAGAAAAACAACGGGAGAGAGACATGCCTACAACGATGGAAAGCCTGAATAGCGCAGCATTACTGCCGGTATTGGCGTTGATTACATGGACGCTGATTATCTGGATCTGGATGTATGCCACGCGCATTCCGGCCATGAGCAAAGCCGGAATTGATCCGCAGGACGGGCAACGCACGGGCAAGCTTGCCAATGCCCTGCCGGATTCAGTCGCCTTCAAAGCAGACAATTACAATCACCTGCTGGAACAGCCTGTGATCTTCTATGCGCTGGCATTTTTCCTGTCTCTTGGCGGGGGCCATGACAGCGTGAATGTCGCGCTATTGTGGGGCTATGTCGTGCTGCGTGTTGTGCATTCTCTGATCCAGTGCACGGTTAATCATGTCGTGTCGCGGTTCCTCGTCTTCACGCTTTCAACAATCTGTCTGATTGTCATTGTGGTGCGAGAGATTCTGCGCATATTCCTCGGCTGATGACACAAGACGCATTTCAGCCTGATCCTGTATTCCTCACACCAACAGACCGCGCAGCGACCGCTTCGGAGCTGCGCTATCTGAGGCACCTTCTCAGGGTATCGCGGTCGGTGCTGAAAATGCACTTTCACCGGCTGATCAGATTGCCTGTCATTGCGGTGCTGGTTGCTGTGATGTGCTGGATTTCTATCGCCGTCTCGCACGGCATTGATATCTGGCTTTACCTGTTCTGGGGCGGGTTTGGCGTTCTGCTGATCGCCTGGATCAGCAAGGACATGATAGGCGAGTCCCGTCTCCATCAGCGCAAATTCGAAACGGCGATCGAGGCTGGTTGCGTCCGGATCGCGCAAGTGGATGCACGCTCTGTCATGCGCGTTGAACGAAGCGGTGAGCAATCAGACATCTTGTTGATGGAGCTGGAAAGCGGCCAGACGCTCGTTCTGTTTGCCAATGATTTCAGTTCGAAGGCGTTTCCGTGCCTGTCTTTCTCTTTGCGCGATTTTCTGAATTCCGAGGGCGAGGCCGTCTGGCATCATATCCGCTATCGCAGCGCCAAAGTGAAAGAGGTAGAACAGGTGGAGCTACGCATAGATGCGGATACACTCTCGCCGATGCAGCTTCTGCCCGAGCCGCCAGCCAGCTATGTAGAGGGCTGAAACTCACGCTGCCCTCTGTTCATTCGGGCAGACTTCGATTATCTCAGGCGTCTTCCAGGAGATCATCAGACAATGGCCACTATTCCAGCGCACCGCCTCGAACAGGTAATCGACCGCTTTGAGGAAGTCGAAGCCCGTATGGGTGCGGTGTCCGATCCGGACGAGATTGTTGCGCTGTCGAAAGAGCATGCCGAACTGCGCCCTGTTGCCGAGAAGGCGAAAGAACTTGCGCAGGCCCGCGCCGACTACGAAGAAGCCGAAACCATGATGGAGGGCGATGACCCCGACATGGCAGAGCTCGCGCGCGAGGAATATTACGCGCTGAAAGAGTCGATCCCCGATCTCGAGAATGAAGTTCAGATCCTGCTTCTGCCGAAAGATCAGGATGATGACGCCAACGCGGTGCTCGAAGTGCGCGCCGGTACGGGTGGTGATGAAGCTGCGCTGTTCGCTGGCGATCTTTTCCGCATGTACCAACGCTATGCCCAGCTTCAGGGCTGGAAGATGAATGTCATCTCTGCGTCTGAGGGTGATGCGGGCGGCTATAAGGAAATCATCGCGGAAATCGAAGGCGATGGCGTGTTCGGTAAGCTGAAGTTTGAATCCGGTGTGCATCGCGTGCAGCGGGTTCCGAAGACTGAAAGCGGTGGCCGTATTCACACGTCTGCGGCGACTGTCGCGGTTCTGCCTGCGCCAGAGAATGTCGAAATTGAAGTCAAACAGGAAGACATTCGCATCGATACGATGCGCGCGTCCGGCGCGGGCGGTCAGCACGTTAACACGACTGACTCTGCTGTCCGGATCACCCACCTTCCAACCGGCATCGTTGTGACCTCATCTGAGAAGTCCCAGCACGCGAACCGTGCCAAGGCGATGGAAGTTCTTAAAGTTCGTCTCTACGAGAAAGAGCGCGAAGAGAAAGACGCTGCGCGCTCTGAAGCGCGTAAGTCTCAGGTCGGGTCTGGTGACCGTTCGGAGAAAATTCGCACCTATAACTTCCCGGAAAACCGCGTGTCCGATCACCGCATCAAACTTACCCTGCACAAAATGGACACCGTTCTGGCGGGTGATGACCTTGGCGATGTGATCAACGCACTGCTTGCAGAAGATCAGGCTGCCAAGCTCGCAGATATGGAAGCTGAAGGCTGATCATGTCGGCAGGGCGGCTTGCAGCGATTTACCGCCATCCGGTGAAGGGCTTCACCCCCGAAGCGGTGGATGCTGTTACTCTGACCGAGGGCGAAGGCTTTCCCGCAGATCGCGTCTACGCGATTGAGAATGGCCCATCAGGGTTCGATCCGGACGCGCCTGAGCATGTCAGCAAGATGAAGTTCACTGTGCTGGCGCGCAGCGCGGTGGTTTCCAAGCTTCAAACGCGTTTTGATGAGGCGAGCGGTCAGTTTCACATCACGGATGAGGCGGGCGAGACTCGCGCGTTCAGTCTTGGTGACGCAGCCGGGCGCGATGGGCTGGCAGATTATCTGGCCTCGAGTTTCGGTGAGGCCTTTCCCGGGCCGCTAAAGGTTCTGGAAGCGCCGGGTGCGTTCCGGTTCTCAGATCATCATCTTGGCCATGTTTCACTTCTCAATCTGGCGAGCGTTGATGCGGTGTCGCAGGCGTTTGGCCGCGAGGTCGAAGCTTCCCGCTTTCGCATGAATCTGGTCTTTGACGGGCTGTCTGCCTGGGAAGAAGACGAATGGGCAGAGGGCGATATTCTGAAGCTTGGCGAAGCAAAGCTTCGCGTCTTCAAGCCGACTGTTCGTTGTAAGGCGACACATGCCAGCCCGGATGGGCAAGGCTATGATCTTGATACTGTGCCGCTGCTGCACAAGCATTTCGGGCGCGACACGCTCGGGCTTTATGCGCATGTCGCCAAAACTGGCATTGTACGTGTTGGTGACCGGCTGGAGCGGGCGTGAGCGCTGAGCTGACGTATCGGGGGCTTCTTCAAAGGGGCGCATCGCAGCTAGATGCGGCTGGTATTGATGGCGCGCGCGAGGACGCAAAGTTTTTGCTGTTCGAGGCGGCGGGCATCTCTTCATCCGACTTTATTATGCGTGAGCAGGACGTCGTAGATGATACGCTGGCTGCCCTGTTCGATAAGATGATTGAGCGCCGTAAGAACCGCGAACCGGTGTCGCTCATCATCGGGCATGTCGACTTTATGGGCCTGAGCTTTCTCGCCGACGAGCGCGCTTTGGCGCCGCGCTCGGACAGTGAAAGGCTGGTGGAAGCGGCGTTGTCTCTGACTGAGGGTGTAGAGCAGGGAAGCGTTGTCGATCTTGGCACTGGCACGGGCTGTCTTCTACAAAGCTTTCTGCACTATCGTCCCCGGTGGACGGGAACAGCTATCGACCTGAGCCCTGATGCGTTGAGCCTGGCGCGCGAGAATGCCGTCCGTGTGGGCGTTCAGGAGCGTGTGACCTTGCTTAAGGGCAGCTGGGAGGTCGGGCGCGAAGCGATCTCTGAGGCCGACATCGTTATATCTAATCCGCCCTATATCGTCTCTGACGTCATGAAGGCGCTCGACCCGGAAGTGCTCAATCATGACCCTCATCTGGCGCTTGATGGTGGCGAAGATGGCCTTGATGCCTATCGTGCGATCACAAGCCTTTGTGATGACAGTTTGAACGCTGCGGCATGGCTTGCCTTTGAAATCGGCTATGATCAGGGAAAAGCCGTTGAGAAACTGCTGGGTGGGCATGGTTTTGCGGAATTGACCATTCTGAAAGACTTTTCAGGGCATGATCGTGTGGTACTCGGAAGAAAACAGTGAAAAAAGGGCTTGGCGGAATCGCAGATTGACGCTAGGCAGAAGTACGCGAACCAGTTGACTGGTTTAAGTCGGGGCTCCCCTTCAGATTCGTTGAAACTGATGCACTGAACGAAGGGCTGTCATTTCTAGTAGTTAGCTACTGGCTATCAGCAGACGCAGGATGGATATATGAAACGCCGAAGTGGGCGTGGGCGTAAGCCAAGCAATCCGGCCAATCGTTCATATGAGAGCAATGGACCGGACGTAAAAATTCGTGGTAACGCCAACCAGATTTACGACAAATATCTCCAGTATGCCCGGGATGCTCAAACCTCTGGCGATCGAATTAATGCGGAAGCTTACTTCCAGCACGCGGAACACTATTTCCGCATTATGATGGCGAACCAGCCGAAAGAGCGTCCTCCGCAGGACGATCAGGATGGAGACGATCAGGACAATGAAGCGAGCGCTGACGATCAGTCTGGCGAAACTTCAGAGCGTCAGGATCGCAATCAGGGCCGCAACCGCCGCAATAACCGCAACGACCGCAATCGTGACCGCGACAATAACAATGTCGACGAGATGAAGGTTGTTGATGGCGACAGCGATGACGATCAGGCCGAAGAAGCGTCTTCTGACTCAGAGTCTGATGAAGGTGAGCGCAAGGAAACGCGTCGCCGCCGTCCAGCGCGCCGCCGTCGCAATGACGATGAAGCGGGCAACGCTAAAGCATCGGATGACAATGGTTCTGATGATGATGCCGGCCTTCGCGCTATGATGGCGCGTACGCCTGCCAGTGATCTCGACACAGACAGTGTCGAAGCTGTCGACAGCTAAGCCAATTAAGAAAGGCGGTCCTAAGCGGCCGCCTTTTCTGTATCTTCCTCACTGATCAGGCCGCGTTCCGACGCTTCCTTGATGAAGAGTTCCGAGAACTCGCTGAGGAATACCGATCCCTTCACTGTGCGCTGGATCAGAACATTACGCAGGTCGGATGGGTCTTTTTTCCGCTTTACCAGATCCAGAGCTGACAGGGCGTCGATCGCGCGTGTAACAGCCGGCTTTGTGATGTTCAGTGTGCGGGCGAGGCCGCGGACTGTGTGAGGTTGTGGCTTCAGGTATACCTGCATCAGGATTGCCTGCTGGCGGAGCGTCAGGTCGGGCCAGTCGCCACTGACCACCTGAGAGGTGACATCACACCAGATTTCGAGTGCATTTTGCGTGCTTATGCGGGCCATTGGGGGTGGTCCTTTATTCGTGAGTGAAGAAAGACTCGACGTATTCGCAGAATCAGGCAAGCCACCGGATTAACGATTCGTTAATGGGCTGTGGAAATCTCTCGCGCAGAGGCGCGGAAGGCCCGTGAATGCTGGCAAATAAATTTTCAGCCGTTTCTCTCTTTTTTTCTTCAATAGCGCGAAAATGATGAATAAAAGCGTACAGGATATTAACCGGTGTATTTGTATGGGTATTCGCAGATTTTGCTGTTGGAGACCTGTAATGACCATTATGAACTGGGATGCGAGCCTGGATGTTGGTGTCGATCAGATGAACCGCGAACATCAGGGGCTGCTGGACCTCATGAACCGTCTACACGATGCACGGGACGCCGGAAAAACCGGTAAGGAAGTCCTCGATATTCTCGATGCGCTTGGCGCGGCAACGGTTCAGCATTTCAAGGATGAGGAAGACTTTATGGAGCGCTCCGGCTATCCGAAGTTCAGAACGCATAAACTCATCCATGAAGACCTTCTGAAGAAGTTCACGGGTTATGCGGAAGCGGCCCATGCCAGCCATGGTAAGCTGGACGACGGGTTCTTCTTCTTTCTGAAGCATTGGCTGACGGCGCACATCAAAGGCATTGATATGCAGTACGGCCCGAACGCGCAGAAACTGGCAAGCTAGGGTTAGATCAATTTAAGCTTGTGTTTTCTGGCCCGTGCTGATGATCTGCCCTCCTGAATGGCGGGGAGGGATTTGCCATGGAAAACACTCAGACGTTCGATGAAACAGGATTTCTGATCGCGCGAAAAGCCGTGAAGGGCGGCGCGGTCATGCTATGGCTGCTGGCCGGGCTCGCTGCGCTGCAGCTTGGGCTGATGTTCTTCAACGTTAATATGGTCGATACGCCTCCCGGTGAAGAGATTTATCTGCAGGTGACGCTTGGCCTCTACATCGCTGTTGCGGCTGCGCTTGGCTTTTTCGGCTGGTTCATGAAATCGCGCGTCGCGCTGATTCTGGGCATGATCTTCTTTATTCTGAATTGGGCCGAGTTCGTTCTGGCGCTCATGGATGGACAGTTCGCCAATCCTGGCTGGATCAATCTGATCGGTCCGTTCTTCTTGGGGCGCGGGATCTGGAAAGCGTTCGTCTATCATAAAATGCTTCCGCACCGACCGAGAGAGGTGGATGCGGAAGTCTTCGCCTGATCCGTTGGTGTGATTTCTGATCTTACTGGCTGGCCCACAGGATACGGGCCATCCAGCGGATCGCTGCGCGGGCTTCCTTGCGAACCGGATAGGCAGGGTTGGCCGAAATCAGCTCCACCGTGTCTTCGGTCGTGCGGCCCAGCGTTTTAGCCAGAATTTCGCCCTGAACGGTTTTGGCGACAACGCGGTCGCCGCGGCGCACCTGCGCGCCCGGTGCTACGATAACACGGTCGCCTTCGCGGAAGATGGGCTCCATAGAGTCGCCAGTGATTTCGAGCGCGTAGACAGCTTCATCTGTCAGCCCCGGAAAGCGGATCGCCTCCCAGCCTTGCCCGACAGGAAACCCTGAATCATCGAAATATCCGTCATTGCCGGCCTGCGCGAGACCTATGAGCGGGACAGAACGCCCCGGGCGGCCTTCAACCAGATCAGCAAACTCTTCAAAGGTGGAGCCTACAGCCTCGAGTGCGCGCGAGACGCTTTCCGTTGAGGGCCAGCGGGCTTTGCCATCGCGTGAAACGCGCTTGGATTTGTTGAATGATGTCGGGTCGAGACCGGCAGCGCGGGCAAGGCCTGAGGCTGAAAGACCATGACGCTCGGCAAGAAGATCGAGGCCTTTCCACATATCGGAATGTCGCATGCCCACCTCCTATGGGTATGTTTTCCGATAATTACCACATGATATAGGAATGTCTACCTATTTTAGTATGTTCGGTATGCTATGCCTTACGAACTTCCGAATGGCTTTTGAGGACCTCTGAGGCTTCGGTCTCAATTCGGTAGGCAGGGCAGTCTTCGCTGGCATCGCGGGTGACCTCTTCGCCTTTGATCTTCAGTGTTCGTTTTTGGGTGTAAACTTTTTGCACTTCACCGGAGGCGGTGCCGTTTCCCCAATCCCATTCCACTCTGTCGCCGACTGAATAACCGTTCTTCGTGGTCATATGTCTTCCTTTCGATGAAAAGGAAACAAGCGGTTCGCGACCATGGTTCCCTAGAGCCTTCGGACGCGCTAACTAGGCGCGTGAAAATGGCGATTCATGCGGAAGGGCGCTCCATGTCGATCTATAAACTGGGCCAGTCGGTTCTGACGAAATTTGAACCGGAAACCGCGCACCGCATGACGATCAAAGCGCTCAAAGCCGGCTTCGGACCGAAGGGGGCGCCTAAGCTTGATCCATCGCTCAAGACAGTGCTTCCTAAATCCGGTCTGGAACTGAATTCACCGCTCGGTCTTGCTGCCGGTTTCGATAAAAACGCCGAAGTACCAAGCGCCATGTCCGGCTTCGGGTTCGGCTTTGTCGAATGTGGAACGGTTACGCCGCAGCCCCAGCCGGGCAATCCGCGACCACGCCTGTTTCGCCTGACCGAAGACCGCGCGGTGATCAACCGGATGGGCTTTAACAATGACGGGCTGGATGTCTTCGTTGCCAATCTGAAAAAGTATCGCGGGCAGGCCAAGCTCGGCGCGAATGTCGGCGCGAACAAGGTCAGCGAAGACAAGATTGCCGATTATGAGACCGGCGTGAAAGCCGTTTGGGCGCATTGCGACTATGTGACCATCAACATTTCCTCGCCAAACACGCCAGGATTACGCGGCCTTCAGGATAAAGCATCCCTGACAGATCTTCTGACCCGATGCGGTGAGGCGGCCTCTGCTGCGGCCGAGGCAGACAAGGTCTCACGTCCAGTTTTCCTGAAGCTTGCGCCAGACCTCGATGAAACCGCAATCGACGACATTGTAGGCGTGGTGGAGACGGCGGGCAGCTGGCTATCCGGTTTGATTATTTCTAACACGACGCTGGAACGCCCAAATTCGCTTCAAAGTGTTCATAAGGGCGAGATGGGCGGACTGTCGGGTGCGCCGCTCTTTGAATTATCGACGAAAATTCTTCGTGCCTTTGCAGACCGCCTTGAAGGGCGTTTTGACCTGATTGGAGCGGGCGGAATTAGCTCTGCTGAACAGGCTTACAAAAAATTAAGTGCCGGAGCGCACGCCGTTCAGGTTTATTCAGCTCTGGTTTATCTTGGTGTCGATATGGTGTCGGACATCAATCGGGGCTTGGTGGGATATCGCAGTTAATCTGCAGCTGAAGGCTAAATTTTGCCTTTTATGTCGTTTACCCCGATGATCACGGAACTCAGATCGAGGGGAACACATGCTCGGATCACTTTCAAAATCACTCGCGGCGCGCCTGACGTGCCAGACAGCTGCTGCAGCGCTTCTGGCTATGGGTATGGCAGGCGCCGCTTACGCTGAAACTGTAACAGGCACGCTGGCAGACGGCGACGCCACTACAGATGCAGGCGGATATTCCGACCGTTACGAATTCGAAGTGACGAGCGCCGGCATGCTCTATGTCGATCTCGTATCAGACGATTTCGACACTTACCTCACGCTGGTCACGCCATCCGGTGAACTCCTGGAGAACGATGACTACGGCATGAGCTTTAACTCACGCGTCATGTTCAACACGGAAGAGACCGGCACCTTTATCGCCATTGTCTCTTCCTACGATACGGACGGTGCGGGCGAGTACACGCTTGAATACAACACAATAGAATTGAATGAGGGCGGTCCGGCAGTGGAGATCGCGGCAGGTGGCGAGACCATCTCCGGCGAACTCACTATGGGTGACGGCTTCAACGAACACGGGTCTTTCTTCGACACATATGAAGTCGAGATTGAAGAAGGCGAACACATCTTCTTCAGCGTTTCGTCTGACGAGTTCGATACACTCATCGCACTGATCTCGCCGTCCGGCGAAGAATACGTCAATGACGATTACGGCATGGGTGTGAATTCCGGCCTGATGATGCAGGCAGAAGAGAGCGGTACATACGAGTTTGTCGTTACCAGCTTTGGCGAAGGTGAGACGGGTGCTTACGCGCTGGACTATCAGGTCAGCGACACACCTTTCGGCGGTGTGCCTGAGGTTCTGGTCTACACAAGCGATGTTGTTGAGGGCGAGCTGTCTGAAGATGACGGCATGATGCCAAACGGCAGCGTTGTCGATCTTTACGAAATATCACTACAGCAGGGCACATCCATGATGGTGCGCCTCGACTCGGACGATTTCGATACGGTTCTCACCATCACGTCTCCTTCCGGCGAAGAGATGTTCAACGATGATTTCGGTGACTCTCTGAATTCCGGCCTGATGATGCTGGCGGAAGAGACAGGCATTTATATGATTGAGGTCGGTGCCTTCGGCATGGACGGCCTGGGCGCCTACACGATGGATTATCGCACAAGCGATGAGCCATTCGCGGGTTCGCCTGAAACCCTCGAACCGGGTGCTGGTGAAGTCTATGGCCGCCTGGAACTCGGCGATGGTGTTCACCTCTCCGGCGCGCTGCAGGATGTGTATCAGCTTGAAGTGGCTGAAGGCGAAACGCTGATCCTGCGCCTGAACTCTGAACAGTTTGACCCATTCCTGCGTGTCACCACACCACAAGGTTATGACATTGAGAATGACGATTTTGCCGGCGAACTGAATGCGGCGATCATGACTGTCGCTGAAACAGCGGGCACATACACAATCGTTGCCACCAGCTATGGCGCTGGTGAAGCAGGCGATTATGCGTTCAGCTATCAGGTGTCTGATGAGATCGAAGCCGGTCCGGCGACGACGCTCTCTCGCGATGGTGGTGACGTTGAAGGCATGCTGACGCTTGGCGATGGCATCAATGAAGACGGGACGCTGTATGATCTCTACGAGATCGAGCTTGTCGAAGGTGAAACCTTCCAGCTGTTCCAGCGCTCTGATGCGTTTGACAGCTATCTGACGGTGGCGACACCATCTGGCGAAGAGTTCGTCAATGATGATTTCGGCGGCAGCTTTGACTCGCGCGTCGCATTTGAAGCGCCTGAAAGTGGTGTCTACACGGTTACCGCCTCAACATTCGGCTCTGGCGAAGCTGGGAGCTACGCAATCAGCTATGCTGTAAGCGACGAGCCAATCGGCGGTCCGGCGGTGGAACTCGATGGTGACGAGGGCTCCCTCGAAGCTGAGCTTTCCATTACGGACGCGACCGGTGAAGACGGCTCTTACATGGATGAGTACACGCTGGATGTTCCGGCGGGTGCTTTCCTGACCGTCGACATGAACTCCATCGATTTTGATACTTTCCTGATGGTTCGTGGTCCGGATGGTTCCGAGACGTTCAATGACGACTTTGAGGGCAGCCTGTCTCATTCCCGCGTGGAACTGACAGCGTTCGCTGGCGGTGAGTACACCATCACAGCGTCAGCTTACTCAGCAGGTGAGTATGGTGATTACGAACTGTCCTTCATGATCGATGAGGACAATCCACGCGACTTCTTCACTGGCGAGCTGGCTGAAGGCGATGATCTGGCTGAAGAAGGCCAGTATCAGGACAGCTATGAGATCGACGCTGAAGTTGGTCAGGATCTGGTTGTTGATCTCCGCTCTGCCGAGTTCGACACTTATCTGACAGTGATCGCGCCGGATGGTGAAACGCTTGAAAATGACGACTATACGGGCCTTGGCCATTCGCATGTAGAACAGCGTGTCCGTGTACCGGGTACATATACTGTTCTGGTTCGCAGCTTCGGCGAGGGTGAAACCGGTTCGTACACGGTTGAATACAGCCAGGAAGACGGCCCGGTAATGGGCGGCGAGCTGGAAGCAGAAGCCGAAATCGGTTCCGGTGACTCAATCAATGGGGTGCTGGAAGATGGCGATGCTCTGCACGAAAACGGTGAATATCGCGACGTGTATTCATTCGAAGCCGGGGCTGGTGAAGAGGTCGCATTCGATCTGTTCTCGGCTGGATTCGACACGTATCTGATCGTTGTATCTCCGGATGGCACATGGACAGAAAACGACGACTATAACGGCTCGCTAGATCATTCTCACATCACGATGACAACTGATCAGGCCGGTGAGTATATGGTCATCGTGACCAGCTATGATCCGGAAGAAACAGGCGATTACCTCCTGTTCCGTCGCAGCTGATCTGACGTGAAATCATAACGGGACTAAGTTCTTAGTCCTCTGCTTCATAAAGCCCGTCTGTAAATAGCAGGTGGGCTTTTTTATTGGCGTTAGCGTCATGAATTTTCGGTGGTTTCTATAGATTTTTTCGAAAATTACATTTCGTTCAGGTTAGGTTTATGTGACTATTCCTACTGTCAATACCTAGATCGCAGGTGTTTGGCTGGACGACACAGTGCTTGAAAGGGAAGGCCACTAGTCCGTTTTACAGCTGATCATCAGGGGTAAACGCAATACGAGGGGACGTCATGTTCAAGGGATCAAAACTATCTACGCTGAAGCGCTCAACCAGCGCTGTTGCCGTCGCATCTGCTATCGCAATCGGGTTCTCCGGTTTCGCGATTGCACAGGTCGCCAAGGGTGACACATTCACGGGCAATCTGGCTGCAGGGGATGAGCAGCTCCAGTCCGGTGAGTATCAGGACAGCTATACATTCACGGCGAATGCGGGCGACCAGATCACAGTTGATCTGACGTCGACGCAGTTCGACACGTATCTCATTCTCATCACGCCAAGCGGCGAGCAAATCGAAAACGATGACTGGGAGGGCTCACTCTCCCAGTCTCGTGTTGAAACGGTCGCCCCGGGCAACGGCACGTATGAAGTGCTGGTCACCAGCTTCGCGCCAGGTGAAACCGGTGGCTACACCCTCGAATACGACGCAGGCGCCGGTTACGGTGGCGGCTATGGCGGTGGTTATGATGGCGGCGCAGCGCAGGGTGCGACTGGCACACTCGCACCGGGCGACCAGACACTCACTAGCGGTGAGTATTCCGACCGCTACGAATTTACAGCCGGCCCGGGCGAGGCAGTATCCATCGACCTGACGTCTAACGACTTCGACCCGTATCTGATCGTGCAGACACCGGATGGCGAGCAGCTTGATAATGATGATTATCAGGGCAGCCTGTCGCGGTCTCACATTGATGCGACGGCCGCAAATGGCGGTACTTACATGGTGCAGGTGACGAGCTTTGCGCCGGGTGAAACGGGCGCATACTCGCTGTCTTTCAACGGCTCTGGTGGCGGTTATGGCGGCGGGCAGCCCGGCTATGGCGGTGGCAACAGCTCTGGCTCTACAGGCTCGCTTTCTTCCGGTGATGAACAGCTTCAGTCTGGTGAGTTTCTCGACCGTTACACGCTGAATGCGTCTGCTGGCGAGAACATCATTGTTGATCTCACATCTGACCAGTTCGACCCGTACATTATTCTCGTAACGCCAGATGGCGAGCAGATCGAGAACGATGATTGGGAAGGCTCTCTGTCTCATTCTCGCGTTGAGACGGTCGCGTCACAGGGCGGAGCATATGAAGTCATCGTGACCAGCTTTGCGCCGGGCGAAACCGGCTCTTACGCGCTCTCTATGGAGAGCGGCGGCTCTGGTGGCTTCTCTGGCGGCGGATATGCTGGCAGCTTCTCAGGCTTGTCCGAAACAGGCACGCTCGCACGCGGCGACGAAACGCTGGAAGGCGGCGAATTCTTCGATGTCTATCCATTCTCAGGCTCTGCCGGTCAGCGTCTCTCTATCGAGATGACTTCGACCGAGTTTGATACCTGGGTTGGTCTGGTTGGCCCTGAAGGCATTATCGACGCAAACGATGATGCGCCGAATATGGGCACGAACAGCCGTCTTGATATTTCCCTGCCTACATCAGGTGAGTATTCTGTGATCGCGACATCTTTCGCAGCAGGTGAGACCGGTCGGTACAATCTCAATGTCAGCGCTGGCGGCGGGTCTTCGCGTCCGGTCACAAACTCCAACAACGCATCTGAACTGTATGTTGGCGCATCTGTGAACGGCCAGCTGACGACCAGCGACCGCCGCGGCCAGTATGGCGAATATGAAGATACATATTCTTTCCAGGCTCAGGCAGGTCAGAACGTTCGTGTGGTCATGGAATCAGGACCGATCGACACCTATCTGCGTCTCACAGGCCCGGGTGGCGTATCGCTTGAAAACGACGACTATAACGGCTCGCTCGATCAGTCTGTCATCGAATTCCGCGCGCCGTCTTCCGGTCGCTACACCATTACGGCGACGTCTTACGCTGAAGGTGAAACCGGCGCTTACACCCTCTCCGTAACGGATGGCACGGGTAACTCCCAGCTCATCCCGAACAATGGCGGCGGTTATGGCGGTGACAGCACCGAAGTCTATGGCATCTTTGTTGGTATCTCTGACTATCCGAGCTTCTATAACGACCTGCCATACACGGCTCAGGACGCTGTACTCGCCCATGATGCGGTTCGCGACTTTGGCGGCATGAATGCGAGCAATGCGATCCTGCTGACAGACGAAGAAGCGACCGAAGCCAACCTGCGTCAGGCCTTCCAGACCCTGTCTGCCCGCATGGATGATGATGACACATTCGTCTTCTTCTTCTCGGGTCACGGTAACCGCGTCGACATTCGAGGTCCTGCCGAAACAGCCGATCTGGATGGCATGGATGAGACAATCGAGCTCTATGATAATCCGATGACGGATACTCAGTTCGATGCGCTGCTCGACAGCATGCCGGTCGAGCGCGCGCTGATCATTCTCGACAGCTGCTATTCAGGTGGTTTCGCGAAGGATGTGATTTCGTCTCCGGGCCGTATGGGCCTCTTCTCTTCAGAGGAAGACGTTGTGTCTCTCGTGGCGTCGAAGTTTGAAGCAGGCGGTTATCTGGCTCACTTCTTCCGCGCTGCGCTGGAGACAGGTGAAGCGGATATCAATGGTGACAGTCAGCTCGATGCGATTGAACTCAGCCAGTATCTGCGCACAAGCTATCTGCTGGAACACCAGAGCAAGCGTCAGCTGGAAAGCTTCGACTCTCTGGACGACATCGATGTGACTTACCAGCACCTCGTCGTCGACCGTTCAGGTGTATCGCCTTACGAAGTCTTCTTTGAACTTCGCTAAGCGATAGCCGCAGAAATAGAAAAAGCCCGCTCTATGGCGGGCTTTTTTGTGTCCTGTTTTCAGGAGTTAATTGCAGGCGGGGAGCGGGCCGATGCGCGTTTCATATTCTGCACAAACTGCTTCTGCATCGCCAGTTTCCGAAAGCACGCTTACCAGTCGTGATGTTGCGGCTTCGTCAAACGGCCGGTGGGTCAGTGCGCGGCGATACCAGAGCGCGGCGTCGTTCCGTTCGCCGTCTTCCAGATGATAATCACCAATCAGGACAGCGATATCGCCCGGCCAGTCTGCAACGCGTTGTGGCTCGCTTTCATAGGCCGTCATCATGCCGGAATAGGCACGTTCCAGCGTTTCGAGCGCGATGTCCGGCTCGCCTGTCATATTGTAGGCCTCGCTGAGATTGATCAGTACGCGCCAGTCGCTTTCATCAACCGCTAGCGCGCGTTGATATGTCTCGATCGCTTCGTCAAACCGGCCCTGAGCTGAGTAAACGAGGCCCAAAGCTTTTAGCGCCCCGCCATCATTCGGTGCGAGGCGAACGGCGCGAAGCGCTAATTCTTCTGCGCGTGCCAGCGTTCGGGTTGCTTGCGGTGTATCGATCAGGCCGGACTGGTGCGCGTCCCGAACGGAGCCCGCACCGGTTGCGCCCTGGGGCCAGCGGAAGGTGCGCTGGACAAGACTGTTGGCGAGCCCCGCATGGGCGGCTGCGCTTTCGGGCCGACGGGTGAGAACCTCCTCATAGAGCGAGATAGCCGCTTCATTATCTGTGCGGGTGAAACGTGAATAAAGATCGTCAGCGCGTGCGAGTGGCTGATCCGTACTCGCGGTCTGAGGCTGCTGTGTGAAGAGGAGCGCGCCTGTGCCTACAATACCAACCACCAGGGCACCAACGAGCAGCGCAAAGGAGCGGTTGCGTTTACGGCGACGCGGTACTCCAACGGGGGACACAGGCGCAATCAGCCGGTATCCCGCCTTGGGAATGGTCTCGATATAGCGGGCTTTTTTGGCATCATCCGCCAGCGCTTTGCGAAGCTTCATGATCGCTCGCGCAAGCGTATCTTCGCCGACGGTGACGCCTTGCCAGATCGCATCAAACAGCTGGTCGCGCGTGAACACCTCACCTGGTTTTGAGGCGAGTAGGGTGAGAAGCTCAGCCGTCTTCGGTTCCAGCGTTACCACCTCGTCACCGCGCGTCAGCGTGCGCAGGGCGGGCTCGAAACGCCAGTCCCCGATCATGATCTGCGATGTAGCGACAGGGCTGTCCATTCGTTTGGCGGTCCGACTCTTCTGATTGCTGAAAGTCTGTATGAATAGAGGACTTTGCAGCGTGCTGAAAGCATGGTCAGGATTTCGTCATGACAAAAGGAGCGCTCCGTCATGGGGAATTTGGCAGCTCTGTGTGAGGCGGCAGGCAGACTTTATTGATAATGAGGATTTCCATGTCATCCATCTGCCAATCTGTGATCGCTTCAGGTTTCGCGCTGTTTGCGCTTGGCGCGTGCAGCCAACAGGAACCGCCAGTACCCGAAGGCTATTTGCCCGTTGAAGAGGTGCGCGAAGATTTGCGCGCGCTTTATGACGGACTTGAGAGCGGGCATTTAGACCTGTTCGCAAACAAAAGCCGCGCCGAATATGACGAGGCCATTGACGCGGCATATGCCAGCGTCACGGAACCCATGACGCCTGAAGAGGCGCAAATCCTCTTTCAGACCTTCGCGGCATTTGGGGACGTGTCCCATGCCCGCGTCGATTTCCCTATCAGCATCTGGATGGAGTATGTCGGCGAGGGCGGGCTGGCCTTTCCGCTCTATCCTCGCTTTAGCGAAGGGCGCTTCTTCATTGGAGAGGATTATTCCGGCAGTGATCTGGTCAGTGAGGGCGATGAGATCGTGGCCATCAATGGCGTCAGCATTGAAGTCTGGCTTGAGCGTCTCGGGCGTCACCTTTCTGCGGACACCGACTATCTGCTGGAAACACAGCTTGAGTTTTCATGGCCGGTCTACCTCTGGCTTGAGACGGGTCCGGTTGATGCCTTCGAGCTGGAAGTTCGTCGGCACGGCGAGGGCGCCGTTGAAACAGTTACGCTGCCGGCTCTGACGCGGGCCGATATGCAGGCCAATCAGGCGGGCGATGCGGCGGACGAAGAGAGCCCGCTTCGCGAGGCGCGTATGCTTTCAGATCGCGTCGCCTATCTGAAGCCGGGGCCGTTCTATAATGCAGAAGATCCGGAGAATCTCTGGAATACAGACAGCTATCTCACTTTCTTGGATGAAGGCTTTGAGAGATTTATCGCGGCGGATGCGGACGCACTGATCGTGGATGTGCGTAACAATCCGGGCGGCGATGCAGCTTTTTCGGATCCGATTGCCGCCTGGTTTGCGGACGAGCCGTTCCGCTTTGCATCAGAGTTTTATGTCCGCTCCAGCCCTGAAGCGGAAGCCGCGAATGCGGCGCGCCTTGATCCGGATGACACTGATAGCGTGAATGCGATCTATGCGGAGAAGTTCGCTGAGACGCCTTATGGTGAGGTGTTCCAGGTTGAGTTTCCGGAGGTGCAGCCGCGCGAAGGGCAGCAGTTTGAGGGCGAGGTCTATGTGCTGGTGGATCGTCATTCCTACTCAAACGCGGTGACCTTTGCCGCCATGGTTCAGGATTACGGTTTCGCCGTGATTATTGGCGAGGAAACCGCCGATCTGGCGACAACCTATGGCGCGATGGAGAGCTTCACTTTGCCAAATAGCGGGGTGAGCGTCGGCTTTCCCAAAGCGCACATCATCCGCCCGAACGGAGATTTAACCGTGCGCGGCGTTGTGCCGGATATCACTATTCCGGCTCCGATTGTGCTTGGCGAAGGAGATGTGGTTTTGGACGCCGCTTTGGCGCTCGTGGAAGGGCGTTAGACCCGAAATCCGATAGTTAACAGGGTGGTTCGTGTTGTGCGTCTGGTTGTATTTTTAAAAAAATAGCTGGACGCGCTGTGGATGACTCTGGTTAAATCCTAACAATTCCTTAACGAGGGGTTGTCGGGGACATGGCTGACGGGTGGGGTAATGACGGTTTGATCGCCGGTCTTCGGACCGGCGATGCCGCGCATGAAGCCGACCTTTATGATGCCGCCTATCTGGAATGGCTTCGTTTCGGCGCAGAAAATGATCTTCTCGAAACCAATCCTGAAGCCAGCTGCAAGACAGGCGTAACGGCAGCCCAGATGACTTTGGCAAAACAAGTCGCGGCAGTTCTGGGCGTTGGCGTTTTATTGGCGCCGATGGGGCTGTTCTCAGTGGTCAGCGCCCTGGCCTTCTCCGCATTTTGCCTGCTGATCTTTTACCGATGCTTTTTGCTTTGCGTTGGCTTCGCGCCGCGTACCGCGTCTCCGCTTTCCAGTGATAGCGCAAAGCGCCGATTTATCTGGCCGCGTTATAGCGTGCTCGTGTCCGTCTTCCGTGAGCCTGAAGCCATCGGGCCTCTCATCGCGGCGCTGAAAGGGCTCGACTATCCGAAACGCCAGCTGGAAATCCTGATCCTTCTGGAGGAAAGCGACACTGAAACGCTGGCGGCAATCGAGCAATTGAAACTGCGGCCGTATTTCAAAGTGCTGGTCGTGCCTGAGGGCGAGGTGCAGACCAAGCCGCGTGCCCTCAATTTCGGGCTGAAGCTTGCGACCGGCCAGATGATCGCCGTCTATGACGCCGAAGATGCGATGCACTCAACCCAGCTGAAAGATGCGGTGAGGGCGTTCCAGTATGCGCGCGAAGAGACGGGGCGTAAGCCGCTCGCCTGTGTGCAGGCGCCGCTCATTCCGCACAATAGCGGGGAAAGCTGGATTGCGGCCCAGTTTACCCAGGAATACCGCGTCCATTTCGGTCTGATCGTGCCGGGCCTCAGTGCGCTCCGTCTGCCAGTCATGCTGGGTGGGACGAGCAATCATTTTGATCGCGCGGCGCTTGAGAAGGTGGGCGGTTGGGATCCTTATAATGTGACAGAAGATGCAGACCTCGGACTGCGCTTTGCCGCTGCGGGGTATCGCGTGGGCCATATCTCTCCGCCGACATTTGAAGAAGCGCCGATAGGCCTTCGCCAATGGATCGGTCAGCGCTCGCGTTGGATAAAAGGCTTTATCCAGACGGCGGGTGTGTTCTTCCGTGCCACACCAGCCTCGCGCATCAGGGTTATGGGGCTGAAGAATTACCTCTCCGCGGTGCTGTTGCTGTCCGGCTCCGTGCTGTCAGCGGTATTCCACGGGCCGTTCGCGCTCTGGCTTGTTGCGCAGGCTGTACTGCCGGGGCTCACGCCGCCATCTGAAGCGATCATTCTCTGTCTGACAGGTTTCAGCGTGCATATCCTGTCTGTCGTCATGTCCGGCGCACTGGCATCGGCTGGCGCCATTCGGGCGCTGATCACGGCCCCGTTCTACTGGCCACTTCAGACGGTTGCGGCAGGCAAAGCAATTTATGAGCTGATCGTCCGTCCATTCTATTGGGATAAAACCCAGCATGGCGTCAGCGTGAAAAGTCTGTCCCGCAAGCAGCTTCGCACCGCCAAGGTTTGAACCCGCCTCAATTGGCGCTATCTGATAGCTCAATGCTGCCGATTTTTTATCATGACAGATACGACGCCGAGACTGTGCCGGACGGGCATCGGTTCCCCATGCGCAAATATCGCGAAACGGGGCGTCGCCTGAAGGAGATTGGCCTCGTCACGCCAACCAATCCGATCCGTAGGCCAAAGCCTGCGGATTTTGAGATGATCGCGCTTGCGCATGATCCGTCCTATGTGGATGCAGTCTTCCATCAGACGGTGGACTACAAAACGGCGAGGACGATCGGCTTTGAAATGACGGCGGCCGTCGCCATGCGCTCACGTCTTTCCTGTATGGGAACGTATCTTGCCGGTGAGGCCGCGCTTTCCAAAGGCATTGCCTGCAACGCGGCAGGTGGAAGCCACCATGCCAAATATACGCATGGGGCGGGGTTCTGTGTGTTCAATGATGTGGGCGTTGCTATCCGCGCGCTGCAGAAGACCGAACGCATACGCAAAGCGCTCGTGATTGATTGCGATGTGCATCAGGGCGATGGCACGGCAGACATTTTCCAGAATGACGACAGCGTTTTCACTTTCTCGCTTCATTGCGAAGATAATTGGCCAGTGCGCAAGGTCGCCTCAACGCTGGATATCGGGCTCGATCAGGGGCTGGGTAATGAAGGTTATCTGAGTGAGTTAGAGGCCGGACTGGCGCGCGTGCTGGAGGCGTCCTCTCCGGACATCGTATTTTACAATGCCGGTGTCGACCCGCATGAGGATGACCGGCTGGGCAAGCTCAAGCTCAGTGATGAGGGCATTCGCGCGCGCGATCGCCTGGTTATCTCCCGTGTTCGCGAGCGGGGCTTGCCGCTCGTCTGTGTCATGGGTGGCGGATATAGCCATGATGTGAGCCATCTGGCCCGGCTGCATGCTTTCGCATTCGAAGAAGCCGCCCGCGCGCTGGAAGCTGAAACCGATCAGCGTGTTTCGTCGGGATGATCGATTTTGTCAGACATGCCCGTATCGTCACTTTCACGCGGCGCGGGTGACGGCGTAAACTCGATTTCGGACTCTTCAATGTGAATTTCACCGCGGCGGCGTGGCAGGGCGTAGGCGTGTTCCTGCTGTAGCCATGAAACCATCTTTTCGCGGATTTCGCAGCGCAAATCCCATGCGATCGGCGAGTTCTTCGCGCTCATCAGGCCACGCAGCGTGATGGTTTCCTGCGTTGTATCGATGACTTGCAGCACTTGCACATCGCCGTCCCACAGCTCGCTTTCGTCCAGAAGCTCTTTTAGCTTGGCGCGGATCTCGCTGACCGGTGCGGTGTAATCTAGATGCCAGGTCACGGACCCGATGATGGAAGAGCCTTCACGTGTCCAGTTCTGGAAAGGCTTTTCGACAACCTGCGTCAGCGGCACGACAAGGCGTCGCCAGTCCCAGATCTTCACCACGACATAGGTCGAGGTGATTTCGTCAATCCAGCCCCACTCGCCCTCCATAATGACGGCGTCGCCAATGCGAAGCGGCTGGGTGAGGGCGATTTGAATGCCAGCGATCAGATTGGACAGCACAGGGCGCGCCGCAAAACCGATGACAATGCCGGCTACACCAGCCGAGGCAAACAGCGAGATACCAATGGAGCGCACAGACGGGAAGGTCATCAGCATGGCTGCGACGGTGACCAACAGGATCAGCATGGTCATCATGCGGCTCAGCAGGCGCATACGGGTCGAGACCTTACGGGCTTCCAGATTGTCTTCGGCGTCCATGTCGTATTTGGACACGCGGTTTTCAGTGAAGGCCGTGATGATGCGGTTGAGCAGCCAGCCTGCAATGCCGATCAGCAGGATCGTGACAATCTGATTGATCAGCCCGCGCCAGCTATCTGGCATCTGCACCATAGGCAGGGCGAGCTCTGCGGCCAGCACGCACATGCCCAGGAGCGAAACTGTACGCGCGCGCCTGAGCGCTCTGGCAAATAGTTTGTCGCCATCCTTGCCGACAGCGCGGGTTAAGAGGGCATAGATGATCGTGTGAATGACAATAGCAGCAGCGACGGCTCCGGCGAGAATGGCGATGGCCATCATATTGTTGACGGTGACGTCTGCGAAAACTTCCGCGACTGGCTCCATAGCGTCAGAGGCCGGAGAGTTTGCTGTCATACTGTCATCCTTTATCGATCCGGAAACGCAAAAATGCCCGCATCCCGGCAAAGCTGGAAGAAGCAGGCTTGGCGTCTCTTTGATTGTCCCTAAATGTTAAAGCCTCAGCTCCGGAACTGTTCCGTAAAACCGCGTTAGGCAGGCATGGCGATTTCAACTGATATGATTTTAAGCGTTATCGGCTTGCTGGTGATGGCTGGTTTCGCTGTGTTCTCTTCGTATCGCGCCAGTGCGCCGCGGGATGATATGCGTCCGAAACTGCTGCCCTGGCGGCTTATTATGATTGTGAGCGCGTTTGTAGCGATCCTGTTCTTCGTGCACCTGGTAAATATTCTGGGTTATGAGACAGGGCCTGGAAAAGGTCTGCTCGGCCGCTTTTAGGGGCGCATTACAGATGTTTCATCGGATTGTTTTGGAACATCAGCCCGGCCGTCTCCGTTGATTTGCGATAGGTAGAAAACGGAGGAAAACTTATGAAATACCTCATTACATCCGCCGCATCGATTGCTCTTCTGACAGGCACAGCGACTGCGCAGCTTGGCTCGGTCACATCTGACACGACAGGCCAGCTCGGAACGAGCGTGGGTGAAGGCATAGACCTTCAGACAACAGTAGACACATCAGCTACATCGGTATTCGACGCTGACACAGTGCCCGTGGAAAGCACGCTGGCAACAAGCCTTGAGGGCTCGCTCGAGACATACGAGCTTGAGAAGGCCAGTGATCGACTAGGTGATCAGCTCCGCGACCGCGCCGAAATGATGCGCGAAGAGACGAACCAGGGTGTCGTGGAAGCCCGAAACGAAGGCTGGCAGGCGACACGCATCAATACGCGCGTCGAGCCGGTGCCAACGCCTGTAACCGTCTACACACGTGACGGTGCGCAAGTCGGCACAGTCGACCGCATGAATGACGGTATGATTTATGTCCGTGGCAATGGTGAGGCCGATGCCGAGACCATACAGGTCGCGGGTGATAGCGCTGCATTCCATGCTGACGCAAACGCTGTCGTACTCGATGCGGACGAAGCAGAATTCCGTGCAAACGTGGAAGCATCAGCCGGTTCACGATAGGCTTCGTAAACTGCTGATAGAGAGTGCCCCGGACGCGAGTCCGGGGTTTTCTTTATGTGGCGTCAGGCCGTTTCCATGGCGCGGGGCGGCACAGGCAGAGCTTTTTGTTTCGAAATTGCGCGCGCTTCGCCGAGTTTCAGCTCGCGGTTCAGATCCTTGCAATAGGCGTTGAAGTCGATCTGAATGGTGTGACGCGGCGAGGCGTAGAAATGCCCGCGGTGAAATTCGTCGTCTTTCCTGGTGATCGCCTGCATCTCTTCGGACGGTGGCAGAGCGTATTCGCCCGTCAGATAAGCTGCGATGAGCTTGGCTTGTTGTTCAGCCAGATTGACGAGGGTCGGCAGAGGCTGTGCCAGCCCGACAAAGAACAGATTATCAAATCCGTCGCGAACCATACGCTTGAACAGGTCGAATTTATGGTTCTCATCGGGTTTCAGAAGGTCGTCAGAGAAGAACGGGAAGCTGATTTTATATCCGGTCGCCCAGACGATGGCATCGATCTCTTCGCGTGTGCCATCCTTGAAGACGACGCCATTTCCGTCCAGCCGGTCAATTGCTCCCTTCACATTGATATCACCGCAGCCGACGCGGGTGAGGAATTCACCTGAGACAGACGGGTGGCCTTCAAGCGGTTCATGGTCAGGCTTTGGAAGTCCGTAATCTTCCATATTGCCAATGGATTTTTTGATGGCGCCGCGGGCGAGCTTTCGGCCTAGGCCGGAAGGCAGCCACGCCGGAAGAACGGCTTTGTCCGCCGGTTTTCCGTTCATGTACTTTGGCAGCACCCAGATGCCGCGACGCAGCGAGATATAGAGCGAGTCGGCAATCGGGCGCTGGGAGAGTTCTGACGAGATATCCATTGCGGAGTTTCCGCCGCCAACGACCATGACTTTCTTGCCGCGAAAATCATATGGCTCAAACGGGTCGCGGTAATGGTGGCTGTGGACCTGATAGCCATCAAACTCGCCAGAATATTCGTCGGGAATTCGCGGGTCCCAGTGGTGCCCATTGGCGACGATCAACGCGTCATACACCCGTGTTTCGCCAGTTGAGAGGCGGACCTCCCAAAGACCATCATCGCGTCGGGCAGCATGGTCAACACCCGTATTGAAGGTAATCGTCTCGCGCACACCGAAATGGTCTACATAGTCATGGAAGTATTGAAGCAGCTGGGAGTGGTGCGGAAAGTCCGGCCAGTCCTTCGGAACGGGGAAATCCTCGAACGCCAGACGCCATTTCGACGTGTCTATGTGCAGGCTTTCATAGCAGGACGACATGCCGTTCGGATTGTTGAAATACCAGTTGCCGCCAATATTGTCCGAGACTTCAAAACAGTCATAGGGGATGTTGGCATCTTTCAGACGTTTGGCGGTTGTGAAGCCGGATGGGCCTGCACCGATAATGCAGACTTTCGGCAGGTGGGCTGCACCGTTGAAACCCATCTTGTCTCTCCCTGTATTGTGCGGCGTCTCAAATGGGCCGCGCTTTTAAGTGGAGTGTATGGGGCTTTACGTTTGCGTCAACGCGTGACGCTACGGCATAACGGCTATGTTCGGGCAGGATATGCCGGAAAGCATCTGATTTTTCAGTATAGATCGAAAAACGTGCTTCTTTACGCTGGGATAGGGGCACACATTGGCTAGATTTACAGAATAAGACTGAGTAACCTTAAGTGGTTCACGATAGTTTACTATCTAAAGCCTTCAAGGCTGAACCCGATAAAATACGTCACGAGGGAGAATAAAATGGCGGACGGAATGGACCCGACCCTTGACCAGTTCAGGGCCGAAACACGGGCCTGGTTGGAAGAGAACTGCCCGGCGAGCATGCGCACCCCGCAAGTAGAAGACGAAACCGTGTGGGGCGGCCGCAAAGAAAAATTTAAAAATCCGGACTCCAAGCTCTGGCTCGAGCGCATGGCCGCTAAAGGCTGGACCGCGCCGACATGGCCAAAAGCATATGGCGGCGGTGGTCTTACCAAGGAAGAGAACCTTATCCTGCAGCAGGAACTCAAGCGCATTAAAGCGCGTCCTGCGCTGAACTCTTTCGGCCTCTGGATGCTTGGCCCTGTTCTTCTTGAATATGCCAATGAAGAGCAGAAGCAGAAATTCTTGCCGGACATCGTCAACGGTAAGATCCGCTGGTGTCAGGGCTATTCAGAGCCGGGCGCAGGTTCTGACCTCGCAGGCCTTCAGACCAAGTGTGAAGACAAGGGCGATCACTGGCTGGTGAATGGCCAGAAAGTCTGGACCTCTTATGCGGATCAGGCTGACTGGATCTTCTGTCTGGTACGTACGGACACTTCCAAAAAGCATGAAGGTATCTCCTTCCTTCTGTTCGATATGGAAAGCGAAGGCGTCGAAGCACGTCCGATCAAGCTGATCTCCGGTTCGTCTCCGTTCTGTGAAACATTCTTCAACGATGTGAAGGTTCCAAAGGATCACCTCGTAGGTCGTCTGAATGGCGGCTGGGAGATTGCGAAACGCCTTCTCCAGTATGAGCGTTCAAATATCTCAGCGACAGGCTTTGGTGCAGACCGTGCTGGCACACCGCCGCTTTACGAGCGCGCGAAAGAGTATGTCGGCACAGATGCGAGCGGCAAACTGCTCGATCCGGATTTGCGCCTGCGTCTTGCGGACCTCGCAATGGATGACAAAGCCTTCAAGCTGACGGTTGCCCGCATGGCAGAGCAGTCCAAGGCTGGTGAGGAAGTCGGTCACACGGCGAGCATCGTTAAATACGCTGCGGCGAAGCTGAACCAGAAGAAGACAGAAATGACTGTCGAAACGCTGGGCTATCAGGGCCTTGGCTGGGACGGCGAGGGCTTCACCGATCTGGAGCTCGCATCCAACAAAGCGATGCTGCGTGCCAAAGCGAACTCGATTGAAGGCGGCACCTCAGAGGTGAACCTCAACGTGATCGCGAAGCGCGTTCTCGGACTGAAAGAGCACAAGGGTTAAGGGTTGAATTTTCTTGGATGGGTCCTTCTGCCCGCTCTGACTGCGCTGCTGGTCGGAACAATTGTGATGCTCAGCGCCGATGGTCCGGCAGGTGTCGTCACGTTTCTCTGGGGCGCCGGAATCATCGCAGCGGGAGTTTTCTGGTTTCTGATTGGTTGCCTGATAGCGTTGATAAGGCTGGTGATCGAGAAGCGAGAACAAAACGCCGAGGGCGCGTCCTGAAATTCAATTCTGCAGAATCTAAGAAAGACGATTCAAATGACATTCGTACTTACTGAAGAGCAGAACATGCTCAAGGAAGCCGCTCAGGATTTTATGTCCGAGCAGCTCTCACTCACACACTTCCGCAAGCAACGTAATGCGGGCGCAAACGGTAAAGACCCGGAAAGCTGGGGCGCTATGGCCGAAATGGGCTGGTATGGCGTTCTGGTGCCGGAAGAGTTCGGCGGTTCCGAGTTTGGTTATGTCGGTATGGGCCAGGTGCTGGAAGCACAAGGCCGCACACTGGCATCTTCACCGCTTCTGCAAACGGCTATGGTCGGCGTATCGGCGCTGGTTCTTGGCGGCACCGAGGCACAGAAATCTACGGTTCTGCCAAAGATCGCTGAAGGCAAGATCACAACGGCTCTGGCAGTGGACGAGCATGCGCACCACGCGCCGGCTAATGTCGCGATGACGGCTGAAGCAGCAGGTGGCGGCTACACGCTCACCGGTAAGAAAGTGTTCGTGCCAAACGGCCATTTCGCTGACCTCTTTATCATCGCGGCGCGTACGTCCGGTTCTGCGGGGGACACAGACGGCATCACGCTGTTCATGGTGCCTCGGGAGACTGACGGTCTGACCATCAGCGAGCTCAGCACGCTTGATTATCATGGTGCGGCGAACCTTGAACTGAACGGTGTTGTAGTTCCGGCTGCAGACGTTCTGGGCGAAGTCGGTGGCGGTTTTGCGCTTCTCGATGCTGTTCTCGACCGCGGCCGTATTGGTGCAGCAGCTGAACTGCTTGGCCTCTCTGTCGCGGCGTTTGAAATGACGCATGAATATCTGCAGACGCGTAAGCAGTTCGGTCAGCTGATTGGTTCTTTCCAGTCACTGCAGCACCGTGCAGCGATCATGTTCTCTGAAATCGAGCAGACCCGTTCTTGTGTGGCAGGCGCTCTGGCAGCCCTCGATGAAGGACGTGATGATGTCGCTCAGATGGCGTCTCTTGCAAAAGCTAAAGCCTCTCATCTGGCACACCTCGTCACGAACGAGACAATCCAGATGCATGGCGGTATCGGCATGACGGACGAACATGATGCAGGTTTCTTCATCAAGCGTGCGCGCGTGGTTGAAGCCATGTTCGGCGGCGAAGGCTTCCATAAGGAGCGCTTTGCGAGCCTGCACGGCTTCTAGACTGTCCTGAAAAGGGACTCTGACTGTCCCAATTCCCGCATCAAGCGAGAGGCCCGATGAAAATCGGGCCTTTTTTTTAACCTTTTGAATCTGTTTGATTCTTTGGATTTTAATCCAGAATTGAAAGAAGTGTCTGCTTGCTTTTCGGGCAAAGTATAAGAAAAACAGTGAATTATAAAAATTCTTTGCAGGAATATCCCCTTTTGCGCGAGCGCTGTTGCGAGTCTTGAAAACGCAATGATACGTTAACTCTACAGCTTGGTATTTTTGTTGCTGGTACTCGTTTAAATCGTGCGCTCGGGGCGCACCAAACGAACCTGGAGACGACATGAAGATCGTAACAATTGGCAGCTTCAAGGGTGGGACGGGAAAAACAACACTGTGTGCGGTACTGGCGACAGCCCTTACGCAACGCGGACTGAAGACCCGGGTCATCGAACTTGAGACGTCGACAAAACCTCTGGCTCGCTTTGAGGCTGCGCGTGAATTCGCAGACCTGAACAGCCCTAACGTCGCAGACCTCCACGTCTCCGGCGGTCACCCTGACGTGCAGGACTGGCAAATGGGTTTCCGCAATCAGGCTGAAGAAGCCGCACGCAAGGGCTATGATGTTCTGCTGATTGATACGGTTTCTGTCTGGAAGCCTGAAGTGATCGCGGCTCACCTTGTGGCTGATCTTGTCATCACAACGGTTACTGAAAGCCCTGTCGATCTCTATCAGATCATGCCGACAAATGGTCCGAGCATGCAGGCGACCCGCCCTTACTCACAGCTGATCGATCTGGTTCGTCGTCACGCGCAAAAGCTCAACAAAACCGACTTTGGCTGGTTCATGTGCCTGAACCGCAAATCTCATCTGATTACCCGCGTGGGCGAAAGCGTGCGCGAACAGCTGCTCGATTTCTGCGAAGAGTCCAATATCGACCTGCTCGAAGGTCTGGTTGACCGCGTAGGCTACCGCATCATGATGGAAACAGGTGTAACCCCAGTAGACGACATTGCCGGTGAGCCGATCCAGCGCAGCTTCCTCGCCGCACGCACGGAATCACGTCGCCTTGCGGCGCAGGTCATCCGTCAGCTGAACCTTCAGCCGGGCCAGCGTGCGAACTACGCGATTGCATAACGCTTATAAGGTTCTGCCCCCGAATAAAGAAAAGGCCTGAGCATCGCTCAGGCCTTTTTGATTCTGGTTGGCTGAAGCGAGCCTTAGCTCGCTTTGCCAGGTGCGTTCTCAAGAACATCTTCAACAGAGCGAAGGCCCGGTTTCGGAGATGTAACCAGAACGGCCATGTTGCCCGGAAGGTGCTGGTTATCGAGCATCTTCTCGTGCGCTTCTGGAATGTCGCTCCATGGGAAGACTTCGGACATGCACGGGTCGATACGGCGATCGATAACGAGTTGGTTTGCCTGAGAGGCCTGTTTGAGGTTCGCGAAGTGGGAACCCTGAACACGCTTCTGACGCATCCAGAGGAAGCGGGCATCCATGGTCAGGTTGAAGCCTGTTGTACCGGCGCAGATTACGACCATACCGCCGCGTTTCACAACGAAGACAGAAACCGGCATTGTGGACTCGCCAGGGTGTTCGAACACCATGTCGACGTCCTTTTTGCCTGTGATTTCCCAGATCGCCTTACCGAATTTACGGCTCTCTTTCATGTAATCATTGAACTCAGGGCCGTTTACAGTCGGCAGCTGACCCCAGCAATTAAAGTCTTTGCGGTTGAGCACAGCTTTGGCGCCCATACTCATCACAAAGTCGCGTTTATCCTCGTTCGAGACGACGCCAATGGCGTGTGCACCGGTGACGGCGCAGAGCTGTGTCGCAAACGAGCCGAGACCGCCAGACGCACCCCATACGAGGACGTGCTCACCCGGACGCAGAACGTGCGGACGGTGGCCGAACAGCATGCGGTAAGCGGTAGCGAGCGTCAGCGTGTAGCACGCGCTCTCTTCCCATGTGAGGTGCTTCGGACGTGGCATACACTGGCGCGCCTGAACGCGGCAGAACTGAGCGAAGGAACCGTCCGGAGTTTCATAACCCCAGATACGCTGGCTTGGCGAAAACATTGGGTCGCCGCCATTACATTCCTCGTCGTCGCCATCATCCTGGTTACAATGGATAACAACTTCGTCGCCTGGCTTCACACGCGTCACTTTGCGGCCAACAGCCCAGACAATGCCTGAAGCGTCGGAACCAGCTACGTGGAAGTCGGCTTTGTGTACGTCGAATGGTGAAATTGGCTCACCAAGACCGGCCCATACACCGTTATAGTTCACACCAGCGGCCATAACGAGAACCAGAACCTCATCGGAATCGATTTCTGGCACTGGAACCTGTTCTAGCTGCATCGCCTGATTCGGGCGACCATGGCGCTCACGGCGAATGGACCATGCGTGCATGAATTTTGGGACGTGGAACTCCGGTGGAATCTCACCAACGTCGTAAATATCTTTTTGCTCGCGAGCCTGATTGGCTAAAGACATGCAGTTCTCCCCAAGAACGGTTAGAATATATCCGCCATGATTTTGTTGTACGTGCGGACATCGAGGCCGCTAACCTGACCGCTGGAAATGAAGAGTCAAGTATTTTTGCTGCGGCGCAATATAGTTTCTGGGTAAGTGTTGCGCGAAACCGGGGAAACATGCGCCTAAAGGGGGAAATATTTCGTAGTCTGACGAAATGTCTCGCCTGTTCTGCGTGTCGTTTGTGTTGCATTGCACACTAACTCGGGTTTATCTGGCGCCGGGAGAAAACGAAAATGACTGAGACGCCTTACCAGCACGCGGCCGACAGGCCGTGGATTTTCCGCACTTATGCGGGCCATTCAACAGCCGCAGAATCCAATGCGCTGTACCGGAGAAACCTTGCAAAAGGTCAGACCGGTCTTTCAATTGCCTTCGATCTGCCAACGCAGACTGCCTACGACGCAGACCATGTGCTCTCACGTGGTGAAGTGGGTAAAGTGGGCGTGCCAATCGGCCATTTGGGCGATATGCGCACCCTGTTTAATGAAATTCCAGTCGCCGAGATGAACACCTCGATGACGATCAACGCACCTGCAGCGTGGATGCTTGCCCTCTATGTGGCGCTGGCAGACGAGCAGGGCGCTGATCGCAAGGCGCTGCGCGGCACGACGCAGAACGACATCATCAAGGAATATCTCTCGCGCGGCACTTATGTCTTCCCGCCAAAGCCGAGCATGCGTCTCATCGCAGACATGGTCAGCTGGTGCTACACTGAGACACCGAAGTGGAACCCGCTGAATGTGTGTTCCTACCACCTTCAGGAAGCGGGTGCGACGCCGGAACAGGAGCTTGCTTACGCGCTTGCAACAGCATGCGCCGTTCTCGATGCGACGAAAGAAGGCGGTCAGGTTCCTGACGAAGATTTCGAAGTTGTCTTTGGCCGTATCTCCTTCTTCGTGAATGCCGGTGTGAAGTTCGTGACCGAGCTTTGCAAAATGCGAGCGTTCGTCGACATGTGGGAAGAAATCGGTCGTGAACGCTATGGCGTGACAAACCCGAAATCGCTCCTCTTCCGTTATGGTGTTCAGGTGAACTCGCTCGGCCTTACTGAGCCGCAGCCGGAGAACAACGTCTACCGTATTCTGATCGAGGCGCTTGCTGTCACGCTGTCCAAACGTGCCCGCTGCCGCGCGCTTCAGCTGCCAGCCTGGAACGAAGCTATGGGCCTGCCGCGCCCTTGGGACCAGCAATGGTCTTTGCGCCTGCAGCAAATCCTCGCATACGAAACAGACCTTCTCGAATTTGAAGATCTGTTCGATGGCTCTCACGTTGTCGAAGCAAAGACGAACGAGCTGAAAGAAAAAGCCCGCGTAGAACTCGCCAAAATTGATGCCGCCGGCGGTGCTGTCGATTCGGTTGAGTATATGAAAGCCCAGCTCGTTGAGAGCCAGCGCCAGCGCGTTGCCGGTATTGAAACGGGCGACCACATGGTTGTGGGCGTCAACGCTTATAAGGAAACGGAAGACAGCCCGCTCTCTGCTGGCGAAAAATCCATCCAGAAAGTCGACCCTCTGCTTGAGGCTGAAACCGTTGCCAAGCTGAAAGCATGGCGCGCGGCGCGTGATGCCAAAGCGGTTGATGCGGCGCTGGAAGGCCTGCGCTCTGCTGCGGTTGAAGGCCGTAATATGATGGAGCCGAGCATTGTCGCGGCGAAAGCTGGCGTGACCACTGGTGAGTGGGGTGGTGTGCTGCGTGACGTGTTTGACCAGTATCGCGGCCCGACAGGTGTGTCTCTCGTGATCGCCTCCGATCCGGAATCCAGAGAGGCCGAGATCAAGGCTGAAGTCGAGCGCGTGTCTGAAGTGCTCGGCAGCACGCTGACATACGTTCTTGGTAAGCCGGGTCTTGATGGCCACTCTAATGGCGCAGAGCAGATTGCATCTAAAGCGCGTCAGGTGGGCATGAAGGTCCGCTATGACGGTATCCGCTTCACGCCGGAAGAGATCGTAGCGCAGGCAGTGGAAGAGAAGGCTCACGTGGTTGGCCTGTCTATTCTGTCAGGCTCTCACGTAGATCTGGTTCGTGATGTTTCCGCGCGTATGCGTGACGCGGGTATCGGGCATGTGCCACTCGTTGTCGGTGGCATTATTCCACCGGAAGACGAACTGGTTCTGAAGCAGGTCGGCGTCGCGCGCGTCTACACGCCGAAAGACTATAAGCTGAACGAGATCATGGCCGACATCGTCGCCACGGTTGAGAAAAGCGCGTCAGAGACGGTCTGATCAATCTTTGAATTTGGGGCGTCGCACTTTGAAAACGGCGCCCCAGATCAATCCAGCGTATATCGCCAGAATACTCGCGACCAGAATGTTGGTTTCAACATCCGACGCGAAACCTTCCCAGAAAAATATAGCTCTCGCTATGAGGCCCGTTATCGCCAAGGCGAATGCAGTCGCCAGACTGGTGACAAGTTCGCGCCGAAGCATATCGGACGCCCATCCTGCGACCTGTTTCAAAAGAGCTGCGTAGGCAGGGCTCACGATAAGCAGAGTTCCCGCCAGAAACGCGATGTAGAATATCCAAACATCGCCCAGTGCCCGGAAAAACGCGCTGAAGATATTTGTCTGGCTGGAGAAATAGACGAGCGTGCCGATCCACGTGATGGGCAGTGAAAATGCTAAAGTGAGAATGACTGACGCCATAAAATAGGTCGAAAGTCTCGGCACGATAGCGCCCCTTTTCTACTCCGCCGCTTCATCCTGACCGCGGCCGAACAGCGTGAAGCGTTCGGTGACGAAGACGATGATCAGGCTGACGACACCCAGAATAACAAAGCCCATCAGCACTGGAATGATCGAGCCGTTATACTGACCAGCAATCGCGCCACCAATCATCGCGGCAACCGTGGTTGAGGCAAAGCCCAGCATGGCAGAGGCTGTGCCCGCAATCTTGCCCAGCGGTTCCATCGCCATGGAATTGAAGTTCGGGCCCATAAAACCGAAATTCATGAAGACGAGCGAGAACAGGATCATGAAGCTGATCAGGTTAGGCCCCCAGATCTTTGTCACCAGAACCAGCGCAACCGCGAAGACGATAAAGCCGATCAGTGCGGTGTGAGAGATCAGGCGCTGACCCAGTTTCTCAACCAGAGTCGAGTTGGTGAAAGTTGCGACCGACATAGAAAGCGCGATGCCTGCAAAGCAAAGCGTGAACAGCTCTCCAGCGTTGAACACATCATTGAAAATCTGCTCGGACGAAGAAATGTAGGCCATAAGCGAGCCAAAAATGACGCCGCTTGCCAGCATGTATCCAAGCGCGTCGCGAGTGCGAAACACTGTCAGATAGGCAGACGTGACGGCCCGCACATTGATCGGTGTGCGCATCTCAGCAGGGCGTGTTTCTGGCAGTCGGAAAAACGACCAGACAAGCATGATCGCGCCGCCGCCGGCGAGCACGCCGAATATGCTTTGCCAGGTGTTGAAAAGGTGGAGAATGAACTCACCAAACATCGGCGCGAGGATTGGAATGACCATGAAGACGGTCATGACCATGGACATGATCCGCGCCATGCCGCGTCCCACAAACAGGTCTCGCACGACACTCACGGCGATGACGCGCGTACCACCAGAGGCGATGCCGAGTAGGATCCTCCAAGTGAGCAATGAGTTGAAGTCTTGTGACAGCGTGCAGCCCAGCGACGTGATCACATACATGATCAGAACAAGCGTCAGCACGGGCTTTCGTCCAAACCTGTCTGTGATCGGCCCCCAGAACAGCTGGGAAATACCGAAGCCGTACATATAGTAGAGCACGATGTTCTGGGCGTCGTTTTCAGTTGGTGCGTTTAGAGCGTGTCCGATCTCGGACAGGGCAGGCAGCATGACGTCAATCGCAAGCGCATTCAGCGCCATGAGATAGGCGGTCATTGCTACGAATTCTGGTGTTGAAAGTTTGCTGCCAGCAAGTGGGTGGGGCGCAGTAGTCATTCTGGGTCCGTTACTCCCTTTTTGCTGGAAAGGAAACGGTCAAATTTTGACTGTTTCGATGAGTTATTCTCAACAACGTCGAAACGGTGCGATATCTTTCTGGCCAGAGTTCGCCTGACGGAAAAATTCTTCGAGCTGCCCGAGACCAATTGATATAGAGGGGCATTTTGCTGTATCTGGCCCCATGACCACATATACAGTTGCCGCTCTTTATAAATTCACTGCCTTTCCGGACTTTGAAAGCTGGCAGGAGAAAATCCGTGATTTCGCGAATGCGCGCGAGATTTGCGGCTCTCTCCTGATCGCGAGCGAAGGCGTTAACGGTACAATCGCCGGCCCGACCGAAACGGGCATGCGCGAGATGATCGACTATCTGGAAGCCATTCCTTCGATTGGCACGCTGGAAGTGAAATACTCCCACGCGCAGGCCAAACCGTTCAAGCGTATGAAAGTCCGCCTGAAGGAAGAGATTGTGCGCATGGGCGTGCCGGGCATCGACCCGAACCGCACCGTTGGCACCTATGTCGATCCGAAAGAGTGGAACAAGCTGATCGCCGACCCGGAAACGCTGGTCATTGATACGCGCAACTCGTTCGAATTCGACATGGGCACCTTCAAAGGCGCGGTTGACCCTGAAACGCGGACCTTCCGCGAGTTTCCGGGCTGGGTGGACCAGCATGTCGGCAAGCCGGGTGAGCGCAACGCCAAGAAGATCGCCATGTTCTGTACGGGCGGCATTCGCTGTGAGAAGGCGACGGCCTATCTGAAAGAAATGGGCCATGATGAGGTGTATCACCTCAAGGGCGGCATTCTGAAATATCTGGAAGATGTGCCTCAGGAAGAAAGCCTATGGCAGGGCGAATGCTTTGTCTTTGACGAACGCGTCGGCATCAAGCACGGCCTAGAGCTGGGCGAATATGTCAGCTGCCATGCCTGTGGTCGCGGTGTCAGCCCTGACGGTCAGAAGTCCGAGAACTATGTGCCGGGCGTTTCCTGCGACTATTGCATCGACAAGTTCACCGAGAATGATCGCGAGCGTTTTCGCCAGCGCCAGCTTCAGCTTGAGCTTGCCAAAAAGCGCGGCGAGGCGGGTATGGGGCCAGAGGCACGTCCGGACCTTCTGCGCGAACACCGCGAAGCCGAAGACATGCAGGAAAACGGGGAGGGGTAATGCCCGCACCCGTTCTTTATAGCTTCCGCCGATGTCCTTACGCGATGCGTGCGCGCCTCGCGATCCAGTCTTCTGGCATGCAGGTCGAACTGCGGGAGATCCACTTAAAGCATAAGCCCGAGCATATGCTGGAGGCTTCGCCCAAAGGCACTGTGCCGGTTCTCATTCTGCCGGATGGTCGCGTGGTCGATGAGAGCCTAGATGTAGCCAAATGGGCGCTCGCAGAGTCTGATCCGCAAGGCTGGCTAGCGCCGTTTGAAGCTGATCGCGAAACGGCTGACGTCCTGATTGCGCGCAATGATGGCCCGTTTAAACATCATCTCGACCGGTATAAATATGCCAGCCGCTATGAAGATGTGGATGCGAGTGAGCATCGCGCCGAAGGGCTCAAAATTCTGGAGGACCTTGACGCTCGCCTAGGCGACACTGGCTATCTGGTGGGGGGGCGCTTCACCTTTGTGGACGCCGCTATTGCTCCGTTTGTGCGCCAATTCCGCATTCCAGACAAAGACTGGTTTGATAAACTGCCTCTGCCTGCGCTCATCAAATGGGTGCACGACTTCATGGAAAGCGACCGCTTTGCTAGCGTTATGAAGAAGTATCCGCGCTGGGAAGGCGGCGAGGGCGAGCTATTTCCCGCTGCCCCCTAGCTGTTCCTAATCCAGCACAAAGCTGAGGCTGGCAAAGCTTGTTGCATAGTCGGCGCCGAAAGCGCGCTCTGATACCGGCATGGCCCACGCCGCGTGAATATACCAGTCACCTTCCGGCGGACGGTCGAAGCTGACTATGCCATTTTCATCCGTGGTGATTTTGACCGGCTCGGTCATCGCGTCCGTGCGGTTAATATGCAGCGTGCCGCCTTCGAGCGGCTCCCCTAGATAGAGAAGTTGGAAGGACAGTGTGTCGGAGCAGCCCTCTGACGGGCTTGCGAGCGGAATGATTTCCAGCACATGGCCGACCGGCTGGCTTATAAAGCCTGTTTCGCAGGCTGCCTCATCCACCGGCAGGACAAGCGCTTTCATGAAGCGGGAATAAACTTCCGTGCCGGGGCGGTTGATATCGCCGCTGGATGCCCTGTCGCGCAGTATTGATGAGATGCCTTCCTCAGCGGCGTATTCGAGAAACGTCTCAGCGTCGAGCTGGCTGCTCGCGCGGAAGGTTGTGAGCGTGATCATGTGAGCTTCATCCGAGGACAGATCGAGCTGGAGCGTATCGCCCGGCTGCAAATCGGCCGCTTGCTCCAGAAGTGACCGGCGCATGCCCGCTGAATCAAGCGTCATGGAAGCCAGACGAGCCGGATGCATATTGTAAGAGGCAAGATCATCGGCATGTCCGGAGAAGAAGCTCACAGTGACGCCAGCTTCACTGCGGTCTGCTTCCATCCACGCATCATGCGCACTTGCGGGCAGGGCGGCGAGGCCGAGGCAGGCTGAAGCCAGAGCTGTTTTTCCTAGCATGGTCGTTCCTCTCTTTGTTCTGAATACACAGCTGTTACGGCGCGGCTTTTGAGACTGGTGCAAAAAAGTTCCAAAAAAAGTGCACAATTTTCCAGTGCCGCTGCGTAACCCGAGTCTCGTCTATTATAATCAGGGAGTTTCAGATGGGACTAAAAGCATTACTCATAGCGGGTGTAGCTATGGCGACGGGGCTATCTGCTAATGCCTCCAGCCACCGCGAAGCGCCTGGAACGACCGAGCAGCCCAAGGTTGACGGTACCGACTTCTATATGTTCCGCAGCTACGAAACGGGCCGCGAAAGCTACGTTACTTTTATTGCCAATTATCAGCCGCTTCAGCTGCCATATGGCGGGCCGAACTATTTCACCATGGACCCTGATGCCCTTTACGAGATTCACATCGACACTGATGCGGATGCTGTTGAGGACCTCACATTCCAGTTTGATTTTGATAACTCACTGAACAATGGCGGTATCGCACTCAATATTGGCGGCGAGACAGTTCCTGTACCGCTGCGCGCGATTGGTGACCCGTCCTCTTCCGGCAATCTCAATGAGAGCGAAAGCTACGAGCTCTATATGGTCACGGGTGACCGCCGTACCGGAGAGCGCGTGTCGCTCGGTACATTCGACAAGCCGTTTGACAATTCCGGTACGAAAACCATTCCGGATTATCCGGGCTATGCCGATCAGTTCATCTATCCACTGTCTATCCCGGGATGTTCCGCACAAGGGCAGGTCTTTGTCGGCCAGCGCGCAGAAGCGTTTGCGGTGAACCTTGGTGAAATTTTCGACCTTGTGAATCTGGTACCGATTGACGGTGATGTGCCACTCAACGAGAACGGCGACACCTTCCCGGGCGGTATCACCCAGGACCGTGCGAATGATGACCTTGTAGGCCGTGCCAATGTCACATCACTGGCGATCGAACTGCCGATCGACTGCCTCAATGATGATGGCGACGATATCATTGGTGCATGGACGACTGCCAGCCTGCCACAGGCGGAAATCGAAGATCCATCCCCGACCTACGAGCAGACATCCGTTTATGGCGGTGCCTATGTACAGCAGTCGCGCCTGTCAGCGCCTCTGGTGAACGAAGTCGTTATCGGTCTGCCGGATAAGGATTTGTTCAACGCAGCAGAGCCGACGCAGGACTCAGCGCTGGCAACCTATGTTACCAACCCGACGCTGCCAGCCCTTCTGGATATTCTCTTCCGTGACGCGGTGAACTCCTCGCTCGGTACAAATATTGAGAATCTTGCGCCGCAAAACTATCCGCGTAATGACCTTGTCGCGGCCTTCCTGACCGGCATTGATGGGCTCAACCAGCCTGCAGATGTGACCGCGTCAGAAATGATGCGTCTCAATCTTGGCATCGCGCCGACACCGCGTGATCAGCAGAGCACGTTTGGTGTGGCTGGTGACGATCTGGCAGGCTTCCCGAATGGACGCCGTCCAGGTGACGACACGGTCGATATTGCACTCCGTGTGGTCATGGGCGCGCTTTGCTATCCGGTACCAATTCAGGGCGTAGATACAGACCTCGGTCTTTGTGCACCTGAAGATGCACCAGTTGGCAATGTGCCGTTCACGGACGGTGCACCAATCAGCGCGAGCGAGCTACCGGACAGCTTCCCGTATCTGAACGACCCGATTCCGGGGGCCACAGGATAACAGGAGCACAATATGAGACATTCAAAATCACTTCTGGAGGTTTCTCGGACGGCCCTGTTGGTTGGCTTTTTAGGGCTTTCGCTGGCGGCATGTTCCGGTGGCGGTGGGGATAATAACAATGGTGGTCCCTTCCCGACGCCGACACCCACGCCGTCGCCACCACCACCGCCTCCTCCACCTCCACCGCCTCCGCCACCACCGCCTCCGGTGCCGGCGAGTCAGGCAGCGTCACAGCTTGGGGGCGGGTTCAACATGGCCTTCACCGAACCGCCATTCGGTACGCCTTATGACCCGCAGCAGAACGATGTTGCAGAGCTGACGGCGACGGTTGATCCGATCGATATCGAAAATCCATAGTCGGATTCGACCCAAACAAATGAAAAGCCCCGACCATCTGGCCGGGGCTTTTTTGAAATTGGATTTGAGCGTGCGGTGTTTACTCAAACGTCTCAACGACTTCACCACCGCGACCGGACCAGCTCTCATCCGTGATCGCCGCCCGTGAGGTAATGCCGAGGTTTACCAGTAACGATATTGCGACGCTAAGAGCATAGACGAACGCATAGATCACTATGCCAACGATCACTGTCGGCGGAAGGCCGTTGCTGGTGTCGATCACGCCTGTACTCGGGAATAAAAATCCGACAGTGAATTGCATCGCAAACTGAATAACATAGTTCGCGACAAGCACGACAAGGAACGCGCCGATCATTGACCAGATACGGCCATGAGTGACCTGCTCTGCGGAGAAAAACGTAACTTTGTTGTCTCGGATTGTGACGGCTGATGCTGCCGAAAATCTGACCACCAAATAGTAAAGGCCCGCGGCGAGAGCGAGGTTTAAACCGAATGCCAAATAGGTTGCTGCCATCGGTAGACCTGACGCAACAATCACTACCATAATACCGATGATCATCATTGATACAAAGTAGACGATCATGGTGAGAAGGAACATCCCAAACCAGCATAGATAAACTCCGAGTACCCGAAGTTCGTCCTTTCCAAAGCGGATCGAAAAGCCCTCCTGGCGCACGTAACGACGCAGCGCGGAGGCTTCCAGAAGCGACCAAAGTACCATTGAGAGTGGAATAATGATCACGAAAAAGCCGAACATAGTTCCGGCAACATCGGCTGCTTGTCGGTCGCTCAGAGGTACAGTCGTTCCAATAGGTATCGGACCGATTTGCGATGTGACTTCCAATATGAAGAATGTGAAAACGCCAGCGAGGATGGACATCGAGATGAATGCCGCGATCAGCCATTTCCAGACAAAGCTGCCGGGGCCTTTTGTATTCTGAAAATGCATCAGCGCCGAGCTGAAGCTGAATTTTTCCATGAGTTGTTCTCCCGTGGAGCTAGTGGAAACGGGTTTTGAGAGGATTATTCAAACGTCTCGGCAACGGTGTCGGTCTGGCCGACCCAGTCCGGATCGTTAAGGACTGCCTTAGAGGTGATGCCGAGCATGATAAGTTGGAGAATGGGGGCAGTCAGGACGAATATGCCCATAGTGACCACCGTAACGACGACCTCAGTCTGGAATACGTTGGTCGGATCATAAAGTGACCAGTCCTGAGGCGGCGAGTTGGTGAGTTGGAGCATTAAGGGGACGACAAAAAGTTCGACGATCAGATCCAATGCGTAAAAGGGCAAAAGGGCGACCAAAGCGGCCGCGAACAGGCGCCAGAACTTTCCGGATACAATTCTCTTTGATGAAATGAACAGAACTTTACTCTCACGGATGGTGAGCGCCGAAGCTGTCATGAAGGATACCGCAACGTAAATCGCAAGGCCAATAAACGGCAGCGCCAAAAGCGATGTGATGATAAGGTTTGCGGAGACGCTCCGGCTCATGCTCGAAATGATCGTGTTGCCGAAAATCATAAGAAAAAGGCCACCGGCAACAATCAAAAGAATGACGATGCCGCCCCAGCAGAGAAATACGCCGAGTAGTCTGAATTCGTCCTTACCGAAGCGAAGTGAAAAGCCCTTGCGACGGATATACCATCGAAGCGCAGAGGCTTCGAACATTACTGTAATCGCGACAAAGAACGGTATAGGCAGGACTGAAAGCCAGATATTCGAAAATCGGCGGGCAAAGCGAAAATCGCCCTGCGCGGCGGCTTCATAAGCCTGATAAGACGCGTAAAGCGAGATCATGCCGGTGATGGCGTTCGCCAGACCAAAAATCAGAAAATAAGCCAGCAGCCATTTCCACACAAAGCCGGACGGCCCTTGTGAGTTCCGGAAATGCATCAGCGCCGAGCTGAAGCTGAATTTTTCCATCAAACTGCCCTCATCATCCCATTCTGATTAAATCGACGTTTGAGTGGAGGCACAAGGCTATACTCGCGCTTGAGTAGTGTTTGTTTCGTTGAAACTGTTGGCCTTTCGGGCAGGCTGTCGACAAGTGCGGGCAGATCATCCATGGTCTTTGAAAGGATGATTTGAGCGGATTTTCAGGGGTTTCAGGCAATGCAATTTGTCTTGCATATCGGCACCAACAAGACAGGCACATCGAGCATTCAGCGTGCCTTTTTTGAAAACCGTGAAGTCCTGAAAAAGCGAGGCGTTATTTTTCCGCTCACCGGGCTTGAACCAAATACACCGGCTCACCACCATTTGTCGCGCGTCTTGCGAGGCCGACGCGCGGATGAGCTTGGTATTGAGCCAGCCTGGCGGGATCATTTCGTGCAGGAAATACGAGATTACGATACCTGCGTCCTCTCCAGTGAGAACTTTCACACCATTCCGAACCCGGAATGTGTCGCAAACCTTTTACCGAAAAAGCGGACCAAGGTTGTCGTCTATCTGCGTGAACACGCGACCTATATGATTTCCTGGTACCAGCAGGCGGTGCAGTCCCGGAATACCGCGATGGATTTGCCGGAATTTGTGGATGCCTTCTTCATCAGCTTTACCGAGCTGGTTGATCGCTGGGCGAAAGTGTTCGGACGCAAGAATGTCATCGTTCGCCAGTATGACCGCCGTACCCTGAAAAATGGCGACGTGGTGGCCGATCTTGCCAGCATTGTGCAGCCGGGGCTTGAGAGCGTTTTCGAGAATGACGACTTTGCTTTCAACCAGAGTGTTGCGGGCAATCTGTTGTTTGCGAAGCGTCTTCTGAATTGCTTCATCACCAAGCCGGAATCGCTTTCCATCGCGAATGAAATTTCGGCGATGGTGCATCTCGATCCGACCTTTAAGGGCAAGATTGAAGTCGATCAATCTGTCGTGAAGCGCGCTGCATTTCTGGCGAGGAATGATCGCATCACACTCAAGAAGAGATACGGCCTCGATCTCATCCCGCGGCATGAAGGCATAGAAGGGGCGCTCTATCCGGATACGTCCCGCTTGAAACAGGATATCGAGACGATCCGCGCGGAGTGCAAGCGACGTAATTTCAAAGCGGATGAGTATTTCGAGCGCATGTTCAGCGCACTCTGACCAATAAAAAAGCCCGCTCGAAAGCGGGCTTCTTAGCTTCTATGTGGCGCAATGCTTATGCGACGCGCTCAACTATCATTTTCTTGATCTCACCAATCGCTTTGGCAGGGTTCAGGCCTTTCGGGCAAACCTGCGCACAGTTCATGATGGTGTGGCAGCGGTAGAGTTTGAACGGATCTTCCAGATCGTCCAGACGCTCGCCAGCAGCTTCGTCGCGGCTATCGATCAGCCAGCGGTAAGCGTGAAGCAGGGCTGCAGGGCCGAGATACTTGTCGCCATTCCACCAGTAAGACGGGCAGGATGTAGAGCAGCATGCGCACATAATGCACTCATAAAGGCCATCCAGCTTGTCACGATCTTCAGGTGTCTGCTTCCATTCTTTCTCCGGCTCTGGTGTGTCGGTTTTCAGGAATGGCTGCACATAAGCGTGCTGCGCGTAGAAGTTTGTGAGGTCCGGAACGAGGTCCTTCACAACCGGCATGTGCGGCAGCGGCGCAATCGTTATTGAAGAGCCAGCAATATCCTTCCAGCCCTTTGTGCAGGCGATCGTGTTTCGGCCGCCAATCATCATCGCGCACGAACCACAAATGCCTTCACGGCAAGAGCGGCGGAATGTGAGCGTAGAGTCGATATGCGTCTTGATGTAGATCAGAACGTCGAGAACCATCGGTCCGCAATCGTCCATATCGACGAAGTAAGTATCCCAGCGCGGATTGCCATCAGCTTCAGGATCATAACGATAGATTTTGAACTTCTTGACGTTCGCACCCTCAGGCTTCGGCCATGTCTTGCCTGTTTGAACCTGCGAATTTTTTGGAAGCGTCAGCTGAACCATAATATCCCGTCCTTACAAATCTTCAGCGGTTTTATAACCGGCTTTGAAGTAAAAGATAGATCACTGATAAATTTCTGACAGGTTTTCGATGAAAAGCCAGAACGTCATGATTGTCTGACCCCTGTTTGCTCAGTCTGCGCCCGAATTTCAAGGGGTTTTCCGACGAATCAGCCCCTAAGCGGGCCCAGGGAACAGCTTCAGGCTTTCCTGCGAACTGAAGTTGCTCAGGCCGGGCAATGCCAGAGCGATTTCTTCTTCTGTCAGCCCGAACCAGCGGCCGAGAGGCTCTGCATACTGATCGACCGAGAGCGAAGGTAGGAGTCGCCCTGCGCCAGCGTCATTTGCATGACCCAGATCGTAAGGCGGAATGTCGCCGAATATGGTCTGGCCCTCAACAGCATCTCCGATAACAAAGTGGTGCCCGCCCCAGCCATGGTCGGTGCCATCGCCATTGGACGCGAGCGATCGTCCGAAGTCTGATGCCGTGAATACGGTGACGTCGTTCATCAGGCCGAAGGCGTCCATGGTCTGTACGAAACGCGAGATACCATCGCTCAATGTGCGCTGCAGGCCGGGCAGATCTGCGGCCTGACTGGAGTGCGTGTCGAAGTTACCGAAGGCGACAAAGAAGACCTGTCGGCGTTGCCCCAGCGCGTCGCGGGCCTGAATGGCGCGGGCGACGGCTTCCAGTTGTGGGCCGAGCGCATCATTGGCGAAGCTGATCGGAAGGTCCGGCGCGTTTTGGGTTGCGTTGTTATAGGCCTCATTGGCCAGAAAGGCCGTCTCTTGGATGGAGGCGATATCGCGCCCGATCAGATTATTGCCGTCATAGTCGTTAGCCTGAAGAAAGGCGCGCAACCGCTGAAAGCTCTCTTCGCCTTCCTCGGAATTTCGGCCCTGTTCGGCGCGGGCCAGCTGGTCAAAACTGCCAGCGCCATTCCGGCCAAGCTCATAGGGCTGTGCGCGATCACCGACCAGAAAGACAGACGATCCGGCAGTTGAGATTGTGGTGAAGGACTCGCCGGAATTCGCTGATGAGGAAATAGCTGCATCGGCAAACCGGCCGCCCCAGCCGCGCCGTGCACCTTCAGGCGCATTGGCCATCCATGTTGATTGCTGGTCATTGTGAGAGAAAAGCTGGCGGGGAATGCGGCCGGTGCGCTGTCTGAATTGATCCAGCGTTAAGGGTTCGATCAGCGGCCCGACATTGCCCACGATAGACGCCCGTCCGCTTTCGAACAGATCGTGCAATTCGCTGAGCTCTTCCGGTAGGGCAAACTGACGTCCCTCAAACTGGCTGGCATTGACCGGATTAAGCGGCAGCAGCCTGTCGCGAACCCGCGTCGACCCGCCACCAAGCTGGTTGTAGGAACTGAGCAGCGACGATCGTACACGCGAATAGCTTTCATAGTTTGCCTCGTCGAAGGGCAGAACCGTGTCGTGGCAGTCCATACCGCCAAGCAGGAAGATGCAGACAAGTGCGCGATAGCCAGAGATGTCAGCTGCGCTGGCCTGCTGGAAACCCGTCAGGGCCGTAGTCAAACTGGCGGCTGTAGCGCCTGACAAACCGGCGGCGCCGGCATAACGTAGAAGTGTGCGTCTGGAGATGTTCATGGTCACGCTCCCTAGCGCTGGAGAAGATAGTCGGTGGAGGAGAGGGTCAGGAAAACGGCGAGGCGGACCCGCAAGCGCTGGCCATCCCTGAACTCGCGCACTTCCGGATCTACCAGTGCCAGCTGGTCGATGATGGACTGACGCGTTCCCTCGCTCATCGTGCCGAAAGTCAGATAGGTATCGAGGTAGTCGACAAGGTCGTCCTCATTGTCGGCAAGTTCGATGAGCGCGTCATAGTCGGGCAGGAACACATTGCGTTCGGGTTCGGCGAACTGGGCAGGAACTTCGTTGATGAAGAAGCCCATAAAGTTCGCGACAGTCGGGATAGTGCCTGCATTGAAAATCTGCAGCTCGGGAACGGTTAGCCCTGCCTCACCCGACTCTGTGCCTGGCGCGACATAGCCCGGACGAAAGAAATTGAAGACGCTTGGAGCGCCATAGGCGGCAACACCGAGTGTGTTTTGATTGGTCGGTATCCAGAGATTGGTGAGGCCTTGCGGAGAGACCGGTTCGGCATCGAAAGCGCGTGCCCAGTGAGTAAAGCGCAGAATTGGCTCTCTCACTTTGCCGAACTCGTCATCGAATAAGGATTGCTCGCCGGTTGCGTCCTCATCCATGAGAACGGCTGCGACAGTGGCGGCGAGGTCACCCCGTTCGCCCGTGCCTACAAGGTCGCCATCGGGAAGCACATAGCTTCCCTGATTGAAGGCCGTGGCGACGCGCGCGATATAGTCCGGGTCCGGGTGACTTGTGACCAGCCGCTGGATGAGCTGTCGCCCGATGAACGGCCCGACATTGGGATGATTGAACAGGGTGTCGAGCGCCGTATCGATGGACTCTTCGCCGCCAGTCCCGGCAGGTATGGACACGCCCAGAAAGCTTTTCGCTCGATTGGAGTGAAACTCTGGGAACAGGCGCATCGGCACGCGCGAGGCAAGTTCAGGAATTGGTCTGTCGAAGAAGCTGTCTGTGTCCTTGCTCAGCCCTGTGAAGACGCGGGCGAGACCAGTTACATCATCATTGGTGTAGGTCTCGATCGGCTGGCCGTTCCCATCGAGACGCGGCGTGCCGTCATTATTGAGTTCTACAAGTCCAATGGTGAAAAGCTGCATTACTTCACGGGCATAGTTTTCGTCCGGCATGCGTCCGGTGTCAGGATCGCCTCTCTGGTTTTGAAGATAGGTCAGAAACTCGCCCATGGCCGGGCTGTAAGTCACCTCGTCCAGAAGGTCTCTGAAATTGCCGAGCGCGTTACGCGTAAGAATGTCCATATACGCGCCGACCACAATCGGGTCAGACCTCAGCCGCACATTCGCCCGCGTCGAGATCACGAAGATTTCAGAGAGCGCGAAAGTCACCCGCTGCCGCAGCTGGTCTTCTGCTGTGATGGAGTTGTTCCAGAAGGCGAATACTGGAGCGAATGTGCCGGAAAAGCTGATCGCGCCATTCGCGGTGCGCCCGTTCGGGTCATTGTCCAGATAATTGTCGATATAGGGCAGGTTCAGGGTAGCTGGCAGATTGAGCTGGGCCTGAAACCAATCCGATGCAGAGCCTCCGGTCAGCGTGTCTATGTCTTCGGCGCTCGGGCCGAAGCTTGCGTGCGTCAGAAACCGTGCTGTGCTTTCCGTGCTCTCAAACACTGTGTCCTGAACCGGAGGCGGCGCTGGTGGAGGAGGCGGTGGCGGAGGTGGCGGGGATGGAACCGGTGTTGGCGTAGGCGTCGGTGTGCCGCCGAAATTGTCTCCGCCGCCACCACCGCTGCACGCCGCAAGCAGCATCAGGGATGCAGCACTCGTAATCAGAACCTTTTTGAATCTTCCCATTCCAACAGCCCCTCATTCACCGATCAGTCCGAAGTGTTTGAGGCAGGGTAGGGCTGTATTCGCCGGGCGATGAAGTAACAATTCGCTCGATGACGCAATAGTGTGGATCGGTAACGCGATGTAACGAAGTATTGTTACTGGATGCGTGCCGAATCTACTTCGGCGACTGCGCTTGAATACAAACTTTTAAGGTTGCAGGCGCCGATTACACAATTCTCAGAAGCGAAAGCCTGCTTTCCGGTGGGGCGTTTTGAATTTTGGACTTCTCGCCAATACAAAAGGCCGGAGCAGAGCCCCGGCCTTTTGTTTGAAATGTCTGAATGGTCAGCGCTAATATACGCGAGCATTCCTGTTCATGACGTGGCGAAAGGCGGCGTCAAAGCTGAACGCTTTCAATTGCGTCCCGTTTTGAATCGTGACCGTGGATAGGGCTTCCAACAGGGGGGCTGATCAGGTGAAGGCTCCGGCGAGACTTTCGGCTCGACCGTCCCATTCTGGATCGGTCAGTACGAGCCTTGATGTGATGCCCAGCGTAACTAGCTGTCCGACCGCGGTGAGCACAGTAAAAGTCAAGAGCATGAAAAGCGCCAATCCGCCTGCCGCGATGCCCGATGCGTCAGTGGGTGATGTCGCTCCCAGTGCGCCCAAAAACACCTGCATCAACACAACCTGCGTAATTATCATTGCGAGGAGTAGGCCCATATAAACCAGAATGTAAGCGAAATAGACTTTCCAGAACCGGCCTATGGTCACACGTGCTGCCGGGAAAAAGGTGAACTTTCCATCCCGGACGGTCATGGCAGATGCCGAACTGATTTTGGCGACAATGCCTAGAAGGACGAGCGGTATTGCAAACATCAGCAGGGATGCAAGGAGAGTGGTCACATTCGAGGCTGTACCTCCTGCTTCAGCTCCGATCCTAACGAATAACATGGAGATTAGGCCAGACACTATAGACACGGCAAAATAGCTCAGAATAAGGGTGATGAACCAAGCCACATAAACGCCGACCAAGCGGAGTTCCTGCGCGCCAAAACGAAGGCTAAACCCGTTACCATAGATATAGCGACGCAAGGCTGCGGCCTCAAAAATCGACATGACCAGTGCAGCCAACAGCATGTAGCCAAAAGTGATAAGAAGCATCACTGGATTACTCGATCGAGCGGAACCTGTCGTCAAAAATTCATTGGTGAAAGAAGGCACCACAAACGCAGATATCGTACCAAATACGACTAAGAGAATGAAGGACGTCAGTATGTAGGCGCCGATGAATTTCCAAGTGAAACCCGGCGTTCCCTGCGCGCGGCTGAAATGCATCAATCCAGATAAAAACGTGTACTTTTCCATGATCCCTCCGCAACGAACCGAGCGTTATCCATAGGTGCAATTTTTTCGTTAGTCATACGATAAATTGTGGAAAGGGTATGAGACATAAAGAAAAGGCCGGAGCAGAGCCCCGGCCTTTTGTTTGAAATCTGTACTGCGCTTAGTAAACGCGAGCCTTCGGCTTGATGTACTCGATATCGCCTGTCATCGGATAGCTGTGAACCGGGCGGTAGTCGATAGTGACGTTACCCTTTGCATCACACCATGCGAGTGTGTGCTTCATCCAGTTCTCGTCATCACGATCCGGGCAGTCTTCGCGAGCGTGTGCGCCGCGTGATTCTGTACGGTTGTAAGCACTGTTCACAGTCACAGCCGCCTGAGCGATCAGGTTGTCGAACTCAAGGGTTTCCATGAGGTCGGTGTTCCAGATCAGGCCGCGGTCGGCAACGCCGATATCAGGCAGGCGGGAGAAGACGTTTTTGATCTTCTCGACACCTTCGCCGAGGATTTCGCCGGTACGGAATACCGCGCAGTTTGTCTGCATGGCTTTCTGCATCTCGATGCGAAGCTCTGCAGTCGGCGTGTTGCCGGATGCGTTGCGGTAATGGTCGAGGCGGTCGAGTGAGTTCTGGCCGGTAGAGGCATCAAACTCAGGCTGCTTCGCGCCAGCTGTTGTTGTTTCACCGAGGTGGAGGCCGGTCGCACGACCGAAGACCACAAGGTCGATGAGTGAGTTGGAACCGAGACGGTTCGCGCCGTGTACGGATACACAAGCCGCTTCACCGACTGCGTAGAGACCTTCAACAACCGCGTCCGGATCACCGTCACGCAGGGTAAGAACCTGACCGTGATAGTTCGTCTGGATGCCGCCCATATTGTAGTGAACGGTTGGCAGAACCGGAATTGGCTCTTTCGTGACGTCTACGCCAGCAAAGATCGCCGCGCTCTCGGAAATGCCTGGCAGACGCGCTGCAAGTACGTCCGGATCAAGATGATCGAGGTGGAGATAGATGTGGTCTTTCTCAGGGCCGACGCCGCGACCTTCACGGATTTCCATCGCCATACAGCGGGAAACAACGTCGCGGGACGCAAGGTCTTTCGCGTTCGGCGCATAACGCTCCATGAAGCGCTCGCCTTCGGAGTTACGAAGGATGCCACCTTCACCGCGCGCGCCCTCAGTGATGAGGCAGCCTGCGCCGTAAATGCCGGTTGGGTGGAACTGAACGAATTCCATGTCCTGCAGCGGAAGGCCTGCACGCAGAACCATCGCGTTGCCGTCACCTGTGCAGGTGTGAGCAGACGTCGCTGAGAAGTAAGCACGGCCATAACCGCCAGTCGCGAGAACGACTTTCTGAGCCCGGAAACGGTGGAATGTACCGTCATCCATTTTCAGTGCGGTGATACCGCGGCAGACGCCGTCATAATCCATGATCAGGTCGAGCGCAAAATACTCGATGAAGAACTCTGTGTCCTGCTTGACGCACTGACCGTAGAGCGTGTGGAGGATGGCGTGACCTGTACGGTCAGCCGCAGCACATGTACGCTGAACCGGCGGGCCTTCACCGTAGTTCTGCATGTGGCCACCGAACGGACGCTGGTAGATCTTGCCTTCTTCGGTACGGGAGAATGGCACACCATAGTGCTCAAGCTCGTAAACCGCTGCAGGCGCCTCACGGACGAGATATTCAATCGCGTCCTGGTCGCCGAGCCAGTCAGAGCCCTTCACGGTGTCAAACATGTGCCAGCGCCAGTCGTCCGGACCCATATTTTTCAGGGAGGCAGCGATCCCGCCCTGTGCCGCAACAGTGTGCGAACGGGTTGGGAAGACTTTTGTCACACACGCTGTTTTGAGACCAGCTTCGGCGCTACCGAGTGCGGCGCGCAGGCCGGAGCCGCCAGCGCCCACTACGACAACGTCATAAGTGTGATCAATCCAGTTATATTCGGTCATCAGTTTAGCCCTTTGGTGTTCGCCCTGTTACGCGCCAAGTCCGATACGGACGATGGAGTAAGCAGCTGCGGCGAACAGAATAATCGATACGAAAGTGTTCAGCATGAGCAGCACAACGCGTGTGGTGTGCTTGCCGATATAGTCTTCAATGACGACCTGCATGCCGAGGCGCATGTGGTAGAATGCTGTACCCGTTGTGAGCAGAAGCAGGATCGCGAACAGCGGGTTGGAGACAGACTCGATAGCGCCTTCATAGCCGCCCTGCACCGCGCACAGGATAGACACCAGTGCGATCGGAACGAGGAAGATCAGCGCGATTGCTGTAACACGTTGAGTGATGAAGTGTCCTGCGCCTTCCTTAGCAGAGCCAAGGCCGCGAACATTCGCCATAGGGGTGCGGATAGATTTCTGAGACATGTGATCAGCCTCCCATGCCGAAGAGAATGAAAGCCCAGATCGCGACAGAGCTAACCGCTGCGAAAAGGATAACCAGCCACGCTGTCAGGTTCGCTGTGCCCGGCTTATAGCCTGTGCCTGCGTCCCAGAAGAGGTGACGGATGCCGTTTGCGAGGTGGTACATAACTGCCGCGGTGAATGCGAACAGGAGGATCAGACCGATTGGTGATCCGAGGAAGCCTGCATAGCTGTTGTACGCTGCTTCACCCATTGTGATTGCGACAAGCCAGCCAACGATCAGAAATGATCCGATGTATAGCGCGACGCCCGATGCCCGATGAAAAATCGAAGTGGCCATTGTAATATGCCACTTCCAGTTCATGATGTGCGGCGACAACGGTCGTGTGTCGTTCCAGTCGTTTGCCAAATCGGCCCCCTTGAAATCCGCTAAATGTGTGGGTGTGGTTCTAGAATTCAAATCCACTTAGTCAATCACTTGGTGCTCTATGTTTCTCCGTCAAATCGTTTTTTCGTCATTTTTCTTTGCATTGGCTGCTAATTCGGCTTCTACAGCCTCTGCGCAAGGCTCGCTCGATCACGTCGTCGAAGCCTATGAGTCGCTGGTTCTGGAACTGAGTCCCGAGCTTCGCGCGGCAGAAGAGGGCGTTGCCCCTTCGACATGGGGTGATGTCACGCCGGAAGGGGTCGCAGAGGCTCAGGCGGCTATGGCGGCCCTGGCAGAAGACCTCGCGGCGATTGACCAGTCCGGCTATTCCGAAACCCAGCGGATGAACCACGCTATTCTGGCGGCCCAGATTTCAGACTTGCTGCTGTCTGTTGAAATGGATGATGACCGCGCCCGCATTGGCGGCCATACCGGTTTCCAGCTGGATGTGACCTACGGGATCTCACGCGCCACCATTCGCAATGAAGCAGACGTGGTTGCCACCATTGCCCGCCTCAATGCGGTGCCAGCTTATTTCGCAGACATTCGCGCCAATCTGGAGCGGGGGCTTGCCGAGGGCTTCGTCGCCTTTGAAGATCCGCTCATCACGACGATGGAGCAGATCAGCGCGCAGGTGGATGCCCCAATTGAGGAAACCGATTTCTACGCGCCATTCCTGAACCTGCCGGAAAATATTGACGAGGCGCGCCGCGCCGAACTGATCGAGGAAGGCCGTGCAGCAGCGCTCACCGCACAAGCAGCTTTTGCAGATATTCTGGCGTTCCTTGAGACAGATTACGCGCCGAACACACGCCCGCTGCCGGGCGTTGGTACTGTGCCGACAGGACGTGACTATTATCGTCTCGCGGTGGCCATGCACACATCTCGCACAGACCTCACGCCGGAAGATATTCACGTGATCGGCCTCTCTGAAGTTGAGCGCATTCGTGGCCAGATGGATGAGATTATCGAAGAGGTCGGCTTCGAAGGTACGTTCGAGGAGTTCCTCACCTTCCTGCGCACAGACGAGCAGTTCTACGCGCAGACGGCTGACGAACTGATGATGCATGCCGCGCGCATTGCCAAAGACCTAGACTATTACATGCCGGCTTATTTCGGACATTTGCCGCGCCAGCCTTATGGCGTTGTGCCTGTACCGGCGGCAATCGCGCCGGGCTTCTCTACTGGCCTCTATTTTGGCGGCGATATGGATGAGGGCAAGCCGGGCGAATACTGGGTGAACACCTATGCGCTCGACCAGCGCCCGCTTTACGAGCTGCCAGCGCTCACCGCGCATGAGGCCGTGCCAGGTCACCACCATCAAATCGCTATTCTGCAGGAACAGGAGAATGTGCCGGAGTTCCGTCGCAACTATTTCTCCAACGCCTTTGTCGAAGGTTGGGGCCTCTATTCAGAGACGCTTGCGGGCGAGATGGGCCTTTATGACACGCCGTATGAGCGGTTCGGCAAGCTCTCTTACGAGATGTGGCGCGCCTGCCGTCTGGTCGCTGATACAGGCATGCACTGGATGGGCTGGACACGTGAGGAAGCCGAAGCCTGCTTCCTGGAGAACTCTGCGCTGTCACCACTCAATATCGAGACCGAAGTCACCCGCTATATCAGCTGGCCGGGGCAGGCGCTTGGCTACAAGATTGGCGAGCTGACCATTCTTGGCCTGCGTGAAGAGGCGCGTGAGGCGCTCGGCAATGACTTCGATATCCGCGAATTCCACGATCTCATTCTGGCCGAAGGTGCCATGCCGCTCAGCCTTCTGGAAGAGCGTGTCCGCACATGGATTGATGAGAAGACGGAGTAGGAACCGCTGCCCTAAGTGCAGGCGGTCCCAAGTTTTTGAAGTGGGAAGGGGCAGAGTGCCCCTTTTCGCAAGGCGCGGCGCAGCTTAAGTGAAGGCGCTCTGACGGAGTTCCTGTATGCGCCTCACCATTATCGAAACTGGCCTGCCACCTGAATCCATCCGTGATGACTATCCGGAAGGCTATCCGAAAATGTTCGAAGAGCTAATCGGCGCAGCCGATGAGGATATGACCTTCGAGACGATCTCACCGGTCAAAGGCGACCCGCTGCCGGACCCGGAAACGCTGGAAGCGATCCTGATCACAGGCTCTGCCTATGGCGTGTATGATGATGTGCCGTGGATGCGTACGCTGAAAGAATGGATCGGCTTTGCGGCTGAGCATCAGGTGCCGATGATCGGTATCTGTTTCGGCCATCAGGTGATTGCTGACGCGCTGGGCGGCGATGTGCGCAAATCCGATAAAGGCTGGGGGCTTGGCCGTCATACCTATCAGATTAAAAACAAAACCGGCTGGATGGGGCCAAACCCGCCAGAGACGTTTTCAGTTGGTGTGAGTCATCAGGATCAGGTGTTGAGCCCGCCGCCGGACGCCATCGCGATTGGCGGGAATGATTTTGCCCCGAACGCGGCGCTCGCCTATTCGCGCGGACCAATCATCTCATTTCAGGGACATCCGGAGTTCTCGGACAAATTCCTCGAAGACCTCTACAATGTGCGCCGTGGTACGCGCTTCACCGACGAGTTCGTGGACGAGGCTGTCGCGAGCTTTAAAACGCCGGATGATAATGCGCTGATGGCCGAATGGATGGTGAAATTCCTCCACCATCCGAGAGCCTGAGAGGGCTTAGCTGGCGATAGACTGGGATAGCTCTTTCACCTTGCGGGTGGACGCGCTGATTTCCTTGGTCGCCGACGCAATCTCGCCCATACCGGAATTGATGCTTGTCACAGCATTTGTCGCTTCGGTCATGTGAGCGGAAATGCGCTGTGTGACAGCGGCCTGCTGGTCTACGGCGCTGGAGATGGAAACCGAAATCGCGTTTACGTCTTCAATTGTCTTGGAGATCGCACCAATCGAGCTGACAGCGTGTTTCGTCGCGTCCTGAACGGAGAGAATCTGAGAGCCGATTTCCTCACTCGCGCGGGCTGACTGTGTGGCCAGCTGTTTGACTTCGCTGGCGACGACGGCAAAGCCGCGGCCAGCCTCACCTGCGCGTGCGGCCTCGATTGTCGCGTTGAGCGCCAGAAGGTTCGTTTGCTCGGCAATGTCCGAGATCAGGCTGATAATCGCGCCGATCTGGTCTGCTGATTTTGCCAAAACATCAAAATGCTGCTGGGCCGCATCGGCCTCGGTCACCGCGTTGCGGGAAATCTCGCTCGCACGGGTGGCCTGATTGGAAATCTCATTCACAGAGTTGGCGAGGTCTGAGCTGCCCTGAGCAACGTTTTCCACGCTATGGGCTGTTTCTGAAGATGCGGTTGCGACGACCTGCGCACGTTGCGCTGCGCGTTCCACAAAGGTCTCGATTTCGGAAAGGTCTTTACCGATTTCTCCGGAGACCTGAATACGGTTGATACGGCGCAACACCTGATCGGTAATGTCTGTTGCGAACTTCACGACCTTATACGGTTTGCCGCGGAAATTGAGGATTGGCGTATAGGTCGCCTGAATGAAAACGGGCTTGCCGCTCTTGGAAATCCGGCGGAATTCAGCAGTCTGGAATTTGCCTTCGCGGAGCGCATCCCAGAAGCGGCGATAGTCGTCGTTCTGATCTTCCGGAGCGACGAACATGGCGTGCTTTTTACCTTTGATCTCGTCCAGCGTGTAGCCGAGCGTCTGGCAGAAATTGTCATTCGCATCGAGAATGTTGCTGTCGAGGTCGAAGTGGATCACAGCCTGAGACAGGTTGATCGCTGTGATCAGGCCGGCATCCATGCTGGATTTGGTTTTCAGTTCGGATATATCGGCCGCGATCTTCAGGATCGAGATGACGTCGCCTGACTTGTTGAAGACAGGGTTGTATGACGCGTTAATCCAGACACCCTTGCCGGATTTTGAGACTCGGCGGAATTCGCCAGCGCGGAACTGTCCGGCTTTCAGGTCGCGCCAGAACTCACGGTATTCGTCGGTGCCGCGATCCCATTCCGGCATGAAGATGGAGTGATGCTGGCCGATGATTTCGGCTTCTTCATACCCCATCACGTCGAGGAAATTCCGGTTGGCACTCAGAACAATGCCTTCTGGTGTGAACTCGATAACGGCCTGGGAGCGGCTGATAGCAGACAGTTTGTCTTTTTCACCTGTGCGGCTTTTAGTCAGAATTTTTCGCATAGGTTCATCCGTTCCGGGCGTTAATTATTGTCGGCTTTTCGTTTTTTTATATCCGGTTTCCGTTACGAAACCCTTTTGTATCAGCCATGTATTTGATCTGGTCTTCCCTGTTTCTTCTTTATGCTGCGATATGTGAGGAGGCTTTCTTGAGCTTCTTTGCTGAAATCTGAATGTCTTCGATTGATTTCGCGATTGTCTCGAAACTTCCGGAAATGTTGGACACGGCCGTGTTGGCAGAGCTCATATTTCCGGAGATTTCCTGCGTTACGGTCGCTTGCTCTTCGACAGTTGCCGAAATCGCGACCGAGACTTCATTCACCTGACCGATGACGCGTTCGATAGCGGCGATAGACTCTGCAGCGCCGTGGGTGGACGTCTGAACCGCCAGAATCTGGCGTGTGATGTCTTCGGTTGCGTTTGCCGATTGCGAGGCGAGGGCTTTGACTTCGCTGGCAACCACCGCAAACCCTTTGCCAGCTTCGCCTGCGCGTGCCGCTTCAATCGTTGCGTTAAGCGCCAGCAGATTGGTCTGCGCGGCGATGTCTGAAATCATCTTCACGACCGAGCTGATCTGTTCAGCGCTCTGGGTCAGGCTGCCAATCTGGTTGGATGCTTCTCGCGCTTTGTCGACGGCTTCAGCCGAAATATTTCCCGCATCAGCAAGACGTGAGGAGACTTCGGTGAAGGAAGAGGCCAGCTGGCTGCTACCCGTCGCAACATTGTGGACGTTCTCTGACGTCGCGGACGACGCCTGAAACGCTTCAGCGGCCTGTTTGGCAACATTGCTGATCGCGTCTTCGATGAGGGCAAGCCCTTTATCAATGCTCTGGACGGCGCGCATGCGTTCGACCCGGTCTGTCTCATCTGTCGCAAACTTCACGATGCGGATGACGTTTCCATCAGTGTCGAAAATCGGGTTGTAGGTCGCGTTGATAAAGAATTCGCGTCCGCCTTTGGCCATGCGGCGATATTCGGCGGCCTGAAACTCGCCGCGGCGTAGATCCTGCCAGAATTGTTCGTACTTAGCGCCTTGATCTTCCTGCGCGACAAACATGGAGTGATGGCGTCCACGGATTTCATCAAGTGAGTAGCCGACAGCAGCGAGAAAATTGTCATTCGCCTGAAGAATGGTGCCGTCCGGCGCGAAGTGGATGACGGCCTGTGACTGGTTCAGCGCTGCAATCTGGCCCGCATTAAGAAGCGAGTTCTTTTTTGCTTCTGTTGTGTCTGATGCGAGCTTCATAATGCCGATCACATCACCGGCTTTGTTTTTGATCGGATTGTAAGACGCCTGTATCCAGACTTCACGACCGCCTTTGCCGACACGGCGGAATTCGGCGGAGCGGAATTTGCCGGCGCGAAGGTCATCCCAGAAGCGGGTGTATTCAGCGGATCCGGCTTCATGGGTCGTGACAAACATTCTGTGATGCTTGCCGACAATCTCGTCGAGTGAATATCCGATTGTATCTAAAAAGTTCTGATTTGCGTATTGAACGGTGCCATCCGGGCTGAATTCGATAATAGCCTGGGATTGCGTTAGCGCCTTCATACGCTCTGTGTCAGTCAAAATTCCTGACGCGTTACCCTGCTTGAACATTATGTTTCCCTCAGTAAGCAATATGAATACTTGATAAGGCAGCTGGGGTTAATATTTTTCCAATTCCTGTAAACTTTTCAACGGTCAACGCTGTTTAAGCGTTTGGTGTATATGCATTATACTCTATCCAAGATTGTATTTTCGGGGTAAAAATTAAATATGTTAACTCTCCGCACGGTGGCAGAGAGTGTCTTTAAGTATTGAGATTTCGGATGTTTCGGTTCGTGGCGATGACCGCATGGGTGTTAAACCCGTTCACCACTTCAGCTTAAAAAAGAAAATTACTTTTTTTCGGGCAGGCGAACCGAAATAAACCATCCTGCTGTCTGATAAGCTGCCGCGATCATCAGAACGAGGTCGGAAATGGGGTGGCTCGTCAGGAATGTGGCGCAGGCGACAACAATGCAGGCAATGTCTGCGCGGTCTTCGCTGATGATGAGGCCAAGCGGCTGTCGCGCCTGTTTCACGCGCGCAAGTGTCGTGTTGTAAAAGCCGTTCATTGTAGGCGGGCCGAACACGTCCTGCAGAACGCGCGGCTCCAGAATGCCCGTCAGCTCACACAGGTCTGCGGCACGTGCACGGCCTTCCAGGACGGCTTGTTTGCGCGCGCCAGTGCCGATGAGGCTCACAATCGCGGAGAGGATCACCGCGATTGCAATAATAGGTTCTGCTGATCCGATCATTATCGGGATTTAGGGATGGCCGCCCAGTAATCAAAGTCGAGCAGGACATTCGGAAGATATTTTCCGTCCTCGCCTTTGTATGGATAGTCCGCGCATGGCAGGTCTTTTGTCGCGACGAGGCGCAGACGAAGCGCGCCCACAGTGTCGGAAAGGTCTGCTTTGTCGAGCACTTCCGACCATGCGTGAATGGTGTCGCCGGAGAAGAGCGGGTTGCAGTGCGTGCCGCCATTGATCGCGATCATCTGGCCGGCATTGGCAAGGCCGTTGAAAGCAAGGCTGCGTGCAGTGGAGATCACAACACCGCCATAGATGAGGCGCTTGCCGAAGCGGCCCTTGCCCTGTTCGAACTGGTTGAAGTGAACCTTCGCCGTGTTCTGGTAAAGGCGGGTCGCTGTCTGGTGTTCAGCTTCTTCGATGGTCATGCCGTCGACATGGTCGATCTTCTCGCCAATTTCGTAATCGTCGAAGAAGTGCGGGCTGCCTGCAAGCTCTGCGTCATAAGACGCATAGTGTGCGTAAGCCGAAAGGTCTGCCGCATCTACGGCTTTTGGTAGATCAGGCAGAACAGCGTCCGGCGCTGGCGATGCGTGGTCTTTCTTATTGACCATCACCCAGCGCACATAGGTCAGGACCGTATCGCCATTCTGGTTTGTGCCAGTGGTGCGAACGTAAACAACGCCGGTTTTGCCGTTGGAGTTTTCCTTGCGGCCAATGACTTCAGACGTCGCATAGAGCGTGTCGCCCGGATAGACCGGCGCCATGAACTTGCCATCGGCATAGCCGAGGTTCGCAACAGCATTGAGAGAGATGTCAGGAACGGTTTTGCCGAAGACAACGTGGAAGACGATCATTGGATCGACCGGTTGACGGTCAAAGCCTGCAGCTTCTGCAAATGGCGTAGAAGAGTAGAGCGCGTAGCGGCTGCCGGTCAGCGACCGGTAGATGGCCAGATCGGCTTCATTCACGGTCAGCGGCGTAGCGTGTTTCAGAACGCGGCCGATTGTGAAGTCTTCAAAGTAATTCCCGGAAAAGGATTTCATGTCTCAAGTCCCCGATCGCTGTGTCGTCTGTTTTGTTTGTTGACGTTCAACAGGCAAATCAGGGGCGTTGTCAACGCGTCTCAGGTGAGCATGTACATGATGCGGGCATAAACGGCAGTAGCCGTTTCAGACCGGCTGATCAGCTCCAGCGCCTGATCACGCAGTGACGGTGCAAATCTCTCTGCCAACGGGGCCGTCACGGCCCCCATCACGAGCACCAGCAAGAGCTTCATATAGAAGCTTGCAAATAGCGAGCGTCCATATGTGAACAGCTTCGCCAACGGCCAGGCGAAGATGAAATATAAAAGTGCGCTTGCCAGCCCGGCTGCCCAGGCTGTGGCCGTGATTTCCATGGGATCTGGTCTCCTCAATGAGGATGACTATGACGAAGATGTTTTAATATTACCGCCAGTCGAAACGATGTAATTTTACCTAGTTCTGAGTAATTCTGAGAAAAGATTACCGTAAAACGCTACTTGGGATTGTGTGAATTGCTTTGTTGCGCTCAGAGGTGATCGTTTTCAGCAGTTAAGACCTTCATCTGTGGAAATACTGTTTTTGCCCCACATTTTAGTGAGAACCGCTTGCAGTCATTTATCAATTATGAAATGTGATACCGTAACTTTCAGTGGGAGGCTTTATGTTCCGGATTAGTAGTGTTGCGGGTTGCTTTATTCTTGCGGCGGGCGGCGCCGCAATGGCGCAGGAATCTGAATTGCGCGTCGATACTGTGATCGTGACGTCGCCGGGTCCGGAGCGTGTTGCAGGAGAGCTCCTGTCAAACGTGACAGCGGTTGATCGCGAAGAGCTGGTGGCTGATCTTCAGGGCACGCTCGGCGATACACTCTCTCGTCAGCCGGGCGTTTCCACGACGTATTTTGGCGCGGGCGCGAGCCGTCCGGTCATGCGCGGCCTTGGCGCAGAGCGTGTGCTGGTGCTGACCAACGGTCTGGGTGTGATTGATGCTTCTGCTGCCTCACCGGATCACCAGACGGGCACTGACGGGCTTGATGCTGAACGCATTGAAATTCTGCGTGGCCCGGCTGCACTTGCCTATGGCGGTCAGGCGATTGGCGGCGTCGTCAACGTGATTGACGGTCTGATTGTCGAGACACTTCCTGAAGACGGTTTTGAAGGTCAGGCATTTGGCGCGTTCAACTCTGTGAATGATGGTAGCGAGTTTGCCGGCCGCGGCCGTTTCGTAGTTGACGACTTTGTCTTGTCAGTGTCTGCCGGTCATCGCGACTTTGACGACTACGACATTCCGGGCTTTGCAGAATCCGAACGCCTTCATGAAGCTGAGGGTCATGAGGACCATGATGAGCATGAAGAACACGAAGAGCATGAAGAGGAAGAAGAGGGTCATGAGGAAGAGGCGTATGGTACACTTCCAAACTCCTTTCTGACGACTGACACACTTGGCGCAGGCCTCTCATGGGTTCACGAGAGCGGCTATATCGGCGTTGCTGTGCGCCATCAGGTGTCTGACTACGGACTGCCAGGCCACAGCCATGGCCATGAGGAAGAGGGCGAAGAGGATCATGATGATCACGCCCATGAAGAAGAAGCGCATGAAGCTGCTTACATTGATCTGGAGCAGACCCGTATCGACCTGCAGGCAGGCTGGCGCTTCAATCATGACGTTCTGAACGCCATCGAAGCGCGCTTCACCTCTGCCGATTACGAGCATGCCGAATTTGAAGGCCCGGGTGAAATCGGGACCCAATACTTCACCCAAGGGTATGAAGGCCGGGTTGAGCTGGATCACACACTCTTTGGCTTCTCTGGCGCCGCAGGTGTTCAGTTCTTCGACACCGATTTCCGCGCTGAGGGTGAAGAAGTTTTCATCACGCCAACCCAGTCCAACATGCAGGGTGTGTTCCTGTATGAAACCCGCGAATGGGCGTCCGGCTTTGGCATTGAAGGCGGTGTCCGCTGGGAGCAGGTTGAACGTGAAAACGATCTACAGGGCGTCAGAGATTTTGATCTGATGAGTTCGTCACTCGGCGTGCACCAGCACTGGGAGAACGGCATCTTCATCGGGGCGCAGGTCGCGCTGACCGAACGCGCTCCGAATGAAAGCGAGCTGTTTGCGAATGGCCCCCACCTTGCGACGGATCAGTATGAGGTTGGAAATGTCGACCTGAACGCTGAGACGGGCCGCAATGTCGAGCTGACAGCCCGTTTCCTCGGAGAGTATCTGACACTTGGTCTGAACGTGTTCCGGACGGATTTTGACGATTTCGTCTACCTCACGCCGGGCAGCATGGTTCATGATGGCAGGCTGACCGACGAAGTCGATGGACTGGCGGTCTATCAGTTCGTTCAGCAGGATGCGAATTTTGCGGGCGGCGAGCTCTACGGCAATTTCCACTTTGATGACGGTCTGTTTGGCGCGCACTGGGATGTGAATGCAGGCATCGACTTTGTTGAAGCCGAGCTGGACGATGGCGGTGATGTTCCGTTCATCCCGCCTGTCACCTTCAATGGCGACGTCAAAGCAGACTGGGGCCTGTTCGACGCAGGCCTTGGCGTGACGCTCGCCAACGATCAGACGGATCCCGGCGCAGGATCACTGGCAACTGATGGATATGCAGTGTTCGACCTGACGGCTGGTGTCACGCTGGATCAGTTCATTCCCCAGCTTGAAGGCAGCCGTCTGTTCCTGCAGGCACGCAACGTCACCGATGAAGAAATCCGTTACGCGACCTCAGTTCTGAAAGACCAGCTTCCAGTACCGGGCCGCAATATCCGCGTCGGCTTCACAGCCGAGTTCTGATCATTCACTCCCGAAATGGACGGTGAGCCATTGCATAAATGGCCGCCAGTCCTCGGGGGTGATGCCGTGCGTGCCTTCCCGGAACTGAAAAGCAAGGTCAGCATTGGCGTCGAAGTCCCAGAGGTTTTCGGCGCTGAATGCATCTCCTCCCAGAAGCTGATAGACCTCACCTGCTGCGCGTGCAGAAGCAAAACTGCCGCGTGGGTCTGACCATTGGTCACGCGCCGAGTTGCCCAGCAGCAACGGGCGCGGGGCCATCAGCGCGACAAGCGCATGCTGGTCGAAGGGAAGATCCTGCGCGCGGTCTGCATAGAGCGCATAGCTTGGCGTGAACCAGTGTGGGAAGCTTTCGGTGATGCTGGAAATGGTTTCGCCGACATCATTCTTCTGGAGAGCAGCGCCTGCCGTGCCTGACTGGTGAGAGATCACGCCAGCGATACGGTCATCGAGGGCACCCGCCAGAAGTGAAGATTTGCCACTGCGCGAATGGCCGAACAGAATGATGCGGTCAGCATCAAGCTCTCCGCTCGTTTCGATGTAGTCGGTAATGCGGTGCGCAACCCACGCCCATGTGCCGATTGCTGCGTAAGGGCCATGTTCCATCTCGCCTTCACGGATAGAGCTGAGAGCCGCCATGCCGGTCTCGATACTGTCCGGAATCACCATGCCGGGATAGTACGCGCCATATGCAAAGCCACGGTCAATCAGCTGCTCCAGCGGCGGAACCTCAATATAGCGGCCGAAGACGAACGTTGCGACGGAGTGCATGAACTCCGAGCCGCTTTCGCAATAACCTGGATAGGAGACACCCGGCGCTGCCGAAATGCCCTCAAACGGCAGGATGAGCGCGTTCGGGCAGGAGCCTGCGCCCAGAATGACCGGATGCGGACCTGACGTGTTCGGTACAACGAAGTGAACATCCTGACGGAATGTGTGCTCTCCAATGGTCAGGCGTAGCTGGACTTCCCGCAGATGCGCACGGCCTTCGAGAATATCTGCGGAGATAATCCGGTCAGACACAATCTCAGGCGCGATAGGTGCTGGGATCGTGCCATAGACCTGACTGAGCAGCATATTCCGCCAGAAAGGCGCGCGTTCTTCACGCCAGTTTTGAGCCGTGGTCACCTGCTCCATACCGCCATAAGGGGCAAGCAGGTCGGGCGTTGCAGTGAAGTTCGTTGGTCCGGTGCTGACGCGCGGCAGACCAACAGTCGAACAGCCGACAATGGCCAGTGCAATCAGGGCGGTAAGCCCGCCCAGAATGAATTTTAGAATTCGCATAAAGGTCCGCGCTCCGCGAAGGTGTCCAGATAGAAGCCGGACCCTAGCACGGAGTTTTCAGAGCGGTGTTCACAATGACGCGCGCAGCGCGAGAGGTGTGAACTCAGACGATATCGAGCAGTTTCTCGATCGGGCGACCGAGGGCTGCCTTGTCGCCGTTAATGCCGATAGGGCGCTGAATAAGACGCGGATTATCGATCATGGCGGCAAAGACTTCGTCATCGCTTGCCGTTTCCGGAAGCTCGAATTTTTTAGCATCCTTGTCTCGCAGGAATGCGCGCGGGCTGTCGACGCCCATCTTCTTCGCAATGTCGCGCAGCTCGTCTTCGCTAAGCGCGTCACCGGCATTCATGTATTTGCGAACTTCATAGGACACGCCCTTCTCATCGAGGAGGGCGAGGCCATTTCGTGAAGTCGAACAATTCGGGTTGTGCAGAACAATATAAGTCATGCACGATGTCTTATTCCGGTGCTCGGGCGGCATCAATAGGCATAACGCCTACTGAGGAATATCCTCTGCGACGCCGTATTCGGTAAGGAGCGTATCCAGCGTGCCTTCAGTTTCGAGGGCTTCATCCAGACGCATCCATGCGCGAGTGCTGTCGGCATCATCGCATGTCGCAAGCACCCATTTGTGCTCGTCGACATAGGTCTCATCCTCTTCCAGATACTCGTAAAGCTCCATCAGGTCGGTCTGATAATTGACGCCATCCATCCGCATCGCGCCGAAACCTTCGCCATAATAGCGGATGACCGTAACCGTATCGCCGGGTGCAATATCGAGCGTCACCGGTTCTTCAGCTTCACTTTCAAATGGCCAGACAGTCAGCGTCGCGGCCGTGGTGACGTTCTGTGCAATCGTTTCTGTTGCGGCGATGAAGTGCAGATCATCTTCTGTGACGCGGGCTTCGTTCCACTGGTGGAGCGTTGCGCCCACATTGATAGGGCAGGACACGTCAAACTCTGCGTCCGGATTTGGTGTGGAACGCGCAGGGATGACCACGCCCTCTTCCATGATCGAGATGCCGCTCGGGTACTCGCCCGGCCAGCCATAATCGACGAACCAGCTTTCATCATAGTTCGCATCCACGGCGTCCAGAGGTTCAAGGTCTGCAGCGACGGCTTCAGGTTCGGCAGGCGTTTCCACAACCGGCGCTTCTGATTCGACTGCTGGTGCCTCGACTGGCGTTTCCGCTGGTGGTGCGTCTGTCTGTCCACAAGCGCATAGTGCGAGTGCGATGAGTGATGGATAAAGTGCTTTCATGGCCGTTCCCCCCGGTCAAATATGCTCTGATTGCCGGCCCGTAGACCCGCCTTAATTAAAACAATCACTTATTGTTTCTGTAGGGAAGCTGAACAGTCGAGATTTTCCTGAAAATTTGAGCACGGAAAGCGGGGCTTTTGGCCGACTGCTCAAACAATAATCGCTGGTTTCAGGTTTTTCTTGAAACCAAACGCATAGAAAGGCAGTTGAGACTCCATGTCTCAAGAACGCAGAAAATCTTCCGTTACTGTGCGTAACGCTGAACTCGCTGATATCCCTGGTATCGTGGCGCTGACCGGTCGCATCTATAAAGATGAGCCACCCTATACGCCGGGTATGATCCAGGGGCAGATCACCAAATTCCCACGTGGCCAGTTCGTTGTCGAATATGACGGCGATATTGTTGGATATGCGGCGAGCTTCCGTATCTCTGAACGCCTCTGTATGGGCCCCCACACATGGGACTCCATCACCGGTGGCGGCTATGGTGCGCGCCATAATCCGAAGGGCTCATGGCTTTACGGAATGGAAGTCTGCGTGGATCCGGATCGCCGCCGTCTTCGCATCGGCCAGCGCCTTTATGATGCACGTCAGAGCCTGTGCGAATCCCGTGACATTAAAGGCATCGTCTTTGGTGGCCGCCTGCCGGGCTGGGCGCGACGCAAGAAAGCCTATCCGGACCCGGTCGACTATGTGAAAGCCGTAGAAGAGAAGAAGATCACAGACCCGACGGTCAGCTTCCACCTCAAACAGGGCTTTGAGTGTATCGGCGTTCTGCGCGGCTATGCGCCGGATGATGCACCGTCTGGCGGCTTTGCGACCCATATGGTCTGGCGCAACCCGTATTATAGCGGTGAGACGGACCAGAAAAATCCAAGACACCTTCAGGCAGACTCTGTCCGCATCTGCACCGTGCAGTTCCAGCAGCGCATGGTGAAAGACTTTGAAGAGTTCATGGGCAATGTGGAGTATTTCGTGGACGTCGCTGCGGACTATCGCTGTGACTTCGTGGTCTTCCCAGAGTTGTTCACGCTCCAGCTTCTTGCCTTTGAAGAGAAACGCCTCTCGGCGGTTGAGGCGATTGAAAGCCTGACCCGCTACACGCCGCGCTTCGTCGATGAAATGCGCCAGCTCGCGATCAGCTATAACATCAACATTATTGGCGGCTCGCACCCGACGCGTACTGATGATGGCGATATCCAGAATGTTGGCTATGTCTTCCTTCGTGACGGCTCTGTCCATGCGCAGGAGAAAATCCACCCGACGCCGGATGAGCGCAGCTGGTGGGGCATTAAGGGCGGCGACGAGCTGCAGACCATTCTGACTGATTGCGGTCCGATTGGTGTTCTCATTTGCTACGACTCCGAATTTCCGGAGCTGGCTCGTAAGCTGGCCGATGAAGGCGCAAAAATTCTGTTCGTGCCTTACTGTACTGATAGCCGTCCGGGCCATCTGCGTGTGCGTTATTGCTGCCAGGCGAGGGCGATTGAGAACCAGTGCTATGTCGTGACGTCGGGCAATGTCGGTAACCTGCCAAACGTAGAAAATATGGACGTTCAGTATGCCCAGTCGGCTATTCTGACGCCGTGTGACCTGCCGTTTGCACGTGATGGTATTGCCGCCGAAGCGAGCGAGAACGTTGAGACCGTCATCATGACGGATCTTGACCTGCAGGACCTGAACTGGGCCCGCGCAGAAGGTAGCGTTCAAAACCTCGGTGACCGCCGCTTCGATCTCTACAAGACGCAGTGGAAGGGCAGCTAGCTGTCTGATGCGCTTTGGTGACGAGCATATCGACAGGCTGGTGGACATTGTCCGCGAGGCCAATGAAACCGAGGTTCTGCCGCGGTTTCATGGCCTGTCTGCGGGCGATATCAGCACCAAGAATGGCGCAATCGATGTCGTCACCGAGGCCGATACCCGCGCTGAGGTGTTCATCACTGAGGCGCTGAAAAAGCTCTATCCAAACGCGCTGATTTTCGGTGAAGAGGCATACTCTGCAGACCCTCGCGTTGCTGACGGGCTGGGCGAAGCCGAGCTGGCCTTCGTCATCGATCCTGTCGATGGCACGATGAACTTCACGACTGGCCTTTCCATGTTCGGAACGATTGTGGCCGTCACCGCAAATGGCGAGACGATTGCAGGGCTCCATTATGAGCCGCTGCAGGATAACCGGCTGACCGTCATCCGCGGGGCAGGGGCTTATGAGTCCACAAAGCATGGTCGGTCGGCAAAGCTGAAAGTCGCCGATCCGGTTCCGGTGCCGGAGATGAAGGGCGTCATCAACTGGGCATATTTCCCTGAGCCTTATCGCTCGCGTGTGCCTGCGCTTATGCCCAAATTGCGCTTCGGGACGAGCACCAACTGTTCGGTGTTTGACTATTGGCTTACTTCGACAGGGCGATATCACTTTATGGGCAATGCCTCAGGCAATCTCTGGGACCATCTGGCGGGCGTACTGATGCAGGAAGAAGCGGGCGGCTATGCAGCCCGTTTTGACGGCTCGGCCTACACGCCAAAGGTCAAAGGCGCTGAAGTGATCTGCGCGCCGGACAAGGACAGCTGGGAAGCGGTCCGCCGCGAAATTTTCGGGATCAGCTGATCGTTCCGGCCTTGCGGGCCGCGTCCAGTATCAGGCTTTCCAGCTTTTTCGACTGGATATTCAGATTGAACTTTTCCATGGCGCGGGCGCGGCCTTTTTCGCCCATAGCGCGGGTGGCGGCAGGATCAGACATGAGCTTTGTCAGCCGGTCTGCGAGCGCGTCTGCGTCACGTTCTTCGACCAGATAGCCTGTCTCACCGTCCACAACGCATTCGGGAATGCCTGCATGTGCGGTGGCGGCAAGTGCGCAGCCTGCAAACATCGCTTCCATACAGACCATAGGCAGGCCTTCGGCGTCACCTGAGGCGGCACGGTTGGACGGAACACAAGCAATGGCGGCTTCTTCGAAATGGCGTGGCATCTCATCGGCCGGGATCCAGCCTGGCAGTTCGGCTTTGACGCCAGCTGCTTCGAGGAGCGGCAGGAGCTTCGGCTTCAGCTCACCATCGCCCAGCAGGCGGATACGCCAATCGCTCAGGATTGCAGGGTCGATCTTTGTCAGCGCGCGGATGAGGGTTTCAATGCCCTTTTTCTCCATCCAGCGACCGGCGAAGAGAAGCACGTTCTCTTTCTCGCCCGGCGTGAATTTTTCAGGGTCCACGCCGTTATATTGGACGACCATTTTCTCATCTGGTGCGCCCTTGGCCAGAAGCTCACGGCGAATGAAATCGGAGACGGGCAATAGAAGAGCCGCTTCATCCCAGAGCGCCTGACGACGCCGATTATAAACGCGCAGGCGGCTGTCTTTTGTGTTGCTCGTTTTGGTCGCGTCACCGCCATGATACGTCACGATCAGCGGAATCTTCAGCGCTCGCGCAATCGGCAAGGCATAGGCGCCGGATTTGCCGAAATTGGCGTGAATGGCGACCGGGTTGAAGTGCGCCAGCGTCTCTCTCAGCTCGCGCCCGACAAGGCCGAGCTGTTTGAAACCGGTCTCACCCAGCCCGCCATGAAATGCCCCAAGCTCCAGCGCCTCAAACCCCGGCGGTGTCGGCCCTTTGCGATCATGCCCGATGAAAAGCGGCCTCAGCGTTTCAAAGGCGTGATAAGCGCGGGGAATAAAGCTCTCCGATGGAGTGAAGAGCTTATCCGAATAGGAGAGGATGGTGTGAGGCATCTGCCTTGCTTACTCAGCCATGGCTTCAATGGCTTCGGACACGGCAACGATGCGTTTAGCTTCTTCAAGGTGCAGAAGTTCGGTCATTTTGCCATTCACTTTAAGCACGCCTTTGCCCGCATTTTCAGGGTCGGCGAAGGCTGCGATAACGGCGTGAGCCTGTTCGACTTCTGCCGGTGACGGCGCGAAGACTTCGTTTGCCGTTTCGACCTGAGACGGGTGAATGAGGGTTTTGCCATCAAAGCCCATCGCAGCGCCTTCTTCACATTCCGCGCGCAGGCCGCGCTCGTCTTTAATGTCGTTGAACACGCCATCGATCGCGACGATGTCGTAAGCGCGCGCTGCGAGCATGGACATGGAGAGAGCCGTGCCGAACGCCAGTTGACGGTTCGGCTTGGCAGATGCGCGAAGCTCTTTTGCAAGGTCGTTCGTGCCCATGACGAAGGTTGTGAGGCGCGTGCGGCCAACGGCTTCGGCAATATCCTGAATTTGCAGGATGGCCTTTGGCATCTCGATCATGACCCAGAGCTGCATATCCGCTGGGGCGCCAGCGCGTGTCATCGCGTCGTCGAGGCGGTCAATATCGCCGCCATCAATAACTTTCGGCGCGAGGATCGCGTCAGGGCCAGCGCCAACAGCGGCTTTCAGGTCATCAAGGCCCCATTCTGTGTCGAGGCCATTAATGCGGATACAGATTTCACGCTTGCCATAGCCGCCTGCTTTTGCTGCAGCGCATACATTTGCGCGCGCTTCGGCTTTGGCGTCTGGTGCGACGGCATCTTCAAGGTCGAAGATAAGCGAGTCGGCTGGAAGCGTCTTGGCTTTCTCCAGCGCGCGCGTGTTTGCACCCGGCATGTAGAGAACCGAACGGCGTGGGCGGTGAGCTGAACTTGTCATGTGCGTATATTCCCCGATGTCTTGTTTTCGCATTGTCTGTGCCGCATCGCAGCAAAGATTTCAATCACCTCACGCGATAGAGACTTGGAAGCGCGTTGTAAGCAGGCCATTCTGCCGCGATGAAACGCGTGTTTATGATCTCTTCTTTTGTGGCCGGGTCGAATGTCGGTGGCAGCCTTGCGATGAAAGTGTTGCCGCTGCTCGGTTGCGAGCTGTCCTTGCTGCCAACGACTATGCTCGGGCGACATCCGGGCTGGGGCGCGCCAGGTGGCGGCGCTGTGACAGATGAGATGTTCTCCGGCATGGCAGAAGGGCTGGTGGCTAACCGCGTGATCGAGAATGCAGATTGCATTGTGACGGGCTATTTTGCCAGCGCCGCGCAGGTCAGCGAAGCGGCGCGTCTCATCGCGGCCCATAAAACCGATGGCACGCCGGTGATCGTCGATGCCGTCATGGGCGATTTTGGCAAAGGCCTTTACGTGAAGGAGGAGGTAGCTGCCGCCATCGTAAGCGAGCTTCTGCCTATGGCTGACATCATCAAATCCAATGCGTGGGAATTCTGGGAGATTGAACGCCGCAATGGCCGCGTTGACGCAATCCCAGAAGCGGCACGCGAGGCAGGCGCCATTAAATCACACCTTGCGGGAGACAGCAGGCTGTCTGGCTTGCAGTTCGTGAGCTCTGTGGAGCAGGGTGAAGAGATCGGGCTTCTCGGAGCGTCGCAACAAGGCGCTTTCTGGTCTGGCCATGCGCGGGCCAATGGCGAGCATGTGCCGAACGGCTTTGGTGATTTTCTAACGGTGCTTCTGGCCCGGGACGCGGCGGGCGGTCTTAAGCCGGTGCAGAAGATGCTCTTTAATGAAATGACCGTCTTTGCTCCGGTGTTCGGCGCTCATGATTTCTCTGAACCGTCGGAGTTTGATGTTGGCGTGTTGCCGAAAGCGCTCGGCAAGCCGAAGCCGGCGCGCGTTAGTCCACTTTGACAAGAATGCCACAGCTCACCTGTTCTTAACCCGCCGGATGTAACCGTAACTTGAGGTGATGCGGTGAGGCATGGTTAACTCGGCGCAGTTGGATAAGGTTTGATCAAATGGCACAGAAAACGGCTCTGCGCGTAACTCTGGCAGCAATGGCTGCGTTCTCTCTTTCCGGATGCATCGCGACGACTGCGGTCGGTCTGGCGGCTGAAACGGTGGAAGCAGGTGTAGAAATCACGGGCGCGGTTATCGGTACGAGCGTTGATCTTGTCACCACCAGCGAAGAAGAGCGTGAGCGCGACCGCGACTAGCTCTCTACCGGCCTGGCTCTCCTCAGGTGAAATCTTCGTCATTAGGTAAATGCGCCCGATCATGGCATGATGGGGCGTCCCCGATGACTTTAGGAGGAGGTAGGACCCATGAAACATATTCTTCTGGCTGCTGCAGCGCTCGCACTTGCGCCCATCGCTCAGGCTGGCGAACTTCACATCTCATTCTCCGAAGAGCTCAACGAAAAAATCGCCGATGATTATGGCGAGCGTGAGCGCGAACGTCTGGTCGATGAACTGACCGAAGATCTGATGCGCGAATTCGCACCGATCCTGAGCTCGGTTGGCGACGTGAATGTCGTGATCGAGGATGCGCGCCCGAACCGGCCGACCTTCGAACAAATGACTGAACAGTCTCTGTCTTTCGAAAGCATCAGCATTGGCGGCGCCGAAATGACTGGCGAAGTCTTCAGCATGTCAGGTGAGCTGATCGCGTCTGAAGAGTACGACTATTTCAGCCACGACATCACTGACTCTGTTGGCCGCGCGACATGGTCTGACGCACGCCGTGCATTCAGCCGTTTTGCGACACGTTTCGCCGATACGACTGAGGAAGCGATGAGCGCTTCGTCTACTGATGAAGTTGGTCGCTAAGCCGGCTTAACTTTCCCCGTCGAGCCTCAACGTGCATGTCTCGGAGAGGCTCGGTCGGGACACACTCACGCGCGTCAGGCGCGGCAGGTCTTCTGCAACACGCTCTGCAATCCAGACACATAGACGCTCAAGCGTTGGAAGTTCGAGGCCCGGAATCTCATTCAGGTAAGAGTGATCAAGCTCGCCTGTGACTTTCGCCAGCACGTCGCCCAGCTGGGCAAAGTCGGCGACCCAGTCTTCACCCTGTTTCACAACACCAGATACACCGATCTCGACACGGAATGAGTGTCCGTGCAGCTTGCCATAAGGATGGTCAGGATCCTTTGGCGCAAGATGGTGAGCCGCTTCAAAATTACCTGCGCGCGTCACTTCGAAAGTGCGCCCGGCAAGGCTTGGCTTTGCGGCGCCGGTGTCAGTTACCGGCTTGGTTGGGTTCGACGTCACGTCTTTAATCCAGTTTGCAGTCTGTCAGGCGAGGCCTGTCGTATCTTCCGGGCATCCGGCAGCCTGCCAGACATCCCATCCATTGGCGCGCAGTTCACAGGCTGGACAGGTTCCACATCCGTAGCCCCAGTCATGCCGCGCCGAGCGGTCGCCCAGATAACAGGTATGAGTATGTTCGACAATAAGCTCGACCAGGTCATTTCCGCCCAGCGCTTTAGCCATGGCAAATGTATCGGCTTTTGTTTTGTACATGAGTGGTGTGTCGACGCGGAAATCCCGCTCCATGCCCAGCGCTAGGGCCTGTTGTTGGGCGTCCAGTGTTGTGCGGCGGCAATCAGGATATCCGGAGTAATCTGTTTCACACATACCGCCGACAAGAATGTCGGCATTCCGGCGCCACGCCACAGCGCTCGCCAGCGTGAGGAAGATAAGGTTCCGGCCCGGTACGAAGGTGGACGGCAGGCCCTGTTCGGACATGGTGATTTCAGCCTCGCTGGTGAGCGACGTCTCTGAAATCTGGCCGAGGACGCCAAGGTCCAGAAGAGCGTCATCGCCCAGATGGCCGGTTTCCACTGTATCACAGTCTCGCATCGCCTTCAGAACATGCTGGCGACACTCCAGTTCGATTCGATGACGCTGGCCGTAATCGAAGCCGACTGTCGAAACATGGTTAAAATTCTTGAGCGCCCAGGCAAGGCAAACAGTGGAGTCCTGTCCACCGGAAAACAAAACGACTGCGGCTGACTGGGTCATGAAAACACCGTGTTGACTGGGGGGTTACGGAAAGGAAGCGGGTATGTCTCTTTAACTGGATTTTTGACAGTTGAAGTTCTCGTTCGCGTTAACTTTGCCTTCATTGACATTTTTGTGAGTTGGGCGTTGTCTGTCTTTATCTCGTCTGCGTTGGCAACTTCGCAGGCACTGTAGTTGCCCCGACTAAAAATAAATGAGGGCGACACATGATTAGGGAGGAGATCAGGCATGAGTCTTAGATCACAGGTAAAGTGCGCGCTTTTTTTAGGCGCTTCAGTATTCGCGTATACATCAGTTGCGGGGACAGCAACAGCGCAGGAAAGTGAACGTCGCTATCAGACGATCACGGTGACGACCCAGAAAACAGCAGAATCCATTCAGGATGTTCCGATTGCCGTTTCTGCGTTTAACGAAGAAGCACTGGACAGGCTTCAGCTTGCCGGTGGTCCGGACCTTGTTCGAACCATTCCGAACGTCACCTTCACCAAGGGCAATTTCACAGGCGCAAACTTCCGTATTCGTGGTGTAGGTTCTGACCTTGTGGCGACATCCGGTGATAGCGGTGTGGGCGTTCACCAGAACGATGTGCCGCTCACTGCGAACCGACTCTTTGAATCTGAATTCTATGACGTAGAGCGGGTGGAGACACTTCGTGGACCGCAGGGCACGCTCTATGGCCGGAACGCGACGGGCGGCGTTGTGAATGTGATCACGGCGAAACCTGTGCTCGAAGAATGGCAGGGCCATCTTCAGGTGACGATGGGCAATTACGCGACGCTTCGCGCTGAAGGTATGGTAAACATTCCGATCGGTGAGACAGCTGCGCTTCGTATTGCTGGCGCGCATCTGGAACGGAACGGTTTTGCGACCAATACCGTGACCGGCAATGACATTGACGATCGTGACATCAACTCCATCCGTGCAACGCTTGCCTGGGAACCGACTGATAGCCTGCGCGGCTATTTCATGTACGAGAATTTCGTAGAGGACGATACGCGTCTGCGTTCGGGCAAACAGCTCTGCGATCAGGACCCGTTCATGACGTCTTATGCGGGTATTCCAATTGGTCAGGCCGATCAGATTTATACATCTATTGGCTGTCAGGAAGCGCCGCTCAGCGAGTCGTATGACCGTCTGAACACAGCTGCGTCTCTTGGTGGTGGTCTCGCCATTCTTGCCGGTCTTCTGGATGGCAATGCGGCAACCGATCCGCTCAACCCTAATCTGCGCGAGATCGAGTCGTTCATCGACCCTGACTATCGCGCCGATCAGACGCTCTATACATGGCAGGCCGAATACGACCTCACAGACAGCCTGACGCTGACCTATCTGGGGAGCCATAACGAGTCGAACATCGTTTCGGAAGAAGACTATAACAAGCTCATTCCTTCGATTGATTACAACACGAATGCAGGCTTTGGCCTTGTGAATCTGGTCGGTGACCCGCTGGTTGCCGAATTCCTCTACCAGACGCTCTTCCCGGGCGGCACGGTTACGGACCCGCAGCTTGGTGTTGCGAATTCTCTTCGCAGTTATGACCTGTCAGGGAGCGAGACGTCTCAGACAACGCACGAGCTGCGTTTGCAGTCTGATTTTGATGGCCGTTTCAACTTCAACCTCGGTGCCATCATGGTGGACTTCGAGGCAAACGAAGCCGAAACAATTCCGGCAAGCTATTACGTGTTCTCCAACTCTCTGAGCGCGGTTGCCCAGCTGAACAACGCGCTTGGCGGCGCGGTCTTCGGTGGTCCGACACCGCTCGATACGTCCGGCAATGGTCAGGGTTCGGTTCTGAGCAATCTGGATGCCACAGGTCGCAACTATTATCGCTCTATCTCGCCATATGACCTCAGCTCGTTTGCTGTGTTCGGTGAGAGCTATATCGACCTGATGGATAATCTGCAGCTGACTGTTGGCCTTCGCTATACGAGTGATGAGAAGACGCAGGAAAACATCGCACAGTACTTCTTCACACCAACGAATGTGATTTCCGATCCGTTTGAGCCGACACCAACGGCAGAAGAGCCAGATGGCATTTACGTACGTGAGTTCGAAGAAGTGACGGGCCGCATCGGTCTCGACTGGTCACCTGACTTCGACTTCACAGATGATACGCTGATCTATGCCTTCTATTCCCGTGGCTATAAGGGCGGCGGTATCAACCCGCCTCAGCCATCCGGAAATCAGAGTGCATTCCCGCAAGTCTTCGATCCGGAGTTCGTGAACTCTTACGAGATCGGTACGAAGAACACCCTCATGGACGGGGCGCTGCAGCTCAACGCGACAGCCTTCTACTATGATTATGAGGGTTATCAGATGACGCAGATCGTCAACCGGACGTCTGCGAACTTCAACATCGACGCGGAAATCCAAGGGTTCGAACTTGAGACAATGTGGAATGTCACGGATAACTTTATCCTGGCGGCAAACCTCGGTCTTCTCGACACCGAAATCCAGAATTCTTCAGCGATTGACGTTCTGAACCGTACCAATAGCGACCCGAACTTTGTCGTGATCAAAAACCCGCAGACCTATTCTAACTGCGTGGTGTCTGCGGCAGGTTATGCGACCATTCTCGGCGCAATTCAGGCCGGTGCACTCGCACCGGGGTCAACTGGCGGCCTCTGCCTTGGCAGCTTTGTCGGCCTTGAAGGCGTGTTCAACCCGCTTCTGCCAGCCGGCGCGTTCACACCGTTTGAGGGCTTTGAAGCCGACTTGTCTGGCAACCAGCTTCCGGGCACACCTGACATGACCCTGAATATCAGCGGCGAATACATCGTGGATGATATTTTCCAGGGTTGGGATGCGAGCTTCCGCGGTGACTATTATTACCAAGGCGAGACGTTCTCTCGCGTCTGGAATACCGGTCACGACCGTCTGGACAGCTGGGATAACGTGAACCTGTCAGTTCGTTTCACCAATGATGACATGGGTGTTTACGTCGAGCTGTTCGGTAAGAACGTGATGGACGAAGAAGTGATCACAGGTAGCTACCTGACGGATGACTCTTCCGGCCTCTTCACCAACGTCTTCCTCACAGAGCCGCGCACATACGGTATTACCGTCGCGCGGACCTGGTAGAGGTTTGAGCTAGGGGGGAAAGCGCTGAAGATAACGGCGCTCCTACGGGGAGGGGGGACGCAGCTGCTTCCCCCTTTTTCTTTTCTGAGAGTATTACTCTTCCGGCGTCAGGATTGCGTCGCGCGCGACGTCTTCCTCGCTCTCATAGAAGATACCGCCATAACCGGTTTCAGCTTCGAAACGGTCCGGCTTTTGCGCCTCGGACGATGTCATGACAAGGCTTTCCTGTTCCATCAGAGAATAGATTTCAGGGTGTGTCTTCGCAGGCTCGAACACTTCGTAAAACGGTTCGGGCTTTGTCTCGGTTCCGGCGTCGGCGCTCTCAGCATTATCCATTGAGGCTTTGTCCGGGCGTGCGGCTGGTTCGGCAGAGATCGTCTCTGCAGTCAGGAACATATCCTTGGTAATAGCAGAGACCGGTTCGAGCAGCGCTTCCGTATCGCGGGCCTGAAGGCTGTCTGTCTCCACATGGGCAAGGCCTTCACCGTTCAGGTGAGCCAGCTGCATTTCGTTGAGCTGCGCTACGGCCTCCTGGCCTGATACATCCGCGTGTGCGGGAAGAGTAGAAAGAGCAAGCGCTGAGACAGCGCAGGTCATGAGCGTTTTCATAATGCTGTCCTTTCTGTTTGTTTCATCGATGACATGAGAACGGGTTGAGACGCGCAAGGTTTCGAAAATAACGCAGATTTCATCTGGCATGCGGGCGCGCAGAGCAGGACCCGGCGCGCCGCGTCTTGCTGTTAGCCCTCCGATTTCTCAGCGTCAGCAGGCTCGTTTTGCGATGTGTCTGTCTGTTGAAGCTGCTGCTCGGCCTTTGCCAGAATAGCTGCTTTGTCGAGCGTGTTCACAGATGCCTCAATGGCAGTTTCTACAACTGACTTTTCCGTCGTGCCGTCTTCAGGCGCGTCGCTTTGGGCGAAGGCCGGTGCACAGGCAAGAGCCATGGCAGAAACGAATGTCGTGATGAGTTTTGTCATAACAGTTTCCTTTGCTTCCAGTCTGACACTCACTGACAAAGAGGCGATGGTCTCGCCGGTCAGGAAACGTCATCCGGACCAGCAAAGGAACGAAACGCCTCGTGCGGAGCAGGGCTCCGGAATTGCAATTTAGGAGCGCTCCCTTTTTCTGCAAGATGGGCTAGATTGCGCGCAAAGGGAGATTCTTATGTCCAACACATTGCTGACCACCAGCGCGCTCACACTGGCTTTGCTGATGGGTGCCTGCGCCGCAGAAGACACCGGCCCGGCGCTAACCGAAGACGTTACATCTGCAACGAGCTATGAGCTTGAACTCGTTGCTGAAGGTTTTGACATGCCATGGGGCGTCGCTTTCTTGCCGGAAGGCGGCATGCTGGTATCTGAACGTGACGGGCGTGTAAGCTATGTAGCTCCGGGGGCGACGTCAGGCGTTGAGATTGCCAATGCACCGGACGCGTTCGTTGCCGGTCAGGGCGGTATGTTTGATGTCGTGCTTGATCTCGATTTTGCATCAAACCGCATTGTCTATGTCAGCTATGCCAAAGGCTCTGCCGAAGCGAACGGTACAGCCGTTTATCGCGCGCGCCTCAGCGAAGATGGTCTGACGTTTGAAGACGGCGCCGACATTTTCGTGGTCAATGATATGCGCGCAACGCCTGCACACTATGGCGGGCGCATGCTGCCTCTGCCGGATGGTACGCTGATCCTCACATTGGGTGAGGGCTTCCGCTATATGCAGGATGCGCAGGACCCGATGAGCGATCTCGGTACGATTGTGCGAATGAACCCTGATGGTTCGGTCCCACCCGACAACCCGTTTGCTGATGGCGTAAATGGCCTGCCGCATGTCTGGTCTTACGGGCACCGCAATGTTCAGGGTATCGTCTTCGACGAAGACACGGGCCGCATGTACTCGATGGAACATGGCCCGATGGGCGGCGATGAGATCAATATCGAAATTGCCGGTGCGAATTATGGCTGGCCAGCCATTACCTATGGCGTGAACTATGACGGTTCGATCATCACAACGCAGACCGAAGCGCCTGGTATGGAACAGCCTATGCTGGTCTGGGTGCCGTCTATCGCGCCGGGCGGACTGGAGCTTTACACCGGTGATGTCTATCCGGACTGGAAGGGTGATCTCTTCGCAGCAGCTCTGGCAGGATCAAAAGTCCAGCGCGTCGATCTCAACGAGGCAGGTGAGGTCGTAGGCGAAGAAGCGCTGTTTGAAGAGTTTGGCGCGCGCTTCCGACAGATCGTGCAAGGCCCTGACGGGTATCTCTATGTTACGACAGATGAGATTGATGGCGGTGTTTACCGGATCGTCCCGAGCGAATAACCCGGCATCCATCATCGGCACAAAAAAAGATCCCGGGACACTGTCCCGGGATTTTAGTTCTGAGCGTTCGGCTATTTATCAACGCCGAAGGTTGAGTGGTCGCCGTCGACCAATTCCTGAATCAGGGAATGCTTGAAGTGCTTGAGCGGTTTGATGATCTCAGCGTTGTCGCCATAGAGGTCTTTCGACATGCTCTCGACGTGCATGACGAGCATCAACAGCGCGCGTTCTTCATCCTGACGTTCTAGTTCCCGCAAACCCGACATCGTGTCCCTTACCGTGTATAACCCGATAAATGCCGTAATTTCAGCGTACTTGTCCTGATGATAAGCTGATGATTTCCTGATTATTCTCTGGAGAGAGGTGTGATATGGTCATTTTGACCAATTGACGGGGGCGCCGATATTTCGGAAACCTCACAACCGATTTTAGAAAACGATTTGAGTTCTATTTGATATGAGTGAACTGCGTAAGCCACCCATGCTTGCCTCGACAAGGCTCGGTGATGTGATCATCGACTTTGCGAACTATAGACTCATCTCGAATAAAAAACAATCTAAAATAGAGCCGCGCGTCATGGCGGTGCTACAAGTACTGCTGGATAATGCTGGTGAGGCGGTTTCGCGGGACACCTTTATTGACGAAGTCTGGGACGGAAACGCGCTGAGCGACGATGCGTTAAATCGTACAATTTCAATTTTGAGACGTGAGTTGCGTGCCTTCGGATATGATGGCCTCGTAAAGACCATTCCGAAGCGTGGGTATCGTCTCGACTATCCGGATCAGGCTGCGCCCGGGGATGATGAGGCGATTAGTGATGATGCTGCGCCTGGACCACGTAAATACCGGGCTGCCATTTTGGGCGGGATTGCGGCTTGTCTGGTCGCGGTAATCGGCGGGGCAGCTTTCTGGTTCAGTGGATCATCCAGCTCGGCTCTCGCAGGCGAGACGGACCTGCCGTACCATGGTAAAATCAGCCGGGTGAATATCCGAAGCGCATTTCATGAGCTCCAGACTCGCGGCATGCCAACAGATATCGCTGTTGAGGCGCTGGTTCGCACCCAGAGTTATGATGCGGCGATTGAAGAGCTGAACGCCAATCGTGACAGTGTGATCGCGACTTTGTCTCCGCAAGAGTATATCGGCTATCTGCACCAGCTTGGCGCGCTCGCCTTCGACCGGAATCTGGAATTGGCGGTTTCTGCGTATCGTCAGATTGTGCAGCTATCACCGGAAGACACATTGGCGCTCACCCAGCTTGGGCGGCTTTACTATGCCAACGGCGAAATGGAGCTGGCGCAGAGCTATATCACGCGCGCTGAAGCCACGGAGTTTAGTTCCGAACGAGAGCGTCTCGCGGTGGCGATGAATGCTGCGATTATCACCCAACCGCCGCTGCAGGGAAGAATTGATGCGCTTCGGGCGGTTGAGGCCGAGGCCGAAGCTCTGGGCGAAAGCGAAATCTGGGCGCGGACAGAGAGCTTTCTGGTCAATTATGAATGGCTTCAAGCGTCCCAGACCGACGACTTTCAGGATGAAGACTATGCTGCCTGGATCGCGCGTCTGGAAGCGGTTCGTGATGCGCAAATGGCGCTTGGATTGCAGCATGAAGTGCTTCGCACGCGTTGCCAGATTGCACTCATGATCAGTGCGGCCGGAGACCGGCGCGGCGCCATTGCCGAGTATGAAGAGATCCTCGAACTAGAGGTCGATTTGATGCGTCCTCACCAGATGCATGTCATCCTGTCCAATCTTGCGCTGCTCCATATGGAGCTTGATGAGCTTGAGGACGCAAAGATGTATAATGATCTTGCGCTCCGTTCGCTCCGGAATGCCAATCTCAATGGTGAACTGACGCACAACTGGTATCTGGCCGCGCAAATCGCTGATGCGTCTGGCGATCGTGAAACGGCCTGCTCTTATATGTCGACAGCGCTTCAGGCGGCATTGCCTGATCCCGGCCACGACTATTTGCGCACCTATGCGGACGAACTCTCATGTGAGGCCGGTGGCTAGCGCGCCTGATTGGTAAAAATTCACCGGTTGAATGTTCATAATTCTTAACGTGATGCGCCGATAATTCCCGCATCAGAAGAGTTTCGCGGGGACTTCCCGACGAGCCGTTGAGGATGAACGATGAAAACCATTTTACTTGCTGGTGCAGCGCTCCTGGCGGCACCTTTTGCCATGGCGCAAAGCCATAATGCTCACTGGGAATATGACGGCGATCACGGGCCTGACCATTGGGCAGAGATTTCACATGACTATGCAAGCTGCGCCGGTGCGGAGCAGTCGCCGATCGATCTGAACGGTTATGCTGTTAATGCTGCGATCAACCCGCCCGCCATTTACTGGCGTAATGCGCGTGTGACGGACGCACAGAATAACGGTCACACATTTCAGGTGAACCTTGATAATGCCGGCAAGATCGTTGTCGACGGCGTCGATTACAATTTCCTGCAATTCCACTTCCATTCCGGTTCAGAGCACACGCTTGATGGCCGCCGCTATCCGTTGGAAATGCACCTTGTCCACGCATCCGATGATGGTCGCCTCGCGGTTATTGGCATCATGTTCGCGCGTGGCGAGCATAACCCGCTTCTGGATGATCTCATCAATGTCATTCCAGGCAGTGTTGGCCATTCGCAGCCGGTGATGAGCATCAATCTGAACGACTTCCTGCCGGATGACTGGCATTCCTATCGCTATGAAGGCTCTCTCACCACGCCGCCATGTAGCGAGATTGTAGACTGGACTGTCTTTGAAACACCGATCACAGCGTCAGCCGACCAACTTGCTGTATTTGAAACGATCTTCCCGCATTCCTACCGTCCGGTTCAGGAGCGTGGTCGTCGTTTCGTGCTGCGTACGAACTAAGAATCGCGCGGATGAGTGCATCTCGCCTTATGGAGACTTCGCTCATTCGGGAAATGTGCTAACTTTTTCGAATGAGCGATGAGTCTAAAATCATTATCGAACAGATGGCGGCGCTGGGGCAGGAGTCCCGGTTTCGCGTGTTTCGCCATCTGATGACGGCAGGTCCAGACGGCATATCGGCTGGCGCGCTCGCTGAGGCGATGGGTATTCGTCCGAACACTTTATCTACCCATCTTGGAATCCTGTCTCGCTGTGAGCTGATCCGTGCGCGTCGGGACGGGCGTACTCTGTACTATTCTGCAAATATTGAAGGCGTGCGGGATATGCTGGCAGGGATAGTCGCAGATTGCTGCAATGGTCATCCCGAAGTGTGCGGTGTCATTGATGACGTTCGGGTGTGCTCATAAATTCTATAATTCGAGAAACGTTGAATTATTATACTGATGCGTTAAACGGGTCCGGAACTTAGTCTCCGGAGCTTCGATATGAGTATTTTTCGCGCCGCAATGATGACGGGTCTGTTCGCATTGTCTTCGCTTGAGGCATTCGCGTTCGATGGCCTGCCAGAATGGTTGTCCCTACAGGGGGAAAGCCGCGTGCGATATGAGACGCTGGACAATCAGTTCCGCGCCAATCGTGACGGCAGTGATCAGCTCTTGCTCTTTCGCAGCCTTCTGCAGGTTGAAGCAGATTTGGGCGATGTGAACCTTGGTTTCGAGCTTCAGGACAGCCGGACATATCTCGGAGATGACGGTACGCCGCTCTCCTCCTCAATCGCGAACCCGCTCGACTTTCTGCAGATTTACGCAAAGTTTGAAAACCTGCCGGGCCTGCTCGGTGAAGCGTCCTCAAGCGTTGCCACACTCGGACGACAGACTGTGTCGATTGGCTCCAAGCGACAGATCGAGCGTGTTGATTTCGCCAACGTGATCAAGAGCTATACCGGCCTCTACGCTGTCAGCACGCATGAGCGCGGCGATGAGCTTCATCTCATGTATGTCGTGCCGACCGCGCGCTTTCCGAATACGCGCCCAGATCTGGATGACAACGCGCTCTCGGGCGACGAAGAGCAGTGGGGGCGCCATATCTGGGCGGTTCATTATCGCCGCGCCGATATTTTGCCCACGCTCGCTCCCGGTCTCTGGGGTGAGGTGTTTGTATATGGCCTTGAAGAAGAGGACACAGACAGTTTCCAGACACCGGACAGGTCTTATGTCTCGCCGGGCTTTCGTCTCTATCGTGCGCCAAAGGTGGGGCAGTGGGACATAGATTGGGAAAGTGCGCTCCGTCAGGGCACACGCTACGCCTCGTCTTCGCCGACTGACACTCAGAGCCTGGATGTTGACGCATCCATGACCTTCTTTGCGCTCGGATATACGTTTGATGCACCGCTGCGGCCTCGGCTTGCCTTTGAATACTATTATGCAAGCGGCGATGATGACCCGAATGATCTCAGCTATGATCAGCACGAGCGCCTGTTTGGATCGCGCCGTTCTGATCTGAACAACACGTCGATACATGGCCCTTTGACCCCCGCAAATCTGAATGCGCCCGGTTTTCGGGTTGAAGTGGAGTCCGATCATGGCTGGGATGCGCGCTTTTATTATCATGCGGCGCATCTTGCATCCTTGCGCGATCGCTGGGTGATTGCGCGGTTGCAGGACCCGACTGGCCAGTCAGGTGATTTTCTGGGGCATGTTCTGGACAGTCGAGCGCGCTACTGGCTCGTTGAAGACAGCGTACGTCTGGAGCTTGGGGCCTCGGCGTTTATTCCCGGTGAGTTTCCGGACAATGTGGTCGGTGGAAACAGCGATACTACGCTGTTCAGCTATGTCCAGATGACATTCAGCTTTTAACCTCTATTCGAGGCCGCGGCGGCTCATCAGCGCCGCCGTAAGCGTGCCCTCATCTAGGTGATCCAGCTCGCCGCCCATTGGCACGCCCTGCGCAAGACGGGTGATCTGGATACCAAGACTTTCCAGTCTGTCGGAGAGATAATGCGCTGTCGTCTGGCCATCGACTGTGGCTGAGAGCGCGATAATCACTTCCGTCACATCCGGTGAGGACGCACGCGCAATCAGGCTATCAATGTTCAGGTTTTCAGGGCCTACGCCATCAAGCGCAGACAGCACCCCGCCGAGAATATGGTAGCGACCTTTAAAGGCGGCTGCGCGCTCCAGCGCCCAGAGGTCTGGTACATCCTGCACCACGCAAATGACGCTGAGGTCGCGGTTTGGCGCAGAGCAAACGGTGCAGGGATCAACAGTGTCAAACGTGCCGCAAACTGAGCATTTGGTGATCGCTTTACCCGCTTCAGCCAGCGCATCAGCCAGCGGCGCAAGCAGTGTGTCCGGCCGTTTCAACAGATGCAGCGCTACACGGCGCGCTGAACGCGGGCCGAGGCCGGGAAGTTTGCCGATAAGGTCTATGACCCGCTGCAGTTCCGGGCCGATCAGGTTTTTGGACATGCTGCTTTCTGCACTCTGGCTGGTATGTCACATATCTGCACAGATTCGTACGTGCTTTCCTATCCGGGTTTATCCAAACATGCAGGAAACGCAGGGCCTATGAACCAGTCAGTAGACACTTACTTATATTGTCACGGATTCCCGGGCTCTGATGCTGATCTGGCATGGTTTACAACGTTTACTGATCTGCCTTTGATTGCTGCGCCGTTTGGCCATGATGGCGAATTTAATTCGGACATTCTGGGTGATGGGGGTGTTCACCTTGTCGGATTTTCGCTTGGTGCCATGTCGGCCATCGAGATTGCAACGGCGCACCCGGATAAGATTGCGCGCCTCACACTGATTTCCCCTGCTGGACCGCTTGAGTTGGGAGATTTTCTCGACGATATGGCCGGCGGTGCGGTGTTCAAGGCTGCGCGGGATAACTGGCCAATGTACGAAACTCTGTTGGCTATTCAGTCATTTCTGACATCGGTTCTTCCGGGCATGGTACGAGGCATGATCATGTCCGGTGCCCCTGAGGCCGACAGCGCCCTTTTGCGGGATAAGGACTTTCGGCGGGCATTTGACGCGGGAATGAAGTATTCCTATGGCTCTGGTAAAACGCGCTTCAATCAGGTTGTGAAACGCTATGTCGCGGCGTGGTCGGAGGCGCTAAACAGGGTTGTCTGTCCGGTGACGATATATCAGGGCATCGCCGACACATGGACGCCGCCAGCAATGGGGCGGGCATTGCACGACGCTTTTCCTTCGGGACAATCAGAGCTTATCGAGCTGGAAGGACTTGCTCATTTTTCGACGTTGAAGGCAGCAATTTCAAAGCTGAATTAAGACGCCCAGTCAGCCAGCCACTCAGTGAACGGCTTGCCGGTCGAGGTCAGCTGGTCGGTATCTTTCGCCGGATCATAGTTGAAGACGATAGCTTCAGGCGACTGACAATCAATGCAGACATAGACGCCGCAGCCCTGATGGCAGATGGGTAGAAGATAGTCCGGCAGTTCTGCCTCACCGAGTTCTTCGTCATCGCCCGGCGCGCGCAGCCACTCATAGACCTCAATAGCATCGCGGCCATTGTCATCGGCCCAGCCGCCGGAAAGGCCGAGCAGCCCGAAATACGGGCCGAAACCGCCATTGCCGACGTCCTGATAGAGGTTCACCAGTACGAATGGCACAGGAAAAGCGAGGCGCTCGTTGGCAGCCTCAATCTGTTTGTCGTTCAAGCGTTTCTGAAGATGCAGAGGTGACTGGCTGAGACGGCGTATTTTCGCCTTCACCAGATCAACGACTTCATTGACTGCGGTATCGCTCATCCGATGACAGCCTAGAACGGCATTTTGAAGCCGGGCAGCATGCCGCCCAGGCCGGACGTTGCTTCCTGCATGGCTTTTTCAAGCTCTTCATCGAGGCGCTTGCGGGCATCTGCGTGCGCCGCCTTGATGAGGTCTTCAATGATTTCAGCTTCGTCGCCCATCAGCGCCGGATCTATAGACAGATCGACCAGTTCGCCTTTGCCCTTCAGGGTAACGCGCACCATGCCGCCACCTGCAACGCCATCAGCCGTGACGTTCTCAGCTTTTTCCTGAGCTTCCTGCATCTTGGCTTGCATTTCCTGCGCCTGACGCATGATTTTGCTCATATCACCGAGGCCTTTCATCGGCTTTCCTTTCTGGTCTGTTGCGGCGAGGAGAAGTTCAGACGGACGATTTTCTCTTCGCCTTCTTCCGCTTCCGGAGGTGTGACAACGTCGAGCACTTCCGATCCCGGAATACGTTTAATGAGTTCGGACAGGAAGTCGTCATGCATCGCATCGGCAATACGTTCCTGACGCTCACGCTCCTTGCGTTCAATTACGGTTTCTTCCTGCGAGCGGATTTGTTCGATACGCCAGTCCGCGCCCGTTTCGTCGTTCAGGAAGCGCTGCACATTGGCGATCAGGTTCTGGGATGCGCCATGTTCCATCTGCACAGACAGGAAGCCGAAACGGACTTCGCCGGGTCTCATAAAGCGTTCCATCTCATACATGAGATCGGCCCGCTTACGCGATTCCATGAGGCTCAGAATTCCGTCAAAGCTAGCGGGCTGCCCCATTGAAGTGACGCCCGCTTCGTCATTTTTTGACGGCGGAGCTCCGCTATCGGGAGGTGCTGCGCCGTTCTGTGCGGCGATGATGGCTTTGAGCGCTTCTTCCGGTGGCGGTACATGTGCAGACGCGGCCATCTGGATAAGGGTCATCTCAACCGCGGTCGCCGCATTAGGTGCGATCTGAGCTGTCTCAAACCCTTTCATAAGGATTTGCCAGAGGCGCGTGGATTGGGCCGGTGTCAGCTTGGCTGCGATCTCTTTGGTGAGGCGCGTCCATTCGGCAGGGCCGCTCGCCTGATAGGCTTCGCCCAGCACATTGGCGCGGCTAACTTCAACGGCAAGCTCGATCAGATCTTTCAGAATGGTAAGCGGATCACCACCGGCATGGATCTGGCCTTCAAACTCGTCGAGCGCGGCCTTGTGTTCACCTTGCGCGGCATGCCCGAACAGGGTGAGCAGGCGTGAGTGGTCGGCGAGGCCCAGCATATCGCGGACGTCTTCCGCCGGAACTTCTGCGCCTTCTGTGTTTGAGACAATCGCCTGATCAAGAATAGAGAGCGCATCGCGCACAGAGCCTTCCGCCGCGCGGGCGATAAGGGTCAGCCCCTCATCGGCGATCTTCACATTCTCTCGCGAGCAGATATTCGCCAGATGCTGGCTGAGGGTTTCAACGTCCAGACGACGCAGGTCAAACCGCTGACAGCGGGACAGAACCGTGACCGGAACTTTGCGTATTTCTGTGGTCGCGAAGACGAATTTGACGTGCTCTGGCGGTTCTTCAAGCGTCTTCAGGAGGGCGTTAAACGCCGACTTGGAGAGCATGTGAACCTCGTCAATGATGAACACTTTATAGCGTGCAGAGACGGGGGTGTAGCGCGCGCCGTCCAGCAGCTCGCGCATGTCATCAACGCCGGTGCGTGACGCCGCATCAAGCTCCAGAACATCGGGATGGCGACTGTTGATGATCGCTTCACAGTGACGTCCCGGCGGGTCCATATCAAGGCTCGGGCCGCTGGCCGTGTCTGTTTCATAGTTTAGCGCACGCGCCAGAAGGCGAGCCGTCGTCGTTTTACCGATGCCGCGCACACCGGTTAGCATGAAGGCATGCGCAATCCGGCCTGTCTTGAAGGCATTGGACAGCGTCTTCACCATGCTCTCCTGACCGATCAGGTCAGAGAAGCGCTGCGGACGGTATTTGCGGGCGAGAACCAGATAGCTCGACTTATCCTTGCCTGACTCAGATGCTGCGGGCGCATCGCCAAACATGGACGGCGTCAGGTCATCTCGTTCTTCAGGTGGAAATTCGGACTCACTCATGCAGGTGACAATATAGCCGAGTTGCGTCGAGCGCGAGGGGGAAGAAACGATTTTCTGTGGTGTTCTGCACCATCTGCGTTGCGACGGCAGACATTACAGGGAAAGGTGTAGGATCAAGGCGTGCCAAATCACGACGCCGGAGAAAATAAATGACTGACTTTCTGCTGCTGGCCGTAATTTTTCTCGCCGCGGGCCTCGTCGCGGTTCCGATCGCGACCAAGCTCGCGCTTGGCTCTGTGCTCGGTTATCTGATTGCCGGCATTGTCATCAGTCCGGTGCTCAGTCTGCTGCATGTGGATGTCGTGTCGATCCAGCATTTTGCCGAGTTTGGCGTGGTCATTATGCTCTTCCTTATCGGGTTGGAGCTGGAACCAAAACGCCTCTGGGAAATGCGCGACAGGATTGTAGGCCTTGGCGGCGGGCAGGTTGTGATTACCGCGGCGGCGGTGTTCGCGATTGCCTGCGCCATGGGGATGAACTGGAAGTATGCGCTCGCCATTGGCTGTATCGCGGCGCTTTCATCGACGGCAATTGTACTTCAGACGCTGAATGAAAAAGGCCTGATGCAAAGCGATGGCGGTCAGGCGAGCTTTTCCGTGCTTTTGTTTCAGGACATCGCCGTTATCCCGATGCTCGCGCTGCTGCCGTTACTGGCGTCACCTGAACTGGTGGCTGCGGCGCATGATGTGGTGCATGGGGCAGATGACAGTCATGGCAGTTCGCTGAGCCTCGTTGCGGGGCTCGAGCCATGGCAGGCAACGCTTGTTTCAGTCGGCGCTATCGCAGCGGTCATTCTGGGCGGAAACTATCTGACGCGGCCTATCTTCCGCTTTGTGGCGGCGGCAAATCTGCGGGAGCTCTTCACCGCGTTCGCCCTGCTGCTCGTTATCGGTATCGCCCTTCTCATGACGCTTGTTGGCCTTTCACCTGCGCTGGGGACATTCCTTGCCGGTGTTGTCCTCGCCAACAGCGAGTATCGCCACGAGCTGGAAGCCGATATCGACCCGTTCCGGGGGCTGCTGCTCGGCCTCTTCTTCATGACGGTGGGCGCCGGTATCAATTTTGCGCTTCTGGCAGAACAGCCGCTTATGGTTGTTGGTCTGGCGGCCGGCTTCATGGTGCTGAAAGCAGTGATCCTGTTTGGGCTAAGCCTTGTTTTCAAGGTTCGTGGTGCGCAGGGCTGGCTGTTTGCATTGGGCCTCGCGCAGATCGGTGAGTTCGGCTTCGTGCTCCTATCTCTGGCGACGAGCAGCTACATTCTTCCAGATGCCATTGCAGAGCTTTTGCTTCTGTCTGTCGCGCTTTCCATGCTGGTGACGCCGCTTTTGTTTATCTTCCGCGAGCAGATCATCGCGCCGCTTTATGACCGGACACAAAAGCAAAGAGCGGCAGACGCGATTGATGAGAATAACGACATCATTATTGCAGGGCGTGGCCGTGTGGGCGGGATTGTCGACCGGCTACTGCGCACGGCGGGCTTCTCCACGACCGTGATTGATTTCAATTCCCGCCATATCGATTTCGTCCGCAAGTTCGGCTTCAAGACTTATTTCGGGGACGCCACCCGTCCTGATCTTTTGCACGCGGCAGGCATTGAAACGGCAAAACTGATTGTGGTGGCAATCGATGATCAGGCGCAGATCAATGAAGTTGTGCGCCATGTCATAAAGCACCATCCGAATGTGCATGTCGTGGCCCGCGCGATTGACCGGACGCATGTGTACGAACTCTGGTCGCTCGGATGTCGCGACATTATCCGTGAAACCTATGACAGCTCGCTCCGCATGGGGCGCTCATCTTTTGAAGCGCTGGGCATAAGCCGGGAGGCGGCTCAGAAAATGACGGACGCGTTTGACGTGATCGACAAGCAACGCCTGCGAGAACAGGCGGGCGACTATGATGTCACAAAAGCGCCCTGGGAGAATGAAGAGTTCATCGCGCGTGTGCGGGAGTCCCTTGAGGACTGGGAAGCCGAACTCGGCACGGCCATGCAGTCCATCATGGAGGAGGACCTCGTTAAAGATTCAGATTGAAAAATTTGGGTTTACAACCTAATATGGTTAACGTGTTCAGTGGGGAAGAGCACAATGCCCGAATCTTTTAAAGCGTCCGTGCAGGACAATCATTGGCTGGGGACGAGCGCGGCCGATGCTGTCGAGGGAGAAGACTGGAACGCTTATCTCCAAAAGCGGTCCCTTCTGCGCGACGGTGAGAAGCTGGTCGGCATCCGCGCCTGGTTTGGCGAGCATCATCCCATGGATGATATGAAGGACGTGTATGTGTCCTTCTATCTCGTGCAAGCGGACGAATGGGACAGTGTCAGTCAGAAAACCGAAGTACCTGTCCGTGTGGTGCAGCTTGAAATCGAGCCATCCCAGTTCATCCGGCGGTTCAGACGGATGGAGATCGCATTGGGCGACGGGGCTCTCGATCTTTCAAATCGGGATTTCGACATCTCGGTATACTGACAATGTGTTGGAGAAGAGACTGGCACGACCCGAGAGAAACTCGTTAGGGCTGCTTCCTTCCGGACCTGACCCGGTTGGCGAGGCACTCGTCCGCGCCAGCCTCCGAGGGCTATATCGCGAACCCGACGCCCGATTGCAAGATGCTTTCATCAGATTTGATAATTGACTGGCTTTGAGGGCGTCGAATTATCTGTGTCTTCGGCTTTGCCTGCGCAGGCCGTATTGATCGTTTCCCAAAGCATTTTCGGGGTGATCGGCTTTTTCAGGTACAATTCCACCCCAAGCCGCTTGAGGCGTACAAGTGTCTCGTCCGGAATATCAGCCGAGACGACAATGGTCTGGATATCTTTGTTCGGCGAGGATGAATTGCGTAAGCGGGACAGCAATTCCGTTCCGTTCATTTCAGGCATGTTGAGGTCGAGGAGAAGAAGATCATACGCGTCTTCTTTCGCCTTTTTCAGGCAATCCTGACCGCTGTCTGCGGTCGTGATGTCCATATTCCAGCTTTTGAACAGGGTTTCGAGATAGACGCGGTTTGGTAGCCGGTCATCAACCGCAAGAACCCGCGTGGCGGCTTTAATACTCGCGGCAGATTTCTGCATCAGCGTATCATCTGCCGGTGGTTCACTCAGCTCGACAGGTAGCGATACGAGGAAGGTCGTGCCTTCCGAACTCGTGCTTTCAACTTCGATTGTGCCATTCATCTGCGAGAGCAGTAGCCGGCAGATATACAGCCCGAGACCCGTACCACCATGTTTGGCAAATGTGCTGGAGCTTTCCTGACGATAGGGTTCGAAAATCCGGTCAACCTGACCGCCATGAATGCCAACGCCGGTATCGCTGACCCGTATTTCCATCGTGATATGGCCATCATCAAGCGGCTTTGACGACAGGCCGAGCGTGATATGCCCTGAATTGGTGAAGCGAATGGCGTTGGAGATCAGATTGTCCATGATCTGCGTCAGGCGGCCATAATCGATCATGCCCCATTCCGGCATATCGGGGGCGTTTTCTATTCGGATCTCAAGGCCCTTATCTGCGACGCTGAGCTGCCAGCGAGAGGCGGCGCGCAGAGGAACCGCGCTCAGTTCTGTCGATTTCAGGCTGATCTCAATGCCGTTGCTTTCAAGGCGTGTCAGTTCCAGCATATCGTTCAGAACGCGCACAAGAGAGTCGCCTGAGGACTGCACCAGCTCTACCTGCTTGCGGATATGGTCAGGCAGATCATCACGCAGAAGCGATGTCGTTATCCCGAAAATGCCGTTGAGAGAGTTGCGCACTTCATGGCTGACCGTGCCGAAAAAGCGGGTGCGCTCCATTTCGGATGCGCGCGCACGGCTAAGGTTCTTCTCAGCTTCGTTCAGCGCCTGTACCAGCGCCTGATGAAGCGTGAGCGCCATGAACAGGGCAAGCGTCAGTCCACCCATAGACATGAGGTAAAGATCGAAGATCTGGATCGCAGGGGCAGGTATCGGTGCTTCAGGTGTGTGTGTGACCGAGAAATAATACAGGAAGCTGACACTGGTAATGCCGATTATCCAGCCACCTACCGCGCCCGGTCTTCCGATGAAATAGGTTCCCATAATAGGCATGAAGACAGCCAGCATAACTGCGCCGGTCTGAATGCCAGTGCCCTCATTCATGCCAAGGAAAACAAGATTGACGAAGAATGCCGTCGTCAGAATCAGCCATACCCAGAAGAACCGCGACAGGCGCTGAACGACAATGATCATGGCGATCAGCATGCAAATAACGCCGGCCGATTTGATGTCATGAATGCCGATGCGTGGTTCAACCAGCTTAAGCGACAGCTGGGTCAGCGTGATCAGAACGATGAAAAACGACAGGATGATTGTGATGGCACGACGCCGGAAAACAGCGACGCCCTGAAAGGATGATCCGAGCCCCACAAGATCGGTGATGCGATATCCTATCCGGTTAATATAACTGGAAATGTCGCTCATTTTCGAATTGCCTGACTCAGCTGGGATGACGTTACGCAACCTTAGGCGGCAAAACCTCCACAAACCGTGAAAATTTAGAAACTGCGCATATAGACGCAGCGCGCAGAGCCGAAACACTGTGAAAGTGTCGCCGATAGCGGTAAGACCTGCGGACGGAGATTCTTATGCTGACATCGAATGATATACCGCTTGCTTCCAATCCGCTAGACCGCGCGGCCCATCGCCGGAAGGATGATGCCTGGCTGGAGGCCGCGTTTCGCGACCCGAACGTCCTGATCTTCATCATGCAGCATGGCATGCCGCTCGTGGAAGGTCAGGTTGGTCCGCCGCGTCCTGTTGGCGCGCAGATTGATCGTTCGCCTCGCAGGCTGCTCTGGATGGGCAGTGAGGCGTCGCAATTTGCACAGGGCGCGAAGCGTATTTTCCTCGGTGAAGATAAGCATGGCTCGCCCATTTTTGCGCTGTTTGTCGATGAGCGCTTCACGCTCGACGGAACCATGTTGCAGGGGGCGGGCGGTTTCGAAGATATGCGGGCTGCGGCGGCGGGCTTATCTGCGCTGGAGGCCAATCTTGTGTCTACGGCGCGGTCTATTTCCGAATGGCACCGCACGCACGGGTTCTGCGCCAAGTGTGGCAGCCCGACAGAGATTTCCGAAGCCGGGTGGAAGCGTGAATGTCCGGCATGTGAGACAGAGCATTTCCCGCGTACAGACCCCGTTGCGATCATGCTGCCTATTCAGGGTGATGAATGCCTTATGGGGCGCTCTACCGGCTGGCCGGACGGGTTCTGGTCCTGTCTTGCGGGCTTTGTCGAGCCGGGCGAGACCATCGAACAGGCGGCCTGCCGTGAGGTGTTCGAAGAAGCGGGCGTGAAATGCGATCCGGCGAAAGCAGAGTATCTGTTCTGCCAGCCATGGCCGTTTCCGTCCTCCCTCATGATGGGCATTCATATGCCGGCTGAGTCCCGTGACATCACCATCGACCCAAGCGAGATCGAAGCAGCGCGCTGGTTCTCGAAAGATGAAGTGAAGGCGATGCTCGCAGGGGAACACCCTGATGCCTATTGTCCGCCGGAATTTGCCATCGCACATTTCGTGATCCGCACATGGGCGGAGAGCTGAAACGAAAAACCCCTGCCGGTGAGGGCAGGGGCTCGCGAACAGGGGATGTCCGTTAGACTTAGTTATTGTTCAGCGTCAGCACAGCTGAGATGGTGAATGTGTTGAGGCCGCCATCAATGACGTCATCATCAGCTTCAAAGCGTGTGTAGTCGCCACGGATCGCAAAACGGTCTGTGACCTGAAGCTGCGCGCCGAGACCTGCCGCGAAACCGTCAATGTCGAAGGTTTCAGATACAGGGCCGGATGCGCCGCGAATGCTCATCATGGAATAGCCTGCGCGTGCCATGAATGTGAGTTTTTCAGCTGGTTGGAAACGGACAACGCCGAAACCGCCAACCTGATAGCCCAGATCAACATTTACAGTGATGCCTGTACCGGCATCTGTGATGTCGTCACTGTCAAAACCGACGCTCGCTTCGCCTTCAAGGCCGAAATACTCGTTAAAGAAGGCGCCGAAACGCGCAGTACCAGCACCCAGTGTCGCGTCATCGTCGCTGTACATTGAGTAGCCCAGGCTGACATATGTGTCAGCTTCAGCCATAGCTGCTGGCGCTGCTGTCATCGCAAGCGCTGCGATAGATGCAATCGCAAGTTTGTTCATAGTTTCCTCCACTAATATATTTTTATCCCGCGATTTAGACGGGCATTTTTGAAATCTGCAAGAAGCTTGGTTTCCGTAAAGTCATCTAAAAATCAATTTTGTGAACGTGTTTGTAAAAATGCCACAGTGCTGGCGGCTGCAGGCGCTATCTTCATTCCTATCGCTAATATTAGTGCGGACAATTATTCCAAATCGAGAGTATTAAACCGAGAGTAGTGCTGGAAGTTGCGCAAATAAAAAGGCCTCCCGGTGAGGGGAGGCCTTCGATTCGCGCAACGGTCTGACCGTTTGTGTTCACTACTCGACTTTGAAACGGTAGACGCCAGAGACCGTGTAAATGTCCAGGCCACCATCAAGGTTTGGCTCGTCAGCTTCGAAGCGAGTGATGTCGCCGCGAACGCCGAAGCTCTCAGTGAAGAAGTGCTGGATGCCGACGCCAAAAGCGAAGCCGTCAATATCAACATCAACGCTACCGCCGCCTGTGCGGCCTTCGATAGTCGCAGTACCGTAACCAACGCGGCCGATCAGATCAGTGCTTTCGCCCATTGGCAGGCGACCGACTGCGTAACCGATGAAAGACGTTTCAAGGTCAAGGGCAACGCCCTGAATGCTTTCGCCGCCGAGACCAACGCTGAACTCTGCTTCAGCACCGAAGTTTTCTGTGATGAAAGCACCGCCGCGGAGTGTTGCAGCAGTCAGTGTCGCGCCGTCGCCATCAAGCCCGGAAACACCAACGTTACCATAAACTTCCTGAGCGATGGCCGCAGGCGCGGATGCCGCTGCAAATGCTGCAGCTGCTGCAATCATAAGTTTTTTCATGAAATATCCCTGTACTCTACCAATTTATGTTTTTGGTGCCGTCGACTTAAAGGCGAGTAAGGGTGTCTGCAACCATGATTTCATTAGATAAACTGCGTTCACTATAAAAAATTGAACGCATTTGTAAAAATATCACAGGTGGTTTCTGAGAGAGATTTCGCGCTGAAATAATTCGGATTGTTCTGAATTGGTAAACGAGAGGTAGTGCTCTCCGCTTCGAAAAAGATCACCCGGGCAACTGGGGTACAGGGGGGCTGGTTATGTTGCCCGGGTGATAAAGAGCGCCCTTAGAGTATAGGGGGGACGCGGACGCTCTGTTCGGGGTCAGAAGGGCTGGCAGGTCGCGTTAGTTCAGTACGTTCGGCCAGTTTTCATCGGCTTGCGTGATGAAGTTTTCGCGGTCGGCGTTCCAGTCGGACTGAATGTCTTCGTTGAAGTTCAGATAGAGTTTGCCGTCGACAATCGCCCAGTGGCGCGCATCGCCTTTGGCGCGCTGGCCCTGAGCAACCGCCCATGCGCAATAGCCGCCATATTGCGGTGCATAAGCTTCAGGTTCGGCAAGAAAAGTGTCGAGGTTTTGCTGGCTGACAAAGCGGAATTCAGCGCCCTGATATTCAGTCGTGAAGGCGCGGCTACCTTCAACCGGACGGCCTTCGGTGAAATAGGCGACGACGTCATGGCCCTGAACCGCTGTGTTGGAAAACAGACCGGTATAGATCGGGGCTGCATCGGCAAAAGCAGCAGGTGTCAGAATGGCCGGAGTAGCGATGCTGGCGGCCAGTAAGGATATGAGAGCAATAGGTTTCATCTGGGGGCTCCTGTTCTGGGGAACCCTGAAGATAAAAAATCATCGGCAAAATTGCGAAACACAAGCCGCTCCAGTGTCTTCACATCGGAGCGACCAGCGCGTTATTGCCGTGACTATGGCATGATATAGTCTTTGCGGTCGCCTTGCGGATACACGCCCAGAACACGGACCTGGGTCGAGAAAAATCCTAGTTCTTCAAGCGCCAACTGGACAGGGCGCTCATCAGGATGGCCTTCAAATTCGGCATAGAACTGGGCAGCCGTGAACGAGCCGCCGGTGAGATAGCTTTCCAGTTTGGTGACGTTGACCATATTGGTCGCGAAGCCGCCAAGTGCCTTATAGAGCGCCGCTGGCACGTTACGCACCGTGAAGAGGAGCGCGGTTTTACACGGCGCCGTAACTTCTGTGATGTCGTTCGGCTCACGGCTCATGATCACAAAGCGCGTTGTATTGTGCTCTTCGTCTTCAATATCCTTCGCGATGATGTTCAGGCCATACACCTCAGCAGCAAGGGCCGGGGCGATCGCCGCCATGGCGCGGTCACCTTCTTCTGCGACCTGACGCGCCGCGCCCGCAGTGTCGGCTGCTGTTACTGCCTCAATACCGTGTTCGCGCATGAAGATGCGGCACTGTCCCAGCCCCATTATGTGGGACTTGGCGCGCTTGATCTCGCTTAATTCCACGCCCGGCAGAGCCATGAGCTGGAAGCGGATTGGCAGAAAGTGTTCTGCAATCATATGCAGCTGAGAGTCTGGGATGAGGTGGTGGATGTCGGCGACACGACCGGCGATCGTGTTCTCAACCGGTATCATGGCGAGATCGGCTTCGCCGCTCTCGACGGTTGTAAAAACGTCCTCAAAGGTCCGGCATGGGATAGCTTCCATATCCGGATACGCCTGACGACAGGCAATTTCCGAATTCGCACCGCGTTCGCCCTGAAATGCAATTTTTCCGGCCATGATCGAACCTTTCATATTCCGTGAGGAGGCAAACCACGCCCGGTGAAATTCGGCAAGAGGGCAATTTAGCTGTGCAACGGCCCGAAAAAACGTGCGGCTCTTCGCCGCGAAAGTCAGATTCCGTGCATGTTTATTTAAAGAGAATATTGAACGTTAAGCGCCACCGTGCCAGAAGCACCCCAAGATTCAGGATCAACCGGGATTCGTGAGAAATGTTTTTGAATAAAGTTGCTGGCGCTCTGCTGGCCGTTCTGCTCGTACTTCTGGCTTTGCCAACGCTGTCTGACATCATCTTCGGAAAAGGTGGTCATCACGGCGGACACCACGAAGAAGAAGCTCACTCTTTGAATGAGCGCTTTGCGGCAAGCTATGCATACTACCTGCCTGTTGAAGAAGGCGCTGGTGGTGCAGAAGTTGAAGAAGAAGTGTTCGACCTTGGCGCTATGCTCGCAATGGCTAGCGTTGAAGATGGCGCGTCTTCTTTCCGGTCTAAATGTTCTAGCTGCCACAATGCAGAAGACCCAGGCGTAAACGGCGCTGGTCCGGCTCTGCACGACGTTGTTGGTCGCTCATTTGCAGCAGCTGACGGTTTCGGCGGTTACTCTGGCACGCTCGCGTCCATGGAAGGCGAGTGGGACTATGAGGCGCTCGACGCATTCCTCCTCAACCCACGTGGTTACGTAAACGGCACAGCGATGTCTTTTGCTGGTCTGCGCCGTGACCCGGAGCGTATGAACGTTATCGCTTACCTCGCGTCTCAAAGCCCGAACGCTCCACCATTCCCGGCGCCGCTTCCTGTTGAGGAAGAAATGGCTGCTGAGGTTGAAGTTGACGTTGAAGCTCCACAAGGTGTTGCGCTTGAAGAAGCTGCTGAAGATCTGACTGAAGCCGGCAATGACGCTGCAGCCGCTGTCGCTGAAGAAGCTGCTGGCCTTGTTGAGCAGGTTGAAGACGCTGCTGATGAAGCTGTTGAAGATGCGACTGAAGCAGCTGACGAAGCTGTGAATGGCCGCCGTGGTCCAACAAACCACTAAGCAGCTCTGCTTATAATGATTTTGAAAAGGCGGCTCGCATGGGCCGCCTTTTTTAATGCCTCAAAGGAAGCGCTCAATCGTGTCAGGGCAGGCCGGCCGATCCTGATCAACGGCCCAGGTCAATATGCGCTCGAACAGGTTGGCGAACCCGCAAACTTCATCTGCATCAATTGAGCCCGGAAAGATGCGCACTTCAAATGTGTGCTTGGCGTCGAGCCCTGCAGCGATGTTGAGGAAGTTGAAGTCGCAATATTTAGTCGGTTTGCAGGCCAGAAGCATCTGGCGCGCCTCGTCCCAGCCTGACTTTAAAAAGGCTTCATCACTCGCCAGCTCGATCAGGTTTGTCGCGATCGGGCCTAGGCGCACACAGTTCGGGTTTGTGCCGACATGCGCGCGCAAGGCTTTTCCGTGTTTCGCAAGACAATAAATAAGGCGTGACAGAACCCGTGCATCGCACAGGCGCTCTGCATCAAAATGGACATGTACGGCCGCTTCCTTGGGGATGACGAAACCCAGCGCCTTCGCGGTCCCGAGAAGCTCGCCAAGTATGCCTTCGCGATTGTCTTCCAAAGGCGCGGTGATGATTTCGCACGGGCGTTCCCGCTCACCGGGAAGGCCTGTCGCCAGTGCAATCGGGCGCTTCTTCTCGTCACTCGCTTTGAAGATGCCGCCTTCGCTTTCAAGAGGCGTATTGAAGAGGTTGGACACAGGCTTCAGCACATCTTCAATCGAGGCATCCGGATCGCAGACCTTTGAGACCAGAGATAACAGCCTGCCATCATCGCTGACGATACGCATCCAGCCCTCCAGAGGCGGCGCGCTGCGGTTTAGATCGGCATTGATGGTCAGGTCATCGACGCATAGCGCGACCCTGTTTCCGCTCTCATCTACGGCGTCAAAGCCAAGAATAAGATTTTCAAACACCTGCACACTGGGGGCGAGGCTCGGTTCTGACTGGGGGTAGAACATCCGGTTTACAGAGCCGCCATGCTTGGCCGCGATTGCGTAAGCCAGATCCGCGCGTGTCTTGCCACGCGGTGCCAGCAGCTCGATTTCAAATCCTGTTTTCCAGACTTTACCCGTCATATCGACCCCATCTCTTACTGACAAAATGGGTAGCCTTTTTCAGGCATTCATGAATAGTCTTCATCAAGGGAAATTTGCGGGACCATCAGGGGATTATCGAAATGACGAATTATAACGCTGTATTCGCAGCGACTTTCGCTGCAGGCGCGGGCGCCATGGGCATGGCCCAAACTGCAGACGCACAGCATGCCGGTCACAATAACGGCATGAGCGATTTCGACGTTTATGCGAGCAGTGAATACGGCTTTTGCGATGCCAAAAAGATTGCGTCTGTCTGGGGGCAGAGCGTCTGGGAAGGCAAGATGACGCTCGCGAACAAGGTGCGCGCGGGTCTGACGGATCTTGCGGATGCAGATATCGCCTCAGCGGATGGTGTGCGTTGTGACTGGTCTGAAGCCGAGCTCACTTATGCTGACGCGACACAGCTTGCCAGCTATTGGGGCAATAGCGTTGATGAAGCCAAATCCAAGGTTGCTGATCTCATGTCGGGCATGGGTCATAAGCGCTTTGTTGAGACATTTGCAGATGCGATGGCGGCCCAGACTGAAGGTGATGAATATGACGTCGCCGGAAATTTCGAAACATATGCGGCGAGCGATTACGGCTATTGCGATGCCAAAAAGATCGCGTCCGTCTGGGGCCAGAGCATTCTGGACGGCAAGCTGACGCTCGCCAACAAAATAAGCGCCGGTCTCACCGACCTTGCTGATGCGGACATTGCATCAGCGAGCAATGTGCGTTGTGACTGGAGTGAAGCGGAACTGACCTATGCCGATGCAGAACGTCTCGCCGCGTATTGGGGACAGACTGTAGACGGTGCAAAGTCCAAAGTCGGCGATCTTATGTCTGGCATGGGCCATAAGCGTTTCGTTGAAACCTTCGCCTCTGTTCTCGACAGCAGTGCGCCAGCCAATAATGAAATAACCGGAGACTTCGAAATCTACGCAGCCAGCGATTACGGCTTCTGTGATGCAAAGAAGATTGCTTCTGTGTGGGGTGCTAGTGTCTGGGAAGGTAAGATGATCCTGTCGAACAAGATCAGCGCGGGTATTACAATTCTTGCAGATGCCGACATTCAGTCAGCCACCAATGTGCGCTGCGACTGGTCAGAAGCGGAACTGACTTATGATGACGCGCAACGCCTTGCCGACTTCTGGGGCAATAGCGTTGATGAGGCGAAATCCAAAGTCGCAATGCGCATGTCGGAAATCGGTCATAAGCGCTTCGTCGAAGCCTTTGACTCTGTTCTGCGTTAAACGCGGCTTTCATCTTGAATTGAAAAGGGCGTCCGTTCGGAGGCCCTTTTTTATTGCGCGTTTGGAGCTTAGGCTTGGAAAATGAGCGACTTTATTCTGGATGCGATCAATGAAGCCAAGTTGACGCTGGACTGTGTAGAGGCAAGCGAAGACGTCTATGCCTGCACGCTCGCCAGTCCCCGTGGCCATATGAAACGGCGCATGACGATGAAGGCTGGCCATGGCGCACCATCAATTGGTGAGTTTCTCTTTTATTTTGCGGTGATTGCGCAGCTGGCTGATGAGGCCGAAGACATTACTGACTGGGCGGAAATCCACGGAAAGGATCTCTCAGCCCCGAATGTCGTGAACGAATTTACGCAATTAGTGACCGACCAGCGCGATCTGGAAGTCGTCATGGGCACGCACGCATATGACGGCATGATGGCCGGACTGGCGGTCAGTCAGGCCATCGGAAATGCCATGCCTCGTTAGTATCCGGCTTAGACGTTGAAGCGGAAGTGCAGAACGTCGCCGTCTTTGACGATGTATTCCTTGCCCTCAGCGCGCATCTTGCCGGCTTCTTTTGCGCCAGCTTCGCCTTTGTTCGCGACATAGTCTTCATAAGCGATGGTTTCGGCGCGGATGAAGCCTTTTTCAAAGTCACCGTGGATGACGCCAGCCGCCTGAGGGGCCGTCGAGCCCTCTGGAATGGTCCAGGCGCGGGCCTCTTTCGGGCCAACTGTGAAATAGGTCTGCAGGCCGAGCAGGTCATAGCCCGCACGGATGACGCGGTTGAGGCCAGGCTCTTCAAGGCCTAGCGTCTCAAGGAATTCTGCCTGATCGTCATCGTCCAGCATGGCGATTTCAGATTCGATCTTCGCGGAAATCACGACGACAGGTGAACCTTCAGCGGCAGCGTGCTTCTCAACAACAGCAGAAAACTCATTGCCGGTTTCCGCAGAGTCTTCATCCACGTTACAAATATAGAAAACAGGCTTGGCTGTCAGAAGCTGCATCATGCGCCATGCCTTGCGGCTGTCTTTAGGAATGTCGGCGTGGCGTGCAGGCTTGCCATCGTTCAGCTGTTCCAGCGCCAGATCGATCAGCGCGAGCGTTTCTTTGGCGTCTTTATCGCCGCCGCTCTTTGCTTTTTTCTCAAGGGCCGGACGGCGCTTCTCAAGGCTTTCAAGGTCGGCCAGCATCAGCTCTGTCTCGACGACTTCATAGTCTGCGAGCGGGTCGATCTTGCCAGACACGTGCGTAATGTCTTCGTCTTCGAAACAGCGCAGAACGTACGCAACGGCGTCGGTCTCACGGATATTTGCGAGGAACTGGTTGCCGAGGCCTTCGCCTTGCGACGCGCCCTTAACGAGGCCCGCAATATCGACGAAGTTCATACGTGTCGGGATGATCTCTTTCGAGCCTGCGATTTCCGCCAGCACTTTCAGGCGCGGCTCTGGCATCGCAACGTCACCGACATTCGGTTCGATCGTGCAGAAAGGATAGTTCTCTGCCTGCGCCGCAGCTGTTTTGGTCAGCGCGTTGAACAGGGTGGATTTGCCAACGTTAGGAAGGCCGACGATCCCGCATTTGAAGCCCATGAGCAGATATCCTTTTAATCAAGGCGCTCACATAGCAAAATCTGGTCGTCTGACCAGCCCTCACAGCACTATGGGCGCTAAAAAGCTGGCGCATAAAAGAAGAGCGCGACCCTGGTCACGCTCTTTGCCTTGCCGTTTGGGAGAGGGTTACGCTGCAGTCTCGCCGCGAACCGCCGTAGGATAAAGAAGATATTCTTCCTTGGAGAAGCGGGCTTGCAACAGACCAAGTAGCTGGCCGAGGTCGCTAGAACCGGTTTCGCCCGTACCATCCTCAATATGCGTCTTGAAGAAGTCTGCGAGCGTTGGCGCCAGCATCTGCATGTCGCCATGAAAGCGTTTTGCAATGTCGCGTGTTGCCGGATTGGCGCGAAGTTCTGCGTAAATCTGCTCTTCTTCATGGTGCAGGTGTGCACGGAACAATTCTTTGGCTTCAAGTAGCTTCTGACGTCCGCTTTCTGTGCCCAACCCGATACGACGGGCTTCTTTGAGGGCGTCCAGAATAGCAACATGCTCCTTTTTGAGGAGGTCTATTTTATTTTCCATGCCGTCACTCCGTATGGGGGTTTGCATGTATATACTCCGTACAGGTGACAGGGAGATTAACACTCGTAAATGAAATTACCGGAAAACTTAGGACACTGCTTGCCTTATCGCCGCATTGCGCGGTTTCCGAGAGCGCGTCATAAGGCCATTCGTTAATTGCAGGATTTTGCCAGATGACCAAAGCCGTCACCCGCAGCTATTTCGCGACCCAGATACATGAGTGCACGATCATCGATCCGGCCAAGGATGCCGAGTTTATCGAAGACCTGATTGATGGCGTTGTCATGCTGGCGGAAGGCGATGAAGCCGGCCAGCAATGGTGTGAGGAGCAGGGCTATCTCGGCTACACATCCTATGCGTCGCTCAATGATTTACCGCAGCGGATTTCGGCATTTGGAAAGCTTGAAAAGCGTCTTGTGAAAGCGGCCAACGCCTACGCCAAAGAGCTGGGTTTCGAACTTGGCTCTCACAAGCTCAGCATGAATAGTTTCTGGGTGAATGTGCTTGATCCGGGCGCAGGCCATTCCGGGCATATCCATCCGAATTCGGTCCTGTCAGGCACGTTTTATCTGGACCTGCCAGAGGGGGCGAGCGCGATCCGGTTTGAAGACCCGCGCCTCCCTTTCATGATGAATTCACCGCCGCAGAAGGATGACATCGCAGCCGACCTCAAACGCTTCATCTATTTCCAGCCACAGGTCGGGCAGGCGCTCTTCTGGGAGAGCTGGTTGCGTCATGAAGTGCTGGTGAATATGGCCGATGAGCCGCGCCTGTCGATCAGCTTTAATCTGAGCTGACGGTTCGAGGGCGACGAGCGAAATTCTGGCCGACAGAAAAGCCGGAAAGAATCAGGATTACCGATCCATACAGTAGAACGAGCGGTAATCGCGGCGTCCACCAGAAGTCCGGCCAGACAGTCTGGGGCAGTGAAATATCAATGCCTGCAAGGCTGCGAACCGCCAGAAGCGGATCTGGGAGGTTCGTGAAAGGTGCGATCGGGTTGATAGCGTAGGGCGCAATTATGAGTATCGGGCTGAGCACCAGTGCCAGCGCGAATTTAGTTTGTGTCCCGACTGTGCTAGCCGCAAGAAGCCAGCCGAAAAAGAGCAAGCCGAGTACCGGAATCCCGATGCCCCATCCCGATATCAAAAGCAGCATCGCATAAGGCAGCAAAAGAACGACACTGCTCACGAAGAACAGGCTTTTCAAATTTGCTGCTGTCAGCAGTGTCATGTCTCTTCCGATTTCATGTTCCAGATCGGTGAGCCCAGAACCATCCAGATGACGATAATGGCCATGCCGAGCGCGGGTACGAATGCAATCTTGTGCGGGCCGAAATTATCAACCGCAAAGCCCATGATAAACGCGCCAATTGGCGCACCCGCCATAAAGCCAAGCTGGTAGATGGACAGCACACGGGCAAGCTGGTCTTTCGGCGCTGCAGCCTGAACGATAGAACGGCTCATGGCGATGGAGACGCCGCCTGCCAGCCCCCAGATGAAGACAATGGCGAGGAAGATCTCGTGATAGTCTTTAATGCCTTCCCACAGCATGACCAGAATGACCATTGAGCCGAGGAATTGCGAGGTGAGGAGCAGGCGTCCCGGGCGTTTCAGATTGCCCACGGTCGACAGAATGGCGGATGAGACAAACGCGCCAAACCAGAAGGTCACATACATATCGCGAATACCGTCCGGGCCGAGGCCGAACACTTCGCGGTTGATCATTGGCAGGACAACGAGAAACGAGCCGATCACGAAAATGCCGACGCCAAACATGGAAAGCGTCATGGCCAGAAGCTGCTTATTGCCCGTGACTGTGCGGAAGCCGTCAGACATATCGCCAAAGGCCGCGCCCAGACCGCTACGGCCTGTCGTGACCTGACGGCCACGTGCGAGCCAGAGTGCTGCGAATGCGCCGCAGGCAACGATGAAGCCCTGAAAATAGAGGAGATGCTCTGACGAAACGGGGCCAATGGTGAAGCCACCAAGGAAGAGCGGCATTTTCGTCGCCTTATCGGCATAGCCGCCCAGCACAATGCCCAGAACCTGCGCGGCAAACTGGGCGAGGGTTGCAAAGGCAACGCCGCGCTGGAGCGTCACGTTAGAGCCGGTGCGCGCGCGCCGGTCGACCACTTCGTTCAAAATGGAATCGCGGGCCGGCATCATGAAGGCGCCGAGCGTGCCCATGGAAATGCCATAGCCGACCATGAGCGAGTAAGCGAGCCAGCTCTCATGTACGGCCAGCGCCAGCATGATAGCGGGAAACGCAGCAAGCCCATGTAGAAGCATAAGCATGCGCTTGCCATCTGCGCGCTCTGCCACCACGCCGCCAATCAGCAGGAAGACAACGGACGGCGCCGCCAGCGCCATATTGGCGATGCCAAGCTCTGTGCCATCAAGGCCGAGCTTGATGGTGATGAGGTAGGGAAACAGCACCATTTGCAGGCCGAACGCCATGAACCAGGTGGATTGCACTATGAGATAAGCTGGCAGTTCGCGCGATACGTGACGCTTGATACGCGGACGTGATCTGAATGCTGCGCCCGCAGCCAGTGCCGAATCAACGCCGGCAATCGGAGAGCGGGCGCCCTCCATCACTTCGCGATCCAGCTTGTCGAACTCTTCACTCATTTGAGCGCCTGTCTGTTACCCCGGCGGACATCGTTGCCACGTATCTTCCGGAATGTCAGTAGTCTGGCCATGTGGCAATCTTGACCTTGCGACAGACTGGTCATCACAATGTGTGCAGGGAACAGAGAGGACAGGACCTTAAACATGCGTGCAATTCGCAATAGCCTTAGCTGGTTACTGGCCCTCTTCCTGATTGCGGTTTTTCTTCACTGGACGGTTTATCCATGGCCGGAACCGGCTGTCGGGCAGGTGATTTTTTATGACCTGCCGGGCGAGAATATCGTCTTTTCGTCACTGGCTGAAGGCACCGGCATTGCGCTGTTCGAGCCGACGGGGCGGGTGATTATGGGCGCTCTGGAGCTGCTGGCTGCGTTCATGCTGCTCATTCCGCCATTTCGTAAAACCGGGGCGCGGTTTGCGAGCCTTCTGTTTCTGGTGCTGGCGGGTATTCATCTTTCGCCCTGGGTTGGAGTTGAGCTGCCAAGCCCTATCGCAGATCAGAGTGATGCAGGGGCCACGTTCTACCTGACGGTCGCGGCGCTTACTGCTTCGCTTTTGCTTTTATACATTCACCCTGAGAAACGATAAATTTCGCGGTCGTGGCTTTTCGCTTTTATGGCGAATAAAATGTCCGGAATACGCCTGTATAGCTATGTATTTCTGTAGTCTGGTGAGACCCCGTTAAGTCTTTTCCTGCATATTTCCGGATAAGTACTTTTGGGAAATCACATGGCTACTGATCCAGCACTTCTTCTTTCAGAGGCCGCTGCCGAAACGCCGCGCCGCGCAAGACATACGCTTCTTCGTCGTCTGATTGATGTTGTGGCTATGCCCAGTTCCCGCATTCCGCCACAAGACCGGTCCATGGCTGGCGATGTTCTTCTCGAAATGCTGTTCGATGCAGAAGAGGAAGAACGTATTTTCTGCGCTCGCCGCCTGGTGCCGACACAGGAAGCGCCGCGCCGCGTATTGCGATATCTCGGAATGTGCTCAATCGAGGTTGGCCGCGAGCTGTTGCAGCAGAATGAATCCTTCGACGATTCAGATCTGAACTTCATTCTGAAGCACACGACGCCGCTGCACGCCGAAGCGATTGCGCACCGTAAAACCCTGTCCCCATCCGTCTGCGATGCGCTGGTTGAGATCGGCCATGTTCCGGCCATCGAAGTCATGCTGAAATCGCGCCGCTCGTTCATCTCGGAAACATCCATGGATGATCTGATGGAGCTGTCGCGCGCAAACGAGCATCTGTGCTCAATGCTCATCGACCGCGATGAGCTGACGCCGAACCATGCAATGACAATGTTCTGGTGGTCTAACGAAGATGACCGCCGCAAGATTCTGATGAAGTTCTCTGCCGACCGGTCCGAGCTGATTGACATTTGCGGTGATATTTTTGCGCTCGCGTCTGCTGAAGGCTGGTCTGATCCGGTCACGCGTAAAACACTTCAGCTGATCGAGCGTCGCCAGCGTAACCGTGCTGCCATCGAGCGTAGCCCTTATGACTCGCTTGAAGAGGCGATTGAGGCGGCTGAAAAGCAGGGGCTGACACGCGATTCAGCGCAGGAGATTGGGCACCTGGCTGGTATCAAACCGGTGACAGCTGCGAAAATTCTGACAGACCCGGGCGGTGAGGCTATCGCCGTTCTGTGTAAGGCCACAGGTCTCAAGCGCCATTATCTGATGCGTCTCTGGTCGGCGATGAAGCGACCGGCCGAAATCGGTCCGGGCGTGCTTCATCCGCATTATGAGCGGATCAAGGAAATCTACGAGATGATGAGCGTTGCTAAGGCACAAACGACGCTTCGCTACTGGAACTGGTCGCTCTCCTCATCCTTCAATCTGAAGCCGGTGAATATGGATGATGAAGACGCGAATAAGTCACATCAGTTTTCATCGTCTATGCGAACAGCGCGTCTCGTATTTGGCGCTGGCAGCAGAGACAAAGGCTGATCGCCCGTCATTGCTGAGCATGCGGATTGCAGTTCAGAAAAATTCGCAAGAAATTCTCACTCCATGCTGGTCAAGTCCGATCTGCTAGACTAGGTCTAGCCCCAATTATATGAATTGGGCATGAGGTCTGGACACGTGCTTTACGTGATGGGTTTGGCAACTGCTTTAACGCTGTTGTGGTTGGGAATGTCGGGCATATACGAGCCCGTGGTTCTCTCGCTGGGTGTGATTTCGATAGCAATCACGGTCATTCTGGCAACACGACTTGGGCTGAAAGACCGTGAAACGTCTCCGTATCATCGGATCATTCCGTTTCTTCTGTATACGCCTTATCTGATCGTTGAGATCCTCAAGGCGAACCTGACGGTTATCAAAGCCATTCTGAAGCCGGATATGGATATCCAGCCGACTATGGTGAAAGTGAAAACCACCTGTCGGTCTGACCTCGCCAAGGTTATCTTTGCAAACTCTATCACACTGACGCCGGGCACGGTCACGTTGCGCGTCGACGATGATTCCATGCTTGTGCACGGTCTTTACGAGGCGGATGCCCAGCCGGAAGCGTTTGAGGAAATGGATCGTCGTTCTTCTCTTGCCGGTGATGGTCGCCCGTCTAAAGGAAAGGGGGCAACCAAATGACCCTTCTGTCTGTAGCCGCACTCGGCATTTTTGTGTCGATTGCGTTATTGCTTATCCGGTTATTCGTAGGGCCATCGCTCTATGACCGCGTGCTGGCTGTGAACTCGGTCGGCACGAAAATCGTTGTTCTGCTGGCGCTTGTTGGCTTCATGATGGGGCGTCCGGACTTTCTGGACATCGCGCTTCTTTATGCGCTGATCAACTTCGTCACGACGATCGCTATCCTGAAATTCTTCCGCTATCGCTCCTTCCAGATTTCGCTCATCAAGCCGGAAGTCGAGCCGAAAGGGGAGGCTGAATAATGGAGTTTATCAACGACGTTATCGGCGTGATCACAGCGCCGGGCTGGCGCCATTTTGTGGGCGCGCTTCTGTGTGCGATTGGCGGTGTGTCTACCGTTATCGCTGCGGCTGGCGTTCTGCGCTTTCCTGACTTTTACACCCGCCTTCACGCGGCCAGTGTGACCGATACGCTCGGCGCGCTGACGCTCATTCTGGGTATGGCGTTTCTGGCGCCGGGGCTTCTGATCGTTTTCAAGCTCATTCTGATCGGTCTCTTCCTTGTGCTGACCGGCCCGACAAGCGCACACGCGATTGCAAACGCGGCCTATACCGCCGGGCTTGAGCCAATCATCGGTAAAATCGGCCTGCAAAAGGCTAAAGAGGAGGACGAGGCATGAGCGATGTAGCTAACACTGCGGCTCAGGTCGCAGGGCCGGACCTCTCGGTTATTCTTATTGATATCAGCGTTCTGACCATGATGGCGATCACCGCTATCGCGATTGCGCGCCTGCGCAGCCTGTTCGCGCTGGTCATGCTGTCCGGTGTGTACTCACTTCTGTCTGCCACATGGTTTGTGATTGCCGATGCCGTCGACGTTGCCTTTACCGAGGCTGCGGTTGGCGCGGGCATTTCATCAGCGCTCATTCTTGGCGCCATGCTGCTGACAGTACGTGTTGCGAAGGAAGACAAGCCGCTGAAGCGCATTGCGCCGATGCTGGTCGTCGTGATTACGGGCGCAATCCTGTTCTATGCGACGATTGACCTACCAGGCTTTGGTGATCCGGATTCTCCGGCCAACTCTTACCTCGCGCAGGAATTCCTGCAGCGTAACTATGGCGATATCGGCATTCCGAACGTCGTAACCTCTGTTCTCGCCAGCTATCGTGGCTTCGATACGTTCGGCGAGGTTGGCGTTGTCTTCATTGCAGGTGTGGCGGTTGCGCTGCTGCTCGGTTTTGGCGAGCGCTCCCTGTCTGCATCCCTGAAAAAGAAAAAGGGAGGCGAGAAGTGAAAACCGACCACCACGTAATCCTGCGGGTGACGGCTAAGTTCCTCATCCCGATTATCACGCTCTACGCCTTCTATGTTCAGTTCCACGGTGACTATTCGCCGGGCGGCGGCTTCCAGGCGGGTGTGATCTTTGCTGTTGGCATTATTCTTTATGCGCTGATCTTCGGTGTGGTTGAGGCGCTGCGTCTCGTGCCGGCAACATTCGCACGTACCCTCGCGCTCTTCGGCTTCCTGCTTTACGGGTCCGTCGGCGTCTGGGCGATGCTGAATGGCGGCCTGTTCCTCGATTATGACTTCGTGATTCCGGAAGGCCCGGATGGTCACTGGGGTCAGCATATCGGCATTATCGTGATCGAACTTGGTGTTCTCTTCGCGGTCGCGGGCAGCATGCTTACAATCTTCTATGCGTTCGCTGGTCGTGCGCCTGAAATTGATGATGAGGACTGGTAGAACATGGCCGAATTCATCTTTGAACGATACAATTATTGGGCAATCATCATCTTGATGATGGTTGGTCTGTATGTGACCTTCCAGGCTGGAAACATGATCAAGCGCCTGATTGGCCTGTCCGTGTTTCAGACATCTGTTTTCCTGTTTTACATCACGCTGGGTAAGATCAATGGCGGTTCTGCGCCGATCCTGTTTGGCCGTGATTACCCGAAAGATTATGGCGATGATCACGGTGGTGGTCATGGCGCTGATGCAGCTCATGGTGCAGGCCATGGCGCAGCCGAGGGCGCTCATGAAGCAGCCTCAGGTGTGGATGAACTCGGACGCCCGTTTATCGACGGCATTATTGATCCGAACCATATCGGCGGTCAGCCACTGCAGGAAGTCTACTCAAACCCGCTTCCGCACGTTCTGATCCTGACCGCGATTGTTGTGGGCGTTGCGACGCTGGCTGTTGGCCTGGCGATCGTTGTCCGCATCCGTGAATCTTACGGCACGATTGAAATGGACGAAGTTCGTGAAGCGGACATTCAACATGCTGAAACTGAATCTTCTGCGGAGACTGCCTAAGCCATGCTTATAGATGTTCTTTCTCTGCTGCCTGAAAGCTGGGTCCGGCATTTGCCGGTGCTGGTCGTGCTGGGGCCTATGCTCCTGTCACCGATCTGCGCAGCGATGCCAAAATGGCGTATCGCCTGGGCGCTCGCTCTGTTTGGTATCATTACGTCTTCAGTCTTTGCGTTCGCGCTTCTGCAGGATGTGATGGCGCATGGCCGTATCTCGTATGCGCTGGGTGGCTGGGCGCCGCCTCTGGGTATCGAGTTCGCGGCAGACATGCTGAATGCGCCGGTTCTGGTTCTGGTCTCTGTTATCGGTGTGCTCGCGACAATCTTCGCGATGCCAACCATTGTTCAGGACATTAATGAGGAAAAGCGTTCGCTCTTCCTGTCTGCGTATCTTCTCTGCTTTGCGGGCCTTATGGGCGTTGCGATCACAGGCGATGCGTTCAACCTGTTCGTCTTCCTCGAGATTTCTTCCATCTCGACATATGTTCTGGTGGCAATCGGTGGCTCTCGTGACCGCCGTGCCTTCACAGCGGCTTATAACTATCTGATCATGGGCTCGCTTGGCGCGACCTTCTACGTGATCGGTATTGGTTTCCTCTATGCTGCGACCGGTACCCTGAACATGGCGGACATGGCGTCCCGTATTCCGGAAGTTGCCGACAGCAAGACAATCCATGCAGGCTTTGCCTTCATCGTTGCGGGTCTTGCACTGAAAGCGGCGATGTTCCCGCTGCACCAATGGCTGCCAAACGCCTACACCTACTCACCAAGCTTCGTGACGGTGTTCCTGTCGGCTACGGCGACCAAAGTGGCGTTCTACGCGCTTGTGCGTCTGCTCTTCTCTGTCTTCTCGCCAGAGCTTGAGTTCCAGCAGGTCGTCTTTACATGGGTGCTCGCGCCGATGGCGGCTGTCGCGGCCATAGCGTGTTCCTTCCAGGCGGTGTTCCAGACGAATATCAAGCGCATGCTCGCATATTCTTCCGTTGCTCAGGTTGGCTATATGCTGATGGGTCTGTCACTCGCCAGCGCTGCAGGCCTTTCAGCCAGCATGTTCCACATGATCAACCACGCACTCATGAAGGGCGCGCTCTTCATGGCGGTTGCCGGTGTGGTTATGAGCCTCGGCTCTTCGCAGTTGAAGGACTTTGCAGGCGTTGCCCGTAAGGCACCGTGGACAGCAACCGCGCTCGGCATTTCGGCGCTCAGCCTTGTCGGCGTTCCGCTGACGGCAGGCTTCCTCTCCAAGGTTGCTCTGTTCCAGGCGGCTCTCATGCAGGACTGGTGGTGGGCGGTTGTCGTTCTGGCGATCAGCTCCGTGCTCGCGGTTCTTTATGTCGGTCGCATGCTTGAGACGGTCTTCTTCAAAACACCTGGTCCAGCACAGCTGCAGGTGAAGGAAGCTCCGCTTATGCTGCTTATTCCGCTCTGGGTGCTTGCGCTCGGAAGTATCTATTTCGGCCTTGATGCGTCCTTCATCACGTCACTGACGGATGGCGCGGCCAATGTTGCATTCTCCGGAGGTCAGCCATGAGCAATGAGCTTCTGATTTCCCTTATCCTGCTTGTTCCGCTTCTGGTTGCCGGTGCGGTTCTGGCGCTCAACAGCATTCCGGATGTTCGCGAAGCCGCGACACTGGTTGGTGCGGGCGCGCTCTTCATCCTGTGTACGGTTCTCGCGATCCGGACAGGTTCGGGGCAGGAAATCGCTCTGGAATCGCCGGACATTGCGCTCGGCCTGACCTTTGCGTTCAAGCTGGAGCCGCTAGGCGCCATGTTCGCCATGATTGCGAGCGGCCTCTGGATCCTGAACTCGCTCTATTCCATCGGCTATATGCGTGGTAGCCGCGAACGTAACCAGACGCGCTTCTATGTCTGCTTCGGTCTTGCACTCTTCGGTGCGATGGGCGTTGCGATGGCGGGTAACCTCTTCACACTGTTTGTGTTCTACGAGGTTCTGACGCTTTCCACCTATCCGCTCGTTGCCCATAAAGGCGACGAAAATGCCCGTCGCGGCGCGCGTATCTATCTTCTGACCCTTCTTGGCACGTCTATCGGCTTCCTCCTCATGGCGGTTGTCTGGACGTTTGCGATTGCCGGTAGTCTCGACTTTGTCGAAGGCGGCCTGCTTGCGGGTAAGGTTGGTCCGGCGCTTGGCAGCGTTCTGCTTCTGCTCTTTGCATTCGGTGTCGGTAAAGCCGCGCTTATGCCATTCCACTTCTGGCTTCCAAACGCGATGGTCGCGCCGACACCTGTGTCTGCGCTGCTCCATGCGGTGGCCGTTGTGAAGGCGGGTGTGTTCACCATCCTCAAAGTCTCGGTCTACATCTTCGGCCTTGATCTTCTCTCCGCGCTTCCGGGCACAGAGATTGTCATGTGGGTTGGCTGTTTCACGATTGTCGTCGCATCGCTCATCGCGCTGACGAAAGACAATCTGAAAGCACGGCTGGCGTATTCCACCGTCTCACAGCTTTCTTATGTGACAGTCGGCGCGATGCTGGCGAACACAGCCGGTGCGTCAGGTGCTGCGCTTCAGATTGCCATGCACGCAATGGCGAAGATTACACTCTTCATGTGTGCGGGTGCGATTTACGTCGCCACCGGCAAGACAGAGATCAGCCAGATGCGCGGTCTTGGCCGTCGCATGCCGATTGTCTTCACCTGCTTCCTGATCGCGTCGCTCTCCATCATTGGCGTTCCGCCGCTTGGTGGTAGCTGGGCGAAATACGAGCTGATGCAGGGCGCAGTCGATGCCGACCATATCTATGTGGTTTACGTGCTGATCGCCTCAACGCTTCTGAACGTTGCCTATCTTCTGCCGATTGCTCTGCTTGGCCTCATGCCGCCAAACGCAGACACGCTGGAAGTTGCCGGCTTCAAACGTCCGGGTGGTGCACCATTCCTGACGGTTCTGCCGCTGGCGATTACCGCAACCGGCTGTTTCGTTCTCTTCTTCGGAGTTGATGTAATCTCCGACTTCATTTCACCAGTGTTTGGAGCGCGCCCATGAGCGAGATAACGCCTGAAGAACACACGCAGGATACACGTCCTGCAAAGCATTCGGGGGAGCGCTATTTCGGATGGACGAGCCATCCGAAGGCGGGTCTCTACACATTCATCTTCGTGGGTGTTCTGGCCGCAGGGCTGGCGCTGGCGGACTTCTTTGTCCATCGCCATGAATACATCCACCTGGCCGAGTTCAAAATTTTCTACGCGCTGTTCGGCTTTGCAGCCTTTGGCGGTGTGGTTCTGAGCGGCTGGCCGCTGCGCAAGCTGCTGGGACGTCCGGAAAATTATTACGAGCCGGAAGAGGAGACCGACAATGGGTGATACATTGATGTCTCTGCTGTCTCATACCAATCCGGGGTTCATCGTAATCCTGGCCGGTATGCTGGCCTATGTCATTCGCGGTGAGATCCCGCGCGCTGTCGTTACGATTGGTGGTCCGCTTCTCGGCCTTGCTGCGCTTGTGCTTCACAGCGCGCTGAGCGAGCCTCTGGCGACACTGAACATGATGGATATGACCTTCGTTCTGTATCAGGTCGAACGTGTCTCCATCGTCTTCGGTCTGGCTTTCCTGATCGCGGCGACGGTGAACTCCATCTTTGCGCTCCATAATAAGGATCCATTGCAGGACTCCATGGCGCTGATTTACGCCGGTGCTGCGATTGCCGCGACGTTTGCGGGCGACCTGATCACCGTGTTTGTGTTCTGGGAGCTTACGGCCGTTTCGTCCGTCTTCCTGATCCTCAAATCCGGTACGCCTGAAGCCTATAAGGCGAGCATGCGCTATCTGGGCATTCAGATCCTGTCTGGTGTTCTGCTGCTCATGGGCGCGACCTTCATCATGGGTGAGTTCGGCACGCTCGAATTCGACGCGTTTATCTCTGAAGGCGAGGGCCTCAGCCTGCAGGATGATCCGGGTGCGATCTTCCTCTTTGTTGCGCTGGGTATCAAAGCCGCATTCCCGCTTATGCATAACTGGTTGCAGGACAGCTATTCCAAAGCGACCCATACCGGCGCTGTGGTCTTGTCTGCCTTCACAACCAAGCTTGCCGTTTACGCGCTGTGGCGTTTCTTCCCGGGCGAGGATTCACTGATCTGGATCGGTGCGATCATGACCGTCTTCCCGGTCTTCTTCGCCGTGATCGAAAACGATCTGCGCAAGGTTCTGGCTTACTCGCTGAACAACCAGGTTGGTTTCATGGTCTGTGCGATCGGTATTGGTACGCCTCTCGCGCTCAACGGTGCAGCTGCGCACGCCTTCGCGCACATCATCTATAAGGGCCTTCTCTTCATGAGCATGGGCGCTGTGATGTATCGCGTGGGCACGACCAAGGCGACCGAGCTTGGCGGGCTTTACCGTACAATGCCGTTTACAGCGATCTTCTGTATCATTGGTGCAGCGTCGATCTCTGCCTTCCCGCTCTTCTCAGGCTTTGTTGCAAAGTCCCTGACGATGAGCGCCGTTGGCTATGAGCATATGACGATCATCTGGATGATGCTGCTGTTCGCGTCTGCGGGCGTTCTGGAGCACTCCGGCATCAAGATCCCGTTCTTTGCCTTCTTTGCACACGACAGCGGCAAGCGGCCGAAAGAAGCGCCGTTCAACATGCTGCTCGCTATGGGTATCGCATCCTTCTTCTGTATCTGGATCGGCTTCCCGTTCCTGGGCGGTACAGAGTTCCTTTACGGCCTGCTGCCGTATCGCGATGAAGCAATGGTGTATCTGGAGCAAAGCCTCTGGACCACGGACCACGTTCTCACGCAGATGCAGCTGCTGGTGTTTGCGGCGCTCGCGTTCATCGTATTGAACCGTGTGAAGCTTTACCCGCCAGAGAAGCGCGGCGTCGTGCTCGATTTCGATTGGGTTTATCGCCGTCCACTTTATCACGCGCTGGTCTGGACGGGTGCGGTGTGGAGCAAGGCTGGTCCGGCAATGACAGGCGCAGCGCTGCGTCTCTCCCGCCGCGTCTACAACCGTATTGAAGCGACCTTCAGCCCGCAAGGCGAGCTGAGCCGAGGCCCGCTATCTGCTGGCATGGCGATCTGGACAAGTATTGTCCTCGCCATCGTCATGGTTCTGGCGCTTATCGTCGGTCCGCACTGATAGCTGTATAATCGTAGTATTATCCGAAAGGCCGCCTCCGGGCGGCCTTTTTGCTGCAATGCCAGATAAACCTCGGGCTAAAGCGGGATTTACGTCTATGGCGCTCGATGGACGATGTTGTAAATGCAGGGAAATGCAGGAGCCGCCTAGGTTTTGCTGCGTGTTGCATAGCAAAAACATGTCGCGCCAAATGGATAGCGGTTATATCGTTTTGGAATATCAAGTTATGAAAAACGATATATATTGCATACTATAAGTATTCATTCACCTTCCGCGGTTGTGCGGTGCAATGAAGCTCTAAAAGTTCCTTGAATAGACGCCTTATGTATAATAATTGGCTCTATCGTAATGTTTAATCTTGATTTCAAATCTGTTTCGACAATTATACTCAGCTACAAACAAAGCTAAAAAGCATAAAACAGACCCCATAAGGGGCTCGGGGAGGCTACAATGACGTCAACTCTAAGCCATGACTTAGATACTGACATGCATGCGCAGATTATTCAGATGACCTCTGATGTCGTCGCTGCCTATGTGAGTAACAATCCAGTACAAGCGAATGATCTGCCGAATGTAATCGAGCGGGTTCATGCGACTATTCGCGATCTGTCTTCAGTGACACCAAGCGAGGCGCCGAAAGAGGTCACGCCGGCTGTGTCGGTGCGAAAATCCATCACGCCGGACTATCTGGTTTGCCTGGAAGATGGTAAGCGCTTCAAATCACTGAAACGCCACCTGCGTTCCAAATACAACCTGTCTCCGGAAGAGTACCGTGAGAAGTGGGGCCTGCCTGCGGATTACCCGATGGTTGCGCCAAACTATGCAAAGCAGCGCTCGGAACTCGCAAAGAAAATGGGACTTGGGCAAACTAAAGGCTAATATAGAGTCAGTAGTTGCTCATCGTTTCGCTTTCGAAACAAGAAAACACAAGAAAAAGTGAATAAAGGTTGAATTAAGGCTTGGCGGGTGATTCGAATTAACCGATGTTAACTATATCGGTAAAACACACGAGCAAGTTATGGATCAGAGACTTAAGCAGGTTCTATCTTCAGACCAGGCAAAGCTTCTTAAGTACTGGTCGACGTATTGCCGACCAGACCGGCTGCCAACACGTGCAGAACTCGGCCCTGCGGGCATGCGGAACTATCTGAAGCACGTATCTATTCTGGAATATCAGGTGGATGACGACTTCAAGTTCAGACTGACCGGCGAAGGACTTAAAGAAGTACTTGGATATGAAGTGCGTGGCCGCATGGTGTCAGACGAGTGCGGGGGCGATCTTCCGTGGGATGGCGCATTGCGACGCTGCCGCTCCACGCGATCACCGGTATTCGGTGTGACACCGGTTGGCCATCGCCGCGCCCATCACTGGATGCGACTGCCTCTGGAACCTGTTGCAGACGGGCGTCAGCAAATCCTTTGCTTCGACCGTATTCAGTTCGACGAAAAAGGAGAGGGTGTGCTTCGCGAAGTTATGGTGGTGACAGCCGATATGGTGCGTTCCCCCATGGCCGTCCACGAAAGCGTCCTCTGACACCGACCCGACGGATCATGATTTATTCTGACACCCTTTCCTGTTGAGGAGAGGGTGTTTTCATATGGACTCGCAACTCAGAACAGGAATATAATCCTACTTTAGAAAATAGGGCTTAGAGTGTGGTCATCACTCTGAACCTATAAAAACGTGGTGGGATATGACTTCTGAACTTTCGAACACAGCGCGGCTGATAACTGGCCTTGTCGGCAGCGTGACGGGGCTGACCCCAGATGATCTTTTAATGGAAACGCGCGGGGTAACGTCTGTTGCACGCGCAAGACAAGTGGCGATGTATCTGGCGCATACATGCTGCTCACTCTCGCTCGCTCAGGTGGGAGAGATATTCGGCCGCGATAAATCGACCGTCGCCCATGCCGTCCACCAGATAGAGGACTTACGCGATGAGCTGGAGTTTGATGACTGGCTCAGCGATCTGGAAGGCGCGTTGCGGGCTGTGACCGGCCTCTCCCCTCTGACGGGGCGTGTCCTGCGCGGTATGTGGCAGTCGAGCGCTATTCAGCCTGCGCGCGGGCAAGGTTCTGGATACGTCCGAGCATAGAGCGCAAACCATTGGCGCGCTGCGCACTCAGCGCTTCATCGAGGCCGATTTCGGAAAAGAAGGCTGGCGCGTCGAACTCAAGAATTTCAGAACCCGGCTGATTGTTGAAAAGCTCAGCCAGGAGCGCGATCAGGCCGGACACGAGAATAGCGTCTGATCCTGCGCGGAAGCTCACAAGGCTGCCCGCACCCTCTTCAGGGACGATCCAGACCTGACTGGCACAGCCTGGAACCTTATAGACATCCTGCATATCGTCTGCGGACATGGCCGGCAGGGATTTGCCAAGATCGATAATGTGTTCATAGCGCGCTTCCCAGTCATCGAGGAAGGCGAAGGTGTCTCGGATTTCGTCTGCTTGTGTCTGTACGCTCATAGCTCGCCAGATGGGCTATTCCGCCGCAAAAGGAAAGGGGGCGGCGGAGAAAAACCGTCTTATTCGGCGAGGCTGCCGACGCAGGAGCCAACGTCTTTCAGCGCGTGGACGCCGATACAGAATGGACGCTCGAACACATTGCGTGACGCTGACACACACTGAAGCAGGTTCAGCTGGGCTTCTTCAAAACAGCCTTGTGTCTGCGGATCGTTCAGCGCCGAGGCGACAAACTCGTTCTGGGTCTCGGTTTCGTCCATATAGCGCAGCGCTGCGAGCGTCGCGATATTGCCGCCTGTGCGACGGTGATCACTGGCTACGCGGTACTGACCGCGCGTGACAGTTGCCGGGCGTGCACCAAAGCCTGGAAGGCGGATGTCTGTGCCGCTGGCCGTCATCGCATCCCAGATGGACGATGAGCCGCCGAGGAAGCTTGCATTGGCCAGAGCCGCTTCAGCGTTCGGGCCCAGCAGAAGGGATTGAACAGCAACAGATTGCGGACGACCCATCACGGCGGCCTCGCGAAGCGCGCGCGCGTCATCTGCCGGAAGACCCGGAAGGCGGGCACGTGCCCAGCCGAGCTGTTGCAGGGAATAAGCCTGCTCGCGCATATTCTCGCCGACTTCATCAATGCGGCGGGCGTCAGAGTCGCTCGCGCCAAGCACATAGGACATGGCATGGTCTGCGCCCCGAATGGAGAGCGCATAAGACGGGTCGTTACGCATACCCATCAGGAAACGTTCACGGCCAAACGCGTCGCGCGCCTGCAGAACGCCTTCTTCAAAGACGTCTGACTGTGACGCCAGCATCGCCGAGTAGGCCAGCCAGCCCGAAGCGAGGCTTTGCGGATTGTGGGAGCCGAGCGCATCAAGCGCGGTCTGGACTTCATCGCTGGAATTGAAGTCGCGATTGTAAGTAGAGACGTCTGTGTGGAAGCTGCCATAGGCAATAGCTGCCTGAGACAAAAGATCAGGTTCAGGCGCAGGCGGCGCTACCGGTGCAGCCTCTGTGACGACGGTTTCGGCGGCAGGCGCATTTGCTAGTGGTTCGTCTTCGTCTTTGTCGTTCTCGATTTCATTCGTGCGACCGAAGAAAGGCAGGCGAATTCCAGAATCAGAATTACCACTCTCAGGGGAAACCTGCTGCTCAGAAGGCGAATCTATGTCATCTGCATAAGAGGTCTGACACGCAAGCAGGAGAATGCCTGAAGCGAGACCTGACATAAGGTATCTTAAACTCATGGGCGACTCCCCCGATAATCAACGCGGCCTGGGTGCTTACAACCAGCGAAGCACGATATGGCCTCAATTGTCGTTTAGATACGTGTAACAGAGGTTAACCCGTGTTTACAGATCAGATACTGTCAATAAATGATAAAACCGGGGGACAGGAGTTACGGGTGTCGCCAATGCTGGCCAGCGTCCTATGGCTCGGTCTCAGCCTTGCTGTAGCAATTGCAGGATTTTTCACAGGCGTGCCCGCGACAGTCGTTGGCGCGACACTCGCGCTTGTGTCGCTTCCCTCCGTCGTTCATCTGATCATCGGAACACGCGCTGCGCGTGAAGCGCACGACATCTGGATTGTGTTCGCGTGGATCATTGTCGGGCTGATTTGCGTCCTGATGACGGGCGGTGCGAGCTCTCCGCTCGTGGTCATGCTGGCGCTTGGCCCTTTGCACGCTTTGTCTCTGGGCCGGTTCCGTCTGGGTATTGAGGCGAGCATTTTTGCTGGTATTGGCTATCTGTCGATTGCAGCGATTTCGTTCTCTGGCGCGGCGATGCCAGCGCTTGAGAATGCTGGCGCGCTGATCGGACTTGGTGCGCTGGTGAGCGTTCTGCAGGTCGGTGTATTCGCGGCATCTGCTGGCGGCGTTATTAACGAACGTCGCGGTAAAAATCAGGAAATCGACCGTTGGGTCGCAACACTCACCGATACACCTGTGCTTGTGATCAGCCTCGATCCGCGTCGCAAGGTGCGCTCCTGGGTGGGCGATCTGCGCCTTTTACCGGGTATGAGCGCCAATGATATTGGTCATGCGAGCATGGCTGATTTCTTCGAGGCCCCTTATGATGCCATTCGCGGCATTGAAGAAGATGATGTGCCAGAGCTGAAAGTCGAAACGCAGGACAATGTCAATGTCGACCTGCGTGCGACACGCGACGGATACCGCCTCGTTCTGACCCACTACAAACCGCGTGCGGTTAAACCTGCTGAACCCGTCGCCGCCGTTGAAACTGCGCCTGAGCCGGAGGTTCTGCCCGCAGAACCTGATGCGCCGCGCCTCAGCGATGAAGCCGTCTGGATTGCCAGCCTCGGCCATGAGCTGCGTAACATGTTGAACCCCGTCAGCGGCTATTCCGATCTTATTCTGTCAGAGCGTGCTGGCCCGGTGACCGAGCCGTACAAAGGGTTTGCGCGCAGCATCAAACAGGGCGCTGAACATCTTGGGCTGCTCGTTGATGATCTGATGACTGCCGCTAAGGGCCGCTCGGGTCGCCTGCGTCTCGAACCTGAAGACCTCGATGTCGTCATGGAAGCCGAAGACGCGCTGGACCTGATCCGCTGGCAGGCCGAAGAGTCAGGCATGACGCTGAAGCTCGACGCGCCGCAGGATGGCGTGCCGGTCCATGCAGACCGCAAAGCCATGCGCCAGATCTTCCTGAACCTTCTGTCCAACGCAGTGAAATACTCGCCGCCGCAGGGACAAGTGACACTCGCGGTTACGGTCGATGATGACTATGCGATGATTGCCGTCAGTGATGAAGGCGATGGCATTTCCGAAGCCGAGCTGGCGCGTCTTGGAGAACCATTCTTCCAGGGCGAAAATGCCCGTCATCGTCCGGGTACAGGCCTTGGCCTCTCCATCGTCATGATGCTGTCTGAAGCGCTGGGCGGCGATGTCCGCTTTGAAAGCGCTGAAGGCGAGGGCACAACGGCGCGCGTGCGCCTGCCGCTCAAGGTCGAAGACGCCGAAGCCGATAAAGGTGAGGGTGAAGCTGAGGCCGAAGCCTAAAGCGCGGGAAGGCGTGCGAAGAAATACGCGGCTGCGAAGTCACCCACCTCGACGACAAGCACTTTCGGCTCGGTCTCGCCGCTACGCGGGTTCGGCTGAATAACAATCTCGACCTGTTCGCGCGGGTCCAGATGCATCATGGCTTCCGCCGCAGCCTCATCAAACACGAAACGTGCGCGGCGATCATCTTCGTCGTCTTCATCGGTAATGACGGTGCGCTCGCGCGGCCAGTAAGCGCTCGTAATGCCGCGCGGTGGTGGGCCAGGCTGGCCCGAGAACACAGCGCCCAGCCATGGCTCGGATGATTTGTCCGGATCACGGATCAGAATGCGCGCGGTGGACGGCGCAATGTCGTCTTCCTGAAGAAACAGGTCCACAGCCAGATCGAACGGCTCTTCAATGAGCGGGTTATCCAGCGGGCGGGCAAAGCTGGCCGGGAAGTCTTCCGGATTGGTGTCGCGCGGCGCCAGCAGACCGAACTGGAACATATAGTCCGGTGTCGATCCGTCCTGCACAATGCGCCATGTATCCCAGCGGCTGCGCGAGGCGTTCCAGTCCGCATCGCGGCCCGGAAAGTTCATCACCATCGTGCCGATAAACGCAGAGAAAGCGTCTTTCAGATGGATGACCGCCTGCATGAACTCGGCATTGCCGCAGTCCTGCGAGTTCGCAAATCGGGCAACTTCGGTCGCGGCCAGCTCAATATCATTGATGCTGAAACCGGCACGCAGAAGCGAACCGCGGGCCTGCAATTGACCGGAAGTCAGGGCGGCGCGTTCAAGGTCTGTGAAATAGCCGCATTTCTCATCGGCAGCGCGTAGCGAGGTGCGCTCCAGAAAGGCTTGCTCGGCTTCTCGAAAAACGCGCGGCGCAACCTGCGCGAGAGCAGGCGCACCCAGCGCGACACATGCAGACAGTCCAAAAAGAAATTGCCGGTTAATCATGCCGGCAATTTATGGAAACAGCCTTTCTGCTTCGTAAATCAACTGTGTTGCAGATGCGGCAGAGCCAAGGTTTTACGCCGGTCAGGCAAAGACAGGGCGGCGACGCACCGTCGGGTCTCTGCGCGGGCGCTCTTTGGCGAACACACGGATCAGCGCTTCGAGCCTGCGCCAGAACCGCACCCGCTCCAGCGGGGCGTTCATCCAGCCGGTTACCGCGCAGAAATGAGAGTTCTTGCCGTCGCGGTGATGGCGGGCATGTTCAAGCGGCGCGATGATCAGGCCCTTATCCTGAAACCATGTGATCACGGGGCCATTCTCGGATGGCTTTCTGTGGGACCAGTTGTGAAACTCATTGGCGAACGCGCCAACAATCACGCCGGTCAGCGTCATGACATTGATCCAGCCGAGCGCTGCGAACGCCGCCAGAAACAGGGCTGAGATGAAGAAGGTCGGGGCGTTTCTCTGCATGAAGCTGCGGGTGATCATGCGGCGCGGCTTTTTATGATGTCGGATCGTGGCGCGAACGAGCGGGCCGACAATGGGCCATTTCGGGCCGCCATATCTGTCCTGCATCCAGTGCAGAACGCCTGAGACAAAGTCAGCGATAAACAGCCCCGCCACGACCTGTAGCGATACCCAGAGCGCATACAGCGCAAGGTGATAGTCCGGTGAGATAAGATCAGTCATGTATACCCTCCATTACTGATCGTGTGAACGATCACTAACAATAAGGCGGGATTGTGACTGTTCGCTCACTCATTGCGTGATTGTAACGACAATCTTAGGCACCGGATAAAGACGCTCATCCCTGCGCAGACAGGGATATGGTGAGGTTAGGCAGGCCCAGTTTCCCGCCTTCGCGGGAATGAGCGCACAATTCAGATTTCCGCAGATGCCCGCGCAGGCGGGTATCTATGCTTAGATGGTCTTTTATAGCGGGTTGCCGGATTTAAGCATGGGTTCCCGTCTTCACGGGAACCTGCGGGCAGTGATCCCTACTGGTGCATTCGCTGAGATTAGTGCACTTTGCGGTGGAACCGAGTTCTGCTCGCCTACCTTACCGAAGAATTTCGATCTTGATTTCCAATTACCAGCCATGAACGAAACTTTCAAAGTTCAGGTCTTATCCAAAGACGGTTCGATCCAGCAGGTGTCTATTTCGCCCTCAGCTGGGGGGGCGTGGAGCTTGTTGGTCGATGGTTTAGGAATGCAGGGCCAAGTGTTCGAGGGGGCTGACTTGTTCGATGCTTTGATTGTCTTGCGCAAGCAATTGGAGCGCAACGGCTTTCGCTTGCTTTGTGCAGGCGCGCGTCGAGATGTCTTGCCTTCTGGCATGGCGCGAAGCATGGGAGGGGCGCGACAGGTGTACGTCCTTGAGTTGGGCAAACCGGCTACGACACTGATAGACATTTTTTCTGCAGCAACCTCGGAAGAGGTTGGCACTGTTGATGAGCAACAGAGCTTTGGGCGGCAATGGATGACTTCTCTCAGGGAGAAAATGAAATAACTTTGTCCTTTGCAGCGGAACGGCGTTCCGTTTGCTGAACGAAGCTGGAGAGAGGCAATTACATCATGATGAAGCGCATACTGATATTGCTGACGTCGTTTGCGATCCTCTCCGCATGCAGTCCTCGCTTTATGAGTGAGGAGCAACGCACAGAAAGAGGCAAGCGGGTTTTAGCGTCCGCGCTTACGCAGAGTGAAGTGGTTTCGCTTCATTCCGCCAGAGATGCTTCCACCGCGTTTGTGATAGGCAATGTCGACATGCAAGAGGATACCTTTTGTTTTGGTATGCTTGCATCTCGAAGCGCTATGACTGGAAACTGGGTTCATTCGGACCGGACTGACTCGGTAAGGCGGTCCTGCTGGAAATATAGAATAATTTACTACATCACACCGGGGGATCAGAGGGTTCTGGAAGGCGACAATTCATAGGCTTGTAGGGCACATTGCTTTGTTCGGATTGTGGTCGCTCATCCCTGCGAAGGCAGGGATCTGGCGAGGTTGGCAGGCCCAGTTTCCCGCCGTCGCGAGAATGAGCGCACAATTCTGATTTCCGCAGATGCCCGCGAAGGCGGGTATCCATGCTTAGATGCCCGCTTGCAGCGGGCTGCCAGATTTAAGCATGGGCTCCCGCCTTCACGGGAATCTGCGGACTATATTGCCCGCTGGTGTATTCGCTGCGCTTAATGCACCCTAGCGCGGAACGGAGTCCGGCCTGCTAATGTGGCATTCCGCGCCATGGACGAAACGGGTAGACCTTTTACTCTTCAATCAGAACATGAGAAGAAGCGGTGCGATCCGTACGGCAACCAGTCTATGGGTAAAACCTGCTTCATGCGTGTAGGAACTAAGATGCCGAAATTTCTAAGCTTCTCCTCAATTGCTGCATTGATAGCTCTGTCAGGGTGCGGCGGTTACCAACCATACTCGAACAGTTTGACGATTTTTGTGGAGAACGGTGATGTTAATTCGCTGCTGACGGAAATTGAGCGCCACCCATACCTAGGTGACTATGTGACCGACGTAGTGAGGTGGGGGGAGTTAGGTAGTACGCCCGACGCGGTTATCGTCTATTTCGGCTTAGAAGACGGGACTCACATTGGGACCCTTGATAATCATGCGGCGACATACAGGTTCAAATGGCTATATCTTTGCGAAGTTTTTGACAGCCGGAGTGAAGAGGAAGCGTTTCGCGACAGCGTGTTCAATTCGATTGAATCAAGCTTTGAAGGATTTCGCTCGTCCGAAGAGGTCAACTTCGAGTGCGACTATCCCGGGTAGGGTGCATTCCGCGAAGCAGTGCACCAGAATAAAGCGGCGCAGATGGTTTCAGGTTTCCGGGGCTACCTCGTTGTCATCCCGTGCGCAGTGCAACGCGTAGCGATGCTCTGCAGACACGGGACCTGATCGCGGGAAACTGCATGTTTCGGGTCCCGGATCAGCAGTGCATCATTATCATGCTGCACAGCATCCGGGATGACAGTACGCCCGACGGCTAAAGACCAAAAACTAATCCAACGCCACTACACACCACCCTAAACTTGGCGCATGAACCCCGCGCCATCATCTGCCCCTGATTATACCTCGCTGACCATTGGCCAGCTGATCGGGCTGAACCTTGCGAGGCTTTATGCCTGGTGCATGCGGCTTCACGCGTCTGGTGAAACATACGCGCCGCGTGACCTCGCGCGGATGGTGATCTCAACCGACGCTATGGTGCATGCCTATGTGCGCATGCTGGCCTCGAGCCAACTGGAACGGGCTGGCTTTAAGTTTGCAGCAAATGCGATGCGTACGCCCGTCTGGCAGCGGGCGGGCAGTCTTGTGTGCTCTCGCGCACCTTCGGCACGCATAGAGCGCGCTCAGGGCTGTCTTATATGCTCTCGAGAAACAGACACTCACATAGAACTCGTTCAAGGCTGCGAGCTCATCTCATTGGCCGAGCTGTTTGACCGGCTTCAGACCACAATCGAAAACTTTGAACGCGCCGAAACACTGGCGAGCCATCTGGCCCGAGTGATTGTTTGCGCGCTGGCTTATATCGCACCTGAAGTTCGCACGCGCTGCACGTATCAGGTAGCGGTCAACGAACCGGACGACGCAAATTCCAATCCCGTCGTAATCGCAAAAGAACCATGGCCGCCACCCTTCCGGAAACCGGAGCGCCAGTACGCATTCAAGAACCCGTAAATCTGAAACGCATTCATTCGCGGGAATCACAAGCGACTGCGTAGGCGCAGGTGCGACAGCGTAAGCTGGCATAGCGCCGAGCAATCAAAAGCAAAATACGCGGCAGGGCGATGCTCTGCGGCGATACAGGTGCACCGGCTTTCGCCGATCTTTGATCAGACCTGTTCTTCTTCCTCGATGAGGATTTCACGGACAACCGCAACAGCGCCGGAGAGGATCAGCACGCCAAGGCCGATCAGCCCCAGCCATGGATTGATCAGGTGTTCTGACGCATTCGTCGCGGTCGCTGTCAGCGCCAAAGCATCCAGAGGCCCCGCATGTGCTTGCGGTGCGGCGAGGGAAAGCGATAGAAGTGCAGACTGTGCCATGATTGGACCTGTGATCAATTCTGATCGTTTCTCCGCAAGTCTGATGCCAATCTGAAAGCGAGGCCCGAGCCTGATGAATGAACGTGTGCCGACATGGCTCTGGGTCGATGCTCTGATGCGCCGCGCGTCTCTTGCAGGTGCATTCGGTTATGTGGCGGCCAAAGGCGACAAAGAACGCGGCGATGTCATTTTAAAAATTGCGCGCCTGGACGGCCGCGCCGCGTTATTTGTGCGCTCTCCACTCTCTATGGATAGCCCGAGCTTTGACTGGTTGCCGAGTGCGGGCGAGTGGGCCGAAGAACGCGAAATAGATGAATTGATTCAACGTCGTCGCTCTTATGATCCGGACCTGTGGGTGGTCGAGATTGAAGACCGTGAGGGGCGTCATTTCCTCACTGAAACCGTGAATGGTGAATGAGCGGGTAATCAGGGTAGGCGAAGTCTTAATTCATCCAGCCGGATTTGAACGTGCGGTAAAGCGCGGCATTAAAAGCCATGCGCTAATGTCCATTTCAGATGATGGAGTGGGTAGCACATGCTGTTCTTATTTAACGATCGTGTTCTTGAAATCGGAGACCCGGAAGTCCGGCTTCTCGCCAACTGGCAGGAGCTTGGATGTGGTCGTCCTGATCTTTTGTTCGCGCGTGATGCCGTCGACTTTGCCAAGGCCGTGGTCATTGATAGTGACCAGTTCGGCGTTGATGAAGCCGTCTATGCTGACTGCGCAGCGCTGCTGGCTGTGAAAACACATGCCAATACAGCTTTCTTTATTCGTCAGGCAGGGGAAGAAGATGCGTCCCGCGTTCAGGCACGCCTCAACCTGATTGACGAAGAACATTTAAAGCGCGTGAGAAATCAGCGCCGCCCGGTTGGCGGTCACGCCTCGCTTGAACCACTCTGGGTTCGCGCAGCCTGATTTGTACGGAAGGGTGCAGAAAGCGCCCACCACAGGCCCGCGGCATTGCCCGGCGGCCTTCTGTCCAGACCTAATTCCATAGCTTCATGACCTTCGCGCGGCTCGGCGCAATAGGTGCGGAACATCCGGTCCCAGATGGACAGGCAAAACCCGAAATTCGAATTTGTTTCCTGCATGTGTACTGAGTGGTGAACGCGGTGCATATCCGGCGTGACGATGACTTTCCGAAGCGCGCGGTCCACGGTCTTCGGAATGCGGATGCTGGCGTGTTCGAAAATGGACGCCGCATTGAGGATAACTTCAAACAGGAAGATGCCGAGCGCCGGCACGCCGAGCAGAGCAATCACCGCCAGTTTGAAGCCGAAGGAAAACACCATTTCCAGCGGGTGAAATCTCAGCCCGGATGACGCATCCAGATCTTCATCTGCGTGATGAACTTTATGAAACGCCCAGAGCGGCGGTATATAATGCATCATCATGTGCTGAAACCAGATGGCGAAATCCAGCAGCACGATAGCTAACACGACTTCCAGCCAGACGGGCAGGGCGATCAGATTGAACAGACCAATCCCGCGCTCATTCATGTCCATTGCAAAGCTGATGGTCGCGACCGGCAGGATGATACGAAGGAACACAGTAGACGCCGCAAGCAGGGCAACATTCGTCGTCCAGCGCGACAGGCGCGTATGGCGGCGGTCTTTGCGGGGAATGATGAACTCAAGAGCGCTGAACAGAATCAGCACGCCTGCAAAGACAGACAGGCGGATCATACCCTCAAATTCGGTCCAGTTTTCCATAAAGATAATGTTGTGACTTTGTCTGAAAGCGGCAAGTGGCAATGGGGTCGCATCACGAGTGTGTTATAAATGTTAGCTCACTACATTTTTGCGCTATTTCACTGCTATTGGCCATTGCATCAGCAAGCGCGCTGTAGACAATGGTCGCTGAGACAATTTGAACCGTTATAAAATAACCTGTTTTCCGATAGGACAGCAGGACCATGTAAACAGGGGTAGAATCCAGATGAAAAGCATTCTCGCTACGCTTCTCGGTGCGTCCGCGCTGTTCGTTTCCGCGCCAGCCTTCGCTGACGGTCCGGAAATGCCGCCGCAGGCACGCATGTGCGGCACGTGCCACAACTATGAGCCAGGCGGTCGCCCGAAAATGGGCCCGGAGCTTACAGGTGTTTTCGGCCGTACGGCTGGCACGATGGAAGGCTTCAACTATTCACCAGCTATGGCGAATTCAGGCATTGTCTGGGACGCTGAAACTCTGGATGCGTATCTTGCGAACCCACGTACGAACATTCCTGGCAACCGTATGAGCTTTGCCGGCATTCGTGACGAAGCGCAGCGCGCAGCCGTCATTGAATGGCTGGAATATGAGACAACGCCTGAAGCTGCTGAATAAGCGCACGCGTTAGTTAAAACGAACAAGGCGGGCCGATGGCTCGCCTTTTTTGTCTTCAGAACACGCCCATTGAAAGACCTGCGGCGAGCGCCGCCCCGATATCTGCGCAGGTTTTCAGCTCGTCTTCCGGGATAGTTTTCGGGGCGAGGATTTGTGCTTCGGTCTGGGCATGCGTGCAGATAATGGTTGCAGGCTGGACCTCTTTCAGTCGCCAGCCCTTGGCAATCCGCGCCAGCTGTCGGACTGCGTTTTCGCCGTCAGAGCCTGCGCAAATCAGCTGGGCATAGGGGCGTGCCTCTATGTTTCCGAGCAGGGGGTAATAGCAGCGGTCAAAGAACTCTTTCATCTCGCCAGATAGCGAGGCGAGGTTTTCCGGCGCTACAAACAGATAGCCGTCTGCCGACAGCATATCGTCCGGGCTGGTCTCTGACGCCTTTTGCAGCTGCGTCTCGCATTCTTCTTTGGCGGCGTTGTAGGCAGCCTCGGCCATTTGGCGGCTGCCGCCGGTGCGCGTGTGATAGACGATCAGTAAGCGTGTCATGCGCTTAAGCTAGCCAGTCTCACCGCGCGCACCAAGCGCGAAACTTACTCCACGCCCATAAAGACGAGCTTCTGGATGCGGCGGCCTGTGTTTACCTCGGAGGTGTAGAGATTGCCTTGAGAGTCCGCGACAACAGAGTGGAGCCATGTGAACTCGCCCGGATAGCGGCCGACGCGGCCAATACGGGCGAGAATGTCATAGCTCTCACTGTCCAGAATCCAGATGGACGAGTTCATCATGTCGGCAATGTAGATGAATTCTCCGTCCGGTGAGAATGTGATGTCAGAGACTGTGCGCGTACCGCCGGTTTCTTCGGCGATGACGATGTCACGAACGAATTCGAGGTCGCCATTTTCCGCGCGTTGGAAGACCTGAGCGCGGTTATTGCGGCGGTCACAGATATAGACGAGGCCTTCCTCGGTGCTGACCACGCAGTGGACGATATCACCGAAGCTCGGGGCTTCAGGGTTAGCGCCGCCATCTGAATTGCTTGAGGCCTGGCTCTGATCGAAGCTGCCTTCGCGCGTGCCGCCGGATGGATCAGAGGCATAAGCGCCCCATGCACCTTCATAATCCAACTCCATGCCGTCGAAGCTGATAATGCGTTTGTTGATATAGCCGTCCGCGATGATCACATGGCCGTCCACGAAGGAGATGTCAGCCGGATTGCCAAGATACTCAGGGTGGGAATTGCCAGCCGTCTGGCCGTGTACACCAATCTGGCGGATGAATTCACCATCGGAAGTGAGGTTCAGAACGACATGGTCGCCATCGCCATTGCCGCCAACCCAGACGGTATTGTCGTCATCAACGTAGATGCCGTGAATATTGCGCGGCCATTGGTTCACGCCATCAATCTCAGGGGCATAATCCGGTCCGCCCCAGCCTTGCAGAAACTCACCTTCGGCTGAGAATTGCATGATAGTCGGGCCCGGCTCACAGCAAAGCGCTGTTGGCGGATCCGCAGCGAGGCCAATGTCGGAGAAGCTCAGTGTATGAGGGCGGTGGGCGAGCCAGACATTGTCGTCATTGTCGACTGCGAGGCCCGGCGTCTGGCCGATAATCATGGTTGGCGGCATTTGCGGCCATGCGGCGTCGACCATAAAGCGCGGAAGCGGGGTGCCTTCCGGCGCATAGACTTCCATTTCGAGAGGGACGAGTGCCTGCGCGAAACCGGAAGAGGCTTCGGCGCTCGCTTCAGGTTCTGCGGCGGGGGCTGGTGTTGGGGCAGGTTCCTGAGCCGAGCAGGCAGAGGCGAGTAAAAGGCCGGACGCGGCAACCAGAAGACTGCGGCGACGGTTAGAGATGACTGACACCAGATCCATGAAAACTCCCCTCGGATAAAAGCCTGACCAAGATAGTCTGGTTTTCGAGGGGAGCGATACGCTTCACGAAACTGTTATCGGTTCAAAGCCCGGACTGATTAGAAAACAGCCAGAGCTTCGACCTCTTCAGGCGTAAGTGAGACTTCGCTGGCCTTCACGAGGCTCTTCAGATGGGATTCCTTCGTGGCGCTGGCGATCGGAGCTGTCACACCGTCACGGTGGAGAAGCCAGGCAATGGCGAGCTCGGCAAGCGTGATGTTTTTGGAAGCGGCAATGTCATCCATCGCTTCAAGAACCTGAAGGCCGCCATTTTCGATATACTTCTTCGCCATGCCGCCGCGCGCCTGACCTTGCAGATCGTCGAGCGAGCGGTACTTGCCGGAGAGGAAGCCCGAAGCGAGTGAGAAATAGGTGACGACGCCAATGTTTTTATCGACGCAAAGACGCTGGAGCGGGCCTTCAAAGCTTGCGCGGGAGACCAGCGAGTATTCCGGTTGCAGTACCTGATAGGCTGGCAGGTCTTCAGTTTCGGCAATCTTCAGCGCGTCTTCCAGCTGGCCTTCATCGAAATTGGAGGCGCCGATGGAGCGGATTTTGCCCTCATCCAGCAGGTCTTTGTAGACGCCAAGCGTCTCGGCCTGCGGGGTTTCTTCGTCGAAACGGTGAGAGAAATAGAGGTCGATATAATCGGTCTTCAGGCGGCTGAGGGAGTTTTCGACTTCTTCGCGGATCCAGCGCGGTGACAGTCCGGTATTGCCGTCACCCATATCCATGCCGACCTTGGTGAAGATCTGAACCTTGTCGCGTTTGTCCGGACGGGCTGCCAGCCAGTTGCCAATCAGGGTTTCGCTTTCGCCGCCCTGATTGCCGGGCTTCCAGCGTGAATAGACGTCAGCCGTATCAATTGTCGTGAGGCCCTGATCCACGCACGCATCGAGCATTTTAAAGCTTTCGGTTTCGTCGAGTGTCCAGCCGAAAACATTCCCGCCGAAAACGACGGAAGAAATTTCAAGGCCGGTTGATCCGAGTGTGCGGGTTTTCATTCAGCTCTCCTTGTTTGTCTGTCCTCAACTGACGTTGCGCGGCAGACGAAGTTCCATAGTGGAGAGACATATAGGGCTCAGCGGCGGGTCTCCCAAGCGAGCCATATGGCTATGATCGCTATGAGAACAGCCATGGCGCGTCGGAACGCGATTTTGAGAGGTGAGTTTTCCATCAATGCGCCGGCGCGGGCCGCGCCCAGAACGATCGCAGAGTGGATCAGAACGCTGACCAGAATATGGATACTGCCAAGGATGAGCGCCTGAACCCAGAAGGCGCTGCGTTCCATATTCATGAAGCCGGGCAGCAGCGAGACGTAAAACACGGCGGCTTTCGGGTTGAGCACATTGGCCATGAAGCCGCGCCAGAACGGAGAGGCACAACCGTCCTCGGACTTTGACGGCGATGTCTCGGCCGCGTCCTGCCAGGCTTCCCACGCCAGATAGAGGAGGAACAGAACACCCGCCCAGCGCAGCGCTGCATATAGAGGCGGAATACGGGCCACGATTTCGGCAATCCCGACAACCGATGCCAGCATGTAAACTGACAGCCCCAGCGTGACGCCAAGGACAGCGCGAAAGCCCGCAGCGCGCCCTTCGGATGCGGACAGCGCAGCCAGATACCCCATATTCGGACCGGGGGTCGCTTCGACCAGCAGGATCGCGATTAAAAACGGAAAAAGGGCAGAGGGTTCAACGGGCAGGATCATTCCGGAAAGCCTAATTGGATTACAAATGACCGGAAAGGGAAATTGTGACGCAGATTTAAATACCCCTTTGACGTTTGTGGGTTTAAAGCTGATCACGCATGAGTTGAACTTGCTTGCAGCACTCGCGTTCTGCTGGGATGTTCAGCTCCGGTATAGCCCTGTGGCGAAAGATTAACGCGGCAGACCTGCAAGTCTGCTATTTTCAGGTTCAAGTCCTGACGGGGCTTCCAAACTTTCCGGAAGCAGGTGGCGCAAAAGAACTGCACGAGCAGGTGCTTGTTAATTCGCGCATTTCACTCTAATTTTTTGTCCCCATGGGGGAAGTTTCGACATTATTCGTGCGCAAAATGCTGGAGAACAATCCGGTTGCGGACGCGCGTGCGCAGCTTCTTGCGCGGGCGGGGGTGTCGGAGGCCGAGCTCGCCGACCCCAAAGTGATGGTGCCTGCCCGCAAGTATTTCGCGCTTCTCGAAGAGATTGCAGACCTCGAAGGCCAGCGGGTCAAATTTCACATCAATGCCGCCCGCACCATGACGTGCGAAGATTACGGGGCGGTTGGCCTGGCATGGAAAACAGCCCCGCAGCTGTTGCATGCCTTTGAACGTATCGCCCGCCACTCACGCCTGTTTGTGCAGAATGTTTCTGGCTTCAGACTGGAAGAGGACGGAGAATTTACGCGCTGGATACACCTGCGTGAGTTTCCGCCGGTTCGAGGGTTATTGCTCTCGAATGAAGCCTCGTTCGTAACCTACATGTCGCTCTGTCGCGAAGCGTGCGGCCCTGATTTCAAACCCGTCGCGGTTCACTATAGTCATGACGCTGTAGGATGCCCGTTAGCGCTTGAAGAGTATTTCCAGAGCTCTGTCCATTTTAAGTCAGACTATTACGGGTATGTCTTCCGGACCGAAGATTTGCTGGCCAAGACGCGGCTGGGTGATCGTGATGTCTGGTCCTTTTTTGACGAGCATATCGAGAGAGAGCTGTCAGACCGCGAAAGCGAGGTCGGGCTGGAAAGTCAGGTCCGTAAGGAAATCAGTCTGGCGCTGAGTGATGGTCCGCCGCCGATCTCGGCCATTTCTGAAAAGCTGGGGCTTAGCGCGAGAACGCTCCAACGGCGCCTGTCTGAGGTAGATGTTACCTATCAGACGCTTGTGGATCAGGCCCGTCACATCATGGCTCGCAAGCTGCTGAACGACACCGGTTATTCGCTTGCAGAGATCGCGTTTCTGACCGGCTTTTCCGAGCAGAGCGCCTTCAATCGCGCGTTCCGCCGGTGGGAGGGCCGCTCGCCGGGAAGCTTCCGCACGAACGCCTGAAGCCGTGATGATTTGTGTCGCGTCCGGCCAAAACTCTGTCGCGCGGCGTCAAGATGCAGGATTAGAGTGCCGGTAGACATGGACTTGTTCTGACGAGGAGGAGCAAGTCATGAAGTCAATTTTCCAGCCTGCAAAACTGTTTGAAATCCGCCGCCCTAAAGTTCCGTCTACGCTTGTGCTGGGTGGCACAGGCCGCACCGGTCACCGCGTTGTGCGTTCGCTCTGGGATAGCGGGCACAAGGTTCGTATCGGGTCGCGACAGGCCGAGCCTGCTTTCGACTGGGAGAAGCCGGAGACGTGGCGGCGCTGTCTTGAGGGCATGACGCAGGTTTATGTGAACTTTGCGCCGGATCTGGCGATGCCGAAAGCGCGGCAGTCGATCACCGAGTTCACTGACCTCGCCTATCGGATGGGTATTCAAAAGCTTGTGCTCCTGTCCGGCCGCGGTGAGGAAGAGGCGCTTGCCTGCGAACAGATTATCCGGTTCTCCGGCATGGATTGGACGATTGTCCGGTCAGCCTGGTTTAACCAGAATTTCTCTGAAGGGGCTTTCCGCAGCATGGTTCAGGAAGGTGAAATTGCTTTGCCAACCGGCGGTACGCGCGAGCCTTTCGTTGATGTGCACGATGTTGTCGATGTCATCATTGCGGCGCTCACCGAGGAGGGACATGAGGGCAAAACCTATGAAACGACAGGCCCGCGTCTTTTGGGGCTTGAGGATATCGCCGAAGAGCTTTCATCCGCACTTGGGCGCACGATCACCTTTGCTGACATTCCGCATGACGTGTTTCTGGAAGGCATTGAAGATATGGGCATGCCCGCAGAGCTTGTCTGGCTGATGGATTATATCTTCGCGACGGTGATGGATGGCCGGAATGAGAAGATCGGCTATGGCGTGCAGGAAGCTCTGGGGCGTCCGCCACGTGATTTCCGCGACTATGCGAGCATGACATCGCTGACCGGTGTCTGGACGCCGAAACGCGCGCTTAATCTGGTTACCGCCTGATGCCGGATATCGGCGTCAGTGTTATTTGACGCCAAGCGAGCAGAGAAAGCGGAGCGCTTCGGTGAGACGCTCTTCGCGGCTGCCACGGACTTCAATCCACGGTACGCGGCTTTTGATGATTTCTTCGCGAAAGCGGGTCGTCATGGTGTGGCGTTCTTCGCCGCCTTCGCGGATGGCATCGGCCTCGAAGGCAATGTCATCAGAGGTGAGGATATAGGCAAACGGGCGAACCTGTTTCGCTGCAACAGCATCAACAGCCGGCGAGCGAGACCCGAAATAGCGTTCATGCCAGAGCGCGGTTGTGAGGGCATCGGTGTCAGCAATGATGAGGCCATTGTCAGAGCGGCGCGCGGCGGCATCTTCCAGCGCGTTCTGCTCTTCAGCAATCTCAACGAGCTCTTCGGTGCGCCATGGCTCGTCTGTCACTTTGGCGCGGCGTTCAGTGTATTCGCGGCCATATTCTGCGACGTAAGGCGAGTTCAAAGCCTCGGCCATCATGAGCGCAAGCGTGGTCGTGCCGGTGCTTTCAGCGCCTGTCACAACGATGCGACGGCAGAATTTCGCGCGCAAGGACGCGGGCAGTAAAGGCCAGAAGATATTCGCCATTACGTGAGGCTGTCCGCAGCTTTTGGTTTGTCGGTTCGCGCTTTTTGCCACTCAATCAGACCGGCAATACACATAGCCAGGAAGACCGCATAGAGACCGGCTGTCAGCCAGAGGCCCTTATGGATGTAGAGCGGGATGTAGATGAGATCGACCGCAATCCAGAGCCACCAGTTGGCAATCCATTTGCGCGACAGCATGAACTGGGCGACGAGGCTCATCGCTGTGGTGAGCGCATCCCAGCCTGCAACCGTAGAGTCTGTATATTCGTGCAGCACCCATTGGATGAGGGCGGCAATGACAATAACTGCAACGCCGCATGCGATCAGAACCTTGGGGGAGGCTTCGTGAACTTCCACGCCCTTATGGTCATCGCCGCCGCGCAGCCACCAATACCAGCCAAGACTGGCCAGAATGAAGTAGACGCCCTGAAGGCCGGCATCCGCGTAAAGACCTGACTGGACGAACAGAACGGCGAAAAACACATAGTTCACCATGCCGACCGGGAAGGTCCAGATGTTGCGGATAACGAGCAGCCAGACGCAGGCCGCGCCCGTTACAAAGCCCGCCAACTCAATCCAGTTTGCGATCAACCAGTCGATCATCAGTCCCGTCGCCCATGTCACCTGTTTAAAATCTGTATCTGCGTCGCTGCGCTATGGGAAGCGATTAAGCCGCGCCAATGCTTGCGGCGCCTTGCTCGAGTATGCTGGAGGCGGTTTTGGAAAGCTCGTCAGCAAGCATGCGATACCGGTTTGTAAGAGGTGAGGAGGCCCGCCAGCAAAGCGCAATCTCCCGCTCGGCTGAAGGGTAGTTGATGCGCCTGATGATCTGATCGGGGTCACGGCGGGCTTCAGACAGCGCATAGAGGCTCGGTAGAACGGCCACGCCCGCGCCCATTATCGCCATCTGACGGACGGCATCGAGACTGGAGCCTTCATATTCGGTGCTGACCTGCGTGCCGATATCATCTGCCAGCCTGTGCACCAGCTCGCTCAGGCGGTGGCCATATCCGATAGTCAGCAGCGGGTGGCCGCGTAGTTCCTCAGGCTCTACCGGACCTGTCGTACTGCTCAGCGGATCATCGGATGCGGCGCATATCCAGAGCTGTTCGGTGAAAAGCGGTTCGCTCCGGCACTCAGGGTGGCTTTCGGGTGTAGAGATGATCAGGTCAAACCGGCCATCGCTCAAATGTTCGGCCAGATCGATGGTGCGTTCTTCGCGCACGATCAGTCTGAGTTCGGGGAAACGCTGGTGGAGCTGACGGGTCGCTGGTGGCAGAAGATAGGGGCCAACGGAGGGAAGGACGCCCAGATTGATGCGGCCTTTAAAGTCTTCCTCGCTTTGCCGCGAGAGCGTGTGAAGCTCTTCGACCTGGCGCAGAATATAGCGCGCGCGGACAACAATATCCCGGCCTGTCGGGGTGAGCACAGCGCCATGGCGTCCACGTTCCAGAAGGCGGGTACCCAGCTCTTCTTCCATGTCTGCAATCTGCGTTGAAAGACTGGACTGACTGACATTCACCCGTTTTGCGGCCTCGCCGTATTTTCCCGTTTCGGCAATCGCGACGAGATATTCCAGTTGTTTCAGCGTGGGCCGCATCTATCGATTTTTCCGATTGAAATTCAATTTTTATTATATTGGAAGAATGGAAGGGCGCAATCCATTTCACTTCTGTAAGCGAAAACAGGAGCGAAACATGAGACGTACAAGAGACATTATCCGCCGTAAGAAAGTCCGCCAGAAAAGCGCCGCATCAGGTCGCTGGTTCAAGGCTGGAGCCGCTGCTGCCATCATGGCACCGCTCTCCGTCGCTGCACCAGCATATGCGACGACGGCGGCTGAGCAGTTGGCGAACATTACCGAGCAGGACGTACTCGACGCCCAGCGTGTCTGGGGTGAAGGGATTGTCCGCATCGGCGCGGCTTTTCAGAACGGCGAAGACTATGACGCCGTCGCATCGAACATGATCCGCTCGCTTTATGCCTATGATCAGCTGGAAGTCCTCTTCAAGCCGACACTGGCTGCAGAGGAGCAGTTCCGCCCCGAATTTGACGGCGCGCTCTCGTATTTTGTCGGCGGTGACATCGACGAAGATTCAGGATTTGCCATCCGCCCCTGGTCCAATGTCCGCTTCGGCGAACAGCAGATCATAACGCTGGGCGACAGCGCCCTTGCGATGGGCAATTATTATTTCACCCCGGTCGGTGAAACGGAGGAAACAAAGGTCGAGTTCTCATTCGGCTATGTGCGTGACAGCGAAGGCCTGATGCGCATCGTCCTCCACCACTCTTCTCTGCCGTATGCGGGCAGCTGAAGCAGCTGAGGCGGACGCCCATCCGCCCTCATAGCTAACCTCCACCCCAACTCTGCGAGACTGAGTCCCCGGTCTCGCAGTTCTTTTTCCAAGGAAGGACCCTTATGACACGCATATTCAGACGTGCTGTTGAATTCTTCGAGTGGGCGCCCTCAGCCGGCTTGCTCCTCATTCTCGCGACAGTCTTCGCCGTTCTTATCAATAACAGCGCGATTGCCAGCCTGTATTCCGCATTTCTGGATGTACCCGTTGCCATTACTGTGGGGGCTCTTGAGATCGACAAGCCGCTTATCCTCTGGATTAATGATGGCCTGATGGCGGTCTTCTTTTTCCTCGTGGGTCTGGAGATCAAGCGCGAGGTATTACAGGGGCAGCTTTCATCACGAGACAAGATTGTGTTGCCGTTGTTCGCAGCGGTGGGTGGCATGCTCGTGCCAGCGCTTGTGTTCCTCGGCATCAATGCAGGCAGCCCTGAAAACCTGAATGGCTGGGCTATTCCTGCGGCAACTGACATTGCGTTCGCGCTTGGTATTCTTGCCCTGATGGGAAGCCGTGTGCCGGTTGCGCTGAAGGTTCTGCTTCTGGCGGTGGCTATCATTGATGACCTCGGCGCCATCATCATCATCGCGCTCTTCTATACGAGCAATCTGTCCGTTGAAGCGCTCATGCTGGCAGGCGTTGGTCTGGCGGGTCTCATCACGCTGAACCGGCTCGGCGTGAAACGTATCGCGCCATATGTGCTGATCGGTGTTTTCATGTGGGTGTGCGTGCTTAAATCCGGTGTCCATGCGACGCTTGCCGGTGTGATCACGGCTCTGGCTGTTCCGATTTACGGCCGGAATGAGAGCGAACCATCGCCGCTGAAACGTCTGGAGCATGGCCTCCACCCGTGGGTCGCCTTCGCGATTGTGCCTCTGTTTGCCTTCGCAAATGCCGGTGTCTCACTTTCGGGCCTGACGATGGAAACGCTGATGGCACCGCTGACGCTTGGTGTGGCCGCTGGTCTTTTCATTGGTAAGCAGGTGGGCGTGTTTGGCCTTAGCTTTATCGCGGTGAAGACAGGCATTGCGCGCCTGCCGGATGGCGTAAACTGGGCGCATCTCTACGGCCTTGCCTGCCTCACAGGTGTCGGCTTCACCATGTCGCTCTTCATCGGCACGCTCGCCTTTTCGGATGCAGCAGCGATGAACGAGATCAGGCTTGGTGTTTTGATGGGGTCGACCCTGTCTGCTCTGGCCGGTGTGGCCATCCTGCTGGCAAGTACACGCTCCCCTGCGCGAGACCGCGAGGCCGTGCCAGCCTAAACCCGAAGGAGGCGTGGGCTTTGGCTCACGCCTCTTCGCCTAATTGCTCACGCAGATAGATGCTGAAATCCCTGTCTGTGTCGAAGCTGAACGGGTGCGGGACATCATTTGGAAGATGGGCCCGCATTTGTTGCTCCTCCAGCGGCAGGTCATCACTGATCAGGCCATGATCGCGCATAAGCGGAAGGGCATAGCCCGGTATCCAGCGGCGGATATCCCATGACGGAATACGCGATTTCAGCTCGCGGGACTGGTTCACAAGACCGGTAAAGCAGCTCTCTTCCAGCGTGTCGTAAAAGTCCGGTGTTTCGGACAGGTCGGTGGAAAAGCGCAGCAGGTCTTCCAGCACAGAGCGGACTTCTTCCGGTGTCAGCTCCAGCGGGTAGAAATACATCTCTTCTGGCGGCACATGCGCGAGACGCTTGCCGATGAGGTCACGCTCCGTGCCGAAGACGGGATAGGTCTCGAAGTTTCGGAAGAAGCCGCCAAGGGGCTGGAAGCGGTCCCAGCTGACGCGCCGCGCTTCAACCGACACAGCCAGTTGCTCGCCGCTTTCAAACCCGAAGGTGATGAAGATATGGGTGAGGAACGGACCGTCGCCGAAAGGCTGTATGATCAGCTCGGCGGTTTCGACCTCTGACAAGTCAAAGCTCTCGTCGCGCCAGTGGACTTCAACAGGCGCATCGGAATGATGTTCGGCATCACGGAAATTGTGGATGGTGACGTTATCGCCTGCAAACTCGGCGGAGGCGCGGCGCTCATGCAGGGGTACCCAGTCCTGCGGGGCTGGAGGCTTGGTGTAATAAACCGCAAAGAAGGCGATCATGATCAGACCCAGCCCAACGCGCCGGATAAGTTTGGATTTGCCAGGCCAGAACCAGAGGAGCAAAGCAGCGGGGAAAACCGCTATGCCTGCAAATTCGCGTGCAGGAACCGGCCAGCCAATCCAGAAATAAATGCCACCGGCCATGATGAAGGCCGCTATGACGAACACGATATGCAAAAGCACTTTGGCTATAATGCGCAGGACGGATGCCGGTTGGTGACGTGTACTCATTTCTTCCCCCGGCTATCGCAGCCCTGATCCATGCCATAAGAATTCAAGCTGAATAACGTCGCAACCTTGAACCGGTTTCCAGCGTTAGAATGCCATAATCACTGGATAGAGTCCCAAACATGGAAATTCTTGGCCCCGAAGAGACGCTGACACCCGAGCAGGAACAGGCGCTGCAACAGGCGCGCGCACTGTCGCGTCTGCTGGATGACCAGTTCCAGATTGCCGGTTTTGGCGTGGGGTTGGATGGTATTATCGGCCTTATCCCGGGCGTGGGTGATGCTTTCACTACGGCGATGGGCGCCTATCATGTCAGCCTGGCCAACAAGCTCGGCATGGGCTGGGGCACCCGCATGCAGATGATCGGCAATCTGGGGGTCGACTTTGTAATCGGCCTTGTGCCGCTGCTGGGTGATTTTCTCGACTTCGGCTTTAAAAGCCATCGCCGGAATATGCGTCTCATCGAGAAGAAGCTGGAAAAGCGCGGCATCAGGATTTGAAGCATAAACTCCGGATGCGGATGGACTGTTTGCTGAAGGAGTCCTGAATGCGGCCCTGAAATTGCAGAGTGTCACAAAACTGAGTTTTGAGACGCCAATGTTATTTCAGACTGTTCTATTTTGTATCGCTGCGGTTCTCGCTGCCATCATTTCGATACGTTTCATCTTTCCGCGCGGGCTGGAGGCGACATCTGTCGACCGGCTGAGCGTCTTCATCATCGCTGGTGCGCCCATTGCGGTTCTGGCTGTTTTGAGCGCGCTTCATGCGCGGGGCTCGCTAGAGCTGGCATGGCTATTCAGTACCGAAGAGACAGATGCGGGCCCGATCGAGTATGGCACGGTGCTGTTCTTCCTGATGGCGTGCGGCCTATCATTTCTGATTGCGCGCGCAGACCAGACCATGATGCGCTTTGCCTATCTCGGCCTTGGCGCGGCGTGTTTTCTGATCGCAGGTGAGGAGCTGAGCTGGGGGCAGTGGATCTTCCATTGGGAGACGCCGGAAGCGCTCGCCGAAGTGAATCTGCAGCAGGAAACCAACATCCATAATCTGGTAAATCCGCGCCTTTATGATCCGATCTATGCGGTGGCCGGTTTTGCGTTGATTGCGATGTGTGCGGCCTCCGTGCTTGGCGGGGCACGCCGCTGGCTGTCTGCGCGGGCTGATATGCCTGTGATCGGAGAGATTGCAGCCTTCACAGACTGGCTGGGCGTTGCGCGCTTCGGCATGGTGTTGACGCTTTCGACGGCGGTGCTGCTTCAGCACGAGTCCTTTGAGGAGTATTCAGAAGTCATGCTGAGCCTGACGCTCGCTCTGTTTCTGATGCATCGCCTGCGCATGGTCGCTGCGCCTGCAGGCCAGTTCGCACCGGCAGAATAGGGCAGGCGCTATTAAAGCGCCCGCCCGATAAATTTATTTCTGGAAGAGGTCTGCCCAGCGACGCTTCTGGCGGGTTTTCCAATGACCACGGTGGTAAGCGTCAGAGACGATAACCGGCGCAACTGTGCCAGCTTCTGCGAACACCATCTGCTCCAGCGCGACGTCGACCTTGCCCCATGAGCAGGCTTCTTTCAGCGTAGAGGATGAACACGCGCCATCACGTACGTCAGCAACGGTGATCTGCACGGCGTATGCGTGCATTTCAGCGTCCTGCCCAAGGATTTCGGCGCAGACTACCGTGTCCTGCGCGAAGTTCTTCGGTACGCCGCCGCCAATCATGAAGAGACCCGTGCGGCCTGCCTGGATCTTCACTTCGGTCAGCTCGCGAAAGTCAGCGACAGAGTCGATCGTCATGTAAGGCTTGCCCTCTTTCATGCGGTCAACCTGGTGCTTAACTAGACCAAAGCCTGCAGAGCAGTCAGAGAAAGCCGGCACGAAGATCGGCACGCCTTCTTCGTAACAGGTCTGGATGAGAGAGCCTTCTTTCTTGGCATTGCCAGCCGCCAGCCATTTGCCGATCTCGTAGATGAATTCACGGGAGGAATACGGGCGCGGCTCGAGGTTATCTGCGATGTCCTTGATGATGTGATCGCAGGCCTGAAGCTCTTCTTCGTCAATGTAAGTGTCGTAAATACGGTCGATATAGAGATCGCGCAGAATACGGTCGTCCGGAATTTCCGGTGCGCGATAGTGTTTGAAGCCGAGCGCTTCAAAGAAATCCATGTCGATGATGGACGCGCCCGTAGAGACGATTGAGTCGATCATATTGTTGGCGACCATATCGCGCCAGACATGCATACAGCCGCCCGCGGATGTGGAGCCAGCAAGGGTGAGCATGGTCGAGCAGGATTTGTCTTCCAGCATCATGTTGAGAATTTTCGCCGCGCGCGCTGCATCGCGGGACGAAAAGCTCATCTTGCTCCAGGCTTCGATCAGCTGGCGGCCATCAAACTCAGTGATGTCGATATGCTCAACAGGATTGTCGAGGAGTTCAGCTTTGCGCTGACGGTCAATGGTATCAGACATTGCGGGATTCCTTATTGTCAGGTGGGCCGGAAGGGAGGCAGTGTCTGACCATCTGAAATCCGGTGCGCTCCTATAAATGTACGGTATGTTTCGTCAAGCGTAAAACACACGCAGAATGCGACAAATTTTTGTGTCGCACCCTAATAGATTCAGGGTGTTTATTTTTCTGGGGTTGTAAATTACTGAAATTTCCCCATTTTCGCGAAGCAGATTTTCAGGGGGAGAGTTTAGATGTCGGATTCGGTAATGGTGCAGGTCGGAAATCTTGCTGGTGGGGTTAGTCCTCAGGCGGGCCGAGGTGACTTCGTGGAGATCGACGAAGAGGCGCTAAAAAAGGTTTTAAAAACAGTAGAAAAAACGTGGCAGGGTTTTGCAGGCGAAATCGGTAAAATTAACAACCCGCCGAGGGAAGTTGCGGTTGAACTCGGCGTAAGCGTCGGCGGCGAGGCCGGTGTGCCATTCATCACCAAAGGGACGGTTGGTGCAAACTTCAAAGTTACCTTGACATGGAAGAATGAAAGCTGATGGCTTGCCGAGTTCCGGGTAGGTTGCTCATTGGGCCGCAACCCTTTGAAATGGAAACTGACCGCGCTGTCGAAATGCTTCAAAAAGAATTTGGCGGAGATTTCGAGCTTGACCACCGCATTATTGATGTTTTGCAGGCAAACGATGTCGAGCTACGCGACCAAAGATTAGCACAAACATTACCTTTTGTGGCCCGGGTTCCGTTCGGAGAAGAGTTCAATTTCGCTTCTAAGTTTGCAAGTTTGCAATTTGTAGGAATGGCTAGTCCAGACTTTTTGGTGCAGCCTGCGTCAGCGACAATTCAGCTGAATGATGCAGAGATCGCGAAATATGTTCAAGCGATTAGCTCCCTTGCTCCAGCACGCCCTCAATGTGGAGATGGCGTTCGAATTGCGATGCTTGATTCAGGAGTCGACCTTAATGTGGTCACAGCAGGCAAAACAGCAGCAATACAATATGATACGTATGACCCAATTAGCGGGGCTGTAACGCCCTTCGACACGACAGGTCATGGCAGTTGCGTGGCTCAAATAATTGGTAGTGTAGTACCGGGAGCAGAAAAAGTATCCATCCGCACCTTTGAACATAGCGGAGCCCTTAGCAATGTGGTCGCGGGTTTGTTTCTGATCTCGCAGCTTGGACCATTTGATGTTATTAATATGAGCTTTAGCTTGGATGCTTTTGAGCTTTGCAATCACTGTGGATTAAGCCAACTTTCCGCGTTCAGCATGAAGCAAATTGAGTTTTTCTTCAGATCAGCGCTCAGCGTTATGCCGAATTCAATCGCGGTGGCTGCTGCAGGGAATACGGGATCGAGTGTGCAGTTGCCAGCGATGTTCGACGATATATTTGCGGTTGGAAGCTTTGATTATGCACAGATGAAGCCCATTTCCACTCACATCAATGTCCCAAATTTGCGGTATGTACTGGCACCCGGCGGGATGAATAGTCCATCAACGTCGTTTGGTGAAGCGAGTATCGGCTTGGCGCAGGCTCAACAACTTTTCGGAACATCGTTCGCAACTGCTTACATTTCAGGACTGGCCGGTAAGGTTGCGTGCGGAGAGACAGGGCAGTGTCGCTCGATTTCTAGGTTATTAACTCCTAGCGGACATATTGGTTCATTGAGGGACAAATTCGCCGCAATCCTAAAAGCGAATAGCAGTACTCGTTGGTCAGGGTTTGACGCTTCAAAACACGGGTTTGGTTGCATTGGCTGACGAGTTCCTCGACATTTTGGCCAATCCCAACTAAATCGCGCGCATGAGTTTATCCCTTTCGCAAGAAGCCGAACGCCGGCGCACCTTCGCTATCATTTCCCACCCGGACGCTGGTAAGACCACGCTGACGGAGAACCTGCTGCTGGCAGGCGGTGCGATCCGTCTGGCGGGGCAGGTGGCTGCGCGTGGTGAACGTCGCCGGACAAGCTCTGACTGGATGAAGATCGAGCGTGACCGCGGTATTTCGGTTTCGGCCTCCGTCATGACGTTCGAGCATGATGACAAAGTGTTCAACCTGCTTGATACGCCGGGCCACGAAGACTTCTCCGAGGATACGTATCGTACGCTGACGGCGGCGGACTCTGCCATTATGGTGCTCGACGCCGCGAAGGGTATCGAGCCGCAGACGCTGAAGCTGTTCGAAGTCTGCCGTATGCGCGACATTCCGATCATCACCTTTGTGAACAAGATGGACCGCGAGGCTCAGGACCCGTTTGATATTCTGGAAGAGGTACATGAGAAGCTGGCGCTTGATGTGTCGCCGCTCTACTGGCCGGCCGCGTCCGGTAACCGCTTTGCGGGCATGAAAGATCTGCGCACGGGTGAATTTTGCCTGTTCAAAAAGCTCGCGGCGGACGCGAAAGAGCATCCGGAGCGCGCCGAGCGCATTAAAATGGATGGCTCCAATTCACTGGCTGACCGTGTGGATGAAAGCGTTCTGGAAGAGCTGGAACTGACGGCCGAGCTCGCGCAGGATGGCCTGCCAGAGTTCGATCATCAGTCCTACCTTGAGGGCCATATGACGCCGGTCGTGTTCGGCTCCGCGCTCCGCCATTTCGGCGTTCACGAGCTTCTCTCCACCATTGGCGAGTTTGCACCGCCGCCGCGCCCGCAAAAGGCTGAGGTGAAGGGACAGGAAAAGATCATCGTGCGCGATGACAAACAGGTTACGGGCTTCATCTTCAAAATTCAGGCGAATATGGACCCGAACCACCGCGACCGTGTGGGCTTCTTCCGTATTTCATCCGGCGAGTTCAAGCGCGGCATGAAGCTGAAAACCTCATCCGGCAAGCTGCTCAATGTGCACAATCCGATGATGTTCCTTGCGCAGGACCGCGAGATTGCTGACGAAGCCTTTCCGGGCGATGTGATCGGTATTCCGAACCATGGCGCGCTGCGCGTGGGTGATGCGCTCTCTGAAAGCGGCGACGTGAAATTCGCGGGCATTCCGAACTTCGCGCCGGAGCTTCTGCGTCGTGCGCGGGTGAAAGACCCGATGAAGCAGAAGCACCTCAAAAAGGCGCTGGAGTCTCTGGCCGAAGAAGGCGTGACCCAGCTGTTCCGCCCGCAAATTGGTTCGGACATGATTGTCGGGGCGGTTGGCTCGCTCCAGTTTGAAGTCATGAAAGAGCGCGTGCAGGCAGAGTATGGCCTCGAAGTCGAATTCGAGACAGCGCCGTACAATGTGGCGCGCTGGATTTCCGGCGATCAGGACAAGCTCGAAGCCTTCATGGATAAGAACAAATCCCAGTCCGGCACCGACCTTGATGGCGACCCTGTCTATCTCGGCAAAGATACCTGGGATGCGAACTATACGATGGACAGAAACCCTGACCTGAAGTTCACGACCACGAAAGAGCGTCTGGCTTAGGCGCTTTTGTTTGTTCTCGCGAACTGTGTTCGCATAGAACGCGCTCAGGGCTGCCATTGTTTGACCACCGCTCACGGCTACTGCCGCTTTCACGATGGGCGTGCTCAGGGCTGCTTCTCAATTCGCTCGGTGCTGTAGCCATCTGAAGCCAGAACAACTGCGTCTGCGGGTGCAGATGCCTTCGGGAAGACATCTCGCGAAAATCGTGCATACTTCATTTCGGGTTGAAATGGGGCGGGGCGCGTATGCGATTTTTCAGATGTATGTTGGCTGACGGGCATTGCGGTAAGCGATGATCCTGCGCCGCCTCGCTACCTCCATCCGCAAACAGGATTGGTTCGCCGTTGTCATTGAGACACTGATTGTTGTGATGGGTGTTTTTCTGGGTATTCAGCTCGGGAACTGGAATGCGGCTCGCGTCAACCAGGTCGTCTATCAGGAGGCGCTTGAGCGGTTCGAAACTGAGATTGACCGCAACATGGCCGAACTTGAGCGTGTTATCGACGACCAGAGCCGGTCACTTCCTCGTGTTGAGGCGGCCATAGAAGCGCTGCAGGCCTGTACAGACACCGAAGTTGCCGTCGATGCAGTTAACGATGGTCTTCAGGCAACCCGGGCGACGGCGAGTATCCATTTGCGCGTGGCAGCGCTTGAGGACCTGACCAGCGATCCGATCCTTCTCGCGCAACAGTCGAGCTCAGCGCGCCAGCGTCTTGCTGATCTTGCATTCACGTTTGACCTGTTTGAAGCAGAATCTGGCTGGTCGGAGGTCATACCACTTGAGACACCCGCTGCGTTCAGGCGGTCAGTTGACATTGGGCCACCAATGCCACCTCGCGAGTCGACCTATGCCGGCCGAAGCTATCAGTGGGGGAGGAGCTTTCCCGTTATGCTCTCCGTGCCCGTTTCGCAGGCCTGCAAAGAGGGCGAAATTATCAAGAACCTGTTTCACTGGCATCAATGGCAAAGCCATGTGACGCCGCTCTCAATAGGGGTTCTGGATGAGTTGAATGACATCAGAGAGCTCGTGGAGGAGATAAGATGACCCTGGAACAAGCGGCCCTGATTGCCCAGATTGTCGGCGTGGTCGTTGTCGCGGCGACCCTCATCTATCTTGCCATGCAGGTGCATCAGGGCGCGCAGCAAATGCGATCTGAAGGACGGCAGGCGCAACTCACCTACGATCAGACCGGCGTCTACAAATTTGTTGATTTTCCGGAACTTGGACGCATTTTCTCGCAGGCAGAAAAACCAGGTTTTGAAGAAAAAACGAAGCTGTTTTTCTGGATGATCGGCCAGATGCGTGCGCGTGAATATGAGTGGCTGCAATACCAGAATGGCGCAATCACCCGAGAGTCCTGGGAAACCTATCACGGCGTAATCTATTTTGTGCTCGGGACCGAGCGGAGCCGGGCGCTCTGGGAGGTTTGCTCAGGATACTTCAATCCAGGCTTTGTGGAGATGGTCGGCGGCATGATGAAAGATGTCCCGCCGACCGATTTGTGGGATCGGCTGGAGGATGTTGGATGAGTGAAGGATTGGGGACGAAGTGAATAAAACTGTATTTTTGATGCTTGCCATTGCGGTCAGCGGCTTCGTAAGTGGGTGTAGCGAAACGCCATCACAAGCGGATGATGAAGCTAACCTGGTGTCGGCAACGCAGACCTGGGTCGAGACCTATAATCGGAATGATTGGGCAGCATTGGCGGATTTGTTCACCACAGATGCCGTGATGATGCCTCCGGGATCTCCCGCTGTGACGGGCCGCGAAGCAATTGTGACATGGGAGGCCACTTATGAAGAGGGCTTCCGCATCGCTCTACACGTTGAGCATATCGATGTTATCGGGGATCACGCGATTATCAGAGGGCGCTCATGTCTGTTGATTCCGCTCGATGACGGGAAGACGGGTGTGGATGTTGGAAAGTACCTGGAAGTACGTATACGCTCGGCGGACGGTCGCTGGCTCGTTGAACAGGATATATTCAATTCCAGCCTTTCGCCCGGAACCGAGCTGGTCGAAGCATGCCCTTTTGAGGCAGATTTTTAAGAGAGCAAAGCCATGATCCTTAGACGCCTTGCCACCTCTATCCGCAAGCAGGACTGGTTTGCCGTGATCATTGAGACGCTGATCGTGGTGATGGGCGTCTTCATCGGTCTGCAGGTCAATAACTGGAACGAAGCGCGGAGCAACCGGATTGAGGCGGAGTCCTCGCGTGAGCGGCTCATTGCCGATCTCCACGCTGATCTCGATGCCTTTGCGGTGCGTCGGCAATGGTATGGAGAAGTACTGGAAGCTGCGCTGCGCGTGGATGACGCGCTGCGGTCTGATCCGCCTGAAACGATTGATGAGATGTGGGCGTTTGTCCTCGACAGCTGGATTGCCGGCGGCGAGTGGCCGTTTGAGCCATCTGCCCAGATTTACAGGGAACTTCAGAATGCTGGCGATCTCGACCTCATCGCCAGCGGACCGATACAGCGCCGACTCCGCGACTATTATGAAGACTCTTCCCACGAGATTGAAACCTTGACGATATTTCAATCCGGCTATCGTGATCTGTCGCGCCAACTGATTGAAGGCCGCGTCGGCACGCACGTCGCTGGCTGTCTCTCCTTAGCATCCAGTCCCGAACCCAGTCAGCCAGATGCAAACCCGGACACATTCTACGAAAACTGTCCTCCGCCAGAAAACTTTGCCCTCGTTGTGCGTTCAGCCGAAAGTCTCCGGGAGACGGAGGCGCTACGAATGCAGCTGAATATGCAACTGAGCAAACTTGCGTGGCTGCCGTCGTTTCTTGATTACCTTGATCGACAGGCGACGTCATTGGTGTCTGATCTGGAGGCTGCCGAGTGATCCTTCGACGTCTCGCCGTTAGGCGCGACATTGAATCCTGTTGGCGTTAGTGGGGTATCGTCATAGTCTGGCGCAAAGGGGAGAAAGCATCATGAGACATGCTCTTAAACTTACGGGTCTTGCGGTGGCGACCGCTGCGATTGTCGGCGCGTGTACGCACGCTGGCGCGCCAGACGAAGTCGCGCCTGTGCTGACGATCAACGAGGCTATGCTGAATGTCTTCCAGCCTGATTTCCAGAATTATGGCGACACGGCTTTCTGGGCGTATGATGACAATGGCGAGCTGGATGGTTCTCTGCTCACCGAAGAACAATGGGCGCTCATGGGTGAGGGCGCTGTAGCGCTGCGTGATACTGCGCTTCTTCTGGCGGCTTCAGAGCATTTCGTTGTGGCTGCGCCGGGCGTGGACCTTGGCTTTGAGGGCAATGGCTTTGTGCCGCCAGAGCAGGTGCAGGCCAATATTGATGCCAATCCAGATGGCTTCCGCGCGATGATGGAGGCCTTCGCTGCAGAGGCTGATCTGGCCGTGACGGCTGTTGAAACCCGCGATGCGGCGCTGCTCGTCGCTCAGTCAGATAATCTCTACAATACCTGCAAGGGCTGCCATATGGCGTTCTGGTATCCGGGGCAGAGGTAACCTCTATTCAGCAGCCTGATAGAAGGGGTTGCGCTTATAGGCCGGCCCTTCTTTCACGTAGCGAATGAAGGATTTGATATAGCAGGTGAACCCGAAGGCCTGCAGGATGATCGCGCCAACGCAGAAAACAACAATGCTGCGGAAGATTGGGAAGCTCTCGGCTTCTGAAAGGCCAAGCATTGGGCCTCGAATATAGAGTGCAACGGCGGCCATAGCAGGCAAAGTCATCAGAGACAGGAGCGCCGCTGCGACGAGCGTGCCTTTGAACGTCTTTTCCATTGTGCTGAGCAGGATGATGATCACGCCCGCTGCAACGCCAGCCCCCAATGCGATCAGGTCACCAGCTTCGCGAGAAAAATCATAGCCCCGGTAAATCGGCACGAGGCTTAAGCTCGTCAGGCCGATTGCGATAAGCAAAAAGCGAATAAAAGCAGTCATTTGAAACCCCAGAATGCGTCACAGTCTGGAGAATCGGCGGCTGATTTCAAGCAGATACGCCCAGCGCGCGAACCGGTCTGGACGGGTTCGCGAGATAGGTGGGTCCTGTCTCCGGATGGTGAAACATGGGGAAGTCGTCTCGTCCTGTAACCAGATGTGCAGACATGCGCGGAAATACATGCATACTTTTGGTTCGGGTGTGGGGAGGCTGATTATGGATGTGAAATCGAAGCTGTTGATCGGGCTTTGCGGGCTGTCCGCGCTGGCTATGGCCGGTTGCGCGACGACCCCGCCAGACCTTTCACCCCATAGCGGGTTTGTAGACGTTCCGGGCGGGCCTGTCTGGTATCAGGTTATGGGCACGGGTGAAGGCGACGGCATACCGCTCGTCTATATGCATGGCGGACCTGGCGGTACATCCTGCTGGCATCAATTGCTCGCGCCATTGGGCGATGAGCGGCCTGTGATCCGCTATGATCAACTGGGCACCGGGCGGTCTGGCCGTCCCGATGATTTAAGCCTCTGGAACCGCGACCGCTTCGTTGAAGAGTTCGATGCCATCCGTGATGCGCTGGGGCTGGATGAAATTCACCTTGGCGGACATAGCTGGGGCGGCTCTCTGGCGGCGTATTATGTCCTCGAAACCGGCGGAGAAGGGGTGCAGTCTGTCGTACTGTCTTCGCCGCTGATCAGCACAGAGGCGTGGATTGAAGATACAAACTATCTGCGCACGCTATTGCCGGAGGATGTTCAGGCCGTTCTGACCGAACATGAAGCTGCGGGCACGACGGATAGCGCCGAATATGCCGAGGCGACGGCGGTGTTCTATGCAGCTTATATGTCGCCGGGCGAGGTGGTGGAGAGTTATTCCTGCCCCGGCGCGCCGGGCAATTCCTTCCTCTATAATTACATGTGGGGGCCGACAGAATTTAACGCGACGGGCACGCTGAAAGACTTTGATGTCACAGACCGTCTTGCCGATATTGATGTGCCTGTTCTCTTCATGACGGGAGAGTTTGACGAGGCGCGACCTGTAACAGTGGAAGGTTTTGCTGAGCTTGTTCCGGATGCACGCTTTGAAATGCTGCCAGGTGTTGGCCATGCAGGGCCATCGCGCGTGCCGGATCTTTATCGCCAGCTCATTCGAGACTTCATTACAGAGGTTGAGGCCGAGGAGGGCGCGCAGCGATGATCATGCGCAGGCTTTCCACGTCGATCCGCAAACAGGACTGGTTCACCGTTCTGATCGAGATGCTGATTGTCATTCTCGGTGTGTATCTGGGTATCCAGCTGGGCAACTGGAATGAGGCGAACCGGAATAATGCGCGGCTGATCGGGGCTCTGGAGCGCCTTGAAGGTGAGGTCAGAACCAATATCGATATCGCAAACGACCTTGTTGCGATCATTGAAGCAGAGCAGGACGAGCGCGTGATTGCGCTGGAAGTGTTGCGATCCTGTACAGCTGACGAATCTCAGATGGACGCGCTGAACACCGCCATTGCCAGCACCATTCGTGATTACGCACCGTCATTTATCGACAATAGCTTCAGCGAGCTATTGGGACGCGACGAGCTGCTTGATCTTCTATCCTCTGAATTCCGGCAGGTGATGGGCGGCTATCGTGGCCGCCTGACCGAAGATCAGGACTAGTTCAACACCAATTTCAATCTCATGTGGATGGACCATTTGATCCGTAGCCCGCTGGTGGGTGTTGATTTTGAAGGTGAAGGCGGCAGTGCGCGTATTGTGCTTGCAACAGGCATTGAAGAAGCCTGCGAAGACCCGCGCTTTCAGGTTCAGCTTCTGACGACGGTCAGCTTTATCATGGGGCTGCGCCTGCGTGCCGAGCGTTTCGTGGAAGAGAGTGAGGCCTTTCTTGCTTCAATACAGTCCGAGCGCGACGCGCTGTAAGCGCGGCTTGCCAGTCCGCCCGGTTTTGATCAGTCTCTCATCAGGAGACATTTCGGGGAGCCCATAATGCGTCGTTTTATTATTCCATCACTGGCCGCGCTGATGGCCGCCATTTCGCCGGTCGCTATTGCGCAGCAGGATGCAACATCCAGCTATCGCGAGGTCTATCCGGAAAACCTGCTCATCATGACGCTGGAAAGCGGCGAGGTGGTGATCGAGCTGAACGAGGATTTTGCGCCCGGCCATGTCGAACAAATGCGCGAGCTGATTTCCAGCGGCATTTATGACGGTGAGCGCTTTTACCGCGTGATTGACGGTTTCGTGGCGCAGGGCGGGCTTGAAGTTGATGAGCGGATCGAAGTTTATCCAACGCTTGCCAACGAGAATGAGCGCATGGCGTCCGATGAAGACTTCGTGCCGCTTGGTAATGAAGACCTGTTTGCGCCGGTGGTTGGCCATCTCGACGGGTTTGCTGTCGGGCGTAATCCTGAAGCAGGCACAGAATGGCTGCTGCATTGTCCGGGCGCTATGGCAATGGCGCGCGGCGTCGACCCGGATAGCGGCAGCACTGAATTCTACATTGTTCTGGATGCGCAGCGCTATCTCGACCGGAATTTGACGGTGTTCGGTCGCGTCCTCTCCGGTATGGAGCATATTCAGGCGCTGAAGCGCGGTGATCGAGCCATTGAGAGCGGCGTCATCCAGCGCCCTGAACGCGGCGATGAAATCCTGACGGCACGCCTTGCGTTGAATATCCCGGAAGAGGAACGTCCGCGCTGGGAAGTGCTCGAAACAACGAGTGAAGATTTCGAGGCGTACAAGACGCGTCTTCGTGTGCGTACAGATGAGTTCTTCTACAACACGCCGCCGGAGATTCTGGATGTCTGCGCCTTCTCGGCGCCCGCGCGGGAAATATCCGAAGAGTAAAGCTCAACAAAAAAGCCCGCTGAAACCAGCGGGCTTTTCTTTATTTGATCGGGTGAGGCTTACTGCCAGCCGCAAGAGCGACCTTCGTTTTCTTCACGCATCCATTCGATCAGCGGATCGAAGTAAGCGGTGATCGCAGAACCGTCCATTTCACGTGTGCCCGTGAAGGCTTCAAGCGCGTCGCGCCATGGTTCGGACGCACCCATTTCCAGCATAGCGTTCAGACGCTCACCAACTTCCTCATTTCCGTAGATAGAGCAGCGGTGCAGCGGGCCTTCCCAGCCAGCCATCTCGCAGGCAGCCTGGTGGAACTGGAACTGCAGGATATAGCTGAGGAAGTAACGCAGGTAAGGCGTGTTGCCCGGAATGTGGTATTTCGCACCCGGATCGAACGCGTCAGCTGGACGTGGGCCCGGAGGTGTGATGCCCTGATTGGCTTCACGCAGCGCCCACCATGCTTCGTTATAGTTCGCAGGCTCTGTTGAACCGTCCAGAACGCTCCAGCGCCACTGGTCGACTGTAATCGCAAACGGCAGGAACGCGATCTTGTCGAGCGCTGTGTCGAGCAGAAGTGCAAGGTCTGCATCTGCGCCTGGAACCTGCTCTTCGGAGATCAGGCCGATTTCCTGCAGATAGTATGGCGTGATGGAGAGCGCGACAAAGTCACCAATCGCTTCGTGGAAGCCGTCATGTGCGCCTTCTTTGAAGAAATGGTCCTGATGGCGGTATGCACGCTGGTAATAGTTGTGACCCAGCTCGTGGTGAACCGTCTGGAAGTCCTCAGCGTTTACCTCGGTACACATTTTGATGCGGATATCTTCCTCATCATCAAGGTTCCATGCAGAGGCGTGGCATACAACATCGCGGTCGGCAGGGCGAACAATCTGGGAGCGTTCCCAGAAGGTTTCCGGCAGAGGCGCAAACCCGAGGGATGAGAAGAAGGCTTCGCCTGTTTCGACCATCTGGATCGGTGTGTAGTCGTTGTCACGCAGCTGGGTGGTAAGGTCATAGCTTGGGCCAGCCAGATCGTCCGGTGCAACGACGCTATAAATGTTCTGCCATGACTGGGCCCACATATTGCCGAGCAGGTCAGCGCGGATCGGGCCGTCAGCCGGTTGAACGTCGTCGCCATAATAGTCGTTCAGTTCGCCGCGGACATAGCAGTGAAGCTCGTCATAAAGCGGGGAAACCTGACCCCACAGGCGCTCGACTTCTGCTTCCATCTCTTCTGGCGGCATGTCGTACTGTGAGAGCCACATTTCTGCGACATCATCATAGCCGAGTTCGTTTGCACCAGCCGTCGCGATTTCGACCATGCGCTGGTATTCAGACGCCATGACAGGTGAAACCGTGCGCCAGCCTTCCCATGCTTCCTGGAGAACGTCCGGGTTGCGGGAGGTTTCAATAACAGTGGAAAGCTCGTCCAGCGTCAGGGCAGACATATCATATGTGTAGTCTGTGCCTTCATACGCTTCGTCCAGAATGGCAGCGACTTCGTCGGTGTTGTTCTGGAAGGCGTATGTGCCGGTGGAGTAGGTCGCGTCGAGGCCGGCGGTGATGGTGTTCAGCTCTTCAGCTGCACCTTCCGCGCTCGGCGCTGGCAGAACCATGCCGGACTGGATGATCTGAAGCTTGCGCTGCAGGTCTTCTGGAAGGTCCAGATCGACATAGTCACGTGTTGCGTTTGCAAACTCGATGCGGGCGCGGGTAGAGCGCGCACCAGCTTCAGCCGCAGCAGCGTTCGTTTCCGGCGTGATATTTGTTGCCTGTTCCCAATAGATCGGGCTGATTTCACGGCTCAGCTCGGCGAGTGTGCTCTCAGCGTTTTCGATGAAGGCGCGGGCGTCTTCAACTGTCGGGCCGGTCGTGTCCGTTGCCGGTGCTGGTGCAGGCGTTGCCTCTTCGGCTTCCGGTGTGCAGGCACCAACAAGCGCGAGGGTCATGATGCTGGCGCTCGCCAGAATCAAATGTTTTTTCATGGTAATCCTCCAATGTGCGGAGAAAGAAGCGTCACTCACGCCATCTGGTCAAGAGATTGACTGAGAAACTTTGCCCCGTCTGCAAAGAAAGAAGGCAGTTGATTGCGCTCATCGCCCAACAGGCAGCACAGATTATTTGAGCGGGAAAATAAAAACGCTGATCGGTTTTTCCCGGATCGGGGACCAATCAGCGTATAAAAGTTCAGCGTTGGGGAAACGCGTTCTATCCAATGACTATATCAGGACACAATTAATGGTCAATTGACGCTGTACTACAAATATTTGCCCGAAATACGGATTTGCTTGGATGATTGTCCTTATTTTGTCCGGATGCGGTGTTTTGTTGTGCAGTCGGTGCATTGATGCGTCCGGACATGAAGTCTCCGTAACATTGGAGAAGGCAGCAATTCTGTCATTCTGTGTCGACACTATGGCAGGCATAAATTTGCTCTATATTTCAGTGTGTTAATGGCAGTTTGCGCGGCTGTAAATTTGATGGAACCGTTGCTTAATTGCGACGGCAAAACATGGATAAAATGTCATGGGAACGGCCTTTATCCGGCGCTCGTTATCCCTGTCATCTCGCCGCTATTGGCGACAAGCAACTGACAGGAGTTTATTATGATCAAGGCATTGCTTGCAGCGACTGCGATTTCGGGTCTGGCATTTGGCGCACAGACAGCCGCAGCTCAGGACACCGGCTTCTACGCAGAAGGTGGTTACCAGTATCTCGATATTAAGCCGGACGGTGCTGAACAGGGCGTCGACACGAACGGCATTACAGCCCGCACTGGTTACCAGTTCAATGACTGGTTCTCTGTAGAGGGTGAGCTCTCTTCAGGCGTCGATGATGGCGAGTTCGACTATAATGTCGACGAAGACGAGTTTAACCTCGACGACAATAATGATGGCGACTTCGAAGACACGATTGCTGCCGCTGGCGACGTTCAGATGAACTATCTGGTCGGTATTTATGGCCGCGCTGACGTGCCGGTCACAGAGCGCCTGAGCGCCTATGCCCGTGCGGGTTACGCCTATATCGACATTGATGCCGAAGTGCAGACACCAGGTGGCACAACACTGGCGAGCATTGAGGACTCAAGTGAAGGCCCGGCCATTGGTGCAGGCCTCCAGTATGACCTGACAGACAGCTGGTATCTGAAAGGTGACTACACCTATTACTCCTTCGAGGAGACAGACACAGATGGTGTCATGCTTGGTGTCGGTTACCAGTTCTAATCGACCTGAGCATCGGGAAGAGCCCCTGACGTCGCCGCGTCAGGGGTTTTTCTTTTTTGGGGTAACAATCCATGCGCGCCTCGCTAGTGTGCGCAGAGAATAATGCGAAGGGACACCCCATGCCGGTGAAGTATGTTGAAACAGACGCAGCCATTAAGGCGTCCGGCCTGCGGATGACTGTTGTGTCCGAAGTGCCAAGCCCGTGGGGTGAGGCGGCCAAGGGGCTTTTGTATTTCAAAGGCATAGACTGGCTGGCTGTGCGCCTGACAACGAGCGATGAGGCGCAGACAGGCTGGACGGGCAGCCAGAGCGCGCCTGTGGTCATGTATAATGATGAACCGCCACGTCATGGCTGGGTAGATGTTCTGATGCTGGCCGAGAAGCTGGCACCGGAGCCATCCGTGCTGCCGCTGGCAACGCGTGACCGGGCGCTCGCGATCGGCCTCTCGCATGAGCTGATGGGGCAGGGAGGTCTTGCTGATATGCGCCGACTTCAAATGGTGCATATGGGGCTGACAGGACAGGGCGGGTTTGTTGGACCTGCAGCAGACTATCTGGCCGCTAAATACGGGTATTCTGAAGCCGAAGGCGAAGCCGCGTCTCAGCGTGTGACGGACCTGCTTCTCATGTTTGCAAACCAGCTGCGTGTGCAGGAAGAGGCAGGCTCGGATTATTATCTCGGCAATGCGCCAAGCTGTATCGACTTCTACAGCGCTGCAGTCATGGCTATGTTCAAGCCATTGCCGGAAGAGGTCTGCGCGATGCGAGAGCGCACACGTCTCGCTTTCAGTTCATCTGACCCTTCGACGGATGCTGCGCTTGACCCGATCCTCTTAAAGCATCGCGACATGATGTATGCGCGCCATATGGAAACGCCGCTGTCGCTATAAGTCGAAACGAAAAAGTCCCGCCGAAGCGGGGCTTTTGTTTTATCCGGCGGGTGTCAGGCGGATCAGGCGTCCGCCTTCTTCATCTTCCAGAACGTAGATTGCGCCGTCAGGGCCTTCTTCGACCTCACGAATGCGCTCTTCCCATTCATACCGGCCTGCCTCTTCGCCGGTCGTGCTGGAGCGGCCGCGCTCGTTTGTTTCGTCCGTAATCTCAACGCGGACCAGCGCCTGCGATGAGAGGCCGCCGATAAAGATGTCACCGGTCCAGTCAGCGAACAGATCGCCATCATAGACAATCAGGCCTGCCGGGCTGATCGCTGGCACCCAGGATACAATCGGTGCTGAATAGATCGGGATGTCGGCATGATCCGGAATTTCGGTGCCGTTATAGTGGTCGCCTTCAGAAACGACCGGATAGCCGTAATTTTCCGCGCGATGCACAAGGTTCAGCTCGTCACCATGGCGCGGGCCCATTTCCTGCACCCACATCCGGCCCTGAGCGTCAAAATCAATGCCCAGCATATTGCGGTGGCCGAGCGACCAGATTGTATCTGCGACGCCGCCTTCACCATAGAACGGGTTGTCTTCAAGCGGTTCGCCGTCCGTCGTGATGCGGATCGTCTTGCCCAGATTCATCGACATGTTCTGCGCAGGCGTAAAGTGCTGTCTGTCGCCGGAGGTGATGATCAGATTGCCGTCCGGTGCGACTGCGAGGCGGTGGGAATAGTGACCATTGCCGCGCATCATCGGTGACTGTTCCCAGATGATTGTGCGCTCGGCCAGCTCAAAACCGTCTCCGGTCTCGACGAGTTCTGCACGTTCCACGACAGCGCCGCTCAGCTCGTCATTTTGCGGATCGCGCGCGACATACGACAGGAAGACCTGGCTGTTCTCGGCAAAGTCCGGATGGATGATAATGTCGCCGAGTCCGCCCTGATTGCGCATGACGACGCCTGGTACATTGCCGACTTCAGAATGCTTGGTGCCATCAGGATTGAGGAGCCAGAGCGCGCCGCCCTGTTCTGTCACCAGCGCGTGGCCATCTGGCAGGAAGGTCATGGCCCACGGGTTTTCGAAGCTTTCCAGAGGCTCTGCGTTTAGTGTGACGCCGTCACTGCCTGTCACCTCAAAGGCTTCGGTGTGATCATCTGCAAAAGCGGTTGAGGTGAGCGCTGCGCCAAGGGCTGTTGTGAGGGCGAGGGTTCGAAAACTGGAGGTCATTCGGGGCCTTTCCGTGTGAGATCAGTGAAACTCTACAGAAAGATAGTCTGGTGAGCGGCGCGGTTCCAATTTCTAACAAAACTGTGATCCGCGCCGCTGCCAGAGATTTTACTCTTCAAGCGCCTCATAGACGGCTTCAACGGCCATTTCACGCAGAGGCGGTGTGCCGCGATACGGGTTTGAGCCGTTATTGTTCTGGATCATCGCCACGAAGACGAGATCTTCAACCGGATCGATCCAGAAGCTCGTGCCAAAGAAGCCGCCCCAGTAATATGAGCCGGTGCTTTGGGATCCGTCAGCAATGTCTTCATCCATCACCACGGCGAAATCCATGCCGAAGCCAATGCCCGGCATATCCGGGCCGTAAAGGTCGACCGGCACGCCGTCAGCCAGCACGTTCTGACGCATCAGTTCGACGGTTTCCGGCTCGAGCAGGCGTGCGCCATTATATTCGCCTTCGCCCTGCAGCATCTGTGTGAAGGCCCAATAGTCGAGCGGAGTAGAGAACAGGCCGCCACTGCCGGACAGGAATTGCGGGCTCTCATTCTGCGCGCGCTCATCCATCATGAAGAGCGAGCCATCGTCTGCGTAATCGAAGATACGCGTCACGCGTTCCTGCTGGTCAGCTGGCACCCAGAAGCCGGTGTCATCCATGCCCAGTGGTTCGAAAATGCGAGTTTCAAAGAACTCTTCCAGCGTCATGCCAGAGAGTTGCTCGACGATATAACCCTGCACGTTCACGCTCGGGCCGTAATCCCAGGCAGTCCCCGGCTGTGAGACAAGCGGCAGCTCTGCCAGCGTGTCGATCATGCCCTGCAGATCGGTTGCCTGAAGGTTGGCATCGGAATAGGTCGCTGAAACGCCAAAGCCTGCCGAGTGAGACATGAGCTGTGCCATGGTCATCGGGCTGGCCATTGGTTCTGTGCCGCCATCTTCGGTGGCGACGACGAGGTCTGCAAATTCCGGTATATAATCGGATACAGGATCGTCCATCTGCCAGAGGCCGTCCTCATACAGCATCATCATGGCAACGCCCGTGACCGGCTTGGTCATGGAGGCGATACGGAAAATCGTATCGTGCCGCATCGGCGCCTGCGTGTCGTAATTGGTGACGCCATAGGTGTAGAAGTCCGCGATCTGGCCGTGACGCGATACCAGCCAGACATAGCCTGCCAGCTTTCCTTCATCGACGAGCGCCTGATATTGAGCGTCCAGTGCGGCAAGGCGGTCGGACGCAAAGCCGACGCTTTCCGGCACGACCGTGTCTACGCCATGCACACGACCGGATGGCGGCGCGGCGGTTTCTGTTTCGGCGTGAGCTTCTGGTTCTGGCGCAGCTGGCTCTGACTGGGAACAGGCCGTGACAGCAAGCATAGCGGCGAGCGCGACACCGCCGAGCAATCTGGTATTCATAATGTCCTCCCTTGGGGGTGTCTCCCCTCATTTATGTAGTTGAGTATGAGCGGGAGCTGACCCTTGGGCAAGGGGGGAGGGTTAGATGCTTTCGAACGCCCTAGCTTCGAACGTCTCTCTGGAAAATGTCTTCTGTGACAGAAGGCCAGTTTCATCTGACAGAGAAATTTTCAGCATGTGAGTATCGCGATCGAGACGGCCTGCTGCGCGGACCTCAACGTTTGAGGGACGGAATAATTGCGCCTCGAAATCGCTACCTTTGCGGACCTGATGGTTCGGAATAGCCAGCAGATAACGGGTTGGTACATCGCTATACAACAGATCGCTCAGAACGTCGGAGGCAGTTCTGTCCGCGCTGGTTTCGGCGCGCGCAAGCTCTATCGCGAAACCGCACCGCAAGCTGCGGGCAAGTTCTGCCACCGCGCATGCGAGCCCGCCCTGCGTAATCGGGACGATAGCGCGTACGATATCCAGCTCTTTCAGCTCATGTACGAAATTATGGCTGTCATCGTTTGATGCGTTCGCATCCGTTACCACGACGAGCGTCATCTGCCGGTTGGAGTGCCAGTTGTCATGGCGAAATATGACAGGCCGTTTGCGCGATGGATCGCGCATGCGCTCTATGAGTGCCTCGAACGGGTTGGTGTCCGCTTGCGGGCTGCGGGTCTCTTTCATGGAGGTCACTGTCATGAGGCGCTCCGTTGCTTCTTGCTGATCTGAAGTATGCGGGAGGGGGCTGCAGCTTGCAATGCGCGGTTGACGCTAAGTGAATATTGCGACGTGGCGCTTTCCGTGGCCCCATGCGCGAAAACGGGAGGAACAACATGATCAGGCTTTATCACTGCCGCGATGCACGCTCATTCCGGGCGCTCTGGATGCTGGAAGAATGCGGGCTGGACTATGAGCTGGAGCTGCTCCCGTTTCCGCCGCGCTGGAAGAAGCCTGAGTATCTGGAAGAAAATCCGCTCGGTACAATTCCCCTCCTGATCGACGGCGATACGCGCATGACGGAATCTGCGGCAATCTGCGAGTATCTGGCGGCAAAGTATGGCCCGGAAGAGCTGCATGTGGGGCCGGACGAGCCGGAATTTGGCGCTTATCTCAACACGCTTCATTACGGTGAGGCGACGTTGACCTTCCCGCAAACGCTGGTGCTGAGATATACCCGCCTTGAGCCGGAAGAGCGGCGCCAGCCCGTCGTCGCCGAAGCTTATGCGAAATGGTTTCTAGGGCGTCTGACAGCGCTCGAGACGCGTCTTGCCGGTCATGATTATGTCGCGGCAGACCGGTTCACGGCGGCGGATGTGTCTGTGACTTATGCGCTGTTGCTGGCGCAGGCGCTGGATATCCTGAAGCCACTACCTGACACGCTGCAGACCTATTGGGACAGGATGAGCGTGCGACCGGCTTTTAAGCGCGCGAAAGACGCGCAAAAGCCAGCCGCAGAAGTGCTCTAGCTGGCGAGGTTTACTCGCCGGCCATATAGCGTGGCATCCAGCCTTCATGCGCGTCGCGAAGCGCTTCGAGCGTGATGGTGTGGTTCACAACATTCGGGCTGACGCCTGTGTCGATTGAGATGCTGTCGCCTTCAAACTTGCCCAGAACGTATGGCAGGAAGCCTTCTGAATCCCACTGTTCCAGCTGGTCGTCGCTTACGGCGATCAGATAGCTTGCAGGGCGCTCACCGAAGAGCTGGGTGAGTTCTGAGTCTTCACCTGGCTCCGGAGCGCAGAAGGACACGCCTACGCCGCCAGCAAGGGCCATTTCAGCCGCCGCACACGCAATGCCGCCATCAGACACGTCATGCACTGCGTTGACGACGCCTTCGCCGATCAGCTTGCGGATGAACTCGCCATTGTCGATTTCAGTGTCGAGCATAGCTGACGGTGGTGGGCCGAGCTCTTCGCCCTTCAGGCCAAGCCATTCGCGTGCATAGAGAGACGCGCCAAGGTGAGGCGTCGTTTCGCTGATCAGTACCACACGGTCACCGGCTTGCGCGCCTTTAAGCGTTGCAACTTTGGTCACGTCTTCGATGAGGCCAACGCCGCCAACAACAGGTGTCGGCGGGATCGCGATGCCGTCAGTCTCGTTGTAGAGAGAGACGTTACCGGACACGACAGGGAAGTTCAGCTCGCCACAAGCGGCTGCCATGCCCTCAATCGCTTTCACGATATAGCCCATTGTGTTCGGCTTTTCAGGGTTGCCGAAGTTGAGGTTGTCGGTAATCGCAATCGGTTTTGCGCCAACCGCTGAAAGGTTGCGATAGGCTTCCGCGACTACGCCTTTGCCGCCTTCAAACGGGTCTGCCGCGACATAATGCGGGTTACAGTCTGAACAGATGGCGAGCGCTTTGTTTGTGCCATGAATACGAACAATAGCCGCGTCGCCGCCAGATGTGGAGCTGTCCACCGTATCGCCCATAACGTGGCGGTCATACTGTTCCCAGACCCAGCGCTTGGACGCCATATCCGGGCAGGACATGAGCTTCAGGAGCACGTCTGCGAAGTCGGATGGCTCTGCGTGTTTAGATAGGTCGAACGGCGCACGCTTTGGCGGCTCGTTCCATGGGCGGTCATAATTTGGTGCGTCGTCAGCCAGCGGCGCGACAGGGATGTCGCAGACGACTTCGCCGTGCTGCTTCAGTACCAGACGACCGGAGTCGGTCGTCATGCCGATGACTTCAGCGTCCAGGTCCCATTTGTCGAAGATCGCTTTGGCGACGGCTTCCTTGCCCGGCTTGAGGACCATGAGCATACGCTCCTGGCTTTCAGACAGCATGATTTCGTAAGCTGTCATGCCTTCTTCGCGCTGAGGCACTTTGTCGAGATCCATCTCAACGCCAATGCCTTCGCCGTTCTCGCCGCCACTGTCTGCCATCTCGACAGAAGAGGAGGTGAGGCCAGCTGCGCCCATATCCTGAATGGCCTGAATGGCGTCAGTTTCCATCAGCTCAAGGCAGGCTTCGATGAGAAGCTTCTCGGTGAACGGGTCGCCAACCTGAACGGTTGGGCGTTTCTCTTCGTCACCTTCAGAGAATTCTGCAGACGCCATCGTCGCGCCGTGAATACCGTCGCGGCCGGTTTTGGAGCCAACATAGAAGATCGGGTTGCCCGGCGTTGCGCCGCGTGCGTAGAAAATCTTGTCCTGATCGGCCAGGCCAACAGCCATAGCGTTGACGAGGATGTTGCCGTTATAGCCAGCGTCGAACTGGGTTTCACCAGCAACCGTCGGAACGCCGACACAGTTACCATAGCCACCAATACCGTGAACAACGCCTGCCACCAGAGAGCGTGTTTTCGGGTGATCCGGCTCGCCAAAGCGCAGCGCGTTCACCAGTGCAATCGGGCGCGCGCCCATTGTGAAGACGTCGCGCAGGATGCCGCCAACGCCTGTCGCCGCGCCCTGATAAGGCTCGATGTAAGACGGGTGGTTGTGGCTCTCCATTTTGAAGATCGCCGCCTGACCGTCGCCAATGTCGATGACACCAGCATTCTCGCCCGGACCCTGAATGACAAATTCATTCTTCGTCGGGAATTTAGAGAGGTGACGGCGTGAAGATTTGTAAGAGCAATGCTCCGACCACATCACCGAATAAATGCCCAGTTCCACCAGATTAGGGTGTCTGCCGAGACGTGTGATCAGGCGATCCCATTCTTCGGTATTGATGCCATGTTCGGCAGCGTCCGATTGGTTCTGGACGGTCTGCATGGCAGTGACGATTTTGGCGGAGAGGTCGGTGGTATCAGTCATACGCGCTCTTTAACGGGGAACGGCCGGATTCGGAAGTAAGAAATGTGCCGGAATCCATCCTGTTTGGTCCATAAATTCCGTGATCGTGTCGAAAAAACAGTGTTGCTGGCAAGGCTCGCTTAAGGCGCGGGTGCTAAACCGGCTTATGAACGTCGTTTGTGTGGGTTATCTGGCCGTTGCCGTCTAAGGTCGAAATTCTACCCGTCAGTCCATCCCATCTGCCCGATCTGGTGGAGCTGAACGAGATTTGCGGTTTTCCGGCACGGTCGCTGGAAGGCTGGCGATGGGTATTATTTGATAACCCCGAACAGGGCGATGAGCCGGCCGGCTATGTCGCGATGAAAGAAGGGCGCGCGGAAGCCTTTATTTGCACGCAGCGCCGCAGTTTTAAAAGCGGGACGACAGAACGAAGCATGGTGTCTGCACACACATTTGTGTCGCGACAACTCAAGCCCGGCATTGGCCTGAAACTGCTCCGTCATATGCTGAAATCGCACGGTGCGGACGGGGTCAACACGCTGAATAATAACGCCTTATCAGCACCCATCTATCCGTATGTGGACGTGCACCCATGGCGGGGGCAGTTGGGGCGCCTTTTCCTTGAAAAGCCTGTCCGCTGGAGCGCGCTTCTGCGCTCGCGTGTTTACAACGCCCTCAAAAACAGCCCGCTCCGTGCTCTGGCATCAGGCTGGGAGCATCTGGAACGGGGTGTCAGAGCGTTGCCAAAAGCCGGTGAATTCGCCAGCTTTGCCGTGATCGATCCTAGCGACCCGGCTATGTCCGATTTGCTCGATGCGTTCAATGAGGCGCTTCAGGCCGGAGCAACACTTCAGCCTGACCGGTCCTCTGAAATCTGGCGCTATCGGCTGGCCGATCCGGATTATCACGATGCTATGCGCTTGCTTGGCGTTGTCCGTGATGGCGCTCTGGTGGCGCTGCTCGCCGTGTCGCTTGCCAAGGATGATATGTTCTCAGCCTCCGCGCTGGAGATTGAGGACATGGTCAGCCTCGATGAAAGCGCCGTCAGTGACGCGGATATGCTCGACGCAGCTGTTCAACTTGCGAAAGTGTCAGGCGCTGCGCGTGTACGCCGCCGAGTGATCACGCAGTCGCTGGCGGATAATGTGCCTGCCGGATGGATGCTGCGCGAACGAGATTATAACAGCGCGCATATGAAGTCGCGCGTCGATGATCTGCCGGACAATTGGGCGGAAGGCCCGTTCGATAGCGACTTTTTCTTCGCGCTGCGACGCCCCGAAGTGCTTCGGGTACGTCGCTAGCTCGATTAGTCAGCCTCTTCGGTTGCTGGTGTGAAGACCAGCTGGATTGCGCGGTTCTGGGCGTTTTCAGTTGCCGGTGTCGCGTCAGCCGGGAAGATGAAGCAGAAGTCTGTCGGGCAATCTGCTTCCGGCAGAGATTCAGCGTCAAAGCTACGAAGAGACGGAGCCATACCAGCTTGCGCCGGCTGCTGAACAAGCATGCTGGCATTCAGCTCGTTTGGCTGAGCTGCTGAATCATATTTTTGCAGGAAGACAACGACGCGGTCATCATCGCTTTTACCCGTAGCGGACAGAAGCGCGTGCGGCTGGCCATCTTCTCCGCTAACGGCAATCTCTGTCGGTGCAGTGATGGAGTAAGGCAGGTCTTCCTCGGTTTCGTTTCGGGTGAAGACATAGTTGAACTGGCCGCCCGCCTGACGCTGCGGATAGACGGAAAAGCCGTCTTCGGCGACGGACAGCTGCCAGTGTGTTGCAAACAGGATCGGGCGAAGCTGTGACCAGAGCTCTTCGCGATCGAGGTCTGCGCCTTCCACTTCAGCCTGGAAAATACCGCGCAGCCGGTTGAATTCCTCGCCGCCGAAAAAGCCGCCAATTTCGTTCACAAGCGCTTGCCATGAAGCTTTGATGGCATCCGGCTCGCTATCCCAGCTTTCATTACCAGCGGCGCTGACGATCTGCGCGAGCAGAGAGCGGAAATATTCGCGCCGCGCCTGGAACAGATAGTTCATGGCATCATCGCAATTGATCTCTTCCGCGCGTTCGACAGCGGTTTGGGTCAGGTCGGTCAGATTGGCGAGCAGGGCATCCGGCGTCGCCGCGCCCTGGCTTGCCCGCCAGACGCGGGTGTAAGCGCCGACCTCACGGGTGAGCGCGACACGGTCTGTCAGGCCGAAGATGCGGCAGTTCCGGTCCAGAACATCGACCATCAGCCAGTTTGTCAGCATTTCGCTGGTATTCGCCTGTTGCTGCTCTTCTGGCGGTGGCGGCGCTTCTTGCGCGCTGGCTGCTGGCAGAATAGCGCTGAAAGCAAGTGCAGACATCAGGCATGAGCGAAAGTTGAAAAGCATATAGATCTCCGGCTGGTCGCGCGCACGCTAACAACGCCGTCGCTCTGCCTGCAAGGGGAGAATACAGAGAAGCGAGTTCTATGACTGCATTGTCATGATATCAGCCAGTTAAGTGCCTTTCTCCGGAGGCGCAGGGCGCTCGAAGACCTCTTCGATCGTGAGCCCGAATGCATCGGCAATGTGGAACGCTAGCGGCAGGGACGGATCAAAGCGTCCGTTCTCGATGGAATTAATGGAGTTTCTGGAGACGCCAACGCGGTCTGCAAGCTCTGCCTGACTCCAGCTGTGTTCTGCACGGAGCACCCGGATACGGTTTTTCATGCCTGCTTCCTCAAACTGCGCGTGACATCCAGATGCGCCAGACAAGGCTGAACACAGCGGTAAAGATCGCCTGCAGTACAACGACAGCGCCAAAACCCAACAGGAAAGTCATGAGTGCTGCGCGCTCGGTCAGCTGCGCGTCCGGATCTGTCAGAGTGGCCAGTGACAGAACGAGCGACTGAAATGGTGGAAGAACCAGAAGCAGGGGGATAATGCCCGCTCCGACCAGCCAGCCCCATTGGGTGCCAAAGCGTGTCGCCCCGCGATGCCATTCGTCGCTTTTCTGATCTTTTTGCGCAAAGAGAATGAAGGAGCCGCCAACTTCAATAAGTACGGCGACGCCGCCAAGCGCGAAGATAAGCCAATCCGGGGATGCTTTTAGCCAGGGCAGCGAGGCCAGATAGGCGATCGGGACAATTACGAGGATCGGGACAAGGATACGATGTTGGGTGAGTGGATGGTTGAGTAACGACATGTAGATCCTTCAGTGAAAAGCTGGCTATTCAATATGAAAAGTATACTTGTCATATATTTATCTGCTTGACAAGTGTGCTTGGCATTTAGGGGCAAAAGAAAGCCGCCGGTATGCGAACACACCGGCGGCTTCTGATTTCAGATTATCGGTCGCTTACTCGCTGTGAGCGGCAACCCATGCATCAGACTGGGCCTGCGCAATGCGCAGAAGGTTACCCATTGGCGCATGCATATCGAGAAGGTGGAGGCCCCATCCTTCGTTGATTGTGCCGTCTGCATTGAAGATGTCGCCCCAGAACTCGTCTGTGCGGTCATCACTCGGGTCAGCGTTGATGCTGATCGCGAGGTAGTTATGCGAGTCAGTTGATACGCATTCAGCTGTCAGAAGGCCAGGCAGTTTCACGAATGGTGTTTCAACTTCAACACCTTCAGCGAAGACAGGCTCTACACCCGCGCGGTCAGGGCCAGTGCCGAGATAGGCATCGAGGACACCATCATCGCCGGAGACTTCTGCCGGGTTCACACACATTGCGTCGCCGCGTGGTGTGTTGACGCCGAAGAAGCTGGAAGGCGCTGGCGGTACATCTTCACGGAATGCAGAATATGCGATCACGCAGCCAAGCTGGTCAGCTGTTTCACATGGCGGCATGCCCATGAAAGAACCGTCTTCCTGCGTTGGATATGTGATGCCTGTTGGCATGGCAGAGACGATCAGGTCCTGAGTTGGCGTGCCAATGATAGACGCTGCGAGCAGGCCCTGAATGACGCTTGAGCCCTGAGAGTGACCAACAAGGATGACACCGCGGCCATCATTATAGTTCTCAAGGTAATGGTTCCAGGCGTCTGTCACGTCCTGAAGCGGCAGTTCTCGGTCTTGCTCCATTGGCTGGCCGGCCATGTTGGCACGAAGCGCGCGCAGCGTGACCTGACGGTACATTGGCGCGAACTGGCGGCAGACGGAGCCGAAGCGTGCGAACTGGCCTGCAGTCGTGAACATCTCGGCGGGGTCTGCAATGAGGTCGGAGTTACCGCCCTGATCCGTTGATGCCGTCGGGTAGACGTAGAAGCAGTCAATCGCCGGATCAGCCGCTGGTGTGTAGCCTTCGGAAGACACAACGACTTCGCCATCTACAACGTCGACGACTGTTGTGCTCAGGTCAGGTGAGCAGGCGTCATTGCCAGCTGTTTCGGGCAGGCAGAGCCAGTTGTCTGTATTTGCGTAGTTCGCGTGGCCGTCATCATTGATGCGGGCCTGTTCGACTGGCGCTTCAGCTTCTGGTGCCGGTGCTTCGGCCGCAGGTGGTTCTGCCGGTGTTTCCGGTGCCGGTGCGTCGCCGCCACATGCCGCAAGCGATGCCATCAGCAGGGCAAGGCCTGTTGTACGTAGAATCATTTTTTCTCTCCTCCCACACAAGTGTGTTCACCTGTGATTGTGACATGCTTATCGGCTGCGTAAAGAAAAATATAGTCCACACGCATGAAGTTGTTTTGATTGAAGCTGAAGCAAGGGGGAGGGGCTTTCATCCCCATTTTGCGGGATTGAGGTCAATCGCCGTATTGACCATGGAACGCCCCTGTTAAAGAACGTGACCAGTTGATTCACGGAGGTTGGGGATGACAACAGCTTCGGCGCCCGAATGGGTTTCCAAGATGCCGCAATGGGCGCAAGACGGATACGCTTATATTGAGGGGCTTTGGTATGAGGGCGTGTTCGGCCTGTCATACGGAGAAGTTCTGACGGCGATAGGCGTTATCTTGCTGTCCCTGATGATCCGCGGCCTGTTTGCGCGAACTGTCGTGCGGGCGATCACGCGCGCCGCAGCGGGCACAAAAACCAATCTTGATGACGCGCTGGTCACGACTATTTCCGCACCGCTCAAGCTGGTTCCGGTGATTGTGGGTGTTTATATCGCGACACAGGTCGTCGATCTGCCACCAACTGCGCAGGCCATTGCTGATAATATCCTCCGCTCCATGGTGGCGCTATCTATCTTCTGGACGCTCAATCGCGCGGTCGGTGCGTTTTCATTCCTGTTTACGGGGCTTCGTGAAACGCTTTCCGGCGCAATTGTCGACTGGCTCGTGAAGACACTTCAGGTCCTGTTCCTGATCGTCGGCGCGGCGGCCGTTCTGGACATTTGGGGAATTCCGATCGGGCCGATCATTGCTGGCCTTGGTGTGTTCGGCATCGCTGTCGGCCTTGGCGCGCAGGACCTGTTCCAGAACCTGATTGCCGGCATTCTGATCCTGACCGAGAAACGCTTCCAGCCAGGCGAATGGATTGCTGTCGATGGTGTCTGTGAGGGGACAGTCGAGAAGATCAACTTCCGCTCCACGCTGATCCGTCGCTTCGACAAAAGCCCGATGTATGTGCCGAACTCGAAGCTGTCCGATAATGCGGTGACCAACTTCTCACGCATGACCCACCGCCGCATCAAATGGGTGGTCGGCGTCGAGTACCGCACCACCGTGGAGCAACTGAAGTTCATCCGCGATGAAATCGAAGCCTTCCTCTGGGATAGTCCGGAGTTTGCCAAGCCACCTACAACGGCGCTTTTCGTGCGTGTTGATACGTTTAATGCCAGCTCGATCGACTTCCTGATCTACACTTTCACGAACACGACCAACTGGGGTGAGTGGCTGGCGCTGAAAGAAAAGCTGGCGCTTGAAATCATGGACATCATCGAACGCGCGGGAACGGGCTTCGCCTTCCCAAGCCGGACGGTCTATATGCAGCAGCAGGACCCGCCGGAAATCATGTCGCCGCCGGAACTGTCAGAACGTGTCGAGCGTGCGCGCGTTCAGAAAGTCGCGCAGGGCAAAGCGCTTGGCATGGATATGGATGACGATGGTGGTGAATAACGCCTGAGCGTCAGGAGGCAGCGATCAGGCTGCCTCATCCTGCGAAGACGCGCCGCGGACTTTCCAGAAGCGGAGCGCACGAGCTGCCGCTTGTGGTGAGACATCGCGATAAACGGCGGCGTACTCCGTCACCATATTCACGGCGTCTTTCTTGCCAGCGACATAAGCGGCAATCGTTGCAAAGCTTTGCAGCGGTGCATCAAGCGCTTTCATGACAAAGGCGAGGCCATCAATGTCGCGCTTCATGTAAATCCCGTGGGCTGCAGCATAGCTGATGCCGGAAATACGGTGCAGGGTTTCACAGAAATTTGAAATCTGATTAGCCTGAATGAAGCGATGAAGATGGCCAATGCCAAGCGCTTCACGCTGTTGAATTTTATCAAGTTCGGCTTCAGCGAGTTTTTGTTCGCGGGACTGTTTCCCGAAATTTTTGCGAACGAGGCGACGGCTGCGTGCAAGCGCGGCGTCGAGTTCCTGTTCGGAAACGCCTTCAAAACGCTTCATGATTTCGCTGCGCAGATCGCTCTCAACCAGCATGACCAGCTCGTTGAGCAGGTCGAGCGGTACATCATCACGGCCTACAAAGCTTTTCTGTAGAAGCGCAGACTTTTGGGCTTTGTCCGCGACCTTCTCCATGGATTCACGGCCGATCTGGGCCGAGCTGTTTTCGAGGAGGGAGGCGATGACCGCTTCAGTACCGTGATCGACGATTGCATCGGAGACTTTCTCACTCACGCCTGCGCGCTTGGAGATCGCCATAATGTGTTCCTGCGTACGCGAGGTCACAATTTCGATCAGGTCTTCATCAGAGAGAGACGCGGAATTTTCAAGAACCGGTCGGGCGACATTGATGTCATCGTCCATCGCGAATGTGCGAAGCGTGTTGTGCACAGGCGCTTTTGATTTTGTGAGCTTTTCGGCGAGTTCGGCTTTCACCGACGCCTGCATGTCTTTCACAACCGCGCCAACAACGTCATCGAACAGCATGCATTCGGCATCGCTGCGTTCGCATGGATCGCCGAGGAAAAGGTCGGTAATCGAACGCAGGAGCTCGCGGCGTTTCTCACTTGAGGATTCGCTGGCGAGATCTTTCAAACGTGCAAAAGCTGAAACGGTGCTGGATGACATTGCGTCGCTCATTCTGTGTATGGTTGAGCATGACCCTAGCCAAAGACCGTTAACGAAGCGTCTGGTAATCTTTGCAAAATTGACTGGGTTCGCAAGAAAAACTGGGGAAAATCAACCTTCCAGCGATTCACGTTTTTCTTCGAGTTCCAGCCATTCCATTTCGGCCTCCTCCAGTTCTACGCGACTGGATTCAAGCTCTTCGCTTGCTTTCTGGAAGCGGGCCGCATCCTTGCTGAAAAGGTTCGGATCAGCGAGTTCGGCTTCCAGATTTTCGATGCGCGTCTGTAGCTGCGGCATTAGCTTGTCGAGCTGTTCAAGGCGGTGCTTGTCTTTGAAAGACAGCTTGTTCTGTGGCTTGGACGCAGCCGGCTTGTCGGATTTAGCTGGCCCTTTGGAAGTCGCCTTGTCCTTTGTTTTTGCGCCTTTAATTTCCTTCAACTGGCGAACGGCATCGCTATAACCGCCCGGTGTTTCCAGCCACTGGCCGTCACCCACCGGTGAGATGCAGGACGTGACGACGCCATCCAGGAAGGCCCGGTCGTGGCTCACCAGAATGAGTGTGCCATCATATTCGGCCAGCATGTCCTCAAGCAGTTCAAGCGTCTCCATGTCGAGATCGTTTGTCGGCTCGTCGAGCACAAGCAGGTTGGAGGGTTTGGCCAAAGCAATGGCGAGCAGGAGGCGATTGCGCTCCCCGCCCGACAGCGCGGCAACCGGCTGGCGAAGTTGTTCGGACTTGAAGAGGAAGTCCTGCGCATATGAGGCGACATGCCGCGGCGTACCACGCACCACGATCTGGTCTCCGCCTTCTGGTGCGAGCGCCTGCCAGAGCGTGTCGTTCGGATCGAGCCGGTCGCGCCCTTGATCGAGATAGGCGATCTCCAGATTTGTGCCGAGTTTCACAGAACCCGTATCCGGCTCCAATTCGCCGAGCAATAGTTTGATCAGCGTTGATTTGCCTGCGCCATTCGGGCCGACAATGCCGAGGCGGTCCCCGCGCTGGACGCGGATGGAGAGGTTCTGCACCACCGGCAGTTCACCGGCCGGTGTGTGGAAGGTTTTGGAAATGCCGCGCGTTTCAATCACGCGTTTGCCAGAACCTTCAGCCGTTTCCAATACCATGTCGGACGTGGCGCGGATTTCGTTCAGGCTGGATTTTCGCGAGACCCGTTCTGCGCGCATGTCCAACACTTTACGAAGGCGGCCCATATTGCGTTTGCGGCGGGCGGTGACGCCGCGCTCCATCCAGCGCTGTTCGGCTTTCAGCTGGGTGTTCAGGCGGTCGAGCGCCTTTTCTTCTTCGGCTTCGACTTCATTCGCCCATGCGTCGAACTCTTTAAATCCGCGATTATAAGAGCGGACCTTGCCCTGACGCAGCCAATAGCAGGAGGTAGAAATCTGTTCCAGGAAGCGGCGGTCGTGGCTCACCATCAGAAGTGCGCCGCGGAAGCTCGCAATGCGGCCTTCGAGCTGTTCGATCGCAGGAATGTCGAGATGGTTGGTCGGCTCATCCAGAAGCAGGATGTCAGGATCTGCTGCGAAGGCGCGCGCAAGAGCTGCGCGGCGCTTCTGACCGCCTGAGAGCTTTGCTGGGTCTGATTCCGGATCAAGGCCGAGCGTCATAAGTTCAGCTTCCGCGACGTGTCGGTCATCTGCTGAAATCGCGGGCAAATCGCCTACCGCGTAATCAATCAGCTTATCAAAGCCTGAGAGGTCTGGTTCCTGCGCCAGATAGACGGCGCGCACGCCGGGCTGGCGCCAGACATCGCCTTCATCGGGCTCTATCACGCCTGCGATAATCTTCATAAGCGTGGATTTACCGGCGCCATTGCGGCCGACCAGTACAGCGCGTTCATTCGGACCGATAGAGAGCGAGACGCCTTCGAAAACGGGTTTGCCCCCCCAGGTGAGGCGAATGTCATTTAGTGAAAGAACGGGAGGTGCTGCCATGGGCGCTATTTCGTTGGTCGTGCCCGTTTTGGCAAGGGAAGAAAGTGTGTACTGAGGAATAAGGGCAGAGAAGGGGCTCAGATATGCCGGTAATCCCATCCCAGCGCGCGCTTTTCGATATTCCCGAGGATGTCGCCTACTTTAATTCCGCCTATCAGGGGCCGCAGCTGAAAGCCTCAAGCGCGGCGATGATTGAAGGTCTGCGCCATAAAGAACGCCCTTGGCAGGTCGCGCCGACGGATTTCTTCGAACAGCCTGAACGCCTTCGGGAATTGCTCGGTAAGATTACGGATACCCAAGCTGACAATTTCGCGCTCATGCCGTCTGCCAGTTATGGGCTGGCGACCGCAGCGCAGGCTTTGTCGCCGCATCTAAAGCCGGGCGATGAAATCCTCATGATCGCCGAGACGTTTCCGTCCACGTATCTTACCTGGAAGCGGGTGAGTGAGGAAACTGGCGCAAGCATAAAGACGGTGAATACGCCGCCCGATCATGACTGGACCAGCGCAATACTGGAGGCCATCACGCCAGCTACGAAGCTTTTGTCTCTGCCGCATTGCCATTGGGGCACGGGCGCGATGATTGATGTCGTCAAAGTCTCTGACGCGGCGCGCGCTCAGGGCGCTTTTCAGGTTTATGACCTGACCCAGTCACTGACGGCCATTCCATTTGATTTTGGCCGCGTGAAGCCGGATTTCGTCGCGACGGCTGGCTATAAATGGATGCTGTTTCCGTATGCTCTGAGTTCTCTCTATATAGATCCGATATGGCATGATGCGCGCCCGCTCGAAGAAACATGGATGAACCGCGAGGGCGCACACATGTTCGAGAAGCTCGCAGAATACTCTTCAACCTATCAGCAGGGTGCACGGCGGTTCGATATGGGCGAGAAGTCCATGCCCGCGCTCATTCCGGGTGGCATCGCAGCGCTCGAACGGATCGCCAATTGGGGTATCGGGAACATTTCCGAGACTCTCAACACGCTGAACACGCAGATTGTATCTTTGCTTGAAGAGGTCGGGCTGACACCGGTCGACACGAGATTTCGCGCGCCGAATATATTAGGTGCAAGTTCACCGGACGGTCTGCCGGATGACCTTTTGCCAGCTTTGGCGGATGAGAAGATTTTCATCAGCAGGCGGGGCAATTCGCTGAGGTTTGCGCCGTATCTCCATATAACCGAGCACGATATGGAGCGGCTGTCGTCTGGCCTGCGCAAAGCCTTTAAACGCTAGCTCTCGTCGCGACCGTGTACGGAATCCGTTGCTGGCAAGATACACTGCAATGAAGTTGGCATAATTGTAGGTATATTTCTCACCTGCACAGAAAATAATCCACTGAAGATCAATTTTCGGGCGATTGCTGTCAACGAAACCGCCGGAGTGAGAAATCTTTTTTTGTAACTTTCCTCTCCCGTTTGTGGCGATACTGATGTTACAATTCGTTCACATGAATTTTTCTTGGGGAGTTCATGTGAGTTTTATAGGGGAAAAAAGGGCATTCCTATGAAGTTTACGCTTACGGCGGCACTCGCGACCGTCTCTTCTCTGGCGCTGCTGAATGGTGCTCCTGCCATCGCGCAGGAAGATACATCCGTTCAGGACACGGTTGTTGTTACAGGTTCCCGCATTCCGCAGGATCCAAACCTCATTTCATCTGTTCCGGTTCAGTCTGTAGACGACGATGACATTCGTCTTTCTGGTGAGATCAACCTCGCTGACATCGTCAACGACATTCCGGCACTCGTTTCATCTCTGACTGCAGAGAACTCAGCGACCGGGGCTAACTCGCTGAACCTTCGCGGTCTTGGCGGTGAACGTTCTCTGACACTTGTAAACGGTCGCCGCCACGTTGCGGGTTTCCGTGGTACGCAGGCTGTTGACGTCGGTTCTATTCCACGTGCGCTCGTTGAGCGTGTGGAAGTGACAACTGGTGGCGCGTCCGCTGTTTACGGTGCTGACGCTGTAACCGGTGTTGTGAACTTCATCCTCAAAGACGACTATGAAGGCTTTGAAGTAAACGGCCGCGTTGGTGCGTCTACTTACGGTGATGCAAACAACTTCACCCTCGACGCGATCTACGGTCGTAACTTCGACAATGATCGCGGTAACTTCGTTGTTACGTTCTCTCTCGAAGAAGACAACAACATCACCTATGGTGATCGTGACTGGTCTCGTGACAACGGCATCGACACAACTCAGGCAAACCCTGACCTGCGCTTCCAGCCAGGTGAACTCGGTGCAAACACACCGAACTTCAACGCGATTTTCGGCGGTTACGGTGGTCTGATCCCAGACGCTAACGATCCAGCGCTCGCTGGTCTGACACTGACAGCTGAAGAGCAGGCTCTGATCGCTCGTGCAGCTGGCGCACCAGCTCGCGTTGTTCTTCAGGATCCACGCTTCTGGCTGACATCTCAGGAAGGTTCTATCGCACCTGGCTTTGGTGGCCGTGGCACGACTTATGTCGACCTGAACAATAACGGCATCGCAGACTGTCAGGAATCTCTGGGTGGCCAGATCGGCTATCTCGCAGGGTGCTGGGTCACTGACGAGAACGGCAATGCGCGCGTCTTCGAAGAAGGCCTGATCGCGTCTGGCGGTCTCTGGGGTTCTGGTGGCGACGGTGGTCGTCTGAACTTCAACCGTGACACGCTGTTCCCTGAAACAGACAAATACGTGATCAACCTGAACACATCTTACGAGTTCACAGAAAACCTCCGTGGTTTCTTTGAAGGTAAGTATGTGAACGCTGAGTCCACGACATTTGCTGAGCAGGACTCTTTCTATGATACGCTCTGGATCAACCCGGACAACGCGTTCATTCCGTCCCAGCTCCAGCCTGTTGCGAACAATGTTGGCTATCTGCTTCTTACGCAGGACCCGCTCGACTGGTCTGACAACAACGAGTCTACAAACGAGCGTGAAACATACCGCGCTGTTGCCGGCCTCGAATGGGAACCAGTTGATGGCCACATCGTAGAAGTTTCTGCGAACTACGGTCTCTTCCGCAACACATCAAACTACACAGGTCTCTACCTTGACCGTGTGTTTGCTGCGATTGACTCAATCGAGCTGCCAAACGGCGACATCGTTTGTCGTTCAGACGTAGATCCGAACCCGTATTACGAGATCGACTACTTCACAGCGTCCAGCGGTTATGCAGACGGTGCTTACTTCTCTGATCGCTTCTACAGCTTCACGCCAGGCGACGGTCAGTGTCAGCCGCTGAACCCGTTCGGCACTTACTCTGCAAGCCAGGCGGCTCAGGACTTCGTGACGTCTGATCTTGAAGACGTTCTCGAGCTCGAGCAGTTCGTTCTGTCTGCTGTTGCAGCTGGTGAATTCGACGTATTCGAAAACTTCCTCGCTGGCCCAATCGGCTACGCGGCGGGTATCGAGTACCGCGAAGAAACATCTGACAACCAGCTTGATTCACTCACGCTTGGTATCCTGCCGCAAGGTACGTCGTTCACACCGGGTGTGAACGTCAACACAGTGTCTCCATGGCTCTACTCATTCACGTCTATCGACAACACACAGCAGTTCAACACAGCTGGTTCTTACGACGTGTATGATGTCTTCGCAGAGGTTCGTCTCCCAATTCTGGCAGACCGTCCATTCTTCGAAGAGCTGACAGTCGACGCGGCTGTTCGTCAGTCTGACTATTCTACATCTGGCTCTGCTACGACGTGGAAAGTCGGTGGTACATGGGCGCCAACATCCGACATCAGCTTCCGTGCTACGGTTTCTGAAGCGGTTCGTGCACCAAACATCTCCGAGCTGTTTGACCCGCCACTGCCAATCACAATCGCAGCGACAGCTGACCCTTGTGACCCGGGCAACGTAGGCAACGGTTCTTCTCAGCGTGAAGCAAACTGTATTGCTGACCTTCTCGCTGCTGGCGTGCCACAGGCGCAGGTGACTGACGCAAACGGCAACCTGATCTGGAACAACCCGCTGACAGGTCGTTTCTCAGGCGTATCAGGTGGTAACCCTGACCTCGAGCCAGAGACTGCTGAAACTTACACAATCGGTGCGATCTTCCAGCCAAGCTTCATTGAAGGTCTGATCTTCACTGTCGACTACTGGGATATCAAAATCGACGACGCGATCGACGCTGTTGGTTCTCAGGACATCCTTGATGGCTGTCTCGACTCCGGTAGCTACCCGGGCGCAGCGTTCTGTCAGCAGTTCACTCGTCGTGCGGACGGTGGTCTGAACTTCCTGTCTTCAGGTCAGATCAACTATGCACGCCTCGAAGCAAGCGGCGTTGACTTCTCTGCTGGTTACACCTTCGACTACGGTGAAAACACCTTCGGTGCTCGCCTCGTTGGTTCTTACCAGGAGAAACTGAATCGCTTCTTCAACCCGCTCGACCTCACAGAGATTGATCCGGAAGTTGGCGAGCTTCAAGTTCCAGAACTCTCTGGTAACCTGACCCTGACCTGGGATCGTGGTCCGCTTTCTCTCGCATTCCAGACAAACTATCTGGACGAGCAGTCTGTTGCGGAAATCGAAGACATCGGCCTCTATGGCGACGGTGCATTCTTCGACTCCTCTTACATCTTCGACGTAAGCGCGAACTACGAGTACAGCGACACAACAACGTTCTACGGTGGTGTAAACAACCTCACGAACGAAGAGCCATACTCTACCCAAACGGCTTGGCCGGTTGGTCCACGTGGCCGCTTCTTCTTCCTGGGCGTTCGCTACGTCAACTAGGTCGAATTCGATCTGAAATCATCCAAGGTGCGGGGGCGAAAGCCCCCGCATTTTTTTGTGCCGCTTATAGGCACCTGCGGGAACGTACTTGTGAGCGCGGCGTCGTGAAACATATCCTTTATCGGACCAGAAATGCCGGTCCTTCCAAGGTCAGTGAAGGGTAGGTTGAAAGGAAAAGAAAATGACCAAGAGTTTCGTACAGATCATGCGCGCCCCGCAAAGCCATTGGGTCGGCGACGGGTTCTATGTGCGCTCTCTGTTCAATTATAACGGCGACACGGCTGCGATCAGCCCGTTCCTCATGCTGGATTATGGCAACCCTTACGCATTCCCGCCAAATGATACCGGACGTCCCCGCGGCGTTGGACAACACCCGCACCGCGGCTTCGAGACTGTGACTATTGTTTATGATGGCGAGGTGAGCCACCGCGATTCACATGGCGGTGGCGGCACGATCGGTCCGGGTGATGTTCAATGGATGACAGCCGGTGCTGGCGTGATTCATGAGGAGTTTCACTCTCAGGCCTATTCGGAAAAGGGCGGGCCATTCCGTATGTGTCAGCTATGGGTGAACCTGCCGAAGAAGGACAAGATGGTGCATCCGCGCTATCAGGCGATCCTCGATGCCGAAATTCCGGTTGTGGAATTTGATGGCGGTAAGGCGCGCCTCATCGCGGGTGAACTGGATGGCGTCAAAGGCGCTGCATCGACCTTCACGCCGATGAATATCTGGGATGTGAAGCTCTCTCGCGCTGGTGAGATGACGCTGGATATTCCCGATGGCCACAACACCATGCTGGTCGTTATGTCCGGCCATATTGATGCGGGTGGTTACCGCGTGAATGCCGGTGAGGCAGCGCGTTATTCTGTTGAAGGTGAGGGCGCGACCTTCTTCGCCGGTGAGAAAACGGTCCTGCTCGTGCTGACTGGTGAGCCGATTGACGAGCCTGTGGTCGGTCATGGCCCGTTCGTCATGAACACCGTGCAGGAAATCCATCAGGCGTTTGCCGATTTCCAGTCCGGCCGTTTTGGCGGCATTCCGGACTAGGTCATTGTAGACATCCGAATTGAAGAACGCCCCGACCAACCGGCCGGGGCTTTTTTTATTCTTAGTAGCTCACATTCACCGAGAGCCAGAGGCGACGCGGTTCCTGATTGATCGCATACTCATTCGAATATGCCTGCGAGCCACGGCTCGTATAAGGCATGTACTGGATGAAATCCTCATCGAGTAGGTTATCAATCGTAGCATTGAACGTGACATGGTCGTTCGCGCGCCAGCCGCCGCCAAGGTTGAACAGGACGTAGCTTGAATAGTCTCCGAGCTGGTCCTGCGCTTCACCTGCACCGCGATAGCGATCTGATGCGTATTCGCCGCGGATCCAGAGATTGATGTCCGAGGTGACATCCCAGTTCACGCGCGAATTCAGCTGGTGCTGTGGCACGTTCACAAGTGGCTCGCCAATGCTCGGCCCGCTCTTTTGCTCGCTGTCCTGATAGGTGTAGTTGAGCGAGATGGTGACGTCCTCGAAAGCCTGACGCAGAGACGCCTCGACGCCGCGCGTTTCGGCCTCATCCACGTTGATGGACTGGGAGAAGGTCGCAGGGCGTGGCCAGTAGCCGTAATCAACACAGGAATCGGACGCCGGCAGGGCGTTGTATTCGGCTTCTGTCAGCGCATAGGCGCAGTTGATCAGCTCCGGGCCGTTAGCGATCTTATCTTCAAACGTGTTCTGGAACACGGTCAGGTTACCTGTAAGACCTCGGCCGTCTGTGAAGTAAACGCCTGCCTCATAGGTTGTGCTTGTTTCCGGCTGCAGTGTCGGTGTGCCGAGTACAGGGATGGTGCCCTGACCACGGAAGCCGATAATTCCGGACGCAATCTGCTCAAGACGCGGTGTTTTAAAGCCACGGCTGACGCCGCCCTTCAGGGTCAGATAATCGTTTGCCGTCCAAACGAGGTAGGCGCGTGGAGAGAATTGCTCGCCGAACGTGCTGTGATTGTCGTACCGGCCGCCAACGGTCAGCGCGAGATCGTCAATGATGCGCCATTCGTTTTCCGCGAATAGAGCCCATTGCTCATGGCTGAAAGGTTCTGCTGCGACGCCGTCAACCATTTCGGCATCCCAGAACTGGCCGCCAATTGTAAATGTGTGCTGGCCAACCGTACGGTAGAAACGGCCATTATAAATTGTGTTCGTCGCTTCCAGATCGCGCGGGTCGCCCGCAAGGCGGTTCGTGCCAGCGACATCGGACGGCAGAACGCGGCCGAGTGTTTCTGTCGTATTACGCGTAATGTCGGCGTCGAGCACGCCGTCCAGGATTTCGCCGGTGTAAGCCAGCACAAACTGTTCACGGTTGAACTGAAGCTCGTCAGCATAGCCGCGTGTGCCCAGCGTGCCGAGCTGGCCTTGCGAGTTATCGAAGGATTGTTCGTTGATGTCGGCGTCGAACCAGATGCGGTGATCGCCATTTGGCGTGTAGGTGAGGCGGCCACCTGCAGTCCAGATTGTGCCTTCTACCGGGGACGGGCCACGACGTGAGACTTCAATCGGGGCACCGTTCGCGTCTGTGAAGACCAGTTCAGAGGCTTCGCGTTCGAAATAACGGCCTCGCACGGCAAAAGCGAGCTGACCGGGCACGACCGGACCATCGGCATAGAGCGTGGTGTTATAGCTGTTGCCGAAATCATCATCGCCCTGCAGCGTTGCGTCGACGCCGAGATCAATACCGAAGTCTTCGTCGGGCGTGCGTGTGATGATGTTCACCACGCCGCCCATCGCATCAGACCCGTAAAGCGTAGACATTGGGCCGCGCACAACTTCGATACGCTCGGTCGCGGAAACAGGGGGGATGAAGTTTGCTGATGTGTCGCCGAAGCCGTTAGGCGTGACATTGCCGGCAGCGTTCTGACGACGCCCGTCTACCAGTACGAGGGTATAATCGCTCGGCATGCCGCGAATGGTGATGCTCTGGCCACCTGTTTTGCCGACGCCATTGCCGATATCGACACCAGGCACATTGCGGAGTGCTTCTGCGAGGCTGTTCACGCGCTGCTGTTCCAGCTCTTCGGCAGGGAGCAAGGTGATGCTGGCCGGTGCGTCTACGATGTTTTGCTGGAAGCCTGCCGCCGTGACCACGATGTCGTCCAGCATGCGCTCTTCAGTGTCTCCGTAAGCCGGTTCAATCGGGTCGGCATCGTCAGCTTGTGCGGCAAGTCCCTGCGCGACGGCGAGCCCGATAGCCATTGCGCTGATGCTTCGCAGAAATCCGTTTTTCATAACTACCCCTAGTTTTGCGAATAATTCTCATTTGCGTAATCGTGGGGTAATGCTCTTGCAAATCATTTGCAACAGAGTCGAGGAAGATTTCTCAAAATATTTTCACGGGGGAGGCGTGCGCGGCGTGGTTGGTGTTTGAAAGGCGGGAATAATGGTATGCGTTTTAAGCAATGCAGAGACTGGTGCCCGTATCCATATTTAAACTCGCCGAAAGGCGACGAACGCCAGCCAAAAACTGGCAACTCGGACTGCTGCTCGCGTTTATCGCCGGTTACATCAATGCGGGCGGGTTCTTCCTCGTCGGACGCTACACGTCTCATATGACGGGTATTCTCTCCGCCGTAGCAGATGATGCGGCGCTTGGGCTGGCGCTGCCTGCTGCCGCACTGTTCGGGCTCATCATCTGTTTCATCGCGGGGGCCGCCTTTACGACGCTGCTCGTGCTTCAGGCGCGCAGGCGTAGATTAGCCTCGCAATATAGCCTCCCTTTGCTGATTGAGGCCTGCCTTCTGGTGATGATCGTTCTGTTGAGCGGCGTATTCAGCGATAGCGTCGCTCTGGTACCTTTTATTGCAGGCATGCTCTGCTTACTGATGGGGCTGCAAAACGCGTTGATCACGAAAGCCTCTACAGCCGTTGTGCGGACCACACATGTGACGGGCCTCTCTACCGATCTTGGTATCGAGATCGGTCGCTGGCTTGCAGACAGGGCCCGGCGCGCAGATCTTGTTCGTATGGTGCTCTATCTCAGCGTATTCATTGCGTTTCTCGTGGGTGGAATTTGCGGCGCGCTGATTATTCAGGGCTGGGCGGCTGGCGGACTATTGCCCGTGGCGGGGCTGCTTCTCCTTCTTGGAGTTATGCCCGCTATGGCTGACTTCAGAGCTGTATTAGGTGCCCGTTGAGCCTGATCGAGGCGCATCTCTACCGGAATAAAATCCTTTAGAGGGGTGCATTCGTCGATTTTTCCACCAACTCATCGCTTGTTGAAGTGTATACGAGCAAAAAATGACCTCAATCGGCGCGAATTACTTGCGTCTATTCTTGCGAGCTTTGGTTTCGCCTGATAGGGCAGAGGGTGTCCGTTGCGTGCCTGAGCCGCCGGACGTTCAGCCGAAAGAGTAAGACTATGCCGAATTATCGTTCACGTACTTCCACACATGGCCGCAACATGGCGGGCGCTCGTGGTCTATGGCGCGCGACAGGTATGAAAGACGGTGATTTCGGTAAGCCGATTATTGCGGTGGTGAACTCTTTCACCCAGTTCGTGCCGGGCCATGTCCATTTGAAAGACCTCGGTCAAATGGTTGCGCGCGAGATCGAAGCGGCGGGCGGCGTTGCCAAAGAATTCAATACGATTGCAGTCGATGACGGTATCGCGATGGGCCATGACGGCATGCTCTATTCGCTGCCATCGCGTGAGCTGATCGCGGACAGCGTCGAGTATATGGTCAATGCGCACTGCGCGGACGCGATGGTCTGTATCTCTAACTGCGATAAGATCACGCCGGGTATGCTGATGGCTGCAATGCGCCTCAATATTCCGGCTGTGTTTGTTTCCGGTGGCCCGATGGAAGCCGGTAAGGTTGTCAAAGACGGCAAAGAGATCGCGCTCGACCTCGTTGATGCGATGGTTGCTGCCGCTGACGAGAATGTCTCCGACGAAGATGTGCAGGCGATTGAACGCTCGGCTTGCCCGACATGCGGTTCTTGCTCCGGCATGTTCACAGCGAACTCCATGAACTGTCTCACAGAGGCGCTGGGCCTATCACTGCCGGGCAATGGCTCGACGCTCGCAACCCACGCCGACCGTAAGCGTCTCTTCCTCGAAGCAGGCCGTCTGATCGTCGATAATTGTAAGCGTTATTACGAACAGGATGATGAGAGCGTTCTGCCACGCTCTATCGCGAGCTTTGAGGCGTTTGAGAACGCGATGAGCCTCGACATTGCGATGGGCGGTTCAACGAATACCGTGCTTCACCTTCTCGCATCTGCGATTGAGGGGGAAATCGATTTCACCATGGATGATATCGACCGGCTCTCTCGCAAAGTGCCGTGCCTGTGTAAGGTCGCGCCTGCTAAAGACGACGTCCATATGGAAGACGTACACCGCGCAGGCGGCATCATGTCTATCCTCGGTGAGCTGGATCGCGCAGGACTTCTGCACCGCAATCTGCCGACGGTTCACGCGCCAACGATTGGCGATGCCATCGACCAGTGGGATATCACCATCTCGACGTCGAACACTGCACGCGAGCTTTACTCTGCTGCGCCGGGCGGCGTGCCGACGCAAACAGCCTTCAGCCAGGCAAGCCGTTGGGAAAGCCTCGACATTGACCGTGAGAACGGCGTCATTCGCTCAAAAGAGCATGCCTTTAGTCAGGATGGCGGCCTTGCGGTCCTCTCCGGCAATCTGGCGATTGATGGCTGTATCGTGAAGACGGCAGGCGTTGACGATTCCATCCTGAAATTCTCCGGTCCTGCGAAGGTCTATGAAAGTCAGGATGATGCCGTTTCCGCTATCCTTACCGGTAAAGTGGTTGAGGGCGACGTGGTCGTCATTCGCTATGAAGGTCCACGTGGCGGCCCGGGCATGCAGGAAATGCTCTATCCGACCAGTTATCTGAAATCCAAAGGTCTCGGCAAAGCCTGCGCACTGATCACCGATGGTCGCTTCTCTGGCGGTACGTCGGGGCTCTCTATCGGCCACGTCTCTCCGGAAGCTGCTGAGGGGGGCACGATTGCGCTGGTACAGAATGGCGACATGATCGACATTGATATTCCGAGCCGCACAATTTCTCTACGTCTTTCGGAAACTGAGCTTGCCGCGCGCCGTGAAATTCAGGCACAGCGTGGCGACGCTGCATATAGCCCTGAGAAGCCGCGTAAGCGGAATGTCTCTCAGGCGCTGAAAGCCTATGCCGCCTTCACAACATCCGCCGCACGCGGCGCTGTTCGAGACCTGAACCAGAAGAGATAAACGCTATGTCCCGCGCCCATGATTTCACCTCCCGCATCGTATGGACAGGTAATCGGGGCAGTGGGACGAGCAGCTATAAGGCGTATGACCGGACCTGGGACATTGCAGTTCCGGGCAAGCCGGTCGTGTCCTGTTCCAATGATCCTATGCTTGGCGGCGATCCATCGCTGATGAACCCGGAAGATTTGCTGATTTCAGCGCTCTCGGCCTGTCATATGCTCTGGTATCTTCATCTGGCGTCAACGGCCGGGCTGACCGTGCTCGGCTATGAGGATAATCCGGTTGGCCATGGCGAGTCAGAGCCGGATGGCACGGGTCGCTTCATCGGCGCGACGCTGCGGCCGACGATCATGCTGAAGACGGGTGACGATCAGGGCGCCGCAGACGCAATACACAGCGAGATCCACAAATATTGCTTCCTCGCGCGGTCAGTGAATTTCCCAGTAAAGCATGAGGCTGTTTACGCCTTCGCCTGAGGACTTTTGTTCTTTGGGAGGGGGTACAGCCAGACGTCACGCTCAAAACTTGAAAACAAGCTCCCCGAAGGAGGGGGGGAAGGGACGGGGGAACTTACGCGACGCCTGACTGATGGGTGTACATCAATGGAGCAGTAACGAGGGGGGACGGGTAACTGCTCCTGATGCGAAGCGTGCTTAAACACAAAACTCCCAAATAATGCAACCGAAAAATGCGTTAAAATGCAAATTGAGGGCAGGAATTTTCAAGTGTTCTGAAAATGAAGAAATTTTTTATGCTTAAAAAGAAGTAATCTTGATACATAAACGCATTCAACTGTTGAAGTTGCGTGCGACGTAAGTCTTACGGTTGAGTGGTTTTTATTTTGAAGGGAAAAATGGTCGGAGTGGAGAGATTCGAACTCCCGACCCTCTGGTCCCAAACCAGATGCGCTACCAGACTGCGCTACACTCCGACTGAGCGGCGCTTTTTACGCCTTTTGCTGCAGGAATCAAGTGGGCTTCTGCGGATTTTGAAGCCTTTTTTTCACTCAACCAGTCTGAACCGGTTTTACGGCTAGAGATCGTCGGGGATTTCGCCCGAATTTTCGGGCGTTCTGCTGGCTCCGGGCCGTGAAATATGCGGGCCTGCAAACGGGTCTTCAGCGCTTACACAACCGGCTGTCATTCGGCGTGTGTTCCAGTGCTCGAACTGGCCCGGAACGAAAGGCGTTTCGCAGCCGTAGAAGTCGGCGCGAAATAATCCGCCCAGTTCTGCAAGATCATTATTCAGGGTTTCCTGACTGAGTCCTTCGCCGGGTGCCAATTCTGTATTGCGACACATATCCCAATCGGGGCCGGCATCAGAGAAGAAGCAATATTGTAGATTGATGGGGGTATCGCAGGTGTTCTCATAGGTTGGATCGCCATCACGCGGCCCGATGCAGTGGTTTACGTCAGCGAGGCGTTCAGGCTCTGTCAGGCGGGTCGACACATATCCGATTACGCCGAGCACGAGGACGGCCGCGACAGGAAAGAGCCAGCGAGGGCCCGGCTTCTTATCTGATTGGTTTTCGCGGGTAGATTGGTCAGCCACTTACTGATCCTCATCGCCATCAGGCTGACGGCAGCCTTCACGGAATAGGGCGCTGTTGTGATTTGTCACCACCATATCGGGCATGTAGGGCGCCTCACAGGCCCACACATCGCGGTCGCGGAAGTCTTCTCCCATCTCTCGCCGTGTTGGATAATAAGTCTCAGAGCCTACACCAGGTGCCAGACGCTCGGTGCGGCAAACATCATTCTCCTCGCCGGAAATGGCACGCACGCAGTAACGCAGATTGATTTCTGTTTCACACGTGTTGATGAAGAACTGACCATCCGCGGGTTCGCCTATGCACTCATTCACAAGCGCATAACGGTGTGGCCTTGTCTGTTCCCCCAGAAAACCGTTGAGGACAAAGATTGAAGCCGCGAGCGCAACGAAAGCCAGAACGCCCAGTAGAGGGTTGAGCTTTGTTTTGCCTGTCTTGGTGTCATTGCTCATGAGGCGGCTTTCGTTTCGGTTTTATAGCATTCCAGCGGAGGTAATGAATTATTCTCTATAGGAGCAGGGGCATAAGGCACGCGGCAGGCATTGACCGAAAAGCCTGCATATTCGCTCAGGCTGTTGTGAAGGATGCTTGCGTCTACGGTTTCGTCTTCAGACAGAATGGCCGTCTCACAGCGCCATTCATAAGTTCCGTTGTCGTGGTTCTGGAAACAGTAGCGAAACTCAACATCGAAGCTGCAGGTGTTTTCATAGTGCCACTCGCCGTTGCTGCTCATGCAAAGCGGGACGCGAGCTACAGATTGCGGTGCAATCGCCCAGCCGACCGTGTTGGGCATCAGAATGTATCCAACCATGGTGAGGAACCCGACGCCAAACACGACGGCAAAAATCAGGTTCACCTGTCCTTCGCGTATCATTGGTCATCCTGATCAAGCCGGCAGGCATCTATGTCGACATGGCGGTCGGTGTAGGACTGAATCCGTACTGGCAGATAGGGGGCCTCACAGGCGTATTCGTGAACGCCATCGGCGTTGGCGGCGCGGTATTCATCGAACAGGGAATGGCTGGCTTCGTTTGGTGCCAGAGCAATGGTTTCGCAGTTCTGCAGTCCGGTGCCGGGAGTGGTGGTGAAGCAATAGCGAAAATTGATCTCTGCGTCGCAGGTGTTGGTATAGGAGAGGCCTTCGTCTGACAGTTCCAGGCAATCTGGCGCGCGTGCTGCCATAGCCGGATCAAAACGACCCTGCAGGAAGCGGCCACCAATTACGACGGCGATCAGAAGGACTATGACGATCACACCGCGTCTAAAGCGCGATTGTGTGCGTTTAGCAGTTTCCGGAACTTGTCCCAATTTCATCCCCCATAGCGTTCGCTGATGTGTCCCGGGACCAGAATGGATTGGGAAATCAGCCAGTATAGAGGTTACAGAGAAATTTGAGGCGTTACGCCCCCGGTTCAGGGGAGCTGAAATAGCTTTCCGCTTTTGGATGAATGTGGCGACGTCGAACATTCATCTGAAAATCACATCGAAAATCATTATTTTTGATATTTTATTTATGGATAGATCGTGCCGACATCAGTGTGACCTTTAAGGGAGAGCACTATGAGACATTCGATAACCCGTGATACGCAGCAAGCCGGATATGATTACGATGATCGTGACACGACTTTTGAGCGTCCGACAAAACCTCAGCGAAAGTCGAAACCCGCACTTTCGCCTGAACAAGAGCCAGTTCGTTTGACATTGGTTGGCACGATTGATTTCAAGCGGCTTGCGCATGCTATTTCGGACTATACGAGTTGGTTGCCCTTCGAAATCGCAGCCTCTCATAGCGGTGTCACCGAGCCGGATAAGCAGGACATGGTCGCACTGAGCTTTCGCTATACCGGACCTGCAGCAGACCGGGAGCATATGGAGGCAAATCTGCGATCCTTGTTCGACCAACACTTTAACCTTGTGACTGAGTCGAACGCGCCCTCAGAAGTTAAAGGAGACTGATGTGAGCTGGATTTCTGACATTCTTGAGGAAGTCATCGATGCGTTCACTGAACGGAAAGAGCGTCGCCATGCAGAAGTTGCAGACGTTGACGAGCGCCGCCGCGAGGACCGCGACAAGGGTCATCGCAGGAAACGCAAGGATCACGACCTGTTCGATTTTGGTGGCTGACGAAGATGCGTGTCACAAAAAAAAGCCCGCCAGTGAGGCGGGCTTTTCTAATGCTGTAATCTGTTCAGACTTACTGAGCAGCCATCGCTTTTTCGAAGTTGTCACCAACGCGGTTGATGAACTCTTCTGTTGTCAGCCAGCCCTGATCCGGACCGATGAGAAGCGCGAGGTCTTTCGTCATGTCGCCAGCTTCAACTGTCTTGATGATGGTTTCTTCAAGCAGCTTCGCGAAGTTTGAAACTTCTGGCGTACCGTCCATACGGCCACGGTGTGTGAGGCCTTGTGTCCACGCGAACATAGACGCGATGGAGTTTGTAGACGTTGCTTCGCCTTTCTGGTGGTTACGGTAGTGACGTGTCACTGTACCGTGAGCCGCTTCAGCTTCGACAGTCTTGCCATCTGGCGTCATCAGAACGGATGTCATCAGGCCGAGGGAACCATAACCCTGAGCAACCGTGTCAGACTGAACGTCGCCGTCATAGTTCTTACAAGCCCAGACATAGCCGCCAGACCATTTCATGGCTGCAGCAACCATGTCGTCGATCAGGCGGTGCTCGTATGTGCCACCGAATTCTTTGAACTGCTCTTCGAACTCGTTCTCGTAAACTTCCTGGAACAGGTCTTTGAAGCGACCATCATATTTTTTCATGATGGTGTTCTTCGTAGACAGGTAAACCGGCCATTTGCGCTGAAGGCCATAGTTGAAGCTCGCACGCGCAAAGTCGCGGATTGAGTCATCAAGGTTATACATGCCCATCGCGATACCGGAGGACGGGAAGTCGAAGATCTCGTGAGTTGTTGGCTCTGAACCATCTTCCGGTTGGAAGGTCATGGTGAGCTTGCCTTTGCCCGGGATCAGCATGTCTGTCGCGCGGTACTGGTCACCAAATGCGTGACGGCCGATTACGACAGGCTTGGTCCAGCCAGGAACGAGACGTGGAACGTTAGAAATTACGATCGGCTCACGGAATACAACGCCGCCGAGAATGTTACGGATCGTGCCATTCGGAGAGCGATACATGCGCTTGAGGTCAAACTCTTCAACGCGCGCTTCGTCCGGAGTAATCGTCGCACACTTAACAGCAACGCCATACTTTTTCGTTGCGTTCGCAGCGTCGACAGTGATCTGGTCATCTGTAGCATCACGTGCTTCGATGCCGAGGTCGAAGTATTTCAGGTCAACGTCCAGGTAAGGGTGGATCAGACGGTCTTTGATCATCTTCCAGATGATGCGTGTCATCTCATCGCCGTCCATTTCGACGATCGGGTTTACGACCTTGATCTTAGCCATATGCAGCCTCTTTCATTTGCCAGAATCTGCGCTGGCTATAGCAGGTCAGGGGCGTAGGTCAAAAGAAAGAAACGAACACAGACCGCGACTTTAGCCGTGTTCGCGCGTTTTTGAAGTTTTTCGGCCCTTTAAAGCAACCTGTACATCGTTCGCGAGTTGACGGCATAGAAGAATTGGGAGGCCTCCTTCAGAACATGAAAATCTTCACTTGTGGTGCGTGTCAGACACCCGTTTTCTTTTCCAATCTCAATTGCACCTGTGGCGCGCCGCTTTTCTATGATCCCGACAAGGATGTGATGCTGAACAGGGCTCAGCCCTGTCAGAACCGGCAGCCCATTTCCTGCAACTGGAAGGCAGAAAGCGATACGGGGTTTTGCAGGTCATGTCAGATGACAGAGACTATCCCGGACACATTCCATGGCGACAATGTCGCGCTCTGGCGTGTGTCGGAACAGTCCAAACGTTGGGTGTTGTCTAACCTCATGCGCTGGGGATGGTTCACCGCGAAGGATAACGGGCCGTGGCCGACCTTCAAAATGCTGGCCGAGCAAACCTCCAGAGGCGAAACACCTGTCACTATGGGCCATGCGAACGGCCTGATTACAATCAATGTGACCGAAGGTGATCCGGTTGTGCGGGAATTTCGCCGCGATGAACTGGATGAGCGCCTGCGCACCATGACAGCGCATTTCCGGCACGAGATTGCACACTTCCTGTTTCTGCGCTTGCAACCGCAACAAGGCTTTTCGGAAAGCTTTCGCGCGCTGTTCGGAGATGAGAGCGCTGACTATGGCGCCGCGCTGGACCGGCATTATCAAAACGGCGCGCCTGCAGATTTTCAGTCACGCTTCGTCACGCGGTATGCCAGCTCGCATCCGCACGAGGATTGGGCTGAAACCTGCGCACACGTGATGCATCTGACCGATATCGTCGATAGCGCATCAGCTGCAGAGCTCCGTCACAACAGACGGCCGCGTTCCGGCTATGACGCGTATAATGAGACGAAGAGTGAAAAGCTGCTGGATCAGGCTTTCAAGTTCGGCACAGGGCTCAACCACATTGTGCGGTCCATGGGGATGCAGGACATCTATCCGTTCGTGATCTCGCCCAAAGTGAAAGAGAAGCTGATCTTCGCGCATCGTCATCTGGCGACAGGTGCGCGATAGCTTTAGTCTTCTGTCGGCGCGTCCAGCGCTGGCAGGCCGAGTAGCTCTTCCAGCTGATCGTCCAGAGCTTTGGCAACCATGATGGCCGTGTCGACGTTTCGCAGGAATGTGTCCTGATCAATGTTTTCAAAGTCGTCTGTCGGCTGGTGATAATCGGGGTGATCTTCGACGCCGAGGTAGAGGTGCGGGATTTGGTTGCGATAGAAGACCGCATGGTCTGACTGTGTGGTCCAGTCATCCTGCGCTTCGTCAGAACCGTCATAACCGGAGCGCAGATCAATCGGCGCCTCCGCAGCAACTTCTTCGATAAGCGGCAGAAGGGCGGGCATGTGATGCGCGCCTGAAGCCCAGAGCTGGCCATTGTCTGCGCGGGCGAGCATGTCGAAGTTCAGATTGAACGCCAGAGTGTCTACCGGCAGGGGCGGGTCAGCAAGGAAGCCGCGTGCGCCGGACAAGCCGTGTTCTTCACCATCTGGGAACACGAACAGGAATGTGTGCTTTGGCTGGTTGCGTGACCGTGAAAGGTGCTGGGCAAGCGCCAGCGCGGTAGCGACGCCAGAGGCATTGTCGTCCGCGCCATTGTAAATCTCACCGTCACGGATGCCCACATGGTCATAGTGCGCTGTGATGACGATAATCCGGTCAGAGCCTGCGCTGCCCTGCACGGCGCCAATGAGGTTTACACCTTCGAGCGGCGGGCGCTCTTCTGCGGCTTCTTCCTGATTGCGCGGAATGATCGGCACGCTGAACGGGTGCTCATAGCCTGCGCCAATGCTCAGCATTTCCATCGCGCTCATGCGGGCGGTGATCATCTCACGTGCACGGGCCGCGCCCGGCGTTCCGATTTCGCGGCCTTCAAGCTCGTCCTCTGACAGACCTTTCAGAATGCCAATCACCGGGCCGGGGCTGAAATACTCGGCGTCATAGCTTTCATGGCCACCGCGGCTGGCGAGCATGGACATGCTGATAAGCGCTGCAACAACAGCCAGAATGATGATGAATGCTCTCAGCATGAAGAAATCCCCGAATGCGCGCTAGGGCGTTATGAACTACTGGGTGCCGCCCTGTGAACTGATAGAAGCAACACGTGTCGGCGCTGCCGCCCGGAAGGCGTCGCCCAGTTCACTATAAAAGTCCACTCGCGCGAGTTGTGCATCGGACAGGTTGTCGCTGCGGCCAACGCCGGGGATTTCGGATGGCTCGTAGTTTTCCAGAATTTCGGTCATCATTGCGCCCCAGGTCTGGGCCGGAAGCGAACCGCCTGTCACGCGCTCCATAGGCTCGTTCTCATCATTTCCGAGCCAGACGCCTGCAACAACGTCATTGGTGAAGCCGATAAACCATGCATCGCGCCAGTTCTGGGAGGTGCCAGTTTTGCCGGCAACATTCCAGCCTTCAATACGCGCGCGGCCACCTGAGCCTTCTGTGACAACAAGACCAAGCATCTCGTTCATGTCTTCCACCACGCTTTGCTGCAACACGCGGGCAGGCGGATAGGCGGTGCGTTCATAGATGACTTCGCCGCGTGTATTCTCCACCCGCTCGATCAGATACGGGTCGAGGCGCTCGCCGCCGCGCGCAAAAGCGCCATAGGCGCGAACAAGGTCAAACAGGGTCGTTTCGTCAGACCCAAGCGCAATCGAAGGATAAGCCTGTAAATCCGTACCGAGGCCAAGGCGGTGAGCCATTTCGACCACGCGCTCAGGGCCGACCTCCATCGTGATCTGCGCAGCAATCGTATTCACCGAATTGGCCAGCGCGTCACGCAGACGTATCGGGCCATAATACTGGCCGGTATAGTTCCGCGGCGACCAGTTTGGCGCAATCTCGCGGCGTTCGTCCACGCGCACCGAATAAGGGCGCAACCCTGCTTCCATAGCCGCAGCATAGACGAACGGTTTGAAGCTGGAGCCCGGTTGTCGCATGGCTTGCGTTGCTCGGTTAAACTGGCTCTCGCGGTAATCCATGCCGCCAACCATCGCCAGAATGCGTCCGTCTGTGCCCATGACAATCGCCGAGCCGTTACGGGCGCCGCGCGCATTGCCTTCGGTTTCAATCGTTTCCCGGAGCGCGTCATATGCTGCCTGCTGCGTGGCAACATCAAGCGTGATGGTGACTACGGCGTCGCGCGGAACTTCCGGCAGCAGCTGTTCCAGCTCGTCGCGTACATAGTCTGCAACATGTTCCAGCAGTGGGTTGTCGCCTTGCTCCGCTACAAACGAAATCGGTGTGTCTGCGGCACGCTGGGCATCTTCCAGCGAGACATAGCCCTCATTGACCATCTGGCTGAGAATGTATCGCTGGCGTTCGCGCGCATCTTCAAGGCCCGGGTCGGCAATCATGCGCGACGGCGCCTTTGGCAGTGCGGCAAGGAAGGTCGCCTCGGCGAGGGTCAGGTCCTGTACATCCTTGCCGAAATAGACATCGGCAGCCGCATCAATGCCATAGGCGCGATTGCCGAGATAAATCCGGTTCAGGTATAGCGAGAGGATCTCGCTTTTGCTCATGCGTGCTTCAAGCTGCATGGCAAGGCGGACTTCCTGTGCTTTGCGGCGAAGCGTCTGTTCGGGTGTGAGGACGAGGTTCTTGATCACCTGCTGGGTCAGCGTAGAGCCACCCTGCACAGTGTAGCCGGCGCGCCAGTTGGCAAATCCTGCGCGGAAAATCGCCATGACGTCTGCGCCGCCATGATCATAGAAGCGGCGATCCTCGGCAGCGATAAAGGCCTGAACGACAAACTCCGGCAGGGCGTCGGGATCGACGGCCTGACCGTAAAGCGGTCCGCGTTGAAGCAGGCGGTTTCCATCCGTATCGACAAGGTCGATCGACAGCTCGCGATTGACGGCCCAGAGCTCGTCATTCGAGGGCAGAACCGGAAGGTCATTGAACAAATAACGCCAGAGCATGAAGCCGGACACGGCGAGGGCGATCAACGTTGTCAGCACGAACGCAAAGAACGTCGCACGACGACGGCGCAAGCGCGTCTTTCGTGCGCTTTCAATGTCGGCGCGGTACGTCGTCGTCATCTGTGTCCCACCAGCCCCTGCAGCTGTCCTGTTTGGTGCCCAGTTAAACCAGGACCATGCTTTATTGGGCCAGCTTAAAAGCAGGGCTTTAAGATTTCTTGTCTCGTTCAACGTTAATCTGTCCGCCAGCGGGATAAAACTTCAATACCTTACGCGTGAGGCGCGAAACGGTGCCGAAGCTAACTCACATTTTGTGGCAGGATAACGACATGGCCGGTGAACCGTGCATGAAACTTTGTTCACGTAAGTCCGGCGCAGTTACGGCTTCCCGTCCGGTTCTTCGATCAACCAGGGTTCGCTCTGAACACGCAGAATGGCCGCCATCCGGTTCGGCGCGCTGAGCTTTCCGAGAACGGATGAGACGTGGTGCTCAATGGTCCGCTGGGACCGGCTGAGCTTGTCGGCAATGTCTTTATTGGCCAGTCCTTCGCAGATTAGCTTCAGAACTGATTGCTCTTTCGCAGTCAGACCCAGAGGGTGGCTGCGCGCTGCTTTATACGGGCCGCGCTTTTGAGAAGCGGTCTCCAGCTTCACGCCGGCCTGATCAGCCATTTTGTGCAGCTTCCTCAGCGCAGGCTGGGCCTTCATGGATTCAAGAAGCTCTGTCGCCTTCTGAAAGCTATCCTGCTGTCTGGCGCGCATCAGGTTGAATGCGGTTTCAAACGGCAGGCCGAGCGCTTCCCATCTTTCTGCAGCAGCCAGATAGTCGCCATTCAGTTCCAGAATGAAGGGTTCTGGCAGGTCATTGATTCTGTCTTGCGGGGGAGTGAGGCCCAGACGGTCTGCCCAGACCGACCGCATACCAATATTCCATGGATGGCGATCATTGCTGGAAAGCTCTAACAGGCGCGACATATGCTCGGCAGCCTGTTCGGGGAAATCGCTCATGCAGGCCCATTCGATGAGGGCAAGGCGTGCCGGAACAATATGCTGTAATTCATCGGTGGCGATCGCGTCTGCCAGCGCTTTCTTCAAAAGCGTCTCTGACTCAGCATCTCCGCGCCGCATGCGGGCGGTCGCCAGAACCTGTTGCGCTGGCAGGCAGGAAAGCAGGCTGTGCTCTTCCAGCGATACGATCCCTTCGGCAATGGTAATGGCATCATTGAGACGTCCCTGATCCAGCCTCAGCTGGGCCAGGCGGCCTGACAAATACCGTGTCCACGCGTCCAGATCGTGTTCCGTATCGAAGGCGAGGCCTTCCTGAAGAATGCGCTCGGCAAGGTCGAAGTTTCGAAACTCGACGGCATATTCGCCCATATTGTTGTAAGCGCGCGCGGCGTGCTCGTGATGGCCATGCGTGAGCGCTAGTGCGAGACTTTCCTTCAAATGCTCGAGCCCGTCCGGATTGCTCCGGAACACCTTGGCGGTTCCCAGATTATTGAGTGCGTGCATGCGCACTTCTATGTCTGGATTTTCGGCTTCGATGCAGAGCGCCGTTTCCGCCCATTGAACCGCCTCATCCATCTTGTCGTTCAGCATATGAAGCTGGGATCGCACCGAATAGGCCATGGCGCGTTCGGAGGATGCGGGAATGGCTTCAAGAACACGAATGGCCTGATCGGCATAGCGCGTGGCTTCACCGCTTTCCGCGCGATACCAGTGCAGACGCGAGAGTTGTTGAAGGTTGTGGCCTACTTTGTCCGGACGTTTAATCGCACGCCAGAGCGTGATGGCATGGCGCCGCGCATCGAGCACCTCATCCTCGAAATGGTCGGCGAGCGCGGATTCATATGCCCAGCTTTCATACAACTCCGCTGCAAGTTCCGGTTCGGCTTCATTTACGTATTTGAGCGCGGTTGCATAGTGCGCTGCTGCTTCATGGTGAGAGCCTGCGGCTGCGGCTGCGCGCGCGGCCTTGGGAGCAAATTCAAGCACCTTGTCACTATCGAGCGCACCTGCAGCATGGTGCACAACCTGATCTAGCGGAATTCGATCAGCTCGCTTCATCAGCGTTTTCAGACATTCAGCATGATAGCTGCGTCGTTTGGCAGGCGAAATTCGGTCGAAGGTCGCCAGCCGTGTGAGCTCGTGACGGAAGCGCACCGTGACACCGTCTTCGACCAGGAAGCCGGCATTCACGCAGTTCGAGATAAGATCGAATGACTCCTGCCCGAGCAGAGCTTCAAGAAACCGGTGTGTGGGCGCCCGGGGAAGAACGCTGATCCGTTCCAGCAATTCGCGTTCAAGTGGCGCAAGCAAGGCGAGACGCAGTGCGACGGCATCTTTCACCGAGGCCGGTACAAACCCGGTCGGCTTGTTGGAGGCCAGCATTTCCGTGACATAAAACGGATTGCCGTTCGTGATGGCGAAAAGCTGGTTCCCCGTATAGCCGCGACTTTCGGCGAGTCTTGATACGGCATGGGCTGACAGGGTCTGGAGGGGAAGGCGGCGCGTACAATGCCCCGGCAGGTCGCCCAGCAGCTGGGTGAGAGGATGCTCGAGGCCGACCTCGTCATCGCGGAAGGTCAGAATGAGCATGACCGGAAGCGTGCTGATCCGGCGGGACAGAAATTTCAGAAGGTCCAGCGTTGCATAGTCCGCCCAGTGCAGGTCTTCGAAAATCAGAACGCTCGCGTCATGGGTTTCCAGTGCATGGAGAATAGCGGCGTACAGGCCGGTCTGGCCCGCGTCTGAATTCAGCGCTTTTACAACGTTCTCGCCGAGCGCTTCGCCCATGTCGTGTACAGGGCCCAGTGTGCGGGGGGTAAATAGAGCTTCGCAATTACCAGAGCACCAGCGCAGCTCCGGATACGTCGAAAGCGTTGACACACGGAACGCAGACAGAAGGGTCGACTTGCCAATGCCCGCTTCACCGGAAAGCAGGGCAATCTGGCCATGTCCCGCGCGCGCGGTCTCAACGGCTTTGAGCAGCGTTTGCAGCTCTTCTTCGCGTTCGACTAGCACTCGTTTGAAGCCCCCCTTTCAATCGCCTGACAGGCGAGTTGCGGTCCAGTTGTTGATATTTCAACTGAGATTTGCAGCAGAGTCTACGAAAAATAGGTATGCTTACCCCTAAAATTAGGCAAAAACTCCGAGGTAATACGTATTGTTTGCAGCTAACACTGATCCTGCAGAAACGATCATAGTTTTCCGCACTGTCAATCGCTGCACGGGGACGCACGCGTAGACATGTACCGTGAAGGCCGGTCCGGAGGTGCAGTTTGCCCAAGCCGCACGCCGACCCCTTCACGGTCAATCGCCCAGACTACCCCCGACCGAGTGGGTGGGACGAGAGTTCCGCCCGCTCGTTTTTTTACTGGTCTGCGCCTGAAAGCTCTTCCAGAACTGACAAGGCACGCTCTGCATCCGGCTCCGGAATGAAGACGTGATCGTGGTGGAATGCCGCCACCACATTGCACGCAATATCCTCATCTGCGAGGGCAGAAGCGACAGTCGCCGTGAGACCAACGCCTGTCAGAGACGAGTTCACCATCAGAGAAATGCAGCGCATTGGCGCGGAGGTATCAAAACCCATCAGGCCGGCAGCCATCACCGGAAGGATCAGAGATGCGCCTTCCGGTTCAGCAAAGATAGCGATCGCCTTGTCAGCGCAGGCCGAATATTTGTCTTCATCATCTGTGGTGCAGAAAATGTAAGTCCCCTTCTGCAGAACAGGGGTCATTTCGGACAGCATATCTTCGAGTGCGCTGACAGGTTTCGTCATGTTTATACCAGTGCCTGATTGAGGTCTGCGATAATGTCGTCGGCATCTTCAATGCCGATAGACAGGCGGAGAATGTCTGGCGCAGCGCCAGCTTTGATCTGTTCAGCTTCGGAAAGCTGACGGTGTGTTGTCGACGCCGGGTGAATGACCAGCGATCGTGCGTCGCCAAGGTTTGCCACATGGCTGAACAGCTTCATTTCTGAAACCGTCTTCGTGCAGGCCTCATAGCCACCCTTGAGGCGGATCGTAAAGAGCGCGCCCGGACCTTTTGGAACGACTTTGGCGATCCGGTCATGGTATGGCGAGGATTTGAGGCCCGGATAAGTGACTTCTGCAATGCGCGGGTCTTCGGCCAGCCATTCTGCAACCTTCTGGGCGTTTGCGACGTGCTTCTGCATGCGCAGCGACAGCGTCTCAATACCCATCAGCGTATAGTGCGCGCCTTGCGGGTTCATCGTCATGCCGAGGTCACGAAGACCGATAGCAATACCGTGGAAGGTGAAGGCGGCAGGGCCGAACACTTCGTGAAAATTCAGGCCGTGATAGGCAGGTTCCGGCTGTGAAAGGCTCGGGAATTTATCGGAAGCGGACCAGTCGAACTTACCGCTATCGACGACAGCGCCGCCTGTAACCGTGCCATTGCCCGTCATGTATTTGGTCAGGGAGTGAACCACCAGCGTCGCGCCATGTTCAATCGGATTGCACAGATATGGCGTGGCTGTGGTGTTATCGACGATGAGCGGAATGCCAGCATTATCTGCGATCTTCGCGATCTCAGGCAGGTCGGTGATGTAGCCACCCGGATTAGCGATCGTCTCACAGAAAATGGCGCGTGTGTTGTCGTCAATTGCGTCGCGAACGGCATCGAGATCGTCAAAGTCGACGAGCGTTGCAGACCAGCCAAAGCGTTTGAACGTCTGCGTAAACTGGGTGAGCGTACCGCCATAAAGGCGCGTCGACGCGACGATATTGCAGCCTGGCATCATGAGCGGAAACAGCGACATGATCTGTGCGGCGTGACCTGAGGAGCAGCAGACAGCGCCAGCGCCGCCTTCAAGTTCTGCGACACGCGCCTGCAGCGCGCCAACTGTCGGGTTGGTCAGGCGCGAATAGATGTAACCGACTTCCTGCAGGTTAAAGAGGGCTGCGGCGTGGTCGGCGTCGCGGAACTGGTAGGCTGTTGTCTGGTAGATCGGTACCTGACGCGCGCCGGTTGCCGGATCTGGCATCGTGCCTGCGTGGATTTGCCGTGTATCAAAGCCGTGTGGTTTATCGCTCATGTCGCGCTCCCTCATATTTATATCCCGAGAGCGATGTACGCGAGTGAGGCTCCGTATGCAATGAAGTGCGAGCGTCGTAAGGACGTCACATTGCGCCGTTATCCAGCGCGTAGACGTTTTAGTTTTCCGGAGCGAGACCATGCGCGCAACCCGTCGCCAGTTTTTCCGTAATGCGATGTCGCTGGGCGTTGCGAGCTCTGCTTTCCCTCTGCTGGCGGGGTGTACATCTGCGCGTGAGGCTGATGCGCCTGATACTGGTCTTGTGGCTGATCCGAACGGTATGCTCGACCTGCCACCGGGATTTAGCTACCGTGTGATCTCCCCTGCGGGCGAGGTCATGTCTGACGGGCTTCGCGTGCCCGCATCGCATGACGGCATGGCCTGTTTTGCAGTTGAAGGTGACCCTGACCGGTGCCTTCTCGTACGTAATCACGAGCTTGATCCTGACGAAGCTCATGTCGGCCCCTTTGCCGGTCAAGAGACCGTTCGCGAGGACGTGATGGCGGCGAGCTATGACATAGGCCGAGATGGAATGCCCCTGCCGGGCGGCACGACGACGCTGCTCTACAATCTTCGCACAGGCGAGGTTGAGCGATCTCATCTTTCGCTGTCTGGAACCGTGCGCAATTGTTCAGGCGGCATGACGCCATGGGGCAGCTGGCTCACATGTGAAGAGACGCTGGAAACCGCAGGCCGCAATGCCAGCAAGGATCACGGATTTGTTTTCGAAGTTCCGGCCGGAGAAGAGGGGCTGGCGACCCCCGTCGCGCTGACGGCTATGGGGCGCTTTAATCACGAAGCGACAGCGACGGAACCGCGTACAGGTATCGTCTATCAGACCGAAGATGAAGGCGAATCCCTTATCTATCGCTTCATTCCAGATGTGCCGGGTGAACTGGCGCGTGGTGGACGATTGCAAGTGCTGGCGATTAAAGGGCAGCCGCAAGCTGATACGCGAAACTGGCGCGATGCGAATGCTTTTCCGGTAGGAAACAGCTGGGACGTGGAATGGCTGGACATAGACGACGTTCTGAACCCGAACAACGATATCGCCCAGCGTGGACACGCAGCGGGGGCTGCCTATTTCGCACGTGGCGAGGGCATGTGTTTCGCCGTGGAGCGCACAGGCGATTCAATCTTCTTTGCTTGTACCTCCGGCGGATACAATCGGTACGGACAGATCTGGAAGTATATTCCAGGCCAGTTCGAAGGCACGGCACAGGGGGCGGAAGCGCCTGGCCGGTTGGTGCTGCACTATGAAAGCCAGTCGGCAGGTGTGATGGATATGTGTGACAACATTGTCAGCGCACCCTGGGGTGATCTGGTCATCTGCGAAGACAGCCCTGAAGACAATTTTGTACGCGGAGTAACGCCGGACGGACGCGTCTATTCGATTTGCCGCAATGCGCATGCCGACAAGGGAGAGTTCGCAGGTGCCTGCTTCTCGCCCGACGGAGAAACCTTGTTTGTGAACGCGCAGGGCCCGCATGTGACCTTTGCGATTACAGGGCCATGGGCGCGTCTGGTGCGTGCCTGAGGTCTAGTCGCCCGCGGCGTCGGGTGTGACTTCAGTGTAATAGATGGGCACGCAAGTGCCTTGCGTGATGAGGCCGCGCTCGAAGGTCACCGTTTCACCGACGGTCATCTCGCGGCCAAGGTCGTAATAGTCGACCTGAAACGTCTCCACTTCGTTTTCGACGATGATGTGCCATTCGGCGACTTCGGTCACAGTGCCGGAGACAATCGATGTGTCGTACTTACACGCCCGCGGGAACGGTAGCTCGCATCCCGCCAGCAGGCCGGTTGAGAGCGCGAGAGCCAGAACTTTGCGCATGATGAGACCTCCGTTTGTCGCTTTGTCCTCGCCATGTTCGCCGGCAAACTCAAGCATTTTAGCAAAATAGAGGAATATAATCCTACCTCGATGAGGTGAGCGTATAGTCTCCCTCATGACGAACACAGACAAAACTTCTTCGAACCCTGATGACCTTGCGGGCATGACCGTCCGTCTGCGCGAGCAGATTATCGAGGCTCAGAGCCTGCTTGAAACCGGCGATATCAAAGGTGCCGAAGCTCTCGGCAAGGCGACATTGCAACTGATCCGCGCTGTAGAGGCGCAGGTCAAACTTGAGGAGTCCCGTAAAACCGAAACGCGCGAAGGGGTATTCTATGCCACAGAGGATATCGAGGCCGCGCGAGCTGAACTCCTGCGCCGACTGGATCGCATCGCGGCGACCATCCGTCCGGAAGAAATGGGCGGCATGTCTGCCTGATGAGCTGGTTTCCGATCTTCTCTGTCACTGGAGTTTCTGGGCGCGTAGCGACCAGTTGCCGCCGCAAGGGGATTGGCGAAGCTGGCTCTTTATGGGCGGGCGCGGCGCGGGCAAAACGCGTGCTGGCGCTGAATGGCTGGCGAGCGAAATCCGTGCAGGTCGCGCCAAGCGTATCGCGCTTGTGGGGCCGACCATGAATGATGTGCGTGAGGTGATGATTACCGGCGAAAGCGGGCTGGCATCGATCGGTGCACACCATGACCGACCGGAATATGAGGCCTCCCGTCACCGGCTTGTCTGGCCGAATGGAGCAGTAGGCTATGCCTTCTCTGCTGAGGAGCCGGAACGCCTGCGCGGGCCTCAATTCGATGCCGCATGGGTGGATGAAGTCGCCGCCTGGAACAATGCCGTTGCGACATGGGACATGCTTCAGTTCGGCTTACGCCTTGGTGACACGCCTCGGCTGGTCGCAACGACAACGCCGAAGCCGGTGCCCATCGTGAAGCGCTTGCTGGCTGATGAAAGCTGCGTTGTGACGCGTGGGGCAAGTGCGCTCAATTCTGCCAATCTGGCGTCCGGCTTCGTTGAGGCGATGCGTGCGCAGTATGGCAGTGGGGCGCTCGGCCGGCAGGAGTTGGACGGCGAGCTGGTGGAAAACCGCGAGGGCGCTCTTTTTACGCTCTCCATGATTGATGCGAGCCGTGTGGCGGCAGCGCCGGAGCTGGACGAGATCATTGTCTCTGTCGATCCGGCTGTGACGTCTCATCAGGGCTCCGATGCCTGCGGGATTATCGCCATTGGCCGGGCCGGAAATGACGCTTTCATACTGGCAGATGCCACTATGCAGGGCGCACCCTCAACTGTCTGGGCGCCGCGCGTGGCGGAATTGGCCGAAGCCTTTGATGCGGACGCTATTCTGGCTGAGAGCAATCAGGGCGGCGAGCTGGTGCGTGATGTTATCGCGCAAACCGGAACGGGCCGCGTAGTGAAACTCGTACACGCGAGGCTTGGCAAGAAGCTGCGGGCTGGCCCTGTAGCTGCACTCTACACGGCGGGCCGTGTCCATCATGTCGGCGACTTCCGGGAGTTGGAAGACGAGATGGTCGGGTTCGGGTTTTCCAATGAAAGCCCGAACCGTCTCGACGCGCTTGTTCACGGCGTCACCCATCTATGTCTGGCGCGATGCGCGCCAAGGATTTCGACTATCTAGCGAAACCCGAGCTGGTTATTGGTCTTCGGCCCAATCGGCGAAGAAGGTGATAAATTCGGAGATGTTATCACGCACGGCGCCTTCGTTAGCCAGTCTTACACGGGTAGCGCCTGCAAATGCAGAAGTTGCGCCCGCTGTGAAGGTGGACGAAATGGTTTTATCAAGAACCACTGAGTCCGTGTCTGTCGCTTTGACCAGATAGTTTATGGTTGCGGTGACTGTCATGTCGAGACCGGCCATAGGTTGATCGAGGTGAACAAGACGAGGCACTACTGAATAAACACCTTCGTCAACAGATAGAAGGCCGTTCTGGCGTAGAGCGGCTGTAAGCGCGTCTGCGAGCGCTTCATCAGAAACCTGCGCGCTGAATGCCGAGTCGTTTGACTGAGAAAGCGTTGTCACCGACACTGCTTCGTTCAGACTGGAACCGGCGGGAAGGTTGAGTGCGGTCTGCGGAATAAGCGCTGTGGTCTCAGATGCCGTAACGCACCCTGCGAGTGCTGGCGCAGCCAAGCACGCGATCAAAAACTTTTTCATGTAACCCCCTGATGTAACAGCAACCCAGAAAGACACTTGCCTTTGGTTCTAAGTTGTTATTCCTTTCAGTTAGCGCGTAAGATGTGCGCGAGCAAGGGGGGAAAATGTACCTGAAAACTATTGCAATTGCCGTGTCCGCCTTTTCTGTGACGGGCTGTATCAGCGTCAATTCATACGTGGATCCACAGTATAGCGACTTGTCGTTTGCAAACGTATCTATTCCTCAGGGTTCAGCTTATAACGTGACGACACAAATGCTCACAAACGGCGAACCGAATTCACGTGGCAGTCGGTATCTGGAAACTGCAGTTGCCAGCTTGATGGAGCGCGCCGGTATCAGCAACATTCCAGAGGGCACCAGCCTGAGCATAACCTGCAATAATATTGCAGACATGGGCGAAGCGGCTGCCAGTGGCTTTGGTACTGGACTCACGTTTGGCCTGGCGGGATCAACGATTACCGATGGGTATGAGTTCACCTTCGTTCTCGCGCAGGACGGGGAAGAAGAAACGATTGTGTATCGACATGCGATGCAAACAACGATTGGGAATGCCGCCGCGCCGATTGCGAACGTGGACGCAGTGACACCGCAGGCGGGTTTCGATGCCATTCTTGAAGATGTGTTCCTGAAATTCCTGGCAGACCAGAGTGAGAATGACGCAATGGCATGGCTCAGTTCAGACATGGCATTGGCGGGGTAAGCACAGCGCTTAGTTTGCTACGTGATTTTGAAACGGCTCCGATAACGGGGCCGTTTTTTATTGGGTGCTATTCCATGTCAGACTTTGATTTTCTCAGAAAATTCAGCGCCCGGACAAAAAAATAAGAAAATAATCCTACAATAGATCCTCGGATATATACTCTCTTCTGTGACGCCGCACTGAGGAGAGACGTTCTAGATGTTTTGGAGTTCGAACAAGAAAGCCGCAGAAACAAAGAGCCTTGTTGCGCTGTCCGGCGTGCTTGATGCGCAATGGGAGGCGACTAGTCCGGCGCGGCTGGTTGAGGCCGGTTTCCGACAAAATCCGGTCAGCTATCGCTGTATTCGCATGGTGGCCGAAACTGCCGCCAGCGTGCCGCTGCGCGAGGATTGTGAGCTGTGCGAAGCTGACGCGGCTTATCTACGTTTGCTGCTGGTACGTCCGCAGGCTGGCGAAACCGGTCAGACGCTTCTGGAGGCTTTGTATGGTGACCTGCAAGTCTCCGGAAACGGCTTTCTGGAAATGGTACGCGGCGCGGATGGCGGCGTAGCGGGCATTCAGCGCGTGCCGTCCGGTGCAGTCGAGCCACTGAAAGAAGGCGGCGGGTATTCCATCCGTACACGCGGCGGGCGACGTATCGTACGCAGCGATGCGTCTGGCTGGGCGACGCTTTTGCATTTGCGCGCGCTGGACCCTTCCTCGCGGGCTATGGCGATGTCACCGCTTGAAGCTGCTGCCCGCGCTGTAGAAATCCATAATGCGGGTTCCAACTGGGCAAAGGCGCTCATCGACAATGCCGCGCGGCCGTCGGGCGCGCTGATATATGGGCGCGACGGGGCACACCTCACGCCGGACCAGTTCCAGCGCCTGAAAGAGCAGTTGGAAGAAGCCCATAGCGGCGCGCGACACGCTGGTCGCCCTATGCTGCTGGAAGGCGGACTCGACTGGAAGCCGATGGGGCTGACGCCTACGGATATGGACTTCATTCAGGCCCGCCGTGAAGCCGCTCGTGAGATCGCGCTCGCCTTCGGGGTACCGCCCATGCTGCTCGGTATTCCCGGCGACAACACCTATTCGAATTACCGCGAAGCAAACCTCGCCTTCTGGCGGCAGACTGTCCTGCCGCTGGTTCAGAGAACGGCTCGTGCGCTCGAAGACTGGATGTCCGGTGTGACGCGTGACCGTGTTCGCCTGAAGCCCGATCTGGATGCCGTGCCAGCTCTGGCGCCCGAGCGTGAGGCGCTCTGGAACCGGCTGAATGGCGCAGATTTTCTGAGCCTTGATGAAAAGCGCGAGATTGCTGGCCTACAGCCCCGGGGAGGGGGCTCATGCTGATTGAGGGGCTGGCCTCGGTCTTTCTTGAGGAAGACCAGTCGGGAGACCGCGTGCGGCCAGGCGCATTTGCGCAAAGCCTGAAGCGGCAGCGGGCCGTACCCATGCTTTGGCGACACCGCTCCGGTGCGGTCGCCGGTGAATGGACGAGCTTTCGCGAGACAGGGCGCGGCCTCGAAGTGCGCGGGCTCATTAATGGCGAAAAACCTTTCGGGAAACTGGCGCTCGGTCAGCTGAAGTCCGGCCTGAACGGGCTCTCAATCGGCTTTCGGCCACGGCGCTGGCGCATGCGGCCCGATGGTGGCCGTGACCTCATTGAAGTCGACCTCGTCGAAGTCTCACTCGTAGCAAATCCGATGGCGAAGAACGCCAGATTTCGAGCGGCTTAGAGCCGCCTGGCTTCGCCTTTCGAGCAAAAAAAACAAACCAAGGAGATCCATATGGAAACCAAACAATCCCCGGACACGTCTGCTCTGGAAGCGCAGCTGCTGGCCGAATTCGAGGCCTTCAAAGTGGCGAATGATCAGCGTCTCTCGGCGATGGAAGCCAAAACGGCTGATGTACTGCTCGATGAAAAAGTAAGCCGCATCGACAAATCTCTGAGTGAGACGAAATCTGCACTCGACCGGATCGCGATGAAAGCGTCAGCGCCTGTCGTGGATGAAGAGGCCCAATCTGTACCTCAAGGTTGGAGCGACTATCTGCGCTCGGGTGATGAGCGTGGTGTGTCCCGCCTCGATGTGAAGTCTCTCAATGCAGGCACGGAAAGCGAAGGTGGCTATCTCGCGCCGCCACAGCTTGATCGTCTGATTGAAGCGCGACTTCTGGCGGCAAGTCCGATGCGTCAGATCGCAACCGTTCGCCAGACGAGCGCAGGCACTTTCCGCAAGCCCGTCAGTCTTGGTGCGAGCGCGGCATGGGCTGCAGAAGAAGGCGCTCGCAGTGAAACGGCTGCGCCAACCTTGTCGCTGCTCGATTTTCCAGCCGCTGAACTCTATGCCATGCCCGCAGCGACGCAGGCCCTGCTCGATGACGCCTTTGTCGATGTAGATGAATGGCTGGCCGATGAGGTTCAGGACGCATTCTCTGCGCAGGAAAATGCCGCCTTCATCACGGGCACGGGGACGAACCAGCCGAAGGGCTTCCTCAACTATACGCAGGTCGCTGATGCAAGCCACGCCTGGAACCAGCTTGGCTATATCGCGTCCGGCGCGGCAGGCGATTTTGCAACGAATATGGAAGTCGAGAAACTTCTGGATCTCATCTATGCGGTCAAACCGGGCCTTCGGGCGAATGCACGCTTCGTCATGAACCGCCGCACTTTGTCTGCGCTGCGTAAGGTCAAAGATGGTGATGGCCGCTATATCTTCGTGCCGGGCATGGGCGGTGAAGCGGCGAGCCTGCTCGGCTTCCCGATCACTGAAATCGAAGACATGCCGGACATTGCAGCGGATGCAACGCCGATTGCCTTTGGCGATTTCCGAAAGGGCTATCTCATTGTGGACCGTCAGGGCGCGCGCGTGCTCCGCGATCCGTACTCTGCCAAGCCATATGTACTCTTCTACACGACCAAGCGCGTTGGCGGCGGCATTCAGAACTTCGATGCCATCAAGCTGATGAAGATGGCTGTGTCTTAGGGGTTTAGTTTGCTCGGCCGTGTCCCTCGCAGGGGCTCGGTCGGCCTGCGCCTGCGCAGTCGCTTGTGTAGAGCTTCAGACGAGCAACGCGAAGGCGCAGAACGCCCGAACGGAGTGAGGACTCGCGTTCGAGCACACTGACGAAACCAGACCGAGCGAGTAAATTCCAATGAACTTACAAACACTAACGCCGCCAAGCGGTGAACCCTTGCCTATGGCCGACGCTAAGGCGTTTGCACGGATCGGGGCAGACTTTGATGATGCCCTGATTGGCAGGCTGATCGCAGCAGCCCGGGCGCGCATCGAGGCTGAAACCGGCATGGCGCTCATGCGTCGTACGCTGCGCCTGACGCTGAATGACTGGCCGCTCTACGTGCTGGAGCGGGGAGGCCTACGCCTGCCTATGCGACCGGCTGCGGGGCTTCTCGCTGTTCGGTTCACGGACGGCGAAACCAGTGAGGATGTGACCTCATCTTTCGAACTGGAGCCCGGTCTGTCGCCGCGCCTCATCCCCAAACCGTTCGGCGCATGGGTGTGGCCACGGACCATACACCAGAAGATCGAGATCGACTGGGAAGCTGGTTTTGATACGGCATCTGACGTGCCCGAAGATCTCGTCCACGCGATGAAACTGATCGTGGCATTTGTCTATGAGCAGCGAGGCAATTCTGCGGTGTCACACGAAGACCTCAGTGCCCGCCTCCATGCAGCGCTGCGTCCCTGGCGCGAGGTGCAGCTATGAGCCACGCCAAACCTCTGGAAGATGAAGTCATCCGCGCATTGGCTGAGGCGGGCGACATACAGGAATCCTTCGGCACGCCTGCTCGCATTCTGAATGGAGAAGCGGGCAGAGCGGCCTTTCCGTTTCTTCGGCTCGCGCGACATGAAATCCGCGATGATGGCCAGTTGAGCGATCACCGGCTGAGCGTGGAAATCTATTCCCGATCAGGTGGCCGCGCGGAAGCCAATCGCCTGATCGCGCTCGTCGCGGATGCACTACGCGCGGCAGATCTGTCGCCCGCGGGGCAGTCGCTCGTTGTGTTCTATCCGGTGTTTTCTGATGTGTTTCTGCGTGCTGACGGCACGACATTTCGCGGCCTTCTGCGGCTGCGGGCAATCACTGACGAAGCTTAGAAAAAAAAGTGGCCCGCCGAGCGCATGTTGGGGGGGAGGGGAGCGCTCAGACGGGCCAGATGTTGCGGTACGGGCGGCCGCAAACTTTGGGGAAGTCCATGTGGGACAAGGACAGAACACGCGAGCTGAACTCCGGTTCCCCGAAAATCAAATAAAATTTAAAGTGGAGAATTTTTATGGTGGCACAGGCCGGTCAGGACGTTCTGATCAAGCTAGAAGACGGCTTGGTTTCAGGCAATTACATCGCAGTTGCGGGCATTCGGGCGAAAACAATCCAGCTGAATGCCGGAGTGGTAGATGCAACGCATACAGGCAGCTCGGGAGGTTGGCGGGAATTGCTCTCCGGTGCGGGCGTAAAGTCCGTTCGTGTCTCCGGCTCGGGCGTGTTCCGCGATGAAGCGTCCGATACCCGTATGCGCAATGTTTTCATGTCGCGAGAGGCCGTGAACTGGAAGCTGATCATCCCTGATTTTGCAGAGCTTACAGGTCCGTTTCTAATCTCGCAGCTGAGCTATGCTGGCGACTTCGATGGCGAGGCGACCTTCGCCCTGACGCTGGAAAGCGCGGGCGAAGTCAGCGTGCTCGAAGTTTAGGCCACTGTTTGCTTTTGTTTCCCGCTTCACTCCGTTCTCGCGATGAAACGGGCTCAAGGCTGCTCGCATTGAGCATCACAGACGCGACTGCGTAGCGACACAAGGAAAAATCAATGAACCCCCAACGTGGAGAAACCGCCATCGAGATAGATGGCGAGACGAGAAAGCTTTGCCTGACGCTCGGCGCGTTGGCTGAGATTGAAAGAGGTCTGGGCTGTATGAGCCTGAAAGACCTGACCATCCGGCTGAAATCAGTCTCGGCACATGATCTGATCATCCTGCTTGCGGCACTTTTGCGCGGCGGAGGCGAAGCTGACCTCGCCGGACGGGTGCGCGAGCTGGCGATTGAGCCCCAAACCGTTCTGAAAGCCATCCTCTCATGCTTTGGCAAGGCGACCGAGTGAGCCGGCAGGGCTTTCCCTGGGCGCGGCTCTTACAGGCCGCTCTGAGGCTCGGTCTCGCCCCCGACGCATTCTGGAAGCTCTCGCTCCGCGAATGGCGTCTTATCACAGCAACAAAATCAGAGGGCGGCTTCGGGAGGAAAGATCTCTCCCGATTGCTCGCTGCCTTTCCCGATAAGGAGTAGCCCATGGCTGAAACAGAAAACGGACAGATGTTCGACCTGTCTGGCGCGATGGACAATCTGTTCGAGTTTGAAACCACGCTGAAAGCCGTTACGGACGTGGACGTGCCGTATGCAGCGGACGCAATGGCGCTGGCGTTTGAAGATGCGGGCGAACGTATCGAACAGGCGCTGGCGCGGGCGGCCCGGACGGGTGAGGTAAACTTTGAAAATCTTGTCTCGTCTATTCTGGCAGACCTCGCACGGCTGGCAGCGAATGCGGTGCTTGATCAGGTGTTTTCGCAAGCTATCGGAGGTGTGGCGCAGGCTGCGCCCGTCGCGATCAATGTGACCATGCCTGAAGGCTCTGACGCGGCAAGTCTGATCTCGGCGCAAGGGCAGATTGCGTCTGCTCTGGGGCAGGCCATTGCGTCGGGGAGCCGTTGGTCATGAGCGGCACTGTGAATGAGGTGTTTGCGCCGCCGCTGGGCTTTCAGACAAGCGGTGGCCCTGTCTGGCAGACGAGCATTGTTCCTCTGGCGAGTGGCAGTGAGACGCGCAATGCGCGCCGGGCTCGCCCTTTGCGGCGATGGTCTGTGATGGGCGTGCCTGTGAGCCGCAGTGACGCCGGTGAGCTGATACGGTTCTTCAATGCGCGATCCGGCGCCTTTCAGGGCTTCCGGTTTCGCGATCCTTTCACCTCGCAGTCGACAGAGACAATCACGCCGCTCGATCAGCAGATCGGGACGGGTGATGGTGTCACGACGCAGTTTCAGCTCGTTCTGGATGACGGCGCGTCGGCTCTGCGCAGGATAACGCGCCCCGTAACGGGCGGTGTCCGCGTCGCTGTCGATGGCGTGGAAGCAGACGCGTTTACAGTCGATGACACGACGGGCGTGGTGACTTTCACGGCTCCGCCAGCCCATGGCGCAGTGATCACAGCTGGTTTCAGCTTCGATACACCTGTGCGCTTTGATCAGGACACGCTGGAGATCAGCCAGACCAATACTGGTGCGTTCCAGCTGGTCCGGTTGACGCTGATCGAGTTGGAGGAGGGCGCAAATGCCTGATCTGACAGCCGAACAGTTGAGCCATTTTCAGGGCGCGACAACGCTCTGCTATTGCTGGCATTTGCAAACGCGTGAGGGTTCCCAGACCATTCGCGTGACCGATCATGATCGGGCTGTGACGTTCCGTGGTGAGAGCTGGCATCCGGGACTCGTAATCGAAGCCTCCGTATTGCGTCACACACTGTCTCTGTCACCAGAGCCACTGGATCTGAAAGGCGCGCTTGAGGCTGACGGCATCACTGCGGACGACCTGAAAGCAGGGGTGTGGGATGGAGCGAAAGTCAGCGTCTATCGTGTTGACTGGCAAGCATCCGATCAGGGTGTCTGGCTCTGGTCCGGTTATATCACTGATATTCGCGAAGAGGGCGACCGGTTCGCCATTGGCCTTGCGTCGATCAAGTCGGATCTGGAGCGCACCTCCGGCCGTGTCTTCAGCCGAAGGTGCGATACAGTGTTTGGCGGGGCAGCCTGTGGAGTGGATGTAGGGTCCGCGCCTCAGCCTGAGTGCGACAAGCGGTTCGCAACCTGCCGCGATGTCTTTTCAAACGCTGAAAACTTTCGCGGGTTCCCTCATATGCCCGGCAATGACGCAGTGATTTCCGGGCCGGGCGAAAAGCGGGACGGTTCTTCACGGGAGATTGAGCGATGATCGCGCGCGATGAGATCGTCGCCGCCGCGCGTGACTGGCGGGGTACGCCCTACCGGCATCAGGCGAGTGTGAAACATGTTGGCACGGACTGTCTCGGGTTAGTGCGCGGCGTGTGGCGTGAGCTGTGCGGCGACGAGCCGGAAGCGCCGCCGCCTTACACGCCGGACTGGGCTGAAGCGCTGGGTGAAGACATACTTCTGGATACGGCGCGGCGTCATCTCGTCGAGCTACCGATTGGCGAGGCGCAAGCAGGTGATGTGCTGCTCTTTCGCATGGGGCTTGGCTGTCCTGCCAAACACGCGGCGATCATAACCGGCGTGGGCACAATCATCCATGCCTATTGGGGGCGGGCGGTTTGCGAAACTTCGCTCGTGCCGTGGTGGCGACGCCGGATCGTCGCTGCTTTTGCTTTTCCCGGCGCGGACTGACAGCGCCAATTTCAGACAAGGATTATCACTATGGCGCAACTCGCATTTGCGGAGGCGGGCGCACGTCTTGGCGCGGCGTTTCTGCCGGACGGACTTTCATTTCTGGGTATCCAGCTTTCCGGCGCGCAGATTGGCAGCGCTGTGGGCGGTCTGGCGGGCGGGGCAATTGATGCGGCGCTCGCCGGACCTGTAGCTGAGACGGGCAGGCTTTCAGGGCTCACTATTATGGAGAGCCGCGAAGGTGCAGGCATTCCGCGCGTATTCGGTCGCATGCGCGTGGGCGGGCAGGTCATCTGGGCAACGCATCTGAAAGAGCGAAAATCTGAACGCTCCGCCAATGGTAAGGGCGGGCCGACCATCGCCGAATATAGCTACTCCATCAGCTTCGCGGTTGCGATCTGCGAAGGTAAAATTACGGGCGTAGATCGCATCTGGGCGAATGGTGAGCCGTTCTCACTCGCGCATGTCACCTCCCGTCTGTATCGCGGCAGTTCGGACCAGCTCGCAGACCCGTTGATTGTCGCAACTGAGGGCGACGCACCTGCCTATCGCGGGCTTGCCTATATGGTGTTTGAAGACTTCCCGCTGGATGAATTCGGCGCACGTTTGCCTCAACTGTCCTTCGAGGTGACGCGTCCTGTGCGCGGCAGTTCTGAGGGGCTGGAAAGCGTTGTTCGCTCGGTAAACTTCATTCCGGCGAGCGGCGAATTTGTGTACTCGCCAGAACTTGTGCGGCGGATTGAATATCCGGGCTGGGAAGCGCCGTTAAACCAGCATGCAGCGACAGGCGAGGTGGATGTAATCCGCGCACTGGACCAGCTTCAGGCGCAGCTGCCGCTTATCGAGAACATCAATCTGACACTCGGATGGTTTGGCGATGATCTCCGCGCCGGTAGCTGCAACGTCATGCCGGGTGTTGAAACGCGTGACCAGATCAATCTTCCTGCTGACTGGCAGGCCGGCGGGGCAGGACGCGAAGACGCGCGGCTGATCAGCCGTGACGAGGCAGGGCGGCCAAATTACGGAGGCACGCCGGATGATGCCGGCATTGTTGCGCTCATTCAGGAATGCGCGGCGCGAGGTATCTCCGTCACCATGTCGCCGTTTCTTCTGATGGATATTCCGGTTGGAAACGGGCTGGCAGACCCATATGGCGGCGCTGAACAGGCGGCCTTTCCATGGCGTGGCCGGATCACCGCGGCTGAAGATAAGTCAGCGATGACACGGGCAGAGGTAGAGGCTTTTTTCGGAACGGCCACCGCGGCTGATTTCAGCATTGCGAATGGCAATGTCGTTTATTCTGGTCCGGCAGACTGGAGCTATCGGCGCTTTGTATTGCATGCGGCTTCTCTTTGCGTTCTGGCAGGCGGGGTAGAGCGGTTCCTGCTTGGATCGGAGCTCGTTTCGCTCACGCGGTTGCGCGATGATGCAGGTGCCTATCCGGCTGTTGAAGCGCTGAAATCAATCGCCACAGAGGTTCGCTCCATCGTGGGCGCTGGTGTCGAAATCAGCTACGCCGCCGACTGGACCGAATATGGCGCGTATGTGCCAGGTGACAGTAGCGGCGATGTCTTGTTCCCTCTGGATGATCTTTGGGCGGATACAAATATCGATTTCATCGGGATTGATTGGTACGCGCCGCTTTCGGACTGGCGCGATGGCGATCATCTCGATGCAGTTAACTGGCCCCGACTTCATGATACGGCCTATCTCAGCGCAAATATTGAAGGCGGCGAGGGCTATGACTGGTATTATGCCAGCAATGCTGATCGCGACGCGCAACTACGCACACCAATCGTAGACACGGCCCACGGCGAGGACTGGATATTCCGCGTGAAGGATATCCGGAACTGGTGGCAATCTGCGCATTACGAACGCCTCGCAGGCACGAGGTCTCTAACAGCTACAGCCTATCAGCCGGAAGCCAAACCGATCCGGCTCATCGAGATCGGCTGCGGCGCTGTCGATAAGGGGACTAACGCTCCAAACGTGTTTTATGATCCGAAGAGTTCTGAAAGCGGGCTGCCGCATTATTCGGACGGCACGCGTGACGATGAAATACAGCGGCTTGCTATAATGGCCCTGTCTGAATACTGGGGTGTGAGCAGCGCGCGAAATCTGTACTCATCGGTCTATGCAGGGCCAATGATCGCGGATGGTGGGCTCAGCGTATGGGCCTATGATGCGAGGCCGTATCCAGCTTTTCCGCAGCTGACAGATGTCTGGTCGGATGGCGCGAACTGGGCGCGGGGGCACTGGCTGAATGGCCGGATTACGCGCTCTGACCTTGGCGCCTACATTGAAGAATTATGCAACGCAGAAGGTATCGACGTGGACGTATCCGGCGTTGATGGTAGCTTTCATGGTCTCGTGCTTTCGAGTGCTTCGACCCTGAAAGATGCTTTGGGATACGTGACTGGTGTCTTCGGCGTATCATGCAGGCAGACTGAGGACGGTCTGAACTTCTTCAACACGTCTACTGAAGCCGCAGGACAGGTTTCAGATGCGTTGTTTGCAGGCGGGGAGAACACGCCACTCGTGTTCACGCGCCGCGTTGCCGAGCATATGCCTAAAACGGTGCGGATTACCGCGCCCGATCCAGATGCTGATTATCAGCCTGCCAGCTATCAATCTTCGCTGGATGCTGCAGGCGATCGCGATCTCGGTTTCAATCTGCCAATGGCGATGAGTGCGGAGAATGCGAACGCGCTTGCGCTGCATCTGGCAAATCAGGTGAATGAGCAGAAAGATGCCTGGCAGCTCGCTTTGTCGCCCGAAGCTATGACGCTTGATGTTGGCGATATCATCTCGGTACCGGGCATTTCTGGCGAGGTGCAGATTGATACGCTGACCCGAGGCGACAGGATTGATGTCACCTTGCGGCGGCCCATGCAGGCGTTTGGCAGTGTGGAATCGGTATCGGGCGTCGGTACGCCGCCACTACACGTGTCGCGGCCGGATGGTGTGGTGCTGGATTTGCCAGCTCTTCCCGGCCGTGAAGACGATATCCGGCCAATGGTCGCGGCGTTCTCTTATCCCTCATCTGGCCCGATCAGTGTCAGCGCGGGGTATGATGGCGCGAGTATGTCGCTCCGTGCCGTGATTGAGCAGAATGCACGTATCGGGCGGCTCTTGTCTACGCTACCGGCGGGAGTGTCTGATCGAATGCGGACCTCGCTAGACGTGCTGGCAAGCTTTCCGCAGGCCGAGCTGCAAAGCGTGTCGCGTCTCTCCATGCTGAATGGTGGCAATCTTTGCGCCGTTGAGACGAGTGCGGGCTGGATGATTGCGAGCTTTGAGGCCGCAGAGCTGATCGAAGAGAACCGGTTTCTGCTTGGTGGCTGGCTGACAGGTATTGCGGGCACGGATGATCTGGCCGCGCTCGGTGCAGACGCGGGCGCACGCATAGTTCTGCTGGATGGCGCTGTTCTGCCTGCCAGCTTATCTGATTATGAACTTGGCCAGAGCCTGAATTGGCAATTCAGCGCGGCAGGCAGTGATGCGGCCTCTTATGACACGCAGATCGAGGGCAGGGCGCTACAACCTTTAAGGCCGGGTCATTTGCGCGCCGTGTCAAACCCGTCCGGTGATCTGTCACTGACATGGACACGCCGTGCACGCCATTCGGCCGACCGGTGGGATCAGAAGAGCGTGCCTCTATTAGAGGAGCAGCTTTTATTCCGTGTTGAGGTGAGCGCGGGCGGAACCGTTCTGCGTACAACTGACGTGAACGATACAAGCTGGGTCTACAGCGCCGCCATGCAGGCTGAAGATGGTGCCTCTTCGTCCGGTTTTTCGGTATCAGTGAGCCAGATTTCGGCGCGAGTGGGAGAGGGCGTGGCAGCACGCCTCTCCCTTTAGTCTCAATACTCGGCCAGATGCGCCCCGTTTGCTGGGCGCGCTTCAGCTTGTTGCGTCTTCAATACACCTCATACCAGCGCTTTGGCTTTACGCCAGCGTGATCACGGGTACGGATTGCGGTTGATCTCTGCTCGCGCGATTGCGCAGCGCGTGCCCGTCTCCAGGCACGATCTCTTTGTTGAGCCATGGCTCATATCCTTTCGTGGTGACGACTTCAGCAACCGCGGCAACACGAAGGAGAGCGCTTTGAAACGCCTATGCTTAACCATATACAAGTGAAACGGGGTATATGACCTGCGAACACGATATTCAGGCTGGTCCGGTATAGTTGAAAAAGGCAGTAAACTGCCCTTTTTAATGGCTGAAGGCTTCCTACCTAAAACCATGTGTAAAGTGAGGATTTGGAAGAATTGAGTTGGGACCCCTATGCAGCGCTAGGCCTAGGCAAAGGCGCGGATGCAGCTGCTGTCAAAAAGGCCTATCGCAAACTGGCCAAAGCAAACCATCCGGACGTGCGTCCGAACGATCCTGCTGCGGAGGAGACGTTCAAGCGCGCGACGGCGGCGTTCAACCTGCTCTCTGATCCGGACAAGAAAGCGCGCTATGACCGCGGCGAGATTGATGCCGAAGGTCAAGAGCAGTCGCGCTTTACGGGTGGACACCCGTTTGGCGGCAGCGCCGGTGGTGGCTCCCCTTTCGGAAATGCAGAGTTCAGAAGTCATTCCTACGGCACTGGCGGTGGTCAGCCGGGATTTGACGGCTTCGAAGACCTGTTCTCCGGCCTGTTTGGTGGCGGAGGCGGCGGCCAACGTCGTCGTACAGCGACCCGTGGGCAGGATGCGCGTTACATCGTCGATGTAGACTTTATGGATGCTGTCACTGGTGCAAAGCGTCGGCTTTCCATGAGTGACGGTAAAGCGCTCGACGTAAACATTCCAGCGGGCGTGAAGTCTGGCCAGACGCTGCGTCTTCGCTCTCAGGGGCATCCGGGCACAGGCGGTGCGCCTCCGGGCGATGCACTCATTGAAGTGCGCGTGAAAGATCATCCGCAGTTCAAACGCGATGGCGACAATCTGCGCATGACCGTGCCGATCTCGCTGACTGAAGCCGTTGAAGGTGGCAAGGTTGAGGTGAATACACCGCTCGGCCGCAAATCGCTGAACGTTCCTGCTGGCGCGAAAGGCGGCTCTACGCTGCGTATGAAGAAGCATGGCGTTCAGAAGAAAAATGAGCCAGGCGATCTTTATGTCACCCTGCAGATCACACTGCCGGAAACGCTGAATTCCCAGCTGAAAGACTTCGTCAAAAACTGGGACCAGCGCGACGAAACTCCGCAGCGCACCTAGGCAATAGCGCAAGAAACAGGCGGCGACTGTAGAATCCCGATGACGCGGTAGTAAAATACTGCGAAAGGGTGTGCCACAGCTGTTTCCTGACTAATCTGTTCAGACAAGGTTCAGCGATCCGACCGTACAAGCATGATCATGAAACGTATTCTTACATCTCTTCTCGTCGCCGCTGCAGCTGCCTTGCCAGCTGCTGCTCAGGTTGAGCTTTCTGCGTCCACACCAGCAGCTGTTTTCGGCCAGTCTGAGGTAGCTCGCCGTGCGCTGAGCCTTGGCGAGATCTATTCGCGTGTCAGCCAGCAGATGAATGGCGGACAGGCAATTAATACGAGTGCGATCAATGGGAATCGGTATCTGATCCGTTGGCAAACGCCACAAGGGCAGGTAGTCGATCTGGTGGTCGATGCGAATACCGGACGTATTCTGCGCCGGACCTAAGGGAGGGGCATCTCATGCGTATACTTGTTGTCGAAGACGATCCTGATCTGCGTCGTCAGCTATCCGACACGCTCACCCATGCCGGTTATGCCGTTGATCTGGCTGCAGACGGTGAAGACGGTCACTTTCTTGGTGATACCGAGCCATATGATGCTGTGGTGCTCGATCTTGGTCTGCCGAAAATGGACGGCGTGACAGTGCTCGAGCGCTGGCGTGAAGATGGCCGCGATTTCCCTGTCATTATTCTGACGGCGCGTGATCGCTGGTCTGAAAAGGTCGCTGGCTTTGATGCTGGCGCGGACGATTACCTCACCAAGCCGTTTGTAACCGAAGAGCTTCTGGCACGCGTGCGTGCGCTTCTGCGCCGTTCATCCGGCCACGCAACATCTGCTCTCGAATGCGGTGACCTGCGCGTGGACACCAAGTCTGCCCGCGCGACGGTTGGCGGTAAGGCGATTAAGCTGACGGCACACGAATACCGTGTTCTGGCGTATATGATGCACCATCAGGGCCGTGTCGTGCCGCGTACTGAACTGGTCGAGCATATTTACGATCAGGATTTCGATCGCGACTCCAACACGATCGAGGTGTTCATTGGTCGCCTGCGTAAGAAGATCGGCTCCGACCGTATCTCTACCGAACGCGGCCTTGGCTATCGCCTGATCAATCCGGAAGCTGAAGCCTGAGCATGGCAAAGTCGCACTCTCTGTCGCGACGTTTATTGATTGGCGCAGCGGTCTACAGCCTGATTATGCTGTTGGTCATTGCGCTGATCCTTGCTGTGCTGAACCGACGCCAGCAAATTGCTGCGCTTGATTTCGAGCTGCAGCAGGATCTTACCTCTCTTTCCCGTTCACTGTTCGACTGTTCGCTCGATCCGTCTCTCTGCAACAAGCTTGAAGAAGACTTTGATGAGGAAGAAGTCGCGGAAGCCAAGGCGCGCACAGCCGCGCCGACCGACATTGGCTATAACCCTGAAGATGATGATGGCGTGTTTTCGCTCGGTATTAATCCGGCAGACCTGATCATTTCAGACACTGAAGCGTGGGCGCTTCAACGCCGTAAGCTACCTGCTGACCCTGACTTTTTCGACCTTGGCTCCGGCCGGTTCTGGGGCGTTGCGCAGATCAGTACCGAAGGTGAGGTCGTGACGTTCATCGATTCCTTCGATGAAGAGTTCGCCGAGCTACAACCTAACTTGCAATGGACAGACCTGTTCGAGGTTTCGAACGTTCTGGATACATCCGACATTGTGACACTGGATACGACTGGTTTTCGTGATGACGAACAGATCATCCGGATCGCTGCGCAACGCGTGAAGTATGGCGATTTCACCTTCATGCTGGTGGTGTCAGATGACCTCAGCGCGAAAGACACGCTGGTGAACGTTTATATTGTTCCTTTGTTTATCGCATTCTCGGTCTTCGCAGTTGGTCTGATCATCTTCCTGATCGTGATTATGCGCCTCGGTCTGCGCCCTATGGTGCGCGCGCGTCAGGATGTGATCTCCATTCGTGAAGGTGAACGCGAGCGTCTGGACGCGGACTATCCGACCGAGCTTCAGCCGCTGGCCGACGAAGTGAACAAGCTGCTCGACCACAATAAAGAGGTCGTCGAGCGTGCCCGCACGCAGGTCGGTAATCTGGCTCACGCGCTGAAAACGCCTATTGCCGTTCTCATGAACGAAGTCGCGACCAGCGATGACAACCTTTCCCAGCTTGTGAAGCGTCAGGCGCAGCGCATGCAGGAAAACGTGCAGCACTATCTGGCTCGCGCGCAGGCCGCAGCCCGTGCTCAGGCGTTGGGTGCGCGGTGTGAAGTCGTGCCGGCGGTCAGCGATCTGACCCGGCTTCTGAACCGTCTCTATTCGCGTGAGGGCATTGAAGTCTCTGCGCCGCGCCTGGATCCTGTTTTCTTCCGCGGGGAGCGTCAGGACCTTGACGATATGATCGGCAATCTGATGGAGAACGCGTGTAAATGGGCGAGCTCCAAGGTGCAGGCAAGTGTAGAGGCAACCAGCCCGCGCGAGCTGACCATTCATATCGATGATGATGGCCCCGGCCTCACGCCGGATGAGCGCGTTGAAGCTATGAAGCGCGGTGTTCGCCTTGATGAAACAGCACCAGGGACGGGATTGGGCCTCTCAATCGTAAAAGAACTGGCAGAGCTTTATTCCGGTGAGTTTCTGCTGGATGACAGCCCGCTGGGTGGACTTCGTGCCACATTGATTCTTCCAAGGGTTTCACCAAATAAAGGCCGGAATTAGGGAGTTTTCTATGCGCGCACGTGCACGTCGTTTCTGGCTGATCGTTATTGCTGGTGTGATTCTTGTTGGCGCTGTTGGCCTCACGCTGACGGCTCTGTCCAGTCAGGTTCAGCTGTTCTACACGCCGAAAGACCTTGTCGCGCAGGGCGGTGCTGTGCCGGGGGAGCGCGCGCGCATTGGTGGTCTGGTTCAGATGGGCTCTGTCCGCACGCTCGAAGATGGCGCGCTACGCTTTGTTGTTGAAGATGCAGAAGGCGAGATTGCGGTTGCCTATGATGGCTTTATTCCGGATCTCTTCCGTGAAGGGCAGGGCGTGGTTGCGAACGGCGTATTCACGGAGGCCTACACGTTTGAGGCCGACGAGCTGCTCGCCAAGCACGATGAGAACTACATTCCGCGTGAAATTCAAGAAACGCTGCAAGAGCAGGGCGTTTATCGCGGCGACGAAGAGCCGACCAGCTAGGCTGACCGGCTTATCCCTGTCCCCAGACAACTAGCTTGTTGTCGATGTCATGGCCGATATCGGCGCGGCCGAGATATTCGATGCCGGAGCGGTGGCACCATTCGCGCACGCTCTCTTCATAGGTCATGCCGAACGGGATTTCATTCTCTGGAATGTCTGAACAGCGTCCGAGCGCTATGCCGCGCACCTGACGGATATTCTCGTTTGAGCAGAGCGTGAACATCTTCCTGTCGATGGCGTATTCGTACTCGCCGACATCTTCGATCATCAGAACATGGCCTGAGAGGTCCGGCTGCCAGTGCGTGCCGATGAGGTGTTCGATGATCGAGAGATTGATCGCGACACGTGGATGTGGTGCGCGGGCCATGGGCTCAATACCTTCCAGCGAACGCCCCGTCAGATAATCGAAGACGCGTGCAATACAGGCTTCGCCGCCCGTGCGTTCAATCTCAACAGCGACAGGGCCGTGGATCGGGCGACCAATCTGCATTTTGTAGAGGCGGGCGAGGACGGCGCCGAAATCAGAATAGCCGATATAGGCTTTGGCGTTGGCATTTCCGTTCAGGCGCTCGAATGTGGAATCGTGCAGGCGCATGCAGCCATAGCCGCCGCGCGCCGCCCAGATGACATCGATATCCGGTGAGTTTGCGTATTCCAGAAATGCGAGGCTGCGGGCTTCATCAGAGCCGGCAAAATGGCCATGCGTGAGGAAGCATTGCGGGTGAAACCGCAGCTCGATCTCGCTGCCGTAATGCTCACGGGCGAAGCGCGTCACTTTTTCGGCGGTTTCCTGTGAGATCGCCTTAGCCGGGGCGACCACGCCTATCGTCAAACCGGAACTGCCCATATAGACCTCTACAAGGATTAGAGATGAGTGATTCGCTATGACCCTAGCCGGTGAGGGCCAGAAGGCCAAAAGCTATTTCTTCTGCGGTATCGGCGGAAGCGGCATGCTGCCGCTCGCTATGATCCTCAAAGGGCAGGGTGCCGAAGTTTCAGGCTCTGACCGCGCATATGATCAGGGCCGCTCGGCTGAAAAATTCGACTATCTGAAGGCTCAGGGCTTCAAACTGTTTCCTCAGGATGGATCGGGCCTCCAAAGCAAGGATCAGATCCTTGTTGCGTCTGCCGCTGTGGAAGACACCGTTCCGGATGTAGCGGCTGCGTTGAAGCTTGGCTGCGCGCGCCTTGGCCGCGCCGAGCTTCTTTCCAGCCTGTTTAACGAGGCGCCGAAAAGTATTGGCGTGGCGGGTACGTCCGGCAAATCCACGACGACAGGGATGATTGGCTGGATCCTTCACGATCTCGGGCTCAAGCCGACCGTGATGAACGGCGCGGTGATGAAGAACTTCGTCACACCGGACGCACTGTTCGCGAGCGCGCTTGTCGGGTCCGGCGAGATTTTTGTGTCTGAAGTGGATGAAAGCGATGGCTCGATTGCGCGCTATAATCCAACAGTCGCGCTGATCAACAATATCGCGCTCGACCATAAGACGATGGATGAGCTGCGTGTTCTGTTTGAAGGCTTTGCGCGCCGCTCTGAGGTGGCCGTACTCAACGACGAGAATGAAGAAACCAGTCGCCTGAACCAGAAGCTGCTCGGTCATGGTGACGAACCCGAGCATGCTTCGGTCTCTTTCAGCCTGGATGACCCGATGTCCGAATTTACCGCTAGCGATATCGAACCGGGCCCGACAAGCATTTCCTTCCGCGCACATATGAGCGACGAATTGCGCAAATCCGCATTTGTAACGCTGCAAATGCCGGGCGTGCACAATGTCTATAACGCGTTGGCGGCTATCGCTGCGGTGACGCGGGTGGGTGTCTCGTTCGATGCTGCGTGTAAGTCGGTTGAGAAGTTCACCGGCATCAAGCGACGTTTCGACATTGTTGGCACGTCTGAGGCTGGTATCACCGTCATTGATGATTTCGGGCACAATCCGGATAAAATCGGCGCCACCCTTCGCACGCTGCATGACTTTGACGGCCGCCTTCTGGTGATGTTCCAGCCGCATGGCTTCGGTCCGCTGAAGAAGATGCGTGCAGAGTTTGTCGAGACGTTTGTAAACGGCCTGAATGATGAGGACGTCCTGATCATGCCGCAGCCGGTCTATTTCGGCGGTACGGTGGATCGCTCTGTGACCAGCGAGCATCTGGTCGGTGACATCAAAGCTGCTGGCAAACAGGCCGAAGTCTTTGAAACGCGGGATGAGTGCGGTGATCGACTGGTGGCGCTGGCAAAGCCCGGCGACCGGATCATTGTGATGGGCGCGCGCGATGACACGCTTTCAGAATTTGCTGCGAGCGTTCTCAGCCGCGTCTGATCAAATGCGTTAAAACCTCTTGCATGACGTTGGGGCGTCTGTGACAGAAAGCAGAAAGTCTATCTGCCTGAGGAAACGCAATGTCTGAATTTATCTCCGTTGAGCGCCATGATCGCGTCAGTGTCGTCAAGATTGACCGTCCTGCGGCCAAGAATGCTCTGACACAGGATATGTATGGCGCGATGGCTGACGCGCTTTACGAAGCTGATGAGAGCAAGGACATCCGCGCGGTGCTGCTGACCTCTGATGGTGAGCTGTTCACAGCGGGCAACGATCTGCGCGATTTTCAGAAAGGGCCGTCGGAAGGCGAATCTCAGGTCGGCCGCTTCCTTGCTGCAATCCGCGACGTGAACGTGCCCTTCATCATCGCTGTGAACGGGCCGTCTATCGGTGTCGGCCTGACAATGCTGCTCCATGCTGATCTGGTTATTGCAGGTGATCGTGCGACATTCAAAGCCCCGTTCGCGCAGATTGGTGTTGTGCCTGAGGCGGGCTCATCCATCCTTCTGCCGCAGGCTGTGGGCATGGCCTGGGCGAATGATATTCTGCTGACAGGCCGCGCGCTGACCGCGCAGGAGGCTCTCTCAATTGGCCTGATCTCTCGCGTATATCCGGACGGTGATCTTGCCACTGAAGCGATGAAGCTTGCGACGCAGGTCTCACAAATGCCGCCGAATGCATTGCTTGAATCTAAAAAGCTCATCCGTGCAGGCCGCGACGCCATCATTGCGCAGATGGAAAAAGAAATGGTCGCTTTCGGCAACCAGCTTCGCTCGTCAGAATTCAAGGAAGCGGCGACGGCTTTCTTTGAAAAGCGTGCGCCTGTTTTCGACTAACCGGTTTCCGATAATCGAACAAAAAAAGAGGGCGGCCTGTGAGGGCCGCCCTTTCAGTTCGGGAGGAAGGCACTTACGTGCCGAAAGAACTAGTATTCGTAAGTCAGCTCGATGCCGAGAACGCGACCCTTTTTGAGAGGAGAGAGCGTGCCCGCAGCAGGGTTCTGACCGAACGGTTCGTTGATACCATTGCTCAGGTTCTGTGAACCCGGGATGAACCCTGACAGAGCACCGCCAAATGGCAGCTGTGTATCGTTACCAACGCTGACTTCGTCGAGCAGGTTGTCACCATAGACAGACAGCTGAACGCCGTCCCAAGGTGTTGACCATGTGACGTTTGCCGTCAGAGAGTTGAACTCCTGAACCCAACCGAAGTTGTTGTCTGTGTATGCGAACTGGTCCTTGTACTGGAAGTTCACACGTGTTGCCACAGAACCCATATCGCCGAGGTCGTGGTCATACAGCACGCCAACGCCCCATGTGAGCTCAGGCACACGTGGGATTGCGAGGTCGAGGTCTGCAGATGTCACAACGCCGTCGCCGGAAATGTCGAACGCTACGTCTGTGTACTCAGCGTCGATCAGGCCGATATTACCCATGACGAGCAGGCTGTCAGTCACTGCATAGCGACCTTCAACTTCAAGACCGAGGATTTCAGCGTCAGCCGTGTTGACGATGTTCTGAACAACGCCAGCTGTCGGGTCAGAGAGGTTTACCTCACGCTGCATGTCGGAAATGTCGGTGAAGAAGAGCGCAGAGTTGACCTGAGCGCGGCCGTCTTCTGTTTCCCACTTCACGCCGATCTCATAGCTGTCGACAGCTTCTTCGTCGAAGGCACGTGACTGGCCAGCCGGGAAGAGGTTCTCGAACGCTGTTGGCGCTGTGATACGGAAGTTGTAACCACCAGAGCGGAAGCCGCGTGTGTAGTTACCGTAAACGAGCGTCGTGTCGTTTGCGAAGTACTGGAAGCCTACGCGCGGTGTGAAGTTTTCCCATGTGTCGCCGTCTGAGAAGCCGTTAGACTCACCTGGAATGAACGGGTTCGTGCCGGATGTCGGGCAAGATCCGTCGACAACCGAGCACTCTGGACGTGGGCGGATGTATGTGATGCCGACGTCTTTTTCTTCACGTGACCAACGCAGGCCGAAGATACCGGTGAAGTTTTCTGTGAAGTCGTAATCGACCTGACCGAAAATACCGAGAACTGTGTGATCCTGATCGCCGCCGCCATAGAAGAGTGCCGCAGAAGATGGCGGGATCGCGCGAACTTCTGTGTAAGCAACGTCCTGTTCGAAGTAGAACAGACCGGTCGTAACGTCAGCATCGCCGAACCGACCGTTATAACGCAGTTCGTTAGACCACTGCTCTGCTTCCAGCTCTGTATCGGAGTGGAAGAGTGTCAGAGGTGTAGAGTCGATGTCACCGCTCGTCTCGTTGCTCATGTTGCGATAGCCGATGATGTTGGTGATCGTGCCGTCGCCGAATGGAACGTCGATTGTCGTCTGGTTAGAAACGAACGTGTTCTCAGACGTCGCAAAGCCTGGATTGTTGATAGAGAAATCAAAGCTGTCGCGCTCGAACAAGCCGCGGTTCTGGCCGGAAGGGCCATCGCTGCGTCCGTCCTGATACTGGACTTTGAACAGGTTGCTGATGGAGTCAGTCGGGAACCATTCCAGAGCGCCGCGAACGATGTAAGTCAGGGCTTCGCCGTGGTTTTCGCCAGTTGCAAGGTTCTCGAAATAGCCTTCGTCGCTGTTATAGAAGACAGAGATTTTACCATTCAGCGTGTCTTCGATCAGAGGACCGGAAACGACAGCCTGAGTGTAGAGGTTACCACCGCCACGGCCTTCATTGACGGGTGTTTCGTAAGCAACGCGTGCGCGTGCTGTGAAATCGTCAGTCGGGTTGCCGGTGTTGATGAGAACTGCGCCGCCAGTCGTGTTGCGACCGAACAGCAGGCCTTGTGGGCCACGCAGAACTTCAACGGATTCCAGATCGAACAGGTCGAGCACGAGACCTGAGTTCAGGCCCATGTAAACGCCGTCAACGAATACGCCGACTGCAGGGTCGATGGATGGAATGGAGGAGTTTACGCCGAGGCCACGGATTGCAAAGTTCGCTGTACCGCGCGCTGTACCTGCATCGTCGAGAGACACGTTTGGCGAAGAGTAAGACAGAGATTCAAGGTCGCGCACGTTGAGCGCGTCGAGCGTGTCTTCGTTATAGGCAGTTACGGAAACCGGAACTGTTTGTACGTCTTCAACATCTGATTTTTTTGTCGCGCTTACAGTGACGGTCTGGAGGACACGGCTGACTGTGTTTTCGCGAGCTGCCGGTGCGTCTGTCTCAGCGTCCTGCGCGAAAGCGCCGCCGGCGAGAGTAAGCGCAAGCATGGAAGCGCTGCCGACGAGTACTTTACTTATTTTCATAGAGTTATTCTCCCTGATGTTGTCAGCGGCCTCTTTACGTTGGGGCAGGGCGCTGTTCAGTGCGCCTAGATAGGGAGAAATGCTTTAAAGTGAAGTATACTGAAGTTGTAAGAACGGTGTTTCATGTACAAATATACGTGAATACACTATGAATTGTCGATATACTAGTTATTCTTGTGCTTTAGGTAGTAATAGGGCTGCGCGTAAACCTGTGGCAGGGAGCTTGCCCGGCCCATCCGATAATTCGAACTGCCCATGGTGGAGGCGAGCAATCGCGTCGACCATAGCAAGGCCGAGCCCGTTACCTGGCTGTGTACGGCTTGCTTCAAGGCGCACAAACCGTTTTACGGCTCGCTCGCGATCTGCTTCGGGAATGCCGGGGCCAGTATCCGTGACAGAAATCTCGGCCTGATCATGGCTGTTGGTGCGCACACGCAATGTCATGGCACCGCCCTTCGGCGTGTACTTCATCGCATTGTCGAGAAGATTGGCCATAGCCTGACCAAGTAGAGACGGGTCACCGTCGACCGTGAGGCCGTCTTCTATCTCGCTATCAAAAGACAGCCCTTCATCTTCGGCGGCAGGCTGATAGAGCTCGGCCAGTTCCTCGCCCAGGGTGCTAATGTCGACCTGTTTGAATTTGGCCGCATCGCCAGCCTGAATGCGGGACAGGCTGAGAATAGCGTTGAAGGTCGCAAGAACGGCGTCGACTTCGGCGATAGTGCGCTCAAGGCTTTCCTCGCGATCAACCTTCTCGCCATCGCGCAGATCGTTTTCCAGACGGTTGCGAAGACGTGTAAGCGGCGAGCGAAGGTCGTGCGCAATAGCGTCACCGGCATGACGGGTTGTCATCATGAGGTGTTCGAGCTTGTCGAGCATGGCATTGAGACGTTCGGATAGCCGGTCAAATTCATCGCCAGAGCCGATGACGGGGGCGCGGCGAGACAGGTCTCCGGAGATAATGCCATCTGTTGTGCGGGTGAGCTGTTCGGCGCGTCGTGCGGCCCAGCGTGAGATAATCAGACCGCCAATGAGTGACAGGGCCAGACCGATGGGCAGAGCTGTCCACATTGTCTGGATGATCCGGTCCACAATCTGGCGTCGCTGGCCAAGATCATAGGCAACCATGAGCGCGGCGCCATTAGGCAGGCGAATGATGATGCCATTCGCTGACCGGACCTCGATCTCACCGTTCCGGTTCAGCGTCTGATAATTGAAATTGGTCTCGACGGATTCTTCGTCCGGTACTTCGTCAGGGATAGATGGAAAGTCACCGGAAATGGTTTGCCCGTCGGCGTCCTGCAGAACGTAAAAATAAGGGCCCGGAACTGAAGATCGCTCGACAACGGACTGGTTCAACCGCGACATGCCGCCTGTGTTGAAGGCAGCTGCGAGCGCCTGCACCTCACCATCCAATTCCTTCACGGACTGGGAGCGCATGTATCCGGCTGTCGAATAAAAAAGGTAGATCAGAAGGCCGAACGTAAAAATGAGGAACGTTACGGCGTGGACCACCGCCAATCTGAAAGTGGTGGTCCTGACAAACGATGGAAGCGATAGCCTCATGCTTGCAGGCGATAGCCCGCACCGCGCACTGTGTGAAGCAGTGGACGGTCAAAATCCTTGTCGATTTTGCCACGAAGGCGGGAGATGTGAACGTCGATGACGTTTGTCTGAGGATCGAAGTGATAATCCCAGACTTTCTCCAGGAGCATTGTGCGGGTCACAACCTGACCAGCATTGCGCATCAGGAACTCCAATAGACGGAATTCACGCGGCTGAAGGTCAATGCTCTCTTCGCCGCGTTTCACAGTGCGTGCGAGGAGGTTCATCTCCAGATCACCAACTTTGAGAATAGTGATCGGAGCTTCTGTACCGCCGCGACGGCCCAGCGCATCTACGCGAGCGAGAAGTTCATCCGGTGCAAATGGCTTGGTGAGATAATCATCCCCGCCAGCTTTCAGGCCTTCGACACGGTGGTCGACATCACCCAGTGCAGACAGGAAGAGCGTCGGCGCATTGCCACCGCTCTCACGGAATTCGCGAACGAGTTCCAGGCCATCCTTACGGGGCAGCATCCGATCAACGATCAGGAGATCGAACTCTTTAGAGCGAGCCAGCGCAAGGCCGGACTCGCCATCATGCACAGTTTCGACTGAGTGGCCCTCATCGCTCAGAATTCGCTGAACGAAGCTGGCCATTTCCAGATCATCTTCAATGGCGAGGATGTTCATCTTGTCTATCAGTCCTCTTCGATAGAGAGCGCGACAACGCTCGTCTGACGGTTCAGGCGAACCGAAACAAGAACGCTCTCACGGTCGTTTTCGCGTGCGGCTTCAATAGCGTCTTCAAAGTCTTTTACGGATGCGATGCTCTCGAAATTGACTTCAAGGATAGCCTGTCCGGAGTTAAGGCCGAGGCGAGCCGCAGGGCTGCCCGGTTCGACGCGGTTGATTACCAGGCCTTCGGTGCCGTCATCCAGCGTGAGGCGACGACGGTCGTCATCGCTCAGCGGGCTGAGGCTCATGCCAAGGGCTTCACCGGAAAAACCAGGACCTGAGCCCTCAGGGGTAGCGCTGTCACCAGATGAAGTCGGCAGTTCAGCAACATTGTCTGGCAGCTCGTCGACTGTGACGTCGAGTGTCGTGATTTCGCCATTGCGCAGAATGGTGAATTCGTGGCTGGAGCCAGCGATCAGACCACCAACAGTCCGTGTGACCTGAGTGGAGTTATCCATGTCCACGCCGTCAATCTCCAGGATGACGTCATTGCGACGGAAGCCTGCACGGGAGGCCGGGCTGTTCGTGACAACTTCAGCGACCAGAGCGCCTGTCTCGCCTTCAAAGCCCAGTGCAGAGGCCATGTCTTCAGAGAAGTTCTGAATCGAGACGCCGAGCCAGCCACGCACAACGCGGCCACTTTCGACGATCTGGTCTGTAATCTGTTCAGCGAGTTCAGCAGGGATCGCGAAGCCGATGCCGACCGAACCACCTGTCGGAGACACAATCGCCGTATTCACGCCAATGACGCGGCCATGAAGGTCGAAGGTCGGACCACCGGAGTTGCCGCGGTTAATCGCAGCATCAATCTGCAGATAGTCTGTGTACCGGCCTGCGCCGCGCAATTCGCGACCGTTAGCGGAAACGATGCCGGCTGTGGCTGTGCCGCCAAATCCGAACGGATTGCCGAGCGCGACGACCCAGTCACCGCGGCGGACGTCAACATCTGTCTCGAATTCTACGAAGCGGTAGTCGCCCGGCTCTGTGACGCGCAGAACAGCAAGGTCTGTACGCGGGTCAGTGCCGACCAGTTCAGCTTCGATTTCGCGGCCGTCTTCAAGCACGACCTGAATCTCGGTCGCGTTTTCGACAACGTGGTTGTTTGTAACGATCAGGCCATCAGCGGAAATAAAGAAACCGGAGCCGAGCGAGCGGCTTTCACGGGTTTCAGGCTGGCCATTGCGTGGTTGGTTGAAGAATTCTTCAAAACCCGGACGGTTACGGAAGAATTCGAACATCTCTTCGTTGTTCTGCGCGAAATTGACTTCCTGCTCGGAAATCACGTTTACGCTGACGACAGCCGGGCTGACCTGCTCGATGAGCTCTGCAAAAGAAATTGGAGCGCCAAGCGGCTGCTGAACAACAATTGGCTCTGCGCTGTTGGACTGCGAAAGCGCCGGACCAATCATGGTCGCGCCCATTGCTGTGCCAGCGAAAAGCGCGGCCGTCAGTCCAATGTATTTCGTGCGCGTCGGTATCTGCATTATTGTCTCATCTCCTGATTAGACGTGTTGCGCCATTTGTATATCTAACTATGTGGCGCAGCCTTGTTTATCTTGCCAATTAAAGTTCAGTCATGAATTCGAGGACATCTTTCTTAAAAGAGGTTCGGTGGCTGGCGTGGTCAGGTCAAGTGCCAGAGCCGAGTTCTGTCTCGATTACAGCACTTCTATGCAGAGTTTTATGAACAGGGCACTTGTTGGCAATCTCGACGAGGCGCCCGCGCTGGTCTTCAGTCAGATTTCCGCGGACATTCAGCTCTCGCGTAAAGATGTCCGGCTTCCAGCCATTGGCGTCCGGCTCATCGGATTTGCGATGCTTCACGTTCACCGAGATATGCTCGACCGGCCAGCCTTTGCGTTCCAGATACATGCGCAGCGTGATTGAGGTGCACGCACCAAGCGCGGCGCTGAGGTATTCATAAGGGGCAGGGCCGGTATTGATGCCACCAAGGCGGTCTGGTTCGTCGGCGCGTAGCACATGGTATTCTGTCGCCACGAAGTTGGCATAAGCGCCTTCGCCGGTTTCGCTCACATTGACGAGGTGGTTCTCTCCCGTCGGTTCCGGCGCGAGCGGGGCAGGTGTTGCGACATAGCGTTCAGCCCAGGCGGCGATCACATCAGCCGCAAATTCGGTGTCTTCCGCGCTGGTGAGAAGGTGATCGGCTTGATCGAGGCTGACAAAGCTTTTCGGATGACGGGCAGCCATGAACAGCTCTGTGGCATTGTTGACGCCAACGGTTTCGTCGGACGGGGCGTGCAGGATGAGGAGCGGGCGTTTCAGCTTTTCAGCTGCGTGCAGAACTTTGGCTTCGCGAACATCTGACACGAACTGGTCTTTAATGGTGAAAGCGCGTCCTGCGATCTGAACTTCAGCCTGTCCTTTGGTTTCGATGTCTTCCAGATGGTGCGCCATGTGCTGCAGAACGTGACCGGCATCGGCTGGTGCGCCAATCGTTGCAACGGCTTTGACGTCAGGAAGCTGGGTCGCGGCCACAAGAGCTGCTGCGCCGCCAAGGCTATGCCCGATCAGAAGGTCTGCGGCGCCATATGTCTCTTCCATGTATTCGGCGGCAGCGATCAGGTCCTGAACATTGGAGGTGAAGTTGGTGTTTGCAAAATCGCCCTCTGATGCGCCGAGGCCGGTAAAGTCAAACCGCAAGACGGCAATGCGGTGATCGGTCAGGTGGCGAGCAATGCGCGTTGCCGCGAGCGAGTTCTTCGAACAGGAAAAACAGTGGGCGAACAGCGCATAGGCGCGGGGCTTGCCTGCCGGCTTTTCCAGCCTTGCATCCAGAAGGTGTCCACCATGGCCGGTGAACGTAACTTTTTCCGAACTACTCATGGGCTGCTCCTTCAAATGCTCAGATGGGGAATATCGCTGGAAAGTCCATCATTTCGGGAGCCCTTTGCGAACATACCAGCCTCCTCGCGTCACTGTGACGGATTAGTGACTTCCCGTTGAGCAGAAATCGGCTAAGTCTGTTTTTATGACTGTTCTGATTTCCAATCCTCCGACAGAAAAATTCTCACATCCCGAAGTGACGGCCAAGGGCGAGACCCGTGCGCAGGTTGCCTATACCGGCACTAAGACGCTGTGGTTCAATACGGGCACGCTCTGCAATATTGAGTGCGTGAACTGCTATATTGAAAGCTCACCTACGAATGACCGTCTGGTCTATCTGAAGCTGTCTGATGTGACGCCATACCTCGACGAGCTGGATGCCGCAGGCGAACGCGGTATCGAGATCGGTATTACGGGCGGCGAGCCGTTCATGGCGCCGGAAATTATCGATATCATGGAAGCGGTTCTGCAGCGCGGTCACGCACTGCTCGTGCTGACAAATGCCATGCAGCCAATGATGCGTCCGCGTGTTCAGAACGGGCTGAAGCGTCTTCAGGCAGAGTTCGGGCCGCAAATCACTATGCGTGTGAGCCTCGACCATTACACCGCTGAAAAGCACGACGAAGAACGCGGTGCTGGTTCCTTCGAGCTGAGCCAGAAAGGCATACAATGGCTTGGCGAGCAGGGCTTCAATATCGCCATTGCCGGCCGCACCATGTGGCATGAGGCCGAAGCCGATGCGCGCGTCGGCTATGATGGCATGCTGAAGGCGCTCGGAGTTGAACTGGATGTAAATGACCCGACGGCGCTGGTTCTCTTCCCTGAAATGGAAGAACAGGCCGATCCGCCAGAGATTACAATTTCCTGCTGGGGCATTCTGAACAAAGACCCTGCCGACATTATGTGCGCGTCACAGCGTATGGTCGTCCGCCGCAAAGGCGCATCGTCTGCGACTGTGCTTGCGTGTACGTTGATCCCATATGACGACGCCTTTGAAATGGGCGTCACCCTTGAAGAGGCGCGCCGCGACGTGCCGCTAAATCATCCATTCTGTGCGAGCTTCTGCGTTCTTGGCGGCGGCTCCTGTTCGGCCTGAAGAAAGTAACGGAAAATGAAGCACGAAATCGTTCAGAACTATTATGGCTCCGAGCTCGCTGGTAGCTGTGACCTGAGGACAGACGCGTGTTCGACGCTGGAAGCGCCGCGCGCAGATGTTCGCGCGGCAATCGCTGCGGTTCATGATGATGTCGCTGCGAAGTATTATGGCTGCGGCCTCGCCATTCCGCCTGTTCTGAATGGCCTGAAAGTGCTTGATCTCGGTTCGGGTGCAGGCCGCGATGTGTTCGCGATCGCCAAACTGGTGGGTGAAACCGGTGAAGTCGTTGGCGTTGATATGACGGACGAACAGCTCGCTGTCGCACGCGAGTATGAGGGCTGGCACGCCGATGCGTTCGACTACGCAAAGCCAAATACGCGCTTTGTGAAAGGCTATCTGGAAAAGCTCGACGAGCTGGACCTTGAGCCGGAAAGCTTTGACCTGATCATCTCTAATTGCGTAATCAATCTCTGCACCGATAAGCCTGCAGTCTTCAACGCGGCTTACAAACTTCTGAAGCCGGGCGGCGAGCTTTATTTTGCTGACGTTTATGCAGACCGCCGCATGCCGGACGAGCTGGTCAATGACCCGATCCTCTATGGTGAGTGCCTGTCCGGTGCGCTCTATTGGGGTGACTATATCGCGATGGCGAAAGAGGCCGGTTTCCTCGATCCGCGCGTTGTCGAGCATCGTCCGCTCGGCATTATCGATCCGGCGCTCAAAGAGAAGCTCTCGCCGATCCGCTTTGCGTCTGTCACGGCGCGCCTGCAGAAACTGCCAGGTCTCGACATTGGCTGTGAGGATTATGGTCAGGCCGTAATCTATAAAGGCGGCATTGAAGGCATGGAACGTGCGTTCAAGCTCGACGTGGACCATGTTTTTGAAGTTGGCAAAGTTGAGCCGGTCTGCGGAAACACGCTGTCTATGTTGATGGACACACGTTTCGCTGATTATTTCCGCGTGTTGGGCGATGGCCAGATTCACTATGGCCAGTTCCCGGGGTGTGCGGCGCCGGATGTCTTCGCAGAAACCGGCGTGAAGCCTGTCTCTAACCCGACATCCTGCTGCTAACGCCTAGTCGCGTGGCGGTGGCGGAGGACGATGACCTTCGCCGCGTTCTCCGCGGCGGTCATCCCTGCGTTCACGACGCGACATAGCCCGCTCGACAAGGTCGGCGCGGCGTTCGGCTGGTACAGCCATGAGTGTCTGTGTGAGGCTCGCATAGAATTGTTCTCGCAGACGGAACTCCGCATCCCGCACATCGTCGAAGGCTGCCGTCAGCGCATCTTCATCGAGAGGTTCTGCCGCCAGAAGCTCTGCGATACGATCACGTGCGGTATCCATCTGATCGCGAAGTTCATGCGCCGCACGCCAGCGTTCCGAGAACACTTCACGCATCTCTTCGCGCTGACCTTCCGGCAGATCGCGCAAGGCTGTGCGCGCCAGACGTTCTTCAAACGGGCCGCGATTGTCTTCACGGTGCTGATGATCAGCACGTTCGTGTCCATCATGGCGTTTGTTGGAGATCATCGTTCCGCCGATAATGCCAAGCGCAATCGCATTCACACAAAGTGAGATGACGAGAAGCGTCGGGAATGACCGTTTCGTGTCGCTCATACTTATTCGACCTCTTGCCAGAATTCGCTGCTGAAGCTGGCGCTTGCCGTCAGGAGGAACGCGTCCGCATCCTCATCCAGAACCGGCGGTGTTGTTGCGGACAGTCCGATGTAAAGACCGAACGCCATGCTCGCGAGCGCCATGCCCGCGGACGTCATGACCTTCATGTCGAGCAGGCGGGTAAAGAAGCCCGGCTGCGCTTTTGCAGGGGGTGCAGCGGTAGCAACCGGCGCCAGATCCAGCAGCGCGGCTTCAAGCCTCGCGCTTGGTTCTGCGACCGTGTAGCTGCCAAGCATGGTCTCCAGCGTTTCGGCCTGTTCCAGAAGCGTTCTGGCCTCAGCTGACGTGCTAAGAAGTGATCTGGCAGCAATGCTGTCCGCTTCCGGCCATCCGGATACATCCGGGCCGTGAAGATCGAGAAGCATTTCGAAATGTTCCAGTTTCATCGCACTATTCCATTCGTCCCATAAGTGTCGCGCGTTCCCCGGTGAGAGCCTTTTTCAGAGACCTCCTCGCACGCGACAGTAAACTTTCCACGGCTTCAACCGAGATGTCTAAAATCTCGGCTGTTTCCGGGTTTGAGAGCCCTTCATAATGGCTCAGGACCAGGGCAGCCCGCTGGCGTTCCGGAAGCTCGTCTATGGCTTCCTTTACGCGCGTCTCTATCTGCTTGGATTGCAGCTGAGCGGCTGGTCCTTCTGTATCGTCCGCCATGTCTGGCACGTCATCCATGCCCGTCTCACGCTTTTTACGCAGGCGGTCATAGCATTGGTTCACAGTAACTCTGTGGAGCCAGGTGGTGAATTTGGCCTTGCCGGCTTCCCATTTGCCAGCATGACGAAACACTTTGATGAAGACATCCTGCACGGTGTCTTCGGCGTCTTCCCGATTGCCAAGCATACGCTGGGCAATGGCGAAGACACGCGGGCTGTGCTGATTGATGAGCATAGCTGATGCCTGGCGGTCACCGTCCGCACAGCGCCTCAACAGGGCCTCATCGTCTGGAATCATCAACACATTTCCCACCACTGGTCCGGGCAAATTGCCGGAACCCGAGGGCTCCGGCAAGTCGCACTTTCAGATTAGTCCGCGTCTGGCGCTGGTGCTTCACCGCGTTCGAAACGGTGATGGCGGCCACGGTGTCCGTCACGTTCGCCGCGGCGATGGCCACGTTCTGCAAACCGTTCACGGCGTGCTTCGCGCATGGCTTCACGTTCCTCGACGCTGATCTGTCCGTCGCCATCGGTGTCGAGGCGGGCAAACATCTGGCGTGGTCGCGAGGTGAACTCTTCAACAGACAGGCTACCGTCGCCGTCTGCATCAAGATGTTCGATCATGCGTGCTGCGCGGCGGGATTCACGTTCACGCATTTGTTCAGCGCGGCGTGCTTCCTGAAAAGCGACCATTTCAGCAGCGTCGACCTGGCCATCATTATTGGCGTCGACATTGGCAAATTGTTCGGTTTCACGCGACTGGATTTCATCCAGCGAGATCACGCCGTCACCGTTTACATCCATTTCCGCCATACGCGCGTGTGGGGGATGTCCGCGATGACCTTCGCGTGGGCCTCGTTCCTCTTGCGCATGAGCTGCGCTGAGGCCGAGAATTGAAACACCGAGCAATGCACTGGCAATCAGGGGAGATTTTGTCATTACGTTTTCCTCGTTGGTTTCTACGACCGTTTCCGGCCGAGATATGCATACAACGGGGAAGCGCGCTTTATTCCGTCGTCTCGCGCTGTAGTTTTCTGCAGAACACCTGCCAGACACTTGTTTCTGCTGATGTAATCGCTGACTTCACGGCGGCTATATCGTTCAGTTCGAGTGCTTTGGCAGTGATCCGTTTCAGCGCTTCAGGCCATTCATCGACATGAATGCTCTGATCGAGTGCGGCTCTCTGGAAGGAGAGATAGGTTCGATAGAGGCGATACGCTGATAGCAGTGTGTGCGCTTCGTCATCGGTTAGCAGGCCGTAACCGGAGGCTTTCTCCAGAACTTCATCGACGGTGCGAGAGCCCCAATCGCGATCCGGATTGGTCAGCTGCAAAACCTGCGTGATGAATTCGATATCGATCATGCCACCTTTGGTGAGCTTCACATCGAATTCGTGCTTGGCTGGTTTGTCGCGAAGTAGCCGGTCACGCATGTCGAGCGCATCCTTTCGGATCATCTCGGCATCCCGGGGCAGGGTGAGCAGCGCTTCTTTCTCCGCCATCACGGCGTCCGCCAGTGCGCTATCCCCTGCAATCACGCGAAGCCGAGTGAGCGCCATATGCTCCCACGTCCAGGCTTCATTGCGATAGTAATCTTTGAAGGCGGACAGGCGCACGGCTACTGGACCGGCGCGGCCGGACGGGCGCAGCTGCATGTCCGCTTCGTAGAGATGACCTTCTTCGGTCTGGGCAGATATGGCTGTGATCAGGCGTTGGGTGGCGCGTGTGAAGAAGGTGACAGCATCCTGCGCACCCTCATCGGGTTCATAAATCACCATCAGGTCAACGTCTGAATTGGCGGTGAGGTCACGGCTTCCCAACTTGCCGAGACCACAAATCGCCCAACGGCCCTGAGGCGGGCCGAGCTTTCGTTCCACTTCGCGCCGGGCGACTGGCGTGAGTGCCTCAATGCAGCAATCAGCAAGTTCGGTGAACCGAAGGCCCGCCGTATCGGCGACACGCACATCGTTCAGCAGCTTGAAGCGGATACGAAAATGCGCGTCGCGAAAATTGCGGCGCACTTCGTTCATGGCCTGCTCGAAATCGAGCGACGTATCTTCTGCGATTGAGGATATCGACCCGAAATGCCCGCATGTGTCTTCGGCGAGGTCGTCTGTGAAGCCGCCATCGAGCAGGCTTTCCAGAAGGTTTGGCCGGCTGGCGAGCTCCCGAGCTATGCGCGGAGCCATGGAGAACAGATCAATCAGATCGCCAAGAATGACGGGGTTGGTCGCCAGAAGTGAGAGCGTCTGAATGCCTGCGGACAAGCCATTCAGAAACGTCTTCAGGCCGGTATAGGCGGCGTCCGGATTACCCGTTTCGGACATATGCTGAAACAGGCGTGGTTCGAGCGCTGTTAACAGATGCCTGCCACGTGCAGAGCGCGTCGCACGGATGTTGCCGCGGTGCCAACCCTGAACGTCTGAGATGATCTTTTCCGGATTGGAGAACCCAAGACTCGAGAGTGTTTTGACGGTCTCCGGGTCAATATCGACACCGGTAAAAACGAGGTTGCCCTCAACGCCTGAAAGCGGCGTGGTCTCGTGAAACAGGTCTGAATAATAGTCATGGACCTTGATCCGCAGCGCGCTGACTTCTGCATCAAAGCGGGCAAGCTCGTTATACCCGGACAGGGCCGCCACTCTGGTGCGTTGGTCTTCGCGGGCCGTCAGGCTGTGCGTGTGCTCGTCGTTCAGCATCTGGATGCGGTGCTCGATACCGCGCAGCAGACCGTAAATATGGGTAAGGCCACGTGCCGTCTCTTCGCTGATATGACCTTCCTGCGCCAGCATGGCGAGTGCATCGACGGTTCGCATCTGGCGCAGAACCGGATTGCGTCCGCCATGAATGAGCTGTTGGGTCTGCGCAAAGAATTCGATCTCGCGAATACCACCGCGCCCGAGTTTTACATCGAATTCAGGGTTATCGAGGCCCTGATGACCGCCGGTTGAGTGGATTTGTTGTTTGATCGCGCGAATGTCTTCCAGCGCCCAGAAATCGAGGTGACGTCGCCAGACGAACGGCACCATGGTCTCAAGGAAGGTTTCAGCCGCTTCTGTATCGCCTGCCGCCGGCCGCGCCTTGATATAGGCCATCCGCTCCCAGTTTTGCCCGACGCTCTCATAATAGAGTTCAGCAGACGTGGTAGACACACAGATCGGGGTAGAGCGCGGGTCCGGTCTCAAGCGGTGATCGACGCGCAGAACATAGCCATGCTCGGTCGGCGCTTCGAGAATTTGAGACATGAGCTGGATGATCCGAGGCGCAACCTCACCCTGGCTCATTTTGCCTTCGGGAAGCCGGTCTGCATCGAACATCGCAACGACATCAATATCGCTCGAATAGTTGAGCTCTTTTGCGCCGAGCTTGCCGAGTGCCAGTAGGAAAATGCCGGGCATGGGCTGTGTCGGATCGGCATAGTCGATCCAGCCTTTTTGCGAGACTTGCCAGCACGCTACGCGAAGGGCGGCTTCAGTGACCGCATCGGCAAAATCTGAAAAGCCTTCGGTTACCTTGTCCCAATCCCAGGTACAGGAAAGATCGAGGCTGGCTAGCGCAAGGTGAACATCGGCTTTCGCCTGACGCAGAATACGCCGTGCATCGGCATCAGGTGTCTGAGCGTCGAGGGTTTGGGCCGCTTCAATCGCGCTTTGGACCACGCGTTCGCCGCCATCAGCGAGGATTGCTTTCACCGTATCGGGGCGCATACGGCACAAGCGCTGTAGGTAAGGCGCAATGCGGGTCGCAGATGCCATGCATGGCAGGTCTGACACAGCTGGCTCCAGACCGGGCGCGAGGGAGCCTTCCTGAGGCAAAGGTGGGTTCAGCTCAAACATTGCCTATGTGTGGCAGCGGTCGCATGCCGCTTCAACCAAATTGTGAGGGGATTCGTTCAGCCCGGTACCTGAAACATTTGCAGGATCTCGTCATCAATACGCTTGGGTTTGCGCGTCTCGATATCCAGCATGCACCATTCCATACGTGACGACGATGAGAAGCGTTTTGCGCCGGGCTTTCGAATATCTACAAAGCGTTCAAAACGAGGGCCTTTTGCCCAGCCGAGCCATGTGCGGGCTTCTGCTATTTCGCCCGGTAGTATCTGGTCGCGATAATCAATTTCGTGGCGTAGCAGCACAAAGACGTACCGGTCTTTCACAGACTGCGATGCGACATGCTCCCAATGCGCGACAGCAGTTTCTTCTACCCACCGCACATAGGAGACATTGTTCACGTGACCCAGAATATCAATGTCGCTCGACTGCGGGATGATCACGCGCCGGAAGGCTGTGTCATAGTCAACCGCGCCAAGGCCTGTCTGCTGGATTGTCTCGCTCATCTCTCACCTTGCGAATTACTGGGCTTGCCAAGCAGGTAGGAAAGACGCAAAGCCTCGTCCATGACTGACACCACAGAAAATGACGTATCCGAAGAAAAAGGTTCAAATCCTGTGCGCGAGGCGATCCTTACGCTTGTGAATGAGCGCGGCGTTGGAACCACGATAGACCCGTCAGAGGTGGCGCGCCTGGTCTCTGAATCGAACTGGCGCAAAGTGATGAACGATGTGCGTGCCGAAGCCGTACGTCTGGCTAAAGCGGGTGAGATTTCGATCTACCGCAAGGGTGTGCCGGTCCCAGACCTAGATAAATTCAAGGGCGTATGGCGTATTGGTCTTCCCGGCTATGTGAAGAAGCCAAAAGAAGAAAAATGAGGTCACACTGACGTTATAACTCACGTGAGGCCGGTTTACTCTGTCCTGAAGAAGTGCTTCGTGTGCGGAAGTATTCAGGCAGTATTCCGATAAAGCGCTGCCCTTCTGTGAGAAAAGACGATGACCGAAGCGATTGCGGATTTCGTGGAAGACGATGCTCTGGACCATTTTGGTGCGCGTGAGCACTCTCCCTACCGCTTCTTTACCGCTGAAACCTGGGCGAAATTTCGCGCAGATACGCCGCTGACACTCTCTGAAGATGAGGTTCAGCGCCTTCGCTCCATGAACGACCCGGTTGATCTGGATGAGGTTCGTCAGATTTATCTGTCGCTGTCGCGATTACTGTCTGCGCACGTGGAATCCTCGCAAATGCTATTTTCGCAGCGCAAGCAGTTCCTGAGCCTCAGCGAAGAGCAGAAAACGCCGTTCATTATTGGTGTCGCGGGATCGGTTGCGGTTGGTAAGTCGACGACAGCGCGGATCATCAAGGAGTTGATGGCGCGCTGGCCATCCAGTCCGAAGGTCGACCTCGTCACAACAGACGGCTTCCTGCTGCCGAACGCTGTGCTCGCCGAGCGCGGGATCATGAACCGGAAGGGCTTTCCGGAGAGCTATCATATTGGCGCAATCCTACGCTTCATGTCGGACATCAAGGCGGGACGCCCGAATGTTCATGCGCGGAAATATTCTCACCTGACTTATGATGTGCTGCCGGACGAATATCAGATCGTAGACCGGCCTGACATTCTGATCTTTGAAGGTGTGAACGTGCTTCAGGCCCGCCCGCTTCCGGTGGATGGCAAGGCCGTTCCGATGGTCTCTGATTTCTTTGATTTCTCGATCTATATCGATGCGGACGAAGACCTTGTGCACAGCTGGTATATCGAGCGCTTCATGAAGCTGCGTCAGACAGCCTTCAAGAAGCCTGAATCATACTTCCATCGCCATGCTAAAGTGAGCGAGGCAGACGCGCTGGCGACAGCCGAGGCTCTGTGGCGCGACATCAATCTTGTGAATCTTCACAATAATATTCTGCCGACACGCCCGCGTGCGGACGTGATCCTGCGCAAAGGCGCAAACCATCTGATTGAGGAAGTCGCGCTCAGACGGCTTTAGGCGTCCCAACGGGCGAAGATCGCCGTTGGTAGCAGTACGTCGCGGCCAGCCTCGGGAATAGCCATCTCTCCGGTGGTGATCGTGCCGCCAAGATCTTCCAGATGATCGCGCAAGCTTTGAGCCAGGGCGAGGTAGGACAGGCGCACGGCATAGACTGTAGACGTCACGAAGAGGGGTTGCTCTGAAAGCACCGCGCGGCACAGCTCCAGCAGTTCCGGCAGGTTTTCTTCCAGACGCCATGTTTCGTTTTTCGGGCCCCGACCGAATTTTGGCGGGTCCAGCACGATGGCATCATAGGTGTTTCCACGGCGCACTTCGCGTCGCATGAATTTCAGCACGTCATCGGCAATCCAGCGGATTGGCTTTTCGCCAATATCGGACAGCTCCTGATTGGCTTTGCCATAGCCATTAGATTTCGGGCTGGCATCGATATGGGTCACCTGCGCGCCAGCATCTGCGGCTGCGAGGCTCATCATGCCGGTATAGCCAAACAGGTTGAGCAGTTTGATCGGGCGGCCAGCCGCGCGGATTTTCTCCTGCGCGTGACGCCAGTGGACGGAGTGTTCCTGAAACACGCCAAGGTGACGGAAGGGCGAACGGCGCACTTCAAAGGAAAGGCCGTTCCAGCCCATCTTCCAATCATCTGGCAGGTTTGGGCGGGATTTTTGCCAGTTGCCGCGCTCATCATCGCCAGAGGCAGAGAAGGTCGCATCTGCCTTCCATGTCTCTATCGGATTAGCGGGCATCCAGAAAGCTTGCGGGTCAGGGCGGTCGGTGATCTGGCTACCAAAGCGTTCCAGCTTGCGGCCATGACCGGAATCGAGCAGCTGATAGTCCTGCCAGTCATCGGCTTTCAGGATAATCGGATCGGTGATGATTGGTGTCTTGCTCATTGCGCATACCCACGGCTGCCCCAGGCGGCGTAGACCATAAGCGCGGTCGCTGTGGCAAGGTTCAGGCTGTCCGCACCTTCGCGCATCGGAATGCGAACCAGAGTATCGCAGGCGTCTTCGACATGCGCAGGCAGGCCGGATTGTTCATTGCCCATAATGATGATGGAGGCATCTCCATAAGGCGCATCATGATGTGGGTGCTCGCCGTTCATGCTCGCCGCCAGCATTGGCAGACCGGAGCCTGACTTCCAGCTTAGGAACTCTTCCTCGCTTGAGTAATAGAATGGCATGGCAAAGAGCGAGCCCATGCTCGCGCGGACTCCCTCAAAGCTGTAGGCGTCACAGCAATCACCGATCAGAATGACGCCATTGACGTTCGCAAAATCCGATGTGCGCAGAATGGTGCCGAGATTGCCCGGGTCACGCACCTGATACAGCGCAAGCAGCGTGCCGGACTGGACATGCTCCGCTGGAATATCCGCAAGCGTACGCATTTTAGGGCGGAAGGTTGCGAGCACTGTTTGCGGGTTTTCCTTCCGCGCGACCTGCGCCAGCAGGCGAGGGTGAATCTGAAGCGATTGCGCACCGGCGGCTTCTGCGCGTGAGACAAGATCCTGAACATAGCTACGCTCCAGCCCCTCAGGCGATGTGATGACCTGAACCGGCTCCCAGCCATAATTGAGCGCTTCTTCGATCAGGCGCGCGCCTTCGGCCAGAAAGGCGTCCTGCTCGCGGCGGCCTTTCTTACGTTCGAGCGCTTTCAGAGCCTTCACCTGCGGGTTTCCGCCGCTGGTGATGACGACCGGCTCTGAGCTTTCACCTGAATAATGGCTGTTGGTCATATCTTTGCCCGGTTTAACTGCGAACCAGTCATGAAAGGGACTGGCTTGCACGTCTTTTCTTGTGCGTGCCGCTTGGGATGGGAGCTGCTGACATCACAATGTTCGAAAGGCGAAACATTCTTGATGTCCTGCTGATCCCGATCAGTTGCGCTGGCATAGCAGCATTGTGCTGGCACGCGGTATATGCCGGTCCGGTGTCTGCTGACAAGTTCGAAGCGCGACTGGAAGCCGCCGCACGTGCGTCGCTGGATGAAGCGCGCTTTCGATGGGCGCATGTCGAGATGGATGGGCAGACGGCCATCTTATCTGGGATAGCGCCAACTGAGCAGCTTTTAACGCGTGCCCGAAACCGTGTTCTGGTGTCCAGCGGGCGTGGCGGTTTCTTCCGCGGCGGCGTCACCGGTGTTCTGGATGAGACCGAACTTTTGCCGCCTGTTTCGCCCTATGCGTTCAGTGCAACCCGCCATGGCGACCGGTTCGGACTGACGGGAATTCTGCCTGATCCTGATGCGATGGCGCGTCTGGAAGAGGTCCTGACCGGGGAGGGCATCTCGCCGGAATTTATCGAACTTGATGTGGCGTTTCGCGATGGCGTTCCAGAGGGTGACTGGATCGGCGCCGTAAGCCTTGGTCTGCGTCAGCTCGTGAAGCTCTATGACGGAGAGGTCGATGTGACGGACAGACGAATTTTTGTGTCCGGCATTGCGCCGAATATTGATGTTCGCAACGACATTATCGCGCAAATGGCGCGGCCTCCATCAGGCTATAGCGTGGATGCCGACATTGCCGGCACAGCGCGCTGGACCGCGCGCCTGAACGGCGACTACCTCATCATGGAAGGAAGCGTGCCGGATGCGGCCGATCGGACGGCCCTGTTCGAATATGCTGAGCAATTGTTCGATGGCGTCGTGGAAAACGAAATGGGCGTTGTGCCTATGCGCAGCGATGACTGGATACGCGGAGTGCGCGCTGCCTTGCCTGGCTTTCTGCAGCATGAAAGCGGCGTTATGGCCTTTATGGGCGACGAGCTTGTCATTGAAGGTCTGGCCACACCTTCTGTCATCGACTTTCTGCGTGAAGACTTCGTTCGCGTAGGCGTGTCGACTGATTTTACGCTGAATTCGCAGCCTGCGCCGACGCGCCTGATGGCTTTTGAAGGACTGGACGCAGAAACGACCCATCCATCGCGGGATGTGTGTGCAACAGCACTTGAAGAAGCGCTGTCACTTTCATCGCTCAATTTTCGTTATGCGCGGGATGAACTGGCACGGGAGTCTGCGCCATTGCTGGATGGTGTTCTGACTGTGCTCCAGACATGTCCTGACTATCAGTTCGTGATTGACGCCGCGACACATGCAGACGGACGGCGTATTGCTTTGAAAAACCTCACAGAGGATCGTCAAACTGCCGTCCTCGCCTATTTCATTGCCCGCGGAGTTCCGCTAGATCAGGTTGTGTTGACGGAGGTCCGGCAGGATAGTGCAGGACTGCCCGATCCAGTGAGTATTGATACGGACAGGCAGATATCTGTTCGTCTGAGGGAGTTGGAAGATGATTGAGCTGCTGACCAGCATGTGGGGCTATCTGGCAGGTGCAGGTGTCATCGGGTTGATTCTCGGTTGGGCATTCCGCGGTGTGTTTTTGCCGCGCGCGCGAACCATAAACGTGACAGCGCCGGCACCGGCTGCGCTCGAGCGCCCTCTGACAGAAGCACAGCAACAAGCGCTTGAGAAAGCCGAAGTCGACGCGCGTGCGCTTCAGGCTGCCGAAGCCAAGCTTGCGGATATGGAACGAACCGTAGCTGACCTGCGCAATCACGTTCAGCGCGCAAACCAGATGCAGCTTGCTCCGCCTCCGCCGCCGCCGCCAGCGCCGCAACCAACGCCTGCAGAGGAAGAAGCACGCGCGCGTGCTGTCTGGCACGAGCGTTATCTGACGTCTCGCGTGCGCTATCTGGAAAGTCAGGTCTTCGATGCTGATACATCTTCTTCTGAGGATGTTGATGCACTCAAAGCCGAAAATGAAGCTCTGAAAGCGCGCGTCGAGAGCGCAGAGACAGGCACGTCGGAAGCGCCTTCAGCGTCTGCGTCCGATCTTGCAAAAACCAAATGGCAGAATCGTTATCTGCAGGCTCGTATACTGTTCCTCGAAAGCGGCACTGCATCGGCTGATACTGAAACGTCAGTAGCGTCTTCCGTTCCGGAAGATGTCGAGATGGAGCTGAACAGCCTGAAGTCAGAAATCACGGTTCTGAAAGCCGAGATTGACCGCGAAGCCAAAGGCACGGGCGAGTACGAACAGGAAATGGCGCGCCTTCGCTGGCGCAACCGCTATCTGGAAGGTCGCCTGAAATATCTTGAAGCAGCGAGCCTTGATGCCGAGGCCGTTGCCGATACGCCGGTGGATATTGCGGCACTTGCGGCGCCTGTGTCTCCGGCAGCCCCCGCCGAAGAACCTGTCGAAGAGACCCGCCCGGAAAGCCTTGATGCGCCAAAGGGCGAGGCTGACGATCTCAAACGCATTGGCGGTATCGGTCCAAAAATCGAGCTTATCCTGAATGAGCTTGGCATTTTCCACTTCTCGCAGATCGCTGCATGGACACCGGGCGAGCAGGCGTGGATCGATAGCTATCTGCGCTTTGAAGGCCGCGTGATGAGCGAGAAATGGGCCGAGCAGGCAGCCGAGCTTCAGGGCTAGTCATCTGACTGGCCTGAAAGGCTCGCATGTCGCAATTTTCCGGAAATACACCGAAAGATGAACTGGCAAGGCTTTTGCCAGTCGCGATTTTCTGGAGTGTTTTTGCGTATTTTCTGGCGCGCTATCTGCTGGTCCAGCTGGTCGGCCTTCACATTCAGATTGCTGGTGACAGTGCGCGGGCCTTCTGGGCGTTTTTTATAGACCCTGAACATCCCGCACGCATGGTTACTGTCGGGTATGCTGAACTTCTGATCGGTCTTTTATGCTTCGAACATCTGAGGCGTCGCGGCGTGGAAGATTGCGTGCTTCAGGCTGGCCGCTTTGGCATGCTGTCTATTTATCTGGCGGCCTTTGCGACGCTCGTTGTGCCGGAAATTGTGTTTCGTTCCGTCATCATGTTCCTCGACCTGATTGGTCGGGAGGTGCCGCGCCTCACAACTGACGAAAACGCGGGCTATTTCCCGGCGAACCAGCTCATTGGGCTGTTTATTTCAGCCGTGATCATCGCGCCGGTGGTTGAGGAATTTCTGTTCCGCGGCTTTCTGATGACCAGCATGCAGGCGCGTGGATGGCCAAGCTGGCTGATCGTCATTCTGTCTTCGGCGGCGTTCACGATTCTACATGTCGGCTACACCGGTTTCGGCCTGATGTTCATTTTCATGCTGGGCTGCATGTTCGGTGCGCTACGGCTCTGGTCGGGCGGGCTGGTCCTGCCCATGGCGGCACATGCGGCCTTCAATATGAAGACCTTCCTGTTTTCCTATTTCAACGCGTATGGCTGAGCGCAGCTAGTCTTTCGATTTATGCGCAAGCGTGCCGGCATTTAATTCCCACTGCACGCCATCAAACGGATGAATGCCAACATGCTCGAAGGCCATCGGATCATCCAAGCATCGCCATGTGATGGCAAATCCGTCCGGATTGGAGCGCGGTACATAGAAGCTTTTGATGCCGCACACCGAGCAGAACTGATGTTTCGCAGTGTGCGTGTTGAAGGTGTAGGTCGACAGGTTCTCTTCGCCGGATAGAAGTCTGAACCGGCTGGACGGCACGATGATATGCGCGTTCTGGCTCATCAGGCATACTGAGCAGTTGCAGTCCTCTATTTCGATGCGCTGTGGCAGGAGGACTTCAAACCGGACGGCGCCGCAATGGCAGCCGCCCTTATGCCAGGTCATGTCATCAGTCATAGATTACAGGCGGCCTTTTATCGAACCAAGGTTTCGCCTCTTCAAGCTGGGCTGCGAGGCGGTAGAGCAGACCCTCATGGCCATAACGCGCACCGAACATCATGCCAATTGGGAGATTGTTGGATGACCAATGCAAAGGCACAGACATGGCCGGAGCGCCCGTCATGTTGAAAACAGAGGCATGCGGCGCAAAACTTGTGACGGCTTTGCCATAGGCGTCCTTGTCTTCGCGCGACAGGCTCAGCTCACCCAGCATGTCCGGTTCTCTGGACAGCATTGGCGACAGGCAGAGGTCGAAATTGCCTGCATCCATCCAGTTGTCGAATGTGACGGCCGTTTCCTGAAACACGCCATTGGCCCATGCGAGCATGGACATCGGGACTGTATGGCCGAGATTCACCATGTCGCGTGTCAGAGGCTCGAGGTCATCATCTTGCAGTGGACGGCCAAGTGCCTGTGCGCGTGATTGGGTGAGATCCGCAGTGTAGGCAGAAATGTTCATCAGAAGGGCTTTTCCGATAGCTTCACCACTCAGCGCGGGCGCTGACGCTTCGACTATATGTCCAAGGTTTTCGAGAAGACTGACCGTGTCATCCAGCCCTTTTTGAGCTTCTGCATCAGGCTTTGTGCCGTTCGGTGCGGTCGTCCAAAGTGCAATACGCAGCTGGCGCGGCGCATTCTTCAGTTGATCCAGAAAAGAGACCTGCTCGTCCGGCGCAACATATCGCGAGCCGGGTTCGCGGCCATGCGTAAGGTCCATGAGGAGGGCATTGTCGCGCACAGTGCGGGACACGGCATGGACCGTAGACAGGCCGCTCCAGCCTTCTGTGCGGACAGGGCCCATAGGGATACGGCCACGCGACGGTTTCATGCCAAACAGGCCGGTGCACGCTGCAGGAATACGGATCGAGCCACCGCCATCACTGGCTTGTGCGAGTGGAAGCACACCTGAAGCAACTGCCGAGGACGCGCCGCCGGACGAGCCGCCGGATGTGCGTTCAAGGTTCCACGGGTTTTTCGTCTGCCCGAAAAGGGCGCTCTCGGTAGAGGTCGTCAGACCGTATTCGGGACTGGTCGTCTGGCCAAAGGTGACAATGCCAGCTTTCCGGTAACGGTCGACAAGTTCGGAGTTTTTATCTGCTACGAAATCCTTGAAGAGGCGCGAGCCGGAGGTCAGCGGTGCGCCTTTTACTGCGACGCCGAGGTCTTTGGTCATGAAGGGAATGCCTGACAATGGCCCTTTCGGCAGGCCTTCGCTGATCTGGGTTTCGGCAATATCCGGAAACAGGGCGGAGACACAGTTCAGCTCTTCTTTCGCCTTTTCGGCGCGGCTCACGGCTTCGTCCATCAGCTCTTTCGGGCTGACTTCTTTTTTCGCGACGAGCTCTGCAAGGCCAATGGCGTCGTATTGCGTGTATTCCTTCATGTCTCTCCCCTGTGTGTTTTCTTTAAGGGGAGAGTTTCAGGTTTTTAGTGACTTGTCAGGTCTGCAATTGATGTGTTCTTCTCAATACACTTTCGGGACCTGAGCGATTAGTGGTCGGTCTCGATTGGTTCCCATAATTCGATTTTGCGACCGTCCGGATCCATCAGCCAGGCGAACTTGCCATACCCATAGGTTTCGCGTGGCTGAACCTGTTCAATACCTTCAGCTTCAAGACGAGCGAGCACGCCATCAAGATCGTCCACCATCAGATTGATCATGAACGGCAGGTCTGATGGTTTAAAGTAGTCTGACTTTTCGAACGGTGCGAAGATGGATTGCGCACCTTTCGGGAATTTTTCACCCGCTTCCTTATGAGAGAAATTCCATCCGCCGAAATCGTTCGTGTCGTTGCCGATCACCTTTGCATACCAGGCTTTGGTCGCGTCCACGTCCGAGCAATGAAAGAAGATGCCGCCGACACCGATGACTTTTGACATGTGAATTCCCCCTCAGGATTTCTGGAGGACGCCAGACTGTTTCAGGCGCCACTCCAGAATATCAAGGCGATCCTGCCCGAAAAACGGCTCGTCTTCAAACACCATTAGAGGAACGCCCCAATGCCCGGCGTTTTTTTGTGCAGCTTCATTGGCTTCAATTTCAGCCTCAAGCTCTGCCTCGCGATCAATGGCTTCTGCGTCGAGTGCGGCAAGGTCCAGTCCAGCGCGTGCGACCGCATCTGACAGGACGCTGCCTTCTGTCCAGTTGGCTTCGCCAGACCAGATGAGGGTCGAGACTTCATAGAAGTAATCAAGCGCCTGCGGCGTGTGACTAGCGAGTACGCCAAGGCGCGTCAGCCTGTGAATATATGGCTGGTCGGCTGGCACGTCGCCCGTCGCCATATCCATCACGACTGGATCAGGGTTCGGGCGGCCAAAGGGCAGGCCGTTGAACTGGGCAATGCGAAAACAGTCACGCATCAGATAGGGCGGCCAGAGCGGATTGACCTGTTTGAAGAAGCCCGGAATGCGCACCGCAATCGGATAGACCGGTTTGATGGTGAATGGCACGTCCCAACGCTTGCTCATCTCTCGAAGGCGTGGGGTCGCGAGGTAGGAATAAGGGCTACGGAACGACCAATAGATATCGACGCCTGACATGTTTCTCTCCCGTGTTTTCGGGAAGTCTGTCAGTTTGAGTGTCGCGTGTCAGCGTTTAACTAGCGGGTCTGAGAACACTTTGTGGTTACACTAACCATCCTCTCCTTGCGGCAGGCGCACCGTTATCAGATCGACCTGAGGCGGCATCAATAAACGCATTGGAAGACCAACCATACCCGTGCCAGACGTGATGTAGATCTGATGGGTCTCGGCAATGGCGTCGGCAGACGCAGGCGTGACTTCTTCATAGAGCCCGCGATCAAAACCGTATTGCGAGGGTAGGGCGCGCTGATACAGGCCCGGAATTCTGATCTGGCCGCCATGCGTATGACCCGCAAATAATACGTCGTAGCGTACGTTTGGCGGAACACGCATCGCCACATCCGGATTGTGAGTGAGGATGATGCGCGGCGTGCCTGTTGGCGGGTTCTCTGTGGGGTATTCAATCTGCCCCTGCCAGAGGTCTGAGGTGCCTGTCAGCCATATCTCGCGCCCGTTCAGCGTAAGGACCTCCGTTCGGTTGTTCAGGAGATGGACGTTCTCAAGCGTCGCGAAATAGCCTGCGAGCTGCATGCCGAGGTCAGGGCCCGGAAAGCCGACATCATGATTGCCGAAAACCACGAAGACCGGCTCTCCGAAATTGTTCAGCTCATGAAAGGCCGCTTCAATCTGATCTTCCGGCAAATGGTAGGTGAGGTCGCCAGCCACGAGCACGGCGTCAAAGTCCAGAGTGTCTGCTCGCTCGCGTATCCGTTCGAGCGGCATGGCATTGCCGAACATGCCGATATGCGTGTCGGAGAATAATAAGAGACGGATGTCATAGCCGTCCTCTGCTGGTGAACCGGCGAGTGCGATCTCCGCCTCAATGGTACGTAAAATGCGCGGTTCGACAAAGCGGGCATAGGCCGGAACCGAAGCCAGAAGCACTAATGATAAAGCGCCCCAGCGATAAAAGCCGGAGCGCCTGATCATGAGCCATCCCATTGCGATGACGAATGGGAAATAGAGAAAGCTGACGTAGAAAATGAGCTGTTTCATAAGCATCATTGGTGATGCCCGATTGCACCCATTTTAAGGCGGTTATTCGGCAGCTACAGCGTCAAACTCGGCTTTCCACTCCGTCATGAGCGCACGATTGTCATGATCCCATGGGTGGAAGCCCGGTTTGAACCAGGAGAGCCAGACCTTCCAGCCGCGGCCAAACAGGCTAGGTGTCTTCCAGAGATATTTGCTGATCGCCTTTTTCGCGTCTTTCTTGTCCCATCCTTCAGCCTCAAGCAGCATAGCGGCGTAGGTCGCGATATTATTGGTGAAGGTTTTGGAGATGATCAGCATGGAGATGCAGCGACGCATATAGCGTTTGAAGCCGGACCAGTCTTTGGAGACTTCAAGGAAGACGTCATAGGCAACCGCCTTATGCTCGGTCTCTTCCATAGCGTGCCAGCGCCACATGGCTTCGATTTCCGGATCTGTGTTCTGAAACACATCCTGGTGCTCGACCATCATATCCGCCATCATGGCTGTGAAATGCTCCAGACAGATCGTGCCGATCAGCATACGCATCGGTCCGCCGGAGCGGGCAAAGGCGACACGCTCGCGGACAAAGCCTTCAATCTCTTCAACCGGGTATTTCTCGCGATCGATTAGCTGGTTCATCAAATGATGTTCGCGTGAGTGGATAGCTTCCTGATGGATGAAGTCTTTCACATCCTGAAGCAGCTTGCCTGAAAGCTCTCCGCGATAATTGCGCACTGAGTCCATGAACATGCGCTCACCATCAGGGAAGGTGAGCGATAGCGTGTTCATGATAGCTGTGCCGACAGGGTCATTATCGAGCCAGTGCGGGTTCTTCGCGCCTTCATGGCTGAATTTGATGTCACGAGGAGAGATAGAAACGTCCTCTGGTGTGCGCTTTTCCGTCATCTGACAATTCCTGTTTTGCTAAGTGGCCGCTAAGGTGGGGCCAAGTTTGTTCACGAGTAATATAAGCGCTACTGACAAAAATGTCGATAAGAAAAAATAAGCAGCCAAGAATCCGTCGAACGCCCGAGGAATCACGGGCTAATATTCTGGCTTCGGCTGAACGCCTTCTGACCGAGCGGGGGCCTCAAACCTTGCGTCTTGCGGATGTGGCGAAGGAAGCAGGCGTCGCGAACGCAACAGTGCTACATCATTTCGGTACGATAGACGGCGTCCACACGGCGCTGATGGAGCGGATGATTGCCGAGCTTGTCGAGAAGGTGATGGCGATCGAGCTGACAGAAGACACCGAAGTGTCTCGCGCTCATGCATTGACGACCTTGTTCGAAGCGTTCGAGCAGAAACAGGCGTCAAAGCTGGCCGCCTGGCTGGAACTGACGCACCAGGCAGGAAGACTAACCAATGTGAGGCAGGTCGTGCGCGATGTGACACGCACGAAGTTTCACCATCAGAATGTGCCTGAAGACGTCGTGGAAGATGTGATGCTTGTCTGTATCACGCTGGCGCTGGGTGTCGGTCTTTTCGGGCAGACCTTGAGTGAAATGCTCGGCAAGCCGCCAAGCCGCGCGAAGGAAATGGCGCTTTCAGTTCTTATGCTAGGTCTCAGGCAGCTGGAGGCGGAGCGTAAAGGCTAAAAGCCTTCGACGCCGAAGGCTTCCAAAAGTTGTTCGGCAGCAGCAGACGCAGGAATAGCGCCGGTTTCAACGCCCTGTTTCATTGCTGCGAGCTTGGCTACAACATCCGGATGGGAGCGGAACGCCGCCATCAGCCCGTCCTGAATAAGCTCGTTCATCCATGTGAGTTGCTGGTCCGCGCGGCGCTTATCCCGAGAGCCGGACTCTTCAGTCTTCTTCTTATGGAGCTCAATCGTGTCCCAGAGCTCTTTCAGGCCATCGCCCGTTGCGCCTGCACAGGTCAGAACCGGCGGAGACCATGACGGGTCGACCGGCTCCAGAATATGCAGCGCATTCTGGTAATGACGCTGGGCGCGCTTGGCTGCTTTTTCGTCGATATCAGCTTTGTTGACCGCAATCAGATCGGCGACTTCCAGCACGCCTTTCTTGATGCCCTGCAGGTCATCGCCCGCATTCGGCAGCATCAGCACGAGAAAGAAGTCCACCATATTGGCGACCACAGTTTCAGACTGGCCGACGCCGACGGTTTCAACGAGGATGACGTCATAACCGGCCGCTTCACAGAGAAGCAGGCTTTCGCGGGTTTTGCGTGCAACGCCGCCGAGCGTCTCGCCTGCCGGTGAGGGGCGCACAAAGGCTTTCTCATCAACTGAAAGCCGCGCCATACGGGTCTTGTCGCCCAGAATAGAGCCGCCCGAGCGCTGCGAAGTCGGGTCGACGGCGAGCACAGCAACCTTATGCCCCATCTCTGTGAGCATGGTTCCGAACGCATCAATAAAGGTGGATTTGCCAACACCTGGCACACCGGTAATGCCAATCCTTTGGCTTTTGCCGGTTTCGGACATGACAGAAGACAGAAGCTTGCGCGCTTCGGCCTGATGGTCCGTGCGGCGGCTTTCAACGCGGGTGATGGCGCGGGCAAGGCCCCGGCGTGTGCTCAGATTGACTTCCATGCTGTGTCAGTACGCGTCTTCATCGCGCTCATCAAGCAGGGCGCGGCTGTGTCGCACGCTAGCGCGAACCATTTGCGCAGGCGCATCAGATGAGAGGTCCAGAACCCAGTTGAACAGGGGCGGAGGCAGTGCGTCGGTTTCGTAATTCAGATCGTTTTCCAGCGTTATTGCCAGAGCCGGTTTGCCCGTGGTTTTTGCCTGTGCTGCCTGCCAGACGAGATATTTGAAGAAGCGTCTGAGGTCACTCTGATCATCCGGATCAAGATCCAGCAACTGGCACAGCTCGCGATAGCTTTCTGCCTGAGAGTGAGGCCCGACAGAAAAGGGTGGAGGTGCGGACAAAATTGAAAGCACGCGCGCCACGTCGCTAGCGTTCAACTCGCTCATTAAATCCGACGCTGTTTCGCAGAACCGCGTTGCATCACCGACTTTGAGGTCCTGCTGGTGCGCCCACAGGTCTCGCAAGCGGGAGAGGGTTTTGATGTCGTCCTGTACGTTTGCAATCTTCAAATGGTTCAGCACACGCAGCCAGTCGCGCGCATCCATCTCGAATCCTTTTTTGAGAACCGGGCTCGAAGGAGGCAGGATTTCGCTCATCTTCAGGTGGCGGGCTTCAGGCATGGCATTCACCCGAAACGGTAGCTCACATTTCATGATGCGCAGGGCGACATCAATGCGCGCGTGATCTGACAGTGGAAAGTGCTGGCTCTTATGCATCGCCGGTAACTTAGGTGAGCAGCGACGAAATGCCTATGAAATCCTGCACGCTCGCGCGGGAAAGTCTGATATTAGAACATCATGAAATGGTGATTTTAGATCAGGGGATTTGTGATGAGCTACACCGATAAAATCCGCGACATGCGCAGCGAGCTTCGAGAACTCAACAAGACCATTCCGGACGCAACGCAGGGCTTTGGTACGCTCTCAAAGGCGGTGAAAGATAATGGTGTTCTGAGCCTCAAGGAAAAAGAGTTCGTTGCCCTGGGCATGGCTATTGCGCAGCGCTGTGAGCCTTGCATCAACTTCCACGTTGAAGCCCTCATGAAGGCGGGCGGCACACGCGAAGAGCTGGGTGATGTGCTGGCCATGGGCATTCAGATGGGCGGCGGCCCCGGCCTTATGTATGCCGGACATGCGCTTGCCTGTTGGGATGAACTTGCAGCTAAAGAATAAATACTCTGACATTTCTGTGATTACTGCATAAACATGCTTCTGGTCGCGACGGATGTAATTAGTTTATTCGTGAGACTTGGGATCGTGGGGACGACTTCCGACGAGAATTAACGAGGTTTTGTATGCGGTTTTCATGCCTGCTGGGCGCTGTGAGTATTGGCGCTCTCTTATCTGCTTTTCCTGTTTCGGCGCAGGAGGCACCACAGGATGATCAGGACCGCGTGCTCTCAGAGGTTCAGGTGACGTCTACCCGTTTGCGCGGGACGGCAGTCAGCGACATCGAGCCTGAGCAGACACTGACGACTGCGGATATCGAAGCCTATGGCGTGTCATCTATTGAAGAACTGATCGCCGAACTCGGTCCGGAATTGGCAAGCAGCCGCGGTCGTGGCGGCGGGGATCACGTCTTTCTGGTCGATGGCGTTCGTATCGCCAGCTTTCGTGAAATCCGCTCTTATCCGCCGGAAGCCATTGAACGTATGGACGTGCTGCCAGAAGAGGCTGCCCTTCAATACGGCTATGGTGCGAACCAGCGGGTCATCAATATTGTTCTGAAGCCTGACTTTTCGGCCTGGACGTTCAGTCTTGAATTTGGCGGGCCGGTCGAGGGTGCAGGGCAGCGCGGCGAGTTTGATGTCGACTATCTCGGCATAGCTGACGGCCAGCGGTCGAGCGTTGATGGCGAGATCGAAGTCGACAACGCTATTCTGGAAACTGATCGCGGCCTTGGCGATCCGCTTGTGGGCGCAAACAGCCTGCGCGATGAAAGCCAGTCTCTGGAAATCGGTGGCAGCACGCATAGAGGCATTTTTGGCAATGTCGGAATGACGCTCTCTGGCGATATCGAGATTTCTGAGGGTGAGGAGCTGCTGGGCTTTTCTGAGCAGGACTTTCTGCTACCTGCCGCAAGCCCGTTTTCGACTACGGGCACAGACGAGAGTTTTACGCGTTACATTGGCGTGCCCGGCGTGCTGACGCAGACAAGCGATTCAACAGACGCCAATATCAACCTCACTTTTACCCGTGATGTCGGCGACTGGTTTGTGACATCCACGACAAGCCTCGGGCACAATACATCGACGACTGAAACGGACCGCGCGCCGGACGTGACGAGCTTTCAGGCCGCGTTGAATGCTCTTGATCCAACGGTTGCGCCAACAGCTGACCTGTCGCCGTTCATTTCTCTGAGCGAAGAGCGCACAGAGCGAACAACGGATACGTTCTCGACGAACTTGCTGGCCAATGGTGATCTCTGGGAGATTACAGGCGGCTGGGTTGGTGCAGGTCTGAGTGTGGATCTCAGCCATGCGAGCCGTAGCTCCGAAACCGATTTCAATGGTACCCGCACGACAAGTTCGCTCGACCGCCAGATTGCCAAAATTCAGGGTAGTTTCGACTTCCCGCTGATTGTCTCGGACATGGACATTCCAGGCTTTGAGAGTTTGGTGGCGAACGCGACTGTGAATGCCAGCAATTACTCCGATTTCGGCACGCTGTTCGGGTTTGACGGCACGCTCAGCTGGTCTCCTGTCGAAGATATCCGTATTCTGACCTCTTATACCTTGGAAGAGGGCGCGCCGAGCATGTCCCAGCTTGGTGATACGTTGAGCGTGACGCCAAATGTGGAAATTTTCGACTTCGTGCAGGGCGAGTCCGTGCTTGCGACGCGCATCTCCGGCGGCAATGACCAGCTGATTGCTGATACGCGTCAGGTCTGGAAGGCGAGCGTCGAGTGGGAGCCGCTTGATGAGACCGACCTTGACCTGCGCCTCACCTACACTGACAGCCGCATTGACGATCCGATCGGGGCGTTCCCGAGCGTTGACGCGGCGGTTGAAGCTGCTTTCCCGAACCGGTTTGTTCGCGATGCCAATGGTGATTTGCTCAGCGTCGATCTGCGTCCTGTAAATTATGTCGAAGAAACCCGCCGCGATATTCGCTGGCAGCTGACCTTCCGTGACAGCTTTGCTGAACCTGAAAGACCGCAGCGTGGAGCGCAGGGAGAGGGGCGTACACCTGCCTCTGGCGGGAATGCGCACGGCGCGCCACAAACGGCGCCGCCTTCGTCTTCAAATAATGCGGAACGTCCGGCTGGCGGCTCGCCCCCTTCAGCTTCCGGTGATGCCCGTCCTCAGAGCGGTGGCGGTACGCCTCCGTCTTCCGGTTCTGGCAATGCCCGGCCAAGTGGTGGTCCGCCACCGTCTGCGCGCGGCGGCGGTCGTCCACGTGGCGGTATGATGGGCCGACGTGGTCCGCCTGCAGGTGGGCGCTTGTTCTTATCTCTCAGCCATACAATCAATCTTGAAGACCAACGCGTTCTGGCTGACGGCTTTCCCGTTCAGGACTTTCTGAATGGCGCGGCATCTGGCCTGGGCGGTCAGCCTGAACATGAAGTGCGGCTGACAAGCGGCGTATTTTATAAAGGCTATGGCGCGCGACTGAGTGCTAACTGGCAGAGTGCAACGGAAGTCGACACAGCAAGCAGCGTTCTGAAATTTTCAGACCAGACCAGCGTGAACCTCCGCTTCTTCCACAGTGTGACTGATCAGACATTCATCGGCCGTAATGTCGAATGGCTGCGTGGCACACGCTTCTCGCTGGAGATTGATAACCTGCTCGATGATGTCGTCACGGTCACGGATAGTACTGGCGTGATCCCTCTGCGATATGAGGGGAACCGGCTCGATCCTGTCGGCACGCAAGTAATGTTCTCGGTACGCCGACAGTTCTGATCTCAGGATATTGATTTAAAGGCCCAGCTCCGTCAGCCCGGGATGATCGTCCGGGCGGCGGCCGAGAGGCCAGTGGAAAAGGCGGTCTTCCTCACGGATGATCAGGTCGTTGATGCTCGCATAGCGGTATTTCATCAGACCAGCTTCATCGAAGACCCAGTTCTCATTTCCGTAAGACCGCATCCATTGGCTGTCATCCATCTGCCACTCATAGGCATAACGCACTGCTATACGGTTTTGCTGCCAGGCAAATAGCTCTTTGATCAGCCGGTAGTTTAGCTCTGTCTGCCATTTGATGGTCAGAAATCGGACGACTTCCGGACGACCTCTGACGAACTGGTTTCGGTTCCGCCAGACCGTATCGACGGTATAGGCGAGAGATACACTTTCAGGTTCGCGGCTGTTCCAGCCATCTTCCGCCTTGCGGACTTTTTCGGTGGCGGTTTCCTCGGTGAAAGGTGGAAGTGGTGGTCTCATTTGATACCTCCTTCATTGCTCGTGCGGTTTACTTCAGGGGTGGTAAGGGCGGTTCCGCCCGCTCAAATCAGGAGGCATCAAACAGGGTGACTAGACTGCGAGTTCTTCCACGACCGGGAAGTCAACTTCAGTGTCCAGAACCGAGTTGGTGTAGTTGGTGAAAACATTCACTGCGACGAGCGCGATGATCTCAACGATAGCGGCGTCGCTGTAGCCGGCTGCGCGGAAGGCGTTGAGTTCGTCAGCAGCAACGTGACCACGTTTCTCAGTGATAGAGAGCGCGAAGCGGACAGCTGCGTCTGCTTTGGCGTCTGTTGAGCTACCTTTGCGGTTCGCCTGAATTTCAGCGTCTGTCAGTTTTGCGAGGTTACGACCGAGATATGTGTGCGCGGCGAGGCAGTAATCACAGCCGTTTGTTTCGGCAAGGGCGAGCGAAATACGCTCACGTGTTGCTGAAGAAATCTCGCTGCGACCGAGTGCGCCGTTAAGGCCGAGAAAGCCTTCCAGAGCAACCGGGCTTGTTGCGACGATGCGGAAAAGGTTCGGAACGCTGCCGAGTTGTTTTTGAACGGCTGTCAGAAGCTCTTGGGATGCTGCTGGTGCGTCTGCGATGCTCGCTGGTGTTGGAATTCGGGGCATTGTTTTTTCCTGTCTGGGGTTTTGCCGATTGCGTTTGCGTGTCGGCGATGACAGGAAGATATGAATTCCGGTTTGGAGAATAATCTTGAAATTCGGAAAGATATAATTTCAGAAAATGGAATTAATATGGACCATCTGAAACATCTCGGCGTCTTCATCGCGATAGCAGATACCGGTAGCCTGGTCGGCGCGGCGCGTGCGCTAAACCTAAGCCCGCCCACAGTGACGCGTATTCTGAGCGATCTTGAAGCAGGACTGGGCGTGCCTTTATTCCACCGGACCACGCGCGCCGTTGTGCTGACAGATACAGGACAGAGCTTTCTGGATGATGCCCGCCGGATCGTGGCGGATTATGACAATGCTATCGATAATGCGCGCGGCGCCCGTATTGCACCGACTGGAACGCTGCGTGTGACGGCGTCCATGCTATTCGGCCAGCATTATGTGCTGCCTATCATACAGAAGTATCTCGATCTTTATCCGGACGTGACAGTCGAAGCGACGTTTGTCGACCGCGTCGTGAACATTGTGGATGAGGGCTTTGATATTGCCGTCAGGATTGGCCAGTTAAACGATTCCAGTCTTCTGGCGTCTCGCGTTGGTTCGGTTCGCCATGTCGTGTGTGGCTGTCCTGAGTACTTTGCGTGGAATGGGCTCCCTTCAAAACCGGAAGACCTGAAAAAGCATGACATCATCTCAGCTGGTGTTCTGTCGCCTACTAACGACTGGACATTTGCGGGGGGTGAGTCTGTTCGCGTCACGCCGCGCTTGCGGGTGAATAGTATTGCAAGTGCCATTGCTGCTGTCAGAACCAGTTGGGGGATCACACGCGTTCTGTCTTACCAGATTGGAGAAGAGCTGGATGGTGGTGGCCTGAAGACAGTGCTGGAAGAGTATGAGCCCGAAGCGCTACCCATTCATATCATCCATCCGGAGGGGCGTGCTGCTTCAGCGAAGATCCGAACTTTCATGTCGATGGCCACGGAAATCCTGCGAGCGAACCCGTATCTCAATCGCTAGAAATAAAGAAGAAAGGGCGGTCATCATGACCGCCCTTTTCGTATCTTTATTCTGCTGCCGCCGAGTGGCCGAGGCTAGGGCCGAGCTTCTTCAGAAGATCAATGGCCGCTTCGGCGATGACTGTGCCCGGTGCGAAGATCGCCGCAGCGCCTGCCTCATAAAGTGCGTCATAGTCCTGAGGAGGCACAACGCCGCCGACGACGATCATGATTTCAGGTGCCCCCTGATTGGCCAGAGCCTTTTTGAGCTCAGGCACGAGGGTGAGGTGACCTGCTGCCAGTGAGGACGCAGCAACAATGTGAACGTCGTTTTCGACAGCCTGTTTCGCCGCTTCATCCGGTGTCTGGAAGAGCGGGCCGATATCCACGTCCCAGCCAAGGTCAGCCATACCGGACGCAACAACCTTCTGGCCGCGGTCGTGACCATCCTGACCCATTTTCGCAATGAGGATACGTGGGCGACGGCCTTCAGCAGCTTCGAAATCGTCAGCCAGCTTGCGGGCTTCCTCAACCTTGTCAGATTTTGCAGTCATACCGGAAGCATAAACCCCCTGAATGGATTTGATAACGGCCTGGTGACGGCCAGTGACTTTCTCGACAGCTTCGGAGATCTCACCGACGGTCGCTTTAACACGAGCAGCCTTGATGGCTAGGTCGAGAAGATTGCCTTCGCCGCTCTCTGTCGCGCGGGTAATCGCGTGAAGCGCAGCGTCAACGTCAGTCTGGTTACGCTCTGAACGCAGGCGGGCCAGCTTATCGAGCTGCATGCGGCGTACATTTGCGTTGTCGACTTTCAGAACCGGCACGTCTTCCGGCTCGTCCATGCGGAACTTGTTTACGCCAACAACGGTCTGAACGCCGCTATCAATGCGCGCCTGAGTTTTCGCAGCCGCTTCTTCAATGCGCAGCTTAGGCAGGCCTTCTTCAATGGCCTTCGCCATGCCGCCCATCTCTTCAACCTCGTTGATGTGTTCCATCGCTTTGTTTGCAAGGTCGTGGGTGAGGCGCTCGACATAGTAAGAGCCGCCCCATGGGTCGATCAGGTTCGCCGCGCCCGCTTCCTGTTGCAGGAAGAGCTGGGTGTTTCGCGAAATGCGCGCAGAGAAGTCTGTCGGAAGCGCGAGGGCTTCATCGAAGGAGTTGGTGTGCAGAGACTGCGTCTGGCCACCGGCCGCCGCCATGGCCTCAAGGCAGGTGCGGACAACATTGTTGTAAACGTCCTGCGCGGTGAGGGACCAGCCGGACGTCTGCGAGTGTGTACGCAGAGAGATGGATTTGGAGTTCTTAGGGCTGAACTCTTTCTGGACGAGGTTCGCCCAGAGAAGGCGCGCAGCGCGCATTTTGGCAACTTCCATGAAGGTGTTCATGCCAATCGCCCAGAAGAAGCTGAGGCGCGGCGCAAAAGCGTCCACGTCGAGGCCTGCAGCGACGCCTGCGCGGATGTACTCAATGCCGTCCGCGATGGTGTAGGCGAGCTCAAGGTCTGCCGTCGCACCGGCTTCCTGCATGTGATAGCCGGAAATCGAGATCGAGTTGTATTTCGGCATGTTTTGCGAGGTGTAGCCGAAAATGTCCGAAATGATCCGCATAGAAGGGCGCGGCGGGTAGATGTAAGTGTTCCGCACCATGAACTCTTTCAGAATGTCATTCTGAATGGTGCCGGAGAGCTTCGCCTGATCGACGCCCTGTTCCTCAGCCGCAACAATGTAGAGCGCCAGAACCGGAAGCACGGCGCCGTTCATCGTCATGGAGACGGACATCTCATCGAGCGGAATGCCCGCAAACAGCGTGCGCATGTCATAAATGCTATCGATCGCAACGCCCGCCATGCCGACATCACCCAGAACGCGCGGGTGATCTGAGTCATAGCCACGGTGTGTTGCAAGGTCGAAGGCAACAGAAAGGCCTTTCTGACCCGCCGCGAGGTTGCGACGATAGAAAGCGTTAGAATCTTCAGCCGTAGAGAAGCCCGCATACTGACGGATCGTCCATGGCCGTTGCGGGTACATGGTCGGGTACGGACCGCGCGCGAACGGGGCCAGACCCGGATAATCATCAAGGAAGTCGAGGCCGGCAGTGTCAGTCGCCGTGTAGACTGGCTTCACGCCAATCTCTTCGGGTGTCTGCCATATATCGGCGTCTGAGAAAGACGGACGCGCTGCCTGATGGCCAGACGCAGAGCCAAGATCGATTTTTGTGAAATCAGGATGTGTCATCGTCTCTCTCCTATGCGTCCGTTCCAAGGCCAAGTTCGGCATGGGCGATTTCGAGTTTATCGAGCACGTTCACGCCAACAAAGATGAAGTCATCAATTCCTGCCTCGCGATAACCAGCCTCTGCCTCGCCCGGCTTGCCGGCAAGATAGATGCGGGCATCGTCGCGCGCGCTACGCAGAGCTTTCGCCGCAGCGCCCGCCTGTTCGGCGTAGAGGCCGTCCGTGCCGCAAATGCATGCGAGCAGAGCGCCGCTGGCTTTGAAGTCCTCTGCCATCGCATCAAGGCTGTCATATGGTGCGTTGGACGGCACGGTGGTGATGCCGCCTGCAGCGAAGAAGTTTGCTGTGAAGCTTGCTCGGGCGTTGTGCTCTGCGATGGAGCCTAGGCAGGCAAGGAAGATTGCCGGACGTGTGCCTGTCTTCTCTGTCTGTGCATCAGCAAAGTCGCGCAGATGCTCGAATGGCTCGGAAACGCGGATCGGGAAAAGCGGGTCGCAATGCGCGTGGTCAGATGCTTCGTGCGGCAGTAGCGCTGCCAGTGTTGCACCGTCTTTCGCCGCGGAGACAAGCGCGTCGAATTCACGGCTTGTCGGGATCGGGCCGGTCACGTGCGTTGTGACCTTTGGAAGTGTCGATGTATCGACGACTTTCGGGTCTTCTTCGTCGATCAGCGCATATTCGCTGACACCTGTAATCGCCTGTTTGCGGCGCGCGATAGATGTCATGAGTTCATTGCGGGCTTCTGCGAGCAGGGCGCGGAAATCGCCGCTCTCGAGTGCAGCAACTACGCCGCCTTTGCCTTCAATGTTCTGGAAAATGCCCCATGCAGCCTGAGCAATATCATTGGAGATTTTCTCGATAGCCCATGTGCCGCCAGCCGGGTCGTTCACCTTGCCGAGCGAGCTTTCTTCCTGAGCCATGATCTGCGTATTGCGACCGATACGGCGCGCCATGCTGTCAGCCAGGCCAATCGCATCTGTGAATGGGCGCAGCGTAACAATGTCAGCGCCGCCAACACCGCCCGCAAAGCAGGCTGCCGTATTGCGCAGCATATTCACCCACGGGTCACGTTTGGTCAGCATGCGGCGGGACGACACTGCCTGAATTTTCATGGACAGAGGCTTGTCACCGAAGGCTTCGGTCACGCGTGCCCAGAGACGACGCAGTGCGCGGAGCTTCGAAATCTCGAGCGCGTAGTCAGGCCCGACCGCGATGCAGAAAAGTAGCTTCGCATTCGCTTCTTCAAGCGAGAGGCCTGCATCGATAAGTGTACGCAGATAGGTGACGCCGCTGGCGATGGTGAATGCAAGTTCCTGTGCTTCTGTGCCGCCGGTTTCGTGGGCAGGACGGCCATCCACTCGAATGAACGTAGACGCAGAAAAGCGATCCGCCGTTTTTACGAAAGCCGCTGTATCTGCAAGCGCTTTGTCCGCGCTGACGGAAAGCTCGCCAGAGCGTGCCAGTTCACCAATCGGGTCTACGTTGAAAGCGAAGAGTTGTTTAGACGCGTCTTTGTCCGTCTTGTCAGACCATGCTGCAAGCAGGGCCGCGCCTTCAAGGCCATAGCCTTCTTGCGCAGAGTTGGAGAGGGCAACTGGCGCGAGGTCTGTCATCACGCCGTCGAGCACGACAGAAAGATCATCAACCGACTGGATCGCGACGCCGTGACGACCGCTTGCGTCAACCCGCAGCTCGACAGAGCTGACGCCGCGCTCAAGGTCTTTCATCAGATCTGCATGCGCCGCCTTCAGGTCCGGATGATCAACAACGTGACGGATATCCCAAGGCAGATAAGAATCTTTGACAGTATCCGAACCGCGAACAAACGGCGCCTGACCTGGCAGGCCATTCGGGTCGGATGCCGACGGCCAGTCGCTTTCGCGATAGAGAGGTTTGATGGTGATTCCATCGCGCGTTTTGCGCTGCAGTGCTTCAGGGCCTTTGCCTTTCAGGGCCTTCTCGACCAGAGCGCGCCACTGCGCCTCTTCTGCTGTTGGAAAAGCAGCGCTGAAACCCGTCAGATCACTATCGGCCATGGAAGTCCCTCTAACACTTGTCTTGTCTTTTGGATGGACAAAGAAAGCGTATTGGGCTGCACGTCAAGGGGCGAAGCATCGCACTTTCGCCGCACTGCAGCAGAGACGGAGACTTCAATTGGTTATGGTGTCGTAGGGTGAACGGTGCTTAGCCCGAAGACGAGCTTGCAACGATCGCCGGTACGGTTGCTGCCACAATCACAGCCGTGCGAATGGCACGTACCGCTCGAATTGTACTATCAGTAAGAGCAACTTCACCTGATGCGATGTCTTTGATGCGTTGCTTGTGCTCTTTCAGCTGAAGTTTGTCGAAATTCTTTTTCAGAAGATCGACCTCTTTTGCTAAGGCTATGACGACGCAATCGCGTGCATCAGGTGTTTGGTCTCCGAACATAATGTCTGCCAGATGTGATTTGAGCGCAGTCTCAGGGCGCGGGTCTGCTTCCGGATAATTGGTCCAACTAAAAACAAGAAACGACTGTTTCTGGGCTTGTAGTATACCGCGCTTCACGAGCCCTTCGGCGACGAGGCGCAAAATTTTCGTCTTGCCGCCTAGGCTGCTAACCAGCGACTGAGCCGATTTCCCACTGCCTTTGCGTTCAAAGAATGCGAGAGCTTCGTCCAGATAATCATCATTCGTCGGAGATGTATCAATTACGTTGATCTTTTTTGGGTTGTCCGCGTCTGTCTCCAGCCGGTCCTGCAGGATGAGTTCTACGAGAGTGGCGCCTGCAACAGCATAATCTGTGAAGCTACCTTGCTTGGCGCCTGACTCATCGTGACGAGACAAGAGCGCAATCCGTTCTGGGAGGCTGAGGGCGAGGTCCGGGTTCTGGCTGTTGAAAGTATCTGTCATGCCCGAAAGTGTATCACAAGATATATTGAAAAACAATATATATGTATTGAAATACGAATATTTTCTGGTGGCATACACGGACGCGAAGTCTGCCATGAACTTTCGCCTTGACTGCGATTGAGAATTATTCTCAATTAAGTTCAACGCTGATATTCGCAGAAAGGACATTCCATGGAACAGGACTGGCAGGCGCGGGGCGACACGGCGCAATCGGAACGACTACGTGACTGGCTGGAGAGCCAGTCTTCAGTGCTCGGCTTCTGGATTGATCGGCTTATAGAGAACGGCGACGCCGAAATGCTTGGCAGGCTGGAAAGCCATCGCCGGGAGCTTCAGGGACTACTTGTCCGCCTTGGCTGAGCGCATTACGCGATGCTTGGAAATAAATGACTGAATCTGGTCGACGAAATAGTCTTTCGGCAGGTCGTCTTTAGAAATCGATCCAACAAAGCGGGAATAGTCCGGTGACGTATTAAAGTTCAGCGGCGACATGCCTGAGAACAGGATGATGGGCCCCTGATAAGTCTCCGCCAGAATTTCTGCATTCTCGCCCGGGGAACGGTCATCGCTGAGTCTGCCGTCCAGCAGGATTGCATCGAAAGCGTTCAGTGTCAGTGCGGTAACAGCTTCTTCTATGGAGGCGACGGCTGTCACTTTGTACGAACCTTTACCCCATTTGTTCGCAAACAGCTCAACCAGACGTGAAAACGCCGGATGGTCATCGACCAGCAGAACCTGCGTAATCTGCGCAGCGTGAGTTGCGGTGACGGGGTGACTCATATGCAAAAAGGGACCGATTTCAGCTTGGAAGGCGTACGTGTTCTAACCAAAAAGACTTAATGAATGCCCCTATCTCGTCATATCCGGACAGGTTGTCAGGTTTTGATAGATACGCATTTGCATGAAACTCATAGGATAAGTCTACGTCTTTTTGATCCGTAGAAGTTGAAAGCACAATTGTTGGGATCTTTTTCCAATCTTTGTGGTCCCGTAGTCGCCGGATCAGTTCATGGCCATTCATGCGTGGCATATTGAGATCGGTCAGGATGATTTTAGGTTTTGGTCCTTCTTCCAGACGTTTAATAGCGTCCGCGCCATCGCGAGCAAATTCCAGCTGAATGCTGTCATCGGCTTTGCGGATCGCGTTCGAAATGAAGCGCGTGTCGAATGAGTCATCATCGACAATCAGGAGGGATGGCGTAGCTGTCATGAAACCTGTCTCAAAAGTTCTCATATATGGAATGACACGACGAAACGTGCACCGGAGTTGAAGTCCGGGTCAACATACAGATCGGCATTATGTAAAGCGCAGATCTTCCGGCTAAGGGACAGGCCAATGCCTGCACCCGGTATGCCATCATTATGCTGAAGGCGTTTGAACGGCTCGAAAATCATCGCTCGTGCTTCGTCAGGAATGCCGACGCCATTATCTTCGACGAAGATTTTTATCGTGCGATCGGCAATGTTCGATGTCGCCCAGATGCGGATCGTCAGCTCGTCTGTTTCGGCGTATTTGCACGCGTTTCCGATCAGGTTCTGGAAGAGCTGGGTAAGCAGGCTGGAATTGCCTGTCACCTGCGGAAGATCCTTTATGATCAGATGGGCATTCGCATCGGACAAGTGATGTTCCAGCTGCGAGGACGCTATTGCAACAACACGCGAAAGCTCACATGGCTCCATTTCGATTTTTTCGCTGTCGAGACGGAACAGATCGAACAGATTGCGTACCATTTCGCGCATCCGTTTTAATCCCGTTTCGATTTCGGTCAGATATTCATTTGCGTCTTCAGGCAGTGCAACATTATTCGCCTCAAGATCGACGCGCACCAGCTCGCTGAAGAGTGAGGCCTGGCGCAGCGGAGCTTGCAGGTCGTGAGCTGCAACGAACGCGAAATCCGCAAGACTTTCATTTAATCGTGCGAGCTTTGCCTCATTCTCTTTGAGCTCGCTTATGTCTGTTGCGACCGCCAGAATAAAGCGCTGACCATCGCGTGATGTCATCGGGATTTTATCTGTCGACATCCAACCCTGCTTGCCGTCCTTCGGCGCGTAAGATTCGATGATATTACGACGGGCTTTGCCGCTTTCGATCACTTTGAGATCATCGGCCAGATATTTGGCGGCCATTTCGGGGAAAAGGTCTTCGGTTGCTTTGCCTTCTACCTCTGTCGGGTCAGACAGGTTGACTGAATCAAGTGCTGCTTTGTTTGCGCGCAGGACTGTATTCTTGTCATCCTTGTACCAGATACGTGCTGGCACGTTATCCAGAACGGCGCGAAGCTCTCTGGCCAGGGCACGATTTTCAAAGAAAGCGTTCTGTAGCTCGATGGCCTGCCCCATATGGCTGGCAATGATCTGCATGAGATGGATTTGCCAATCCTCGAACGGTTCTGTTCTTGGTTCGGCATCGCTGAAGCTAACCGCTCCGAAGAACTGCTCCCGAACAAAAATTGGTGCGCCGATATAGCTTCTGAACGGCGCTTTTTCGAAGGCAGGATGAGGCACGCAGTCTTCATCCTGAAAGTCGGCGAGCGCGACCAGCTGGTGATTTTCTGCGACGAGATCACATAGAGTGTCTTCAAGGCTCAGAACGTCCCGTCTGGACAGGCCTATATCCGTTCCGTGGAGCGCAAGGACCTCATACTGGTTGTTTGCGATGCGGGACGCAAAACCGTGAGAGAGCCCCAGTGCCTGAGCGCCGATCTTCAACATCTGCTGACGGAACCGTTCCGGATCGCTCGCAGCAATCGGCACGGTCTCGACAATTTGCTCCAGAGCGTTCTGGAACAGGCGCTTTCCTGTGACGGTGTGGAAGGTGACTGTCAGTCTGTCTTTTGACGCTGGCCGGAAAGAGACATCAAACCAGTGTGGCTTCACGCCATCGGAATCATAGAACACCTCACGGCGTATCGGGGTCTGTTCGTTTAATGCACGCGTATAGTCGGCGAAATGCTCTTGCTCTCTCAGCGCAGGAAAGCGGGTGAGCATCGTATTGCCGATGAGATCGTCAGGCGTTGACCCGTTAAAGTACACGTTCGCGGCATTCGCGGCCAGGATCAGAAAATCCTGCGTGGCACCGTTCTCGTCCCTGATCGCTTCCAGAAGTAAAACGCCCGCATCAGACGAATCGAGGATCATCTGATTAATGAGCGCGCTTTCGGCAATCGTCTGAGACAGTGATTGAGCGCTACGGGCAATTTTGTGGTTTTCGATCAGGCCGGTTACGACATTGGCGAGGCTTGCCAGGCGTTGACGGTCATTCGAAGTGAATTCCCGTGGCTCGTAGTCGATCAGGCACAATGTCCCGAACGCGTAGCCTTCTGCCGTGACGATTGGAGAGCCGGCATAAAACCGGATTTGCGGTTCACCTGTAACCAGCGGATTGGACGCAAAGCGTTCATCCTGAAGCGCATCTTCAACGACAAACACGCCGGTGCTTCGGATCGCGTAGTCACAGAATGCCACGCCGCGCTCTGTCTCTGTAACGCCCTCAAGTCCCTGATTTGACTTGAACCATTGCCGGTGTTCATCAACCAGAGAGATGAGCGAAACGGGTACGCCGAATATATCGCGTGCAAGCGCTGTGATATTATCGAAACGCGGGTCCGGCGCTGTGTCGAGAAGCTCAGCTTCACGCAGCGCTCGGAGCCGTTCGGCTTCGGATGGTGGATGTACCAAAGGTGTCTCCGGGACGTTCTTCAGGGTTATCGGGATACATGTTCATTTATTTTCGCCGGTGTTCAGGCCGGTCATATGCCGAAGAGCCTACTTCAATGAACTTTAACCACCGGTTATCGCAGCCACTGAACTGAAGCTTACGCTAGGTCAGTCTTGTCCAATGCTCGGGAGAGGCTAACTTGCGGGTGAAAAGTCTTCTGAGGAAACCAAATATGTCCGTACCAGCTATCTTCGACAAAATGCGTCTGCCGATCATCGGATCGCCGCTCTTCATCATTTCTCAGCCTGAGCTGGTGATTGCGCAGTGTAAGGCCGGCATTGTCGGGTCGTTTCCGTCATTGAATGCGCGTCCTGCCAGCCAGCTCGATGAATGGCTGGATCAGATTACATCCGAGCTCGATAGCTATAACAAAGCGAATCCGGATCGCCCGGCCGCGCCGTTTGCGGTCAATCAGATCGTCCATAAATCGAACGACCGCCTCGATTATGATGTTGAGATGTGTGTGAAGTATAAAGTGCCGTTTGTGATCACTTCGTTGGGCGCGCGCGAAGAGGTCAATCAGGCCATCCATTCCTATGGCGGCGTTGTTATGCACGACATCATCAACGTGGTGTTCGCGCACAAGGCACTTGAAAAAGGCGCAGACGGATTGATCGCTGTTGCAGCCGGTGCGGGCGGGCACGCTGGCAAGCTCTCTCCTTTCGCTCTCATCCAGGAAATCCGCGAATTCTTCGATGGCCCTCTGGCTCTCTCAGGTTCCATCGCAAATGGCGGTGCTGTCGCGGCGGCGCAGGCTATGGGCGCTGACTTTGCCTATATGGGGTCTGCGTTCATCGCGTGTGACGAAGCTGTAGCAGTCGATGGCTACAAAGACATGATCGTCGATAGCGCGGCGAAGGACATTGTTTACTCAAACCTCTTCACCGGTGTTCACGGCAATTATCTGGCGCCATCTATCGCCAAAGCGGGCCTTGATCCGAACGACCTGCCGGAAAGCGATCCGTCCAAAATGAACTTCGGTTCTGGTGGCAATCAGAAATCCAAAGCGTGGAAGGACATTTGGGGCTGCGGTCAGGGCATTGGTGCGATCAAAAAGCGGACGCCGGTTGCGGAATATGTCGACAAACTTGAAGCCGAGTACAAAGCAGCGATCGCCGCTCTGGTGCGCGGTGAGGCCGCGAATCTGAAAGCGCTGACCCAAGGCGCATAAAACGATCCAACTCTGACAATCTGACACCAAGACTACCGCTCTTCATAGCTGAGGAGCGGTTGTTTTGTCTGACTTCACCCCCATTCTGGGGCTACCCTATCTTCTGTCCAATCAGGCGCAGAAGCACGTCACCCTGAATGAAAGCCTGCGCGCACTGGACGGGCTGTTGCAGCTGGCCGTTCTGGACAGAGGTCAGGCGACACCACCGTCTGGACCGGCTGAAGGGGATCGCCATCTGATTTCCTCTGGCGCGACCGGTGACTGGTCTGGTCATGATGGTGAGCTTGCATTGTTCTCGGATGGTGAGTGGCATTTTTTTGTGCCTCAAACCGGCTGGCGCGTCTGGGTGGAGGATGAAGCGCGGTTTCTGGTTCGGCATGGCTCAGGCTGGCGTGAAACAACGTCTGACGAGCTGCAGAATTTGGCATTGCTTGGAGTGGGCGCCACGGCCGATGCGAACAATCCACTTCTAGCAAAGCTGAACGATGCGCTTTTTACCGCAGTTGAAAGTGCAAACGGTGGCTCTGGTGATCTTCGGGTTAAACTCAACAAGGAGGCCGGTTCTAACGTTTTATCGCTTCTCTTCCAGAACGGCTATTCCAGCCGGGCGGAGATCGGCCTCGTCGGTGATGATGATCTGGTTGTGAAAGTGTCTCCGGACGGGGCTGTGTTCCATGAAGGATTACGTGTCGACAGGGCTAGTGGTCAGGTGAGCTTTCCGAACGGGTCGCCGCAAATTCGTGAGCTCTTGAGCGCGAACCGAACTTATTACATCCGCACCGATGGTAGCGACTCCAATGACGGTCTTGCAGATAGCGCGTCAGGTGCATTCCTGACGTTCGCGCGCGGTGTTGAAGCGGCCTTGTCGCTTCATCACGGCACGCACGAAGTCACTCTGGAATTCGGTGCAGGAAGCTTTTCCATCGGGGGCGGATTGATCGCGGCATCCGCAGATTATCATATCAACATTCGCGGCGCTGGGTATGACCAAACCACGCTGGACGGGAAGCTGGAACTCTCAGGCGGCGTGGTTGCCACGGTGAGGGATGTGCATGTCACTGGCGCCGGCCAGAATGCAAGCTTGCGGACGGGCTCAGGTGCATCGCTCTCCATTCTTGGCAATGTGCGCGTGTCGGAGGGAACCCATTCGCACGTTATAGCGACGGGCAACTCAACGATTTTCCTGACGCATGGCAAGGTGCGGGTTGGGGCAGGGGGTGTCTCGCTTTTTGCGTCGACGACAGGCTCTCTAATCCAGCTCTGGCCGGGGCTGCGCGTCGTTACTGAAACAGCGGTGAGCTTTTCCAATGCTGTTGCGCGGACTACAGAGTGCGGTGTGATCACATGGCAGTCCGCGACCGTGGATGAAGCGCTGGGAGCGATCTCGGGCACGCGATACAGCTGTAATACCAATGGTGTCATCCAGAGCTATTCGGGCGGGGCCACCGCCATTCCGGGCACAGTCGCGGGCACCGAAACGAATGGCGGCATTTACGCCTGATTATCACAAATCTTCAGAAGAGAATGGAGGCGCCATATGGATGGTGACTGGTTTGGAATGGCTGCAAGTGCGGCTGGTGGCGGCGTGTTCGGCGTGATCGGCACGCTACTGGGACGTGTTGCAGGTTATTTTGAAACGAAGCAGCAGCAGGCGTTTGAGCGTGACCGCTGGCAGCATGATGCGGCGATGACCCGATTGCAGATGGAGGTCAGTCGCGCGCAGGCGGAGGCGGAATTAAACGCTGTTCAGGCTGAAGGCTCATGGCAGGGGCTGACGGCGAGTGTTGCAGCCGATGCCGCGCTCGCATCCGGTTATCAGTTTGTGGACGCGATACGGGCGCTCACCCGCCCCGCGCTGACGCTGCTTCTTTGGCTGATCACGGCAACGGTTTTCTTCAATGTCGATGATGCGCTGAAAGCGCGGGTTGTGGAGACGGCGGTATTTGCTGCAACGGCTGCGACGCTCTGGTGGTTTGGTGACCGGACGAGCCCATCGGGACGACGCTATCCAGCGTAAATAGCCCCCGCCAATAGCGTTGCTGCGGCCAGAAGCGATGCGAGTATGCGCAGCCGGACGTAAAGGATCGGATAGCCTGCATGCACATCGAATGCGAGTAGCACAAGAAAGCCTGCCGCGAGCATGTAGAGACCGGCAGGCAAAAGCGGGCCGATGCCGCCATTCATCGGGTCTCCAAAGACCAGCCCCGCTGCGCCGAGCATGGCTGCGAAAAAGCCCCAGAGGCTTGCCGTGACAGCTATGATCATCACGGATGTTTTCGGCTTGTCGCCTTCAATACCGAACGCGGTGCCCCATCGCGCGCCACCCATGAAGGACAGGATGACAGCACCATAAATCAGCAGTGACAAAAGCGCGATTTGCCAGAAGCCGATAATACTTTCTGGTTCTTCCAGGCCGAGCAGGGCAGACGCCTGCCACGGCTCGAGGCTAGCCCAGCAGGAGATGAAAAAGGGAAGAAGCCCGGCGAGCGTCATGCCCATGACAGCTTTGCCTGTGCGTTCAACCATGTCTGCTTACTCCGGTATGGCTAGTGATTTATCGCAGCAGATAGGGCGATTTTCCATCCATCCAAATTGCGCTGGCGCTTGTCGGCGTCCATTTTCGGCTCAAAGCGTGAGGCGATGCGGCGGTGTTCATGCCACTCGTCCAGCGTCGTCCAACCCAGCTCGCCTGCAGCGAGTACAGCTGCGCCGAGAGCAGTCATTTCAGGATATTCCGGCTTCTCGACCGGACGGTTGGTGATGTCTGCAAGGAATTGCAGGAACCAGTCATTCTCTGCCATGCCGCCATCCACGCGCAGCTCGTCAACGCGGCAGCCATCGCTTTCAAAGGCATTGAGAAGATCGAGTGTCTGATAGGCACCTGCTTCAAGACCAGCGCGCACGATGTGAGCGGCGCGCGTACCGCGAGACAGACCGGTAATCTGGCCACGTGCATCCGGTGCCCAATGCGGGGCGCCAAGGCCGGTGAACGCAGGTACGAAATAGACGCCGCCATTGTCATCAAGGCTGCTCGCCATTTCCTCTGTCTCCGCAGCCTGAGAAATCAGCCCAAGCTCATCGCGCAGCCATTTGATCACAGTGCCTGCATTGAAGATTGAGCCTTCCAGCGCCCAGTTAAGGCGTCCCTGAGCCTGAAAACCGGTAGTGGCCAAGAGGCGGTTCTTTGAAACGGGAAGCTCCGTGCCCGTATTGGCAACCAGAAACGCGCCCGTGCCGTAAGTGATCTTCGCTTCACCTGTCTTCACGCAGCCCTGACCGACAAGCGCAGCCTGCTGGTCACCGACCATGGACAAGATCGGGATAGCTTTGCCGAACAGGTCTTTATCCGTCTCGCCAAAACTGCCGCCGGTAGAAGCAATGCTTGGCAGAACGCTCCATGGGATGCCAAAGATTTCGCAGAGGCGTGTCGACCATGAAGATGCCGCCAGATCCATGAGAGATGTGCGGCTGGCATTGGTGACATCGGTGGAATGTTCGCGCCCTGAAGTCAGGCGTGCGAGCAGGAAGCTATCGACGGTACCGAAGGCGGCTTTATCCGCTTCCGCGGCGTCGCGCGCGCCCGGAACGTTATCAAGAATCCAGCGGATTTTCGTCGCGGAAAAATATGGATCAAGAAGAAGGCCGGACAGCGCCTGAACTTCTTCTGCAACGCCGGATTTGGCGAGCTCGGCGCAGAATGGTGCCGTGCGCCGGTCCTGCCAGATAATGGCAGGGCCATAGGCTTCGCCGGTGTCTTTGTTCCACAGAAGCGTCGTTTCGCGTTGGTTGGCGATACCGATTGCGGCGATCTTGTCGACACCGCCGCAGTCTTCAATGACGCGCCGGCAGACCTTCAGCGTGTGAGACCAGATATCTTCCGGGTTTTGTTCTACCCAACCGTCATTTGGAAATGTGAGGCCAATCTCTGACTGGGCGACAGGTCCGGCATGCAGATCCTTATCAAAGGCAATGGCACGCGTTGATGTGGTCCCCTCATCAATGACGAGAATAAAATCGCTCACACTCTGTCTCCCTCTTATCCGTCAGTATCATTGATGGGATGGGACGATTTCGCAACATGAGAGCGTAAGAGAATTCCAAAAAAGAAAACGCCCGCAAAAGGCGGGCGTTTCCATGTGTTTGATTGTGCAGCGTGGATTAGAACGCAGCTTGCGCACCGAAGAGCAGAACGTCTGTTGTCGCGTCGCGATCAGACCATGTGCTGCCATCCGGGAAGTTGCCGCCTGACACGAAGTTCAGAGGCGCAAAGCCTTCTACGTGAACCAGCTCTGCGAACAGGTTGATGTTCTCGCCGACAAAACGTGAGTAGCCGAGAACCAGCTGGTTCTGACGTTCCCACGGCGCGCCATCATCACCGGCACGGAAGTTAGAGAACTCCAGAGACACAGCATTCAGGTAACGACCATTCGGGTGCTGGTCGCCAAAGCCGTAGCGACCGCCGAGCGTGAAGGCGTGTGTACGCTGTGCTTCGTATTGGCTGAGCGGATTTGTCGGATCCGGAACCGCAGAGCCCGGCCAGTCTTTCGTTGTCGATGCGAATTCACCGAGCAGCTCAAGTGGGCCGAAGTTTGCGCGTCCATAGACAGACCATGCCGGGTTGTTTTCCGCGCACGGGTTGAAGTGGAAGACCGGGTAAGCCTGACAATAAGCTGAACCGTGTGTGTAGCTTGCGCCGACCATCGCAGAGTTCTCATCGCTGAGTGCGAATGTGTAGTTACCGTCGACAGCGAAGTTGTTCACGCGGGATGGTACGCTTGTGCCGCTCACAGGTACGTTGTGTGCACGGAACTGTGCACCGCCCTGAATAGCCATTGCGCGAAGCATCAGGCCGTCCTGCACGTAACCAACCTGAGCACCATAAGCGAGGCCAGCAAAGGCGTGCCAGTTTGTAGAGTTCGTGAACGGGCTGACGGAATCGTTCAGGCCGAATGGCGTGTAAAGTTTACCGATCGCAGCAAAGAGCGGGCTCTCGTCAAGATTACCGAAGAGCATGTAAGCCTGGCGCGCTTCGATCTGGTTACGGCCGAGCGAAGTGATCGTGCCGGAGCCGAAGCTTTGTTCAGGGCTGTACTGGAGCTCTACATAACCGGTGATCCAGTCGTTCAGCTGCGCTGTGACAGCAAGGTTTGCAGAGTGGATAACAGCCTCGGAAACGTTCTCGCCGATCTGGTTTGCAGATGTCGGGTGACGCATCAGATAGCCGAATTTGCTGTCACGGTTGCTCTGCTGAATGTTCGCGAGTGCTGTGATCTGGCCGCTCAGCGTGAGCGAGCTTGTCAGGTCGCCGTTCTGACGTGCGCGAAGCTGGACAACCGGCTTCGTGCTGATGTCTTCAGCGTGATCGAGAATGCGATAGGCGTAGTCGACGTTTGTAGATACGAAACCGTTGCGGTTGTTTGCAGCTGCCTCTGCAGACGTGTCAGGAACGCGGACAATGCCTTCTTCAGCACGAAGCGAACGGACTTCTTCGCGAAGTTCCGCATTCTGCTGTTCCAGACGCTCCAGGCGTTCCAGAAGTTCTTCATTTGTGATTGTTTGCGCGAAAGCTGACGGCGCTGCGGCCAGCATCGCAATAGCACTTACGGCTGTTAATAGAGATTTCATTTGGTCCCCATATGTGACGCGTCCCGACCGCGTTGCGTCCCAGACTTATCGCGGATGGTCGGCACTGATATGCAGGTTCAAAAGTTCACCAAAACGTGAAGCATTCCCTACCAAATTGCGTGGGAATCTTCAGACCGCGGTAAAATCCGGTTTTGGTAAGCTGCGAACCCTCCCGTAAGAGCGCAGCTTCTTTGGCTGTCACTCCCTTAAATCGCTTCAAATTTTCCTGAAGAGATGACCTCACATAAATCGTGGATATTCGGGCGGCAAGAGTATTTGTTGAAAATTAGGTGCCTAAAATTTGAGCGTATACTTGCCGAACAAATGTTATCGATAACACCCTTATTGGCTTAATATAATTGCTAGATGGCGCATAATGGCGCTCAGGCAAAGAAAAAGGGAAGCGGTTTAGCTTCCCTTAGACATTTATTTTTATTGTATTTTTTATGAATGGCACCGAGGCTGCGGCCAGGTGTGGGGGACAGGATGACGGGGCGCAACCCGCGGTGCCATTTGACTTATTTGTAACATAATGCCCAAAAATCAACAATACTTGCCCAAAAATAATGCGCATCTTAAGCACGAAAAAAAACTAAACGGGGTCACGGTTTTGAATCTCTTCATAAAAATTCTGATGCTCTAGGTAGATTTTTTGGGAATTAACCATGAGCACTACTGTTTTTACGGGCAATTCGGTTTGTTTTGACAGTTTCGATTCGTTCCGGATTGGCTATGCTTCGGTTTGAATTCTACGAATGCCGGACAGGAAACAATGCAGCTCTACTATTCAAAGACATCGCCGTTTGCGCGTAAAGTGCGAGTGCTTCTCTCCGAGCATGGATTAACTGACCGTGTTCAGATGGAAATTGTCTCAGTACTTGAGGACGCTAAAAGCACGCCGAACCCGCTCGGCAAAATCCCTTGTCTGATTACGCCTGACGGAGACACCGTCTATGACAGCCCGGTTATCTGTGAATGGGTTGAGGCTTATGCCACCGACACAGACATTACCCGTGATTACGCATATTGGCGCGCTCAAAAGCTTCAGGCGCTTGGCGATGGCATTATGGATGCAGCGTTCAACACGGTGATGGAGAAAAACCGCCCAGCCGATCGGCAATCGTCTTTCTGGATTATCAGATGGCGTGAAGCGATTGAGCGTGGGATTACGGAAGCTGCGGAGCTTTTCACGCCTGTTGAAGATCGTCTGGATCGGGGGCAGGTGGCCATTGCGTGTATGCTTGGCTATCTGGATTTCCGTATAACGGACTTTGACTGGCGAGCAGCGCATCCGTCGCTGGCACAATGGTATGAGCCAGTGTCGCAACGCGAGAGCATGGTTTCTACAGCGCCTCCAGCGGCGTAATAAAAAAGGGCGATCACTGATCGCCCTTCTTCATACTCACGTTCTACTAAAACTAGCTCGCCTGAACGCTGGCTATCCAGTTGTCGACGCGCTGTTCAAGCAGGTTGAGCGGAAGTCCGCCGCCGCCGAGAACCGCATCGTGGAAGCCACGAATGTCAAAGTCGTCACCCAGAACTTCTTCTGCGTTTGCGCGAAGGTCCTGAATGAAGATCATACCGATTTTATAGCCTGTTGCCTGACCAGGATCGGCAATATAGCGCTCGACTTCTGAAAGTGCCTGCGCATCCGTGATTGCAGAGTTCTCCTGGAAGTAGGCAACAGCCTCTTCGCGGGTCCAGCCCTTCACGTGGAGGCCTGTGTCTACAACGAGACGGATCGCGCGCCAGATTTCAGACCCGAGGCGGCCGAACTGCGAGAGCGGGTCCTGATATGTGCCCGGGATTTCCTGCGCGAAATGCTCTGTGTAGAGCGCCCAGCCTTCAACATATGCGCCGTAGAATTGCTGTGTGCGGAACTGCGGGATGCCCGTGAGCTCTTGTGCGATAGCAATCTGCATGTGGTGGCCCGGAAGTGCCTCATGATACGCGATCACTTCCAACTCACGCTTTGGCATCGCTGTCATGTCAGACAGGTGTGCGTAGTAAACGCCCGGGCGGGAGCCGTCTGGTGTGCTCGGGTAGTAGTGCTGAGCTGCGCCATCGCGCTCACGGAAGGCTTCCACGCGGCGAACTTCCAGCTCGGCTTGCGGCAGAAGACCGAAATACTCCGGCAGTTGGGATTCGATGTTTTCGACATAGTATGTCGCCGCATCAATATAGCCCTGACGACCTTCATCCGTGTTCGGGAAGTACAGGCGCTCGTCGTCTTTGTTTTCACGCAGGAAGACGAAGAATTCCTGTAGCGTGCCTTCGAAGCCGAAGTCGCGCATGACGGAAACCATCTCACCGCGAAGGCGTGCGACTTCCTCAAGGCCCAATTCGTGGATTTCGTCAGCCGTCATGTCAGTGGTGGTGTAGTAACCGAGGCGCTGCTGGTAATACGCTTCGCCATCAGGCAGTTCGGACACGCCAAATGCTTCTTCGGTATTGGCGACGTCAGTTTCCAGAAAATTGATCATGTTGTTGTAGGCACTGAGGAAACTGCCGGTGAGGGCGGCTTCAACGTCTGCAACGAGCTCTTCACCACGTTCTTCTGTGATCGTGCCGGCCTCTACCAGCGCTGCAATCTTGCCTTTCGCGTCTGCGAAGATCGCAGAGTCCTCGCCTTCGGTGAACGGTGCGCCAGTCACAATATTCTGTGATTGTTCAGCCGCTGCACGATAGGCGAAAGCTGGTGGGCGAATACCCATCTGCGCTGCGTCTTCAGCCTGAGAAACGAGGCTGTTCAACATCGTCGCAAAGCCGTCGAGACGCGAAATATAGGCCAGCATGTCTTCTTCAGAAGAAACACCGTGGAAGTTGATCATGAACTGGGCTGGATAAGTTTGCCAGCCGCTTTGCGTGAAGATGTAGCTGTGATGGCGCCACTGCCAGTTCTCTTCAGCCTGCTCGAGAATGAACTCATAGAGATCCCATGACATCTTCGCTTCTGCGTCGAGCAGGTCATAGTCGAAGTTTTCCTGCATTTCAGCGGTTGTGGCGCGTCGCCATTCAAGCTGCTCAAGCTGCGCTTCCGGAGAGACATCGTCGATCTCGTCATAGCGTTCTTTGCGGCCGAGCGTGGTCAGCGTCATCGGGCTGAGCATCAGCTCTTCTTCGTACTTTTCGTCGAACCATGCATTCAGGCGTGCCGTTTCCGCGGCAACCTGTTCGGCTGTCGGTGTCGCAGCTGCGGGTGTTGACGTTTCTGTTTGTGTGCCAGTGGTTTCGGTTTGGCCACACGCGCCGAGCGCCAGCACAGCGGCTGTCGCCAGAAGAAGGTTTTTCATCGTCGGTTTCACTTTCGTGCGTTGAAGAATTGGGCGCATCTTAACCGGAATGCAGACATGCGAAAGCTCAAATTTATCAAATAACGATAAATTTGGGCTTTGAGCTATTTTCGATCAGATGTGTCGGGTGTTTCAGCGCTTAGCTGTTTTGGACATCCTCAATCCAGTTGTTGACGCGGACTTCCAGAAGATCGAGCGGAAGCGAGCCGCCACCAAGAATGGTGTCGTGGAATCCGCGAATGTCGAAGTCATCGCCGAGAACCTCTTCTGCGTGAGCGCGAAGCTCCAGAATACGGATCATGCCGATTTTATAGCTCGTCGCCTGTCCCGGGCCCACAATGTAGCGCTCAGTTTCGGACGCAGCCTGCGCCTCGGTAATCGCAGAGTTTTCGAGGAAGTAGGCAATTGAGTCTTCGCGGGTCCAGCCTTTGGTGTGGAGGCCAGTGTCTACGACGAGGCGGATTGCGCGCCAGATTTCAGTGCCCAGGCGGCCAAATTGCGAAAGCGGGTCCTGATATGTCCCGGGCATTTCGTTCGCCAGAAGCTCGGAATAGAGCGCCCATCCTTCAGTGTATGCGCTGTTGGATTGGCGCGTCCGGAATTGCGGAATACCTGTCAGTTCCTGCGCAATTGAGCGCTGCATATGGTGACCGGGAATAGCCTCGTGATAGGCCACGACTTCCAGCTCTCGCAGAGGCAGGGCGGACATATCCAGTAGGTGGGCGTAATAAACGCCCGGACGTGACCCGTCCGGTGTGCCTGTCACATAGTGCTGGGCAGCGCCTGCGCGCTCGCGGAAGGATTCAACGCGGCGAACCACGACATCAGCTTGCGGCAGAATGCCGAAATAGTCCGGCAGTTGTTCACGGATGTTGTTGATCTGGCGTGTCGCTTCGTCAATGTAAGCCTGACGGCCTTCATCAGTGTTCGGCAGGAAAAGTTCAGGATCATCCGTGTTCACGCGCAGATAGTCGAAGAATTCCTGCAGGCTGCCATCAAAACCGACTTCTTCTTTGATGAGTTCCATCTCGCCGCGCAGGCGCTCTACTTCGGCCAGGCCGATTTCGTGGATCTCGTCCGCTGTCAGGTCTGTCGTCGTGTAGCTGGCGAGCCTGTAATTATAATATGCCTCGCCATTCGGCAGCTCAGACACGCCGAAGGATTCTTCGGTGTTTTCCATATCTGTTTCAAGCCAGCTGATCAGCTCGTTATAGCTGTCCAGGAAAGGGCCGGTGAGAGCAGCGACGGCTTCGGCTTCGAGTCCTTCAGCGCGGGCTTCATCAATTTCGCCGGACTCAACGAGAGCTGCGATCTTGGTTTTCACGTCCGCATAGATTGGTGAATCTTCGCCGTCGGTGAATGGTGCGCCGCGAACTATATTCTGCGCTGTTTCCAGCGCGCCGCGATAGGCAAAGCCCGGTGCACGAATGCCCATCTCTGCGGACGTCTGCGCGCGCGCAAGGCGTACATCCAGCGCATTCGCAAAGCCTTCAATCCGGGAGATATAAGCTTCCATATCAGCGTCGGAATTGACGTTGTGGAAGTTGATCAGGAAGCGAGCCGGATAAGTGTGCCAGCCGCCTTGTGTGAAGGCGTATCCATAGTTGCGCCATTCCCAGCCAAGTTCTGCGCGTTCAAGACGTGCTTCCCAGAGGCGGTAAGAGAACTGCGCTTCTTCATCCAGCTCGTCGAAGTCAAACGTCTCGCGCATTTCTGCAGTCGTTTCACGCAGCCATTCCAGCCCTTCAAGCTGGAAGGCTTCTGTATTGTCGTCGACTTCGTCATAGCGTTCGTGACGGCCAAGTTGTGTAAGCGTTTGCGGGCTGCGCAGAAGCTGCTCTTCGTATTTCTCGTCAAACCACGCGTTAAGCTGCTCGGTCTGGGAAACGGTCTGCTCTGTCGCTGCTGCTTCTGTGTTTGCTACCGGTGTCTCTGTTGGCCCACACGCCTGAAGCGCCAGCAGTGCTGCTGACGCAAGAAGAATATTTCGCATAAAACTCGCCCAATTTTTTCGATATATCTGATTTAGCGCAACATACCTGTTTGTGTCGGCGGCGGAAGTCGAAAAGCTGAAAAGTGCGAGAACTAATTGAATTTGCATGTTTTCCGGAAGGGGGCATGATGGGGCATGATTAATTGCCTTATCCATGACCATGTGTGCCGCCGCCGGACAGCAGAACTCTCCGCTTTTGCTGATAAAATCCGGTTTGTTCTTCTCGCTGATGACGGTGTTTTTCGCGACTCGCAAACCGGCGAAGTCCTGACTGATCCGGAGATTGATATCGCTTTTGGCAATGGCGATGTCTGGTTTGGCCCGCAAGCGCGGCTTTTCTTCAAAACACTTTTGAGCACGCCAAAGCTGGACTGGTTCCAGTCTTCGGCGGCGGGCGTGGATAATCCGGGGCTGCAAAAACTGCGCGCTGCGGCGAACCGGTACACGACCAATCACACCCAATCTGAATCTATGTCTGAATGGGTGCTCTGGCAGGCGCTCGACTGGCTGAAGCGAGGCCCCGAGCATCGCGCCAACGCGGCTGAAGGTGTCTGGAAACCGCTTGACCAGAAAGACATTCATGGTTCGCGCTGGTTGATCGTCGGGTATGGCTCGATCGGTACGTCGGTTGGGACGCGTGTCCGGGCGTTAGGTGGCCATGTCACCGGGCTTCGTCGCGCGGTTTCTCCAAGTGAAGGCGCAGACGTCATCCTTCCGCTTTCATCGCTGGAAGAGGAGGTCGCGAAAGCTGATATCGTCCTGCTCAGCCTGCCGCATACACCGTCGACTGAAGATATTGCGGGCGAGGATTTCTTCGCCTCGATGAAGCCGGATGCGCTGTTCATGAATATCGGGCGAGGAAAGCTGGTGGATGAGGGCGCGCTTATTGCTGCGCTAGACGCTGGGCGGCCGAGCCATGCGGTGCTTGATGTGACACGTGAGGAGCCGCTACCGGCAGACCATCCGCTCTGGACGCATCCGAAGGTCACGATCACGCCGCATGATAGCCCGCAAACGCATGCGACGTTGCTGCGCGCGGATGAGACCTTCCTCGCAAATCTGGCGCGATATGTGGCTGGTGAGCCTTTGGAGCACGAGCTGGATTGAGTCGAGCGACTAGCGACTGCGAATTCCACAAAGATTAACCGTGAACCCGGCAATAATTGCCGGTTTGCCGCAAATCTTAAGCGCTTTATTAACCTTTTATTCGGATTGGTTAACCGTACACGAATACGGAGTAACCTTTCATGACAGGCCTTGAAGTGCTCGACATCGGACGCGATGCTCTCTGGACGACAGTTATGATGGCTGCGCCTGCCATGATCATCGGTCTGCTTGTCGGTGTCAGCATCGCGCTTGTTCAGGCGCTGACGCAGGTGCAGGAAATGACTCTCGTTTTCGTTCCGAAAATCGTTGCCATCTTTATCGCGCTGCTGATCTTCCTGCCGCTTATGGGGGGCATGATTGCCGCCTTCGCGCAGGATACGTTTGCGCGAATAGCCAGTATGTAGGCGGTATTTGGAGCCGCTCCTTCCATATGTCTGGTCAGGTGGGCTTCTATTTGCCCGCATAGGATCGGTGCTGATGCTCGCTCCCGGCTGGGGCGAGCAATCGATTCCTGTACGCTTTCGTCTCTCCGCGGCTCTGCTCGCGGTTTTTGCGCTTGCGCCGGGTCTGATGTCTGATCTGCCGTTACAGCCTGCTGATTTCGGGCAGGGTATTTTCCTCGTCATCGGCGAAGTTTTGATCGGGCTGATGCTGGGCGCGGCTGCGCGTATGTTCATGGCGGCAGCGTCTGTGGCAGGGCAGGTGACTGCGATGCATACCGGCCTTGGCTTTGCTATGCAGCTCGACCCGATGCAGCAGGCGCAGGGCAACGTGTTGTCTGCGTTCTTCTCACTGATTGCTGTCGTGCTTGTGCTGTCTGCCGGTGTTCACCGCTGGATGCTTCAGGGCGCTGTCGATAGTTACATTCTGTTCCCTGTGGGTCAGTATCCGAACATGGCTGACGTGGCCGAGTATGGCACGCGTGCTTTTGTCGAAGCCTTCCGTCTTGGCTTGCAGATTGCCGCGCCAGCTATCGCGTTTGGTCTCATCTTCAATCTGGCACTTGGCCTTGCCGCGCGCCTCATCCCGCAAATCCAGATTTTCTTCATAGCTCTGCCGAGCTCAATCATGATTGGCCTTGTGGTCGTGATGATCGGCATGGGCGCTGGCTTCATGACCTGGCTGAATGGTTTTGACCGGTTCCTCATGACAGGGGGAGGTGGCTGATGGCTGAAGAACAAGACCAGTCGCAGAAGACCGAAGAACCTACCCAGAAACGGTTAGACGACGCCCGAAAGAAAGGTGATGCCGTCCGCAGTCAGGACGTGCCGATCTGGTTCATGATGATGGGGATTGCGCTGCTGATCGCTGCGTCCGGACCAATCCTGCGCATGATCGCGCGACCGCTGGTGAGCCTGATCGACCATCCGCACGCATTCCGCCTTGAGCAAGGCGGTGCGATGCAACTGACCGGAGCGTTGATCTGGGCGCTCGCGCCTGCGGCGGCAATTGTGTTTGGTATCCTAACTTTGACGGCGCTTGGCGGTCACCTCATCCAAAACCGTCCTGCATGGACGGCTGAAAAGATGAAGCCGAAACTGTCCAAGCTGAACCCGGTGGAAGGCCTGAAGCGCATGTTCGGCCCGCAGGGCTGGATGAACCTTGCCAAAGCGCTGATGAAGCTCGTCGCGATTGCGGCGGCGCTCATGTATGCGGTCTGGCCAGAGCGGTCATTCGTGGAGCGTGCTGGCGCGATGGAGATCGCAGTCCTCGCCGGTGTTCTGCAGGACATTGCATCCCGTCTTCTTCTGGCGGCTCTGGTCGTTGTCGGGCTGATTGCTGCCATTGATTACATCTTCCAGAAGCAGCAGTTCGACAAGAAGATGAAAATGTCCCGTCAGGAAATCAAAGACGAGCATAAACAGTCCGAAGGTGACCCGCAGGTCAAAGCCAAAATTCGACAGCTGCGTATGGAAAAATCACGTGGTCGCATGATGGCCGCCGTACCGGACGCGACTGTGATCATCACCAACCCGACACACTATTCGATTGCGCTGCGCTATGACGATGAGACGCCTGCGCCGATCTGTGTCGCCAAGGGTGTGGACGATCTGGCGCTGCGCATTCGTGAAGTGGCGGCAGAGAACAATATTCCGCTCGTGGAAAACCCTCCACTCGCCCGCGCGCTCTACGCACGCATGGAAGTGGATGAGACGATCCCGCGCGAACATTATGAGGCTGTGGCCAAGATCATCAGCTTCGTCATGAAGACCAAGAAAACCTGAGGATGGTGAGCCCGATGACGCTCTACTTGAAGGGAGCCGAATCGTGACACTTTTGACTGGATATGAAGTGAGTATCCCGAAATGACTGATACCGTCGACGTGAATACAGATACAAAAACCGCGAGCGACCAGAACAGTGAGGCCACACCGAAGTCGGGCGGCCTTGATCTGTTTCAGGGTGTTTTCTGGTTATCCTTGCTGGTGGCCGTCGTCGCGGCCTGCGTGGCGATCATCATCCCGGATGCGGTCGGCCAGACAGGTCCGGTGCTTCTGATTGCGCTGGCCTCCGGTGGCATGGTTTTCTTGGTGTGGGTGCTTCGCGGTGCAGGCAAAAAACTGGGCCTCTTCCCGTCGCGCGGCGCGACCGAGGCTGCAGCGTCGGTGAAGAAGCAGCCATATTCATGGATCAGCGCGCTCGATGAGGCGATTGTCATCACCGAAAAGGGCGGCGGGGCTGTAATTGCGAACGACCATTACCGGCAGGTGATGAAAGACGTCGGCGTTGCGACAGAAGTTGAGCGCGTTCTCACGGTAGATCGCCTTCTTGGTGCTAACCCGGGCCTTAGTGCCCCGATCTACCGTTTGTCTCGTGCAGCTAAAGCTGGCGAAACCCGTCATGAAGTGCTGCCAGCGATTGCAATCGGCTCAGAGAGTATTCCGGTTCAGTTTGAGGCGACTGTGTCTCCTCTGGATGGCGAGCGTACGCTCTGGCGTTTGCGTCGGCTGAACAGCATGAATGAAGCGCTTGGCGCTGCCGATGCGCGTGGTCTCTTTATCGAGGATGCGCCGCTCGGTTTCTATGTCGCGCGTGCAAACGGCCAGATCACTTATATGAATAGCTGGCTTCGTAACTTCCTCGGTTTGCCGGATGATCTGGGCGATCTGAAAGTCGAAGACGTGCTTCGTCCTGAATCCACCAAAATGTTCCGTCGTGACAAGAAGACGAACCATCCGATCTGGCTCGATCTTCATTTCCGCGCACGTGATGGCGTCGAAACGTTGATGAACACGGCGACGACCTGGAGCGGCAAAGGCGCCGATGCGGTGTCTCGCACGCTCGTTATGGTTCCGGCCTCTGCCAAGACCAGCGCTCAGGAACGCCTCACGGCTGCATCATCATCCCGTCCTCCGCGCGAGGGGCAGGACCCGATGTTCGATGATGCACCATTCGGTGTGGCACGCCTTGAAGGTGATAGCGTCTCTCAGGCCTGTGTGATTGACGCCAACTCTGCTTTGGTCGAGCTGACAGAGGGCGCAGCCGTACCAGGTGGGCGATTTGCTGACCTGTTTGCCGTCGAAGAGGGCGGCGATGACATCTCCAAACAATTGCTTGCAGCCGTTGATAGTGCTGTTCCGCTAACGCTGAAAGGCGCGGGCGGCAGCTCTGTGAATGTTTATATTCTGCTGGATTCCATCGGCCGTCCGTCGATCGCTTACCTCGTCGATACGACTGAGCAATCTCAGCTGAAGAACCGCTTGGTGCATTCTGAGAAGATGCAGGCTGTTGGTACACTTGCTGGCGGCGTGGCTCACGACTTCAACAACATGCTCACTGCAGTCATGGGCTACACAGATAACCTGCTCGCGCGTCACCCTGTCGGGGACCCGAGCTTTGATGACCTTCAGCAGATTTCAGAGCTGTCACAGCGCTCCGCCGAGCTTGTAAAGATGCTGCTCGCTTTCTCTCGTCAGCAGACGCTGAAGCGAGAAATGCTCAACGTCTCGAACGTTCTCAACGAGCTGAACTACCTCATTCGTCCTTTGCTGGACGAGCGTGTGAATCTCAGCCTGCGTCATGGCCGCGATCTTCCGATGATCCGTGCAGATAAAGGCCAGCTTGAGAATGCGATCATCAACCTTGCTGTGAATGCGCGCGATGCCATGCTTGAAAATGGTGGCGGTGTTCTTACGATCTCGACCAGCCGTGTGACGGAAGAACATGGTCACGACAAGGGCTTCGATTACGTCGCCGAAGGGGATTACCTCTGCATCGAGATCGCCGATAACGGCACGGGTATTCCGCCTGAAGTGATGGAGAACATTTTCGAACCGTTCTACACCACGAAGAAAGAGGGTAAAGGCACCGGCCTTGGTCTCTCTACCGTTTACGGCATCGTCAAACAGTCCGACGGCTATATCTGCCCGACAAGTAAAGTGGGCGAAGGAACGAGCTTCTTTATCTATCTGCCTGCGCTCTCTGCGGAAGATGTGGAAAAAGAAATTGGCGCGCAGGAGCAGCCAGAGCAGACGCAAGCTGAAAAAGCTCCACGCGACCTTGCTGGCCGTGGCCTGATCATGCTGGTGGAAGACGAAGATGGCGTGCGCAATATTGCTGTCTCGACGCTTCAAGCACGCGGATACGAGGTGATCTCGGCGGCTGACGGTGAAGAGGCGCTCGAGATGATTATCGAGCATCAGGGGCAGATCGACCTGTTAATCTCGGATGTCATCCTGCCGGGCATTGATGGGCCTAGCCTGCTTAAACAGGCGAAGGAATATCTGGGCAATGCGCGGGTCATGTTTATCTCCGGTTATTCCGAAGGTGACCTCACACGTACACTGGACGAAGAACGCGCTGTGTCCTTCCTGCCGAAGCCGTTCCGCATGGCGAAACTGGCGGAACGCGTGAAGGAAGAGCTCGAAGCCGCTTAATATAGTTGGTTCCGTGAGTGAGAGCCCCCAGATATGGTGGGCTCTCATTTTTATTTGTTTCCTATTTGTTCTCGTGGAACAAATGTGGTACAAAAATCTCCATAATAACTCTGAGCGGTCTTTCTGCGGAAAAGAGACTCGGTTACTAAGGAGACAAATTAATGGCACAAGCGGCACTTCGGCTCGTGGAAGGTAACGGCGTGGATAAGCAGAAAGCACTCCAGACAGCGCTCACTCAGATTGAGCGTAACTTTGGTAAAGGCTCGGTCATGCGACTGGGCGACAATCAGTCAATGGATATTGAGGCTGTATCCACCGGATCGCTCGGTCTGGATATTGCCCTCGGTATTGGTGGTCTGCCTAAGGGCCGTATCATCGAGGTCTATGGCCCGGAGAGTTCCGGTAAGACGACACTTGCTTTGCATGTGGTAGCGGAAGCTCAGAAGAACGGTGGTGTGTGTGCGTTTGTGGACGCCGAACACGCCCTTGATCCGCAATATGCGGGTAAGCTTGGTGTTGACCTGGACGATCTTCTGGTCTCCCAGCCTGACACAGGTGAGCAGGCGCTCGAGATCGCTGATACGCTGGTACGTTCCGGTGCGATTGACGTTCTCGTCATCGACTCCGTTGCGGCGCTGACGCCGCGTGCCGAGCTTGAAGGTGAGATGGGCGATTCTTTGCCAGGTCTTCAGGCGCGTCTGATGAGCCAGGCGCTGCGTAAACTGACCGGCTCAATCTCCAAGTCTCATTGTATGGTGATCTTCATCAACCAGATCCGTATGAAGATTGGCGTAATGTTCGGTAGCCCTGAAACAACATCCGGCGGTAACGCGCTTAAATTCTATGCGTCTGTTCGTCTGGATATCCGTCGCATTGGCTCGATCAAAGACCGCGATGAAGTCGTTGGTAACCAGACGCGCGTGAAGGTCGTGAAGAACAAGGTTGCGCCTCCGTTCAGGCAGGTCGACTTCGACATCATTTATGGCGAGGGTATCTCGAAAATGGGCGAGCTTCTCGATCTCGGTGTGAAAGCCGATATCGTTGAGAAGTCCGGATCATGGTTCTCCTATGGCGGTGATCGTCTGGGGCAGGGCCGTGAGAATTCCAAGCGCTTCCTTCGGGAAAACCCTGCAGTTGCCCATGAGATTGAAGACAAGATTCGCGCTCAAGCGGGCCTTATCGATGATATGATGCTGTCAGGCGAAGAAGATGATAGCGACGATAGCGCAGTTAACGAATAAGCTTCTCTGATCTCGCGGTTGGCGAAACCCGCGCATATCTGTATATCCGAACCAAATGCTGCACCCGCTTGTCGGGTGCAGTGTGCATTTGACCACTCAGGACGGTATTTATGACGAGCGTTTCGGATATTCGATCAGGTTTTCTTTCCTTCTTCGAGAAGAATGGACACGCGGTTCGTCCGTCCGCACCTCTGGTGCCGGACAACGACCCGACACTCCTGTTTGTGAATGCGGGCATGGTGCCGTTCAAGAACATCTTTACGGGTGTTCAAAAACCATTCGCGCCGCGCGCTGCGACGTCTCAAAAGTGTGTCCGTGCCGGTGGTAAGCACAACGACCTCGACAATGTCGGTTACACCGCGCGTCACCACACATTCTTTGAAATGCTGGGTAACTTCTCTTTCGGCGATTACTTCAAAGAGCAGGCGATCAAATATGCCTGGGACGTCGTAACTGGAGAGTTCGGCCTCCCGAAGGACAAGCTCCTCGTCACAATCTATGCAGAAGACGACGAAGCCCACGCCCTCTGGAAGAAGATTGCGGGCCTGCCGGACGATAAGATCATTCGTATCGCAACGTCTGATAACTTCTGGTCCATGGGCGACAGCGGTCCTTGCGGACCGTGTTCGGAAATCTTCTATGACCATGGCGATCACATCTGGGGCGGCCCTCCGGGGTCACCGGAAGAAGACGGCGACCGCTTTATCGAGATCTGGAACCTCGTCTTTATGCAGTTCAATCAGCATGGTGACGGCACACGTGAAAATCTGCCAACTCCAAGCATTGATACGGGCATGGGCCTAGAGCGTATTTCAACCATCCTTCAGGGGGTTCACAACAACTATGATATCGACCTGTTCAAGTCGCTGATCGCGGCTGAGGAAGAGGTCTATAAGCGTAAGGCAACCGGTGATGAGCTCGCGTCATTTCGCGTGATTGCTGACCATTTACGATCATCTGCTTTCCTGCTCGCAGACGGCGTCCTGCCGTCTAACGAAGGTCGTGGCTATGTTCTGCGCCGGATCATGCGCCGCGCGATGCGGCATTCGCATATTCTGGGAGCGCAGGAACCTAAAATGCACGAGCTGACCGGTGCGCTGCTGAACGAGATGGGCGAAGCCTATCCGGAGCTCATGCGTGCTGAAGCGTTGATCCGCAATCAGCTTGAGCAGGAAGAAGGCCGCTTCCAGCGAACACTGGGCCGTGGTCTTGCTCTGCTCGACGATGCAACAACCGGCATGAATGAAGGCGACTCGCTTCCGGGTGAAACGGCCTTCAAACTCTACGACACTTACGGCTTCCCGCTCGACCTGACGCAGGACGTTCTGCGCGGTCGTGGCCTCAAAGTTGATTCAGACGGCTTTGAAGATGCGATGGCGAACCAGCGCGCGACAGGCAAAGCCAACTGGAAGGGCTCCGGCGATGCTGGCAGCCTTGAAGTTTGGGCAGAACTTGCTGACCGCCTCGGTCCAACACGCTTTACCGGCTATGACGCAGCCGAGGGAGAAGGTGAACTGCTCGCTATCGTCAAAGACGGGGAAACGGTCGACAGCACGTCTGAAGGCGCTTTCGAACTCGTATTTGATGAAACACCATTCTACGCAGAATCCGGTGGTCAGTCTGGTGACCATGGTGTCGTCAAATTCAAATCCGGGCCCGACTTCACAGTGACTGATGTTCAAAAGCGCGGCGGCGGACTGCATGTTCTCGTCGGCGAGCTGAAATCAGGCGAGGTCTCCGTCGGTGACCGTGCAGTTCAGGCGATCGATAAAGAACGTCGGGCAGCTATCCGTGCAAATCACTCCGCAACGCACCTTCTGCATGCCGCGCTTCGCAATGTGCTGGGTACGCACGTGACGCAAAAAGGCTCTCTTGTAGAAGCCGACCGCCTGCGCTTCGACTTCTCCCACGGTCAGCCTCTGTCTCGCGAGGAGCTTAAGGCTGTCGAGGATGAAGTGAATGCTGTCATCAGGCAGAACTCGGCTGTTTCCACGGCAGAGAAATCTCCGGAACAGGCGATCAAAGATGGTGCGCTTGCGCTCTTTGGTGAGAAATATGGAGATGTCGTTCGCGTTCTCACTATGGGTGAGGCGCTGAGTGAACCAAAGCATTACTCCATGGAGTTCTGCGGTGGAACGCACGTGGCGCGAACTGGCGACATCGCTTTGTTCACGGTTCTGTCTGAGAGCGGCGTTTCTGCGGGCGTTCGCCGAATCGAGGCGACAACTGCGAAAGCCGCATTCGAGCATCTCCGTGGACAGGTGGAGCTTGGGCAGGCTGCTGCAGATAAACTTAAAGCGCCTTTGACCGAACTCGTGACGCGCGTCACAGCGCTTCAGGACCAGCGTAAAGAGCTTGAGCGTGATCTTTCCGAAGCCAAGCGTCAGCTCGCAATGGCGGGTCCGTCCAGCGGTCCTGCGCAAGGCCCTGAAGAGATCAATGGTATCAAGTTGATGGCTCGCGTTCTGGAAGGCGTTCCGGCAAAAGACCTTCGCGCGCTCATCGATGAAGCCAAGCAGAGCCTTGGTTCAGGTGTTGCGGTCTTCATTGCAGTGAATGACGGCAAAGCGGCGGTAGCCACGGGCGTGACCTCAGATGTCCTTGAGAAGATTTCGGCAGTTGATCTGGTTCGTGTAGCTGCGGGCGCCGTCGGCGGTAAAGGCGGCGGCGGCCGTCCTGATATGGCGCAGGCTGGTGGTCCTGACGGTGACAAAGCCGATGCTGCTCTGGAAGCCGTTCGTGAGACACTCAAAGCCTTATGATTATCCGGCCTTTTAAGGCGGGCGATTTCGACGCGGTTTATAAAATTAATGCCGCGTCGACGCCGGGCGTAAGTGAAGAAACACCAGACGATCTTAAAACGATTGTAGGGCTGGGAACTTGTCTCATTGCCGAAGGTGATGACGGCCAGGTCCTTGGGTTTCTGAACCTCGTCCCGCCGGGCACTAAGGCGTATAAGAGCCCCAATCTTCGCTGGTTTGAGACGTGGCTGGAGGATAATCCAGTAAAGCTCAATTATGTTGATCGTATTGCTCTTGCGCCCGAGACGCGTGGGCAGGGCGTCGGGCCTCAGCTTTACAAGGCCGCTTTCGAACATTCCGACGGCTGTGATGCGATTGGCTGTGAAGTGAACACTGCACCGGATAATCCGGGTTCTCACCTTTTTCATCAGCGGCTTGGATTCGCCGAAGTAGGTAGGCAGGCTTTCTCGCCGGAAAAGGCTGTTGCGTATTACGTGTTGAACATGCTGAACGCTTAAAGCGGTGCTTTTCCCGGCTCTAACGGGCCGAACTGGGTTTCAAAAGCGGCACGCATAGCGATATCTGCATCATCCATGCTGACCGGATAGCCAAGATCCACAAGGCTGGTCACACCAAAGCGCGGGTCACTCACACCGCACGGCGTAATGCCGCCAAAATGGGTGAGGTCCGGTTCTACATTGAAGCTCAGCCCGTGCATGCTCACCCACTTTTTCAGACGAATGCCCAGAGCTGCGATTTTATCCTCGCGCAGGTCACCGCCTGGTTGAGTACGGTCCACCCAGACACCAATACGATCACCGTCACGAGCCTCGCCGCGAATATTGAAGCCCGCCAGCGTATCGATCACCACGCGCTCCAGAGCGCAGACGAACGCGCGTACATCACGCTCGCGTTCGCGCAGGTCCAGCATCACGTAAGCAATGCGCTGTCCCGGCCCATGATAGGTGAACTGGCCGCCGCGCCCTGATTCGAAAACAGGGAAGCGATTCGGGTCCAGAAGGTCGCCCATCTGCGCGCTCGTGCCTGCGGTATAGACTGGAGGGTGCTGCAGAAACCAGATCAGTTCGCGCGCTTCACCGGCGACAATCTTCGCGACACGCTCTTCCATCGCCGTTACGGCGTCTGCGTACGGGACGAGCTCTTCGGAAACAGCCCATTCGATAGGTAAATTTTTCCGCATAGGCACGGCGGTATTAACTCCTTAATTACCCTGTCGCGGGACAATCGGGTTTCACGATAAATGGTGGTCTCTTATGGCGCGTCAACTGGATGCAGTGAAAGTGGAAATATCGGTCATTCTGGGCCGGACCCGTCTGCCGATGCACCAATTACTTAAAATGGGTCGCGGAGCGGTGATACCGCTCGACGTGCGCGAGACGGACGACGTCTGGATTCTGGCAAACGACCATCCGATCGCCAAAGGTGACATCGAAATCGAGGGCGAACGCATGTCCGTTCGGGTCACAGGACCGGCCAGTGCACAGGACTGGAAAGCCGGAACAGGCGGCTGATCTGCACTTTCACCAAACTAATGTGAATTTTGTCAAAAAAAGTCCTTCACAAAGCGGCTCTTTTCGGGTTATTAGCGCCGCTCTGCTAAGGCGTGCGGTCGTGGCGGAATTGGTAGACGCGCAGCGTTGAGGTCGCTGTGGGGCAACCCGTGGAAGTTCGAGTCTTCTCGACCGCACCATTCTTTCCAATTTTGCTACGCAAAAACATTCGTGCCGGTGGCACGAATTTAGGAAAGAATCGTGTCTCTTCGTTTTGATCGCCCGCACTGGCTGCGCCAGCGCGATGGATCGCGCTCAAGGCTGCAGCCACTAACCTGGCACCCGTCCAGTGGATCGATATCAGGGAAAATCGTCTTTGATGCGCCTCGCGCCGCGCAGCGGCCCCGGCGTGCGGGCAAAGCCCGGCGGCAGGTCTGCCGCGGTATGATTTTGTGCTCCAATCCAGTGGCACGAATTTAGGAAAGAATTGTGTCTCTTCGTTTTGTTGGCCCGCTCTGGCTGCGCCAGGGCGATGGATCGCGCTCAAGGCTGCCGCTATGATGCTCGTACCCGTCCGCCGCGACGATTTCAAATAAAGACAGTATAAATTACTGATACACGCCGTATGTCTTCGCACGTGTCGATCTATACCGGTAGATTATGTCGTTTAGTTCATAACTAATATTCCGGTTTTGATTGCATCCCTCCCGAATTGATGGGTAAGCTACACCCAAACACGCTGCATGACCGGAAAACCGGCACCCCAACTCAGCAGCGTCGGGAGGAAAAATATGAGTGTGACGTCAGCTCAGGGTGACAGCCCTGGCGTGATGGAAGGCTTCGGCACGCGCACACAGCGTACTTATGTGCTGAACGCTCTTCTTCTTATCTACATCATGAACTTTATCGACCGCGGGCTTTTGTCCGTCGTTGCGCCTGTCATGAAACCAGAGCTTGGTATTTCCGATACCGCATTCGGCTTGCTTACCGGTTTCGGTTTCGCGCTGTTCTATACGATTGTTGGTATCCCGCTGGCGCAGATTTCGGAGCGCCGTAACCGCGTTGCGATTATCGCGATCTGTCTTGCGCTCTGGTCTCTGATGACTGCGTTGTGTGGTCTCTCGCGGGAAGTCACGATAGGCGGTCTAGTCATTGGTGGCTTCTGGAGCCTTCTCTTGTTCCGTGTTGGTGTGGGCGTTGGTGAGGCCGGATGTACGCCGCCAGCAAATTCTCTGATTTCTGATTACTACCCACCGCGCAAACGATCCGCCGCGCTTGGCTATTACGCCATGGGTGTAACGCTGGGAACGATGCTGGCAAACCTGATTGGCGGCCCGATCACTGATGCGTTCGGTTGGCGGGTCGCGTTCTTTGCGCTTGGTTTGCCGGGCGTTGCGTTTGCGATCGTCTTCTTCCTGACGGTCAAAGAGCCGCCGCGTGGCTATTCTGACCCGGGCGGAGCTTCTGCGCCACGTGAGCGGGTTCCGTTCGCGGCAGGACTAAAAGAGCTCACCACCAAATCATCCTTCTGGTTCATGACGGCATCCTGCACGCTCGCCGCTTTCTGCGGGTATGGCGTCTCTTCTTTCCAATCTCTCTACCTCGTGCGGTCCTTTGACCTGACAGCCGGTCAGGCGGCGGTCTGGATCAACGTCCCGGTCGCGCTGGCCGCGGCTGTTGGTACGTTTGCGACGGGCTGGGTTGTGAGCAAGATCGCCAAAAAGCGCACGACCGCTATTGCATGGCTTCCGGGCCTTGGCCTTGTTCTCTGTGTGCCGTTTTACATTCTGGCGTTCATGACGAATACACTCTGGCTCTGTGCTGTTGGTCTCGCACTTGGTGCTTTTATCAAGTACGGATATCTGGCCGCTCAGTACACAATCGCGCAGGGCGTCGTACGCAACACAATGCGTGCCGTATCAACAGCTATCATGCTGTTTGTGGTGAACCTGCTCGGCTATGGCCTCGGCCCGCTCTTTATCGGTGCGCTGAGCGATATCTTCTTCAACATGCAGCTCGCGGCAGCGAATGTCGGAGACGTGACCCGTGCATCCTGTACGGTGCTTGAAGCGGGCGACACATCGGCGCTTGCGGAAGCTTGCGCGATGGCAAACCCTGTCAGCCTGCAATACTCAATGCTTGTGACGGTTTCGCTTTATGTGCTGTCGGGCGTGCTTCTCATCATGGCGGCTAAGCCTTTGAAGAAAGAGCTTCAGGCAAACTAATCTGATGCAACGCCCTGCCAGAAATGGCAGGGCATTGTTTTTCTACTGTATTGATTGCCTTGCCTGCGCCTGCATCCTAAACGTGTTAATAGGGATGAGAGGGAGGTCCGGATGACAATCACTAAAATTAGCAGTCTGATCATGGGTGCTGCGGCGCTCGTCTTGACTAGCTGTAGTACAACACCTGCGACCGAAACCCCGAACGGAACAGCTATTGAGCTGACAGAAGTGCAGGTGAACGGCGTCGAGCTGCGTGTTGCTGAAGCGGGTCCCGAAGACGGCCCTCTCATAGTATTTGTGCACGGCTGGCCGGAGCTCTGGTATTCCTGGCGCTATCAGATCCCGGCACTTGTTGAGGCCGGATATCACGTCATCGCGCCGGACATGCGTGGCTATGGCGGTAGTGATGCCCCTGCCGACGTCGAAGCCTATCGTATTCAGACTCTCGCGAATGATATTGCTGGTCTGGTAGACCATTATGGCTACGAGCAGGCGACGATTGTGGGCCATGACTGGGGCGCGGTCGTCAGTTGGTATTCCGTGCTGTTTCATCCGGAAAGGTTTGATGCGCTGGTCGCGATGAGCGTGCCTTACAGCCCGCGCGGAGACGTATCCCCGATTGACCGTATGCGCGCAGGCTTTGGTGAGAACTTCTATTATATCCTTTATTTTCAAGAACCGGGCGTAGCAGAAGTCGAGTTTGATGCTGATCCACGAGGTATTCTTCAACGCCTTTACGCATCGCCTGAAACACCGCGCACACCGCCTGAAATTCAGGATCCGCACCGGTCTGCTGGCGGTTGGACGCAGCGCCTTGGCCAGCCGACGGAGTTTCCTGACTGGCTGAGCGAAAGCGATCTTCAATACTATGTCGACAACTTCACAGAGTCCGGTTTTCGCGGCGGCATCAACTATTACCGAAACTTCCATCGTAACTGGGAAACGACCGGCGAGCTGGACGGTGCACAGATAGATATTCCGGTGGTGTTCCTTGCAGGGGAGCAGGATGTTGTCATTGGCGGCGCGAACGCAGAACAGTTGCGAGCGGGGCTGGAGCGAACTGTGCGCGATCTGCGCGATGTGCATCTTATCGAAGGCGCAGGCCATTGGGTGCAACAGGAGGAGGCCGATCAGGTCAATGCGCTGATCCTCGACTTTCTCTCGGAGGTCCATGACTGATCTGGAGCGGAAGGCTCTGCGCGTGTGACTGAAATCATAGCTTTAGGGCCACACGCGCACTTCCGTGATTGATAGACATTGATTATTTCCGCGCACTCTGAAACTAACTCAATGAGCTGAAACACGTTCTGCGGAGGGCGCCATGGAAATGGATGAAGAGCGAGAGCTTCCCGCTGAACAGGAGCTCAGCGAAGATGAGATTGAGGCCGCTCGCGTTGCTGAATTAGAGGCAGCGATCGAGACAGGCCGTCAGGCTGAAGTCCTTGAAGTTCTTGAGCAATATCACCCGGCGGATGCGGCGGACGTCATTGAGGTTCTGCCGCGCAGCCTGATCGGTGCTGCGACCGATATTCTGGCAGAGAGCTTCCCGACCGAAGTGCTTCTCGAGATGCGCGATGAATATCGCGAACTCGTTGTCGAGCGCTTGCCGGATGCAATGCTTCAGGAAGCGCTCAATACACTTGATACCGACGATGCGGCCATGCTGCTCGACGACCTCGAGGATGATCGCCAGAGCGACATTCTCCAGAAACTGGAAAGCAGTGACCGTGAAGAGCTCGAGCGCGCGATGTCGTTCGATGAGGAGTCTGCCGGTCGCCTCATGCAGCGCGACTTTCTGGCGGCACCGGAGTTCTGGAATGTCGGTCAGACGGTGGATCACGCGCGCAGCAACGCTGAAGAGTTGCCGGACGTCTTCTTTGAGATTTACGTTATTGATCCAACCTTCCGTGTGCTGGGCTGCGTTCCATTGCACAAGATTATGCGTACGCCGCGCAATGTGCCGCTCGGTGAAATCATGGAAGAAAACAAGGTCGAAATCCCGGAAGATATGGACCAGGAAGAAGTCGCGTATCTCTTTCAGAAATACGATTTGACGTCCGCGCCGGTTATCGATGAGTCAGGCCGGCTGACGGGTATGGTCACGATTGATGACGTCGTAGATGTTATTCAGGAAGAAAACCGCGAAGACCTCCTCGCTCTCTCTAACGTATCGTCTGCCGACGCGCTGGATACGGTCCTGTCGACCTTCCGTTCCCGTGCGCCATGGCTGGCCATGAACGTGCTGACGGCTTTCGTTGCGTCGATGGTGATTTCTCTGTTCGACAAGACGATTGAGACGATTGTTTCACTTGCTGTGCTCATGCCTGTTGTGGTGGCTCTGGGGGGCAATGCGGGCTCGCAAACGCTTGCCGTTTCCGTACGCGCTTTGGCTGAACGGGAATTGTCAGGCAACACGACAAGACGTGCGATTATTCGTGAGGCGCTTACCGCGCTCATAAACGGTGTTGTGTTTTCTGCCGCGGTCGCCGCAATCGCATATTTCTGGTTCAGGGACCCTGTTTTATCAGGGGTTATTGCCGTGGCGATGCTCGCAACTTTCCTGTGGGCGGGCCTGTCCGGAATTATCATTCCTCTGACGTTGAAACGACTGGGCGCAGACCCTGCCGTTGCGTCTTCTGTCTTTCTCTTAACCACGGTCGATATTATCGGCTTTTTGAGCTTTCTGGGGCTTGCCACGGTCTTCCTTCTGCCCTGATTATCCAGATAGGTTCTGAAATTGCATGAGAAGCGCTCAAAGCGCCACACTGTGCCAGAAAGAGGCAATTCATGGGTCAGACAAATCGAATATCCCAGGCAGGACTTGATCTAATCAAGAACTTCGAAGGGTTGAGACGACGGTCGAGCAAGCTCCCGACGGGCGGCTGGATTGTGGGTTATGGACATACGCGATCCGCGCGTGAAGGCATTGAGGTTTCAGAACGTGAGGCAGAATACCTTCTGCGCTACGATCTGCAGGAAACTGAACGCCTCGTTTGCGACGTCGTGCGGGCTCCTCTGCACCAGAACGAGTTTGATGCCCTGGTTTCGCTCGCCTGGAATATTGGTGAAGAAGCCTTCCGTCACAGCGATGTTCTGAAATACGTGAATTCCGGCGAGATGCTTGCGGCGGCTGAAAGCTTTGCTGCATGGCGTAAGGCACGCATTGATGGCCATCTGATCGTTTTGGATGCGCTGGTACGTCGACGCGCTGCTGAGAAGAACCTCTTCCTCAGCCACCCTGCTGGCGCTCCGGCGGCCCCGAGCCTTGTCGTTCGCCCGGTTCTCGACTCTGCTGCATCTGTGCTGGCGCTGTCTAACGGCGCGCTGTCCCTTGAGAACAAGCGTACCGAAGAAGCTAAAGCGACTGCACTCCTGCCTGCTGCTGCGCCTGAGCTGAATGCGGCGAACAGCAATGGTGAAGCCGGAGCGGAAGCAGAGACTGAAGCGGAAGAAGCAGACGTCGAAGAAGCTGTTGCCGAAACTGCTGAAGAGCCGTCTCAGGATGAGACAGAGGCTGAAGCGGCCGAACCTCAGACGATTGAGGAAACGACAGAAGAAATCGGAAATCGTGTTCGCGCTGAAGCATCTATCTGGGATGCAAGCGACGTTGTCGGTGATGACGAACTCGCCGACTATGACGAGATCGAAGACGATGTCGAAGATGACGGCATTGATGATACGCTTCTGGCGGCAGCAATCGCTGCGTCAAACCTCTCCCGTCGTGACGATGAAGCAGAAGACGAAGTTGAAGAGACTGAATCTGTAGAAGAGACTACAGAGACGGTCGCGTTCGAAACGCTGTCTGACGACGAAACAACTGCCGAGCCTGTTATGCTTTCAGATCTGGAAGCCGCTGATGAAACCGAAGCCACAGCATCTGATGATGCGCAGGAAGATGATGCGACGTTGGAGGACAACGTCGCGCGTCCTAGCTTTCTGGACGATGCAGAAGCAGAGTTGGAAGCAGAAACTGCCACTGAAGGTGCGGAGGAAAGCGAGACAGATGCCGAGCCGGTTGAGAATGAAATCAACTTTCTCGCGTCTGAACCGGAATCCGAGACTGAGGCGAGCGCTGAAGAAGTAGAGCTCAACGATCTCGATGAAGCTGAAGCAGAAGAAGACGATGGCGACGCGCCAGTTATCGAAGCGCTTGGCGACGAAGTAGAAGACACGGCTGAAGCAGAACCGGTTACGGTTGAAGAAGCCGAGATCGAAACCGTTGCCAACGTCGAGGAAACGACGCTGGTTGAGGCCGAGGTCGTGGAAACCGAAGATGTTTCCGAGACACTGGAAGAAGCAGCTGATCTGGATGAAGAGCCTGCGACACTTCTGGAAGTCTCAGAGTCTGTAGAAGACGCGGTTGTCGAAGTTGCTGAGACGGAAGTCGAGGCTGCTGAGGAGGCAACTGGCGAAATCTGGCAGGAAGGCGAAACAATCGTCGCCGAAACCACTGAAGAGGCCACGGAAACCGTCGAGGCGCTGGATTACACCTCCGAAGATGACGATGACCGCCGCGTGACGATTGTTGATCCGCTCGTATCTGATCACTATCCGGGTGAAGACAATGGCGTAGATGCTGACGAGGTTCACGCGCCAATCTCGGGCAGCCGTAAGTCTGCCGGTGACTTCTGGTTCGGCGTGTTCCCGTTCATCCTGCTCGCACTTCTGGGCGCTGCAATGTGTGTATTCGGGGTCATGGATTGGGGCGGGCTGATCGGTTCTGATGAACCTGTCGCTGACAACCAGCTTTATGCGGGTCCGTTTCTGACGCTGATTGGTGGTTTTGGCTTGATCTTCGGTATCTACTTTATGATCCGCAAGCTGTCCGGCGTTGAAGACTAATCAAAACCGAAATGACAATATTGAAGAAGCCGGGCCTCGTGCCCGGCTTTTTTATTTCCCGATCGCGTGGCGCTGAACCGGAATAACAAACTCAGCTTTTAGTCCGCCCATTCCCGAATGGGTGAGATAAATATCGCCGCCATGGCTACGGGCGACATCGCGTGCGATAGCGAGGCCCAGACCGACGCCTTTGATGTTCTGGTTGCGTGCAGCATCGAGGCGGACAAATGGCTTGAAGGCATCCTCCAGCCTGTCTTCTGGGATGCCTGGTCCGTTATCTTCGACCGTTACCCGCGCCATGTTCTTATCCTGATGAACTGTGATCATCATGGCGGAGCCATAGTCAGCAGCATTATTGATCAGGTTTGAAAGTGCGCGTTTCACAGCCAGAGGGCGGATACGGACAATGACGCCGGGCAGGGCGGTAATCGAAAGCTGCGCTCTGTCGCCCATCACGCTTGCCGCATCATGTGTGATAATGGAGAGGTCGCAGTCCTCATAGGCTTCGCCTTCTTCACCGCGTGCGAAGGCCAGATACTCATCGAGCATGGCCGCCATCTCATCCAGATCTTTGCGGGCGGCTTTCAAATCGTCTGAAGGTGGTAGCAAAGCGAGCTGTAACTTCAGGCGCGTTAGCGGTGTGCGCAGATCATGACTGACGCCTGCGAGCATGGCTGTACGTTGTTCGGCGTGGGCCACAATCCGGTCGCGCATCTGGCGGATGGCCAGTGAGGCCTGACGGACTTCGGTCGCGCCTGACGGTTTCAGGTCAGCCATATCTTCGCCGCGTCCCCAGGCTTCGGCAGCCGTTGCAAGCTGCAGAACCGATTTTACCTGATTGCGCAGGAAGCCGATGGTGATGATGACCAGTAGAACAGAGAAAATGGCCACCCAGGCGATGAAGTTGTGTCCGGTCGTCGCGAAAGCACGCTTCTGGTCCACAAAGAAGCGTAGCATCTGATCGCCTGCTGCGACCGGCTGCACCAGAATTTCGATTTGAGAGGCTGAATAGGCTGTGTCGAACCAGAACGGCGTCTCTGCCAGACTGATGTCGAGTTCGTGGCGAAGTATTTCATCGCGGCTCTCGCGCCAGAATGCGCCTTCAATAGGATCGGGCAGCGGCGCGCGTGGAATGAACTCGACCTCGAGACGTAGGGCATCTTCGGCAGTTCTGATCCGCTCTTGTACAGGTCGCGTGTCAGTGTCTGCGACCAGCAGCCTCGTTACTTCGGCAACTTCGCCGGCTACCGACTGAGACATTTTCCGGCTGACCTGCTGAATATGCGAGTCATAGAACAGCCATGTCATCACGATAAGCAGCAATACGAGCGGCAATAGCACCAGAAGCAGGCTGCGCGCGTAGAACCCTCGCGGTGTGAAATCTCTCAATCGAAGCATGGATCAGGCGTCCGGCATCAGGCGGTAGCCGATGCTGCGCACCGTCTGGATATGGATCGGCTCTTTTGGGTCCGGCTCGATCTTGCGGCGAAGGCGTGTGATCTGAACATCAACAGAGCGGTCTGCGCCCGCGCTGGTGCCATTGGCCAACGTTTCGCGGCTGACTGGTTCGCCGGCATTCTCGGCCAAAATTTTCAGCAGCTGTGTCTCTCCGTCAGTGAGGCGGACCAGCTTGTCACCGTCTTTGAGCTCTTCCCGCGCCAGATTGAATATCAGGCCCGACATTTCGATTTCCTCGACAGGCTCCTCAACAACAACGCGGCGTAGGACGGCGGCAATGCGCAATGTCAGTTCCTCCGGTTCGAATGGCTTGGTGAGGTAATCGTCAGCGCCAAGTTTAAGGCCTTCGATACGGTCGGTTGTTTCGCCGCGCGCCGTCAACATGATGACAGGGGTGGTTTTGTCTGTTTGGCGCAAGTGTTCAAGCAACTCGAAACCGTCCACCTGTGGCATCATGACGTCCAGCACGATCAGATCGAAGACCAGCTGTTCCAAAAGCTTCTTCGCCGTCACACCGCCATTTGCCGCGGTTACATGATAGCCGAGATTGCTGAGGAAGCGACGGGTGAGATCACGGATACGGTCATCATCATCAACAACAAGAATATGACTGGGCGCACGGTTCATGATTTCGGCTGCTCCTCATGAATGCTGATGATGGTTTGTAGAAGGTCGATGGCGCCGGTTACAGACGGTTCGCCGGACTGGCGGTAAACCTGCGTCATATCCTTACGGATAGCAGCGAGCGCGTGATCGATCAGCCCCATGCCGTGGCGCGTGAGACGTAGCGCGCGGCGACGGGCATCGCCTTCCGCTTTGGGGCGGTCAATCAGCCCTTGCTTTTCAAGTCCCGCCAGAATGCGCGCGATAGTTGGCGTCGTTCCACCCACACGGTCTCGCAGGCTGGAGACATCAATGCCGGGCTCAAGGCAGATCTCTGTGAGAACAGCCACTTCCGTCGCGGATAATCCGGCATCGGAAATGGAGCGGCGCAGTTGGACTTCGATCTTGCGCGCAGCAGCCAGAAGCGTGAGCGTACCCCTGTCCAGATTTTCCTCTGTCAGGAAAAGTCTGCCATCGAGGCGCTCTGCTCGCGGCTTATTGGGGAAAGAATTGACGCTCATGGGGCTATTTTGACACGATTTTATCGGTTTCTGCCAGTGCGATTTCCATTGCCAAGCAGGCTATAGAAGTTATTCAGTAGATCAGATACTCATACTGAGATGAACTCAGACGCATAAAGAAGGAAAAAGGCTTTGGCCCCCTACGACGATCGCGACGGCTATATCTGGATGGATGGGGAATTCGTGCCGTGGCGGGATACGAAAGTACACCTGCTGACGCACGCCCTGCATTACGCATCTTCCGTTTTCGAAGGCGAGCGCGCTTACAATGGTGTGATTTTCAAATCTCGTCAGCACTCTGAACGCCTGCATAATTCTGCGAAGATTATGGGCTTCGACATCCCGTACACGGTCGACCAGATCGAAGATGCGAAAAAAGAAGCTCTGGCGCGTTCAGGCCTTGAAAGCGCTTATATCCGTGCAATTGCATGGCGCGGTTCTGAAATGATGGGCGTGTCTGCACAGCAGAACACAATCCACCTCGCAATTGCTGTCTGGCACTGGGGTGACTATTTCGCAGACAAGATGAAAGGCATCCGCCTGACCCACGCGCAATGGCGTCGTCCGGCTCCGGATACTGCGCCATGTCACGCGAAAGCCGCGGGCCTCTACATGATCTGTACGCTTTCCAAACATGCTGCGGAGAAAGACGGATATGCTGATGCGCTGATGCTGGATTATCGCGGTCAGGTCGCGGAAGCGACTGGCGCAAACATCTTCTTCGTTCGCGATGGCGCGATTCACACGCCAACACCTGATTGCTTTCTGAACGGTCTGACCCGTCAGACGGTTATCGGTCTCGCGAAAGAGCGCCAGATTGAAGTCATTGAACGCGCGATCATGCCGGACGAGCTGTCGACATTCTCGGAATGCTTCATCACGGGCTCTGCTGCCGAAGTGACGCCTGTGTCCGAGATTGGCGAGCATATCTACAAGCCGTCAGACATTTCACAGTATATGGTTGATGACTATTCCAACCTGGTTCGGGGCGTGAAAGTCTGACCCGAAGCTGAACTGAGAACTGAAAACAAGAAAGGCGAGCCGCGCGGCTCGCCTTTTTCTTTGTGGAAGTCGGGTGGTCTTCCCTGTCCTGGCCAGATCCTCGTGAAATCGGGCATTATATGTTCTTCAGAAAAAGTTGGCGGCCGGTGACCCGGCCGCCAGTGATCGGAGCGTATCCCGTCTCCTGAATGAACAAAAACACGTTTACCTTTTAAAAGTTAATAGGGTGACAATAAAACACGTCGGAATCTTGCTTTGTTAAGTTGTATATACTGCTAATGCGACTGCTTCTCATGATTTTTGCTTTATAAACAGAGTAGTGAAGTCGAAACGGATTCCTGACTTTGTAAGTATGTTTTTTCTGGAAACTTGCAGAAAAGGGTGCGACGGATAACCGCAAAAAATTTAAGGCTGAAACCTTGTGTGGTAAAAATAGCACACCATGTTTCTTGAGACGATTGTCGCATCCTGCGGCATAGAATTTCAAAGAGTAGAGCCATGAACCCAGAAACCTATACAGAACGCGCCCGCGCGATCATTCAGGCTGCTCAATCCTCCGCGCTTGCGGCGCGCCATCAGCAATTCACGCCGGAGCATCTGCTCAAGGCGATGCTGGAGGATAAAGATCAGCTTGCAGCTAACCTGATTACGGCCGCCGGTGGACGCGCCGATCTTGTTCGTTCAGCTGTTGATGAAGCCCTGACCAAACTGCCAGCCGTTTCCGGTGGTAACGGCCAGATCTATCTCGCCAGCGAGACCGCGCAGGTTTATCAGACAGCTGATAAGGATGCGAAAGCGGCAGGGGACAGCTTTGTCACTGTGGAACGCATGCTGATCGCCATTGCCAGGACACAGTGTAAGGCGGCTGACGCGCTGCGGTCTTCCGGTGCAACGCCAGAAGGTCTTCAGCAAGCTGTCGACAAGCTGCGTCAGGGCCGTACGGCAGACAGTGAAAACGCCGAAGAAGGCTATGAGGCGCTTAAGAAATACGCGCGCGATCTCACCGAAGATGCCCGTTCCGGCAAGCTTGATCCGGTCATTGGCCGTGATGAAGAAATCCGCCGCACGGTGCAGGTCCTTTCCCGCCGTACCAAGAACAATCCGGTGCTCATCGGTGAGCCAGGCGTTGGTAAAACCGCGATTGCCGAAGGCCTCGCCCTTCGCATTATCAATGGCGATGTGCCTGAAAGCCTGAAGGATAAACGCCTTCTCGCGCTGGATATGGGCGCGTTGATCGCCGGTGCGAAATTCCGCGGTGAATTCGAAGAACGTTTGAAGTCCGTTCTCAATGAGGTGCAGACATCCGAAGGTGAAATCGTGCTCTTCATTGACGAGATGCACACGCTGGTCGGTGCGGGTAAATCGGACGGCGCGATGGATGCATCCAACCTGTTAAAGCCTGCGCTAGCGCGCGGTGAACTTCATTGTGTGGGTGCAACTACGCTCGATGAATATCGCAAATATGTTGAGAAAGACGCGGCGCTGGCCCGTCGCTTCCAGCCCGTCTTCGTTGATGAACCGACAGTGGAAGACACGATCTCTATTCTGCGCGGTTTGAAAGATCGCTATGAAGTTCACCATGGTGTGCGTATTTCTGACGGCGCGATTGTGGCGGCTGCGACGCTCTCCAATCGCTACATCACAGACCGCTTCCTGCCGGACAAAGCCATCGACCTGATGGATGAGGCTGCATCGCGCCTGCGCATGCAGGTCGACTCCAAGCCGGAAGAGCTGGATGAAATCGACCGCCGCCTGATGCAGCTCAAGATCGAAGCCGAAGCGCTGAAGAAAGAGAAAGACGACGCGTCTAAAGACCGGCTCGAAAAGCTGGGCTCGGAAATCTCTGAACTTGAGACGAAGTCAGCTGAACTCACGACTGCGTGGCAGGCAGAGAAGCAGAAACTGGCCGGGTCTACCGAAGCCAAGAAGAAGCTCGACCAACTGCGCGCAGAACTTGCTGACGCGGAACGTCGCCAAGACTGGGGCCGCGCGAGCGCGCTGAAATACGGTGAAATTCCTCAGCTCGAACAGCTGGTGAAGGACGCCGAAGCGCGCGACGGCGACGCTGCGGGTTCTGAAGAAGGCCTGGTGTCTGAAGTCGTGAGATCTGAAAACATTGCGCAGGTCGTCTCCAAATGGACAGGCGTGCCTGTAGACAAGATGATGGAAGGCGAACGCGAAAAGCTGCTTCGTATGGAAGACGAACTTCGCAAACGCGTTGTTGGTCAGGAAGAGGCGCTGTCTGCCGTATCTAACGCTGTGCGTCGGTCCCGTGCAGGTTTGCAGGACCCGAACCGCCCGATCGGTTCATTCCTGTTCGTTGGCCCGACCGGTGTCGGTAAAACCGAGCTTACCAAGGCGCTTGCTGGTTTTCTGTTTGATGATGAGCAGGCGGTGCTGCGCTTAGATATGTCGGAATACATGGAAAAGCATGCGGTCAGCCGTCTGATCGGCGCGCCTCCGGGCTATGTTGGTTATGATCAGGGCGGCGCGCTGACAGAAGCGGTTCGACGCCGGCCATATCAGGTGGTCCTGTTCGACGAGGTCGAGAAGGCTCACCCAGACCTGTTCAACGTGCTGCTTCAGGTGCTTGATGATGGCCGCCTGACTGATGGTCAGGGTAAAACGGTCGATTTCAAGAATACGCTGATCATCATGACGTCTAACCTTGGCGCAGATGCTCTGGCGAATGACGACAGTGATGACGAAATCTCTGACGGTGCGCGTGAATCCGTGTCTGCAGCGATCCGGTCTCACTTCCGTCCGGAGTTCCTGAACCGTATCGATGAGACCGTGTTCTTCAAACGCCTTGGTCGCAATGAGATCGACCGGATCGTGGACATTCAGGTGGACCGCCTTGCGCGTCTGCTGGCGGATCGTCAGATCGAGATTGATCTTGATCAGGCCGCTAAGACCTGGCTTGCGAACCGTGGCTATGACCCGATCTATGGCGCGCGTCCGCTCAAGCGTCTCATTCAGCGCGAGCTGCAGGACCCACTCGCCCGCCTGATCCTTGAAGGCAAGGTGAAGGATGGGGAGACTGTAAAAGTTTCTGCCGAGGCTGGCATGCTCGAACTCAACGGCATGCCGGGATCTATGGTGAAGGGCGAACGCGCAGTTAGCTAACGCCCATTGCCAAAGCCATTTCAGAAACGCCCTGTTCGAACGAGCAGGGCGTTTTTCTGTTCAGGGCGTTTCAACCGCTGACGTAATCTTCTCCAGCATGCGTACAATCTCGTGCTGTTCTTCGGGCGTGAGTGCGGAAAGCATCGTATTCATGTTGGCGAGATCCTGCCGGATGATTGCGGAGAGCATGTCATTGCCGGCTTCGGTCAGGCGATGGGCTTTTGAGCGCTTGCTGGTCGGGTGCGGAGTGCGCTCGACCAGCCCTTGCTTGACGAGCCTGTCCATAACCGCCTGCTGCGTCGTTGGGACGACCCCTAGGAACCGTGCGACATCTGCGGCGGATGTGTCCGGATAATCTGCCAGATAGCGCAGGGTCTGAAAGTCCAACGGATTGTAACGCATGCGTCCTTCCGCCGACGGATACTGTTGTTCGTCGACGGTGAAAATACGCAGCAATGTATTCACACTCTGAAGCAGGCTCTGTGCGTTCCGGCTTGTCATCAATGCAGCTCACAATTTTATAATTATACGAAGTTCGTATAATTATTGTATGTTCTTCGAATTGTTAATCAGGCGGAGAGGGTAAGTCGATGAAAACCATGTCCCGGACAATTGCGACAGGTATCTTGGCGGTCACTATGGCGGCGTGCAGCGCGGATATCGCGCCTCCCGACGTGCCACCGACATATACGGGCGAGGCGCCAGCCATACGTGATGGCCAGTATGCGGAATATGAAACGCGCCGCGTCTTTAACGCGCCTCTGGTTCCTCTTCGTGAGTTTATCGAGGGCGAGCAGCGCATCGTCGGCGCGATGGAAGAGACCAATCAGATCCGCAAGCCGGTCGACGTTGTAGTGGTGTACGGAGTATGGCCGCAGGAGGGCTCCGTGCGTCGCCTTGAGTTTTCGGATGGTCATTTCGCGATGGAGCGTGTTCTGGAAAACGACTTTCCAACGCTTTTCCGATATCAGGTCTGGAATTATACGAGCGCAGCGGGGCAGAATCTGGATTATGCGCTGGGCCAGCAGGCATGGCGCGAACTGCCAGATGGTCGTAGCGAGCTCGTCTGGACATACAGGCTGAAACCTAATGCCTGGTACAAACACCACTTTATCCAGCAATTCGTATCAAACGATATGCGACCTCTTATGGACAATGCACTGGATACTGTCGTGGAACAGGCGCACGCGCATTTCGGCGGGGAGTAGTTTTACTCCCCGCTCAATGCGGCTTCGTATTCTTCGCGGGAGAAGCGGGGCAGAGAGCACATCCAGGCACCATATCGCCCGCCATTATTGTTCGCGAGAACGATAATGTCAGAATCGTCTGCATAGCTCACGCCGCACTGCGGATTACCTGGCATGCCTGTGTGAAGATAGATTTGGCTTGTCTGATCGCCCTTGAGAACATCGGAAATCGAGATACGCGAAATCGCACCGCCACCTTGTGGATACGGCGGACGGCGAGGGGGCGGATTTTCGGCATAAAAATCGTCGCGAAACTCTTCGAGACGACGTGTGTCTTCGCCAGCTTCTACCGCTTCAACATAAGCGGTCAGCGCGTTCGTAAAAACGCGTGAATATTCGAACATGGCCTCGCTCCCATCTTCAACAGGCAGCTGCCAGACGTCTTCTACATGACCGAATGCAACAAAATCGAATTCATCTGCGTGTTCGGCGGCACCTGGATAAGGCGGGCAGGTGCACGCCTCCGCTATGCTTGAGACCGACAGTGCGGCCGCGCCGGCTATAATGAGCTTCAGGTGTTTCGACATAAAAAATCCCCCCATTCGAGAGAATGAGGGGACTACGACAATCGTCAGATGTCAAACGCGGGCAACAGTGTTGCCGCTACGCCATCTGTTCAACTTATGCGATCTCGACGAGTTCGAGCGCGAAAGTGAGGTCTTCGCCAGCCAGACGGTGGTTTGCGTCCAGAGTAACTTCTGTCTCTGTGATCTCTTTCACAGTTACAACCATGACCTGACCGTCCGGGCCTGAAGCCTGAAGCTGAAGACCGACTTCCAGAGGAATGTCTGCCGGAATGTTGTCGCGCGGGATAACCTGAACTGCGCGAGGGTCTGGTTGGCCATAAGCCTGATCAGCAGGAATTGTGACTGTTTTCTTGTCGCCAACCGCCATGCCTGTGACAGCTGTGTCAAAGCCTGGAATAACCTGACCGGATCCGACTGTGAACTCAAGTGGGTCACGTCCGGCGCTGGAGTCAAAGGTGGAGCCATCATTCAGTGTGCCTGTGTAGTGAATGCGGACTTTATCGCCGGCTTTTGCTTCGGACATAGGAATTCCAATTCTGTTCGGAGGTGGATTTGCAAGGCTGCGTATCTGGCGCAGGTGCTTAAGCTCAAGCGCAGAACCTAGTCATCGCAGGCGGCGCTGTGAACCCCACAGAGCCGATAAATTCAGGCGAATGCGGGCTGGCAGCAATCTTCGGGCAATAAAAAACCCGTCGCGGAGTAACGACGGGTTTCCTGAAATCGGAGTGCGTGTGGTGTCTATTCGAGCGTGGACTCTTCACCGTCTTCCAGCTGGGAAGAGCTGGCGAACAGAGTTTCAGTCTCGTTTACACCGCGAATACGGTCGATCTCTGCACGTGCTTCGTTAAACTCTTCAAGAAGAGGACCTTCAAGCTGGCGACCTGTTGGAAGGTCGAGAGACATTGCGTTGATGTGGTTGCCGTTCTCCAGGACCTCATAGTGGAGGTGAGGGCCGGTGGAGGCGCCTGTAGAGCCCACATAACCGATAATGTCACCTTGCTGGACGCGGACGCCTGAGCGGATGCCCGGACCATAGCCGTTCAGGTGCGCATAAGCCGTCTGGTAGCCGTTTGCGTGACGGATACGAACATAGTTGCCGTATGTGCTGAAACGTGACGCACGCTCGATTGTGCCATTACCTGCTGCCATTACCGGTGTGCCGGTTGGCGCAGCGAAGTCTGTACCTTTATGGAGGCGCGTATAACCGGAGATCGGGTGTGTGCGGTAGCCGAAGTTGGATGAAAGACGCGCGCCGTTGATTGGCGTTTTCATCAGGAACTTGCGGGCTGCTTCGCCTTCAGCGTCGAAATAGTCGGTGATGCCATCATCAGATGGCGTGAAGCGGTAGAACTCGCGGTCGGTTGCGTACCCATCCAGCGCAGCGAACAGAATGTCGCCGCTGCGGATATAGTTGCCACGCTCGTCGACATATTCTTCGAACACGATCTCGAATTCGTCGCCAACACGCATTTCGCGCTGGAAGTCGACGTCATAAGCGTAGATCTGAGCGAAATCGAAAACCTGCGCATCGTGCGCGCCAGCATCGAGTGCTGCTTCGTAAAGGCTTGTCTGAACGGTGCCGGATACGCGGCGTGTCACCGGCATAAGGCGTGTGTGCAGTTCGTGCGCGGTAAAGCCGCCGTCAGATGTGCGCGACACAACGAGGCTTGCTTCAGATGCATGCTTGAGCGTGAGACCGATCAGGCGAACAGCGTCCGGGTCTTCTTCGGTTGGCGCAGCCTCAACGTGTGCAGTAACTTCAAGGCCAGGGCGAACGCGGCGCGGGTCAATAAACTCTTCATCATAGAGAGAGTAGAGCGCGGAGTTCGCTTCAGAGCGGCTGACGCCAAGACGATCCATCAGGTCCGTCAGTGTGTCACGTGGCTGAAGCTCGTCTGTGCGTTCGTAAGTTTGTGGGAGTGGTTCCAGTTCCTGAAACGACGTCAAAATGAGATGAGGCTCATCCGGCGCTTCTGAAATCTGTGGCGCTTCAAGTGAAGCAAGATGAACATCGGCCTCTGTTGAAGGGGATGAAGTAAGAGCTGACCAGCTCATTACGCCAATACCGCCAATTGCAATCGCTAATACACCGATTGAGAGTTTAAGCCGACCAGAACCTGATGTTTTGGTAGTTTCCGACTTTGGATCAAATACTCCGACCACGTGGACACTCCGCTTTTTTGTGTAAAGAAAACACACTCACACGTAAAAATTCACTGGAAACGTTAACAATGAGCCAATTTATTCACGAATTATGCCAAGATAAATGGCTCATAGTTAAACACTTCAGCGGCTGGGTATGACTTCTGATAACACGACACCTCAACGACGTTTGAAACGTCGTTACTGGCTTTTATTGGCCGTTGGCGTTGGATTGGTCGTCATCCCTGCTTCTTTATGGCTATTCCGCATTCCGATTGCAGAAATAGCCGTTCGTCAAGTGTGTAACGATAGGGGAATTAACTGTTCGGTTCAAATTGACCAGTTAAACTTCAGTTCTGTTAGTCTTTATGAACTCGAATTAACCAAAGACGACGTAGAACCAGTCACTGCAGAGCGACTCGCTTTGACGATGGACTGGAATGGCTGGTTCAGCCCGGTACTTACATCTGTGAGTGTTTTCGAGCCGCACCTGACCGTCGACACACGCGGTGGCGAAGTAAAAGTTGCCATGCTTGAGGCGCTTCAGTCCGGTGAGAGTTCCGGTTCGTCTGGCATGGGGTTACCACCTTTTGCCATTGAAGACGGTCGGCTCACTGTATTGACGGATGCTGGGCCGGTGACGGGTACGGTCTCGTCTTCGGGCGCTCTGCAGCGGGAAATCACGTCCAGTATTACACTTGAGCCAGCACAGCTGGAGATGGACGGCCATGAGCTGGACCTGAGAAGCGCGCAGGCAGACCTTATCATTGCTGAAGGGCGTATCTCGGGGCAGGTCGAAATTGATCTGCGCACAGCAGAGCTGGAAACTGTGTCCTTCGCGGACGTGATGCTTGAGGCAAACATAACGCCCGCGAACGACCATGAGTATGAAGCGAACTGGCAAATGCGCGCCGAACATCTGTCGCGCCCGGGTCAGAGTGCGAGAGGTATTCAGTCTGACGGGCTTGTCCGGCTCACCTTCACAGGCGGTGAGGTCTCTACGCAGAACCTGTTGTTGGACGCAGTTGATGCAACGCTGTCCCTGAACAGTTTTAACGCGGGCAGTCTGAACGGCGGACAGGTCGCGGCCCAGCTGCGTCTTGATGCTGAGGGCGAGCGCCTTGTCGGTGAGATTGCAGGCACATCCCAGCTTGAGCTTGTGAACGTCATGCGTGCAGAGCGGTCCGTTCTTACCGGCAACCTCTCATTGGACAGGACTGCTCTTTTTAACGGTGCAGGGTCTCTTGAAGGCGTGGTGAGTGTGACCGATGCCGCGCTCGAGCCCGCATTCCGGCAGACATTGTTCAGCAGCTTTACCTTACCACAGCCCTTTACCGCGCATGCGCAAAAGGTTCAGGGCAGCCTGCTTAATCTCGCCAGCGGCTTTTCTACCGGCTTGGAATTTGAAGCCGGCTTTACCTTCATGCCCTTCAGGTATGAGCTGAACGCTCTGCGTCCGGGCAATATTCAGGGCGATGAGCGAAGTGAAATTCTGCGGATCGGGACAAATGGCACAGACCCGTGGCTGCATATCGATGATGACCAATTCGTGGTGCAGGGCGATTTGCAGTTTTCGGCGCCTCGCTCCGGTATCAACCTTTCGGCAAACCGTCTTGCGTTGATGCTGGACAGAACGACCAATGCGGTACAGCTCTCTACGCGGCGCCTGCACCTTGATGACATTGAGGCCGAAGGTCGTGAGATCATGATTGATTTTGCGCGGACGGATTTTCAGTCGACCGAAAGCCAGCGCAGCCTCTCCGCAGATGGTCACATCCATTTCACAGGCGACGCATTCGGTTTCGAGTTCGAAGATGCTGAAGTGCGTGCGCGGGTTCAGGGGTTCGATGCCGGTAATGGCTGGAATTTCCGTTTCGAACGTGACAATTGCCTCGGTCTGGACTTTGAAACGGCAGCGCTTCCAACGGTCGCGTTTGGTCCCGCTTCTCTGGAGCTGTGTGCCCCTAACGACCTACTGTTTGTTCAACAGGGTAGTGCTTTTTCCGGCGGGTTTCTGACCGAAGCGATGGATATTCCATTCTATACCGGTTTTGCAGCAGGCAGTATTTCGCTTCAGAACCCTCAGATTATCTGGCGGTATGACAGCGTGCTCGATCTAGAACTTGCCGGGGATAACCTCATGATCCCGATGCGTCTCGCCATCGAAGAAGACGGACGTGCCGCACATTTCCGTTCCGAATTTGCGTCGACAGCACTTGCGACGGATGAGCGTGGGTTGAATGTCAGTTTTGATCTGACGGACAACGATGCCTCTCTTGAAGACTTGCCAGTGGATATTGAAGTCGCCGAAATACAGGGCAGCGGACACGCCGGCGCTGGTGGGCTGAATATCGACTACTCCATCCTGGGGGCGCTGTTCACCGATGGTATGAACGAGCCGATCAACGCGTATTATCAGCCGCTGGTCCTTAACGGGACGGGTGAGTTATCCGCTGAAGGTATCTCGTTGGACGGGCGTCTCAGACTATCCGATCAGACGGCTTTTATTGGCGATGTGAGTGCCATTCACTGGTTCTCGTCAAACCGCGGGTCTGCAGTGCTCGAAAACGGTGCGCTGACCTTTGAGGCTGGCGGATTGCAGCTCCACCATTTGTCTGAACGCCTGCGCGGTCTGGCGGTGAATGCCGAAGGTGCACTTCTGCCCGCAGCGCAGTTCAGCTGGCAGGACGGTGTGATTGAGTCTACAGGGCAGGTCGAAGTTGACGGGCTGTCATTTGATACCTTCCGGCTTGGCCGTTTGAACGGTCTGTCCGGCACATTAAACTTCACTGATCTGATCGGCTTTCGAACGGCAGAGGCGCAGCGCCTCACGCTGGATGAATTTCGTTTCACACCAACGCTTGTCCTGAACAATGGCGTCGCAGACGTCTCGCTACTTGGTCCGGACGGCTTCTCTCTCGAGCACGCTGAATGGCCATTCGTCGGTGGCCGTATATTGATCGAGCCAACAATCTGGAATTTCGATGAGCCGAGCCAGATGGTGATCATCGAAGCGGACGAGTGGGATTTGCACTCACTGCTTGGCCTTTTCTCGCTCAATGATCTGGATATTGCAGGGCGTGCGTCAGGCCGGTTCCCTATCGAGATTGTCGGGGCGAACGCGTATTTGCGCGACGCCTTTTTACGTTCAATCGAGGACGGTACTTTGAGTTACCGGGGTGATGTCGGCGAGTCTGCCTCCACGGCGAACGAGTATGCGGGCATGGCATTCGATGCGCTGCGCAATTTCGAATATGAAGTTCTGGGCGTAAGCGCGAATGGCAATCTGGTCGGAAATATCGTTCTGGGGCTGCAAATGCAGGGACATAATCCTGAGGTTCTGGACGGTCAGTTATTCAAGCTCAATATTTCGATCGATTCAGAGCTCGCAGAACTTGTTCATGCTGGGTCAATGTCCGCTTCGGTACAATCCACTCAAGACATGATCACTGATCTGATCAGAGAGGAACGGGAATCGCAACAGAATGATTGACCAGTCGCATAGGACGCGTGAAGGTCGTCATCTGACAGGAGACTTAGGTGTGAGACTTTTAATCACAATTGTACCTTTGCTGGCATGCGCATGCACGCCAACAGTTCGAGTAGCTGCGCCGACCGAGCCGATAACGATCAACCTTAATGTTCGTATCGACCAGGAAGTCCGGGTTCGTCTGGACCGGGAGGTTGAAGAACTGATCGCTGATAATCCGGATCTGTTCTGACGGGAGTATGGTAAAATGAAATGGTTCAAAACTGCACTGACCGCCATGATTGCTGGCCTCGCATTGCTTGTCAGCCCTGCACAGGCACTTGACCCGCTCCTCGAGCGCGCAATGGATCAGGGCGTAGTAGGCGAGCGCATTGATGGATATCTTGGTGTGATCGGTGGCGCAGACGCCGCAGTGATGCGCAAGGTAGATGAAGTGAATGCCGGCCGCCGGGCTGCCTATGCCAATATGGCGGCACGCGAAGGCGTCAATATTTCAGATGTTGCACGCATTACGGGTGAGCGCCTCGTCGCGGCACAGCCATCGGGACATTATGTCTATGATGATACTGGCCGATGGGTGGTAAAACCCTGATCCATGATCAAAAAAGTACTTATTGTTTCCGGCCTCGGGTTTGCAGTTTTCCTGCTCGGGGTCGGATTTATTGTTTTCTCAAATATTGATGGCCCGACATACATATCAGGTCATGGATGGTTCGCGTTTATAACGGCGTCCTTCCTTTGCCTGCTGCTGTCAGCCGGACTTTATGCGCTCGCTTTTTTCAGCGCGCGGTCCGGACGGGACGAAATTTCTGACCTGTCTGAAAAATCGTCTACCCATAATGATCCCCGAATCAGGTAGTTTCCTTATCTGATTGGGGAGATCGGGCATTTTCGGTCTGCCTTTTGTATCTAACAGGATTATGCGGCCCATACTGAGCGCGGCTGTGTGACCCGTCGGACAATAAGGACGATTGTCTCATGCTGCTCGATTCAAACCGACTTGCGTCGTATCTGGCTTCCAAAATATGTCACGACCTTGTGTCACCGGTGGGCGCTGCGTCGTCCGCTCTTGAGTTCATGCAGGACAGTTCTGCGCAGGATATGCGTGAACAGGCTGAACAGCTTTTAGAGCAGAGCACGTCGCGCTCTCTCGCGCGCCTCCAGTTTCTTCGCTACGCCTTCGGTTCAATGGGGATGTCCAAAGGGGCCGCAGAGCTTCATGAGGCAAAAGCCATCGCCGAAGGATATGTCGGGTCTCACAAGGGCGAGATTGAGTGGAACATCAATGCGGGGAGCCTCTCCTTCGCGCAGGTCCGCGTAATGATGAACGTCATCATGCTGGGGCTTGCCTGCCTGTCACGTGATGGCTCGCTAAAAGTGACGGTTGATCAGGACGATACGCTCACCATCAATCTGGTCGCGTCTGGTAAACGCGCACGTATGGCGCCGGACGTTCGCGCCGCATTGTCTAACACCGAACCGGAAGATGGTTGGGACCCGCGCACGATCCAGCCTTACTTCATGACAATGATCGTCCAGGAACTCGGCGGTTCTTTCAGCTTCACCGAAGGCGAAGAAACCGTGAGCTTCACTGTAACTGGACTTTAAGAAGTCCTAACTGGATTTGATCTAATTAAATAGAAGCTAGCACTCGGCGGCAGCTAATGTCGCTGAGCTTGCAATTAATTACGCAACGAAAGCATTTTTTTAACCCAGATAAGCGAAGGTCAGTCCGTCTAACTCTATAAATTTATAACAGGTGGGTTTTATGGACGATCTTCTGAGTGAATTTCTCACCGAGACATCGGAATCTCTGGAAGTTATCGACTCCGAACTGGTGCGGTTCGAAGCGGAGCCGAATGATCAGGGCATTCTGAATAATGTTTTTCGACTTGTGCATACTATTAAAGGGACGTGCGGGTTCCTCGGATTACCTCGTCTTGAAGCAGTAGCCCATGCGGGTGAAACACTGCTCGGCAAGTTCCGCGACGGTACGATTGAAGTTACACCGCCTCTGGTGACTCTGGTTCTTGAATCTATCGACCAGATTAAAGCGCTGCTTGCTCACCTTGAAAATCACGAGACAGAGCCGGAAGGCGATGACGCCGAACTGATCTCTCGTCTTGAAAAGGCTGCAGACGGCGAACTTGGTACGCCTGAGCCTGTGGCAGAAGCGCCTGCGCCAGCTCCTGAGCCTGCAGCAGCCGAAGCTAAGCCAGCAGCAAGTGATAAGAAGCCTCGCCCGGCAAATCTCGCTGACGATGTACGCTGGGATGAAGATCTTGGCCGCGAACTCCGCCCTGGTGAAGTGTCTCTCGCTGAACTGGAAGCTGCGTTTGCGTCTGTTGAAGTTGAAGACTTCTCCAATCCGCCTGACGCGACAGAAGAAACAGCTGAAGCAGCTGCGCCTGAGGCAGCCGCGGACGACGCTGAAGAGCCAGAAGCCGTCACACCGGCAGCTGTTGCTGCAGCGATCGAAAAAGCGGTTGCGAACGAGCCTGAAATGGCATCGAACACACCACGTGCCAGCCAGTCTATCCGCGTGAACGTGGATGTGCTCGAGCACCTGATGAACATGGTGTCCGAACTGGTTCTCACACGTAACCAGCTTCTTCAGATGGTCCGTCAGATGGACGACTCTGAATTCAAGACACCGCTGCAACGTCTGTCTAATGTAACAGGCGAACTGCAGGATGCGGTCATGAAGACCCGCATGCAGCCAATCGGCAATGCGTGGAAGAAAATTCCTCGTATCGTTCGTGACGCTGCTCAGGACCTTAACAAGAAGATCAAGCTGGTCATGGAAGGTGATCAGACTGAACTCGACCGTCAGGTTCTTGAACTTATTCGCGATCCGCTGACACACATGATCCGCAACTCCTGTGACCACGGTCTGGAGCTGCCATCTGATCGTATGGCTGTCGGCAAGCCTGAAGAAGGCACAATCATTCTGCGCGCTTATCACGAAGGTGGTCACATCCACATCGAACTGCGCGACGATGGTGCCGGTCTGAAAACAGCTCGCATTCGTCAGAAAGCGCTCGATAACGGTGTCATCACGCCGGAAGAAGCGACAACAATGACGGAAGCGCAGATTCACCGCCTGATCTTTGCGCCTGGCTTCTCGACTGCCGAGAAGGTGACAAACCTGTCTGGTCGCGGTGTGGGTATGGACGTTGTTCGTACAAACATCGAACTGATTGGCGGCGCGATCGATCTGGTATCTCGCGAAGGCGAGGGCACGACCTTCACGATCAAAATCCCGCTGACGCTCGCAATCGTGTCTGCATTGATCGTCGGGTCTCAGGGCCAGCGCTTTGCGGTACCTCAGCTCTCTGTCGTGGAACTGGTTCGCACTGGTTCGAACAGCGAGAACAAAATCGAATCCATCAACGGTACTCAGGTTCTGCGTCTGCGTGATCGCCTGCTGCCAGTGCTTCCGCTTGCGAACGCACTCAAGCTTGATGACACAAACGCTGAAAACAAGAACCGCTTTGTCATCGTGATGCAGGTTGCATCCCAGCGCTTCGGTCTGGTGGTCGACGAAGTCTTCGACACAGAAGAAATCGTTGTGAAGCCGATCAACAGCGTTCTGCGTGACATTACCGAGTACTCCGGTTCTACGATCCTGGGCGATGGCTCTGTGATCATGATCCTTGACCCGAACGGCATTTCCAAACTGGCTGCCTTCGACAAATCAACGACAGGAACCAAGCCGGTGGTACAAGAGACACGCAAGATCGTTTCTCGTGGCGACCAGAAAACGAGCCTGCTCGTCTTCTCTGCGGGCTCTGCAGAACCAAAAGCGTGCCCACTCTCGCTCGTCACGCGTCTGGAAGAAATCGAAGTCGATCGCTTCGAGATGACAAACAAAGGCCCTGTGGTTCAGTACCGCGGTCAGCTTATGCCGGTCATTCCAATGTCTGGTGGCCTGACAGCGAACGAAGAAGGCCGTCAGCCGGTTCTCGTTGTGAACAATGGTGACAGCGTTGTCGGTATCGGCGTCGATAAGGTTCTCGACATCACTGAAGACGTGCTGAAAGTTGCTATCGGCGACTCAACACCAGGCGTTCTCGGTACTGCGGTTATCGGCGGTAAGGCGACAGAAGTCATCGATATCGGTCACTTCCTCGGCCAGGCTGACTATGACTGGGCGAAGGCGATGTCTGAAGGTCCAAAAGAGCCTAAGTCTCTTCTGCTCTTCGAAAGCCATGACTTCTTCCGCAATATGCTGGCACCGCTTCTCGAAGCATCCGGTTACCGCGTAACAACAGTCTCATCTGTTGAAGAAGCTGTTGCTGCGAACATCGAGCCGTCTGACTTCGATGTGGTGCTTGCTGACATCGACAATGATGCGGAAGCCCGTGCCTTCGTCGACAAGCTTTCTACTGACGCTGAATGGGCTGATGTGCCTCGCGTCGCAATGTCTAACCGCGAGGAAAGCCTCGTGACACCTGACTTCGCTGGCTGTGTCCGCAAGTCTGACCGTCATGGCCTTCTCGCAGTTCTCGATCAAACCGCTAGCCTTAAAGGACAAGCCGCATGAGCAGCACTGAATACATCACGCTCTATATTGGTGGGCAGCTCTTTGGCGCCGCAGTATCGCGCATCCACGACGTCTTTGCACCGGAATCCATTACACCGGTGCCACTGGCAACCAAGGAAGTCGCAGGCCTTTTGAACCTGCGCGGCCGGATCGTGACAGCAATTGATGCACGCTCCCGCCTCGGTCTTCCGAAGCGCGAAGATGATGCCTCTGTAATGGCCATTGGTATCGAGAAGGGGACTGAATCTTTCGGTCTTCTGATCGACGAAGTTGGCGAAGTGAAAACCCTGGATGATGGCGACCGGGAAGACGTGCCGAGCAATCTCGACCCAATTTGGGCGCAGATCGCATCGGGTGTCTACCGCCTTGATGACGGCCTTCTGGTTGTCATCGATATCGACAAAATTCTGGCATTCGAAAGTGAAAATGACGCTGATCGTGGCGCTAAAGCTGCGTAGTCTCTGAAGGGAATTTGAAATGAAGCGGTGTTTGATTGTTGATGACTCGCGCGTCGTGAGAAAAGTTGCACGCCGCATCGTGGAAGATCTCCATTTTTCGACCGAGGAAGCGGCCGACGGCTCTGAGGCTCTGGAAGCCTGCCGTCGGACCATGCCGGATGCGGTTCTTTTGGACTGGAACATGCCTGTGATGAACGGCATTGATTTCCTGCGAGCCCTGCGTCGCGAACCAGGCGGCGAAGATCCGATCGTTGTATTCTGCACGACTGAAAATGATATGGACCATATCGCCGAAGCGATCCGCTCTGGTGCCAATGAGTACATTATGAAGCCGTTCGATAGCGAAATTATTGAATCTAAGTTCGCCGAAGTCGGCCTCGTCTGATCGGACATTAAATGACCATTGCAGCAACAATAAAACCCCAAACCGGGGCGCCTATCCGGGTGCAACTCATTGACGACAGCGCAGTCGTCCGCGGCCTTACCCGCCGCTGGCTGACGGGCGTAGACGGCGTTGAGCTTGTCGTGGTGAGCACTGACGGTATGCAAGGGGTGGCGGATGCCACGAAAGTGCGTCCGGACATAATTATCCTGGATGTTGAAATGCCGCGCATGGATGGGCTTGAGGCTCTCCCGCACCTGCGACGCGCTGCACCAAATGCCAAAATCATTATGGCGTCGACGCTCACTCATAAGGGCGCAAACGTTACGATTTCTGCGCTCTCGAAAGGCGCGACGGACTATCTCCCAAAGCCGGAAGCAAGCCAGCTTGGCGGGGCTGAAGCCTATCGCGATGCGCTGATTGAGAAGATTCGTCTGTTCGGTAAGCCGGAAGAAGCCAAGCGCCCGTTCCCGGCGCCAATGCCGCTACGTCCGGCGTCGGTCAAGCCGAATGAAGCGCCGCGTCCCGCGCTCAAAATTCCGTCCAAGCCGGAACTGCACAAGCCGCCGACACGCTGGACACGACCAAATGCGATTGTAGTCGCCAGTTCAACAGGCGGGCCACAGGCTCTGCAGGCGGTTCTGCCGGAGATTTGTAAAAAGACGGACCTTCCAATTCTGGTCGTCCAGCATATGCCGCCAACCTTCACGTCTATCCTTGCAGAGCATCTCAATGCGACCTGTAAGCACGAAGTCGCCGAAGGTCAGCAGGGTGAGCAGGTGATGCGTAACCGCATCTATATTGCGCCGGGCGGCTATCACATGTTCGTCGAGAAAAAAGGCGCAACGCCGACAATCGGCCTGAACCAGGATGCACAGGTGAATTTCTGTCGTCCTGCGGCTGATGTTCTGTTCAACGCCGCTGCGAAAGTCTACGGTGCAGCACTGACAGCGGTCGTGCTCACAGGTATGGGCGCTGACGGGTGTCAGGGTGTTGCAACGATTGTCGATCAGGGTGGTCGGTCCATCGTACAGGATCAGAAATCAAGTGTGGTCTGGGGTATGCCGGGCGCGGTTTTCAATGCCGGTCTTGCACATTCTGTCCATCCACTGAACGAAATTGCTGACGCGGTCGGCAAATCACTCCATGGAGTTATGTCATGAACGATGCTGATTTTGATTTCGTGACGTCCGAGCTGAAACGCCGTTCAGGCATCGTTATCGGCAAGGACAAAATGTACCTCCTGGAGAGCCGACTTTCGCCGATTGCGCGTAAGGAAGGCCTTGAGTCGATTGGTGAGTTGGTTTCGATGGTGCGCCGCAATCGTGACGAACGCCTGATGAAGGTCATCGTCGACGCTATGACGACGAATGAAACCTTCTTCTTCCGTGACAAAACGCCGTTCGACCACCTCGAGAAAGCTGTTCTGCCAGCACTTCGTGAGAAGCGTCCGGGTCAGCGTATCCGCATTCTCTGCGCGGCGTGTTCGACTGGGCAGGAGCCTTATTCCATCGCGATGATGCTGGACCAGAACCCGGCACTGACAGGCGGTGCGCCAGTAGAGATTACAGCGGTCGATATTTCTGATCGCGTGCTCGATAAAGCGCGCGCTGGTCTCTACAGCCAGTTCGAAGTTCAGCGCGGTCTGCCGATCCGTACGCTCATGACGTATTTCAGCCAGCAGGGTGATGTCTGGAAGCTGTCTGACAACATCCGTTCTAAGGTTCAGTTCAAAAACGTCAATCTGCTGGATCCGATGACACCGCTCGGTAAATTTGACGTGGTGTTCTGCCGTAACGTTCTGATTTACTTCGACCTTCAGACCAAACGCGACATTCTTCAGCGCCTCTCGGCACAGATGAATGATCCGAGCTTCCTGCTGCTCGGTGCTGCTGAGACGGTTGTTGGCGTTGTGGATGCATTTGCGCCGAACAAAGAGTTCCGTGGGCTGTACGAAAAGTCTGGCACTGCAGGTCGTGCGGGCATTCGCGCCGCTTAATCCGGTCTCGATAGTTACAAAAAAAGCCTGTCAGATATCTGGCAGGCTTTTTTGTTTTCAGAGGTTGCAACGTTTCTATTCCGGTGTGACAGGCGCGCCGGGGGCTGCATCTTCAACCGCATGCTCTGCTTTGCGAATTGGCTTCTCCGGCTGAGCGCGGCCACGCAGCTGGATGACCGGCACGAACAGAATAGAGATCAGCGCGAAGATAACGATCACGACACCGCCCATGAATATGAAGCTCATGGAGTCTGCAAAAGCGACTTTCAGGAATGGCGGCATCTCGACGGCGGCTCCAGCCGTTTCTGCTGTCATGTATTGGGCCTGTAAGCGGCCAAGATTGATATTACCTGCTGCTTCAGGAAACTGCTGAGACAGGTTTTCGGTGAGCCTTGAAGTCATCAGCGCACCGAAGATCGCAACGCCAACGACTGAACCTGTCTGGCGTAGGAACATGCCGGTTGAGGTCGCAACGCCGACCTGTTGGACTGGTGATGCGCTCTGGGAGACGAGCGTAAACAGGCTTTGTGACGGGCCAAGGCCAAGACCGACAAGGAACAGTCTCCAGATGACGTCATAGGCGCTGGAGTTCTCGGTCAGATGGGTCATCAGCCATAAGCCGATGATCTGCACCACAGCGCCGCCAAGCATAAAGGCTTTATACTTGCCCGTCTTCGTCACGAGCCGGCCCACTAGGAAGGCAGACAGTATAAGCCCACCCATAAGTGGCAGCATGGAGAAGCCGGAATTGGTGGCTTTGATACCAATCACCAGCTGCAGGTATAGCGGCACGTAAATGATCGTGCCCATGAAGGCCATTGAGATGATGAAGGACGAGATCATGCTCGTGGTGAAGGCTTTGTTTCTGAACAGGCCAAGTGGCAGGACCGGGTCTTTTACGCGGCTCTGCACAATCAGAAAAGCAATGCCAGTGACAATGGCGAGCGCGAAGAGGAGATCTACCGCAGGATCAAACCAGCCGTCTGTCGGGCCGTGTGTCAGTGCGAGCATAAGCGCACCAAGCGATGTGACGATCAGAATGCCGCCAACATAGTCAATCGTGCCGCCCGTGCGCGTGCCGATATCTGGCATTTTGCGGCTGATCATGAAGAGCGCCAGAAGAGACGTCGGCAGGTTGATATAAAACACCCAGCGCCAACCTGCGATGTGAACACCCAGAATGTCCGTGGTGCCATGATCGGTGAACCAGCCACCAATAATTGGTCCGACTACACTCGCAAGGCCGAAGACGGCACCGAACAGACCAGCATATTTTGCGCGTTCACGCGGCTCGAACAGGTCAGCAATCGTCGCGAAGGCGGATGTGAAAAGCGCGCCACCCCCGATACCCTGAAGGCCACGGAAAACAATCAGCTGTGTCATGCCGGACCCAAGCACAGGCAGGTCACCGAATTCGCCGGCAAGACCGCACAGCCAGGAGCCGAGAATGAAGATGCCGATACCGGCAATCAGTACGCTTTTGCGGCCATACATATCGCCGAGCTTGCCCCAGATAGGTACCATGACGGTCGATGTCAGAAGATAGGTCGTCGTTACCCATGCATAAATCTCAAGGCCATGTAGGTCGGCAACGATGCGTGGCATCGCGGTCGAAACGATGGTCTGGTCCAGCGCACTGAGCAGGAAGACGATCATCACGGCCATGAATGTGGCGCGCTTTTGCTCCGGCGTCGCTTGTGGCTGACCTGTTTCGCCAAGCGGTAGGGCCTGATCTGTCATGATTAGCGTCCATTGTACGGTGTATAGTTGTATCTTGCTACATCCATTGCGGGAGGGCGATCAACCCCGCATTCCATCAAATACGTGAGTGTACCCGCCATGTGAGCACAGCTCGTGCACCATTTTCTCCCATGAGGGGAATTTGCGGCTCGCAGTTTGCAAAAATAGCGATTGAACACCAGCGCATGACGGATTCTGGCACACCTGCCAGCGGTTCGTGTGCGCGCTGAGACAAGAGCGAGCAATATGCTATCCGGAATTCACCTGCTGCGCGGCTTGGCGGCCCTTTTGGTCGCAGGATTTCATATTTATGCGGCGTCGGCGGGCGGCGAGAACGGCAATCCGGTTCTCTTTTCGGCCTTTAAAGGAGGGGCACTTGGCGTAGACATCTTCTTCGTCATTAGTGGCTTCATCATTTACTACGCGGCAGCGCGCGCGCCGGTCTGGTCATCCGGACGCTTTACGGCAGGGCGATTTTTCCGGATCTACCCGGTCTACTGGGCCGTTCTGATTGGCTATCTCGCGCTGTTGATCGGCTTGTGGGTGCTGACAGGAGATGCAAGCCGGTTTGCAGACCCGCAAACAATGATCCGGTCCATTTTCCTGTTTCCGTCTGATGCGCACGTCATCGAGATTTCATGGACACTCACGATAGAGCTTCTGTTCTATGTGCTCTTCGCGGCGACTTTCCGCGGTCCGAATTCCGATACCAGCCTCGTCTTCACGTCCATGCTCAGCTGGGCGTTTCTCTCTGTGCTTTACACGGTGGCGGATATTGATGCGGGCGGTCTTAACGTCATCTTCCATCCGGCGGTCAGCGAGCTGCTGTTCGGTATGATTATCTGCGAGCTCTGGATGAAAGGGGCGCGCCGTTTTGCGCTCCCTATGTTTGCTTTCGGGGCAGGGGGGCTTCTCGCAACGCTCATTCTTGTACCTGGTCACGAACTTCATGAGTGGCGTGCTTTGCAGGCGGGTGTGCCAGCGGCATTCCTCGTTTATGGCGCGCTGGGGCTCAATTTCCGTCTGGGCTTTTTAGGAAAGCTGGTCGGGGATGCGTCTTACATGCTTTACCTCATCCACCTGCCAGCATTTATGGTGGTTGGTTTTCTAGTCGAAAAAACAGCCGGTATCAGCATTTATGCCAATGACCTCACCATGGGGATCACGCTGGTGCTGACCGTTGTCGCGGCCTGCCTGCTCCACCTGTTGTTCGAGCGACCATATCAGGCCTGGTACAAGGCTTTGATGGCGCGTTTCGATGGTCGCGAAAAGCAGGCGCACCAGACGAGCTGAGGCGCCTGCTTTTTGGTGTGAGCATTAGTTGTTCAGTACGCTTTGTGTTTGCTTCGCCGGTGCCTGTTTGATCCAGAACGGACCGGCAACCAGTGCTGCGCCCAGAACAATCAGACATGCATTCAGGACGGCAAATGTTGTGTCAGACGCGACGTTAAAGAACATGATCTGATGCAGTATGCCGGCTAGAATTAGCACAGCGCCTGTCGCGCGCCGCAGCAGGAAGCCAATACGGCACGCATCTGCAACGAATGGAAGGCCAACCGACAATGCGGTGAGACCTGCCCAGAACACCCAGCTCATAAGGTATTCGCCAAGTCCAGCGAGGCTGAGGAGTAAGGTCAGCGCTAGCAGAGCGGGCGCGCCCCATACACATGCACTCCATGCTGCAGCGAGCCGTTGCTTTGGCTGGCCTTTTTCAGCCGACTTCAAGAAATAGATGTTCAGTCCTGTCGCGACGATGAAGCAGAGCAATGCACCAAGGAACAGATAGGCTATCTTCATAGCAGTTCCGCCAAAATCGCCGAAATGCAGCCGGTAAACTGAGTAGGCAATCTGACGACCGGCTGAGCCGTCACTGAAACCGGCATGGCCCAGATATGTGCCGTCGCCATCAAACTGGTAAGCTTCACCATAGATAAGCCTGTCTGAATGCTCGGCCTGAATGTCGATGTGCTGTCCAGCCGTGCCCGGATCGTGCACGATGATGAGGAAAGGCTCGACGCCAGGGATTTCTCTTTCGAAATTTACGAGCGCGGTTTCGACATCCGCAAGCGGCGCCGGTGCTGCGTTCGCTGCCGGTTCATCCCCGAATATCGCTTCGGATAATGCTCTTGTGTCGCCGTCAAAGCTTGTCTGAGCGAGAACCAGTGCGACGACAACGAACAGTCCGATGACAGCGCCGGTGCCTGCGACGATAAGATTGAATGGCAGGGTCCAGACGCTGAGGCGATTGTGCAGGTCGGCCTGAACAAGACGTTGTTGCCCGGACGTTTTCAGACGGAAGGCATCCCGAAAAATTCGCGGATGCGCGAGCAGGCCCGAAATCGACATGGCGATCATCATCACACCGAAGATGGCGACCAGTATCATTCCGAACTGTTCGGGAAGATTCAGATAGTAGTGCAGGTGAATCAGAAAGCTGTTCCACGCCGTTTCATAAGCGCCCACAACTTCGCCGTTTGATCCAGCAGCCTCAACGCCATCATCTCCGCCAATGACGAAGCGCGGCCAGTTCTCGCGCGGAAGGTAGAGATAGACATGACTTGTGCCTGGCTGAGCTGCGAGAACATTCTCGGCCGCGGTTTGTGCGGCCTGTGGCGTTACCGTTTGAACAGCAGGCGTCTGTGCCGCTTCCCACCAGCCAAACTCGTCTTCAAGCACAGCGACGGTTCCGCTGAGGCAGACAATGTAGAGAATGGCGCTGATCACCAGCCCCATAACGCTGTGTGCGCTAAGCGATTGTTCGACCAGTTTATTCGATGCGCGCGGCCAAAGTGACTGTTTCATGATTTACCCCCTCAGATCCACGCCGTGATGGCGAATATAGCTGCGCCGGAAACAGCAAAGAGTGTGCGGCGCATAAGCCTTGTTTCCATGAGTAAAAGCACGCTGATCACGCCCCAGAGGACGACGGCGGTGATGATCGCGAGCACGCCATGTGTGGCGATCTGGTCCGGCGTCCGGTTGATGACGCGGAACATGGTTGCTGCTGCAAAAAGCGCGATGATGCCAGCGACCGGACCTGTCAGTATGAAGGTCCAGACCCGCGCCAGGTTTTTACGAACAGGAGAGGAAGGTGCTGGTGACGTATCCGCTTTCCTGTTTCGTCCAGCCGCGTAATCAGCTCGCGGAAGGCTAGACAGGAGACTGGCGGCAAAGAACACGCCCGTCAGGCACATTGCGATCACGATGATCTGGGCTACGCCGCGATCTGCATTGGCTATAAACGCCGCAATCAATGACGCTGCGATCAGCGCCCAACCTGCACCGAGAGCAACAGGTTGAGACCTGTGTTTCCATGCGTAGAAAAGCAGGAAAAGCCCTGCCGCTATCGCGGCAAGGCTCAACCCGGCTGTAATGACAGCTGGCTGGATCATGAGCCGAACTCATAGGCAAGTCGGGCGACCACGGTACGTCTCAGGCCGGGGAAACAATCGCCGCGTGTCAGACACGAGGTCAGATACACTTCATCGGCAATATTGCGTGCGTTGATCTGGAAGTCCCACTGATCCCATTCGTAACCGATCATCAGATCGCCAAGCGTATAGGACGGTGTGTCGTATCTGGCGGTCGCTGTCTCGGACACGCTTTCGCCAACATAGCGGACGCCACCACCGACACGGAAGCCATCCCATGCGCCTTCCGGACGCCATGTGACCCATGTTGAGGCTGTGCTGTCAGGCTGGCCTGACAGGCGGAAGCCGTTCGGGTCTTCGGCATCGATTGTTGACGCTGCAAACTGCAGGAAGACATTGTCGAGTTGCAGACGGCCTTCCAGTTCGACGCCGCGCAAGGTCGAGATGCCCTGTTGCTGACCTGCATTTCCTGGTAGCGAGTTCGGGTTTGGCAGATTGCTGATCTCGATGTCGTAATAGGCGAGTGTGACCAGACCCGGGAAGTTTGTCGGTTCGTATTTGAGGCCGACTTCATACTGGCGGGCTTCTTCGGGCTCGAACTGGTTGCCATTCAGGTCTGTACCGATGACGGGTTCGAAGCTTTCCGAATAGCTTGCATAAGGCGACAGGCCGTTCTCGAACTGGTAGAGCACGCCTACGCTGGTTGAGATGGCGTCGTCAGATTGTGTTGCCGCGCCCGTATTGCTCTCGATTTCGTCATAGCGAAGACCGAGGGTGAACCGCCAGTTTTCGTAGGAAATCTGGTCGGAGACATACAGACCGAGATCCTCTACCTGCTGCGGCGTTCCATCCGTGTATATAGCGTCCAGAACAGCCTGGTCCGGATAGTTTCCGTAAACCGGATTGGCGAGGTCGAAGACGTAAGAAAAGTCACCTGACAGAACGCCGCCACCGAAGAAATAGGCTGTGTTATTGTCGGTTTCGACATCCTGATACTGTATGCCCAGAAGCAGGTTGTGCTCTAGCGGGCCTGTAGAGAAATCAGACTTGGCGCGCAGGTCTGCGGCGTATTGCTCAGACGTGTTGTCCGCTGCGTAGAATGAACGTGCAACCGTCGTTTCGGTGAACAGGGGAACGCCCAGATACTGGTTCAGGTAGCGGCTTTGGCCGGCGCCAGTGAAAGTTGGCCAGGCCTGCTGGTAAGCTGCCTCGCCGGAGCGCCAGAGTGCGGTACCCTCAAGGCGCCAGTATTCGTTGATGCGATGCTCGCCCAGAAGCGTGATCTGGTCTGACTTGGTATCGAAGAAATTGAAGTCCGGTTCGCCTGCATAGACGTCCTGATCGATATACTCGCCGGTGACGTTATGAGGGAAGAGCGTGCCTTCCACCGGGATGAACTGGGCAGCGACGTCGCCTTTTGTATCCTGATGGATGCCGATCAAAGTCAGCCTTGTATCAGGCGATGGCAGCCAGGTGAGGGAGGGCATGAAAACGCCTGTTTCTTCGTCGACATAATCGACCTGAGAGCCGGTGTTTCGATACAAGCCCACCATTCGGAAGAGCAGCTGGCCGTCTGTTCCTGCAACCGGCCCAGTGATGTCGCCAGCCAGCTGATAGCGGTCAAAGTTTCCAAGTTCTGCTACGAGGGAGCCACCAAAATCTTCACGGGGCGTTTTGGACACAACGTTCAGAAGACCGCCCGGTGATCCCTGTCCGTAAAGTACGGATGCAGGGCCGCGCAGCACTTCGACCTGTTCCACCGTCCACGGTTCTACGCGCGTGGTGTTATAGCTGCCGAAAAGCTCCTGAATGGAGTCGCGGTAGCGCGGAATAGAGAGGCCGCGGGATGTGACCCAGTCGCCTCTAGTGGAGAAGCCGTATGTCTCAGCTGTTACGCCTGACACGTAAGACACTGTCTGGGACAGATTGAGTGCGCCGCGTTCGATGAATACGTCCGCAGGTTCGATCGAAACAGAGCGAGCGGTTTCGGTAATAGGTGTATCTGTTTTGGTGGCGCCAAATGCATCGACTTCGCCTGCAACGATGATCGTCTCCTGGCGGCTTTCTGCATCGGCTGGTTCGCCGGACGCGGCTTGCGCGAAGGCTTGTGGTGTGAAGCTGAGAGCGGTCAGCAGCGCGATGACTCCGGCGCTGTAACCTGATTTCGAAAGTGACATGGATTTCCCCTGACGCAATTGCGAGTCATTATCAATAAGGGTTCGATATTGATAATGAGAATGATTGTCAATTGCGTTTACGTGGCGAGGGTTGAAATCACGCTTTCATGGGGAAGGGCATAAAAAAAACGGCGCCCTGGGGCGCCGTTCTCTTTTTCAGTTGCGTGAAGGCCTTAAGCGGCTTCTTCGTCGCGAAGCTGTTGAGCGTTTGGAGAAGGGTCACGAAGAACGTAACCACGGCCCCAGACTGTCTCGATATAGTGGTTGCCCTTGGTAGCCTGTTGAAGCTTCTTGCGGAGCTTACAAATGAAGACGTCGATGATCTTCAGTTCAGGCTCGTCCATACCGCCATATAGGTGGTTGAGGAACATTTCCTTGGTGAGCGTCGTACCCTTGCGCAGGGAAAGAAGCTCGAACATCTGGTATTCTTTACCAGTGAGGTGAACACGCTGCTGACCAACTTCAACAGTCTTCGCGTCGAGGTTCACAACGATCTCGCCAGTGCGGATAACGCTTTCAGCGTGACCTTTAGATCGGCGGACGATTGCAGTGATACGAGCGATCAGTTCGTCTTTGTTGAAAGGCTTTGTGAGGTAGTCGTCAGCGCCGTAACCGAGCGTTTTGACTTTCGCCTCAATGTCCGGGTTACCGGAGAGGATCAGAACTGGTGTGTTCACGCGGCTCATGCGGAGCTGCTTGAGAACATCAAAGCCTGAAATATCTGGAAGTGAAAGGTCGAGAATGATGATGTCATACTCGTACACTTTACCAAGATCGACGCCCTCTTCACCAAGGTCCGTCTGGTAGATGTTGAACCCAGCTGCTTTGAGCATCAGCTCGATGCTGCGAGCGACTGCGTGGTCGTCTTCAATCAATAGTACGCGCATCAAGTCGTCTCCCGAATCACTAACAGTGTAACGCGTTGGCGGTCTTCGCCTATAGGTAAACAGTTGTCGGGTTGCGAAATGGTTAACGCGAACTCCTTTTCGCATCAAAAATTTTAACGAAGATTTCTAATCCGTCATTTTGATGTGTTAACCCCAGCAATTACGGGGGTTTTGAGATTCGAGAAGCCTGTGGACAAAGACTCCCTGATTCTCATTTTCAGGCAATACCCTATGAAATTTGACTCATTTTCTTGGCACTTTGTTAACGAGTTGGGCCGGGTTCGTTACCAGATGGCACCGTGCTTAACGGGGAAAACACACATTCGCCTCATTAATGAATGAACAAAACGGGCCACGCTCTTAACGAATGCTTAAGCGCATAGGACGACTCTCTGAGGAAACTTTCACCCTCACTCTGATCGTAGCGATATCATGCTTCAGGACCTCATTCGGGACGTTAAACGCGCTTCGGCTATTCAGCTGACCGGTCGCGTTGAAGCTCTTGAAGGGCTGCGTATCGAGGCAAGTGGACCTCGAACGGCTTTGCGCATTGGCGCGCTCGCGCATATAGGCGCGCCGAATGGTCCTCTGGCGGAGATTGTAGGTTTTCGCGGTGAGCTGGCTGTGTTGCTCGCCTGCGAAGAGAGCCAGGCTGTTTATCCCGGCGCTAAAGTCTTCTTTCAGACAGAACCCGCCGTTCTATACCCGTCTGACAAGTGGCTTGGCCGCGTTGTTGATCCGTTTGGCTTGCCGATGGATGGTGGCCCGGAATTGCCACACGGCCCGTACGCCAAGCCTGTAGATGCGCCGCCGCCCTCTGCACATACGCGCTCACGTATTGAAGAACGCCTGCATCTCGGCGTTCGTGTCATGGACTTGTTCACGCCGTGCGGTCAGGGACAGCGTCTTGGCCTTTTCGCAGGCTCTGGTGTTGGTAAGTCGACCTTGATGGGCATGCTGGCCAAAGGCGCCGATGCGGATGTGATTGTGATTGGTCTGATCGGTGAGCGGGGCAGGGAAGTTCGCGAGTTTGTTGAGGATGCCCTCGGTGCGGATGGGCTCGCCCGTTCTGTTATCGTCACCGCAACATCTGATGCACCTGCGCCTGCGCGTAAGCGGGCTGCAATGTCTGCACTTGCTGTCGCCGAGTATTTCCGTGATCAGGGGCGGCAGGTGCTATGTCTTCTTGATAGCGTGACACGATTTGCCATGGCGCAGCGCGAGATTGGCCTTGCCGCGGGCGAGCCGCCCACAACGCGCGGCTACACTCCATCTGTGTTCGCTGAACTTCCAAAGCTGCTGGAACGTGCCGGACCTGGTAAACAGGGATCAGGTGGCATTACGGGGCTCTTCACTGTTCTTGTCGATGGTGATGACCATAATGAACCCGTCGCCGATGCGGTGCGCGGTATTCTCGACGGTCACATTGTTATGTCGCGTCATATCGGTGAGCGCGGGCGTTATCCTGCGGTCGACATTCTGAAATCGCTTTCGCGTCTTGCATCCCAGTTGCACGGACCGGAAGAGGCTGAGCTAGTGCGTAATGTACGCCGCCTCATCTCTACATACTCCGACATGGAAGAATTGATCCGGATCGGGGCATATGCGCCGGGCGCCGACCCTGAGACGGATCGCGCAATTCGCCTGAACGAAGGACTGAATGAGTTCCTGACACAAAGCCAGTCAGACCCGACCGCGCCGGACGCCGTATTTGATGCGCTCCGCCAGATTTATGATGCCAGCGCATGAGTAAGACGCTCGAAACTCTGATCAAGCGCGCGCAGAAGGACGTTGATGCCCTCGCAATCGAGATGCGTCGTGCTCTTGAAACGCGGAATGAAATTCTTGCGGAGATGGCATCGTGCGAAGCCAGCATTGAAGCCGAGGCATCAATGTTTGACGGTTCACCCATGGCGGGGCTCGGGTTCGCGGCATTTCTGGATCGCCAAAAGCTCCGCAAATCTCATCTGGATGAAGCGCTTAAGCTGGCCGATCAGGCTCATTTAGACTGCCAGAAGGCGATCAACCGTGCCTTTGCTGAATTGAAACGACTTGAGCAATTGCTTGAGCAGCACAAGCTCCGTGAGCGTCAGGAAATTCAAAAGCGCGAACAGGCAGCCTTTGACGAACGCAGTTCGCAAATGTTTGGCCGCCAGGGCTAAACGATCAGCTTCAGGAACAGATTACCGTTGTGCACGTGAACATCGACTTGTTCAGGTGGCACTGAAAGCAAGGTCAGGCCCAGTTGCAGGGACGCTTTTGAATCCAGCCCGAGCGATGGCGCTGCTTTCGTCAGATCGAACAAGGCTTCCTTCGACGGAATGACTGCCCGGCTGACAAAAATATTCAGCGCAATACCGTCTTCATGACGTTCTGAGCGAATGGAAACGCGGTCACCTTTCTCGCAGGCTCGCAGAATGCCCGCAACGAGGTGCTGGATGCCAAGTGTCGCGAGCGGGCGAGAGCCAATTTGCGTGAACCAGGATGTCTCCGTCTCGAAGACGAGATTCACCTGTTTCGATTGGGCAGTGCTGGACACGCGCTCAGCCGTTTCAAGCAATAGCTCGTGGATCGGTGTGCGTGTCGCCTGAGAGAGATCGTCTTCTGAATAGGCGCGAATGGCGCGAACGGTTTCCAGAAGGTGGGCGACATAATCGGCCGTGCTGGAGCGGCCGGAGTCTTCCATGGTTTCCAGAAGCGTCTGAAGACTGAGTTCAATGTAGGAGAACGGACCTCTGAGCGATTCGACAGATCGTTTGATATCCCGCGAGCTGACCTTGCCTTCTGCGGGCTGGTCGGGTGCTTTGCGGCGCCATTTCGAGTTGGCGAGAATCTGCTTCAGCAGCTTCGAGCTCAGATCGATCTTGTCGATAACGGCTTCAGCACCGCTGGAAACGGCCTCCTGACGCATGTTTTCGGCGTCGTCAGAGGTCACAAATACAATTGGCGCGTCGGTGAATTCACGGACGCGCTTGATATCATCTTCGATGGAAATGGCGTCTGGCCGTCGCACATCCAGCAATACAAAATCAGCTGGTCCGAGTTGTGACAGGCGCTGAAAGTCTTCAATGCGCTCACTGATATTGAGCTGAATATCGCGCTCTTCCCCAACCATTTCGGTCAGGATTTTCGCGTCGAGCGCGTTATCTTCTACATAGTGGATGCGCATGTTTAGACTCAGATAGTACAAGTCCAAGATACTGTTAAATATACAAACCTGCAATAACTTAGGATAATTCTTCCACAGACTTTACAGAGCTTAACTGTCACTATGACTGTTAAAGCCCGAAGAACTGCCCGAAGAGCACATGTAATAGAGAAGTGATTCGTGCATTTTTCTTGCGAAACTTGATAGACTCAATGCAGCCTTAAGGTTCTTTGAACGTTTTGTATGCTGATTTCAGATATTGATTTTTTAAAGGCGGAGGGGACCTTCGCGTTAACTTGACTACATTGAACCCGGGGTGGGGAATAAGTGCCTAAACGAGTATCCTTTGAACATGACCAGGCAGACTCCACCGCTCTGCTTGCAGAGCTGGCTTCTGTCATAGCTCATGATGTGAGAACACCGGTTCGACACATTGGTCAGTTTCTTGAATTCTATGAACGCGAGCTGGAAGCGGGGAACACCACGCAGGCTGAAGCGCATTTTGATATTGTAAAAGACAGTGTTTCGCGCGTGTCCGAGATGCTTGATGGCATCGTGACGTATGCACGTCTCGGGCGAGGTCTGGACGAGCCTTCAGAAGTAAATCTGAAAAAGCTTGCGGCCTCGGCTTTCGAGCGTGCGATGATGTCTGAAGAACGCAATAATGCGGTGCTCGACTATCGCGGGGATGAAGCCTGTATCGGGCATGATGTCCGTATCCAGGAAATGTTTGTACACCTGTTCGAGAATGCTTTGGTTCACACGCCGAAGGATCAGGACCTTACAGTTCGCGTTGATGTCTATCGCGGCGAGCAGAACACACATATCGAGATCAGAGACAACGGTCCGGGCATTCCGGACGGTTATGAAAAGATCATCTTCGATATGTTCCAGAAGGGCCGTAAGCGCGAAGAAGAGGACAAGCCTGTTGGCGGGCTTGGATTGCCACTGGCGCGCCGTATTGCACGCCTCCATGGCGGTGATCTGACGCTGGAACGCCAGTCAGGCGCGGGCGCAGACAAGCCCGCATCTGTCTTTGTGGTGACGTTACCGAATTCCGAAATTCTGACGTAGAGCGGTTTTAAACCCGCTCGCGCAACTCGTCACGAACGAGCGCGGCGATATCCTCGCAGGCTTTCCGTGCTGCGGGTGAAATGCCCATAAAGGCCGTAAAGCCGTGGGCAAGGCTGTCATAGCACCGGTAAACCACGTCAACGCCTGCATCTGTCAGACGATCCGCATAGGCTTTGCCCTGATCATGCAGAATGTCGAAGCCTGCTGTCACAATAATCGCCGGCGCGAGGTTTTCCAGCTGGGTGGAACACATAGGCGAAATCATCGGGTCTTCGCGGTCTGCGCCTTCCGGCAGATACTGGTCGATGAACCATTCCATTGTGTCGCGCGTCAGCGGGTAGCTGTCGGCGTAGATATTCATGCTGGATGATTCAAACTCGATTTCTGTTGCCGGATAGATCAAAATTTGAAGCACGGGCTGCGGCTTGTGATCGCGCATCATTTCCTGCGCGACGATGGCGGTGAAGTTACCGCCCATGGAATCGCCAGCCACGGCAGCATGGCCCGGAGATGCACCAAGGTTTTCAGCTTCCTGTAAGCACCACTCATAGGCCGCAATCGCGTCATTCAGACCGGATGGCCATTTATGTTCGGGGGCAAGACGGTAGTCGATAGAAACAACCGGCGCTTTACAGATATGGCTCAGCAGTCCGCAAAATTCGTGGCTTGTTTCGAGGTCGCCAATCACGCCGCCGCCAAAATGGTAGAACACGATGACCGGCATGTTCGGGTCCTGACCGAACGGCTTGTAAATGCGGGCCGGGATGGAATGCGTCTCTGTCGGAATGCTTGTGTCTTCCGTCGTAACGCCGGATGGCAGGTCGCCGGCAAAAAGCGCAAGGCCTTCTGCTGATGCCGCCCGGGCAATTTGAGGGCTGAGTGAAGACATAGGCGGTTGCTTGCGCGCGGAGTGGGCAATCATCTGGAAGTGTGGGTCCAGCGTGCGTCCGCCGAGCTGGACCGGGTGTCCCCCAGACATTTTGACCAGCCAGCTATTCGGCAGCTTCATGACCATTTTGGCCAGCATAGTGCTAAAGCTCATGCCCGTTTCCCCGTGTATCTTTGTTCGCTGAGTTTTATCTTAGGTGCGAATTTCATCAAAAGCATGGCGGATACCACACAAGATCAGATTAGTCGCAAAATCCGTCGCCTGTTCAACCAGCTTCTCGGTCTGATCCTGATCATTTGAAATCCGCGTGAGCATGACATCGCCAAGTTCGCGGGCGATCCCGATAGCGGAGGCGGTCAGATAGGCGGTGTCGATATCAGGCGAGCCTTCGGAGGCGAGGATGGTCTCGATGTCCTTGCGGATCTCCTGAAAAATGGCGTTCATTTCAGGTGTATCGGACCGCACATCGCTAATATGGATTTTGGGTGCTGCGAGCCTCAGAACTTCGGCATGTCGTTCCACAATGAAGTGGAAATAAGCACTGAAGGCGCATTTGAGATACTCTTCAAAGCTGATGTTTTCGCGCGGCAGTGTTCTGAGCAGGCGACCGAATTCAGCCGCAGACGTTTCCGCCAGCGCTTCGAAGATTTCTTCTTTGGATTTGAAATAATTGTAGAAGGTGCCGCTCGCCAGATCGGTCCGGCGGATAATGTCCCGCACAGTCGTCGTCTCATAGCCGAGTTCTGCGAAAACAAGACGCGCAGCATCCAGAATTGCTTCACGGTTAGCAGCTTTGGAGCGCTCTCGTTTGCCCTGGGTCTTTGAAATCATCATCTGGCGCTGTCACTTGAATCGGCTGGCGGTTTTCCGCACGAGCGGACCCTACTGTAAAATTGCAGGTATCAAAACTCAATCGCTTCCGTGCACGTCACGGCGAGATAGCTGGTCTTATGCCCAGCGAATATCCACTCAGGACTGCGTGTCCTCGCCGTCCGTGTCCGGAGGGGTTGAAGGGCGGGTTAATTCATCCGGAAGCTGGAAGGCAGGCGATTCGACAGAGAATATCGCATCAGCTTCTACGGTTCGCCGTGACAGGCGCACCATTTCGAAGTGACCAGACAGAAAATCTTCGCCGGTTCCGACATGCCATTCGCCAAAAATCCGGCTCGCCTCATCCGACAGTCGTCCAAGATACTGAATATGGGCCTGATGGACTTCCGGGCCGGGGTGGTACAGCTTTTCGAAGATCACGCTTTCACCGGCCATTTCGCCCATGACATCGGCTGAAAGCTCGCGCAGCATTGGCGCGGCGAAGGTGTTTGGTTCCAGTGTCGTGCCGGTGAATTCCAGTTCGGCAACCGACTCCAGAAAGGCGGAAAACGGTATACGCTGGTCATCTGCGGCGGTGCCATAGGCATACCATCCGGTCCAGTATCCGGCGATGTCGTTCGCGTCAGTCATGGTGATTATCTATTTCCGTACGCTGACACTCGGTGTAGTGAGGTGCCATGACAGAGAATCCTGATTTCTTCGATCTTATTCGGCAATATGCACCTAATATCATAAATAAGGTGCCGTATGCGAACACGCTAGGGTTTGAGCTGGTCGATCTTGAGCCTGGTAAGGCTATCGCGCGTGCGCCCTATAAACCAGAGACAATTGGCGACATCGAGACCGGTATTATCCATGGCGGTGTTGTAACAGCTTTGCTGGATAATGTGTCCGGTGTTTCGGTTATTGCCGCCCTCTCTGAAATGAAGTCCACCGCGACGCTCGATCTCCGTATTGATTATATGCGTCCGGCAGAAGTGGGCCGCGATATCATCGCCGAGGCCGAGTGCTATCACATGACCCGCACCGTCGCGTTCACGCGCGCCTGGGCCTATCATGAAAGCCGCGACCGCGTGATTGCTACTGCGTCCGGATCATTCGCTCTGAACACCATTAAAGGCTTTCCCACGAATACCGGGGAGGGCAGCTGATGAGCGAGGACATTCTCCAGCGTCAGAAGAAGCTTCAGGACTATCTTAACCGGACGCCGTTTGCCGATTTTATCGGTTTTAAATGTGAAATCATGGGCGATGAAATGACGGCGATCCTTCCATTCGAAGAGAAGATCATCGGCAACCCGTCCATTCGTGCACTTCACGGCGGCGCGACAGGTGCGTTTCTTGAACTGACGGCGATGGCCCAGCTGTTTCTGCTCTCTGACGAGGTCAGCCTGGCGAAGCCGATCAATCTGACCATCGACTATCTGCGCCAGGCAAAGGCAGAAAACCTTTATGCCCGCGCGACAGTGACCAAGCAGGGGCGGCGCATCGCCAATGTTCATGCTGAAGCGTGGCAATCGGAACGGGCACGGCCCGTCGCAACGCTCAGCGCGCATTTCCTGCTGGGCAATGGTGAGTAATCGTCAACGCCAATTGATGAAATTGTAAACGTCTGCTCCCGCAAAATTAAACCTTTTGCGCGTAAGACTGCATGCTGAGGTCACAGCATGCACGAGAAGCTGAAATTTAAAAATCTGTTCCGGATTCACTCCGACGAACCTGAGCTTGTGCAGGCTCAGATGGCGGCTATGTCGCGCCAGATTCCTCTGATTTACATCATTGTTGCGTTCAATGTGTTCGGTCTGGCCGTCAGCTTTGCATCGGCTGCGCCGCCGGAACTGGCGATATGGACGCCTGCGGTCCTGATCGGCCTGTTTATCGTCCGTAGCCTGTTCTGGTTTATGCGGCCGAAAGAATATGCAAGTCATCTCGAGGCGGCTCAGGAGCTACGCAAGCTCTCAGCGCTTCTCGCAGGCATGGCCGTTTTCCTGTCCGTCTGGTGTATTCTGCTTTTCCCGTATGGCGATGCAAACCAGCAGACACATATCGCGTTCTTCATTTCCGTAACGCTGATTGGGACGGTCTTCGCTGTTGTTCAGGTCCCGCTGGCTGCGCTCGTCTGTATGACGATTAGTGGCACGACGTTCGTCCTGTTTTTTGCGACGCGCGGAAACCTTGCTTACACCGCAATGGCGCTGAACTTCATTACGGTGATGCTTGTCGTGTTCATGCTGGTTCGCAGCTATTTTCAGAACCTCTACGGCTTTATCACGTCGAATAAGCAGCTGACCGAGGCGAACGCAGAGCTCAATTCCTTATATGCTGAACTTCAAACGCACCGCGATAACCTCGCCCAGCAGGTTTGCCTGCGAACTGCCGAGCTGGAAGAGCAGAAGCTGAAGCTGGAGCACGCGCTGAAAGCAGAACGTGAACTCAACGCGATGCAGAACGATTTTGTGTCCATGGTCAGCCATGAATTCCGTACGCCGCTAGCCGTGATCGACGGCATGGCGCGCCGTGTCGAGAACCGGGCTGACAGCATGGATGCAGAAGCTGTTCGAGAGCGGATGGAAAAAATTCGCGGCTCTGTTGGACGTCTGTCCAATCTGGTCGAGCGCACGTTGGATGCCTCCCGCATCGCTGCATCAAAGCTTCAGTTCGAGCCGGAAATGGTGGATATCCAGTCGCATATCCTCGACGTTCTGGATCGTCACAAGGAGATTGCGACCGAGTACCAGTTCGAGATCGATATTGAAGATCTTCCAGATGAGCTCAGCTGCGATCCGCGCCTGATGGAGCATGTGCTGGGGAATATGATCGGCAATGCCGTGAAATACTCCAAAGCGGACCCGCGCGTCGATATTTGTGGTTATGTCGAGGGAAACTGGGCGATTATCAAAGTTCGCGATCACGGTGTTGGCATTCCGCAAGCAGAATTGGCCCGTGTGACAGAGCGTTTCTTCCGGGCATCAACAGCGACCAGCATTCAAGGCACTGGCATTGGGCTCAATCTTGTAAAAGAGATTGTTCAGATGCATGGCGGCAAATTCAAGATCGACAGTGAAGAAGGCAAATGGACTGAAGTTAGCGCCTTCTTCCCGATCGCAAGAGATTCCGCCGATCCTGTCATTCTTGGCGTTCACGATGATGATGAGCCGGACGCTCTAGTCCGCCGCGCCTGACAGAGCGTCGCCGAGCGCTTTGCCGCTCGCCCAGGCATCTTCGACGCCCCCGCCCAAAAGCCAGTCTCCGCAAACTCCCAGTGTTTTGTCTTCGGTCAGCATGAAAGGCTGGCCAGCTGGCGAGGATGTGACGGCATAGCGCCAGCGGTGGGCGTGCTCTACGGCGGGCGATGGTAGCTCGATCGACAATGTCCCGGCCAAAGCGGATTTCATGGCCGTCAAAACATCACTGGCGTCATCTTCCAGATGCGCTTTCGACCAGTCTGTGCTGGCATGAAGAACGAGACAGTCCTTCGTGGCATCTCTACCCGGCTTGGTCTGGTTCCGGATGATCGCAGCGATGGAGCTTTGTTCCGGTTTCAGAGTGGTGAAATCCACTGGCAGAGGTGTCGAGAAGCCCAGCATAGTCACCCATCGGGGCTCTGAAACGACGTCGCCAGCTTTCGCGGAAAACTCGGGGGCGGCATCCGCAAGAAGAATGGTCGCCTGTTCTGCTGGGATTGCGCAGACAACGACATCGCAGTCGAATGGCGGGATATCCTGTTCAAAAGACAGCGCCCAGCCTCGCGGTGTGCGTGTCATGCGCTCCACGCGTTGGCCAAAGCGAACATCGAGGCCCTCGGCCAGACCTTTGATGGTGGAGTTCATGCCGGGCGTGCCGACAAAGCCTTTCGGGAACCCGTTGTCATTGGCATGAAGCTCCGCAACGAACCCTGCCTCTATAAGTGGTTGAAGCGCATCTGCGAACGCCTCAGAGCGTGCTTCGAATGCGCTTGTGCCGTGATCGAAGCGATACTCGGCCCCGTCCGCGCTGATGCGCTTGGTCGACAGCCGCCCGCCTGCGCCGCGCCCTTTGTCAAAAACTGTGACGTCCAATCCGTTCTGGCGGGCAATGCGTGCGCAAGTGAGGCCTGAAAATCCGGCGCCGATAATAGCGAGTTTCAAGAGTTCGATCCCGTTCAGATATGTGATGCTTCAACTATTCAATACGAAGATGGAAGTCGGGCGGATTTTATTTTTAGTGGCGGTCAAACGCCTTGACTTGGGAAGCCGCATTTTTAACGTCGCAGCGATGCGGATCGTTTTTAGTCACATTCCCAAAACGGCGGGCACATCGCTGCATCGTGTGTTCATGAACCTGCTCGCGGGGAGTGACAGGACGTTCAAATATTTCATGCGCTCTGACGGAGTTCCGCCCGAGAGGTTCGGTACGCGAACGCTGCCCGAGAACTGGGCGTTTATCGGGGGACACATCCAGCTGCGTTATCTGATAGATAACGAGAACCTCGATCTGAATGATCCCGACACTGTCTTGCTCAGCTATGTGCGAGATCCGGTCGATCGCATGATTTCGCTCTATAATTTTATTCGCGTTAAGCCGCGCCATCGCCTACATGACGAGGTCAATGGCATGTCGGCCGAGGACTTTCTGATGTCCGAGCCAGCCAATGCGCATATGGACTTTCTGACGCCGGAAGGTGCGCGTCCTGAATGCAGGGTGTTGCTGGCTGCAGTTGATCATCTGGCTGAGACGGGCGCCGAACTCGCCAGCGAGCTGATGGGGCGGGAAATTGGTGTCGAAGCGTTTCAGAAGCGACACAACGAAGGCCGCAGAGAGGAAGGCGTTACGCCGTTCACGCGCGCTGATCTTTCAGATGCAGTTCTGCAGAAACTAAAACAGCGCCACGCAGAAGACGCGGCGCTGTATCAGAAACTATATGAAGGCGGACCGATGAGGTCGCTGCCTTAAACTGGCTTTCAAGCGGCGCCTTTGACCTTCGCGTCGGTCTCTTTTGTGGCCTGTTCTGTAAGCCATTCGCGGAAGCTCTTCATTGCGGGCTTCCAGTTGTTGATCGTGTCAGGCGCAAAGACTTTCGCAGTCGGATACCAGGGCAGTTCGCCGGTGCCGAGATAAGGCCACGCATTCGGCGCACCGATAATGGCAGTGCGCGCGCCCGAACCAGCCGCGATGTTTGTCGTGGCGTTCATCGGGCCGACGACCAGATCAAGCGCGACGCAAAGTGCAGCCAGATCGTCCAGATCGTCTTTCAGATTGATGCCTTCCATCTGATGGATTTTGACGCCAAACTCCTTCTCAGCGCGTTCAATATCTTCCGCGCATTCGCCGTACTGAAGGTTCACCCAGACAACGCCTTCGGTTTTCAGCGTGTCCTTCCACTGCGTGAACGGAGAATAGTATTTCGACCGCTTGGCCGTCATCAGCATGGACTTCCAGAGGATGCCCGTTTTGAGGCCGGGGCCAAGCTTGGCAAGTTCGTTTTTCCAATGCTCGACACGTTCCGGATCAGGTGTGAGGAAGCCACTTTCTGTCGGGAAGTCTTTGATATCTGTACGCAGAGCACGCAGTACGCTCGCCATTGGGGCCCAGAAATCATAGGTGTCCCAGTCGGTGATCAGCGGACAGCCACGAAGTGGAATGGCGTTGGAGCGAACCGTAGAGTGCTTGGTGACTTTCGCTGTCGGGAATGAGCGCTGCATGAGGGCTTCCAGACGCGGTACGACACCGATGGTCAGAGAGCCTTCAGGGCCGAGGCGGTCAATCAGGTCATGGCCCATGTTCAGGAACATGACTTCGTCACCGAGACCTTGCTCGCCGACAACGAGTATTTTCTTGCCTTCCAGCGGTTCGCCATCCCATTGCTTCAGCGGGATGGAGTAGGATGTCGCGCCGCCATAACGTGGATTGTTGCGGCATTCATAAGCGTCCCACGCTTTGTCGAGCTGACCGGAACCAATGAGGGAAATCGCAATCGCGTGCTCGGTTTCCGCGCGCTCATTTGCTGGCAGGACGCCCAGATCGAGCGCCTTTTGAAGATGTTCGAGTGCAATGTCGTGGCGGCCCTCTGTCGCGCGGCAATAGCCGATATTGTGGTAGGCGCGCGCAAGGTTCGGCTCCAGCTGAAGCGCCTGTTCGTAGAACAGAACCGCATTGTCGAATTCGGTCTGCTCCATCATCACGGTGCCGAGCGAGTTCCACAGAAGCGAACTTTCCTGATTTTCGTAAATTGCGGCGCGAAGCACTTCGATAGCGCTTTCAAATTCGCCTTTATCGCGCAGAACGCAGGCGAGGTTATTCGGGCCTTCGACATGCTCCGGCATCATGCGACAGAAAATACGGAAAAACTTCTCGGCGACGTCATAAAGGTCCATGCGCCATGCCAGCAGGCCAAGGTTCTGATAGATCTCCGGCTCTTCCGGTGAGAGCTTGAGCGCGCGTTCATACATGCCTAGCGCGAGGCTTGCGACGCCGAGCTTATCGAGTGCGATAGCTGTAATATGGCAGGCGAGGGAGAGGTTCTCGTCAATATTGACGGCTTGCAGGCCCAGCTGCGCTGCCTCGCGGTATTTTTCTTCGTTGATAAGCCGAACAGCGCGCTTCATCAGCGGCATGGCCTTGCGTAGCTTATCGTCAGATTTGTTGTTCTTGAAACGAAGAACCGTTTGCAGCGCCTGACTCTTAGCTGCGTCACCAACGGCGTCAGCTGGCATTGGATTGGCTAGAGGTGCCGCGTCCAGCGCTTGATCGAGAGTTGTGTTCTGGGTGGCGTCTGTCATGTGGCGCTCCGGTGATTGCGTTTATACCGAATTGCCATGGTCTCTTTAAGAAACGGCTAACTTCGAATTACTCCATCTAAAACTTGCATTAACCTGATGGAGGTAAAACCAGTCAGAATGTTTACTGGCTGGAGGACACCATGCCGCTTAAATTGTCGCTGAAACCAGGCGAAAAATTCGTTGTGAACGGCGCTGTCATTCAAAACGGCGATCGTCGCGGTGTTCTGCTTCTGCAGAACAAAGCGTCCGTTTTGCGTGAGAAAGACATTATGCAGCCGCACGAAGCGGATACGCCTGCGAAGCGCATCTATTTCCCGGTTATGATGATGTATCTCGATCCTTCGGACATCTCTGCCCAGTATGAAGAATTTGTGGTGAAAATGACGGAGTTCATGTCCGTCATTAAAAATCCTGATATCCTCAAGGAATGCATTTCCTGTTCCAAGGATGTGATGGCGGGTCAATATTATAAGGCGCTGACAAGGTGCCGGAACATAATGTCATACGAAGAGGAGCGCTTGGGGCATGTCCATCAAGGCGTATCAGCAGACAGCACGTCGGACCGAGAATCCGCGTGAAATTGAGTATCGCCTCTTTGCTCAGGTAACCGCCGCGCTGGTCGAGGCAGAAAAAACTGGCAAGAGCGATCTCCATAAGCTCATGGACGCGCTGGACTGGAACCGGCGTGTCTGGTCTGCGCTGTCTCTGGACTGTGCAAATCCGGATAACGGATTGCCGGCCCAGCTGCGTGCCAGCATTATTTCTCTGTCTATTTTCGTCAGCAAGCATACCTCTGCGATCATGCGTGAAGACGAAGACATTCAGGATCTGATCGATATCAACCGATTGATCATGCAGGGTCTGAACGGCGAATAAGGGCGTGCTCTTTCGCCATCTATGCCCTGCGCCTAAACCGAGCTAACCTCCCTGAAAATATACGGGGAGGTTTTTTATGAGCCGCAGACTGCTTCTCATTCATGGCGTTGGTTGCGCTGGCAGTGTATGGACGCCGATGCGCCGCTTTCTGGAGCGTGCAGGCTGGACCTGTGAAGCACCAACCCTCTTTCCCGAATATCGACTGGCTGAGAACCCGCCCGATGAGCTGAATAAGCTCGGTCTGGACGATTACATCACAGCGATGTCGGAGGAATGCCGCCGCATTCGTGAAGAAACAGGCGAAAAGCCGGTCGTGATCGGTCATTCAATGGGCGGGCTGATTGCCCAGTCACTTGTTGAAATGAATATGACATCAGGCGGGGTGTTTCTGACGCCGGCCCAGCCGCGCGACTGCCATGCCGTCACGCCTGCTGTGGCGATCACATTCCTGAACATTGTTCTGTCGCAGAACCGCTCCAGGGCGCATAAGGTTTGGAAGACAGGTTTCAAATGGGGCGTTCTGAACTGTGTGCCACGTGCCCGTCACGATGAAATCTATGCGACGGCACTTTATGATTCAGGCAAGGTGTACGGCAATCTGGCAGACGGGATTGTGGTCCGCGAGGAGCGTTTTCAGGTGCCATCACTGACTATTGCCGCCAGTAAAGACAGGGCGACGCCAGCCAAGGCTGTTCGCAAAGTGGGTGAGAAATATGCCCGCGCCCCTGTGCCGGGTGATTTTCGCGAATACGAAAACCACGCGCACTGGATTCTCGATGAACCAGGCTTGGACCAGGTCGCAGCTGATATTCTGGACTGGCTCGAGCTGAAAGTCGGCGAGCCCGCTAACGCCTGATCAGTCTTCCTCGCCCACTGACGGAACGTATTGAAGGGTACCCATCCGGTTTTCAATTGTCTGACCGGCTTCAACCCATGATGTGACGCCGCGATGCGCGCTGACATTGGTGTACCCGAAGCCCTGCAGGATTTTTGTCACCGCTGCTGCGCGAATTCCGTGAGAGCAGGTGACGATGATTTCCTGATCGGCCTCTGGCGCGAGTGACCCGATCCGGAATTCGACGACTCCACGCGGAACTGACTGCGCGCCAGCAATGTGACCGGCCTCGTATTCGGCTTCCGTGCGAACATCAATCAGGACCAGATTTTCGTTGGCTTCCATGCGGCTGATCAAATCGTCATTTGAAATATGATCAACGCCGGCTGTCATGCGTTCACGGATTTCGTCCGCTGTCATGAGGTCAGCGGCGTATGCCGGACCGGCGAATATTGCGAGCAGTGATACTGAAACGAGAGCCTGTCGGATCATGGCGGTTCCTCCGATTATATCTGTCGGCGAAGCTATCATGGCTTTCAATATTTTCCATAGCGGATCGCAGGTTTGTGATGGGCAGTACACCACCCGGCAAAGACTGCACTACAGGTCCGAACAGGCTCGGAAAACCCTGCCTATCCGAGTACGGAATGGGTCGATATTTATAGAAAATTCAATGAAATAGGGGCTTTCCCGGTTAAGTTTCCATTTACCAAAACGGCACGCCATTTGCGCACGCGTATGCAGGACAAAATGTCCAGCTGACTAAAATGGTCAGAACAATACCTGCCAGAATGGAAGGAAACTAAAATGGCTGCCCTTTCTGTAAATACCAACTACGGGGCGATGGTCGCCCTGCAACAACTGAACAGCACCAACATGGCTCTCAGCGGGACCCAAGAACGCATCAATACCGGGCTTAAAGTTGCATCGGCTAAGGACAATGGCGCGATTTACGCCATTGCTCAGGGCATGCGTGCAGACCTTTCCGGCTTTGGCGTTGTTCTTGACAGTCTCGACCGCACCGGGTCGACGGTGGATGTCGCAATCGCGGCCGGAAGTGCAATTTCCGACCTTCTCATCGATATGAAAGAGAAAGCGCTTGCTGCATCTGACGAAACACTGACTACGGCGCAACGAGCTGCCTTCAGCGAAGATTTCAAGGCGCTGCGTGATCAGATTGAAACCATTGTCAGCAATGCTGAATTCAATGGCGTGAACCTGATCAATAACAGCACTGCAGAAATCACGGCATTTGCCGATGCTGATGGCAATTCTGTCATTACGGTGCAAGATGAAAACCTTTCTCTGGGTGGTGGCGTAGTGACGATCGCTGCGACGGCATCGCTCGACACAGCTACCAATGCTTCAGCTCTGGTCTCCACGATTGAAACATCGCTGACTAACCTGAACCAGGCGCTCGCGCGTCTGGGCACGTCTTCGAAGGCGCTCACGATTCACTCTGAATTCGTGACAAAGCTGCGTGATTCCCTCGAGAAGGGTGTCGGCCATCTGGTCGATGCGGACATGGCAAAAGAGAGTGCCAAACTTCAGGCTCTGCAGACGAAGCAGCAGCTTGGCGTACAGGCACTGTCGATCGCGAACCAGGCTCCGCAGATCATCAACAGTCTGTTCCAGTAAGACCTTCAGTCGTAAATGGGGGAGGGATGTATTCCTTCCCCCTGCTACGGCCACCGAAAGTTGGAAACAATGCGTCAGAACACGCACACAGAAGCACAGGCGGCCGTCGGCGGAGAGATCCCCGGCGGTTTTTTCATGGCCCGGCAGGCAGTAATTGCCGGGGGAGGAAAGTTTTGCCTGGTCGAAACTGCCTCACGGGAAAATTGCATCCTTTTTCGTAACATTTTCATCCGTAATTACGGGGGCTTCCGGCCTATCCCTTAACCATTCGGTTTGGCATCGCGCTTGCTCTTACTAGTCCGCAGGCAAAACGCCTGAGCGAGCAAAATGCACGCGTTACATAACCAGAATGGAGATCGCTAAAATGGCGAGCGTAAATACGAACTATGGCGCAATGGTCGCGCTGCAGCAGCTGAACTCTACAAACTCTCAGCTCGAAATGACTCAGACCCGTATCAACACGGGCATGAAAGTCTCTTCCGCAAAAGACAATGGTGCTATTTATGCGATCGCTCAGGGCATGCGCGCTGACGTTGCCGGCTATGGTGTTGTCACAGACTCACTTGATCGTTCAAGCTCTACAGTCGACGTTGCTATCGCAGCTGGCGAAGCGATCGGTGATCTTCTCATCGACATGAAAGAGAAAGCGCTTGGTGCAGCTGACTCTTCCCTGACTTCAAACCAGCGTGCTGCATTCAACGAAGACTTCAAAGCGCTTCGTGATCAGATCGCGACTGTTGTCTCTAACGCTGAATTCAACGGCGTGAACCTGATCAACAACTCTACTGCTAACATTGAGGCGTTCGCGTCTTCTGACGGTACATCCGTCATCACAGTTCTCGACGAGAACCTGTCTCTGTCCGGCTCTATCGTGACGCTGACATCGACTGCTGTCATCGATACAGTCACAAAAGCATCTACTGCCGTTTCTACAATCGAGACATCTCTGACGAACCTCAACCAGGCGCTCGCGCGTCTCGGTACAGCGTCTAAAGCGCTCGGCATTCACTCAGACTTCGTCACGAAGCTCTCTGACGTGACTGAGAAAGGTATCGGCAACCTCGTCGATGCGGATCTCGCGAAAGAATCTGCGAAACTTCAGGCTCTGCAAACCAAGCAGCAGCTCGGCGTTCAGGCGCTCTCCATCGCCAACCAGGCGAGCGGTATCGCACTGTCCTTCTTCCGTTAAGAAGCGACGGCCTCTCAGAGGCAAATCAGTTAAAATATTGAAGGTGGCAGCCTTCATTCCTGCCGGGTCCCTCAGGGGCCCGGCTTTTTCTTTTTGGGCATTCCGCATCAGGCGAGTAAAAATTCTTCATTAATATCAAAACTCTGTAAAGGAAGGAAAATCCTGCCGGGCAATATGTGCCTATAGGCAACAAAAAGGTCGGTTCGGAAAAACTTTAATAAAGCTTCCGAGCTGCGTTAACGTTTTTGCCCCTTAAAACCGGCTAAAACTCTTTTTCTGTTAAGCACGAAACTGGCCCGTCATTTGCGAAGCCGTTCTGCGGACAAAAGGTCCGTTCAGGCAAAAGGCCTGAATTACATAACCAGAATGGAGATCGCTAAAATGGCGAGCGTAAATACAAACTATGGCGCAATGGTCGCGCTGCAGCAGCTGAATTCTACAAACTCAGCTCTTGAGACAACTCAGACCCGTATCAACACGGGTATGAAAGTCGCTTCCGCAAAAGACAACGGTGCTATCTATGCGATCGCTCAGGGCATGCGCGCTGACGTGGCTGGATACGGTGTTGTTAAAGAATCTATCGACCGCACAAGCTCTACAGTCGACGTTGCTATCGCTGCTGGCGAAGCAATCGGTGACCTTCTTATCGACATGAAAGAGAAAGCGCTCGGCGCGGCAGACTCTTCTCTGACAACGTCTCAGCGTTCTGCGTTCAACGAAGACTTCAAAGCACTTCGTGACCAGGTTGGCACGGTTATTTCTAACGCTGAATTCAACGGCGTGAACCTGATCAATAACACAACTGCTTCTGTAGAGGCGTTCGCGTCTTCTGACGGTAGCTCTGTTATCACGGTTCTCGACGAGAACCTGTCTCTCGGCGGCGCAATCGTTACGCTCGCAGCGACAGCATCTCTCGACACTGTGACAAACGCGTCTGCAGCGGTTGGCACAATCGAGACTTCTCTCACAAACCTCAACCAGGCTCTGGCCCGTCTCGGCACGGCGTCTAAAGCGCTTGGTATTCACTCTGATTTTGTCACGAAACTTTCTGACGTGACTGAGAAAGGTATCGGCAACCTTGTCGATGCGGATCTCGCAAAAGAATCTGCAAAACTGCAGGCTCTGCAAACCAAGCAGCAGCTCGGTGTTCAGGCGCTCTCCATTGCCAACCAGGCAAGCGGTATTGCCCTGTCCTTCTTCCGATAAGGGAAGACCAAAAAAACGAAGACATAAAAGGCGTAAGACCTTTCATGACTGCCGGGCCCTTGTGGCCCGGCTTTTTCGTTTCTGACGCACGCACATGATCACCCAGCGTGCGGCGGATCGATAAAATTTCAATAAAAACAACGAATATATAGGCAATATTAACCCGGCAAATTATGCCGGTCGGCAGGTTTTGTCGCTCCCTTCATATCTTGCTAACCATACTGGAAATTTTGTTAACCATAGGAATTCAGCAGCGACCGGAAATCCCGAAAATCACGCTTAACCATAAGTCTGGCCCAGCTTTTGCCTAGTCATATGCGGGAAGAATCCCAGTGAGCAAAAAGCTCTGAATGTGCCTGTCTGCAGGCATTGAAGACCAGAAAGGACCACCAAAATGGTGAGCGTAAATACAAACTATGGCGCAATGGTTGCGCTGCAACAGCTGAACAACACAAACTCTCAGCTTGAAACTTCTCAGTCCCGCATCAACACGGGTATGAAAGTTGCTTCTGCTAAAGACAACGGCGCTATCTTCGCGATTGCTCAAGGCATGCGCTCTGATGTTGCCGGTTTTGGTGTTGTTAAAGAATCCATCGACCGCACAAGCTCTACTGTCGACGTTGCTATCGCCGCGGGCGAAGCAGTTGGCGATCTTCTCATCGATATGAAAGAGAAGGCACTTGGTGCTGCTGACGGATCACTCACAACATCTCAGCGTGCAGCGTTCAACGAAGACTTCAAAGCGCTTCGTGACCAGATCGGCACAATTGTCAGCAACGCTGAATTTAACGGCGTGAACCTCATCAACAACTCTACAACTGGCGTGGAAGCGCTGGCTGATGCAGATGGTGGTTCTACTATCACTGTCGTGGACGAAAACCTGTCTCTCGGCGGCGCAGTCGTGACGCTGGCAGCGACAGCATCTCTTGATACTGTGACAAACGCTTCTGCAGCGGTTGGCACAATCGAAACCTCGCTGGACAACCTGAACCAGGCGCTCGCTCGCCTCGGTACGGCGTCTAAAGCGCTCGGCATCCACGGCGACTTCGTTCAGAAGCTGTCTGACGTGACCGAGAAAGGTATCGGCAACCTGGTCGATGCGGACCTCGCAAAAGAATCTGCGAAACTTCAGGCCCTGCAAACCAAGCAACAGCTTGGTGTTCAGGCTCTGTCTATCGCGAACTCTTCTGCAGGTATTGCATTGTCCTTCTTCCGATAGAGGCAAGGGTATCGGGGCCGGTGATCTTATTCATCGGCTCCGGTCCTTCCTTCCACGGTTAGGAGACACACAATGTCAGGAGATCTCAAACTTACCCCGGTATCTGGCGCATTGGCTGCTGATATCAAACAAGAGCGTTTCGCGTTTCGCGAAGCTTCAGGCCAGGAAGAACAGTCTGCAGCATCTGATGTCCGCAGGGCAGAAGACGTTGAGACAACAGACCCGGCCGAACAAAGACGCCAGCTTCTGAAAGAGGCGCTGGAAGAAACACAGAACGCACCCCATGGTAAACTCGTCATCGAACGCGATGAAGACACGGGCAAGTATGTCCAGAAGGTTCTTGATCCAACGTCCGGTGAAGTTCTTAAACAATGGCCGGAAGAGCAGTTTCTCGAGCTCGCAAAGTCTATGGGCGAAGCTTACGGACTGATTGTTGACCGCCAGGTCTGAAGCCGATCCGACGAATACCTGAGAAACTTTTTTCTCTTTGCCAACGTTTATTTAACCATCACGAGCGAAACCTTTACTCCGAGGCAGGAAATTTAGCTTCCCTGCGGGAGAGAACTGATGGTTTCGAGTGTACATACAAATTCAGCTGCAATGAGCGCATTGCAGGTTCTGAACAAAACCAATAGTGATCTTGAGCAGACCCAAAACCGGGTCGCCAGCGGGTATAAAGTCGGCGGCGCCAGAGACGACTCAGCGGTTTTTGCGGTTGCGCAAGGCATGCGAGGCGATATCGGGGCGCTTGCGGCGGTACAAACCAGTCTGGATCGCGCCAACTCCATTGTTGATGTCGCGATTGCCGGTAGTGAATCCATTTCAGATTTGTTGATCGAGCTGCGCTCTAAGGCGCTTGCGGCGTCTGATACGTCCATTAACGGTGCTGCGCGCGCCGCATATGATGAAGACTTCAAGTCGCTTATCAGCCAGATCAGCACGATCATCAACAATTCGGAATTCGACGGCGCGAACCTTCTTGATGGCTCGCAGACGAACGGTATCGGCTTCATCGCTGACATTGACTCGACGGATCAGATCACTCTGGATACGGAAAATCTTTCACTGGGTGGTGCGATTATCACCTTCGCGGCAACTGCGAGCCTCGGCACAGCAACGCTGGCGTCCGGTCTTGTCAGCACAATTGATACCAGCCTGAATAATGTGAACTCGGCTCTGTCGCGTCTCGGCGCAACAGCGAACCGCGTTGATACGCATATCAGCTTTGTGTCCAAACTCAGCGATAGCCTTGAGGTTGGTGTTGGCAATTTGGTCGATGCAGACCTCTCTAAAGAGAGCGCACGACTGCAGGCCTTGCAGGTTAAACAACAGCTCGGCGTTCAGGCGCTGTCTATCGCGAACCAGAATTCCCAGACGATCCTTTCCCTCTTCCAGGGATAGGACATCTGACATCTTTTCAGCGATTATGGATCTGGTCTTCCCTAGTCGCTTTACTTGGGTCCGGAGTATTTCTCCGGACCCATTTTTCTTTTAAATCAAGCGTCTTCGCTCGACTTGGTATGGTAGGCTTCTTCGCGTTCTGTCGCCAGAAGCGCGCGCACGGTTTCATACTCATAGCCGAAACTACGCAGCGCATTACCAGACAACTGCAGACCTGTTTCAACAACTTCCGGAACGACATAGTTCGCGCCAGCGCGCTCTAATTCTGTGGCGTGGAGCGCGTCGTGGGCCCGGGCGAGAATTGGAATATCAGGACGAACCGCGCGAACGGACCGCACCAGCATCTCTGTGATTTGCGGATTATCGACGGTGATGATGAAGACAGATGCCCCTTCCAGACCGACCGAATGGAGAAGTTCTGGCCGCGATGCATCGCCCAGATAGGCGCGATATCCAGCCTCGCGCGCGTTAGAAACGAGCCGCGCATTCATATCCAGCGCAACGACATCGGCAGACTCCTGAGAGAGGATCCGCGCCACAACCTCGCCGACGCGACCAAAACCGGCGAGCAGGACGTGGCCCTGATGATCGGAAAAGTCTTGAACTTCCTCGGCGACTGGTGCGTCCTCTGGCAGTGTCTTTCTGGCGAGGTACTGTCCGATCTTCGACATGACGGGAATGCATAGCATGGAAAGGCCGGCGACTGCGGTGAGCGGCGCGGCGATGTCTGATGGCAAAATGCCGGTCGCTGATGCGGTTGCGACCACGACGAATGCAAACTCACCGGCAGGGGCCAGCAGGAATGCGCTCTCAATTGCGACAGCGTTATCTTTGTTCAAAATCCGTACGGCACCATATGCTGCAACAAGTTTTACGCTTATCAGGATGACCAGACCGAGCACGATCGTCAGCGGTTGCGAGACGATGGCGGGCAGGTCGAGCCCCATGCCGACTGTCATGAAGAACAGGCCGAGCAGTATGCCTTTGAATGGCTCCAGATCGACCTCTGTCTGGTGTTTGAACTCTGTCTCACCAAGCAGAAGGCCAGCCAGAAACGCGCCCAGCGCCAATGAAAGGCCCGCGCTTGCGGTAATAGCTGCTGCCCCGACAACTGTCAGCAGCGTCAGCGCCATAAGGAAATCACGCCCACCGGCAATCGCGACCATTTTGAACAGGCGTCGCAGCACGAATTTGCCGATGAAGAAGATCACGGCGATGGCGATAACGCCCTGCACAAACGCTTGTAGAAGCACGGATGTCAGGTTCGCGCCTTCTTCAATGTTCAAAAGGCCAACAAAGATCAGAATTGGCGCAACCAGAATGTCTTGAAAGAGCAGCACGCCGAAGCTGGTCCGGCCGACAGGTTTTGCCGCAATCTTCTCCTCGACCAGAACCTGCATCACGATGGCGGTGGAGGAGAGGGCGAGCGCCAGACCACAGACAATTGCGACGCTCGGGTCAGGGATGATGAGCCAGAACGCAATCGCCGCGAGCGAGAGCGCGCTGACGGAGGCTTGCATGCCGCCAACGCCGAACACGGTTTTCTTCAGCGCCCAAAGCTTTTCGAACGAGAATTCCAGCCCCAGAAGAAACAGAAGGAAGAGCACGCCAAGTTCTGCAAAGGGGGCGGCGGCTTCGGGTTCGGATATCGAAATATATTCCAGAACGGGCCAATGCTCGGCCAGCATGCCGACGCCGAACGGACCCAGCGCGAGACCGGATACCATGAAGCCGATGACTGCAGGCAGCTTCAGAAAACGGAAGAAGGGAACGGCCACGCCTGCAGCGAACAGGAACACCATTGCGTCCTTGATCAGGATTTCTTCGCCTGCCGTTGCCATAGCTCAATCACCCCCTGAATCGCCGATGTCTATCGTCTAACAGCTTTGTGGCGCGGTGAAGAGGTGGCGGACTTAAAAGAGTGCTGCGATATACTTTCGCATTATTTTGCTCCAGAAATGCAGGTGAGCCGCTTTATTCGTGCTCAAGCTGTTCGATGCAGTGAAAAGTTCAATTCAGATATGCAAATTTAGCGCTTGAACTTTGCCGCTAAAGGCGTACAGGGGCCTCATGTCTCAGGATCTTATCTCTCTTTTCTCGGCAAGTTTTGTCACCTTCTTCGTGCTTGTGGATGCGCTGGGCGTTGCGCCCGTGTTTGCGTCCATGACTGCGCCAGGCGGACCGGCGTATTCGCGCAAAATGGCTATCAAGTCGGTTATTGTCGCGACCATTATCGTGTTTGCATTTGCTTTCGGCGGCTCATGGCTGCTGGAGAAGATGCATATCTCTATCGATGCGTTCCGTGCGGCGGGTGGCTTGCTGCTCTTTCTGATCGCGCTCGACATGGTCTTCGAGAAGCGTACCGAGCGCCGTGAACACCGCGCAGAGGCGCATATGGCCGAACACGAAGACCTGGACGATATCTCTGTCTTTCCGCTTGGTATTCCAATGCTCGCGGGTCCGGGCACGATCGCGACGGCGATGCTCTATATGAGCAACTCTGACAGCATTGCGCAGCAGGGTGTGGTTCTTGCCGCATTTGCTTTGAACATGCTGGTCTGCCTCGTCATGTTCCTGCTTGCTGGTCCGCTCGTTCGCATGATGGGTGACAGCGTTGCAGGTGGTCTGACCCGTATCCTCGGCGTTATTCTGGCGGCTCTGTCTGTTCAGCTGCTGATCGACGGCATCAAAGGCGCGTTCAATCTGGGGTGATCTCACCCCGGATGTCGGATTCTGTTGCACACGAACGTGTGAGGCAGAGTTGAACTGGTAGTCGCCTGATTATCTCCCACATAACCCGCTCAGGTAGGGGCATGGACGAGGCTGTTCGGGCAGAACGGCCGTAGATTGTGGGAACGGGAATCTTGAAATTTTTGAAATGGACCGGCGCAGTGCTGGTTGTAGCTGCAGTGTCGCTTGTCGGCCTGCTTTATGCCTATGTCAGCTGGATCCCTCGCGGACCGGAGCTGACTGACCCTGTACAAACGCCTGAAGGTACATCCAGTTTTGTGATGACAGCATATGAGACATCGGACAGGCGGACCATTCGGGTCTGGACGCATCGGCCGGAGGGCTGGACGCCAGCAGATCCGGTGCTGATTGTGATGCACGGCATGGGCCGCAATGCTGACGATTATCTGGATGCCTGGGCTGAAACAGCTGATACACAGGGCATACTCGTCATCGCGCCGGAATTTGAAAACCGGTTTTCGCGCTATGTCACGGCGGACTATCAGGAGGGCAATGTCCGAAACGTTTTCGGGGCGCTGAACCCTGAAAGCGAATGGGCCTTCACTGTTATCGAGAACATTGTCGACGAGCTGAATGCTCGCAATGACTGGGCGATTTCAGAATATGATATGTTCGGGCACTCTGCGGGCTCTCAGTTTATTCAGCGTATGGTGATGATGAAACCTGGGGCGCGTATCCGTCATGCGATCGCGGCGAATGCAGGTACGTACACTTTTCCTGATGACGACGCGCCGTACCCGTATGGCCTTCAGAATATGCCATTCTCTGCGGCTGAGGCATACGCAACTGAGCTGACTATTCTGCTCGGTGAGAACGACAATACCGCTGATCAGGGGTTTCTGGAGCAGACGGACCGCGCCATGGCGCAAGGCAATTTCCGATTAGACCGCGGACAGAACCTGTTTGCTGCCGCGCAGGCGAACGCTGAGGCGCGGAATGTACCGTTCGCATGGCAGGTTCAGATCGTCCCTGGCGTCGGGCACAATTATCGTGCCATGTCGGATGCGGCGTCAGAGCTATTGGCGACGTTGAACAATAATCCAGAGTGACGCCGACTTAATCTGGTCTGAAACAAAAATGCCGCCTCCATCTGGAAGCGGCATTTTTTGAATTTCGTGTCAGGCGCTTTAGCCGGCTTTGCTGACGCCCGATGTCGGTGCGAGTGGAAGCTCGCCCATTTCAGGGAAGGCCGCCTGCAGCATGCCCAGAAGGCCGCGTGCATCCATGCGCTCCGGGTTGCGGTTAGACGCATAATAGAAACCATCTTCCATCTGGCTTGCGCCGCGTTCCAGCCATTTTGCCATCAGCTTCTCATCGAGCGCTGGCAGAATTGCAAAACGGTCAGGGATTTCGATGGTCGAACGACCATCATCTTCGGCAACCATAGTTTCGTGCAGCTTCTCGCCCGGACGAATACCGATGACTTTGTGCGGCAGGTGCGGGGCGACAGACTTTGCTAGTTCAACCACTGTCGTAGACGGGATTTTCGGAACGAAGATTTCGCCGCCTTCCATCAGTTCGAGGCTGGACAGCACGAAGTTCACGCCTTGCTCCAGCGTGATCCAGAAGCGTGTCATGCGCTCGTCTGTGATTGGCAGATGATCTGCACCTTCTGCGACCAGCTTTTTGAAGAACGGAACGACAGAACCACGAGAGCCAACCACATTGCCATAGCGCACAACCGAGAAGCGACAGCCATTGCGACCGGAGAGGTTATTGGCCGCTGCAAAAATCTTGTCGGAGGCCAGCTTAGTCGCACCATAAAGGTTAATTGGGCTGGCCGCTTTATCGGTGGAGAGCGCCACAACCTTCTGAACACCGGCGCGGATGCAGGCATTCACAACGTTCTCTGCGCCCATAATATTGGTTTTAACGCATTCCATCGGGTTGTATTCAGCGATCGGAACATGCTTCAGCGCGGCGGCGTGAATGACGAAATCAATGTCGCGCATCGCCATTTCGAGGCGGGCCTGATCGCGAACATCGCCGATAAAGTACCGCAGAAACTCGTGTTTCTGCATCGGAAACTCCTGAGCCATCTCGTATTGCTTCAACTCATCGCGAGAGAAGATAACAAGACGGCGCGGTGTCCAGTTGTCGGTGATGATCTTGACGAGCTTCTTGCCGAAAGAGCCGGTACCCCCTGTAATCAGGATAGATTTTCCATTGAGATCAGGAAACGGCGTACGGAAATCGCGTGTGATCGCCTGAAGATCAAGGTCGGAAGCTGCTGCGATACTCATGGTCTGAACCCCTTCAATTTGGTTCAAATTTGTTCTTTCGGTTAAAGATATGCGTGCTTTGCTTTACCAATCCTTAGCGCCTGAAATGTTTAACTACGCGCATGACACGCGCGCCTGTTTCTGTTGTGCTCTGTGCACGCAACGAAGCGAGCCGGATTGAGAAATCGATCCGGGCCATTGAGGCGTGCCAGCCGGATGAGCTGATTGTCGTGGATGGTGGTTCGACAGATGACACTGTCGCGATTGCCGAACGTCTCGGCGCGAAGGTGATCCGCTCTGGCGGACGCGGCCTCGCGCCCGACCGTCAGCTCGGGGCCGACAATGCCACATATGATCTCATCGCCTTCATTGATGCCGACCACCGCCCTGCGCCAGATGCGCTCGTTTCGCTCCAGCGAGACATGGAAGAGTTTGAGCTTGATGTGGTTCAGGCCGGTGTCGGTATTGAAGACAACGGTTTCTGGAACCGTGCCGAGCATGACGCTATGGCCGTGTTCCAGCATCAACCCGGTCCACGCTCGCTAATGATCGGCGTTGCGCCAACGCTCTACCGCAAAGAGGTTTTGCAGGCGGTTCGCTTTGATGAGGTCAACAAGGATCAGTCCGATGATGCGGACCTCTTCAAGCGTATCGTCGATACGGGCCGGTTCACATTCGGGGTAGGGCGCACCATTGTGCCGCAATATCACCACCCTGAATTCTCCGATTATATGGGCAAGTTCCGCTGGTATGGGCGCCGCGATGCAGAGTTCATCCGTACCCATCCGGACCGTGCCCATTCCATGTATTTTCACCTGTTCGTTCGCTACCCGATCTGGCGACCGATCAAATCTGTTTTCACCGGCCGTCCACGCGCTGCGATCTATTTCTGGGTCTGCGGGCTGACGCGTCTTGGTGTCGTGATCTCGAAGCGTATGCAGGCCCTGTTCTCACGGCCTCAGACGCAACCTTCAGAATCCGGAGATGCAGCATGACGCTTGCGGTTATCGTTCAGGCCCGCATGGGCTCTTCCCGTTGCCCGGGCAAAGTGATGATGGATCTTGGCGGCGAGCCATTCCTGAAACGCTGCCTTGATCGCTGCGACCAGATACCGGGTGCGGATATGGTCGTCGTTGCTGTGCCTGATCTGACGCAGGACGATCCCGTCGCTGAAGCTGCCGAAAGCTGGGGCTATAAAGTCGTGCGCGGTCCTGAAAAGGATGTTCTGGCTCGTTATGCGCTGGCGGCACGTGAGGTGATTGCAACCGCCGTTATGCGTGTGACCTCGGATTGTCCGCTCATTGATCCGGAAATCTGCGGCGAGACGATCCGGTTCTGGAAAGAGACGCAGGCAGACTATGGCTGCAACAATATGCCTCCGGGCTTCCCGCACGGGCTGGACTGCGAAGTCTTCCATGCTGGCCATCTGCACGCGGCCAACCATCTGGCTGAAGACCCGTATGAGCGTGAACACGTCACGCCATGGATACGTAACCATCCAAACCTGACACACGCATCTATCAAAGGCCCGAAAGGCGGCATGGAACGCCTGCGCTGGACGCTCGACTATGACGAAGACGTCGAAATGTTTCGCGCGCTTTACGCAGCGATGGGCGAGGACGCTCCGTTTGCGCGTGCTGCTGACTATCTGGCGATGTGCATGCGCCGACCGGACATCCCTGCCATCAACGATATGCGTATTGATCCGGCGCGACTGGCCGCCGAACAGGAAGCGGACGTGTCTGGCGCAAGTCAGACATCGCTTGCCGCGTAATGAGCGTTCTGGTTCTCGGCGCGACCGGCCTTCTGGGCACGGAAGTGATGGCGGTGCTGCAGGAGCGCGGCATTCGCGCACTCGGCGCTGCCCGTTCGGGCGCTGACCTCCAGATTGATGTAACAAACCAGATGGGGCTGTTTCGTCTGCTCTGTCAGACGGACGCTACGGCCGTGATCAACTGCGTTGCGAATGTGAATCTTGCTGCCTGCGAAGCCGATCAGGAAATGTCCTATCGTGTGAATGCTGCGCCTGTGGCTGTGCTGGCGGCGTGGAGCCAGCAGACCGAAGGCCGTCTCATTCACGTCTCAACCGATCAGTTCTTCCGTGGCGAGCCACGTGAAAAGCATGATGAGGCAGCGTCCGTTCATATGATCAATGCGTATGGCGCATCCAAATTCACAGCCGAGACCATGGCGCATGAAGCACCGAACAGTCTCGTTGTGCGCACCAATATTTGCGGCGCGAAAAAGGGCTTTGGTCGCTGGGCAATCGACAGCCTGACACAGCGCACGCCTATTGGTGCCTTCACTGACTATTTCACCTCCACCATGCATGTGCGCGCTTGCGCTGAAGGGCTGGTGGACCTGATGGCGACGGGCGAGACCGGCGTGACAAATCTGGCATCGCGTGATGTCAGCTCTAAAGAAGAATTCATGCAGGCGCTCGCCGCTGAGCTTGGCATCAATCCGGACTGGATGGTGCAGAGTTCCGCGCGCGATATGACGCCGGAACGCGCGCTCTCCTGCGGTCTGGATGTCGCGCGGGCCGAGGCCGTTCTGGGCCGCGCCATGCCAACCCTTTCGGACACTGTCCGTTCACTCGTTCACGAGGATGCACAATGCGTTACGACCACGAATTCAGCATCGGCGACCGTAAGATCGGCCTGAACGAGCCGACTTATTTCATCGCTGACATTGCAAGCTCGCACGATGGAGAGCTGTCCCGCGCCAAAGACCTGATCTGGCTGGCGAAGGAAGCTGGTGCCGATTGCGCGAAGTTCCAGCACTTTCTGGCGCGTGACATCGTCTCTGATGAGGGCTTTCGCTCGCTTGGCGGGCAGATGGCGCATCAGGCAGCATGGAAGCAGTCTGTCTATGACATCTTCGAGAAGTATCAGACTCCGCGCGACTGGACGGACGAGCTCGTTGCAGAGAGTAAAAAGGCAGAGATCGATTTCATGACGACGCCTTATGATCTGGCGGCGATTGATCTGGTCGATAAGCATTTGAAAGCCTGGAAAATCGGTTCTGGTGATATTGGCTGGAACCAGTTCATTGAAGAGGTGTGTTCGCGCGGAAAACCTGTCTTCCTTGCGACAGGCGCAGCAGACATGGAAGATGTCGAGCGGGCGGTCGATGCGGCGCTCACGAAAACCCGCGAGCTCTGCCTTATGCAGTGCAATACCAACTACACGGGAAGCCTTGAGAACTTTGCAAATGTGAACCTCAACGTGCTTCGCGCCTTTGCACTGAAGTATCCGGGCATGCCGCTTGGTCTGTCTGATCACACGCCAGGACACGCTGCTGTACTTGGTGCTGTGACGCTTGGCGCTTGTGCAGTCGAGAAACACTTCACCGACGACAATAACCGCGATGGTCCTGACCATCCGTTCTCCATGAACCCGCAAAGCTGGCGCGATATGGTCGACCGCACGCGCGAACTTGAACTGGCGCTGGGCGACGGCGTCAAACGCATTGAGGCGAATGAGCATGACAGCGCGGTTGTGCAGCGTCGTTGCTTGCGTGCAACGCGCGATCTGGCGGCAGGTGAAACAATCACAGATGCTGATCTGGTGGCGCTGCGTCCGCGCCCTGAAGGCTCCGTTGAGCCGTTCGAGCAGGATCTGGTTGTTGGCCAGCCGCTGACGGCCGCTGTGAAAAAGGGCGATGCCCTGATGTGGGAGCACGTGGGCTGATGCTGACAGGTGAAATCACCGGCCTTCGCGCCATTGAAGAGAGCGATCTGGAACAGCTCCTGGCCTGGCGGAACGATCCGCGCATGCGCCGCTTCTTCCGCGAATATCGCGAGCTGAACATGAGCCAGCAAAAGAGCTGGTTTGATGCCAAGGTGAACAATGATCCGGCGACACGCATGTTCGCTATCGTGGACCTTGAAACCAAAGAGCTGATGGGTGCTGCAGGGCTTTGCTATATTGATGGTATCAATCGCAATGCAGACTTCTCTATCTATCTCGGGATCGATGATCTCTACATTGATGAGGATTATGCGCCGGATGCGGGCCGTGTGCTGCTCCGCTACGGGTTTGAAGAACTGAATCTTCACAAGGTCTGGGCCGAGATTTATTCAATCGACAAGCCTAAGCAGCAGCTATTCTATGAGCTGGGCTTTACGCGTGAAGGCGTGCACCGCGAAACACATTGGACGGAAGGCCAATGGGTGGACAGCCTGTTCTACGGCCTGCTTGCGAAAGACTTCCCCTAGTACGGGCTCGACTTCGGGATGTGAAAGCTGCGGGTGAATGTGCTGAGCGCAATCAGGCCCATGAGCAGGCTTAGAACGATGAAGCCCGCAATCAGCGATATCAGCTTCATGGACCAGTCCATGACCGTTGTCGCTGCGTTGAGTGCATCTTCGCCATAGTGCTTGGCGAGCGCGATTGCGCGGTCACCACCTGCCTGTGAAATGAGCTCGGCGCGTTTCAGATCGCTCTGTGATGAGATCGTTTCAATCAGCATAAGCGCATCGACCGTTGCGCGACCTTCGGTCAGCGCCGCCAAACGTTCCAGATCACTGAGGAAGATACGCAGACGTGGCTGGTCCACTGAATTTGCGAAGGCGGCAAAGATGGCGTCAGTCTGGATCAGAAGATTGGAATTGGAGGCGAATGCGGCCTCAAGGTTAGCTCGAAGCGTGTCTTCCGGCATGGCGCGTTCCAGATGATCGCGCAGTGTGCGCTCGAAGTCGGGCGCCAGCCTGTCTGCACGGATCGCGGTTTTCAGAAGCGATGCGCCTTCAAAGAAGCGGCTGTCGAGCTCCAACTCATCCAGAAGGCCATCGCGGGCGATTAGGCCAAGGCCGGAGATGGAGAGTGCAAACACGTCGGTTCGGTCACCGCGTATCCAGCCGGCGCTCTGGAAAGCGAGGTCACGCGCATCGCCAAGCACGAAGAACTCAGGTTCAGGGGCTTCGCTCGTCTCGCCCTCGATCAGGGCTTCAGATTGCAGACCCTCTGCTTCTGTTTCTGGTGTCGCTTCGGCTTCAGTTCCCGTAGCCTCAGCAGGTGGGGCGGGTGTCATGTCCATCACAGGCGGCGCGACGGCGCGCTCATAGCGGGCGCGGACATCATCAGGCAGGAAAAGCTTAGCCGCTGTCAAAAGCCGGTCATCATGCTGCCCGGTGCTCTCCGTCGATGCTGCAGCACTTACAGCAGCCGCGTCTTGTCGGTTAAGCATATACGGGGCCGAAAGCAGGAAACCGCGCGCGCTGGTAATATCTCCCTGACGGACTTCTGCGTCGATCAGCTCTGCCCAATATTGTCTGTTGCTTTCGTGGCCCGGGATGAGGTCTGCGAACATACGTCCCATACGGTCCTGCGTCGCCGTAATAGCCTCAGAAGTCGGCTCATATTCGGCACCGCGGGCGTTGCGTGTTTCCTGAATAATCAGGAAGACAACAATGCCGCTGATGATCAGTAAAATGTTGAAAATCAGGGCGGAAATCCATCCGAATGATCTTTGCGAATTTCGACTGCGTGAACGCATGGAATGGTTTCCGGATTCTACCGATTTACTGAGACCTATTAGTACTTTCGTTAGGTCGATGACGGATAATGATCAAGTCTCGCCTGCGCGTCGCAGGTGTTTTGTCGCTGAAAGATGGCGAAACGATGGAACCGATTAATTTCGATTTTTCTCCGCTTGCGGGGTACTACAACGCGAAGATTAATCTCAGCCTTGCATCCGCACAGGCTCGCTCTGTCTCGTCTGCTCAAGCGTCGGAAGAAACAGCAACATCCAGCAGTGATCTGCCATGGCGCCAGGAAGTTGACCCTGATGACGCGTTGCGCAAAGCGCTGGGCGCAGCCTCTTTCCTTCCCGATAGCGTAGCGCGTGATGCACGCGATGAACGCGGCGACGTACCGAAAATTTTTGCAGCATACTCTGCGCTGGCTAGCATTACGGCGATTGCGCAGGCTGCCAAAGAAGACCGCCTTCCGGTCGGCCAGGAAAGCCGGGCCCAGAAAAGAATGCTGGAAGGCATTCTGGAAGTTAAGAACTTCCTTGCCAGCGTCGATATCCAGAAGACCATTCTGATCGCCGGACAGCGTCTGTCTGCGGCGCAGAGTGAAGCGGCGATCACGCGCTCCTCTTACGAGTACAACACCAAGGTCCTGCACTCTGGCGAGTATGACGCTGAGGTCGCTGCGTTCACCGGCGACAAAGTGTTCACAGTCACGGCCAAGAAGATCAACACGACCGCGTCTGTGACGATTGATCTTGCCGAGATGGAAGCCACGACGGGCAAGACAGTCCGTAATCTCGACAACGTCGCCGAGTTCATCAATTTCAAGCTCGAAGAAGCTGGCATTCGCAGCACGTTCGTCCGTGAAAAGATCGGTACGAAAGACGAGAATGGCGTCATTCAAGGCGATGATTTCGGCTTCAAGATTAAAGGTGTTTCTACCGAGACGCTGAGCTTTTCTGCAGCTGACGCTGCGCCTGCCGCCATCATGGTTGGTCAGTCCGGCATGGGCGATAATGGCGGCGGCCAGCTTTCTGTCTGGACAGGAATCGACGGTGGCGCACCGGTTATGACGAACGCTGCGCGCCTCGGCGAAGATGGCAAAGAAACAAGTATTGCCGCTACGGCGGTTCATCCTGATGGTGGATATGTCGTTGTTGGCACGACTGAAGGCGTGATCGGCGAGAGCGGTATTCGCGGTGAAGAAGACACCTTCATGGCGCGTTATGACAGCCAGGGGCAGATGGTTTGGTCGCGTACGCTCGGCGCTGCGACGTCTGCTGAAGGTCTGGCGCTCGCTGTATCCGATGATGGCAAGATCGCTATTACGGGCAAGACATCCGACGAGCTGATCACGAATGCAATCGGCGGCGGCGATGACACCTTCGTCACCATGTATGATGCTGATGGTATCGAGCAGTGGACGCGACAGCGCGGTAGCACATACGATGATCAGGGCAATTCGATTGCTTTCGCGGCAGACGGTTCGCTCGTCATTGGTGGTACAACAGCTGGCAGCATGACCGAAGACCTGCTCACGGGTGGCAAAGATGCGTTCATTGAGAAGCTGGACGCTGACGGCAACCAGCTCTGGCTGCGCCAGTTCGGCACGACCGAGAATGACTCCGTGAAAGAAGTGAAGGTCGCAGATGATGGCTCCGTCATCGTCGCGAGCATCGAAAACGGTGAAGCCATTCTGCGCAGCTATGCGGGTGGCACAGACGATCCAACCGACTGGACATACTCTCTTGGTAATCTCAATGGCGGCGATATCGGCGCGCTCGAGATTGCAGACGATGGCACAATCTATCTTGGCGGTTCGACGCGTACGACAGGAACCGATGCAACCGGGTTTACCACGGGCACACAATCGGACCGTGATGGGTTTGTTGCAAGCATCAGCGTTAATGGCGGCGGCGTGGTCAGCACGAACTGGCTACAACGTATTGGCGGAGCTGACTATCAGTCTGTTGAAGGGCTGAAAGTTTCCGGTAGCGAAGTGATTATCGCAGGCACCGGCGAAGGTGAGTTCGGTACAGCGACCTCTGATAAAGACCAGTCTGCCTTCCTCAGCTCGCTGTCTGTCGCAGACGGTACGCAGGGCTGGTCGTCCAGCCTGTCAGGCCGCGGCGGCATTTCGTCTGCCAGCGATGTGGTGCTCTCTGACAGTTTCTCCAACACCCTCGACGCGTTCGGTCTGCCGGATGGCGATATGATTCTGGCTGATACAGCGGCCGTGACGGACCGCCTGTCTATTCGTCCGGGCGACCATTTCTACGTCTCCGTAGATGGTGGACGGGATAAGAAGATTACAGTCGAGCAAGGCGATAATCTGCGGTCTCTGACATTCAAGCTGAATGCCGCGCTTGTGCTTGACGGCAAAGCCGATGTTCGCCGTAGCAATGGTTCGCAGTCGCTCAAGATCACACCGAATGAAGGTGTCCAGATCGAGCTGAAATACGGCGCGGAAGGCCGTGATGCGCTCGCTGCGCTTGGCCTGCCAACCGGCGTCATCATGGAAAAACCGATCCCGGGCCGCGATTCTGTCAGCGACAGCCCCGAAATCGTCGCGCTTGGTTTGCTGGACAATCTGAACTTCGACACCAAAGAATCCCGCGACGATGCATTTGATGTGCTTGAAGGCGCGCTTCGTGGTCTGCGTACAGCCTATCGTTGGGCGGTTGATGACCCGACGCTACTGTCGCTTCGGAACAATGATCAGGGGCCGGGCCGGAATTCGGGCGGCGCACCGCCTGCCTATCTCACAGCGCAGATTGCCAATCTTCAGGCTGGCCTTCAGCGCCTGACGGCTGGTGGTGGCGGAGTGAACTTCTTCGCCTGATCAGGCGTCGCGCCACGCGCCGGATGCTAATCCGTCAATGCTCCAGCTTCCAACCGAATAGCGTATGAGCCGTAAGGTCGGGTGGCCGACTGCTGCTGTCATGCGCCGTACCTGACGGTTTCTGCCTTCCGTGATTGAAAGCTCGATCCAGCTGTCTGGCACGCTTTTGCGGACACGTATTGGCGGGTCGCGGTCCCATAGCTCTGCTGGTGTATCCATCGCGCGCACGATGGCCGGGCGTGTCAGCCCGTCTTTCAGCTCAACGCCGTTTTTCAGGGCAGACAGGGCGGCTTCATCCGGCACGCCCTCAACCTGAATCCAATAGGTTTTGGGCTGTTTGAATTTCGGACTTGCGATTCTGTTCTGGAGCTTGCCGTCATTTGTCAGAACGAGCAGACCTTCACTGTCGCGGTCCAGACGACCGGCTGCATAGACGCCGGGAACGCCCACAAAATCGGAGAGCGTTTTACGATCACTGCCCTCCGTTCCCTTATCGGTGAACTGGGACAGCACATTGAATGGCTTGTTGAACAGAATAGTGCGCGACATGGCGCCCTTGTAACGCGGCTTTACAGACTTGCAAAAAGATCCGGCGTTTTGACATCGCGCGCGTTGCGAATGTCCTCGCCGACATAGAAGCACGGATGCTTGAGAGACTGTAGGCCGCCACGCGCTTCATAGTGCGACCAGCCGCCATTAGGCATTTTAGCAGAACGGACTTTCGCGCCACACATCGGGCAGTCATGAAGCCATGTTTTGGAGCCGTGAGAGGTGAGGGCGGTTTCGCGCACCATCCAGCTGCCGGGAATACGTGTGTATGCGCCGGATTTGAGTTTCCGGTCGTGAGCTTTGCGATAAATCAGCTGCACCGTCATGCCTTTCATCTCAGGTCATGGAGTCTCGCCTGATATACTTAATGAAAACTTGGCAAACGGGCCTTAGGCCAAATCCGTAGCGAGCTTTTTTATCGAACAGCGGTGTAGGCGGGAAAGTGCGAATACGTATAGGTTACCGCGCAGTGCCTGAGGGCCTGATCTTCAGTTTGGGTTTTGTCGATGAGTCTGCCGTTTCTTCCTAATATTCCTGTCAGTGATATTTCGGCTGCAATTCAGGTCGCGATTGGTCCGATCTTTCTTCTGGTCGGTACAGGCTCGCTGCTGAATGTCGTGACAGGGCGGCTGGGGCGCGTTGTTGACCGTGCGCGCGTATTGGAACGTCTCATTGAAGAAGGTGAGGAAGAAGTCTTGGAACGGCGTCATCTGATGGAGCTGAAGGCGCTTGACCGGCGTATGAAGTATGGCAACCGCGCTGTACTCATGTGTTCGCTCTCAGCAGTGCTGATCTGTATTCTGGTCGCGCTGGTCTTTGTGCTCGATTTTATCGGTGCGGCGGCCGGGATTATCATCGCCGTCCTGTTCATGATGGTGATGGCTGCCCTCGCAGCTGGGCTGATCAGCTTTCTTCTGGAAGTTCACACTGCGACGCGGTTTCTCCGGGTGCGCCATGAAGTGCTCGCGCGTCAGCACAAGACGGCGTCGAGCGACGCTTAGGCCTATTCCCGGAAATAGACGTCGACCCGTCGGTTCATCGGGTTGATCAGATTGTCTTCGGTGACCGCGTTGGTTTCACCCATGGCGACGATAGCAATGCGGTCCACGTCGAGATCAGCTGCCATGAGAGCGTCCAGCACATTGTCTGCGCGCTCCTGCGATACAGTCATATTCACCGTGTCGCTACCGAGTGCGTCTGATTGGGCGACAATTTCAATCGCTGAAAGGTCGCAGCTCTCTGCGGCCTCGACCGCAATAGCGATGGCATCCTGAGCGATTTCATCAAGATCGGTTTCGTTCGATGCAAAATAGATCGGAAAGTTTCGGTCAGCGCAAACAGGCGTGGTCGCCTCGGCTTCCATAACCGGTGCTTCTGGCGGTGGTGGCGGCAGGGATGTGGTCGTGCAGGCTGTGGCCATCATCATCAGGCCCGAAATCAGTGCGGCGCGCTGGACAGAAAGCGTATTCATTTCAAATTTCCCCCAAACTCCATCAGACCATGTGATGGAACGCGTTGTCTTGCAATCGGTTCCTGATCGATAAAATTTAAATAATGCCATTCACTATACAGTAATCAGTATTAACGGAAATTGGCCTGTTTTTTACCAAGGTAAATGCAAGCGGGTGTTTCATTAATTGGTTTTGTTAGTTTCTCCTGTGGACTACCGCATTTGCTTAACCATACGGAAATCCATAGCTGCGTTAATCAGGGTGTGCCTCACTATGGAGCCCTTATGATGAAAGCTATGATCAAACACGTCGCGTCAGCGACCGGTCTGTCCCCGAAGCGTGCTGAAAATGCCCTTGGTATTGTTCTCAATGCATCCGAACGACAAGGCTCTGTGTTCGTGGTCCAGCTATATAAGAAGCTTCCAGGCGCCAAAGCGCTGTCTGCGAAGGCGGGCAAAGCGACCGGCGCAGCCACAGGTGAACTTGCGCGCCTGATTGAACAGACGCCGGGTGGTCGCATGGCTGTCGCGACAGGTATGATCCGCAATCTGCAAAAGGCTGGCCTCGGCCATAACGAGATATCCGGCATCTTCCCGGCCGTTTCTACATACTGTGAAGAGGCTTTCGGCCTTAAAGGCTTTGGTCATCTTGGCGACTTGTTGGGAACGCGCGGCGCAGACGCAGCCACCGATACTGCCGTTGCCTGACCTGCAGGGCACGAATTGAGTTTCTGAAGGGCCACCCGAACGGGTGGCTCTTTTCGTTTGCGCAGATGTGTGACGCTGGATAAACCGGCGTTATGGCCGATAACGATATCCTCTCTTTTGAAATGATCATGACTGCGCTCCGTGAAGAGGCGGCAGACTGTTTTGCCGATCCTGTATTGGTGACGATTGATTTCAGTAAGATTGCCGATGTCGACCCGAAGGGCGGGGAGGCAAAAGTCCAGCGCGTGAAGGCCTCGCGGCGCGTCGCTTTCCTGAAGGCAGAACTCTATCAGGATGATGCTCTGATCTTCAGCGCGAAAGCAGTCTTCAAGGCTCGCGCCGGACTCGAATAAAGTAAACAAAAAGTAAACATAAAACTTTATTCCAATTTATTCTAAATTTGTTCCAAAACAATATTTACATGAGAACAAAAGAGGAATATCTATGACATATGGAACGGAGGGTGAACATGCCTGTTGTGAATTTCTGTGGTCAGTCTGGTCGGTCAGTGTCTTTCGAACGCGTCTCCCCGGACTCTGATTGGGCGGCGCGTGAAGGCATCGCCATGTTTGCTTCTCATACCGGTTTCGGATGGCGCATTATCCGTATCGTCGAGCTGGACGGTCGTCCTGACAATATCCAGCCGATCTGGGCCTATCGTGACGCACAGCGTTATGGCGCCCGCGCTGTCTTCTTTATGGAACATACCCGAATTCTGGATCGCAAAACGACTATCGCCGATCTTCGCGAAGGTCTTGATCCTGTCTGTGACACCCAACGCGCGAGCCGCGCTGCCTAAACTGAAAGGCCGGTCCGCTGCCCGTGGACCGGCCTTCTTTTTATTGATTTGGGGCGTGATTTATTCGCCGCGACCCGGTGTCTGCAATGCAGCCTGATCTGCCGCGACCTGCGCCGCTCTCACCAGTTGAACAAACTCGCTGCGATAGCCGAACTCATCGCGGCCGCGCGCATCAAGCGCCAGTTCAATGACGTCCTCATATCCAAAACCGTTTTGCATATACGGATCACCGCGCAAGAGCTGGCCGAAAGCGGCAACCGACGTAGCAAACCGCGTATAGAGCGGGGCGTCATCAATGTCGTCAAACACCAGGTCGTCTGTCACGGGCAGAGAAACCAGAATGGATTCATCTTCTTGTGGCGGCTTATAGCGTAGTTGAACAAAGGCCCATTCGTCGGACGTGCTCTCGCCCGCCGGTTCGTCATTCCCGTAACGACGCGGGTTCAGTAAGCCCGTCTCACCCGCCGGTGTGATTTCATAGATAGCCGTTACGGTGTGCCCTGCGCCGATTTCACCGGCATCTACGGAATCGTTGTTGAAGTCGGCTTCGTTGAGCATCCGCGTCTCATAACCGATGAGGCGATACTCGCTCACACGGTCAGGGTTAAACTCGACCTGAATTTTCACGTCTTCGGCAATGGTGAAGAGCGACCCGGACAAATCATCGCTGAGCAGTTTGCGCGCTTCATTCAGCGTGTCGATATACCCGGCGGTTCCGTTACCCGCCTGAGAAATAGACTGCATCATATGGTCGTTATAATTGCCGCGACCAAAGCCCATAACGGATAGATAAATCCCGCTGTCACGCTGACGGGCAACAAAGTCCTCAAGGCGTTCATTGCTGGTAATGCCGACATTGAAGTCGCCATCTGTCAGCATCATGACGCGGTTGACGGAGTCTTCATCAAAGTTCTGCTCGGCAAGAGAGTAGGCTAGGCGCAAGCCTTCACCGCCTGCGGTCGAGCCGCCAGCGCTAAGACGATCAAGCGCTGCCATGATCGCTGCTTTGTCATCGCCGGAGGTCGGCTCCAGCACCGTGCCCGCGGCGCCAGCATAGACCACGATGGAGATCGTATCCTGCTCGGTCATCTGGTCGATCAGCATGCCGAGCGCCTGTTTGGCGAGTGGCAGTTTGTCCGGCGCGTTCATGGAGCCGGAAACATCCACAAGCAAAGTCAGATTGATAGGCGGACGTTCATCCACCGGAATTTCATACCCCTGTAGGCCAACCTGCATGAGGTAATTATTATCTGCCCATGGCGACGGAACGAGTGTGACATTCGTAGAGAATGGTGGATCGGTGCTTTCGGGCACCGGGTAGGTGTAGTCGAAATAATTGATCAGCTCTTCAATACGCACGGAATCAACCGGCGGCATCGTCCCGTCATTCAGATAGCGGCGCATGACGGAGTATGATGCCGTATCCACGTCAACCGAGAAGGTGGACACTGGCTCGTCACTCACGCGCCGCACAGGGTTCGCGTCGAAATCCTCATATCGCTCGCGGTCTACGATATCTTGCTGAGGTAGCGCGATATTCCCGGCAACCGGTGACGGCGCGGCTCTCAGTGCTGGCGATACCATTGCCTGCATCGGAGGCGGCGGCGGCGGTGGTGGCGGAGGAGGAGGTGGTGGAGGCGGCGGCGATGGCGAAGGCGCCATAGCCTGATTGCCTGAGCCGGTAGATTCACATGCGGTTAGCGCAAGCATGCCGCAGGCGGCGAGTAGTGCAAGTTTAAGTGTGGGCTTCATCTTCCCCTCCCAAAAGCTGATCCACCATAACAGCTTGAGAGATATGTTCGAAATGGGGCCGAAACTTGCCGGACTGCGCGGCGTGTATGGAATTCCTGTGTCAGTTCACCTGCGTCGCAATCCAGCCGTCGACGTCGCGTTCGACCAGTGCAAGTGGGCGAGAACCCGTTGAAAGCAGCACGTCGTGGAAGTCCCGAATGTTTAGTCGGCCACCTAATACGCCACGGGCCCGTTCGCGCAGGCTGGTAAAAATGAGGTAGCCTTCCGTGGCGGCGCAGCCAAGGCCGGGTTCTGCTTTGAAGGTTTGAAGTCGTTCACGGGCATCGGCTTCGGAAATGCCAAGGCGTGCCGTCAGCAGATTTGCGGCTTCGTCCTCACTCAATGTGCCGGTCAGCAGCCCGATTTCCGCTTCCGCTTCGGTGAAGGTAACGAGGCGTTGGTACAGCATGGCGGCTTCCAATTGCGGCGCATCTTCAAAAGCAGACCGGCGCGCCAGCACATCCAGCGCATAGGCAGGCCAGCCCAGATCAAACGCAAGCGTGCGAAGTTCGCGCGACAGCAAAGGCAGGTCCTCGCGGCGCTCTTCTTTCATCTCGCGGAAAGCATGGCCCGGATAATAGGTTTGAAGAACCTCAATCACTGACAGGGCCATTGGATTGGCCTCAAGATAGGCGGTCGACACCCGAAGCGGCACAGTGTCGAAAATCTCGAAGCTGGAAGGCGCGTCAAACAGCTGTTCCGGGACAGGTGGGGCAGGGCCTCGCGGAGGTGTTTCGGGCGGTAGAACAGGCGTTAGCTCGTATTCTGGCAGGCGTTGAACCGAGTAGGCGGCCAGATAACTGGACAAATGCTGCAGCGCTCGCTCGAAATTCACAAAGCTCTCAGGCGGCGCGTCTTCGGTCGGCTCTGGCGTTGGTGGAGCAACGGGCTGGCCTTCTGCATCAGTCGCAGGTGTGGCCGGCGGCGGAACGAGCGGTGCACGTTCTTGCCAGACCATCATGGCGCTGAGCGGATTGTCGGGAATGGCTACATTATCGAGAAGCACATTGCCTTCCTCGTCGAGCGGGGCGTGGTCGTTCCAGTGATCCACGAGAAGCTGATCGAAGGCAGCTTCGGTCTCTTCTGCGAGGCGTTGCGCGTTGAACAGGCAGTCTTCTGCATTCGCGACGCCCGAGGTCACTTGCTGAAGTAACGCGTCATAATAATCGGTGGTCGCGCCGGCCGTGGCATCATGCGCCGCCGTTTGCGGTAGGGTCTCAATCGTTGCCAACAGCGCGGTCATTTCTGGCAGCAATAACCGCTCGACGCCTTCTGCGAGCTGGATCGTCCAGTCCGAACGCGGAAACTCTTCACTCTCCAGAGCTTCCCATTGCGCGCGCCAGGCTTGAAACGCTGTCTCGGATGCAAAAGGCGAACGTGTGATCTGCTCGGTTACGTCACTCAGAATGTCTTCCGGGGGTACAACGCCTGACACGGCATCCATGGCGAGTCGGCGATGAGCGCTACGAATATCGTTTGAGATCTCAGGGAGAAGACCCAGCAGCATCGGAACATCAGCCGTCTCATAGTCCAGTTGAAGCACGCCCATAATGTCCAGCGCAGCAAGATGCGGCCCGCTTAGCTGGTCGATCGGGTAGGGGCGGGAATAGATGAGGCCGGTCTGGCCATGACTGAACCGGCTCACCTCGCCAGCACGAACATAGGCGCCATGGATTTCCCAGAAGGCGTTGAAGTCTGGAGCATCTGCTTCCGGAGCTTGCAGATCGGACAGCTCCTCCATCGCGATAATCCGGCGCACGCGTGCATTCTCAAATGCCGCTGGCCCCGGCACGCCCGTATCTCGCAACCAGACGCGCGGGTTGCGCGTGGGGATGCCATAAAGGTCGAGTGGAATCGGTTGCGGTAATTGTGCTTCCAGCTGTTCGAGCTGGATATAGAGGTTCTGGCGCTGAACCGCAGCGGCTTCCGGTGACAGGGCTCCGTTTTCGGGCTGACAGGCGGCTAGCGCCAAAAGCGCGACTGACCCCGCCGACAGCCGTAATGGCGCGAATTTTTCCCGGCTTGGGCGCAGTTTGGAAAAAAAGTTAGCCTGCATGGGTGAGTCATCGCCTGTCGGTGTGTGCAGAAGGTTGTCGCAGAAATTGTTTTCCTTTAAGAGGCCTGCTGCACTGTGTTTTGGGAGACTATTATGGAATCGAATCCAGCCGGACAAGGCCCTGCGCTGTCTGGGAACGTCATGTTCTACAAAAAGCCGGAGCCACTGTCTCCGGAAGCTCACGGTTCGCTCGGCGTTAAGCGTATAGATCAGCCGCTCGGCTTCCTGCGTTCCGCGCACGCTGTACCGGTAACTGTAAGCGAATTCGGAATGGCTGCGGCATCTTTCCCGGTCATCTTCGTCGGTAACGACAAAACGCCTGTAGCTGTTATGGGCATCCGCGAAGGTCAGAACCTTTTTGTTGGCGCTGACGGCAACTCTGATCAGGATTTCTACCTGCCAGCATTCGTTCGTCGCTATCCGTTCGTGTTCGCATCAGACAATCAAAGCGACCGTCTGCTGCTCTGCGTTGACCGCGAAGGTCCGATGGTTACAGACCAGCCGGAAGTTCCTTTCTTCGAAAACGGCCAGCCGACAAAATTCACAAACGACGCCATTGAGTTCTGTAAAGAATTCGAACGTCAGCGCCGTGCGACTATGGAATTCGTCAAGCTGGTCGACAGCTATGGCCTGTTCGAGCAGAAGTCAGTGAACTTCACGCCGCGCGACCAGAACGGCCAAGAAGGCCCTCAGCAGAAAATCGCTGATTACTGGGCGGTTTCCGAAGAGAAGCTGAACCAGCTTCCAGCGGACAAGTTCCAGGAACTGCGCGACAATGGTGCTATCGGCGCGATTTACGCTCACATCCTTTCTCTGCTCAACTGGCAGCGCGTCATCCAGCGCGCTCTGCGCACACCGCCTCCGGGCCAGGCGCTGAGCTAAACTGCTTCGGGGGAAGCAGGAACCACTTCGTCGGGCGCGCAGAGGCAACTCTGCGCGCTTCGTCGTTCTAGGGATGAGTTCAACAGATGGGGCATTGTGCCTCACAAACGCGCGAGAGCCCTTTCGTGCTAACTTTTCCCTTTATATTCCATGCTAGACGACAAGACTGTCATTGATCGAGACACAGGTAGTACGCATGCGCATGAACTCTTTTTCCGCTTTTTGGGCAGGTCTGATTGCTCTTATCAGCCTTTCCTTTGCCGGATTTTCTGCGTCGGCATTGCCGCACGATTCAGGCCATGCGCGCGTCGAACTGATCTCTGACCATGTGAGTGTCGTGCCGGGCCAGACGGTACGCGCAGCGCTAGTGCTCGAACTCGATGACCACTGGCATGTCTACTGGAAGAATGCAGGCGACTCCGGGCTGCCAACCGAAATCATCTGGGATGATACGTCTGGTGTGACCGCAGGCGAGTTTAACTGGCCTGCGCCATTCCCGCAGCCGCTCGATATCCTGATGAATTACGGATACGAAGACGAGCTGATCCTACCGTTCGATCTGGTTATTCCTGAAGACGCTGTCGGCAGCGTGACAATGTCGGGCCTTGCGACATTCCTTATCTGCGCCGACATTTGTATTCCTGAAGACGCGCCGATCCGTCTCGACCTCTGGATCTCCGATACACCTGAACTCAACACAGACCGCGCAGAAGTCTTCCAGCGTGTGGATGCCCAGCTCCCAATGGCATTTGAGGGCGATGCAGCGATTGATCGTAGCTCCGACCCATGGAAGCTCTCAATCGAGAGCGATATAGTGCGCGCTGCGTTTGAAGCAGACATTGCGAATGTGCGTTTCTTCCCGACAGATCATCAGATCCTCCACCCGCCGGAACAGCCGGTCAGCATTGGTCCAAACGGCATCACGCTGGAGCTGCAAAGCTCGGGCCGCAGCCGTGTACCGGACAATATTGAAGGCGTTCTGGTTGTTGAGGATATCGATGCGAACCGTATCGCATTCGACCTGACCGCGCCGGTTGGTGACGTGATCGCAGGCACAAGCGGAACAGCGCTTGCTGGTGGCGCATCATCTCCTTCCTCCTCTGCTCCACCGCTCTCTTTCAGTGGCCTGCTGGCTATTCTGGGCGGTGCTCTGCTGGGTGGCATCATTCTGAACCTGATGCCGTGTGTGCTTCCGGTCCTGTTCATTAAAGCGCGCAGCATTCTGTCTCTGGCGGGCTCTAACGAGATGGGCGAAGTGCGTGCGCATGGCCTGTTCTATACAGCCGGCGTCATCACGTGTTTCCTCGGCTTTGGTGTGATCCTCGTCGCGCTCCGTTCAGCGGGCGAAAGCGCGGGCCTTGGCTTCCAGCTTCAGTATCCGATCGTGATCGCAGGCCTGTCGCTCCTCATGTTCATTCTTGGCCTCAACATGCTGGGCTGGTTCAGCTTTGGTAGCTCGCTCATGGGTGTGGGTAGCAATTTGGCCGAGCGCGGCGGACATCAAGGCGCATTCTTTACCGGACTTCTGGCGGCATTCGTTGGCGCGCCATGCATTGGCCCGTTCCTCGGCGCGGCAGTTGGCGCGGCCGTAAACCAGCCGCTGCACATTGTGCTTCTGGTCTTCTTTACGCTTGGCCTTGGTATGGCGCTTCCATTCCTGCTTGTGAGCCTCGTGCCGGGTATTGCGAAATACCTGCCGAAGCCTGGTGGTTGGATGGAACGACTGAAGCAATTCTTCGCATTCCCGCTCTTCCTGACGGCAATCTGGCTGCTCTGGGTTCTTGCAAACCAGTCCGGCGCTGACGCGGTTGCGCTGGTCGGTCTCGTTGCGGTTGGTCTGACATTCGCGATATGGCTGCTGAAAACGTCGCCGGAAAAAGGCACAGGCCGTAAGGTCAGCCTTGGCGTTGCGCTTGTGGTCACGCTCGTATCGTTGATCATTCCGGCGCAAATGCTGATGGGACCAGTCGGTAATTACGCGCAGGCAGGCAGTGCAGGCGGCGCCCATGCGGGCTATGACGGCGAATGGTCACCTCAGACGGTCGCAGATTTACGTGCAGAAGGTCAGGGTGTGTTCGTAGACTTTACCGCGAGCTGGTGCGTGACCTGTCAGGTGAACAAGCGCACGACGCTTTTCGGTGACCGCGTCCAGAATGCTCTGGATGACCAGAATGTGTCCTTGCTGATCGCTGATTGGACATCCCGCGATGATCAGATCGCAGAAGAACTCGCGCGCCATGGACGCGCAGGCGTACCGCTTTATCTCTACTACGCACCGGGCGCGGATGAGCCGGCTGTTTTGCCGCAAATCCTTAGCCCGTCAATTGTGATAGATACAATCAGTCAGTAATTCCCTGACCGATGTTGCAGACGGATAGAGTTGTGTTGAAGTTACTTCAACAGAGAAAAGGTTTGATTGCAGGCATGGTGCTCGCCATCGCGCTGACAGCGGGTGCGTTCATTTTCTCAACGGATCAGGGCGATCCGCACGGGGCTCTGACGGTCAGCGCAGATCTGGTGCACGAAGCGAACTGATATCTCCGCCACCACACTGGCCGTTAATGTCAGAGTGGAGGCTCATCTCGATCACTTCGCCAGCCTCTAATACGATTGCAGCGGCTTCACCTACAGATACAGCATCTTCCAGCATCTTAGAGAGCCGCTCTTCAGCCTGCATCCGCGACGCGTCAGAACTGTCTCCGCTAAAGGCCGAGAGCTGGAGGTCTGTTTCTTCCGCCATGCCTCTGAAAATACAGCCAAGGTCTTCTGGCAGCGGGGCATCCTCTGACCCGGATGTGGAAAGACGCGTTGCCGTTCGGCCAAAGCGTTGCAGACGAAAGCGCAGGTCATCCGGAAGCGTATGTGTGTCCATCGCTTCAATCCGCGTGTGCAGCTCTGCGGCCTCCTCAGACCAGCTTCTGGCCAGGGCTGGTGATGCGCTGGCTGATCCAGCAAACAGAAGGGCGCCCAATGCGAGCATAAATGACGGGGTCGTTTTCATGGCGCGAGTGTCCCGCGCGCCGGTTAACAGACCTGAAAGGCAGGTGTATTTGGGCGTGTGCGACACGTAAAAATATGCGACAGGCAACACATGAGGTTGGCAAGGCGCTCACAAGGCTCTATCCCGACCAAAAATTCCGGCGATATATCATGGCAAAAAATAAGAAACCCAATCCGAAATCTCTCGCTCGCAAACCTCGCGGTTTCCCGGACAAACGGGAAGACGTGCTGAAAGCTGAGCTGGATATGATCCATCGGGTTTCATCTGTTTATCGTCTCTGGGGCTTTGAAGGCATTGAAACCGGCGCATTCGAATATGCGGACGCGCTGGGTAAATTCCTGCCTGATCAGGACCGCCCGAATGCGGGTGTCTTCGCCATTCAGGATGACGACGAACAGTGGATGTCACTGCGCTACGATCTGACAGCGCCGCTCGCGCGATTTGCAGCCGAGCACTGGGATACGCTGCCTAAGCCGTTCCGTCGCTATGCGTATGGTCCGGTGTGGCGCAATGAGAAGCCTGGCCCTGGCCGCTTCCGTGAGTTCATGCAGTGCGATGCTGACACCGTTGGCGCGAAAGGTCCTGCGGCAGACGCCGAGATGATCGCAATGATGGCCGAAGCCCTCAAAGCGGCTGGAGCTCAGCGTTTTAATGTTCGTGTGAACACGCGTGATCTGATGTCCGGCCTTCTGGACTCCATTGATGCGCGCGATGAAGAAACGCGCCTCACCATATTGCGTGCGCTCGATAAGCTCGACCGCCTTGGTCTTTCCGGTGTGGCTGATCTTCTCGGTGAAGGCCGTGAAGATGAGTCCGGCGACTACACTAAAGGCGCTGGCCTTGATGCAGAGCGCGTGAAGCGAGTTCTGGCATTTGCTGAGTCCGGCAAATCCTCACGCGGTGAAACGCTTGAGGCTCTGGCAGCAGTCGTTTCCGGCAATGAAGCCTATGACCGCGGGATCGCAGAATTGCGCGAGATCGACGGTCTTCTCTCAGCGATGGGTGCGCCGGATGGCGTGGTGGTGTTTGACCCGACAATCGTGCGCGGCCTTGAATACTATACTGGTCCGGTCTTTGAGGGTGAGCTGCTAGACGAAATTCTCGACGAGAAAGGCCGTGCGGTTCGTATCGGTTCTGTCGGCGGCGGTGGTCGCTATGACGGTCTGGTGTCCCGTTTCCGAAATGAAGAAATTCCGGCAACGGGCTTTTCTCTGGGCATTTCCCGCCTTGCCGCAGCTATGTCACTGACAGGTGAGCTGAATGCGCTCTCCGGTCCCGTGGTCGTGCTGGTGCTTGATCGCGAGCATGTCGCTGACAGCCATGTGCTGGCGCATCAGCTGCGTGCAGCTGGTATTCGCTCTGAAGTCTATATGGGCAGCTCCGGCATGCGCCCGCAGATGAAATATGCAGACCGTCGCGGCGCGCCTGCTGTTGTCATCGTTGGCGAAGACGAGCGCCAGAAGGGCACCGTTACGATCAAAGATCTGATCGTGGGTGCCCAAAAGGCCAAGGCGATCAAAGACAATACAGAATGGCGTGAATCCCGTCCGGGGCAGGTTGAAGTCTCGCGTGACGAAATGGTCGCGACCATTAAAGGTATGCTGGAGGCAGACAATTGACCTCATTTCAGTTTGAAGCGATTGGCGGAGACTGGATTGATCCGCCTCTGCTGATCCCTGCGGCTTTGCCGCTGGAGCTTTCGGGTGAGAGCATCCGTTCCCGCCTGATCACCAGCTCTGATACGCCGGGCGAGGAACTGGCGCTGCGTCCGGACCTCACACTGCCTGTCGCCAACCACTATCTGGCGGAAGCGGGCGGTGAGCCGGTGTCTTATCGCTATTTCGGCCGTGCGTTCCGTCAGGCGCGCACAGAAGGCGAGCCGGTTGAATTCAATCAGACAGGCTTTGAGAATTTCGGACACACCGACCGCCTCGAGCGCGATGTGGCAACGCTGACGACAATCTGTTCAGAGATTGCAAGCGCAGGCATTCGCAATGCGCAGCTCAATCTCGGCGATGTGTCTATCTTCCACGCTGTCGTAGACGCGCTTGAACTCTCTGATCACTGGGATGCACGCATCCGCCGCGCGAACAAGCGCCGTGAGGGCGTAGAGGCGGTTCTGGCGAGCGCTGAAGGTCAGACTGTGAAAGCCTCTTCTGCGCTGGCCCAGACGCTTGCCAAACTGCCTGCGGACGATGCACGTGACCTGCTCGATGAAGTTATGTCGATTTCAGGAACGGAAGTCGTCGGCGGCCGTACGAAAGAAGAAATTCTGGAACGCCTTCAGGCCCGCGCTGAAGCGGCGAATGCCGGCGCGATGCCGGATAAGGCGCGCGCTGTGCTTGGCGCGCTCAAAGGTGTCTCCGGTACGCCTGACGTCTTCCTTGAAAAGCTTCGCGCCCTCGCGAGCGAATATGCGCTGAACCTGTCATCCGTTCTTGAATACACTGAGAAACTCTTCTCGGCGCTTTCAGACCGGGACATGCCGTTCTGGGCGAATGCTCATGTCTCCGTACAGTTCGGGCGTCGTTTCGATTATTATGATGGTCTCGTATTCGAGCTGTATCACGCCGGTTTAACCCGCGAGAAGCCGCTGGCGCTCGGCGGCCGATATGACGGCCTCGTGTCCTGGCTCAGCAAAGGCGCGAAAGACGTGCCCGCTGTTGGCGGCGTTGTGCGTCCTGATCGTGTAGAAGCAGCACTTAACCTCGAAGGAGGTGCAGCATGACACAGCTTATGTTGGCGATTCCGTCCAAAGGGCGCCTTAAGGAACAGACTGAAGCCTTCTTTGCAGACTGTGGCCTGAAGCTGAAACAGGTTGGCGGCGAGCGGGGCTATTCCGCCGTGCTCGAAGGCGCGCCTGGTATCCAGATCATGCTGCTTTCGGCGTCAGAGATCGCCAAGGGGCTTCTGGACGGTACGCTCCACCTCGGTGTGACAGGTGAAGACCTGCTGCGTGAGCACGCTGACAATTTTGATTCGCAGGTTCACCTGCTTCGTGCGCTCGGCTTTGGTTATGCGGATATGGTCGTTGCCGTGCCGCAGAGCTGGGTGGACGTCGATACGATCGAAGATCTGGAAGATGTGGGCCACGCATTCCGCGCGCGCCACGGACGCCGCATGCGTGTTGCAACCAAGTATCTGCGTAGTAGCCGCCGTTTCTTCGCTGAACGTGGACTGACACAGTATCGCCTGATCGATTCTGCTGGTGCTACAGAGGCAGCGCCGGCATCCGGCACTGCAGAGCTTATCGTCGACATCACAACGACGGGCGCGACGCTGAAGGCGAACAATCTGAAAATCCTCAGTGATGGTGTCATGCTGAAGTCGCAGGCGCAGTTATCGGCGTCTTTGAATGCTGACTGGAATGAGGACGCGCTGGCGGCGATCAAGAATCTGCTGGATATTTTTGAGGCACGCCGAGTCGCACGGGACGTCTCTGTCCTGACTGGCGGGACGTCTCTCCGGTCTGCAGCCACATCAATTAGTGATGAGGTCACTCTACTTGGTGATTCTGTAGTGCTGCCGCGTGAAAAGGCAAAATCTGTCGCTAATGCGCTGTCTAGTGCAGGCTTTGGACCGGTATCGGTTATGAATCCGGAGTTTCTGTTTCTTGAGGATAACCTTGTGTACGGAGAATTTTCCCGCGCGATTACCCGAAATGCTCAGTAATTTATCACTGAGCGATTAGTTTGTTACCAAAGATGGATTTTTTTTGTTGACACTTTGGTGAAGCTCGGGCCTTATCTTCTTGCAGTTCGGGAGGAAACGTCCTGCTTTATAAAGAACAAACGGCGTAGCTAACAGCTGCGCCGTTTATAATTTCAGCCTACTTCATCAAAATCAAAGTAATTACGCGCGCTCTAGTCTTGTTTATCTTGCATAGCATTCAACAAGTGTTGAAAATTTGCGCGGGTTTATTGATCTGAATTTGCGGCTCGCCTGTCCGGCGAATTCTGCCGCACCTCACGCCCTCTGCCGTCCGACACCGTGTATCTCCCTCAAACGCAAAGAGCAGGTCCGAAGACCTGCTCTCGTGCCCTGGGGAGGCAAACGTGAAAGGGACAATGAAGGGCCGCCAGCAGCTCGGGGGTAGGGGGCAGTGATGAATTGCCAGCGACCTTTTTTGTTCCTTGTTGATAAACAATAAGGATTATCTGATAAACGTCAAGTGAAATTATCGTTATTCGATGAAGTTTCTGTAACGGGCATAAAATTATCCCATATTTCCGTATCGTTGGGCTGATAATTCATGTTTCGCAGAAATGTTGGACGGTTTGCGCACTTTAGTGCGGATGTTGGTCTGGCTGCGGCAGCACGCCGCAGAAATAATTGCTGCGCCAGGTGCAAAATATTTCTACCGGGGCGAGCTATTATGGCTCGGTAAAGGTAGAAGCTGTGTGTTTGCTGAAGCGAAAACTCCGGGTCTGTTAATCCTTTGATCCGGTCATGTAAGCAACTGGTTCGAAGAGGCGTTAGAGCCGGAATCCTAAAGTTCTGATTTCATGACGATTTGCGGTTTATTCAGGAAAAAATGAATAAAGATTTCAGTAAATCCGTTAATGTTGACTCGGCCCAAGACTTGGTTGTGTCTGTATTTCTTAAATGAATAACAGATGTCAGCTTTATTTTAATTCAACTGTTGTTTCCTTTGCCAAATATCAACGCCCTTAAAGAATGTAAGGGTATGAATGAACAAAGGAACTAACGGATGAGAAAGTCTCTTACGGCACTTTCAATCATTGCAGCTTCGATGCTGGCGACGGTGCCTGCCCATGCGGCGGGTGAACGCGATCTCCAGCTTATCGGTCGTGCGCTTAGCTTTGTAGAAGGCGGCGCGACGGGCAATGTGACGCTTGCAATTGTATACGCAGACGATGTTGCCGGATCACAGGCGGAAGCAGAAAGCATTTCCGCAATTCTTGGTTCTGGGCTCAGTGCGGGTCAAGTCACGCTGCAGCCCCAGCTTATTTCAATTTCAGATGTTTCGGGCATTGGCTCGGACGCAGCACTTTTCGTGCCGTCTGGCATGTCGGCGCACTACTCTGCGATCTCTTCAGCACCGTCCATCACGGTCAGTACTGATCGCGCGTGTGCAGAGGCCGGTGCCTGTGTGGTTGCCGTTCAAAGCCAGCCAAGTGTCGAGATCTATGTGAGCCGCTCTGCGGCTGACGCGCGCTCTGTAAGCTTTGCGTCCGCGTTCCGCATGATGATCAACGAACTCTGATTACTCCAAGAAATTTCTCGTTCAGGAAAGAACAGACTGATGTCTAAATTTAATAAGAAATCATCTATCTTTGCACTGTCTGCTATTGCGATGTTCGGCCTGCCGGCAATGGCGCAGTCTATTGATTACGGCTCTCTCGAAATGCTGTTTGACGAGCCTGTCACTACGTCCGCTACGGGCGCGCCGCAGCGCTCTACAGATGCGCCAGTGACGATGGAAATCATCTCAGCTGACGAAATCCGCAATTCTGGCGCCGTCAACATTCCGACATTGCTTTCCCGACTCGCGGGCGTTGAAGTTCAGCAGTATGGTCGTAACTTCCACGATGTCGCGATCCGCGGCTATAACCAGAACAAGACGCCTCGTCTGTTGGTTCTGGTAAACGGCCGTCAGGTCTTCCAGGATTATTACGGGTTCACGGACTGGGACGTCATTCCAGTGCAGCTGGACGAAATCCGTCAGATCGAGATCGTCAAAGGCCCGAATACAGCCCTTTTTGGCTTTAACGCTGTCGGTGGTGTTGTGAACATCATCACCTTCAATCCGCTGTATACGGAAACCAATACGCTGCGCGGCGGAGTGGACTTCAATGATGGCGTTCGTGGGTCTGGCGTGGCGACATTCCGTCCGTTCGAAAATACCGCTATTCGAATGTCAGCGGGTGGCCAGCAGGCACAGGAATTTGAAGACCTGCCATTCGAACTGCGTGGTGACCCGCAGAACGAGCAATGGGCGTTCGCTGCAGAGGCTGGCATTCAGGCGACATCCAACACACAGGTTTTCCTCGAAGGTACGGTGTCCAGTTCTATTCGCATGGAGCGTTTGCCATCGGGCGCGAACATTGTCCGTGACGGCGAGACGACCAGCCTGCGCGCCACTGTTACGCATGATGGCGACTGGGGGCTGATCAACGCAACAGCTTACCGCAATACGCAGGAATACCTGACAAACCCATTTGCGCCGACGCCAAGCTTTGATGTCGAAGCCGGTCTGACCGTGTTCAAAGTTGAAGACCTGTTTAAAGTGGGCGCGGATCACACGTTCCGCGTAGCTGGTGAGTATCGTGAAAACACGCTCGACCTGATCCTGTTTGGCAACAGCTCTTCCAACGAATACAATGTGTTCTCCGTTGGCGGCATGTGGAACTGGGCAATCAATGACCAGCTCTCCTCCACTGTTGCGGTTCGTTCAGATACACTGAACTTCGAAGGCGAGACGATTTTCTCGACTAACTTTGGTGCACCTGAAGCCGAGCGTGAAATCAGCGAGATCAGTTATAACGCCGGTCTTGTGTACACACCAACGTCACGTGATCTGTTCCGTTTCCAGATTGCCCGCGGCATTCAAACGCCTAGCCTCGTTCAGCTCTTCTTCTCTCCGGATGTCGATCCGAGCATCGTGAACAATTATGCGATCGACTATGATCGTCAGATCAGTGAACTTAACGGCAAGATGCGCATCAGCGTATTCTATCAGGACAATCAGGATCTGTTCACGGTTGCCAATGCGGCATTCGCTCCAGGCGTGAACATTCCAACAGGCGAGAATCTTGGCGACTCCGAACTGTTTGGTGTGGAACTGTCTTTTGAAGGTCGTATCGGTAACCACATTGACTGGTACGCGTCCTACGCGATCAACGACACCACAGACGGTGATTTTGCTCAGGTTGCGTCATATGACGGTCTTCGCGACGTTCTGGACTTCGAAGAGTCCAACCTTGGTGACCAGCTGAAAGCCGGTGCTGTTTATGATGATGGCAAATGGGTATTTGGCGCACATGCGCGCGTTGTCCCATCACGTCAGGTCTTCGATTCACTCGATCCGGGCGACTATCAGTACCAGCGTGTGACCGTGGATAGCTATGTCGCGCTTGATATGAACCTCTCTTATCGTCTCAACGATGATGTCACGCTGTCACTTGATGCGTTTGACCTCACCAATGATGATGATGTGCAGGTTCCGGGTGGCGACATCGACTCACGCGTCTGGGCGTCTGTCCGCTTCACATTCTAACGCTAAACCAATGAAATCAGGCGCTTTATTGCGCCTGATTTTCGCCGTCGCATTAAATGAATTGCAATGCGTTCAGGCTATAATGACGAAAAGTTCCGAGGGTGCGTCATGAAGTATTCCAATATCTCCAACTGGCCGTTTACCGCCAAATTCGCAGTCCCGTCTGCTCTGTCTCTGGGAATGATCTGCGTTGTGGCAGGCGTCAGCCATTTTGCGCTGAGTGCGCAGGTGAACCGCACGACCGAGATTGTGGACGTGAACTTCCACAACGCGCTTGAGCTGGTTCAGGCCAACAGCGCCGTGCAGGATGTGAACGGACAACTCTACCAGACGCTGACCAATCAGGCCGCTAACGTGGTGGACTCATCGGCGGCTGCGTCAGAGGTTATGGCGCTGCAGGGCAGTGTCGATCAGATTGTTGCGTCTCTCGAGATTTACCGTGCGAGCACGGCCAGCGCTGAAGAAGCTGCAGCCGTTCAGAACATCATCGAACAGCTGACCACGTACAAAGAAACCATTGAAGTCGTCGCGACGATGATGGAAATCGACTTTGCGTCAGCCGTTGCCTTCGCAGAACCGTTTGCGGAAAACTATACGGTACTACAGACGCAGTTCCAGGAACTGGTCGATGAGGTCGTCGCCTCTTCTGAAGCTAGCGCGGCCGATGGTCAGGTTGCGGCAGGTCAGGCGAAACTAATCCTTCTGCTCGTGGCGCTGTTCGCGCTTCTCGCAGCAGGCGCGATCGCCGCTGTCGTGGCACGCTCTACCACACGCTCCATCCGAGAGATTGCGGGCGCGACGGACCGTCTGGCATCAGGTGATCTGGATACAAATCTCGATGGTCTGAGCCGTGGTGATGAGCTGCAGTCTATCGTCGAGTCTCTGTCTACTTTCCGCTACAATGCAGTCGAGCGTAACCGTCTCGCTGAACGTGAGCGTGAAGAAGCGCGTCTGCGTGAAGAGCGCACCGAGCGTATGGAGAAGCTTATCGCGTCATTCGAGGCGGACAGCCGTGACCTGCTTGGTCTGGTGGCTGGTGCTTCGGAACAACTGCGGTCAACAGCAGAGCACATGCGTGGCACGGCTGGCGAAACAACGAACCAGTCTCAGAATGCATCTCGCTCTGTAGGTCAGGCGGCTAACGATGTGCGCTCTGTGGCTGCGGCATCTGAAGAGCTATCAGCGTCTATTATGGAGATTGCAGGCTCTGTTGAGGATTCTGTCACGGCGATCAATCAGGCCGCTCAGAACGCTATGAGCGCGAATGAGACGATGGCAGATCTCGCATCTGCGGCTGACCAGATTAAAGAGGTTGTTGGTCTCATCAACGATATCGCAGAGCAGACAAACCTTCTCGCGCTGAACGCGACGATTGAGGCTGCACGTGCAGGTGAGGCGGGCAAAGGCTTCGCGGTTGTTGCGACGGAAGTCAAAACGCTGGCGAACCAGACCTCGCAAGCGACAAGCCGCGTTGCTGAAAGCGTAGCGGACATTCAACGCGTAAGCGATACGGTTGCCGGCGCGATGGGCTCTATCAACGACTCCATCAGCAAGGTCACAGAGATTTCTGCGCGTATTTCCCAGTCTATGCAGCAGCAGGGCGGGGCGACACAGGAAATCGCATCCAGCATTTCTCGTGTGTCCAGCGAAACAGAGAATGTGACCAGCTCTATGGTCAGCGTTCAGACGTCTGCGTCCGATACAGACAGCTCTGCAGGCGACGTTCTGGATGCAGCATCCACGCTGCAAAAGCAGGCCGAACAAATGCAGACAAGCGTCCAGCGCTTCCTTGAAGGCATTCGGGCAGCCTGATCGCAGGTTCAATACAAATTCAGAAAAGCGGTGCCCGTACGGTGCCGCTTTTTTGTTTGGAGGTGAAACAAAAAAAACGGCGATCCGAAGACCGCCGTTCTCTTTGTGCCGTAAGGGCGAGTGAAGCGAGGCTTAGAAGCCCATGCCACCCATGCCGCCCATTCCGCCCATGCCGCCCATATCAGGCATTGCAGGTGCAGAGTCGTCTTTTGGCGCTTCTGCGATAGCAGCCTCAGTTGTGATGAGGAGACCAGCAACAGAAGCAGCGTTCTGAAGAGAAGAACGAACAACTTTAACCGGGTCGATGACACCGAAGTTGAACATGTCGCCATATTCTTCAGTCTGAGCGTTGAAGCCGAATGCAGCGTCAGAAGATTCAAGGATCTTGCCGACAACGATTGAGCCTTCAACACCAGCGTTTTCAACGATCTGGCGAACTGGCGCTTCGAGAGCTTTACGAACGATGTCGATACCAGCTTGCTCGTCAGCGTTCAGGCCAGTGACAGTGATCGCAGCAGCCGCTTTCAGAAGCGCTGTACCACCACCAGTGACGATGCCTTCTTCAACAGCAGCGCGTGTTGCGTTCAGAGCGTCGTCGACGCGGTCTTTACGCTCTTTCACTTCTACTTCTGTTGCGCCGCCAACTTTGATGACAGCTACGCCGCCAGCCAGTTTCGCGAGACGTTCCTGAAGCTTCTCTTTGTCGTACTCTGAAGTTGTTTCTTCGATCTGACGTTTGATCTGACCAACGCGGTCTTCAATGTCAGACTTCTCACCAACGCCATCAACGATTGTTGTGTCGTCTTTAGTGATAGAAACGCGCTTGGCAGAGCCGAGCATGTCGATTGAAACGTTCTCGAGCTTGATGCCGAGGTCTTCGGAAACAACCGTACCGCCTGTGAGGATCGCGATGTCTTCAAGCATAGCTTTACGACGGTCGCCGAAGCCAGGTGCTTTAACAGCTGCGATTTTCAGGCCGCCACGGAGCTTGTTCACAACGAGTGTTGCGAGCGCTTCGCCTTCAACATCTTCTGCGATGATGAGGAGTGGACGGTTAGACTGAACAGCAGATTCCAGAATAGGAAGCATTGGCTGCAGAGAAGAAAGTTTCTTCTCGTGAAGCAGGATCAGAGGCTCTTCCATCTCAACCAGCATTTTGTCAGCGTTTGTGACAAAGTACGGAGAGAGGTAGCCACGGTCGAACTGCATGCCTTCAACGACTTCGAGTTCGGTTTCGAGGGATTTAGCTTCCTCAACCGTGATAACGCCTTCATTGCCGACTTTTTCCATTGCTTTCGCAATCATGTCGCCAATTTCGCGCTCGCCGTTTGCAGAGATCGTGCCGACCTGAGCGATTTGCTCAGATGTGTCGACTGGCTTCGCAGACGTTTTGATGGAGTTTACAACTTCAACAACAGCTTTTTCGACGCCGCGACGCAGATCCATCGGGTTCATGCCAGCAGCAACGCGCTTCATGCCTTCGCGAACGATAGCCTGAGCGAGAACTGTAGCAGTTGTTGTGCCGTCACCAGCCACGTCGTTTGCTTTAGACGCAACTTCGCGAAGCATCTGAGCGCCCATGTTCTGGAACTTGTCTTCCAGTTCGATTTCTTTTGCGACTGTTACGCCGTCTTTCGTTGTGCGCGGAGCACCGAAAGATTTTTCGATAACAACGTTACGACCTTTAGGGCCGAGTGTTACCTTCACCGCGTTCGCGAGGACGTCGACGCCCTTCATCATACGTTCGCGAGCGTCAGCGGAGAATTTCACATCCTTAGCAGCCATGTGTATTTTCCTTGTTCAGAATGAATTTAAAAAACGACCAGTGCGGTGAAGCTTACGCTTCAACAACGCCCAGAATGTCGGACTCTTTCATGATGAGGAGCTCTTCCCCACCAACGTTGACTTCTGTGCCAGACCATTTGCCGAACAGGACGCGGTCGCCAGCTTTGACGTCGAGCGCTACGAGGGAACCGTCGTCGCCGCGCACGCCTGTGCCAACTGCAACAACTTCACCTTCCTGTGGCTTTTCTTTCGCCGTATCGGGAATGATGATCCCGCCTTTGGTTTTTTCTTCTTCCTGTACGCGGCGTACAAGCACGCGGTCGTGAAGCGGACGGAATTTCATTGAATGCCCTCTCTCCAAATTGGATTGATACAAAGAGTTTTGCCTGTTTAGCACTCACTCGAGGAGAGTGCTAACAGAGGGGCAATTAAGAACACGGGGAGTTACCGTCAAGGGGCAAAAAACAAGATTTATCCTGTTTGTGCGGCGCCTTCTTCACTTATCCGACGACGTTGAGCCGCGCGGGGATTACGCCAGAAATGAGGATGGCATTCGCAATTACAACCGCGCCCCGGTGAATCTGTGACGGGAAGGCACAGATAAAAAAGAAACCGGCGCGGTGAAGGCGCCGGTTTCATGAATTTGAATTGAAGCGTGTGATCAGGTGATCGTCTGACCGCCATCAATCACCATCATCTGGCCATTCATGTAAGACCCTGCTTTGGAAGCAAGGAATACCGCAGCACCAGCGATCTCTTCCGGCTCACCGATACGTTGCATCGGTGTATAGGCCAGCGAGCGCTTGAGCGTTTCCGGGTTTTCCCAGAGTGCGCGGGCGAAGTCGGTGCGGATCAGACCCGGTGCGATACAATTCACACGGATATTGTCTTTCCCGTATTCCACGCAAAGGTTGCGCGCCAGCTGGAAGTCCGCGGCTTTGGAGATGTTATAAGCGCCGATCACCGGTGAGCCTTTAAGGCCGCCGATAGATGAAATGATCACGACAGCACCATCTTTGCGCTCACGCATTTGCGGCGCACACATCTGGACCAGCCAGTTGTTTGAGATGATGTTGTTCGACAGAATTTTCTGGAACTGGTCGTCATTGATATCACCCAGAGAGCCGTAGAACGGGTTCGATGCCGCGTTACAGACGACAATGTCGACTTTGCCGAACGCAGCATTTGTTTCGTCCACAAGGTTCTGAAGCTCTTCCTTAGAAGAAATGTTCGCCGGAACAGCAATTGCGGTGCCCACGCCAAAGCGCTCGTTAATTTCGTGCGCAGTTTCTTCGCATGGCTCTGGCTTGCGTGATGAAATCACGACGCGCGCGCCCTGTTCAGCCATAGCAATCGCAATCGCTTTACCGATGCCGCGGCTGGAGCCTGTGATAATTGCCGATTTTCCCGACAGATCAAAAAGTGACATATGTTTCTCCCTCTGGACGCTTTTGTCTTCTGATTGCGATCAGATGTAGCGTCCTGAAACCAGCGAGTACAGACGCTTGTTAGCCGACCGGAAGGTCTAATTTCCATTCACGGATAAGAAGCTTTGCCAGTCGCGCCGTCCGTTCGCGAACGATAGCAGGCGTCCATTCTTCATATGCCGCTACGTCACGTGTCAGGGCATATCGGCCGCCTCGCGAAGGGCGACGGAAGAACTCGTCTCGCTTTTGCAGAAAATCCAGACGGTCTGCGCGCTGATTATCTCTCTGTGTCAGCAAGCAGAAATTCCCGAGCGACTCACAGATTTCCCGACGCTCAACCAGGTCCGGCCAGACGTCATACCATTCAGACCCCGGTTCCGGATTGCGTGGAAGGACATGCTCGACGGTGGCGTCGCTTGTGTCGGGTGAGGTCTCGCTGCCATCCAGAAGACTGTTCAGCTTGATGGCCAGCGCGCGTCGCTGCGTTACGGAGCCAAACCGGCCATATAAGCGCTGCGTCAGCTTTTCCCGCTCATCGCCAGTCAGCGACAATGCGCCTGATGGTGAAAAGAGTTGCTGGTCCGACATGACTTCTTCTGAAATCCGCCTGTAACGGCGGGCGCGCGTATCGCGGTCTGTAATGACGAGCTGCATGGCAAAGCCGAGGCGCTCCAGATCACAAAAGAACTCACGCGCCGTGTCGGCATCACGCGGATGATAGACGAGGAATTGCAGGGCAGGGGCGCGCCAGCCCGCATGATCGAGCGATATCAGGCGTGCCAGATGTTCATTGACCGCGGGCATAGGCCGGGAGAGCTGCACATCGCCCTGTTTGAGCTCAAGATAGGCCTCAACAAAGCGCGGTAGTTCTTCCTCGAGGAAGCTACGCGGCGATGTTTCCTGAAGCACCGAGTTACAAAAGCCGGTGACGAAATCGCCGCGCATCTGACGGTCGTGCAGGGAGCGTATCTGGCGAAGAAGATCGTCAAAATCCTTCGCGCCAAGGCGTGCCTCATGCAGCGTCCAGGCCCGCGCCAGCCGGTCAGCGTCCTGAGATGACAGGTTAGCTCGTTCAAACAGCTCTGTTTTCAGAATGTCATGCGCGGTGGGTTGTCGCCCGCGCGTATTGAGTACCTGAAAGACTTTATAACCGGCGTCTCTGTTCTCGACGCAGACATGCACGATCGGACATTGGTGCAGAATGAAATCTGCCAGCGTGTCGCGATCCGCCTCAGAGAGCAGTTTAACCTCCTCGCGAATGGCGATGAGGTTGTCGATCAACATGCTCTGTTCGGATGTCTCAGGCACAACATTCTCGGCGTTTAAGGTCGAGCCGGGCCGTTGGGCGAGCGCGCGGAACACTGGCGCATCGACATGATTGAGCGTCAGCCGCCATTCACCGAGGCGCAGATCATCGGCCAGATAGCTGTGTAGCTCGTTGCGCCGTTTCTTATCTGCCATGGCGTCACGAAGACAGGCGATAAGAAGAGAGATCGTTGTGATGCGCTGCTGCCCGTCGACAATTTCGCAAAGGTCAGGAAAGCCGGTCTCGCAGGTGACGACTGCACCCAGAAAGTGAGAGCGTTCTTCGTCCATAGCCTGAACGAGGTCCGTCAGAAGTCCATTCGCATCAGGTACCTGCCAGGAGTAACTCCGCTGGTAGCTCGGTATGCGATAGCTGGTGCCAGACTTCAGCAGCTCGGCGATTGATCTCGCCTCGGCTGTAACTCCCAACAAACTCATTACTTCTTCCGGTACGCGTAAAAACACTTTATCGCTGCAGTGACGAGACATGGAAAGCAAGAGGTGGCGTGATGAAGTTCGGACGGATCACAAAATTTGGGCAACATTTTTCGGTTGTGTTTCAAAATAACCATGCCTACCGGCTGCAATCTGAGGTGGCGGGCGAAGACAAGCCGATAGAAGCCTGGCTTGCAGATCCTGAAGCGCTTGCTGAAGCGGGAAAGGCTGCCATCGCTGGCGGCGAGGCCATCGAGTTCACAGCAGACGACCTGCTGGCGCCTGTGAAAGCGCCACGCAAAATCCTCGCAATTGCGCTCAACTATCTTGATCACGCCCGCGAAACCGGCCGCGAACCGCCAGAACGTCAGACCTGGTTTGTAAAGCAAGTGACCGCACTCAACGCGCCTTATGGCACGATTGATATGCCGAAAGTTTCAGACCGTCTCGACTATGAAGCCGAACTCGTTGTCGTGATCGGTCGCGGTGGTCGCCATATTCCGGCAGAGCGCGCTGATGAAGTGATTGCCGGTTATATGTGCGGCAATGACGTGTCCGTTCGTGACTGGCAGCGCGCAACCCCAACCATGATTATGGGCAAGGGCTTTGATACGCACGCGCCTGTTGGGCCGTGGATTGTGACGCCAGATGAAGTCGGCGATGCGAATACGCTGGGTGTGCGAACGCTGCTCAATGGCGAGGTTCGCCAGAGCGGCACGACTGCTGACCTGATCCACAAAATCCCTGACATGATCGCGCATCTGAGCGCGGCCTTCACGCTGGAGCCGGGCGATCTCATCTTTACGGGCACACCGGCTGGCGTCGCCGTTGCTTATGATCCGCCGAAGTTCATGAAAACCGGTGACCGTGTCCGTGTAGAGATTGATCGAATCGGCCATATTGAGCACGTGATCGCTGACGAAGCAGGATTGACGCGCATCGGATAGTCGAGTGACGAAGAAGACAGCTCTCATTGCCCTGATTGCAGGTGCCGCCCTAGGCGCTGGAGGGCTTAGCCTGTTCGGACTGTTGCAGCCCGAAGACAAGGCTGGTGCTGAGACGCTGGTGCCGTCCCCGTTAACGGCAGAACCATGGTCCTTCATGGTCAGCTCCTGCGAAGACAGCCCGAGCGCCATTGCGCCCTGCGTGCTTGTGCAGGCCGGCGGCAAACGGCTGGTCTTTGGTGCGCCGCTCCATAATGACTGGCGGGGCATCGGGCCTCTGGACGCTATTTTTCTCATGGACGGGAAGCCTGAGTCTTCGGCTGGCGTGATGGGGCTTCGCTATGAAACCTGGGTTTCCGGGCGTCCCTATAGGCAGGCTCTGGTAACGGGCGAGCTTTATCTGGAAACGCTTCAGGCGCTTGATGAGGCGATGCTGATCCCTGACGCGCTGGTGCAGATGGATAGCGCCAATACGCTCGATTCACGGCAGGCAGGCTTTTCTGTCCGGCCTGTGCCGAGCGCCGCTGAACGCTTTTCCGTCTTCAATACGGGCGATTTGCAGGTGCTGGCGCATTCAAGGCTTAATGATCGCGGCGACCAGATTATTGCCTATCGTGTGACCTATGAAGGGCAGGCGCTGGATATCTATTCATGTGAAGGTATGGACGCTCCCATCTCGGGGCTTTCTCCAGACGGTGTCTTTGTGCCGGTGGTCGACCGGGTGCAGCTTTCCGAAATGCGCCGTTATGCCGAACGTGAAGATCTGGTGGCGCGGCGCCGCGAAATTCTATCGGCCGGTCTGAACTGTCCGTCTCTCACCGAAGCGCGGGATTACGCACAGGAGCGTAGCGCCAGTGCCCTGATTACGGTGGGCGTTGCTAATCCGGATGTGCGCCCGAATTTTCAGTCAGCAGGCCTTAGCTGGCAGCCGGTGGATACAGAGCCAGCTCTGCTGGATTAACTCTGACTGCAGGCAAAAGGGCTCTTAAAAGACGACGGGGCCCGGTGTGAACACCAGACCCCGTACTCCCCAGATCGCCCCCGTCCGGCCATCAGGCCGCGGACTTGAGCTGCCAGATGAATGCCATGTGAATGTTTTCTGGTCCAGACGCTTTTCTGCATCGAATTCAACGAGGTTCAGCTGCGTTGCGCATTTGCCACTCATGAGGTCAACGCAGTTTGGTTTTTGAGCAGACGTTGCAAAAGACGAGTTGGGGGGAGAGGGATGGCACAATATCTTGTGCATCGAACAGCGGTCTTCCCCATGAATTTGGGGTGGTGAGATTGCCATCAGCACTGAATCATAGACAATCAATGTGTTAACCAAAACAGTGTATTAATGCGATAACTGAAGTTTCAACGCACTGATCGCAAAGGCCCTTTATGCCAGCATTCGCGCATATTCTGATTGCTGCCTCCTACGTCGTCGTAGGTGTGTTTCTGGGTATTTGTTTTTTTCAGTTCACGTCTTACTCCTTTGAAATTGCAGTAATATCAGCGCTTGCGACGGTGTCTGTGTCTGGCCTCGTGCATGTCATGGCAGTGAGCCGCGAGCGTGCGAAACTGCTGGAATCTCGCCTTCTATCCATGCGCAACGAGCTGCGCAAAGCGCATCAGAAATCTGAAGTTCTGGAAGCGCGCATGGGGGTGATGGAAGAATCACTGCAGCGCGAAGTGTCTGAGCGTCGTCAGACCCTCGTCGCTGAAATGCGCGAGCTTGAAGACCTTATCCAGCGTCTCGGCAAAAGCTTTGAAGCCAAAATGGAGAGCGCCAAGCGCAATCCGCGTCTGGGTGCTGCTAGCGGCAAGCCGGGTGAACGGTCTCCGGAAGAAGCACTTCAGGCCGTTCAGGACGCGCTCGATTCCAACCGCGTTGACCTGCATTTGCAGCCAATCGTCAGCCTGCCGCAACGCCGTGTCTGCTTCTATGAAGGCTTTACCCGTCTGCGCGACGAGAACGATCAGCTCATCATGCCGGGCGAATTCCTCGGCGCAGCGAAAGAAGCCGGGCTTCTTGGTGTCATCGATAATATGCTGCTCTTCCGCTGCGTGCAGATTGTTCGTCGCCTTAGCGAGAAAGACCGCCGTATCGGCGTATTCTGCAACGTAGCAATCTCGTCTCTGGAAGATGAGGCTTTCTTCCCGCAATTCCTCGAATTCATCAAAGAGAACCGCGATCTTGCCGGCTCTCTGATTTTCGAGATTTCAGCACATGATTTTGCGCGTCGTTCGCCAACGACAGCCCGTCATATGGCGCGTCTGTCTGATCTCGGCTTCCGCTTCTCGCTGGATAAGGCCGACGGCATCGATGTGAACCTGCCGGAAATGCAGGCCGAGCAGGTGAAATTCCTGAAAGTAGAAGGCAGCAAGCTTCTTGAGCAGCTCGTTGACGGCGGACCGCGCCCGATTTCGGCTGTGACGCGTTCAACGTCGCCGCAGGATGTGCCAGCCGTCTTTATGCGCTATGGCGTCGATCTGATCGCAGAGAAGGTCGAAACTGAGAAAGAAGTCGTCGAAATTCTCGACTTCGATATTCCGTACGGTCAGGGTTATGTGTTCGGCGAAGCACGTCCGATCAAAGAGAGCCTGATGGAAGAAACTGCACCGCCAACCGATTTCATGCACCGCAACGCAATCTAAGGCGCTCAGACCCTTTTCTTGATCTGTCGATTAGGCTAACGCCTAGGCCATGACAGCACCGCTTTTTCCTGCCGGACTTTCCGAAATTCACGACCGATACGACGCCATTCTCTGTGATGTATGGGGTGTCATTCATAATGGCCGCGAAGCCTTTCATGATGCATGCGATGCGCTTGCCGCCTTCAGGAAAGAGGGCAAGCCCGTCATTCTGGTGACGAATGCCCCGGTTCAGGCCCGCGAGGTTGAAGCACTGTTTCCGGGCTTTGGCGTCCGCCGCGACTGCTATAACGCGATTGCTTCATCAGGAGATGCGACACGTCTGGTGATAGACGAGCGTGCACCGGGGCCAGCGTATCGTCTCGGAACCGATAATTCATGGGAGCGCGATGACACGCTGTTTGTCGGGTCCGGCCTTGAGTTTTCAGAGCCTGAGGATGCCGCATTTATCGTCGCCATGGGTATGCGCGATCAGGCCAATGAACATCCCGAAGACTATCGCGAAGAGCTGCGTCCGCTGGCAAAGCGCGGTCTGGAGATGATCTGTGCCAATCCGGATATTCAGGTGCGTGTTGGCAACACGCTGCAATGGTGTGCCGGTGCAATTGCGCGCATTTATGAAGAAGAGGGCGGCCCTGTTATCTATCCGGGCAAGCCACATGATGCGATTTACGATCTCGCCGAACAGCATCTGGCGCGCCTCGGATTTACAGATATTCCGCGCTCTCGCCTGTTGGCGATTGGCGACGGTCCGATCACGGACATGAAAGGTGCCAACCATCGCGGCATGGACTGTATTTATGTCGGTACTGGGCTCAACCAGTCGGCCAGCAATTTCGAGGCGAGCACGACTGAACTGCTGGAGCGCAGCGGCGTGACAGCGACCTACGCCATGCCGGGGCTCTGCTGGTAATAAAAAACCCGGCCGCATGGACCGGGTTTTCTTAGATTTAGGCGTTTCCTCGAAATTTTAGTCAAACAGGGCGTCGATATCGTCCTGGGAGACCTCTTCGTCTTCGGCGTCATCGCCAGAAAAGAGGGCATCGATATCATCCTGGCCTGCAGGACCTTCCGCAAACATCGCATCAATATCGTCCTGAGCGGTTTCAGGGCCGCCAATGGCCGGGCCATTGAGGAGGAGGTCGCGGCGGCGCTGTTCTTCCGGCGTAATTTCGACTTCGTCTTCGTCCACACCCATCACTTCAGCGAAGCGTGAGATACGGTCTTCGATCTGCTTCAGAGTGTTGACGACCTTAGACACGCGCTGACCGGTGAGATCCTGGAACGAGCAGGCTTCAATGATGACAAGCATCTTGTCCTGAATCTGCATTCCGAAATCTTCGGTGCTGTCGGGATCCATGGCTAGAACGTCTTCCGCCGTCTGCATGATCTTGTCCGTAGCGATTTCTGTATCGGCCACGATCGCTTCCAGCTCTTCGCCAGCGCTAGGGATCCGGTTTGTCTTGATGTCTTTCGGACGAAGATCACCGATTTCGTTGCGGGCTTTCTTGATAAAGCCTGCAATATCAATGAATTCGTCTTTGATTGTTTCATCAAGTGCACTGAAGAAGTGACCCATCGCATCAGTCAGGACGCCCGAAAGTTCGAGAACATCGACCAGCTGGCGATCTTTCACATTCTGGGATTTCAGATGGCTAATCGCCTCCTTCACCCTTAGTGCTGCATCATTCGCACCCATGTTGTTTTCCTTTTTTATTGGCACGTTCCGGTCTGACGAAGCAGGCGGCTCGTGCGCTTATGTCCACATGAGCAGACTGCAAAACGAACTGCGGGATTAGAAATCACCGATTACAGCGGCGATTTTAGACTTCAGCGTAGCAGCGTTGAACGGCTTAACGATGTAGTTGTTCACACCGGCGCGTTTGGCGGCGACAACGTTTTCCGTTTTAGATTCTGCTGTAACCATAATAAATGGCGTCGCTTTGAGACCGTCGTCGGCACGGACTTCGCGGAGAAGTTCGTAGCCAGTCATCGGCTCCATGTTCCAGTCTGAAATAACGAGACCGAATTTCTGGTCAGCGTTTTTCATTTTTTCCAGCGCTTCCTGGCCATCAGCAGCATCTTCGACATTTTCGAAGCCAAGCTGCTTAAGCAGGTTGCGAATAATACGTATCATGGTCTTGTAGTCATCAACTACGAGTACCGGCATAGACAGATCAACAGCCATTCTTTTTTACCCCAGGATCATCCAAATCCAATTTGTTATGTCCTAGGACTAGCGCATTGCCGCAAATAAACGGTAAACCGCGACGGTCAGATTTTTAACGTGGAGTTCAGAGGTGGCAAAATACGAGGGAAAATGTTTCGAAGATCTCGAAATTGGGATGAGTCACGAGACACATCACACGATTTCTGAAGAAGACATCGAGATGTTCGCAACTGTTTCTGGGGACAGAAATCCACTTCACATGGATGAAGAGTTTGCACAGGGCACAATCTTTAAAGGTCGTATTGCGCATGGCGCGCTGACCGCATCCTATATTTCAGGTATTCTTGGTAATGACCTGCCAGGCCCTGGCGCTATCTTTACCGACCTCGCACTTCAGTTCAAACGTCCGGTTCGTATCGGTGACGAAGTGACGGCTCGCGCCGAGGTCTCTGAGATGTTTGAAAAGGGCAATCGCGTCACGCTGAAAGTTCAGTGCATGGTCAACGGCCGCAAGGTTGTTGCGGGCGAAGCCAAGGTCATGGTTCCTAGCCGCGATAAATAATTCCTGATGGCGGTGATCTCAGATTTCAGAAATGTACCGGAAGAGGCACAGGGCGCAGCAGTCGCTCTGGGCAATTTTGATGGTGTGCATGAAGGCCATGTCGCGGTGATCGACAGTGCGGGCGAAATCGCGCGCGCTAAAGATGTACCGCTTGGCGTTCTGATTTTTGAACCACCGCCGCGGATGTATTTTCAGCCGGAAGGTACACCCTTCCGGATCATGACGCCGGAAACACGCCGCGACGCGCTGCGTGAACATGGCGTCGACATCATTTACGAGCTCCCCTTCAATAAAGAGATGTCTCAGATGTCACCTGAGGCTTTCGTGCGCGATGTGCTGGTCGAAGGCCTGAAGCTGAAACACCTCTCTGTCGGGTTTGATTTCCGTTTCGGTCGCGGGCGCGAAGGCGATGTGAACACGCTTGCCACGCTCGCTAAAACCTATGGCTTCTCTTTCTCTGTGCAGGAACGGATTACAGACGGTTTCACCAAGATTTCGTCGACGGCTATCCGCACAGCTCTGCAGGAAGGCAAACCGGAAACGGCGGGCCATTTGCTCGGCCGCTATTGGCGGGCAACGGGCACGGTTGAAATGGGCGAACAACGCGGACGGACAATTTCTTTCTCGACTGCGAATATGCGTCTCGGTGATCTGATCCAGCCAATGCACGGCGTTTATGCTGTCTGGGCGCAGATTGAGGGCGAGGATAAATGGCGCGCGGGTGTCGCTAATTTTGGTCGTACGCCAACGACAGGCCTACGCGATCCGCTTCTCGAAACCCATTTATTCGATTTCGACGAAGAGATTTACGGCAAGCAGATGACTGTCGCGCTCGTCGATTTTCTGCGCCGTGAAAAGAAGTTCGACAGCTTTGAAGCGCTGACCCTGCAGATCGCTGCCGATGCGGCCGATGCCAAGCAAAGCCTGAAAGCCATGTCTGGCGGCTCTCTATCTGTCTCTGCTCTGCCTAAGCCGGAATAATTTCCGCCTTAGATAGCCCTCCTTATATAGAAGGTGTCTGTTCTTCCCCGCTGCGCCGACTTAAAGATAGGCGAGCTAACATAATATCGCTCGCGGGGAGACAATCATGAGCCTGACAGTTCCAAACGTATTCAATGTAAATGGCAAAGTGGCGCTGGTCACAGGCGGCGGCCGCGGCCTCGGTAAATCTATCGCCGAAGGCTTCCTCGCCGCAGGCGCGGCTAAAGTTTATATTGCATCGCGTGACGCTGAGGCGCTTGAAGCGACGGCGAAAGAGCTCTCCCCTGAAGGCAAATGCATCGCCATTCCGGCAAACCTTGCGACGGTTGAGGGCGTGAAAGCGCTGGCAGACGAGATCAAGGCGCGCGAAGACAAGCTGCACATTCTCGTCAACAATTCCGGCGCAGCCTGGGGCGGGCCTCTGACCGGCTTTCCTGAGAAGGGCTGGGACAAGGTCTTCGACCTCAATGTCAAAACGCCTTTCTACCTGACAGGTGAACTGGTCGATCTGATGGATGCGGCTGGCACGCATGAAGATCCTGCACGCCTGATCAATATCGGCTCCATTGCAGGCGAGGTCTGTTCCACGCTCGGCGCATACCCGTATGGCCTTTCTAAAGGCGCAGTGCATCAGTTCACGCAGATGATGGCGCTGGAGTTTGCACCAAAGAACATCACGTCCAACGCCATCGCGCCGGGCCGCTTCCCGTCTAAAATGACCGAATACGTCATGAACGATAAGGAGCGCTATGACGCGGAAGTCGAAGGCATCCCGCTCAAACGCTGGGGACAGGATGAAGATATCGCCGGCACGGCGCTGTTCCTTGCAGGGCCTTCAGGCGCATATATCACTGGCGCTATTATCCCGGTCGATGGCGGTGCGCGTTTGCGATAGTGCCGAACAGAGGCAATCTGTTCGAAGAAATAGTGTCATGATTCTTCTTTAGATTGCCTCATATGCTGATCTCATTTGCCGTTAAAGACTATCGCTCGCTGCGCAATATCCGGCTCCCGCTGGAGCGCCTGAATGTCATTACCGGTCCAAATGGCAGTGGTAAGTCCAGCCTGTATCGTTCGCTCCAGCTTCTGGCGTCAGTCGGGCAGGGGCGGGTGATTAGCGCGCTCGCCAATGAGGGCGGCCTAAACTCCACGATATGGGCTGGTCCTGAATCAATTGCTCAGTCCGTGAAACGCGGTGAGCATGAGCTGGAAGGAACGGTTCGCAAGCAAACCATTTCGCTCAAACTCGGGTTCGCCAGCGAAGATTTCGGCTATGCCATCGATCTTGGCGTGCCGATAGGCGGAGGAACCGTCTTCCTCAGCGATCCTGACATAAAGACTGAAGTTGTCTGGGCGGGGCCGGTTCTGCGCCGCGCTAACGTGCTGGCACAACGAAATGGCCCTCTGGTGACAGCGCTCGGCAGCAGTGGGGAGCGGGTCTCCATCAAGACCGATCTTGCGTCATACGACAGTATGCTGACCTACGCCGCTGACGCTTCAACTACGCCGGAACTTATTGAGCTTCGCGAGCGTATGCGCGGCTGGCGTTTCTATGATCAGCTGCGCACCGACAAATATGCGCCATGTCGGACGCCCCATGTCGGAACGCGTACCTTCGCCCTGGCAGAAGACGGATCAGACCTTGCCGCTGCCATCGCGACGATCCGGGAAATTGGTGATGGTGATGCGTTTGAGCACGCGATTGAAGATGCCTTTCCGGGCAGCCGCGTAGAAATTCTCCAGCAGGGCGGTCTGTTTGACATTGTTCTGAAACAGCCCGGAATGCTGCGCTCACTCCGAACAGCAGAGTTGTCTGATGGCACGCTACGATTTCTTCTGCTGGCAGCTGCCTTGCTCACGCCGCGCCCGCCTCAGCTCATGGTGCTGAACGAGCCGGAAACCAGCTTGCATTCAGAGCTGATACCAGCACTTGGCAGATTGATCCTGAGAGCGTCTGAGGACTGCCAGATGATTGTGGTGAGTCATAATGCCCACCTCGTCGAAATCCTTGCCGGAGAAGGTGGTCAATTATTGGAACTGTCTAAGGATTGGGGCGAAACGCAGGTTGAAGGCGCGGACCCTGTTACCTTCAACTGGCCATCACGCTAAAGGCGCACTTCTGCGACAGACGAACAGTTCAATCTGTCAGGGTTCTTAGGTGACAACCCCGACTAACCCTGCTAACGCATCGCCCATGCAATGCGCCGCTCTGATATATGTCATTCGAATTAGCGGCCCGGCCGTCAGCTGAACCACAGCTCGCGGTCGGGGTATTTGATTTTGCTCCCAATTTTCAAAGAACAACCTGCTGCTGATTGAAGACAACCGAACTATGGCTGATACAGACAACACCTCCGAAGGCGGACGCGATTACCGCGAGACGCTTTTCCTTCCGAAAACCGAATTTCCGATGCGTGCGGGCCTTCCAAAGGCCGAGCCTCAATGGATCGAGAAATGGGATGAGCTGAAGCTTTATGAGCGCCTGCGCGAAGAGAGCAAAGACCGTCCGAAATTCGTCTATCATGACGGCCCTCCATACGCGAACGGCGACATCCACCTTGGCACTGCAATGAACAAGATCCTGAAGGATATTGTCTGCCGCTCTCACCAGATGTCCGGCTATGACGCGGGCTTCATTCCGGGCTGGGACTGCCACGGTCTGCCGATCGAGTGGAAGGTGGAAGAACAGTTCCGCGCCAAAGGCAAAACCAAAGAGCAGGTGACCGGTTCAGAATTTCGCGCGGCATGCCGTGAATATGCTGCGCACTGGATCGACGTCCAGCGCGAGCAGTTCCGTCGTCTCGGCGTGAACGCTGAGTGGTATGAAAAAGACGGTGATCCGAACACCGGTCCATACCTGACCATGCGTTTTGAATCCGAAGCGAAGATCGTTTCTGAATTCCTGACCATCGCAATGTCCGGTCTTCTGTATCGCGGCGCGAAACCGATCATGTGGTCTCCGGTGGAGCAAACCGCGCTCGCCGAAGCCGAGGTCGAGTATCACGACCGCAAGGCGACAACGATCTGGGTGAAATTCCCTGTGGTGACAGGTCCCGAGACAACCTTGAATGCTAGCGTTGTCATTTGGACAACTACTCCTTGGACGATCCCTGCCAACCAGGCGGTCAGTTTCAACCCGAAGATCAGCTATGGTCTCTATGAGGTAAAAGCTGTGATGTCCGAGGAAGAGCTGGGCTTCAAGCCGTTTGCTGAAGTCGGCGACAAATTGATTATGGCTGACAATCTTGCTGCAGACGTGTTCGGCGCGGCTAAAGTGTCTGAATTCAATCGCGTTGAAGATGTGGACCCAGCGCTAATATCAGTAAAACACCCGTTTAATGGTGCCGAATTTGGTGAAGGCTTCTGGGATCATTCTATTCCTTTGCTTGCGGGTGACCACGTAACTGATGATGCGGGTACAGGCTTCGTTCATACCGCGCCTGCGCACGGTGATGATGACTATATTGTCTTCCTGGGATCTGGTCGTACGGCCAAGGAAATCCGCGATATCGTTGATCCGGAAGGTGCTTACCGCCCGGACGTGCCGCGCTTCGCAGGCCTCGATATCATCCGCACATCTGGCAAGAAGCGCGGACAGGACGGCAAAGCTGGCCCTGAAGTGCTGAAAGCCCTTACAGAAGTCGGCGCGCTGCTTGGCCGTGGCATGACCACGCTGCGTGATGCGCACTCATGGCGCTCCAAAGCACCGGTTATCCGCCGTGCGACACCGCAATGGTTCATCGCGATGGATAAAGCCGACCGTGATGGCAAAACCCTGCGCGATAAAGCTCTGGCCGGTATCGACCAGACAGACTTTGTACCTGCTGCTGGCCGCAACCGCATCCGTTCCATGGTGGAAGGTCGCCCGGACTGGCTGATTTCCCGTCAGCGTAACTGGGGTGTGCCGCTTACACTCTTCGTGAATGCCGATGGCGAGCCGCATACGGTTCTGCCGCAAGCCTCTGAAATCAACGGCCGTATCCTCGAAACCATTCGCAATGGTGGCGTCGACGCATGGTTCACCGCTGAGAAAGTCGATCTGCTCGGCCCGGGCGTGAATGTCCATGAGTGGGAGAAGGTGACAGACGTTCTGGACGTCTGGTTCGATTCCGGAACCACACATGCCTTCACCCTGCGCGAGCGCGGCATCATTGATGACGCGACCGGTCAGGCTGACGTGTATCTGGAAGGCTCTGACCAGCACCGTGGCTGGTTCCAGTCTTCGCTTCTGGAAAGCTGCGCCACACGTGGCATCGCGCCATACAAAACGGTCGTCACGCACGGCTTCATCGTGGACGGCGAAGGTCGCAAAATGTCGAAGTCTATCGGCAATACGGTGAACCCGCTCGACGTTGCCCAGAAGAACGGTATCGAAATCCTGCGTCTCTGGACGGCGACGTCTGACTTCACAGAAGACCTTCGTATTTCTGACGAGATCCTGAAGGCGAACGTGGAAAGCTATCGCCGTCTGCGGAATACGTTCCGTTATCTGCTTGGTGCGCTCGACGGCTATTCAGAAGACGAGAACGTACCGCTGGAAGACATGCCGGGTCTGGAGCGCTGGGTGCTTCACCGCATCTCAGAGCTCGATGTTCTGGTGAAGTCTTCCTACGGGAAATTTGACTATAAGCGGATCATGTCTGCGCTGATCAATTTCTGCGGTGTGGACCTGTCTGCGGTTTACTTTGATATCCGTAAGGATGCGCTCTACTGTGATCCGATCAGCTCTACGCGTCGCCGCGCGAATCGCATGGTGATGAACGAGCTGCTCAAGCGCCTTTGCCTCTGGCTGGCGCCGGTTATGCCGTTCACAACTGAAGAAGCGTTCCAGACAAGCCATCTGTCTGGCCTGTCCGACAGTGTGCACCTTCTGACCTTCGAAGATGTGCCTTCAGACTGGAAGAATGATGAACTCGCTGAGAAGTGGGCGAAAATCTTCAAGGTCCGCCGTGTTGTGACGGGCGCGCTGGAAGTTGAGCGCCGCGAAAAGCGTATCGGTTCGTCGCTTGAGGCGGCTCCGGTGGTTCACATTGAAGACGCCGACCTGCTTGGCGCGTTCAATGGCGAAGATGCGGCTGATCTCTTCATCACATCCAAGGCAATTCTGACCGACGCACCAGCGCCTGGCGTCGCCTTCCGCATGGAAGATGTGCCGGGAGTTGCGGTTGTGCCGGGAATGGCCGAAGGTCGCAAATGTGCTCGCAGCTGGAAGTATTTCGATCCTGCCGAAGCGCTGGATGACTTCCCGGATATCACACCGCGTGATGCCGCGGCGGTGATGGAATGGGACCAGTCGAATGGCTAAAATGAATGTATCCCGCGTAGTCTGGGCGATTGCGGTTGCTGGCGTGATCTTTTTTCTCGACCAGCTGACCAAGCACCTTGTGCTGCGCGAGGATGTATTCAATGCGCTGGCGTGCCTCGATCGCACCCAACCTTGTGGCAAGATCGAGATTTCCTCTGTGATGGATTTCTCAATGGTCTGGAACCGCGGTTTCAGCTTTGGCATGGCCCAGTCTGAAGGCTGGGCGCGCTGGGCGCTCGTAGCGCTGCAGTTCGGCGTGTCTGCCCTGTTCCTCGGCTGGCTGCTTCAGGCGAAGCACCGCGTAACCGCACTGTCGCTTGCGATGGTGATAGGCGGCGCGCTGGGCAATGTGATCGACCGCATCCGTTTCGGCGCTGTGGTCGATTTCTTCGACTTTTCAGGGCCATGGTTCGGGATCGAATTTACCCTTCCTGGGTTTATGGCTGGATTGGAAAGCATATTTACGCCAGAGCACCTGCTTGACGGCAGGCTCGGGCTGGGCTTTCCCTATGTGTTCAATATTGCAGATGCAGGGATTACCGTCGGCGCGATTCTGTTGCTCATCGATCAATTCTTACTGAAGCGTCATGATGTAGACGCTAGATGATCGCAAAAATCCGCGCTAGGAAGACGTAAACCGGAATGAAAGAGGCAAGTTCGATGAAATCAAAGGCGTTCGCAGTGTGTGGTGTCGCGATAGCCGCAGTTGGTCTGGCAGGCTGTAGCTCGCTTGGTCAGTCTTCGGGATTTGCCCGCACAACTCCTGACGAGTTCAACGTTGTCACGAAGCCGCCTCTGGTCGTTCCACCGGAATATGCGCTGCGTCCACCGGCTGTTGGTGCTGTTTTACCAGCTGAGCTGCAGAATCAGGGCAATCCGGGCCGCACAATTCTGTTCGGACAGGATCTTGGCCAGGGCGCATCAGAAGGTGAGCGCGCACTTGTGACTGCAGCTGGCGCAGCCGCTGCTGACCCGACTGTCCGCACTCAGGTTGATTTCGAAAGCGCACAAATCATGCGTAAGCCGAACACAATCGTCGGCCAGATCTTTGACTTTGTTCCACTGAACAACACTTCTACAGATGCAGACGGCAATCCGCTGGACGCCGACGCAGAAGCGGCGCGCCTGCGCCAGATTGATTCTGTAAACAGCGCGACCGGCGGTGGCACTGTTGTAATTGAATACGGAGAGGCAGGTTTCAAACTGCCGGGCACTTAGGCCCATTAGACATCATCAGACAGGGAGGCCCCTTACCCGATGCGATTGATCCGTTCACTGGCCCTCGCAGGGGCCTTGTCCTGCGCTGCCCCGATGGCGCTACTTGCGCCGCAGGCTGTCGCTTCAAGCGAAACTGAAGCCTGGGCACCAGAAACCTTCACCCTCGAAAATGGCATGGAAGTCATCGTGCTTCCTGATCACCGTGCGCCTGTTGTGACGCATATGGTGTGGTACCGCGTTGGCGCAGCGGATGAGCTGCCTGGCAAATCCGGTATTGCTCACCTGTTCGAGCACCTCATGTTCAAAGCGACTGACGACATTCCGGCTGGCGAATTTTCCAAAATCGTCGCGCGCAATGGCGGTCAGGACAACGCGTTCACAAGCTGGGACTACACAGCATACTATCAGCGCGTAGCCGTCGATCGTCTCGAGACGATGATGGAAATGGAAGCCGAGCGCATGACCGACCTCATCCTCTCTGAGGATCAGGTTCTGCCAGAACGCGACGTTGTTGTTGAAGAGCGCCGCCAGCGCATTGAGAACAATCCGGGCGCGATCCTGTTCGAAATGATGATGGATGAGCTGTTTGAAGGCCACCCATACGAAATTCCGATCATCGGCTATATGGACGAAGTCACACAGCTGACCCTTCAGGACGCGAACGACTTCTACGGCTATTGGTATGGTCCGCAGAACGCCATTCTCGTCGTCGCAGGTGACATCACAGCTGCAGAGCTGCGTCCGCTTGCCGAAGACATTTATGGTTCAATCGAGCCGACAGCCGATCTGGAAGAGCGCGTCTGGCCGGAAGTCCAGCCACTCGCTGAGTCCATGACGCTCACACACTCTGACCCGAAAGTACGTCAGGAAGAGTGGGACCAGTACTGGCAGTCCACGTCTTACAGCGTGAACACAGAAACGCTTGAGCCGCACGCGCTTGATCTTGCTGCGCAAATCCTTGGCGGTGGCCGCACAAGCCGTCTCTATCAGGAGCTGGTAGAAGAGCAGGGCGTTGCTGTCAGCGCATATGCATTCAGCTGGACTGATCTGCGTGCAACCGGCCTGTTTGGCATGGGTGCGTCGCCTGCAATGGGCGTTGACCTTGAAACGGTTTCCGAAGCGGCACACGCAGTTCTGGCTGATTTCATTGAGAACGGCCCAACTGAAGAAGAACTGGCGCGTGCTCAATCCAGCATGATCGCTAGCTCCATCTTCCAGCGCGACAACCAGGCCAGCATGGCTCAGCTTTACGGTAGCGCTGCAGCGCGTGGTGATGACCTTGATCGCATCGCGACATGGCCGCAGGAAATCGAGTCTGTGACACCAGAAATGGTTCGCGAAGCGCTTGCGCGTTACATCGCTGACCAACCGTCTATTCAAACCCAGTTGCTGGTTCCGGAGGAAAGCTAACATGAATTTGAAACTGCTTTCTCTTGGCGTTGCGGGTGCAGCGCTTCTGTCAGCCTGTGCAACAAGCACGCCTGTAAACGAGCCGGCTCCGGTTTCTGTCGCGACACCGCCTCCGGTTGTTGAGACAGTTGAAGAAGAAGCCAAAACGGGTCTTTCCAACATTCAGGTTGTTGAAGCCTCCGGTGGGTATTCTGCATGGCTGGTCAGCGAACCGGCTATTCCGATCGTGTCCATCAACATGGCATGGAGCGGCGGTGAAACGTCTGACCCTGAGGGGCTGACGGGTGCAACCGGCCTCATGACCTATATGATGAACGAAGGTGCGGGTGAACTCGACTCCAATGCGTATGCAACGCGTATGGAAGAGCTGAACATGTCCTTCGGGTGTACGTCTGGCGATGACTGGACGTCTTGTTCCATGTCTACCCTGTCTGAAAACTTCGAAGAAGCGATGGATATGGTCCGCATGGGCCTGACAGAGACACGCTTTGATGCGGCGCCGTTTGAGCGTTCCATCGAAGAAACTCTGATCGCCCTTCAGCGCGCTGAAACCAATCCGGGCACACTCGCGCGTCGCGCGCTCTACGAGACCATCTATCCTGAAGGTCACCCGTATGCGCGCTATGCGACACCGGACACAGTTCAGGCTGTAACCGTCGACGATCTGCGCACGCAGCGTGACAACATCATGGTTCAGGACACGCTTCTGATCACGGCTGTTGGCGACATTTCAGAAGAGCGTCTTCTGGCCGCTATGGAATCAACGTTCGCAGGTCTGCCGGAGAGCGGTACGACTGCAGTTGTTGAGGATGTTGTTCTTCTGGATGCGCCTGCAGAGCCGGTCGTACGTGATCTGCCTCAGCCGCAGTCTCTGGTCGCCTTCACAGCGCCAGGCGTTGACCGCGATGATCCGGACTTCTTCGCGGCTTATGTTGCGAACTACATCCTTGGCGGCGGCGGTTTCTCTGCCCGTCTCATGGATGAAATCCGTGAGAAGCGCGGTCTGACTTACGGCATCTACACCTCTCTGTCGTCTCAGGATCACCTGTCTCGCTGGAGCGGGTCGTCCCAGACGATGAACGAACGTGCTGGCGAACTGATCGGTCGTACACAGGCTGAACTTTACCGCCTCGCGACGGAAGGTCCGACAGAAGCTGAACTCGAAGATGCGAAGTCCTATCTGACGGGTGCATATCCGCTCGGCTTTGACTCCAATGCGAAGATTGCCGGCCAGATGATGGGCGTGCGTCAGGACGAGCTGGGCATCGACTATTTTGAGCGCCGCAATGAGCTCGTGAACGCTGTGACAATTGAAGAAGTCCGCAGCGTGGCAGCAGAATATCTGATGCCTGAAAACTTCACGTTTGTCGTTGTCGGTCAGCCGGAAGAACTCGATATGATTGGTGAGTACTTCCAGGACTCACTGGCACCGTCTGCTGAAGAAGAAGCTGCTGAATAGCCCTGATTTCGGCTGAAACAGCTGTTAACAGTCTACGGCCTGCCCATATCGGGCGGGCCGTATTTCTTTTAAACTAGCCGCTATGCCTGATGATTCGTCCCTCCATACGCCAGAACAATCCCGCCTGAACCGCGCTGGCGGAATCCGCCTGCTGCCACCTGATGCGGTAAACCGGATCGCGGCTGGTGAAGTGGTGGAACGCCCCGCTGCGGCCATCAAGGAACTCGTTGAGAACGCACTCGATGCGGGCGCACGCCATATTTCCATTGAAGCCGAGGAAGGTGGATGTACTTTCTTCCGCGTGAGCGATGACGGCTGCGGTATGGACGCAGACGAGCTAACGCTCGCTGTGGAGCGCCATGCCACATCCAAATTGCTCTCCGACGAAAATGGCCGGGTCGACCTTCTCAATATCTCGACGCTTGGCTTTCGCGGCGAGGCTTTGCCGTCCATTGGCTCGGTTGCCCGTATGACGCTGCTCTCGCGCTCTGAAAGCTCGGACGATGCGTTCGAACTGAAAGTCGAAGCAGGCCGCAAGAGCGATCCGAAACCTGCCGCCTGGAAAGGGCTTCTCCCGCACGGTACGAGCATAACGGTTGAAGACCTTTTCTACGCCACGCCTGCGCGCCTGAAGTTCATGAAGTCCTCGCGCGCCGAAGCGATGGCCGTCTCTGACACCTGTCGCCGGCTTGCCATGTCGCGCGCGGATGTCGGCTTCGAGCTCACGCAGAACGGACGCTCTGTCTTTCGGCTGAAGGCGGAGGGCGGAACTCCGGAAGAATCCCGTCTGGCCCGTCTCGGGGCCATTATGGGCCGTGAGTTTCGTGAAAACGCGATGCAGATCGACGCTGAGAAAGAAGGCGTCCGCATTTCCGGTTTTGCAGGCCTGCCGACCCTCAATCGCGGTAATAACCAGCATCAATATCTCTTCGTGAACGGTCGTCCGGTGAAGGATAAACTGCTCACCGGCGTTATCCGCGCGGCGTATCAGGACTTCCTTGCCCGTGACCGTCACCCGATGGCGGCTCTGTTCGTTGATCTTGATCCCGAAGCCGTGGATGTGAACGTGCACCCGGCGAAGACCGAAGTGCGCTTTCGTGATGCCGGTCTGGTGCGCGGCCTGTTGATCGGAGCGCTCCGTCACGCGCTGGCAGATGCTGGTCACCGTGCGTCCACAACAGTAGCAGGTCAGGCGCTCGGCAAAGTGAATGTCGAGCAGGAACGCCCGACGGCGAGCCTGTGGCGTGCCTCCAGCTTGCATGCCGAACCGGCTCAGCGTCCGGTCATGCCGCAACGCCCTTGGGGCGGCGATTTCGAGCCGCAACCGGTTCAGCCGGACCCGTCGGTCAATTTCCGCTCTGATGCACCTGTCCCTATGCCCGAAGGCTTTCGTGAACCTGCGCGGACCATGGACGATCCGATGTCCGTCCGTGTCGAGCAGGACAGGTCTGCGCCAGAGGTTGAAGCACTGCCACTTGGCCTTGCCAAAGCCCAGCTGCACGAAACCTATGTGATCGCGCAGACCAAAGACGGTATCGTTATCGTCGATCAGCACGCAGCTCATGAGCGCCTCGTTTATGAGCGCATGAAGGCCGATATGGCCGAGAGCGGCGTGAAGCGTCAGGCGTTGCTTATCCCCGAGGTTGTCGAGCTCTCCGAAGATGAGGCAGAACGTGTGCTGTCGCGCGCGCCAGAGCTTGAGGCGATGGGCCTTGAGATCGAACCCTTTGGCGGCGGCGCGATTTGTGTGCGGGCCACGCCAGCACTGTTCGGCAATATGAATGTCCACGGTCTGATACAGGATCTGGCCGATGACTTCGTTGAGTATGATGCCGGCCTCTCGCTGAAGGAGCGTTTTGAAGAGGTGATGGGCAATATGGCCTGTCGCGGGTCCGTCCGGGCAGGGCGCAGACTGACTTCTGAAGAAATGAACTCCCTTCTTCGTCAAATGGAAGCGACACCGTATTCCGGTCAGTGCAATCACGGGCGTCCGACCTATGTGGAACTCAAGCTCGCCGACATTGAACGCCTGTTCGGGCGACGCTGACGCGAAGCGAGATTGCTTGATCTTGGACCGGCAAGCTCGTATCGCACACTCATGAGTGATTTTGAGAAAACCTTCGACGGCGAAGAGCCGGTCCGCGTCAATAAATGGCTGGCCCAGTCCGGCGTATGTTCGCGCCGCGAAGCCGAAGGTCTCATCACATCTGGCACCGTCTTCATTGATGGCGAAAAGGTTGACGACGCGGGGCGCAAAATCCTTCCCGGCCAGACACTGACGCTGAACCGAAAGGGCGCAGAAACGCTCTCGTCCAAGCGTACCATTATGCTGAACAAGCCGGTGGGTTTCGTGTCCGCCACGCCGGAAGAGGATCAGATCCCCGCCATTCGCCTGCTGACCAATGAAAACCGCGTTGGCAAAGGCGCGCCGGTGCGCGGCAATGACAGTCTCGCGCCTGTCGGACGGCTTGATCAGGATTCACGTGGCCTCCTTATTCTGTCTGATGACGGCACCGTGGCTAAAGGCGTGATCGGCCCTGATGCCGATCTTGAGAAAGAGTATATCGTCCGCATTCGCGGTAAGATCACGGGCAAGAAAATGGCTTTGCTCCGCGAAGGTCTGGAACTGGACGGGCGCAAGCTGAAGCCTGCGCGCGTCACAGGCATTGCCGACCAGACGCTCCGTTTCGTTCTGCGCGAAGGGCGTAACCGCCAGATCCGGCGTATGTGTGACCTTGTTGAACTGCGTGTCATTGATCTCGTCCGTGTGCGGATTGGTGCGCTGAAACTGGGCGGTCTGAAAGAAGGCTGCTGGAAAGAGCTTCGATCACACGAAATTGAAGCCCTGCTTCGTAATCCGAGCCTTGAGGAGCTCAGAGGCAAAGGCCCTGAAAACAAGCGCTGATCGGGCGTTATGCAAGGGCAGTAAATTGCGCAGAACCCTGCGATATAAACAATTTGTAACCTTGATTATTATTGGTCAACGATATCAGATTGCCCGGCTGATTTGATTTTCCGGGGGTAGCTATGCGCTCATTTCTTATGTCGTCTCTCATTGGTTGCGCTGCATTCGCACTGCCAGCAACCGCACAGACGCAGGGGTATTACCAAACCCCGACTGCAAACGATAACGTTCTGATTTTTGCGAGCGAGGGTGACCTCTGGCAAACGAATGCGGCTGGTGGAACCGCCTTCCGCATGACAACGCATCCGGAAGCGGAGTCCTCGCCAATGCTGTCTCCGGACGGGGCATGGGTTGCGTTTCAGGCAAATTATGACGGGCCATCCGAGATTTATATCATGCCGGTTGCCGGTGGTGCGCCGCGTCAGGTGACGTTCGGCGGCGGCGGTGTCGCCCTGCGCGGCTGGACGCCGGACGGTGAGGTTCTTATCGCGAACCGCAACATTCCTGGCCCTGTGCAACGCATTCTGCAAACGGTTGATATCGACACGTTTGTCACGACGGATATTCCGCTGATGGAAGCCGATCAGGCCGCGTTCAACGAAGACGGCAGCACGATCTTCTTCACCCGCTATGGCCTTTCTATGTCCAACGACAACGCCGTTCAGTATCGCGGCGGCGCGATGGCGCAGCTCTGGCGTTATGACATGGGCTCGGATGTTGAGGCCACTCGTCTCGCCGCAGACCATGGCGCAGGCATGCGTCATCCGATGTACTGGAATGGCCGCGTCTATTTCGTTTCCGACAAATCCGGCTCTGATAATATCTGGTCCATGAGCGAAACCGGCGACGATGTGCGTCAGGAAACCAGCTCTGAACGCTGGCTGATGCGCCAGCCTTACATGCATGACGGTGTGATTTATTATCACCGCGGCGCTGACATCTACAGCTATGAACTGACCTCTGGCGAGACAGCTCTGGTGAGCCTCGCTCTGATTGGCGACGGCGACTATCAGCGCGAGCGCTGGCTGGATGATCCGCTGAACTATATGAGCTCGGCGCAAATCTCTCCTGAAGGCGATTCTGTCACGGTCACGGCGCGCGGTCATTTCGTGACAGCGCACCTGAATGATCGTCGCCGCATTGAATACACACTGCCGGAAGGTACGCGCGCCCGCGATGCCGTCGTCAGCGGTGATGGCGAATGGATTTATGCCTGGGTTGGCAATGAAGAGCGTCAGGAATTCTGGCGCTTCCCTGTGGATGGCTCTGGCGAGGGCGAAGTCCGCTATGCAAACCATGACGCATTTGCATGGGATATCGTGACAGTGCGTGACAGCGCGAACGTCGTCTTCCCGGACAAGGCGGGCCGCCTGATGCTGCTCGACCCTGAAGCGGGTACGATGACCGAAATCGATATGACCGAAAGCAGCAATGACAATGCGTTCTCCGGTTTCAACTTCACATCTGATGGCCGCTATATGGCCTATGAAATCAGTGACGCGCGCGATATCGCGCAAGTCGCGGTTTACGACTTCGAGACAGGTACGCGCACGGTTCTGACCGATGGTCGCTTCCCGTCCTACTCTCCGGCAATCGCCGAGGATGGCAGCTGGCTCTATTTCCTCTCCAGCCGCAATTATGATCCAAATCCGGGCTCTCCATGGGGTGACCGTAATATGGGCCCGGCCTTCAACGATCGCGATCTTGTCTATGCGCTTCAGCTTGATCCTGAGGCTGATTTCCCGTTCCAGCGTCCTGACGAACTGATGATGGAGGATGCGGACGCAGAGGAAGACTCTGATGAGGACGAAGCAGACGAAGAGGCTGAAGACGAAGGCGTCGTCATCGATTTTGATGGTGCAGCGTCTCGCCTCTGGCAGGTGCCGGTCAGCGCAGGCAATTATTCCAATCTCTCCGTCACCGGAAAACATCTCTATCTGATCGAACGTTCCGGTCGTTCTGGCGCGATCAAACGTATCGAGCTGACATATGACGAGCCTGAGCTGGAAACCTATACCAGCGGCGTGATGGGCTATTCGCTCTCCGGCGACCGGTCGACCATTCTGGTGGCAAAGCGGGGCGATCAGCCAAGCTTCTTCCTCGTGGACGCAGGTCAGGGCTTCCCGACAGATACGGGCCCCGCGCAGGTCAATCTCTCTGACTGGAAATTGCGTATCAATCCGGATGATGAGTGGGAGCAGATGGCTAATGATGCCTGGCGCCTCCACCGCGATTTTGCGTTCGACCCGAACCTTCGCGGCCTCGACTGGGAAACGGTCGGCGAGCAATTCCTGCCTTACGCAGAACGCATCGGCCACCGGACGGAACTCAACGACCTGATCTCTCAAATGTCTGCTGAGCTTGGCATTCTGCACAGCCAGATCCGTCAGGGCGATGTGCCGGAAGATGAAGAGAGCGGTGCGCCAGCCTTCCTTGGTGCGAGCTTTGCCCGCCATGCTGATGGCCTCGAAATTGTTGATCTTTACGAGCCGGAGCGTGACCTGCTCGATACGCTTGGTCCGTTGCAGCAGCCGGGCATGGACTTCCGCGAAGGCGATGTCATCACGGCGATTAACGGCACAGCGATCCGCACTGAAGCTGATCTCTCCCGCGCACTGGATCACCGCGCTGGTGAGCAGGTGCTTGTCACTTACGAGCGTAATGGCTCTGAGATGCGGGATATCGTAGAGCCGGTGTCCCGCCGCGGCCAAAGCGGCCTTTACTATCGTGACTGGGTTCAGACGAACCGAGATCGTGTTGCCGAAGCAAGCAATGGCGAGATCGGCTATCTTCACCTGCGCGCGATGGGTAGCGGTGACGTTGCGAGCTTCGCGCGTGATTTCTACGAGCATTTCGATAAGGACGGCCTGATCATTGATGTTCGCGGCAACCGCGGCGGCAATATCGATAGCTGGATCATCGGCACGCTTCTGCGTCAGGCCTGGGCCTTCTGGCAGAGCCCACATGGCGGCCCAGCATACACCAATATGCAGCAAGCCTTCCGTGGTCACCTCGTCGTTCTGATTGACGAGAACACCTATTCCGATGGTGAGAGCTTCTCTGCCGGTGTGAAGGCCCTCGACCTTGCACCTCTGATCGGTACGCGTACGGCAGGTGCTGGTATCTGGCTGTCTGATCGTAACCGCCTCGTGGATGGCGGTCAGGCGCGTGTGGCGGAATACGCCCAATATGGTCTGGATGGTCGCTGGCTCGTCGAAGGTTACGGCATCGGACCGGACATTGAGGTGGATACACCGCCGCTCGCGGCGTATCGCGGCGAAGACCACCAGCTTGATGAAGCTCTGCGGTATCTGGAACAGCAAATTGCGTCTGATCCAATTCCGGAACTGTCTCCTCTGCCAATTCCGCCGGTTGGCACACACGGACGCGACGTCGACTAAACGTCCCTCCGAACTCTGATCGTGAGCGGGTTCTGCCGGTGCAGAATCCGCTTGCTATTACCCTGATCGCGCATAGCTTCAGACTATGACCGAAGAAACTGATCAGGATCACCGCACAGAAGACGATATCCGTCACGGCTTGCTTTATAGCCGTGTTCTGGACGGCCATGGCGGCGCGCGTGAAGTCCATTGGCAGGAAGCCTGCGACTGGAAACCGGAAAAGCCCGGTGAAGTGCTCTGGATCCATCTGGACCGGTCCGCAGAAGGTATTCGTGAATGGCTGATGAGCCAGATTGGCCTGCCTGAAGCCACCGCTGATCTTATGGTGTCTCATGAAACCCATCCTCGTGCGTTTCAGGAAGAGGGCGCGCTGATCGCCGTTCTGCGCGGTATCAATTTTAACCCCGGTGCAAAGCCGGAGGATATGATTTCCATGCAGCTCTGGGCCGATGAGCATCGTGTGATCACGCTGCGCAGACGCCGGCTACAATCGCCTCGCGACGTGATGAAACAGCTCGATGCTGGCAATGGCCCGAAAACCGCTGGCGGGCTTGTGACGGAGATTATCGAGCAGCTTGTTGCGCGGATGAACAGAGCCATTCTCGACATGAATGATAAGCTCGATCATCTTGAGCAGATTGATTTCACGAAAGAACACGAGACCGCGCTGGACGATATCGCGGTCATTCGCCGGAACTGTCTGTCCCTCAAGCGGCATATGTCCCCGCAACATGAGGCTTTGTCCGCGATTGGCCGTGATGCGCCGAAATGGTTCAGCGATATGAACCGCCGCGATGTGCGCGAAGTGATTGCGCGCCTGCATCGTTATCTTGGTGACCTGGACGTTTCTAAAGAGAGCGCCATCCTTATTCAGGATGATATTGATAGCCGCGCGGCGAGCCAGTCGAACAAGACCATGTATCTTCTGTCCATCGTCGCCGCGATTTTCCTGCCGATGGGCTTTCTGACAGGGCTATTGGGCATCAATGTCGGCGGCATGCCGGGGGTTGATAACGCCAATGCGTTTATGATCACCGTGATCGCGCTGGTCGCTATTATGCTGCTGCAGCTCTGGGTCTTCCGCAAACTGAAGTGGCTTTAAGCAAAACGCCGCGCCGCCAGTGAAACCGGTTTGAAACTCATACGATGAACGGCGCAGGGGCCAAGCGTTGCGAGGGCCTCTGAATGGGCTTTCACGCCATAGCCTTTGTGCTTTGCAAAGCCATAGCCAGGATAGGTTTCGTCCAGCTCAACCATCAGCCTGTCGCGTGCGTTCTTGGCCAGAATGGACGCGGCAGAAATCTCGGCAATTTTACCGTCACCTTTGATAATCGCTTCGGCAGGGCAAGGCAGGCCTTGCGGCAGGTCATTACCGTCAATCTGGATGAAATCAGGCGTGATGCCGGTGTCTTCAATGGCGCGGCGCCAGGCGAGATGGGTCGCCTGGCGGATGTTCAACTCGTCTATTTCCTGTGGGCTGGCCCAGCCAAGTCCGAACGCCAGCGCCTTCTCACGTATCTCGGCTTCGAGGGCGACGCGCTTTTTCTCGGTGAGCTTCTTTGAATCGTTGAGGCCTGTAATCGGGCGATCCGGATGCAGGATCACAGCCGCTGCAGTAACAGGTCCGGCCCATGGGCCGCGGCCTGCTTCATCGACTCCGCAAAGAAGGTGTGATTTCGTCATGCCGAAATAAAGACGTGAGTCCCGGAGGTATTCAAATGGTGCAAGCCCGCGCAGTACGAGTTCATGAAAATGGTGGCCCTGAAGTTCTGAAGCTGGAGGATGTGGACGTCCGCGCGCCGGGCGCGGGTGAGGTGCTGATCCGGCAGACTGCCATCGGGCTGAACTTCATTGATACCTATATCCGTACAGGGCTGTACCCGACCAAACTGCCTGTAACGCCGGGCTTTGAGGGTGCTGGCGTGATCGAATCCGTAGGCGATGGTGTTGAAGGCCTGAGCGTTGGTGACCGTGTCGCTTACCCGACAATCACGGGCGCCTATGCGACCCATGTGTGTGATGTTGCCTCTAAAGTGGTTCCTATCCCTGATGGTGTGGCGGACGAAGACGCCGCCGCGCTGATGATGAAGGGGATGACGGCGTGGATGCTGTTGTTTGAGATCAAACGCGTCATGCCGGGTGATACGCTGCTAGTATGGGCTGCGGCGGGCGGCGTTGGATCGATTGTTGTGCGCTGGGCAAAGGCTCTGGGCGCAAATGTCATCGGCGTTGTGTCTACCGAAGAGAAAGCGGCGCGCGTCCGTGAAAATGGCGCAGACCATGTGCTGCTTCAGTCCGCCGATATCCCTGCCGAGGTGAAAGCGCTGACCGGCGGCAAAGGCGTGGACATTTCCATCGATGGCGTCGGTAAGGACAGCGCCATGGCGAGCCTGAATTCCCTGCGTCCGCGCGGCCTGTTTATCACCTATGGCAATGCGTCCGGGCCGGTTGATCCGATCCCGCCAGCGATCCTCAATCAGCGCGGATCACTGATGATGACGCGTCCGGGTCTGTTCCACTTCATCAACACACCGGAAAGCCTTGCGCGCGCGGCCAATGCCGTGTTCGGCGCGCTGAAAGTCGGTGCGATCAAAGCCGATATCGGCCAGCGCTATAAGCTGGAGGACATTGCGCAGGCGCATATTGATCTGGAGAGCCGTAAAACGGTCGGCTCGACGATTATTCAGCCTTAGTAGCCAATGTCGAGCAGAAGGGCCGGGTCGATATAGAAATCACCGCCGCGGTCATCGCTGGCGGTGTTGCGCCATTTGACAGACCAGTGCAGGTGCGGGCCCGTTGTGCGGCCCGTATTGCCGGTGAGCGCAATTTGCTCGCCAGCTTCGACGCGTTGGCCGGCTTCGACCTGAACTTCGCTCAGATGCATGAAGACCGAGACCAGCCCCTGGCCATGGTCGAGGAAGATCGCGCCGCCTTCATAATAGAGGTCGCCATCTGCCAGCGTGATCACGCCATCAGCCGGCGCGACCACAGGTGTGCCAACAGGGGTCGCAATGTCATAGCCACGGTGAACTGAAACGCTGTCACACGCTTCACCCGTGACGGCAGAAACACCGGTATAGCGACGTGTCGGGCCAAACGGAGACGACATCGGGCCTTCGGACGGGCGCGTGATGCCATTCCAGATGCCTGCGCCTTCGTTGAATTCCTGAAACGCAGCCTGTTTCTTCACCCAGCTACGGCCCGCATGGTCAATCTGTTCCTGCGTCCGCGCATCCACGCGGTCACAGTCAAGGCCCTCAAGAACGCGGAAATCATCATCGCGTGTTGCGAGGGTCAGGCTTTCGGTGAAGCGTTCGCCATTGCTGGTGAAGCGCAGGGTGACGTCGGGTTCTGCATGCTGTGCGAGGCCAACGCTGGCGCGGCCATCTGCATCAAACACGGCAACTGCGCCGCCATTCATATAGACCGTTGTGCCCGGTTCGCCGGTGCAGAGCAGAAGTCCGCCCTGCTGGATGGCGCCCGCATTACAGGTCGGCGTTATCGTTTCCTGCGCCGAGGCCGTGACAGCGTTTCCGCCTTCTGGAGAGGTGGCGAGGATAGCGAGAATTGGCAGGGCAATCAGGCGCAGCATTCAAATCAACCTTCGTCTTGTTTCGTCACCATGGCCTGATTTGCGGCAGCCGCATCGGCATAAGGTTGCTGCAGATCAATGCTCCAATAGCGAAGCTCTGTCAGCGGGATCTGCTTGCCCGTAACAGCGCAGACGACGAAGTCGCCTTTTTCAACAATGTTGAAGGTCGCGTCGGTGTATCGGAGTTTAGCCTCACCCGGGAGGCGCGGAGTTTGATTTAGCATAGCGATAGTATGACCTAGTTCGTGTCGGTGTTGAAGGTGTCTTGCACAGTCGTGTCGGCGCTTGGGGCGGGGGTGATGTCCTCAGCTTCCGGCTTTCTGAAACGCATGAAGATAATTCCGGCAAGATAGACCACGCCGGTATAAGCCGAGAGCGAAGCCGTTGCCCACAAGACCACAGTCCAGATTGACAGATAATTGGAGAGGAACGGATCGGGCGTTTCTGCCAGCGCCATCAGAAGCAGGAAGACGGCGATCAGGATCATCTCGATAAAGGTCTTCATCTTCGCGACGAAGTTCACCTTCATGGCATCTGCGCCGAGCCCGATAAAGCGAAGCACCGTAATCAGCACATCGCGGCCGACAATCACCAGAACCGGCAGAGCGATTGGCCACGGCCAGCCGCTTGTCCATGCGAGTGTGAGCAGAGGCACGCCGACAAAGATCTTGTCCGCAATCGGGTCCAGCAGACGACCGAATTTGCTCTCTACGCCCCAGCGGCGTGCCAGAAATCCGTCGAAGAAATCGGTGACCGCCGATAGCGTAAAAATCACAAACGCCACATGGCCCCAGAAGGTGCGGAAATTGGAAATCATCTCCTGATGGATGAGGCGGGTTTCCATATCCACACGCGGAGAGCTGACAATCTCTAAGAGGCTCGCTTCTTTTCCAGCCACCATGAAGATGATGTACGCCACCACCACGCCCAGGACGCATCGCATCAGGGTGAGGGCATTGGGAAGCCAGAAGAGAGGGTGTCTGCGCATGGCTTCTAAGTAGGCCTGATTGGGTTTCGCGAACATAGCTGATCGCAGATTTTTTTACGTTTCTTCCGGTGCCGCCCGCGTTAGGTGCCGGAAACGGCTTCAAAACTTTTTTACTGGTTTGCCGACGCGCAATGCTGCACCCTGTCAGCTCAATGCATTGAATGAGGCGCTGGCCGATGCCAGCCCGTGGAGGACTTATGCAAAAGCGCGCTGTTGGACCCTTTTCTGTAAACCCGGTCGGTCTTGGCTGCATGAACATGATGCACGCCTATAACGACCCGATCTCTGAGGAGGCGTCAGACAAGCTGCTCAACCGCGCACTCGACCTTGGCTATGATTTCTTTGACACGGCAACGCTTTACGGTTTTGGCGAGAGTGAGCGCCGCATCGGTAAGTTCCTCAAACACCGCCGCGACGAGTTCGTGCTCGCCAGCAAATGCGTGCTCGGCTTCAAGGATGGACAGCGCACGCTGGATGCCCGTCCTGAAAGCATTATCGCAGCCTGCGAAGCGAGCCTTCAGCGCCTGCAGACGGACGTAATTGACCTCTATTACATGCACCGTCCGGACCCGCGCGTTCCGATTGAAGACTCCGTTGGCGCGCTGAAAACGCTGGTCGAGCAGGGCAAGATCAAGACGATCGGCCTGTCTGAAATGTCTGCCGACATGCTGCGACAGGCGGCGGCTGTTCACCCGATTGCGGCCATGCAGTCTGAATACTCTCTCATTGCGCGTAACCCGGAAATCGCGGTCATCGACGCGTGTAAGGAACTCGGCACGGCGCTGGTCTCCTTCTCGCCGGTCGGGCGCGGTATCTTCTCGCAAAAGCCGCTCGTGCCATCAGAGTTCGTCGACAGCGATATGCGCAAAGCGAACTTCTTCCCGCGCGTGAACGACCCGCACTTCTCGGAGAATATGAAGCTCGTCGCCAGCGCGCGCGAGATTGCAGACGGCGTCGGCTGCTCTCTGCCTCAGCTCGCCATTGCCTGGGTGCTCGCCAAGGATGAGGAGATCGTCACCATTCCGGGCACGAAGGATATCACCCATCTGGAAGACAATTGGGGCGCGATGAATGTCACCCTCAATGCCGCATCGGTGGCCCAGCTGGACGAGATATTTGCGCCAGAAAACATCTCCGGTCCGCGCTATAGCGAGATGGGCCAGAAGTCTGTCACGACCGAGATGTATGAGTTTGAGAAGGTTTAGTCTTTCGCTCATTCCCGCATAGGCGGGAATCTGGCTCGGTCTTGTGGAACGAGGTCCCTGCCTGCGCAGGGACGAGCGGAGATAAGGCGGGTTTATCGTCCTTGAAACTGTCATCCCGGGCGAAGACCCGGGACCCAGAAAATAGTCTTCTTATACTGGGTCCCGGATATGCCCTCCGGCCATTCCGGGATGACAATTTTGGTGATTAGCGGGCAGCCTTGAGCGCGACCCATCGCGTAGGCGGAGCCGTAGCGGGCGGTCAAAGAATAAAAATCACCAGCACAAGCGACCGCGCAGGCGTTGTTTGTTTTGTGTGCTCGGGCTTGTCGTTCGTGAACTCTCTCGCCCTGCGCCTTCGCGTTGCTCGGGATGGGCACCCTACAAACAATGTTGTTTATTGATCTCACGCCGGTTCGCTTTGCTCACGGCTCCGATGGGGCGGGCTCACGCCCGTCGGCCGGTCGGCCTCTGATTGGAGCCCCACACAAGCGACCGCGCAGGCGCAGGGCCAGCGAGGCAACGAGCGTACGGCCCGAGCACCATCACAACAAAAACACACCCGGGCGAGGCGGCTTCCACCGGTCAAACTCTGGCAGGCGTAGCCTCGGGTCGGGGCCGGGCGGAAAGCCTGCTGCGCCGAGGCCCTCACTCGCCATCAGATGGAGCGAGGTGAGGTCGCCTCTTTCATCCTCCAGCTTGTCGGCAGAGGCCCAGAGCTCTTCCGGTGCTAATACGGAGTGAAGGGAGGAGAGGTATAATGGATTGTTGTCATCCCGGACGCTTTGCATAACGGAGTTGTGCAATGCTGATCCGGGGCCTGACACGAGGGCCGGTGCGGTTTCAGGTCCCGTATCTGCAAGGCACCGCTCTGCGCTGCATTGCGCACGGGATGACATTTTCACCGTCAGCGCGCGGCCCGCGAGGCGTTCTGCCAGCACATCAGCGCGCAATAGCACGCGGGAGAGGCGGCCATAGCGCGCCAGAAGATAGCGGGCATCTACCGGTTCAAAACGATCCGGCATCAGCGTGTAAGGGCGCTTGCCGCCGCGGGATTTGCGGCGCGATTTGCCCTCAATTACCGGCGTGGTGATGGAGAACGGGCTGAGGCGCACCTTACCGGACAGCGCGACGCGCAGCTCACGGTCCTGACGACGAATAATAATGGACGGGCCAGCCGGGTCTGCCTCACCACGCGGGCGGAGGTTAAGCGACTGGGGTTTTACCAGGCCGCGCTCGATCAGCTCTGCTGCCAGAAACAGGATAAAGCATCGCATCTGATGCTCCAGCCGGCGGATATGGAGGAGCAGCCCGTCCATAAAGCCGCGCTGTATTTTCGGTGTGTCTTTGGTGTCGTCTACATGGTCACGGGCATGGCGCTCATGGCGCGCAATATACGTCTCCAGCCGCGCTGCAATGTCTGCAGGGGCTCGGGAGGGTGGGGTATATGCGCTCGCCTCGGTCATGAGGGAGAGTATGGAGCAAGCGCGCAGGCGTTGGATTGTTTTTCTTCCAAAATGCAGAAACCCCGGACGTCACAGCGCGACGATCCGGGGTCCAGTATTGTTTGGCTGGGTCCCGGTCTTGCTTGCTCAGGGCTGCGCAAACCGGGATTTCTGAGGCGAGAGAAAGGGTAGGGTGGATTCGCGGTAAGCGGAATCCATCATTCTGGCCGGTTCGTGCTGGTGCATTACGACATGCGTCCAAGCACCCTATGTGTCTGAGTTTAGCGTTGAAGCGGGGGCTTACGTCCACTAGCCTTAGAATCTTATTACATGAAAATGAGAAGTGGCATCTATGGCAAACGTCAATAAGCTGGATTTTAATGCGGTCGATCAAAAGATTAGTTTGGTGCTGGATGCCTACGAAAACGTAGATACTCGTAGCAAAGCTCTAAGCATAGTTTTTGTTGAGGCGTATTTGGAGGTTGATGTTGAAGACGCAATTGATGCCATAACGGATGGCGGAAATGATCGGGGTTGCGATGCACTTTTTATAGATGACAGCGACAGCCGCAACGACATACATATTATTCAGACCAAGTGCGTTCAGAATTTTGAAAATTCAAAGAAAAATTTTCCCTCGAATGAAATCGACAAGGTCGTTTCTTTCGTTTCAGATTTGCTAAGTGAGGACATGGATGCGTTCGCAGGCGTGAATGCTCAACTACGCCGTAAAATTCACGATGCTTTAGTTACTCTGGAACGACCGAATGCAAAAATCTATGTTCACTTTGTTGGGAATACTGCACCGATAATTAGTTCTGAAATATCAAGAGCACGAGCCGTATTTAGCAGATATAACTCTGTTAACCTTGAAATGCATGACCTTGAGGACTTATCAGACTTTTTCATTACAAAACAACAGCCTAAGTTCAATAAAGAGCTTAAAGCTGTTGATACAAATCATTTCGCGCGCACCGATTCAAACGTTCGAGGGATGGTTTGTACCGTCGAAGCGACTGACCTCGTTGAGTTCATCCGCTCTGAAGAAAATCCTGAGGTCGTTGAGCACCGAGTTTTCGACCAAAACGTTCGAGTTTTTTTGAAGCGGACAAACGCGATCAACCGTAAGATTATTGAGTCGGCGCTGTCGGACGACAATCATATGTTTTGGTATAAAAACAACGGTATTACAATAACTTGCGATAAATTTCTACCAAGCCCGATGAAACGGAATCCTACAATTGGACTGGAGAACGTTCAGATTGTGAATGGAGGGCAAACGTCAAACTGCCTGTTCCTTGCGGCGAAAGAAGACGCTTCCAAAGTCGAAGATGTATTACTCTTGGTTAGGATTATCGAGACTACTTCGGAGGATGTTAAAGCAGCGATTGCGGAGTCTACTAATAGCCAGACCCCAATCAAAGTACGAGACCTTCGAGCGAACGATAAACAACTAAGAATTTTAGAAGAACATTTTTCTGGTTGGGGACTTTTCTTCGAGAGAAAGCATAATCAATTTGTGGATCAACCCGCGGCGGCGCGAGTGGATGCACTGGAGGCTTCACAAGCCTACCTAGCTTACGGTGTGGGACTTCCTGAAGTCGCAAAAAAAGACCGTGGGCGAATTTTTGGAGACTTGTATGAGACGGTATTCTCTGACGATGTCTCTGCTGAAAAGCTTCTCTTTTGTTTCAAATTAATAAAAGAAATCAACCTCCTAAAGAAAGATGTGCGGCGGAAAATTAAAGATGGAGTGGTGTTGGGAAGTGGAGAGATGGCACTTATTGACGGATCTTTCCATGTGATGTTTGCAGTAAAGCAAGTTCTTATTCGAGATAGTAGCGATGAGTGGGATATCGAAAAGGCCCGCGAGGCAATCCCGTTGGCGACTCGAGTTGTGCGAGGGCTTTATGCAAACCGCGAGATGTTCGACGCAAACTTCTCTTCGAACCGTTTTTTCAAAGAAGCGCGCACAAAGGAAATAATTGCTCAAGAAGTCGCTTCAGCTGGACCGCAGTAGCATTGATGCCACTAACTCCCATGAAAATAATTATAAATCCGTTCGGCGAGGGCCTGACTGACGCCATCCACCGTGGCGATGTCTGACAGTTTGGCGCGGGCAATCGCCTTAGCCGAGCCAAACCGGTGGAGCAGCGCCTTCTTCCGCGCAGGGCCAATGCCCTCAATCTCGTCCAGCGGGTTCTTGCGGATATCGGCCGAGCGGCGCGTACGGTGCGCGCCAATCGCCCAGCGGTGCACCTCGTCGCGTAGACGCTGCAGGTAGTACAGCACCGGCGCGGTTTCCGGCAGCATGAAGGGCGCTTTGTCCGGCCGGAAAAACTTCTCGCGGCCTGCATTCCTGTCCGGCCCTTTGGCGATAGACACCAAAGTCACATCCTCATGCGACAGGCCAAGCTCCTGCAGCGTCTCCATCACAGCATGGAGCTGGCCCAGACCGCCATCAATCAGCACAAGGTCGGGATAGTTTGGGGAGGATTTGAGTTTGTCTCTTCTTGATTGGTTTTGCTCGCCAGCCGTTCCTCCAGCTTCGCTGTTCGGGCTGGCTGCGCCTGCGTGGTCACTTGTGGAGTCAGATGAGCTGGCTTCGGCGCTTGTGGTGTCATCTTGGTTTTGACCGCCCGCCTCGGCTTCGCCTTCGCGATGGGTCGCGCTCAGGGCTGTTTTATTTTCTTGCTCGACGGCGTTTCCTTGACCTTCGGTCGTCGGGCCGTCTGCGCCTTCGCGCTTGCTCGTGGGGTGAGATGAGCTGGCGTCGGTGCTATCTTGTTCTGTGTCAGAGTTTCCGCCGATCCCAGTGGAGGCTGGGATCCATGCCTTTGAACTATCACCCGGCGTGTTGTCAGTGCTCTGGCCTGGACCCCAATCTTCATTGGGGGCGGCGGTGTTGGACTTGAGATCGAGACCGGCTTCCTTGATCAACCGTGAGAACCTGCGGCGCATGACTTCGCGCATCATGCCATAGTCATCGCCCGGCTCTATGTCCGAATCCTTGATGTTAAACTTGCGGTACTGGTTCTTCTCAAAGCCTTCCGGGCCGGCGACAATCATGCCGCCCACAGCGTTCGAGCCCTGAATGTGCGAGTTATCGTAAGCCTCGATACGCTTTGGCGTCTCAGGCAGGTCGAACACTTTGCGCACCTCTTCCAGAAGACGCGCCTGACTGGCCGTTTCTGCGAGCTTGCGGCTGAGCGCCTCGCGCGCATTGTTGAGCGCCTGAACCACCAGCTCCCGTTTGCCGCCGCGTGACGGTTTGCGTACTTCGATCTTCCGGTCGGCGCGCAGGGCGAGCGCATCCTCGATCAGCTCGATCTGGGCCGGTTCATGGCTCGTCAGAATGAGCTTTGGCGGCGGGCGTTCATCATAGAACTGCACGAGGAAGGCGGCGACGATCTCTTCCGGCGTCGCGTCGCGTTCGTGCTTTGGATAGAAGGCCTTGGTGCCCCAGTTCTGGCCCGAGCGGTAGAAGAAGACCTGCATACAGGACTGGCCGCCATCCACGGCGAGGGCAAACACATCTGCCTCTTCCACGCCTTCCGGGTTGATATCCTGCGTGGCGCGCACGGCCGCAATGGCGCGGATACGGTCTCGCAGGCGGGCGGCCTGTTCAAATTCGAGGTTTTCCGCCGCCTTTTCCATATCTGCGGCCAGCTCTTCATGCAGGCTGACCACCTTGCCGCGCAGGAAGTCTGCCGCCTGATCGGCCAGCGCCTGATAGTCTTTCTCTGAAATCAGATCGACGCAGGGCGCAGCGCAGCGCTTGATCTGGTGCAGCATGCAGGGGCGGGAGCGCTGCTCGAACACGGTGTCCTCGCAGGTGCGCAGGAGGAAGGCTTTCTGCAGCGTGTCCAGCGTGCGTGTGACGGAGCCTGCGCTGGCGAACGGGCCGAAATAGTCGCCCTTATGCTTTTTGGAGCCGCGATATTTCAGGATTTGCGGGGCAGGGTGATCGCGCCGGATGAGGATGTAGGGGAAGCTCTTATCGTCGCGCAGAAGGATGTTGAAGCGGGGTTTCAGCCGCTTGATGAGGTTGGCTTCCAGCAGCAGCGCTTCGGTCTCTGTCTCGGTGACGACGAATTCCATGGATGCGGTGAGCGAGATCATCAGCGCGATACGCTGGGTGTGGCCGCCCAGCTTGGCGTAATTGCTCACCCGGTTTTTCAGATTCTTCGCCTTGCCCACATAGAGCACCTCACCATCGGCGCCGAACATGCGGTAAACGCCCGGCTTGCCGGGCAGCCGGGTGAGATTGTCCTTGATGACCTCAACGCCGTTCGGGCGGACCGGTTGCGAGTTGTTATGCGCCATGTCTGTTGGTGTATCTCGCTTCGCTGCGGGCGTCACGCGCCGTGGCGTTCAGATATAGGGCATGCTGACAGCTTCGGGAGGGGAGCGCCGCACGCGGCTGTGGAGAGTCGCTGTCGCGGAGGCGTCGTCGTGGCAGGGGAATGCGCTGTATCGACGGTTAAGCTTCACTTTTCATATTGAAAAACGATATTTTATATTGAAAAACAATATGAATGTGTTAGGTAGCCCATCCCATAGACATACTTGCTTCTGTTGCTCCGGATCATCGCAGGGAGATGAATTCGCTCATATTGGCGGCACGGCGCGGAAATAATGAAAGACATAAAATGACATCTGAATCACTGCGCGAGCCCGCGCCGCCCAGTCGCCTGACCGCTCTTATTGAAGTGGTCGCGTTCGTGGCGATCGCAATCATTTCCAAGCTGATTGTGGACCAGTTTATCTGGAAATTTTCCGGACCGATCACGCTGATCGGCACATTGGTACTCATCACCATCTATATGCGCTTTAAAGGCATGAAATGGTCTGACATGGGCCTGCGCGGCCTGCCAGGATGGAAGTCCAAACTGCTGGTCCTGCCGCAAATCCTGCTGATGGCTGTGGTTTTCGCAGCTTCGGTTTTCTTCTTTACGCAGGCGCTGCCGGCAATGGGCGTCGAGTTTATGGCGGACGATGCAGAAGGCGTGAACGAGCGATGGGGCAATATTGAAGGCAATCTTCCTGTCTATCTGCTCTGGCTCGGTATCGTCTGGACGTCTGCGGCCTTTGGTGAGGAGATGTTCTTTCGCGGGTTCCTGATTACCCGTCTGGAAGCTGTGTTCCGCGGCATGCGCTTCGCGGCCATTCCGGCTGTGGTTATCCCCGCGCTGATCTTCGGCTATGGCCATTTCTATTATCAGGGCTGGAGCGGTCTGGTTATGACCGGCGTGATCGGCCTGATTTTCGGCAGCCTGTTCCTCGTCTATAAACGTAACCTCTGGCCGCTGATCATCTTTCATGGCCTGATTGATACGCTGGGTATGACGGCGATGTATTTGGGCATTGATGCGTAAAATGCCCGCGGGGGGAGGCAAAGATGATTGGTCCGGATCTCGATCTGAATGAGAAGAACCTTGTCGGCGCGATAGACCGGCTGGTGGTGAATGTCGGCCTCGCCTTTCTCAGCGTCATTCCGACCCTGTGCCTGCTGATTGCCATGCCAGGCCGGTTGTCCGGACTTCTGACCGAAGACGAGCCGGATGGCCGGAAGGGACTCATTCTCGCCCCGGGCATCTTCTTCATCGCGGCCGTCACACTGGCGCTTCTTTTTGCGGGCGTTCTGGCGACGCCTGGCACGATCGAGACGAATTCCGGTCTGATCGGCCCTGCATATGCGAAAAGCGTCAGCCTCGCCGTCTCAGAAGGTGATGTCTGGAAAGCTGCCTCGCTCATCGGACCGATCTACGTTCTGAGTGTCTTTGCAGGAGGGCTTGGCCGCTGTTTCGGGGTGTTGGCCGGACCTGCCTGGACACTCAAGACCAGTCTTCGCGCCAGCCTGTATCACATGGCAACCGCCGTCTGCTGGATCATCATCTCCGGCGCTGTGATTTACGCTACGGTGGGGCCGCTGGAGCCGGGAACGGCTGAGGTATTGTTCAGCATCAGCACTATTGTGGCGTTCCTTTTACCCGTCTGGCAATATTTCTGGTTCTTCCGGCGGACATGTGACCTTTCGGTTGTGCGGTCTTCTCTGCTTGCCATCGGACAATTCGCAATCATCGTTGGGGTTGTCGGCGCACTGGTAGCGACCTCGGTCGCGATCACGCCCGCGGCTGGGGTGGGGTGATCGCGGCGGAGGCTAAAACCGTGTCCGGCGTATCAGCGCTCTTCCATGAAGGGCGGATAGACCTCCCGGCGTCCCATGTTCTGGGCTTCGCGAACCATGTCTTCAGGTTTCAGGCCGAGAACCTGCTCCCAATAGGCCATAAGTGCGCCGCGGGCTTCGGCGAGCTTGGCGCGCGCTTCCATGATAGCCACGACAGAATCAGCATCTGTCGCAAACTGTGCATAATAATTCAGATAGCCTTCGTGCATGGTGAGGAGGGCGTTCGCCGTCTGAACATCTTCTGCGGTCAGGCCTGCGCCTTCGACCACCATGTCGATCACTTCCTGCGCGAAGTTCTGGATGCGCCAGACCTGATCCTGGAAGAAGGCCGGTGTGACCTTGCCGGAACCGTCAGCGCCGGTCGCGCGGCCAGCCGTGATGCGGCCGCTCCACTCCATCAGGAGCTCACCGAGCGGAGAGACTTCTGCGCGTGCTGGCTGAGAAATGGAAAGTGTGAGCGCGCCCGCAAGTGCGGCGGCCAGAAGGTGTCGTTTCATGCTGTCCCCGTGCATGTATGTGAATCGAGCCGCGATGTTATCTTCTGCGCGCGCCGGAGCAATGAAAATACTGCTTAAAGTAGCTAAACTTATCCACAGGCGGCATCAAGCTTGCAAGTTTCAACCTGAAGCATTTGAATTTCTCAGTTTGGAACAGAGCGATTTTAGTCGAGATTTATCCGATATTCGCCGCTTTAGGGGTGGGGGCGTTTTCCGGAAGCCGGTTGGTTGAAGGACCGGGCAAGGGCACGTTGCAGGCCCTCGCCATGGTCATGCTTCTGTCCGCCCTCGGACTATCTATCGTCTACCTGTTGCAGGCGGTCGGGGCCTTCCCGTTTCAAAACACTTACGCCAATCAGTAGTCAGGCAGAACGGTAGTCAGGCTAGTCGGGATGACCGTGTAATTATACGGGATGTAGAAGATCACATTTACATTGTCTGTGTTCTGCCACTGCATGCGCCCGTCAATGCCGGTCAGGATGACGCGATAGTTGTTGCCCAACGTCGAAGTGACGTCTTCCACCTCTTCAAGGATAAGATCGATCACTTCACCGCGGTACTGATCCGGATCGACGACGCTGACCGTCGGTCCGCCGCGTGTATCAACGGTCGCGCGGCCTTCTCCCTCAACCAGATTTGCAAACTGTTCCAGCCGTTGGACCAGCGGTTGGATGTTGGAAATATCCTGAGGAATGGGGGTGCGAAGCACCAGATTGGCAACGGATGTGTCAGGCCGTGAGCCTGAGGACAAAGGCAGCTCTTCGGTGGACTCAAGCGGATAGATCAGGCCATTCACATCGATACTGATGGAAATATCATCATAGTCGGTGGCCTGAGCGAGAAGAGCATCGACTGTGGTCTCGATCTCGGTTCTGCGCAGGGCGTAGTCGCGCGAATCGCTTGAGACGATGACGTCGATGATCAGGAAGTCGCCTTGTCGTTTCAGATAAACGCCCGGTGTGGAAATGCGCGCGCCTGTCACGACAACTGATTCTTGTCTGTATTCCTGCGCCGCAGCGGTAGAGCCGATGCCCGACATGAACGTGCAGGCCGCAAGAATGCCGTATCCAATAAACTTCATTTTTATTCCCCCGACCTTCGCAAATTATGTGCTCACTTTGTAAGCCGTTTCTCGATGGGTCAACCGCAAGGTGAGCCGGTGGGAGAGGAGTTGTGCTTCATTCAAGCAATCCGGGGGCGGATCATTTCAAACGGCACGCTGTTGCAGAATTACCCAAATTTCCAGGTCTGACGCTTCCGCGACGTAATGGCCCATGCCGAGCCTTGGTTTTTCGTTGGCGTATCTGATTACGTGAGTATAGTGCCCGCGACTTTAACGGGGAGAACGATACATCATGTCTAACCTGCAACTGAGTGAAGCCGTAAATCGTGTCCAGCCATCTGCGACGATTGCCGTCAGCAATAAGGCTATGGAACTCAAACGTCAGGGTATTGATGTTATTGGTCTCGGCGCGGGCGAGCCGGACTTCGATACGCCAGACAATATCAAGGAAGCCGCAATCAAGGCGATCCATGACGGCAAGACGAAATATACGCCTGTCGACGGTATCCCGGAGCTGAAAGAAGCGATTGTTGCCAAGTTCAAGCGCGACAACGAGCTGACTTACACCAATTCGCAGGTGACTGTGGCGCCGGGCGGTAAACCGATCATCTTCAACGCCTTCCTCGCGACACTTAATGCAGGGGATGAAGTTATCATTCCTGCGCCATACTGGGTGTCTTACCCTGAAATGGCGATCATGTGTGGCGGCACGCCAGTGCCTGTCGCGTGTGGTGCAAACCAGAATTACAAGCTGACGCCTGAGGCTCTGGAAGCTGCGATCACGCCGAAAACCAAATGGCTGATCCTGAACTCTCCGTCCAACCCGACAGGTGCGGCTTACACAAAAGCCGAGCTGCGTGCGCTGGCGGACGTGCTTCTGCGTCACCCGCAGGTCTGGATCCTGACAGACGATATGTATGAGCACCTCGTCTATGACGGGTTCGAATACTTCACGATCGCTCAGGTCGAGCCGGGCCTCTATGACCGCACGCTCACCATGAACGGTGTGTCTAAAGCGTATGCGATGACAGGCTGGCGTATCGGTTATGCAGCGGGTCCGGACAAGCTGATCGGCGCTATGCGCAAGGTGATCAGCCAGACAACATCAAACCCATGCTCTATCTCTCAATGGGCATCAGTCGAGGCGCTGAACGGCCCGCAGGACTTCCTGGCGGAGCGTAATGAGGTCTTCAAAACGCGCCGTGACCTGGTGGTCGCAGAGCTGAACAAAGCAGAAGGCCTGCACTGCCCGACACCTGAGGGCGCGTTCTATGTTTACCCGTCTTGCGCAGGTGCGATCGGCAAAACCAGCCCGGGCGGCGTTCTGATCGAGAATGACGAAATTTTCGCAACCGAGCTTCTGCAGCACGGCAATGTGGCGGTTGTGTTCGGCGCGGCCTTTGGTATGGGCCCTGCCTTCCGCGTGTCCTACGCGACGTCTACCGAGGCGCTGACGGAAGCGACGAAGCGTATTCAGAATTTCTGCGCCAGCCTGAAATAGGACCGCGCTTTAAATCAGACTGAAAAGGCCCGCTATAAAGCGGGTCTTTTTATATCTGTATCTCGCATTAAAAATCTTTATATTAGTAATTGCTATTATTAATTTTAAATTCCGGAACTGATCCCTTATCTTGAGTGTTGAGACTTAAAGAGAAAGGGTCACAAAATGTACAATCCAACAGAGCTTTCTGCCGACGACCGCGCGCGCCTCACTGCTGCGCTGAAATCCGTCATGGGCGACACGTATGCGCTGTATGTGAAGACACACGGCTACCACTGGAACGTCACCGGTCCGCGCTTTAAATCGCTGCACGAGATGTTCATGGAGCAATACACAGAGCTGTGGACTGCGCTGGACGAGATCGCTGAGCGCATCCGTACGCTGGGTGAGTTTGCGCCGGGTTCGACCGAGCAAATCCTCGAGAATGCGACGATCAAGCCGGACAATTCCCAACCGGACGCGGACTCTATGGTCGAAAACCTCGCCAAAGGTCATGACATGCTCTCAACCACGCTGAAAAAGGCACTGGATGTAGCTGACGAGATTGGCGACGATGTGACAGTCGACCTGTTCACACAGCGTATGACGGTCAGCCAGAAAACAGCCTGGATGCTAAGGTCTAGTCTTTAGGTTTATTGCCTCACGCCGCGTGGTGGGCTCAGGGCTGCGTTTCTTGTTTTGCTCGAACGCGTCTCCATCGCCTGCGGCTCCAGGCGTTCTGCGCCAGCGCTCTTGCTTGTGATTTGCCAGCGCAAGTCCAGGTGAGGCTCCAGAGCCAGATCAGAAAACGTATCAGCCGCGAGGGTTATCCTTCGCGGCTTTTTCGTGTGCGCAATGTCCGGAAAAAAGAAAAGCCGGGCAGCTATGAAAAGCGCCCGGCGTAAAGTGGTGTCTCGGGGAGGAAACGCCCAATCTGGAGATCAGGCTGCATGATGAGACGTCATGCACAGGCATCAATTTACTTTTTCACTCAGCTTTTACAACACGCAATTGCGGGCTGGTGATATGCTGAAATGCATGGCTTCCGTTAGTCGTTCTCCGTTGCGCGGAATTCAGAGATCTCGCTCGTCACGAAATCGCGGAAGGCGGCGATGCGGTTGGAGCGCCGTAAATCGCTCGGATAGATGAAATAGAGGTCAAAGTGCGGGCCCTTCATACCGGGCAGCACTTTGACGAGATTTGAGTTTTCCGGGATCATATAGTCCGGCAGGTCGGCTACGCCGAGGCCAGCTTCAGCGGCCCGAACCATGCCGATAACATTGTTCACGGTGAGACTGGCCTCACGCGGTGGCCGGTCATCGCGGCCGACACGTTGTGCCCAGTTGGCGTGGTGCATTGGAGAAATCTGCTCGCCATAGACGATGATCCGGTGGTTATCGAGGTCCTGCGGGACTTCCGGCGTGCCGTATTTTTCCAGATAGGACGGCGCAGCATAGAGGCTGGTATTCACCGAGGAGAGCTTGCGCTGGATGAGATCTGCCTTATCAGCCGCCCAGAGGCGGATCGCGCATTCGGCTTCCAGCTTCAAAAGGTCGTATTCACGGTCATCCAGATAGAGGTGCAGGTGAATATCAGGGTGTAGGTCTGCAAATTTCTGCAGGCGGCTGACCAGCCATGTGGAGCCGAACGCAATGGGTGCAGTGACGGTGAGGTCGCCTTGCGGGCGGTCCATCGCGTCTTTCACCACATTGTGCGCCACAGATGCCGCACGGGCCATGTCTGTTGTGGCGGCGTGAAGCTTGATGCCAGCGTCAGTGAGAACAAGGCCACGGGCGTGTCTCTGGAAGAGAGGCACGCCAATACCTGACTCAAGAGCGGCAATCTGACGAGAAACAGCAGACTGGCTGATTTTCAGCCTGTCGCCCGCTGCGGTGAGGCTGCCAGTTTCAGCAGCCGCATGAAAAGATCGAAGTTTATCCCAGTCCATGCAAAATCGATGACCCCTTTTGCGCAAATTTGCAATAGGAAAGGGCGCAGTTACCTGCGCCCTTTGGAATACTAGTTATGCATTTTTGATATATCAGAAACGCTTGGTGACTGTCACGCCATAAGTCGCAGGCTGGTTCGGATAGCCCGATACAGAGCCTGCCTGAGCTACGGACGGGAATGTCTCGATCAGATATTCGTCGTTGAACAGGTTGCGGCCCCATACGGACACACGCAGATCATTTTCAAAGTTGATACCTGCTGCAGCGTTGAAGACGTTTACGTCACGCTGCTGGCGCGGATCGTTCACATCCCAATCAAGGTGGGTTTCTGACTCATACTGATAGTCCGCGCGAACATATGCATCCTGACCGGTTGGCAGGGTGAAGTCATATGTGCCGGAGAATGAGAGGTATGTGTCTGAGATGCCTGCTGGCGCTTCACCAGAGACATCACCCGCCGGAGAGTTCACGAACTCATCATAGACAGGGTCAAGGAATGTACCTGCCGCAACGAGGCGGAGGCCATCGATCGGTGTCCATGTGACGTCAACTTCCAGGCCGGTTGTAGACTGTACGCCCGCATTAGTGAGCGCGAAGCCAGTGCCGGTGAAGGAGTTGGACTGGAAGCCTTCGATTTCCTGATCGAAGATCGCAAGGTTCACTGCCACATTGTCGAACTGGGCTTTGAGGCCGATTTCGAACACTGTGGAGTCCTCAGGACCAGCATATCGTGTACCGGTTGTGAGGTTTGGAACAGACAGACCAGCTGCGTTCAGAGCAGGGATGTCGCTCGCGAACGGACGTGAGTCACGTGAGAGGTTCCAGGAGCTCGCCTTGAAGCCTGTCGCATAAGACGCATAGACGTTGATATCGTCTGTCAGGTCGTATGCTGCACGCAGCGTGTAGGTGAAGGCATCGTCTGCTGTAGAGCCGTTCTCGACCGCGTTCGGATAGTTCACGAATTGCGGGAAGAATTGCAGCGCCTGCAGACCGAGCAGCGGGTTCACTGCAGGGTTTGAGTCGTTTGCATCAGCGAAGGCCTGAGCGCCCGCCTGAATTTGCGCAAACTGCGTTGGGAACGCACCAGCAAATGCCGCGACAGCTGCAGGATCCTGCGGGTTCACGCCTGCGCCTGCGAGTGTCTGGGCGAATGCTGTCTGGAACAGAACGTTGTTACCAATGCTGACAAAGTCGAGCGCAGAGAACGTGTCTGTGCTGACAACGTTTGCGGACGCATCTTTGCGGTCGTCTGTGTAGTTGAAGCCGACAGTCAGTGTCAGACGGTCTGTGACATAGGCATCAACCGTACCGAAGAGGGACCATGCATTGTTGTCCTGAGAGTATGTCTCGAACATGCCCTGGCCAGCCTGACCGAATGTCGTGCCAACCGGCAGGCTGAGCAGAGCTTCAACCTGACCATAGCCGCCGCCAGACAGGAAGTCTGCGTAGCCGCGAAGGTCCTGACCGTAAGTGATCGTGCTGTCGATATCGACGGTCTCGTCGAAATAGTAACCGCCGACCATCCAGTCATAACGTTCGCCGCCTGTGCTTGCGAGGCGAACTTCCTGAGTGATGGTCTCAATCTCTGTGTTGTTAGAGAAACGACCGATCAGGTCTGCGCTTGTGAAGTCAGCGTCAGAATTGGACGCAAAATCAGACACCCGATACGCAGTGATGGAAGTCAGTTCAGCAAAGCCGAGATCGTAATCGACCTGACCGGACACACCCCAGTTTGCGATGTCGTTGGTTGGCGCGAAGTTGCTGTAAACTTGATAGGAGAACGGGTCTTCAGGGTCGATTGCGCCGCCAAGACCGAAGATTGCCGCACCGGTTGGACCGTTGGTGACGTTGCCCGCCGCACAGCAAAGCTCGTCAATCTGGTCATAGTCTGCAATCAGGCGGACAGACATGTCTTCGTTCGGAAGGAACAAAAGCTGGCCGCGAAGACCCCAGCGGTTACGCTCGTTGACGTTCTGGTTGATGCCCAGATCTTCAACATAGCCGTCGCGCTGGTTCATATTGCCAGACAGGCTGTAAGCGATGGTGTCTGTGATCGGGCCGGTAATGCTACCAGCGACGCGGAACAGATCGTAATTGCCCATAGAGGCTTCGATGCTGCCCTGCTGCTCGAACTGAGGTTCCTGCGTGATGATGGAGATTACACCAGCAGAGGCGTTCTTACCGAACAGGGTAGATTGCGGGCCGCGCAGAACTTCCACGCGCTCCAGGTTTGGCAGGTCGGCAATCGCCGCAGCAGAGCGGGAGCGGTACACGCCGTCAATGAAGACACCAACGGATGGCTCGACGCCGGCATTGTTATCGCCATTACCAAAGCCGCGAATACGGAAGGCTGTCTGTGCCGCAGACTGGAACTGGTCTACGCGCAGGGACGGGACAACTGCCTGAAGGTCGGCGAGATCGAGAATCTCTGCCTGATCAATCGTTGTGTTGTCGACAACAGAAACAGCTACAGGAATGTCCTGAAGTGTCGCTTCGCGTTTTGTGGAGGTTACGGTGACGGTCTGGAGGCGACGGTTATCTTCCGCGCTCTCATCTTCTTGCGCCACAACTGAAGGGGCTGTCAGGCCACCGAGTACCAGCACGCTGGCGCTAAGCGCCAGCAGTTTAATTTGGGGTTTCACGTTTGATTTCCTCTTTCCTCAAATCGCCAGCGTGTCGCTGATCGTATTCTATGCGGCGTAGTCCACTACTTTCGCTGAACTTTCGCAAGCATGGTATATGAAGATTTTGGAATATCGCGTGAAGTATTATACCCTGTGTGGCAAAGATGTCGGCAATTTTATACCTGACGTTACGGAAGCTTACTGGTCTTCCAGCTCCGCCAGATAACGTTCTGCTTCAAGCGCGGCCATACAACCCATGCCCGCCGCTGTAACAGCCTGACGATAGTGCTCGTCAGTCACGTCGCCTGCTGCGAATACGCCAGGAATGTTAGTCGCCGTGGTGCCCGGTTTGACGTCGATATAGCCGCTGTCGCGCATCGTGACCTGACCCTGGAAGAGCTCGGTGGATGGTGCGTGGCCAATCGCAACGAAGACGCCATGCGCGTCAATGTCCGTCACTTCGCCGGTTTTGACATTCTTGAGCTTCGCGCCTGTCACGCCGAGCGGCATGTCTGTGCCGACAACTTCATCCAGAACGCTGTCCCAAATGACTTCTGTCTTCGAGTGTTTCATGAAGCGGTTCTCGAGGATTTTCTCACAGCGCAGGGAATCGCGGCGGTGAACCAGTGTCACTTTGGATGCGAAGTTTGTGAGGTAGAGCGCTTCTTCGACAGCCGTGTTGCCGCCGCCAATCACGATGACTTCTTTCTCACGATAGAAAAAGCCGTCGCATGTCGCACAAGCCGAGACGCCGAAGCCTTTGAACTTCTCTTCTGTCGGCAGGCCGAGCCATTTCGCCTGCGCACCTGTAGAAATGATAACCACGTCAGCGGTGAATTTCTTGCCGGAGTCTGTTTCCATCTGGAACGGGCGAACCTGCAGGTCGACTTTGGCAACCTGTTCTTCTTCAACACGCGCGCCCATCGCTTCGGCGTGCTCGCGCATTTTGACCATCAGGTCCGGACCCTGAATTTCTTTCTCGCCCGGCCAGTTCTCGACCTCTGTGGTGATAGTGAGCTGGCCGCCCGGCTGGTAGCCTGCGAGGACGAGCGGATTACGCATAGCACGAGCGGCATAGACTGCGGCTGTATAGCCTGCAGGGCCTGCACCAATGATGATTACGCTTTCGTGTTGAACGTCGCTCATGTCAGCGGTCTCCATAAATATCCGAAAGGGAGTTATGGGGATTTCCGAGGAGAGTTAAACCCCTCAGAGCGATCAACTGTGTGTATTATGGCTGTGATCGTGCTTTTCATGGCTATGACCGTGATGATCGCAGCCATGATCCGCCGCGGAGAGCGTATGGATATCGCACTCATCCAGCGGTTCGAGGTCCAGCTCGATCGTCGCATGGTCGATGCCGAATCGGTCCTTCAGCACCTCACGGACCGCAGGAATAAGATCCATAGCCGTGCCGCGGTCTTTTGGAACCACATGCAGCGTGATGAGGCGGTCCTGTCCGGTGAGGGACCAGGCGTGAATATGGTGGACGGCCGAGACGCCGGGCAGGGCTTCGACCACGCCTGCGGAAATGGCCTGCAGATCAACACCCGCCGGCGTGCCCTGCAGAAGAATGTGCGCAGACTTGCGGATGATCGGGAACGCACCTGCCAGCAGGATCAGCGCCACCAGAATAGAGAGAAGCGGGTCTGCCAGCGTCCAGCCGGTGGTATAGATGATGATTGCCGCAGCTACCGCAGCAACAGAGCCGAGCAGGTCGCCAATCACATGCATGAGCGCGCCCTGCATGTTGAGGTCGTGGCTATGGTCGTGTCCGCCATGGAGCAGCTTTAGCATGGCAAGGTTCAGAAGAAGGCCGATAACCGCTACCCAGAACATAATGCCGGAGAGAACAGGCTCAGGCTCCACGATACGGTGGACGGCTTCAACAATGATCCAGATGCCCAGCAGCAGGAGCAGAAGCCCGTTTACAAAGCTCGCCAGAACCTTGAAACGGGAGAAGCCGAATGTGCGGTTCACATCCGCCGGGCGACGCGCCAGCGCATAGCCGACATAGGCGAGCATCAGGCTGCCAGCATCGGTGAGCATGTGGGCTGCATCCGCCAGAAGCGCGAGCGACCCCGAGATCAGGCCACCGACAACCTCTGCGAACATGAAGGTAAAGGTGATGAGCGCCGCGATACCGACTTTGCGCTGTGCGTCCTGACCACCCGAATGGGAGTGGCTGTGTTCAGAATGTTTATGCAAGTGCAGGTCGCTCATAGCTGTGTCATAGCGCAGTATTCATGTAGCGAGAACATAAAAAATATTATTTTTTCAGTATGTTATACTGTATAATTTGAGAAATCAGTTCAGCTTCAAAGCGCTATCGCCTGTCGAAGTCGCCCTGACGGGCCTCTTTCGGGGCGTCGAACTTCGGCTGCGGGTAGCGCTTGATCAGCTCTTCGACAACGGCATCGGCAACGCGGTCGATTTCGCGAATGGCCGGATAGGTCCAGTGCTCGACTGTGCCTTCAAACCAGCGGGCTGCGCCGCGCTCGACCAGTGAATTGTGGAAGCGGGCAAACTTTTCGTTATGGCCTTCAAGCTTCGCGATATGCACTGGCAGGCCGAAATAGGCGGCCTCTGACAGCATGTTGGAGGAGTCTTCTGTCACGATGGCGACGTCAGACAGCAGAAGGTAAGCCAGATACGGATTTTCGCCGTCTGAAGGGCTTTCCCAGAAACGGGCGCCGACCCGTTCTGCAAAGGCGCGAAAGCGCACACGGGCATGCGTCGGCGTGCGGCGCGAACAAACAATGCGCAGGCGCGCGCCATTACTGGCAATGCCCTGAAGCTTTTGTTCCAGCTTCTCGCAGACGGCTTCCGTCATTTTATGAGATTTGGAATCCCCGCCCAGAATGACCGCGACTTTCATGCCGCGCTCGTCTGCCAGATCGGCAAACATCATTTGCGTGTCTTCCACCCTGTCGGGCGTGAAGTAGGCAGGTGAGCCAAGAATGTCGACGACGTTATCGCCGGACAGCTGGTCATGCTTTGGGGCGACCACCATGTCGAAATCATCCAGCGGCAGCTGCGGGTTCATCACATGGATGGCGAGCGTTTTGCCCTGAGAGGCCTGCCGGATATAGCGTGTAAAAGGCGCAATCTTGCGACCCGCGCCGATGAATACGGTCGGCCATGGTGCCTGGAATATGGATTTCTGGTCTTTTGGAAGGGCGCCCAGTGGTGACCACCACATGCTGGAGGGCAGAAGCGGCTGAAGGCCTTTCGGTGTCAGCTCAATCGGAGCAGACCGGTGGCCTTCGCCATTAATGTGCGCGATCTTCACCCAGCGATACATTTCGCCAAGCGCACGCGCAATCGCCAGGACCTGAGCAGCATTGCCAGCCCGGCCATCCGATGCGACCCAGACTGAAGGCCCGAGTGCACCGGACGTTTTCATTTAAATGAACTCTACCTTGAGGATCTCGTAGGATTTGGCACCGCCCGGTGCAGACACTTCCACGACATCATCAACGTCTTTACCGATCAGCGCACGTGCGATCGGAGAGGTCACAGAGATTTTGCCTGTTGCAACGTCAGCTTCGTCTTCGCCAACGATTTTGTAGCGGGACTCTTCTTCGGACTCTTCGTCCATAATCGTTACAGTCGCGCCAAACTTCACCGTGTCGCCGCTCAGGCGTGATGTGTCGATCACGTCCGCACGCGCGAGCTTGTCTTCCAGCTCAGCGACGCGGCCTTCGATAAAGCTCTGCTTTTCTTTCGCCGCGTGATACTCGGCATTCTCTGAAAGGTCGCCGTGTTCACGCGCCTCAGCGATCGCCGTAATAATGTTCGGGCGCTCTACTACTTTCAGATTCTTCAGTTCTGCCTCAAGAGCCGCATGGCCCTCGGCGGTCATAGGTATTCTCTGCATTCAGGAAATCCATCCGGTTTAGAAGTGAGAAGCGTTTCTCGCTTTTTGACGTCAGTCAAGACCAGCGCACTCGCAGACTTGTTGGAAAGTCCGCTATATCGCGCTTTAAACGCTTCCCCTGTTAAATTCAGCCAGCCCAGTTACCGGTTGCAAGCGCACTTAGGATTGAAGTGAGCGAACTTCAAGAGGTCGGGTGAGCAGGGCGTCAATCGCTTTCACGGCTGCTCGCGAGGCGGCGAGCGTTGTGAAGTAAGGTACGCGCTGCTTCAGAACGGTCTCACGAATGGATTGTGAGTCTTTCATAGACTGCGCACCCTCGGTCGTATTGAACACCAGATGGATTTCGCCATCCGTGATCATATCCACGATGTGACGGGAGCCTTCAGCCACCTTGTTGACGCGCTCTACATTCACGCCAGCCTCTTTCAGATAGCTCGCCGTGCCGCTTGTCGCGCAGATGGTAAGGCCGATCTCTTCAAGACGCTTCACCGCTTTCAGAACGCCCGGCTTGTCAGAATCCTTCACGGACACGAAGACACGGCCTTTTGTCGGCAGGTCTACGCCAGCAGCGATCTGCGTTTTCAGGAAGGCCGCGCCGAAATCATCATCCCAGCCCATGACTTCGCCGGTAGAGCGCATTTCAGGGCCAAGCACAGGGTCCACGCCCTGGAAGCGTGCGAACGGGAAGACAGCTTCTTTAACCGCAACGCGGCGCGGCTTGGCACGCTCGGCCAGTTCAAAGCTTGCAAGCGGAACGCCCGCCATGACCTTAGCGGCAATCGCGGCGATTGGTGCAGCAACGGCTTTCGCGACGAATGGCACAGTACGTGATGCGCGCGGGTTCGCTTCGAGAACGAAGATGTCTTCGCCTTTGACCGCGAACTGAATGTTGATCAGGCCGCGTACGTCGAGCGCCATAGCCAGCTCTGCTGCCTGCGCTTCAAGCTGTGAGATTGTGCTGACCGGCAGCGTGTATGGCGGAAGCGAACACGCTGAGTCACCGGAGTGAACGCCAGCTTCTTCAATATGCTCCATTACGCCAGCAATATGGACGTCCTTGCCATCGCACAACGCGTCAACGTCCACTTCAATCGCGTCAGCGAGATAACGGTCGCAGAGAAGCGGCTGGTCGCCGGATACATTTACCGCGTCACGGACATAGCGCTTGAGGTCGTCCTCATCGCGCACGACTTCCATTGCACGGCCACCCAGAACGTAGGACGGGCGAAGCATGAGCGGATAGCCGATCTTCTCAGCAGCCGCGATGACTTCCTCTTCGGTACGGGCAATCGCAGACGGCGCCTGTTTCAGGCCGATATCATCGAGGATTTTCGTGAAGCGCTCGCGGTCTTCTGCCAGGTCGATGCTCTCAGGGCTTGTGCCGAGGATCGGAATACCTTCTTCCGCCAGCATGCTTGCGAGCTTGAGCGGTGTCTGGCCGCCAAACTGTACAATCACGCCGAGGAGTTCGCCCTTGGACATTTCCTTGCGGATGATTTCCAGAACGGTCTCGCCTGTCAGCGGCTCGAAATAGAGGCGGTCGGAGGTGTCATAGTCTGTTGAAACCGTCTCCGGGTTACAGTTGACCATGATGGATTCAATGCCGAGGTCTTCCATTGCGAAGGCAGCGTGGCAGCAGCAATAGTCAAACTCGATACCCTGACCGATACGGTTCGGGCCACCACCGAGAATGATGACTTTCTTGCGCTCTGAAACCTCTGCCTCACATTCGGCTTCTGTCTGGCCGAACAGCGGCTGCTCATAAGTGGAGTAGAGGTATGGCGTTTTCGCTGCGAACTCTGCGGCGCAGGTGTCGATACGTTTGAAGACAGGGAAGACGCCTGCTTCGCGGCGCTTGCGGCGGATTTCCGTCTCAGAAGAGTTTGTGAGGTAGGCAATGCGTGAGTCCGCAAAACCCATGCTCTTCAGATAGGTCCAGCCTTCGGCATCAACCGGCAGGCCGTCAGCCATGAGTTTGGCTTCTGTTTCGACAATTTCGTTGAACTGGCGCAGGAACCAGAGGTCATAGTGTGATGCTTCATGGACTTCTTCAACGCTGAGACCGGAGCGCAGCGCCTGCGCAATCGTGCGAATACGGTCTTTGGTGCGTCGGGAGACAGCAGCCTTTAGCACGTTGCGGTCGTCATGCTGACCGAGGCCCGGAATGTCGATCTCGTTCAGACCATCAAGACCTGTCTCCATAGAGCGGAGCGCCTTCTGAAGCGATTCCTGGAAGGTCCGGCCAATCGCCATCGCCTCACCAACAGATTTCATGCTGGTTGTCAGGCTGTCGTCAGCGCCTTTGTACTTTTCAAAATCGAAGCGCGGGATCTTCGTGACAACATAGTCGATTGTCGGCTCGAAGCTTGCCGGTGTGACGCCTGTAATGTCGTTGTCGAGTTCGTCGAGCGTGTAACCGACTGCCAGCTTGGCTGCGATTTTCGCAATCGGGAAGCCGGTCGCTTTAGATGCAAGCGCAGACGAACGCGATACGCGCGGGTTCATCTCGATGACAACGACACGGCCGTCTGCAGGATTTACCGCGAACTGGACGTTAGAGCCGCCCGTCTCAACGCCGATTTCGCGCAGAACGGCAATCGATGCGTTCCGCATGACCTGATATTCGCGGTCGGACAGGGTGAGGGCAGGAGCGACGGTGACGGAGTCACCTGTGTGCACGCCCATCGGGTCAATGTTCTCGATAGAACAGATGATGATGCAGTTATCCGCTTTGTCGCGAACAACTTCCATCTCGTATTCTTTCCAGCCGAGCAGGCTTTCGTCGATCAGGACTTGCGCGACCGGAGACATAGCGAGGCCGGAACGGACATATTGTTCGTACTCTTCGCGGTTGTTCGCGATGCCGCCGCCTGTGCCGCCAAGCGTGAAAGCAGGACGGATGATGGCTGGCAGGCCGACTTCCTCGATCGCATCCATTGCCTTTTTGAGGCCAGTGATACGGTCATAATCTACGATACGGCCTTCTTCATTGCGGATTTCCGGTGCGCCAATGATCACAGCGCGCGGATTTTCCAGGCCGATCTTGTCCATCGCTTCGCGGAAGAGTTTACGGTCTTCAGCTTTGTTGATGGCTTCGGCTTTCGCGCCGATCATCTCAACGCCGTATTTTTCGAGGATGCCTGCATTTTCGAGATCCAGCGCACAGTTCAGCGCTGTCTGGCCGCCCATGGTCGGCAGGATCGCGTCCGGGCGTTCTTTCTCAATGATTTTCTCAACGAAGGCCGGAGTGATCGGTTCAATGTAAGTTGCGTCGGCCAGATCAGGGTCTGTCATGATCGTCGCCGGGTTGGAGTTTACCAGAATGACCCGGTAGCCTTCGCTCTTCAGCGCCTTGATCGCCTGGACGCCTGAATAGTCGAACTCGCAGGCCTGTCCGATGACGATGGGACCGGCACCAATGACGAGGATGGATTCGATATCGGTGCGCTTTGGCATTTACGGTCTCCGGCGTAACTTTTTATATGTCAGTGCCTGCTATCGGGCAAACGGCCCGCGTATATCCCTCGAGGAGAGTCGTCGCAAGAGGAATTGACCTAAAAAGCGGGTTTTCCTCTGATGTTTTCGGCGCTGCGGAAAATCCTTTCCGTGTCCCCTGATCAGGGGAAGCAAATTCACCCCGCTTTCTGTCATTCTCGAGCGAAAGAGGGAGATGAAAATGGTCCAGCTTATTCTGAAGTATAAACTGAAGACGGGTGTCGCAAAACCGGACTTTGAAAACTGGGTGAAGACAACAGACTACCCGAAAATGCGGTCTTTAGATCGCGTGAAATCCTTCCGGACTTTCAGGGCTGAAAAGCTGCTCATCGGTGAAGGGTCACCAAGCGTGGAATATATCGAGCTGTTCGAAATCCCCGACCTTGAAGGGTTTACCGCCGAGGATATGCCGGGTGATCTCGTTCAGAGTGTGATGGGAGAGTTTATGGGGCTGGTCGAAGCGCCGGAATTCATAATCGTCAGCGAAGTCGAGTAGGCGCTTGCAATCTGTGCGCGCTGCCTGTCTTTTACGAGACCGGCAGGGGGACACGAATGCCAGACTATCATCTCGCACAGATCAATATCGCAAAGTTTCGCAAGTCACGCGCACATCCGGATAATCGGGACTTTTACGCCGCCATTGAAAGCGTGCATAAAGCGGCCGATGAGCATGCTGGTTTCATCTGGCGCTGGACCGAAGATGATATGCCGGTGGCGATCCGTCAGTTCAGAAACCCGAAGATCACCATCAATATGACGGTATGGGAGAGCCTTGAAGCACTCGGTGCCTTCGCCTATCGCCAGAGCAATCACAAGACCGTCTTTGCGCGCAAGGATGATTGGTTTGAGCCGCTGCCGGTCAGCGTTGCGCTCTGGTGGGTGCCTGCCGGTCATCGGCCATCTATCGAAGAAGGCAAGGAACTTCTGGACTATCTGGAAGCGCATGGCCCGAGCGAACGTGCCTTCACCTTCAAAGAACGCTTTCCCGCGCCAGTCTCCGTTTAGAGATAGTCCCAGATATCGCGGTTCAGTGCGCCGCGGCGAATATCGGGCGCAGCATTGCGGGCGATGCGGAAGGCAGTATTCACCCGGCCGACATCGCCCTCGTAATACATGGACAGGCCAAGCTCGAAGGCTGCCTCACGTTGCTGGGGTGTGCCGTGATGGTTGGGGGAGTTGAAGGCATAGTCGCCAATGTCGAACATTGTGCGCGCTGCCTCTGAAAGAAGCCGCTGGCGCCTCCGGTCGTCAGTGACAAACTCGTCGGAGAAGAGCAGGCCAATCGCCCAGCCCGCCATCATGTCGGCCATCAGCTCCTGCGTCGGCACGTCGACATAATAGCCGCGTGAGAATTGGGCGAGATGCGCAAATTCGTGCGCGAGGATGGTGGCAATGCGTACCGTGTTGAGGTCATTCCCGCCAACATCAATGGCTTCGCGCCAGAGAAGCTCGCCGCCGAACAGAATTGTGCCCCGGCTGTAATTGCCGTTCAGCGTGCGGTTCATCGCGATTGCGTTGGGGCCTTGCCAGTCATCATAAAAGGCAACGTCCGGCACCTGACCTTCATCCAGACCAAATGCCACGGTCATCAACAGAACCTGATTTTCGAAATGGTTTTCGAAATTGCGATTGCCGGGGAAGGCGATGAGGTCATAGGGCATGCCGGACGCGTTTCCGGCAGCATACTCAACCGAACAGCCCATGCCGCCATCCAGATAGACCGTGCCTCTGTAATCAAAGTAAGGGACATCCGGCGTCGAGCCACATGCGGTGAGAACTGCAGCAGACAGAGCGGCAACAGAAATCGAGATCAGCTTGTTCATGGTGTCCCCCTGATGATTTTTCTTCAGGGCATGCCAGCGAAAATTGCTTTCAAGGTCAAGCTCGTGGCTGAGATTTCAGGCGCTCAAACCGATGGCCCGGTTTGAACGAGTGGCTTCGTCATCCGGTAGTTATGGAGGCACACATCTTCCAGCCAGACATCCTGTTTATGGGTGACCTCAAACCCGTACTTCTTAAAGAAACGCTTTGCCGCTTCAGAGGCCTCGGTGGACAGCTCGGCGATCCCTTTGCGGTGCGCCTCACATAAGAGCTCATCGAACAAATCATGCGTGACCTGTGTGCGCGTGACATCCGGACGGGCATAGAAGAAATCGATATGCCCGTCGTCGACGAGATCAATATAGGCAAGCAGTCTGTCGGTTTCAGTCACGGCAACCCAAGCAGACCGCGCTTCGAACTCGGTCTCGAATATGTGCTGAAACCTCGGTGCGCGGCGCGCCCATGCGTCAATCTGGGCGGGCGTGTAGAACCGCGAGGCGACGAGGCGCAGAGCATCATCGAACAGACCCGGAAGCTGGTCTGCATCCGCAAGGCGCGCACGCCTGATTGTAATCATATGTCACCTGCCAAACGGTGGAACGCCTGCGATCTTCCATGCATAGCTCAGAATGACCGCCGTCGTCGGTATGAGAAAATAAACCAGAATGGTGAGCAGGTTACCTTTCAGTTGCTCCAGAAATTTCTTATCGCCCGAAAAATCACCTACCTTAAACAACGCCATCATCGTGACGAAGGCGCAGCAGGCTAATATCGAACTTACAAGACCGCCCGCGCGTTCGCTGACAGTATAAATTGCATACGTTGCGGGCAGCAGAATAAGCGCCAGAAGAATGCTTCCCGTAACGTACAGTATTTGCTTCTGAGAGTTTGAATACTGAGACATATAGGTTTCGCAAAATCAAAGCTTGTAAACGCGGCGCGCCGTGCCGGAGAACATGGCGGTTTTCTCGTCTTCGGAATAATCAGCAGCCGTTTTCTTGAAGGCATTCCAGAGCACCGGATAGCTGATCGATGCCCGGTCTACAGGGAAGTTACTTTCGAACATGCAGCGGCTCGGGCCGAAATGATCGATCGCGTATTTGTACCAGTCGCCCTGATCGGCAACGAGTTGGTCTGAACTCGGCGGCGTTTCCTGCGCGCTATAGCCCCAGCCATTATCCGGCATAGCGAGGCCGCCAATCTTGGCGTGGACATTCGGGCAGGCCGCAAGCTCTGCAATGTCTGTCTTCCATTGCTCGAAGATTTCCGCGCGCTTGCCTTCAAACCGGCCCACCCCTAGCGGGGTGCCGAAATGGTCAAGGATGATGGTGGTGTCAGGCGCAGCCTGCGCCAGCTTTGTCAGGTCTTTGATCTGGAAATGGTAATTCCAGGTGTCATAGGTGAGACCGCGCTCGCCGAGACGGCGCACGCCTGCCTGAAAGTCTTCCATAAGATAGAGACCTGCGGGCTGGTGAGGCTTGATCACCAGAGCCGGATCATCGTCACAGGCACCGGCCTGACGAATACCGCGAAACCGCCCGCTGGCGGCCTGATCATGCGCGTCCAGCACTTCATCCAGAAGGTCGGAGCGCAGATCCGTGTGCGCGATAATTCCGGCGATCTGCGCTTTGGAAGGATCTTTGGCGGCATCGGTGGCAATACTCGCGACGCGTTCCGTCTCGCCGACAGGTTTGAGGTGATCCGGACCTTCTTTGTGATAAGACCAGCCGCACTCCATGAACATGGTCTGGACGACGTTATGGCCGGAGCTTGTGTCTTTCCAGAGCTGATCGAGCAGGTAATTGGCCATGGATGGCCAGTCCCAGAGGTGGTGGTGCGGGTCTACAATTTCCCGCTCCGGCTCGATAATGTCCTCTTGATGAGATGCCAGCCAGTCGTCCCGGTCAAACATGTGTCTCTCCCCTTATTTTTGTCGTTGGAAAAAGAGTTTCACAGTTTGAGGGGCGGGTGAAGATTGCGATGCGCAAAATCTCGTGAATGGCCCTGTCGGTTGAGAAATTTGGAACTTTGAACTTCGGGCCTCGTTATTTGGTCATGTCAAAAAAGAGAAAATCGGCAACGGGCTTCACACTCGGCTTTCTCGCAGCGTCCAGCGTGGCAGCCCTTTTAATCTTCTCCCAAACGTCAGACTGGAGCGTATCTTCACCGGTTGATGCGGTGTCCGCCATGCTCGATCCCGAGCCTGCCGGACCGCCAGTTTTGCACGGACTTGAAGGCATTCGCGCTGATGGTGAACTGGTTGTTCTGACAGTCGCCTCGCCAACCACGTTTCGCGATCGCGCAGGTATTGCGACGGGTTATGAGGTCGATCTGACGAGTGAGCTTGCAGAGGCGATGGGCGTTCAGGTCCGCTACAAGATTTACGATGATTTCAATGCCGTCCTTGAGGCCATTCGGAATGGCGAGGGACATATTGCAGCCCCAGGGCTGACCCAGCGTGAAATCAGGATGGAGCATGAAGAAGAGGGCGAGGTCATTTTTGGCCCTGCCTATAAGAATGTCCGGCCTGTTGCGGTTTGCAGCGGGGGCGGTCCGGCGCCCAATTCTCTTTCTGCAATGTCCGACTATGAAGTGGTCGCCATCCGCGACTCCGGCGCTGAGGCGACACTGGAAGTCGCTGCGCAATCGGTTGATGAACTGGACTGGCGCTCGGTTGACGGCATGACAGGCTATGGCCTGCTGACGGATGTGGCTGAGGGCGACATTGATTGCGCTATAGTAGATTCAAACGTTGCGCAGTTCGCGCGGCGACAATTCCCTGAGCTTATGCGATCCATGATGGTCGGTAGCGAAGATCGGCAGCTTGCCTGGGAAATCGCACCCCAGTCGCGTGATATATTGCCGTTTCTGAGCGACTGGTTTGAAATCGCTCATCAAGACGGGTTGCTCACCGAGTTAGACGAGCGTCATTACGGCCATCTCAACGAATTTGATTATGTCGATATCTCGACCTTCTACCGCCGTATCGAAACCCGCCTGCCGCAGTTCGAGCCGACCTTCCGCGATGCCGCGCGTGAAGAGGACCTCGACTGGACCATGCTTGCAGCACAGGGCTATCAGGAAAGCCATTGGGAAGCCGATGCACGCAGCCCGACCGGTGTGCGCGGCCTGATGATGCTGACACGCCCGACCGCACGTGAAGTGGGCGTGACGGACCGGCTGGACCCAGAGCAGAGCATTTACGGCGGCGCTGAGTATATGCGTCGCATCTATGAACGTCTGCCGGACGGTGTGAGTGGGTATGACAGGCTATGGATGGCGATGGCGGCTTACAATGTCGGCTATGGTCACTTGCTTGACGCGCGGACGCTGGCGCGTCGCCAAAATCTCGATCCTGACCGCTGGTCCAACATTTCGCGCACGTTGCCGCTGCTGACCGAGCGTGAATATCATTCGACCGTGCGTCACGGTTATGCGCGCGGCTATGAGCCCGTGCGCTATGTACGCCGCATTCGCGAATATGACGAGGTACTCACGTCAAATGTGGAAGGGCCCGAACGTCCTCCATTCCGTATGGATGATGCGGGGGTGCCAATTGCGCCGCCCGAACCAGCAACGCCGCTGCCTCAGGAGGTCATGAATGACGATCCCGAAGCGGACGCTGGATGATTATTGCTGTTGCTGCTGTTGTGCCTTCATCTGCGCGACAGCGCTGTCAGACACGAACGGATTGGTCTGACGCTCGTGACCGAAGGTCGAATGCTGGTTATGGCCGGGAATGAAGGTGATGTCGTCGCCCAGCGGCCATAGCTTTGTGGTGATCGAGTTCACCAACTGATCCAGATTGCCCTTTGGAAAATCCGTCCGGCCAATACTGCCGCGGAAGAGCACGTCGCCAACAAAAGCGATTTTGACCTCGGTGTTGTAGATCACGACATGGCCCGGTGTATGCCCCGGCGTATGGACGACGTTGAACGTGTAATCGCCGAGTGTCAGCGTATCGCCTTCTTCCAGATAGCGCGTTGGCACGACATTACGCGGGCCGTCCGTGACACCGTATTTCTGCCATTGCTCTTTAATGTCATCCATCAGCCATTGGTCGTCCTTGTGCGGACCGATAACCGGCGCGCCGGTCAGTTCGCGTACCTCATCAGCCGCGCCAGCATGGTCGAGGTGACCATGTGTGAGCCAGACTTCTTTGATGGTGACGCCGATCTCTTTTGCGACCTGCATGAGCTTTTCTGTCTCTCCGCCCGGATCCACGAAGACACCGTCCATCGTGTCCCGATCCCACAGGAGGGAGCAGTTTTGCTGGAAAGGTGTGACGGGAATGATTTGAAGGCCGAGCTTCGGCTCCTGGCGGTCAGTCATAGAGTATCTCCTTGGCCATAGGGATAGTCGCAACGGCGCAGACGTCAATGTGGTTCAAGGCTTCGCAGGTCATTCAAGCTGGTCTAAAACGTGAGAAGACAGATTCCCGGAGGGTAGGGGTATGCGCACACGTTTGCTGTTGATCGTCATCGCATTGGCAGGGCTGGGGCTCTACTGGTTCTTCAATCAGAAGCCGGTTGGCTATACCGAGCGCAGACAGGTTCTGACGACATCCGTTCAGCAGGAAAATGAGCTGGGCGCGCAGGCCTATGCGCAAATCCTCTCTGAGGCCGGCTCGAGCGTGATCTGCTCAAACCTCTCGCGCCAGTGTGCACCTGCTCAGGAAAATCTGGTCGATGTGGTGAGAGAAATTGGCGACGATCTGCGCCGCGCCGCCATCGCTTATGAGCGTGAACTCATTGCTGCGGGATATCCGGTTGAGCCGAAAGCCGAGAGCTTTGACTGGACATTCAACGTCATCCAGTCGGACCAGCCAAACGCTTTCTGTCTGCCGGGTGGCTATGTTGCCGTTTATACGGGCATGCTGGATGTCACAGGCAATTTCGACGGACAAGTAACGGCCGCCGATGTGATTGACCGCGATAAGCTGGCTGTGGTGATGGGCCATGAGATTGCGCATGCACTTGCGCGCCATGGCGGCGAGCGCATGTCTCAGGGCCGTATCTTGCAGGTTGGCCAGATGGCGATTGGCGTTGCCGCAGACAGCCGCGCTGTGATGGAAGCCTTTGGCATGGCCGCGCAGGCGGGTGTGCTTTTGCCGTTTTCGCGTCAGCATGAAACCGAAGCCGATAAGATTGGCCTCGAGCTGCTCGTGCGCGCTTGTTACGATCCGCGTGAAGCGCCGGAGCTCTGGCAGCGCATGGGTGAATTGAGCGGTGGGCAGGCACCGCCGGAGTTTATGTCGACTCACCCGTCATCAGACCGCAGAGCCGAGAATTTCGAGCTCTGGATGGCTGATGCGATTGCCGAATATCAGCGCCGTGGTTGCCCGACACTGTAATAGGTTCCCAAAAAAACTAATTTTATTCAGCAGTTCCAACCGGAACCTCTATGGGTGGTTGTCGTTTTCTTCTCCAGTTACGGAGAGCCAAAATGTCATCTTTCACGATATATGTTGTCGGATTTATAATTCTGATCGCTGGCCTCGCTTACGGCGCGGCTATGCTAGGTGTTCCAGCTCAATGGATCGCTGTTGTCGCCATCGCAATGTCAGGTCTCGGTCTGATTTCTGCGGTAACCCATACGCGCAAAAAGGATGAAACGGAGGCGTCGCAATAATGAAAGTCTTCCGTGAATATACGACCGCCCTGAAGGCAGGTGTCAGTGCAGCCGCAGTTATGCTGGCTGTCACACCGGCCGCATTCGCCAATCACCATAATGATACTGCTCAGACTTCGGTTGAGTCCCCCGTTCATGAAGCCAATCTTCAGATCGAGGTCGATTCCCGCATGGCTGGCGCGGTTCAGGACCTCTTCATTCAGGAAGACTTCGCAGAGCTGTTTGGCGCTGACGCCACCGAGGGTGAGCTGATGCTTGCACGCTCTGCCTATGCCCAGCGCCTGTTTGAACCGGTATGGACCTATGACGGCGTGGATGGACTGCTTGAAGCTGTCGCATCTGTCGGCCGCTATGGCGTCGTGTTGGGCGATGAAGACCGCCAACGTATTTCCATCCTTGCTGACCGCCGTTTCACGGGTGGTGACGCTGCAGACCGTGCGCGCGCTGATATTCTTCTGACGGCTGAATGGTTCGATCTGATGGCCCGCATTGGTGGCCCGCTGGAGAATATGGGTGAGGCGACTGCGTCTCAGACCAACGCGCCAGCACGTTCAGAGCTTGTTGTCCTGCTGGAACGCTCCGGTCAGGGTGATGTCCGCTCGAGCGCGGAACACGTTGCGCCGCAAGCCGCACAATTCCAGATGCTTCAGGCAGAGCTCGAACGCTATCAGATGATTGCAGCACGCGGTGGCTGGATGGCCATTCCGGATGCCGATGATGCACTTGAGCCTGGCATGACAGACGCTCGCGTTCCGGCACTTCGCGAACGCATGATCGCTGAAGGCTATTACACAGCGGGCGACCTTCTGGAGCGCACGACTGAATTCTTCGCCCAGAATGATGCGGTAGAAGCCGAAACCGTCAGCGTGACGACTGAAACAACACTCACAGAAGACACTGATTCAGACCTTGAAGCCGAAGCCGAGGCGCCAGATTTCAATGAGTGGTACATCACTTACGATGAGACGCTGGCAGATGCTGTAGAAGCGTTTCAGGAACAGCATGGCCTCGAAATTGATGGCGTGCTCGGCCCGAACACGCTGGAAGCTCTGAACGAGAGCGTAGGCTCCAAAGTCGACCGCATCCGCGCCGCGATGGATTTCTGGCGCGAGCAGGGCGATATGGGCGAACGTTTCGTCTGGGCGAACGTGCCATCTTTCACTGCCGAAGGCTGGGCGAACAATCAGCGCGAAATCTCTATGCGCGCTATTTTCGGTCTGCCATCCCGTGCAACGCCGATCTTCTCTGACGAGATTGAGTATGCGGTGGCTAATCCGCGCTGGTATGCGCCGGTAAGCATCGTATCGCGTGATAAAATTCCGCACATGCAGGAAGACCCGAGCTATGCGGCCCGTAACGGCTACACAATTGTAGACCGCGAGACAGGCAGCACCGTCGCGGCTGAAACAGTCGACTGGTATGCTGACAATGCCGGTTCGCGCTATCAGTTCATTCAGGCACCGGGCGATAACAACGCGCTTGGTGAGCTGAAGATTATCTTCCCGAACCAGCACTCTGTGTATCTGCACGGTACGCCGTCAGTGCACCTGTTTGACCGCGCACAGCGTGCGTTCTCTTCAGGCTGTGTCCGTCTGGAAAACCCTGTCGATATGGCGATGTGGGTGGCAGGCGACGACTTTGAGTCGATGGAAGACCTGCAAGAAGCGCTGGATGATAGTGAACTGCGCCGCGTGGACTTTGAAAACAATGTTCCAGTCCACATCACCTATGTCACGGTGACGGTTGCTGAAGACGGTCATGCCCGTTTCTGGCGCGATGTTTATAACCGCGAAAACTCTATCCGCATGGAAGAGCGCGTCGCTCCGCTGTGGGAGCCGCAGGATGAACCCGCTGCCGAGATTGCTCAAATGAGCAGCGTAGCAGCAGGCTCTCTGTAATCGGTAAATTTAACGGGGCGCGCTGTTACCAGCGCGCTCTGTATCCTCGTGCATCGATGTGTACGAATGGGCCGTGGACAGCATTTGCATTGTAGATACCAATGCCGCCATTCGGCCAGTTGGATGGGTCAGCTTCGGCGATCTCCCCTGCCAGTGACGCCAGCGCAACGGCATCATCACGTGTGACACGACCGTCACCGTCCAGATCATCCATCACACCATCCTGATCATGGTCGATATAGATGTCGGCTGCGTCACCGAAGAGGTGGCGCGAAGACGTCGTCGTATTGCCGATAGCTGCGTTATAGAACGGCGTGCGGAAGCCGGACATGACAAAGAAGGTATCAGCTTCCCAGCCACGGTCATTCGCCGCTTCGAGCAGGGTTTCCAGCTTTAGCAGCATGGATGGATCAACCATCAGGAAAACGTTCTCAAAGCCCGGCTGTTGTTTGCAGATGAACTGGCCAAGGCGGAAGTGAGGCGCAATCTGAATGTCCTCCATGCCTGGCTCCATATGAATGAAGCCGGTTGGCGGCACATAGCGCTCAAGGCCACGCAGCGGGTTCGGGTTGTACTCGCCGATGCGATAGCCCGAGAGATCATCGTCACGGCCGTTTTCAAATGGCGTCAGCACGAACACGTTGAGCAGGGCCGTTTCGCCATTTCGCTGGAAGTACAGCTCGTGGTGACCTGGCGTGTCGGGCGCTTTCCAGTGCCATTCACCGTCAATATTCTCAGTGACGCCGGACACAGCAAACAGATTTGCATCCGCCGAAATCGTCAGCGTTTCGCCCGGCATGATTGTGGCCGAGTTGATCGCGAGATCAGAGGAGACACCAGCAAATTCGATACGGAAACCGACGCGTGTAGCGTCCGCCCGGACCTGCGGTGTTTCAAATGGGATATTTTCGGAAGTCGGCGTGTTTTGCGACACAAATAACCCTGTCAGGGCTGCGATTGCGAAGTGCACGGGATTCAAAGCCTGTATCCTTCTGTTCTGAGGCGAGTCTGAGGTATGTTATAACTTACATGGGGCTTGCGAGGATTAATTTCAACAACTGCCTCTGGTGCCGCGAAGATGTAAGATTGCGCCTGTTTACCGGCAGATTTTGTCCGGAAAGTGACGAAACGCGGCTGGAAATCTGCCATTTGTCAGTTCACAACGGGTTGATATTAAAAAATTTGCTCTTGGGAAATCAGACCAATCCACCTATCTGGCAGAGATTGCACTGACGCGGCAGCGGGAGAGATGAGTGACCACACCTACGGCAGACATCGACGAGAACGCGCCGCGAATACAGGACAAGCGCGAGTTTGTTGAATACCTCGCGACTGGCAACAAGCCGAAAGACGACTGGCGCATTGGTACCGAGCACGAAAAGTTTGGCTTTCTGACAGCCGGCTATCGTCCGCTCCCTTATGACGGTGAAGCATCGGTCCGCACTGTTTTGCAGTCTCTGCACGAGCAGTTCGGCTGGGACCCGATCCTTGAAGGTGAACACATTATCGGTCTGCAAAAGGATGGCGCGAGCGTCAGCCTTGAGCCGGGCGGTCAGTTCGAGCTTTCCGGTGCGCCGCTGGAACATATTCACCAGACGTGTAACGAAGTCGGTCGTCACCTTGAAGAAGTGAGGACTGTGTCCGAGCATCTGGGCGTTGGTTTCCTCGGCCTTGGCTTTTCGCCGATCTGGTCGCTGGAAGAAACACCGCTCATGCCGAAAGGCCGCTATAAAATCATGCGCGATTACATGCGCAAGGTCGGTCGTCTCGGTCAGCAGATGATGTTCCGCTCCTGCACGGTTCAGACCAATCTCGACTTCTCAGACGAAGCGGACATGGTGAAGAAATTCCGCGTAAGCATCGCGCTTCAACCGCTTGCGACTGCGCTGTTTGCGAACTCGCCTTTTGCTGAAGGGCGCACGAACGGCTTTGTCGCTTACCGTGCGAATGTCTGGGGCGATACCGACCCTGACCGCACGGGCACGCTGCCATTCGTATTCGAAGAAGGCTTCGGCTTTGAGCAGTATGTCGACTATGCGCTCGATGTGCCGATGTATTTCATTCGCCGCGATGGTGGGTATCTGAACTGCGCGGGCCTTTCCTTCCGTGACTTCATGGAGGGCAAACTGCCAGCGCGCCCGGGCGACTTGCCAACCCTTGAAGACTTCAAAGACCATATTTCGACGATCTTCCCTGAAGTGCGTCTGAAAACCTTCCTGGAAATGCGCGGCGCAGACTCTGGTCCGTGGGATCGTATCTGTGCGCTGCCAGCCTTCTGGGTAGGTATTCTGTATGACAGCCACTCGCTCGATGGTGCGTGGGATCTGGTGAAGCACTGGACTGCGGAACAACGCGAAACGCTCCGCCGCGTCGCGCCGGTGCTCGGCCTGAAAACACCTCTGCCAAATGGCGAAGGCACGCTTCAGGATCTGGCGCAGCAAGTGCTTAAAATCAGTCGTTATGGTCTGAAAGCGCGCGCACGTCTTTCAACATCCGGTGATGACGAGACGGGCTTCCTTTCAGAACTCGACCAGATTGCCGAAAGCGGCAATACTCCGGCTGAACGTCTCCTCCGTCGTTACCATGAGAATTGGAACGGCGATGTGTCTAAAGTGTTTGAGGAGTGCGCATTCTAGGGAGGCTGTATTGAAGCGACGTGAGATGATGCTCCTGAGTGGAGCTGCGGTTTTTGCGGGATGTACTTCAAACACAGGCTTTCTGGCGACGCACAATCTGCGCTGGCGGGAAGGGCCTTCTCTTCCGGCGTCCAAGCAGGAAATCTATCCGGCGCTCCATAATGGTGAAATCTGGCTGACGGGCGGTTTTATCGCCCGCGAGGGACGCATTGTCGGCCCCACGAATGAAACCCTAATCCTTGATCCGCGCTCCGGCGTCTGGCGCGAAGGGCCGGGCATTCCAGCTCCGCGTCACCACCCGCAACTTCAGAGTCATAACGGCAAGCTGCATGTGCTGGGCGGCTTTCAGGCGATTTCGGCTGAAGGCATGTGGCAGATGCAGACGGGTGGCTGGCGACTGGATGAAGATGGTTGGAATCGCCTGCCTGATCTTCCAGAACCACTTGGAGAAGCTGTTACGGCAAGTCTGCCGGACGGGCTCCATTTTGCCGGTGGCCGCACGCCGGTTGCTGACGCTAACGCGGCGTGGACCGATCATGCCGATACGGGCCTGCACTTCGTTCTGGCAGGCGGTGCGTGGGAAAGCGCGGCGCCGCTGCCAACCCCGCGCAATTCTTCAACGGCTGAAGTCATAGACGGTCGCTGGCATGTCGTCGGCGGGCGTACCGTATCTGGCGGGAATACAGCAGAGCATGAGGCCTATATCGCAGGTGAAGACCGTTGGGTGACGCTGGCGCCAATGCCGCAAGCGCAGGCTGGTCTGGCGTCGGGCGTGATTAACGGAAAGCTCTATGCCTTTGGCGGTGAATGGTTCGACAATGGCGGCGGCGTTTATCCGCAATGTTGGGTGTATGACCCGCAAGCCGATAGCTGGCAGGCTGGCCCTGATATGCGCTCGCCGCGTCATGGCCTTGGCGGTGTCACGCTGAATAATGAGATTTACGCCATTGGCGGGGCGCTTCAGCCAAGCGGCAGTGAGACATCAGTGCTCGTGGAAATCCTCGGAGCCTGAAAGAAAAAGGGCGCCGTAATGGCGCCCTAGCTCGTTTAGTTCGCGGAGAGAATTTCCCGCATACCGCCTTCGGGATCATTCACTATGGCAGGCTCGACATCGAGCTGCATGACCGGACGGTCTTCCAGATTGTAAGGCGTCCATTCCGGCAGCAGGTCCGAAGTCGGTACGCCATCACGGGCAAAGCTCACCCAGGCATCAGACATCATCTCGCCGAGAATAACCGGACCTTCACCCGACCCGACCAGAACCCGGCTTTCTTCGACATTGTCGAACATGAACGGGATATCCAGCGTGTGAGGTGAGCGCAGAATGCCGCCATTGGCATCTGACTCATACATAAGCTGATACATGTAGAGCGGCGCAGCATCTGCCTGGCGGGCGCGTTGGTCAGCCAGCGTATACGTGCCGTAGACGAAACGGGCCGTCATCGCGCTGTTGGCGATGTAGGTTGGCGAGTCGTCAGGGCGTTGTGCGCGGTAGTGATCGATCAGCGCCTGACCGTCTTCACCAAGGTTTTGCGCGAACATGGCAAGGCCAGCTTCTGGCAGCGTGCCGAACCATGGTTGCGGCGCGTTGAAGATGGTCATCTCGTCTTTGTTCCAACCGATCATGATTGGAATATCGCGGGACTGTTCAGGCGCGGCAGGCATGAACGGGTGGCGCGGCAGAACCGTGCCATCGACGATCGGGCCGAAGTTTCCGCTGATGCCTTCGGTGCGAGCGCGGGCGAGTGCGTCGCGGCCAGCCTGAAGAACGGTTTCAGCAGGAACAGCCTGAAGCTCTTCAATTGTTTCAACGCCAAGCTCGTCGAGCACGATTTCTGCCAGCGCGGCAGCATCTTCCTGACTACCGGAGGTTACGCCCGGACCAGACTGGATAATAGCGCGGTGGAACAGGCCTTCTGCAGCCGGTGTCGCGAGAAGGTGGCTGACTTTAGAGCCGCCGCCGGATTCGCCCATAATGGTTACATTGTTCGGATCGCCGCCAAATTCGGCGATGTTGTCCCGCACCCATTCGAGGGATGCGACAAGGTCGAGGTTTCCGGCATTGCCGGACGCGGCGTAGTCTTCACCGAAGGCATCGCCGAGATACATATAGCCGAACAGGTTCAGACGGTGGTTCACCGTGACAACGACGACATCGCCATGCTCTGCGAGGTTGCGACCATCATAAGCGGCCCAACCGCCGGAGCCGTAGGCATAGCCGCCGCCATGGAACCAGACCATGACCGGACGGGCTTCATCATCAACACCTGGCGTCCAGACATTCAGGAAGAGCGCGTCTTCATTGTCGAACTTCTCTTCGGCGAGGGTCGGGAAGATGGTTTGAAGCTGGCGGGTGAAGTCAGTCGTGCGCGGGCCGGATGGTGAGTACATCTGCATGGCAGGCGCGCCGAGCGTGGTGGCGTCGTAAATGCCGTCCCAGTCTTCGACCAGTTCTGGCGGCATAAAGCGTAGATCACCGATTGGCGGCGCGGCGTAGCGGAGGCCCAGAAATTCGTGGATGCCATCATCGACAAGGCCCTGAACCTGACCGTTCGCGGTCTCTACAACCGGCGTTGTCGGCGGAATGACATGCTCTTCGGCATAAGGATCATTGACGAGTGGTTCCTGTGCGCTGGCAGCGCCAGCAAAGGAGAGGGTGCCGGCGATAAGCGCACTGGCGCGTATCAGGCGGCTCAGCCTGTTTGTGTTCATGATATTCTCCCTAAGTTTATGTTATGGGAGTATCACTAACCATGTTTAGTCAGAAAATAAACTAGTCTGAATCGCTGAACGGGTTTTCGTCTGAACCCAGAAAGCGCGCGGCGAATGCCCGGTTGTCGGCATCAAAACTCTCATAGACTTCAGGGGCGTCTGGCGCGTCGGCGCTGCGGTCAAGAAAGTGGGCGCGTCTCAGCATTGCGAGACTATATGCCCGCAGGCGCGAACCGACAGGCAGTGTCTGGTTGAGCCTCCGAAGCAGCTTTTGACGCGACTGGCCGAGGCTTTGGTTCAGCGCAGTTGTATCTGCTGATGAGAGCTCAACGGGCTGGTTTGTGATTTCGGAAATCGCCGCGCAAAAATCGGTGCAGATGTCGCCGCCTCTGAGGTGCTTGCGGTCATAGATTCGGGCCGTCAGGGCATCATCGCCAAACGTATCGCCCCAGAGCGAGAACATCCGCAAATGATTATAGTAATGGCTTTCAGGCAGGCATTCCTGAGTAAAGGTGTCGAATGCGCGGGTTTCACCGTTCAGAAGCCGCGTCGTGTAGAAGCTGCGGCACATATCGCCCTGCTCGCGGAAATAGCCGACGACCCGAACGTCCTCAAAAAGCGGGGCGAAAAATTCGCTTAAAGCCTGAACGGCGTCCATGTTTTTCAAAAGCGAGTGGAAATGTTCGCTCGTCAGGATCACCGTATGAATTTGTGCGGGAAGGGCACCAAGCCAGCTGATGAATTCGGACCTGACCTGAGCGCAGAACTCTGCGTGGTCTTCGGCAGTCTTTATGCCCTGTTGGACAAAATAGTCGTCCCAGAATTCCAGATCCTGAAACATGGCGACCATCTGCCGATTGTTCGGAATTTGCGTCGGATCATCTTTTGAAAACCGGAAGAGCGCGTAGCCTGCTTCAGTCAGAGCGGGCTCATTCGAAAACAGACAGGATTGCAGAGCGGTCGAGCCGGTCTTCTCTGTGCCGATATGAATGATGACGCGCATAAATTGCTGCCCCGACCTGAGTGCCACCCTGATCGGGACTAAAGACGCCGTTGCCCTGAATGTCTAGCGGCGTGGGGGATGCCGTTACACCGTGCCCTTGAGCTGGATGTAATAGACAGGGCCGTTATCGTCATTGCGCACATAGCGCTCGGTCTGGATGCCGCTCGAGCGCGGTCCATCATAGATGTTACGTGTGCGGCGGCCGTCCGGCCCGAAAATGTTATCTGCGCCAAAGCGTAGATTCACGCCGAGGAAGCGGCTGGTTTCGACATAAACGTCAAAGTCACCCGTGCCGCGCTCATATGTGCCCCACTCGTCGATGAAGTAGAAGTCGTTGCTCGTGCCCTGATTATAGTCAAATCCGTAGGACCATTGCTGTTCAGGGAAGTCCTGACGGAACTCTACATTCCAGTTGAGCGGCTGCTCATAGGCAAAGACGCGCGTCTCGCCGGTGACCGGATCTTCGACTTCGGAGTCACGATAGGTGATGCCGATATCAAGGCGCCCGTTCTGAATGCCAGCGCTATCGGTCGGGATAGCCGCTTCAGCAGACAGGCGCACGCGTGTGCCATCGCCCATATTGCCCGGGCCATCGAAGATTGCGCCGGAAGATGAGGTGATCGGGATGAAGCCCATCACATCTTCTACGGCGTCATAGCGTGCCGTTAGGGCGAGATTGCCTGTCGACATGATTGGCTGCTCGTAAGAGACCTCGAAGCGCCAGGTCTGGTCCGGCTCAAGCTCCGGATTGCCCGAACGGACATTGTCCTCAAATGCGGAGACGTTGGAGACGAAATCTTCGAAGTTGAGCTGCGCAATCAGGCGCTCAACCGAGAGACGCCATTGGCGATCATTCTCAAGCGTGTAGGTCGCTGCGAGGGCAGGCTTCGGGAAGGTGAATGTACGTGTCGCTTCGGCATCGCCAGTCTGTCCGATCTCGGAATATTCGACCACGATAGCCGGTTCGAGGGTGAGCCGGTCTGTTACGACCCAGACATCAGAGAGGAAGACTTCGCCGCGCCATTCTTCAACCTTGGTCGTCGTGACAGGAATATTGTTCGGTACGCCGCCGGACGCGTCGAAATAGCTATAGCTGCGGTCGGCATCACGGAAGTTATAAGCGATCTCGCCGCCAAACTCGATGGAATGTGCATCGTTCAGACGCCAGCCTGTCTGGCTGCGGATAATGCTTTCGCCGAAGGAGTCTTCAATGTCGGCTTCAAATGCGCCGTCAAAACCGGATGCTGCCAGAATGTCTTCAAACCGTGACTGCGAATTGAATGTCTCGCGGCGCTGATACCAGATGATCTTGCTGGAAATGGCTTCGGTAATGTCGACATCAATGTCGCCGCCGAAGTCATATCCGACCCATTCGTCGCGTACACGGCCGGTTTCTTCAGCAAAGAGCGGGCTGTCCGGTGTCGGGCGATATTCGGCCAGTGTCTGGTCGAGGCGCCAGCTGCCATCCCAGGCGCGGCCATTCGCACGGAAGGTAACGCTGTCACCGAAATCGCGGGAGTACTCGAACCCGGGTGTCCATTCGCGGTTACTGGTGACATGGACTTCGTCGCGATAAGCAAAGAGCGTGTCAGGGAAGGTGTAGCGGAACTCGCGGCGTGCGTTTGTGCCCGCCCAGCCGTGACGTGCCAGCGACAGTGTCAGGTTTCCGCCCGCAAACTGGGTCGACCAGTCGGCATTCGCGTAAAGAGATGTCTGATCCGGATCGTGAAGACGTGCAGAGACCGTGTAATTCAGCTGGTTCGTGGTCAGGTCTTCGCGCAGGACGACGTTCACGACGCGCGACTGTCCGCGCATGTCGAGTTCAGCGGACGTGCCGCGTACGAGATCGATGCGGGCAACATTGTCTACCGGGATGCGGCGCAGAAAGCTCTCAAGGCCTGATTTGGCAGACGGGCGCTCGCCATTGATCAGGACATTGCCTGCCGCGCCTCCGAATCCGCGAACATTGTCACCATTGTCGATAGAGAAACCCGGCAGCTGTGCCACCATATCGAGCGCGGAGATGGGATTGTACTGGGTAAAATGGTCAGGATCGAAAGATGTGATGCCATTATCATTCGGCAGGCTGTCGGCAATTGCAGGCGTCGAAATCATCAGCAGTCCGGCCAATACGCTCACCGAGATTCGACCCACCGCCATAGATAACTCCAATACAAAATAGCAAAAACCTGAGGCAAATCAGCCCCTAACAATGCCGGGATATAAACATGTTTTTGCTAATGGTTTACAGTTACACCGGTGTCAGTTTGCTCACAGCTCCGTGAGAATGATTACAGATTGGTCATGTTTTCCTGCACATTGCCTCTTGAGGTTTGAATACGCCTCGTGAAGATACGTCCCCAGAATATTGATTGATGCAGGCATAAACCTGCAGAGCGGGGTAACATGACAAATATCAGTGCTGACCAGGCGGCGTCAGGCGAGAAAACCATTCTCGGCCACCCGCGTGGACTGGTAATTCTTTTCTTCACCGAGATGTGGGAGCGCTTTTCCTATTACGGCATGCGCGGCCTGCTCATTCTGTACCTCACCCAGCACTTCCTGTTCTCTGATGAGAAGTCATCTGTAATGTACGGCGCCTATACGGCGCTCGTTTACATTATGACGATTGTTGGCGGTACGCTGGCGGACCGTTATCTCGGTCAGAGAAAGGCTGTGACCTTCGGCGCGATCCTGCTCGTGCTCGGCCATTTCGGTATGGCGTTTGAGGGCTCGGGCTCCAAAGAGATCATGACCTATGAAGGCGCTGAGTATCAGCTTACGCTGGATGGTCGTGGCGGTGATGCCAACCAGATCATCATCTCAGACACTGGTGAGTCGCTGATTTCCTTCAACGAAGGTGCCACCACGATGATCATTGCAGACCCGGCTGCTGTTGGGTTGCCTGCAGAAATCTCCCGCGATGCCTACACGACACGTGTCGAGCGTGAAGAGATGTATGTCTACATTCTGTACTTTTCTCTCGCACTTATCATTGCGGGCGTTGGGTATCTGAAAGCGAACATTTCAACGATTGTGGGCGCGCTTTACGGCATCGAAGACAAGCGTCGCGATTCAGGTTTCACCCTGTTCTATATGGGCATCAACCTCGGCTCGTTCCTCTCGTCCATCACCTGCGGTATTCTCGGTATTGTTTATGGCTGGGCATGGGGTTTTGGCCTCGCTGGTATTGGTATGGGACTTGGTCTTGTCGTCTTCCTCTGGGGACAGTCCTGGCTTGAGGGCAAAGCGGATCCGCCAAGCGTTGAGAAGCTGAAAGAGAAAGTCCTCGGCCCAATCAATGTCGAGCTGGCTTGTTACCTCGCCGGTATCGGTATCATCGCCGTATCCATGCTGATCGTGATGAATTCCGAAATCATTCCGGACTGGTTTGTCGGTGGTCTTGGTCTTGCTGTTCTTGCTGGTCTGATCGTTTATACGGTTGTGAACCTTCAGGGTGTCGAGCGTGACCGCATGTTTGCAGCGCTTTACTTCATTCTGGCGCAAATCCCGTTCTGGGCTCTGTTCGAGCAGGCTGGTTCTTCTCTGAACCTCTTCACTGACCGTCTGGTTGACCGGACCATCTTTGGCTGGCCGGTTCCTGCGCCTGTGTTCCAGTTCCTGAATGCCGGTTATATCGTGATCTTCGCGCCAATTCTGGCGTGGCTCTGGGTCACGCTCGCGAAGAAAAACCGTGAGCCATCCACTCCAGTGAAGTTTGCGTTCGGCGTGTTCCTCGCTGGCCTTGGCTTCCTGTCTCTGGTTGCCGGTATTGGTTCATCAGGCGCGACAGGCCTCACGGCGGTTTACTTCATCTTCCTGATCTACTGGATCCACACTATGGGCGAGCTCATGGTCTCTCCCGTAGGCCTGTCCAGTGTGACGAAGCTCGCGCCAGCGCGCGTGGTCGGCATGTCTATGGGGGCGTGGTTCCTGTATTCCGGTCTGTCTAACTATCTCGCAGGTGTTATTGCCCGCGCGACAGGTGCAGAAACCATTGGTGGTCAGCTGACAGACGTTGCTGCAGCTAAAGCCGGCTATGCGGAAGTTTATTCGAACGTAGCTTATGTCGCGATGGGCGTTGCGGTGGTCATGCTGTTGCTTTCGCCGCTCATCAAACGCCTCATGCACATGGACCATCACGCAGATGTCTCCAAAGAGGGCGCTGACCCGTCTGACTATCAGGGCAAGGCCGACAAACTGGTCGACTAGGCGTCTGAAAACAAAAACACCGAAAAGAGCCTGCGCACTGCAGGCTCTTTTTGTATCTGCATCTGGTTAGGTGTATAGAGCGGACTATGACGAACACAGCTCGACGTATCTCTATCTTCCTGACTTTGGCGCTTCTGGCGCTGGCTCCTGCAAGTGCGCAGGACAATGAAGTCTCCAATGAAGTGCATGTCGTAACGCACCCTCATCCGATATATCCGGCTGTTGCCGCGCTCAGCGGAATGGAGGGGCGGTGCCTCACCAAGTTCCGGCTTCTGGATTATGGCGAGACGCTTATCGTGGACGGTGTGATCTGTTCAGCGCCAATCTTTTGTTTGCCGAGCCGGAATGCGCTGCAAGGCGCGGAATTTCAGGTGATTGATGTCGAAGGCACGCTGACGCCGGGTGCGCGTGACGCGATCTTCTATCCGTTCCGCTTCGCGCAAGGGGACGATATGCGCGACATCCCTGATGAGGAGCTTGTCGAGTGCGAGTTCCCCGATAGCGGCGAGACTACATCCTGATATGAAAAAGGCGGACCGAAAGGCCCGCCTTTTTGCTGTCTATGTCAGCCAGTCTATCGGCGGTTCAGCATGTCGAAAATGTCGTCCATGCTATTGCCGTCGCCATCGGCATCCAGAAGGTTACCAAGACTGCCAAGCGGGTTCTGTGATGCACCGGCTTGTTCGTTGGCGCCGCCGAGTGCGCCCATCAATCCGCCCAGAAGTCCGCCGCCGCCAGAGCGTGTGCCTGCCTGCGGTGCAGCGCCGGAAAGCGCGCTTGTCAGCATGCCCGCAATGCTCTGATCTTCGGTTTGCTTGGAAAGTGCGCCCATCGCCATGCTCGCGACAACCGGAAGGATCTGCTTCAGGAGATCGCTTGAAATGCCGGTCTGTTCCGAAGCGCGTGACGCGGCCGCACGGCTGACATCGCGGGAGCCGAGAATGTGACCGAGAATGGCGTTGCCATCCTGCACGGTCTCTTCTGAGGTGAGGCGCTCCGGGTTATCCAGAAGTTCACCGTGGTTACCGTTCTGCAGTGCGCCCATCAGAGCTTCCAGGCCGCCTGGTTGGGAGACGTTACGGCGAAGGCCGGATGACAATGCCGGAAGCAAGGCGCTGACCGCTGCCTGCGCCTGACTTTCGTCCAGACCGAATTGTTGAGCGACTTGTGCAATGCCTGCGCCATCATTTGTGCGCGCCAGCATGTCCATCAGATTGAAACCCGCCATGAATAAACCCCATCAATTGTTGATGGGGTTTGCCTAGGCCGTTACGGCAGATTTGTCGATTACGCATTGCAGCGCAGGTGCTTATCCCGCGCCGCCAACTGTAATGGCATCAATTTTCAGGCTTGGCTGGCCAACGCCAACAGGTACGGTCTGGCCGCCTTTGCCGCATGTGCCAACGCCGTCATCCATTGCGAAGTCATTGCCGATCATGGACACGCGGTTGAGTGCCGTCGGGCCGTGACCGATAAGGGTCGCGTTTTTCACCGGCGCGCCGACTTTGCCGTCTTCAATCATGTAAGCTTCGGTACACTGGAAGACGAAGTTGCCGGAGGTGATGTCCACCTGACCGCCGCCAAAGTCGACAGCCCAGATGCCGCGTTTCACGGATTTGATCATGTCTTCCGGATCATCCTTGCCGCCCAGCATGTAAGTATTCGTCATGCGTGGCATTGGCAGGGAGGCGTAAGACTCGCGGCGGCCATTGCCTGTTGGCGCAACACCCATAAGACGGGCATTCTGGCGGTCCTGCATGTAGCCTTTGAGGATACCGTCCTCGATGAGAACCGTGCGCTGTGTCTCTGTGCCTTCATCGTCAACGCTGAGCGAACCACGGCGACGCTCAATCGTGCCATCATCGACAACAGTCACACCTTTAGCGGCGACCTGCTCACCGATTTTGCCGGAATAAACGGACGAGCCCTTGCGGTTGAAGTCACCTTCAAGGCCATGACCGACCGCTTCGTGCAGCAGAACGGCAGGCCAGCCCGGCCCAAGCACCACTTCCATTTCACCGGCAGGTGTCGGGATGCTCTCAAGGTTCGTCTCGGCTTTCTTCATTGCGCGCTCGACGAGGCCCTTCCAGCGGTCCGGCGCAATCCATTCTTCATAGGCGGCGCGTCCACCAGCGCCTGCGGAGCCGCTCTCGCGGCGGCCGTCTTTTTCCATTGTGACGGAGACATTCACGCGCACGAGCGGGCGGATATCTTCAAAGACCGCGCCATCAGGGCGGACAATCGTCACATGCTTGTGAGAACCGGCAATGCTTGCAGACACCTGCACCACGCGCGGGTCTTTGGCGCGGGCATAGGCATCAATCTCAGCGAGCAGGGATGTCTTCACGCCGAAGTCCGGAGATTCTGTCGGGTCGATCGGATCGTAAAGGCGGCGGTTGATCGGGCGAGGGCCTTCGGCAAGCTCACCGGAATAGCCGCGTTTGGCCGCAGCAGCGGTCTCACCGGCGCGTCTGATCGCATCGTCGCTGAGTTCGCTGCCATGGGAGAAGCCTGTAGCTTCACCGGCGACAACGCGCAGGCCCATGCCTTGTCCTGTGTCGAATGCGGCTGATTTCAGACGGCCATCATCGAACACAAAGCTCTCGCTACGGGTCTGCTCTACATAGATTTCGCCATCATCTGCGCCGCTCACGGCGTCGGCGAGTGTTTTGCGAGCTGTATCGAGATCGAAAGGAAGGGACATGGAAGGCTTTCTACTTATGTACGGTCGTTCTTATAGAGACTTAGGAGTGTTTCGCAGATGTGCAAAGCGCCGATCCATAAGAATCGGCGCTCTGACTGTATTCTGTAAGCGGTCAAACCGCGCCGAATCAGGCGTCCGGTTCGACAGGGCGCTCTTCTACTGTGAAGCGCTCAATCTGACGCGCAGGTAGCGGAGAGTCCGGATTTAGCTCCTGCGAGCGTACAAAATCCCAATAGCCGGAGGTGAGGTCGCCAGACTGTTCGTGAGCGATCCCGCGATTGTAATACGCTGCCCAGAGATGGTTGGCGTCCAGTTCGATCGCGCGGTCCAGCACTTCAATGGCGGGCGCATAATCCTGCTCATAAATATAAGCCGCGCCCATATTCAGAAAGGCCTCGGCATTGTCAGGGTCCATTTCCAGCGCCTGATTATAATCAGACATCGCTGTCTCGAACTCGCCCTCGCGCATATAGAGAATACCGCGATTTACCAGCGTGGAAACGCGGTCCTGGCGGGTCATTGTGCCTTCTGTCAGGGCATTTGTGCACACGCCGATGGCGGCACGCGCTGTCATTCGACTCGTTTCGGCGGCTTCATAGCATTGCCGCCCGAGGCCTGATCCGTAGACAACGACCTGAGCGTTTGCACTGAAGCTCAGGGCAGAAAAAGCGAGGGTAGTCAGCAAAATTCGCATTGTTCATTCCTCCTCATGACCTAGTTTCGTTATTTAACTAGTGTTCAAATCAATGTGGAAATGATACCGGAAAAGTCCAATTTTTGGAACAAGTGTGACATTTTGGGGCTTGGCAAACGCCTGTCAGGCTTTAAGGCCTACCCTGAAAGTCACTTTCGATTTGTAGCCAGGGGAGAAGAGCGTGCGCTGGATCGCCGTTGCTTTGCTTAGTTTGTTGTCACTGCCCGCTATGGCGGACGGTGTACCTGTAGATGGCGCGCTGGGCTTCCAGCCTGCCGCCTCACCACTCATGGAAGAGATCACAAGTTTCCATAACATTCTGTTGTGGATCATTATTCCTGTGACGATCTTCGTACTCGCTCTTTTGATCATCGTTGCTGTTAAATACAACGCGAAGGCCAATAAGGTTCCAAGCAAATTCAGTCACAACACGATGATTGAGATTGTCTGGACACTTGTTCCGGTGATCATCCTGCTGTTCATCGCATTCTTCAGCTTCCGCCTTCTCTACCTCGGCGACGTCTTCCCTGACGTTGATGAGGCAGAGGTCGTGAACGTGAAGGCGCAAGGTAACCAGTGGAACTGGACATACACTTACACTGACGTGATCGTTGACGATTACCCGGTCGAGTTCGTGTCCAACCCGATCCACCGCGGCCTTCCTGGCGAACCTGAAGGTACTGCTGATGCACCACGTAACCTCGCGGTCGACCTGCCAATGGTTGTTCCGGTTGAGACGGTTGTTCGTGTGCAGACAGCAGCTTCCGACGTGATCCACTCATTTGCAGTTCCAGCTTTCGGTATCAAAACAGACGCGGTTCCTGGCCGTCTGAACGAACTCTGGTTCCTCGCAAACGAGACCGGCACATATTACGGTCAGTGTTCAGAGCTTTGCGGTAAAGATCACGCATTCATGCCGATCGAAATCCGCGTCGTCACTCAAGCGCAATACGAAGCGTGGCTTGAGCGTGTAACAGGTAACAGCGTTGAGGACGCTCGCCAGTATCTGGCAGAGATCACCAACGAGTCTCCTGTTCAGCTCGCTTCGGTTCAGTAATAGGTTAGGAGCAAATAGATATGCCTATGGACGCTATTACGCCTGCAGATGAGCTTCACCACGAAGACGATCACAAAATCGGCTTCATCCAACGCTGGTTCTTCTCTACGAACCACAAGGATATTGGTACGCTCTACCTCATCGCGGCTATCATCTTCGGTCTGGTCGGTACATTCCTGTCCGGTCTGATCCGTATGGAGCTCGCCGCTCCTCAAATCGGCCCACTCACACACTTCGTTCTTTGGGGCGTTGAAGGTGCGACACAAGCCGAGAAGATCGAAGCTGCTAAGCACTTCTACAACACGGTTATCACTTATCACGGCCTGATCATGATCTTCTTCATGGTAATGCCTGCTCTTATCGGCGGTTTCGGTAACTGGTTCGTTCCAATCATGATTGGTGCGCCTGACATGGCGTTCCCACGAATGAACAACATCTCGTTCTGGCTTCTGCCAGCAGCCTTCCTTCTGGCTGTTGTCTCTATGCTGGTTCCAGGTGGTCCGTCCGGTAACGGTTTCGGCGGTGGCTGGGTTCTTTATCCGCCATTGTCTTCGACAACCGGTCACCCGGGCCCGTCAATGGACCTTCTCATTCTGTCACTCCACATTGCGGGTATCAGCTCTATTCTGGGTGCGATCAACTTCATCGTGACCATCCTGAACATGCGCGCACCAGGCATGACGATCCACAAAATGCCGCTCTTCGTATGGGCTATGCTCATCACGGCGTTCCTGCTGGTTCTGTCTCTGCCGGTTCTCGCTGGCGCGCTCACAATGCTTCTGACAGACCGTAACTTCGGCACGACCTTCTTCGATCCTGCTGGTGGTGGCGACCCGATCATGTTCCAGCACCTGTTCTGGTTCTTCGGTCACCCTGAAGTTTACATCATGATCCTGCCAGCCTTCGGTATCGTGTCTCACATCGTATCGACCTTCTCCAAAAAGCCGGTCTTCGGCTATCTGGGCATGGCGTACGCTATGGCATCCATCGGCTTCATCGGCTTCGTCGTGTGGGCTCACCACATGTACACAGTCGGTATGAACGTAGACCTGAAGGCCTACTTCGTTGCGGCAACGATGATCATTGCGGTTCCTACAGGCATCAAGATCTTCTCATGGATCGCGACAATGTGGGGCGGCTCTATCGAGTTCAAAGTGCCAATGCTCTGGGCTATCGGCTTCATCTTCCTCTTCACCGTTGGTGGTGTGACAGGTGTTGTTCTGGCTAACGCTGGCGTCGACCACGCTCTGCACGACACATACTATGTGGTAGCTCACTTCCACTACGTTCTGTCGCTCGGTGCTGTATTCGCGCTCTTCGCGGGCTGGTTCTACTGGTACGAGAAGATGTTCGGTATCAAATATAACGGCTTCCTGGCTGGTATTCAGTTCTGGCTGATGTTCATCGGTGCGAACGTTGTATTCTTCCCGCAGCACTTCCTTGGTCTGCAGGGCATGCCACGTCGTTACATCGACTATGCAGACGGCTTCGTTCTCTGGAACCAGGTGTCTTCATTCGGTTACCTGTTCATCCTTGCGTCTCTGTTCGTCTTCTTTGCCGTGGTCATCGAAAGTGTGGTCCGCCGTCGCAAAGCGGATGCGAACCCATGGGGCGAGTATGCGACAACACTGGAATGGACACTTCCGTCTCCACCGCCATTCCACCAGTTCAACGAGCTTCCAAAAGTGAAGTAAGTTCTCTGGAAAAACGAAATCAGAAATCGGGCCCAGGCGGGCCCGATTTTTTTTGCGGTAAAGTTCCGATCGGATAAGATGGCGAACTGGCATAGAATGTGCCTAGGAACGTGTTTTCGCGCGTAATCTTCGAAAAGGTGTCCCGAATGGACTTGTTCAATCCGGAGAATGGCGACTGGGTGCAACATATCACCTGGATGTTCAGCCAACCTGAGTTCTATCCGCCGCTCATCATTATTGGCCTGATTACCATGGCCGTGCTGATCGCGACGTTCCGTTTCATTTTCGCAAAACAGTTCCTCGCGCTGTCTGTCCTGTGGCTGGTCGTCATTGTTGCGGCCGCGGGCCTTGTGTCCTTTTTCAAGACATCGCAGCAGAATTTCGAAGAGGGCGTTAGCGTATCCGCTGAAGGACCGATTCGTGTCGCGGACATGCCGTTCTCGGTTGATCCGAACTTCATCATCTTCGGATCGATTGCCGTCGCCTGCCTTTTTATCTTTGGATTTTCAAAGTTTCGCGCGGCGCTGTCTCCAAATCTCGGGTCTCGTCTGGCCCTTGAGGGACTGGTCATCTCGATGTTGGCGCTGAGCGGGCTGGTTCTGCTGGGTGCGAGGGCTGCCTCTGTTGATACCCAGATTGGTGAGACAGGTTTTGCGCTGGCCCAATATCAGTTCCCTGCGCTTATGACGGCCGGATGGCTCGGCATTGCCATAGTCTATTGGGGGCTTGCAGCACTCGGGCGTAAACCGAACGCCTTCCTGTCGTTTCTGCAATGGCTGGCTTATATGGCGGGTCTGGTTTTGATGTTCGCGCCGACAGGATTGTCACATATGTCAGCTTCCAGCCTGTTCGATATGGACTATCAGGGGCAATTCGAAGTATGGAACCGCATCTCGGGCTTTGGGATGTATTGCATCATCGGCTCGATTGTCATACTCGCCGCACTAGCTGTACTCGCGCTGGTGCGTAGAACCAGATAAGCTGATCAGAACCGACACATGACAGACCAGACTATGAACGCGACCACATCAGCGGCGTCCGTCCGCGATTATTTAGAGCTTATGAAGCCGCGCATTATGATGCTCGTGGTCTTCACGGCTGCGGCTGGTCTGGTGGCTGCGCCATCGGGCATTCACTGGCTGACGGGCGCAGCTGCGCTTCTCGCTGTTGCGCTGGGCTCCGGCGCAGCTGGTGCGATCAATATGTGGTATGACGCCGACATTGATGCGGTGATGACCCGCACGAGCACACGTCCGCTTCCTGCAGGCCGTGTTCAGGCCAGCGATGCGCTGTCGCTTGGTATCTTCATGTCGATCATGTCTGTGATCATCATGACGCTGGCGACGAACTGGCAGGCCGGCGCGCTGCTCGCATTCTCGATTTTCTTTTACGGCGTAGTCTACACGATGTGGCTGAAGCGTTCGACGCACCAGAACATCGTGATTGGTGGTGCTGCGGGTGCATTTCCTCCGGTCATCGGCTGGGCTGCTGTAACAGGCACGATGCCAGTGGAAGCCTGGGCGCTGTTTCTGATCACCTTTATGTGGACGCCGCCGCACTTTTGGGCGCTCTCTCTCGTTGCCAATAAGGATTATGAGAAGGCCGGTGTGCCTATGCTGCCTGTTGTTAAGGGCGCGTCCAACACACGTCTTCAGATCCTGATTTATACAATTCTGCTTCTGCCAGTCACGCTGCTCCCAACAGCATTCGGTACGGGTGGATACATCTACACGGCGATCGCAGCCGTTGGTGGTGTCGTCTTCCTTGGCTTTGCTCTGAAAGTGTTTGCTTCGAAAGCCGGTGATCCCGAAATGGAAGCGAAAGATCGTAAGCTCGCTCTCGGCATGTTTGCGTTTTCTATCCTCTATCTGGCGCTACTATTTGGCGCACTCATTGTTGAGCACGGATTCGGTCTATATTTCTCCTCACCAAATCTTGCGATCTGGGCCGGAGTCTGACCTTGAACGAATTTAATCAATACCAACGCCCGCTAACCCAAGCTGAGGCCAATGCGCGCAAAAAGCGCAATATGGCGCTCGCAATCATTCTTGTTGCCTTCATGGTGCTTATTTTCGGAATTTCCGTTGTGAAGCTGCAGGGCGGCATTGCTCGTCCTCAGGACTGGCAGGAAGAAACAGCAGGCTGGCAGCTTGATGATGCGCCTGTTGAAGCAGGCGAGGGACCTCCGCCCGGAATGGAACCAGCGGAGGAAACAACCAGTGAATAAGAATTTGCTCGGAGCATCTATTGCAGGCGTTGCCGTCGCCATGCTCGGCCTCGCATTTGCGTCCAAGCCGCTCTACGACACTTTCTGTAAAGTGACAGGTTTTGGCGGCACGACGCAGGATGCCACAGAGCGCCCTGACGATATTCTGGATCGCCAGATCACTGTGCGTCTTGATGCGAACGTTGCTGACGTGCCGTTCGAGTTCCGGCCGGTTGACCGCATGACGACGCTGAATGTCGGCGCGACCGAGCTGATCCAGTTCGAATTGACCAACACATCTGACGTGCCTGTCCGTGCGATGGCGAGCTATAACGTGACGCCGCACAAGGCTGGTCCGTATTTCACCAAGCTCGAATGCTTCTGCTATGACGAGCAGGTCTATCAGCCGGGCGAAACGATTACGCTTCCAGTGATCTTTTTCATCAATCCTCTTATCGATGAAGAGCCTCAGCTGGACGATGTGAGAACAATTACGCTGTCTTACACCTTTTATCGGGCAGATGATGGCAATGAATCGCTTGCATCTCTTGGCGATTTGGTTTCAGAACACTAACACGTAATTCAAAACGCGAACGTGCGAACAGCTGCAGGGGAATTCCATGGCGCACGCCGAAGTCAAACACGATTATCACCTGGTCAATCCATCACCATGGCCGCTTTTGGCCTCTATTGGCCTTTTTGTTCTCGCAATCGGCGCCGTGACCTTCATGAAGGGTCTGGCGACTGAAGTTACCGGCGATGAGATCAGCCTCTTTGGCTATCTTGGAAACACCTTCTTCACCGAAGGCAAACTCTGGATCATGCTGCTTGGTTTCCTGATCATCGCATGGGTCATGTTTGGCTGGTGGGGCGACGTTATCAAGGAAAGCCGCGCTGGCGATCACACACCGGTTGTTCAGATCGGCCTGCGTTATGGCATGATCCTGTTCATCGCGTCTGAGGTTATGTTCTTCGTCGCGTGGTTCTGGTCTTTCTTCGAACTGGCGATTTTCCACGGCGCGCGCGCTGGCGGCACATGGGACTCTGCGAACCCGCTTTACGAGAACCTTTCTGCATGGGCGAACTGGCCGCCTCCAGGTGTTGAAACATTCGACCCGTTCCACCTTCCGCTGATCAATACGCTGATCCTGCTCCTGTCTGGTACGACTGTGACTTGGGCGCACCACGCGATCCAGCATGGCGACCGTGAAGGTACACGCAACGGCCTAGTCATCACTGTTCTGCTCGGCTTCATCTTCAGCCTTCTACAGGCGTACGAGTACTCTACTGCGGGCTTCTCTTTCAGCGGTTCGCTCTACGGTGCATCCTTCTTCATGGCGACAGGCTTCCACGGCGCACACGTGATCATCGGTACGATCTTTCTGTTCGTCTGCCTGCTCCGCATCCTTGGCGGCGGTATGTCTGCGAAGAAGCACATTGGCTTCGAAGCTGCTGCCTGGTACTGGCACTTCGTCGACGTGGTCTGGCTCTTCCTCTTCGCGTTCGTATACGTGACGCCGAAGCTGGTTCTCGGCCACTAGGCCAGCCTGAAGACTTCGATTATGAAAAGGCCTGTCACATGACAGGCCTTTTTCACATGCGGCGGTAGCCTCCCGATTAGCGAGTTTTACGTATGACCTTTCGTCCAATGCCTATTATGAGCCTTCTGTTGATCCCTGCGCTTGCGGTGCTGGTCTATCTCGGCAGCTGGCAATGGCAGCGCTATGGCGAAAAGCAGAACGCCGAACAGGGTATCGGCCTGACTGAAACCTTTGCGCTGTCTGTGACGCCTTTGGACGCGCCCCCTCAATTTATCTACTCCACATATGATGGCAGTGCCGTATGGCGCGTGTTCCAGGCGATGACGGGCTGTCTCACCGATGAAGCGGGTGATGAGGTCTGCTCTGACGCACCTTTGTTCGTAGATCTCGGCCTGATCAGCGGCACCGAGCCTTTCGAACGGCTCGCGACGCGCGCAGCGCAGGTAGACATCACTGGTCGCTATCGAGAAGTGCCAGACGGTCGTCGTACCATGCTGACGCCCGAAGACATTCCTGAGCGCGACATGTGGTACGCCGGTGAGGCGGTAACGCTCGCACAGCATCTCGGGCTAAGCGGAGCAAAAGACGCCCGTTTCTTCGAACCTGAGACGATTACCCAGTTTGCGCTGGCCAGTGACGAGATCGTCAATCGACGCATTCCCAACCCGTATGTGAGCATTGCCAATCTGGATAATCTGCCGCCGGCGCGTCACCTCGGCTATGCGCTGACATGGTTTGGTCTCGCGCTTGGTATGATTGGCGTCTATATCGCGCTGCATATGGCGCGTGGCCGGTTGCGTTTCAGCTAGATCGGCATAAACAGGCTTCGCGAAAGAAGGAAGCGAGTGATGGAATACGTCTCGACCCGTGGTGGAAGCGGCCCCGTAAGTTTTGCAGATGCCTGTCTCTCCGGTCTGGCACCGGATGGTGGTCTCTACACGCCGGTCGAATATCCAAAGCTTGCACCGGCTAAACCGGGCGAGAGCTATTTCGATCTCGCAACGCGTATTCTCTCTGCATTCTCTGCCGGTTCCATCGCGCCGGAAGTCATGGCGGGCCTCGTTGAGAAGGCTTATGCAAGCTTTGCGCACCAGTCGGTTACGCCGCTCAATCAGGTCGGACCGGACCGCTGGCTGCTCGAGCTACACCACGGTCCGACGCTGGCATTCAAAGACGTGGCCATGCAGATCATCGCGCAGATCTATGATCACCTTCTGGCAGAGCGCGGTGAGCGCCTGACGGTTCTGTGCGCGACATCCGGCGACACGGGCGGCGCTGCCGCAGCAGCCTTTGCGGGCCTCAAGTCTGTCGACGTTTTCATTCTTCATCCTTATGGCCGTATCTCTCCGATCCAGCGTCGTTTCATGACGTCGACCGGCGCATCGAACGTGCACAACCTTGCACTCGATGGCGACTTTGACGGCTGTCAGGCCATTGTGAAATCGCTATTCGGTGACGCAGGCTTCCGTGATGAAGTCAGCCTGTCTGGCGTGAACTCTATCAACTGGACCCGTATTGCAGCCCAGTCTGTCTATTTTGCGGCGGCTCAGGGCGCGCTGGGCGCGGATCGCAAGCTGCGTTTCGTTGTGCCTACCGGCAACTTCGGTGACGCTCTGGCGGCCTATGTGGCGGCGCGCTGCGGTATGCTGAACGGTCTTGAGCTGGTTTCAGCTGTGAACGCTAACCGCACCATGGTCGACCTGATGGAAACAGGCAGCCTGTCCAAACGCTCTGCGATTGCGACGCACAGCCCGGCAATGGATATTGCGCTTCCGTCAAATGCGGAGCGCCTGTTGTTCGAAGTCATGGGCCGTGACCCGTCCAAACTGAAGAACTTCTATGACAGCTTTACCCAGTCCGGTGAGGCTGAGCTGGACGACCAGTCCAAGGGCGCGCTGAAATGCGTTGGCGTGAAGGCAGTCAGCATTGATGATGATGTCACGGCGCGTGAGATGAACCGCCTCTATGACGAGACAGGTACGCTGCAATGTCCGCACACGGCGGTCGGTTCGGCGTCTGCGCGGGAAGTGCCAACCGACTGCGTTGATGTGATCCTCTCAACGGCGCACGCTGCGAAATTCCCTGAGACGGTTTCCGAAGTCACGGGCAAGACACCGCCTCTGCCAGAGCGGAGCGAATCATTCCTCGCACGTGATGAAGAGTTTGACCGTCTCGAAGCCGACCTCGGTAAGGTTCGCGAATATATCCGCGAGCGTGTAGGCGGGGCGCGCTAAGCGCGGCATTTCATGCTGGGGCGCCTGTTCAGCGACGATGTCATCGAGCTCAAGGTTGAGGGTGCAGACTTTATGCTGCGTCTGGCGTCGCGGCATGATTATCTGAACTGGCGCCGCGCACGTGCAGAAAATCAAGCATTTTTGCAGCCCTATGAGCCTGTCTGGGCCGAAGATGCCCTTGATGAGGACCGCTATCGTATGATGGTGCGCGATGCGCGCCGTGCGTTCCGCTATCAGAGCGGCGCGGTGATGTTTCTCATCCAGCAGGACTCAGGCGAAGTGATTGGCGGTATCAACCTCTCCAATGTCCGGCGCCGTGTCGCGCAGATGGGCACGCTCGGATATTGGATGAGCGAGCGCTGGGGCGGGCAGGGGCGTATGACCCGCGCCGTGGAACGCATGGTTCGGTTTGCCTTTTATGATTTCAACCTTCATCGTATTGAGGCAGGCTGTGTTCCGGATAATGAAGCGTCTGCCCGGGTTTTGCTAAATGCCGGTTTTCGCGAAGAAGGGTATGCAGAAAAGTATCTGCGCATTAATGGCGCCTGGCAGGATCATCGCCTGTTTGGCATCACCCGTCCTGAAGATGATCTCTGACCGCTAATATGGCCGTGGAGCAAAGTATGAGTGACGCGCAGTATAACCCGTCCGAACTAGCCCCTGATCGCAGTGCAGCTCTGGAGGCCGCGCGTGTGAGCGTGTGGGACTGGAACCCGGTGTCAGGACATCTGCGTATCCGCGCGCATGGCGCGGCTGTGATTCCCGAAATTGAAGGTGACTGGAAGCTTGCTGCGTTTCAGTCGCTGCTGAAAGGATTGTCGACACGTGCACTTGAGGGCGCGTTGACCTCCCGTCAGGGACATATTTCGCTTCTCCTGCTGATGGCGGATGGGCGCCGGTTCCGCATGGTGGGCGCGCGTGGCGAGGACGGCGAGGCGCGCGGTCTTCTATTCCTGGCGGACGCTGTAGATGATGTGCGTGCGCGGCCAGCCATCGAAGCCGTATTCCAGCCGATCATTCGTATTTCCGATGAGAAGCCGGTCGGCTTTGAGGCGCTCGCCCGTTGGCGCGACGATGACAATAAACTGCGCCCGGTCGGTGAGTTCTCCATCTCCGGTCATCCGTTCACCGGGTCTGATCTGGCCATCGAAATGCTGAGACAGACAGGCGATGCGCTGTGCGAGTGGTCATCAGCATTCCCTGCAAATCCTGTACATGCGCAGGTCAATCTGACCGGCAGCGACCTGTTTCAGGCTGATGTGATCCAGACGGTAGAGGACCTGATGGGGCAGGGCCGTTTTCCGAAACAAGCGTTGCGTATTGAGCTGACTGAGCAGGCGGCGCTGCGCGATTTCGATGACGGCGTTGCAGCAGCAGCAGCGCTCAGCGCATCCGGCGTGACGCTTATTCTGGATGATTTCGGTTCCGGCCATTCTTCGCTGGCCTGGCTGGCAGCTATTCCGGCAAGCGCGATTAAGCTCGACCCGCAGCTCACCCAGATGGCGGGCTCACCGCGCGTCGATACTGTGCTGAATGGTGTCTGCAAGCTGGCACGCGAGCTGGGCATTTCGATTACGGCTGAGGGCGTCGAGGACAAGTCAAAGGTCGCTTTCCTGCAGAATATCGGCTGCGATTACGTGCAGGGCTACGCCTATGCCCGCCCGATGACGCGCAGCGATGTGATCAGCTATCTGAAAAACGAAGGGTTCGAGCCAGCCTAGGCGCTGCCCGCTGTGCCCGGCTGCAGCTGGGATGGAGACACGCCGAGTTTTTTCATGGCTCGTGCCCACTTCTCATCGAAATCGGTGTCGAAAATAATGTCTTCGTCTGCATCTGCGACGAGCCAGACATTCTGCTTCAATTCGGCCTCAAGCTGATTCGGCCCCCAGCCTGAATAGCCAAGCGCCAACCGGCTTCGATTCGGCGGATCGGCAGACGCAATTGCATTCAGTATTTCCTTGGTCGCGGTGAGGCGTAGCCCATCAGTGATGTTGACCGTCGCGCCCGCGCTTTCAAAGTCTTCCGAATGAATAACGAAGCCGCGATCCTGACCGACTGGTCCGCCGTGAAGCACCGGTTCATCCGGTAGCAGGCCTATAATGGGCACATTCAGCTGGTCGAGCAGGTCTGGCAGGCGCAGATCGCCCATTTCCTTGTTCAGGACGATGCCCATGGCATGTTCTTCAGTATGGGCGCAGAGCAGGATGACAGATTTCTCAAAGCGCTCATCATCAATGCCGGGCATCGCGATGAGCAGTTTGCCTATCAGTCCTTCAGTTTCCTGCAATTCCATCATAACTCCAGAACAATCGACTCTATGGTCCCCCGAAGCGGGCATTCTGGCAAGTGGCAGGTCACACAATCGCGACAAGGGCACGGTTCACACTGGCGCGAGCCATCGCATTTCGGTAAGGCTAGATGAAACAAACCTGACCTGAGGAGACCCGAACGTGAGCATTTCTGTCGGCGATAAACTACCTGAAACAACTTTCATGACGATGGGTGCCAGCGGCCCTGAGCCGGTCGCGTCTGCTGACTTCTTTGCAGGCAAAACCGTTGCGCTTTTCGCGGTTCCTGGCGCGTTCACGCCTACCTGTTCCGCTAAGCACCTGCCGGGCTTTAAAGAGAAAGCCGGCGATCTGAAAGCTAAAGGCATCGACACAATCGCGTGCACCTCTGTGAACGACGTATTCGTTATGGATGCCTGGGGCAAAGACCAGTCTGTCGGCGAAGATGTCGTCATGCTCGCAGACGGCAATGGTGCTTTCGCTGATGCGATCGGCCTCGAAATGGACGGTTCCGGCTTCGGCTTGGGCAAGCGTTCGCGCCGCTATTCCATGGTCGTGAAAGACGGTGTGGTCGAGCAGCTGAACGTTGAAGAAGGCCCGAGCTTTGAAGTTTCCAGCGCTGATTACATGCTGGGCAAGCTCTAAGCACAGGCAGCTCAAAGAATTGCGCCGCAGGAGACTGCGGCGCTTTTTTATGCTTTGTTTTCCAGCTTTTTCGGATTTACGCGTTTGATGCGACGCGCATTTTCGTACTGGGCGAGAACGTCCTCAGGTGCGCCATCCATCATGGTGCGCCCCTTATCCAGCCAGATCACACGGTTACAGGCTTCGCGAATGATGCGGGTGTTGTGGCTGCAAAGAACCGTGATACCGGAAAACTCCAGAAGGCTCTTCATACGGTCGCGCGCTTTCTCCTGAAAATCGCGGTCGCCGACACCAATCCATTCGTCGAGCAGCAGGATCTCCGGAGAGAAGGTTGTTGCGATGGAGAATGAAAGCCGCATGGCCATGCCAGACGAATAAGTCCGCACCGGCATGTCGATGAAATCGCCAAGCTCGGAGAAATCGATGATTTCCTGTTCGACTTCAGCGATCTGGTCTTTGTTCAAACCGCGCATATAGCCACGCAGATAGATATTCTGGCGCCCTGTCGATTCGGCCCGCGTGCCCAGACCTACATTGAGCAGCGAAGAAATCTGGCCCTGCGTCTCAACCGTGCCTGCTGTCGGCGTATATATGCCGGCCAGCGCGCGCAGAATGGTTGATTTACCCGAACCGTTGCGACCGATAATGCCGAGGCGCGCACCCGCGCGAAGGTCGACGTTGAAATTGTCGACCGCGAGAATGAATGAACGCTTCTGACGGGCGACAACGTCACCACGGCCCGACCCGTCCGAACTTACGCGTTCTTCGGGCTTGTTCAGGCCGATGACCGGATAGGCGATTGTCACGTCTCTGGCGATTAGATGAACCATATTGCGCCCCTAGAACCAGAAGACCATGCGCTTGCGGAAGCGCGCATAGAGAGCGAATGCCAGAACCGTCACGATAAGCGCGAGGACGGATGTGAAAATCCAGCTGTCGACGGGAATTTCATTGTCGAGTACTGGCGTTCGGAACAGCCACAGGAAGTGGGTGAACGGGTTCCACCAGAGATATTTCATCGCGTTTGGCAGAGCTTCAGGAAACCAGAAGATCGGCGTCAGGAAGAATGTGACGCGCATGGTTGTCTGCATGAACTGGCCAAAGTCACGGAAACGCAGAGAGATGACGCCAATGAGTAGCGTCACCGCGTAGGACGTCCAGATCGTCAGGAAGAGCGCGGGGATCAATGTGAGCGCAGCCAGCCCAACCGGATAGCGATAGAAGGCCAGTACAGCGACCGCCGCGATTGCTGTCAGGAACAGGTTGAACAGGCAGCGTATGACAATGATCACGGGGTAACCGGAGATCGGGATCGGATCGTTACGTATCCACCCTTCAAACCCCTGAAAGATCGTAGTGGCCGAGTTCACAATGTTATTCATGAACTGCCAGATCAGAACGCCGAATGTCAGATACAGAATGAAATAATTAGGGCCGCGCGGGCTCTCCATGATCGGCATGAAGATCAGCGCTTTTACACCGACGAAAGCCAGGAAGGTGATCGTGATCCAGAGCACGCCGAAAAAGGTCCGGCGATAGCTTGTTTTGATATCTTCCCAGGCAAAGGCCAGCCAGAAACGGCGCAAGGACAACGTCTGTCTGAATTCGCCCAGCAGCGTCTTTGAAGAAGACGTGTTTGAAGAGGCAGCGCTTTCAGGCTGGATGCGGGTGAGTTCATTCATACGCGAAGAGGCGTCCTGTTGTTCGGAAGCTCGGTTTATTCCGGAGCAACTGTTCCGGATACGATATCGATTTCACGGATATAAGCGACATGGTTGCGAATGTCGTCCCCTTCGCCGAAATCAGCCGGGCTGCCAAGCTGTTCACCGCTAATACGCAGCAGACCTGTCGTTTCGCTGGTGTCGACGCTGAATGGGATTTCAACTTGCTTCGTCTGGTAGCGTGATTCCATGTCGGCAAAGGCGATTTCCGCAATGACCGGCTCGTCATCGTTGAACTGGAAACTGACCGAGCGGGTTTCGATTTCACCATTTGTCGGGAAGTATGGTGTGTAGCTCACCACGATAGTGCCCTGACTACGTGTCAGGTTGAGTTCGATCAGCATGCTTTCAGACGACATCCAGCCGCCGTCATGCTTGGGCGCATATTCGCCCTCAAGAACACCATCGCCGGAAACGATACCGTTCGCAAAAAGTGACGGGATCGCTGTTTCTTCAACGGGTGGCGCAGAGGCCGCAACATCTTCGCTTGCAGGCGTTTCGCTGCCATTGCCGCAGGCACCGAGGCCGATGCTGAACAAAAGAGCGGTCAGGACAAGAGCGTGTCTGCTCATATCTAAATTCCTCGGTTTCTAGCGCAGAGAACGGTTCGTAATCCGGCGTTTAATGCCTTCGACAACCCGCTGACGTAAGCGCGCGGCAGAAATGCCGGTCGCGGTGCCGCGATCGGTTGCTTCAGGCGTTGGTGTAACAAGATGATCGTAAATTGCGACACCATTCAGGCAAAGGCTCAATTGACGGCCATCCTGAGCAAGGCCGCCTTCACCGCCTATGATGAATTCGATCAGATAGGTTTCTGCAGGTTCAGCTTCACGCAGATCGATGATGAGGTGCTGCTCGCCAGCTTTGGCGCTGTCTTCATGTTGAACCTCGCCATTTACCAGAATTTTGTAAGGCGTCGCATTGATCACCAGATCGCGGAAGAAAGAGATATCCAGCTTCAGGCTCTCGATCTTGCTAGAGCTGTCCTCGGGCCTGACGACAAGCGCTGCTTCGCGGCCCTCCATCCACTGGTGGCCGGATTCAGGGAAGCTCCAGTCACCCATTTGCCCGACGCTGAGTCCGCCTGACAGAGATGACTTCACGACTGTGTTCACAGGAATATCTGCGACCCGCCCCATCATAATGAATTCAGATTCAAAGTCCCGACCGGACGCGAGTACATCGTCAGGCGTCGCTGGCGTATCGGCAACAGCAGGCGCTGGCGCTTCAGGTTCGGCAGGCGCTGGTGCATCTGTTTTATCCGGATGCGAGGCCAGATAAAGGGAAGACGCCAGCGAGAAGCCTGACAGCATCACAGACAGCGTGCGCAAATCACCTTCCGGAGTAAAGTTGCGATCCGGTGCCAGTTCGATGCGATAGATATCATCATCAGACACGGCGTCAGACGGAATATCGAACAGGATAGAGCGTTGGTCAGTATCGATCAGTTCTTCGTGCGCTTTGACGCCATTGACTGAGAAGACGAGATTCAATGCGCCCTCATCAAGGGCCAGCGTTTTTGTAGACAGGAACATTTCCACCCGCTTCGGGGTATCGAAACTGTTCCAGCCGACATGGATGGTGCCGCTCGAACCGACGAGCCAGACACCATCTGCTTCCATATGGCTCCAACCCTCATCAAGAGAGGTGCCGTCAAATCCCGATGCAGCGGACACAAATTGCCATTCGCCATCTTTGACAGGCGTTGGAATGACGTCTGACTTCGGTTCAACTGGTTCCGGTTTTGGTTCTGGTGCGGCAGCCGGAGCGACAGGCTCTGCGGCAGGCGCGATAGCCGCGCCCTCTTCACACTTGATGGTAAGTTCTTTCACGCTGATGGACAGATCACGGACGTCGCCCGGAACATCTGCTGTAAGTTTGGCGACGAATTCCATCACAAACGTGCCGCCTGGCAGGATTGTGCCAGGTGGGATGCCAATGTCGAACAGCATGAAGTTCTTGTTGAACTTATAGGTGCCGATTTCTTCCCCGTTGATGAGGACTGTCATGGTCTGTCCGGAAGCGACCAGATCGCCCACAGTGCTTGCGGCCAGATAGATGCGGTGCGGAACACCTGCATTTTTCGGCGCTCGTAGCAGGAAGCCGGCGCGTCGACCGTCCATCCAGGTGTGCGCAGCTTCAGGGAAGCTCCAGTCACCCAGCATGAAGTCATGCTTCAGAATCTGCCCATTGATCGTGTAGGTGGTTTTGCTCTCGAATTCGAAGAATTCGTCTTCCTCGATACGGACAGGGAAGGGGACAGCCTCGCGATGTTCGTCGACGGTTTCTTCATATGGTTCAGCTGGTGGCTCGAGTTCGAAATACTCGGCGAGTTTCTGATAGTAGCGGTCGTGCGAGAAATATTTGCTCGCGAAACGGAAGCCGTCCTGGGCCCTTTTGCGACGGACATCGGTATCTTCAAACAGCTCCAGAATATCGTCAGCCATATCCTCAGGCGAGGTGGCGACGTGGAAATAGTCTTTGGCTTCGTCCGCCAGATCGTAAAGCGCACGGTCGTTGATCGCGAAAGCCTGTCCGTCGCTAAGTGTCTCGATCACTTTGGTCGGGAAGCCCGTACCTTCGGTAATCGAGAGCACGGTGACTTTGGCCATCTGGTAGATCACGCCCAGATCATCAACGCGCCCTAATGGAACGATCGAGGTTGGATACTTGGCCAGCTGCTCTTCGTCGACTTCGTTCACGACGCGTGAAATGCTGCCAGCGATGAAAAGGCGATACCCTTTCGGCGCGAGATACGGCAGGAAGGTTTTCTCAATGAAAGAGAGCAACGACACATTGTTAGCCGGGTGGCTGGTGCCGACATACAGAAGATCGACTTCCACGGTGTCCACATCGTGAAGCAGCATAGCTGTCTTCATGTAAACGTTCTTCGGGATGTTATCCTTCAGATAGCTTTCGCAAGCGATCGGATCTGAAATGTCGACGCGATTATCCCAGAGGCCGGCAACCGGTATTGGACGAAGTACTTCGACATTGTTGTTTTCAGTCTCATAGCTCTCTTTGAGCGGACCTGCGATCGCGATCGCATAGTCTGCGAGTTCAGAGGTTTTTTGCTCGTCGAGACGCTCGCGCTTGTCGAGTTCGTTGTTCCAGCGTGTGTCGAAATCGTCTTTGTCGCGGAGCTTGCGACGAATGCGGTTCTGGTGTTCCAGCCAGTCATGGAGTTCCACCACCACAGGGGCTTCAACGCCTGAAAAGACGTTCCGGACCATTGGTAGCGAGTAGGCATAGTTTGTGAAAATACCTTTGAGATTGAACCGGTCCAGCGCCATCTTCGTGGTGCTGTTCAGACCGAAAAACCGTTCCATATAGGAGCGCTGCGCAGAGTGGGCGAGGTTTTCGCGCTTATCCATATATTGCGGATTTGAGAAACCCGATTCTGCGATGCGTCCGGAGAGCATTGAACCGAATAGCGGCAGGAACTCGAAATCATCCCAGCTTTTGAAGAAGCGGCTGACGCGTTCTTTCTTCCAGGCGTTATAGCTGTTCGCGTCCTGGAACGGCCATGGGATGTCGATCATGATCGTCAGAACATCGAGATCTTTAAGCGCTTTCAAATGTCCGCGTTGAACGAATTCCGAGCCACCCGAATCGCCGCCCATAGCGAGGTAGACGACAGCGCCCTGATAATTTTTCAGCGGCGGTTGATCAAAGCCTTCAGCGTTCTTCTCATGCAGATCGAACAGGCGACCAAGGAAGCCGCTTTCCGCAAAGTATTCGAGGCCGCTCTTGGTTGCGCGCAGTGATTCGCGGTCGAACTTGACCTTCTTGAGTTGCTTGAGAAGAGCCTCGGCAAAAGAGCCGGCAGAAAACTCTGAAGGCACAAGCAGATTGTAGCCGTCAAAGGTCTCGGCAACGTCGATGTCCGGGGAGGTGAGCAGCATTTTGCCGCCAGCCAGCATTTCAACGGCAACGCCGGACCCGCGAATGCGGTAGGATTCCGGTTCATAGCCGAGGAAGCAGATGTCTGTTTCGTCGATGGCCGTCTGATACTCTTCGGTTGAGAGCTTACCGAGGATCTGGATATTGTCGTAGGTCTTGGCGAGGTTTTCCAGCGTCCGACGGGCTGTCTTGATCTCAACGGTGTCGTTCAACGGAGAGGAGAAGGTCTGCAGCTGGAAACGGATTTTCTGGAAATCGTCGCCCAGTTCCTGAATCATCCGATCAATCACGCCTGGCAGCAGCTGGAAGCCTTTCTCATGGCGCGCTTCGCCGAGGAAGGCGATGACAGGCCGCGGATCGTCACCCATGCGCTGCTCGAAACAGTGGTCGGGCAGAGGGCCAACCATCATAGGGAAGTGCAGGCCGACCTGCTCTTCATACGTCTTCTGTAGCCGGATCGTCTCCGTGTGGAAGAAGGCGTAGCGGCCGATAAAGCCCTGCTGATTGTACTTATTCAGGATGTCGCAGAAGGTATAATTGCCAACGCGCTCGCCCTGAATGAGCTCCGGAAGAATATAGATTTGCGCATACAGTTTCGGACGCAGATGGTCCGGACGCAGCATGAGGAAAACAAACCAAGCATGTGCCAGCGGAGTGGAGACTGTGTGGCAGTAGAATGTGTCGTCCGCAGTGAAGCGGAGTTCCTCGTCGATGGCGAGCAATTGCTGAAGATGGATTTCCCAGTCATGCAGCTCGTATTCGTCGTTAAAATCGACAGGTATGCGGCGACGGCCCTCCGAGATTCCCGGGAAATCAAAGGCTAGCGCTTTGAAATGCGCACGGATTGAGAAGCCGAGCTTCTTGTTGAGCGCTTTTGATTCGGGAAAATGGCGGTTGGCCAGAATAGTGACAGCGTAGCCCGAATCGACTGCGCTGGCAGCCACACGGACAGATGTCTGATAGTTGTGGCCGGTACCGATCTGCAGGTCTGGATCGAGAATAAAAAGCCGTTGCTTTGCGCTTTTTTTGCTTCTCGCACGTGAGGTGCTTTTTATTTCTCTGAACATATCAAATCGTACACTTAATGCGGGCCTGAAATTATTCCCGACCTGAACGCAACTGACGTGTTCATAAAGCTATACGCCGTAGGCGGCGTCAACGTCCGAAACCCCGAAACGCGTCGTCCTGGCCAGATATGCTTAGCGACGCCCCACCGATACAGATGTAACGGAGTTGAGAGCGTCGCCAGCGGGTATGACTATGCCATCGCCGGAGCGAATTTGAGCGGTGTGAGCGGTTGCAGATCCATGATGCTGCATTTCTTTGACCGGCAGAATTCTGCGAAGAATTTCGCGCTCATACGCATCGCTGTTTCACGCGACACGTCGATAGAATTGCCTGCTACCTTGCCACGTACGACTTGAGAAGTGCGGTATTCGAAGCCCAGTGCTTCGGCGAGGTAGTCCGGAACCGGGAAGTAAGAGCGCGTGACAAGATCGTTCGCAGCCGGCGGAATCAGGCGCGGCGTTGCTTTCTCACCGAGATGTTTGACCAGTCGGTCACCCAGCTCGCCGAGCACACTGCCGGCCGGAAGATTGAAGTTGTAGAATGTCTGCGATTTTCTGCTCTCGGCTTCGATGAAATCGGCGAGCTTTACGTCAAAATCTTTCTCGGCGTCCTGATAGCTGCTGACTGCAGAGTCCCAGGTCGCTTGAACATCAATTGTTTCCCCCGGTGCGGTGCGCACGAGCAGGTGAATAACGTCTTCGACGTCAAGGCCGCGCTTCATCAGCTCGAGAATGACGGAGTAGTGATAATCGCCAGCCAGTGCCGGGTTGTAGAGAAACTCGCCCTTGGAAATGACATAGCCGACATCAGGCTGGAGGCCATAAAAGACCAGCGGAGCGAACGGGATAACCGCGCTGCCATGCTTGCCCTTCAGTGCCTCAATGCTGAGATCGTCGCCTTTGTCGTGTGATGTGAAAATAACATCATAGTTTCCAAGGCCATCTTTCACACTCGCGGTTGTTGCCGGGTCTAAAAACTCAGGCTGGTAGGAGTCTACCTTCTCGAACAGATCCAGAGATCTGAAGTATTCGCCCAATGCGTGATGGCAGTGGTCTGACAAGACCACCAGCGACAGGTTACTCATAAAATTGTCCCTCGTTCAGTACGCCTGAAACGCAATGCACGACAACAATAGTCCCCACTGCCGTCATGAGTGAAAACATGCACTCATAAACATCACGTCCCGTGGTGGGCAATCTATAGATATCGAGTCAGGTGTCCAGCCGGATAAGTGTGAATTTCAATAGTAAAGCCGCACGTATTCGCGGGTTACAATGACGCCTGATTTGAAGATTTTAACAGAGCGAGGCATCGGGGAGGCACCTTCTGGTAGTGATTCTTCGCGGGCGAAGGGGCGGTGGGCCTGTGAATTCAGCGAATTCATTGTGAATTCTTGCTACTTAAAGCGGTGCGGATTGAATGAGGCAGCAATTTTCGGCACTGGCGGTACGGAGATGCCGAATAGAATGAAAGTTTAAATATATGCAGTGCTGAACTGAATTTGACCGGAGATGAGCAGTAATTCGGCAGAGAAATCAGATTCAATTTTGACGTGAAGGGATGTGAGCTTCTCGAATTAAAAAAGCGGGACCGTTTGCAGGTCCCGCCTTGTTGAAGCCAGTCGAATTTATACGCCGCTTTTCAACTCGGAAAGAATGCCTTCTTCCATTTCGTTCGGGCCCATCGGAGACCGGCACCAAGAGACGTTATCTTTGATCTTCTTGGCTGGAATGCCGCCGAAAATCGTTTTGGCTGGCATGTCAGTGGTCAGGATTGAGCCTGCGCCAAGAATACCGCCCGGTCCAATACGAACATCAGGCATGATGGTCGTACGACGTCCGATCCAGACGTGCTTGCCGATCTCGATTTTACGGCGATGCGCGTTCACGACATCCATGGTCTCAAGGTCGATAATACCGTGCTGGTCATTCGACTGAAGCAGGATTTCGTCCGACCAGAGACCGTTCTCGCCGATTTTTACATCAGCAAGGTCCATTACCATGCGTGCAGAGTTGATCGTTACACCTTCCCCAATACGCAGCGTGCTCGGACGCCACGTGCGAATGTTCGCAAAGATGTGTCCAGCAGTGTGAATCTCGATTTTTGCGCTGCCGGGGCCGATCACGAATGTCAGATTGCCGTTCAGATTCGGCTTGGAGATCAGAATGTCGACATTGTTGCGGTTACCGCCAATTGGAGGCGATTTAAACTGGAGAGCTCCCATTGAAGATTGTGGGGCGCGGACGCGGCAGTTTCGAAACAGGTTGCGCTGCCCCTCGGGCATAAATTCTGCGAGGTCGAATTCCTTCAGCTCCTCACTCATACGTATTCCTCTCCCCAGAAGTCAGCTGGTTTGTTGCAATAATAAAATAGGTTCTGGACGTCTTTTGAGAGCGTCTTCTGAATTTCGGCGATCCGCTCTTCGGAGATGTCCTTGACGGACCAGCGCTTCACATCAGTGGCATAGGCAGCGCCGACATTGTGGCGCTCTGGCGGGATCTGGTCGCCGATTTCGTCAACGCCGAGGAATTGGAAGATGTCGTTCATTGTTTCGGCGTGTTTGCCGATAAGGTCTTCCATGAAGACGACTTTGATCTGACGTGTCGGGAATAGCGCAAGATAAGCCTGCAGCTGGTAGTAATACCGAGTGCGGTCGACGAAGAATTTCCGGTGCTGTTCATGCGCCAGAGATTTTTCAATATCCTTGAAGGTGTGAGCCTGCGTGCGGGACCAGTGATTGAAGTGTGAGACAATCCGTTTGATCGGTTCGCGGACGATGTAGATGATCTTCATGTCCGGATTGAGGTCGTAAATGTTCTGAGGAACGTGCGGGAACTCATCGCGGAAAGAATATTGCGGCGTGGATTCAAAATAGATTTTTACGCCGTCACGAACTTTGAAGTTCGATTTGTACCAGTCTACGCCCTTATCCATGAAGCGCGAGAAGTACATCAGCTCTTTATCACCCGCGCCGAAAACCTGCGGATGGGCGTCCAGATAATTGTGAAGAGATGTCGTGCCTGCCTTGCCGGCGCCAACAACGATCAGGTTGGGAATGGTCGTGTTCTGCATCGGGTCCCCTCACTCTACAGAAATCATACCTTACTCAGCTACTCTGCGTGATTTCAATAATCAACACCGAGTTTCCAGAAGTCGGATTTGACGAAAATTCTTTTGGGGAGGTGCCGTTGATTGCAGGACGCGTGCAATGATGCTGACTGAATTGCCAATCTAAAACACATATTTTCCAATATCATGAGCGCTATTGCTTAGTGCCTGCGCAGTTGCCAGCTTGCCAGAAGAGCGCTTGTCGGTTTGCATAAAATCGGGTTGCGTCTGCGTGAAATATCAGCATGACATGCCTGCGTTGATTATAGGGGACTTTGAGTGGCTAAACAGAAGACCGTGTTTCTGCATATCGGTACGAACAAGACCGGTACGTCCAGTATTCAGCACCATTTCTTTCAAAACCGCGACCTGCTGGCCAGCCACGGCATCTGTTATCCTGGCCTCGGACAAGACGCTGCCGCGCACCATGAGCTGTTGAGCTGGGTAACCCATCCGAAGAAGCATGAGAAACACCTCAAAGCGCTGCGTAAGGAAATTGCGCCATTCGACACGACCATCATCTCCAGCGAGTCACTCTGCGATCTTGAGAAGCCTGAAACGCTGAAAGAGGTGTTCGCTGGCTATGACATTCGGATCATCCTCTATCTGCGTGATCCCGTCCGCTATCTTCTCAGCTGGTGGCAGCAGGACATCCAGATGGGTAAGCGCTATCCGGATATGAGCCAGTATCTGGTGACCAAGCGGCGCTCCTACATCGATCTGGTCGACCGTTGGGTGGAGGTGTTCGGCAAGGGGAATGTCACGACTCATGTCTATGATCGTCAGCAATTGCCTAAGGGCGATGTTCTGCTCGACTTCAAGAACATCACGGGCACGAGCGAAATCGAAGGCATGCAGCGCCTGCCATGGGATAATAACCCAAGCGTTTCGGGAAACCTTCTCTACTTCAAACTTGTCTACAACACGCTGCGTCTGCCGAACGCAACGAGCCAGAGCATGATTGATGGACTGACGGATGCATCCAAGCTGGATTCGACCTTCCGTATCGTGCCGAAAGTACCGGAAATCCTGGCTGCGGGCACGCGCCGGATCTACAATGAAGAACTCAAAGAACTTCGTGACCGCCATGGGGTAGAAGTGCCAACGACCAAATCTATTGACGGCGTCCGTATTCCTGAGCTGGACACAATCCGCCGAGATTTCCGCAAAGTGATGGAATTCTCTGAAGAGAAGGGCCTGCCCCTTGCTGAAATGGCGAAGTATGTGAAATTCTGATCGCGGAATCAGGCAACCAAACATGCGTCGGGGGCGCGTTTATCAGAATGTGGCCATTCAGTACCATCAAGAACAAGATTGTTTCGCTCACCCGTACGACAGTCAAAATGGAGCTGGAGGGGGAGTCGATCACTTTCCTGTCCGCCAAGGCGCTGGTGGAGATGTTCGATATGCGTCTCGCCCGTATCGAGACCGAGGCGCTGACGCGGATAGATGATCTGGAGCAGCAGGTCGAAAGCCTGAAACGCGAGCTCGAGCGCAAACATGAAGATTGATATCTGGTCGCCTCTGCCGCCGGTGCCGAGTGGCATTGCGCACTATACCCAGCAGGTGTTTTCGACCGGATTTGATAACTTCGATATCCAGTTTGTAGACAGGGCAGAGGCGCCGTTTCGTTCGGATGCTGTCCCAATCTATCAGCTCGGAAACAACCCATATCACGAGTTCATCTACCTTGCCGCGCTGGACCGGCCAGGGATCGTGGAAATCCATGATTTCTCTGTGCACCACCTCGTCACCGAGATGACGCTCGCAAAAGGCGATAAGACAGCTTACGAGTATGTGCTCGGCAAGGCTGCCGGCGAACGTGGCATCTCACTCGCGCAGAAGCGAGGGCAGAAAAAGCCGGAATACCACCCGCAACTTCAGTTCGAGATGCCTTTGCTGGAGCCATTTATTCGCGACGCCTACCATGTGATTGTGCATTCGCGCTGGGCGCGTCAGCGTACAAAAATGATCCGCCGTGATGCGCCGGTCTCTATGATTCCGCATTTTTGCCAGACGCCCGAAGAGAGCGGTGTGTCAGCCGATGCGCTTGGAGTCGTGCGCAAGCGTTTGAACATTGCTGACGATGAGGCAATGATCTTATGCGCCGGATTTGTGACGCCGCCCAAGCGGATCGATCTTGTCCTGAAAGCACTGGAACGTTGCCGGGAAGCGGGCGATACGACGTTCAGACTGGTTATTGCAGGTGAGGTGATGGACCCGGGCGTTCTGCGCCTGATTCAAAAGTTCCCGGACCAGTCCCGCATTTCTATGCTTGGCTACACAGATGAAAAACAGTTCGACGAGCTGTTTATGGCGGCCGATATTGTTCCGGCGCTGCGCTGGCCGTCGGTTGGAGAATCGTCGGGTGTCGCCTCGCGAGCGGTGGGCTTTGGAAAGCGCACACTTGCGTTCAATCTGAAAGCATTTGCCGATCTGCCGAAAGCGTGTGCCGACCTGATTTCCCTCGGTTCGGATGAGGATATGGCGGCGCAGATCGCCGCCGCATTCTCTGAACAAATCCGCGGGCAGGGGCGGGCTGTGGATCAGAGTGCGCTGGAATTATATTTGTCGGAAGAGGCAGGACTTGGTGCGGTCCGTCAGAAATATCGCCAGCTGTTCGAGCATATCGCGGATGTCGGTCAGCAGGCTGTAACGGATATGCGTCAGACGCAGCTGAGCGTCGGAAAAGAGTAGGCCCCAGGCCTACTCTTCAACCATCCATTCAAATTCGGAACCCGCCAGAGCAGCTTTGACTTCATCAAAGTTTTCAATGTCGTTGCGGATACCTGCGCTTGTTTTGCGCAGGGTGATTTCCTGCTGCTCAATGCCAAGCATCATATAGGAGCAGATGATGTTGTACGCGTCGAGCGGGTTCTGCTCGATGTGTTCTTCATAGGTGAGGTGCAACATATCGATGCCCTTCTCCTCGAAGAAGTTCATCAGGCGTTGTTCTTCCGTTTTCGCCTTTCTGAGCAGCTCGACAAGATTGTCCGCCTTGGACGCGGAATCATAGTCGTGCAGATCCTTCAGATCGAGCGTGATCGCCTTCTTTTCCGGCTTCGGACCATCATCCGCTTTCACATGGTAGAGTGACAGCTTAGAGGCTTTCACCGCGCTTATATAGCGGCGCAGCGTGTTGTGACGCTGAAGGAAAATGAAGGTCGTGTCGCCAGCCGCATGATAGTGCTCGATGACGTCTTCAATCTTCACATTCGAGTTCTTGTAGAAGTTAATCGGTTTAACTTCGTACCCGGCATGACGCTTAGGCTGAGGGAGATTGTCAATCAGTGAAACATAGTCGCCAACCTGCCATTCAGTGGTCTTGGCGCCTTTCTGTTCCTGAAGCGTTACAATCTCTTCAAACCAGGCAATTTTGGTGTGTTTGGCAAGCATTTTGGCGATCACGGTCGAGCCGCTTCGGCCAAAATGTACCAACATAATCTTATTCGTCACACCAACCTCCTAATTACTTTTTTCTTTGATTTCATTGAAAGAGTTTTGTCAACTCACCTTCTGCTTGCATTCAAGCATCCGGTTTTTTATGTCCGGAGACAGGCGTAAACGCTCGAACTCAGGTGTTGACTCATTCAGTGCCCTTTCAAATGACGCGTAGAAGTTGCGTGCGATATCTACATTGTTTCTGGCGAGCGCCCGCTCGCATTCGGTTAGATGTGTTTCCGCTTTCTGACGAAGCAATACCATCCGGCTTCTTTCAAGCACATGTTCGATTAAACGACCTGTCTCTTTAGACGGGGTTATTTGATCGAAATTGCTGGCTTCCATGTGCGGCGCCCAGTCCGGCGTCAGATCGCTCGCCTTAATCCCCTGATAGCGGGTCGCCAGTTGAGCATTATCTTCGAAGAATGCCGCTTGTAGCTTGGTCGCGCGGTCAATGCCCAGTCGCAACGGCGTCTGTACCGGATAGGACTGGAAGTACTGAATGTGACGCGTGCGTAGATCCGGCACGGACATGACAGCTTCGATCATGGAAAGGTCGAGCCCCATGGTCAGGGAGTCTTCGGCATTATCTAGAATGTCAGACTCTATACTGGCCGGCCCGGCATCCATGCCTTTGAGCGGGAATACATCATTCTTGAAGGCCGAGAGGCGAATGCTGGAATCCCCGAAAACGCTCGCCCACTTCTTCACCATGCCCAGATAGTCGTAATACGCGGTGGACGGCTTCACGACATTGAAGCTCGCGCGGGAAAGCGGCTGTCCGAAAAGAACCGAATTCGTAATTGCGCTGATCGCCATATCGATTTGCGGACGCAGGTGAAACAGCACCGTCACGCTTTCGAACAAACCGTCGAACAGCGTTTTAAGCTCGGCGATCCATTCCGGTTTCGTCAGACGTGAATGCGCGTGTTCGCAGCTCAGAAAGAAAACGTCCGAGCCATTCTCGCGCGCTTTTCCAACTTCGTTCTCAAGCTTCTCGCGGGTTTTTTCGCGAAATTTGACCTGTGCATCGGCGCTCTGAATGCCGAACATCTCCAGACTATCATCCTTCTCAGAGAAAGGACGCGCATATGCGATCAGCTTTCGATGATTCGCCGGGAAAAACGGAGCGCCCATACTGGCTGAATACCAGAGTTTGCTCTCGGCCAGCTGGCTACGATAATGGAACAGAACCTTCTGCCAGTTAGCGGCCCCCGTCTGTTCCGTCCCGACGTGCAATAGAAGATGCATAACTTCAGTACCCCTGCACAATACAAAATAAGCGTTTCAGCTGAAACGCTTCCCCCAATTTCATCAGACACTATCGGCAGTGGTGCGAGTTATCCATCGTAAATCGCGAGATTTTTTGGGGAATTGATCGAACAGACGACATGATTGGGAAGATTTTTAGCGGGGCTGTTCGCTAGCACCTTTTCGAGCCAGTTCATCGGCTCTTTCATTGCCCTCATCGCCTGCGTGTCCCTTCACCCATTTCCATTTAAGGTGAGGGTGGCGGGACGCGGCAGCATCAAGTCTCTGCCACAGATCGGCGTTCTTGACGGGCTTTTTCGCAGCCGTTTTCCAGCCATTGCGTTTCCAGTTGTGGATCCACTTGTTCAGACCGTCTTTCACATAAGTGGAGTCGGTGTGCAGCGTGATGTGATAGCCATCCTTTACCGTCTCCAGCGCGACAATGGCGGCCATGAGTTCCATACGGTTATTCGTGCTTTCAGGCTCGCCGCCATAAAGCTCTTTCTCATGCGTGCCACTTTTAAGGAGTGCGCCCCAGCCGCCAGGCCCGGGGTTTCCCGAGCAGGCTCCGTCCGTCCAGATTTCAATTGATTTCGTCATCACACAGGTTGAACCGAGCTTTGAGCGTAGCGTCAATTTCAGAAGTGCAGTTTCACCCAGATTTCTCAGGCGTCTTCGGTTTCTGCCTCGATTGTCGGTGTTGAAGAGAATATTGTGATGAGGCTTTGCACTTCGACAGGCTTGGTCAACACATGATCGAAGCCGGCAGCTTTATAGTGTTCGACCTGATGGGTCATCGCATTTGCAGTGAAGGCAACATATTGAGGCGGTATACGGCCCTCTGCCTGATCGATCTGCTTCATTCGTATGAGCGCGTCGATGCCGTCCATAACGGGCATCTGGATATCGAGGAAGACGAAGCCGAAAGGCGCTTTCTGATAGGCGCTGACAGCATCAAGGCCGGTTTCAACAATCAGGGGCGAAATGCCAAGGCCGTCCATCAGTACATCGATGACCTTGCGGTTCATCGGATGGTCTTCGGCGACGAGGACTTGGGTGGTCTGGTCGAAACTGACCGGCGTTTCTGTTTCGCTTACAATCGCAACGTCTTCTGAGATTAGCTCCACCGGAACGCAGAAATCGATCTGTGTGCCCGACCCGATGGTAGAACTCGCATTGATGTTTCCATCCATGAGCTCGACGAGTTGTCTGGAAATGGCGAGGCCAAGCCCCAGCCCGCCAAAGCGGCGTGTCGAGGAACTATCCGCCTGCATGAAGGGTTCGAAAATCGTGTTCAGCTTATCGGACGGAATGCCCTGGCCTGTATCTTCGACCGAGAACCAGAGACAAATTTTGCCATCTGTTCTGCCGGTTTTGTTCACCCAGCATCTCACTTCGATGCTGCCGCTTTCCGTAAATTTCAGGGCGTTGGTGATGAGATTGTACAGGATTTGACGAATACGCGAGGCATCACCATTCACCAGAAGGTGTTCGCCGATATTCGGCACGAATGTGAGCGACAAACCATCTCTGTCGGTGCTGGCTTCGAAGAAGACCCTCGTTTCCTCGAATAATTCACGTGGCACGAATTCCTTGTTCTCAATGATGATCTTTTCGGACTCGATACGGGAAAGATCGAGAATATCGTCAAGCACATTTGTCATGAGCTTGCTTGAGCGCTGAATGAGCGTCACAAGCTCGGACTGGCGCGCATCCAGTTCGGTCTTTTCAAGCGCTCCAGCAAGGCCGATGACCCCGTTCATTGGCGTGCGAACCTCATGGCTCATATTTGCAAGGAAGCGGGACTTAACTTCGCTCATACGGCGGGCATCGTCGCGGGCATGTACGACTTCGCGGTTTTTGCGAAGCATAAGAAACGCAAATGCGATCGACAGAGCCAGCAGCAGGCCGAAGAGCGCCGATAGCCACTGGAACAATCGGATGGTGCGTTGTTGCAGCGTGTTCTGGAGGTTGAGCAGGTTGGCGCGCTCGGAAATCCTGTCGGCCTCTTCCTGCAAATATTGCATCTGGTTCGCCGCGAGTTCCTGAATTTCATCGTCGAGAGCGACTGCTTTTGTCTGGTGAAAGGTCAGCATGGCGGCGTAGGCGGCGTCTATATCGCCCGAAAGCGCGAGAAGCCGCGCTTCCAATTCTGCAACAGTGAACTGGTTACGATTGTTCAGCTGCGCTTCCGGCAGCGCGCCGAGTTTTTCGAAATAGGTCTGAGCGAGGTCTGAATCCCCGGCACGGATAGCGGCCTCGACCGTTGTAACGGCCCACAGATACTGGATGCTGTCTTGGTTCGTAACGTAGGGTTCCGCTGCTACAGCACATTCAATGGCGCGCTCGTTCAGTCCCTGAGCGAGATTTAGCATCGCACAGCTATGAAGTGCGTCTCCCCGTAAATAGGCGTATTCGTCGCCCTCTGTTGCGTTCAGAAAGGCGTTTGTGACCTGTTCGAGTTCCGCTATTCTTCCATGCGTATACAGCATGTTCGCGACATCGTGCGGAGTGGTGCTTACCGTATATGGCAGCATCAGATCCTGAATGGTCCAGTATTCACGTGAAAGCAGATCAATCATGCCTGCGGGCGATGTGTGTGCTTCAAATACACGAATTTCCAGTTGGGCAACGTCGAATGCGACAAGTTCCGAAACGCTGTGCCTGTTCGTGAAGGCGGTAATGTCGCGTACGACATTGGCCGCATCGATATCCTGATCGAGATACAGAAGAAAAACGGCTTGCAGCACAAGGGCGCGCACATACTCGTCTGCGGTGAAACCACGTGCGCGAAGGAATGCGTCAATCCGATCCAGCCCTGCGCGGTAATCGTTAGAGACCATAGTCTCATAGCCGATCGAGCTCAGTGTTCTGAAAGCGGGGGTCACCTCAAGTCCGGTCTCTTCCAGAAAGGCGTCCATCTCTTCGACGACGCGCGGATAGTCGGCGATTCCCATAATGGAATCGTGGAAGACATATTCCATGTGTCGTTCGAGTAATTCTTCTTCAGACAGCGTCTCTTTCAGAGCTTCGAACGCGTAATAGTCACCCGGCATGAAAGGACGCGAGAGAATGTCTTCGACAAGCTCCACTGCTGCTGCGGGCCAGTTCTCTGCCGTAACAGCTTCGTTTGTGAGCTGAGGTGGGACATCAGCAGATTGCGAAAAGGCGGGTGGTGAGGCGAAAAAGAGGATGCAGGCAAGCGCGGCTACGCTGCATCTCCTGATGGAGCTGCGCTGCTGGTTCGCGGCTTTATGCGTGTCGCCCACTCCAGATCCCCGCCCGGTTTTTCAGATATTCCTGAAATTTGCTCAGGATTCCTCGGAAATAGAAAGCAGAAGCTAGTGAACGGCGGGTTAGCGCGGCTCTTTTTTAAGGTGTTTTTTCTGACTGCTCGTTTTGAGAGCAGGCTCATCCTGCCATGTAACCATAGTCTTCCACGGTCCGTGCCAGTCTGTGGAAGCCAAGCTTTTCTGCATATTCGACCGGATTTTTAGGGCGTACGAGCGCATCGGCTGGCGTATCTGTCCAGTCGACAAGGCGTGTCAGGAAGAAGCGCATGGCCGCGCCATGGATGAGTGCGGGCAGAGCTTTGCGCTCAGCTTCAGTGAAACTGCGAACGCTGTCATAACCAGCCATGAGGGCCCGGCCTTTGGTCATGTTGAATTCGCCGCGCGCTTCAAAGCACCAGGCGTTTAGCGCGATAGCGACGTCATAAGACAGCATGTCGGTGCAGGCAAAATAGAAGTCGATCACGCCAGAGAATTTCTCACCCAGGAAGAATGCGTTATCCGGAAAAAGGTCTGCGTGGATAATACCCCTGGGCAGGGCTTCAGGATCAGGCCACTGGTCATGCAAACGCTCCAGATCGCCGGAGATCAGTGTGGCGAGGTTCGGCGCCAGCGTTGCGGCAACACTTTCGCGGCCGTCATAAAGCTCATCCCACGCATCTATGGACAGATTGTTCGGGCGCCCGAGGGAGCTTGTCTGTAGCGCAAGGTGCATGCGCGCCATGGCTTCGCCAATCTGGCGGCACTGGTTTGCGTCCGGCCGTCGCGGAGACATGCCCTTCAGAAAGGTGACGATGGCAGCAGGCTTGTCGAGAAGTGTCTGAAGCGCTGTGCCGTTCTTGCCTTTGACGGGCTGAGGACACGGGAAGTTCGCCGCCGACAGAGCCTCCATGACGCCCATGAAAAAGGGCAGGTCATCCGGATTTACACGCTTCTCATACAGGGTGAGAATGAAGCGCGCCTGCGTTGTTTCGAGGAGGTAGTTGGAGTTCTCAACGCCCTCCGCAATGCCTTTGAAAGCAACCGCTTCACCGATGTCATATCGGGTCAGAAAGTCGTTCAGTGCGTCGTCGTCAACTTCAGTATAAACAGCCATGCGCTTCCTTCACATGAGAGCCCCATCTGGTCAATTGAGCAGTTGTCGCGGTTTGGTTGAATTACGTGAAACCACGCCGTGGGGCGAAAAGGCAGCCTGCCTGCTTTTTGAGCATGAAGAACGTAAGTTTCCTGTTTTCAGGGGCTTCAGACGTGTTCTTGGAACGAAATGCCAAATTGATGACTTATTTCGTTCTTAAGCGTGGCCCTGTATTGCGAACGTCCCGGTTTTCGGAGACGACGGGATCACATCAGCCTGGGGACAGGCATTTGAAGAATGAGGTTGATTATGCATTTCAGGACACTTGGTGTTTCCATTATGGCGCTTGGGCTTGCCGCATGTGGGGGACAGGACGAGCCAGCGCCGGCAGCGCCGACTCCTGCCCCCGAAGAAGTCGTTGAGACGCCTTCAAACCCGCAGAATATGAGCTGGGAAGGCGCAGCACTCGTTGGCGCACTCAGCGCAACAGATCAGGTTACTGTTACGCCTGGGTCTTCAGTCGTAACGCTGGTGAACACCAATATCGGTGGCATGAACTCTGGCGGTGAAACAACGGGTGCGTCCATCGAGTACACCGGACCAACAATTGGCAGCCTTGATGGCCAGACTGTTACTGTGAGCTTCTCGGCACGCGCTGCGGGTGGTCAGGCAAACCGTGTGGCGGTTGCGTACTCTACAAATGCTGCAGGCAATAGCGGGTGGGAACGCTTTGATCTGACATCGGATTTTGCTGAATATTCTTTCGACTACGCAATTCCGGATATTGTTGACCCGGCATCAGACTTTATAGGCTTTTGGCCAGCTGGTGACACAGTGGTTGAGCTGGAATCGGTCTCTGTGACGGTCCCTGAATAAATCAGGCGAACGCGAAAAGAATGAAGGCGGTGCTGAAGAGCGCCGCCTTTTTTGTATCAGACTGCAAGCACGCGCGGCAGTTTGAAGATCACGTTCTCATCGGTGACGCGGATTTCTTCCATCGAGACGTCAAACCGTTCGCGGCAGGCATTGATGAGATCATCGACAAGGATTTCAGGCGCACTTGCACCCGCCGTGATGCCAAGCGTTGAGATGCCTTCGAACCAGCTCCAGTCTACAAAATCGACAGAGGCAATCAGGCGCGCAGCCTTGGCGCCGGAACGTAACGCCACATCAACGAGACGCTTGGAGTTCGAAGAGTTTTCCGCGCCGATGACCAGCACCAGATCAGCGCCTTCTGCCATCGCTTTGACCGCTTCCTGACGGTTGGTGGTCGCGTAGCAAATATCTTCTTTATGCGGTGCTGAAATAGACGGGAAACGACGCTGCAACACGCCGATCACTTCGGCTGTGTCATCTACTGAAAGCGTCGTCTGGGTCACGAAGGCCAAATTGTCCGGATTGTCGACGCTGATGGTTTCTGCGTCCTCGGGCGTTTCGATTAGGCGAATCGTTCCGTCCGGCAACTGGCCCATTGTGCCGACCACCTCAGGGTGGCCCGCATGGCCGATCAGAAGAATATCGCGCCCTGCATCAGCGTGTTTCTGAGCTTCGACATGAACCTTGGAAACGAGCGGGCAGGTCGCGTCGACGTAAATCATTTCACGCGAAGCGGCTTCTGCGGGTACGGATTTTGGCACGCCATGGGCAGAAAAGATGACCGGGCGGTCGTCAGGGCATTCATACAGTTCTTCTACAAACACAGCGCCTTTGGCCTTCAAGCCTTCGACGACATGGGCGTTGTGAACGATTTCGTGACGCACATAAACGGGCGGCCCCCATTTGGTCAGCGCCTCTTCGACGATCTGAATGGCACGGTCTACGCCAGCGCAGAATCCACGCGGGGCAGAGAGGCGGATCGTCAGTGACTGCATGTTTTCTTATTACCTCTTGTTCACACGGCACAATGCGCCGTTGCCAGTTCGGGTTTGCACCGTTATCACGCTCTAACAGATGGTGTCCTTACAGAAAACGGCCAAGGAGTTGTTTCACGTGCGTCTTTTAGTGTCTTCTGCCCTTGCCGGGTCTGCTCTGCTTCTTTCAGCCTGCTCTACATTCGAAAATCTGGACACACGTCCAAACCAGGGCCCGTGCCCTGCGGCAGGTTCTGTTTATGAAGCACAGCGCATTGTAGAGTTCACCGAAGGGGGCGACCAGTACAACAACATCGAGTTTACCGGTGAGATCAATGGCGTACGCCTGTTCTGCCGTTACCTCGAGGATGATCCGATCGAAGCACAAATCGAGATCGATTTTGCATTCGGCCGCGGCGATGCTGCGACGACGAACCAGCACACCTTCAACTATTTCGTAGCCGTGACGCGTACAAACCGCGCGGTGATCGAAAAGCAGGTCTTCCCTGTGAATGTTGAATTCCGCAACGGTCGTCAGATCGTGACGATGGAAGAGACTGTCGGTCGCATCGTGATCCCACGCGCTGATTCTTCAATCTCTGGCGCGAACTTTGAAATTCTTGTGGGCTTTGAGCTGACCGACGAACAACGCACGTTCAACGAAACCGGTCGTCGCTTCCTGCTCCAGACACAATAACCAGTACAGTTTAGTAAATAAGGAAATCCGGTCATGGCGGACATAGCGTCCGAACTGTCCACGGCATGTGGACAGGCGTTTGAAGCAATTGGTCTTGAAGCAAAACTCGGCATGGTTCGCCGATCCGACCGCCCGGACCTCGCAGATTTCCAGTGCAATGGCGCTATGGCAGCGGCGAAAGCTGCGCGCCGCAACCCGCGCGAGATCGCTGGCGAGCTTGTTGAGAAACTGTCTGGCCATCCCGCCATTGCTGACATCACAGTCGCGGGCCCCGGTTTTCTGAACATCAAAGTGACCGAAAAGCTTCTCGCAGGCCGTGTACAAGGCGTGCGAGAAAGCGAGCTTGCGGGCGCAGACCAGAGCGCAGACACAAAAACCATTGTGATCGATTTTGGCGGCCCGAACGTTGCCAAGCCAATGCACGTTGGGCATCTGCGGTCAGCCGTCATCGGTGACACGCTGAAGCGTCTTTGCCGTTTCCTCGGCCACACCGTCATCGGTGATGCACATCTTGGTGACTGGGGCCTGCAAATGGGTCAGCTGATTGTCGGTCTATCTGAAGAACAGCCTGATCTGCCTTACTTTGATGCTGGCAATGAAGGCCCATTCCCTGCGGAAAGCCCGGTCACAATCGAGGACCTTGCACGGCTTTACCCGCTCGCGTCTGGCAAATCCAAAACGGATGAGGCGTATCGCGAGCTTTGCCAGAAAGCGACGGCAGAACTACAGGCTGGCCGTGCAGGCTATCGCGCGCTTCTAAAGCATTTCATTGATGTGTCGGTTGAAGCGCTGAAAGTCGATTATGATCGCCTCAACGTGTCATTCGACCTCTGGAAAGGCGAAAGCGACGCGGATCCGTTCGTCGCGCCCATGGTCGCTGACCTGAAAGATCGTGGCATTGCCGAAAAAAGCGACGGCGCGTGGATTATTCGCGTGGCGCGCGACACCGACAAAGGCAAAACCGAGATGCCGCCATTTATCCTCGTGAACTCAAGGGGCGGCGTCGGCTATCACACAACAGACCTCGCGACGATTTTCGACCGCGCACAGAACATCAAGCCGGACACCATGCTGTATGTTGTGGACCAGCGTCAGGCGCTGCACTTCCAGCAGGTTTTCCGTGCGTCCGAAAAAGCGGGCTATTTCCCGGAAGCAGGTCTGGAACATATCGGCTTCGGCACGGTGAATGGTGACGATGGTAAGCCGTTCAAAACGCGTGACGGCGGTACAGTGCGCCTGTCCGACCTGAACCGCATGGCGCTGGAAGAGGCTGAAAAGCGTATCTCCGAAGCCAACCTTTCTGATGATCTCTCAGAAGAAGAGGTGCGCGATATCGGCCTGAAGATTGCGCTTGCAGCGACGCGTTTCTCTGACCTTCAGAATACGCGCACCACGGACTATAAGTTCGACCTGGAGCGCTTCACCAGCTTCGAAGGCAAAACTGGTCCGTATCTCCTTTATGCAGCTGTTCGCATCAAAGCGCTTCTGCGCCGCGCAAAAGGCGAGGGGAATGCCGCGGGCGCCATCAGGATCGTCAGCGACACAGAGCGTAAGCTCGCCATGCAGATGGATGGCTTTAATACGGCGCTTGAGCAGGCGTTTGAGAAGCGTATGCCACACTTCCTATGCGAGCATATCTACAACCTCGCTCAGGCGTTCTCAGCATTCTACGCGGCCCATCCAATCGCGGCCGAGAAGGATGCAGAGCTGCGCGCATCGCGACTCGGTCTGTGCGAAGCGGTGCTGAACCAGCTTGAAACCGGCCTCGACATTCTGGGTATCAAAACACCAGAGCGCATGTAGTGCCTCAATAAAGAGCAGGAAATCGCTGATTTTCTGCCGAATTTGCAAGAACTGGGGATAGGCCGCGGAATCTGCGGCCTGTCATTTGACTCTGACCTTGTGAGTCATACTCTTTGACTCGCGTAATGTTTACGCTTAGAGACCACGCTCTCGACGGGAGACACCGGGATTAACCCCGGGGCCGAAGGCGCAACCGCCCCGGAAACGCTCAGGCAAAAGGACCGTTGAGAACGAAAACGCTGGAAAGAGGCAAAAAGCCTCGCCGACGGAGCAAGTGAGCGCGTTTTGGCTCACGGAATCTCTCAGGCACCGAGACAGCGGGGGCTGGCTGCGACACGCGGCTGCTAACCCGTTGGAGTGCATTTTGAGTGACCATCCGCCGCTAGCGCAAACCCCTTTGCATGATGTTCATGTCCGCCTCGGCGCGAAGATGGTCGGCTTTGCCGGTTATGACATGCCAATCCAGTTTGAAGGCGTCATGGCCGAGCATAAGTGGACCCGCGAACACTGCGGTCTGTTTGATGTCTCCCATATGGGCCCATGTCTTCTAACCCTTCCGGGTGGTCCGCGCGCAGACGCAGACGCGCATATCGAGATTGCCAAGCTAATCGAAACGCTCGTTCCGGGCGATATTCAGGGCCTTGAGCCAGGTCAGGCCCGTCTCACCGTGCTGCTCAATGAAGAGGGCGGTATTCTCGACGACCTGATCATTACCCGTCCATATGAAGGCGACCAGCAGGGACGTCTTTACATTGTGGTCAACGGCGCGACTAAGGAAGACGACTGGGCGCTGATGAAAGAAAAGCTCGGTGACCTTGCCGACCTTGAACGCCTCGATAACCGAATTCTTGTAGCCCTGCAGGGGCCTGACGCTGAAGCCGTTGTGACCGAATGCTTCCCGGAAGCCGCTTATCTCGGTTTCATGGAAAGCCGCCGAATGGTCTGCAAAGGCCTGACCTGCATCGTGTCACGTTGTGGCTATACGGGTGAAGACGGATTTGAAATTCTCGTTCCGGCGTCCGGTGCCGGCTATGTTGTCGAACTGCTGGACGATGAGCGGGTAAAGCCGATCGGTCTTGGCGCGCGTGACAGTCTCCGCCTTGAGGCAGGTCTCTGTCTTTACGGGCATGATCTTGATCCGCAAAAGACGCCTGTCGAAGCGTCGCTGACATGGCTGATCTCCAAGAGCCGCCGCCAAGCTGCAGACTTTCCGGGCGCAGAGAAAATCCTCGACCAGATCGCCAACGGTGCACCTGTCCGTCGCGTCGGCATACAGCCAACGGACCGTGCGCCAGCGCGTGAAGGCACCGAGATTTATGCAGGCGACCAGAAGATTGGCGAGATCACTTCAGGTGGTTTTGGACCGACCGTCGAAGGGCCTGTGGCTATGGGCTATGTCGACCGTGAATTTTCAAAGATCGGAACGGAACTGACCCTTATGGTGCGCGGGAAGCCGCGCTCTGCGAAGGTCGCGAAACTTCCGTTCGTTCCACACAATTACAAACGCTGAACTGGGGTTAGGCTATGACTGTGAAATATACTGAAGACCATGAATGGGTGAGCATGGAGGGCGACACGGCAACAGTAGGCATTACCGCTTATGCTGCTGAACAACTCGGCGATGTTGTGTTCGTGGAACTTCCAGAAGAAGGCCGCAACTCTAACAAAGGCGACGAACTCGCTGTTGTTGAGAGCGTGAAGGCTGCATCTGACGTTTACGCGCCGGTTTCCGGCATTGTGAAAGAAGCCAACTCCGAACTGGAAGGCGCACCAGAGACAGTCAATCAGGACCCTGAAGGCAAAGGCTGGTTCGTCAAAATGCTGATCACAGACCCGACCCAGCTCGACGCCATGATGGACGCTGAGGCGTACAAAGCGTTCTGCGCAGACCTCTAAGCGGTCTGACTTTTAAACCAGAAATTCTGAGAGAGGCATAATGAGATACCTCCCGCTTACACAGGAAGACCGCGCAGACATGCTGTCGGTGATCGGCGCAAACAGCGTCGATGATTTCTACACAGACGTCCCTGAAAGTGCGCGCCTGCCGGGCACTGTGCCGGGCCTGCCGGACCATCAGGGCGAATTCGCTGTTGAACGTTATCTGACCAAACTGGCCAGCAAGAACGTCACGGCATCTGACTCGGCCTTTTTTGTGGGCTGCGGCGCGTATAAGCATCATGTTCCGGCGAGCGTCGACATGGTGATCCAGCGCTCCGAATTTCTGACGACTTACACCCCTTACCAGCCGGAAATCGCGCAGGGCACGCTTCAGACCCTGTTCGAATTCCAGACACAGGTTGCTGAAATCACCGCAATGGATGTCGCCAACGCGTCTATGTATGACGGGGCTACATCCTGTGCGGAAGCTGCTGTCATGGCATGCCGTGCGACGCGCCGAAAGAAAGTCGTTCTGTCTGGCGGTCTGCACCCGCATTATGCAGCGTCCACCAAGCTGCTCTGCGAAGCGCAGGGCATTGAGGTCGTACAGCTGCCAGCCGCGATTGATGGCGAACTGGAATTGGCTGGCGCAGTTGATGACGCAACAGCCTGTGTGATCGGCCAAAGCCCGAACGTGTTCGGCACGATTACAGACATGACGCCGGTTGCGGATGCCGCCCATGAGAAGAAAGCGCTGTTTGTGTCTGTCTTCACAGAAGCGGTCAGCCTTGGCCTGGTGAAGCCGCCAGGCGAAATGGGCGCTGACATTGCTGTGGGTGAGGGGCAGTCCATTGGTAACTCCCTCAATTTCGGTGGCCCTTATGTTGGACTGTTCGCAGCGACGCAAAAGCTGGTTCGCCAGATGCCGGGACGCCTGTGCGGTGAAACGACTGACGCAGAAGGCAAGCGCGGCTTTGTTCTGACGCTCTCCACGCGCGAGCAGCACATCCGCCGTGACAAGGCGACGTCTAACATCTGTACAAACTCCGGTCTTTGTGCGCTGGCGTTTACAGCGCACATGACGCTTCTCGGAGGCAAAGGCCTGCATGACCTCGCGGTCCTGAACCATGAGGCAGCGTGTGATCTGGCAGATGCCCTGGAAGCGGTAGATGGTGTTGAAATCATCACGCCGCGCTTCTTCAACGAGTTTGCTTTCCGTGTGCCGATGAATGCAGCTGACGCGCTTCAGGGCCTTCTGGACCGTGATGTTGTTGGTGGTGTGCGTGCATCACGCCTCTACCCGCATGAGGACGAGCTCTCCAACGTCATCGTCTGCGCGGCAACAGAATGCACAACACCTGAAGACATCGCCGCCTACGCGTCAGCCCTGAAGGAGATTCTCTCATGAGCATGAACTCTCAAGGCCGCCCATCAACTCCGGTTGCTACGGGCTCTCAGCATGACACTGAAACAGTATCCGGCTCCAAAGGCCTCTACCAATTTGAACCGCTGATCTTTGAAACAGATCGCTGGGGCAAAACCGGTGTGGACCTTCCCAAAGCCAAAGGCACGAAGTCGCGTCTTGGCGGCGTGGAACGTGCTGGCAAGGCTGAGCTGCCGGGCCTGTCTGAACCTGAAACGGTTCGCCACTATGTGCGCCTGTCACAGCGTAACTACGCGATTGACCTTGGTCTCTTCCCGCTGGGTTCGTGCACTATGAAGCATAACCCGCGTCTGAACGAGAAAATGGCGCGTCTGCCGGGCTTTGCTGACATTCACCCGATGCAGCCTCAGGCGAGCGTACAGGGCGCGTTGGAGATGATCGACGAGCTGGCGACATGGCTGAAAACGCTGACAGGCATGCCGGCTGTGGCGATGAGCCCGAAAGCCGGTGCGCATGGTGAGCTGTGCGGCATGCTGGCGATCCGTCAGGCGCTTATCTCTCGCGGTGAAGCCGATACACGTAAGCGCGTTCTCGTTCCTGCGTCTGCGCACGGCACAAACCCCGCGACAGCTGCCCAGTGCGGATTCATCGTGGACGAGATCAGCGCTGACAAGCGCGGCCGTGTCGACATGGAAGATCTGCGTGCCAAGCTGGAAAAGACCGATGATGTCGCCGGCATCATGCTGACCAACCCAAATACGTGCGGACTGTTCGAAACCGACATTAAGGACATCGCTGACCTCATTCATGAGGCTGGCGGTTATTTCTATTGTGACGGTGCGAACTTCAACGCGATTGTTGGCCGTGTACGCCCGGGTGACCTCGGCATCGACGCCATGCACATCAACCTGCACAAAACCTTCTCCACGCCGCATGGCGGCGGCGGCCCGGGTTCCGGCCCGACCGTGCTTTCAGAAGCGCTCGCACCATTCGCGCCGGTGCCATTTATTCTGAAGGATGAAGACGGCTTCCGTCTGGTGGAAGAAGCCAAAGAGAGCTTCGGTCGTATGGCGAGCTTCCACGGTCAGATGGGCATGTTCGTACGTGCGCTGTCTTACATGCTGAGCCATGGCGCAGACGGCCTGAAACAGGTGGCTGAAGATGCTGTTCTCAATGCCAACTACATTCAGGCGAAACTAAAGACAGTTATGACGCCGGCTTTTGACGGCTTCTGCATGCACGAGGCGCTGTTCTCGGACAAGTTCACGGCTGAGGGCATTGAGACAATCGATATCGCCAAAGCGCTGATCGATGAGGGCTATCACCCGATGACCATGTACTTCCCGCTGGTGGTGCATGGCGCGATGCTGATCGAGCCGACAGAGACAGAGAGCAAAGCAGAGCTCGACCGTTTCTGCGGCGCTCTGGAAAGCGTGGCACGCCGTGCGGCGCAGGGCGATGATACGCTGAAAGGCGCGCCATATCTTGCGCCTATGAAGCGTCTCGACGAGACACAGGCGGCACGAAAGCCGGCGCTGAAATGGGTGCCGCCAGCGCCTGAACAGCTAGCCGCTGAATAATCAAATGCTAAGGCGCGACGGTTTCATTCAGTCGCGCCTTTTCTTTATCCGCCTGAGGCTTCCGGAATGTGCTATTCAGGAAGCGAAGAACAGGCCGCTCGAAGATGTAGAAGGTCACGCCGGCGCATAGCGTTGATCCAAGCACAGCCAGCAGATTGAACACGAGATTGTCGATCAGCCCTTCGCTGCCAACCAGCAAGAAGGAGACGCTGCTCGCCGGTAGCCCAACGCTCATCAGGATCTGAGCTGTAAGCTGCATGACTTTCGGTAGAACCAGCAAAACAATCGGATGGCAGAGATAGAGCGAATAGCTCCAGTCACCCAAGCGAGCTACACTTTTGAAGGCCGGGTTTTCCTTCAGCGCCGCATCAAGACCTGTCGCGCCATAGACCATCAGCGTGAAGGGGAGGGCGAAGTATGCGACGACGATAAGCCTGTCGCCTTCAGCCATGCTAGCGGAGACAAGCGGGTAGGCGATGACCGCGCCGATAAGACCAACGATGAATGCTGGCAGCTGGAATTTCCGGAAGCCTGAGGCAAAGGCAAAGCCCGCAAATGCGCCTAGGATGAACTCAAGCGACATAGGCGAAACGATGATTTCAAGCGTCGCATCTGAGAGCGAGAGTTGTGACGCGAGGACAAAACCCGCCATCACCACTACACCCCATACCGCAAGGCCCGCAGGCATGAGCTTTCGCGGCAGGAAGAGAAGCCCAGCAAAGACCAAATAGAAGCCCATCTCATGGATCAGCGTCCAGCCGACATTCAGAGATGGCAGATTGTCCTGCGGAATGAGCAGGAAAGACTTCAGCATGAAGACATAACCATTGCCCTCGGCTGCGTTAAAGGCATCGGGGTGCCAGAGCGTGCCCGCCATAGCGAGTGAGAGAATGGCGAGAATACCCGCAAACAGCCACCAGACTGGGTAGATGCGGAAGAGGCGTGCCAGCATGAATTGCTTCACGCCACCAAAGCCGCGCGTCAGATCATGCGTGACATAGGCCATGATGAAGCCGGAGATCACGAAGAACAGATCAACACCAACAAAGCCCTGATTGAAGAGTGTTCCAAACAGAGGGCTTTCCGATGCCTCTGCGAGGCTGATCTGCAGGCGTTCATTACCTGTGACATGGAAGAACAGGACCAGATAAGCTGCGAGTGCTCGTAACCCCTGAATGCCTTCAATCTTCATCTGATCCCCCGATTATGGCGCGACGGTTTCATTCAGCCGCGCTTTTTCTTTGTCGGCTTGTGGCTTGCGGAAGCGCTTTGTGAGGAAGCGCAGCGCAGGCTGTTCAAAGAAGTGATAGATGATCGCCGCAAATAGGGTTGAACCGATCACCATACCGGTCATGTAGAGTGCGTTATCGAGTATCCCTTCGGAGCCGAGGCGGAACACATTCAGCTTGCCCGGTGCCATACCAAGCATGGGCTCGCCTTTTGCCGCGATGATTGCGCCGACGATTGGCAGGCCTGCGATCACGAAATGATGGCCGAGATACAGCGAAAAAGACCAGTCGCCTAATCGACTAAGCGGCTTGAGCCACCCGCCCGTCGCGCGCGTGTGAAGGCCTGCAGCGCCGTATAGAAGCATGGCGCAGGGCAGGGTGAAGACCAGCATGCGGCCCCATTCCAGCGTAAAGCGGTTCGGATATGGGTGGAGATATGTTGCTGCGATGAAGGCGACCACACCTAAGCCGAATATAGCGGCCGGGAAGAATGGCTTATCCTGCTTCAGGAACAGATAGGCGGTGAACGCGCCGACGATGAACTCAACAGTGTGCACAGAGAAGGCAAGCTTGAGGTAATCCGCAGCAAACGCGCCCGTCCAGCCCATCGCCGCGCCACCCAGAACGATGACCGCCCACAGGCCCAAAAGAGCAGGCATGTATTTGCGCGGCGCGAGCAGGATGAATGCGAAGACGATGTAGAACCAGACCTCATGCACCAGCGTCCAGCCGAGGCCAAGGATGGGGAAGTTTGGCTGCGGCAGCAGGAAGATGGATCTGAGAATATGGTTCAGCGGATCATTATCGTACTGTGCCAGAGCCGCCGCATCATATGGTGTGCCGTAAGACAGGAAGAAGAATAGCGCCATCATGCCGGAGAAGAGCCACCAGGGTGGATAAATCCGGAAGGCGCGCGCCAGCAGAAAGTCTTTCACCGTTGCGACGCCGGAAGGTCTTGAAAAGGTCACATAGACCATGATGAATCCGGAGATTACAAAGAACAGGTCCACACCTGCCCAGCCATTGGAGAAGAGCCCGCCTACCAACGCATATTCATCGGTTCCCATCTCGCGCGCATATTCGAATTCGATGGCGCGGATATGGTAAAACACTACGAGATAGGCAGCGAAAGCGCGTAAGGCCTGTATCAGGTTCAATCGCATGGTGTGCTTCGTCCCACTTAAAATCATATACACGCGTTGGTGAGCGCTCTTCCGCCAAATAATGGCCGGTTCGTGCGCTTTGTCCAATTGCTTTATATCGCTGCTTACCCCATATCGACTTTCATGATCGCTCCGAACGAAAATCCTTCAACTCCGACAGAGGAAGCCGCCGCATCCGCGACGCAGGCGCCGCCGTCTATGGTGAAGCAAGGTGTGGCCGCAATTATCCGGTCTGCATTGGCGATTCTTGGCACGATCCTGATCCCGCTTGGTGTGATCATTGCCTTCCTGACACCGATCATTCCGATTGGTCTGCCGATCGTTATTCTGGGTGTGGTGCTTCTGGCGCGCAATGCCGTATGGGGGCGTCGCTGGCTGCAGGGAATGCTTGCCCGTCACCCGAGCCTTGAGCGGTTTGCCCCGGACTGGCTACTTCGCCTTATCTTCGGCGAACACAAAGACAGCTAAAGCGGGCTGTTACTTTTCCAGTTGAAGCAAATCTTCTGACAGGCGCTCGATCTGTTGGGTGAGCGCGGCCTGTGTGTCGTAGATCGCCTGATTATAGACAGCAGGTCCGATCTCTTTGATGAGATAGTCCAGAAAGAAACCCGCTTCGAAGCTTCCAACGTCTGCATCCAGTTCTTCGGACATATAAGATTTGATCCCGTCAATCAGGTGATCTCGCTGTGCATCGGAAAGTTTGATCTCAGCCATATCGCAGTTTCCATAGTTTTCAGTCTGTGCCCAGCATTCATGACGGGGCGTGGTGGGGCAATAAAAAACGCCGCTTCGATCGAAGCGGCGTTCTTAAAGTTCTTATCAGTTGAGCAGAGCTTACAGCGCTGACTTAACCTGACCCAGTGCTTCAGTGAAGGTGTCAGCGCCGGATGACTTGTCCGCATTGGAGCGAACCAGATCAGCTGCAGCACGTGTCGCAGCATCAGCCGCTACGCGCTTAACAGCACGGGTAGCTTCTTCTTCTGCACGCGCAATGCGTGCTTCAACCTGAGCTTCACGGCGTGCGACCATTTCAGTCAGATCTTTATCAGCCTGCACGAGCATAGCTTTTGCATCGGCTTCAGCCTGACGAACGATAGCATCGGCCTGATCAGCAGCTTCCTGCTGACGACGCTCAGCCTCTTTCAGCATAGCGGACGCTTCTTCACGAAGCTTCTGCGCTGAGTCGAGTTCGCGTTGAATTTCATCAGCTCGCGAATCCAGCGCGCTTCCAATCGCTTTGAACGCGCCTAAGCGCCAAACGAGAAGCAGGAAGATGATCAGCGTCAGGAAAGCCCAGTGAGTGGTATTCAGATACCACGGATCTGAGCCGGCCGCGAACGCAGACGGTGCAGCAAGAGCAGCTATAAGACCGGCGGACAGGATGCGTGTCATTTTCATGCTGCAACCTCATCCAGGGACTTCGCTACAGAAGCAGCGATGTCTGCCTCGGAAGCTGTTGTGCCAAGCTGTGAAAGGATAGCGCCCGTGGTGCTTGCTGCGATAGATGCAACATTGTCCATGGCTTTAGCCTTCATGTCATCAATCCGGGTTTCAGCCTCGGAAAGCTTTGCATCAAGCTCAGCTGTTTTAGCTGCACTTGCTTCTGCGATTTTAGCGTCGATCTCAGATCGGGCCTTCTCCGCATTCATGCGAGCTTCCGCACGAGCTGTTGCCAGCTGCTTGTCGGCTTCCATCAGAGCTTCGTCTGCTTCAGACTTCATCCGGGCTGCTTCATCAAGGTCGGACGCAATCTTACCTTTACGTTGCTCAATCACGCCACCGAGTTTCGGCAGAATAAGGCGAGACAGGAACAGGTAAAGGAGGACAAATGCAATTGCCAACCAGAAGAGCTGTGATGCGAATGTGCTCGTGTCAAACGGCGGAAACGCAGGACCTGCATGTTCAGCGCCATGCTCGGCAAGGGTTTCAACCGCGTGATCAGCACCGTGGGTATCATTTGCCATGGGTGTTGACCTTAATCAGTGTTACGCGGGCCCGGAAACTGGGCCCGCCCAATGTAGCTTAAAGTTAAACTACGAACAGAATAAGGATCGCGATCACGAAGCCAAGGATACCAAGTGCTTCCACAAGCGCGAAGCCGAGGAACAGGTTGGTTTGTTGCTGCGGAGCAGCAGATGGGTTGCGCATAGCAGCGTCGAGGAAGCTAGCAAAGACGTTACCAACGCCCAGAGCTGCACCAAACATAGCGAGGGTTGCGAGACCCGCACCAACGTACTTCAGACCTTCTTCCATGGTAATTACTCCCCTAAATGGAAACTGTGCTCGTAAAAATCTACTCTGCCGATTTGGTCAAGACCAAGTTTCGGACTTTGTGAGTTTGAACGCTCTCTTAGTGAGATGGGTGGAATGCATCATTCAGGTAGATGCATGTGAGAATGGCGAAAATGTAAGCCTGCAGGAAGGCCACCAGAAACTCCAGCGCGGTGAATGCAAGCGCGAGTGCAAATGGGCCGATAGCCAGGACTGACAGGATGCTGGCGGTGCCGAGAAGGGCTGTTGTGAAGCCTACGAAGAGCTTCAGAACGATGTGACCAGCGAGAATGTTACCGAACAAACGCAGAGACAGCGTAAGTGGGCGAACGAAGAAGGAGATGATTTCAAGCGGAACAAGAACCACAAGAAGAACTGGAGGAATTCCTGATGGCGCGAAGAGTTTCAGGAATTTCAGGCCGTGTTTCATGATGCCGAAAATGATGACGGTGAAGAATACCAGCAAGGCAAGAGCCGCTGTTACCACAATCTGAGCCGTCGGCGTGATGAAATACGGGATCATTCCCAGCATGTTCGCGCCGAAAATGAGTAGGAAGAGCGTGAAAACGAATGGGAAGAAGCGGAAACCTTCTTCGCCAATTGTGTCACGGATCATGTTTGCGATGAATTCGTAGCCAATTTCACCAATCGACTGGATGCGGGATGGCACCACCTGCGGGCGTGCAATTGCCAGCACGAGGAAAAACACAACCAGGCCAACAGCGAGCAGCATAGCAAGGCTTGCTGTGGTGAAAGAAATGTCGTGACCAGCCAGTGACGGAAGTGAAATCAGTTTCTGAATCTGAAACTGATGCATTGGGTCGAGTTCCATACGAAACATCATGCCTGTTCGTGCCCCTTATTTGCTTCGTCAGTCTTTGCTGGCGACGCATCAATCTTCGTTTCCGCGTTGCGCTTAGCCTGCTGTTCGGCAGTACGCAACATCATTCTGAAGCCAGCGGCAATTCCAAGCGACATAAGAACGATCAACCCCCAGGGTTTTGTTCCTGCGACCTGGTCAAGCGCGAGACCAAAAAGTAATCCGACCAAAACTCCCCCGAAAAGATCGAGGACCATTTTCATACCGAGACCGTAGCCTGCGCCGGAAGATGAACCGGGTTTGCGTTCCGTCTTCGCCCTGTGTCTGTCCTGCGCTGCAGCGATGCGCGCAGCCAGATCGTCTTGTTCTGGCGAATTAGGAGGCATGAGCCCACCGTGAATGAAAAATTAAGCTGTGACCGAAGTCGCGCGGAAACTAGCCATGTGCAGTTGCGAAGTCAAGCAGGCTGAGAAAGACTAGTGCTCTGAAAATATTGATAAAAAATATTATCTCTGACTATTCAGCTGCGACTAATTGTTCCGCAGTGCCCAAATCCACTGAAACGATGCGCGAAACACCTTGTTCCTGCATGGTAACGCCGAACAGGCGGTCCATACGGGACATAGTGACCGGATTGTGCGTGATTGTAACGAATCGCGTTTGTGTCCGGCTCTTCATTTCTTCAAGCAGGCGGCAGAAACGGTCGACGTTTACATCATCTAGTGGAGCATCGACCTCGTCGAGGACACATATCGGGGCAGGGTTAGAGAGGAACACCGCGAAAATAAGCGCGGTTGCCGTCAACGCCTGCTCGCCGCCGGACATCAGATTGAGTGATGTGACCTTTTTACCTGGCGGCTGGGCGTAAATTTCAAGGCCGGACTGGAGCGGGTCATCCGCTTCAACAAGCTTGAGTTCGGCCTGACCGCCATTGAAGAGTGCGGTGAACAGGCTCTGGAAATGCTCGTTGACCGTTTCGAACGCTGCGAGCAGGCGACCGCGTCCTTCTTCGTTCAGCGCGTGAACGCCTTCGCGGAGTTTCGCAATGGCTGCGGTGAGGTCGGCTTTTTCTTCATGTTGCGCGCCAAGACGCTCAGCCAGTTCTTCGGCGTCTTTCTCAGCGTCTTGATTCACGCTGCCAAGCGCAGCGAGTTCATGCTTCAGGCGCACGAGTTCGTTGTCGAGTTCTTTGGATTCGCGTTCCATCCACTCTTCTTCGAGTGCCGATTCGGCAAGCTGGATCAGGCCGTGCGGCTGACGGTTAAACTGAGAGCTGGCGAGTTCGACCGCATCGTTCAGGCGTTCTTTGGCTGTTTCCAGATGAGCCTGCGCCATGACTGTAGCCTCACGTGCCTGCGTCGCGGCTTCTTTGGCGCGGCGTGCCTCGGCCTCTGTTTCACGCGAGCCTTTTTCGGCTTCGGCGTGCAGGTCTGCGGCTTCCTGACGTTTTACTTCCAGGGCCTGAAGCTCTGCAGCCAGCGTTTCAATGGCTTCGTCAACGCGTTCCGGACCGGCTTCTACCGTTTCCAGCGCCGTACGGCTTTGCGTGCGCGCCGCTGTCAGTTCCGAGATTCGGGTCTTTGAGCTGTTCAGGCGTTTGGTCCATTCCTGAACTTCACGTTCCAGGCCGCGCTTGCGTCCTTCCAGACGCTCGCGGTTGCGCTGTAAATCGGAAAGGGCGTTGCGAGCCGCCTGTTCGTCCTGACGGAGTTCATGAATGCGGCGGCGGACATCACCAAGCTCCGCTTCAGCTTTGGCATCGTCGCCTGAGGCGGACACATCTTGTAGAGCGTCGACTGCTGCTTGCGCATCATCACGTTGCTGGCGCGCTTCGGAGACGGTGGATTGCAGATTATCGCGCTTCAGGCTGGCGCGTTCCAATTCCTGCTCGGCGCGGAAAACAGATGCGCTCGCTTCATTTCGTGCTTTCTGCAGGGAAGGGGCGTGGGCGCGCAGGTCGCGAAGTTCTGACTCGGCTTCGCGGCGCCGCGTTTCGATATCGGCTTGTGCCGCCTGTGCCGAAGCCAGATTTGATTCCAGCTGCGGAAGCTCGGCCTGACAGGCTTCGAGACGGTTTTTCTGTTCAAGCTGTTCAGCCTGAGACAGTGGTGCATCACTACGGCGGATATAGCCATCCCAGCGCCAGAGGCCGCCTGTCCTGGAGACAATTCGCTGGCCGACCTGCAGCTGACTGCGCAGCGCGTTTGCTTCGGCGTCAGTTTCGACAACACCGCATTGCGCCAGACGGCGGTCAAGTTCGGACGGCGCTGAGCAGACTGAGTTGAGCGGCGTCACACCAGCCGGAAGTGACGGGTCGGATCCTCTGTCTGCACCCGCCCAGTAAGATGGGGCATTCGGATCAGTCGGCGCGTTGAGATCATCGCCAAGCGCAGCGGCAAGCGCGCGCTCATAGCCAGCCTGCGGGCTGAGGGAATCCATAATCGGCGGCGCAGACGAGCTTTCAGCCTTTCGCAGCAGGCGTTCCAGGCCCGCAATTTCGGCTTTCACACTGCGCAGTGCGGTATCAGCGTCTTTGACCGGTTCGCCCACAGTCTCTTCCTCGCGGCGAAGGGCGAGCGAGCGTTGTTCGGCTTCAGATATAGATGCGGCCATATCTTCGAGTGCAGATTCGGCGTCTGCCAGTTCGGTGCGCGCTGTTTCGAGAGCTGTTTCCAGCGCAGACACATCCGGCAGGCGGGAGAGCTCTGCTTCCAGCTGGTTCAGGCGAGCATTTGTCTGATTGAGGCGATTGCTCAGATCCCGGCGATTGCGTTCAGCTGCTTCGCGTTCGGCGCGGAGGCGGGCGAGGGTCTCAGTCGCGGTCTGTCCGGCGAGTTCAGCTTCATTGAGGTCTTTCTGCACCATTTGCAGACGGCCCTGAGCTTCCATCTGATCGCGTTCGAATACAGCTGGGTCCATGCTCGGAAGAGAAGCAAGCTGTCGTTTGGCATCTTCAATGCGAGATTCAGCGTCTTCAGCTTGCCCCTGTTCACGCTCGATATCGGACACGATGCGTTTCAGATCAGAGGCGTGGCGTTCCAGCGCCGTCTCGATGGCGCGTTTTTCGGCCTGAAGCTCGGTCATGCGAACTTTTGCCTGACCAACGCGGCCGGACGCTTCGGTTTCTGCCAGGCGAAGCGGTTCAATTTTCTCGCGGGCCTGAAGCGCGGTGCGCTCTGCCATGGCGTCTTCAAGTGTCAGCTTCTCAACGCTTTCGCGTGCATCACGCAGCGCCTGTTGATGCGTATTCACCGCCTCCTGCGCCAGCGACCAGCGGCGATGGCACAGCAGGGCTTCAAGACCGGTGATAACGGCGGACAGGTCTTTATGCTTACGCGCTTTACGAGCCTGACGTTTCAGGCTTTCAAGCTGGCGTTCCACTTCCGATGAGAGATCATCAAGGCGTTCAAGATTGCTCTCTGCACCGCGCAGCTTAAGTTCGGCTTCGTGGCGGCGCGTGTTTAGACCTGCAATACCAGCAGCTTCTTCGAGGAGACGGCGGCGGTTTTGTGGCTTGGATCCGATCAGCTCGCTGATTTGTCCCTGACGAACCAGCGCGGGAGAGTTTGCACCTGTCGAGGCATCCGCGAAGATGAGCTGGATGTCCTTACCGCGAACAGTCCGCCCATTCACTTTATAGGTGGAGCCAATGCCACGACGAAGACGACGCAGAATTTCCAGCTTGTCATTATCGTTGAATTCCGGCGGCGCACGGCGATCCGTATTGTCGATCACCAGCGTCACTTCAGCCATTTCGCGGGCAGGGCGCTTGGCCGTTCCGGAGAAGATGAGGTCGTCCATCTCGCCGCCACGCATAGCGCGCGCAGAGCTGGCACCCATCACCCATCTCAGAGATTCCAGAAGGTTCGACTTACCGCAGCCATTCGGCCCGACAATACCCGTCAGCCCCGGCTCAACATAGAAGTTGACCGGATCAACAAAGGATTTGAACCCTGCAATTCTGATCTCGGTGATCTGCAATCAGGACCTCAATTCCGGAGAACGCACGTCTCCATAGCTTACGACTCTGCAGCATCGCTAGATTCGCAAGACGTTACGATACCAGAACGAATTCGTGTCAGAAAGTCTGTGCAAAACTCGAAAAGAGGCCGGAAAGCTAGTCGAGCGCCGCCAGAGCAGCATCGATAACGGCGTTCATGCCGTCTGGTGTGCGTGCTTCATTGCCAAGTTGTGCGCCATTGAGGAAAAGCGTGGGCGTGTGAGTGACACCCAGCTCTTCGCCGCCACGCACAGTTTCCATCATGGAAGAAAAGAGTTCGCGGTCGCGCGTACACTCGCGAAAGCCGGCATTGTTGATGCCGTATTCAGACGCAATATCACGCAACATGTCGCCAGCAGAGCCGGACCGGATCGCGTTGAAGAAATCCTGCTGGTTGTCGTAAAACTCGTCCAGCACATCATAATAATCATCCGCACCGGCGCAGCGCGCGACAGCAAAGCCAGCGGTTGCGATCTCTGCAGGCGCGGTCGGGAACTCGCGGAAGATGAAGTTGATATCGCCTGCGTCTACGCGTTCCTTGATGACGGGCATGACGGTGGCGTGGAACTGGCCACATGCGCCACATGTGATGGATGCGTACTCGACCAGCGTAAGAGGCGCATCCGGATCACCCATGATCACATCGCCAATGGCGATCTCGTCGAGGGTTGCCGGGCCGCCGTCATCCTGCGCGCTGGTTCCACCGCTGCCATCTCCGCAAGACGCGAGTGTCAGGGCGGCGACAGAGGTGATGAAAGCACGCAGCATGGTCATATCAGTGTGTCCGTTCGAAAAGATTATTCAGCGGCGAGGGCTGCGTCGATCAGCGCGGCCATGCCTGCGCCAGTCTGGGCATCATTGCCGAGCAGTTCGCCATTCATGAAGATGGTAGGTGTGCCGACAACGCCAGCGTCCTGACCAGCCTCAATCGTTGCAACCATAGAGTTGAACAACTCTTCATCTGCAAGACACGCGCGGAATTCAGGCTCTGAAAGACCAGCTTCAGCAGCAACGTTCGTAAGCCATTCGCCCACAGTGCCACCACGTGCAGCAACCATCATCTCGTCCTGTCCGGTGAAGATTGTATCCAGAGTCGGATAGTATCCGTCTTCACCTGCGCAGCGAGCGATTGCAAAACCAGCCATGGCGATCTGAACCGGCGCTGTCGGGAACTCGCGGAAAATGAACTTCACTTCGCCCAGCTCGATACGCTCTTCGATGACCGGCATGACCGATTCATGGAAGTGCGCGCAATGAGGGCAGGTGAGGGACGCATATTCAATGATTGTGATCGGCGCATCTGCATCGCCGAGCACAACGTCTCCCAGAACAATGTTGTCGAGCACGACTGCAGGCGCTGGTGCTTCACCTTCCTGCGCGAGAGCAGCAGTCGGTGTTGCGGTCAGTGCTATTGCAGTGAGTGCTGCGGTCAGCCAGTTCGGGGATTTCATATATGTCTCCAGTCGGTTGCGGATAGTCTGGTGAGGGTTAGTCAGCCAGTGCCGCGTCAATCAATTCGTTCATGCCCTCTGGTGTCTGCGCTTCGGGACCGGCAAGTTCGCCATTGATGAAAATGGTCGGTGTGCCTGAGACGCCCTGAGCCTGCGCATCACGGATGACGTTGGACATTTGTTCGTACAGGTCCTGGTTTCGTGTGCAAGCACGAAACTCAGTTGCATCGAGGCCGTGGCGTGCAGCGGTCGCCTGGAGCGCGTCGCCAACCGTGCCGGTGCGTGCAGCCTGGAAAATATTTGTCTGGTTTTCAAACAGGTCGTGCAGAACATCATAGAAGCGATCTTCGCCTGCGCAGTGCGCAATTGCGTGGCCCGCCATAGCGATCTCGACCGGTTGTGTCGGGAAACCGCGGAAGATGAACTTCACGTCGCCAGCTTCAACGCGTTCTTCAATGGTCGGCATGACTTCCTGTGAGAAGGTCGCGCAGTGTGAGCAGGTAATGGACGCGTATTCAATGATCGTTACAGGCGCACTTGCGTCGCCCAGTACAACGTCGCCTTCAACGACGCTGGCGGTGCCGCCAGAACCGGAATTGCTGCCGCCACATGCCGCGAGCGCAAGTGCAGCTGTCGCAGAAATAAGCCATTTAGATACGTTCATGCCCGTCATCCGTTTGTTTGTCCTACAGATTCGCCCTTAGGCGTGTTCAGCGGTCCTCTCTATAGACTGCCTCACCGAACGCCAACAGTGCCTGAGACAAACGTGGATTTTTTACGCTTGCAACACCTTCATTCAGTTGATCACGTTCTTGTGCACTCAATGGGCGAAGCTTGCGCGCCTTGTCGCCATTCTGACCCGGCGTCGCTTTGTGCACAAATTTCAAATCTTTAAGAAAACCGCCGCTTGACGCCGCCAGCCTTTGTTTCAGCATCTCGCTCTGATGCTGGAAGATAGGTGAGGCGGACGGCAAAATCTCCAGCGTAAGAACACGGTTCTCCGCTTTGCCGGTCAGCTTGACCGGATACGACAGCTTGGCGAGACGTTCGCCGACAAGATCTTTCCATCGGCGTTGAAGCATGGAAATGCCCGGACCTTCATTCTTGGTGTAGGGCTTCATGATCTTGGTAATGCGCAGGCTCAGGCGTTCGCCCTGACCGTTTGCAGGCCGCGCACGGTGTTTGGACAGCCGTTTCAGCGCCGCACGTTCGGCGTCGAAGTCCAGTGACTGTGAGATTTCGGAGCGGTTCGTGTCGCCGGGCATGCAAATCATCTCATATCAGGGATGGCCCCGCGAAAGAGAGGCGCTATGTATCCATTGATGTCTGATACCCATACACCCGGCGCCGAGATCAGCGCAAATATTCTTCGCTGGTATGACGCCTCAGCGCGCAGTCTACCGTGGCGTGTCTCGCCTCAGGACCGGGCTAAGGGTGTAAAGCCGAACCCGTATCACGTCTGGCTGTCGGAAATCATGCTCCAGCAGACGACTATTCCGCATGCGACGCGCTATTTTCTGGACTTTGTGAAACGCTGGCCGACGGTTGAAGACCTCGCGTCTGCGCTGCGAGATGACATTATGAACGCATGGGCGGGGCTTGGGTATTACTCGCGGGCGCGCAACCTTTATGCCTGTGCGCAGGAGATCGCTGCGCAGGGCGGTTTTCCCGAAACCAGCGCGGGGCTGATCAAGCTGCCGGGTATCGGGCCTTACACCTCCGGCGCGATTGGCGCGATTGCCTTTGACGAGCAGGTCGCGGCGGTGGATGGCAATGTCGAGCGGGTGACGACGCGTCTTCTCGCCATGGATGCGCCACTGCCGGACATCAAAAAAGATATCAAAGCCATTGTCGAAAGCTGGGTGCCAGAAGATCGGCCGGGCGACTTTGCGCAGGCCATGATGGATTTAGGGGCAACGGTCTGCACGCCGCGCTCGCCTGACTGCCTGATCTGTCCGCTCAGTGAGCCTTGCAGTGCACGAGCGCTGGGTCGGCAGACAGACTTTCCGGTTAAGCCTCCGAAGAAGACCAAGCCGATGCGCCAAGGCGCAGTGTTGCTCGCAATTTCTGGTGAAGGGCTGGTCGCTGAACGCCGCGCGGATAAAGGGCTGCTAGCCGGAACTTTGGGCCTGCCGACGACGGCATGGAATGACGTACCATCAGAGCCAGCAATTGTTTCAGAGGACCGGTACCTCGGCCGTATCGAACACGTGTTTACGCATTTCCGCTTATACCTCGACGTCTACACGTCAGAAGCGGCTGAAGCCTTAGATTTGATTGTAGAGGGAGAAGAGGAGCTGATCCGACTGTCAGAGCTATCGTCTGCGGGGCTGCCATCAGTATTCCGGAAGGCTCTGAACCTTTATCAGAGCCCCCGAGGAACGTAGTTCAGAGCGGCTAGCCGTTCTGAAGTTCTGCTTTTACCTGTTCGTTATGCGTCTCGGCCAGGTCCCAGATTTCTTCAAATGTGAGCGTGCCGTCGGCGGCGATGACATAGTCACCTTTTTCGTCACCAATCAGTGTGTAAGCACTGTCTGGATCATCCGCGTCTGACTCATACCAGTAATCAAGCGCATACAGGTTTATAAGCCGTGTCATGGGGCCTCCGTGTTAAACCCGAATCGGTGTTGCCCTTCCAGCTATATATAAAGGTAAGCATCAATAATGCGTTGATCAACCGAGTCCCATCTGAGTACGGAACTTTCTGCGTAGAAGATCGATCGGTTCCAGACCGTTCCGGCTCTCATAATGCCAGAATGTCCAACCATTGCACGCTGCTGCACGCTGAACATGCGCGCCAAGACGGTGAATAGAGCCGACATCACGGCCATTCGTCAGGCTGCCATCAATGCGAACGCGCGCTTCATGGCGACGTGATGCAGAGAAAAGACGGTCGCCCGGACGCAGATATCCGCTCTCGATCAGAGCGCCGAATGGCACACGTGGCTCTGCCTTTTTGCTTGTGACAGTTTTAAGCTGTTCGCTCTCGTAAGGCTGAACACGGGCAAGGCGCTCACGGGCATGACGCGCATAGCCACCATCCTGTTCGATACCGACGAAGCGGCGGCCAAGTGCCTTGGCGACAGCGGCCGTCGTGCCTGTGCCGGAGAACGGGTCGAGAATAAGATCATTCTCTTTACTGGTTGCCAGCAGGACGCGGTGAAGCAGGCCTTCAGGCTTTTGTGTCGGGTGAACCTTCTTGCCGTCATCGCCTTTCAGGCGCTCCTGACCTGTACAGATCGGGATCGTCCAGTCCGAGCGCATTTGCAGGTCATCATTGAAGGTTTTCAGAGCGTCATAGTTGAACGTGTACGGTTTCTGGTTCGGGTGCTTTGTCGCCCAGATCAGCGTCTCGTGCGCGTTCTGAAAGCGTGTGCCCTTGAAGTTCGGCATCGGGTTGGTCTTGCGCCAGATCACGTCATTCATGATCCAGAAGCCGGCATCCTGAAGGATGGCGCCAACGCGGAAAATATTGTGATAGCTGCCGATAACCCAGATCGCGCCTGTGTCTTTCAGAACGCGGCGGCAGGCAGCCAACCATTCATGGGTGAAGAGGTCATAGGAATCGAAGCTGTCGAACTGGTCCCAATCGTCGGTAACGCCTTTAACTTCGGAGTTGTCCGGACGGGTGAGATCGCCGCCAAGCTGTAGATTGTATGGTGGGTCTGCAAAGATGAGATCCACCGAGTTTTCCGGCATGCGGTTCATCACGTCGACGCAATCACCTTGGATGATCACATTTTCCAGCGCGTCCATATCGAAAAAACCTCGTTCTAAAATTCTTCTGAGATGCCAATCCGAAGTGATTTCATGAAGAATGTCTTACCGAAGCGAATCAATCGGAAAATTTTGTTAAAATTTTACGTTTCAGAATCCGAAGGACATTTGCGGCGAGTCTTTAGCTGGCACTTTGAAGAGGTCACATCGCAATCGGGCAGGTTGTTCTGTCATCCCTGCGCGCCTGACTGCTTTCTTGAAGCGCGCCGCAATCAGGTCAGCAACAGGGCCGTCACCACGCTGACGTTTATGCCATTCAGCATCATAATCTTTGCCGCCGCGCATGTCTCTCAAGGTGTTGATGACGCGCGCTGCTCGATCGGGAAAATGCGCTTTCAGCCATTCCTGAAAAATATCCTTCAGCTCATAGGGTAAGCGCAACAGCACATAGCGCGCATTAATCGCGCCTGCGTCAGCGCCGGCCGAAATCATGGCCTCGAGCTCACTGTCATTCAGGCAAGGGATAATGGGGGCGGTCATCTGAACGACAGGTATGCTCGCTTTCGCCAGCGCCTCTATCGTTTGCAGGCGAAGTGACGGCGCAGCCGCGCGCGGTTCCAGTTTGATTGAAACATCATGCTTGAGCGTTGTCATGGAGACGCCGGTAGACACCAGGCCGCGCTCTGCCATGCCTGACAGGATATCAATATCCCGCCGGATCAGCGCGGACTTGGTGAGGATCATCACCGGATGGTTGAACTCGTCCAGCACACGTAAGATCTCGCGTGTCAGGCGCAGGCGCTTTTCTTCCGGCTGATAGGCATCGGTATCGATGCCAAGCGCTATAGGGCGTGGTTCATATTTGCGCCCTGAAAGTTCGCGCCGGAGCAGCTCGACAGCATTGTTCTTGAAATAAAGCTGTCGTTCGAAATCGATGCCAGGCGAATGGCCGAGATAGGCGTGCGAGGGACGGGCAAAGCAATAGGCACAGCCATGCTCGCAGCCACGATAAGGGTTAATCGAACGGTCAAAAGAAATGTCTGGTGACTGGTTTCGCGTGATGATGGTGCGCGCTGTTTCAGAGTGCCATGAAATGCGGCTGGCCTCATCTATAAAGTCTGTCGCATTTTCCCAGCCATCATCAAACTTATCTGTCTGAATAGTTTCGAAACGTCCTGCAGGGTTGGATACGGCGCCGCGTCCCCGCCTTGCGTCTGAAGGCGAAAGATCATTGAGTTCATTGGACTTTATGCGTCCGCGTTCCGGTAGTTTCTGGCTGACTTTCATGCCCTATGAATAGCAGTAGAAAAAGAACAAAACAAGAACAAAAGTGGCAAGGATAGACCGTCTTCAACAGGTAATAATCACCTCAGGACTGTGATCGCGATCATGGTGAAGAAAATTCACTATAGCGTCAGAATGCTCCGAATTGATTCACGAATGTTCAATCTGCGCATGGGATAGTCGTTGGCGAATGGGGATCGAAACTAAGTTTCAAAAAACTCAATAGAGGGATGGGTTCGTGCCAGCTTACAATCCGGGTCTGTTAGTGTTGGAGGATAGCACTACGCAGGCGAAGATGATTTCAAGAATGTTCGAGGACCAGGGCGCAGCGGTGACGACGGTCACGACGCCGCGCGAGTTTTCTTCTGCGCCGCATTTGTTCGACCTGAAAGTGAATGCTGCATTGATTGACGTGCACTTTGGCGAAGTGAGCGGGCTCAAGCTGATTGAGCCATTGTCCCGCCGCTGGCCGTCTGCGGTACTGATCATGATGACAGCGAACGACACGGATGATTTCGCAGTGCTTGCCAAAGCACGCGAGAAGGGGGCTCACCTCGTACTGAAAAAGCCTTTCAAACGTGAAGACGTTATGGAAACGCTTGCCGATATAAAATCTATTCAGGAAACGGGCGCACGCCGTAAACACATCGTTCTGATCGATGATAGCAAGACGACCTGCCGTATCGCATCGGATCTGTTGCGTGCTCATGGCTTCCGCGTATCCAGCTTCCAGAGCGGTCTCAGTGCCATCCAGCAGCTGAACTATGATCATGTGGATGCGGTTCTGACAGACATGCACATGCCTGAAATGTCCGGCAGCGAGTTGATCTGTCTTGTACGCGACGTATGGGCGAATGTTCCGATTGTTGCGATGTCAGCAGATGAGAAACTGGCGTCGCAAAAATTCGATGTAGATGCGTTTATTCAGAAGCCGTTCGGCCCGGAAGAGATCACCTCTGTTCTCAAGAACGTCATGCGCCGCGAAGAGATGGAGCTGGACTGCTAGTCAGTCCGCCTTTTGGCTCGCCACTTGGTCAGCGCGTCAAGATCATCAATATCAATCCGTTCGTCCAGATAGGCGATCCGGTCGCTATGCAGATTGTCCCGAACATCGGCCAGCGCCCATTGGCTTGACCATCTGACGCCATCAAACGGGGCTTTGGTGCGGCAGGTCTTCGTCATTCCAAACAGCCAGAAGCCGCCGTCATCGGCCGGGCCAAAGACGGCGCTGCGCGTTAAAAGTTTCTGGCTTGCCGCGTGAATATCTGCAGGGCGAAGGTCCGGCATATCGCTTCCAACGAAAATCACACGCCCGAGCGGCGCAAGATCGAAGGCGCGGGTGAGTCTGTCTCCAAGGTCGCCGCCACCTTGCGGAATGCGGATGAGCTGGTCCGGCCATAGGGGCTGACGGCTTCTGACGGCTGTATCAGGCGCAACGCTCAGAACGCCGGTCCATCGTTGGTCGTCCAGTGCGCGTAGGGCTCGCGCAGTACTCATGGCATTGATGCGCCGTGCTTCGGTCTTGCCGATATCGCGGGCGAGGCGCGTTTTGGCCATGCCCATCCGGTTCGGTTTGACGAAAGCAAAGACGGTGATCGGTGTCATGCGTTTGGCGCGATACGTGTCTGACTATTTGTAGAGTTTAGAGAGCTTTTCAGGGCTGGCGCCCAGATAATAGCGCGTCAGCAGCAATGCATTCGCATAGGCGCGTTTGCGCCAGCCATCGCGCTCGTATTTCTCTGCTGATGTAAATGCGCGCACGGGCAGGATTTTCAGGCGGCGCTTGCGAATGCGGCGAACCATGTCGACATCTTCCATGAGCGGCATGTCTTTGAAGCCACCAAGGTCTTCATACATGGCGCGTGGCATTAGAAGCCCCTGATCGCCGTATGGAAGGCCCAGCAGTTTTGCGCGCTGGTTTGCGCGCTTTTCCAGCCAGCGGGCTTCTTTAGAGTTGCTCTGATAGCGCAGCTCAAACGCGGCGGCGTGGGTTTCATGCTCAAACATGTGACGGTCGACCATGCGGGGCCAGTTCTTGTCGAGCTTGGTGTCGGCGTGCAGGAAAAGGAACCATTCGCCAGTGGCATTCTTCGCACCGGTACGAAGCTGGCGGCCACGGCCCTTCGCGGCAGAGCATATGACGCGTGCGCCCCAGTTGAAGGCAGTCACGATGGAATTGTCGGTCGAACCGCCATCCACAACAATCACTTCGCGGATAATTTCATCCTGCATGCCCTTCATCAGGGATTTCAGGCAGGTCGTGAGCTGTTTCTCACCATTATAGACGGGGATGATAACAGAGACAGGAGCGCGCAATTTACTGAGCCTTTTTTACTATACACGGGTGGGTTCAGTGGTGGTCATTTCAGGTGATCCCGCTCTCTTCCATGAACTTCCTGATGTTGAGCAGGTCTTCCCAGGCTTTGGATTTTTCCGCCGGTCTCTTCAGAAGGAAGGATGGATGGAAAATCGGGAAAACGGGAACGGGCTGTTTCAGCCCGGGTACGTCCAGATTGAAGCGCTTTCCGCGCATCTGGCCGATTGTTTCTTCGCTATGGAGCAGGGCGCTGGCTGGCACCAGACCAGTCGCAATAATCAGCTTCGGTGCCACGAGCTCGATATGCTTGTCGACGAATGGACGACAAATGGCCAGCTCTTCCGGCGTTGGGTTGCGGTTGCCGGGCGGGCGCCAGAAATTGACGTTGGTGAGATAGGCATTCTCTTCTCGAGACAGGCCGATCGCTTTGAGCATTTTGTCGAGAAGTTGTCCGGCAGGCCCGATGAAAGGTTTGCCGCTTTTGTCTTCTTCCCGGCCAGGACCTTCGCCGATGACCATTACACCGGCATTGGCAGGGCCGTCCGCGATCACGGTGGACTGCGCCTTGAGTTTCAGTTCGCAGCCATCGAACGCCTCAAGTGCGGTGCGCAATTCATCCAGTGTGCGGATGCTCGCAACGGCGCTGCGTGCCGCTTCATCAGGGGTAATACGTTTCGCAGCTTTCCTCGTCTGAGGGGCTGCCTGTTGCGGCGCACTTGTTTCGGCTTTTGGTGCTGACGCATTTGCTGCGCGGATCAACTTTTCCAGTTCACGTGTGTCTACCGGAACGCCCGCGTCTTCCCACCAGTCGGTGAGTGGCTTTAGCTGTTTTAACAAGTTGTCGGTCAAAGCCATGGTTAGTGATCGGTAACACGTGAAGTTTGAAACTGTTCTAAACACGTTTCACCGATAGTGCCACCGCCTGTATTTGCCATTTTCACATAAATGATTGGCAGCCAGACCGTTGAGCACAATCTGGTTTTTTGCGGCAAAAGAATAAGCAGTATTCTGACAAAGAATATTTTCACATTCGCAAATACAGTTCAGATTTCAGCTCTTTCTGTCGATTTTTTGCCATTCAAGCTAAAAACTTTGCTCACTTGGCCTTGGGCAGGCCATGTAACACTTGAACCTGTCCGTGTTTATCATGCATTAGCTTTGCAAGATTTGCGTTTGGACTTTTGGCCCGAAGGTCATTAGATCAAACGTCTGAACCAGAATGTACACCGGCTTGGGGAGATAAAGCATGGCGTCTGACGCTGTAGAACGTGAGTCCATGGAAGTTGATGTACTGATCATTGGTGGCGGACCTGCTGGTCTGTCTGCTGCGATCAGACTCATGCAGCTGTCACAGGAAAAAGGCGAAGAGCTTTCTGTGATCGTGCTGGAGAAGGGTGGCGAGATTGGCGCTCACATCCTGTCAGGTGTCGTGGTTGACCCTGTTGGTCTTGATACGCTGATCCCGGACTGGCGCGAACGCGATAACCGTCCGCTGCGCACTGAAGTCACTGGCGACAAATTCAAATATCTCGGCCCTAAAGGCTCTCTCGATATTTCCCTGCTGCCAATGCCGGGCTTCATGAAGAACCATGGCAACTTCACAGGCTCTCTGGGCAACGTCACTCGCTTCCTCGCTGAAGAAGCCGAAGGTATGGGCGTTGAGATTTTCCCGGGCTTTGCTGCATCTGAGCTCGTCTATGGCGAGAATGGCGAAGTCCGCGGCGTTATCGCTGGCGTGAATGGCCTCGACGCTGAAGGTAACCCAAAGCCAGACTATGAGCCGGGTATGGAGCTGCTCGGTAAGTACGTTCTGTTCGCGGAAGGTACACGCGGCTCTCTCACGAAGAAGCTGATCTCCAAGTTCGACCTCGACAAAGACAGCGAGCCGCAAAAATACGGCATCGGCCTGAAAGAGCTCTGGTCTGTTCCGGAAGAAAACTTCCAGGAAGGCTATGTTCAGCACACGCTTGGCTGGCCGCTGCCAGACAATGTTGGCGGTGGTTCATTCCTCTATCACTTCCGTGACAATGGCGAGCCGTTCATCTCTCTCGGTTTCGTGGTTCACCTGAACTATGAGAACCCTTACATCGCGCCTTATCAGGAATTCCAGCGTTGGAAGCACCACCCTGAGGTGATGAAGTACATCGAAGGCGGTAAGCGCGTGTCTTACGGTGCCCGTGCGATCACTGAGGGCGGCTGGCAGTCTGTGCCTAAGCTCGCCTTCCCGGGCGGCGCTCTGATCGGGTGTTCAGCCGGTTTCGTGAACGTGCCGCGTATTAAAGGCTCTCACAATGCCATTCTGACAGGTATGATGGGTGCTGAAGCAGCATTCAACGCACTGCAGGCTGGCCGTTCCGGTGACGAGCTCGTCGAGTACGAAGAGGCGTATGAGAAATCCAGCGTTTACAAAGAGCTGAAGACGGTTCGTAACGTGAAGCCTATCCTGTCACGCTTCGGTACTGTGCTGGGTACAGGTCTTGGCGGCGTTGAGATGTGGCTCACATCGATCTTTGGCGGCTGGTCACCATTCGGCACACTCGGCCACAAGAAAACTGACGCGGCATCTCTCAAGCCTGCTGCGAAGTTCAAGCCGATCGATTATCCGAAGCCGGATGGCAAATACAGCTTCGACAAGCTGACAAACGTTGCCTTCACCAACACCTATCACGGTGAAGATCAGCCATGTCACCTCAAACTGCTTGATCCAGATCTGCAGAAGTCTTCTGAACTCGGCGTCTTTGACGGTCCATCCGCGCGCTACTGCCCGGCAGGCGTGTATGAGTGGGTTCAAGAGGCGAACGGCGAGCAGCGCTTCCAGATCAACTCGCAGAACTGCATTCACTGCAAAACCTGTGACATCAAGGACCCGAACCAGAACATCAACTGGGAAACACCAGAAGGTGGTGGCGGTCCGGCTTACCCGAACATGTAATACTCAGAAGGGCGGCTCATCGGGTCGCCCTTTTCCGTTCACTGATATTTTTACCCGTATTACCAGAATTACGATTGTATTCTCGGCCCGCTTCTTTCAGTTTGGCGACATGAAAACTTTGTATCGCGCTTTATTCGCGGCCTGCGGTGTATCCGCGCTGGCTGCCTGCACTACACCTTCTGCGACGACCCCGTCGGCGAACGGCTTCACGCTGGTGCCTGCGCCGGTGCCGCCGACGGCTGAGCAGTTCTCCGATTTCCTGATCGGGCGATATGCGTCCCTGACGAATGACCCTGTGCTTGCGGCAGAGACATTTGTTCGTGCTGCAGAACGCGCGCCAGAAGATGAGGTCCTGCAGGAACGCGCTATTTATTCGCTTCTGCTAGCGGGCGACAATGACCGTGCTGTCGAGCTTGCGCGCAATGCGCAGAACCATTCTGAAGATTACGGATCGCTCACCCGTCTGACCCTTGGCGTGGCCGCGCTGGAAGATGGTCAGGCAGACTATGCGCGCACGCTCCTTACAACAGGTGAGGTGAGCCCGTTCAATCGCATTGTTTCACGCCTTGTTGCCGCCTGGGCGGCCTATGGCGCGGATGATTATGATGCTGCACGCACGCATGTCGTAGAAGGTCTGGTCGGTGACGACATTCTGGACGGCGTCTCTCTCTACATGCTGGCTATGATCCAGATGTCCGAAGGCGACGATGATGCCGCTATCGGCACATTCTCTGCCGTCTGGGAAGAACGCATGCGTCTGGCGGTGGCAGCCGAGCATTATATGCGTCTCCTCGCTGCACGTGGAGATACCGAACGTGCGCTTCTGATCGCAGACGAGTTCTATCAGGATGTCGGTAATAACCCGTCCGTAGACCGCGTTGCGCGCCAGTTGCGCAATGGCGAGACGGTAGAGGTCAAACGCCTGGACGCCGCTGAGGGGGCTGCGATTGCGGTTTACTCTCTGGCGTCTGCGCTCGCTGCCGAAACGCGTGATGATGTCGCTGGAATTTACTTCAATCTGGCTCTGATCCTGAACCCTGATCTCGATATGGCGCGTACTATGCTGGGCAATACGCTCGATGCAGGTGGTCGCGGTGACGAAGCGCTGGAAGTGCTCCAGCGTGTTGGAACGGATTCGCCATTCTTCGCGACGGCTCAGGCACAAATGGCCTGGATCCTTCGCCGTCAGGATCGTGACGAAGAAGCGCTCCGGATCGCTTCGGAAGCGCTGGCGTTCACCGATGAGCGTGAGATGCGCATCCAGCTGGGTGAGCTTTATCGCTCGCTCGAAAAGTATGAAGACGCGCTCGAGCTCTTCGACGAAGTGGTCACTGAAGATGAAGCGGCAGGTCGTGAAGACTGGCTGATTTACTATGCGCGCGGCGTTGTCCATCACGAGCTGGATAACTGGGAAGCAGCAGAGGATGATTTCCTGCGCTCGCTCGAGATTGATGGCTCCCGCGCTCAGGTGCTCAACTATCTCGGCTATTCATGGGTTGATCGCGGCGAGCATCTGGAACAGGCCTTTGAGATGATCCAGCAGGCCGTCGCGCTGCAGCCATACTCCGGCTATATCGTGGATAGTCTTGGTTGGGCGTATTACCGCCTTGGCCAGTATGAGCAGGCCGTAACCTATCTCGAACACGCTGTTGAGCTCTCCTCCAATGACCCGACGCTGAACGATCACCTTGGTGATGCTTACTGGCGTGTAGGGCGCCGTATTGAGGCGCGCTTCCAATGGCGGCATGCGCTCGCGCTCGAACCGGAAGAAGACCAGATCCCTCTCATTCAGGAGAAGCTGGAGAACGGTCTGCCGGAGTTGCCTGTGACCGTGGTTGCAGAAGACGATGAGACGCGTCACGGACAATGAGCGGGCTTAAACCGGCGAGCATTTCGGCGCCTGCCAAGGTCAATCTCTATCTCCATGTCGGCCCGGTGCGTAGCGACGGGCGGCATCCGCTTGATAGTCTTGTCGTGTTTGCAGACGCGCGTGCCGCAGATCGCCTGCATTTTACTCCATCAGATGAAGCGCTTTTCCTGAACGTGTCAGGTCCCGGAATGGACGATTCGATGCTTGGCGCTGACGAAGAAAACCTCGTGCTTAGAGCTGCACTTCTATTGTCTGAAAAGACGGGCGTCACTTTCAAAGGCGCTCTGACGCTCGAAAAGCATCTGCCGATTGCCGCGGGTATTGGTGGTGGATCATCTGATGCGGCCGCAACCCTTCGGATTCTCAATCATGCCTTTGAGCTTGGTTTGAGTGTCGAAGAGCTCATGTCGATGTCTGTTCCGCTTGGCGGTGATGTGCCCGCCTGCGTCGCGGGAGAACCTGTGCTCATGCGCGGTGACGGCGATCGTATCGAGGCGCTTCGGACGCGGCCCCCTGAATTTCCTGCAGTGTTGGTGACGCCGCCCATTGCCTGCCCGACGGGACCGGTCTTCAGGGCTTTCGATGAATGGGACGGTGCTCCGAAGTTTTCAGAATGCGCGCCACCAGTCGGATTAAACGGTCAGGCGTACCTTGCGGCGCTACGTTCCGACTATCGGAATGATCTCCAGATGCCTGCGATGGCTCGTCATCCGGAAATTGGCGACTTGCTCAACCGTCTTCAGACTTTTGCGGGCGCCGAGTTCACGGCGATGTCCGGTTCTGGCGCCACTTGCTTTGCCCTGTTCGTAGATGAGCAGGCGGCTCGCTATGCGGCGGGCGTTATTCGTGATCAATCCCCGACATTCTGGCTGGCAGAGACGAAACTCGGCGCTGCCGGGTTTGACCTCTCAGTCTAAGCTGCGTACAGCAAAAAGGGTTCTATGGGGTTGTTATGCCTGAGTTTCTGACATTGCCTCTGATTAGTGCGCTTGCTGTGATACCGCTGGCTGCGCTTCTTGGCGCGCTGCTGATCCGCGTTGGTCCGCGTGATGCGCCAGATGGCGACAGAAAAGATCAGGCGAAGGCGATGCCGACCTCTGGCGGCATTGCGGTGTTCTTCACTGTCGTGCCTCTTACCGTGCTTGTGCTTCTGCTCAATCCGGAATGGCGGGACATTCCCGTCTTCGTTCTGCTTGCAGGTGCGCTCTACATGTTCGTCATGGGCGTCTGGGACGATCTGGTGGCGCTACCCGCTCTGCCCAAGCTTGTCGCTCAGCTCATTCTGGCGCTGGCGGTGGCCTGGCTGGGTGTACGTGTTGGGTATTTCGACCTCGGACGCCACAGCTGGGAAACAGGGCTGGTGCTCGGCGTGATCGGATCTGCTGCGTGGCTGATCGTGACGACGAATGCCGTGAACTTTATGGACGGCTCTGACGGCCTCGCTATGGGCTCCTCAGCCGTAATCGCGACGGCACTTGCTTTCCTGTCCGCCGTCACCGGTGAGTACGATATTCTTGCCTGCTCACTTATCCTGCTTGGCGGACTGTTTGGCCTGTTGTTCTGGAATGGACGCGGCAAGCTGTTCGCAGGTGATGCGGGCGCTTTGTTCGTCGGCTTCTATCTGGCGGGGCTGGTGCTCATTTGGGTGGATCGCACACATAGCTCTGTCTGGATTGCACCGTCGCTCTTCATCGCGTTTCTGGCTGACGTGCTGCTGACCCTCATCTGGCGGTTCCAGCGTAAGCGAAACCTGATGCAGCCGCATCGTGAGCACGTTTATCAGATTATGCTGAAGGCACGAGTCTCGCAGCCTTTGACTGCGTGGATTTACGTGTGGGTGAGCGTGCATGGCGCGCTGATCGCAGGCTTTTCGCTCGTGTTTCCGGTGGGCGGCGCGCTTGTGGGCTTCGCGGTCCTTCTTGCGATCCTTTATGTGGTCAATCGCAAGATCAGAGCGTCAGCCCTCGAAAACGGTTATCTCGAACAGGATAATCAGTAAGCGCGGTCGACGCAGAAATCAGCCAGCGACGACAGAGCATCGCGGTATGGCGAGGCTGGCAGGGACTGCAGCGATTTCTTCGCGATCTCAACGTATGAACGGGCCTCTGCCAGCGTATCCTTCGCCGCGCCAGTGGAACGGATCAGATGGATAGCATGTGCAAGATCGCTGTCTTCCTGAGTTTCAGGATTAAGCGCACGATCCCAGAATACTTTGTCGTCTGCGCTGCCACGGCGGCGCGCGATGACGATTGGGAGCGTGATTTTGCATTCGCGAAAATCGTCGCCGACTGATTTGCCGATAACAGAGGTCGTGCCGCCATAATCGAGCGCGTCATCTACGAGTTGGAAAGCGAGGCCGAGGTTTTTGCCGTAAGCCTGCATCGCGCGGACCTGCTCTTCAGGCGCATCAGCGCACACCGCGCCTGATTCTGAGGCTGCCTCGAACAGTGCGGCTGTCTTAGCCTCAATAATGCGAAGATATTCTTCTGTTGGCAGGTCCAGCTGGCCCATCACAGCGAGCTGGTGAACTTCACCTTCAGCGATGACGCTGGACGCGTTGGAGAGAATATCCAGAACCGAGAGGCGGCCCGTCTCAACCATCAGCGTGAAAGCGCGTGCGAACAGGAAGTCGCCAACCAGAATGCTGGCAGAATTACCCCAGACATTCTTCGCCGCCGGCTTGCCGCGGCGGAGGTCTGACTCGTCAACGACATCGTCGTGAAGCAGGGTCGCTGTGTGAATAAATTCAACCGCAGCAGCCAGGCAGTGGACCGGCGTCATATCAGTCGCGCCGCAAGCTTTCGCTGCAGCAAGCGTGATCAGAGGACGCAGGCGCTTACCGCCAGCAGAAACAATATAGCCGGACAGATTAGGGATGACAGAAACAGGGCTCGCTGCGCGCTCGGTCAGAAGCGTTTCTACAGCGGCGACGTCATCGTCCAGAAGTCCGGAGAGTGTCTGGAAAGCGTTGGCGGAATCAATTTTCAATGGCGTGGCGTCCAAGGATCAAAACCTTTTTACTACTCACCCCAGATATAGGGCGTTCTTCCCAACGAAACAAAGAGCTGTCATCCTCTCCGCGTCACTCCGCCGCCATCTTCTACGAAGATTTGCGATCGGAAAACCTCTTGGCCCAGATCAAAAGGAAAAGCAAACGCTTGGAAGAACTAATCCGAACGAATAACGCCGTAGAGTTGTCAGTCATTGATGCGCGCCTCACAGAAGCGGGTATTGAGCATGTTGTGCTGGACGGCTTCACGAGCGGCATGGAAGGGTCTATCGGGGCAATACCACGGCGCGTGCTGGTGTTCTCAGAAGACAAAGCAGCTGCGCTGGCGCTGATCGACGATGTATTGAAGGGCGAATAATGTCGCTTGTGACGGAGGACTGGTTGCTCAACGAGCAGGTCCGTATTTTTCAGCCGGAAAAGGGCTACAGGGCGGGGCTGGATGCCATTCTGCTCGCCGCAAGCCTGTCCGGGCGCAAAGGACAGCGCATTCTGGATATGGGATGCGGTGCGGGCGGTGCGCTCTTTCCGGCGGCCTGGCGCCTCGCGGAAGCCGGGTTTGTCGGGCTGGAACGTGACGCTGTGATGGTGCCGCTGGCGAAGCAAGGCATTGAGGCTAACGGCTTTTCTGATCGTGTGAGCATCGCTGAGCAGGACGTCTCTACCATTCCGGCGGACTGGGAGAACCGGTTCGATCAGGTCATGTCCAACCCGCCATATTTTGAACCGGGCCGTATAACGACCACGCATGAAGGGCGCACGCACGCCTACATGGCTGAGGTGCCCCTGAATGACTGGTTGAAGAAGATGTTGTTCGTCACGAAGCCAAAGGGGCGGATTACGCTGATCCACCGCGCTGGTGTGCTGGGTGATATTCTGGCTTATCTGATGAGCCGGTCCGGGCAGATCGAAATCCTGCCGGTAAGATCCGCACCGGGCGAACCGGCCAAACGTGTGATTGTGACAGCCCGTAAAGGCCTGAAGCGCGGGGAGACTGTGCTTCACGAAGGATTGATCATGCATAAGGCCAAAGGCGAGCAGGATTATACCGAACGGGCGGCTGCGGTTCTCGGCGGTGCGCCGCTCGATTGGGTTTAGACCTGCCTTATTCTGACCCCACGCGTCTGCTTAGCTTTCCCACAGAAGGAGACATGCCATGCAGACGATGTTCGCATTCCTGCTGATTTCAGGCCTGACACTGGGCCTTGTCATCGCTATGCTCGGGCATCCGAAAATCTATCGTGCAATCTTTGGCGGTTCGGCGCGTTCGCTTGACCATTAGCCGATAAAAAAAGGACGGGCCCGTGAGCCCGTCCAGATACATGGGGAATACTGGAAAATCAGATCGCGGTAAGGATATCGGCCGCCGCGGCGTGGCACTTGTCGATCTCATGATCGAGGCCGACGCAGATGCGTGTCCATTGCGGCAGGTCTGTCCAGCGATTGCCAACAACGCGTACGCCGCGCTCGAGCATCTGGCTGGCAAACGCAGCATTGCTCATGCCGGTATCCATATAGATGAAGCTGCCTTGCGGGCTTGGTGCAATCGGGCGACCAAGGTCTGCAGCCATAGCGATAAGGCGGTCGCGACCGGCTTTGGTTTTGGCGCGCATATCTTCGAAATAGGCTGTGTCCAGAAGTGACGCTTTAGCCGCGACAAGGCCGAGATGGTTCACGCTGGACAGATGACCATAGCCACGCCATTCCATCGCCATGTCCGCAGGCATGAGCGCGTAGCCGATACGCTGACCAGCCATGGCATAGATTTTTGAGAAGGTGCGGGCGACGATGACCGGACGGCCCATCTGAACATATTTCGTCATCACGCCAGCTGGATAGTCTTCAGACATGTCCAGATAGGCTTCGTCGATGAAGACGGGGATGCCTTGCGCGGACACTGAGTCAACGAATGCGTCCAGCACGACCGGATCAATCGTGCGGCCCGTCGGGTTGTTCGGGTTGCATAGATAGACTGCCATACCCGGCGCAACCTGTGCTTCGATCGCAGCCATGTCATAGCCGAGGTCTGCGTCGAGCGGCGTATAAATGACATTCGTACCATAGGCTTCTGCCACGCGTGGCACGCCTTCATAGGTGACAGCGGAGGTCAGGACCGTCTTGTCATTCATGGTTGCCCATTGTGAATAGGCGGCGAGCAGCGGCGTTGATCCGTTGGTGATGAGAACCTGATCAGGTGACACGCCTTCGCGCTCTGCGATCATCTCGCCGAATTCCTGAAGAAGCGGGCCGGAGTAGCGGTAGATATTGCCGACTTCCGCGCGCATGGCTTCGATGGCCATCGGTGACGGGCCGAACGGATTTTCGTTCGAAGACATGATGGCCAATGCGTCCGGATCGGGCGCGACAACGGCTGCGGTTTCAGTATCGGCAGTGGCCTGTGAGCAGCCCGAGAGCAGACCAATGCCCGCTGCGCCCGCGCCAATGCCGGCCATTTTGAGCCATGAGCGGCGTGATATGCCGTTCAGAATTTCTGTGTTGATATCTGACATGATGCTTCCCTGCGAGTAGTTGCGCGGGCGACGATCAAGCTGAAAAAAGAAATGTCCCGCGGCTTGAACTGAAGTCGGCGACGAAACCTGCTGCAGCGCAACACGTTTGGCGTGTTTAAGGGAAAGTGTGCCGCTATTTCTTTCATCACAAAAAGATTGTGCCTAATGTTCAGGCTATACGGGCAGCGTGCTTCGCCAGACCGCGCCATGGCGGGCATTGCATGCGTTGCTGCGCCGCTAAGATCAGGCCTTGTAACCGCACGCGCTTGCGGCTAGCTTCCGCGCGAATTTCTCAGAGGCTCAGATGGCAATCGTAACTGCAGACAAACCGAAATCCTTTCAGGACATCATTCTCACGCTTCAGGCATACTGGGCGGAGAAAGGTTGCGCCATTCTGCAGCCTTACGACATGGAAGTTGGTGCGGGCACGCTGCACCCTGGTACGGTTCTGCGGGCGCTTGGCCCGAAGAACTGGAATGCGGCTTATGTGCAGCCATCGCGCCGTCCGGCAGATGCGCGCTATGGTGAGAACCCGAACCGTCTCGGCCATTACTACCAGTTTCAGGTCATTCTGAAGCCGAACCCGATCAATATTCAGGATCTCTATCTTGAGAGCCTCTATGCCATTGGTATCGACCCGGAAATCCACGATATTCGCTTTGTTGAGGATGACTGGGAGAACCCGACAGTTGGTGCATGGGGTCTTGGCTGGGAAGTCTGGTGTGATGGTATGGAAGTCAGCCAGTTCACATACTTCCAGCAGGTTGGCGGCCTTGATGTGCGCCCGGTCTCCGGCGAGCTGACTTACGGTCTTGAGCGCCTTGCAATGTATGTGTTCGGCGTCGACAATGTGTACGAGCTGCCATTCAACGATCCGGACAGCCCGAACCCGCTTTCTTATGGCGACGTGTTCCTCGAGAATGAGAAGCAGCAATCTGCGTTCAACTTCGAACATTCCAATGTCGACATGCTGAAGCGCTGGTTTGCTGATTGCGAGATGCAGTCCAACGCTTTGCGTGAAGCGGGCAAGCCTCTGCCAGCCTATGACTATGCGCTGAAAGCGTCTCACACGTTCAATCTGATTGATGCGCGCGGCGCGATCTCTCCGACCGAGCGTCAGGCTTTCATTGCGCGTGTGCGTGACCTTGCACGCGGCGCAGCTGAACTCTGGGCGAAGCAGGAAGAAGAGCGCGCGGCTTAAACGCACGCACGTCTTTCAGCGCTCACATCGCGAACTCCGGCAGAAGGATGCGTCCCGTGTCTGATACAAAAGACGTGCTTTTCATTCTACAGACCGACTATGCTGATCCCGCGCATGGCGGCAATATTTTTTACTGCGAGCATTGCGTCTTGTTGGAAGGCGTTATGTCTGCCTTTCCAGAGCTGGCAGAGAAGATCGAAGTGCGCCGCTTGAAGTGGCCCCGGCCGCGCAAGGGCGTTGTAGATTTGCTAGGCGAGGATAATCAGAACCTTCCTGCGTTGGTGCTCTATGGCGATATCGAAGACGGTCTGCCGGTGAAAGAAGCCAATGGCCTTCACTTTGTGAATGATAAGGATGATCTGCTTGAGGTGATGGCGCAGCGCTACGGTATTTCGCGGCCACATCCTTAAGCTTATAAGGTTCGGGGGAGCTCATGTCAGACAATGCACCGATCGCGCTTGCGGCCTATGATGCTCTGGCCGAGCGCTATGCTGCGATCGCCGAAACCAAAGCGGAGAACGGCTATAACGAGCATCCTGCAATTAGGAATGTCATTGGTGATGTCGAAGGGCTTCACATTCTCGATGCCGGTTGCGGACCGGGCTTTCTGAGCCGCGACCTGCTCGATAAAGGCGCGGCCAGCGCCGCGACGTTTGATGTCAGTCCGAATATGGTGGAAATCGCAAAGCGCGCGACAGCGGGTAGGGCGAACTGCTTCGTCGCTGATCTCGCACAGCCGCTCCCCAATCTTGAAGATCAAAGCTTTGATCTCGTCGTCTCATCGCTGGCGATTGATTATGTGCGTAACTGGTCGGTCCCGCTCTCCGAGTTTGCACGGCTATTAAAGCCGCAAGGACGTCTGGTGATGACGGTGCAGCACCCGATGGCCGCTTATGAATGGTATCAGCCGCCGAGTGCGTTCGGGGTGCACCTGTGTAGCGCTATCTGGAAAGGGTTTGGCGGCGAACCTGTCGAAGTGCATGATTATTATCGCTCATTCGACGAGATCGTGAACCCGATCCTGTCTGCCGGTTTTCAACTGCGCGGAATTCATGAGACAAAGCCTTCAGAGGAACTGAAAGCGCTCAACCCGCGTAAATATGAGCAGAATAGCCGCTTCCCGACCTTTATGGTTTTGGACGCAGTTTTACCTGATTGAACCGGAAGCTGACTTAATATGCTGCGCATCAATAACGACATATCCATTCAGGACTGGGAGATGACCGAGCAATTCGTTCGCGCTTCCGGCGCCGGTGGGCAGCATGTGAACAAGGTGTCGTCTGCGGTGGAGCTGCGTTTTGAAGCTGCCTCCAGCCCGTCAATGCCAGAGCCGGTGAAGCGTCGTCTGAAGCGCGTGGCCGGTCGTAAATGGACCCTAGATGGCGCAATCATCATTCAGGTTCAGGATACGCGCAGCCAGGCGCGCAATCGCGAGATTGCCCGCGAGCGTCTGAAAGAAATGATCGAGCAGGCGCTTGTCGTTCCGAAAAAGCGGATAGCGACACGGCCGTCCAAAGGCGCTATCCGTCGCCGCATTCAGGCGAAGAAACAGCGCGGTGAAGTGAAGTCACTTCGTGGTAAAGTCACGCCCGGCGAGGAGTGATCTGAAGCTGAACGCCAGCCCGTTCAAATCGTTGCGGTGCGTTCAGACGGGTTCAGGCATGTTCGCCTCATCACTGAACACAGTATGGAGCCCTAAATGCTCAAAAAGTTTCTGACCTCTACCTTTCTGATTGGCGCACTTGCCGTGTCCTCCGTCAGCATGGCATCTACGGCCCACGCACAGGATGCGTCCGCAAATGCCCGCTACCTCGCTGGTGAGTTTGAGCGCCGTCATGACGCTAATGTTGAACTTGCGGCTGATATCGCGCGTATCGCGATGGTCGCTGAATACCCCGGCATCGTCGTTAGCGACATCATGATGAGCGAGCAGATGACAATGGAAGATCGCGAGCAGTTTCTCGAGCTGGTCGATCCGTTCTTTGCTTTTGCTGCAGCGCAGGCTGCAACTGAACTGAAGGCGCACGTTGACCGCGTCGGATGGGACGGGATCGCCGAAGTCGGCCCTGTGACTATGTCCATTGCATTCGACATTGTATCGAACCTGCGCGATCTGGATTTCCAGCGAAGCACTCTGTCCGTCTTTGAGCCATACGCGGAGCGCGAGGATATCAACGCGTATGTGTTCGCCATGTTTTATGACGATGTCATGGCTGCAAATGGTGAGGCTCAGAAGTGGGGCACGGCAGGCCAGTGTGAAAACGGCCAGTGGGTGCCCGCCACCATTCAGGACCGTGCGAATGTCGATGCGCGCCGGGAAGCCGTCGGCATGATGACACTCGCAGAGTCAATTGAAGTCGAAAATCAGTATTGCGGCACAGAGTAAACGATACGGCAGAAAGCGCGACCGGAGCGCTTTCTGCCGAAATCCTGCTATTCGCCATCATTCGGCGTTAGCGCAATTAGTGCATTGCCGGTATTTTGTCCGAAGCGTGCATAGCCAGAGCCTGTTACGATCATGCCGTGCGCTGCAGAAATGGCATGGCTATCAATCGAACCGCCCTGAACCGGAAGCCCGTTGATTGAGGTGAGAGGGACAGTTGTGTCGATCTCATTCAGGACGTCACCCGTCTCGATATCGAAGGCAAAAAGCTTCCCATCCAGCGTACCGGCAATCACCGAGCTTCCTACGATGAGGGGCGTCGCCGAAAAGCCGAACAGGCTCTCGCAACGGACCAGCCGTTCGCCGCGTCCGTCATCGCAGTCGGCCTCAGCGCTATATTCCCAGAGCGGTGTGCCATCGCTGACATTGAAAGCGAATACACCCGGACGAGGCGTTGGAGCGCCGGGGCGCACAGGGTCATTGATCGTCAGGATGACCGTCTCGCCATCCGTTGCAATGCCCCAGTGATTACCGCCAAGCGCCGTGCCCTGACCAACGCGTTGCGCCCATTCGAGTGTGCCATCGTCAGCGCGCAGCGCCCACAAATGGCCTGACTTCTGGCCCGCCAGCACCAGATCAACGCTTTCGCCGTCGATCTCGGAGGTAACGATGACTGCGGCGCCGCCAAAGTCGAAATCGCGGCCGATATTATACTCTTCCCAATGCCAGGGGCAGTTCGGGCCGGATGTTTCATCGGTGCCACGGCAGTGGGCGTTCCACGCGTCGCCAACCATGGCCTGAAACAGCCAGGCTGGTTCGCCTGTGTCGAGGTCCAGCGCGATGATCGCATCAGATGTATTGGTCGCTGGCAGAGAGGTATTCTCACCGGTCGTGACGAGTACGCGGTTGCGCGCAACATCGACTGTCGGCTGGGACCAGATCGGCGCGCCGGACGGGCCTTGCTGCGGCTGGCCGAGATCATTGAAGAGACCGTTCGGCGAGGATTCTTCCATGGTGTGGTATTCCCAGAGATGGGAGCCGTCTTCCGCGTTTAGAACAACCAGTGCGCCATGGCCCGTGCAGCAGCTTTCGACGTTCGGAAATACGCCGGACGCCGAGATTGGCACGAGCACTTTATCTTCGTGCAGAACGACGCCGGGGCGAATATCGCCGCCATCACCGCGCAGGGGCTGGCCGTCTGCCTGCCAGATCAGCTCTCCGGTTTCGGCATTCACAACGTGGATCATGCGTTCATTCTCGACGAACAGGATCGCCTTTTGATCGCCGATTTCGCCATAGGTGAGGGGAGAGCGAGTCTGTTCGCCGAAACGATAGGTCCATCTTACGCAGCCGGTGTCCTGATCCAGCGAAGATAGGTTTCCGCCGCCAGCATAAAATAGCGTGTCACCGACATTGGCCGTGGCCACGCTCATCTGAAAGCCGTCCGGCTCGCCGATCACCCAGTCGATTTCAAGATTGCGAATATCGTCTTGTGAGAGACCCGACGCCTCTTCGGAGATGTAGCGCCAGCCCTCAGTGTTCACGCCGAAAGTTGTCCAGGTTTCGGGGCCGGTCAGGTCAACCGTGCGATTGCCTGCGGCGCACATGAAAGCGTCTGTCCATGCAGACTGATCCTGTTCGGCGGCTTGTCCCGAGACAAGGTAATCAATCAAGTCGCTAGTCTCGTCTGCGGTGATAGATGCGGCCATCGGGGCCATGAGGCCATTCTCGCCCAGTGCTGCTTCAATTTGTTGGCGGGGCAGATTGACCAGCTGATCGAATGGAATGGCGCGTTCGTCGGCCGCGTTTTCATGGCAGGCCTGACAAAAGTTTTCATAGACGGCGCGGCCCGGGAGCGTGTCATCGGGTGCGTCACCGTCTGATTGCGCTGCAACCGGAAGCCCCGCCAGCACAAAAACCGCAGATGCCAGCAGGCTCTGCTTCACAAATGATTGCCTCATAATGTCCTCCCGATGGACGCGCTTATTCTTTCGCGTTTTGTAGCAGACTACATTGAACTGCGGTGAGGGAAAGGCCTGTTTCGATGGTTTGCTGAAATCAGCGGTATGGGCGTCCTTTTGGTCGCACTTCCGCTGGTGCGCATAATGACCATATATTTTATATGGATAAGCTGACCGGAGGAAATCAGATGCAGCTCAAACAGATTGTTCTAAGACTGGCGCGCAATCCGGGTTTTCCGGAAGGAGACCGCGATCAGGGTTATGTCATCGTGGCACCGCTCAACAATGACGCGAAGCTGGATGTCGACGCCTGGCGCGATGTGAAAAAGCATTGCACGGTGAAACGGTTCCACCCTGATGATGCGCTGGCAGCCGATGGGCTTCTCACCCATCGTGGCAGTCATTGGCATTTTCACTATGACGAAGAGGACGAAGGGCCTGACGAGCCGCTTTATAAGCTGGCCGACCATCAGATACTTCACGGGTCTTACGTCACCATCGCGCACGGCGATGACGCGGAGCCGCTGACCTATCAGGTCGATGACATTCGCAATATCGAGGTCTAGGCCTCATACGAATTCAGCCGGGACGTATCCCGGCTGAGTTTCAATTTAGTAATTCGCTGGCGGGTCGCTCGCCGGGAAGGATTCATCTCCTTCCTCGTCTACGATATCCCACGTTTTCTTCGGATCTTTGAGCTTGTCATCTTCAGACGGCTCGATCTCGTGTTTGTCGTCCTTCTCGGACGTGTTGAGGCTCTGCTGTTCCATCATGTCCTCCTGAACAAATTGGAATGTTTGGTCTCTAAACAACGCAACACCCCCGTACTCAGTTTCAAGAAATCCAAAAAAATTGTCCGTTTCCGGCAAAAAATACCGTACGTATTTGTCACAGTGTGCGCTTTCATGGCACATGCTCCATTCTATGCATTGCATTTCTCTCTTGAGGCGCTAATCCGAGTGCAAATCCATCCAGCTGAAACGTGTTTCTATGCCCCAGCTTTTGCTCGAACTCTTTTGTGAAGAAATCCCGGCCCGTATGCAGGCGAAAGCCGAGTCCGATCTGGGGGAGGCGATCAAAAAAGAGCTGTCTGGCGCAGGGTTGGAATTTGGCGCTGTTGAGACGCTTGGCGGTCCGCGCCGCCTGACGGTTATCGTCAGTGATGTGGCTGAGAAATCCGCTGATGTGCGCGAAGAGCGTAAAGGCCCGAAAGTGGGCGCGCCGGAAAAAGCCGTAGAGGGCTTTATGCGTGGCGCAGGCCTCACATCCATTGATCAGGCTGAGATCAAGTCCGACCCGAAAAAGGGCGATTTCTACGTCGCTGTGATCGAGACACCGGGCCGTGCAGCAACTGACATCATCGCCGAGATCGTTCCGTCCGTTATTCGTGGCTTCCACTGGCCGAAATCCATGCGCTGGGGCACTGGCGATCTTCGCTGGGTGCGTCCGCTACAACGCGTTGTCTGCGTATTCGGTGGCGAGGTCGTCTCATTCGATGTGGATGGGCTCGCATCAGGCAATGAAACCGAAGGGCACCGTGTGCACGGCCGCGGCCCGTTCGCGGTAACCGATGCTGACAGCTATAAGGCTGCGCTGGAAGGCGAGGGGCATGTGATGCTGTCCCGCGAAGCGCGCCGGTCTAAAATTCACGCCGATGCGCAAAAAGTCTGCGCCGATGCTGGCCTGGAGCTGGTGGAAGACATTGGTCTTCTGGAAGAAGTCACAGGCCTTGCTGAATGGCCGGTCGTTCTTCTGGGCGAAATGGACCCGGCCTTCCTCGATCTGCCTGAGGAAGTCATCCAGCTTTCCATGCGCGTGCACCAGAAATATTTCGCTGTGCGTGACCCGAAGACAGGTGGCCTCGCGCCGAACTTTGTCGTGGTGGCGAACATCTCTGCGAAGGATGGCGGCAAGAAGATCGCTGAGGGTAATTCCCGCGTTCTCTCTGCGCGTCTGAATGATGGTCGCTTCTTCTGGGATAATGACCTGGCGACGCCGCTTGAAGACATGGGCGAGAAGCTCAAAACCATCGACTTCAAGAAAGAGCTCGGCACGATTGCTGACAAGGTGGAGCGCGTCGCTGCGCTTGCCAAGGAGCTCGCGCCAAAGGTTGGCGCTGATCCTGCGCTGGCTGAACGCGCTGCGCGTCTCTCTAAATCTGATCTCGTGTCAGAGATGGTCTATGAATTCCCTGAGCTTCAGGGCGTGATGGGCCGTTATTATGCGCAGAAGCAGGGCGAGCCGCAGGCCGTCGCTGATGCGATCCGTGATCACTATAAGCCGCAAGGCCCTTCCGACGCTGTACCGTCCGAGCCTGTGTCCATCGCGGTGGCGTTGGCAGATAAGCTCGACACGTTGGTTGGCTTCTGGGCGATTGATGAAAAGCCGACCGGTTCGAAAGACCCATTTGCGCTTCGCCGTGCTGCACTGGGCGTAGTCCGTATCGTTCTGGAAAATAATGTCCGCCTCGCGCTGACAAAGGACACTCAGGTCAATGCTGACCTTCTTTCCTTCTTCGCAGACCGCCTTAAGCAATACCTGCGCGATCAGGGTAAGCGCCATGATCTGATCGACGCTGTGTTCGCGCTTGGCGAAGATGACCTTGTAGCGATCACCAACCGTGTTGATGCGCTTCAGTCTTTCCTCAGCAGCGATGATGGCGCGAATTTGCTTGCCGGATTCAAGCGAGCCGCGAACATTCTGAAAGCAGAAGAGAAAAAAGACGGCACGACCTACCAAGGATCGGTCAATCAGCAATTACTGAGCGAAAAACAGGAAAAAGACTTGTTTGACGCGCTTCAGGATGGCGAAATTAGAGCCGGGGCTGCCCTTACGGCAGAAGACTTTGAAGCGGCAATGGGTGTTTTGAGTAGTTTACGTGGAGCAATCGATGCATTCTTCGACCATGTCACAGTGAATGCAGATGATGTTGCAGTGCGGCAAAACAGGCTGTATCTGCTTTCACAAATCAGATCCGTGCTTGGCCAAGTAGCGGACTTCACAAAAATAGAAGGTTAGGGGACGAGTTTTATGAGTAAGCTTGCAGAACAGGTTACAGACGTTCGTTGGGTCTACGCCTTCGGTGGCGGTGATTCAGACGGCGAAGCGAGCATGAAAAACCTGCTTGGTGGTAAAGGCGCCAACCTCGCTGAAATGGCGAAGCTCGGCCTGCCAGTGCCTCCTGGTTTCACAATCACCACAGAAGTCTGCACAGAGTACTACAAACTCGGCGAGAAATATCCGGACACACTGGCAGGGCAGGTCGAAGCTGCGCTGATCGATCTGGAAGAGAAAACCGGCAAGAAATTCGGTGAAGCGTCTAACCCGCTTCTCGTGTCTGTCCGCTCCGGTGCACGTGCCTCTATGCCTGGCATGATGGACACAGTTCTGAACCTTGGCCTCAACGACAAGACTGCTGAAGGTCTGGCTGAACTGTCTGGCGACCGCCGTTTCGCATTCGACAGCTATCGCCGCTTCATCCAGATGTACTCTAACGTTGTTCTGGATCTGCCTCACCACGAGTTCGAGCACATCCTCGACACGTATAAAGAGCAGAACGAATTCGATGTCGACACGCAGCTCTCTGCGGACGACTGGATGGACGTTATCAAGCAGTACAAAGCTGCTGTTGCGAAACTCTCTGACAAGCCGTTTCCGGAAGATCCGATGGAACAGCTCTGGGGCGCTGTCTCTGCTGTATTCGGTTCATGGATGAACGACCGCGCAATCCTGTATCGCAAGCTGAACGATATTCCGCAGGAATGGGGTACAGCGGTAAACGTGCAGTCCATGGTGTTCGGTAATATGGGCGATACGTCCGCGACTGGCGTTGCGTTCACACGTGACCCGTCTACCGGCGAAAACATGTTCTACGGTGAGTTCCTCGTGAACGCGCAGGGCGAAGACGTTGTTGCGGGCATCCGTACACCAGCGCCGATCTCCAAAGCGCGCGCCGCGAAGATCAACTCCGATCTCGTCTCGCTCGAAGAAGAGATGCCAGCGGTTTACAATCAGCTGATCGAAGTCGCACAGACGCTCGAAAGCCATTACCGCGACATGCAAGACATCGAGTTCACAGTTGAGAACAACATTCTCTACATGCTGCAAACCCGTAATGGTAAGCGTACGGCTGGTGCGGCGCTGAAGATCGCTGTCGATATGGCTGCTGAAGGCCTCATCACCGAGAAGGAAGCCGTTCTGCGCCTTGAGCCAGCTCAGCTTGACCAGCTTCTTCACCCTACAATTTCTCCGAACGCGACACGCGATATGCTCGTTCAGGGTCTGCCAGCGTCTCCGGGCGCGGCTGTTGGTAAAGTTGTGTTCTCGTCTGATAAAGCTGCTGAAATGGCAGCTGACGGTCATAAGGTTATCCTCGTCCGCCAGGAAACAAGCCCGGAAGACATTCACGGCATGCACGCGGCACAGGCGATTGTGACATCTCGCGGCGGTATGACATCTCACGCAGCCGTTGTTGCGCGTGGCATGGGCCGTCCATGCGTGTGCGGCGCTGGTGAAATGCAGATCAAAGAAGCTGAAGGCGTGTTCCGCGTATTCGGCCGTGAAGTTCGCGAAGGCGATGTCATCACGGTTGATGGTGCAGCCGGTCAGGTTCTGATGGGCGAAGTCGACATGATCGAGCCTGACCTCTCAGGTGACTTCGGTCAGCTGATGGAATGGGCAGATGGTGTACGCACGTTGAAAGTCCGCACAAACGCTGAGACACCGGAAGACGTTCGCACAGCGAAATCCTTCGGCGCAGAAGGCATCGGCCTCTGCCGTACAGAGCACATGTTCTTCGACGCTGAGCGTATTCCTGTCGTTCGCGCGATGATCCTCGCGTCTGATACGGCTGGTCGTAAAGAAGCGCTTGCGAAGCTTCTGCCTTTCCAGCGAGAAGACTTCGTAGAAATCTTCTCCATCATGGAAGACCGTCCTTGCACGATCCGTCTGCTTGACCCGCCTCTGCATGAATTCCTCCCACATACGGATGACGACATTGCAGAAGTTGCCAAGGGTACGGGCCTCGACGCTGAAGACCTGAAAGCACGTGCAGAAGAGCTGGCTGAATCCAACCCGATGCTTGGTCACCGTGGTTGCCGTCTCGGTATCACTTACCCTGAAATCTATGAGATGCAGGCACGTGCGATCTTTGAGGCTGCGCTTCAGGTCGCCAAAGACACCAGCTTCAAGCCGGTTCCTGAGATCATGATCCCGCTGGTTGGTACGAAGAAAGAGCTATCAATCCTGAAAGAACGCGTTGATGCGATGGCAAAAGAAGTCTTCGCTGCAGCCGGTACGTCTGTTGATTATCTCGTCGGTACAATGATCGAGCTGCCCCGCGCGGCCCTCAAAGCCGGTGAGATCGCGGAAGATGCAGAGTTCTTCTCATTCGGTACGAACGACCTGACGCAGACTGCGCTCGGCATCAGCCGTGACGATGCTGGTCGCTTCCTCACAGCTTACGAAGACAAGGGCATCTATGAGAAAGACCCGTTCGTGACGCTGGATCAGGAAGGCGTTGGCGAGCTGGTCAAGATCGGTGTGGAACGCGGCAAGGCGACACGCCCTGATATCAAGCTTGGTATTTGCGGCGAGCATGGCGGCGACCCTGCATCTGTCATCTTCTGTCACAATGCTGGGCTGAATTATGTGTCCTGCTCACCTTATCGTGTGCCAATTGCGCGACTCGCAGCGGCTCACGCGGTACTGAAATCGTAGATTTCAGGTCGTTTCAGACTTCACAAACAGCGGCGCACGGTAATTTTTTACAGTGCGCCGTTTTTGCATCAGGTCGCGGGTGGGGGTGCTGAGCTTGCACATGGCTTCGCTCGAAGGGCGAAAATCATGCCGCCTTAGCCGACTGAATTTATGGAATTTTATGGGATTTTTTCGTCAAGTTATGACGAATGTATTGGCTTAGTATTCGCCAGCTGGTCTTGGCCGATACAGGCCATAAACACGTGAAGATTTCGTGATGTTAATGAGGTGCGACTCCTAATATCTTGCAAAAGTGAGGAAAATGGATATCTACACCTGACTTTGGAGGCGACTGGCACCAGTTTTGTAATTGTCAGTCCACCCGTCTGAACAGAATAAAACACTAAGACGGGTTAAAGATTAGCTGGGGTTATAACTTAAATGTTAACTCTATTTAAGACTTCTTCCCGTAAGGGATTACGTCAGCGGTCGCCTTGGGGCCGAGTGACGTCATGGTGGTCAACTATGTCTGATCGAGAGCAACGCTCTACGCTTGCGCGCGGAATCGCGATTTCCGCATGCGCAGTGACGGCTGCGATTGTGCTCCCGACTCTGGCTGGCCGCGTTGAGACCGAAACACAACGTGCAGAATTCCGTGAGGATGCACGCTATCTTGCTTCACGTATCGAAACACGTGCGCCTGTTGAGGCCGATTCCGATTCTGCTGTCCTCGACACCGAATGGATTCGCACCGTTGAGTATGCGCTCAATCGTGCACCGGGTGCCGCAACAGACCGCTACAGCCAGCGCTATCGCGATATGGCTGCGCTCGAGACGTATGCGTCTTTCGACCCGTCTCACCTCGAGATGGCCGAACAGACACAACAAGAGCATGAGTGCCTGTCCACTGCGATCTACTACGAAGCACGCTCTGAACCGATCCTTGGTCAGATCGCCGTAGCAGAAGTTATCGTGAACCGTGTTCGTGACCACCGCTATCCTAACTCCGTATGTGAGGTTGTGTTCCAGGGTTCTGAGCGCAGCACGGGCTGTCAGTTCAGCTTCACATGTGATGGAGCGATGGATCGTCACCCTGCACGTGGTCGTCTGTGGCGCCGTGCGCAGGATGTGGCATCTCACGTCATGATGGAGCTCAACCAGCCTCTGACAGGTTCTGCGACCCACTATCACACGGACTATGTTGATCCGGTCTGGAACCGTCATCTGGTTCACACCAAAACGATCGGCACACACATTTTCTACCGCTTCCCACGCGGTCAGGAATGGGCAGAGGTTCGTGAGCGCAATGAGCGTTCGACCTGATCACCTGATCTGAAAATCAAATTGTCCGAAAGCTGACCCGGCCTGCCGCGGTCAGCTTTCTCTTTTGGGCATAGAGCGCGCGATGCGCTTTTGCAGCATGCCGGGGAAGAAACGCTTCGCGAAGCGCGCGCGTTCTGCATCTTTGCCGACAAGATAGTGCATCTGTTTGCCATGTGCGGCTTCCCAGACTTTTTCGGCCGCCATAGACACGGGGTAAACGTTCAAACCGCTGGCAAGCAGCTCGTCTTTCATGAAGCGGTTCGCGCCTTCCTGGCCTGCGCTATCCAGAATCGGTGTGTCGACAAACCATGGCAGCAGGCAGCAGACCTTTACGTCAAAATCGGAAAATTCGTGATCCAGAGCTTCTGTGAGCCCGCGGACAGCAAATTTAGTGGCGGAATACACTGCCAGCTGCGGAGAGCCTGCAATGCCTGCTGTGGACGCTGTATTGATGATACGGGCGCCGCGGGTTTCCTTCAGATAGGGCAGAGAGGCATAGACGCCATTGACGACGCCTTTGAGGTTCACATCGATCATACGGTCGGATTCTTCCGGTGCGATCGTCTCCATCCAGCCAAAGCTACCGATACCGGCATTGTTGAATAGCACATTCATCTGACGCTCTGTGGCTTCGCCGAAATTTCGCATAGCGGCATTCCACGCGTCGCGGTCGCGTACGTCCAGAACGCCGCTGAGCGAGTTTTGCTTGCCAATTTCGTCTGAAATGTCTTCGAGGCCGCGCTCGTCAATGTCGTAAAGACCGACGAACCAGCCCTTCTTGGCAAAGAAGCGTGCTGTCTCGGCGCCAATTCCTGATGCAGCGCCGGTGATGAAGATGCTTTTGCGTCCCCGAGCTTCACTCATAATGTTCGTTCCATCCCCTGTTTGAGTGAACAGGTTAAGGTGCTCTGCGGGCTTTGCAATCAGCTTTTTTGAAAAGCCTCATCAGGCGGCATCCATTCCGAGGTCCAGGTTCAACGCAGAGTGCGTGAGCGCGCCAACCGAAATGAAATCAACGCCTGTGGAAGCGATTTCAGCGACAGTGTCCAGATTTACTCCGCCGGACGCTTCTGTCGTGAAGGCGCCGCCGACCATGCGGACCGCCTCGCGAAGATTGTCGCAGGACATATTATCGAGCAGCACCGCGTGGGGCTTCAGAGGAATGATCTCCTCAAGCTGGTCGAGCGTGTCGACCTCAATTTCGACCATGCGCAGATGGCCAGCATAATCGAGTGCACGCTTCAGAGCTTCGGTAATGCTGCCGCAAGCGGCGATATGGTTGTCCTTGATCATGATGGCATCGTCGAGACCATAGCGGTGGCTCGTGCCGCCGCCGCAACGTACGGCGCGCTTTTCAACGGCGCGGTGGCCAGGTGTGGTTTTGCGCGTGCAAACGATTTTGGCGTCCGAGCCTTCAATGCGGAAGACGAACTCGCGTGTGAGTGTGGCAATGCCGGAAAGACGCCCCATAAAGTTCAGCATGGTGCGTTCTGCAGTCAGAATGGATCGGGCGGAGCCATTCAGCCGTGCCACGACCTGACCCGGCGCTACTGCCGCGCCATCGGGTGTCTCGATGTCCAGAGAGACAGACGTATCGATCATGCGCAGAGCGAGTCTGGCGGCATCGAGTCCCGCAATCACTCCATCCTTACGGCCGACAATGTTCACGGCCATGGTCGTGTCCGGTGGAATGGTCGCATCCGTCGTCAGGTCGCCCGCGCGGCCCAGATCCTCGCTCAGCGCCAGGCGGACAATTGGTTCCAGAACGATATCGGGAAGGGGTGGGATGAATGAGGTCAAACTCGGTCTCCTCTAAGCGTTACTGGTGGGCGGATCGATGAAAACAGGCCCGGCCTGTCCTTTATAGAGAAAGGTCCGCTTCGGCGTATCTGATGTGTCCGGGAAATCGGACCGGAAATGTCCGCCGCGGCTCTCTTCTCGTCGCAGGGCAGAGCGGGCGATTAGCTCGCTGACCACGAGTGCCCGCGGCACGAGCCCCGCCGGAAATTCTTCAGCTTGCTCGATGATCCAATCAAGCAGCGCTGTGAGGCCCTTGCCATCGCGCACGACGCCGCATTCGGCCGCCATGCGAGCCCGGAGCGTTTGCAGCGACGCATCGTCGAGATCAGGTGGTGAGATGCCTTTCGCAGTGTCGTCGAGCTCTGGCAGATCGCTTCCCTTGAGCCGGTCGGCAATCCGCGCAGCATAGACGACCGCTTCAAGAAGGGAGTTGGAGGCGAGGCGGTTTGCGCCGTGCGCGCCTGTTGAGGTGCACTCACCACACGCTGAGAGGCCTTTCAGACTGGTCCGCCCCCACAGGTCGGTTACAATGCCGCCCATATGATAATGGGCCGCAGGCGCGACCGGAATTGGATCAATCCGCGGGTCGATACCGGCTGACATGCAGGTAGAATAGACGGTCGGGAAATGCTCTTCGATCTCATCACCGATGGCATCGCGCGTATCGAGGAAGGCTTTTCCGTCCGACAGCGCTTCGATGTGGACAGCGCGCGCGACCCGGTCACGTGGCGCAAGTTCGCCCATCGGGTCGTGACGCGGCATAAAGAGCGTACCGTCTTTATTGATCAGTTTAGCGCCTTCGCCGCGCAACGCTTCGGTGGCTAGAGGCGCGGGGTCGCGGTCAATGTCGATCGCCGTCGGGTGGAATTGCACGAACTCCAGATCAGCGATGAGGGCGCCTGCTTCATAGGCCATAGCCACGGCATCACCCCGGGATTCGCGTGGATTGGTTGTGATGCGGAATAGCCCGCCCGAGCCACCCGTACAGAAGACGGTTTCTCTGGCGTATATTGGAGAGACTTCTCCTTCGCTGTCGCGTACAAGCACGCCGGCCACATTCTTCTTGCTGCCTGACAGCAGGCCAATTGCCTTCAGCCCGTCGATTATTTCGATATGTTCAGCCGCCGCGGCCGCTGCTGACAGCGCCTCCATAATGGCGCGGCCTGCCAGATCGCCTGCTACACGGGCAACGCGTGCCTTGCTGTGAGCGGCTTCAAGAGACAGGGCGAGTGCGCCTTCTGCCGTCCGGTCGAACGGTACGCCAAGTTCTATCAGGTCGCGTACGCGCAGCGGGCCAGCTTCGGCAATGAGTTGTGCGGTGACCGGATCGACAAGGCCGTCGCCCGCCAGAACAGTGTCGCGCGCATGCTCTTCCGGAGAATCGTCCGGTGCGAGCGCGGCCGCCAGACCACCTTGCGCCCATGTCGAGGACGATGCCTGACCAACAGGGGCAGGGCAGATGACCGTGCATTTGCGCGGTGCAAGACGCAGGGCCAGAAACAGGCCCGCAAGCCCGGCACCCACGATCAGGATATCAGTGCGATCACTCATTTCGTGACGCAGCCTTTGGCGAAATTGGTTGTCATGAGATCAGGAAATAGCCCCGATTGAGCGCCGGAATTCGGCGACGTGGAAGCCCCAGGACATCAGATAGCCCTGCATCAGATCAGCGCTTGTGATGGCAAGGCGAAAATTGTCCGGCAAATAGCCGCCATTGTCATAGCCCTGAATATATTCCTCAATTTCGGAGCTGATCTCCAGAATATTGTCTTCGCGAATAGCGGTGCATGACTGGCGAACCTGCCATTGCTCCGAACCGCAAATCTGTAGCGCTGTCAGCTCACACTCATAGACGCCTGGCTCGGACGTACCCAGAAGCAGGGCTGACCCGGTGAATGAACATCCGGCACCTGTATCGGCTTCAAACGACCATTCGCCGCTAATGTTTGGAACGTCGTCGGATGCCTGCTCGGCGGCCGCAGCGCCCGACAGCATTGGTGCGAGACAAACAGAAAGGGCCAGTACAAGCTGTTTCATGAGATATTCCCCTCATCGCGCACGAAAATCGCTGCGGCTGTAGAAGCGGACACAAGACGCCCGTGCATTTCATCGCCGGTAACGTCGCTGATGATGAAGTGATCGGGTATATAAATGCCCATCACATTGGGCATACGTTCGATGAATTCGACGATTTCACTTTCGAGCAGATACTCTGTGTTGTCCGCTGTGATCTGACAGGTCTGGGCAACAACAGACCGTCCAAAGCCGCAATCTTCAACAGCCGTTAGTTCACATTCCAGGCCGTTCGCGTTCGTCTGGCCGGGGAAGACTGTGAGAGTGCCTGTCATCTGGCAAATGCCATTGGCATACCGGTCTGTTGAGAATGACCAGCTTCCCAGCATGTCAGCATTGAATTCCGAACGCGCCGTGACCGCCGGTTCTGCCTGTGCGACAGAGAGACATGTGGCGATCACAAAGAGCGTTGCCGGAACTGATTTCATACTGACCTCCGGGGCAACCGAGCCCTTATGCCGGGCTCAGCGTTTCAATATCCTTTGGTGCAAGGCCCGTTTCGAACGGACGTGCAGTCTTTGGATTTGGCAGAGCGAGCATAGCATCAATCGCTTTTTTCGCCTGCACACGAACATCTTCGTCGACCAGAACTTCGTGCTTCATCTCGGTCAGAGCGTCGAAAATGTTCTCCAGCGTAATCCGTTTCATATGTGGGCACAGATTACATGGTTTCACAAACTCTACGTCCGGATTGGCACTCGCGACATTGTCGCTCATGGAGCACTCGGTCAGCAGAACAACTTTGTTCGGGCTGCGCTCGGACACATAGTTGGACAGAGCTGATGTAGACCCTGCAAAGTCTGATGCTTCCAGAACATCTGGTGGGCATTCAGGGTGTGCAAGGATCAGTACGCCAGGGTGGGCATCACGCAGCGCGTGAATATCGTCAGCAGTGAACTGCTCGTGCACTTCGCAGCGGCCATCCCATGTAATGATCTCGATATCCGTCACGGCAGCTACGTTGCGCGCCAGATACTTGTCCGGAATCAGGATGACTTTATCGACACCCCATTCCGCCGCGACGTGCTCAACAACCTGAACCGCATTGGAAGATGTACAGCAAACGTCTGTTTCCGCTTTTACATCTGCAGTCGTATTCACATAAGTGACGACAGGAATGCCCGGATACTTTTGCTTGATGAGGCGGATATCTGCACCCGTAATGGATTCGGCCAGTGAACAGCCTGCTTCCATATCAGGGATAAGAACCGTCTTCTCCGGCGCGAGAATTTTAGATGTCTCGGCCATGAAGTGAACACCAGCCTGTACGATGACTTCGGCATCTACATTGGCCGCTTCGCGCGCCAGCTGCAAAGAGTCACCACGAAAATCGCCAACAAGGTTGAAGATATCCGGCGTCATATAATTGTGCGCCAGAACAACCGCATTTCGCTGTGTTTTCAGCTTGTTGATGCCGTGTACGAGCGGCGCAATGCCCGGCCATTCCATCGGAGTGATGAAATCCTTCACCTCTTCATAGAGATGGTCCGTAGCGGCTTTAACCTCGTCATTATAGGAGAGGCCGCGAGCTTCCAGTGCCGTCGGCGTGCGCGTCAGCGCAGGCATGTCGCAACCAGGTGCAGTATCAATAATTCGGGCCATTAGTCCCCTCCTTCGATTGTAAGGGGCAAGCCCCTTTTGCTCAATATGAGCATAATATGGGTAGACAAATACGCCTTTTCAAGATCACAGGCCTTGAGAAAGGAGGAATTGATACCCTTTTGCACAAATTGAGCAAAACTCAGTGCGTCACAAATACGTCAAAGAGCAGAAGCTGGCAAGTCAAATCTGGGAGAGGGGCGAAAGGTAGGACAATCTAAAACGCGATCCAAACAACGCAGTGAGGGCATATTCCTTGCTGCAACTGCGAGATAGCGGAGAAATTTTGCTTCGGCCTTTGCCTAATCGGTTACTCCTCGCGCAGGAGCGATGTCGCTGCGGCGCGAAGGTTTTCCGGGATAGGCACGGGGCGGCGCGTATCTTTGTTGACATAGACATGCGTGAAGCTTGCTTCGGCGGCCGCGTCATTCTCGCCAACAGAAAACAGGCCGATCAGATAGGTGATGGAGCTGTTGCCGACGCGTGCGACTGCCATACCGGCCTCAATCGGTTCGGGCCAGCCGAGGCTGGCGTGGTAGGTGCAGCCCGATTGCACGACGAGGCCGACGATATCACCATCTGGGACGGGCATGCCTGCTTCATTGCGCAGCCAGCTGTTCACAACGCTGTCGACCAGTTCGTAGTACACAACATTGTTCATATGACCGTAGACATCATTATCCTGCCAGCGGGTGGTCAGGTGACGGTATTGTACAAAGTCGGAACGTGTCGCGCGGGTTTTAGTCACTTGTTGGCCTGCCAGTCGTGTTGGTTGTCTATATTGAGTTTTAGGGTGCTTGCTACAGCGTGCATAGGGACGGATTGGAAAAAGTCCGGCTTATCGCTGTTTGGGCGTTTGAACGCCAAGGGCTGCCTGTTCTGAGAGTATTTCTCTGCGGAAACGAAAGCGCTCAGCCGGGCGGCCGCCCGTCGCGGTTTCAAACTCGCCAGTGCCTTCCACGAAACCTGTCTTATCCAGCGCACGGCGGAAGTTTTGCTTGTGCAGCTTAGTGCCAAGTATGCCCTCAACAGTCTCTTGCAAAGCAGAGAGGGTGAACATTTCCTGCATTAATTCAAAGACAACCGGACGATATTTGATTTTGCCTCTTAAGCGGCTCATGCCGGTTGCGAGAATACGGCGATGGTCCGACCGCATCGGTGTGCCGGTGACACGCTCGGGCAGGCTGCAGGGCGAGGTTTCGGCACGGTCCCGCCAGGCTTCCGGAACGATGTCGGCTTCGTAAAGGAGCTCATAGCGCTCCAGAACACGCTCTTCGATCCACGGTTTGTCATCGAGGCCAAAAGCAATGCTGGCGCGGGTCCACCGATCATGGCTGGCTGCCGGACTGCCCGCGCTGTCCGCCCATTTCTTCAACTGGTCAGACAGTGGGCTGATGATGGCTTGTGCGCTGTCTGCGTGATGGTCTTCCCAGGGGAAATAGCGATACCAATTGCGCCACACCGCATCGAATGCGCCGCCAATTTCCGTGGCTTCAGGTGTCAGCGCGATATAGCCTACAGATATCACCCTGTCGGCAGGGCTTCCGCTATCGAGGCGCGCAGTTGGAAGTTCGCGGCCCAGATCACCGAACGTATAGAGTTGCTCGACATAGCCGAGCTCAAAGCCGGTTTGCGCGCTCACCCAGTCTCTTAGGCCAATTTCGAACGTGCGGTGGCCTTCAGGGTCGAACGCACCAAAGGGGAGACCTTCTAGCCCGTCTTCGTCGCCGCCACGAGTCGCGAGCACGTGTGGCAGGCCATCAATGGCCGCAACGATAACTGCAGAAAGGCCGACCCGCAGAGACATTAAACCCAGTGACCTCGCATTTCGTCGAATTGCGTCGGCAGGGCAAATGGTTCGGCGTCTTCGGCGTAAGTATGCGGCTTCATCGTCATGACGGCCTTGAGCATACGACCGTTACGGCCAAGAAGAGAATCCGCAAACGTCACAAGCTGCCGGTTCGGCTTGGCCGTAGGGGACGCCTCGCGCAGAAGATCTGCGATCTCGGACTCGTCGCGATCCGGATTTAAAAGACACGCAGTAATGAATGCCGATGCGGTTGAGCGGGAGACGCCAGCCCAGCAATGAATGAGGATTGGGTCGTTGCGATCCCAATCGCTTACAAACTCGATCAACTGTTCGACATGTTCCGGCATTGGCGGATCGGGCGTTTCGTCATCTGCTTCAACGTCTTCAAACGCCAGCCTTAAATGCTGGCCGTCATCCAAATGAGGAAAGACGGGGAATTCATCCCATGGGGCGAGAAGGCTCACCACCTTTACAGGACGTATCTCGTCTGAAAGCGGCGGCGCACGGAAGCGCGAACTGACCCAGATTGTCATGTCTTCCCCTGTTCGAAGGATACCCGCCCCAGCGCGTCCGAGGCAAAGTTCAGATGCCCGGATACGTTGCCGTAATTTCTGACGCAACGGAAGGCTAAAATAAACATGTAAAACAGAGCAATAGGTTCTTCTGATGAGAAAGCCCGTAGAAACTGCCATCCTGTTCGTGATTATCTGTGCAGGTCTCTACACGATGAAAATCGCTGGTGACGAGCCGCAGGCCGTGGCTGAACTGACCGGATATGGCAAAACGAGACTCACAGTGAATTGCCCTGATGAGTCTGCGTCAGCCGTTCAGGATAGCATGACATCATTCAGCTGGCCTGAAGCGCTTTGAAGCGTTCTACGAACTTCGCTTGCGCTTCCATGGCAGGCATAGGCGTGAGGCGCATCTCTGAGTGGACTTCAGGTGCGCCGAAAATCTCGTCAGCCTCAGCTTCTGAAAATCCGGCAAGCTGAACAGCTTCCAGCCATGCGCTGATATGATCGGCTCTCTTAATCAGCTTTTTCAATTTTTTGTCGGTAACAGGTGGTAAACCGAAACGAATATGAATCGCCCGTTCAAGCCTGTCTTCGAACGTGCGGTAACCTTCGCCCAGTACCGCTTTGAATGGCGAGATCATATCACCGATGACATATTCAGGGCTGTCATGGAGCAGGGCGACCATGCACTCTTCCCGCGTCATTTCGGGTGACAGCTCACGGCAGACCTCTTCCACGACAAGGCTGTGTTGGGCGACAGAAAATGCATGTTCGCCAATCGTTTGGCCATTCCAGCGCGCTACCCGCGCGAGGCCGTGTGCGATATCGCTGATCTCAATATCCAACGGAGACGGGTCCAGAAGATCCAGTCTGCGACCCGAGAGCATACGCTGCCAGGCGCGTGATGCGGGAGCTTTTTGACGTGCGATTTTAGCCTCCGAATGGTCAGTTCTGCCCGGCAAAATCTGCCGGTTTTGGTTATCAAAAAGTGAATAAAATCAGATACTTTTGTAGTAATTTTATTCGCCTGAATCTTCGCTTTGAATACCCTTCATTAAGAGCCTTCACCTTACTCTGTCTACACTCCGAGGGAGAGAGTGAAAAATGATTGATGTGATGGTGAATGCGGTGCAGCAGCCTGCTGCACCTCTGATGGTTCTTTGCCTCGCGGGGCTCGCAGTCGTGATTGAAGCGATGCGCGTAAGCCGTGAAGCTATGTGGAGCGATCTTTTCGAGGACTAACCTCCGCTGAGGCGTTCTGGGTGATAATAAGAAAAATTATTGGGCGGCCTCAAGGGTCGCCCATTTTCATTTCTGCCCATTTCCATTTTTGAAAGAGCGCGTAAACAGGCTGAATGTCTGAACGTGTGCGCCTTGATAAGTTTCTTGTTGATAGCGGGTCTTTAGCGACCCGGTCAGACGCGCAAGCCGCGATCAGCGCAGGCAAGGTAACGGTGAATGGTGCCGTCGTGACGAAGGCCAGCCTGAACGTCGGCGGGGATGACATCATTTATGCAGAGCGGGCGCATCCTTATGTCTCTCGCGCGGCGCTGAAGCTTAAAGGCGCGTTGGAGGTGTTTGGCGTTGATGCAAGCGGGCTAAACTGTCTGGATGTCGGCTGCTCTACTGGCGGCTTCACTGAAGTTCTGCTGGAAGCCGGTGCGGCGCATGTTGTCTCGGTAGATGTGGGGACAGACCAGTTCCACCCGAGTCTGCGAAACCATCCTAATGTCTCACTGTTCGAGCAACTGGATGCGCGCAAACTCACGTCCGAACAGATTGATCATGAGATTGACTTTCTGGTCTGTGACGCGAGCTTTATCGGTCTGGAAAAGGTTCTCGATCCGGCAGTATCATTTGTTAGGTCGGGCGGTCTGGCGCTTTTGCTGTTTAAGCCGCAATTTCAAGTCGGTCGTAAGGCTGTCGGCAAGGGCGGTATCGTAACTGACTTAGAGGCGGTCGAGGCAGCGAAACAGGCGTTTTCAGACTGGCTGGAGGCCAATGGCTTCACGCTAAAAGGCTGGGAGCCATCGTCCGTCACGGGCAGTGATGGCAATCAGGAATGGCTGGTTTACGCCATTAAACGCTGAGGCTTCCCAAAGCGGTTAAAAACGCCATATCTTCTTTCAGGAGAGAAAAGCCATGGCTGAGAGTCCTCGCAATCCGCTTCGCGCGCTGAGTACAGCAAAATATGCTGCAGGGCAGGGTGTTCGCACGCTCTGGTATTCTGGTCATTACGCGCTTCTGCGCCGGAATATGGGCGGTTTCTCACGACCTGACGAACCTGCATTCAAGCCTGCCAGCGGTCAGCCTAGCTTTAAGTCGATGCGTCGCGAATTCTTCAAAGCCTATCAGCGCGATCTGGAAAATATTGAAGCGGGGCTTTATCCGCGTCCGCGTGATGCGCAGCCTTCGCAGCTCCCCGCAGCGCTGCGTCGCTCACGCTCTTTCCTGAAGGATGCCGATGCGGTGAATAAGCGCCGGCTTGAGCGTAATGGCACTGAGGTGCGCGATGAACTGCGAACTGGCAATTATCCTGCCTATTACCGCCAGAACTTTCACTATCAATCTGGCGGCTGGTTCTCTGATGAGAGTGCCGATATCTATGATACGCAGGTCGAGGTGCTGTTTACTGGCTCTGCCGATGTGATGCGCCGCTGCGTGCTTGGCGAAATATCAAAACTGATGAAGGGCCGTAACCAGCGCCAGACGCAGCTATTAGATCTTGCATGCGGTACAGGCCGCTTTCTTGCCAGCGTGATGGATGCCTTTCCGCGCCTCAACGCAACGGGGCTCGATCTGTCGCCCAATTACACGGAGAAAGCCAAGAACGAAGTCAGTCACTGGAAGTCTGCGGAGATCATTCAAGGACAGGCCGAAGCTATGCCGCTGCCGGATGCGTCTCAGGATATCATCGTCAGCATTTACCTCTTCCACGAGCTGCCGCCGAAAGTGCGCCCAGTGGTGGCCAAAGAGATTGCCCGCGTACTGAAACCAGGTGGAAGCTTTGTGTTTGCGGACTCATTACAGCTTGGCGACACACCGGAGATGGATGGTCTGCTTGAATATTTTCCGGAAGGCTTCCACGAACCCTATTACAAACACTATCTCACTGAGGAATTCGGCAAGTTGTTTTCCGAAGCCGGTCTTGTGCCTTCAGAGCCTGATCCGGTGTTCCTCACTAAAATTCAGACATGGACAAAGCCCGACGCATGACCGCAGCTGATAATAAAGACGCAATCGACTTTCTTGATTTCTGGCTGAGCGCCGGACCGTCCAAATGGTTCAGCGGCGGTGAGGCATTCGATGAGAAATGCCGCGCCTATGAAGCGCTATGGGAGAAGGGCGCTGCAGGTGAGCTGGACAGCTGGGCGGACACCGCCTCGGGAATGCTCTCCCTCATTATTCTGCTGGATCAAATCCCCCGTAATATCTTCCGCGGCGATGCCAAGCAGTTTTCTACCGACGCAAAAGCGCTGGACCTCGCACGCGTTGCTATCGAACGCGGCTATGACAAAACGCAGATGATGCCGACGCGGAACTTCTTCTATCTGCCTTTCATGCATTCAGAAGATCTGGCCGACCAGCAGCTATGCTGCGATTTGCTGCGTCCGCTGAACTCACGTGAGCATTACTATTTCGCGCTGGTCCATATGGACGCCATCGCGCGCTTCGGACGTTTCCCGCATCGTAATAAAATGCTGGGCCGTGAAACAACGGATGCCGAGAAAGCTTATATGAAATCAGGTGGTTTTGGCGCGTAGCGTTCAGGTATTGCCGGACATGAAATAGCGAAAGGCGCTGCGAACATCGTCCGGCGTATCTTCAAGCTTTGAGAGATCAAGACGAATTTTACCGTCGCGGCGTAGCTTGAAAATGCGGATTTCCCACGGGCGCAGGCGCGTTGCCGCCGTGGCTGAAAACACATCCGGAATAGGACGTGTGAAGCTGAGATCGATCGCAGGAAGCTTCAGCGCCTTTACCTGAACCATACCGTCGCGCACATCAGAAATGTCCCGCCAGCGCACAGCGCCAAGGCCGTCAATCTCGACACCATCTTCGGAGAGTTTGAGTGCAGGCCGGTCAAACCGCGTAAGCGGCCAGAAGCGCAGAGCGACGAAGGTCAGTATCGCTGCAATGATGGAGAGGCCCGGAACGCCAGCCAGAAGACCGGTCATGCCAGTCACAGCGGCGAGGCCTAAAGGTATCCAGACGCGCGTCGCAATATTGGTCTTGTCATAGTCCGCCGTGAAGGTGCGTCCAGACATCAGCCCATTTGTCCTCTGTGACGGAGTTTGTGGTCTGCCAGAACACAGGCCATCATCGCCTCTGCAACAGGTGCAGCGCGAATGCCAACGCATGGATCATGGCGGCCCCTCGTCATTACATCGACATCCTGTCCGTCGCGTGTGACGGATTTGCGGGTCGTCAGAATGGAGGAGGTCGGCTTCACAGAGAAGCGGGCCACAATCGGTTGACCGGACGAGATACCGCCCAGAATGCCGCCATTATTGTTGGAAAGGAAACGCGGGCCTTCATTGCCTGCGCGCATTTCATCAGCGTTTGCTTCGCCCGTGAGTTCGGCCGCATCCATGCCGGCACCGATCTCGACGCCTTTGACCGCATTGATGGACATCATCGCCATAGCGAGGTCTGAATCGAGCTTGCCATAGATCGGCGCGCCCCAGCCCGGAGGAACACCTTCAGCAACAATTTCAATCACCGCACCGACAGACGAGCCGGACTTACGAATTTCGTCGAGATAAGTTTCCCAGGTCTTTGCTGTGTCCGCGTCAGGGCACCAGAACGCATTCTTCTCTGTTTCCGCCCAGTCCCATTTCTCGCGATCAATCTTATGCTCGCCAATCTGCACAAGTGCCGCGCGGATTTTGATGTCAGGGCCCAGTACGGCGCGGGCAATTGCGCCTGCTGCTACGCGCGAAGCCGTTTCGCGGGCAGATGAGCGTCCGCCGCCGCGATAGTCGCGCACGCCATATTTTTCGTCATAGGTGAAGTCGGCATGGCCCGGGCGATAACGGTCACGGATATCACCGTAGTCTTTGGAGCGCTGGTCGACATTCTCGATCATCAGGCAGATCGGCGTGCCGGTCGTGACTTGTCCGCCGAATTTTTCTTCGGTCTGGTCATCATTGAAAACGCCAGAGAGGATTTTGACCTGATCGGGTTCGCGGCGCTGTGTCACAAAACGCGATGTGCCCGGCTTGCGCAGGTCCAGATATTTCTGAATGTCTTCCACATCGACGCGCACACCGCCCGGACACCCGTCAACTACGCAGCCAATAGCTGGACCATGGCTTTCGCCCCAGGTTGTGACCCGAAAAAGATGACCGAACGTGTTATGCGACATGTGACCTGGCTACCGTGCTGATTTCCGGTCAATCCATAATGGCATGAGCGCGCACTGGAAAGGTGCCGACCTCTTTAATTTTCGGCGGTACCGCGGAAAACAGGAAGCCGTCATGCGGCAGCTCGGCCAGATTGGTGAGATGTTCGACAATCGGAATCTCGGCGCCAAGGAGAATTGAGTGCACAGGGCGTTCGCCGCCATCCACATTGTCGATATTGAAACTGTCGATCCCGACGAGCACGGCGCCTTCATCCCGCAGCCACGCTGCGGCTTCGCGGCTGAGGAATGGGTGCTCTTCGAAATAGGCGTCCGTTCCGAAATTGTGAGACCAGTCTGTACGGATCAGTAAGGCTTTGCCTTCAACTTTCAAATGCTCGAACCAGGACAGCCCGATATCGCGGTTCGGCGCAGCTGAAACGTTGACGCATAGCGCCTCAACCGATGACACACGCGCAAGGCTCAGCCCGCACATGTCGTGACCGTCGCGATAACGGTGGCGTGGCACATCCAGATACGTGCCCGTGTTGCCGTGCATAGATATCCACTGCATGGAAAACTCGGTGCCTTCGGCATATTTGCCGTGCGATTTTTCAAAGCTCATCCAGTCGCAGATGATCGGCGCTGGCAGGCCTTTATAGGTCACTATGCCTTCTTCGATAGAGTGCGAGAGGTCGATATATCGCGGCATAATCCGTTCCTTCAGGCTTGTCCTTGTGTGGAACCGCGCACACATTCAGTCAAGGCGGCAGCATCGCAGGAAACTTCACATGTCCGATAAGAAAATTGATGACCTCATTCCGGCTTCTCCGGACTATCAGGATCAAAAAAACGCGCCTGAGGACGATCACGTGTTCTTCGCAAAGGAGAACCCGTTCGACCTGTTCGCAGACTGGCTGAAAACGGCTGTAAAATCCGAAGTGAATGATGCGAATGCCATGTCTCTTGCTACAGTCGATGCTGACGGTTTGCCGAATGTTCGCATGGTGCTTTTGAAGAGCGCGGATCAGGACGGCTTTGTCTGGTACACTAATCTTGAGAGCGCCAAAGGCGGCGAGTTGACTGGCCAGAAAAAAGCCGCGCTATGCTTTCATTGGAAATCGCTGCGTCGCTCTGTTCGCGTTCGCGGGGACGTCGAGCTTGTCAGCGATGAAGAAGCTGATGCTTATTTCCAGTCTCGCGCGCGCGACAGCCGCATCGGTGCCTGGGCAAGTGAACAATCCCGCCCGATGGAGGGGCGCTTTGCGCTCGAAAAACGTGTGGCGCAATATGCGACTAAGTTCGGACTCGGTAAAGTGCCGCGTCCGCCGCACTGGTCAGGGTTCAGACTGAAGCCGGTCGAGATCGAGTTCTGGCGTGACCGCCCATTTCGCCTGCATGACCGTCTGGTGTTCCGTAGAGAGAATGAGGGCGCGCCGTGGACCACGACAAGACTGTTCCCATAGCGTTCATTGTCGAACTGGTGGTCTCGATCATCGTCGCAATAATTGCATTTGCCGAGATGATTATGTCCTGGGCCGCGCTTCACAGCGGCGCAAGGTATGCCGGTAGCGGCGATGATCTCGTGGTCAATTTTTCGCTGTTTGTCGTGTGGCTGATGCCATTTGGTATTCTTGCGGCCTGGGCCATTTATGAAACGGTCCGAAAGAATGTGCGCACAGAGATGATTGTTCTGAACCCATCGATACCGTTGGTGCTATCTCTGCTGCCCGTTGCTTTTGTCTATGTGAATTTCTTCGTGTTTTGATCCGGTAAGGTAGCAACTGAAGTTATTCCTGCTCAATCGCCCATTCCAGCGGTTCCGGTAGATCGAAGGCTGAGTAGTCGATCCGTATAGTCCTGCGTCGTGAATTGGTTTTTGATTTTCCCGACCGGTGCAGGATTAGGCTGTTGCACGCGAGCAGATCACCAGCTTTGCATTCGCCCGTTTCGATCTCGCAATTCTCGGCAAGTCCTCTGGCATTCCCCGCAGGAACAAAGCCATTCAGATGGCTGGCTGAGGCAATCTGCATCGCTCCGTTTTCGGTGGTTAGCTCATCGAGGTGGATCCGGATAAAGAGGCTTTTCTTGAAGGCTTCAATCGGTGGCTCGCAATGCCAGTAATCGCCTTGTTTTGTCCAAGCTGAATAGCCCGCGAGATCGTGTTTGTCGCGAACAGCAATGACCCGGTCCTGATGCCATGGCACCAGCCAGTTCTGGTCATTTGATTTATTGAAGACCGTCACACGAACCGGGTGGGCTTTAGGCAGCAATTCATCCGCTAAAGCCCCGACGGTGCCAGTGGGCGCGAGTAGATTCTTGATTCCATCGATTCTGACGTGCCGTGTGCCCGCACCACCATGGTTTTCGTCCACCCAATTAGTCAGACGCAAAAGCTCGGCGGGCGATAACGCCTGCCGAGCCCAATGATAGCCTTTGGTGACAAAATCGGTGCTCAAGATGAGCAGACTTAATCAGCGACCGACCGGATTTTCAATCACTACGGACGCACCTGCTGGAATGCCGAGCTCGGAGAAGCTGTAAACCAGCTCAACGCCTTCCGGCATGAGAGCGCGGCAATGGTCTTCACGTTCGCGCTCGAACTCGACATAGAATATGTTGTGATCTTCACGGTCCACGTCGACCTCAAAATACGATTTGTCTGTGCAACCGTTCGATGGAACGCGGACAGTGACGGTGTCTCCAGAGACATCTGCGCTATAGACGCGGTCATCATGGGATGAGTAGTGAGAGCTATAGCCGTCTGAGTCGGCATCGATAATGACACAGCCAGCGGCGAGGAGTGCAGCGCCTGAAATGGCTGCGAGGGTGATGAGTTTCATGACGGAGGTCCGTATTGTTTTGCGATAATAGTCATATCGCAAAACAATAATAGTTCGTCAAGCAACAATATCAGAAAAAGTGTCAGAACTGAAAGCGGTTGCCGAAGCGGACGACAAACTGGCTCTGGACTGACTCAAATTCTCTCGGAAACTCGTCATAGTCGACCACAGCGCCATGGCCGACAGACACGAAGACCTCTGTTTCAGGGCGAACTTCCCAGCGCAGTCGGCTGAAGATCGACATGCCTTCAGAGATATTGTCGTACTGGATCTGTGTATTCACAGAAATATCTGGCGAGAGATTGATGACATTCTCGACCGAGTAGACCTGCACGGTGACATCACCATTCGGCACTGAAATCTGGTCGCGGTCATATTCCAGCTTCAGGCTCCAGTAAGGAGAGGGCTGGAAGTTTGTCGCGAGCTTGACCTTCACACGTTCGCCGCCGAAATAATCCTGCACTCGAATCTCTGAGTTCGTGCCGTAGGGCCGTGTGAAGGACGACCGGATCGACGCTGATGCACCGTCATTATGGTACTCGCCTGCGGGAATGATAATGCCGCGTGGCAGCGAGAATGGCGTATTCACGACTTCCAAATTTTCGAACACCGAAAACTTGAACTCGTCGGTAGCGCTATTCACGAACTCGAAATTGAACTGGTTGCGTCGCGTTTCCAGATTGCCGTCGAGGTCGGTGATATAGTTGTGCTCTGTGCCTACCTGCCAGTATTGCAGCCAGCTATCTGTCTGGCGGAAACGGCGATGCCAGCCTGCGCGGCTGTCCTGCGTGCCCGGGCGGTTCACAAAGCCGAGGGCAGGGCGGTACTCCTCGCCAATTTCGCGGAAGGAAACATTCCAGCCCCATTTATCGTTCGGGTACTGAACGAGCACGCCATAGGAATCGTCTTCAATGTCATCAGACTGGCTGCGTAGATAAAAAGCTGTCGCCTGCAACAGTCCGCCGCCCATGAAGTTACGGTCGCGGTAGATAAAGTCTGTGCCGAGCACGGTGTTATCTGTAAGGCCGCGTGGATCGCCATTCGTCGCGATGAAGCCGAGGCGGGAATTGTCGAGCACATCAATGCTGACACGGCCAACCGAGAGGGTTTGCTCTTCAATATTTGCGGCGCTGCCCATGCGGGTGGTCAGAAGGCCAACCTCGACACCGTTCAGCTCGCCACTGAGCTTGATGCCGCCCTTCATATCCACCTGCGTACCATCGACGATACCAATGCGGCGCGAGAAAAATGGCTGGCCGTTGGACTGGCCGCGGCCGAAGGTCTGTCCGGCAAATTCGAAAACAGCAGCATCCTGAAGGAAGAAGTCACGCGTCTCTGGCAGGAAGATGGAGAAGCGGCCGGTATTGATCTGACGGGCGTCCAGCGGTGTGTCAGAGAAGTCGGCATTCAGTGTGAGGAGACCGGTGAGGGACGGTGTGAACTTGTAATAGATATTGGCGCTCGGCGCGAAGATCAGATCGTCGTCGCGAGGGCGTTCCCAGTCGCGGCTCGCTTCAATCTTGCCAAGGACTTCAATGTCCAGCCCCATGCCTTCTTCGATGTCACTAATACCGACGAGGCGGCCCGGCTGACGGAAGTCAAATGGTTGTACGCCAGGATCAATAGAGGCCCAGCGAATCTGTTCGTTTTTGTGAGCCAGCTCGCGCGTGATGAGCAGGCCCCAGCCTTCATCTGACTCCGGATCGAAGCTGATAGAGCGGAACGGAATTTCGATTTCCGCCGTCCAGCCGTCATCAGTGACCTGTCCGTCTGCCGCCCAGATCGTGTCCCAGGCGACGATTGGCGGGCCACCGCGCTGAAGGATACGGTCGAGACGTGCACCTGCTGCGTTTACATCAAAGCCAAAGCCGCCAAGGCCCGTATTGAATGGGTCGATATAGAAGCGCAGCATGTCATCGCGCCAGACTTCGCCGTCGCGTTCCATAATGCGGGTGATGATTTCGTCAGGATTGCTGTCAAAGGCGTGGACGGCGACATAAAGCGCGTTCTCGTCATATGCCATATAGACGATGGTGTCTTCCGTCGGGGTGCCGACAATTGGCTCTACGGAATAGAAGTCGGTTATCTGCGTCGCCTGTGCCCAGATGGGATCTGAGAGGTCGCCATCAATGGTAGGAGCAAGATCAGGAGAGACGCGCGCAGGGGCTACGCTTGGCACATAATTTGGAAAATCGGGGAATACGGTTTCCTGTGCGCTGGCTGCACCGACAATGCCGACTGCCACACAGCTGACTAGCAAACTCTTACAAAACGACGCCAATATCCTCGCCCCTCATATATCTTATGCCTGTCGTTTTAGACAACCGCACCAACAGCGCAACAAGATAATGAGAGTTAACTACACAATTCTGCCTCTGAAGAAGGCCTCAGAGACGAACCGCCCTGATTTTCATCAATAGTTGCGCATTAAATGTCGTAGTCCGCTGCGTTCCACCCCGGATCTGGATACTGTGGGTCCATGTCTTCGAGCGCGCCGCGAACGATTCGGGCAATCATCGCATTGCGACGGGATTTGGAGTCGGACGGCACAACATACCATGGCGCGTGCTCGGTTGAACAGCGCTCTACCATGTCGTCATACGCATCCATGAATTCGGGCCAGAGCTTGCGATCCTCAAGGTCGCCAGGATTGAACTTCCAGCGCTTATGTGGCTCGTCGAGGCGGGATTTGAGGCGCTCTGCCTGCGTCTCCGGAGAGATGTGCAGCATGAATTTCAGAATCCGCGTGCCGTTCTCAGTGAGGTGTTTTTCGAACTGGTTGATCTGTTCGTAGCGCTTCTCAATGTCGTCCTTTGGCGCGAACCCGCGCACTTTGACGACCAGAACATCCTCATAATGGGAGCGATCGAATATCCCGATATAGCCTTTGCGCGGCACTTGCTGGTGCACACGCCAGAGATAGTCATGAGAGAGTTCAAGGTCGGTCGGCTTTTTGAAGGCGGCAACCTGAAGACCCAACGGGCTGGTATAGGCAAAGACAGAGCGCATCGTGCCGCTCTTGCCTGATGTATCAATGCCTTGCAGCACGACGAGCAGGGCGCGCTTTTGTTCGGCGTAGAGAATATCCTGAAGCCGGTCGATTTCGCGCGCGTCTTCTTCGCAGCTGGCGCGGGCGGTGTGTTTGTCGTCGAACAGTTTTTCGTCACGTGTGGCGCAGTCCTTCAGTTTGAAGGTTTTGCCGGGCTCTGCAATCAGACGCCTTGCAACGTCCTCACTGGATGGAATCTCGATACTCATGACGTCAGTAAGACGTGAATTCGCCCTGACAGCAAATGGTTTTGCCGTCAGAGCGGGAATTGCAGGCTAGCAAACGTTACGGTTCTGGTTGCTGCCCTGACACCAGGCCGCGCGGTAACGGTCACGGGTCTGTTGAGAGGCTTGCGCTGACGACAAGACTGGCGAAGAGCTTGGCGTCGGGCCAGAGTTGGTCGTGTAGCTTGGCGCACGTGATCCGTATTGCTGCTGGTAGCGTGCGGCTGCCGCGCCAGGTGCGTTTGTATCGCCGCCAAATGTGCCCTCAAGGCCAGTACCGCGTGCAGACAATTGTGAATTCACGAAGGACGCGACCTGACCAGACGGGAACCAGTACGCCAGAACATAGAGGTCCTGAGTGTTCAGGGTCGACATCGCGCCCGCATTGTTTGCAGCAAGAACGGCGCGGGATGCGAGGTCTGTAGAGCGGTACTCATGCACGGCGCGGTTCACTGCATCTGCGTAGCGACCAGCGCGAATGAGGCCATCAATATCGCTGTTACGCTGCTGTTGCTGAGCCTGATATGCAGCGAGTTCTGCTGCCTGAGTGCGGATCCAGTTCGTCAGATACTGGCCGTATTCACAATGGTTTTGCTGACCACCGCGGCAGGCACGCGTATACGCCTGCGCTGCGAGGTCATACTCTTCGAGCATCATATAGATATAGCCGACATTGCCGCAGGATGGCGCGACGCCCTGATTGCAGTTCAGCTGGTTATAAAAAATCCCGCGCTGGGCATCGAAGGTCGGGGATTCCGGGTTTCCGTAAATCGCTTCGGCCATCTGACAATAGAGACGATCATATGCATCGGCGCAGACAAGCTCAGCCATCGGGCCAGCGCGAGAAAAGTCGACATGTCCCGGGTGTTCGCCGGCGCGGCCGTCATAGGCGATCGCGGCGCCGTCTTTACAGGCAGGGATATTTCCTGCCTCGCAGCCTTCTTCCATCATATCGAGACCGCGTCCGATATCCCGAAAGCCGAATTGCGGGAGGATCGCAACATCATAGGCAAACTGACAGCCATCGTAATGGCCGACCGAGCAGGCGCGTTCGAAATTGTCGAGAGCCGCGCTACGGTCCTGACGGATATTGCCTTCGCCATAGAGCTGCCAGCGTCCGACATAGAAGCAGCCATCTGGCACACCCAGCTCACAGGCGCGTATGAAATAGGGAAGGGCGTTCTGTTTGTTGTTCGGCGCAATCTCTGCACCTGCATAGAAACAGCCTTCGGCGTTTCCGGACTGGCAAGCGCGAACATTGTTGGCCGATTGGGCTTCAGTCGGCGAAAACGCAGGCGCGAGCATCACCATGGCTGCGCAGAAGGCTGCGCCAGCTAAATACTTGAATACAGACATAATATCCCCAGAACACATTATCGATAATGTACACTGCCGGATGATTATCCATTTTGCGTCCCCTGAACAGGGGAGGGTTGCATTTTCACTGCATTCGCGACCACGTTGGGCGCGATGGCCAAGAAAAAAGCCGCCCGGAAATCCGGACGGCTTCTTCGAAATCGATGTTCTGTCTTCTTACGAAGAGTAGAATTCGACGACCAGGTTTGGTTCCATTTTCACTGGGTATGGAACGTCAGAAAGCTCAGGAATACGAACGAATGTCGATTTCATAGCTTTCGGGTCGAGGTCGATGTACTCAGGAACGTCACGCTCAGCAGAACCGAGAGCTTCCAGAACCAGCGCCATGTTTTTCGCACGGTCACGGAGTTCAACAACGTCGCCTGGCTTCAGACGGTAGGAAGGAATGTTCGTGCGAACGCCGTTTACTTTGACGTGAGCGTGGTTCACGAACTGACGCGCTGCGAAGATTGTAGGAACAAACTTAGAGCGGTAGATGAACGCGTCGAGGCGGCACTCGAGGAGACCAATCAGGTTCTCTGCAGTGTTGCCCTTACGACGAGCTGCTTCGTCATAAGTTTTGCGGAACTGCTTCTCGGTGATGTCGCCGTAGTAACCTTTAAGCTTCTGCTTCGCCATCAGCTGTGTACCGAAGTCCGACATTTTCGAACGACGAGCTGCACCGTGCTGACCCGGGCGAGACTGACGCTTGTTTACTGGAGACTTTGCGCGGCCCCAGATGTTTTCGCCGACGCGACGGTCAATTTTGTACTTTGCACTATGTCTGCGGGACATGGTGTCATCCTTATTACTGACTGGGTCCGGCTTGCCACCCTATGTGGCGAGCGATCTCAACGGCGGACACCAACCACCCGTCATAGCTCCGCACCCGAGTAAACGGGGCGAAGCGCGCTAAAAGCCTGAACCGCGCGTGTTTGTCAACCGCCTATTGATCGGGCGTTTCGATTGTCTGCGATCCATAGCGGATAATGAAATACAGAACACCGAAAAGCAGGCCGCCAAGCCCCCATTCCACGCCTTGATGAAGCACCAGCGCAACGAGGGTGAAAATCAGCCCTGCGACGGCTGGAATAGCCCAGATGATAAGCTGTGTCGTGGTAGGGGCAGGTTTCTTCTCTGACATGGCACTGAATTAGCGTGTTCGGTGCGCCGTTTCAATCAGTCATCGCGCTGAATGCGGGCTTTGCCGCGGCCAAGCGCGAGGGCTTTGATGGCGCCGCGGAAGGTACGGGTTTCCTGCGCCGTCCAACCTGAACGGGTGAACGCATTTCGAAGGTTCTGGACCATCACGTCTTTCTTCTGTGCAGGAAAGAAGAAGCCTGCGCGGTCGAGTTCATCTTCGAAATGCTCCATCATACCGATGAGCTCGTTGCGATCAGCCGGCATGTCGACTCCGGTAACTTCCTCGCTGGCTTCTGCATCTGCAAAGGCATGGGCAAAGACGCCAACCGCCTGAGCCAGATTGAGGGACGCAAACTCACGGTTCACCGGATAGGTGAGGATAGCATCGCACATAACAACGGCGTCGTTAGGGAGACCTGATTTTTCAGCGCCAAACAAAACGCCTGTCTTGCCCGCAGCTTTCATGAGCGCATCAACGCCGGTGCGGGTGGAGTGAACTGGCTTTTCCATGCCGCGCTGGCGGGCGGTGGTTGCGAGCAGAAAGTGGAGATCTGAAACGGCCTCATCCAGCGCCTCGTAAACCGTTGGTGTGACAACGCCGCTCTCGAAAGCGCCAGCAGACATGGTCTCTGCTGCAGGGTTGGGCCAACCGTCCCGCGGGGCGACGATCCGCAAATCAGACAGTCCGAAATTCCCCATAACGCGTGCCGCAGCGCCGATATTCTCGCCCATTTGAGGGCCAACGAGGATGATTGCGGGCGTGTTCTTTGTCATGTCAGCCTTTTTCTGCATTCAGCGCGGCTTGTCCAGTTGTTGCCGCCGGTTTGCCTGTGGTCAGTAGACCAATCCCGACCGATGTGAGGATCAGCGCGCCAAGGTGCGGTAGGCCGAAGCTTTCTCCAAGAACGAAGACGGCCAGCATGGATGTCGCGACAGGTCCGACATTGCCAATGGCGCTTGTCGGGCCTGAGCCAAGGCGGGCAATGGCTTCTGAAAGCATGAAGCTTGGCAGCACTGTGCAGAAGGTTGCGAGGAGCACGCCGTAGGCAATAATCAGCCATGTGAAGTCCGGCATATCGCCACTTATCACTACGACACTGGAATGTGCCATGATGGTTGCACCGGCGGCTGTCATGGCAATGCTGGTGAACAATGCTGACCCGAGTGCGTTGATCACCGGTTTAGCCGCTGTCACGTAGATCGCGAACAGAATGGCCGCGCTGAACACGAGAAGGCTGCCGAAAATGATGTGATCGCCCTGCTGTGAGAACTCGCGCCCGAACAGAAGAAAAACGCCAGCATAGGAGAGCGCGAGTGCCATCATATGCCGGATTGTCAGTGTTTCTTTCAGGAAGATCGCAGCCAGAACCGCGACAATCGTAGGATAGGTAAAGAGGATCAGGCGTTCCAGCTGTGCAGAGGTGTAGCGAAGCCCCTGAAAATCGAGCCAGGTGCATAAATGGTAGCTCATAATGCCAAGGCCCGCGGCGAGCAGTACCGTTCGCAGCTTTGTGCTGGCCAGACGCTTTCGAAAGGAGAAGAAGCCGACAGCCAGAAATGCAGGCAGCGAGAAGCCCATACGAAGAAGCATCATCTGCTCCACCGTGCTGCTTTCATCAAGCGCGAGCTTCAGCACAATCCCTTTTGCGCCGAAAAGAATGGTGCCGATAATGGCAAAGCCGAGGCCGGTCAGACGGTGATGATCGTGTCGCATAGAGGCGAGGCATTAGGCCTCGGGCTGTCAGTTGGCAATGCCGGATGACGGTGAAGTGAACTTATCTGAATCAAGGAGCTGAAACAGGTCATCATTGCCCAGAATGTCATTCCAGCGTGCCACAACCTGACCGGACTTGCCAAACAATATGATCTCGTTCGTTTCCAGATTGCACCCCTGTTCGCGGGCCTCGCGTTTACGCCCTGTCAGATTGAGTGACATGACCTGACTCATTGGGCCGAACGCTGTTGCGACATGCGTGGCTGCGCGTGCCTCGGAGAATTCAGCCACGGTGACTTGTCGCTCTGCGTAGCCAGCCCAGTTGATCTGGTTCAGCTGGGAGTGTGCGAAATCCTCATCACCGAAATTACAGATGACCAGGCGGACTGGATCATTGGAGAAGTCTCGTAAAACGGGACCGGCCTTCGGCATGTCCGAAACGGCGGCGATAGCAATCGTGCCCACCAGTATGAATGTTTGAAAAGCCACCTGAAAACGTCTCCCTGACCGGACGCTAACCCAGCATGCCGGAGCATAACAGGTGGCTGATCATTAAATTTCGCGTCTGTTACGCGTTACGTGCCAGCTGGCCACCATCTACGCGGATCGCAACTCCATTCATGAAGGAAGACGCTGGCAGCACACAGTTAAGCGTGATGTTCGCCACTTCTTCAGGATAGCCATAGCGACGCAGCGGAACACGGCGCTTGGCGAAGATTGTTTTGTGATCATCCTGAATACCTTCGGTGATACCAGTGTGGATCGGCCCCGGGCAGACGGCATTTACCGTGATGCCTTTCGCACTGAGTTCGACAGCCATAGCCTTGGTGAGGCCGATAACACCGTGCTTCGCGGCGACGTAAGGTGAGTTCAGCGCGGTCGCGCCGAGGCCTTCGGTAGAGGCGATGTTCACAACACGGCCTTCGCCGGATTTGACGAGGTATGGCAGCGCCGCGCGAACCATGCGCTGGTGCGCTGTCAGCATGACATTGATGGAGCGGTTCCAGACTTCATCATACTCGTCTGCTTCGAACGGTACGAGATGGGCAAAGCCTGCATTGTTCACGACGATGTCCAGACCGCCAAAGCGTTCCACAGTCGCGGCGACCGTAGACTTGATTGCGCCATGGTCGCCTACGTCGAGGGCAAGGCCAAACACCTGATCAATGCCAGCGGCTTTGATCTCTTCAACGACGATGTCGACTTTTTCCTGAGACAGGTCGGTGACGACGACGTTTGCGCCTTCGCGTGCGAAGAGATGCGCCGTTGCGCGCCCCATGCCGGATGCGGCACCAGTTACGATTGCTGTTTTGCCTTTGATGGACCGGCTGAGTTCGCGATATGGTTCCATGACTGTCTCCCCTGAGCTTGCTGTTTAGTTGCGCACCTTATCCGTGAGTTCCTGCGCAATTGGCAAGAGAGGAGTGAATGGTTCTGTCGCGAAAGCGCCATGCAATGCATGAGTGAAGCGCGTACAATTTGCTTTACCGTCAGTGTTGCGCGCTATAGTTTTAGTTTATGAAAAGAGTGAACCGGTATTCACGGTTGTTGAGTAAATCACGCAAGAAACCGCTTATCAGCGCAACACTGTGTCTGTTTCTTGTCGCTGTAAGTTTCGCCGTTATCGGCCGGATTATCAGCATTCATATTATTGTGCACGAGATGTGCGATCCGCTCTTATTCACGGGACGGCTACCGGATCAGGATATTTCCGGCATTGAGTGGTTCATGATTGTCGGTGGGCTTCTTTTCGTCGCTCAGCTTATGGTCATGCTGGGCGGTATTCTGGATAAACGTTTCGGTTGGATGGATTTCAGCCTCGGAACGGTGAACGTGTTGTTGGCTCTGTTCTTTATCGCGCACTGGCTGACCCTCTGGTCGTATTATAGTCCGCAGCATCCGGCATCCCGATTTGTCGACTCAGTGCTGCTGAGCAGTCCATTCGTAAGCATAAAGCCAATTTATTTGGGATCTTCGGAATTTCGATCTCCGGCTGACGACCCGAATTGGGACGTGTATGAGCCTATGCGCTATTCTGCAGGCTCGGCAGACCTCGCGATTGATGCGCCTTCAGTCTACCAGCACCGCGCGTCTGGTGTGCTGGCATCGCGTGAGATCGTTTTTCAGTGTTTACCGGCGAACATTCAAATCGCGAATGCCGAGCGCCTGATTGCGACCGGGGTTATTGTGGGAGACCGAGATCTCAACCTCGCTACCGGACCGCAGTATGACTGGGTCTATCGGGACACTGAATGGCGGATCGTACATGTTTATGCGCATTCAGGCACGCCAACCGGTGCCGCACTTCTTGAAGAATACCGCCAAAACCCTTCGCCGATAGATGCAGATGAGTTCTTTGATTTGCTAGCTGCGGAGCAACAAGAACCAGATGGCGAACCAAAGCCCGAAATGACGTTCGAAGAATTTGTCGACGCTTATATGGCCGAGATGGAGCGCAAAGCCGAACGGCGCGAGCGTCAGGCGAGATAGCCAGGCGCCCACCGGTCCCCGCACGCGCAGGGACTGGTGATCAATTCGGCCAGCCTAGAGCCCACACTGTTCGCGGGCGATGTCGTCACCATCAATCGCCTCTGCGACTTCAAGCGGAACATCTGTTGCAATAAGCGTCAGGCCGGCGTCGACCAGTTCCTGAAATTCAGATCCGTCTCCATCCGCCATGTACTCATCATCCAGGCGTTCACCCGAACGCCCCAACGTACCGAATGCCGCTTCCACGCCTTCATCCAGAACGCGTTCCCATGCCGCAAAATCCGGATCACGTGTTCCGGTCCAGGCGATAAGCTGAGGCTGCTGAACGCCAAGGTCGAGGAGTGTATTGATATCACGCGCGCCAAATGCGCTGGCTGTCATCATCAGCTCTGGCGCGATGCGCGCGATTTCAGCGGCCTGACGGTCATCATAGGAGATCATGATGACGTTATTCTCTGCGCCTGCCGCGCGGACGGCTTCAATAATGTTTCGGAAGCTGGTGGTCGGCTTTTTGTCGAGTTCCAGAATAGCCCCGCTCGCGACAGCCCAGGTCAGAGCGTCTTCCAGAGTAGGGATGGCATAGCCGGTCTCATTGCCGAAATTGTCGACCAGCGTTGCCCGGCTGATTTCAGACCAGTCATACTCTGCCACGGCGCCTTGCATGGTGGTGGTGCGGGTGAGGGTGCGGTCATGCATAAGGAAGAGCACGCCATCCTGACTTTCGGCGATGTCGATCTCAAAGACGCGCACATCATTATCATAGCCATATTGAAGCGTCTCGATGGCATTCTCAGGATAGAACTCATACGGGCCGCCGCGATGTGCAGCGATGGCCGTACCATTATTCTCGCGCAGGCAGTCGAAGATTTCCGGCAGGGACGGTCGGGCGGCGACTGGTGTTGCTGTTGCCTCTTCAGAGCTCTGCTCTACCTCGACCGGATCAACAGAAGAGACATCAGGCGATTCTACTTCACCGAAGCAGCCTGTCAGCAGGAAAGTTGCGGTGAATAGCGGTAGTGCAGCGTTTTTAAACATGATCAGAGGGCCTTGGCGATGTATATTGCGGCCTCTCTCTAACGAATATTTGTGACATGGAAAATATTCAGTGCTGCCGGGTTGCACTTTTTGTTCGTTTGACGCTTCTTAATACCCAAAAAAGATGACACATGCGTCATCATACTAAGAACACGCTATTCGAACGTCAGGGAGAGGACGATGAGCCTAATCGGCAAAATGCAGGATTGGCCGCTAACCGTAAACAAGGTTATCGAGCACGCTAAAGCCAATCACGGTCACCGCCGTGTTATTTCGCGCTCGGTTGAGGGCCCGATTGTCGAGACGACATACGCAGAAATTCACGACCGTGCGAAGCAGGTTTCCAACGCGCTGAAAGGTGACGGCATCAAGCTGCACGACCGCGTTGCAACGCTCGCATGGAATACAGCACGCCACATGGAAACATGGTTTGGCGCTATGGGCATCGGTTCTGTGCTTCACACTATCAATCCGCGTCTGCACCCTGAGCAGATCGCCTGGATTGCAAATGACGCTGAAGACAAAATTCTCTTCGTAGATCTGACCTTTGTGCCTCTGCTTGAAGCGGTTCAGGACCAGATGAAAACCATCGAGCGTTTCGTCATTTTCTGTGACGCAGAGCATATGCCTGACACGAAACTTCGTAACGCTGTTCCTTATGAAGATTACATCGCAGGCCAGTCTCAGGACTGCGTCTGGGGCGATTTCCCTGAGACAACGCCGTGCGGCCTCTGCTACACTTCCGGCACGACGGGTAATCCGAAGGGCGTTCTCTACTCTCACCGCTCAAACGTGCTTCACACCTTCATCACAGGCATGGCTGACGCACTTGGCGTGACGGTCTTCGATAAGGTGCTGCCAGTCGTTCCGATGTTCCACGCGAACGCATGGGGCCTGACATTCACATGTCCTGCTGTTGGCGCTGAAATGATCATGCCGGGTGCGCAGATGGATGGCGCGTCCATCTATGAGCTTCTGACCAAGTACAAAGTGACGATGTCAGCTGCGGTTCCGACTGTCTGGCTTATGCTGCTTCAGCACCTTGAAGCAAATGATCTCGATCTGCCGGATCTGGATCGCGTCGTTATCGGTGGTTCAGCGGTTCCTGAGCGTATTCTGCGCGCGTTCAAAGAGAAGTTCGACGTCGATACAGCTCACGCATGGGGTATGACGGAAACATCTCCGCTTGGTACGATTGGCCAGCTGGTTCCGGAAATCCGCGATCAGGGCTGGGACAAGCATGTCGAGTACAAGCTCAAACAAGGCCGTATGCCGTTTGGTGTCGAGCTGAAAGTTGTTGATGATGATGGCAATGAGCTGCCGCGCGATGGCGAGAGCTCTGGTCACCTGCTCGTACGTGGCTGCGCGGTTGTCGATACCTACTTCAAAGGTGCTGGCGCCGATGGTGGTTCTGTCCTTGATGAGAACGGCTTCTTCGATACAGGCGACGTCGCGCACCTTGATCAGCATGGCTATATGCAGATCACCGACCGCGCGAAAGACGTGATTAAATCCGGTGGCGAATGGATTTCTTCCATCGACATTGAGAACATTGCTGTCGGTCACCCGAAGGTCGCTAACGCTGCCGCTATCGGCATTTATCACCCGAAATGGGATGAGCGGCCGCTTCTGATCATTCAGCTCCATGAAGGCGAAGAAGCGACGAAGGAAGAGATGCTGAAGCAGCTCGAAGGCAAAATCGCCAAATGGTGGACGCCGGATGATGTTGCGTTTGTTGAGGCTATTCCTCTCGGCGCGACCGGCAAAATCAACAAGCTTGCCCTTCGTGACATGTTCAAAGACTACAAACTGCCAACTGCGTAAGCAGGACGCCGTTTGTGTCGGAGCCTGACGTGAAATCCATTCTGATTACAGGAGCCAGTGCGGGGATTGGTAAAGCCACCGCGCAGCTCTTCCTTGAGCAGGGCTGGACTGTCGGGCTTCTGGCGCGTCGCGGGGATTCTCTGGCGGAAATGGCTGCCGGTCATCCCAATGCGCATGCACTTGAGTGCGATGTAACCGATCATGAAGCCGTCGATGCCGCGTTCGATAAATTTGTCGAATCGGCAGGGCGGCTTGATGTGCTTTTCAATAATGCTGGTCGGGGCGCGTTTCCGGCCACGATTGACGAGATTTCGCCTGAGACATGGCTCTCTGTGGTGAATGTAAACCTGAATGGCATGTTTTGGTGCGCACGGTCCGCGTTTCGGCACATGCGCCAGCAGTCGCCGCAAGGTGGACGGATCATCAATAACGGTTCGATCTCTGCCATGACGCCGCGTCCCGGTGCCACGCCTTACAACGCCACCAAACACGCTGTCACGGGCCTCACCAAATCACTCGCTCTGGACGGTCGCCCATATTCAATTGCCTGTAGCCAGATTGATATCGGCAACGCAGCGACAGAAATGACCGTTCGCATGGCAAAAGGTGTACCGCAGGCAGATGGTAGCCTGAAGCCGGAGCCGACCATGGCCGTCGAGGACGTTGCGAGTTCTGTGCTGCACATGGCGAATTTGCCTCTTGAGGCAAACATACTTTCTATGACTGTAATGGCGACGAACATGCCATTTGTCGGGCGGGGCTGATCCGCGCCCGATCTGATATTATCTCAGCAGCGGAGATCCTTGCGTGACACTTTCCAGACGCCGTTTCGGACAATTAGGACTGGCTGCAGGTTTGACGGGCCTGATCGCGCCTCAAATCGCATCCGCCCGCGACGACGAGCTGACAGCGATGGCAGCAGGCGCGCAACCCATCTCTCCGCTGGAGCATGAGGCGCGTATCGCAAGAGCGCAGGTGCTGATGCAGCAGCAGGGCATTGATGCGCTCGTGCTGGAGGCAGGCTCTGCGCTTGTCTACTTTACCGGTATTCGCTGGTGGCGATCGGAACGTTTTACGGGTGTGGTGATCCCTGCCGAGGGCACGCCAACAGTTGTCACTCCTTACTTTGAAGAGCCGTCCGTCCGCGAAAGCGTAAAAGTAGACGTCGACGTGCGCACCTGGCACGAGCATGAAAGCCCGTTCGCGCTGGTCGCTGGAATTCTGAGTGATGCCGGCCTGAAGGTCGCGATTGAAGAGACGGTGCGTCACTTCATTTCAGACGGGATCGCGCAGGCGGCGCCGTCTTTTGAAATGGTGTCGGGTATGAGCGTCACCCGAGGCGTTCGCATGTTCAAATCGCCTGCCGAACTGGCTCTGATGCAGACAGCCAACAACATCACGCTGGCGGCTTACCGGCATATCTACCCGCGTGTCGAACTGGGAATGAGCCAGTTCGATATCTCTAACCTGATGAGCGAAACCACGCGCAGGCTTGGCGGCAATGTCGAGTTCTCAATGGTCCTGCTGAACGAGGCGAGCGCGTATCCGCATGGTACGGGTTCAGCGCAGGAAGTGCGCGAGGGGGCGGTCATTCTGATGGATTGCGGCTGCGGTGTGCATGATTATGAGTCCGACATTTCGCGTACATGGGTGTTCGGTGAGCCGACAGCGAAGCAGCGTCAGGTCTGGAACACGGTGAAACGCGGGCAGGAGCTGGCGCTTGAGAGTGCTCAAATCGGGACGCCAGCAGGGCAGGTGGATGCTACCGTACGTGCTTTTTATGAGCGCGAAGGCTACGGGCCGGGCTATCAGACGCCGGGCCTTTCCCACCGTCTCGGCCATGGCATTGGCCTCGATGGGCACGAACCTGTAAACTTCGTTATGGGCGAGGACACACCGCTTGCGCCGGGCATGTGTTTTTCTAACGAGCCGGGGATTTATATCTTTGGCGAATTCGGAGTTCGCCTCGAAGACTGCCTCTATATGACGGAGGATGGTCCACGCCTGTTCAGCGAATTTGCGCCGTCGATTGATGCGCCGTTTGGCTGATTTTGTTTCCTATTGACCTTGTTCACCTACGCCCCAGTTCCTTCGGGGAAGGGGAGAAACATTGCGTGACAAGCCTGATTCCTGCGCTATGACTCTCTCAATCTCGGGAGTGGAGTTATAAAATGAGCAATTCTAAGAGTAAGGGCGGTATTCGCCTCGGGCTCGCATGGCTGGTGCTGTTTCTGGCGATCTTGCTGCCGTTCTGGTTCATGGCTGCTGGCCTCGGCTATAAATACGGCTTGTGGGATCTTGGAACCGCTTTGAGCACAATGACGGTCGAGTGGGGGCCTAAGCTTGCAATGGGCATTGGCGGTGCCGGTATCGTGCTGACAGTGCTTGGCCTGATTAAAGCGCCGCGCGTCAAAATCGTCATTCTGTCGCTAGCGGCAATTCTTATTGCAGGTCTTGTTCTCGGTCGCATGCAGGGCTTCCGAATGAATGCGCAAAGTGTGCCGCCAATCCATGATATCCAGACGGATTGGTCCGATCCGATTCAGTTCTCTGATGAAATGATGGAACTGCGTGAAGGGGCTAACCCTGTGCTCGACGCGCCTACATTTGGCAGCGGTGATAACGAACGCCTAGTGTCAGAAGCTCAAGCTGAAGCCTATCCGGAAATCCGCTCACTTATTCTGCGTGCACCGGCTGACGTGACCTATTCTGCTGCTTATTCCACGCTCGATGAGATGGGCATGGAGATCGTAACGGCAGACGAGGACGCGGGCGTTCTGGAAGCGACTTACACGTCTACCTGGTACGGCTTCAAAGATGACGTCGCGATCCGTATCCGTCCGCAGGGCGAAGGTAGTCAGGTGGACGTACGCTCTGTGTCCCGTGTTGGTCGTTCCGACCTTGGTGCAAATGCCGCTCGCATCAGCGCTATTCTGGAAAGCCTGTCCAGCAAGCTGGATGTTGCGGACATGCCGTCCTAAGCGACAGCACAGTTCAGAAAATCGAAACGCGGCCTTTCGGGGCCGCGTTTTTTATTGCGAGAGAGTATAGGTGCCGGACACGTCCATGGAGCCAGTGACTGACACATGCCCGTCTTTCACCAGATGGATCATATGGCCGAGCACTGAGTGGCAGGCCGCTGGATGCAGGCGCGAGTCCACGTCTGCATAGATTACCTTCACCATGTCGGGAATGGTTGTATCGCCTGCCTTCAGGCGTTCGAGGATTGAGGCCTCACGTGCGCGGCGATGGGTAATGTAAGCCCCAATAAATCCATCCACATCGTTCGTGATCGGTGGACCATGCGTCGGGATGAGCGTGTCGAAGCCGCGTGCACGGACTTTATCGAGACTTTCGAAATAGTCGCGCATATCGCCGTCCGGCGGAGATATCACCGTCGTTGACCAGCCCATAATATGATCGCCCGAGAACAGCGCATTTTCTTCTTTCAGGGCAAAGCAGAGATGGTTCGATGTGTGTCCCGGAGTTTCTATCGTTTCCAGCGTCCAGCCCAAACCTTCCAGAACGTCGCCATCATTCAGCTCGACATTTGGTTTGAAACCATGGTCGGAACCGGCATCCATCTGCACAGCAGATTCTTCGTGTCGAGGGGCTGGTTTGCCATAGACCTTGCAGCCTGCCCACTCGGCGAGCGGATGGGCAAGCGGAGAGTGGTCCATATGATGGTGGGTGACGATCACATGGCTTATCGTCTCGCCCTGGAGCGCCTTTTTCAGTGCTTCGAAGTGTTCTTCTGTGTATGGGCCGGGGTCGATGACCGCGACGGTGCCGCGGCCGACGATATAGACGCCGGTGCCAGTAAAGGTGAACGGGCCGGGATTATTGGCAATCACACGACGGACGAGGGGGCTGATCTCTGTGACGGCGCCATAGTCAAAGTCCATGTCTCGGACAAACGGGATCTGGCCAGCCATAAGGCCCCCTTTCAAAGTGTTTCGAGTTTATTTCGGTCCGTATGATGCACGGAATTTACGTGCCATGTAACGTGTAGAGCGCAGTTTCTGGCCGAGCGGCATGGCAACAGGCGGGCCCATATCGGTCTTGTTGGCGTCAACAATATAGATGCGGCCGTCACGCTTGTCGCGCAGTACATCCACACCGCCCCAGTCGAGGCCGAGCTCGGTTGCAAAGTTCTTGATGACCTCAATTTCTTCCGCAGAGAAGACAGCTTGCGGGGAGGTGAGAGTCACATCGGTGTTTTCATTGAGGAAGCGGCGGCTCAGCGGGCGGCGTTTGCGGAAGACGATTGTCGGCTCCCCGCCGACCAGTGTCGTACGCAGATCTTCTACCAGATCGCCTTCAATGGAGTTATCGACGAGGCGTTGATAGCTCTTGCCTTCAATCGGCTCCATCGGCCCCTGAACGATGCGGCCGTCATGGGCTGCGTTGATCTCGGACTTTTCAACCATGAGCCCGTCATAGTCGGACGGATCAACGGCCAGATCATAGCCCGCAACGCGGGTGAAAGTGGATGCGACCAGAGACTTGGAAACGTCATTGCAACCGAAATTGATGAATTTTACCGGATGGGAGACTTCAGGCTTATCGGCATCGCAAAGGGTCGAATCATCAAAGTGAAAGATCACGTCAGCTTTGTTGACGTCTTTCTCGATGATCGCACCGGCGGCATGCATGACAGGCCAGATGAAATACCACGGACGTGGCTGATCAGGCAGAAAAGCGATTCGCGGCGCACGATGGCCCTGGATGCGCTGCCATATGCGCCAGCCTTGCGCGAGCGAGTAGAAGCTCATCCATGTCAGGATGTCGTTTACCAGACCGAGATTGAAGGGAACGGTGTGCCCTGTCTTTTTCACCAGGACGCCGCCATCCTGAATTTTAAAGTCTGAAAGCCAGTTCTTACTCATACCCGTTTTCCCGTCGGCAGCTTTGCGCTGCTATGTACTCTACTTATACGCGTTGCGCTTTTTCAGCGTCTTTGGCGCAGGCTTTGCGTAGATGCAATCGCATCTTTCGTTAAAGCCAGAATGGGACATTCTCGTGACAGACAAAATCACACCTGTTTTCTTTCGCGTGATCCGTCCGTTTGCCGCGGCTCTCATTGGCCTTGCCGTGGTGCAGGCGATGGCAACACCGAGTTCAGCTCCGTCTGCCACGAGCATCCCCTCTGTCACCATTCATATCCCAGCTGGATAAAGGTGCAATCTTTACAGTGCAAAAAGCGCTTCGAGCGCTGGTCGGTGCGGTGACAAATCATAGCCGCCATTCATAGCCGCGGTCAGGATATCATCGACGGGCATCGCCTTATCCAGTGCGACGGCATACGCCCAAAGAGTTGTTGAGCGTGTGCCGGAACGACAAAAGGCGAGCACTTTCTGACCTTCATGGGCTTTGAGGACTTCCAGCGTCGCTTTTACATCGCTCATTTGTGGTGGCGCTGTGATCGGAATGTGAACGAAGGGTAGCTTGTTTGCATCTGCGCGATCTTTGATCAGTGCGGTTGCTGGCTGGTCAGGTGTCTCGCCATCGGGGCGATTCATGATGATGGCTGCGAAGCCTTCGCTGGCTGCGGCATCGATTTCGTCTGGTTCGATTTGAGGCGCGGCGTAAAAATGATCGGTAATCTTACGAAAATTGTGCACGATCTGACCTCCACATGAGTGTTATCTGCGGAAATCCTGATGCCAGTCTTGTCGATCAAGGTAAACCCATGCCAGATAGGCCGCTCACGGAATCCCGGCTGGGCGTATTAATCAGCTGTCCGAAAATCTGAGTGGAGTACCAAGTTTCATCGTGCCTCGATTTCTCTCACGTATTTCTCTGCCTTTCATTCTGAAACGGCTGCTGATCGCGATCCCGACGCTGTTTGTCGTGATCACGGTCGCCTTCTTCATGATGCGCGCCGCGCCAGGCAGCCCGTTCAGTAATGACCGCCGCCTGGAGCCAGCGGTCGAAGCGCAGATTCTCGCCGTTTATGGTCATGATCGTCCTCTGCACGAGCAATATCTCACTTATCTGGGAGATGTGGCGCGCGGTGATTTCGGCCCGTCTCTCCGTAACAAGGATAAGACCGTATCCGAGCTGATCGGCGAAGGTTTGCCTGTCAGCGCGACGATTGGCGGCCTCGCAATGTTTTTCGCCTTTGTCGTTGGCGGTGGTCTCGGGATTATTTCGGGGTTGAAACAAAACTCTGCGGTGGATTACGGACTGATGGGGGTGGCCACGCTGGGCATTTCCATTCCGTCCTATGTGGTTGGTCCTGTCGCGGCTCTGGTGTTCGGGGTGTGGATACCAATCTTTGCGCCCGGCGGGCTCGATCTGGGGCGCATGACGCCATACACGATCACTTTGCCGGTCATCACATTGTCACTCTATTATATCGCGGGCATTTCCCGGATTATGCGCGGCAGCATGATCGAGGCGATGCGGTCTAACCATATCCGCACCGCGCGTTCCAAGGGTGTACCGGAGCGCGAGATTATTTTGAAGCATGCTCTGCCAATCGCAGTTCTGCCTCTCGTCAGCTATATCGGCCCTGCCTCCGTAGGCGTTGTGACCGGTTCTCTCGTGATCGAACGTGTCTTTAGCCTTCCCGGCATTGGTAGCTTCTTCATCGATGGTGCGTTGAACCGGGACTACACGCTGGTTATGGGCGTGGTCATTCTGTTTGCGACGCTGATCCTTCTGATGAACCTGGTGGCTGACGTCCTCTATGCAATTCTGGATCCGAGGGTGAAGTACTGATGATCGGGATGCGTAACCCTCAGAACGACGCGGCGCTGGAAGCTGCCGCAGTCGCTGGTCGCTCGCTATGGGATGATGCCCGTGCGCGCTTGTTCCGTAACAGAGCTGCTGTAGCCGCTATGATCGTGCTGGGCCTGTTTACGGCTTGCGCGCTGATCTTGCCGCTATTCTGGCCACACGAATATGAAACGCTCTATCGCGATCGTGTAGGTTGGTCGCCGACATTTGAACACCTTCATATCATGGGGACAGACACGCTAGGCCGCGACCAGTTCATCCGTCTTCTAGTTGGCTATCAGGTGTCTCTGGCAGTTGGTGTTCTGGCGACATTTGTCAGCCTGGTCATTGGTGTGACATGGGGCACAGTTGCAGGCTATTTCGGTGGCCGGACTGACGGCATCATGATGCGTATCGTTGATGCGCTCTATGCGATCCCGTTCATTTTCTTCGTGATCCTGCTGACCACTGTGTTTGGGCGGAACATCTATCTGATCTTTATCGCGATTGGTGCGGTCGAATGGCTGACCATGTCGCGTATTGTGCGCGGTCAGACATTGTCTTTGAAGAACCGCGAATTTATCGAAGCGGCCCGTGCATCCGGCGTTTCCCAGAGCGCGATCATTGCCCGCCATATCGTGCCGAATATTATCGGCCCTGTGGTCGTCTATATGACGTTGATTATTCCGCAGGTCATTCTGCTGGAGAGCTTCCTCAGCTTTATCGGCCTGGGCATTAATGAGCCGCTGACATCACTTGGCGTTCTGATTTCCAACGGTAAGCAGCAAATGTCTTCCAGCCCGTGGCTCCTTCTGTTCCCGGCAGTGGTTATGGCGGTAACGCTGCTTTGCCTGAACTTCATCGGTGACGGCGTGCGTGACGCGGTCGACCCGAAAGAGCGCTAAACTGATCGGAATAAACTAACAAAAAAGCCGCTCCTTTCGGGGCGGCTTTTTCTTTTAGGGTTCCGGCTTTCCGCTAATCGACGCGGCGAACGAGCAGTGACTGCCCCTCTCCATTCAGGCGCATGACGTAAGCGCCGAGCGTTGTCCGACGGATTGTCGCGAATGTTGGCGGGCGACGGCGGTTGAGGCGCGTGCGGCGGCTCTCGATCTGACGCCAGACCTGACCATTTCTGAAGTAGACCGTGATCTGGTCGTTTGCATTCACCGTGATGCGCTCAATGCTGAGGGATACAGATTCAATCTCTCCATCATCATTGCGCTCGACTTCCAGCGGACGGCTTTCGTCCTCGGCTTCCTCTTCCGTTGCGGCCGGCGCAGGTGTCGGTGTTGGCGCTGCCTGAACTGGTGGTGCGATCGGTTGCGCAGGTGTTTCTACTGTTTCTGGTATTTCTGGAGCAGCCGCGACCGGTTCAGCTGGTTCCGGCGCTTCAGGTGCTTCAGCGACCTGCGTTGGCGCTTCCACGACTGGCTCCGGAGTTGGCTCTGGCTCAGGAACGGCATCGGCAAGCGCGTTAGGACGCGAGCCCGGCGACAGAATGTTGAAATTGGAGATGCTCGGAATACGAAGTCCGAAGGCATCTTCCTGAACGCGCTCTGAGTCCTGGCGGGTTATTGTACGGAAATCACCGGCCTGCTGAGCGGACTGAGTCGCGCTGACAGCCGTGTCAAAACAGGCAAGACGTGCTGAATCATCAGCGATATTTGCGCAGGCATAAATGTCTGCGAGCGGGTCGACTTCATCGGCGAGTGCCGGAATTCCCAGCAGGGAAAGGCTTGCAACGCCGGCGAGGCAAATTTTTTTCATCACGAGTGTCCGTATTTGTGCATGAATGCAGCGAATATACTTGAACTGTAACCGTCTGCGTTTCAATCTCAACACAGATCGACATAGAATGTCCTCTTAAAGTTCGGAGAGATTGGAATAAAAATGCGAAACAAAAATGGTTTGCTTTCGGCGTCGCTAGCGGCACTCGCGCTTTCACTGGCAGCTTGTGGTGGTGGCAGCGAAGTCTCTCCAGACACGCTTAGACGCGGCATTAGCGCGAACCCTGATTCCGTCGACCCGCACAAAGTGTCTTCCCAGTGGGAAAACATTGTAATTGGTGACATGTTCATTGGCCTGTTTACGGACGGCGCGGACGCGACACCGGTGCTTGGCATGGCTGAGAGCTATGAGATCAGCGAAGACGGCCGCACATGGACGTTCGAACTGAAGGACGCCAACTGGTCAGATGGTGAGCCGGTTACGGCCAGCGATTTCGAGTTCGCATTCCGCCGCATTCTGACACCGTCTACGGCGTCTCAATATGCGTCCATGCTGTTCCTGATTGAGAATGCTGAAGAGTTTTATGGCGGCGATGTAGAGGCTGATCAGCTTGGTGTTCACGCCGTCGACGATGACACACTTGTGATCAACCTCGAATATCCTGCGCCTTATCTGCCCGGCATTCTGAAGCACTATGTGAGCTTCCCAGTTCCGGAGCACGCAATCGAAGAGTTCGGCGACGACTGGACGGACCCTGAAAATATCGTCGTGAATGGTCCATACCGCCTGGAACAGTTCCGCACAGGTGATTTCCTGCGCTCTGTCGTGAACCCAGAATGGGAAGGTGCAGAAGACCTTTGCTTCACAGAAGTCATCTACTTCCCGTATGACGACCTTGATGCCGTCGAGCGCTACATTCAGACAGGTCGTCTTGACATCAATAATGCGTTCGATGGTCAGCGTGCTGATGAACTTCGAGAGCGGTTCCCGGGTTGGGTTCGTACTGCGCCTGCGCTTATTACGACCTACTATTCTATTAATATGGAGCTCGATCAGTTCCAGGATGCACGCGTGCGAAACGCGCTCGCTATGGCGCTCGACCGTGACTTCATGGTCAACGAAGTTCTGACGGCCGGGTATGAGCCTGCTTACTCTCTTATTCCTCCGGGCACAGCGAACTACACCGAAGACGGTGCACAGGTGTACTGGGCGGATATGAGCCAGGAAGACCGTATGGTTGAAGCGCGTCGCCTGCTCGAAGAGGCCGGCTTCGGTCCGAACAACCCACTCGCATTCGAGTACACTTATCGCTCTACAGACGATAACCCTCGCGTTGCACCTGCGGTTCAGGCCAGCTGGCTGGAAATCGCTGACTGGGTACGCCCGGAAATTCTGCAGAAAGAGACGCAGGTCCAGTACGCGCTTCTGCGTCAGGGCGATTTCCAGATCGGTGATGGCGGCTGGGTTGCTGACTTCAATGATCCGAAGAATTTCCTGTTCCTTCTGCAATCCAATACCGGCGCTATGAATTACAGCCGTTACAGCAACGCTGAATATGATGCGCTTGTAGAGGCTGCGGATAATGAGCGCGATCTTGATGTTCGTGCTCAGATGCTGGAAGAGGCAGAGCAAATGATGCTCGACGATATGCCGGTGATTCCAATGTGGTATCAGGTTACGAAAAACCTCGTTGATCCGACGCTTACGGGCTTTGTCGACAATGCGGATGACGTTCACCGGTCACGCTATATCTGCCGCGAAGGCTGATCTGATCGTCTGAGCGTCGGGCTTATTAGCGGGAGGGGCTGATGTCCGGAGAACTCGAAGCAGGAGCGCTGGGCTCCGTTGGCGGATTGTCCAAAGGGGCAGGGGACGGGGATATGTCGGGAGATCCGTGCCGCAATTGCGGCACGGTGGTCACCGGACGGTTCTGCGGAAACTGCGGGCAGCTCGCTCAGACGTTTCACCGGCCTATCTGGTCTCTCGCCAGCGAAGTGCTCGGTGACTTTCTTTCTTTGGATGGTCGCGTCATGCGCACGCTGCCATCGCTCATGTTGCGGCCGGGAAGGGTCACTAGAGAATATCTGACCGGTAAACGTCAGCGTTTTGTGCCACCTTTCCGGCTCTATCTCCTGACAAGTTTTATCTACTTCCTGATGCTGTTCGCCTATGGCGACTCGCAGGGCTGGTTTGACATCAGATACGCCAATCAGGGAAGCGTTCCTGTCACGGTCGACACCGAACCGCCAGAAGGTGTCACTCAGGAAGACATGGACGCGGCGATGGATCAGGCGCAGCAAGCGCTTGATGATGCCGGTGTGCCGGTTGATCTCGAGGTTGTTGGCAATCTCGAAGGTGTTCCGGGCGCGGGCGATGATAGCGGCGAAGGTTTTGATCCGGGTAATCTGGCGAATTCAGAGCATACGGAATTGTTCCGGGATGATGGACGGGTCAACCGTGACGGAATTTTAGGGCAGGTTCGCGACAGCGACACGCTTTCCGATGATGCGAAAGGCTTTCTGGAAATGGTGATCGGGCATGCCGCCGATGCCTATGAAAATCAGGGAATGTTTTTCGCTTCTGTCCAGAACTGGGCACCAAGAATTGCCTTGGCCCTGACCCCTGCGATGATACTGTTGCTCACGATCGTGTACCCGTTTTCTAAACGTATTTACATCTATGATCATGTGATCGTGTCGCTGCATTTTCAAAGTTGGTACTACATCCTGCTGAGTGTGGCATTTTTATTCTTCTGGGTGGGCCTCGATTGGTTCGTGTTCGTATTGTTCATCGCGCCGCCAATCTATATTTATCGAATGCTTCGAGAGGTTTACAGTTCAGGTAGAGTATTATCGCTCTTGAGAACAGGTTTTATTCTGTTTTCTCTGACACTTATGCTGCAAATATTCTTCGTTATTCTGATTATAGTTGGTGCATTTGAAGTGACGCCGGTAGTAGGCGGACTGTCATAAAAATGAGGCCTTTCTGCCACAGTTTTGGGCAAATTCTTACAAACCTGTCACTATCAATTGACGCTTGCGCCCAGGCCTGAATAGCTTCCAATCAGTTCGGATTCTGGGGATCCGGCACTCCCTTTGTCGTTGGCAAATTTTGCCAGCTGCCAAAGCGTTACTTTTTGGAGGTTCAAACGTGAACGGGAAATTATTTAAATCACGCCTGCTGGCGACTTCGGTCTTCGCAGGCTTCGTGGGTGCTATGGCGCTCGCGCCTGCACATGCGCAGGAGGCTGAGACCGACGAAGAAGTCGTGATCATCGAAGAAGAAGAAACAGATGGTGAAGTTGCCGTACAGCAACGCGTCACAGTAACGGGTTCCCGTCTTGCTCGTGACGAATTCTCCAGCGCTTCTCCGCTTCAGGTAATCGACGGCGTCACATCTCGTGACCTCGGCCTCGTAGACGCTTCTGACCTTCTCGGTCAGACAACAGTTGTTCAGGGTCAGCAGATCACAACTGGCGTTTCTACATCTGCGGGCATCAACACAGAAAGCGGTCCAGGTTCTGCGACAGCTTCTCTTCGTGGTCTTGATCCAGGTCGTACACTCGTACTCGTAAACGGTCGTCGCCTCGCACCAGCTGGTGTTCGTGGTGTTCCGTCTGCGCCGGACCTCAACATGATCCCGGGTACAATGATTGAGCGCGTTGACGTCCTCCTCGACGGCGCGTCTTCTGTATACGGTTCTGACGCTGTCGCGGGTGTTGTAAACTACATCCTGCGTACAGACTTCGACGGTCTGCAGCTTGAAGCTTACTACACAGACCCAGAGCTTTCTGGAAACGGTGGCCAGCAGCAAGTTTACGCAGCGACATACGGTGTATCTAGCGATCGTGGCTTCATGACATTCGCTGGTGAGTACACGCAGTCTAGCGGCTTCACGCAAGACCAGTGGGGTTCTTTCTACGACCTCTACGACGCTGCATGTACAATCGGTCCTTACCAGGGTGCTTCCGGTCAGGTTTACCTCGGTAACTGTGCAAGCTCCGCTTTCGGTGCTGGTGCTATCTCCGGTACGCCATTCGGCTTCCTGTACTACGATCCAGGCTTCGACGCTGGTATCGCAGGTCTCCCGCAGAACTTCCGTCCAATCGGTATCGCTGCTGACCTGATTACACCAGATTCAGCTAACGGTCAGCGCCTTCTGCTTCACCCGGAAGCTCAAAACGCTGTCCTGACACCTAACTTCCGTCGCTTCAACCTGTACTCCACAGGTGAGTATGAGACTGATTTCTACGGTGACATGGTTGCATACTATGAGGCTTCGCACTCTACACGTATCACAACAACCAACACATCTGGTCAGGGCTTCGTCTACATTCCAGACACATACGCTCTGAACGAACTCGGTTATAACTCGTCTCTGTACTACTCAGAGCGTTACTACAACCAGACAGACGTGAGCCAGACCCGCATGATTGGCGGCGTTCGTGGTGACCTGCCATTCCTTGGCGAAACAGGTCTCGGCGACAACTGGAGCTATGACATCTACGCTCAGTACAGCCGTTCAGCTGGTACTGACATCGTAGAAGGCATCGCTTACTACCCACGCCTCGTTCAAACGTTCAACAACACAACTGTTGATCCAGTGACTGGCGAAGCGTCATGTGCGCCACTGTCTATCCCTAACTTCGGTCAGACAGTTGAATGTCGTCCGCTCGACTTCTTCGACGCGACATTCATCAACACAGGTCGCTTCTCTGACCCAGCTGACAACGAGTATCTCTTCCCTAACCGTATCACAAACACGGTTGTTGAGCAGATGGTTGTTTCCGGCTTCGTCACTGGCGACGTAATGGAACTTCCTGCTGGTCCTCTGGGCATTGTGCTCGGTGCTGAGTACCGTGAAGACAAGATCCGCACAGACACAGACGCTGGCGCGACATCTGGTGACTTCTACGGCTTCTCTGGTGACCCGGGTTCTAACGGTGAGCGTGCGCTGACTGAAGGCTTCTTCGAGATGGAGATTCCTGTCCTTGCTGACATGGCGCTCGCAGAAGAACTGACATTCAACCTCGCTGGTCGTTATACAAGCGAAACTAACTTCGGTTCAGAGTTCACATACCGCGTACAGGGCCAATACGCTCCTGTAGAGTGGCTGCGTGCTCGTGCGACTGTTGGTACATCCTTCCGTGCGCCTGACCTCGGTCAGCAGTTCGGTGGCCGTGCAACTGGCTTCTCTAACCCTTCTGACCCATGTCGTGTTCCAGGTATCGCAGTTCCATTCGATGACTACGATAACGACCCGACAACACCAGATACTCGTGAGTATCAAGCTAACCTCGACCCACGTGACCCTCAGCTGATCGCACGTTGTGCTGCAGGTGGTGGCCCGTTCGGTCTGCCAGCGGTTGATCCAACAGAGCTCGGCGTTCTTGGTCTCGGCACCACGAACCCAGTATTTGCTGGTTCACCAACACAGGTTGCTTCTGGTTCTAACCCGAACCTTGCTCCAGAGACGTCTCAGGCGATTTCTGCGGGTATCGTGTTCGAGCAGCCATGGTTTGACTCTTTCGACCTTCGTACTTCTGTAACGTACTACGAAATCACGGTTGAAGACGAGATTGACCAGCTTTCAGCTGCTACAATCGCGGCACGCTGCTACAACTCTGTCGGTCTGTCTGACCCGCAGTGTGGTAACATCACACGTGAAACTGTAGACCCAGTATCCGGCGCTCAGGGTGAGATTGTCTTCATTGAAGCGCTCAACCAGAACCTCGGTGACCAGGTTGTTGAAGGTATCGACTATAACCTCGAGTTCATGACTGATCTGCCTGCAGACATCGGTTATAACCTCACAGTTCGTGCAACTCAGTCTCTCACTCAGACTGAAGAGTTCGTCACTGCAACAGGTATCGAAATCAACGACACACTCGGTGAGTACGGTAACCCAGAATGGCGCCTCAACATCACGAACCAGTTCGAGCGTGGCGACTGGCGTTTCACAGCTCAATCTCGCTTCCTCGGTAGCATGATTGAAGACAACACAGACCCGACTGACGAAACAACTTCGTTCTTCAACCTCTGTGTTCAGGCTGGCGACACTCCATGTATCCAGGTTGACTGGCTCGACGATTACTGGGTCCACGATGCGTCTGTAACATGGTCTGGTGAAACAACTGTCGTACGTGCTGGTGTCAGCAACGTATTCGACGAGCAGCCACCAATCACGTTCAACAACGGCATCGGTTCCCTCGGTGGTATCGGTTACGACATCTACGGTCGTACATTCTTCGTGAACGTTTCTAAGCGCTTCTAATCGATCGCTGAAACGTTCGAAGATCGAACGTAAAAGAATTGGGGCCAGCAGTTTCGACTGCTGGCCCTTTTTCGTGTTCAACTCTTGAGGCGAGCGATGTGGTGAGTAGGGCCACGGCGCGAAGGAAATCTTCGCTACTGTCCGCATGGTATAGTTAGCTTGGCGCCGTGCTAAAGCGCTGGGCAAGGAACGAGTAGGGGCCGATCCAGCATCTGAACAGTGGGGGTGTTCTCTGTCTGTTGTTACCTGATAGGGCCCGGGTTCGGACTGCCGGAACTTTATATAAAACGATGCTCTTGGCGCATTGGCTAACGCAGCGCTGTCACTTCGTTCAAGCGTCATGGGTGTTTGCGCTGTACTGGCTTCAAGCAAAGAAAAAGGCCCACTTCATGTGAAGGGGGCCTTTTGCGTTTTCGCTATGAGGCGTCTCAGGTTAGCGGATTGAACCGTACTCAGAGCGCATTTGTGTCTGGCCGGAGTTCAATGCCTGCGACTGCTGGATGAGCATTTGGACCTGCTCGTTCTGGAGGAGGACTGAAAGGTCTTCCATGTTCGCTGCAGCGCTAGCTGAAGAGCCTGTCAGGCTACCAATGAACTCTTCCAGGGTTGGCGCTTCCGGATAATAGATCGTCTCTGTGTTGGCATCTTCCGGGATGTTTGCCAGCTCGCGAGCATGATCGATTGCATCCATCAGACCGCCGACATTCGTGACAAGGCCAAGTTCAGCAGCATCAGTGCCGCTCCAGACGCGACCGCGTGCGATTTCGCGTACGCGTGTTTCGTCCAGTTCACGGCCGGTCGCTACGATGTGCATGAAGCGATCATAGGTCCGCTCAAGCCCTGCATAGAGCAGTTCACGCTGTTCGTCTGTGAAGCTGTCCAGCGTGTAGACGGACGCCATAGGGCCGCCAACAGCAATCGTGCTTGGATTGACGCCGAACCGGCGCATCGCATCGGCCAGTGCAAACTTGCCGCCGTAAACGCCGATTGAGCCGGTGATGGTGGTCTCAGACGCGAAGATGGCATCTGCGCCAGCGGACACATAATAACCGCCAGATGCTGCGACAGAGCCCATGCTAACAACGACTGGCTTGTTCATATCCGTCTGGACACGTTCTACCGCGCGCCAGATTTGCTCGGATGCGATGGCTGAGCCGCCGCCTGAGTCGACCCGGAACACGATCGCTCCGACATTGTCGTTTCGACCGGCTGCAAGGATCGCTTCAGCAATAGAATCAGATGCGAAATTGCCTTCGCCGCCGAATGGGGAGCCGCTGTATCCGCCTGTCACGATACCGCCTTCGCCGCCAACAATCGCGATTGCAGGGCTGTCATAGCGCACGTATGGCGGTTGGTAATCAAAGACAGACACGAGCTCTGCGCTTTCGCCTGCTTGCTGCAGGGCAGCACGCTGTGCATCTTCTGGCCAATTGATTTGAGTGATCAGATTTGTTTCCAGGGCGCGATCCGCGGTGATCGGGCCGCTCTCCAGAAGCGAACGCAGGCTATCAACATCTGTATATGCGCGGTCTTCAGCGATATCACGGACAGTGATGTCCCAGATATCTGAGATGAGCTCTAACATCGCTTCGCGGTGCGGCTCTGTATAATCGGTCTGCTGATAGACGTTCGGCGCGTTCTTATATTCGTAGAAAGCCAGAATTTCTGCCGAAGCCTGAAACTCTTCAAACAGGTCGCCCATGAAAAGAGTCTCTGTTGAAAGGCCTGAAACGACGATTTCAGATCCTGGCTGCAGAATTATCTCGTCAGCAGAGGATATGCTCCGATAAGCGGACGGGCTGGTGCCTAGGACGCCCTGCGTGTGTACATGCACGAACTTGCCATTGTCGCGCAGGGTTTGAATCGTATCGCGCAGCTCTTCAGCCCGAGAGTGACCGATTCCCATCTCGCTGGCGCGGATGAAGACGCCGTGTACAGCAGGGTCTTCTGCAGCAAGCTCGAGATTCTGCAGCATTCCGATAAAGGAGGAAGATGATCCAAACGGAGGAGGGGCATTCACGGGTTGGTCTGGCAGCCCACGGCGCAGATCAATTTCCAGTACGATTGATTCGGGTGGCGGTTCGGCTTTTGGAATCATCGCAATCACAACAAAGACGCCAACGGCCAGAAACAGCAGCAGGGCGATAAAGCCGCCCAGCACTGAGGCAAAAAAGGTTTTCAATTCCTGCTCCTTGGTCGGAATGTACTTTTTACATTTATCGAAAAAGAATAAGGAAAGAGCTAATTTTTGTAAAGATTTTATCGCATCACAAAAAAAAAATCCCCGTGCTGGCGGCATTGAAGTGAAACAATCTGAAAAATCTTCACAAAGCTGGTTGCATCCTCAAAAAGCATTGGGTAATAACCGCCGCTCGTTGGGGCGTCGCCAAGCGGTAAGGCACCGGTTTTTGGTATCGGCATTCCCAGGTTCGAATCCTGGCGCCCCAGCCACCTTCCTGACAACAATACAAGTAATCAGAACCGGATCATTTTGCCCCGGGGTGAACTGTTGTGCGATCGGCTGATCGTCTTGACCGCGTGGTGTGCTCGAGCCGTTGTGTTTTCCGGTGTCTGCGCCAAATACCCCTAAGAATTGAATCGGTCTGAACGTGTTCGCGTATCTGGATTTTTCAACGTGTTTTTTGCGGTGTGCTGTAATAGCAAAGTACACTGCCGAATTCTGTTTTCCGTCTTCTCCGGGCACTTTACTGAATAAAAAATTTTCAGTTTTGCGGGAAAATTGTTCACGTCATTCTGGTTTTTAAATTGGTTAGAAAAAAAATATGCACTCGCCTGACGAGTAAAGCCAAATAATCAGCTGGTCCTTTACAATAAAAATACGCTCCTCTCTCCGAGCAGATCAGGAGTGCACTTGGTGTCCAAAAAGTTAATCAACATCAGGGGCGGACTGTTTTGAAATGCGGCCCGAAATTGATGCTGGACATTCACTTCATAACGGGGCACTTCGGTCTGGGGCCAATTCTGGGCACCTTTAAGGCAGGGCTGTGTTTCAGCTATTGTCTAAACGGTCGATCAGTGATTGGTTACATTATAACCTGTTGAGTTGACGTATTGATCTTTTCCTGAAGGTTGATAGCGTCAGGATGTCGCTCGGGGACTGGCGTCGTTCCAGCCAATGAATTGGCTCAACAAGATAAGCCGGATGGCTAGCATCCGTATTTCGGGGCTTGCGCGGTCCATAGAGGCCGGCAGAATCCCAGAACTGAACCTGCGTGTGTGTGCAGGGCTATGAGTTTTGACGGCGGCAGAGTGCTCTGTCTGCCGCCTTTGCGGATTTCTCGCGTGAATGTCACGCGCACAATGGGAGTGAGAGGCGAACATGAAGAATGTTCTTTATCCGGCCTGCAGCGCAGCGATTGCTGGCCTTTGCCTGGTTGCATTGCCTGCATCAGCTCAGCTGAACCAGGCGCTCGAAATTGGTGAACAAGCTACACGCCAAGCCGAGCAAATTCAGGTTCAAATCAATCAGCTCGACGACGAGCGCAGCGACCTTGAGCGTGAATATCGCTCACTGCTGCAAGAACTGACTGCTGCTGAACTTTTCGTTCTGCAACAGGAGCAGGTTGTTGAATCTCAGCAGGAAGAACTCGCTTCAGCACGCGAGCAGCTCGAGCGTATCGATGAGACTAAAGCTCAGATGATGCCTATGATGTACGCAATGATCGATGATCTGCGAACATTTGTTGAAGCTGACCTGCCATTCAAAATGGACATCCGTACAGAGCGCCTCGAGCAGCTCGACACAGCTATGACAGCTGCGGACGTAACAGCCGGTGAGCGCTACCGCCTCATCGTTGAAGCGTACCAGGCTGAAATGCAGTACGGTAACACAATCGACACCTTCGAAGGCAGCATCTCAAACGCTGCTGGCGAAGCGATCACGGTTCAAATGTTCCAGTACGGTCGCGTCGCACTTGTTTATCACAACCCTGCAAACGGTCAGGTCGCACGTTGGGACCGCGAAGCTGGTGCCTGGGAAGTTCTCCCAGACAGCTACCGCCGTCCGATCCAGGACGCCATCCGTATCGCTGAAGGCACGAAGCAACAGGACGTTCTCTTCGCTCCTGTCCAACGCTTCTCGGTCGAGTAACGCAAGGTAAAGGTATCGTAACTATGAAAAAGACCACCTTTTCTATGAAAGCGCTTGCTGCCGCCGCGATGTTCGGCGCTGGTACGCTTGTCTCTGCCCTTCCGGCAGTTGCTCAGGTCAGCTCACTCTCAGAAGTTCTGGAAGCTGTCCGTCGCGACTCTAACGAACTGTCTTCTGCTAACCAGCAGCGTCTGAACGAATTCCGTCAGGCCGCTAGCGAGCAGGAAGCGTCTATGGCGTCTCTCCGTTCACAGCTGAACGCTGCAAACAGCCGGGGCCAGTCTCTTGCTAACCAGGTTGCTGCAACAGAAGCTGAACTCGGCGAGCTCCGTGCGGAAATTTCTGAACTTGCTGGTGACTTCGGTCAGCTGCACGGTCAGTTCCGTGAAGCTGCTGGTCAGGTTATGCCTGTTCTTCGCAACTCACTGGCATCTGCTCAGTACACAGGTCGTGTAGAAGGTCTCGCTGAAGTTGCTGAATCTCAGTCGCTTCCGGTTCGTGAAGAACTTGACCGTCTTCCAAAGTCGATCCTTCTCGAAATGATCGCGCAATCTGAAGTCACTTCGTTCGAAGCACCTGTTCAGCAGATCGGTCCAGACGGCGAAACGCAGACAATGGAAGTTTTCCGTGTAGGCGTATTCAACGCTGCTACGGTTGACGGCACACGTTTCGTTGAAATGCGTAATGGCGATCTTATCGCTTATGAGAAGCAGCCTCCTGGCAACTACTCAAGCGCTATGGCTGCTCTGATCTCCGCTGGAGAAGGCGAAGTTGTTCGCGCGCCAATCGACCCGTCTAAAGGCACGCTGTTTGACACATACGGTAAACTGCCAAACTTTAATGACCGTATCGAAGCTGGTGGTACCGTTGGTTACGTCATCATCGTAATGGGCATCATTGGTGTTCTCCTCGGCCTCTTTAAACTCGTTTCCATCATTCTGATGACAGGCGCTATGCGCTCTACAGCGAAGTCGAAGCAAGCTGGTAAAGGTAACCCTCTGGCACGCGTATTCGGTGTGTACGAAGCTCACCGTAATGACGGCGTAGAAACACTCGAAATGAAACTCGACGAGCAAATCCTCAAAGAGTCTCCGAAAATCGAACGTTTCAACGACATCATTAAAGTCTTTGCGTCTGTTGCTCCGCTTCTTGGTCTCCTCGGTACGGTTATCGGTATGATCGTAACCTTTACGGCGATCACGATTTACGGTGCTGGTGATCCACAGCTGATGGCTGACGGTATCTCCCAGGCTCTTATGACAACCGTTATGGGTCTCTGTGCGGCTATCCCGCTTCTTCTGATCCACGCAATCTGTTCAGCGGCTTCCCGCTCTGCGTCTCAGCTCCTCGACGAGCAGGCTGCAGGTCTTGTTGCAGAACGTGCGGAACGTGAGGCGGCGGCTTAGGCCGTCGCAAGGTGGAATGGAGGCAAGCATATGCTAGCTGACCTTCAAGCCTTTCTGGGTCGAGGTGGACCAGTCCTCGTCGTGATCATGGTTACCACATTTATTATGTGGGCTCTGATTCTCGAACGGATGTTCTACTTCAACTTCGGGCACAACGCTGTGGCCAAGAGAGCTGTAGAAGCTTGGAATAGTCGTAAAGACAAATCCTCGGTTCTTGCTCACTGGGTTCGCGAGAAGCTTGTGTCTGAAGTTCGCCAGCAGGCGGAACAGAATGTAGGCCTCACGAAAGCGATGGTAGCTTTAGCGCCATTGCTGGGTCTCCTCGGTACAGTGACGGGGATGGTGACCGTATTCGACGTTATGGCCCTTTCTTCGGGTTCTGACGCGCAGGCAATGTCAGGTGGTGTGTCTCGTGCAACCATCCCGACAATGGCAGGCATGGTCGCCTCTCTGTCAGGCATCATTTTTACCAGCAGTATGGATCGTACGGTTAGCCGTAAGGTTCAGACGGTCGCAGACCAGATGGAGATTGATGCATGAGAGGACGTAAGCGTAAGGCGGAAGAGTCCGAAGTCGATCTGACACCAATGCTCGACATCGTATTCATTCTTCTTATCTTCTTTATTGTGACCGCGACCTTCATCAAGGAAAACGCGATCGACCTGACACCACCGCCTCCGGCTCCGCCGGATCAGCCGGTGAACCCTCAGCCTACGGTGCTTATCCGTATCACTGAGGACAGCCTCGTCACGGTCAATGGTCGTCTTTCGGATGTTGGCTCTGTGCGGGCTGCGATTGAACGGCGGATTGCGGAAAATCCGGAAAGCGCTGTTCTGGTTCAGGCACACCCCCGTGCCCGCAACCAACTGGTCATCATGATTGTTGACCAGGCTCGTAGCGCCGGCATTGAGAATGTCGGTTTCACAGTCGACGCAACAGCATAGGAGATCGTCATGGCTCGAAAAGTACGTGCCCGCGAAGCTGAGGAACAGGCGCTTGACCTGACTCCAATGCTCGACGTGACGTTCATCCTGCTTATCTTTTTCATCGTCACCGCGCAGTTCATCAAACTGCCGGGTGTGGATATCAGCCGCACGGACGCTGAGAATGATAACAACATTGCGCCGCTCGGGATCATTATCGCGATCGACGAAAACAGCGATGTTTTCGTTGCCCGTGAGAAGATTGAGCTGAACGAGCTTGAATTCACGATCCGTGAACTTCGCGAGAGCAATTCCAAAGGGGAAATCGTTCTCCAGGTGGATAATGCTTCTGAAGCGGGTGTTCTCGACTCTGTGATGCAGGCAATTGTTTCAGCAGACCCTGAGTCCGCTGTGAACGTGTCGACTGAGCTGGACTAAGGAGGACTACAACATGTTTAGTAACCCTTTGGTACGCATCATTCTGGGTGTCCCATTTGCCGGTGCGATCGTCGTAGCTCTGTTCATTCTGATGGGCTGGCTCATTGAGCCTAAACCTATCGAACTGGGCGAAAGCGAGTTTCGCTCTCTCTCCCGCGTCACACCGCAGGAAGAGGCGACTGAAATCCGCCGTACGACACGTCAGAACGTTCAACGTATTCAGACAGCAGACCAGCCGCCGCCACCGCCGCGCCTGTCGTCTTCTCGCTCTGACGTGAACCTTCCGACGCCGCAGATCCAGGGTGCTGCACCTGCAACAGTCGAGATCGGAAACGTTTCCGGCTTCGCTCTGGACGCAGTTGCCGTGTCTGACCGTGACGCGCAGCCAATTCGTCCACCTGTTCCGTCTTACCCTACGCGGGCTGCGGAACGTGGTATCGAAGGCACTTGTGATGTCCGGTTTGACGTGGACGAACGCGGACGCCCGTTCAACATTGAAGCGACGTGCACGGATAACGTGTTCGTTCGTGAAGCTGAACGTGCGGTTAGCCGTGTAGAGTTTGCACCGAAGATCGTCCGTGGGCAGGCGGTTCGCCGCGTGAACGTGGTCTATCCGATCTCGTTCAACCTGCAATAATTTTGAGGGCATGTGATAACGTAACAAAATATAGATTATTCTTTTATGTTATGATATAACTCTTCTTGTCGAAGGACGAAGGAGAGAAGCATGCCCCAAAGATTATCCGGTTTTAGTTCTGATGCTGGCCGCCTCGCGGCCAGTTTCATCCCCGCCGCCGCTTTCACTCTGTGTTTGTTTGTTGTGATGGATCGGTTGGTGTCAGTCGGGGAAGTTCATTTGTCGGAGAGGACTGTGAGGCCTCTGGTTCGGATTACGCCGTTACCTGAAGAACCTCAGACCCTCAACCGCCGTGAACCGATAGAACTTATTAGTGAGGTCCAACCTCCGCCAAGAATGGAACCGATCCGCTCGCCCTCATCGGAGGGGGTAGTTTTAGAGTTCTCTGAGTTCCCGGCGCCAGAAGCGGATTTTGATCCAGGGGCGATCGGAGATCTCGGAAGGACCGAGGTGAGGTTCGAGAGAGCGACTGGTGTGCCTGTTCGTGCACCAATTGTTGAATATCCGCATCGCGCTCTTACGCGCGGGATTGAAGGCGATTGCGAAGTCAGCTTCTCTATTGACGCAGCCGGCCGGCCATTCGGCGTTTCGGCAAGCTGCACCGATGAGATTTTTGCGCGCTCCAGCGCGCGCGCAGTTGAGCAAACCTTGTTCGCTGCACCCGTGAGAAATAGTGTACCGGTAGGTCAGGGAAACCTTGTCTATCCGATACAGTACAGGTTGGAAGACTAGCAGCCGAATGACGGCTAGGGAGTGAAGACGATGCGTAAAGCACAATGGATGACTGGCGTCCTCGGCGCTGCATTGATTGCATTTGCGGGAGTTGGTTCCGCTCAGGCGCAACAAGCGTGTGAAGCGACTGAGTTCGGCTCTGATGCGGGTCAGGTTTACCTGAACGCTGAGACAGAGCTGATCCAGAACGACAACCCTGCGGGCGCTCTGCAACAACTCAACCAGCTGCGTAGCATGGAATTAAACTGCTACGAACGCGGAGCGATGCTTCGCCTGAGCGCGGCTGTGAAGATCAACCAGGATGACCTGACTGGCGCTATCCGTGACCTCGAAGAAGCTATCCGCGTCGGCGCGATTGCTGGTGATCAGGTTGGTCAGACCTACTATTCAATTGCTCAGCTGCACCTGCAGACAGAGAACGTCCCGCAAGCGAAAGCTTATATGGATCGTTGGCTTGCGACTGGCGTAACTCCAACTCGCGATCAGAACTGGCAGCTGGCGGTAATCCACCAGCAGCTTGAAGACTATCGAGGTGCGCTTCCTTATGCCGAGCGTGTTCTTGCTGCAGATGGTAACAATGCCAGCCGTCAGACGATTGACTTCCTGATCTTCCTCTACGACCGCACAGGTGACCGCGCGAAGAAAGCTGAACTGCTTCAGCGTCTGCTTCGTACAGACCCGAACGATCGTCGTGTCTGGGATGCGATTGCCGGTGACTATTATTCCGGTAACCAGGAACGCCGCGCGTTTGAGGTTTACAAAGCCATGTACCTTGCTGGTCTTCTGACTGAAGAGCAGGAAATTATGCGCGTGGTGAACTTCTACAACCAGTTCAACGTTCCGTTTGAAGCGGCACGTATTCTGGAAATGGAAATGAACCGTGGTCGTGTGTCCAAGACTTTCGAACGTCTTGAGCTTCTGGCGACACTCTATCAGGTTGCCCGTGAATTCGACCGCGCACTTCCGGCTATTCGTGAAGCCGCTCAGATGAGCCCGGATGGTAAGATGTATGAGCGTCTTGGTCGTTCCCTCTTCGAACTCGGCGAGTATGAAGACGCGATCGAAGCTTATCAGTCCGCTATTTCCCGCGGTAACCTCTCAGAGCCGGGCTATGCTCGCGTGATGATCGGTCAGGCGATGTACGAGCTTGATCGTAAAGGTGAAGCTCGCGACTTCTTCAACGAAGCCACACGTTTCTCGGATGGTCGCCGGGCGGCAAACGGCTGGGTCAACTTCCTTGACTCCGAAGTTCGCACTCAGCTCGCTCTGCAACGGTTCCAGCTCCAGACTCGTCTGCAAGGCCTGACAAACGAGAAAGACAGCTGTGAAGAGCTGCGCGTCTTCGGTAACAACCTGCCAGAGGGCTGCAGTACAATTGATGACCGTATTGCGGAAGTACAGGCAGAAATCGACCAACTCGGCTAAGATCGGTTGATCAGCATCAAAAGCAAAAAGGCGCCCGCACATGCAGGCGCCTTTTTTGTGTCTGGGCTTAAGTGCACCCTTAAAGGTTGAGGGCGAACGCGTCGGTCTTCCCTGCGATGGCGAGCGCGAAGGCATATTCAATTGCCGTCTCTTTAAGCCCTTCGAAACGCCCGGAGGCGCCGCCATGTCCCGCGTCCATATTGATGCGGAGGAAGTAAGGCCCGCCCTCAGGCGCTTCGTGGCGCAAAGTCGCGACCCATTTTGCTGGTTCCCAGTACGTCACACGTGGGTCAGTGAGGCCGCCGGTAATCAGCATGGCAGGGTAGGGGCGTTCTGTGACCTGATCGATAGGAGAATAGGCGCGTATCGTCTCATAGTCGTCCGGGCTCTCAATCGGGTTACCCCATTCCGGCCATTCCGGCGGCGTGAGAGGAAGGTCGGCGTCTGACATCGTCGTCAGCACATCTACGAAGGGCACAGCAGCAATAATGCCTGCAAAGAGTTCCGGGTCGAGATTGGATGCCGCGCCCATGAGGAGGCCACCAGCCGAGCCACCATGGCCGACGACGCGCCCTTCCTGCGTATAGCCTTGCTCTACGAGGTGGCGGCCGGCAGCGACATAATCGCGGAAGGTGTTTTCCTTCTTCTCCAGCTTACCATCGAGATACCATTGATAGCCGAGTGCCTGAGACCCGCGAATATGTGCGATGGCGTAAATGAACCCGCGATCTACAAGGCTGAGACGCCCGGTGCGGAAGTCGGCTGAGATAGTCACGCCATAGGAGCCATAGCCGTAGAGCAGGACAGGTGCACTACCATCCAACGGTGTGCTCACATGACGAAGCAGGGTGACAGGCACCTCAACGCCGTCGTGAGAGGGCGCCATGATGCGCTCCACCACATAGTCTTCAGGGTTATGGCCTGATGGCACTTCGCGAGTCTTACGCAAGGTGCGCTCGCGCGTTGTCATATTATAATCGAAGACCTGATCCGGCGTTGTTGGCGACGCATAGGCAAAACGCAGGATATCAGAGTCGTATTCATAGCCACCTGCGAGGCCGAGATCATAGGCAGCCTCTTTCATCTCAATGGCGTGCTCGGCTCCGTCACGCGAACGGATGACGATACGCGGCAAACCTTTTTCGCGTTCTACGCGTACAAGGTGGTTCTCGTAAGAATCAATATCGAGAATGAGCCGGCCCGCCTGATGCGGCAAAACTTCGGTCCAGTTTTCGCGGCCCGGAGAGCCGATCGGTGCTTTCACAATCTTGAAGTCGACCGCGCCGTCCGCATTCGTCAGAATGTAGAATTCGTTGTCAAAGTCGACCACGGAGTACTCAATGTCCGTTTCTCGCGGCGCAATGGTGACCAGCTCCGGATCGGTTTCGTCAGCGCTGAAGAAATGAACCTCAGACGTTGTATGGCCGCCTGTGCGTATAAAGATGTATTTCTCAGACGGGCTCTGTTCAATGTTTACGAAGAAACCGGGATCGGTTTCCTCATACACCAGCGTGTCCTTACCAGTGCCCAGTACGCGACGATACACGGCTGACGGGCGCCCCTGGTCATCACGATAGACCCAGAAGATCACATTCGAGCCAGCGCCCCATACAAAATCGCCGGTCGTGTTCTCAATCACGTCCGAAAGATGTTCGCCCGTAGCAATGTCGCGAACGGTTATGGTGTAGAATTCTGAGCCTTTGTCATCGACAGCTACGGCGATCAGTTTGTGGTCGGGCGACTGACAGATGTCACCGGTATCGAAATAGGCTTTGCCTTCGCCTTCGACATCCCCATCAAAAAGGATCTGGTATTCGGCATCTGTATCGAAGGCGTGTTCCCATGGGCGCCGCGCATAGGCGCCATACTCGCCGCCTTCACGATGAAAGGTGAAATAGGCGAACGGGCCATCAGGCGTCGGCACGCTGGAATCGTCTTCTTTGATTCGGCCCCGCATTTCCTGAAACAGTTCCTCGCGCAGCGCTTCGGAGGGATCTTCCAGGGCTGCCTTGGTGTAGGCGTTTTCAGCTTCCAGATAAGCGCGGATGTCGGTGGAAAGGACGCTCGGGTCCTTCATGACCGCCTGCCAGTTATCATCCTTCAGCCATGCATAGGGAGATACCCTTGTGTGCCCGTGCTGAGTGATCGTTTCAGAGCGTCTTTCAGCGATCGGCGGCGTTCGGGTCATATAGGTCCTCATGAAGTTTGCGGCAGTCTCGGCTTGCGTTTTTGCCAGCGGAAATTTGTGTCTTCATAAGGTAATATCTGCTTCGGATTACACCAGATGGATTGGCGTGATTTCGCCGTTTGAAATGCTTCAGTTATGTGATTTTGGTATTTATGATAAATATAACATTCTTATAAAACAGTGATCTATGAAATTATATGTTCAAATAATAGTCCGGATGTAGACAAAAAAATACAATAGTGACACATTGTTGTCATGAAGAAACTTGTTGGAGTGCTTGGCACATTGGCCCTTGTCGTCAGCGTGATGCCGACCGCAACGGCCGAGCAGGGCGTTGAAGAAAACGCTCGTGATCTTACAATTGATGTCACCGGAACAGCTGTCCCAGCGAGCCTCGGTGAACTCACATATCCGTATTATGCTGCAGAGCGCGGCATGGCTGGTGAATGCTCCATGGAGCTCAGCGTAGACGAAGCTGGTGAAGCGACGTCTTACCAGATCCGCGAATGCTCACATGCGACTTTCCGTCGTGCGGCAGAGTCCTTCGCGCGTACGCTGAACTATGCGCCAGCGGAAGCGGCTTCCACTCAGGAGCTGACTGTGTCCTGGGGCGCAGACAGCTAATCGCTTTCAAACAGACTTAACGCTCCGGAGCAATCCGGAGCGTTTCCATTTTCTCGATTGGCAATTGAGCCCCCTCAAAAGTTCATGAGCGATCGAGACCTGACCTCCGCTTCCAAAGAGCCTTGGAAGCGGAGGTTTTTTATTATCCTTCGTCACGTGGAACGAAGTTCAGAACGGCGCCATTGATGCACCAGCGCAGGCCTGTTGGCGGCGGGCCGTCTTTGAAGACATGGCCCTGGTGAAGGCCGCAAACAGCGCAATGGCATTCGGTACGGGGCACAATCATTTTGAAATCACGCTTTGTATCGACCACGCCTTCGGAGGCCGGCTGGAAGAAACTCGGCCAGCCGGTGCCAGATTCAAATTTATGGTCGGATTGCCAGAGCACCGTATCGCACCCGACGCAGTGATAATCGCCGTCGCGTTTTTCGTCCTGATAATTGCCCGGAGTAAAGGCGCGTTCCGTGCCATCTTTAACGCCAACGCGGTATTGCTCCTCGGTTAGGACCGATTTCCATTCTTCGTCGCTGCGGACAACCTTTGGGGGTGTTTGGGTCATAAAACGTCCTTCCTGACAGTCTTTACGAAAATTTAGGTCAAATACGGGCAGATTCTATCATCAATGGTTAAACCCCGCAGAGGTTTCGTTAAATGTCAGAAGTTTCGCAAGGCAGTTCGCTCTTTCCGCGCCGTACGCGCTGCCGCCTGACGGATGCGCCTCTGCAGACGATCATGGACCTAGGCCATCAGTCGCTGACGGGTGTTTTTCCCAAGTCTCCTGAAGACAAGGTCTCTGTAAGTCCTCTGGAACTCGCATTCTGTGAAGAGTCCGGCCTTGTTCAGCTTCACCATGATTATCCAGGCGAGCTGATGTATGGCGAGACATACGGATATCGCTCCGGTCTCAACGCTTCGATGGTGCGCCACCTGGAAGCAAAGATTTACGATCTTGAAAAGCGTGTGCGCCCGCTTGGTGCTGGCGACGTCGTTCTGGATATCGGCGCAAACGATGCAACGTCGCTCAAAGCCTATAAAACGCCGGGCATTGAGCGTATTGGCATTGACCCGAGCGCCGAGAAATTCCGCCGCTTCTACACTGACGATATTGCGCTGAAGGTCGACTTCTTCAACGAAGAAACCTATCGCGCCGCCACCGGCAAACAGGCAAGCATCGTGACATCCATCGCAATGTTCTATGATCTGCCGGATCCGGTATCGTTCGTGAAGGATATCGCTAGCGTGCTTGCGGATGACGGTATCTGGCATTTCGAGCAGAGTTATCTGCCGCTCATGCTTCGCCAGCTTGCTTATGACACAGTGTGTCAGGAGCATCTGGAATATTATTCGCTGACCGTCGTGAAGAATATCCTTGCGCAAGCGGGACTGAAGATCGTCGATGTTGAGCTTAATGGTACAAATGGCGGCTCGTTTGCGGTAACTGCGGCGCATCAGGGCAATCGCAATATTCCGGTCAATCAGGCTGCAATTGACGAGCTTTTACAGGCGGAAGTGGCCGCTGGCCTGCATACGATGATGCCGTATCTGGACTTTGCGCAGCGTGCTGAGTTCCACTCTAAAATGCTCGTTGAGAAGCTTCAAAGCCTCAAAGCAGACGGCAAGCGTATTCTGGGGCTGGGCGCCTCAACCAAAGGCAATGTCATTCTGCAGTATGCGGGCATAGGCCCTGATATGCTGGATGCAATCTCCGACGTGAACCCTGATAAATGGGGCTGTGTCACGCCGGGAACGCATATTCCGATTGTACCGGAAGACGTCGCACGCTCTATGAAACCGGACTATTTTCTCGTGCTGCCGTGGCATTTCCGTGAAGGCATTATCCAGCGCGAGGCCGAGTTCCTGGCCGGCGGCGGAAAGCTGATCTTCCCGCTGCCGGAGGTAGAGATTGTCTCCGCGACCGAGGTTGTGAACCTCGAGGCCGAGTTTAGAAAAGCGTCTTAAGCGCTTCGCCGTCATAGGCGCGGGTTTCGTCGAAACGGCCTTCTTTGACCTTTTTCGCCCATTCCGGATCCTGAAGCAGGGCGCGGCCGACAGCGATCATGTCAAATTCGCCCTTATCGAGGCGCTCGACAACGTCTGCGAGTGGACGTGTCTTCGACCCTTCGCCGCGGAAGGCGCCTGTGAACTCTGTAGAGAGGCCTACAGAGCCGACCGTGATGGTTGGGAGGCCAGTGAGCTTCTTCGCCCAGCCCGCAAGGTTCAGGCCGTCTTCGCCGTCGATCTCAGGGAATTCAGGTTCCCAATAACGACGCTGAGAGCAGTGAATGCAGTCTACGCCCGCATCAGCCAGAACGCCGAGGAACGCTTCCAGTTCTTTTGGCGTTTCGCAAAGTCGCGCGCCGTAATCGAACTGCTTCCACTGGGAAATACGCAGAATAATTGGGTAGTCGCCAACTTTAGCTTTCGCACGTGAGATGATGTCCGCTGCAAACTGCGCGCGGGACGTGATGGAACCACCATATTTGTCGTCGCGGGTGTTCATCACGCCCCAGAAGAATTCATCGACCAGATAGCCGTGGGCGCCGTGAATTTCGGCGCAGTCAAAGCCGAGCTCTTTCGCTGTGACGATACCGTCAACAAAGGCTTCGATCATCGCATCAACATCATCGAGTGTTGGCGTGTCATAGACCTGCTTGCCGGCGTGTGTGACGCCTGACGGGCTATCCGACTGGGCTTCCGGGTGTGGGCCCTGACCTGGCTTGCGCGCCATGCCGACGTGCCATATTTGCGGCGCGATCTTGCCGTTATTGGCGTGGACTTCGTCTACCACATGTTTCCAGCCGGCTTTGGCTTCGTCCGCATGGATATTCGGAATGTTCGGGTCGAAAGATGCACCGCCTCGGTTGATGGTCGTGCCTTCGGTAATAAGAAGGCCAACATCAGCGGCTGCACGGCGGGAATAATAGTCCGCAACATTCTGGCCAGGTACGCCGCCCGTCGCGAAGGAGCGGGTCATTGGGGCCATTGCCAGGCGGTTGGCAAAGGTGACACCTTTCAGCGTGAATGGCTCAAAAAGCGGTGCAAAATCAGACATGCGTTCTCCCGATACTGTCTTTGTTTTTGTTCAGCTACCTTTACTGGGGGTGCCCTGACGTTTGTCAAACCTGTTAACATGTTCAGCGGGCATGTTTCTTGCTCATTTTCCCGTGAACAACCATTCCGGACCGAAATAAGCGCTCGCGCGGGAAGCGAATATGCCAGAACGATACAACAAAACAGCGTCTGACCGATTTCAGCATGCCCTGATCTGGGCGCCAGCGATTCTCATCTGGGGTGTTTTTGTACTTTTTGCGCTGCCAGCCATGTCTGCTGCTGCCGCGCAAACTGCTCCTGAGGCGGTTGTGACTGAAAATACCGTTCGCCGTACAGTGACGCGCACTGTTCGTCGTATCGAAGCAGACGGGACGGAGACCATTGTCACGGAGCCGGTGACGGATGCGCCTGCAAGTTCGACTTACACGCGCCCTGCAGGATCGACATCGACCTACACAGCACCTGTGACAACGCAAACGACGACCGGCTCATCAACACGCTATTCCAGCCCGTCTGACACGCCTTCATCGACCACGAACACGTCAACGACGACGACACGAACGTATACGCGCTATCCTGACACGAACTCCACAACGCAGCCGGATACGGGCGCGACGACGACCTATCGCCCGACGACCACCACGCGTACTTATACCTCCCAGCCTCGGCCATCTGGCGAATCCAGCGGAACGAGTTCTGGTACCAGCTATCGCTCGGATACTGTGGCGGGTTCTACGCCGGTTCGCTCATATACCCGGTCTGTCACCACGACGCCTAATGAACCTGCGCCGACGCGTACCTACACCTATGAAAACAGCGCACCCGCACCCACGGTATCGACGACACCTGACACGGTTCAGAGCGCAGCTGTGCGCCGGACAGAAATTGCGCCGGCTTCATCTGCTGTCATGCCGCGCGAGGAGCCCGCGCCGGGACCAACGATCACTGCGCCGACTGTAACAGACAGTGCGCCCGAAGCTCCGACGGTTCAGCCGGAGAACATCCAGCCGCGTGTGGCTCCGCGCACGCCAGCCCTGACACGCAACCGGCTTGCGCCCGCCTCTTATGATGTGCCTGATATCGACGAAATTCATCAGATCCTCTGGTCCACGCTGGTCGTGATTACCGAGGCTCAGATGACGGAAGATTATAGCCGCTTTATGCTGATCCTTTCGCCGCGTATGCGCAGCGAAGTTACAGCTGACGTTCTGCCGGACCATTTCCGTTCGCTCGTGCCTCATCGTGCCGAGATGGTGGCGTCTATCGGGCAGCAGGCTGAGTTCGAGATACCGCCGCACCTGATCGCCGACGGACGCATGCGTCTGCGCGGTGCATTCCGCCTGAGTGAGGGCGGTGTGCGGTTTGATCTGATGTATCAGGAAGTGAATGGCGTCTGGCTCGTCGACGCCATTGCGTTTGCCGAACTTCGCTAGTCTTCGTCCCGCTCCAGGCGCGCGCTATCAAGCGTTTGATCAGAGCGCGCCTTTTGCGCTTCGGTCAGTTTCTTATCTAGCTTCGACTGGCCGAACTTCGCACGGTTCACTTCAGCCTTTGCAGACTTGTCCTGTCGTTGCTTCTGTTTTCTGAACTGACGAAGATTGACGACATCGCCCATATTCAGGCCTCGGCTATCATGGCTTCACTAAGAGCCCAGAGACGATCAGCCGCTTCGGTATCGATCGCGTACGGGCGAACGTCACAATAGCGCGGTGATTCCGGTGTGGCCAGATTGGCAACGTCGCTGTCTTCACAATAAAGTCCGCCTTTGCCGTCGAGCAGTTTTGAAGTTGCCGCAAAAATTGTCGTCGAAGCACCTGCTTCCGGCTTTTTAAATGATTTTGCGGCTCGTTCAGACAGAGTGCCGTCTTGATTGGTCCAGCCGAGCACGGTCATTTCTTCATTGCCAAGGTGACGCTGCAGGTCAGTCATAATGCCGCCCGGATGCACAGCGAAGGCACGGATGCCATTGTCTTTCTCACGTTGGTCGAGGCCTACGGCAAACAGCGAGTTCGACGTTTTTGACTGTCCATAAGCCTGCCATTTGTCATAGTCATGAGAGAGGAAGTTCGGGTCATCCCAGTGTACATCGCTAACGATATGTCCTGTCGAAGATAGGCAGACCACGCGTGCACCATTCGCTTTGCGGAGCGCTGGCAGCAGGCCTTGGGTCATCACCATGTGACCCAGATGGTTGGTGCCGAACTGTGATTCCCATCCTGCGGCAGTGCGCGAGAGCGGGCAGGCCATAATCCCTGCGTTATTGATCAGAAGATCAATTGTGCCGCCGGATTGAATTACATCATCGGCAAAGCGACGGACGGATGTCAGATCGGCAAGATCCATAGTCGCGATATCGATATTGCCGTCTACAGGAGCGAGCGCAGCTTTCGCTTTATCGATGGTTCGTGCGGGAACGATTACCCGCGCTCCGGCGGAGGCGAGGGCGCGTGTTGTTTCAAGGCCAATGCCTGAATAGCCGCCTGTGACAATCGCGGTTTTACCGGAAAGGTCAGCATCTCCGAGAACGGTCTGTGCTGGAGTATGTGGATCAATTCCTGACGAGAGTTTGTGTTGATCTGGATTTAGCATTTGGTGCGGCGTTCCTCTGATTTTTTATGTCTAGTAGAATGCAGCGTTCCCGGTCATTCGCAATAGCAGACTTTACTCATCGCATGTTTGGCCGGCCGCCAAACTGGTGTATGACACCGGGCTGTTCTGGTGCCGGAGTTCGGGCATGACGTTATCAGAAAAATTGGTCCCATCGCCTCTGGTGACTGCTGCGCTCGCGGTGATGCTCGGCGTCGGAATGGATGCACTGGTGCGTTTTGTTCAGCAGGATATGGACTTGCTGACGCTCGTCTTCTGGCGTTTCGCGCTGGCTACGGTTCTTGTGGCGGTGCCCTACTTTTTGACGGGACGGCGGCTTCCAGGTTGGAAGGCAACGCGCTTTCATGCGCTACGCGGATTGGTTCACGCCGCTGCGGCAACCTTGTTCTTCTTTGCGCTAAGTAAGCTCGAGCTGGTGGTTGTTACAGCGCTCGGCTTCTCAGCGGTTCTGATTATCACGCCGTTCGCATGGCTTTTGTTGGGGGAGCGACCGGCCAAATATGCCGTGCTCGCGGGCCTTATCGGATTTATTGGTGTGCTGGTGACCTTCCTTGGGAAGGACATGAATTTGCGCTTCACGCCAGACGAATGGATGGGCTTTGCCAGCGTGATGACGTCTGCTGTCTGCTATGCGCTATCTATGGTCATGCTTAGAATGCGGGCCACAAAAGATAGCGGCTTTGCCATTGCGATTTATGCCAATTTCTTTCCGGCTATCTACATGGCAGTGCCCGCCTTGCTGTTCGCAGAGCCTGCTTCGCTGAGTGATTTTCCGCTGCTCCTGTTACTCGGGGCGTTTGGTAGCTCGATCTGGGTGTTGATGACATCGGCATATGCCCGTGCACCCGCCCAAAAGATTGCGCCAATGGAGTACGCGGCGTTGATCTGGAGCGCGCTGCTCGGCTGGATGTTCTACGACGAGGTTCCGACCGTCTGGGTTTGGATTGGCGCGGCGATCATTATCGCCGCGTGTGTGCTGGTATCACGTGAGCCGAGGCTGAAGCCTGCACCGCCAGAGGCGGCTCATTCCTGAGGGCATTGGCCGACATGGCTTGCATTGGCTTCGAAAGCAAAGTCTGCGGCCAAACCGGCCAGCATCACCTGTCCGCTTGCCTCAAGCTGTATCTGGTAGTCCGACAGCTTGCGTAGCGTGCCTTGCGCTTCGCCGGAATAGAAGCCTTCACAGACGAGCGTGAATGAATAGCCGGAGCCTTGTGGCTCTACGTCTGTGACCGAGCAATCCTGTCCTAGGTCGGCAGCAAGGCGATCAAGTGAGAACCGTGATTGCGAAGGCGGTAGACACTCAGTGTTCTCTTCAGAGAATGGAATGTTCGCGAGGGTCGTCTGGTGTGACCAATTCCAATAGCCCGGTTCAACCTCGATCTGCGCTTGTTCTGGCGAGGTCGCATTGAAGGTGAGGGCGGCATAGCCGACAAAGATCAGACTGGTGAGGATTTGCATGGAGAGCTCCTGTTGTCAGGCGCATACCCGCACGCGAATGGGGCAATACGAAGACAAACAGAAGGTAAGTACAGTGCGCGCTGCTTTCCGCGCGCACTTGATCAATGGGTTAGCGGCACTGGCCCACATTGCGGGCAGTCAGCTGGCGGTGCATTGGCAGCGGGTGCCCGCCGAGTTGCAGCGCGAGGTCGCTGGAAATCGTGAATTCGCTCGCAGATACGTTCACGTTGACCGGGCCTTCGATATCGCCGTTGCGGCTCGGGCAATTCAGGCTGAACTGGAGCTGTGATGCATTCACTGATGTGAGGTCAGATGCGCAACCGGCATTCGGTTTCGCCAGATCGATGAACCAGTTTTCGGATACCAGGTTTTCATTGGCAGTGATGCAGATGGAGCGCGTCTGCGATGGCGTCGCGTTTGCTGACAGGCTCATGCCTTCAGTGATTTCCCATTGGCCCGGCTGCAGCTGGAAATCAGCAGCATGTGCGAGTGATGCACCTGCTACGGAAAGGCATGCGATCGAAAGAAGCTTAGCGCAGAAATTCATGTTAGACCCCAGAACAACCATTTCTTCGAATATATATATCCAGCATGATCATTTTTGCGGTCAGTGAAACTGGTTTCTCTCCTTACGGGAGTCGTTTTCTGGGCAAAAAAAGAGCCGCAAACTCTGAAGTTTGCAGCTCTTATTCTTAATCGATGAATTGGTCTCGCTTAGTTACGGGACTTGTCCACCAGGCGATCATTCTGCGCCCAGTGCATCATGCCGCGAAGCTTTTCGCCGACTTCTTCGATCTGGTGTGAGTTCATGCGCGCGCGTGTCGCGTGGAAGCTTGGTGCGCCAGCCTGGTTCTCAAGGACCCAGTCACGAGCGAACTTACCGGACTGAATGTCTTCCAGAACCGCTTTCATCGCTTTCTTGCTCTCGGAATCTACAACGCGTGGGCCGGAAACGTATTCGCCGTACTCAGCTGTGTTGGAGATTGAGTAGTTCATGTTCGCGATACCGCCTTCGTAGATCAGGTCTACGATGAGCTTGGTTTCGTGGAGGCACTCGAAGTAAGCCATTTCAGGGGCGTAGCCAGCTTCAACCAGAGTTTCGAAGCCCGCTTTGATCAGCTCGACGATACCGCCGCAGAGAACTGCCTGCTCACCGAACAGGTCGGTTTCAGTTTCTTCGCGGAAAGACGTCTCGATAACGCCAGCTCGTGTATTGCCGATGGCTTTAGAGTAAGACAGAGCAACCTGCTGCGCTGTACCCGTCGCATCCTGATGGATCGCGATGAGGCCTGGCAGGCCGAAGCCCATCTGATATTGTGCGCGCAGCGTGTGGCCAGGGCCTTTCGGTGCAGACAGGGAAATGTCCACATTCGCGCTTGGGCGGATCAGGTTGTAGTGAATGTTGAAGCCGTGGCCGAACATGATGTGCTGGCCGTCACGAACGTTTGGTTCGATTTCATTTGCCCAGAGAACAGCCTGCTTTTCGTCCGGGATGAGGATCATTACGACGTCAGCCCATTTGGTCGCTTCTGCCGGTGTCATGACCGTAAGGCCTTCAGCTTCAGCTTTCGCGCGGGAGGAAGAGTTTTCCTGCAGACCGACAACGATATCCTTCACGCCAGAATCGCGCGCGTTGAGGACGTGTGCGTGGCCTTGAGAACCATAACCGATCACAGCAACCTTCTTGGACTGGATCAGGGAAAGGTCGGCATCCTGTTCGTAGTAAACTTTCATCGTCATTCTTTCTTTCTGGGACGAATATTGTGCGCCATGCAGCGCAAACGCCTATCTGAAGCAAGACTTTGCTTCAAGTGTTTATTCGGGAAGGCCGCGCTGAATACTCAGAACGCCCGTTCTTGAGACCTGAATCAGGCCAAGTGGCTCCATCAGTTCAATGAACTGATCAATTTTTGACGATCCGCCAGTCACTTCAAAGATGAAGCTTTCCAGCGTGACATCGAGTACGCGTGCGCGGAAGATTTCAGACAGTCGCATCGCCTCGACGCGCTCATCAGAACCGGTCGCGGCACTCACCTTGATAAGTGCAAGCTCGCGTTCGAGACCAGCAGGTGAGGTGGTGATATCCACCACACGGGCAACCGGCACCAGACGTTCAAGCTGAGCTTTGATCTGCGCGATAATCTGAACTGTACCGCTCGTTACGATCGTGATGCGTGATTGGTGGGCTTTATTATCCACCTCCGCCACGGTCAGGCTTTCAATATTGTAGCCGCGTGCAGAGAACAGGCCGACCACGCGGGCCAGAACGCCCGGCTCGTTGTCTACAATCGCTGCCAATGTACGGCGAACGATTGCATCCTCTGAATGGTCATCAATGAAATATGCGCTCTGTGGCGAAGATGGTGGGTTAGCTTGAGTCACTTGGTGTTCCTGTTCACGCTATAACCTGATGTTGTTTGTTACCTGCAGGTTCGCAGGGCTTAAACCAGAACCTTGCCGGACTCGTCGATTTCATCACCGGTGATTTCGCCAAGGATCATCTCATTGTGCGCAGCACCTGACGGGATCATCGGGAAGCAGTTCTCATCCTTGGTGACAAGGCAGTCGAACAGCACCGGACCATCATAGGCGATCATCTCTTCGATGGCTGCATCAAGGTCTGCCGGATTACGGCATTGAATACCGTGGCCCCCATAAGCTTTAGCCAATGCGACGAAATCAGGCAGGCTGTCGCTGTATGAGTGTGAATAGCGCTCTCCGTGCAGCAACTGCTGCCACTGGCGGACCATGCCCATCCACTCATTGTTCAGAATGAAGATCTTGATCGGCAGGTTGAACTGAACCGCGGTAGAAAGCTCCTGCATACACATCTGAATGGAGGCTTCACCGGCAATGTCGATAACCAACGCATCCTTATGCGCAGCCTGAACGCCGAGCGCCGCTGGCAGGCCATAACCCATTGTACCGAGGCCACCTGACGTCATCCAGCGGTTTGGCTCTTCAAAATGGTAGTGCTGTGCGGCCCACATCTGGTGCTGGCCAACTTCCGTCGTGATGTAGGTGTCACGGTTCTTTGTCAGTTCGTAGAGGCGCTCGATCGCGTATTGCGGTTTGATCTGCTCTTCCTGCTTTTCATAGGAGAAGCCTTTGCGATCGCGCCACTCATTGATCTGTGTCCACCACTCGCTGAGATCATTGCGCGGGTGCTGTTCGCGGCGCCAGCCCTCGAGCAGCGCGTTGATGGCCTTACCAGCGTCGGCGATGATTGGAACGTCAACGCGAACCGTCTTGTTGATGGAAGACGGGTCGATATCAACGTGGATTTTCTTCGAGTTCGGAGAGAACGCATCAAGGCGGCCTGTCACGCGGTCGTCAAAGCGTGCGCCAAGGCAGATCATGACGTCACAATCATGCATGGCGTGGTTTGCTTCATAGGCGCCGTGCATGCCAACCATGCCCAGCCAGTTGCTGCCCGATGCCGGATAGCAGCCCAGACCCATGAGGGTGGATGTGATCGGGAAGTTGGTTTCAGAAACCAGCGCACGCAGAGCTGCGCTTGCTTCAGTTCCGGAATTGATGATGCCGCCGCCTGTATAAAAGATAGGGCGACGTGCATTGCGCATCAGTTCAAGCGCAGCTTCGATACCTGCCTCATGCGGCTCCGAAGCCGGATGATAGGTTTTGTGCTGTGTTCCTTCAGGACCTTTATAAATGCCCTTAGAGAACTGAATATCCTTAGGAATATCGATAACAACAGGGCCAGGACGACCAGTCGTTGCGATAAGAAATGCCTCATGCATGATGCGCGCAAGATCGTTTACATCGCGAACGAGATAGTTGTGCTTGGCGCAGCAGCGCGTAATGCCAACGGTGTCGCATTCCTGGAACGCATCAGTGCCGATCAGGTGGCTTGGAACCTGACCTGTGATGACAACCATCGGGATGGAATCCATCATCGCATCCGCAATTGGCGTTACCATATTGGTTGCGCCCGGGCCTGACGTAACCAGAGCAACGCCCGGCTTACCGGTCGAACGGGCATAGCCTTCAGCCGCATGGCCGGCGCCCTGTTCATGGCGAACGAGGATGTGATGAAGTTCCGGTGTAGTGAACAATGCATCGTAAATTGGAAGGACCGCGCCGCCCGGATAACCGAATAGCGTATCCACACCCTGATCGCACAGAGCGCGCACGACGATCTCTGCACCCGTCATGGTCAAATCCGTATCTGCGATCTTTTCTTGCGTGTCCATTTGTTCAATTCCTGCATTTTGGCACGAGCCAGAATTCCAACCAAAAATAAAGGGGCCCGCTGAGCCCCTTGCATAACCGCGCCTGCGCTGAAGTGGTCTCTCACTTCACCGACAGGCGCTTTCTCACGACTACGAGCAGTTTGCTCATCTTTTTCCTCTTAATCTTCGAATGCAGGTTATCTTTTCGAAAAAGCCGCGTCAATCTCTTTAAAAAGGGCACAAATAACCTTTTGTTGCACTTCAGGCTCCGGAGACGGGATTCTTGGCCAGAACGGGAACTGATGAGAGATCCACGTAAATTGGCGTTTTGCGTAACGTCGCGTGTCACGCTTGGCATATTCTGCTGCAATATCAGAGCTGAGTTCGCCGCGCAGATAGGCCAGAAGCCACGGCATACCGTGCGCTTTCATCGCGGGAAGTGACGGATCAAGGTCGCGCACAGCGAGCGCGCGGGCTTCATCCATAGCACCTTCCATCAGCATTCCAGCAAACCGACGGTCAATACGGGCATAAAGTTTCGCGCGCGGTGGGGTGAGGGCAACGCCTACCCATTCGCCCGGGCTGAGAATCGGCGGTGTGCGGTCGCCCTGAAAACTGGAGAGCGGCTTTCCGGTGGCCGTGTGCACCTCAAGACCGCGCATGATGCGTTGGCGGTCATTCGGTTTGATCTTGGATGCCGCGTCCGGATCAATCTCTGTGAGGTGCGCGTGAGCTTCCTCAGTTCCGATGGATTGAACCAGGGTGCGAACCTGAGAACGCACTTCATCGGGAATCGGAGGGATTTCCGACAGGCCTTTAACGAGCGCCAGAAGGTGAAGTCCTGTGCCACCGATAATGATCGGTACACGTCCACGCATCTGGATACCGCGAATGACGGATTTGGCATCTTTCAGCCAACTTCCGGCAGAGCCTGCATCAGCCGGATCGCGATATCCGAACAAATGATGTGGCGCCTGCGACATTTCTTCGTCGGATGGCTGGGCTGTAATTACCCGCAATCCTTTGTACACCTGCATCGAATCGGCATTCACGATCTCGCCATCGAGACGTTTTGCGACGTCGATTGAAATTTGGGTCTTGCCGCTGGCGGTCGGACCGTGGATGAGAATGGCAGGGCGCATTCCCGAAACCTACCTTGTTTGAAAGATTTGTGAAAGCTCATCATGAACACATTCAGTGCTAAGTCATCAGAACCTATCGCAGTCCCGGCTACGGTGGTGATCGTGTCTCACGACGAGCAGACGCATGCCGCACCTGACCGCCTGAAGGATGCTTCTATTATAATTCTCGGACCGGGCGCGATGGAGTTCGCAATTGCTCCGCCGAATGAAACGTTGGCTGATCTTCTGGCTGCTATCCGCGCAGAGATTGGCGACGCGTTTGATGTTTATGTCCGACCAACAAATGCTGCACGCAAGAAGCTTCTCATCTGCGATATGGATTCTACCGTCATCGGTCAGGAATGCATTGACGAGCTGGCAGATTATGCGGGCATTAAGGACCAGATTTCAGAAATCACTGAGCGCGCGATGCGCGGCGAGCTGGACTTCGAAGCCGCTCTGACCGAACGCGTGGGCCTCTTGAAAGGCCTGTCAGAGACTGCGCTTCAGCAGTGTTTTGACGAGCGCATCACGCTCAATCCAGGTATTAAGACGCTCACAGCGACAATGAAGGCAAATGGCGGCCGATGCCTGCTTGTGTCGGGCGGTTTCACCTTCTTCACATCGCGTGTGGCTGAGGTTGCGGGCTTTGATGAGAATTACGCCAATACGCTGCTTATGGATGGCAGTGCCCTCTCTGGTGAGGTTGGCCTACCTATCCTTGGCCGTCAGGCGAAGCTCGACCGTTTGAAGGAAGCGATTGAGAAGCTCGGCATATCTGCTGATGATGTAGTGTCCATGGGCGATGGTGCGAACGATATGTCCATGATTGAAGCTGCAGGTCTGGGCGTTGGCTATCATCCGCATCCGATCCTCGCAGAAGCTGCGGACGCCGTGATCAAAGGGCCGTCGCTAGCAACGGCGCTTTACTTCCAGGGCATTCCAAAATCGGACTGGGTCGTCGTTCCCGACTAGGCGCTAGCTTTCCAGCTGGAGTGCATAGAATGAATAGCGGCCGTGACGCAGCACTTTGACGAGCAACGGGTCTGAGCCGCCTTCTTCTTCGAAAATCTCGTTCGCATCTTCTGGTGATGTGACGGACTGGAAAGCGATTTCTGTGATGACATCACCTTTCTGCAGATGGCCGTAAGACGGGCCTTCCGGATCAACCATATCAATCAGTGCGCCCTGAACCGGAGACGGAATTTGCCAGCGGCGACGAGCATCTTCATCAATTTCGAGAAGCAGAAGACCGTAAGCGTTAGAGCCCGCGAACAGAGCTGGTGGTGCTTCTTCTTCCTCCTCATCAGGGAGGCCGTCATCGCGTTCGGTCAGAGTGACAGATAATACACGGCGGGCTTCACCGCGAATAATGTTCATGCTGATCGGCGTTTCGAGTTCAGCTTCTGCAACCCAGCGAGATAGCTGTCGGGTTTCAGTAATGAGTTCGCCATCGAACCGGAGAATCAAATCGCCAATTTGTAGTCCTGCTGCATCGCCCGGGCTGTCCGGTGTGACTTCCGTCACGATAACGCCAGCCGCATTGGTGAGGCCATAGGTACGCGCCAGAGGCAGGTCTACTGACTGGATATTCACGCCGAGATAACCACGACTGACGCGGCCTTCGGCAATCAGTTCTTCTACAATGGACTCAGCAAGGTTCGACGGCACGGAGAAGCCGATACCAACAGAGCCGCCTGTCGGAGAGATGATGGCTGTATTCACGCCGACGACTTCGCCATCAAGATTGAAGAGCGGGCCGCCGGAGTTGCCGCGGTTGATAGCTGCGTCGGTCTGGATGAAATCATCATAAGAGCCGGCATTGATATCGCGGCTACGTGCCGAGATGATACCCGCGGAAACAGATCCTCCGAGACCGAACGGGTTACCGATAGCAATGACCCAATCGCCAACTTCAGCGGTATCAGAATCGGCAAACGGCACAGCTTCGAGTGGACGGAGCGGTTCGATTTTCAACACGGCGATATCTGTGTCGACATCTCGGCCAATTAGTTCGGCCGGGTAGGTGCGACCATCAGCGAACTGCACTTCGATTTCGTCAGCACCCTCAATGACGTGATTATTGGTGACGATGTAGCCGGTCGGGTCGGTGACAAAGCCTGAACCGAGTGAAGAGGTTCTGCGGAAGCCGTCATCATCACGACCGAACAGGTCGTTGAAGCGCTCCATCGGAGAACCTTGCGGAAAGTCAGGCAGGCCCGCTTCGATGACGCGTTGTGACGTAGAAATGTTCACAACGGACGGCATAAGGCGGCGCGAGAGTTGAGAGAATCCGTCAGGCGTGTCGTGCACACGAGTAGGTGAGTTCGTCTGAGCCGCTGAGTTCTGCGCCACTGCTGGAAGTGCGCTTGCCATGGCCAAGGCCAGACACGAAGTTGAAATCAGCTTCAGGTCCATCAAACTACCTTAAAATTTCTGTCGCCCAGCCAGAGTCATAGAGGGGTCTGGCCGGAGGAACAATCGGCTAATTGGAATCGATGTCAATCCTAGCGGCCTCAGCGCATAAAGCGAGCGGCGATATAAATCAGAATTGCGCCAAGGGTTGCAGCGATAATACCGCTTTGACGCAGCTGATCGCGTTCGGTTCCCAAAAGGCGAGCGGCCATGCGTTTCATGAAATCCGGCGCCAGAGCATACAAAAGGCCTTCTGCAGCGAGCAGAAGGCCTAATGCAACAATAAAGACACTCATGAAGTGCGCTTAACGACCGCTTGCGCGGCGTGCGCCTTCAATGAAGACACGGCAGACATCGAGCTCGCTTGAGTCGGAGACGATGACTGTGCCCTCGACGATTGCTTCTTCACACGCGATCAGACCACGCTGAAGACGGAAGAAGGCAATGTCACGACCATAAGCGTCGGCGTAAATGCGGGTTGCTTCCGCGTCGCCTTGACCACGTGTCTGCTCAGCGGTCTGGTTCGCTTCAGCGCGGACAACTGTCGCTTCGCGGTCAGCCTGAGCGCGAATGAGGCGTGCTTCTTCCTCGCCTTCAGACCGGATGCGCTGGGCTTCCTGCTCACGTTCTGTACGCATACGGGTGTAGACACCTTCTGCAACAGCGGCCGGCAGGTCGGCCTGACGGATACGAACGTCGATGATGTCGATGCCGGTGCCGTCGAGCGCGTCGTTCACGTTAGTCCGGATTTCTTCCATCAGCGCAACACGCTGACCGGAGACGATTTCCGGGACAGGAACCTGACCGAGCGAGTTACGGATGCTGGTTTCTGTAAATCGCTGGATCTGACCCGCAGCGACACGTTCTTCGCGGAAACGCTGATAGAACATGAGCGGGTCTGTGATGCGCCAGCGAACAAACGCGTCAACGGTCAGACGACGCTGGTCAGATGCCAGAACTTCAATGTCCGGAATGTTGCTACCAATGTTTTTACGATCAAGCGTGATGACCTGTTCCCATGGCAGTTTGAAGAAAAGGCCGGCTTCGTCGATTTGTTCACCACCTTCGGTGAGCGAAAACTCGTTACGTACGGCAACAGGGCTACCGAATTGCAGTACCAGCGCCTGCTGATCCTGACGGACCGTGTAGAAGCTGTTCAAACCGACCAGAGCGACGATGCCCAGTACGACGAGCAAAATGATTGAAATAGCTCTCATGTGTTCGTCCTCCTAGTTAGCCGTCGGGCGGCGGTTGGTGTTTTCAAGCGGCAGATACGGAACCGCGCCGGAGTCGTTGTCCAGAACTGTGTTCTGTGTACGGCTCAGAATGCGGGACCATGTATCAAGGTAGAGACGTTCAGTCGTTACCGTTGGCGCCTGAGTATATTCGGCAAGAATTTGCAGGAAGCGTGATGCCTCACCGGTTGCTTCAGCGATAACCTGAGAACGATACGCTTGAGCGGCCTCAAGAATGATAGAGGCTTCACCACGTGCTTCCGGAACAACCTGGTTAGCATAACGCGTCGCCTGGTTGATCAGCTGCTGGGCGTCCTGTTCAGCGACGTTCACGTCGTTGAAAGCCTGAATAACAGGAGCTGGCGGGTCGCCACGTGCGATGTTGATTTCAATGATTTCAACGCCGGCACCATATTGGTCGAGAAGGTTCTGTGTGAGTTCCTGAACCTGTCGCGCAACTTCCGCACGTTCGGTTGTGATCACACGCTGGAGCTCCGAACGGCCAACAACTTCACGCATCACGGATTCAGCAACCATCTGAACAGTGGCTTCCGGATTTGCGACGTTGAGAATGTAGTCCTGCGGGTTCTCCGTAGAGACTTTCCAGATAACGGAGAAGCGGACGTCTGCGATGTTCTCGTCAGATGTCAGCATAAGGCTCTGATCAGCGCTGTTACCGATTTGAACTTCCTGTTGTGCTTCCACTTCGATGAGCTGGTGGGTTTCAATCGGTTGCGGCAGGTGGATATGGATACCTGCTGGCAGGTTGCGCTGCCACTTACCGAACTGGAATACGGCTGCCTGCTGGCCTGCGTCGACGACGACAACACCAGTTGCAATCCATGCTACGGCCAATGCGCCGATCAGAAGGAAGATGCCAGCAATGCCGAGGCCTTTGCCGCCTCCGCCAGATCCGCCGGATCCACCGCGACCGCCGCCCCATGCGCCTTTGAAGCGCTCCTGGACTTTGCGCAGCTGATCTTCAAGATCTTCGCCTTGATTGCCGCCTCCCTGTGGACGTCCCCATGGAGAGTTATTATCTCCGTTGGACCCGCCGCCGGATCCCCAGGGGCCACCCCCTCCGCCTTTTTGGTCGTTCCATGGCATATAAAGCCGCTCCTTTGTGTCTTTATGTCCAACTGTTAATCGGATTCAGTCTGCTATCTAGTGATTGTTTCTGCAATGTGCCACCGAGAGCATGAAGATTATGCGTTTCTTTAAATCGACAAGACCAGACGCCGAACTGGTTTCCGAAGCCCTGAAATCAATAGCCGATCCGGCCACCGGAACACCAGTCACAGAAGCGGGGCGTATCGATCAGCTCCTCATAACGAAAGAGGGTGATGTCACCATCACGCTCTATGGCGCGCCGCAAACGCTCGAACGCGATGAACGCCTTCGTTATGAAGTAGAGCAGGCAGTAGGTGCACTCAAGGGTATCAATTCGGTCCGTGTGATGCTGACGGCGCACTCGGAGACACCTGCGCCTTCAGCAGGTCAGCAACGCGTTACCAAAGGAGCAGACCTCGCAGGCCAATCCACCTCAAAACCGGCGCCTGCAGTAACGGCGAAATCTGGCACACTGGAAATTCCAAGTATCAAGCACATCATTGCCGTGGCCAGCGCTAAGGGCGGTGTCGGCAAATCAACGCTCTCTTTGAACCTCGCTATCGCACTACGAGATCAGGGGCTGCGCGTCGGCATTATGGATGCAGACGTGTATGGCCCGTCTCTGCCGACCATGACGGGCACAGTCGAATCGCACCCGGGAAAGGGCGATGGTGGAAAGATCACGCCAGTCGAAGCCTTTGGCATGAAGCTCATGTCCATCGGCTATATTTCAGATGTGGATGCGCCAATGATCTGGCGCGGCCCGATTGTCATGTCGGCCATCACACAAATGTTGAAAGACGTTCAGTGGGGCGAACTGGACGTACTCATCATTGATACGCCTCCGGGAACAGGTGATGCGCAACTGACACTTGCCCAGCGCGTGAGCCTTTCAGGTGCGGTGATTGTCTCTACGCCTCAGGAAGTCGCTCTGGCTGATGTGCGTCGCGGAGTTGCCATGTTCCGTAAGACAGATGTGCCGGTGCTGGGCATTGTGGAGAACATGGCTTACTTCGAAGACCCTGTGTCACAGAATAGAACATATTTGTTCGGTGAAGGCGGCGCGCGTCGCATGGCTGAAACACTTGATGTGCCGTTTCTGGGCGAGGTGCCGCTTCTGCAGGCTATTCGTGAGGGCGGAGATGCGGGCAAACCGGCTGCGCTGTCAGAAGGTACGTCCAGCGAGGTCTATTCAGACATCGCGCAGCAGGTTAGGGCAGGGCTGGAGGGCGTTTCAGTGCCTGAAGGACCTGAGATTGTCTTCGAATAAGCGCGCATTCTTTTAGCAGTATTATTAAATTCATCTCACGAACTGCTGATCTGACTTGCCAGTTGGCATGAAGTTGGCTTGGCTGTCGTTATGAGTTTATTAACCGCGATCTCAACGCTCCTCGCTCTGGCCCTTGTCTGGGGTGCGGTAAGCCTCTCGAAACCTCAGCCCGTTCGCGTGCGTGTGAGGACAAAGCGATGACTGGCGCGACGACTCTCTGGCCTCAGGACCCTTGGGGACGCGTGCTGAATGGTGCGTGTGATGCGAGCGATCTGCCGGCACTGATTCAGGACATTGCGCATACCGCTGCTGATCTTGCATTCGAGCGGTTCGGTGATCGCATGCACAGTGTCTATCTGTCAGGTGATCTTGCGCGTGATGCGGGCGGTGAAGCCGCGTTTATTATCGTACTTCGTAATTCGGAATTTTCCGTTGGTCTGGACCTGTTCTGCGCGGCTGCGGCCTTGCGCGTCCAGAAGCTGCATCCGGAACTTCATGCCTGCACCTTTGAGACGTATGGCTGGGATGAAGTTTTCCCTTCCGATGGGCGTTTTTCGCCAGCGCGTTTCCGCATTGGTGTGAACAGCGTCGCCGTGGCCGGTCGTGACCTGAAGCGCCTGATTGCGCCTCAGAAGCTGACGTCAGCAGTGTCTAATGCATCTATTGTAGGGCTTAGCGGCCGCCTGCGCGCGCTTCAGCATCGTTTGAAAGCCGTCGCGACTGAGTCGCGCGTTCGGGCTTCCAGCAAGCAGTTTGCGCAAACCTCGCTTAAAGGCGCATTCGCCTGCGTTATGTCGAATGAGCAAGTCTACACCGAAGATTTTGCGACAATGGCGCGTTATATCGCACTGTCAGTGCCAGAGCGTAAGCATACACTTGCGTCCCTGGTGGGGCTCGCGCAGCACGGCACAGCGTCTTCTCTCGAAGCGCTCGCATTCGTTGATGAAGTTATGAGCTGGCTGCCGGATTTTGCAGACAGCTGGCTGGACCAAAACAATCCGACACGCGATCAGTCGATCAATCTGGTCTGATTATTTCCGCTCAAGCAGGCGATACCGGGTAGGGTAATCATCCTTCTCGCCTGCCGGCACGTCTTCTGAGTCTAGCTCTGTCCACTCTTCCGGATCAAAATTCGGGAAGAATGTATCGCCCTCAATTTCGGCATCGACTTCTGTGATGTGCATGCGGTCTGCGTGACGAATAGCTTCTTCGTAAAGACCCGCGCCGCCTATAACGAACACCTCATCCTCTCCCGCTTTCTGCGCCATTGCGCTTGCCATGGCGTAAGCTGAAGCAAGGTCTGATGTGAGCCACGCATCTTCAGCGCGGTAATCAGAGTTCCGGCTGACCACAATATTCGGTCGGTTCGGAAGCGGACGGCGCGGCAGACTTTCCCAGGTTTTTCGCCCCATAATGACCGGCTTTCCGCTCGTCAGGGATCGAAAGCGCTTCAGGTCCGTTGAGAGGCGCCACGGCATGTCGCCATCGCGGCCAATGACACTGTTCTTCGCTCGTGCAACGATCAAAGAGCGGAAAATCTGTGTATCGGTTCGGGCCAATTGTGCATCCACCTTGAGAAATGATAGAACCGGTCCACTTGATACCCGCACACGGGCAATGAGCAAGTGACGAACGGGTAGATTTGGGGCGAGGGGCTCAGAATGCAGGATGTTATCGGGCAATTTCTGTCCGCGATTTTTTATGGGTCAGACATTAGTTCATTGGCTGATCTGGCTGAGCCGGCCAATCTTCAGCACGCATTAATTGTATCCGTTCTGATTGTTGTCACTGCCGTAATCATCTGGGTTCTCAAGGGACGTAGCTGGGCATTCATCTACGTCGCGCTGATTCCTGCTCTCAACTGGTCCTTCGGAAATGTCGACAGCATCAGCTTTATCGAGCCAAATGAGAGCTTCCCACATGGGGTATTGATCAATCCGCTGACCATGGTCACGGGGCTTGTCTTTGTTCTGCGGGACTTCGTTCAGCGGGAAATCGGCCATAAAGTTCTTATCGTTATGGCCATGGCGATTGCCTGGTCATTCTACTATTCATGGGCTGTGATCGCGGTCGCATCCGGCATTGCATTCGCAGTATCTGAAACGGTCGACTGGCTTCTTTTCACCTTCACCAAGTACCGTCTCTCAACCCGTATTCTTCTGTCTAGCGCGCTGGCAGCACCGATCGATACGACAGTGTTCCTGTACGGGGCAGATTTGGCGCAGGCAATGGCCGGTATCGCCGAACGTGGATCGCAGCTCCATCCAGCCAACTGGATTGTGTTTGTGATCGGTAAAATGGTCGGCGCCGTCGTCGTGTCATGGATGATCCGGCGACGCGAAGACCGAGGCGAGGTTGATCCGAAGGCCGCCTGATTAAGCCTGATGGGGCTGTGATGGCCTCAAGACTGCATCGTGTCGTGAAACTGAACCATAACGACACGGACCATTGGGATGAAACTGGAATACGGCCTGCTAATCGCACTTATCGCCAGCGTAGCCATTATTGGCTGGACACATCTCAGTGCCGAACTTGGTCTGACGTTTCAGTCGCTCGGTCTTGTGACCAGCGGTGAGCCTGTCGAAGCAGGCACACCAGCAATAGAAGTGGTAGACCCGGCCTAATGGGCCAACGCGAGCGCAGGGCCCTGATCTGCACGCAGAAGGCTCTTGCTCACGCCGCCGAAGATGAATTCTTCCAGTCGGTTATGGCCATAAGCTCCGGCGATGATAATGCCGGCACTCTCATCTGAAGCGAGTTTCAGCAGGCCTTCAGCAACATTGCCGTTGAAGTTGGTCGCTTCAGACGCAATGCCAAAGCGCTCCAGATAAGCCTGAACGAATGCGGGATCCTCACTGCCATTGCGGTCCTGTGCATCAATCCGGTTGCTGTTCTGCGCAATGATGATCCGGTCAGCGGCTTTCAGAACCGGCGTATGGAAGCGTACAGCGCGCGCGGCTTCCGGGCTGCCATCCCATGCAATAATCACAGTGCCGTAATGTGCAGGTTCGTCCGTACCGCAAGCAATGACCGGCAAACGTTTGTCGAGCAGAATGCTTTCGAATGCCAGGCCATGGTCTGATCCGTCGGTGACGCATTCGTGCGGTGTGACGAATGCATCAGATAGCATGGAGATGCGAGGATAGACTTCGCTTGGAAGACCTATCTCGTGTTCGATCTTCCGCTTCTCCACTGGAACGCCTTCGTCATTGCAGACTTTGTGGAACAGTGTCTCGAGCTTTTCACGGGCTTCTTTTTGAGCATCGCGAATACCATCAGCGAGCGTGCCGCCGGTTGCGATCATCACGCCATGCATGCTGACGCCTGTCATCAACATGGCCCGCGCCGGATCAGGCATAGCTGAAACGCCTACGAGCGTTGTATCAAGCTTGAGCGCAAGCCGCGCTGCGAGCTTGAGTGAATTTTCGAGGCTGAATTCGCCTTCGGTCAGGGCTGCGTGCACAGTCATTGTCGCGTCCTCCTCTAAAAGGCAGGGAATTACCCTGCTGTTAGTATGGATTTTGTCTCAATGAACGTGAACTACAAGTAGTCAGTTCCGCGCAGTCTGAAATAAACTTGTGTATCGACTAAACGGCTATTGGCGCTCGAATACCCGGATGGGCATCATAATCGGTGAGTTTGAAGTCGCTGCGTTCCCAGCCAAAAATGTCGTTACGGTCTGTATTTAAAAGCATACGCGGTGCCGGTTTCGGCTCACGAGACAATTGCAGTCGCGCCTGATCCAGATGGTTTAGATACAGGTGAGCATCACCGAGCGTATGGACGAACTCGCCAGCTTTCAGCCCGCAGGCCTGTGCCATCATCATGGTGAGTAGGGCGTATGAGGCGATGTTGAAGGGCACGCCGAGAAACACATCTGCCGAGCGTTGATAAAGCTGGCAGTTCAGCTTGCCGTCCATAACATTAAACTGGAACAGGCAATGGCAGGGCGGAAGCGCCATGTCGTTTACATCTGCAGGGTTCCAGGCAGATACAATGAGGCGGCGCGAATTCGGATTGTTGCGAATTTCATCACGCACCCAGGTTAGCTGGTCGATGGTCTCGCCGGTCGGTGCAGCCCAGGATCGCCACTGCTTACCATAGACCGGGCCAAGCTCACCGGTCTCGTCAGCCCACTCATCCCAGATAGAAACGCCGTTCTTTTGCAGATATCGGACATTGGTGTCGCCGTTAATAAACCAGAGCAGCTCATAGATAATCGATTTCAGATGAAGCTTTTTGGTTGTCAGAAGTGGAAACGTGTCAGACAGATCGAAGCGCATCTGGTGTCCGAACACGGCTTTTGTGCCGGTTCCGGTACGATCTCCGCGCTCAACACCGTCTTCAAGGATGCGTTTAAGAAGCTTCAAATACGTTAAATCAGCGGAATCTGATTTTTTTTTGACTTCCGGTTGTGTTGCGTCAGCGTTCACGTTCTGCATCCCGTTTACTTTAGTTCACTTACACACATCTGAAAAATGTAAGCTTTTTTGGCGAATTTATACCATCAAATCTGCATGGTTAACCATGCGTCGGACTTATGGTTACCAAATCTCTGACGATGAGACGATGATTCGGCGTCGCGAGTTATCTCCAGTGCAGGAGTTACCAACAATAATACGGCCCATAAATTCAGCGAAGTGTGGGTGGAATGCTGAAAGCGGGACGGACATTTATAAATGCATTGAGGGAGCGCGATGGCAATGTCACGATGACATTCGCATTGACACTAATTCCTTTGATGATGGTTGCCGGCCTCGCCATCGACTTTTCCCGTACTGAAGGTTCTGCAACGCAGGTTCAATCCGCGCTCGATGGCGCTGTTCTCGCAGCAGCTCGCGCACTTCAGGATGACCAATCAGATGCACAAATCCGTCAGACCGGGCGCGTATATTACGATGCGACCGTTTCTGCGAACAATGTGAACGCAAGTTGCTCTAACCCGATTTTCGAAATCGACCGTGTGAACCACCAGGTCATTTCCAGTGTGACGTGTGAGGAGCGTACTACGCTCTCCGGATTGCTGGGCATGGAGACCCTCGAATTCACCCGCTATGCGGAAACGGATTATGGCGTCGGCAAGCTTGATGTCGTCTTCATGTTCGATACGTCCGGGTCTATGGGCGATAATGATCGCATGCTCGATCTGCAGCATGCCGCCCGTGACGCCGTTCGCACCATTCTGAACAGCGAAGTTGAAGATCCTGAGGATGTGCGCATTGCGATCTCAACATACGCGTCAGCGGTGAATGTCGGAGAAGACCTGTTCGAGACTGTTACGGACGAAGAGCCGGATCAGTATGAATGTTCCCGCTGGAGACGGCGTGGTCGCAGCAATAATTATTATTGCGAGCGCTGGGAGCAGATTACGGATACGTGCGTCACCGGTCGCGAGGGCGCTCAGAAATATACTGATGCAGCACCAGGTTCGGGCGCATGGATGCGGTATCAAACCACATCCTGTAACTCGGCGGGCCTCACGCCACTGACCAACCATCAGGGCACGCTCATTTCCGCGATCAGCACTATGCCGACTTCTGGCGGTACCGCCGGGCATCTTGGTATTGCGTGGGCCTGGTATCTGATTTCGCCGGACTGGGCGGGCATTTGGGGTTCGGATTCGGCGCCTCGCGCTTATGACGAGCCGGACTCTACCAAAGTTGCCATTCTCATGACCGATGGTGAATTCAATACCGATTACATGAGCAATGGTAATTCGTTCGACCATGCCCAGCGGTTCTGCGATGCCATGAAAGCGGAAGGTATTGTGATCTACACTGTTGCCTTTCAGGCGCCGCAACAGGGGCAGAATATTCTGAATTATTGCTCTTCTGGCAGCGAGTACGCGTTTAACGCCTCAAATGGCGAACAATTGGAAGAAGCCTATCAGGCGATTGCTACGAACATCTCCGATTTGCGGATTTCTCACTAAGCGGTTCAAAACCTGCCTTTCAATGGCCGAAAATCACCACTATATAAGTTCTGTTCTTCGGAACTATGGCGATAAACGCGCACGTAATAAGCGGTTTGGACCCGGGGGCGGTACCCGGCGGCTCCACCAATAACTCTGCTCATTAGGCAGAAGGTGAGGGGCCGAAATAGGATCGACAGACGTGTAAAGGTGATGCCTTCGCCCGGATGAGCTCCGTTAGAAGCTCAACTTGCAAATAGTTGCTAATGACAACTTTGCTGAAGGTGAACTCCTCGCAGCGTAATGCTGTGCGGTAACTAACCGACTAAACTCCTGAGAGGTTTAGCTCTTTCAGGCGGGGCCCGGAGGCGCCTGGCAACAGAAGCCTCCACTTTATCCATTTGCTCCCATATCTCTTCGCTAACTTTGAGTTCGCTCAGAGGTGCTGTCTGGATTTCGTACTGTGTGTGTCAGGTGCGATAAGCAGATGTCGATCAATTCTCGGAGCTCCAGCTCCATGTCTGGCTACAACTGCTGGACCGAGTGCTTCCATCCGGAGATTCATATTCCGAGCACTGCCTGCCATCGCGGCCGCGACGTGATTCTGGAATTTCTAATCGTTCTTCCAGCCTGTCTCGAGCTGGATTGTCGTTATTAGTATTTGCTGACTGAAACCCGCCCTCGAGGCTCCAACCGGAGCTTTCACTTTGTAGCGCGCTTCCGGAATGGCTCATTGCTGCGGTGGCTGGTAGGCGTTCAAGGTCTGGGTCGCGGGAGATTGCATCGCGCCAGGCTTCGGTTTCCGCGAGCGTTGGTGAACGTTCCTCAACAGAGCCATCTTCGAAAACGGTTTCCACGTAAGGGACTTTCTGACCGTCGGAGAGCGTGACGGTAACGATATCGACGCTTGTCACACGTCTGGCCATCTGTTCGTCGTCTTGCTGGAATGACAGCGTCTGCCCCCAACGAAAAGCCGGATCGTCATCACGGGCTTCTTCAGGTACTTCGGGTTCAGGCTGAGTTGCGCATGTCTGGAAAAGGGCCGCGCTTGGAGAACGGCAATCTGGATCGCTGTTTTGAGCTAACGCGGGCAGGCCGGTCAGTACGGCCGCGCATAGGGCGATTCTAGCAAGTGACATATCTGTACCCCTCCGTAACGACGGCAGGCCGCCGATACGGAAAGATACCATATTTCAGAAGTTTCCGAACATCCCCTGTTCAGAGGGTCAGCCATAAACGACTGAAATTTGCTGTGCGACCAGAGCGGGGCGTTCCTGACCTTCAATCTCTACAGTCGACTCGTTGATCATCTGCTTGCCGCCGGACTTCTCGGTGACAGAGATGTTCTTCATGCGCAGACGGACTTTAGAACCAACGCGGACCATGTTGGTGAAACGGACTTTATCCGAGCCGTAATTGATACCGCGGGAGACGCCGGTGATTTGAAGGACTTCAGACGACAGCATCGGTAGCAGAGACAATGTCAGAAAGCCGTGCGCAATCGGGCCGCCCATTTCCTTCGTCGCGCGCTCTACGTCTACGTGGATCCATTGATGGTCGCCTGTAGCGTCCGCAAACAGGTTTACGCGGTCCTGATCAATGACATGCCAGTCGGATACACCGATTTCCTGCCCTATGATGGATTCAAGATCTGCGTATGCGACTTTCTTTGTTTCAGCCATGTGTCTTCTCTTCTCGTTTAAATAATTCTGCTGTCTGATTTGCCCCAGTACCGGTCACGGACGAGGCGTTTGTAAAGCTTGCCCGTTGGGTGGCGTGGAAGTTCAGGATCGAAATCCACGCTTTTAGGGCATTTGATTTTGGAAAGCTGCGACTGGCAATAGCGGATAAGCTCATCGCCGAGTTCATCACTCGCGGCTATGCCCGGCATTGGCTGGACGACCGCTTTCACTTCTTCTCCGAATTCGTCATTGGGTACGCCAATCACAGCAACGTCAGCGACCTTTGGGTGCGTGATCAGAACGTTTTCAGCTTCCTGAGGGTAGATGTTCACCCCGCCGGAAATGATCATGAACGCCTTGCGGTCCGTCAGATAGAGGAAGCCGTCTTCGTCCAGCTTGCCAATGTCACCGAGCGAGGACCAGCCTTCCTTGAACGGGTGACAGGCCTTCTTCGATTTCTCTGGATCGTTATGGTAGGTCGGCGGCGTGGTATCAGAGAAGTAGATCATGCCCTCTTCATTCGGGCCGAGCTCGTTGCCTTCTTCATCGCATATATGTGGGACGCCGTGCAGCGGTTTGCCGACGCTTCCCTTGTGCGTCATCCAGTCCGGTGAGGATATCCAAGTCAGGCCGTTTCCTTCAGAGCCAGCATAGTACTCGTGGATGACAGGGCCCCACCATTCAATCATTTGCTCTTTAACGGGCACAGGGCATGGCGCGGCGGCGTGTACGGCAAATTTCAAGGATGAAAGGTCGTACTGCTTGCGCGCGGCCTCAGGCAGTTTGAGCATTTTGACGAACATGGTCGGCACCAATTGCGTGTGCGTGACCCGATACTTCTCTACGAGCTTCAGGAAGGTTTCCGGATCAAATTTGTCCATGATGATCGCCGTCGCCCCGATCGACATTGCGGTCATCGTCCAGCGCAGCGGGGCTGCGTGATAGAGTGGAGCAGGGGAGAGATAGATGCTGTCTTCAGTAATTCCGCCTGCTGCGCTGAGGATCATGCGTAAGACGCTGTCTGCTCCGATAGGTTTGTCCGGATCGAGCGGCGGGCGAATGCCCTTCGGGCGTCCCGTCGTGCCGGAAGAGTAGAGCATGTCAGCGCCGGCGCTTTCATCGGCAACCCGAGTAGAGGGCATGTCATCGCGCAATGATTCATAAGCTTCATAACCTTCGACTTCACCGCAAACGCTGAAATAGCGTTCCATCTTGGTGATAGCTTTCACCTCTTTTGCGGCTTCGGCGAGGTCAGGACATGAGAAGAGCACTCTCGCGCCGGAATCTTGAACGATGTAATCGATTTCAGGGGCCGTCAGGCGAGACGAGATGCAGGTGAAATACAGGCCGGACCGCTGAGCCGCCCAGGCCAGCTCCAGATATTGGATCGAGTTCGTCATGAAGAATGCGACTGTGTCGCCCTTCTTCAAACCTATCGATCTGAAAAACTGTGCCCCTTGATTTGATCGCGTTTCAAGCTCGCCAAATGTGAGCGTCTCTCCGGTGGCAGCCATGATAATGGCAGGCTTGTCCGGATGTTTAGCCGCGTGAATGCAAGGGTGGAATGTCTGCTCCTCCGCCATGCGCGTTTCCTTCCCGATTTTTTATATTTTCGAGAGGATGGCGCGAGCAAAGGTCACTGTCTAGCGGTGACGCTGGGGCAGGTAATCTGAAAAGAATAAGACGCTGGGTTGTCCCGCGAAGCTGCGCAGGCGTTTCAATTCGGCCGGATCAGGGTGATCGTGCCGTCCTCATGAGCCGCCAGACAGTCGGTTGCGTCATTGCGGATATCGCTGTCGAGCAGAACAGTTGTGGACATGCCGTCGCCTTCGAAACGTGGATCATCGCATTCGCCATCTTCTGCCCAGCGCCCGTTGTCGACGCCGAATAGAATGCCATCATAGAGCGTTCCGCTCGCTGCAGCTTGTGAAATGAGCGTGACCCGTCCCTGCTGGTATGCGTTCAGGCAGTCTGTTGCGTCGGCCTTTTTGTTCTCATCTAATGGTTCACCCTCGGCCATGGCTTCGCCTTCGAATCTCGGGTCGTCGCATTCATTGTCGTTGGCAAAAATACTCGTATCGGTACCGAAATTAATGCCGTCATAGTGGCGAGGGCGGGTGATCTCTTCTCTTAGTTCGAGACGGTCTTCCTGATACGCGGCCAGACAATCAGACGCATCAGCGCGGATGTGTTCATCGGTGAGGAGAACCTGCGTCATACCTTCACCAATGAAGCGGCGGTCATCGCATTCGCCGTCATTGGACCAGACGCCGCTGTCATCGCCGAAGTCTATTCCGTTATAGGTGATCGGTGAGAAATAGGCGTTGCGAATGGTGATGCGGTCTTGCTGATACGCGGTCAGGCAGTCGGTTGCATCGGCCTCGATATTGCTCTGCTCCAGCGGTGGGCTTGCCATACCCAGTCCCTGAAATCGCGGATCATCGCATTCATTATCATTGGCGAAGTCACTTGAATCGACACCAAATGTAATGGTTTCGAACTTAAGCGGCTCGGTGATAGGCGTGCGCAATTCCAGCTCGCCTGACATCCACGCCGCGATGCAGTCAGATGCATCTGCTAAGGTGTTTGCATCGGTCAGCAGCACACGTGTCATGCCGTCACCTATGAAGCGGCGATCATCGCATTCGTCATCATTCGCATACGGGCTGCTGTCGTCGCCGAAATTGACTCCGTCGACGATGCGAGGAGCGATATAGGCACGGCGCAGAAAGATGCGGCCAGCTTCAAATCCGGACAGGCAGTCGGATGCGTCTTTTTCAATCGCGTCCGAAAATCCACCGATAAGAGACATGTCTGGCCCGACAAAGCGCGGGTCGTCACACTCGCCATCATTCGCGAACGGACCCTCATCGATACCGAACAGAATGCCTTCCTGAGTGTAAGGTTCCCCGATCTCGACAATCAGGCTGATCGTACCGTTTCGGTAGTAGAACAAACAGTCGGATGCATCGGCTTCGATGTTTTCTTCGTTCAGGAACTGAGCCATGCCTGTCCCCTGAAACCGAGGGTCATCGCATTCGTCATCATTGGCCCATTCGCTGGAATCGATACCAAAATTGATGCCATCGAACGTGTAAGGCTCGTCGAAACTGGTGCGCAGTGCGATAGTCCCTGCTTGAAACGCCGCAATACAATCGGTGGAATCAGCGAGAATGTTCTCATCCTGTGTATACGTCGCCATGCCGCGTCCACGAAAACGCGGATCGTCGCATTCGCCATCGTGGGCAAAGCGACCACGGTCTGTGCCGAATTCCACGCCATCATAAGTGATGAAATTTGTGTTTCTCAGAAACACAGTCCCGCCTGCGAACGCCGCCTGACAGTCTTGCGCGTCATGGCCTTCATTTCGGCGTGACTGGAAGCTGGACGCATCAGGGCCTGCAAAACGCGGATCATCGCATTCGCCGTCATTTGCAAAGCGACTCGTATTGTCACCGAAGTCGAGTGAGTCCTGCGCTACAGCAGATTCGCCTGCCAGACAGAGTGCTGTCACCAGCGCCAGTGTAATGAAGGTCCGCACATTCGCATCCTTAATAGTCCGTGCCGTCAGTTTTGCGAGAAAACGGGGCCGGTCAACCGTGAATTCAGGGGACTGGGCGCTGTTTGAGGGGATTAGGACCACTGTGACACGCTAAACCGAACATGAACGAAAAGGCTCGTTTACCACAACGAAGCATTCAGACTGCGTTCAATGCGGGTTCGTCATATTGGCTGCATGGAAGGAGAATTTCCCATGCAAATGAAAGCCATTACCTCTGGAGTAGCTCTCGCCGCGATGATGGCGATCACCCCAGCCGCCAACGCCCAGTCCTCTTACTGGAGCTATGACGGTCAGACGAATTACAGCTCTTACTCTTCATGCGAACAAGCACGCAGCACACGCACGATGAACGGCGCGGCCGTTGGCGGTCTTCTGGGTGCCGGTGCTGGTGCAATGGCCGGCGGAGATGACACCCGCAACGCTATTGTCGGTGCAATGATCGGAGCCGCAGCCGGTGGCATTGTTGGCAATCGCCAGATCCAGTGTTCCGAATATCAGTATCCGAGCCGGAGCTCGTCTTACTCTACGAATTCGAACACCCGTTATGTGAATAGCCAGCCGACTTACGGCCACACATCGTCCAATGGTTATTACAGCAATGGCCAGTACAATAACGGCCATCATAACCAGGGTTATCAGACGACATATCCATCCCGCTCCTACACAACAACACGGACGCACAATAACGGCTATAGCAATAACAACCGTTATGGCAGCAGCACCTACAATAACGGCTACAGCAATAGCGGTTATCAGTCCGGTCGGACCTATACGACGTCGCGGACTTACAGCTCCCAGCCGACCTACAGCTACGGAAATAATAGCGGCTACGGTCACAATGGCATCTATTCCAGCCAGGGCAGCTATCAGTCCAATAACGGCTACCACAGCGGCAGCACATACCAGACCTCCAACCGGTATTCGCAGCCAACATATAGCTATCAGCAGCCTGCTACTCAGCGCTGGAGTTATGACGGCGAGACCATGTTCCGCTCTTACGGTGAGTGTGACGAAGCCCGCCGCAGCCGGACCCTCGCCGGAGGTGGTATCGGTGCCCTCGCAGGTGCAGGTCTTGCAGCCATGGCCGGTGGCGATGACACGCGAAACGCAGCTGTTGGCGCAGTCGTCGGTGGTGTAATCGGTGCCTATGCTGGTCAGCGTACGATCCAGTGCTCGCAGTACTGATCCGCGCAAATAATTAGGAAGTGACCTCGGGTTATACTTGATTTTACTTCCCAGACACGTCTTCACTCCCCGTCAATCAGACGGGGAGTTTTACTATGACAAAAAGAAAAGAGTTTGAGACAGTCATTCTTGAGGTCGAGGATGGCATTGCGACGGTTACGCTGAACCGTCCGGAGAAGATGAACGCCTTCACCGGCCAGATGATGCTCGACATCATCGCAGCCTTTGACGAGACAGACGCTGATGATGACGTGAAAGCGGTCATCGTGACAGGCGCTGGCGACCGCGCATTCTGCGCCGGCGCTGACCTCTCTCAAGGCGGCAAGACCTTCGACTACGAAGCACGTCAGGCGGGCGGCAAAGAGGCCGGCCACGCAACGCAGGAAGACCTGCAACGTGATGGCGGCGGCCGCTGCACACTGCGCATGTATGAAAGCCTGAAGCCGATTATCGGCGCGATCAATGGCGCAGCCGTTGGTATTGGCGCGACCATGCAGCTGCCTATGGATGTGCGTATCGCGTCTGACAATGCGCGCTTCGGTTTCGTATTCTCACGCCGCGGCATCACACCTGAAGCATGCTCAAGCTATTTCCTTCCGCGTCTTGTCGGCATCAGCCAGGCGCTGGACTGGTGTTATTCCGGTCGCGTGTTCAATGCGCAGGAAGCTCTTGATGGCGGACTGGTCAAAGCAGTCTATCCGCAAGCTGAACTGATGGGCGCAGCGCGCGCTTGGTGCCGCGAAATCATCGACAATACCGCACCGGTATCCGTTGCGCTGACACGTCAGATGATGTGGCAGATGCTGGGTGCCGATCACCCGATGGAAGCGCACATCATCGACAGCCGTGCGATCTTCGAACGTGGCCGTACAGGCGACGCGAAAGAGGGCGTCACAAGCTTCCTTGAAAAGCGTAAGCCTGAATACCCTGAGAAGGTATCTGACGGTATCGCGCCGCACTATCCGTTCTATCCGGAGCGTAAATTCCGCTGGCCGGAAAAAGCTGAATAGTCAGCTGACGAATTACGCGAAAAGGCCTGCTTTTGCAGGCCTTTTGACTATTCGGGAGCGCGATACTCGAGGATATCGTTTGGTGTGCATTCGAGTGCGAAACAAAGTTTGGCGAGTGTTTCAAACCGTATGCCTTTCACTTTTCCCGACTTGAGTTGGGATAAGTTTGCTTCTGTAATCCCGACTTCGATCGCTAGATCTTTGGCCTTACGCTTCTGCAGGGCCAGTAACACGTCCAGCCGTACAACGATGTCACCGAAGGGCGTAGAGGTATCAGACAAAGCTTTCATTCTCCTCATTCGCTCGGATGCCCTGTTCAAGGCCTATGTTGAGAAGGCTGATAATGGAGCAGGCTGAAAACAGAGAGACGATGATCAGATAATGAGATGATGTTTCGACGCGGAGGCGGTCCGCCAAATCTCCCATGGCAAGGTCGAGAAAACACATCAGGGAAGCAGCTAGCGCGAAACTTACGCTGATGAGTTTAGTGGTTCTGATTTTTCTTAGAACAAATGCCTGCGACTGTTGTGAATTCGCTATGATCCCAACCGCTGAAGCACCGATTAGAGCAATCAAAACAAACGGACTCATCCAAAGCGCAACCAAGAGCTTGGCTTTCAGAAGTCCATAATCAGTCAGGAGGGTCGGTCCTCCAGCTTTCCAGACTTCATAGGCTACGACTGAAAGGAAGCAGAATGCGTGAAATAAAAGGACAGCTGCGATACCGTCAGCAAGTTTGAAAATTTTCAATGTCACCTCCATGGCTTTCATGGAGATAAGCACAATTAATTATTTTATACAATAATTAAATTATTGTATGCGGTAAATTTATGCCGCGAAAATCTGGTCGAAATTGCGGAATGTCTTGAATTCCAGCGCCGTATTGCTGCCCGGTTCGCGGATGAAGAACGTGCCTTGCTCGCCTACTTCGCCCGTAAAGCGGATATAGGGGCCAATCTCGAATGGCACGCCCTTAGCGTCTACGCGGCCTGCCAGAGCCTGCCAGTCATCCCATTGCATGATGATACCGAAATGGAAGGCCGGAACCTGTTGCCCGTCTACCGGATTTTTGGCCGCTTCATCCATATCGTCGACGAGGTGACTGGTGATCTGGTGGCCGAAAAAGTCGAAATCCACCCAACGTTCGCTTGTCCGGCCAATGCTTGCGCCGATTACGTCAGTCATGAAGGCTGACGTCTTCTCAAGATTGGCGGTCGGGAAGGCAAGGTGAAATGGCTGCATTGAAGGCGTGTACTGCTTCGTTTGATATCCATGCGATTCTATACCGGCGAATCTCTCTGTCATCATGTTCGATGGTTTTACGCCACTCTGCAGAGCTATGCTGCACAGGAGATAAACAGATAGGCGCAGGCATGCTTAACCGGCGTTGCTGAGCGTATCAGACATGTTTTGCTGTGAATAAGGGTTTGCACCGGCAGGCTCTGCCGACTACAGAAATGTGTCGATCGGGCGGGAAACGCTCCGCGGGAAAAGGAATACGGTATGGATTGGGGCTGGGATAACGCGCGGGCGCTGCTCGGGCTGGTGGTGATTGTTGGTATCGCCTGGGCTGTTTCGGAAAACCGGAAACTCTTTCCATGGAAACTCGTGCTCGGCGCAGTTGGCCTCCAGTTTGTGTTTGCGCTCCTTCTGTTTGCCGTTCCGCCGGTTCGCAACGTTCTGTTCAAAGCAAATGTCGTTGTCGACGGCCTTGAGAACGCGACCCGCTACGGCACAGGTTTTGTGTTCGGCTATATCGGTGACAATACGACCTTCCCGGTAGAACAAGCTAATGCCAATCCCGCTTTCTTCTTCCAGATCCTTCCAATCGTTATTGTTGTTGCGGCGTTGTCCGCGATCCTCTGGCACTGGCGTATTCTGCGCTGGGTGACTAAAGCCTTTGCCTTCATTTTCGCGAAAACCATGGGCCTTGGTGGCGCGACATCTCTGGCTGTGTCTGCGAACATCTTTATGGGCATGACCGAAGCACCGGTCCTCGTAAAACCATACATCAAAGGCATGACCCGTTCGGAAGTCTTCGTTCTTATGACAACCGGCTTTGCGACCATCGCTGGTTCCGTTCTCATCATTTATACGACCTTCCTGCAGCCGGTTATGGCTAATCCGCTCGCCCAGCTTCTGACGGCGTCTATCGTGGCTGCGCCTGCGGCGGTCGCCCTTGCGCTGACGATGGTGCCTGAAACCGTTGCGATCTCAGATCGTGCGCACGAACCTGACTTTGAATACGAATCTACAATGGACGCGTTTTCATCAGGTGCCAGCACAGGCCTTCAGATCGTTCTGAACATTGCGACTATGCTGATTGCCGCGCTCGCGCTTCTCTTCATGGTGAATGCGGCCCTCGGCGCCGCGCCGGATGTAAATGGCGAGGCGCTATCTATTCAGCGTATTCTCGGCTGGATCTTCATGCCACTCATGTACATGACGGGTGTGCCGATGGAAGAGGCGGCAAAGGCCGGCTCTCTCATGGGCATCAAAACGGTTCTGACTGAGTTTGTTGCCTTCCTCGACCTTGCGAACACGCCTGCAGATCAGCTGTCTGACCGCTCACGCATTATCGTTGCGCACGCGATTTGCGGCTTTGCGAATTTCGGCTCTATCGGCATTCTGATTGGTGGTCTCACCATCATTGCTCCAGAACGCCGTGACACATTCCTCAGCCTGTCATGGAAGACACTTCTGGCCGGTACGCTCGCAACATGCATGAGCGCGTGCATAGCCGGTGCGCTGCCAGCATCACTTTTCCTTGGTGGCTGATCTGCAACGCTGTGAATGAAGTTGGGTAGAGTTTACTCTATCCAGCTTGATTATTGCGCGACAGGGATACAGATACATCTCATGACGCCCTAAAAACGGGTGCAGGGAGGAAGTCTATGTCGCGTTTAATCCGTCTTCTTGGTGCAGGTTCTGTTCTGGCTCTCGGCCTCGCAATGCCTCAGGCATTCGCGCAGGTTGGGGATGATGAGGCGTACAGAACGGATGAATGCTACATTACCGACTGGGACGCTGAAGAAGACCGCCTCAGAGAAGTTGTAAGGCGGCAAGGCGTGCAAGACTGGGAATATGACGTCGTCACGTTAGGTCTACCGTGCAGTTTGATGACTACGGTGAACGTTGTTGGAGACCGGCTTAGCAGCGAGCCTGGTTCCCTTTCTCGGGTCACAAAGGGTGAAATCCGCGAGACGTTAGCAGACCACCCAGCGGAAATACTTAATAGTCTACCAGGCGTAAATATCCACACAAATTCCGGACAGGAGCACCTGATTGCTATTCGCTCGCCTGTTCTCAATGGTGGCGCTGGGCAGGGGAGCTTTTTGGTCCTGCAAAACGGTGTCCCAACGCGCTCCCCAGCCTTTGGCAATGTTAACATGTTGTTCGAGACTCATCATGAGATTGCAGAGCAAATTGAAGTCGTTCGAGGTCCTGCATCGGCAGCTTATGGTTCCAATGCGGTGCATGGGTTAGTGGACATAATAATGCCAACCCGAGGCGTCGAAACGGAGGTTTCTGTTAGCTCATCGACCCTTTCCCGCACGCGCGGCGACATTGTGACGGGAAATGGTAGTCAGGTTCTCGGCCTGTCCGTGCAACATGATGCAGGCTGGCGCGATGATACCAGCGTCGATCAGCAAAAGCTTTATCTGGCGACGGCGGTAGAGTTTGCGGGCTGGTCGGGGCAGGCATGGCTATCGGCCATGAACCTCAACCAGGAGACGGGTGGCTTCATTCAGGGCTTTGAAGCGTATGAGGACGAGGACGTTTCAGAAAGCAATCCAAACCCCGAAGCCTTTCGTGACGCGAAATTCGCCATGGCGGCTATCGATTTGAACCGCTCTTTCGGCGAGTATGATGTGAATGTCACGCCATATGCGCGCTGGCAGGAAATGGAATTCCGTCAGCACTTCCTGCCGTACAAAGGCTTCGAAGAAAACAGTCATTCCGCCTTCGGTGTTATGGGCGATGTGACCCGTCGCTATGATGACTTGCGCTGGACGGTAGGTGGCATGGTCGATGCGGCAAGCGGCGACCTGCTTGAAACGCAGCCCGCGCCATTTGGTTTCTTCCCGGGCGATAGTCGTTTCCCTGTCGGCGTTCACTATGACTATACGGTCGAGACGCTGGCTTTCGCGCTCTGGGGGGAGCTGGAATACGAAATCAGTGACGATATTCGGGTTCTGGCGGGACTTCGCGCCGAAACACATGACTATGATTACACTACGCGCGCGCCATCCGGCGTAAATGGACGCTTCAACGTGCCCGCAGACCGATCAGACAGTTTTGATCTGGTGACGCCGAAGCTCGGTATCATCTGGTATGATGCTATCGGCAATGTGGCGCTCTATGCGAACTATGCGCGAGGCCAGCGTGCGCCGCAGGCATCCGACCTCTACCGTCTGCAAAGCCTGCAAACGGTAGGCGAGGTGAAATCCGAAACGCTGGACAGCCTTGAACTTGGCGCGCGCGGTGCGGTTCTGGACGGGCGTCTCTATTTCGATGTCGCCGCCTATGTGATGGAGAAGGAAAATTACTTCTTCCGCGATGCGCAGGGGCTCAACGTGATTGGTGGTCGTACTGACCATGTCGGCATTGAAGGACAGGCTAGCTTTGAGGTGACCGACACTGTGACGGTCTCGGGTAATTTGAGCTGGGCCGAGCACACTTACGCCTTCAATCGCGCGGCGAACGGCATTGTCGATGGTAATCCGATCGACTCTGCGCCTGAATGGCTGGGTGATCTCCGCATTGCATGGGCGCCTACTGACCGCTTGGATGCCAGCCTCAGCCTTGAATATGTCGGCGAGTACTTCACGAATGAAGCGAACACGGCGAGCTATGACGGTCACACTGTTGCGTCTGCACGTGCGAGCTATGATCTGACGGATCAGCTTGAAGCCTTCGTTATCATCCGCAACCTGACAGACGAGCGCTATGCCGACCGGGCTGACTTTGCATTCGGCAATCACCGGTATTTCCCGGGCGAACCAATGAATGCAACATTCGGTGTGCGGGCCTCCTTCGATTAACGCTGCGTGACGGGTTGAAAAACTTCACGTCCGGACCGACTGTCTAATCAGTCACTGGGAGTGAAACATATGAAATTATATAGTGCCAAAGGCGCACCGAATCCGGATCGCGTAACCTTCTTTCTGAAAGAGAAGGGCAAGCTTGATGAGGTCGAAATCATCGAACTAGCGCTTCTTGAAGGTGAGCACCGCAGTTCAGACTATAAGTCTGTGAACGAGCTTGCACGCGTGCCTTCTCTGAAACTGGATGATGGCACCGTGATCGGTGAAAGCCGCGCCATCTGTACTTACCTGGAAAGCGTTTTCCCGGAGCCTAACCTGATGGGGCGTGACGGGCTGGAGCGCGCGCAGATCGAGATGTGGGATCGCCGTGTCGAGCTCATGCTGATGATGTCGATTGCAGGCTGGTTCCGTCATGGCCACCCACGCGCTGCCGCTTTGGAAGCAAAGCAATCCAAGGAATGGTCTGAGATGTCAGAAGAGCAGACGCTGAAGACGGCTGATTATTTCGACCGTGTTCTGGAGCGGACCGAGTTCGTTGCTGGTGACCGTTTCACGAATGCCGATATCACGCTGTTAATCTGCATGAATTTCGGCCTGTATATGCGCTGTAAGCTCTGGGAAGGGCGGCCTAACCTGTCTCGTTGGTTCGAGGCCATGCAGGCGCGCCCTATGGCTGCCAAAGACTAGCTGTTTGGCCGCTTACGCAGGATTTTGATTGTTCCTGAGAAATTGAGGCAGGGCGTTCCGTTGGCGGTGACGACACCGCGTACAAACACAACTGAACGGCCTGCTTTCAGAACTTCGCCGCGCACTTCCATCATGTCGCCGACGGATGCGGCGCTGAGAAATTCTGAATTCATGGAAAGCGTGACGCCCGGTGTCTCGTCATTGATGATTTCATCGGTGATAACGAATAGCCCGAAATCGGCGAAAGACATCATACAGCCGCCATGCATATTGCCGTGGCCGTTCATGTGGCGAGGCTCCGCCCGGAAGGCACCGACCATTTCGCCATTGTCGTCTTTCTTCATATAGAACGGACCGACCAGCTGGGATTCATAGGCGTCGCCATCCCAATAATGCCAGTCTGCAAATTCACCCTCGGTCTTTAGTGTATACCCCATAGAAAACGGCCCTGTTCGTTAGAATCAGGACCGTCTTTAAGTTCTCAAAAGAGTGAGGTCTAGGCCTCTAGCGGATCTGGCGAACCTGACCGCCGCCGATCACGCTGCGGTTTACTTCAGGTGAACCGATATAGCCGATTTCGCCGCCGCCAATGATGGAGACATTGAGCTCTGTCGCTGCCGCTACGTCAATTTCGCCGCCGCCAACAATAGATATGTTCACTTCGTTTGCCTGTACGGAACGCGCATCAATGTCGCCGCCACCGACGAGGGCAATGTTCAGCTCGCTTGTATTCGGGAAGTCACCATCAATCATCATGTCGCCACCGCCAGTGATCGCGATGTTATCGATAGATGGAAGAGTGACCACAATTGTGTCTGCATGGTTGTCGCGGCACTGGCGGTCGCATTCAAGAACCAGTGTATTGTCATCCAGACCGACAAGCCAGCCTTGCGCTTCAGCTTCCCTGTTCACAGCGAATGTGCGTCCGTGCTGAATGTGGACGTCGCCACCACCACGAAGTTCCAGGCCGTCAAAATTTGATTGAGTAATGTTCTGGGAGCCCACAAGATCAAGATCATCGTCGTCAGCGTTGATGACGATACAGCCGGACAGGAGTGTAGCAGCGAGCAGAATTGGAATGAGTTTCATCAGTGGTCTCCGAATTATTGAAAAACGATACAACAATTATCGTTTTTCGGCAAGTGAAAATATTTTCACGTTTAATCCGGGCCGCCTTTCCCATTGTCATATTATGCCTGCAGTTCTAGTTAGTGTCCGACACTATATCAAAGTCGCTATATAAAAGTTGCGCGGGAGAAACACGTAAATGGCATATGATCAGGAAACACGGGATGCGCTGATTGAAATGGTTCGTCGTTTCGTCGACGAGAAGTGCAAACCGATTGAAGGTCAGGTTGCTGAAGAAGACGCTGTTCCACAGGACGTCGTCGACGGCATGAAAGAGCTCGGCCTGTTTGGTATTTCCATTCCTGAAGAGTTTGGTGGCCTTGGCCTCAACATGGAAGAAGAAGTGCTTGTTGCGCTGGAGCTCGGCCAGACATCTCCTGCATTCCGTTCCGTCGCGGGTACAAATATCGGTATCGGTTCTCAGGGCCTCGTCATGTGGGGCAATGACGAACAGAAAGCGCAGTGGCTGCCGAAAATCGCAAGCGGCGAAATTATCACTTCATTCTGCCTCACAGAGCCTGAAGCGGGTTCGGATGCGGGCAGCGTGAAGACGCGTGCTGAACGTGATGGCGACCATTACATTCTGAACGGCACGAAGCGTTACATCACAAACGCAAACAAGGCCGACCTTCTGACGGTTATGGCGCGCACTGATCAGAACACGCCAGGCGGCAAAGGCCTCTCGTCCTTCCTCGTTGAAACGACAACTCCAGGCGTGACCATTGGTAAGCCTGAGAAGAAAATGGGCCAGCAGGGCGCACACGTTTGTGACGTAATCTTTGACAATGCACGTGTGCCTGTGGCGAACCGCCTTGGCGAAGAGGGCGATGGCTTTAAAGTCGCCATGTCCGTTCTGGACCGTGGTCGTCTTCACATCTCAGCGGTTTGTACGGGCGTTGCAGAGCGACTGATTTCCGAAATGACGAACTATGCTGTCGAGCGTAAGCAGTTTGGTGAGCCGATTGCGAACCATCAGCTGGTTCAGGCGATGATGGCCGATAGCTATGCAGAAGCTTATGCAGCGCGCTGCATGGTGCTCGATGCGGCGCAAAAGCGTGACCGCGGCGAGAACGTAACGCTGCTGGCGGCAAGCTGTAAGATGTTTGCGTCTGAGATGGTTGGTCGTGTCGCTGACCGTGCAGTTCAAGTCTTCGGCGGTGCCGGCTATATCGCTGATTACGGCATTGAGCGTTTCTACCGCGATGTACGTATCTTCCGCCTCTATGAAGGTACAACGCAAATCCAGCAGATCGTTATCGGTCGTGGCCTCGCGAAACTGGCTAAAGACGGCCAGATCTAACGGTCAGCCATCCTGATTTGGAAAAGGGGAGCTTCGGCTCCCTTTTTTATTTGGGGCTCAGGGTCAGGTGTTTGGACCGTCACCAATCATTCCGCCAAACAGAATGATGACGAAGACGACAAGCAGAACCAGATAGATCCAGATTGATGGATCGCCTCGGCCTCCATCACCTGCTTCTCCGGTTGCTTCTGCTGCTTCAGAGGAGTGAGTACCGATCGGGAAGGACCGGCCGTCTCTTGCGACGCCGGACTTGCGTTTCATGTACCGCGCCCGGCGCGCACGCATGCGGTCGTAGACTTCTTTGTTTTTGTTATTTTTCAACATCGATCTCCCAGCCGATGCCGCCGTACCCCTACGAGCATTACATATATGTAATCTGGGTTGTCTTGGGTGAATTAGCAAGTCTTGAGCGAGCGATTTCGGTGGGCGGGCAAAGAAAAAGCCCGGCGCTGGACCGGGCTTTATGTCGTCAGATTAGTTAGCCAATTCGGGCCGGACCCTATAAGCCTGTCCATCCTGCTCCATGAAAATCTCGTTGATTTGCGGATGGTCAACAGGGCCGCCATCAGCGTCATCCAGCAAGTTTTGCTCGGAAACATAAGCCACGTAATGGCTTTGCTCGTTTTCCGCGAGCAGGTGATAGAAAGGCTGGTCCTTACTTGGCCGTACATTCTCCGGAATTGATTCCCACCACTCGTCGGAGTTTGAGAATTCCGGGTCGACGTCAAAGATCACGCCTCGGAAAGGGTAGAGACGGTGCTTGACGACCTGGCCGATCTGAAATTTTGCCATGCGATCTGTCATTTTGAACAACCTCGTCACTTCGGTTCCCTATAAAGATAGATGCACCTACCCCACTCAACAAGATGTCAGAGCTTTTGCTTCTGCATCACGTCTGCTAGTCTGGTCGCAACTTAAGCATTCAGAGCGGTACTATGCTCACCTCCAAAGCGTCTCAAAAGAAGAGGCGTCGGCGGCCGAAACAAAAAAAGCCCGATCGCAAGCCCGTATACGCGGCTATTGATTTGGGTACGAATAATTGTCGTCTGCTGGTCGCAGAAGAAAAAGGCCGGCGGTTTCGGGTTGTCGACTCATATTCTCAGATCGTCCGTCTGGGCGAAGGTCTCACATCTTCAGGCATGCTGTCTGAAGATGCGATTGAGCGCACCATAAGTGCGCTTTCTGTCATTCGCGACAAACTCAAGAATCATAATGTGAAGCGGCTTAAATGCGTCGCAACGCAGGCATGCCGTGCGGCAACCAACGGTCGTGAGTTCATTGAGCGCGTTCAGAAGGAAGTCGGACTGTCCTTCAAGATTATCTCACCGAAAGAAGAGGCGCGTCTGGCCGTGACTGGCGCCCTCGATCTGCTGGAGAATGATAAGGAAGTCGCGCTCGTCGTGGATATCGGTGGCGGCTCAACGGAGCTGTGCTGGGTCGATATTGCAAAAGCGAAGAAGCGCGGCTTGAAGAACTCACTGGAAAAGACGCCGATGATCGCTTGGGCAAGTTTCCCGTTAGGCGTCGTCACCTTGTCAGAGCAGTTCCCGGAACGGCCGGACGACCCGAACTGGTATCCGGAAATGCTGGCCTATGCCCGGAATATGCTTCAGGAGTTTAAGAGAGGGCAGGACTTCTCTGAAACCTTTAAGGAAAATCGTGGCCACCTGATTGGAACGAGCGGCACTGTGACCAGCCTGTGCGCGGTGCATCTCGATCTGGATAAGTATATCCGGTCCATCGTGGATGGTAGCATGTTTGCCCGCGAGGATGCGCTGGCTGCCCGTCAGCGCCTGTCTTCACTGACGAAGGCGGGGCGGGCACAGATCGGCTGTATTGGTGACGGTCGCTCGGATCTTGTGCTTTCAGGGTGCGCGATCCTTGAAGCCATATGGGAACTCTGGCCGTGCGAGCAGATGCGTGTCGCCGACCGGGGCCTGCGAGAAGGCCTGCTCATGTCGCTCATTCACGGAAAGCCGCCGCGCAAACGGCGCCGCAAATCAAATAGTGATCAGGAAGGTGACGTGTCTGACGCACCACCTGAGAAGGAGGCCGATCTTGGCTGATGATGGAAAACGTCGCTGGAACGGCAAAGGTATCGGAGCTGGAAAAGGCTCTGCTGGTCGAACCGCGAAGAAGAAAACGCCCGCCTACAACGCGCGAACCGAAAGCTCCAAGCGCTGGATCGAGCGCCAGCTTTCTGACCCATACGTGAAGAAAGCGCAGGATGCGGGGTATCGCTCGCGTGCCGCCTTCAAGCTCAACGAGCTTCAGGAGCGATTCGAGATCATCAAAAAGGGTGATGCAGTCGTTGACCTTGGTGCCGCGCCTGGTGGCTGGGTGCAGGTTGCGCTGTCGCTCGGAGCGTCCAAAGTGGTCGGTATCGACCTGCTCGAGATCGAGCCGATTGTGGGCGCTGTGCTCTTGCAGGGCGATGTGGCTGACGAAGCGGTCATGAAGCAGCTCGAAGGCGAGCTGGGCGGACTTGCGGACGTCGTGCTCTCGGACATGGCGGCGAATACGACAGGCCACAGACAGACTGATCACCTTCGTACGGTGGCACTGGTCGAGCTTGCGGTAGATTTCGCGCTTGATGTACTCAAACCGGGCGGGACGTTCTGTTCGAAAGTCTTTCAGGGCGGAACCAGCCCTGAACTTCTTGAGCGGCTGAAAGCAAACTTCACTGAAGTTAGGCACGCAAAACCGCCGGCGAGCCGGGCGCATTCGCCCGAGATTTACGTCCTTGCCAAAGGGTTTAAGGGCAAGCGTAAGGCGTAGCCCCGGGCGTTACGTGCGGTGAAATCAAGTGAGGCAGAACAAATGGCCAATAGCGAAACACCGGTAAAGCCAGCCACGCGAAAGCGGGTGCCAAATGTCGAGCGCACAGCCAGAACACGCGCAAAGCTGATTGAAGCCACTATCGCATCTCTGCATGAAATCGGCTTTCATCAGACGACCACCACGGTCGTCGCGCAACGAGCTGGCGTTAGCCGGGGCGCAATGCTCCATCATTTCCCGACCAAGGCGGATCTGATGATGGCAGCTGCCGAGCGTATGCGCGATATGCGTGGTGAGTTGCACCGGGAGCGGCTATCGAATTTGGAAACGCCTGCGGACAAGTTTCTCGCGCTCATCGATGTGCTCTGGGAGGCAATGGTCTCGCCATCCGGCGTTGCTCGGATCGAACTTATGCTCAGTACAAGGAGCGATCCGGACATGGCTGAGAAGTTCGTTCGTATGAATGACGAACTCGATAAGCGCCATAAGGAGAGCGTCTGGGGGCTGTGCCAGTCAGCCGGAATGTCGGGTCATGAGGCGCGCGATAAAATCTACGCGTTCGTTCAGCTCTACGCTGCGGCATTACGTGGTCTTGCGATCGACGCTTTGCGTGAGGAGAGCCGTGAAGGCGCCGATTCGGCCGTCGAGCTTCTCAAAACCTTCCAATTGCAGATCTTCGAAGAATTGGTGGCGCGCCAAAACTGACCTTACGGCAAGGTTTGTGTGATAAAAACGACACTACTACAATATATCATCATATAGCGAACGGTGTTCACTAACATAATAGGTATTTACATTCTCACCAGTCATGCCTCTAAATGTGTTTAAGACCCAAAAAATGGGTCTGTATATAAAATACAAGTGGAGGAAATTATGAGGGCTGGATTGAAGTACGCCTCTATGGCGGCTTTAGCTTTTGCTATTCAACCAACATTGGCTTATGCGCAGGACGACGTCGAGCGCATTCAGGAACAAGCTGAAGATGAAGTGTTCACGCAGCAGCAGGTTGTTGTAACCGGTTCTGCGATCCGTGGCACACCTGAAGACGCGGCTCTGCCGGTTAACGTCTACTCAGCTGAAGACCTGCAACTGCAAGGTAGCCCGTCTGCGCTGCAGTTCGCGCGCGAACTTCCGCAGTCTGGTCCAACGTCTGGTGAGGCAAACTATTTTGGTGGCGCTGAACTTACAGGTTCACCAAGCTTCAACCTTCGTGGTCTCGGTGCCGACAAGACTCTGACGCTCCTTAACGGACGTCGCATGAGTGAAAACCTGTCTAACATTCCGGGTATCGCGATTGGTCGTACAGAGGTTCTGAAAGACGGCGCGGCCGTTATTTACGGTGCGGACGCTGTAGGCGGCGTCGTGAACTTTATCACACGCGAAGGCTTCACAGGCTTCGAAACCACCGGCAACTACATGCACGTCGACGGTTCTGACGGCGAGTGGGATATGGGCTTCATCGCCGGTTGGGGAGAAGGCGATACAAACTTCTACATCGCTGCTGAGTGGGAGCATCGTTCCCGCCTCGAAACAGAAGACCGTGACTGGGCGCTGGTTCCATACACAGAGAACCCGACACCATGGTCCTTCCTGACCAACCTGACAGGCTACCTGCCGCAGAATACAAGCTTTGGTATTGGTAACCTAAACTCGTTCCTGAACGACTTCACGCAAGATTCGTGTGAGTCTGTCGGTGGTGTCTACGCGACTGACCAGACGGTTACTCCGGTCTGTCTCTATAACTATGCGTCTTACTATAACCTCGTAGAAGACCAGGACATCTATCGCGTATATTCTCAGTTTGATACCGTCATCAACGAGAACATGAACTTGCATGCTGACTTCTCTTACGGTCAGGTTGACGTTCCACGTGTATTCGGTTCTCCGTCCCTTCCGACGACGCAAGGTCCGGCGACAACAACCGGCGCGACATTCCAATACTTTGTTCCAAGCTCGAACCCGTATGTTGCAGAGTTTGCAGCACGCACCGGTTGGGACCAAAGCGCTCTGTTCGGCCTGACTGATCGCTATTCTGCGTTCCTTGTTCGCCCGTTCGCACACAACGGTAACCCTGTCATGGGCCGCGGCGAAGGCTTTGGTTCTGCGGCAAGCGTTAGCAATCAAGTCTGGCGTATGTCTGCTGGCATTGACGGTACTCTGGGTGACTTCTTCGGTCGTTTCTCTGACATCGGCTATGATGTTGCTGTGACGTACAACTCTGCACGTTCAACAAACACAAACCCTGACTATCTCGGCTACCGCTTGCAGGAAGCTCTTAATGGTTTTGGTGGACCGAACTGTGTGGCGGCTGACCTTGATTCATCTCAGCTGGGTACACAAAACCCTGCTGCAGCTGGTCAGAACGGCTGTCTCTGGTTCAACCCGTTCGCGTCTTCTTTCGCACAACAGCCTGAGCTTGGTCTGGCTAACCCGAACTATGTTCCGGGTGCTGAAAACCCAGATGAGCTCGTTGCATGGCTGTTCGACGAGCGTCGCGATGAATCTACGACAGAAAGCATCACATTCGACGCAGTATTCGATGGTGTTCTACCAGTTGAGCTTCCAGGCGGCACAATCGGTTGGGCTGTTGGTGCGCAAGGCCGTATGGTCGAGTACCGCGAGTTCGTTCCTAGCGAGCTTTATAACGGTGCTACACCATGTGCGTGGCCAGTTGGTCAGCGTCCGCTGCCAAACGGTCACCCTGACTTCAATGGCTGTACAGCTAACGAGCCGGGTCCTTACGGCTTCTTCGGCACGAACACACCTGACTACTTTGACCAGCAGTCTTACTCCTTCTTCGCAGAGACAAACCTTCCTCTGACTGACGACATCAATGTTCAGGCGGCGGTTCGTCGTGAGGAGTTCTCTGGTGGTCTGGGCGCGACAGTCTACAAAGTGTCTGGTAAGTGGCAGCTGACTGATGAGCTCGCGATCCGCGGTTCTTACGGTACCAACTTCCAGGCGCCGCCGATTTCACTGGCTCCGGGCAACATTGCTAACCTCGTACGTTCGTACACGGTTGCAAATGGTGCATGGCTCGCAGCTTCCACTGTCACTCAAGCGGGTGTTCAGCCGGAAGAGGCGGAAAGCTGGAACATTGGTGCGATCTGGCAGAGCGATGGTTTTGCGTCTGATCACGATCTGACGATCATTGTCGACTATTTCGACATTCACACGATGGGTGAAATTGGCGAGATTGCTCCGCACAACTTCATCGCTGACGCAGTGTTCGATCCGAATGATGGTATCGACCTTTGTAGCCACCCGCTTATCAACCGCGTTGAATTCAACGGTGGTTGTGTGCAAGGCACGACAACGCCAGCTGATCTGAACCGTGTCACAACTGACTTCGGTAACGGTTCTGACCAGTTCACATCGGGCTTCGACTACCAGATCAACTACTCGTTCCCAATTGGTGCGGCTGACGCGTCATTTGGCCTGACGGGTACAAGCATCACGGAACTCATGACGAGTGCACGTGTTCTGGATGGCTTCCAGGTGACACCGGACGATGATCGTCTCGGTTATCTGAACTTCTCATCTGTTGGTTTCTCCGCGCCGAAGCACCGTATCAATGCGTTCTTCAACTATAACCGTGGTGACCACAACGCCCGTCTGACAGCACGTTACGTGTCTGGCCTGACGGACGAACGTGGTGGCGTTGACCCGGTCGGTATCATTCCTGGTTCCGCACCGCCGTACACTGCAGACGAGTTCGTTGGTCCGTTCACGCGTGGCAACGAGATCGACAGCACGCTGACGTTCGACTTCACATACGTGTATGACCTGAACGACAATTTGCGTCTCACAGGTTCTATGCAGAACATTCTGGACGAAGAACCACCATTCGTTCGTGCAGAGTTCGGCTATGACCCGCGTATGGGCGTGAATGCGCTCGGTCGTACGATCGAAGTTGGCTTCAAATACACTTACTAAGGTGTAGCTGAGCGAAATTAAGGTCCGGCGGTGTTCTGCACCGCCGGATTTTTTTTGCTATATCGTACAACAAACTGTGAACCGGTTGCCTGATTGACGAGTTACCCACTCAACCTTACGGTTTTCCTAGGGTTAAGCGATGGGATGATGACGGCATCCGTTTACGAAGAGGGGTACCCAATGAAGAAAGTTATGTTCGGCATGATTGCCGGTTCTACTCTGTTGCTGGCTGCATGCGGCGGCGCAGAGGAAGAGGTGGCAACACCTGAAGCTGAAGCGCCAGCTGCAACTGAAACAGCTGAAGCACCTGCGGCTAACGCCGAAATCGTGGCAATTATCGAAGCGCGTCAGGATAATCTGAAAGAGATGGGCGCGAGCATGCGTGCCATCAGTGAAAGCATGCGCTCGGGCAGCCCTGACGCTACGCTGATCTCTGAGAAAGCTGATATTATCGCAGGTCACGCAGCTACGATGGGTGACTGGTTCCCTGCAGGTTCTGGCCCTGAGGCGGGTGTCGAAACCGAAGCTCTGCCAACGATATGGGAAAACCCAGAAGGCTTTGCTGAAGCTGTTTCTAACTTCCAGACGGCTGCTGTAGCGTTTCAAGCAGCTGCTGCATCCGGCGACATGACTGCGACAGGCGGCGCTCTGCGCACACTCGGCGGTACTTGCGGTGCCTGCCATGACGATTTCCGTGTAGACGATGACTAGTACGGACGCTGTTCCGGTCCGGTCCCAGAAGGTCTGGGACTGGACAGTCCGCACATTTCACTGGGGTCTGGTTTTCCTTATCGCCTGTATGTGGTCGACAGCCGAAGGCCACGGCATATGGGAGACGCTCGATGGTTTCATGGTGGAGCAAGGGTGGATAACGTATGGCTGGGGCGAAATGGGCTGGCACCGCCGGATTGGCATGCTTGTACTGTTTCTCTGGTTTTATCGCGTCTACTGGGGGCTTTTCGGGGCTTCTACGGCGAAGTTTTCCGACTTCGTAAAAGGTCCGGGCAAAGTCATCGCCTATGCGAAGTCGCTTACCAAGGGCAATTATAAGCCATCAACCGGGCATAGCCCGCTCGGTGCGCTGAGTGTTGTTGCTCTGATACTCGTGGTCGGTACACAGGTGGGAACAGGTCTTTTCACGATAGATGTGAATGGTCTGGAATCCGGTCCGCTGTCTAAATTTCTGGAATTCGATACGGGGCGTCTGTTCTCCGAGTTTCATGAAATGAGCTTTCGGGCGCTCTACATTCTGATCGCCCTACACGTACTGGCAGTTCTGGCTTATCAGTTTTTACTGAAGGCTAATCTGGTTCGACCGATGCTCACAGGCAGCCGAAAGGTCGAAGAGGGCGCGCCGGAAAAAACAGTTCGGGCGCCACTTTGGAATGTTGCGCTTGGCGTCGCGATCGCGATTGGCCTCACCTGGCTCGTCTGGACAGTGTGAATGTAAAGTTGGCCGCAACTCATGCGGCCAACATAATGGCTTTCAAATAACCTCAGCTGCCTGTCAGTTGAGGTTTTTCTTTTGCACAATCCATTCTGGATCTGAACAGAGCATACAATCAGCGCCAACGAACCAGCTCTCGGCTTCTGAATTGTCTTTCAGCTGCCATTCCAGCCACGCGGTAATGACTTCTGCAAATCGGCCACCATTGCGATGACGGTGCGTTGCTATGTGACCCGCTCCTTCCATCACGCCGTAGAAAAGCGGTACATTATCGATCCGCTCGAAGTCATCATTAGAGTTTTCAAAGGCAACATCATTTGAGCCGCCGTTGATATAGAGTGTGGGGGTGTGGATCAGGGCGAGATCGTCCTTTGTGGCCGTCGATATAGAAAGTCCGGGGCGGGAGCCTGCATTGAACACGCCGCTATTGATTACGCCTATCGTATCTACGCGAGGGTCGTCGGACGCTTCTATTGTCATGAGGCCGCCGCAGGATTGGCCCATGACTGCGATACTGTCGGCGTCAATGCGGGCGCCTAAACCCGCAGGCAGGGACGGGCCGCTTTCGAGCCAGTCTATGGCTTCTATCATCTGAGGCCCTGTCGTCGATGGCGCATCGGCGTGCGTGTCGTAAAGCCCTACTGCGACGACGAAGAAGCCGTGGGACGCGACTTTTGTCAGAGTCCGGTAAAATGACCGTCCATCATTTCTGCAGGCGCCATTTCCCCAGACCAGAACTGGCAGGGCTTTTTCGCCGGAGTTTTCCGGATAATATATCGTGTGCGTTGGCAGCCCCGGCGCAGGTGCAATAACTATATCCGGGTAGGGGCCAAGTTGTGTTCCCGGGCCGTCCGGTTCGGTCGCTGACGATGTCAGGAGCGACATATCCATGCCTGAAAGTGGCGGCGTCGCTGAAGAAGATTGAGGCGTTTCGGTTGTTCCGGCGGTACATCCGACGATCACGCTATGAGTAAGAAGTGCGGTGGATATCCATAAAGCTTTCATAACGGCTCAGTCTCCGCTGATTGGAATGATAGGTAGCTCGATATGTGATCTTGTCTCCCCGCCAGTCAGAACACGGATCTCGCCTTCAGTGTCCTGATCTCCGCCAACAGCGGCGAAGTTCAACAGGATGCGGATACGGTGTCCCCGTTGGAAGATGTACGACATCGGAAGCATATCAAAGCTCAGTTCCGCTGGTACGCCGGGCGTTAACGGCTCAGCATCATCAGACGTGAAGCTATGCCATGGAAGCCCGAGATGATTGTAGGGCGGCTCCTCCGTCGCTCTGTGGCTTGCACGAAGACGTCCGAGCATCTGGTATGTTTGTGAGGTTCCGTCCGGTGCGACGTCCAGCAAGAAAGCCGTGACATCAGCGTCAGGTTGATCGCTTTCAATCCACAGGTTCACAACGGGGTGTCCCGTGACCTCTAAATCGTTCTGAAGAGGTTCGGTTTGGAAGATCAGACCTCCATCCGGCACTGACAAACTCACTGTTTCTGCGGTGGGTGGTGAGCTGAAGCCGACTTGCACAGAGGATTCCGTCTCAGGCTGATCACGGATTAGTGTTCCGTTTGGCGATAGGTGAAGGCTTGTGCGGACTTCCGTTTCAAGCGGCCAGACTTCGCTTTGGCGCCATGCAGATCCCTCTTCAGCGTTATAGGTGTAATAAGTGACGGCAGGCTCATCCATGACATTGTTTTCAATGCCTTTGAGCCAGTGATCAAAAAAGCGCAGTTCCTCGACAACGAGGTCTAGCCCGGTATCTGCTTCCACTGTGGACCAGTCGCAGTGCGTCGCCGGACCGGCCAGCAATTTTGTATTATCCGGATCAAGATTATTGAAAGTGAAGAACGGTCCGTGACGGGATCCTGCCTCATCCCAGTTGGCGACAGAAAAAACACCCGTTTCCGCCTGGCGCATGTCATCCAGGTATGTATGCGGGCTGGACACGGACCACCATTCGAGGCCTGTGGCCTGTGAGATGCTATCGCGGAATGGCACCTGGCCGACAGAATCGATATTTTCTGCGTGCTCTGCGATCGCGGCAGTCAAAAGCGCAGCTGCGTCGGGTCCGTCAACCGGTACGGCCATCGCATCGCGCCTCGCGACCATGTCCCGTCCTGGGTTGGTGCCTGGCGGGGCGATCGGGCGTTCACGGGCGATGCCCCCATTCACAGCAAATGCATAGGCATCGAGCTCTGCGCTCATCGGTACAATAGCGCGGAGCGATGGCGGGCGTGTCGTGAGCGCCTGCATCTGGCTCCCTCCAGTCGCGGAACAGCCCCACATACCAATATTGCCGTTTGAATAAGACTGATCTGCGAACCATTCAGTAATGTCATAAGCGTCCCAGCGGGCGGCTTCGACCCACTCGCCGCGATTATAGCCGATATTGCGTCCGAAGCTCGCAAACACGCCGCGAAAGTCGACGATAGCGACGTTGTACCCGTGAGGGACCAGTTCGATGGCGTATCCCGGATAGGCTTCGACGGCGGGTTCGCCGCGGAATGAACGGCGGTTATAAGGAGAGTGCATCCAGACGACGGGCAGCGGCTCGTCTGCGAGCTCTCCGTCCTGCGTCGGCCGGAATAAATCGACGGCGAGGCGTGTGCCATCTCGTACTGGTACGTAGAATGAACTCCGCTCGTAACCGTCGTAAGAAGGTTCTGAATAGCCGCTATACTGGCCCGGGGCCGAGATAAGGTTTTCGTCGGGCGCTGTGACGTGACTGCACGCTCCGATTGTCGCCATTGATATCAGGCATGCTGCCGAGATCAGACCTGTAAGACTGCGCTTCATTGTATTTCCTCCCGATAGGGCAGCCACACTCTCGTCTTTTATGCGAGTGTTGTAGTCTCCTATATTCAATTGCTGACAGAAGGCGGGACGAATTTCCAGAGGGTGGGATCAAAAAAACCGTCAAATTATACTGTTTTTATAATCGTGTTCAAAAAGCTTGAGCCGAACGCGCGCAATTTATACAACGTAAAAAAGCAAAACAACGATCGCCGGTAAAAGGCGACACGAATTGATTGGTCCCATAAAGCGCGGATTAATCGGGGAGGACGAAATTGATGATTGAAAAACGCGACTTGTTTGTCGGCGTGGCGGCCATGGCTTGTCTTGCAATTCAAGGCTGTTCACAGACTGAACATACCGCAACTCCGGTCGGCGCTGATACGCCTGATGCGCAGGTGACCCGTCAGATCGGAACTGATGACCTCGTAAATGCGGCCAGCAATAACAGCGAATGGCTCTCTTATGGCCGCACATGGGCGGAGCAGCGTTACAGCCCGCTGGATCAGGTGAACCGCGAAACCGTCGGCGATTTGCAGCTTGAATGGTTCGCAGACCTCGACACGGCGCGTGGTCAGGAAGCGACGCCGCTGGTCATTGACGGCAAGATGTACATCACCACAGCATGGAGCCTTGTGAAGGCTTATGACGCGGTTTCCGGTGAGCTACTCTGGGAATATGACCCTGAAGTTCCCGGAAGCACAGGCGTGAAGCCATGTTGTGACGTGGTGAATCGGGGACTTGCAGCGTGGGGTGAGCATCTTTACTTCGGGTCACTGGATGGACGTCTCATCGCGCTGGATCGTGAAACCGGTGAGGAAGTCTGGACGACAGATACAATCGTTGATCACGAGTTACCGTATACGATTACAGGTGCGCCGCGCGCCGTGAACGGCATGATTATGATCGGTAATGGCGGCGCTGATATGGGCCGTGTTCGCGGTTATATGTCCGCCTATGACGCGGACACCGGTGAGCTAATCTGGCGCTTCTACACTGTGCCGGATAATCCAGATGCTGGTGAGCAGCCTGAATATCTGCAGGCCGCTGCCGAAACATGGACGGGCGACTGGTGGGAGGTCGGCGGTGGCGGCACCGTCTGGGACTCCATGGCCTACGATCCGGACCTCGACCTTCTCTATATCGGTGTTGGCAATGGCGCGCCCTGGAACCAGCAATATCGCTCTCCTGAAGGCGGCGATAATCTCTACCTCTCTTCGATTGTCGCGATCCATGCGTCCACCGGTGAGTATGCGTGGCACTTCCAGACTACGCCGGGTGAGACATGGGATTTCACCGCAACCCAGCACATCATGCTCGCTGAGCTCGAGATTGATGGCGAGATGCGCGATGTCCTGATGCAGGCGCCGAAGAACGGATTCTTCTACGTGCTGGATCGTGAAACGGGCGAGTTTCTGACAGCGAATAACTATACCAATGTAACCTGGGCTCTCGGGATCGATCCGGAGACTGGGCGTCCGGTAGAGAACCCTTCAGCGCGTTATCTGGATGGACCGGCGCTGGTGTTCCCAAGCCCGTTCGGCGGCCATAACTGGCATCCTATGGCGTTCAGTCAGGATGAGGAGCTGGTCTATATTCCGGTCCATAACCTGCCTATGCCATTTGATAGTCCGGATGAATGGGGCTTCGCTGATGCGAGCTTCAACATCGCGATTGGTAATCGGGGCACCGGGGCTGTTGTCGGAAGTGGCGACGATCTCATGCAGCGACCAGCAGCTGGCAGTCGCACACTTGAAACCACTTCGACCGTTGAAGACTATCAGCCCGTTGAGCCACGTTCGCGCGCTATGGGGTCACTCGTTGCGTGGGATCCGATTGCGCAGGAAGAGCGCTGGCGCGTTGAGTATCCGATCATGTGGAATGGTGGCCTTCTGGCGACAGGCGGCGGTCTCGTCTTCCAAGGCACAGCGACGGGCGAGTTCCGCGCCTACGACGCGGCCGATGGCACTCAGCTCTGGTCGCATCCGTTGCAGACAGCCGCTATCGCGGCTCCAATGACGTTTGAGCAGGATGGCACGCAGTATGTGGCTATCCTAGCAGGGTGGGGCGGTGTGTTCGGCCTTAATGCCGGACTGGTCGAAAACCGCAGCCGTCTCTTTGTCTTCTCTCTGGAGGGCGAAGCGGAAATGCCTGAAGCTTATCCGCTACCGGAAGGTGTTCTTGATCCGCCAGCACTGTCCGGAGACGAGGCAACGATTGCGCTGGGTGGTGAATATTATGGTCGTTTCTGCGTCACCTGCCATGGCGGCGGCGTGATCCCTGATCTTCGCTATTCCGCAGCTCTGGAGCGCGAAGAGACCTTCATGTCGATCGTCCGTGACGGTGCTCTTGAGGGCAATGGCATGGTTGGCTTTGGCGATGTGATTGGTGAAGAGGCCATTTCGGCTATTCGTCAGAACATCATCTGGCAGGCTCATCAGGAGCGAGCTCGCCTCGATCCTGCTGCGGCGGCCGAATAGCGTGTCTTCATATGTCTTGAGAAGGGAGGGCGAAAGTCCTCCCTTTTTTGTTTGGCGACCTCACCAATGAAACAAGATTGACTGACTGTTTTTGTAGGGTTAGCAATTCATGGTGTTTAACGTGTTCAGTCATACGGACGGGAGCCTTGTCGCGCCGGTCTGTAGGGTAGACCGGCGCGTTAAAATCGACAGGGCAATGCCCGGTTTGGAAGTTTATTCTCCCTCGCTACCAACCCCATCGGTTTTCCGTTGTGGTTGGTAGCACCCTTTTACCCGTAAGCGAGATGTGCGTGACTGATTGCGCGGCTGATCTGATGGATCAGTTTTTGAATATCCATGAGTGGATCAAGGAATTCTTTGTGAAGTGCGGTATAGTCCGAGGTCGTCAGATCTCCGCGCTCTTCGCGAGGCTCCTTCAGATCAGACAACTCTACGATATCGAGGGCTGATTTCGGGAAGAGCTTTCGCAGTAAGCCAACCGCTTCTTCGATACGCATTTCAACAATCAGATGCTGTACATCATCAATGTCAAACCCGTGCCGTTCCGAAATCGTCGGCAGGCTGCCCGCAATCTCCAGGGCGCGCATCATGGCGCCCTGACGCATTGCATGAAGCGCGTGGATCGGCAGGCGCGCTTCGTGTCGATAGGAGACCGATGGCGCGCTCTTCAGGCGTGAGATCAGCTGGTCGAAACGGCCAAGGTCAATCGAGAGATGGTCGGCGCAGCGGTTCATAGCGGCCGAAATACGTTGGGACCGGACCAGGCGGTACATCATGGTTCGTGCGGCTTTGCGGTCTGCATCGCCGCTGCGCTTTGTGCACGCCACCCAGAAGCTTGGAGAGTAGACCGCCGCATACGACCGCAGCGCAGGTATGGAGGTACGGACACGGCCAAATAACGCCAGATCAACTAAGGCACGCAAGCGCGGAGAATCGTCAATCAGCTCGACGAGTTCATCAATGTCTCGTTCCAGCGCGGAGCCGATGCCACACGCCGTGTTGGCGAGGGCGCCCAGCTGTTGAAGCGTGGCATTGTGAGAAATCGCGCGAAGCGAACGTGGGCCGGCAGGGCCTTTGGCGCGACGTTTCGGGCGCGATCCTGCGTCGAGCAGGAAGCCGCCAGCGAATTCGCCCAACAGGACTGCATAGTCGGGATCATCAAACAGCGTCTCGTGCCAGAGACGAAGCGCGCGATAGAAGTCCCAGACAAGGCTGGAGCGTTGGTAGAAAGGGTCGCTGTCGTCATGCTCCTGCGTGAACACACCTTCGCGTACAAAAGCGAGATAGGCCGAATCCGACAATGGCTGGTTTGCAAAGTGGATATATCCGTCGCCGCCCTGAAAGCTGACTTCATTGCGAAGCGGCACGCCGAGTCGTGAACAAAGTGACGGCGTGTGTGCGGGAAGAACGTGGTTCAGGCGGGCTTTGAAGTCGCCCGGATAAGCACCGCGCCCGGCGGACTCGCCATGCGTATTGAAGAACAGAAGTGCAATACCCGGCATCTGTTCAGCCAGCGCGGAAGCGATGTGGGACTGGATTCGTTCGATTGCGATGTCTGCAGCAACTTGCCCGATAAAGCGACCCGCGTCCGAGAAGCCAAGCTGGATGGATAGCTGGCCGCGCGTGCGGGCATAATCCTGAAACTCCGGCACTTTCAAAAGGCGCGCTACGAAGCGGCCACCATTTTCAAGTGCCTCAGGTGTTTCGAACAGAGGCGAGATATCCAGTTGCGCCTCAACGCCGTACTGGCGCGCAAGATAGAGGGCGCCCAGCACTGTCGCAGGGTTCTCACTCTCTGCGATGAGGAAGCGGATCGGGGTGTCAGCATCAATATGTTTGCTGATTTGAGCGCAAAGCATGAACTGGCGGCGGGCTGTGGATTGTTCCAGGAACAGGTCGCCGAAGTTGATCTTTGCCGGAACGGTCGCACGTAGCTTGTCTGCAAGCGTGTCGAGCGCGACTTGACCAAGATCATTGTCTTCCGTGAGGAAGCCAAGGTCGCGCCGGATCACTGACTGGATTTGAGCAGCATTGATGCGAAGATGGACGCGGGCGGTACCGAAACCGAGGATTTCCATCTGGCGCGACAGCTGAAGCAGGCGAAGTGCCGTGTCGTCGTCTTCACCGTCCATAAGCGCTGCAACACGTTCTGACAAAGCGCAAATGCTGACGAGATTTTTGTCATCGTTCTCGGTCAGCGTGTTTGCTGCCTCGACCATGAGCTCTGCCTTAGACAGATCGCCGAAGAAGAGGTCGGATTGTTTTGCCGCGAGCACCTGCGCGGTTTCAAGCTCCGCAGTCAGGGCTTCAATCGCAGCTGCATCTTTAGCGCTTTGAGCAATGCCTTTCAGAATGATTGCATAGCGGCCGATCTGTTCGGACTTTTCTTTCAGGCGATAGGCAAGGCTCGTCCACCAGTGAATGTCGCTTCGGCCATCAAGGTCGTAACCGACCCATGAAGCGAGTGTTGGTGCGACAGGACGAAGGCTGCGCCACTGACTTGGATAGGAGGTGCGGGCGGTCTGCAGAACCGCTTTCAGGTAACTGCTGACAGACGCTTGCGCATTGGCAATCGCACTCTGGGCTTCTTCATGCTCTTGCTGGAGCGTGATGCCCTGAGTGTCGTCCGTTTGCGCCGGGGCCGCATGTTCCGTTGCGTCTGACACGGCGAGCTCTGCAAGACGCTGACGCTCGCTGAGCGGGTTTGCGAAGGTCGGGTGGGCAGTGAAGACAATGCCGCCAACGGGTGTTTCAACGCAGTCTTTGAAAGCGTCGAGCCCTTCAGCGGCTTTCTGTGAAAGCTTCTCGTTGATCATCTCCCATGGAGATTCCGGAAGGTGCAGCTCGTGCTGCATCGCGATGAAGGCCGCGCGTTCACTGAACAGTTCGTCGGTAATGTCCTGCACGGGCGCGCTGAGCGCATCGGCGCTCAATTCGCCTTTAGAGAGGGCGAAAAAGTAATCCTGAGCCAGTCTGAAAACAGAATTGGTCTGCGGGTCGCGTTCGATATCGCGCGCATAGAATTTCAGACGCTCATAGATCTCATCTTTTTTCAGGGGAAGGTCAGCGTTTTCCATGATGATGAGCCTTGAGATTTGTGTTGTCGATGTCAGCCCGGTCGAAGCGATTTCACGAGATCTGATGCTTCCTGAGCCAGTTCTGTAATTCGGGCCCAGTTGCCGGCCTGAATATCTGCTGGTGTTGCAAGCCAGGACCCACCTGCTGCCGCAACGTTCGGCAGTTTTAGATAGGATGGCAGCTTCTCGAATGAGACACCGCCTGTTGGCATGAAGCTTATATTTGGAAGCGGCGCAGACAATGCTTTGAGCGTAGAAGCGCCGCCATAAGGCTCAGCTGGGAAGAATTTCACCACATCAAACCCGTGATCGTAGAGAGACAGGGCTTCTGTAGGGGTAGCTATACCCGGGACGACGAGGCCGGGGAAAGCTGCAAGTTCGGATAGCAGAAATGCAGGAGTGGCTGGCGTCACCAGAAACTGGGCGCCGTATTTGAGCGCTGAGCCGACATCTGATTCGCATGTGATCGTGCCTGCGCCGACGAGAACATCGAGGCCGGAATTGACAATCTCTTTGATAGCGTCCAGCGCACAGGCCGTTCTGAGAGTGACTTCGAGCACTCGCAAGCCGCCATCTGCCAGAGCTTTTGCGACAGGAACGGCGTCTTCAGTGCGTTCGATTGTCAGGACCGGAACGACGCCTGCAGCGCGAAGCTGGCGCTTTTGTGCATTCACATCAGCCATTTGAATTTATCTCTCAAACAGAATTATCGGGGAGTGGGCGAAAGACCATTCTCTGCTGCCCAGTGCATGAGGAGGCCGGGCCATTCTTCCAATGGTGTGTTCTCAATGCCGCGCATGCCGAAGCCATGACCGCCATGTTCGAAAATATGCAGAACTGCCGGCACATCTTCGTCGCGATACGCGTTCATCAATTCCATAGAATTTTCCATAACCACAGAGGTGTCATCCAGCGCGTGGAGCAGGAAAACTGGCGGGCTTTGAGGGTTCACATTTCGCGTGAGGTCATAGGCCCGAAGCTGGTCTTCAGTCGGGTTGTCGCCGAGCAGGTTATTCTGAGAGTCTGCATGGGTGTGTTCAGACCCCATCAGAGCGACCGGGTAGATCAGAGCCGTGATATCAGGCTTGGCGGAGAGTTCGTCCAAAGCATCCACAGGATCGTAGACTGTGTCCGCGAAACGCTGGTTCAGCGAGCCTGCGAGGTGGCCGCCCGCAGAAAAGCCTATGGCCAGAATATTCGTTTCTGAACCACGGGTGTTGGCATTATGGCTGCGCAGGACACGCATCGCACGCTGGGCATCCTGAAGCGGCGTGTCTGCGCCAGACGGCCAGCCCTGAAATGGCAGCCGATAGGTCATGACATAAACGTCATAGCCGAACTGGTTGAAATAACGCGCGCCTTCCCAGCCTTCTTTTTCGACGACAACGTGCTGATAGCCGCCGCCCGGAATGAGTAGGATGGTATTGCCGGAGAAGTTTTCCGACCTGAAATAGGACAAGGTCGGCCCAGTGACGTCCAACGCTGCGCGGTCCGGCAGGCCGAATGAGTTCTGGCGTTCCACCATATGTTCAGTCAGGTCGACAGCGTCGCGGCCTGGCGCCTGCTCTGGCCAGATACTGAGGGTTTCGTCAGGCTGGCGTGTGATGTCGACGACAAAGCGGTCAAAGTCGATCCGTTCCGACGTCTCGGCAAACGACACATCAGGTGTTGCGCAGGCAGCCAGTGATATGGCTGCCGTTCCAAGCATCATGGATCGACGAGTGAGCGCCGTCTTCATCATTAGAACAGCCCCGGAAGCGTGAGCGAGATGGCAGGCACAAAGGTTATGACCAGAAGTGCCGCAATCAGGGCGCAGTAGAACGGCCAGATCGTCTTAACAGCCGACTCTACCGGTATCTTGCCGACCGCTGCGCCGACGAACAGGACAGAGCCAACAGGCGGTGTGACCAGACCAATGCCGAGGTTCAGCATCATGATAATGCCGAAATGGACAGGATCGACGCCAACTTCCATCACGACAGGCAGTAGAATTGGTGTCGTGATAACGATGAGCGGCGACATGTCCATAAACGTGCCGAGACAGAGCAGGATCACGTTGATGATAAGCAATACGAGGATTGGATTGCTCGTAATGTTGGTAATCAGTTCCGCCAGCTTTGTCGGCGCTTCCAGAATGGCGAGTGCATAGCCAAAGGCGGTTGCCGCGCCGATGATCATCAGAACCATCGCCGTGATCTTCACGGACTGTATTGCAGCTTTAGAGAAGCGGTCCCAGCCAAGGGTGCGATAGACGAAAGCGCCGATAATAATGGTGTAGATAACGGCAATGGCAGAGGATTCTGTCGCCGTGAAAATGCCTGAGAGAATGCCGCCCATGATGATGATCGCGGTCATCAGGCCTGGAATGGCAAATACGAGCGCTTTCATGAATTCGGCCCAGCCCGGGAACTTGCCTGCCGCATAGCCACGCTTCACGGCAACGATCCATGACACAACCATAAGCAGGATAGCCGTCAGTACGCCGGGCACGATGCCGGCAAGGAACAGGTCACCAATCGAGACACCGATGCCGGATGCTGCCGAGTAGATGATCATGTTGTGGGATGGCGGGATGAGCAGGCCGACGATCGCCGCTGTCACAGTAACATTTACTGAATAATCAGCGTCATAGCCCTTTTCCTTCATGAGCGGCATCATGGTCGCGCCCATGGCAGATGCCGATGCAATCGCAGAGCCTGATACCGCGCCAAATAGAGTGGACGCACCAACATTCACCGCGCCAAGACCACCGCGTGCACGGCCAAACGCCGCCTCAGCGATATGGACGAGCCGTTCGGCTATGCCTGAGCGATACATGAGATCGCCTGCGAAAATGAAGAACGGAATCGCCATCAGTGTGAAGACGCTCACACCTGCGGCCATACGCTGGAATACGACAACCAGCGGAATGTCCATTGCGAGGAAACAGGCGATTGAAGCGGTCAGCAGAGAGAACGCGACCGGCACGCCCAGCGCCAGACAGATTACGAGTACAGAGAGTAGAATAATCAACTCCATCGGGGATCCTCCTCATCCTCGACGTTTTCACCTTCTGCCTCTTCCAGCATGCGTTCGAGCGAGAACAGCGCGATCAGAACACCGCTGATTGGCAGGGCGAGATATGCAAGGCCGCGAGGTAGGCCGAGCGATGGAATAATATGTTCCCAGGTACGGATAACGAGTTCTCCGCCCCAGATGGTCATGGCGATACCGCAACCTGCGACGATCAGATCCTGCACCATGCGCATGCCGCGTTTGGCCTTTGGGCCAACGGCTTCTTCAAGCGCGACGATACGGATATGGAAGCCTTCGCGAACACCAGCAGCGGCTGCGAGCAGCACATACCAGATCATCAGCGTAAGAGCGGCTTGCTCGGACCAGGATGGGCTGGAGTTCAGCACGTAACGGCCGAAGACCTGCCAGCCGACGATCACAGTCATCAGAACGAGACCAAATGCGGCGATCCGTAAAAGCAGCTCAGCCGCGAAATGGGTGACTTTAGCCAGATTGTGCTTCATCACGCGCCTCCCAGCTCAGAGCCTATGCTCTGGATCTGATTGACGAGCTCTTCCTGCTCTGGCGTCACGATGAAGTTCTCCCAGACAGGCTCCATAAGTCCCTGGAAGTCAGACAGATTGTCGACTTCATTGGCTTGAATGCCAGCCTCCACGAGGCGCTCACGCGCACCCGCGACACGGGCGTCCCAAAGCTCACGCATGAACGGAACAGATGATTTGGCAGCGTTGACGACCAACTCCTGATCCGCTTCCGACAGTTTGCGCCAGCGGCTGAGCGACATAACCAGAATTTCCGGTGCCATAACGTGGCGCGTCAGGCTGTAGTACGGCGCGGCTTCGAAGTGGCGACCGGACTCATAAGACGGCCAATTGTTCTCGGCGCCATCAATCACGCCTTGAACGAGCGACTGATACACCTCGCCAAGTGGCATAGGCGTCGCGTCAGCGCCGAGCGCGCGGATCATCGCAACATACAGGTCGGAGTTCTGAACCCGGATTTTCATGCCGCGCATGTCGTCCGGCGTGCGGATCGCCTGGCGCGTATTGTAGAAGCTGCGCTCGCCTGAATCGTAAAAACAGAGGCCGACCAGATTGTGCGGCACAAGCGAGTTCAGGATCACATCGCCGGGCGCGCCATCAAGGCTCTGTCGCATATGCTCGGTGGAGCTGAACAGGAAGGGCAGGGACGGAATAACCGTCATAGGCTCGATTGAATTCAGCGGCGCCAGGTTCACGCGGTTCATGTCGAGGCCACCAAAACTGGTGATTTCGAGCGTATCACGTTCTGAGCCAAGCTGGCCGCCTGCATAAATGCGGATGTCCAGACGACCATCAGTCTGCTCGCGCAGCACTTCGCCCATATGGCGGACGGCCTGAACCGTCGGATAGTCTGACGGGTGCGTGTCAGAGGATAAAAGCGGCCTCGAGCCTGCTTGTCCGCACGCCCCAAGGGACATCCCGGCCAGTCCGGCTGCGCCCGCTTGCAGGACGCGCCGTCTGTTTAGAGATGGCGTTTGGGTCATTTAAATTCCTGAGCCTCCCCGAAGTGATTTTTGTTCTGTTTTTATGATGTCAGTGTAGGCGCGCTTTACGGCGGCTACAAACTCGTCATCGTTGCGAAGTGTGTCGTGGAACACCTCGTCCAGCGCGAGGAATGCATCGACATCGTCGCTTTCGTCTTTGGCGATTTTTCCGAGCGCCAGAAGCTGGTCTGCGAGCGGATCGGTGATGTGCGCTTCGGCGCGGGACATACGCACAATGAAGCGCATCCACGCTGCGACTCCGAAGCCGAGCTTTTCTATGCTGCGGCCAGCTGCGCGATTGGTCTCAATGGTGTTCAGAAGCCGTATCGGAAGCTTTTTCGAGCCATCCCATGCAATCTGCGAAAGCTTATGGACGATGGCCGGGTTCGCGAACCGCTCAAGCAGATCCTCGATATAGTCCTCAAGGTCCATTCCATCTGGTGGAGATAAGGCGGGCATGATCTCGTCGCGCATCATGGCGCGAACAAGGGAGCGCAGCTCCGCATTTTCCATCGTCTCGGCGACGGATTGGTGCCCGTACGCCAGACCAAGATAGGCGAGGGTTGAGTGCGCACCATTCAAAAGCCACAGCTTGGCCTTTTCGTGTCTGGAAACATCGCGCGTAAGCAGAACGCCTGCATCGGCGAGTTCTTTGATCACCGATGCGCCGGTGTTCTCAATTACCCATGATGTGAAGGCTTCGCGCTGGATAGGCCACGCATCGCTATAGCCACAGTCCGTCTGAATACGCTGGATAAGCGCGTCGTCTGTTGCGGGTGTGATTGAGTCGACCATGCTGGACGGGAAGTCGACATTTGTGCGGATCCAGCTGCTAAGCGGTGCATCGATCAGATCGGCAAATCGCAGAACCGCCGCTTCAAGCTTCTCACCATTGCCGGGAAGGTTGTCACAGGAAAGCACGACCAGTTTCCCATGACCGCTTTCGCGTCGCAGCGCGAGACCCTTCGTGAGCCAGCCAATCGCGCTTACAGGCGTATCGAACTGCTTCAGATCGTGCAGGATGTCGGTATGAGATTCGTCCAGCTCACCATCACCATTCAGGCAGTAGCCTTTTTCTGTGACGGTCAGCGTGACGAGCTGTAAGTCTTCGGACGTGAACGGCTCGAAGGCGCTGGCATCGTCGCGGAATTTTACGCCTTTAAGAGCGGCGATAATTTCGCAGCTGGTTTCGCGGTCGAGTTTGATCAGCGTGTAGAGGCTGTCTTGCGCGTTGAGCTTTTCAGACGTTCCTTTGGAGCGTAGCGCGACTGAGGTAACGCCCCATTTCGGCTCGTTGGCGTTCAGACGGTTATAATAGTCCATCTGGTGCGCGCGAAAGAATGCGCCGGGGCCAATATGCAGCACACGCGTTGGCAGTCCAGACCGGTCGTATGATGGCGGCGTGCACTGGGTAGCTTCAATCTCCGCAAGCATCGCGTCGCTGAGCGGTTTCAGAGCGGTATCGGTCGTCATAGCGTTACACCCCGTTTCCAGATGGCAATGGAGCGCTCCTGATTGAGCTCGTGACAGGCTTTTTTGCCGCTCGCTGTTTCGATTATGAGATCGAGCAGCGCTTCTGCGGCTTCGCTACGGTCTGGCGAGCGAAGCACTTGGCCGGCGTCGAAGTCGATCCATCGCGGTTTGCGCGCGGCGAGTTCTGAGTTTGAAGAAATCTTCAGTGTCGGAACAGGGAAGCCAAGCGGCGTGCCGCGGCCTGTGGTGAAAAGAATGATGTTTGCGCCAGCGGCCGCCAGAGCGGTGCAGGACACGGCATCATTGCCTGGCGCTTCAAGCAGAGTGAGGCCGTTAGCTTTGTTGCGTTCGCCATACAGGATGACGTCCCGGACTTCGGCTTTGCCGGCCTTTTGAACCGCGCCGAGCGATTTTTCTTCCAGCGTTGTGATGCCGCCAGCTTTGTTGCCCGGAGACGGGTTCTCATTCACCGGCTCGCCCGCGCGGACGAAATAATCTTTGAAGTCGTTGACCAGAGCGCCAATGCGGCCGCGCACATTTTCATCCGACGTCCGACGCATGAGGAGGTGTTCAGCGCCGAATATCTCTGGAATTTCGGTGAGAATGGCGCGGCCATCGTTGCTGGTGACGATTTCCGTGATGTCACCAAGGAGAGGATTGGCTGTCAAGCCGGACAGAGCATCTGACCCGCCGCATTTCAGACCAATGACAAGGTCGGAGAGATCGCACTTTGAGCGTTGGTCTTCGGACATGACGTTGAGCAGCTCGTCGATGGCGTTCTGTGTCTCATCCATCTCGTCAAGAACAGACTGTGAGCGAACGATGCGGAGCCTGTTTTCCGGGACACCGTCGAGCTCTGCCGCCAGCACATCCACCTGGTTGGTTTCGCATCCCAATGCCAGCAGAATTAGGCCGCCAACATTCGGGTGCATAGCCAGTGAGGCCAGAACTTTACGTGTGCCGTCCAGGTCATCGCCTAGCTGAGAGCATCCATGAGGATGGGGCAGGGCGATTATGCCATCCGCGCGGCCATCAATGCGGTCAGCGGCACGAATAGCGGCCTGCTCAGCAGTGCGGGCAACGCAGCCGACTGTTGGTATGATCCAGATTTCGTTGCGCGTGCCGACACGTCCGTCTACTCGCCGGTATCCCTGGAATGTGCGTGAGCGTTTCGCACTAGCCGCGTTTGCACTCTGTGCTTCAATCGTATAGGTCTCGGCGCCTTTCAGAGTGGAGCTGACATTGTGTGTGTGAACATGCTCGCCTGGAACGATCGCCTTAGAGGCAACGCCGATAGATTCGCCAAAACGCAATACCGTCTCGCCTTTGGCGATCGGTATCGCGGCAAACTTATGAAACGCTGGAACGTCCGAGATCAGTTGAAAGGACTTTTCGCCAACGCGAACGGTCTCGCCCGCCTGCATGGCGCGTAGGCATACAGCAACATTGTCCTGCGGTGAGACCTGCAGGACCGAGCGGAGCGCTTCGGTTTTGCTACTGTCGACTAACAACTTCCTATTCCCGATGACATGCTGCGAACGATAAATTTCGTCGCAATTATTTTGTTCTGTTCTCATCTATGGTAACCGGTGTCATAAGAAACGCAAGAGCGGAAAATCTGAATTTAAAAAAGGACGCTGGCTGACCATGAAACACGGAGAATCCGGAGCAATGACACAGGGTGGAAAACTGCAATTGAGCGAAGATCGACTGTTTTCGTCGGATCCTGTCCAACGCGGAATTGCACGCGAACTCTATGCCGAAGTCTCTGGCCTGCCGATCATTAGCCCGCACGGTCACACTGACCCGTCATGGTTCTCAGGCAACGAAAATTTCGGCAATCCGACAGAGCTTTTCCTCGCGCCGGACCATTACATTTATCGCATGCTCTATAGTCAGGGGCATAATCTTGATAATCTCGGCGTGCCGAGCAAGGCAGGTGTGCCCGGGCATGATCCCCGTGAGGCGTGGCGCCTGTTCGCCAGCAATTATCACCTCTTCCGCGGCACGCCATCGCGTATGTGGCTCGACCATGTGTTTGCGAATGTGTTCGGCATGGAAGAGCGCCTCAATGCCTCCACGGCGGATAGCTATTACGACACGATTGATGCGGCTTTGAAGTCGGACGCATATAAGCCGCGCGCACTCTTCGAGCGGTTCAATATCGAAGTGATCGCAACGACTGAGGGCCCGACAGATTCCCTTGAGCACCATGAAGCAATTCTGGCGTCCGGCTGGACGGGCGGACGCGTTATTTCGGCGTATCGCCCTGATGCCGTGATCGACCCGGAGCATGAACAGTTCAAAGGCGCGATGATCGCGTTCGGAGAGATGACAGGTGAGGATGTCTTCAGTTGGAAAGGCTATCTGAATGCGCACCGTAAACGCCGCGAAGACTTTATCCGTATCGGCACGACCTCCTCGGATCACGGGCATATCACGGCGCGTACGGCAGATCTTTCTAATGCGGACGCTGAGCATCTCTTCCTGAAGATTGTTTCAGACGATTTCACGGCTGAAGATGCCGAGCTTTTCCGCGCACAGATGCTGACTGAAATGGCGCGTATGAGCCTTGATGACGGCCTTGTGCTTCAAATACACCCGGGTGCGTTCCGTAATCATAATCAGGCACTGTTCGAGAGCCATGGGCGTGATAAGGGCGCTGATGTGCCGTCGCAAACCGAATATGTGCAGGCGCTCAAGCCGCTGCTCAATAAGTTCGGCAATGATCCGCGCCTCTCAATCATCGTATTTACGCTTGATGAGACAAGCTATTCACGCGAGCTCGCACCCCTTGCCGGCCATTATCCGGCGATGAAGCTTGGTCCGTCCTGGTGGTTCCACGACAGCCCTGAAGGTATGCGTCGTTTCCGTGAGATGACGACGGAGACAGCCGGTTTCTACAACACAGTAGGCTTCAATGATGACACGCGCGCCTTCCTGTCTATTCCGGCCCGTCACGACGTTGCGCGCCGCGTGGATTGTGCATTCCTGGCGCGATTGGTTGCCGAGCATCGCATGGAGCTGGACGAAGCCCACGAACTGATCGTGGACCTGTCCTATAACCTGGCGAAGGCGGCCTATAAGCTTTAGTGGATCCAGCGCTCTGAGAGCGTTTCTACTTCGCCCGCATGGACCCGGACTTCATAGGCCGGGTCTGCGGGCTGGCCCTCTGCAAAGAGCTCATAAATCACTGAGCCATCTGTCTGCACGCTTTCGATGATGCGGACGGGGAGTTCGCCGTCCGATGCGACAAGCGCCGCGTCACGGACTTCTGGCGGAATGTCTTCCCATTCGAGATCGCGTTGAATTTCGACGATTTCGGCTGAGCCGTCTGCGCCCATCAGAATATCAAATTCGAGCTCGCTGCCATCTGCTAGTTCGCCTTCGACATCATAATAGGTTCGACCGTCGCGAACCTTGCGCAGCACTTCTTCGATTGTGAAACCGTCTCGTTCCGCGGCAATAGCTTGCGGGACGCTTGGTGGAAGAGCATCGACCGGAATTTCGGTGATTACAACCTCGTATGTCGCCGCGGTCGCGCAGGCTGCTACAAGTGAAAGGCTGGCAGCTGTCAGGCAGCTTTTAAAAGTCGGTGTCATATTAGCTTCCCCACTGGATGAATGGCACGGTCGCGAACAGCTCTCGCTCGCGTTGGCGCGGGTCGTTCTCAAGCCGTGTCGTCGCGTCGAAGACCATGGTCTCGCGGTTGGGCAGAGTGTGCTGATCCCATTGCGGGATACCGGCATGGTTCGGGTCGCCATTGCGTGCGAGATTGATGAGGGCGGTTGATAACTGGTCTGCCACACGGGCCGCTGTCGGGCCTGTGCCTGACATCGCACCAGACTGTGCCAGATTGTCGAAGGCATGCTCGATGTCGATTGTGTGGGGTGCACCGCGCTCACGCTCGGCTGCGGGCAGGTCAAACTGATAAACCCATGTTGGTGCGCCTTGTCGGGCTCGCGCGTCTGATTCTTCCACCTGTCCACGCCAGCTTCGGCCTGCTGTGGTTGCTTTGAACATGACCTCGGTCGGGTCGAGTTCAGGGAACCATTCGCGGTATTTATCTACCACATGGCCCGGATGAATATCGCAGCGCAACTGGATTTCCAGCCAGTCAGGTAGCGTTTCCCAGGTGAGCGCAAAGGCTTCATCACGCCAGAGGAAAGCTTTGGTTTCATCAGCTGTATTGCCGAGGATCATCGGGATGTGGGCAGACTGGCCCGGCGCATCTGGGAAGAACGGATGGCGCGACAGCATGCGATAGTCGAGTACCGGTCCGAAATAGAGGCCGTGTGCCTCGTTGATTGGATCGCGCGCTGTGAGGCCTTCCATCAAGCGCTCCATTGGAATGGTGCGCAGGTCGTCTGGCGTAGCAGCGCCGGCCCCAATGGTTTCGAGAAAGCGTGTTGCGCGCGCAGTGCCATTGAGCGGACCACATGCGGTAACCTGTTGGCCGCTCATCGTCGCGGCGGAATGAAACAGGCCTTCAGCGGCTGGTGAGGCCATCATGGTCGCGATTTTTGCGCCGCCGCCAGATTGGCCAAACACCATGACGCGATCGGGATCGCCGCCGAACGTCTCTGCGTTTTGCTTCACCCAGTTGAGGGCAAGTACAAGGTCCCATTGACCGGCATTGCCGCTATCAGGGAATGCACCAGGATAAAGGCGATCGAGATAGAGATAGCCAAAAGCGTTGAGGCGGTGATTGACGGTGATGACAACCACACCGCCTTTCGTGGCGAGGCGGGTTCCGTCATATAACTCGTCAGAACCCGACCCGTTCGAATAGGCGCCACCATGAATGTAGAACAGGATGGGACGTTTTGCGCCGTCATTCAGGCCCGGTGTCCAGACATTGAGGAACAGGCAGTCTTCGTTGATTTCAGGCTGGTTTGAACGTTGTGGTGACGACGCACGGTAATTGATCGCATCGGAGATGTCGGATCTGCGGGCTGCCGGTATTGGCTTGGCAAAGCGCGAAAGGGCTGTGTCTTCGCCATAGCGGACACCGCGGAAAATATTGATGCCATCAGATTTGAGACCGCGCAGCTGACCGCTTGTAGTGCCTGCGAGCACGGATGTCTCATCCTGTGCGAACGCACCCAAACCAGCGGCAAACGGGCTTGCCGCTGCTGCACCAAGCACCAGACGTCTGGACAGTTTCATGTGTTCCTCCCGGTTTTTATTACCGGCGGACGTCCAGCCCTGACTCATTCATGGCGTCTTCGACTTCCTGCACATTTGTCAGGTTAAAGTCGCCCGGGATGGAGTGTTTGATGGCGCCCGCCGCCATAGCAAATTCGATTGTGTATTGAGGGTCTGCATTGTTCAGCAGGCAGTATAGAACGCCGGCGGCAAACGCGTCGCCGCCACCAATCCGGTCCACAACGCCCTCAAGCTCATGAGCGCGTGAGGTGAACAACGCGTCGCGGGTGTAGTATTCGCCGATCAGAGACTGGTTCGAGACCGAACTCTGAGCCCGCTGTGTCGCGGCGATGATCTTCAGGTTCGGGAAAGTATCGAAAGCCCGTGCAATCGCATCTTTGCGCGTCTCGGGTTCTGTGCCGAGAAGTAGAGCAATATCGCGCTCGTTGATGAAGGCGATGGTCGCGTGGCTCAGAATGTTTTTCAGAATGGCAGGACCATTTCCGTCCCAGCTCTTCCAGAGAAGCTCGCGGTAATTGCCGTCAAATGACAGCTGAATGCCTCGCTCGGCGCATTTGGCCGCCAGAAGCTGTGACGCTTCAGCGGGGCCGGGGCCTGTCGCAGGTGTTATGCCTGAAATATGGACAAGTTTCATGCCCTCAAGCAGGCTGCTCCAGTCATAGTCGTCAGCAGTGGATGTTGCGAACGCCGAATGTGCACGATCATAGATGATCCGCGACGGTCTGCGTACGGCTCCCGTTTCCAAGAAATACATGCCCATACGACCGGCAAGGGTCAGAATGTTCGATGTGCCAACGCCCTGTGCGCGCAGCCCAGCGAGTACGCTGTCGGCGAGCGCGTTGTCTTCCGGGATGGCGCTCATCATGTCAACGGAGTGCCCGAAACGGGCAAGGCTTACGCCGACATTGGCTTCAGCGCCGCCGAACTGGACGTTCAGCGTGCCGGATTGGCCAAAACGCTCATTGCCTGGCGGAGAGAGGCGCAGCAAAAGCTCACCAAAGCACAGCACATCCGTTGTCATGACAGCATCAGATCCTTCTTAGCGGGCGAGCCAGCCGCCATCGACTGGCAATGTAATGCCCTGCACATAGTCTGATGCAGAAGATGACAGGAAGACGGCCGCGCCGCCAAGGTCTGATGGTTTGCCCCAACGCCCTGCTGGAATGCGGCCAAGAATCTCGGTGTTGCGTTTTTCGTCAGCCTGAAGGGCTGCAGTGTTGTTTGTTGCGAAATAGCCCGGCGCAATCGCGTTCACGTTGATGCCGTGCGCAGCCCACTCGTTTGCGAGAATACGTGTCAGGCCCATCACGCCGCTCTTGGAAGCAGTATAAGATGGAACGCGGATGCCGCCCTGATAGGAGAGCATGGACGCGATATTGATGATCTTGCCGCCTTTTTCTGCCGCGATCATGGAGCGCGCTACAGCCTGACTGAGGAAGAACAGAGTTTTGAGGTTGATATCCATCACCGCATCCCAGTCTTTTTCGGTGAAGTCGATGGAATCATTACGTTTGATGATACCCGCATTGTTCACGAGGATGTCGATCTCGCCGAGGTTTTCGCGTGTTTCCGAAACAATGCGCTCAATCGGTTCCATGCTGCCAAGATCAGCCATGATAACATGAGCTTTGCGGCCCGTTTTCTCGACGAGCTCAACGGTCTCTTCAGGACGCGAACGGCCCACCAGAGCGACATCTGCGCCTGCTTCAGCCAGCGCTACGGCCATGCCTTGTCCAAGACCGGTATTTGCGCCGGTAACGATGGCAGTTTTGCCTGTAAGATCGAACGGGTTGGACATATTGGCCTCGTTTTTCTGTCGCGTTTCTGGAAGGGAAATACCCTTCAAACTCACCTATGGTAACCGGTGTCATAACATTGAGAAAACACACTATCAACCGGTAAGCTAGCTGTTAGGTCTCGCTGTGGACTGGCGAACAATGATTTCCGGCGTGAACTCTTTGACGAACTTTGTGTTCTCGCCGCGCAGTTGTTCCAGAAGGCGGGTTGCGGCTTCCTGGCCCATCTCGCGGATCGGTAGTTTTACGGTTGTCAGCTGTGGCCAGATACGTGCTGCCATCGGCGTGTCGTCAAAGCCGACAATTGAAAGGTCTTCAGGCACGCTCAGACCGGCCTTGCGGGCCGACGTATAAATACCAATCGCCATCTCGTCGTTACCGGCAAAGATCGCGGTAGGGCGTTTGGCGCGAGATAGAAGATTATCGGCAGCCTGCACACCAGAATCGAAGGTATATCCGGCTTCCAGTGTCAGAGAACTCTCAAGCTCAATGCCAAACTCTGCTAAACCATTGCGGAAGCCGTACAGACGTTCGTGGGCAGACCGGAAGCTTTTAGGGCCGTGGATATGGGCGATACGCTTATGGCCGAGCGTTGCCAGATGGCGGGCCGCCTGCGCTGCGCCCTCGGCATCCTGCGTGCGGATCATGCGGTAGGGCTCATCGAGCTCAACCGAGGCAATGCGCACATAATTGCAGCCCAGCTCTTCGAGCTTGTGAGCCAGCGCATCATCCTCTGAAACCGACGGCGGCATGATCATGCCGGACGGGCGATGGCGTTCCACGAAGAGACAGATTTCTTCCTGATAGTTTGGATTGGTCCGGTCTACCGGCTGCAGAACGAGCTGATAGTCGGTGACGGACAGCGCATCGAGAATGCCGCGCTGCATATTCACAACGTATTGTGGGCTCGGGTTATCGTAAGCGAGGCCGATCAAATAGGATTTTCGGAAGGCAAGGGCACGTGCTTGCGGGTCTGGCCGGAAGCCGTGTTCGGCAATGATGGCCTCAACGCGCTTGCGTGTATCTTCGCTCACCAGAGGCGAGCGGTTGATAATACGGGAAACCGTTTTCTTCGAAACGTTTGCCAGACGCGCAATGTCGTTGATTGTAACGCGCCCTTCGATACCGGTACCGATATCGTCCAATCCCGAAGGGCGATCACTGTTTTCTTTACTGGCCACTGTCCGTACCACACCTGAGGCTGATATTTTGCAAAAGCATACAGCCTCAGAAAGCGTCGTATAGCTGAAATTTAAGTGCCGCGAGCGCTGAGGTCACCGCTGAGGGCAGCTTCATTGCGCGGGCTCATTGTGTTCAGATCCCAGTTTTCCGGGTCAAAAGCACGGCGAACGTCAGGAAACTCGGGGTATCCACCAACTTCGTCCTGGCTATCGATAATGCCGCCGCGTCCTTCTGCGGCATCCGCGGTCACGCGAACGTCATGTGTATCGCGGTCCCAAGGGCGTGCGCCTGCATTGGTCAGAACGTATGTTTCCACCTGCTCGGATGGGAGGATGCGCAGTGATTCGAGGTCCATGTGCGCAGAAACCGCTGTGAGGAACTCGGCCGGACCAACCGTGTAATGACCGTACATCGGCGCATCATGGCCCCAACGGTCTACGGCAATATTGTCGCTCTCATAGATAGACAGATCGCCGATGCCGCCAATCATCACCATTGGCAGGTCGGGCTGTGTAGATGGACCATAGCGCATGACGTTTGAAAGGAGGTCCATCTCGCCCAGCTCGGGCGCGTGACCAGCCCATTCGAGCGCTTGCAAGTTGTAGTGAACTGCACGTTGGCCTGGATTGTAGATGAAATTGTTCACGATCGCGCCGTGCACGTCGCCTTTGAACAGCGGGCTGCGCTCATAATTGGACGAATACAGATTTGCATAGAGCACGATGTTGTTCACGTGGTCGTGGATGAGAGAGCCTTTGGAATGCTCGCCTTTTGCGTGAACAGAATGTGCGAGGCCCTCTGCGATAATATTGTTTGAATAGAGCACATCGTGAGACGCGTTCTGGTGCCATTCTTCAGGTGTCTCGCCAGAGAAACGACGGCTTGATGAAGACAGGTTCTCATCCGTCGCCCAGCTGAAAGAGCAATGGTCGACGACAATATTGTAAGCGCCGCCTGTAGACAGCCCGTCAATGTCATCACCTGAGCGTTCTGGCATGCCGCGGTCGCCCGGACGGACGCGCATGTGCTGAACGATGATATCGTGACCGGAAATCGTGAAACCACCGCGGATCAGTGTGATGCCCGGGGAGGGGGCCGTCTGACCTGCAATTGTGATATCTGACCCACGGATAGGCAGGTTATTGCCGTCCAGATCAATCGCGCCTGCGACTTCAAAGACGATCGTAACCGGACCTTCATGTTCCGCTTCCAGCGCAGCGCGAAGCGTGCCCGGGCCTTCGCTCTCAAGAGAGGTGACTCGAACAATCTCGCCGCCATTGCCTCCATTGGTGACAGAGTGCGCGTATGGGGGAAGACCGTAATCCCAACCGATGGCGTCCGGCGCTGGCAGGGTGTAGCTGACTGCAGGCGCTGCAACTGGCTCAACAGCCGTTGCGCAGCCGGCCATCAGGGCAGGTCCTGCCGTGAAAAGCGTCGTCGCGATGAGTGCGGTGCGAAGTTTAGAAAAGCTCATTTGGTATTTCCTCCCCGGAAAAGTGTGCTCTCGATATTTTGTTGTTGGATAAACGTACAACAACGTCTAGACAAGCATGAATGACACCGGTTACCATCGATGTCCAGAACGACAAAAGAAATAAAGAAAACGAGGCTTGGAAATGAGCGAGGAAACAAAAACACAGAAACTCGCTGGATCAGATGCGCGGGCTGAGGCATTCGTCACAGCGCGCCGTAGTGGTGCCGGAATTGACGCGTATCCGGGCGACCTGCCAGCCAGCCTCGACGAAGCTTACGCTATTCAGGATGCGGCCATCGCGCTTTGGCCTACTGCCATTGCAGGTTGGAAAGTCGGACGGATTACGGGCGACTATGAAACAAAGCTCGGTCATGACCGGCTGGTTGGCCCTGTATTCGAAGAATTTTTCCACCGGAATTCCGGTGATGTGCTCGCACTGCCTGTGTATGTCGACGGTTTTGCTGCTGTTGAAGGTGAGGTAACCGCCGTAATCAGCAAAGATGTTCCTGCCGGTAAAACGGACTTCACCACTGAGGATGCGCTTGAGTATATCGGTGCGCTGCATTTCGGTGTTGAACTGGCCAGCAGCCCGTTCAAAGGAATCAATGATTTTGGCCCGTTGGTGACGATCTCCGACTTCGGAAACAATCGCGGCCTGATCATTGGCCGGGAAATTACTGACTGGCGCGACATGAACCTTTCCGACTGGACCTTCGAGACCTTTGTCAACGAGCAGTCTGTCGGGCGCGCAACACCTGAAGGCATTCCAGGGGGGCCAGTCGAGTCCGTTCGCTACCTCCTTGAAAACACAGCTAAACGCGGCCTGCCGCTGAAGGCTGGCATGATGGTGCTCACGGGCGCGGTAACTGGCGTGCATGAAGCTTTTGCTGGCGACAGCGCGTCCGTCACCCTGGCTGGAGAAGAGATTTCACTTCGATTGACAGAAGCATAGTCCCTGATTTTCTGTCACATGATCTGAAGTGAGGGGCTCGCCTTTGGCGGGCCCTTCTTTTTATCTGCCGTCGCGCAATGCCCTGTACTGCAGGTCGTGAAAATGGGCTGAGCCTTCGCGGGAGGAATAGATGCCCGGTCTAAGGCTGAAAAAGCCGTAGGCGACGTTGTGATGATAGCCTGAAACTTCCATCTGCACGTCCATTTTAGACCAGCTTTCGCCATCAAGGCTGAAATAGAAGGTCAGCACGTGCTCGTCATTTTTCATACGAATGAACAGGGTTTCCGTTCCAGCCGGAATATCGGCTGCGCGTCGACGTGACATCCCATAACGATGGAAAAGAAGCCCGTTATGATTGAACGCGAGACCGGCATAAAGCTGGTCATTATAGAAGGCGAGCAGTCCTGCTTCATTGCTTGCTTCGCGCCGGATCTCCACCGTGACTTCGTAGGATAAATCACCAGCAACAAAGCAAAGTGGAGAGCTGTCTTCAGGGCTCTCGCCGCGCGCCTGTAGTGCCAGTCCTGGCTGGAGCAGAGAAATACGCGCATACTCGTCGCGGGAGGGCCTGAAAAAGCGCCATTGATCAGCGAGACTGGAACCGGCAAAGTCATCGGAGTGAGGAGCGCCGTGCGGTAGGGCTCTCTCCACCTCAGGAATAGGGAAAGCCGAAGACAAATCACCGCCAAGCGATTCCCACCAGCCGTCTTCGCGCCAGCGGACGGGTTCGAGCAGCGCTTGCCGGCCCAATGTCCAAAAGCCGTTTTCATAGCCGTGAGAAATTAGCCACCAGTCACCATTCGGGCCGTCGATCAGTGTGGCATGACCGCGTGACCACCATTGCTCGTCGCGTGTCAGTGTTCGAACCTGCGGATTGTTTGGTGCGTGTTCCCATGGGCCGTGTACCGAACGGGATCGTGCACTGATGACCATGTGGCTGGTCGGTGGGCCGGCGGTGCCCCCAACTGCCGTGAGCATGTAGAACCAGTCATCCTTGCGGAGCATTTTGGGGCCTTCAGGGCAGAAGCATTCCACGTCCCAGCTTTCTGGATAGCGCCATGGATCGTAAATGTGGGTAACTTCGCCATCCGTGGCGAGCCCATCATCCGTGAGGCCGATCATGTCGCCGTTGGATAAAAACAGATAGCGTTTACCGTCTTCTCCGACGATGTGTCCGGGGTCGATATGGTCTGGCAAAAACAGGTCGACAGGTTCTGACCACGGGCCTTCGATATTGTCCGCGGTGATCACATATATTGACCGGTAATCATCGGTGCGAGCTGGAATATATAGATAGTACCGGCCTTCATGTAGTATGAGGTCAGGCGCCCAGACCGAGCCGATATAGGTGTTGAGCGCGGGGGCAACCGGCTCCCAGTTTACGAGGTCATATGACCGGTAAATCATCAGGCCCGGATATGCCTCGAAGGTTGAAAAGGTAACGTAATAGACGTCGCCATCACGTATGATTGCCGGGTCAGGGTGATCGCCTGCGAAGATCGGGTTGAGGAAAGTGCCATCTCCGCGGTCAGCGACACGCTGGTCTTCGAAACCAAAGCCCCATTCGCGATCTTCTGCGGTCGAGCGCGGCTCGCCCGAATTGCGCGAACACGCGTTCAGAACGGGAAAGGCTATCCCCGTCGCGGCGAGTGATTGAAACAGTTGGCGGCGGGTAGGGCGTGTCATCTGAACCTCCGATTGGATAAGAAAAAACCGGCGCCACAGGGAGAGCGCCGGTTTCAGTTTGATCTGCAGAACAGGAGATAGTTCTGAGGGAGAACTTAGTACTTGAAGCGAGCACCGAACAGGAACTCGGTTCCTGTGTGGTGATAGACATTCACTAGATCGGCAGCGTCGAAGATTTGCTGCTCGAACTCGTCAGTCAGGTTGATCGCTTCAAATGTCAGATCGATCTGATCGTTCAGCTGGAATGAAGATGCGAAGTCCAGGTTGAAGCTGGAGTCTACGCCACGTTCGTCACGTCCGTTAGAGTTTTCGCGGCGTGTGATGTAGGCATCACGTTGCGCAGCTGAGAGGCGTGCAGAGAAGCGGTCATCTTCATAGTACAGGGTTGCGTTGTACGCGTTTGGAGAGAATCCGATAATGTCATCAGACTCTACGTGCGTGAAGTTGCCCTGGAAGCCGAAGTTGGACCAGATGCCCGGCAGGAATGTGAATGGCTGCTGATAGCCGATCTCGAAGCCGGAAATGCTGCCTGGGCCGCCGTTGGATGTCTGGCGAACTTCAACAGTCGGGTCACCGCCAGCCTGGATCAGGTTGAACAGCGGGCTGGAAGCCGGTGGCAGGCTCGCTGGGAGGCCTGTCTGGCTGTAAGGTACTGCGTTGGAGATCGTAGAGTTGAAGAAGTTGTCTACGTCTTTGTAGAAGTACGCGAAGGATACGAGTGCTTCATCGTCGAAATACCATTCCAGAGACACGTCATATGTCGTTGCACGGAACGGATCGAGACCCGGGTTACCAGCGCTGTAGGAGAATGGAGGGCCGTTGAAGCTGTCCAGAGAGCCACCTGGTGTCAGGTTGCCGAGAGATGGACGCGCCATCACCTTTGCAACGCTTGTACGCAGAACGAGATCTTCGCGGAGTTCGAAGTTCAGGTTCAGAGATGGAAGCGTGTCTTCATAAGAGCGTTCAACCGTTACAGCTGTGCCGCTTACGATACCGGTAGATTCAACAGTTGTTTCGACGTAGCGAACACCAACGTCACCACGGACTGGAACGTCACCGAGCATGTATTCGAAGTCAGCCTGAACGAATACGCCCAGATCTTCTTCTTCCACACCACGGGTATTGCCGTCACGAACAGCGCCTGGAATGCCATAAGCGTTGATCAGATCAGCTGCTGCGGACACGTTTGGAACAATCCAGCTTGTGTCATTGCTGCCTGGCATGCCGAGGTTTGTGCCGAAGCCTGACAGGATGCTGTAGAGATCAGCTGTGATCGGCAGACCGGTTGCACCAGCCGGGCAGGTGACGCCTGGAAGGCCGCAAACCAGTGAGCCGTTGGTAGACTCACGACGTGCTTCAGTTGTGTCGAACTCGAACTGTTTCAGGCTGACGCCGCCAGAGAGAACGACTGCATCGTTGAAGTCGTACTCAAGCGTACCAGCAAAGTTGGTGAAAGAGTTCGAAACAGAGTTCGGGCGGTCACGGAATTCTGTGAACGCGAACTGGGACGGGTCTGTGATGTCGAGGCTACCGAAATCAATCGCCGGCGTATTCTCGTTGCCGCGGAAATCATAGGTGTAGCCATTCACGTCGCCGACAGCATCAAAGAAGATGGTTGTCTGGATCGGGTTGTCGAAGTCGGACTGAACCGTACCAGCAACGAAGTTACCACGCAGACGATCAGAGAATTCGTGGTCAACTTCCAGAGTGAACTGGGTGAAGTCGGTTTCGAGTTCGTCGTAACGGCCCTCAGAGCGGATTGGGTGTGTACCGTTCGCGTTCGCGCTAATGTCGAAGTTACCGGAATCGACAATGTTCTGAGCGTTGTTCAGCGTGAAGCTGTTGACGTCGATCTGGCCTTCCTGGCTACGGAAGAAGACTTCCATATAGTTCTCAACGCGTGTCGCTTCAAAGTTCGAATAGAGCGCGTCGAGAGAAACCGTTGTGCGGTCAGTCGGACGGAACTGAACAGAACCCGTCAGGCCGAGTCGCTGCTGATCGTTAGTCAGGCGGCCATAGCGCGGAATACGCGGGTGGTAGTTCAGAGAGTTTGTGTCGACGGAGGCACAATCTGGGCCAGCAGGGCAAGCTACGCCGTTGACTGAGCGGAAGTTAGCATCCTGCCAACGAACCGTAGAGAAGCCTTCTTCGAGGATTGTGCGGTCTGAGTAAGCTGCAGACACGAGAACACCGAAGTTCTCTGCGTCGTTAGTCCAGGACAGCAGGCCAGCGTAGCGAGGGCTGAACTCTTCAGAGAGATCGTTATAGCCGAACTGCGCTGAGCCAGCGGCTGTCAGGCCAGCGTCATAATCCAGCGGACGCGCTGTGCGCAGATCTACAGTCGCACCGAGGGAGCCTTCATCCATAGACGCGGAAGTCGTTTTGGTAACAACGATCTCGTTAAAGAGGTCAGATGCGAATGTGTTGAAGTCGAAGCCACGGCTACGGTTTGTACCGCCAGAAGAGTCTGCACCGCCCGTGGTGGAGAGCGCTTCCATGCCGTTAATGCGTACGCGTGTGAATGTAGAGCCGAGACCACGAACCGTAATCTGACGGCCTTCGCCCGCAACGCGGTTGATGGAGATACCAGGAATACGCTGAATAGACTCAGCAAGGTTCAGATCAGGAAACGCTGCGATGTCTTCAGCAACAATCGCGTCAACAACGCCTGATGCTTCGCGCTTGACGTCCAGAGCCTCAGCAAGCGAGCCACGGAAACCGGTTACCTGAACGGTGGACAGACGGGCTTCGTCGTCAGCTGTTTCAGCTTCCTGGGCAATAGCGGTTGGTGCCGCCACAGCCATTGCGAGCAGGGATGCGCCCGCAAAAAATTGATTGAATAAAGTGCGTTTCATGAACTTCCTCCCAAAGGTGTGTCCCGGTATGACACCGGTGTCATTGAGAAGACTATGCGATAGGAGATTCATCAGATCAAGCCTGAATTTTCAGCATGTGAATTTTTGTCAATCATTTAACCACCTGAAAAATATGGCTTTTGACTTAAAATTAAGGGTCTTCATTCGTCCGAATAGGGCTTATTTTTTAAAAGAATAATGTGTAAGTGTTGAAAAAAAATCACACTTTCCGGTGCGTCAGCATGTGTCCAGCGCTGAGCTGCTTCGTATCTTGCACGCTTGTGTGGACGAAAAACGCCATCTGAGATGCGCATTTCCGCACAAACGGCCAATTGGGAGTCGCGCTCGTGATGACGGTATTTAATTTTATGAAAACTGGTGCCGCGAGGGAGAATTGAACTCCCGACCTCACCCTTACCAAGGGTGCGCTCTACCACTGAGCTACCGCGGCATTGAAATCGCAGAGCGGGCTCGTTACCTCAAACAATTGCGATTGAAAACCCCTTATGAGTAGCGCGGATAAAGAATGTCTGAAGAAACCGGCAAATCCCAGAAGAAGCCTTCTGCAGCTGAAAAGGAGCAGAGGTTAAAGGATGCATTGCGCGCCAACCTACGGCGTCGTAAGTCGGCGGCGAGAAAGGCCAAATCGGAGCCCGACGCCTCGTCTGATCCGAAATAGCCTGAATTGATCTGACTTTTGCCGCAATAACGCCTTTGCGTTTGCGCGACTCCGGGAATAGCTTGCGCCATGGACAAACTTACAATTCGCGGCGGTCACCGGCTGAACGGAAATATCCGTATCTCAGGTGCCAAGAATTCCGCACTGAAACTCATGGCAGCTGCGCTTCTGACAGACGAACCTGTCGAGCTGCGCAATATGCCAAATCTGGCTGACTCACGCTTTATGGCGCGCCTGCTTTCTACGCTTGGCGTTGACGTCTATTGGCCGCAGGGCGACTCTACCTGCCGCCTGAACGCAGCTAACATCTCTTCGACGATCGCGCCTTATGATCTTGTGCGTAAGATGCGCGCTACGTTTAACGTTCTCGGTCCGCTTCTGGGACGTATTGGGCATGCAACGGTTTCTCTTCCAGGTGGCTGCGCAATCGGCGCGCGTCCTGTGAATTTTCACCTTGATGCTTTTGAAGCCATGGGTGCCGACATTGTTATCGAGCAAGGTTATGTGAAAGCCGCTGCAATTCGCGGACTGAACGGTGCGATTATCGATTTGCCATTTCCGTCCGTCGGCGCGACAGAGCACACAATGATGGCTGCGACGCTCGCTAAGAGCACGACCACGATTAATAACGCTGCGCGCGAGCCGGAAATTATCGACATTGCTAACATGCTGAAAGCCATGGGCGCGAAGATCGAAGGCGAGGGAACATCGACGATTCGTATTGAAGGAGTCGATAAGCTTAAAGGCGTCTCTTACGCTGTCATGCCGGATCGTATTGAGGCTGGCACTTACGCCATGGCTGTGGCGGCGGCTGGAGGAGACGTTCTGCTTGAGGGCGCGCCGGCTGCTGAAATGACATCTCTGCTCGAGCATCTTCGCAAGGCGGGCGTGACTGCGTCCGTGGAAGACAATGGCGTGCGTATTCAGCGCAATGGTGAACGTCTGAAGGCCGTTGATGTCGACGTACAGCCGCACCCGGGCTTTGCGACTGACCTTCAGGCCCAGTTCATGGCGCTTATGACCGTCGCGGACGGTACGAGCACAATCACAGAAAACATCTTCGAGAATCGCTTTCTGCATGCACCGGAGCTGAACCGTTTCGGCGCAGACATTCGTGTGCAGGGAAAGGTCGCCACTGTGCATGGCGTAGACCATCTTGTCGGCGCACCCGTGATGGCAACCGACCTGCGCGCATCTGTCAGTCTGGTCATTGCCGGTCTGGTCGCTGAAGGTGAGACTGAAGTTAATCGCATTTATCACCTCGATCGGGGCTTTGAGAATCTCGAAGAGAAACTAAATGCATGTGGTGCCCGGATCGAACGCGGGGCCGACACAGAATAACGACGGAATGCCCGGAGGCGGAATTGTCGCAAGCGAACACATTGAGATTGATGGCGGTAGATGCCGACGATCTGAAAATCATTTCAGCTGCATGTCAGGATGGTGTCTGCAAACCTGCTGACATTGCCTATGAAGCTCGCAAGCGACGTTTCCTCATCGAGTTCAATCGGTTCCGCTGGGAAAATGGCGAAGGCGACGCGCAGCAGCGTGTTCGCAGCGCACTGTCTCTGGAAGATGTCACCGGCGTTAAGGCGCGCGGTCTGCCACCAAAGTCTGCCGATCTGGTGCTTTCGCTTATGTCTGTAGAGTGGGAGGAGGGGGGTGAAGCTCCTTCTGGCCAGTTCCGTCTCATTTTTGCTGGCGACGGAGAGCTTGTTGTGTCAGCAGACTGTCTGGATGCAACTCTTGTGGACGTCAGCCAGCCATGGCCTGCAAAGAACCGTCCGGCACACAAGGAATAACGCCAGATGGCACGGCGATTTAATAGTTCTGATAGCGGTTTCGAAGCTGACTTCGGCGCATTTCTGAAAGAACCTCGCGGCAATGCGCAGGACACGCGCGATATTGTGCGTGAAATCCTGGATGCGGTTGAGACGCGCGGCGGTGACGCTGTGGCTGAGTATACAAGCCGGTTTGACCGCTTCGAGATTGAACCTGACACGCTTTCAAACCCGTCCATGGATCTAGCCAAAATCGCGGAAGGCTGCCCGGATGAGGTAAAGCGCGCCATCGATTTCGCGCACGTCCGTATTTCTGCCTATCACGAAGCGCAGATGCCGTCCGACCACAGCTTTGACGATGGCCATGGGCTTAATCTTGGCTGGAAGTGGAACGCGGTGGATTCGGTGGGCGTATATGTGCCCGGCGGACGCGCAAATTATCCAAGCTCCGTTCTGATGAATATGGTTCCGGCACGCGTTGCTGGCGTAAAGCGGATCGTCATGGTCGCGCCAACGCCGGATGGCGTTCTGAGCCCTGCTGTTGCCTACGCTGCTATTCGTGCCGGCGTTCAGGAATATTATCCGATTGGCGGTGCGCAGGCTGTTGCGGCGCTGACTTTCGGCGCTGGTAAAATGAAGCCGGTTGATAAAATCGTTGGCCCGGGCAATGCGTTTGTTGCCGAAGCGAAGCGTCAGGTGTTTGGCCGCGTTGGTATCGATACAGTCGCCGGACCTTCTGAGGTTTGCATTATTGGTGATGGCTCCGTTCCTGCCGACTGGATTGCAGCTGATCTCCTGTCTCAGGCTGAGCATGATCCTGCTGCGCAATCCATTCTGATTTCACCGGACGCAGCATATCTGGATGAGGTCGAGCGCGAGCTTGATCGCCAGCTTCAACAGCTTCCTACGGTCGAGACGGCAACCACCTCATGGAAGGCGCATGGCGCATTCATTCAGTCTCGTTCGATCGATGAGGCTTGTGAAATTTCGAATCAAATCGCGCCGGAACACCTCGAGCTCGCTATTGAGGCTCCTGAAAGTAAGGTCGATCTGGTCCGTCACGCGGGTGCGGTCTTTCTCGGGGCTTGGGCACCCGAAGCGCTCGGTGATTATGTGACAGGCTCGAATCACGTGCTTCCGACTTCCGGAGCCGCGCGTTTCTCGTCTGGTCTCGGCCTGTTTGATTTCCTGAAACGGATATCTATCCAGTCAATCAGTCGTGCTGGTTTCGAGCATCTCGCGCCGTCTGCGATTGCGCTTGCGCAATCTGAGCACTTGCCTGCACACGAACGGAGTGTTTCCATTCGACTCGGTAAGGAAACAGAGACGTGACCAGTTCTGAGCGGATAATCGCTGTAGACATCGACAATGAAACCCTCAGCGCCGCCGGGCCGGATGCTGAGCACGAGCGTCGTGTGGCGATTTTTGATCTGCTCGAAGACAATACCTTTTCGCTGGAAGGTAATCCGGCGGGCCCTTACAAGCTTGCGTTATCGCGTCAGGATAACCGCCTGATTATGCAGATCAGCAATGAAGCGGATGTTCATTTGCACACCTTCATTCTGTCGCTGGCGCCGTTTCGTCGGATCGTGAAAGACTACTTCATGATTTGCGACAGCTATTATGATGCGATCCGCAACCAGACTCCGAACCAGATCGAGGCGATCGATATGGCGCGTCGTGGCATTCACAATGAAGGCTCCGAGCTTCTTGCAGAGCGCCTGCGTGGGAAAATCGATACTGATTTTGATACGGCGCGTCGCCTGTTTACGCTCATTTGTGCTTTGCACGCCAAAAGCTGATGATTTTTACCAGCAAAAAAATAACATAGATTCAAGGTTTTTGTTCTTTCCCTTGAAGTTTATGCGGCTATTTAGTGCATAATGGGTGACGCTTTCGAGAAAATTACACTATATGCCACCCCTTGATTATATTGGTTGCCCTCGAGGAGTGCATGGCAAAAGAAGAGATGCTTGAATTCACTGGAACGATTGTGGAATTGCTTCCCAATGCGACGTTCCGGGTGAAGCTGGAAAATGACCACGAAATCGTGGCTCATACGGCAGGTAAAATGCGTAAAAACCGCATTCGTGTTCTGACAGGCGATAAAGTGCTTGTCGAAATGACCCCGTACGACCTCACTAAGGGGCGCATTACTTACCGCTTTAAATAGTGGTGTCCCACTCTTCTTTGCCTGATTTTGTGCTCGCTAGCGCCTCGCCGAGGCGCCGCGACCTTCTTGCGCAAATGGGCATCATCCCGACCAAAATCCATCCTGCCGACCTTGATGAGACCCCTCATCAGGGCGAGCTTCCGCGCGTCTACGCCGAGCGCTTGGCGATAGAAAAAGCTCAGGCCGTGCAGGATCAATTTGCGGGTAGCGTTATACTGGCAGCAGACACGGTTGTTGCTGTCGGGCGCCGCATTCTACCAAAGACCGAAGACGAAACCTCTGCGCGCGAATGCCTCGAACTTCTGTCCGGGCGCGCCCACAAAGTGCTCACAGCCATCGCCGTTATCGCTGCTGACGGATCTTTGTCTCGTCGCGTTGTTGTGACGCGTGTGAAGATGAAGCGTCTGACCGAAGAAGAGATTTCCGTCTATCTCGCGAGTGGTGAATGGAATGGTAAGGCAGGTGGGTATGGCATTCAGGGGATGGCGTCGGCATTCATTTCTGACCTGAGTGGTTCCTACTCTGCGGTCGTTGGACTTCCACTGTTCGAAACGCGAAATCTTCTTATGGGGGCAGGGTATCCGGTCCTGACCGGCGGTCATGCTTGAGCTGATTGATATCAGCTGGATTGGTGAGCGCTGGACGCTGGCCAGCCTGCCGAACGGAGAGCCGGTTTCACTATTTATCTGGCGTGATCGCGATATTGATGCGTCAGCGCGTTGCGGCGATGTGCTGCCTGCGATCGTAAGGTCCATCGACCGCGCAGGGGGGATGGGCTTTGTCGACCTCTCGATCGGTGAGCAGGCATTTTTCAATATTTCAAAATCACGGACACCGCCTGTGGAAGGCGCGCATATCAATGTCTCGGTGCGTGCCGAGGCTTACCGCGACAAGGTAGCCAATGTCTCACCGGCATCAGGCCCGCCGATTATCCAGTCTGAAAACGATGCGCGAGACGCATGGCTTGAGCGTTTGCCCGGCTCTAGCGATCTGACGGATGAGTTTTCCTTTGGGCAAAAAGCAGAAATGTGTCGCGCCGCTTTTGATGTTGCGTTGGCATCGACCGTTACGATCGATAACGGCGGAAAACTGCATTTCGATTATACCCGGGCTTTGACTGCGATAGACGTAGATTCATCCGGGCGAGTTCAGCGTTCAGGTGTTTCTGGATTGAACACGGATGCGCTTGCCACAGCCGCGCGCCAGATCAATCTGCGCGGGCTCGCAGGTTTATTTGTGGTTGACCTTGAAGGCGCGCCGAAAGGTGAGAAAGCCAAAGGATTGGCGGCCCAGTTCGAAACGAAGCTAAAAGCGTTGACCGGACGTACGGTGAGGGTGCTTCCTCCGTCAGCTTTCGGATTGATCGAGGCGACGGTAGCGCGTCGTGAAAAACCGCTGTTCGAGTTTGCGACGGAGACATGCAGCGCAGAACGACTAACACTCGAAGCGTTTTTGAGCGCGATGCGCGAAGCGCTAACTCTTGCCGAATCGGACCGGAGCGCTTTCTTTACGCTCAAGACGTCAGTAGCGCTGACCGAGTATATGAAACAGACCGCATTTGACTGGCAGGGCGAACTAAAGGCCCGAACAGGCGGTCGGATAAAATGGGAGCCTCTGAATAAGACGGGGCTCGATTACCAGATAGAGTTGATATGAACCGCCTGCCACTTTGCCCGATTTGTGAGAAAAACCGCGCGAAACCAGAGTTTAAGCCGTTTTGTTCAAAACGGTGCGCAGATGTGGATTTGTCGCGCTGGCTATCGGATGGATACGCCATTCCGGGGGAGGAATCTGATCAGGCAGAAGAAACGCCGGGCAATCGACGAGATACTGGCGAGACTGGCGACTAGGCTTCTCAAACAAAATTCGAAAAACTTTGGAACCCGTAAGTCTGCCGCGCGTCATGCTTGTGTCAGAGGATGAGGTGGGGGCTTTTAGCCTGTTTCCGGATTGCTCTGATTGTTCAGTAGAGTGTGCGATGCCGGTGGGAGGAAGTGAAATGGTCATCCGGCAATTTCAGAAATCGATTCTCATCAAAATTCGGTGTTTCGTTGCTCAAGCGTGACGTATTTGACGCAGAGTCATCCCTATTAAGGCGAAAATCTGGCGAAGAATGCCTAGAACTGTTGCATTCTAGCCTCTCTGGTCGAAAACGACATGAAAATGCAACGACTTACCTCGGAAAGGGTATCGCATTTTTCTCAGAAACTGGATATGTACAAAGATGTGTGGACGTTCCACACGGTTTCCTATGGCCGCTCAGTCCGACGACTTTGGCGGCTCACTCAAGGGGATGGGTATGAAAAAAACTCTTTTGTGCGCCACCGCAGCCCTCGCAATGGCGACGGCAACGGGCGCGGCCTACGCAACTGACGGATGGTATGTCCGCGGTGACGTAGGCTACACTTTTGACGGCACATTCGACTACGATCCGATTAATCCGGTTCCTGGCGTTCTCGCTGGTAAATCTGAAGTCGAAGACGGCATGACTTACGGCCTCGGCCTTGGTTATGGCTTCGACAACGGTTTCCGTCTTGAAGGTGCTGTAACGCAGCACAACAACAGCCTCGACGTAGAAGCTAACGCTGGCAACCTGCCTGTTTATCAGGGCAACCTTTCTGCGACTGAGTACGTGGTTCTTTCTCCAATCGGCAGCTATGACGGTTGGGACGCAATGCTGAACCTGTACTACGATTTCGACATGGGTTCGAGCTTCGCACCATACGTTGGTGCTGGTGTTGGCTGGTCTGAAATTGAAGCGCAAATCACAAGCATGGCGCTCGTAGACACTTCTGGTCCAACAGTTACTCGTGCTAACTTCCTCGACGATTCTGAAAGCGCTTTCGCTTATCAGCTTCTCGCAGGCTTCGGTTACGACCTCACAGAGCAACTGACATTCGACCTCGGCTACCGCTACTTCGTAGTTAGCAATGCTGACTTCGGTGACAGCGTTCTCGGCGTTGATTACGACAGCGAGCTGATCGAACATAACGTGACAGCTGGTCTGCGTTGGCAGTTTGCGGCTCCGCCGCCACCACCGCCTCCGCCACCACCGCCACCACCACCACCACCGCCACCACCTCCTCCGCCACCTCCGCCACCTCCGCCGCCGCCTCCACCGCGTCCGGCACTCCCAGCGTGCTCGACTGTGTCTCAGGAATTCGTGGTTTACTTCGAGTGGGACGAGTCTGACCTCACATCTGAAGCTGCAGCGGTTATCGACCGTGCGGTTCGTCAGATCGCAGCTCGCGGCGACTGCTCTGTATCTACAGTAGGTATCGGCGGCCACGCTGACCGTTCTGGTGCAGCAGCTTACAACGTACGTCTCTCTGCACGTCGTGCGGCAGTTGTTCGTGACGCTCTCGTAGCGCGCGGCGTCTCTGCTGACATGATCAGCACAGAAGCATTCGGTGAGACAGCTAACGCTCGTCCGACTGAAGACGGTGTTCGTGAGCCTCTGAACCGTCGTTCAGAAGTGCGCATCATCGTTCAATAATCCGAGCGATTATCGAATTAAAGGCGGCCCGACTTTGCAGTCGGGCCGTTTTTTATTGCGCCAAACCCTTTGCATCGGGAAAGATTTGTCGGCTACGGCTTTATCTGGAGCGCGTGCCGCCTTACGTTTCTGCTTTGATTTAGTGTGATCCGGATTCGGAGCTGAGCCGCCTGTCGCCGCCAATGGCCCTGGATGCTTAGCTAATTCGCCGCGCTGTAGAATTGGAAAGGTATCCATGCTCGATCAGCTCAACGAGACTGATAAACTGGTGCTGGCTAAAATTGCTGGCAAAGGTGATGAGATGTGCGCGCTGACTGTGGATTGGTCGCGTGTAAATTCCGGTAGCTGGAATGCCGAAGGGCTCCGCCGGATGGTACCTCTGATTTCTCAACGTCTTTCTATCTTACCTGGTGAAACCGAGTTGATTGATCGCGGAGATATTCCGCAGATCTCAGCACAAGGTAAGGAAAGGGGGCATCCAACGGGCCCGGTTATTCGTCATACTTGCCGGCAGGACGCGCCAGTACAGATCGTCTTTACGGGGCACTATGATACAGTTTTCCCGCCATCAGCAGGTTTTGATGATGTAAAAGACATCGGAGAGGGCAAGCTAAATGGGCCGGGCCTGGCTGACATGAAGGGCGGCCTGATTGTAATGACCGAAGCGCTTCGCGCTTTTGAAGAAACTGAATGCGCGGAACAGATCGGCTATCGGATCGTCATCTCCCCGGACGAGGAGATCGGCAATCCCGTAAGCGCTGAGGTGATTCACGAAACCGCGCTCGGTGCACATGTCGGGATGACGTATGAGCCAGCGCTGGAGAGCGGAGACTTTGCCGGTGAGCGCAAAGGTAGCGGCAATTTCAGTCTCGTAATTAAAGGCATCTCGGCTCATGCGGGCCGCGCGCATGCAGATGGTAGAAGCGCGGTGCTGGCAGCTGCGAAATTTGTGGTCGCTTTGGAAAGCCTGAACGGTGTCCGCGACGGTGTGACCTTCAATACAGGAAAAATTGAGGGCGGCGGTCCGAATAATCAGGTGCCAGACCTTTCGGTCGTGCGCTTCAATGTGCGCGTTCCGGATCAGCCAGCAACAGATTGGGCTCAGGAAAACATCGACAAGCTAGTCAGTGATCTGAACGAATTGGATGGCATTTCTGCCCACATACATGGCGGATTTTACAGACCGCCTAAACCGTTCAACGCGGCGCAGCAGGCCTTGTTCAGTGGCGTACAGGAAACCGGACGTGCGCTCGGGCTTGAATTGGGCTGGGTGTCGACTGGTGGCGTCTGCGAGGGCAATAATGTGTTTGCCGCAGGCGTGCCGAACATTGATACGCTTGGCGTTCGCGGTGGACGCATCCACTCCACCGAAGAATTTGTAGTGATTGACAGTTTCGAAGAGCGCGCATCGCTTTCGGCGCTTATACTTTGCCGTCTGGCAGAAGGGCGTATGGACGCCCACCAGATCAAGAAACTCATGGAAGGGGACACATGAGCATGCTGATCATGCGGCCGTCACGGCTGGACGATTTCGACGATATGATGGAGTTGGCCGAGCTATCGGGGCCGGGCTTTACCAGTCTGCCTGTCGACGAAGGCCTGATCCGCAAGCGCCTTGAGGCCTCTGAAAAGGCATTCTCGGGGAACCCCGATGCGCCCCAGCAGGGCAAGTTCCTTCTGGTCATGGAAGATAACGAGACGGACGAAGTTGTAGGCTGCTGCGCCGTGAAGGCTGGCATCGGCATGAATCGTCCTTTCTTCAATTACCGTATCATCACGATTCTGCAGTCTTCAAACGTTGTCGACCGCCGGTTCAGCATGGATGCGCTCGTGCTTACGAACGAGTTCATGGGGTATACTGAAGTGGGTACGCTCTTCCTGAAGAAAGAATTCAGGGGCGGGCCGCATCGGGCAGGGCGTCTGGCTGCACAATCGCGCTATTTGCTCATGGCCGCAGCGCCGGACGAATTCGGTGAAATGGTGCTGGCAGAGCTGCGCGGCGTTGTGAATCCGAATGGTATTTCACCATTCTGGGAGGGTGTTGGTCGCTGCTTTTTCGATATGGATTTTCAGGAAGCAGACTATCAATCGGGCGTCACTGACGGCCAGTTCATTATGGATCTGATGCCGAAATATCCGATCTATGTGGACCTTCTGCCGCCCGAAGCACGCGAAGTGATCGGTCGCTGCCATGTTGAGGGTATTGGCGCGATGAAGCTTCTCGAATGGGAAGGTTTTCGCTTCGAGCGGGTTGTCGATATTTTTGATGGTGGTCCGCAAGTGTCTACGCAGCGGAAGAATATCCGTACCATTCGTGAGTCGCGTGTTGTCACATTTGAACTGGGCATGCCGGGAGATCGCTCGAAGGATGCTCTCGTCTCGACAGACTCACTTGAGAACTTCCGCACAGCATGGGCGAAAATTGATACTCGCTCCGACAGCGTTGCTGTGATGGACCAAGCCGTATTCGATGCACTGAAGATCAAGCCGGGGCATCAAGGGCGTATCTGGACAAAGGAATAGGCATGTCTCTCTTTATCGCAGGGCAATGGATTTCCGGCACCGGGCCGGAGCTTCAATCGACTGATCCGGCAACAGGCGAAATTGTATGGGCAGGCAAAAGCGCATCGCCCGCAGATGTCTCTGAAGCGTATAAAGCGGCACGTGGCGCCTTCCTCGGTTGGGCGCGTACGCCGCTCGCCGAGCGTGTGGAGATCTTACGCAAATATGCGTCCTTGCTGGATGAGATGGCGGACGAACTGCCGACCACGATCTCACGGGAAGTCGGCAAAGTGCTTTGGGAAACCCGCACAGAGCTTGGTGCGATGAAGGGCAAGGTCGAGCTCTCGATCAAATCCTATGAAGATCGTACAGGAAACGCAGTGTCGGACACGGTATTTGGCCGCTCCGAACTCGTGCACCGTCCACACGGTGTTATGGCTGTTATGGGGCCATTTAACTTCCCGGGACACCTGCCGAACGGTCATATCGTGCCTGCGCTTCTTGCTGGCAACACGGTTGTTTTCAAACCCTCCGAGTTTGCACCTGCGACGGGCGAGCTGCTTGTTAAAGCCATGGAAAAGGCCGGGCTGCCCCCTGGCGTTCTGAACCTTGTCCAAGGCGCGCGCGATACGGGCGCGGCGCTTCTGGATGGCGATCTTGACGGCGTTTTGTTCACTGGCTCGGCAGCAACAGGCACCTTCATCCATAAGAAATTTGGTGGTCGCCCTGAAATCATGCTTGCGCTCGAAATGGGCGGCAACAATCCGCTCATCGCGTGGGAGTTTGCTGACGTGGAAGCTGCGGCTGATATCGCCGCGCAATCTGCGTATCTGACAAGTGGCCAGCGCTGTTCGTGTGCGCGTCGTCTCATCGTGCCTGAGGGCGCGGAAGGCGAGGCGCTGGTTCAGGCGGTGCTGGCGCGCGCTGAAAGCGTAAAAATCGGTAAGTGGGATGAGGAAGGCGTCTTCATGGGCTCGCTCGTGAATGATCAGGCTGCAGATGGTGCACTCGCCTTTCAACAAAAGCTTGAAGAGGCGGGTGGTAAGTCTCTGAAAAAGCTTGAGAAGCTGCCGATTAGTGATGCCTTCGTTTCGACGGGCATTATAGACATGACGGATGCTGTAAATCCGCCTGACGAAGAGCTGTTCGGGCCGTTTCTGCAGGTTTATCGCGCTAAGTCTTTCGACGACGCTCTGCGCATCGCTAACAATACGCAGTATGGCCTCGCGGGTGGTTTGATCAGTGATAACACCGCGCTCTGGAATGAAGTGCACATCAGCATGCGTGCCGGTATTCTGAACTTTAACCGACCGACCGCAGGCGCGTCGTCCGCTCTGCCATTTGGCGGACCGGGAATTTCGGGCAATCACAGGCCAAGCGCCTGGTATGCGGCAGATTACTGTGCATGGCCGCAGGCGAGCCAGATTGCAGATGCACCGGAACGTATGGGTGCGCAGGGGTTCCCGAAATGAGTGAGGCTTACGAAGTCAATTTTGATGGCCTGATCGGACCGACGCACAATTATGGCGGTCTGTCTGATGGTAACCTCGCGAGTTCTAACAATGCCGGTGAGGTTTCCCGTCCGCAGGAAGCCGCGCTGCAAGGGCTTGAGAAGATGCGGACGCTTCACAAAGCGGGGCTGAAGCAAGGGTTCCTGCCGCCGCTTATGCGTCCCAACATGACGTTCCTGAAGCGTGCCGGTTTCACCGGTAGTCAGGAAGATATGGTCAACGCGGCCGCCAGTGAGGCGCCATCGCTTCTGAAAACGGCCTATTCGGCAAGCTCTATGTGGGCAGCGAATGCCGCGACAGTTTCGCCATCAGCGGACACGCAGGACGGTAAGCTGCATCTGACGCCAGCAAATCTCTCAACCATGTTACACCGTAGCCTGGAACACCCTGATACGTTCCGGAACTTGCAAACCATATTCGCGGATATGGGGCAGTTTGCAGTGCATGAAGCACTGCCAGAGCATTCAAATTTTTCAGATGAAGGCGCGGCAAACCATGTGCGCCTCTGTGCAGATCATGGTGCAGAGGGCGTAGAGGTGTTCGTCTACGGTCGTGAAGCCAGTGAAGATACAGCTGGCTTCCCTGCGCGTCAGACAAAGCTTGCGTCCGAGCGCATTGCAGCCATGCACGGGCTGAAGCCGGAGCGCACAGTTTATATTCGCCAGTCGCGTCAGGCGATTGATGCGGGCGCTTTCCATAACGACGTTGTCAGCGTTGGTTCGCTCAACACGCTGTTCTCGCACGAACTGGCGTTTGAAGATAAAGCGGCTGCCTATGATGCTATCGCGAAAGCTGGCGAAGGATTGTTCGACTTGAACGTTGTTGAGGTGCCGGATGCTGAAGTCCCTCTCAAGGACGCGATCAAATCCTATCTGTTCAATTCCCAGCTCGTGAAAATGCCGGGCGAGGATCGCCTTGTGCTGATTGCGCCGACCGAAACAGAAGAGACAGAGAGCACGCGTTTGTTCTGTGAGGCGATGACGAAGAGCAACGGGCCGATCGGTCGCGTCCATTATGTGGATGTGCGTCAGTCCATGCGAAATGGTGGTGGCCCAGCTTGTCTGCGTCTTCGTGTCGTGCTGACCGAAGAGCAGCTTCGCGGCGTGAATCAGGCGTTTCTGCTGGATGATCAGAAGATTGATGCATTGCAGGACTGGGTGCGCGCGCACTATCGCGAAACTCTGAGCGCAGCAGATTTTGCGGATCCGGCCCTTGCGCTGGAAATCAGCAATGGGCATCTGGCTCTGCAGAAACTTATCAATGACTTCGGCGCACAGGTGAACTGACATGGCAATGGATCGCAACACACTGGAAACAATGCTTCGCGAGGCTTTTCCGGACGCTGAAATCGAACTGACAGACCTCGCAGGTGATGATGATCACTGGAGCGCGAAGATCGTGTCCGAGAGCTTTCGCGGTAAGCCGCGCGTAGCGCAGCACCAGATGGTCTATGCCGCGCTGGACGGCAAAATGGGCGGCGTTCTGCACGCGCTGCAGCTCAAAACGTCTGCGCCAGCGTAAGGCGGTTCTGTGAAAACAGCGATCATCGGGGCATCTGGCGCGCTTGGTCGCGCTATTTTCGATTTGCTCCGCACGGACGCTGACGGGCACGACTTGGTCCTGACCTCCCGCGATCTGTCCAAACTGAACTGGGCGGATGGTATGACCGGTGTTGAGATAAGAACGCTTGATCTTGATGCGCCTGAAAATGCAGCGAGCGTGCTGGCTGATTGCGAGCAGATCGTTTTCTGTCCGATCCTTTCCAGCAGTGGACCGAATGCGCGCCAGCTCAGGGCGCACGGAAGCTCTGCGCATCTTATCCTGTTTTCTTCGAACAATGTCGGGATCGATTTTGAATCTCCCGTCTATGCAGCGTTGCGCGCTGAAGAAGAGGCTGTGTCCTCCCTGCCAGGCGGTAAGCTCGCCATCATCCGCCCGTGCATGATCTATGGAAACCGGAATGACGGTAATATCGGTCGCCTGATCGGCTTTGCTGAGCGGTTTCGGGGGCTGCCGTTGATCGGGGCGGGTACGGCGCGTCAGCAGCCAGTGCACTATGATGATCTTGCGGCGTTGACGGTCCATATCCTTAAAAACCAGTCCGAGCCAATACTGAAAGTCGGGGCGGGAGGGCCTGACGTCCATCAGATGAAAGACATATACCGGATGATCGCTGATGAGGTGTCCGGGCTTGTTTTTACTGTGCGCGTGCCGGGCTTTATTCTGCGGCTTTGCCGTACGATTATGGGGCAAGGCGCGGACCTGTCCGATGCACAGATCAGGCGCGCAGATGCAGATCGCTTGCAGACCTGGCCAGCCCCGGAAGGCTGGCAGGCGAAGATATCCATGCGGGATGGCATCAGGCAAATTGCTGAAATGCGCTAACATTTGCGGCAACAGGCCTTGATATTTCATTTCAAAAGCCTCACTTCCGCGATAGGTTTTAAGGAGAACTTTCATGAGTGTTCAGGACACAATCCGCTCTCAGGTCGATAAGAACGACGTCATGCTGTATATGAAGGGCACACCAACCTTCCCGCAGTGCGGATTTTCTTCCGTTGTGTCCCAGATTCTGAACTATCTTCAGGTGGACTATGAGTCCGTGAACGTTCTGGAAGACATGGAAATCCGTGAAGGCATCAAACAGTTCTCTAACTGGCCGACAATTCCTCAGCTCTACGTAAAAGGTGAGTTTGTTGGCGGATGCGATATTATAAAAGAAATGTTCGAAGAGGGTGAGTTGAAGACTTACCTGATCGAAAAGGGCGTACTTGCTGAAGCCTGATGGTTTTCAAACCGGCCATTTTCAGTTAAAGCCGCGCGCTCCCCGGAATCTGAGGCCGTCATGACCGTCAATGCACCTGTAGAAACAAACTCGCAGCCGAAAGTAGGCATCGTCTCTCTCGGCTGCCCGAAAGCGCTTGTGGATTCCGAGCGCATCGTGACCCGTTTGCGCGCTGAAGGCTATGCGATCGCGCCGGACTATAAGGGCGCGGACCTTGTTCTCGTAAACACTTGCGGCTTCCTCGACTCTGCGCGGGATGAAAGCCTTGATGCAATTGGCGAAGCAATTGCCGAAAACGGCAAAGTCGTCGTGACAGGCTGTCTGGGGGCTGAGCCGGATGTTATCCGTGAACGCCACCCGAAGGTTCTGGCGATCACAGGCCCGCACCAGTACGAGCAGGTGATGAATGCGGTGCATGAAAACGTTGCGCCGCCACCGAACAAATATCTCGACCTTGTTCCGGAAGCTGGCCTGCGCCTAACGCCGCGCCATTATGCCTATCTGAAAATCTCAGAAGGCTGCCACAACAAGTGCAGCTTCTGCATCATTCCGAAACTGCGGGGTGACCTTGTATCTCGTCCGATCGACCACGTTCTGCGTGAAGCAGAGCAGTTGGTGAATGCCGGTGTTCAGGAGCTGATGGTCATCAGTCAGGACACCTCGGCTTACGGCCTTGATGTGAAGTACGAACCTCGCATGTGGAAGGACGAGGAATACCAGACGCGTTTCTTCGATCTCTGCAAAGGTCTCGGCAATCTCGATGCCTGGGTGCGTCTGCACTATGTGTATCCGTATCCGCACGTCGACAAGGTCATGCCGCTTATGGCGGAAGGTCATGTCCTGCCTTACCTCGATATTCCGTTCCAGCACGCTCACAACGACGTTCTGAAGCGTATGCGTCGCCCGGGACAGGGCGGAGACAAGGCGCTGGAACGAATTCTCCAGTGGCGCAAGGATGTTCCGGACCTCACAATCCGTTCGACCTTCATTGTCGGCTTCCCGGGGGAAACAGAGGAACAGTTCGAGTTTCTGCTCGATTGGATGCGCGAAGCGAAAATCGACCGCGCTGGCTGCTTCAAGTACGAAAATGTTGAGCACGCGGAAAGCCGCGCGCTCGATGATCACGTACCTGAGGAAGTCAAGGAAGAGCGTTGGCATCGCTTCATGGAAGTTCAGGCAGAAATTTCTGCAGAACGCTCCAAAGCGCAGATTGGCAAAATCGTTGATGTCATCGTTGATAGCGTCGATGAAGACCGTGATGTCGCCATTGGCCGAACCAAAGCTGATGCGCCTGAAATTGACGGCACTGTAGAGCTCGCCGAAGGCGGAGAGCTTGAGCCGGGCATGATCGTTGAAGCGCGCGTCGTTGGCGCAGATCATTACGACCTCTGGGCGGAGCCAGCCTAAGCGTCTTTTGACCTGAACGGGTGAATTGCAAACTGTTTCCCTTGCCGTAAATTCACGGCGGGGGACGTTTCCATGATTCACTACTTGCGCCCGAGTTTCTGGCAGGCCGCCATCAAAGATCCGCTGACATGGCTCGCCATCGCTGTGGACTTTGTGCCTGTTATTCTGGTCTTTTTCTTTGGTTGGGGCGCAGCGCCTTTGGTTCTGCTCTACTGGGCAGAAAATGTGATTATTGGCGTGGTCACATTTTTCCGGATTATTGCGTCGTCGATTGTGGGCCTCGGTAAATTTGGCTCAATCTTCGGCTTCTTTCTGGCGGCGTTTTTCAGCGTACATTACGGCATGTTCTGTTTCGGGCACGGCGTATTTCTATTTTCATTTATCAATTTGCCTGGCGCCGAGGTCGGGATCGGACCTCCGGGACCAGACGCGTTCTTGGAGATGCTTGGCGCTATTGTGACGGCCTATCCCGCGGCGGTCTATGCGATGGGGCTTATCTTTGTTTTTCAGCTCATCGCCGCCGTGATGGACTATTGGCCAAGTGGGCAGCAGGACTATGTGTCTCCGCAGGAAGAAATGTTCTCCCCGTACGGCCGTATCGTACTTCTGCATGTGGGCGTGTTTGCGGGTGCCTTCGCGTTGCTCGCGATAGGGGACCCGGCGATTGGCGTACTCGCGCTCATTCTGCTGCGCATGGCGTTCAGCGTGCTCGGGCGCGCGTGGCGTGACAGGGATAGAGGGGCAGAAGGAAGCCGCGCCTAAGCTTCGGCTTCGTTCTCAGCTTCGCGATCAAGGAAATCGTCAATCGCTTTGGCGAGGGCACGCGGGTATAGGATATGCTCGCGCTCGAGTACGCGCTCGGCCAATGTGTCTGGCGTGTCGCCTTCTTCAATAGCAACGCGCTCCTGATCGATCACAGCGCCTTCATCCACACCTTCAGTGACCCAGTGCACGGAACAGCCTGCTTCGGCATCTCCGGCCTCAATGGCGCGCTTGTGCGTGTGCAGGCCTGGATACTTCGGCAGAAGGGATGGGTGGATGTTGATCATGCGGCCTTCCCATTGCTCGGTGAACCAGCTTGTCAGAACGCGCATAAACCCGGCGAGCGCGATGAACTCCACATTGTGAAGCTCGAGTGTCTGCTGAACATCTTTTTCAAAAGACTCGCGGTCGTCGTACGCGCGGTGATCAATCGCCGCGATTGGCAGACCTTGCTCACTGGCCCATTCAAGGCCAGCAGCAGAATAGGAATTGGATAGCACCAGAACCGGTTTTGCCACCACGTCTCCGTCGAGGCAGGCTTCCACCAAAGTTTTCATGTTGGAGCCACGACCGGAGATGAAAATCGCCAGGCGGACCGGTTCTTCACGCTCAAGCATTCTTCAGGTGTCCGTAGAGGAAGGCTTCTTCGCCGTTGAAGCGGAGGGCTGCCAGAACTTCTTCGACCTTTTCAGGCGCGACCGCGAGGATGATGCCGATGCCCATATTGAACGTGCGCCACATTTCAGCGTCCTCGACATTGCCGACTGATTGCATCCATTCGAACACAGCTGGCGGCGTGTAGTCATCGCCGTCGCGTACCGGCACGAGTGTATCCGGCAGCATGCGCGGCAGGTTCTCGGTCACGCCGCCGCCTGTGATGTGGGCGAGGCCTTTGATGTGTCCGGATTTGATAAGTGGAAGAACAGACTTCACGTAAAGCTTTGTAGGTGTCAGCAGAGCTTCGCCAAGCGATTTGCCTTCCGCAAATGGCGCGTCTGCCGAGAGTTCGAGGCCAGAGCGCTCGACGATCTTGCGGATGAGGGAATAACCGTTGGAGTGAGGACCAGAGGAAGAGATTGCGATCAATGCATCGCCTTCGGCCATTTCATCCATTTTCGGCAGAATATTAGCGCGCTCGACAGCGCCAACGACGAATCCTGCGAGGTCATAATGGCCCGGCGCATACATGCTTGGCATTTCGGCGGTCTCACCACCGATAAGGGCGCATCCGCTCTGGCGGCAACCTTCCGCAATACCAGCAACCACCTCAGCAGCGGTATCGGTCTCCAGTTTGCCCGTCGCAAAATAGTCGAGGAAGAAGAGCGGTTCTGCGCCTTGCGCCAGAACGTCATTCACACACATGGCAACGAGGTCGATACCAATCGTCGTATGGAAGTTAGCTTCCTGAGCCAGCAGCAGCTTTGTGCCGACGCCATCTGTACCTGAAACCAGTACGGGATCATCATACCCGCAAGCCTTCAGATCGAAGAGGCCACCAAAGCCACCGAGGTCGGATGCGACGCCCGGACGGAAAGTCGATTTTGCCAGCGGTTTGATCTTGTCGACCAGCTCATTGCCTGCATCGATGTCAACGCCTGCCTGGCGGTAGGTCATAGGAGAGGAATCTGTCATGAAGGCCCCGTTAGCATGGCTTCCCTGTTCTCGCCATATTCTCTGTCTTTAAACTTGAATAAATGACTGCTAGGACGAGTCGTATGAAAAAGATTTCCGTATTGCTGAGCGCAGTCATCGCGCTTTTCATGGGCGCGACGTCAGCTCACGCTGATCTGCGTGATGTTTACACGATTTCCAACATTCCAGTGGATCACACAGCGAATACGACGCGAGAAGCCGAAGCGCAGGCGGTGGCCGAAGCCAAGATCATTGGTTTGTACCGTCTGATCGAGCGTCTGACGCTGGAAGAAGATCGTGCGCTGCTTGGCGAGGATTTCTACAGCTATTCAAATGCCAACGAACTCGCTGCGGCGGTAGACGTTGATAATGAACGCCGTTCGACAACTGTTTATCGTGCAGAGCTGTCCGTTGTTTACAACCCGATCCGTCTGCGTGCGCAGCTGTCTCAGCGCGGTGTGCCATTCATCGATCAGCAGGCGTCGCGCGTTTTGCTGGTCCCTGTCTCGGCAAGTGCTGCGCCCGTTGCCGAATGGGCAGCAGTTTGGCCACGTTCTGACGAAGGCGCTCTGAGCCCTTACACGACGTCTCAGCGTCCTCGCTCTTCAGTCGCAGATTGGTCTGCCGTTGCGCCGGAAGTGCGCTCTGTGGGCGCTACAGGCGCTATTTTCGCCGGTCTGGTCGGTACAGAGGGCGATTATGCCGTAAACCTCACGCGAATGACAGCCGCAGGACAAACCGTCATTGGCCGTACCCGCTCGGTTGCAACTCTTGAAGAGGCTGTTGCTGCGGCATCGGCTTATATGGATGCGGCTTGGAAGAGCCAGTCCATTGTTCGAAGCGATGAAGCGCGAACAGACAGCACTGCCGTTGCGCGTTTTTCCGATCAGCGCAGCTGGAATGCGATGCGCTCTGCCATGTCGAATTCACCGCTGATTTCCGGTTTCCGTGTAGACGCAATCGCGCGTGACGGAGCGCTTGTCTCTTTCACCTACGCGGGAAGCGAGGAGCGCCTGCGTACCGAATTCGGTCAGCGCGGTATTAATCTGTCATCTTCACCGGATGGCTGGGTGATAGAATATGGCGGCAGCCGCCAGTTTTAGGGCTGATTGAGTATGCCGGGTGAGCAATTCAAACTCGCTTTCCCATCGCCGATTTTGCCGTTGGATGCGCTGTTCTCCGATGATCAGGGGCAACAGTCGCTCAACGTGCTTCGGCGTTGGCAGGAATGGCCTAAATCCACTCTGTGTGTGACGGGGCCGGAGAATTCCGGTGTCACCAGTATTCTTAAGAGTTGGGCAAAAGAAGTTGGTGGCCGATATCTGGTTCCAGCGGATTGGGAAAATCTGGACCCCAAGGCGCTGTCCGACCTGCTAAGCCAGCCATTATGTCTGGATGATTGCCATCATGTCGAAGCTTCCGCGAGCCTTCTGACGATCCTCAATCTCGCCGAAGAGAGCGGTGTCAAAATTCTCGTTGGCGGGCACGGCCAGCCATCTGTCTGGCATGTCACGCCGCCGGACCTTGTTTCACGACTTGCGGCCATGACGACGATCATGCTGCCTGCCATGGACGATGAAGCCTTTATCCGTCGTTTAAGGGCTGCCTGTCTCAGAAGGTTCATACGAATCCCCGAAGAAACACTGTCTTTCCTCGAGCCGCGGCTTGATCGCAGCTTTCAGGCCATTGAAGCATTTGCTGACCGTCTGGACAGAGCAATGACGGAAACGAAACGTCCGGCGACTATTCCGCTTGCCCGCGACGTTCTCAACGAATTAATCGAAGAGTGGGAAACAGACGAGGTCTGACCCATTGTCTTGAGGCTGATATGAGCATTTCAAAATCCGGTTCGGAGCATAAAGCGGGTTCTGCCGAACCGCGGGCGATAACATTGTCGTCGCCATCACGTTTCATCGACCGTGAACTGTCCTGGCTTGGCTTTAATCAGCGGGTTCTCGAAGAAGCGGCCAATGACAAGCATCCGCTTCTCGAACAGCTCCGTTTCCTGTCGATCTCGGCAAATAACCTCGACGAATTCTACATGGTTCGCGTGGCTGGTCTGCGTGAACAGGTCCGTGCGGGTGTCTCGCGTCCGGGACTGGACGGGCGTACGCCGGCGCAGCAGCTCCAGTCGGTGAATGAACTTGCACTGCGGCTAATGGCCGATCAGCAGACGCGCTGGAACGAGCTGCGTAAACGACTTCAGCAAGAGGACATTCATGTGCTCGAAGTCGAGGATGTGACGAAGACGGACAAGGCGTGGCTGAAAAGCTATTTCATGGACCATATCTTCCCGATCATTACGCCGCTGGCGGTTGATCCGGCGCACCCGTTTCCATTCATCCCAAACCTTGGCTTCGCGATTGCGCTGGACCTTAAGAACAACACAACCGGTGAGATGATGAAGGCGCTTATGCCGCTCCCATCTCAGGTTGATCGATTCATCCGACTGCCAGCGACGCCGAAGACGAAGAAGTCCATTCGCTTCCTGTCGCTGGAAAGCATGCTGGAGCTCTTCCTCGATATCATCTTCCCGGGCTTTAGCTGCCTTAATCGCTGTGAGTTTCGCGTCGTGCGCGACAGCGATATCGAGATTGAAGAGGAAGCCGAAGACCTCATTCGCGAATTTGAAATTCTGCTGAAGCAACGTCGTCGCGGCCGCGTTGTTCGCCTGAAGCTCGAACGCGGTGCTGATGAAAGCCTCAAGAAATTTATCGTGTCTGGCGTCGGAGCGGAAGATCAGGACATTATCGAAGTCGATGGCATTCTGGGCATGGCTCAGCTTTCCGAGCTGATCACCGATGATCGCCCGGAGCTGTCATATGATTCGTACGAGCCACGTTTCCCGGAACGTGTGCGCGAAAATGGCGGCGACTGTTTTGCCGCAATCCGCCAGAAGGACATGATCGTCCATCATCCGTATGAGAGCTTCGATGTCGTTCTGCAGTTCATAAAGCAGGCTGCGCGTGATCCGGACGTGATTGCCATCAAGCAAACGCTCTATCGTACCAGTAAGAACTCGCCGGTTATTGCGGCGCTCGTGGAAGCTGCAGAGGCTGGAAAGAACGTCACCGCGCTGGTTGAGATCAAGGCGCGCTTTGATGAGGAGGCAAACCTTCGCTGGGCGCGCGATCTGGAGCGTGCGGGTGTTCAGGTCGTCTACGGCTTCATCGAGTATAAAACCCACGCCAAAATCAGTCTGGTCGTACGACGTGAAGGCGGAGAGCTTCGAACTTATACCCACTTCGGAACTGGCAATTATCACCCGATTACGGCCAAGATTTATACTGACTTGTCGTTGTTCACGGATGATCAGGCGCTGGGCCGTGATGCAGGTCGCATCTTCAACTATGTGACGAGCTATGCTGAGCCTCCAATGCTGGAGAAGGTGTCCATGTCGCCGCTCAGCATGAAGAATGACATTCTGAAGCTGATCAAAGCCGAGATCGCAAACGCTAAAGCCGGAAAACCTTCCGGCATCTGGGTGAAGCTGAACTCGCTGGTCCATGCTGAGGTGATCGATGCGCTGTATCGCGCAAGTCAGGCGGGCGTGCCGATTGAGCTGGTCATTCGTGGCATTTGTTCACTCCGTCCGGGTGTGCCGGGCCTTTCGGAGAATATCCGGGTGAAAAGCGTTGTCGGACGTTTCCTCGAACACTCACGTATTGCCTGCTTCGCGAACGGTCATGAGCTTCCATCACGTGAAGCTAAGGTCTTCATTTCGTCTGCTGACTGGATGAACCGTAATCTGGACCGACGCGTGGAAGCCTTCGTTCCGCTGGAGAATGAAACTGTGAAGCGTCAGGTGCTCAACCAGATTATGGTCGCTAACCTGAACGATGATGCCCAGAGCTGGATTTTACAATCTGATGGCACGTATGAGCGGGTTCTGCCTGAAGGCGAACCATTCAGCGTACATGATTACCTGATGGAGTATCCGAGCTTGTCAGGTCGCGGCGAAGCGCTCGATATGGAAATGCCGCCTAAGCTGGCACCGAAAGCAACGAAGAAGGCCAAGGCTTAATGGCGACAGGAATTGCCAGACCACCCGTCTTGTGGAGATTTTCCAGGAAGCAGGCTGTCCGGCAGCAAGCCGTTATCGATATCGGTTCGAACTCCGTTCGCCTGCTCGTGTACCAGATTGACGGGCGCAGTATCGTTCCGCGCCTGAATGAGAAAGTCATGGCCGGTCTCGGGCGTGGGTTGTCCGACTCGGGTCGTCTTTCACCAGAAGGCGTAGAAGCCGCGCTGCAGGCACTATCGCGCTATTCCGCCATTTGTTCTTCGCTGGGTGTAGATGACGTAACCGCTATCGCCACGGCGGCCACACGCGAAGCCGAGGACGGGGACGCGTTCTGCGAAGAGATCGAGCGTGTATCCGGTTTTCCTGTGCGCGTGCTCACAGGCCCCGAAGAGGCTCATTATGCGGCGCTTGGTGTGGTTGCGGGGCAGGGCGCGCCGACAGGCTTGATCGGTGACCTTGGTGGCTCCAGCCTTGAGCTGATTACCACTGATGCGGGCGAACTCACCGAAGGTAAAACATACAAGCTTGGTCCGTTCGCATTGCAGGCTTTCCAGCCTGACGAAAAGACGAGCCTTTCCACCCATGTGAAGAAGGTTCTGAAAGCACAGGGCGGGGTGCCCAAATGCCGGAATTTTTACACGGTGGGCGGGGCCTGGCGTGCGATTGCCAGCATTCACATGGCGCTGAATAACTATCCGCTTCAGGTGCTTCAGTCTTATGTCATTCCGGCATCAGAGATGATTTCGCTTTGCAAGCTGCTGATGGACGCGAAAAAGCGTCCTGATGATGTTATCCGGTCCGTCGCGGGCAAGCGGACGCCGATCATCGAGTTTGCCGCCCTGACTCTGAAAACGGTCCTCGAAATGTCGAAGGCAGACAACGTTGTTGTCTCTGCCAACGGCGTTCGTGAGGGGCTTGTTTTCAGTGGCATGGAGGCGGAAACGCAGCGGCTAGATCCTCTCTTTGCAGGCGTTGCACGTCTTGCACGGCAGGATTCGCGGCAGGCGGGCTTCACAAACGAGCTGCATAATTTCTCGGCTGATATCCTCAGCGCGCTTCCGCCTGTATTTGGCGATACCCACGCACCTGAAGACCGGCTGCATGAGGCAGCCTTTCTACTGGCGGACATTGGCGCAACCATGCACCCGGATCACCGCTCTGATATTGCGCGCCAGATCGTGCTGCGTGGACCCTATTCGGGCGCTGACCACCCGGCGCGTATTTATCTGGGGTTGGTGACCGCGATCCGCTATTGGCGCAAGTTTACGGCGACCGACCTGGAAACGACTGCTCTGACGCCAGAGCAAATCGACAGAGCCAAAACTGTCGCGCTGATCATAAGGCTCGCAGCCGAGTTCTCAGGACGTACTGAGAGAATACTCAAGCGGGCATCCCTAAGCGTTGTTGATGGCAAGCTCGTGCTGACCATACAAAAACGCCACCAGAACCTGATGTCTGATGGCGTTAGAAAGCGTTTGGGGCATCTTGCCTCCCAGCTCAATCTAGAAGCCGATGTCCGGTAGTCTTCAGGCCTTGCTGGCCTGAGACGTGTCGAACAACTCGACCTTTCCCTGATTGAAGGTGATGGCGAGACGTCCATGCAGAAGGTCTTCGGCCTGACGCCCAAACAAGTCATATCGCCATCCGGACATGACAGCCGTAGACTCGCCATCGCCTGATGCAATGCGTTCAAGGTCAGCCGCGTTTGCGACAAGACGCGGCGTCACGTTCTCATCATCGCAAACCTGTTTTAGCAGGACACGTAGAAGGTCTGACGCACCAGCGGGCGACGCAGAGCGATGCTTTGGCTTGTCCACCTGCGGTGCGACTTCATCAACATTGTCCAGAGCGTAGTTGATCGCATCGAGCAGGCCAGCGCCGTGACGGGATTTCGCAAACCCCTTTGGAACCGAGCGAAGACGCTCCAGAGCTTCAGCTGTGCGCGGGCGCTGGTCCGAAATTTCCTGTATTGCGTCATCTTTCAGGATGCGACTGCGCGGACGATTAAGGTCCTGCGCGAGGCGTTCTCGCCAGATCGCAACATTCTTGAGAACAGCCAGATAGTCTTTCTTCGGGCGGCGGATCTTCATCCGGTTCCACGCATTCTCCGGATCGGTGTCGTATAGACTTGGCGCAGCAAGCGCCTGATTGTCTTCCTCGATCCAGCTCCAGCGGTTTTTCGCATCCAGCTTCTCGGCCATCCGGTCGTAGACTGTACGTAAGTGCGTTACGTCGCCGAGCGCGTATTTGAGCTGCTTCTGGCTAAGCGGGCGGCGCGTCCAGTCCGTGAACTGAGACGATTTGTCGATCTGCTGACCGGCCAGACCTGACACCAGATTCTCGTAAGAAATGGAATCACCGAGGCCGAGCGCCATAGCGGCGATCTGCGTGTCAAAGATCGGGGATGGGGGCGTGCCCATCAACCGATAAAAAATTTCCATGTCCTGACGAGCCGCGTGGAAGACTTTTCCAATCGACTCATCGCCCATCAGTTTCAGGAAAGGGGCGAGGTCGAGCCCATCAACCATAGGGTCGATAATGCCCTCTACGCCTTCACCAGCCGCCTGAATCAAACACAGGGTCGGCCAGTATGTGCTCTCACGGTGGAATTCTGTGTCCACAAAAATGACGTCGCTTTGTGAAAGTGCGTCACAGAAGGCGTTGAGTTCGCCTTGTTCTTTGATTACAGCGATATCCGTGTCGCTCATGTGCAGGTTTGCCTTTCACTCGCTTGACAAGGCGGGGTGCCCTGTGTCGTGTGCGCGCCAGAATAATTTTATCAACGGAGTCTTCCTCAAATGCATCTCTACCGGACGCACACCTGTGGCGCGCTACGGCAAACCCATGTGGGTGACACGGTCCGCTTGTCGGGCTGGGTACACCGCAAACGCGACCACGGAGGACTCCTGTTCGTCGACTTACGCGATCATTATGGTCTGACGCAATGTGTCGTAACGCCTTCAAACGAAAATTTTGAACGTCTTGAGCGGATTCGCGTCGAAAGTGTCATCACGATCGAAGGCACAGTCGTTGCGCGCGATGCCGAAACCGTGAACGAAAACCTGCCGACAGGTGAGATCGAAGTTCAGGTTGCAACGCTCGACATTCAGTCGGAAGCTTCCGAACTGCCTCTGCCAGTCTTTGGTGAGCCGGACTATCCGGAAGACATCCGTCTGAAACACCGTTATCTCGACCTGCGTCGTGATAGCCTGCACAAGAACATGGTTCTGCGTAGTCAGGTTATTGCATCCCTGCGTAACCGTATGGTCGAACAGGGGTTCACTGAATACCAGACACCAATCCTCACAGCGTCTTCTCCGGAAGGTGCGCGCGACTTCCTCGTGCCGTCACGTCTGCACCCGGGCCAGTTCTATGCGCTGCCGCAAGCGCCTCAGCAGTTCAAACAGCTGCTTATGGTGTCCGGCTTTGACCGCTACTTCCAGATCGCGCCATGTTTCCGCGACGAGGATGCTCGCGCTGACCGCTCTCCTGGCGAATTCTACCAGCTCGATATTGAGATGAGCTTTGTCACGCAGGAAGATGTCTTCCAGGCGATCGAACCTGTCATGGCTGGCGTTTTCCGCGAGTTCCAGAACTGGGATGGCAAAAAGCGAGATATGGCCGAAGGTCCATTCCCGCGTATTCCATACCGTGAAGCGATGGAAAAATACGGCTCTGACAAGCCTGACCTTCGCAACCCGATCGAGCTGAAAGACGTCACAGACTTCTTCAAAGACGAGAGTAAAACAGGCTTCTCAATCTTTGCGAAGATTACCAACGGCGGCGGCAAGGTAATTGCGATCCCTGCACCAAAAGCGACTGAAACCCAGTCCCGTAAATTCTTCGACGACTTCGATAAGTGGGCGAAGAAAGAGATGCAGGCTCCGGGTCTCGGCTATGCGCGTCTTCGTAAGGACGAGAGCGGCAATGTTGTCAGCCAGGATCCTGTCCTGAAGAACTTCGATCCTGAGCACCTAAAAGCATTCCTTGAGGCAACAGGCCTTGAAGATGGCGATGGTGTCTTCTTCTCCGCGGGCAAAAAGGAAGCAGCTTACAAACTGGCTGGTCCTGCGCGCCTGCGTATTGGTGAAGAGCTCGACCTCGTCGAGAAAGACGTGTTCCGCTTCTGCTGGATCGTCGACTTCCCGATGTATGAGTACGACGAAGACAACAAGAAGATCGATTTCTCGCACAACCCGTTCTCCATGCCGCAAGGTGGTATGGACGCGCTGGAAGCAGCGGATACGGATGAGAAGAAACTCGACCTTCTGGCGTTCCAGTATGATATCGTCTGTAACGGCGTTGAGCTGTCTTCGGGCGCGATCCGGAACCACCGCCCTGACATCATGCTGAAAGCCTTCGAACTGGCGGGTTACGGCCCTGAAGTCGTGGAAGAAGAGTTTGGCGGCATGCTGAACGCCTTCCGCTATGGCGCGCCTCCACACGGCGGTATCGCACCTGGCGTCGACCGTATCGTTATGCTGCTGGCAGAGACTGAGTCCATTCGTGACGTTATTCTCTTCCCGTTCAACCAGCAGGCTCAGGACCTCATGATGGGTGCGCCTTCAGTTGTCGACGACAAACAACTTCGCGAGCTCAACATCCGTCTGGCTCCGCAGAAGAAGTAATGGAATGCCACCCCTTACCTAAGGTGAGGGGTGGCTTCATTCTAAAAACGAATACATATAGCCTCGTACACGCACCATAGAGCGCGGTCGTCGGGGGTTATATGAGCGAAGCAGCACCAGTCAGGCCTTTATCACGCCTTCAGAAATGGGTGATTGCTTTCGGGCTCCTTTCAATGGGAGTCGGCTTTACCATCAGTTTCGTCGTTGCGCCGCCTCTGGCACGCAGTGCTGGCCTGACCGAGCTTCAGGTCGCAGGCATGTTGACGCTGTCGTCTCTGCTGTTTGCGTTCATGACGCCGGTCTGGGGGCGTATCTCCGGACGGATCGGGCGTAAGCGGGTCATGGTGTTCGCGCTATTCATGACAGCGTTCAACAATATGATTTTCCTGTTTACGCTGGATGCGGCGATCCATGGCGTTTTCGTGGGGCTTCAGGCCTTCTTCGCCTTGGCGGCGGTACGAACGGCATTTGGACTGTTGTCGTCCGGTCTCCAGCCAGCTGCCTTCGCTGCAATGACGGACGCGACGACAGCGCGAGACCGCGCAGCCGGTCTTGGCTTTTTGGGCGCTGCGATGAGCGTTGGTTCGATACTTGGGCCTGCGACAGCCGCGATTCTCGCGCGCTTCGGTGCTTTGGCGCCGCTTTGGGGGTCGGTCGCATTCTCGCTGGTTTGTGGTTTGATTTTCATGTTCGTTCTGCCGAAGGAAGAGGCTGACACAGCCGCGCAAAGGCCCAAGCCTTTGTCTCTGATGGACCCGCGTGTGCGCCCTTTCATTATCTTCCTCGTCTCGTACTTCATGGCCGTCGCGTGCGTGCAGCAGACGATTGCCTGGTTTGTCGCCGACCGTTTCGGGTATCAGGGGGCAGAGGCTGTCGAGTTTGGCGGTCTGGTGTTTGCCGTCATGGCGGTTTGCATGGTGCTGGTGCAGACTTTCTACGTAGATCGTTTCAAGCCGGACCCGCGCTTCATGTTGCCGGTAGGGCTGGCTCTGGTGGCAACCGGATACGCGACCGCGATCATCCATACGCCGTTTATTTTCCTTTGCATGTCGTTTGCAGTGATGGGGAGCGGCGCAGCGTTAATCGTGCCGTCGCTGAATGCGCTGGGTACACTGGCAGTTGAGCCAAAGGATCAAGGGGCGGCTGGTGCACTTATGGCTGCCGCACCGCCTGCTGGTTTTGTGGTAGGGCCTCTTATCGGTGCAGGCCTTTATATGATCCACAATGATTTGCCGCTCACAGTCAGTGCCACGGCTATGGTTTGTCTTCTGATCGCAGCGCTTGTGTTCGTGAAACGCCCCAAAACCGTCCGCCAATAGTTCGGGCAGGACAAAAAGCGCACTTGTCATTTACCGGCAGCAGGTCTTTCTGAACCTATGAAAATTCTGATCGCTGGCGGCGGTATTGCCGGACTTACTGCTGCACTCTGTTTTGCTGAAGACGGGCATGATGTGACTGTGCTGGAGCAGGCCGCTGCTTTCAGCGAGGTCGGAGCTGGCCTTCAGATCGGCCCGAACGGGATGCGCGTCATGCAGGCGCTCGGTCTCGAGGCCGAAATGCGCAGAACTGCTTTCGAACCGGAACGCATTGAGATGCGCTTTGGCGAAAGCGGTAAAACGATTTTCACCATCCCTTTGAAGGACAAAGCAATAGACCGCTGGGGCGCCCCCTATCTGCATATTCACCGGGCAGACCTGATCTCCATCCTCGAAAATGCTTGCAACGCTGCGCCGAACATTGAGGTCAGGTTTAACACTCAGCTTCAATCCGTGGAGCAAACGCCCACAGGCGTGACGGTTCATCTGTCCGGTGGTGACGTGGACAATGCCGACCTGCTTGTCGGAGCGGACGGCATTCACTCGGTCGTGCAGGCGCATATTGTTGGCCCATATGTGCCTCGATTTACAGGCTGTATCGCATGGCGCGGGGTTGTGCCTGCCAGCAAGCTGACAGCGCACCCGCCACCGCCTACGGCCTGTGCCTGGGTCGGGCGCGGCAAGCACGCCGTCACCTATTATCTGCGCGGTGGCGAGCTTGTGAACCTTGTTGGCGTGATCGAGCGCGATGACTGGCGCGAAGAGGGCTGGTCGATCGAGGGCAAGAAGGAAGAACTACGCGCCGAGTTTGAAGGCTGGGACCCAGTCATTGGCGATATCATTGAGCAGGGTGAGTCCTTTTTCCGTTGGGCATTGTTCGATCGCCCGTCGCTTCGCCGCTGGGTAGACGAGCGCATGTGCGTGCTCGGAGATGCCGCCCATCCTATGCTGCCATTCGTGGCTCAGGGCGCTGTAATGGCCATGGAAGACGCGTGGATGCTCAAGTCCTGCCTCAAAGGGTCTCGCTCAATCGTAGAAGCACTGAAAACCTATCAGGCGCGTCGTCACGCGCGCGCGACACATGTGCAGGCCCTGTCACGCAAGAATGCGACGACCTTCCATCATCGCAATCCGGTGCAGCGCCTGATGACGTATGGGCCGATGTGGCTGGCCGGAAATATCCTTCCGGAGATCGTTCATCAGCGTATGGACTGGATTTACGGCTACGACGTCACTGCATGATACTTCTGCAGAATATTCATTTGGAACCAGTGGAATGATCTGATAGCCCACTATACCATGACTATAGGTAATAATCCGGGATAACCTGGAAGAGTGTCATGGGGAGACAGGTCAAATGACAACAGCTTCAGCCTTTCCGGCAAAGAGCCTTGCAGAGATCCGCGAAATTCTTTGCGCGCCAGGACAGCGCTTTGAGATGGAGACCGTTGACGTAAACGGCGTGCCGACTCGCGACTGGAAAAACGGCGTACATACACTGCGTGAACTCGCAATGCAGGGCCGAACACACGGTGATCACCTTTTCACAATCTATGAGGACGAACGCGTCTCGTTTGACTCATGGTTCCGCGCAACATCTGCGTTCGCACGCAAGCTGCAGGAACTGGGCATCAAGAAAGGTGACCGCGTTGCGCTCGCCATGCGTAACCTGCCGGAATGGCCGGTCGCATATTTCGCAGCTGTATCCATCGGTGCCATCATTGTTCCTCTGAACGCATGGTGGACGGGTGCGGAGCTCGCCTTCGGTATTGAGAATTCCGGTTCTAAAGTACTGGTCTGTGACAATGAGCGTCTGGATCGACTTTCAGGTGACCTCGACAAGGTGACCACGCTGGAGACAATGATTGTGTCGCGCGCGCCTGAAGCGTCTGACGATTACATTCAGCTTGAAAGCGTGATCGGCGCTCCGTCGACTTGGAATACGCTGCCGGATCAGGACCTTCCTGACGTTGAGGTGAAACCTGAAGACCGCGCGACGATCTTCTACACGTCTGGCACAACCGGTCAGCCAAAAGGCGCTGTCGGCACACATCGTAATGCGACGACCAACGTGTTCTCTACCGGATATGCGACTGCGCGAGGTGCTATGCGCCGTGGTGAAGCTCCGCCAGAGCCAGAAAAGAAGGTTGGTCTGCTGGTCATTCCGCTCTTCCACGTAACGGCTGCGAATGCCCGCATGATGGGCTCCATCTTTGCCGGACACACACTCGTCTTCATGTACAAATGGGATACGGTGAAAGCGTTCGAAATTATCGAGCGTGAGAAGGTTCAGTCTACCGGCGGTGTTCCGACAATCGCATGGCAGCTGATTGAGCATCCGGACCGTGAAAAGTACGATCTGTCATCTCTTGAATCTATTGGCTATGGCGGTGCGCCGTCAGCGCCGGAGCTTGTCCGCAAGATTCGCGAAGTTTTTGGCGCAGAGCCGGGTAATGGCTGGGGTATGACGGAAACGTCTGCGACTGTGACAGTGCACGGCGCCGAAGACTATGAGGCTCGCCCTGAAAGCTGTGGCCCACCTGTCGCGACAGCCGACCTTAAAATTATGAGCCCTGATGGCTCCAAAGAACTTCCAGTTGGTGAAGTCGGTGAGCTTTGGGCGCGCGGACCTATGGTTGTTCAGGAATACTGGCAGCGCCCTGAAGCAACCGAAGAAACATTCGTCGATGGTTGGGTGAAAACCGGCGACCTTGCTCGTCTTGATGAGGAAGGCTTCTGCTTCATCGTGGACCGCGCAAAAGACATCATAATTCGTGGCGGCGAGAACATCTATTCGTCTGAAGTTGAGAATGTTCTTTATGATCATCCGGCCGTTACAGATGCTGCGCTGATCGGTATTCCGCACCGTATCCTTGGTGAAGAACCCGCGGCAGTCGTCCACCTTGCGCCGGGTATGAGCGCGACCGAAGACGAGCTGAAGCAGTGGGTTATGGAACGCCTTGCCAAGTTTAAGACGCCTGTGAAGATCGTGTTCTGCGAAGACACACTGCCGCGTAACGCGAACGGTAAAATCCTCAAAAAGGATCTGAAATCGCTCTTCGAAACGGCTGAAGCCTAGCGCTTACTCGCCTGCGTCACTGGCGCGGGCGAGGGCTAACGCTCCGATGATACCTGACTTGTCACCAAGCTTCGGCTTGGTGATGTAGTTTTGAAGGCCGGTATCCAGAGCAGCATGCTTCATATATCCGGCCAGATAGCGTTCCGCTTTTGCGCGAATGCGTTCGATGAGGCCTTCGGCTTTCATAACGCCGCCGCCGAGCACAATTTTGTGTGGCGCGTGCATAAGCGTAATCGAGTGTACGAGCTGAGCCAGATAATCGGCCTCAATATCGTGCGCAGGATGATCGGCGCTGAGGTCTGATAGAGACTGTCCCCAACGTGCTTTGATGGCCGGACCCGAGGCGAGCCCTTCCAGACAGTCATCATGCGAAGGGCAGAGGCCTTCAAATGTGTCGCCTTCAGCTCTGCGGGGCAGGATGTGCCCCATCTCGAAGTGAGAGAAGCCCGAGAGGAGCTTTCCAGCCTGAACGACGCCTACGCCTATGCCTGTGCCGACCGTGACGTAGGCGAGTGTATCTGAAACCTCGGTCGCGGCGAAAATCTGTTCCGCTAGGGCTGCACCATTCACGTCTGTATCTACAACGACAGGTACGCCGAAGTGCGAGAGACGGTCCTGATATGAAACGCCGCGCCATGCCAGCTTGGGTGTCTCAAGTATTTCGCCATAGCTGGAGGAAGCGGGATCGACGCCAACGGGACCGAAGCTTGCAACACCAATAGCCGTCAGGCCGGAGCCGTGGTCGTTTTGGGCTTGCTCAAAGAAGCTGAGGATTGAGGCGAAGGTCTCAACAGGTGCAGTGGTCGGAATGGTCGCTTGAGCGATGATCGAGAGATCATCGTCTGCGACTGCAACGACGCATTTTGTGCCACCCGCTTCAATCCCGCCTAGCATTGTAAGCCTCTTAGAGCGGGGAGAGCGTGTGGCCACCATCCACCGTGATGGTGGTGCCGGTCATATAGGATGCAGCGTCCGAGGCGAGTAACACGAGCGCACCATCCAGTTCCTGATAGTCACCAAAGCGGCGCATCGGAACGCGTTTGGCCATGCGTGCGCCTGCTTCGCTTTCCAGATAGTCGGCGTTGATGTCGGTCTTGTAATAGCCAGGCGCGATTGCATTCACGCGGATGCGGTGGCGTGCAGCTTCCACCGCCATGTTTCGGGTCATGTGGTCTACGGCAGCTTTTGAAGCCGAATAGGCTACGTTCATCATGGCAGGTTTTTGCGCGGTGATGGATGCGATATTGACGATAGAACCGGGCTGGCCTGCTGAGATCAGCGCATTGGTTGCCGCTTTGGCCACGCGCCAGACGCCATTGAGGTTCGTCTCGATGACGGACTGCCATTCGTCTTCAGGCGTTTCATGGAACCAACTCGCCTGACCAATCCCGGAATTGTTGACGATAATATCGGCCGGACGTCCAAACTCCGCAGCGATGGCAGAGAAGGCGTCATCTACAGATTGTGGAGACGTGACATCCATTGCGACGCTGAAGGCTTTGCCACCAGCATCGACAAGTTCGGTCTCAAGCGCTTTTAGACGATCAAGACGGCGTGCAGCCAGAATAACAGTCGCGCCCGCCTCGGACAGCGTCCTCGCAAAGTGCTCACCTAGACCGCCCGATGCACCAGTCACCAGCGCAAGCTTGCCGGAAAGGTTTAGTCTGTCTGCGAGTTTCGTCATGTGTCGCTCCCTGTCATCTGTGCGATACAGATGACAGAGCTTGGCGACTTAATCCACACTCACGTGGCGTTAATTGGAAACGGCGGTTTCGAGATCGTTGGAGAGGCTCAAAAGACGGGCCTCTGCGATCTTAAGACTGGTTTCTGCCTGAATGCGGGCGATCTGCGCATCACGGAAGGCATTTTCCGCATCCAGAGCATCTACGAGTGTTCGAAGACCGGCCTCATGCTCACGCAATGCGCCTTCCGCTGCGAGGCGTGCTGCACCTTCGGCGCGGCTTGCAGCTGACACGGCGAGGCGTCGGGCCTGAATGTCGCCCCAGAGGCCGCTCACAGCTTCCCGAAGCATAAGTTCCGCGTAGCGTACGTCAGCCGTGGCCTGAGAACGCGCTGCCAGAGCTTCACGTTCGCTCGCCTGACGCATGCCGTTTGTGAAAAGCGGCATTTCAACAGTTACGAAGGCGCCCACGTCGCTGATCGGATCTTCAAAGAAGAAGAACATATCCTCGCCATGTGTGGCGCGGGCACGTAGGGAAATGCTTGGGCCGAAACGTGCACGGGCTTCTTCCAGACGTGAGCCTGCAACGCTCTGCATGGAGCGCGCGGCTTCAAGATCGGAGTTCTGAATGAGAACGCGGTTCAGCGCTTCATCGAAGGTCGAAAAGCCGGTCTCGGACAGGGAGAACTCACCTACCGGATTGGCATCCGCAACACCGGTAAGACGAGAAAGCCGGGCAGTGGCCGCAGCAAGCTGGGCGCGTGTCGCTTCAAGCTGGGCCTGAGACGAGGCAAGCCGGGCTTCCGTCATCGCGACATCTGTCCGTGTGACCTGTCCCTGATCAAATCGTGCCTGCGTTTCCTGAAGGCGCATGTCGAAGGTTTCAACGCGCGCTTCGGCAACGTTCAAAACCTGCTCTGCCAGCCAGGCGTGAGCGAAAGCTTCGAAGGTTTGAAGAATGGTCTTTTCGCGCTGGCCAGTAAGTTGGCTGCGTGCGGCGTCATACTGAAAATCGGCCGCATCCACGGCTGCCGGGTTGGCACCGGACGAGAATACGTTCCATTCAGCCTGAAGACCAACGGAACGCGGTACCTGCGTAATGCTGTCAGCGGTAAAATCAGTTTCCAGCGCTCCGACTTCTGCGCGAATGCCTGCTTGCGGTCCAAGCCCTGCGCGCGCCATGTCGCCGCCTGCTGTGGCGCGGGTCAGGCCGGCTTCTGCGCGTTCAATGCTCGGATCATTCAGAAGCGCTCGCGAGATTGCTTCTTCAAGCGTTACCGGAGATGCCACTGCCGTAGAAGAAAGAAGGGCGGCCAGAATACCAGCCAGCCCCAGTCGGGAGGATTTCATCATTTGAAAGCGCAGCCTGATTTTACACCGAGAGCTTTGAAGATCATCGCCGCAGGGCAAAAGCCGGTGAAGGCAGCCTGGAACATGTTGAGGCCCGCAAAGGCTGTTAGCAGGAACCAGTAAGGTGACACGTAATAGCCGAGCGCGAGGCTTGCGAGGATTACGACACCAGCGAAGGCGAAAATTGCACGATCAAGATTCATGACGTTTACTCTTTCAGTAATCAGCCCTGTGGGATGCCGAGGGTTTGCCCGGTCCACGCCATGAGCTGTGGTTTCTGCATGGCACCAGACTGGATGCCAGCCTGTTTGCCGCCTTTGAACGCGATGAGGGTCGGGATGCCGCGAATATTGAAACGACCGGCAGCCTGTTGGTTCTCATCGGTGTTGAGTTTGAAAAAGCGCACCTGATCGCCGAGAGCCTCGGCGGTCTGGGCATAGGATGGCGCCATCATGCGACATGGTCCACACCAGGGTGCCCAAAGATCAAGGACATACATGCCTGTGTCCTTTGCCATCAGTTTGGACAGCGTGGCACCGTCAATGTCGCGGGGCTTTTTCGTAGCAAGCGTGACACCGCATGTGCCGCATTTGCCCTGAGAAAGTGCCTTTCCAGCCGGTACACGGTTCAGCTGTCCGCACTCAGTGCAAACGAGAGTATGTGAAGTGGCTGTCGTCATGGTCGGAAAGGCCTCCTTTCGGCCTATTTGAGCTTATGAATTTTCAGAATGCTGAGCGCGGCATTCTCGTAGAATGTTTCAGACTTGCCTGATTTGATCTTCTTCAGGAAGTATTTCTCGAAGGCGATCTTGGCAGTGTGAACCCATCCGCCAGCCATTGACCAGTTGACGTTTCGTGGCGGAATTTGAGGCTGCGCAACGAACGCGACGCCGCCATCGCCAAAGTCTGCGATACAGATCGCATTCCATGTGGCCTCGTGCGTCGGCTCTTTACCGCGCAGGATTTCGCCGAGGTTTTCAGCTGTTGCTGTGACCATAGACTCAATCATGAAGCCGGTTTTTGGTACGCCGACAGGAACTGGCGTCTGTTCGACTGGTGGGATAGCGATACACACGCCAATGCCGAAGATTTCCGGATATTTCGGGTTACGCTGGTGTTTATCCGTCAGGATAAAGCCGCGAGGGTTAGAGAGACCTTCAACGTCGCGCACAGCAGGAATACCGCGGAAGGCAGGAAGCATCATGGAGAATTTCATTGGCAGCTCATGCTCTTTCTTGAGCGTGCCGTCTTCGTTCATTTCTTCCACGATCATCTTGTCCGCTTCGACGCGTTTGACCTTTGCGTTGCAGATCCAGTTGATGTGACGCTCACGCATCTCGCTTTCGAGAAGGCCTTTGGTATCGCCGACGCCCCCAAGGCCCAGATGGCCAACATACGGTTCAGATGTCACGAACGTCATCGGAACCTTGTCACGCACCTTACGTTTGCGCAGCTCAGTCTCAATAATCATCGCTGTTTCATAGGCCGGGCCATAACAGGAGGCGCCCTGAACGGCGCCTACGATTACAGGACCTGGGTCGTTGCAGAGTTCTTCGAAGGCTGCATAGCCTGCCGTGGCGTGATCGATATGGCAGACTGATTGAGTGTGGCCGCCATGCGGACCGAGGCCTTCGATTTCGTCGAACGCGAGCTCAGGGCCTGTAGAGATGACCAGATAATCGTATTCGACTGATGAGCCATCTTCCATGCGAACGCATTTGGCTTCCGGATCGACTTTGGCGGCTTTGCCAACGATGAAGTTGATCTTCTTCTTTTTCATAGGTTTGACGAGATCGACAACAATGTCTTTGCGCTCTCGCCAGCCGACGATGACCCAGGGGTTAGAAGGAACAAACTGGTAGAAGTCATACTCGTTGATGACGACGACTTCATCTTCGCGGCGAGCCGCATTTCGAATCTCGTATGCGGCGATGACGCCACCGAGTCCTGCACCTAAAACAACAATTTTGGCCATCTCAGCCTCCCAAAAATTATGTTTTGCATTATTTATAAAATCATAATATTAGAAAGTGTGCAATATGTCGCATATAAGATTATGCTAAACTGAGGCAGATAAGGGTGTAATTATCGAATGGTGCCTCAGAAAATGGGAGTAAAATGATGAGTGACGGACGCGATCTGCCGCCAACAGACATTTTTGAAGACCTCAAAGCGCAGAAGATTCTGCTCGTGGATGTGCGTGAACCAGCCGAGTTCGCAAACGAGCGTGTTCATGGTGCGCTGCTTCATCCGCTCTCTACCTTTGAACCAAAAGCGATCCCGACTGGTGGTGAGCGCCGTGTCATCTTCCAGTGCGGTTCTGGCAAACGCTCTCGCATGGCGCTTGATATGTTCATGAAAGAAACCGGCGCTGATGCTGCTCACATGACTGGTGGTATAGGCATGTGGAAGACCCACAATCTTCCGGTCGTAAAAATCAATCCAGCTACAGGTCAGGTACAAGATGCAGGCCGTTACTAAATTTGCTGCGCTGGCGACGCTGATTGCTGTCGCCGCGCCTGCTGCCCTCGCGCAGAATATTACTGTCGAAGAGATGACTGTGGTCGACTACCGTCCGGTGATCGCGCGCATCGAAGCAGGTGACGTCGCGACGGCACGTTCGCGCCTTCAAGGCGTTGTGTCGCGTCTCAGCATTGATGAAGGTCAGGTTGTTGAGGCGGGCGAACTTGTTGCGCTTGTCACCGACGACACAATCGGCCCGGGCCTCGCGGCTTTCGATGCACGTATTGCGGGCCTTCAGTCACAGATTTCGCAAGCGGAAGCGGACCTCGCGCGCAATGAAGCGCTGTTCGAAGACGGTTTCTTTCCGCGTGCGCGTCTGGACGAGCAACGTACAGCGCTCGAAGTTCTGAACCGTAACCTTGCTTCTGCGCAGGCTGAACGCCGCGCGCTGGCTGCACGTCAGTCTGAGGGCCGCATTCTGGCTCCTGCTGATGCACGCGTAACTAGCGTGAATGTGGTTGAAGGCTCTGTCGTGAACCCGGGCGAGGTGATTGCAAGCTTTGCGACGCTGAACGGTGTTGTGCGCCTGTCATTGCCAGAGCGTCATGCCTCTCAGGTTGCTGAAGGTGAGACGATTTCTCTGCGCCAGCCATCGCGTGGCAACGAAGTCCAGTCGGCGACCATCATTACGGTCTATCCTGAACTGCGCGACGGCGCGGTTGTGGCGGACGCGACAGTGCAGGGCGGTCTCAATGCGCTGGTAGGTGAACGGGTAGACGTGCTTGCGCCTGTCGGTGAACGCCGCGCAATCCGTATCCCTGCTGAATATGTGTCCACGCGCTATGGCGTCGATTTTGTGCGCGTTGAGGTGGGTGAACGTTTCGTCGATGCGCCTGTCGCGCTCGCGGCGCCTCTTGGCGAAACTGAAGGCTATTACGAAATCCTGTCCGGTCTCCGCCCAGGCGACGTAATTACGATGCCGGAGTAAGATTATGAAAGCGGATATTTCCGGTTCAATCACCAAAGCGACGATCCGTTCGCCGCTTACACCGCTCTTCCTCCTGTCAGCTCTGGCTGTCGGGTTGATCGCGCTTCTGACGATCCCGCGTGAGGAAGAGCCTCAGATTTCTGTGCCGATGGTAGACATTATGGTGTCTGCTGCGGGGCTTCGCGCTGCCGATACGGTTGAGCAGGTCACTGAACCGCTCGAACAGATCATTATGGCGATCCCGAATGTCGAGCATGTCTATTCGCAATCGCGAGATGATGGTGCGCTGGTAACGGCGCGCTTTGACGTTGGCACCGATGCCGACGACGCTATTTTGCGTGTCCACGAGCGTATTCGCGCAAACATCGACCGCATTCCGAATGGCGTGCCTATGCCGCTGGTCGTTGGTCGCGGCATTAATGACGTTCCGATTGTCAGCCTGACCCTTTCTCCTGAAGAGTGGACGGGCAGCGTCTGGTCCGACACGAGTCTTCGTATGATCGTGGACGAGCTTCAGCGCGAGCTGATGAAGGTCGATGAAGTTGGCCTGACATATGTTGTCGGCGGGCGTCCTCTTGAGATGCGCGTAGAGCCGGACATTCAGGCGCTTGCCGCTTATGGTGTGCCGCTTCAGACGCTTGTTCAGTCGGTTCAGCAAGCAGCTGCCGCGCAGCCTGTCGGCACAGCCCGTCAGGAAGGCCAGAGCGTTATTGTTCAGGCCGGTGACCGGGTGAACTCTGTTGCAGAGCTGGAGCGTCTGGAGCTTCCGGGCACGGGTGGCCGAAGCGTTTATCTGTCTGATGTTGCGACAGTCCGTGTCGTCGGTGAGGAGACCGAAGACCGCGTCTGGACGCTTGAACGCCATGAAGGCGCTGACGAGTTTGATGCGCGTCCTGCGGTGACGCTCGCGCTGGCGAAACGTCCGGGTGCGAATGCGGTGAATGTAGCCGAAGCGATTCTGCACCGCGTTGACGAGCTCACGGGCACGCTCATTCCGGAAGGAGTGCGCGTAGAAGTCACGCGTAACTATGGTGAGACTGCGAACCACAAAGCGAATGAGCTTCTGTTCCACCTCGGTCTTGCAACAGTTTCTATCGTTGTTCTGATCGCGTTTGCGATTGGCTGGCGTGAAGCCCTGGTGACACTGATCGTTATCCCGACAACCATTCTGCTAACGCTGTTTGCCTCACTCATGATGGGGTACACAATCAACCGCGTGAGCCTGTTCGCGCTTATCTTCTCGATCGGCATTCTGGTCGACGATGCGATTGTCATCATCGAAAACATTGCACGTCACTGGGCGATGAAGGATGGCCGGACACGTGTGAAGGCGGCCGTGGATGCGGTTGCCGAAGTTGGTAACCCGACCATCATCGCGACGCTTACAGTTATCGCTGCTCTTCTGCCTATGATGTTTGTGTCCGGTCTTATGGGGCCATATATGGCGCCAATTCCGGCGAATGCGTCTGCAGCGATGATGTTTTCATTCTTTGTCGCGGTCGGCATTGCACCCTGGCTGCTCATGAAGATTGCGGGCAATGCAAAGCTTGCTGATCATGGGCATGACGAACACGCCGAGACTCGTATCAGCAAATTCTATCGGGCTGTGGCTGGACCTATTGTGAAGTCGCGAACGACTGCATGGACGTTCCTTCTGATCGTCGGCGTGACGACGCTGGCCTCTATGAGCTTGTTTGCTTTCAAGGCTGTGCCGGTGAAACTTCTTCCGTTTGATAACAAGTCTGAGATCCAGATTGTTCTCGATCTGCCGGAAGGTGCATCTGTTGAAGATACCGAACGGTCACTCTTTGCGCTGGCTGATGCGATCCGCGGCGTACATGAGGTTGAGACGATTCAGGCTTATGCAGGCACGGCAGCGCCGTTCAACTTCAATGGCCTTGTGCGTCACTACTTCCTGCGCAACTCTCCGGAGCTTGGCGATCTACAGGTCAATCTGTCTGAGAAAGAACACCGTGACCGGTCCAGCCATGAAGTTGCTCTGGAGCTTCGTCACCTCGTTCTCGATGTACCTCTTCCTGAGGGTGCAAATGTAAGTGTTGTGGAAGTGCCACCTGGTCCGCCGGTCATCGCGACTCTGATGGCAGAGATTTATGGCCCAACGCCGGAAGCACGCCGTCAGACGGCGGGCATTGTGCGTGGCTTCTTTGAAGAGACAGACTTTATCGTGGACGTGAACGATTCAATCGGTTCGCCAGCACCGCGTCTGTCTATCTCTGTCGATGAACCACGTGCGGCCGATTATGGCGTGATGCAGCAGGATATCCTCGACACGGTCGCTTTGGCGTTTTCCGGTCAGACTGTTGGCGTGAATCCGCGCGGCGAGGGCCGTGATCCGCTGAACATCAATATCCGTCTGCCACGTGCCGAGCGCGCATGGACGCAGGAGATCGGTGCGATCCCTGTTCCGCGTCGCATGGGCCAGCCGGGTGTTGCGCCTGTGGAGCTGGGTGCTCTGGTGAATGTTTCCGAAGAAGTGGGGTCTCCGCTTATCTTCCGCCGGGATGGCTATTTCACTGACATGGTGATGGGCGAACTTGCCGGTCGTTATGAGGCACCAATCTACGGCATGTTCGAGATTCAGGACCTCATCGCGGAATATGACTGGGAGGCCGTCGGTCTCGAGGCACCAGCTGTACGTATGTATGGCCAGCCGGAAGATGAAACCCGTCCGACCATTCTTTGGGATGGTGAATGGGAGATCACATATGTGACCTTCCGTGACATGGGCATGGCTTTCGGTGTCGCTCTGGTTGGTATCTACATTCTGGTAGTGGCCCAGTTTGGTACGTTCCGCGTGCCATTGATCATCCTGACGCCGGTTCCTCTGACGCTGATCGGTATCATGATCGGTCACTGGTTGTTCGGCGCGGCCTTCACGGCGACATCTATGATCGGCTTTATCGCGCTCGCGGGCATTATCGTGCGGAACTCTATCCTGCTGGTGGACTTCGTGCGTCATCGCACCGACGCGACCACGCCTCTGAAAGAGGTGCTGCTTGATGCCGGAGCGATTCGTTTCAAACCAATCGTGCTGACTGCACTTGCGGCTATGATTGGTGCAGCAGTGATCCTGACTGACCCAATTTTCCAGGGATTGGCGATTTCACTGCTGTTTGGACTTGCATCTTCTACTGCGCTTACTGTTCTGGTAATCCCTGCAATCTATATTGCTCTGCGGGGACCAGAGTGGCTGCCGCCTGAAGCTAAAACCGATGATGGCGATGGCGCAGAGATGATGGTTACAGAGGAGCGTTTTTCCTGATGACAGTATTGCATCCAGACTCAAAGGAAGCCTTTGACGTGGTTTCAGACCGCATCAATGAGGCGTCTGAAGTGCTGAAAGCTATGGCCAGCGAAACGCGGCTGAAGATTCTCTGCGCACTGAGTGGTGGTGAGTTGTCTGTGAACCAGTTGGTGGAACTGACAGATCAGTCCCAGTCTGCTGTATCCCAGCATCTCGCCAAGCTGCGCGCAGCCGGGCTCGTTGAGTCCCGCCGCGACGCGCAAACGATTTTCTACCGCTGCAGCGGTGGCATTGGTAAGGCTCTGGTTGACACATTGTGTGGCTTCTACGGATAACAATCTGAGATTTCAGATCGTTTCCGGAGCTTTCCTTGATCGACAGACTTGAAGCGCTGGCGCATATTAGCGCCAGTGCCGTTCGTACCCGGTCCGAGACCATCCCACTGGCTGAAGCCGTTGGGCGTACGCTTTCAGCACCCATTCTCGCTAAACTTACGCAGCCTGCGTCGAACATGTCTGCCATGGACGGCTATGCCGTGCGTGATGCCGATTTTGTGCAAGGCAAAACGCTGAAGCTGGTCGGAGAGGCGCCCGCCGGGCACCCGTACAAAGGTAGTCTCGGTGAAAACGAATGCGTCCGCATCTTTACCGGTTCAGTCGTGCCCGATGGTGCAGACCGTATCGTCATGCAGGAGAACGTGAGTCGTGAAGGGGACGCCGTCACGCTAACGGAGCCAAAGTCGCCCAGCCTGCATATTCGTCGTGCTGGTATAGACTTCTCTAAGGGCGATGAGCTGATCGCGGTCGGAACCCGCCTCACACCACGCCATCTTTCTATTATTGCGGCCGCCAACCACGGATCGGTTGATGTCTATAGACGCCCGAAAGTGGCAGTGCTGTCGAATGGGGATGAGCTGCGCCTGCCGGGCAGCGTGCTGTCTGAAGGCCAGATCATTGCGTCGAATGGATATTCGCTCTGCGCGCTCATCAATGCATGGGGCGGAGAGGCTATCGATCTGGGTGCGGCACCTGATGATCGCGCCGAAATCGCGAGGCGGATTGAGAGCGCAGGTGAGGTCGATCTATACGTGCCAATTGGCGGCGCATCTGTCGGTGACCATGATCATATGAAGCCGGTTTTCCAGTTACTCGGTTTCGAAGAAGTCTTCTCCAAGATCGCGATCAAGCCGGGCAAGCCGACCTGGCTTTTCAAGAAGGGGGATACGCGTGTTCTGGGGCTGCCCGGAAACCCTGCTTCGGCGCTGGTCTGCGCTCATATTTTTCTGAAACCGCTTGTCCAGACAATGATCGGCGCGGAGCTATCAGAAGGCTGGATGAATGTGGTTCTGGCAGAAGATATTCCTGCGAACGGCCAACGAGAGACATTTATGCGCGGGCATCTCGCATATGATGACGATGGACGACAGATTGTCGTGCCCGCGGGAAATCAGGACTCCTCATTGCTCAGCCCGTTTATCCACGCGGATGTTCTGATCCATCGTCCATCAGCAGACCCTGCGATATCATCAGGCGATAAGGTGTCATGCCTTCGTCTCGATTGACGTTGCGTCATGCATTGATCTTTCGCGTCGGCTGGAGAAGTTAGCCTAAAAATAAATATGACTTCTGGGATAGAAGGACGATTGAATGATCACCCCACGTACGATCGATGATATTTCGAGTATTCTGACGCAGGTCACGCAGATTGGTGACATGAGCGCTGAGGCGTTTCCCGATTTTGATGCTGATCTAGTCGCCCCCGTTCTTGAAGAAGCTGGAAAGCTCTGCATGGACGTTCTGGCGCCGCTCAATCAACCCGGCGACAAGACCGGCGCACGCCTTGAGAACGGGCAGGTCTACTCAGCTCCCGGCTTCAAAGACGCGTATAAAGCCTTTCAGGAAGGCGGCTGGATGGGCATGCCATTTCCAGAGGCGTTTGGCGGGCAGGGACTACCGCGTACGCTGGCCGTTGCCGTGATGGAAATGGTGCAGGCGTCCAACATGTCGTTCAGCCTGTGCCCAATGCTGTCTTTCGGTGCGATTGAAGCGCTGCTCGAGCACGGCTCGGATGAACAGAAAGCGCTTTATTTGCCAAAGCTCATTTCCGGAGAGTGGACTGGCACAATGAACCTCACCGAGCCTCAGGCAGGCTCTGATGTAGGTGCGCTGAAAACGAAAGCTGTACCAAATGATGACGGCAGCTTTGCCATCTCGGGCCAGAAGATTTACATCACCTGGGGCGATCACGACCTGACGGACAATATCGTCCATCTGGTGCTGGCGCGCCTGCCAGATGCGCCATCGGGTTCGCGCGGTATTTCGCTGTTCCTCTGTCCTAAATATCTACCGGATGCCAATGGCGAAGCTGGTGAGCGCAACGGCGTTACCTGTATTGGTCTTGAGCACAAACTCGGTATCCACGCGTCTCCAACCTGCGTCATGGAATACGACGGAGCCAAAGGCTGGCTTATCGGCGAGCCAAATAAGGGCCTCGCGGCCATGTTCACCATGATGAACTCGGCGCGTTTGCAGGTCGGCATTCAGGGGCTAGCCCAGTCAGAGGCGGCCTACCGCGTCGCTCGCGATTTTGCGGCTGAACGCAAGCAGGGGCGCGCTGAAGGTGTTGAAGGTTCTGCTCCGATCATCAACCACCCTGATGTTCAGCACATGCTGCTCCAGATGCGTGCCCGTACAATGGCGGCTCGCGCGATCTGTTACGAGTGCGCGAAATCCAGCGATATGTCGGTGGCCGGCGGAGACGATGCTGACCGCAAGCTTGCAAAAGAGGTCGAAGAAATCCTGACACCTATCGCGAAGTCATGGTCGACTGATGTCGGTGTTCTGTCTGCCAGCCTTGGTGTGCAAATCCATGGCGGTATGGGCTTTATGGGCGAAACACTTGCTTCGCAGCTCTATCGGGATGCGCGTATTGCGCCAATCTACGAAGGCACAAACGGCATTCAGGCCATAGACCTCGCCACGCGGAAGCTCGGCCTTTCTGGAGGAGAGGCTATCCCGCGCCTGCTTGAAAGCTTTGACGCGAAGTGTTCGGAATTTGAAGCATCAGGCGATGCTGATCTGAAACGCCTTGCCGTCCATCTCGCTGCGGGGATTAAGGCGCTTCAAGATGTGACCTCATGGATGAAAGAAACTGACATGGACACCCGTCTCTTCGGTGCGACGGCATATCAGGAGATGTTTGGCCGTGTGGCTGGTGTCACGTATCTGGCGCGTGGAGCCATGTCCGCAAAGGATGTGGGTTCGAATTCGGCGGCAGATCTGGCGGGGCTGGCGCTCTTCCTCGCGGAAACAGATCTCGGCGATATTGCTGGCTGGGCCGTACGCGTTCGTTCGGGCGAAGCGATGGGCCGTCAAAAGCGAATGGATTTGCTTTCATAGAGGAAGAAAGGGCGCCTCATCGGGCGCCCTTTTCGTATCTGAGGTCAGATATAGTCCTCAGTATCAATGGTCTTCCGCATCGCTTCCGGATAGCGATGCCCTGATACAGTGCCTTGATTGATCAGCTTTCCAGCCTTGCCCAGAATGTCATCAGAGACGCTTAGTTCCAATGTGGCGAAGTTTTCTTCCAGATGAGGAATTGAGCCTGTACCCGGGATAGCGTGAACATGCTCGCCCTGTGACAGGACCCAGTAAAGTGACAATTGAGCAGGTTTGACGCCAGTCTCTTCGGCCAGGGCTTCAAACGCTGTGATCAGTTTCTGGTTCTTCGGCCAGTGTTCTTCAGTGAAACGCGGATGGTTTTTGCGAAGGTCCTTCTCCAGCAGCTTTGCCGGATTGGATACAGCGCGAGCCAGCGCGCCACGTGCAACAGGAGAGAACGCCACGAAGGCAGTGCCTGTTTGCTTGCATGTCTCGAGAACGCCTAGCTCCGGGTTGCGTGTCCACAATGAGTATTCGGTCTGCATGGCAGCGATTTGCGTAACAGATGCTGCTTGGCGCAGCGTATCAGCCGACATTTCTGAAAGCCCGATTGCGCCAATTTTTCCTGCAGCTTGCATATCGACGAGCGCGCCAACACTGTCCTCAATCGGTACGTTGAAATCGCGACGATGAAGGTAATAGAGGTCGATATAATCGACACCGAGAGTCGAGAGGCTGGTGTCTACAGCCTTCTTTACCGTCTCTGGTTTGCAGTCGATCACGCGGCTTGGTCCATCGACATTGATGCCGCATTTGGATGCCAGAAGCACTTCATCGCGACGTGTCTTTAAAACGCGCGAGAGCAGGGCTTCATTGTGTCCGAGACCATAAAGACGGGCCGTATCGAGATGGTCGTAGCCGAGGTCGATGGCGCGGTTCAGAAGTTTGACACCGTCATCTTCACTCGGAAGCGGCAGGTAGGCCTGACTGAGTGACATGCAGCCCAGCCCAATCGGTTTCAGCTGCTTTCCGGCTATTGAGCGAGAGGTGAACGGCATGAATGTCTCCTGAGTAAAACAGAGAAGGGCGATCAGTTACCTGACCGCCCTGAAGTTGTCCGGAAGTGGGACTTACAGCGGAAGACCGATATAGTTTTCCGCAATTGACTTACGGGCCGCTTCGGAGCTGGCGATATAATCGAGCTCCGCGACCTGCATACGGCGTCCGAAAGCACCGTCGTCAGGGAAGCGGTGCATGAGCTGTGTGAGAGACCATGAGAACCGCTCCGATTTCCAGACCCGGGCAAGTGCCGTGTCTGAATAGGTTTCGATCCCTTCGCTATTACCGTTCTTGAAGAATTGTATAAGCGCGCGGGAAAGATAAGCGACGTCCGAAGATGCGAGGTTGAGCCCCTTCGCGCCTGTCGGAGGAACGATGTGAGCTGCGTCACCGGCAAGGAACAGGCTGCCATAGCGCATTGGCTCGAATACAAATGAACGGAGCGGCGCGATGGACTTTTCCAATGCAGTGCCACGCGTCATGTTGGCCGCAGCGTCCGGGCCGAGCCGCACCGCGAGTTCGTCCCAGATGCGGTCATCCGGCCAGTCTTCAACCTTCTCATCCAGAGGCACCTGAATGTAGTAACGGCTGCGCGTGCTCGACCGCATGGATGCGAGGGCGAAGCCGTTTGAGTGGTTCGCGTAAATGAGCTCGTGATTGCATGGTGGAACGTCTGCCAGAATGCCAAGCCAGCCGAACGGATAGACACGCTCGAATGTCTTGCCAACTGTGTCCGGGATCGCTTTGCGAGATGGACCGTGAAAGCCATCGCAGCCTGCAATAAAGCGTGCATCAATACGATGCTCCTGGCCATCCTTCTGGTAGGTCACATAAGGCGAATTGCCGGCCACATCATGAAGCGCAACGTCACCTGCCTTATAGATAACTTCCAGCCCACGGCTTTTAGAGGCATCCATAAGATCGCGGGTGACTTCGGTCTGGCCGTAAACCATCACCGAACTACCGGTCAGTTCTGCGATATTGATGTGGATCAGCTTCTCGCCGTCAGCCAGATAGAAGCCCTCATGCGGGAGGCCTTCCTTCATCATGCGATCAGACAGATCAAGCTGCTTCATCAGATCGACGGTGACTTTTTCCAGAACGCCTGCACGAATACGCCCCAGCACATAGTCAGCGCTCTGACGTTCTACGACGACAACATCTATGCCCTGTTGACGCAGCAGGTGTCCAAGCAGAAGGCCAGCGGGACCGGCGCCGATGATAGCAACATCGGTCTTCATCACTTCATGCCTTGCTCAAGTCGATAGAGAACCTCATAGCAAGGCAGGACTTGAGCGACAGAACTGTTCGGCTCGCGGCCTTCACGGATCGCCGCGATGAACTCACGGTCCTGAAGTTCGATACCGTTCATAGACACATCGACTTTTGAAACGTCGATCGCGTTCTCGCGTCCATCTACCAGATCATCATAGCGGGCAAGGTAAGTGCCGTTATCGCAAATATAGCGGAAGAAGGTGCCAAGCGGACCGTCATTGTTGAAGCTGAGAGACAGCGTGCAGATTTTGCCAGTCTCGGTTTTTAGCTGAATGCACATATCCATTGCGATGCCAAGATCAGGATGATGCGGGCCTTCAACGGCCTGCGCGACGACGACCTTCTCTCCGGTCTGATATTGAAAGAGGTCAACCGTGTGCGCAGCGTGGTGCCACAGAAGGTGGTCTGTCCAGCTACGCGGTTCGCCCTTCGCATTCGTGTTCGTGCGACGGAAGAAGTAAGTCTGGACGTCCATTTGCTGAATGTTCAGCTCGCCCGCTGTGATCTTGTTGTGAACGTACTGGTGAGACGGGTTGAAGCGGCGTGTATGGCCAACCATGCAGACCAGACCTGTCTCTTTCTGCTTGTCCATAACAGCCTGTGAATCCGCCCAGTTGTCGGCGAGTGGAATCTCGACTTCGACATGCTTGCCAGCGTTCATGCAGGCAATGGCTTGGGACGCATGCATCTGAGTTGGCGTGCAGAGGATAACTGCGTCCACATCATCCCGTGCGAGCGTTTCATCAAGCTCGGTGGTCACGTGACCAATGCCGTACTTGTCTGCGATAGCCTGAGTCTTATCGAGGGTGCGGCCAACAAGGCTGGTGACCTCAACGCCGTCGATTTTAGCAAGGCCATCAAGGTGTTTTTCACCGAAGGCGCCTGCGCCAGCGAGTGCTATTCTCATGAGGTTTTCTCCAATACGAGGTGTCCCACGGCAGTGTTGGATGCGGGGACGTGGAAATGTCTGTGAAGTTCTTTGATGTTGTCGCCCAGCGCGCCGCGCATGATCAGCCACATCACCATTTCGATACCTTCCGAGCCTGTCTCGCGAAGGTATTCGATGTGCGGGATATGGCGCAGACGTTCAGGGTCGGCGGTCATGTCATCGAGGAATTTCTGGTCCCATTCAGCATTGATAAGGCCAGCGCGCGGTCCCTGAAGCTGGTGGCTCATGCCGCCGGTGCCCCATATCTGGACGTTCAGGTCTTCCTCAAAGCTCTCAACGGCGCGCGCAATTGCTTCACCGAGTTTCCAGCATCGATTGCCGGATGGTGGCGGGTAGGTGACCACATTGACCGCTAGGGGGATGACCTTCACGGGCCATTCTTCGGGCTGACCGTACATGAGTGACAGAGGAACAGTCAGGCCGTGATCGACATCCATCTTGTTGATGATGGTCATGTCGAATTCATCGAGGATCAGGCTTTGGGCAATGTGCCAGGCCATATCCGCATGGTTCTTGACGTTCGGGACAGGACGCGGGCCCCAGCCTTCATCAGCGGGCGCAAATTCATCTGCGCAGCCAATGGCGAAGGTTGGGATCAGGTTCATGTCGAACGCAGACGCGTGGTCGTTATAGACCAGAATGATTACGTCCGGCTTTTCTTCGGCAATCCATTTTTTGGACCACTCATAGCCTTGGTAAATCGGCTTAAAGTACGGGTCTTCCATTTTGCCCTGGTCGATGCCGACGCCCAGAAGCGGAACGTGGCTCGTGGCCACACCAGCGGTTATGCGGGCCATATCAGTTCCCTTCCTTGATTGAGCGGACACCATCCGGTGAACGGCCACCGGCATCCATCATGGCTTTGTAGTCTTCGACACTCATGCCAGTCATGGTCGACACGGCCTGTACGAAGGAGAGGCCATCGGTGGAGAAGATTTTGGCGAGGTAATAAATGTTCCCGCCCAGATCGAGCATGCGGTTATAGTCGCGCGCGAGAACCGCTTCTTTCTGCTCGTCCGTCATTTTCCAGCCATCGAGGTAGGCTTTCTCGTCAGCTTTCCATTTCTGGCGGTTCTCTTCCGTCATCAGGCTCATGGCAAACTGGTTGAGCCAATAGCCCTGACGCGCCCGCTTTGTGGTGTAGACGCGGGTGCCCGGGATATCGTCGAAGTCGGCGAGATAATCGTGAACGCTCTTATGCATCGGACATCAGCCGTTCGATGACTTTGCGCGAATGTGCGCCGCCAGAGTCGATGTTCAGAATGCGCAGGCGCATGTCCGGATTTTCGGCGATAGATTTCTGCTGTGCTTCGAGGACTTCCACATCTTCGTTGAAGACGATGTCCTGCTGATCTTTCATGCGCTGAGTCACGCCAGCGTCATCAATCGCAAAGTTACGGGCCATACCCCAGAAATAGTGACAGCTGGTTTCTGTCTCAGGCGTCATGGAGTCGATTACAAAACCGCGGACGCCGGAGTCATGGCTTTCGAGTGTGTCGCCTGCTTCAACCGGTGAAACGCCAACATCAATGATGACCGAGCAAGGTTCGAGAAACTCGCAAATCTGCCAACGGTTTACCGGACCTTCCTTACCCAGGAAGTGGCGCCAGAATGGCGGTGCATCGACGCCCGGCATCCAGCGGGAAAGCGTAACCTTGTCGCCATCCACCGTGGTTTCCAGCGGTGCTTCCATCAGCTCGATCTGTCCGATTGTGCCCATATGCACATAGGTTTCGTGGGTCAGGTCCATAAGATTGTCGACGAAGAGGCGGTAGTCACATCCGACGCTGGTATAGCCGCCGTCAAATACCCAACCCTCAGCCGAGCATGGCCAGAAATCTGGAACGGTGGACGGGTCGGCTTTTTCCTGATCACCGATCCAGACCCAGACGAAGCGATGCTTTTCAAGCACTTCATAGGTTGGCGTGCATAGCTTCTTGTTCACCGGGTCATTGCGGAGCGGCATCTCACATGGAGACCCATCCGGACCAACGACCATTCCGTGATACTTGCAGCGGAGATTGTCCCCTTCACGAATGCCCATAGACAGAGGTAGAAGGCGGTGAGGGCATGCGTCGCGCATTGCGACAACGCGGCCATCCAGCTTGCGATACATGACAATGTTTTCGCCACAAATTTTCCGGCCGAGCGGCTGTGTGCCAACCTCGCCATCCCATGCGGCGACATACCAGCGGTTACGAATAAAAGTCATTTCCCCATCCCTTTCAGTCGTGCGTCCAGACGAGGATAAACGCGGCGCGCATTGCCCTCGTAAATGTTGTGGCGGTCTTCATCGGACAGCCCGAGCGAGTCGACATAGCGTTTGGTGTCGTCGAAATAGAAACCCGTCTCAGGGTCGATGCCGCGCACGGCGCCAACCATTTCCGAGCCAAAAAGAATGTTCTTTTTGTCGATCACGTCGAACAGCAGATCGATGCCCGGCTGGTGATAAACACAGGTGTCGAAATAGACGTTCTTCATCACGTGTTCTGCGAGGGCAGGCTTTTTCAGCATGTCCGCCAGACCGCGATACCGGCCCCAATGATAAGGCACTGCTCCGCCACCGTGTGGAATGATGAAGCGAAGGTCTGGAAAATCTTTGAACAGATCGCCTTCGAGGAACTGCATGAAGGCAATCGTGTCCGCGGCGAGATAGAACGCGCCAGTCGCATGTTGCGCAGGATTGCAGGAGCCTGAGACGTGCACCATTGCGGGCACATCAAGTTCGACCATTTTTTCAAAGATCGGATACCAGTATTTGTCAGTCAGCGGTGGATGGTTGAAGTGGCCACCGCCGGGGTCAGGGTTCAGATTACAGCCGACAAAGCCAAGCTCGGTCACGCAGCGTTCGAGTTCTTTGACGGACTCGGTAAGGTCGGCCTGAGGCGATTGTGGCAGCTGGCAAACACCGATGAAGATATCCGGATACAGCTCAGTCGCGCGATAGATCAGGTCATTGCAGCGACGCGACCATTCCATGGAGACGCCCTGATCGCCGACATGGTGAGCCATGCGTGATGCACGCGGACTGAAGATCGTCATGTCCGCTCCACGCTCTTTGATGAGGCGGATTTGGTTTGCTTCCAGCGACTCACGGATCAAATCGTCAGGAATGTCGGGGTAAGGAGGAGGCACATCGCCGGACTTGAACGCTGACAGTTGAGCTTCGCGCCAGTCATCGTGCTGTGCCGGGGCGGTCGTGTAGTGACCGTGGCAGTCGATAATGAGTGTCATGAAATGGTTTCCTCTTGCGCCAGAAGAGCGAGTTTTTCTTTGAGGTTTTCTGGCGGTTTTTTATGTCCGAGAGCGCCGATTTCTGCCTGACGGCGTACCGTTCCGCTCGTCAGGAGTGCTTGCATGCCAAGCCCCTCAATCGTTTTGACGACCTCTTCCATTTCGGCTGCGCGGCGGGTGCCGTGGATCATCATGCGATCGAGATTGTAATTGGCGCGTTCCGCCCAATCGCCCCCCAGCGCTTCCAACACAGCGTCCAGCGCGCCGGCGCGATCAGCTGCCAGCACACATTCTGCCGTCAGCGCTTCAATGCCTTTGATCATTATGGATCTAAGCATTTTGATAGTGGAGGCCTGACCAACTTCAGCGCCTGCAATTTTCAGGTTTTTGAAGCCGAGTCCGGCAAGTGCGTTATGAGCGTCTCCGGCAGCTGGACCTGAAATCAGGATCGGAACATCCAGAGCTTTGGGCTGTACGGGCGCCATTATGGCAACATCGACATATCGTCCGCCCTTGGCATCAACGATTTTGGCGGCCTCGCGCTTTGTGTCCGGTGCGACCGAGTTCATGTCGAGGAATAGCGCGTGAGAGCTGAGGGCTTCGGATGCCGCTTTCGCAGCGTTCACAGATTGATCTGCCGTAACAAGGCTGAGGATAAGGTCGGAGCTCTTCACGGCAGACATCGTGTCCGCGTATCCATTCACGCCAAGTGCGCTGAATTCACTACGTTTATGATCTGCCAGAGCAGGATCATCTGTTTTGCGATCAAAGACCTGCGCATGCGCGCTCCATTCGCCCTGGCGGCAGAATGTCTGAGCGGCTTCCCCAAAACCTATGACAGAAAAATCGTTATACATGCAGCGAGGGGTAACCCTCAGGGCAGGGCTGCGCTAATCGAATTGGATTTACTGATATAAGAAAATACGAATTACAAAAACGTCAGTGACCAGACTGTTCGGAATGTTTTTTAAGCGTATCCACAAACTCTTCCTGCATTTCAGTCGGATACCAGCCAGCGCGTGTAAACATACCAATTGTACGAGACAGCTGTTCGGGCGGTCGGCCCACAATACCTAGCCAGCCTGCCTCAAGCTCAATCGCCACCTGGTCCGGCGATAGAACGGTCAGATAATTGGTTTCCATAAGAAGCTGCCGGATAATCATCGCCGACCCGCTTTCGACAGGGATGTCGGGCACTTTGAGCCGATCCTGTTCGAAGAGGCGCTGCCATTGTTCACGAAGGGGAACGCCTCTTGGCGGTAGTACCCAGCTATAGCCGGTTAATTCTTCGAGGGTCACCGCGCCGCTTCTATGACGAAGCGGGTGATCGCGTCGGCCGAGAAAGACAGGATGGTCTTCAAACAAAGGTGTCTGGATGACGTCGGGCCCAGGCGAGGGGGTTCGTAGCGCACCTATGAGCAGGTCGAGTTCACCGTCGCGTAATGGTTCAATCAGCTCCATAAATGAGCCTTCTGCGATTGCGAGCTCGGAGGATGGACGAGATTTCTGAAACTCCACAACGGCCGAAGGCAGGAGTTTTGCCCGACACAAAGGCATGGCGCCGACTGAAATGCGAGCTTCGTTCTCTCCGCGGAAAATGGAAAGCTCGTCCAGACCGGCGTTCAGCTCTGCCCGCGCTAGTCTGAACTGGCGGGCGGTCTCACGGCCTCGTTTGGTGAGTTCGATACCGCGCCCGCGTCGCTCGACGAGGTCGCGGCCAAGCGCGAGTTCAAGGTCGGAAATCGAACGGTGAAGGCTTGCTGGCGCAAGGCCGGTTAAGGCGGAGGCCTCTGCATAGGATCCGCCCCGTGCCAGTGCAACGAACGCCTTGGCCTGCGCGCTGGTCACACGGGATGAGCCGACAAAGTTCAGCGCTCTCTCCACGCGGCTATGAAACTGTCTGGCCGGCTCCGTGGGCCTCATACCATTTGTTTGTCGATCAAAGAGAGCCAGCTTCAATTGGCTCTCCAGACGCGCAATAGCTTGCGTCACAGCGGGCTGTGACAGGCTGACCGAGCTTGCCGCTGCATTGACCGATCCTTTGCGGCAGGTTTCCAGAAAAGCAGCAAGGTGGCGAAGGTTGAGATCCCATGGTTCCATAAGCTCCGTTAGCATAAACTTATAGCACTTGCATACTTCGTATTTCTGGAGCTCCCGCGCGAGGAGTAGCCATCCCTACAGAACCAAGATCCGGAGTGAAGTTTATGAGCAACGTCGTAGTTCAGAATATCGAGCGGGCAGATCCTGAAATTGTGGATGCGCTCGGTAAATGTGGCGTCGCGACGGTTCATGAGGCTCAGGGACGCAAGGGCCTGCTCGCGAGCTATATGCGTCCGATCTATTCCGGTGCACGCATTGGCGGGTCAGCTGTAACGATTTCATCGCCTCCGGGTGATAACTGGATGGTCCATGTCGCTATCGAACAACTGAAAGAAGGCGACATTCTTCTGCTCGCGCCGACCAGCCCTTGCGAAGACGGCTATTTTGGTGACCTGCTTGCAACATCGGCTATGGCGCGCGGCTGCCGCGGTCTCATCATCGATGCCGGTGTACGCGATATTCGCGATCTGACGGAAATGGACTTCCCGGTCTGGTCCAAGGCCGTTTACGCACAGGGCACTGTCAAAAACACGCTTGGCTCAGTGAATGTCCCTGTGACTTGCGCAAATCAATATGTGCGTCCGGGTGATATTATCGTCGCTGATGATGACGGCGTCGTGTGTGTGCGCCGCGAAGAAGCCGAAGACGTACTGAAAAAGTCGCTCGACCGAGAAGCAAAAGAAGAAGAGAAGCGCCAGCGTCTTGCAGCCGGTGAACTCGGGCTGGACATTTATGACATGCGTCCACGTCTCGAGCAGATGGGTCTCAAATATGTTTGATGGCGTTCGGTGCATGTGGATGCGGGGAGGAACGTCAAAAGGTGCGTTCTTTCTGGAAAGCTCTATTCCGTCAGACAAGGACGAGCGCGCCAAGTTCCTTGCCGCCGTTATGGGCTCCCCAGACACGCGCCAGATTGATGGCATGGGCGGCGCGCACCCTTTGACGAGTAAAGTCGCGGTTGTCTCTCCATCAGAACGTGATGACAGCGACGTGGACTACCTCTTCCTGCAGGTTCAGCCCGACACGGGCTCGGTATCGGATAGTCAGAACTGCGGGAATATGCTTGCCGCTGTTGCTCCGTTTGCGATTGAGCGCGGTCTCGTCAAAGCTGAGGACGGCGAAACAACGATTCGCATTTACATGGTGAACTCGGACTCGCGCGCAGATATTATCGTGCAGACGCCGTGCGGGCGCGTCACTTATAAAGGGGATGCGCGTATTGATGGTGTTCCGGGGACTCATGCGCCAATCATGCAAAACTATTACGGCACAGCTGGCGCGCAGTGTGGCGCGCTTCTGCCAACCGGAAATCAGATTGATGTGATTGACGGGGTGGAAGTGACCCTGGTCGATAATGGCATGCCGAGTGTCATGCTGCGGGCATCTGATTTTGATCTCACCGGCTACGAAGACCCAAAAGAGATTGAAGCAATCGCCGGGCTAAAAGACCGTATCGAATCCATTCGTCTCAAGGCTGGCGAATTAATGGGGCTTGGGGATGTCACGGACCAGACCATCCCGAAAATGTGCCTGATCAGTCCGCCGCGCGATGGTGGCATTATCAATACTCGCACGTTTATCCCGCACCGTGTGCATGAGGCTGTGGGCGTTCTGGCGGCGGCGTCTGATGCGGCAGCCTGCATGTTCCCCGAAAGCGTAGCAAAAGGCATGGCGCAATTTGACGAGGTCAATCCGTGCCGCGTGGATGTGGAGCACCCGACCGGATCGCTCACAGTAGAGCTGGAATGGGATGGTGAGACAGTTGTACGCACAGGGCTTCTCCGCACGGCGCGTAAACTCATGGATGGAGAGGTATTTGTCTAATGACTGATCGTATTGTTTCCTGGACTTCGAATCCATCGAAGCCCACCTTTACGCCACCTGAAGGCGCGATCGACGCACACTGTCACGTTTTTGGCCCCATGGCCGAATTCCCGTTCAGCCCGAAAGCCAAATACATTCCCGACGATGCGGGCCCAGAGCAACTTTTTGCACTGCGCGACCATCTGGGCTTTTCCAGGAACATCGTGGTTCAGGCGAGCTGTCACGGTACGGATAACAGTTCAACGCTGAATGCAATTGCGAAGTCGGATGGAAAAGCGCGCGGTGTTGCCGTCGTAGATCCGGCGATTTCCGATTCAGAGCTTGAGGCGCTGCATGAGGGTGGCATTCGAGGTGTCCGCTTTAACTTCCTGAAGCGCTTGGTGGACGACGCGCCTAAGGACAAATTTCTTGAAATTGCCAAGCGGATTGAGCCTCTCGGCTGGCATGTCATTGTCTATTTTGAAGCTGATATTCTGGAAGAACTTACGCCGTTTCTTGAGGCGTTGCCGACCACAGTGGTTGTGGACCATCTGGGGCGCCCGGATCTGACTGAAGGCTTCGAAGGTAAGGAAGTTCAGACGTTCAGGAAATTCCTTCAGGACCATGATAATTTCTGGACCAAAGTGTCCGGTGCAGAACGCCTGTCCAATCAGGGACCTCCATTTGATGATTTTGTTGCGGCAATTGCACCGTTCGTCGAGGAGTTTCCGGATCGCGTACTTTGGGGCACGGACTGGCCACACCCGAACATGCAGCATGACATTCCAGATGACGGTAAGCTGGTGAACATCCTGCCGCGACTTGCGCCGACGCCGGAATTGCAGCGTAAACTGCTGATCGACAACCCGATGCGCCTTTATTGGCCTGAAGAGGTCTGATCCAAACAAAAGCCCCGATCTCCTGATCGGGGCTTTTGTTTGTCAGCTACGAGCCGCGATCAATCGTGATCAGCCCACATCTTATTGAGTGCTTTGATAAACGGCTCCCTGATTTCGTCAGGAATATAGGAGCTGATCTTCTCTTCGTGCTTTTTGACGACGCTGAAGGCCTTTTCCGTCAGGTCGGCACCTTTTTCCGACAGCTCAAGCCCGTGCGACCTGCCATCGACTCTGATTCGCTTTAACAGATCGCGGCCGTCCAGCCGCCCGATCATCGGTGCGATGTTCGCGCTGGCAATGCCGAGCATGCGGCCAATCTCGCTCTGGGTGATGCGCGGGTTGTTTTTAATCGCAATCAGAACGGTCGCTTCGGTCACGCGAAGGCCCAGCTTGCCGAGTTTTGGCGTGAGTTCCGACAGAGAAGCGTTGGATGCTCGACGAAGGGCGTAGCCCGGAAGTTCACGAAGCGGATCAAATACCATTGCGTACCACAATACTATTGGTTATAGGCTTATCGTACTGCTATTATTCATAGCAATAAAATAATATGTTTAGGGAGCTAAATCGATGCAGTTTGAGCGCGTCAACCCGATTACGGGAGAAATTGCGAGCCGCGCCGAGGCGATGACCCCGGCAGATGCTGTCGCTGTCGCTGAAAAAGCGCAGGCAGCACAGGCTGGATGGGGCGCCATGGGGCCGAACGCCCGTCGTGCCGTACTGAACAAAGCGGCCGACGCTCTGGAAGCCAGAAAAGATGATTTCGTTGAAGCGATGATGGGCGAAATCGGAGCAACAGCTGGTTGGGCCATGTTCAACCTCATGCTCGCTGCCGGAATGGTGCGTGAAGCAGCTGCGCTGACGACTCAAATTGGCGGAGAAGTGATTCCTTCCGACAAGCCTGGCTGCATCGCTATGGCGCTTCGTGAGCCTGTTGGCACAATTCTCGGTATCGCGCCTTGGAATGCGCCCATCATTCTGGGTGTGCGCGCGATTGCCGTGCCGCTTGCTTGCGGCAACTCGGTCATTCTGAAAGCGTCTGAGGTCAGCCCGCGTACGCATGAGCTGATCATCGAAGCCTTTGCGGAAGCAGGATTTCCGGAAGGCGTCGTAAACGTTGTCACCAACGCGCCAGAAGATGCTGGCGAGGTTGTTGGAGCGCTCATTGATGCGCCTGCCGTGAAGCGTATCAACTTCACGGGCTCTACATCAGTGGGCAGAATTATCGCCAAGCGCGCGGCGGAACACCTCAAGCCTTGCCTGCTCGAGCTGGGCGGTAAGGCACCATTGGTTATCCTGGATGATGCGGATCTGGACGAAGCGGTGAAAGCGGCTGCGTTCGGCGCGTATATGAATCAGGGCCAGATCTGTATGTCGACGGAACGAATTATCGTTGTGGACGCGGTTGCGAACGAGTTCGTGAAACGCTTCGCTGCCAAAGCCAGCTCCATGCCGTCAGGCGATCCCCGTGAAGGCAACACTCCGCTTGGCGCTGTGGTTGATCAGAAGACGGTCGGCCATGTGAACAGCCTCATCGACGACGCGCAATCCAAAGGCGCTGACATCGTGGCAGGCGGAAAAGCTGACAGCGTGATCATGTCGGCGACCATTGTCGATAAGGTCACGAATGCGATGAACCTCTATAGCGATGAGAGCTTTGGCCCGGTGGTTGCTGTTATTCGTGCCAAGGATGAAGCCGAGGCAATCCGTCTTGCGAATGACACCGAGTATGGTCTCTCCGCAGCTGTCTTTACAAAAGACGCAGCCCGCGGCGTCAAAGTTGCCCGCCAGATCAAATCAGGCATCTGCCACGTGAACGGTCCAACCGTTCATGACGAAGCTCAAATGCCATTCGGTGGCGTCGGCGCGTCAGGCTATGGCCGTTTTGGCGGCAAAGCCGGCATCGACGCATTCACTGAGCTGCGTTGGATCACAATGGAAACAGAGCCGGGTCACTACCCGATCTGATCCGAAATTCTCTGATACCGGGCGGACTCCGCCCGGCAACAAACCCAATAATTATTAGATGTAGGAAACGAACCATGACTGCTGAGCGCGCAGAAGAAGATACAGTTGCATACGAAATCGTAGACAACATTGCCTGGGTCTCATTCAATCGCCCTGAAAAGCGTAACTGCATGAGCCCGAAACTGAACCGCCAGATGATGCGTGTTCTTGATGAAATCGAGTTCCGTGATGACGTCGGTGCCGTTGTTCTGACCGGTGAAGGTTCTGCCTGGACGGCAGGCATGGACCTGAAAGAGTATTTCCGTGAAACGGAAGCTCAGGGCCTTGGCGCAACGCGTCAGGCGCAGCGCGAATCTTACGGTTGGTGGCGTCGCCTTCGCTGGTTCCAGAAGCCGACCATCGCTATGGTCAACGGCTGGTGCTTTGGTGGCGGTTACGGTCCGCTCTTCGCGTGCGACCTCGCTTTCTGTGCAGACGAAGCCCAGTTCGGCCTCTCCGAAATCAACTGGGGCATTCTGCCGGGCGGCGGCGCAACAAAGATTGCTGTTGAGCTGATGAGCTTCCGCCGCGCGATGTATCACTCCATGATGGGTGAGAATGTAGACGGTAAGACCGCTGCAGAATGGGGCCTCGTGAATGAGAGTCTGCCACTGGAAAAGCTGAAGGACCGCGTAACTGAAGTTGCTAAAGTTCTGCTCGAAAAGAACCCTGTTGCTCTGAAGGCGACAAAAGATGCGATCCGCCGTGTAAGCGAAATGACTTACGACAATGCGGAAGACTTCCTTGTTCGTGCCCAGGAAGCGGCGAACTCTTACGACAATGATGGCCGAAAAGAAGGCATCAAACAGTTCATCGACGACAAGACGTACAAGCCAGGTCTCGGCGCGTACGACAAATCCAAGCATCAAAAGGCTTAGTCCTATGGCGTCCGTAGATAATTCTGCAGGCAAGGCGATCGATCTCGATCGCCTTTTGCAGCCGAAATCGGTTGTGATCGTTGGTGCATCGCCAACGCCGGGTGCGCTTGGCGCGTCGGTGCTGGAGAATCTGGAACGTGGTGGCTTTAAGGGTGATATTCACCTCGTGAACCCTAAGCGTTCCGATATCAACGGTCGCCCATGTGTTAATGCCATCTCGGAATTGCCGGACGGCATTGATGCGGCCGTCATGTCCATTCCAAAAGCGGGTGTTCTGCCTGCACTTCGTGAACTGGCTGAGAAAGGTGTCGGCGGTGCTGTCATCTTTTCAGCGGGGTTTGCTGAGGGTGGTGAAGAAGGCCTGCGCGAACAGGAAGAAATTGCTCGCATTTCCCGTGAATACGGCGTTGCCGTTGAAGGGCCAAACTGTCTGGGATTCGTCAACAACCGCGATGGCGTGGCGCTGACGTTCGTGCAGACCCCCGCAGCCGAGCTGCACAATGGCGAGGGCGTTGCGATCGTGTCTCAGTCCGGCGCTATGGCGGCGGTTCTCAGCACCACACTGGCGAGCAAGAATCTGGGCGTGACCTTGTCTGTCTCAACAGGCAACGAAGCGGCGACTGGCGTTCAGCACTATATCGAATATCTTCTGGATGATCCTAAGACAAAAGCGATTGCGATGATCGTGGAGCAATTCCGTCATCCTAAGGCTTTTCTGGACCTCGCGGTACGGGCTCGTGAGATTGGCAAGCCAATCATTTTGCTTCACCCGGGCAAGAGTGAAGCGGCCCGCGAGTCAGCAGCCACCCATACGGGTGCGATGGCCGGTGACTATGCTGTGATGCGCACGCTTGTAGAACATGCGGGCGTTATCATGGCAGACAGTCTGGAGCAGCTGGGTGACCTCGCAGATGTCGCAATGCGTGCGCCGAATTTCGGCGAAGGCGGCACTGTCGTTCTGACCGAGTCAGGTGCGTTTAAGGCGCTTTCTCTTGATCTGGCAGAAGAGGTTGGCCTCGAGCTTCCAGTTCTGACGGACGATGACACGCCAGCGCTCCGTGCCGCTATGCCTGACTTTGTGCCGGTGTCTAACCCTGTCGACCTGACGGCGCAGGCTCTGGTTGACCCAGACCTTTATCGCCGGAGCATTGATGCGCTTTTGTCCGATGACCGGGTTGGCTGTGTGCTGCTCGGAATCATTCAGACGGATGTGAAAACGACTTCGGCTAAACTGCCGTCTATCATCAATGCGATTGAGACGATCAAACCAGATCGTCCCGTGATCTATTCGGGTCTCGATGAAGGCGCTGATGTGCCGAAAGAGTATCTGGATAAGCTTCGGAGCCTTGGTGTTACGTGCTTCCCGACAGCCGAGCGTGCTATTCGCGCGATTGCCCGAATGACGGAAGCTGCGAAAGCGAAAGACACCGGTGCGTCGCCTCAATCGGTGAACGTCTCGCTGCCGTCTGGTGCTGGGGTCATTCCAGAATACAAAAGCAAGGACATTCTGCGCGGCGCGGGCATTGCGTTCCCGAATGGCGAGCTTGCAACCACCGCAGCTGAGGCTTCAGCGGCGGCTGAAAAGCTTGGCTATCCGGTGGTGATGAAGGCGCAATCCAGCGAACTCTCTCACAAGAGCGATGCGGGCGGCGTGCTGCTTAATCTGAATTCTGCGGCCGAAGTTGAGGCTGCTTTTGACCAGATGGCGAAGAATATCGAAGCCTACGCACCGGGTATGAACTTGGATGGCGTGCTCATCGAGAGCATGAGCGGCAAAGGTGTTGAGCTGATCCTCGGCGCCAAACGTGACCCGCAATGGGGGCCTGTCATTCTGATTGGGTTCGGCGGTGTATCAGCTGAGGTTCTGAAGGACTTCCGCGTACTCGCGCCCGACCTGTCTCATGATGCGGTGAAGGGCGAAATCCTGAAGCTGAAAGGCGCGCCTTTGTTGACCGGGTTCCGAGGTGCTCAACCCGTTGATCTCGACGCGATCGCCGATGCGGTTGTGCGTATGGGCGCATTGATGCTGAGCGAAGCGCGTATTCAGGAGATTGATCTCAATCCGGTGATTGCGCGCCCTATCGGGCAGGGCGTAGATGCGTTGGATGCGCTTATGCTGGTGTCGGCGTAATCGACAAAAAATACGTGTGATACAAACAAACAAAAGGGCCTTCTTTAAAAGGGAAGGCCCGCTTCTGGGAGGAAGCTATGTCACAACAACCTGCGGAAATTCTCGCAAAAGAGAAGATGGGCGGGGCGCAAATGCTAGCGATTGCCATTTGTGTTCTTCTCAACGGTCTGGACGGTTTTGACGTCCTGTCGATCAGTTTTGCGTCGCCTGGGATCTCTTCTGAATGGGGAATAGACCGTGCGGCACTTGGCATTGTCCTGTCCATGGAGCTGATCGGTATGTCGATCGGTTCCATCATTCTGGGACAGGTTGCGGATAAGATCGGCCGACGCCCGATTGTGCTGGCAAGTCTCGGCGTTATGGCGACGGGGATGTACCTTGCCTCGACTGCACCGAATGTTCAGGTACTGTCTGGATATCGCCTGTTCACCGGCCTCGGCATTGGTGGCATGCTTGCCTGTACCAATGCGCTGGTAGCCGAATTTTCGAACGATAAATACCGGTCGATGAACGTCACCATTATGGCAGCGGGATATCCGATTGGGGCGATTATCGGAGGTGCGATCGCTTCCGAGCTTCTCAAGTCGTATGACTGGCGCGCCGTATTCATTTTCGGCTCCATTATGACGGCAGCGATGTTCCCGATCGTGTATTTCGGGCTTCCGGAGTCCGTGTCGTCGCTTGTCGCGCGCAAGCCCGCCAATGCGCTTGCGAAGGTCAATGCTATCCTGAAGCGTCTCGGACATCAGGCTATTGAAAGCCTTCCGGATATGAGCGAAGCCAAAGCTTCCGGTGGCGGATTAAAGCGCCTTTTCGGCAAGCCACTTGCGATGATCACGATACTTCTGACTGCGGCGTATTTCGCGCATATCATGACCTTCTACTACATCCTGAAATGGATTCCGAAGCTGGTCGTGGATATGGGCTTTCACCCGTCTGAAGCGGGCAATGTGCTTGTTTGGGCAAATATTGGGGGTGCGACCGGCAGCATCCTGCTCGGCATTGTTTCGCGCAAAGCAGACGTGCGTATTCTGACAATGATCGGTCTTGCGCTGTCCTTCGTATTCGTCAGCGTGTTTGGTCTGGGCCAGTCGGGCATTATGGGACTCGCAATCATCTCGGCCATTGCTGGTTTCTGCACAAATTCCGGTGTGGTTGGTCTCTACGCGCTGATCGCCAATTACTTCCCTGCCGATGTCCGTGCTGGCGGTACAGGTCTCGTTATCGGCATCGGTCGCGGTGGTGCTGCTCTGGGGCCTGTCATTGCAGGTCTGTTGTTCAGTAGCGGCCAGGGACTCCTCACGGTCTCTGTCGTGATGGGGCTAGGCTCGCTCTTCGCGCTCGTTGCGCTATTCATGCTGGGACGCTCAACGAAAGTGGCGGCGTCTTAGCCTCAACGATTACAAATTCAAATTCCGGCCGTGGAACTCTGAAAGGTTCTGCGGTCGATTTTGATTCAGGCGTTCGGTATACTGCCTTCCGTTTCTGATTGTATCCGGTCCGGACGGCAGGTAAGCCGGAAATATGAAACGTTTCGGGGTCATATTTGCGGGGGGCGAGGGGCGTCGTCTCGGTGGGGTCTCTAAGGCACTTATCGAGTATGATGGCGAGCCGTTATGGAGGCGCATTCAGCGTGAGCTCTCCGCAATTGCAGATGAGATTGTTTTTGTGTCTCCGCGACAGCCGCACTGGCTAGAACAGGATGGTGACATTATCTGGCTCGCCGACCATCTGATTGACGGTCAGATGATAGGTCCAGCGGGCGCTCTTTCTGCTGCTCTGGCCTATGCCAGTGAGCGCTATGGTGAGGATTCTGTTATTGTGACAACTCCTGTCGATGCGCCGTTTTTTAAATCCACGCTTTCTGACGCTCTTTTGGTCGAATTGGACGCAGCGCCCCACCAGGTAGTTCTTGCGGAGACCGGAGACCGGCTTCAGCCTGCATTCGGTGTGTGGCGAGCAGGCCTTGCGCCCGACGTGAATACTTTGATTGGTTCTGGTGAACGCGCTCTGCACCGTATTGCGTCGTACATTGGAGCAGCTCGCGTGAGCTTCGCGGCTGACGATCTGCGGTTCTTCAATATCAATACGCCTGAGGACCTCGAGCGCGCCCGGCGCTTAAGCCCCTGAAAGGGAATGTATTTTCTCTTGGGAGAAAGTGGTGCCGGCTGCAGGAGTCGAACCCGCGACCTGATGATTACAAATCAACTGCTCTACCAACTGAGCTAAGCCGGCACTGGTAAAGAGCGCGCGTCTTACCGAGTTTGATCGGGTCTGGCAAGTGCTTCTAACAACTGTTTTTCAGAAATTTTTTCTGGAGCCGATTCAGCTGTTTATAACTATCCCGAGATTGCCACATTTGCGCCTCGGAACAATCGGGTTGTTCATTCATTATTTCAGTACGGCCCAATGGGTTGGAGGCAATTATGAAACAGACAGCACGCTTACTTACCGTCGCTGCGGCCATCGCAGCATCCACCTTCGGAGTTCATAGTCTCGCGGAACAATCCATCCGCGAAGATATGGAGAAGGCGTGCGCTCCTGTCGAAGTTTCAGTTTACTTCGCACAATCACAGTATGAGCTGAACGAATTCGCAGAGGATTTGTTGAATCAGGCTGTCAGCAGGGTGGAGCATTGCGAGCTTGCCCAGATCGAAGTGGTTGGCTTCAGCGATTCTTCTGGTCAGGCCGACTTCAATTATCATCTATCTGAACAACGCGCAGAACATGCGATGGCTTACCTGCAAGAACGCGGCGTTGTCGCGAACACCATCCAGATGAGTGCGCGCGGGCAGGAAGGTGCTGTCTCTGACTCTGGTGAGCCGTTGATTATGCGCCGCAAGGTAGACCTCCGATTTATTCCGGTGCCGCCAACCGCCTGATTTGCCTCCGGCGCAAATGTCGGGGGGAATTTCCACCTTCAATGAAATTTTTCACCGCGCAGGCCTCAACTGGCTTGCGCGCGCGCAATTCTGTATCGTACCGATGTCACCCTGAAAAAAACGAAAACGGGCTCAATGGCGGGCCCGATAATATTGGGGAGGCTCAACGATGGGTCGTTTCGGACTTGCGCTGCGTTATGCGGTGCGAGCCGTGTTGGCGTGTGGCGTCATCACGGCATTTTCAGGCGCTGCTTACGCCGACACAGGCGACACAGCCTGGATACTTACTTCAACAGCATTAGTGCTCTTCATGACGCTGCCGGGTCTTGCGCTTTTTTATGGCGGTCTCGTGCGGTCAATCAACGTGCTTTCGGTTTTGATGCACTGCTTTGCGATTGCCTGTCTGATGTCTGTTATCTGGCTTGTCGTCGGTTATTCCATCGCGTTTGGAGACGGCAATGGCGCGGCCGATGGAGCAGGGCAGTGGTGGGGAGGTCTCTCCCGCGCCATGCTGAGTGGCGTCACGGGCGAGAGCATGACTGGTACGATACCGGAACCGCTCTTCTTTATGTTCCAGATGACATTTGCGATCATCACGCCTGCGCTGATTGTCGGTAGTTTTGTCGAGCGCGTTCGCTTTGATGCGGTGCTGAAATTCTCTGCGATCTGGATTCTCGTTGTGTACGCACCAGTGTGCCACTGGGTTTGGGGCGGCGGCTGGCTTGCGGATATGGGCGTTCGTGATTTTGCTGGCGGCCTTGTCGTTCACGCGACAGCGGGCATTTCATCGCTCGTATTCGTCGCGATGCTCGGAAAGCGCAAAAGCTTCGGTCACGACATGCATCCACCACACGCACCTGTTCTGGTGATGATCGGCTCATCAATGCTTTGGGTCGGCTGGTTCGGATTTAACGCTGGGTCGGCGCTCGGTGCGAATGGTGGCGCAGCCCAAGCCATGCTTGTGACGCATATCTCCGCAGCTACAGCTTCGCTCGTCTGGATGATGATTGAGTGGATCCAGTTCCGTAAGCCGACGCTCGTAGGCATTTGTACGGGTATGGTTGCCGGTCTTGCGACCATCACGCCTGCAGCGGGATCAGTTGGGCCAGCCGGTGCTTTGATCATCGGCTTCCTCGCGGCGATCATTTGTTATTACGCTGTCGTGCTGATCCGAAATCGTCTCAAATTCGATGACAGCCTCGATGTGTTTGCGGTCCATGGTGTGGGCGGCATTCTTGGTACGCTGATTATCCCGTTTGTTGCCGCGCTTGGGCCGCTTGCGCCGGGACTTGGTGAAGACAGCGTCGTGAGCGCATTTATGGCGCAAGCGACGGGTGTCGTCGCTGTATGCCTCTGGTCCGCGATTGCCAGCTTCGCAATTTTGTTCGTGGTGAAACTTACGGGCGGGCTTCGCGTCGACGAGCAGACTGAAGATCAGGGGCTCGATACAAATACGCATGGCGAGAGCGCTTACCCATAAGCGCTCCCAGTCTTTATTTTGTCAGGGGCGGCGTTAGGCGTCGCCCTTATCTGTTGTGACAGGTGCGTCTGTTGTTTTCTTCTTCCGGAAGGCTTTGCGGAAGAAGAACATGAAGAGCCAGATTAGACCGACAACCACAGGCAGCCAAGGCAGTACGAACGCCAGAATTGTCACGATGGAGCTAAGCGCAAATGCGACATTCCGGAAGAAATCTCCAAACGCTTCGGTGACAGGCCGCCAGACAGATTGGGATGTCGGCGAGACGCGGGCGTCGTAGGACAGGTTGATATCTGACATTGAAACGCGCTGGCGGAGGTTAGCGAGTTGAGATTCATAGCTGTCGAGTTCGGATTGAACGCGCGCCAATTCCCGTTCCACAGAGAGCAGCTCTCCGAGATCGCCATCCCGGCTTTCCAGTAATTGCTGCAGCCGGTCACGTAGCGTGGTTTGTGCCTCCAGACGGGCATCCGTATCAATGATCTGCGCGGTCAGATCGACCGTCGATGTGCTTGAAGCGTAGACGTTTGAATTGAACTCACCGAGGCTTTCCGGCAAGCCTTCCAGAAACGGAATTGCCCAGTCCGGCGACGCCTTCAGCGCCAGATTTCCCGACGCATAGTTAGTTTCAAGGCCGTGCACGTTTGAATTGGTGACGAGACAGTTCTCAGGCCCCGCGTCTTCGCATTGCGTCATGTGGGTTTCCAGCAGATCACGAAGACGGTCTGTTGGAACGCTGATAGTACGGTTGTGAGTATAAGCAAGGAAACGACCGGCGCGCTGAGGCACGCTGTCTGTAGCACTGACATTACCAGATGACGCAGCTGCAGATAGATCGAGCGCGCTATCTTCCGTTACAGCATAGGAAGACTCAGGGGCGGGCGAAATTCGCGAGAGCGGACGGAATTCTCTCTCCGGTTCTGATCCGCCACATGCCGCGAGCGAGAGCACGCAAGCTGTTAAAAGTATCGTGTTGAGTTTGATCATAAGTGTTTCCCCACTCCAAAGGCTTCAACCCTTTTTCATCGAGCAAGAGAAAAGCCCAGAATTGCGACAAGTGTAAGGCCATAACGTGCCGGGCGCAGTGCCGACATTTCTACGCTTTAGCCGTTTCCTACGGCGCACTTGCGCGTTAAAGAGAGCCTTTGACGACTCAGGGCTTCCTGCGTCTCCACGCAAGATAAGAAATCAGACGGGCACATGGCACGCATCCTCATCACTTCCGCGCTCCCTTACATCAATGGCATCAAGCATCTCGGCAATCTTGCTGGTTCAATGCTGCCAGCTGACGTCTATGCGCGTTTCAAGCGCCTTCAGGGCCATGAAGTTCTCTATATCTGTGCGACGGATGAACATGGCACGCCTGCTGAATTGGCTGCGCAGAAAGATGATGTGCCGGTTCAGGCTTACTGTGATGAACAGCATGAAATTCAGCGAGCCGCAGGTGAAGGCTTCACGCTGAGCTATGATCATTTTGGCCGTTCGTCTTCGTCTCAGAACGCTGCGCTGACACAGCATTTCGCGCATGTTCTTGAAGAGCGTGGCCTGCTTGAAGAACGCACCGAGAAGCAGGTCTATTCCATCGATGACGGCCGCTTCCTGCCGGACCGGTATGTTGAAGGCACATGCCCGCATTGCGATTTCGAAAAAGCGCGCGGCGACCAGTGTGACAATTGCGGACGTCTGCTTGATCCGGTCGAGCTGAAGAACCCGTACTCAGCCGTTTCCGGTTCTACCAATATCGAAATCCGTGACACGACCCATCTCTACCTCCTGCAGTCTAAAATGCAGGATGATATCCGTGAGTGGGTAGAAGCCTCCACGGAGTGGCCGCAACTGGCGAAATCCATCGCTTTGAAGTGGCTGGATGAAGGTCTGCAAGATCGCGCGATTACGCGAGACCTCTCCTGGGGTATTCCGGTCGCTTACGAAGGTAAGGTGCGCGAAGGCTTTGAGGACAAGGTTTTCTATGTCTGGTTCGACGCACCGATCGAATATATCGGCGCGACGCAGGAATATTCCGAAAAGCTTGGAAAGCCGGAAGAGTGGGAGCGCTGGTGGCGCACCGACAAAGGCGCTGACGACGTAACCTATGTCCAGTTCATGGGCAAGGACAACGTCGCGTTTCACACGGTGAGCTTTCCTGTGACAATGATCGGCTCACGCGAGCCGTGGAAGCTGGTGGACCGTCTCAAGGCGTTCAACTGGGTCACATGGTATGGCGGCAAGTTCTCCACTTCTATGAACCGCGGCGTGTTCATGGATCAGGCGCTGGAGCTTCTGCCGGCAGATTACTGGCGCTGGTACTTGATGGCGAACGCGCCGGAAGGCTCTGATGCTGCCTTCACCTGGGAAGGTTTCCAGGCTGCGGTGAACTCTGACCTCGCCAACGTGCTCGGTAATTTCGTGAACCGCATCACCAAATACTGCAAATCCAAGTTCGATGGTCAGCTGCCAGCCGCTGGCGCACCGGGCGAAGACGAAGCGTGGATGGAAGCGGAGCTCAAGACCCGTCTCAAAACGCTGATGCAGCATTATGAGGAGATGGAGTTCCGCAAAGCTGCTGCAGAAACGCGTGCCATCTGGGCGGCGGGCAACGAGTATCTCACACGCGCTGAGCCTTGGGTGAAATACAAGAATGACGTTGATGCGGCGGCTGTTGGCGTGCGCACGGGCCTCAATCTTGTAGCGCTCTTTGGTATTCTGGCTCAGCCGTTTATCCCGACAGCGGCTGCGAAAATTCTCGATGCTCTGGGCATTCCGGAAGAGAACCGCAAAATGCCAAATCCTGATGATGAGAACCTGCTGGATGCACTTCCGCACGGGATGGAAATCTCACCACCTGACGTGCTCTTCTCCAAGATTGAAGATGCTCAGGTCGCTGAATGGACGGAGCGTTTTGGTGGCGGGCAGTAATCTGACCGTTCAACGCTAAAAAAGAAGAGGCTCTGCCGTGCTGGTAGAGCCTCTTTCGTTAGCGCGCCAGATAATCGCTCGGGTTCAGCGCTTCACTGCCATTCCAGACCTCAAAATGAAGGTGAGGACCGGTCGCCTGACCACTCGCGCCGACTGTACCGATTGAAGCACCAACGCTGACGCGATCACCTGCAGATACGCTCGCTGTGTCTAGCTGGGCATAACGTGTGCGAATGCCATTGCCATGGTCGATTGTTACCATCAGCCCATAGGCACCCTGGGTCTCCGCCGAGACGACGGTGCCAGCAGCCGGAGCGCGCACGGGCGTGCCCGTGGCTGCGCCAATATCCATGCCGCGGTGGAAGGCAGCTTCACGCGTGATCGGATGGACCCGTGGCCCGAAACTGGACGTCAGGCGGCCTTCTGTCGGCAGGAATGCAAGTTCGAATGGTGCAGTGGATGTTTCATCCGCCAGCGCAAGCTGGACGCCGGCGAGAGGCAGAAGCATCATCGCGGACGCTAAGGCCGCAACGCGCGGGAGTGTCTTGCCAGTTGAAGGTCCGGGCTGCATTATTCGGGTAATTCTCATTCGGTAATCTCCTTTAGGTCCTTGTGAGAAGACCGCCGGAGCGCATGGCAGTGCGTTTCCGGCGGAATGCTTCAACGCGATGAGAAGAGTTTCTGCATAAGCGCTGGGCATGGAGGTGCGTGTGACGTCAGCGTCACATGCGAGTTCTGCGGCGTGGCGACAGCGTTCTGTCTGGTGACGCACGAACGGATTGAGCCAGAACAGACAGTCGATCACAGAAAGGCAGAGAAACCAGACGGCGTCCTGCCGGCTTCGGTGAGCGGCTTCATGCGCGATGATCATGTCGATCTGTGGCTTTGAGAGACCACGGAACAGCGCTTCGGAGATTATGATCTTGCCGCTCAGCGTTGTGATCGCTGAAATCGGCGCATCTGTAAGAAATACGCTTTCATGCGGTACGCTACGTCGTTCGACGGTCACCATGTGCGTAATGCGCTGGGCAAGTTTTGAGGCGTTCGAGAGTAAGCCTCCGAGATAAAGCATGCCGAGAGCGGGCGCGATGAACGGCCCGAAGTTCAGGTGGACGCTTTCTCTCACAGGTGCGCTTGGCAGGATCTCCTGATTGCCGCCGAAATAATAAGCAAGTTCCGGAAGCGGCAATTGCGACATGGCGAGCGTCGGCGCGAGCTTTAGTGCGGCAAACCCCAGAACAGGGGCAATGATCATCGAAAAAAGAACCGTCTTTTCGAAGCTTTCCGAGCGCCATGGTGCAGGAGTAAACCTCCGCAGGGCAGCGAGCAGGCCCGACCATGCAAAAGGAATGATGGCGCAGACTAGAACGAGAGCGGGTATCGCGATCATAACTGCGCATCCTTCTCGTTCAGGTCTTTCAGCAGGTCTTCTAGTTCGTCGATTTCGTCGTCCGAGATGAGGGAGCTTCCAACAAAGGCCGCAGCCGGCAGGGGCTGGTCCGAGCCGAGAATGTTTTTCGAGAAGTCACCTATCAGGCTCGCCAGAACCGAAAGCTTAGGTGTCGTTGGGATAAAGGTTTTTATGCCATGCACCATTTCAATGGCGATCAGCCCTTTATCCACCATCCGGTCCAGCGTCTTACGAGTGGATGAGAAAGACCATCCCGTGCTTGCCTCGGTTGCGTCGTGAATTTCACGCGCGCTCAGGCGGCGAGATTGCCAGAGCGGGCGGAGCAGTGTGAGCTCGGTATCTGTGGGTTTCATAGTGCGACTCATTTAAAGTGTGCGACATGTGTCGCGCGAGTGCGACGTGGAGTCAAATTACGTCAGGGTAATTTTTAGATTGGCGTGTTCTCGCTCCTACAGCGGCCCTACTTGAACCTGTCGCCGCTGCGTGGTCCTCTGCGTGCATGTATTTCGAGGGCTGAATCATGAAAAACACCTATCTACTCGGCAGCGCGCTGGCTTTGAGCCTTGCCGGACTGAAGCCTGCGTTCGCGCAGGAAATTGAAACAGGCGCTGATCTGATCTCGGTCTATCAGCACCTCCACGCCAATCCCGAACTGTCGCTTCAGGAAGTGAATACGTCAGCGCTCCTCGCGCGTGAGCTGGAAAGCCTCGGCTTTAATGTGACGACCGGGCTGGGCGATGACTGGGTTCGTGCGAAGGCAGAGCGCGAACAGGGCGTCGTTCGTGAGAATGTCGGTGGCTATGGCGTCGTAGGCGTTATGGAGAATGGTGATGGGCCGACGCTGCTCATTCGCGCTGATATGGATGCACTCCCGGTGCCTGAACAAACCGGGTTCAGCTTTGCGTCTGAACAGGTCGCGACCTCGTGGACGGGTGTTGAGGGGCCTGTCATGCACGCTTGCGGCCATGACATCCATATGACCTCGTGGCTGGGCACAGCGCGTAATCTTGTTGACCGCCGTGATGAGTGGTCTGGCACTCTGATAATGATCCTGCAGCCAGCCGAGGAGCTCGGGCTCGGTGCGCAGGCCATGCTGGAAGAGGGGCTGTTCAATGACTTTCCTGTGCCGGATTATAACCTCGCGCTCCATGTGAATTCATCCATGCCCGCTGGGACTGTCGGCTATGTGCCTGGCTTTGCTATGGCCAACGTAGATAGCGTTGACATCACTATCCACGGCGCAGGCGGCCACGGTGCGTATCCGCATACGACAATCGACCCTGTTGTGATTGCTGCGCATACGGTGACCGCGCTGCAAACGCTTGTTTCCCGTAATGTGAACCCTCAAGACCCGGCCGTTGTCACGGTCGGCGCGATCACCGCGGGCCACAAACATAACGTCATTCCGGACGAGGCGCATTTGCAGCTGACTGTGCGCTCATATGGCGATGATGTGCGTGAAACGCTGCTGAGCGGCATTGAGCGTATTGCGCGTGGGCAGGCCGAAGCCTTTGGTGCGCCGGAGCCTGAATTCTTTGTCGATCCGGATTATACGCCAGCGACCTTCAATGACCCCGACCTCTCCGAGCGCATTGGCGGCGCACTCCGCGCAACGCTTGGCGACGAGTCTGTGCGTATTTTGTCTCCGGTGATGGGCGGTGAAGATTTTAGCCGCTATGCGCGAACCGAAGAGAACATTCCGGGCATGTTGTTCTGGATCGGCGCAATTTCTGAAGAGCAGTATGTGGCGTCACAGAATGGCGGTCCGGGTTTGCCATCGCTTCATTCAGGGCTCTTTGGTCCGGACTATGAAAACACTATTGAAACCGGCGTGACATCTATGACGGCGGCCGCGATGGAAATTTTGGGAAATCAGTGATGTGATTAACCAATGAAGTAAAAAGGGCGGCCTTCAAGCCGCCCTTTTTATTCACCTTATTTTACAATGCCTTTTTCGTAGAGGGCATCGATATCAGCCTCGGATAGTCCCATTGAGGCGAGCGTTTCGCGGGTGTGTTCGCCCATAGCCGGAGCAGGGCCACTCGGGCCATCTTCAGTGCCCGGGAAACGTGCCGGAGAGCCCGGTGTCTTGAATGTGCCGCCTGAGCTGGAAGGCATTTCCTGAATACCGCCAGCTGCATAGACCTGCGGATCCTGAGCAACTTCGGCCAGAGACTGGACAGGTGCCCATGCAATCTGTTCTGCATCGAGGCGTTCAGAGATTTCGGTCATATCCATCTGGTTCAGCGCGGCGTCCAGACGCTCGACAACCTCACGTGAGTTCGCGCGGCGGCCTTTACCAGAAACCAGCCGCTCGTCGTCCGCCATTTCAGGTACGCCAGCAGCGCGGCAGATCGGTGCCCAGTCACCATTGCCCTGACGTGCCACGATCGTGAACCATTTTTCGTCCTTGGACTGGAAGAAGTTCATGATCGGCACATTGGTGCTGTAACGGTCTTTGGTGGACGCCACCTTGTTGAAGAAGAGTTGGATTGCGAGGTCGCTACCTACCGAATAGAGGCCTGCGCGGAGGAGGGATGCCTCTACCAGCTGGCCTTCGCCTGTACGGAATTTCTTCACAAGTGCAGCATTGATCGCGGACGACGCTGCAATCGACGTCACGTGGTCACCGAAAGCGGTTCGAAGCGGGAACGGGTCTGAGCCCTTTGGCGGGAAGAGGCGAGCAAGTCCTGCGCGGGACCAGAAGGACGCAATGTCAAAGCCGGGACGATCCTTATCAGGTCCTTCAAGGCCGTAGCCTGTCAGCGTGCAGTAGACCAGGCCCGGATTGATCGCTTTCAGCGCTTCATAATCGAGGCCAGAGCGCTCGAGGCCGCCCGGGCGCACGTTTGTCAGGAATACATCGGCTTCGGCCGCGAGCTTTTTGACGATCTCGACGCCCTCTTCGGTGGACGTGTCTACGACGATGGATTTCTTGCCGCGATTGTCGAAATCGAAGACCGGATTGTCCGTCGAATCAGTTCCGATAGAGGCAAAGAACTGGCGAATCGGGTCGCCTTTCGGGGGCTCGATCTTGATTACTTCGGCGCCCCAGTCTGCCAGAATGCATCCAGCACCCGGTGCTGCCATATAAGTTGCGTATTCAATGACCTTAATGCCTTGCAGCATGTTGCCTCCCACGAGCGTATCTGATTTCATTTGTGTTTCTTAATTTCTGACGAAAATATTAACCGCGGTAAGCAGACGTTAATGTTAACCGCCAAAATTAAGAGCGAATGTTATCCACTTTCGTTAAGGCTTTAACCGATGTCCGTCAAAGCGATGCGCCCGAAATTAAATCAGGATGATATTGTTCGTCTGATGAAGGGCAGTTCTGCAGAAGACCGTGCGCACGCAACGCACAAGCTCTGCCGCCGTATCGGCAATGAGGAATTGCAGTCTGAGGATAAGGTGTTCGCAGATCAGATTCTTAATCTGCTGGCACAGGATGCCGAAAAACTTGTTCGCCGCGCCATGGCGGTGACACTCAAGAATTCTCCGAATCTGCCACGCGAAGTGGCGTTAAAGCTGGCGCACGATATCGATTCTGTTGCGCTGCCTGTCATCGAGAACTCTCCGGTGTTTCGAAATTCGGACCTTGTGGAGCTCGTTCTCAACGCGACAGAAGCTAAACAGATTGCTGTTGCTGGACGCGAAAAGCTTTCTGCTGAGGTCGCGGACACGATTGCCGAGCATGCCTGCCGCGATGCGGTCGTTAAAATGGCATCGAACGACAATGCCAATCTGACGGAACGCGGATACGGTTTCACTATCGACCGCTTCAAAACCGACGAAGACGTGCAGGGCGCACTGATCTCACGAAGCTGGATTCCGCCGCAGGTCGCCGAGAAAATGGTGTCGCTGGTATCAGGCCAGATGTTTGATCTGCTGGTCAATAATCACGAGCTTCCGCCGCAGCTGGCGATCGAGCTTGCTTCCGGTGCGCATGAGCGTGCGACGCTCGATCTTGTCGAGCAGGCTGGTCATTCCAGCAACCTGCCACGCTTCGTACAGCAGCTCGCTCTGAATAACCGCCTCACGCCTAGTATGATCATGCGGGCCATGTGCCTTGGCCATGTGTCGTTCGTTGAACACGCGCTCTCTGAGCTGTCAGGGCTGCCACACCACCGGACATGGCTGCTTCTGCATGATGCAGGCTCGCTCGGACTGCGTAAAATCTTCGAACATGCAGGTCTGCCAAAAGGCATGCATGTGCCGTTCCAGATGGCGATCAATGTCTACCACGAACTTGACTATGACGGCCTGGATGGAGACCGCGAGCGTTTCCGTAAGCGCATGGTCGAACGCGTCCTGACGCAGTTTCAGAACATTCCGAAAGCGGATCTTGATTATCTGCTTGAGAAACTGGACGCGTACCGTGAGGTCGAGGACCAGCGTTCGGACGAAGCGGCTTAAGCGCCCTTACGCGTCACACACCATTTTCAATGCATGGGTCGCGCCGTAGCTCTGAAGGAGTTCGGCGCGTTTCCAATGTGCGCGCTCTATGATGACGTCACCGCCGAGCGAAGAAACGATTTCCGCGCGGTGTTGCAGCGTTTCGTCTGTCAGCAAATCGTCTTCCTGAACACGCATACGTTCCACCGCTGACCGAAGGCGCGCGCCAAACGGTGCAGTAGAAGATTGGCGGGCATCCAGACCGATACGGAAGCCCACACGTCGATAGGATTCCATGCGGCCAAGAACGTCGATCTCGCTGGAGGCGAGGCTTGCATCGTGGAATTCCATGACGAATTCCTGCGGGCACCAGCCTTCGGCTTCGGCAGCGACTTTACAATGGCGCGCGGCATCTTCGTATTGAAGAATGCAAAGCGGCATAGGCACGTGGATCGGACGAATATTAATGTCGTACTGACGCGCAGCATGAGCCAGCTTACGCAGCGTGGTCACAAGCCACGCCGTCGGATGATTCGTCGCTGTGTGACCCATTGGCAGGTCTTCAAACAGCGGATCAACGCGCGTGATAGGGAAATCAATCTCGCCGGTTGAGAGCTTCAGGCATGGCTCAAAACGGCTGCGAAACGGACGGTTACCAGGCGAAGTCGATGTTAATGCTGCGAAAAAGGCCTGGCTCATGATGTCTCCCTGGTCTGGACAAGGAGAGAGACTAGCAGGACACTCCTACAATCCTGTGCTGATCTGATCCGCAATTTCAGAGAAGCTCAAACGACAGTGGAGAGAATTTGTGAACGATTTCAGCAAGTCAGCAGAGCCTGTTCTATCCTCCACCATGCTGCTCCTCAAAGGTGAGGATGCCCCTACGGTACTCATGGTAAAACGCCATTATCAGATTGATTTTGCGTCCGGCGCTATGGTGTTTCCGGGTGGAAAAGTCAGCGCTGATGATCACCGGGAGGACTGGGATGGCTGGTATCACGGGACGTATTCTGATGACGAACTCGCCGCGCGAATTGGTGGCGTAAGAGAAGTGTTTGAAGAATCCGGAATTCTTCTCGCGACCCGAAAAGGGGATCCGGCTGGGAAATTTGTAGGTCAGTCTGTTTGTAATGAACTCGCTGAATTTCGTTCGCCCGTTGATCGGGGTGAAATGAGTTTTCTGGAGCTGGTACAAAAATATGAGTTGAAACTCGATCTGACAGATTTACAGCCCTATGCCCACTGGATCACGCCAGACTTTATGCCCAAGCGCTTCGACACGCGTTTCTATGTGGCGCGTGCGCCTGATGGGCAGGAGGCATTGCACGATGGCCGCGAAACGACTGAAGCTGTCTGGGTGACACCGACTGAAGTTCTGGAGAAGGCGGAAGCAGGAGAGGCAAAGCTCTTATTCCCGACACGCGTGAATCTGGAGCGATTGGAAGATCTGGGTTCTGTTTCAGCTATTTGCGAGTTCGCGCAGCCGCAGAACGTGGTCACAGTGCTTCCTGTCGTGGAGAGCGACGAAACCGGAAAGTTTCTCCGCATACCAAAAGCGGCCGGTTATCGTGTGACAACCGAGCCGCTCGAAAGGGTCATGAAAACAGTCTGAGGACTATTCGTATTCTGCGACGAGCTTGCCAGTCTGTGACTCGAGCTCTGTCGCCAGTGCCACACCAAGCGGGTGGTTTTCGGCTTTGATCTCGTCACGCATAGCTGTACGGCAAGCCTTGATGTGCGCATCAATCAGATTGACCGGCGCGATAGCACGCATCTCTTCAGACGCCAGAAGCTTGCAGAGCGAGTCTGCATAGCGTGTGATGAGTGGGTAGCCGTAGGTTGTCGCCAGACCTTTTAGGTCGTGTGACATGCCAAAGACGTCGCTGAGTTGCTTCTCGCGATCGGTCAGTGGCTTGGCGTTCGCCCATGATGTTTCCACACGTGTGATCTCTTCATCCAGCCATGTGTCAAACTCACCGGAAAGCGACTCGAGCGCTTTTTCTGCAAGTTTGATTGCATCATTGCTGTTGAGGGAAAGTGGACCGCCGAGTTTGGCCTTCAACACGTTAGGAGGCGTAATAATCTCTATTGGTTTCGCTTTACCCATTTGCCCCATCCGCTAGCTAAGGATTTGGTGAACCCCTAAAGGCACATACTTTCCTTAAGATTTTGTTCGTGGCGATTAGTGAATGTCAATGAGCGAACTGTTCCTGAAGGATTCTTTCTTCAAGAGCGTGTCCTTCGTCAAATAACATCACCAAAGGCTTGTTCCGGTCTTCAGTAATAGTAACTGATTCGACGTGCCTGACCTCCTGGTTGTCCGCTGAGGCGGCTACAGGGCGCAGTGTCGGGGTGTGAACATCAATCTGAACCGTCGCATTGTGGCGCAGAAGTGCACCGCGCCAGCGACGGGGGCGGAACGGGCTGATTGGTGTCAACGCGAGCAGGTTTGCGCCGATTGGAAGGATCGGGCCATGGGCGGACAGGTTATACGCTGTGGAACCAGCAGGCGTTGCAACAAGGACGCCGTCGCATGAAAGCGAAGACATACGAACGCGCCCGTCTATTGTGATCTGCAGCTTTGCGGTCTGAGATGACTGGCGAAGCAGAGAAACTTCGTTGATCGCGAGATTATCTGAGACGTCCCCGTCCACAGTGCGTGTCTTCATTCGCAGCGGATAGATGACAGCACGCTCGGCGCGGTCCAGCCGCTCCATGAGCTTGTCTTCGCGGTAGTCGTTCATCAGGAAGCCAATCGTGCCCTGATTCATGCCGTAGACCGGTCGCGGGTCTGAGAACCGGCGTCTCAGCGTGTCGAGCATGCAGCCGTCACCGCCAAGTGCGACTATGACGTCAGCATCGGCCTCATCGCACTGGCCATACTTCGCGATCATCGTGCGGAGCGCCTGCTGGGCTTCCGGACGTGCGCTGGCGACAAATGCGACTTTATTAGACATCAATACTACCTGTTTTACTTCGCGCCGAGCATTGGCAGGTCTGCAGCTCAGGTCAAGCATACCGCTACGGCGTCAGGGCAATTCTCTTCAGGAATGATTGGCGTGGCCAGTTATTTCGTTTAGTCTCTCGAAAAAATTACCTCGGGAGAAACAAAATGGCAGACGATCTGGGATTCGGTGACGTTAAATCACGTGTTTCAGCGGAAGAGTGGCAGGCGCGCGTAGACCTCGCAGCGCTTTACCGCCTCACAGCGTACCATGGTTGGGACGACCTTATTTTTACGCACATTTCCATGCGCGTTCCGGGCCCGGAACACCATTTCCTGATTAACCCATATGGCCTTCTCTTTGAAGAGATCACCGCATCGTCGCTCGTAAAAGTCGATCTGGAAGGCGAGATCGTTGAGGACACACCGTACAATATCAATCCGGCAGGCTTTACGATCCACTCAGCGATCCATGCCGCGCGTGAGGATGCTCGCTGCGTGATGCACCTGCATACGGATCAGGGCGTTGCTGTATCGGCTCAGAAGCACGGCCTTCTGCCAATTTCGCAGCATGCCATGATCGCTCAGCACGAAGTTGCGTATCATGACTATGAGGGTGTCGCCCTGAACCATGACGAACGCGAGCGCATTGTTGCTGATATGGGCAACAAATCCATGCTCATTCTCCGCAATCACGGAACGCTGACTTGCGGTGCAACCGCTGCACAGACTTACATGCGTATGTTCTATCTGGAACGCGCATGTAAAATGCAGATCATGGCGCAAGCCGGCGGTGGGGAGCTGATCATTTGTTCCGAAGAAGTTCAGGATGTCGTCAAAGGACAGAGCAATCCGAAAGGCATGGCTGTTCTTTCAGACAAACTTCTCTGGCCAGCGGCGCTTCGCCGTCTCGATCGCAATCTTCCAGGATACGACGCCTAAGCTTCCGGCTTCTGGCGGGATGGCTGTTAGTCGTCCAGCCAGCGGTCGCGGCCGGTTGGGTTCAGGATGCGGGCAGTCTGTTCGCGCGAACCTCACTGGCATTGGAAGATCACGGGCCGTTCAGTGCCAACCGCTCTGATCTTTATGCAGAGTATGGCCTGACGGATGATTGGACGCTCGCGGGCAAATTCGAAACCGTAGATTTTGAGACGTCTGACGCGTTTGATGCGGATGGCTATCGGCTGCAGCTGCGTCGTGCGTTATGGCAGGGCGATTTCTGGTCGACCACGGCTGCGGTCGGGTATGTGGAAGGCGCCGCCATTGGCGGTCGTCTCGGGTGTGAAAGCCGCGGCGGTGAGATCGAGCTGGGTGTCGGGCATTCAGGCCTGCTGGGTGAGGACACTTATTTTGCTGGACTTACCCTGGGGCACCGCAGCCATGAAAGTGACTGTCAGACGAACCGTTTGGAATTCGTCATGGGTGTCAGTGACGCGGATGGTTTCAACTATACCACCCAATACTGGTCTGAGCGCGGGGATAACGGGAATAGCGACAAAGTCGAATTTATGATTTCGCGGAATATTGGCGCGTTCGAAGCGGGCTTTGCGACACGCTATGAAATCGGCGGAGAGTTTGAAGAACAGGCCTATGTGTTCTCGCTCGCATTTCGCCATTGAAACAGGACAATAGGGTCAGGACGGATCGAAAAGCCGCCGGCCGATCTGAGGAGGGAATAATATGACGGAAGCGACTGGTCCTCTGGCTGGCGTAAAGATTGTAGACATGTCGACGGTCGTGCTTGGACCGTTCGCGACACTCATACTGGCTGACCTTGGCGCTGAAGTTATAAAAATCGAGAATGGCACGGGCGACGTCATGCGCCGCGCAGGGCCGTCTCCTGCACCTGGTATGGGGCCGATTTTTACGGCGCTGAACCGTAATAAGAAATCAATCCAGCTCGACGCAAAAACAGATGACGGCAAAGCCGCTCTGACGGAACTCCTGAAGGACGCTGATGTCTTCTTCCACAATGTTCGTATTGCAGGCATGGAGCGGCTCGGTTTTGCCTATGATGATGTGGCGAAGATCAATCCAGATATCGTCTATGTGCACTGCGCGGGCTACGGTCAGGGCGGCGCTTATGAGAAACGGCAGGCATATGATGACCTTATTCAGGTGGCGTCCGGCTTCTCCGACCTTTTGAGGCTGCGTGACGGCGGAGACCCTGCCTATATTCCGTCTCTCATCGCCGACAAGACGGTGGGCCTCTATGCCGTTTATGCGACGATTGCCGCGCTGTTCCATAAGGAACGCACAGGCGAGGGGCAGTTCGTTCAGGTGCCGATGTTCGAGACATTCACATTCTTCCACATGGTCGAAAATCTCTATGGGGAGACGTGGCTGCCGGGCAATGGCCGTATGGCGTACACGCGGTCCATCAATGTGAACCGCAAGCCGTATGCGACAGCGGATGGCTATATCGGCCTTGTGCCGTATTCAGATGACCAGTGGGAGCTCTTCTTCCAGATTGGTGGACGACCGGAGGTTTTCTCTGACCCAAGATTTGCGACCTATGAGGCCCGCACCGAAAATGTTGGGGAGCTGTACGGTATCATTGGAGAGGTCGCGAAAACCAAAACCACTGATGAATGGCTGGAGCTGCTCGACGAAGCGCAAATTCCGGTCATGGGCTTCAACTCAAACCTTGAAGTATTGAGTGATCAGCACCTGAAAGATGTGGGTTTCTTCGAGGAGCGTCTCCATGAGATCGGCCATAGCTATCGTGCGATGAAACACCCCGTTGCGTTTTCCAGAACGCCTGCCAACATCCGCAGTGAGCCTCCCGTTTTGGGGCAGCATACAGAGATCGTGTTGTCGCAATTGGGGCTTGGGGGAACATTCGACTGATATCAGGCGTTTGACCTTGAGACGACTAGGGGTAACATCCGCATCGGGATGCCATTCGGCATGAGGGAGATTACAATGCGGCTTTCGAAAGAAACCATTTCCAACAAAATTCTCAACGCTGCTCCGCGTGTGAATATGTCTCGACGTGAGCTTATTCGCGGACTGGCAGTTGGTTCAGTTGTGCCGATTGTCACCAGCTGCACAACCAATCCGGAAACTGGTACCAGCCAGCTTCTGTTGGTAGGCGAAGGCCAGATCGCAACTATGGCTGCGTCTGCCTGGACTGAGATGAAACAGCAGACACCATTGTCTACAAATTCTTCCCTGAACGCGCGCGTAAATCGTGTCTGGGAAAAGGTTGCGCAAGGCGCTGGCCGTGCCGATCAGGATTGGGAAATCGCTGTTTTTGATACGGATGATGCGAACGCGTTCGTCATGCCGGGTAATAAGGTCGGCGTTTATCGTGGTATCACCGAGCTGACCGAAAATGATGACCAGCTCGCGTCCGTGCTTGGTCACGAGGCTGGTCACGTTGCCGGACGACACGCGGCTGAACGCTATTCTATCGGTCTGGCGAGCCAGATCGCTCTTGTCGCGGGAACAGTGGCGATCCAGCAGTCTGACACGCTCCGTGAATACGGCGATACAATTGGTGTTCTCGGCGGCGCAGCGCTGCAATTTGGTGTTATTCTGCCATATAACCGTCGCCACGAGCTCGAAGCTGACCGTCTCGGCGTCGACTATATGTATCGCTCCGGTTATCGCGTGAGTCAGGCGCCGCGTCTTTGGGAACTCATGGCTGCACGCAGCTCAGGCAATCGTCCACCAGAGTTCATGTCCACGCATCCGGATCCAGAGCGTCGTGCGACAGAACTTCGCCAGTACATCAATGCGCGCGGTTACGATCTCGTCTGATCCGCGACAGCAATGATACAGATATGAGAACGGCCTCTTTCGAGGCCGTTTTTTATTTGGTTCTGAATTCGACGCGTTCGCCGTGGACGGTGACATCATCGCCAAGCAGTTCAGCGAGCCTGGTCGCGACCTCTTCTGGCGGCGGCAGGCTGAGCGGATCTTCACCCGGCATCGCATCGGCGCGCATGTCTGTGCGCACGGCGCCCGGGTCGAACAGATTGACGCGGATATCGCTGACCCTGGTTTCGTCAGCCCAGGCAGCAACCATGCCCTCAAGACCGGCTTTGGAGGCCTGATAAGCGCCCCAGAACGCGCGAGGGCGCGGCACGACACCTGATGTGATGAATACCGCGCGGCCAGCAGGGCTTGCGCGCAGAAGCGGGTCGAAAGACCGGATCAGACGCCAGTTTGCTGTCAGGTTCACATCAATCGTGCTATTAAATCCTGATGGCGTAATCGTTTGAAGCGGCCCCAGAGGGCCGAGAACGCCTGCATTGCCTACAAGGCCATCAAGCTTCTTCCAGCGCTCAAGAACGGCAACAGACAAACGCTCAATCGCATTGGCGTCCGTCAGGTCGAGCGGAACGAGAGTGACCTGTCCGCCAGCCGCTTTGATCTCATCGTCGAGCGCTTCCAGAGCTTTCTGGCTGCGAGCAACAGCGATGACGTGATGATTGTGTTTTGTAGCGAGTTCGACGCACAGCGCGCGTCCAATGCCACGAGATGCCCCGGTTACAAGGGTGAGTCTTTTATCAGTCATATCGGCTTTATCTCAGCGCTTAGTCGTCGAGGAAAGACAATTGAGCATCGCGACCGACTTCTTCGTTGCGGCGGTCGATCAGACGTGTCGGATAATCGCCGGTAAAGCAGTGGTCTGCGTATTGAGGTGAGTTGGTATCGCGGGCGACATCGCCAACGGCCCAATAGAGGCCATCAACGGAGAGGAAGTCGAGGCTGTCGACTTCCAGTTCGCGGCGCATTTCTTCAAGTGAGTGGTTCGCAGCGAGCAGTTCGCGCTCGGACGGCATATCAATGCCATAATAGTCCGGGAACTTGATCATCGGACTTGCTGAACGGAAGTGAATTTCCTTCGCGCCAGCTTCGCGAACCATGCTGACAATTTTTTTGGAAGTGTTGCCGCGGACGATGGAGTCGTCGACCAGAACCACACGCTTGCCATTCAGAACGAATTTATTTGGCGCGTGTTTTTTGGAGACGCTCGTTTGTCGATCCACTTGGGTAGGCTCAATGAAGGTACGGCCCACATAATGGTTGCGAATGATACCAAGCTGGAACGGGATGTTGGATTCTTCTGCGTATCCCAGTGCCGCAGGTACGCCGCTATCTGGAACCGGCACAATCACGTCGGCATCAGACGGGGCTTCCTGTGCAAGGCGCATCCCCATGCGGCGACGGACTTCATAGACGCTCTTGCCCTGAATAATGCTGTCAGGGCGGGCGAAATAGACGAACTCAAACAGGCAAGGCGCTGTCGAGCGGCGCTGAAATGGTGTCAGGCTTTCCACGCCGTTGTCTGTGATGATGACGACTTCGCCCGGTTCGATTTCGCGAACGAATTTTGCACCGATCAGATCAAGCGCGCATGTTTCAGACGCCAGAACGCTCGTCCCGCCAAGATCACCCAGAACCAGAGGACGAAGACCTACAGGGTCACGTGCGCCGATCAGCATTTCTTCTGTCAGTGCCACGAGCGCAAAGCCACCTTCAATCTGGCTGATCGCATCAACGAAGCGCTCTGTAATGCGTGCTTTATCAGAGCGGGAAATGAGGTGGAGAATAACTTCGGTGTCCATGGTGGACTGGAAGATTGCGCCTTTGTCGACGAGCTGACGGCGCAGAGAGCGGGAATTTGTCAAATTGCCATTGTGGGCGATGGCAATACCGCCGCAATCAAGGTCAGCAAAAATAGGCTGAATGTTGCGAATAGCTGGCGTGCCCTGTGTCGGGTAGCGGTTGTGGCCAATCGCAGATGAGCCCGGCAGACGGGTACGCATGTCCTGACCGACAAAGTTATCGCCGACGAGGCCGATATGGCGCTCGTTCACGAAATAACCGGATTTCTCATCATAGGTGGCAATGCCGCAGGCTTCCTGTCCGCGGTGCTGCAGAGCGTGAAGACCCAGCGCTGTAATGACAGACGCTTCAGGGTGTCGGAAAATGCCGAATACGCCGCATTCCTCGCGGAGCTTATCGTCATCATGGTCAAAAAACATCATGGTTTAAGCTCCGATTTTTCGATCTGTTTAGTACTAAGATCTGTCCGGCAGGTTTTCTGGAATTGCCTGCTGAACGTTGTCAGCTACCGCTGGAATAACGCTCTGTACCCAGATTACTGCCTGAATGAAATAGGGATATGAAAAAGAATCCAGTACCCAGGAAATCTCGGCCTCTTCGATGAACGGGCGTGACACAAAAAGCACGAGAACAATGATCGCGAAGGCCCGTGCCACGCCAAAAACGAGGCCGGTCACACGGTCCACAAGCGTGATATCCGTGGATGTGTGAACGAAGCGGGAAAACTTACGTCCAAGCCAGGCCGCGAATATATAGATAAAGAGGAAGGTGACAGCGACAACAACGACTTCGATCATGATCGGGTCGATCGTGTCTGGCAGGGCGCCCTTCGCGAGTGGTGTCAGATAAAAATAAGCAAAGAACGCCGCGCCGAGCGCGAGAAGGAATGCCAGAATTGAGGCGACTTCGCGGATAAATCCCCGAGCTAGTGCCATCAGGGCTGAAACTAGTGTCAGCAGAATAACGATGACATCAAACATCGTCATATTCAGTGAGTTCAGCAGTTCACTCATCGTCGTTTCTCACTTCCAGCATGTCAGCAAGGTCAGCCAGCCGCTTAATCGGCGTGTAAGTCAGGCTACCATGCTTTCGCTGAGGTCCTTCTGGTCCGAATGCGCACTTGAAGCCAAGTCTCTCTGCTTCTTTTAGCCGTGCATCCATTCGAGCGACAGGGCGAATCGCACCTGAAAGCGCAATTTCTCCGAAAAAGATTGATTTTTCAGGGAGCGGTTGGTCAGCCATGGACGATAATAAGGCAGCGGCAGCGGCCAGATCACCCGCGGGCTCCACCATGCGATAGCCGCCAGCGACAGACAGATAGATATCGCGGCCACCAATCTGCAGGCCGCAGCGTGCTTCCAGCACGGCGATCATCATGGCGAGGCGGTTATTGTCCCATCCAACAACCGAGCGGCGCGGGGTACCGTAAGCTGCCGGGCCAGCCAGCGCCTGCACTTCTGCAAGCATGGGGCGGGAGCCTTCCATCGCCGCGAAGACAGCTGCGCCTCCCGTGTGATCATCGTCCGAGCTCAGGAATAAGGCGGACGGTTCGCTCGCTGGGGCGAGGCCATAGGCAGACATTTCGAAAATGCCAATCTCATCGGTCGGTCCGAAGCGGTTCTTCACCGCGCGCAGAATGCGGAACTGGTGACCGCGTTCGCCTTCAAAATAGAACACGGTATCGACCATGTGTTCCACGACGCGAGGTCCGGCAATCTGGCCTTCCTTTGTGACGTGGCCGACGATGACCAGAGCGCAGCCACTTTTCTTGGCGAATCGTACAAGTTCCTGAGCGCAGGCTCTTACCTGTGAGACAGAGCCGGGCGCGGCTTCAACACTGTCTGACCAGAGCGTCTGGATAGAGTCAATAACGACAAAATCAGGCTTGGCTTTCTTGAGCGCTGAAAGAATGGTCCGCAGGTCCGTTTCCGTTGCGAGCTTAACCGGGCTGGAAGCCACTTTGAGCCGTTCTGCGCGGTCCTGAATCTGCGCTGCAGCTTCCTCTCCAGAGACATATACCGTTTCCAGTCCATTGCGGGCGAGACGTGCTGTGACCTGAAGCAAGAGTGTCGACTTACCAATGCCAGGGTCACCGCCGATCAGCGTCGCGGATGCAGGCACCAGACCGCCGCCGAAGACGCGATCGAGTTCATCGACGCCGAGCTTGGTACGCTCCGGTGCTTCTCGGTGATCATCAAGGCTGGAAAACTCTAGCGGTCCGCCAGCGGTTTTCTTGCTGGTCGGTTTCAGGCCGCCCGGGGCCGCGCTGAGCGTTTCTTCGACGAGCGTATTCCACTCGCCGCAGCCTTCGCATTTGCCATTCCATTTGGAATGAACAGTGCCGCAGGACTGACAGATGAATTGGGAAGTCGTTTTAGCCATAGCGATAAGCGGTATAGTGTTGAGGCGTGTTCGTAAAACCAATTCGAAACCGATTACAATCATAACTTCATCAGGCGCTGGCTTTGCCGCTCGTGTCCGGATAAATGATCGGCATGAAACGCATCGCAATCATCGGATCAGGACCTGCAGGCCTTATGGCCGCGCAAGCTGCGCTGGAGCAGGGCGCGCGAGTGTCGATCTATGAAGCAATGCCTTCGGCTGCCCGAAAATTTCTGATGGCCGGCAAAAGCGGGCTGAATATTTCTCACTCTGAGAACGTTGATCAGCTTTTAGGTCGCTACGACGCTCCGGACGGACGGCTTAAAGCTATGGTCTCCGCGTTCAATGCGTCGGACGTTCGTGACTGGATGGAGGCGTTGGACGAGCCGTCCTTCGTGGGCTCATCGGGCCGAATTTTTCCAGTTGCGATGAAAGCCTCTCCGCTACTTCGAAAGTGGCTGCGAAAACTGGCAGAGCAGGGCGCAGAACTGCATACCCGCCACCGATGGACCGGATGGACATCAGAGGGAATGCTCGCATTTTCGACGCAGAGCGGTTCAGTTCAGGTCGAAAGCGACGCGACTATTCTTGCGCTTGGTGGCAAGAGCTGGTCGCGGCTCGGGTCTGACGGTCAGTGGGCCAGTATTCTCTCTGAACGTGGTGTGCCCTTCGATCGGTTTGAGCCGTCCAATTGCGGTATGGAGGTAGGCTGGAGTGACCGTTTGCTGTCTCAGCATGAAGGCGCTCCAGTGAAGAGTATCGCGTTGAAAATGGGTGATAAGAGTTCGCGCGGCGACATAGTGATCACGCGGCATGGCATTGAAAGCGGCGCGCTTTATCCTGTCGCGGCAGATTTGCGCAAAGAGCTGTCATCCAATGGATCAGCAACGCTGCTGGTTGATCTTGCGCCGGACGTGCAAACGGATGCGCTGGCCAAGCGCCTTGCTTCTGCAAACAGAAAAGACTCCATGTCGAACCGGCTTCGCAAGGCTGCACGTCTGGATAAGCTGAAAGTCGCGCTGGTGAATGAAGTTACGCGCGGATCACCTCCGGGCGATCCTTCGGAACTTGCCACATTGCTGAAAGCGCTGCCTCTTACTGTGACAGGTACGGCGCCAATGGATGACGCCATCTCAACTGCAGGCGGGGTGTCCTGGGACGCACTGGATGAGCATTTAATGCTGAAGGCCGTTCCCAACACCTATTGCGTAGGTGAAATGGTGTCGTGGGATGCGCCGACCGGCGGTTATCTTCTCACGGCCTGCATGGCGATGGGCAAAGCAGCAGGTGAGGCCGCTGCTAAGGCTACATAGCCGGTTGGATAGGGCCTTCTGCACGACCGTGAACGAACTGGTCGACATACTCATTGCCTGAATCATCTACCGTATCGGCTGGGCCGCGCCAGATAATCTTACCTTCATAGAGCATGGCGATTTCATCGCCGATTTTGCGCGCAGACGGCATGTCGTGCGTGATCGAAACCGACGCGGCGCCAAGCCCCTTCACCTGTTCTACAATGAGATCGTTGATCGCGTCCGCCGTGATCGGGTCAAGACCGGTCGTTGGCTCGTCAAAAAAGATGAGGTCAGGGCGTGTCGCAATTGCGCGCGCAAGGCCTACGCGCTTCTGCATGCCGCCGGACAGTTCAGCCGGATATAGATCAGCAACTTCGCTTCCAAGGCGGACCTTTTTAAGCGTTTCGATAGCGTGGTCCTTGGCATCTGATTTCGACGTGCCTGATTTGCCGAGAAGTTTGAATGACACGTTTTGCCAGATTGGCAGACTGTCAAACAGAGCGCCGCCCTGAAACAGCATTCCGGTGCGCGCCAGCATAGCCTCGCGCGCCTTTTTCTTGTTCAGCTTCTCACCGTCGAACAGTATCTCGCCGTCATCAGGCTTCATCAGGCCGAGAGCGCATTTGAGCGAAACAGATTTGCCCGTGCCCGAGCCACCAATGATCACGAGGGATTTGCCCGGCGCGACATCAATATCGAGGCCCTGAAGAATTTTCTTCGGTCCGAATGCCTTGTGGACATTCGTCATCTGGAGAAGTGGTTGGGTCACAGGCCAATCCTCGTGAAGAGTGTTGTCATGAGGAAGTTTGAGAAAAAGATGAGCACTGCGCTGGAAACAACGGCAAGCGTTGCAGCACGGCCAACGCCGCTTGCGCCGCCCTGGCTGTTCTGGCCGTGATAACAGCCCATGAGAGCGACGACGCCGCCAAATACTGCAGCTTTGATAAGGCCGCCGATCACGTCGCCGCCGGTGACATAATCCATCGTGTTCTTGATGTAGAGATTGCCGTTAAAGTCCAGCGTGCCGGTTGCAACCAGATAGCCGCCATAAACGCCGATAATGTCAGCGATCAGGACAAGAATAGGTAGCGTCAAAACGGCAGCCCAGAAACGCGGCGCATACAGATACTGGAACGGGCTGGTTGAGAGCGTGTGAAGCGCATCAATCTGCTCGGTAACCTTCATCGTGCCGACTTCTGCCGCAATGCCTGCGCTGACGCGCCCTGCAAGCATCAAAGCCGCAAGGACCGGCCCGAGTTCACGGGTTATGCCGAGGACAACAATGTTCGGAACGAATTGTTCCGCGTTAAAGCGCGACCCGCCGACGAAAATATTCAGCGCGAGTGCAGCGCCCGTAAAAATAGCCGTCAGGCCAACAACAGGCAGCGAGAAATATCCAATGCGAATGCACTGTTTCAGCGTTTCTCCGAAGAAACCCCATGGCGTGAGGGCAGCGAGTTTGACGCGCGTGATGAATGTCGCGAGACGCCCGGCCTCGCCAAGCAGTCCAAGCACCGCTGCGCCGACCCACTGAAAGGGTCTGAATACTACTGGGATGGTGTCAGCCAATTGTCAGTCCTCGTCCTGCCACTCTCGTGAGATGCGACCGCCAAGGCGACTCGTCAACTCATAACCTATGGTTCCAAGAGCTTCGGCTTGTATTTCCAGCCCCGCTTTGGGGCCAATGAATTCTATGTGAGACCCGATAGCAGGCGGTTCAGGCAAATCTGTGACATCGACGGTCATAAGATCCATAGAAACGCGGCCGACAATCGGGCAGGGGCCGCCTTCATGCATTCCGAACCCGTAATTGGAGGCCGAGCGAAGATATCCGTCAGCATAGCCTAGCGAAACAGTAGCCAGCGTCATCGGGTATTTCGCTTCGAACGTTGCCCCATAGCCGGTATGTTCGCCTGCTTCGATACTGAAGACATTCAGAATGGGCGCTGTGACGCTCATGGCGGGTTTCAGGCGAAGTTCTGGCGGACGTGCAGGGCCACCTCCATAGAGCGCGATGCCGGGACGGATGAGATCAAAATGATAGTCCGGGCCGAGATAGCTTGCTGCTGTCGCTGAAAGGCTCGCTTTGCTTTCCGGAAACGCTGCAACAACCTCGCGGAATTTTTCCAGCTGCTGGCCATTCATCGGGTGTTCCGGCTGATCGGCGCAGGCGAGGTGGCTCATCACCAGAATTGGCGGAGTGCCCGATGTAAGCCCTTGCACCTCTGCCAGATCGGAAAGTCTCAGCCCCAGACGGTTGATGCCGGTGTCAAAGTGAAGCCCGTATGGGCGATCCGGATGCGCCTCCAGCCAACGTTCCACTTCCTCAACACGATTACAGATCGGCGTGAGGTCGTGCTGAATGATCAGCTCTGGCGAGTCGTTGGTGAGGCCGTGGAAGACGAATATTCGTTTATCCGGGCCGAAGGCATTACGGACAGCTTCGCCTTCACGCGGATAGGCGATGAAGAAGGTCTCACAGCCTTCAGAGGCTAGCCTGGCCGCCACTTCCGCTGCGCCGTGGCCGTATGCGTCAGCCTTGACGACAGCTCCAGTCTCGCTCGTAGAGCAGAAGTCACATAACGCGCGGTAATTGGCTGCAATCGTTCCGAGATGGACGACCGATCTCGGCCCGTTCAACTGTTCAGAGGCTACGCCGGACACATCAGTATTCGTCGGCGTTGTATCGTCGTTCGAGATCGCTGAACTTGGTGACATTCGGGTCAAAGTGTAGCTCTACCTTACCAATCGGGCCGTGACGCTGTTTGGATACGATAACTTCGGCAATATTACGAAGACGTTCCATTCTTTCTTGCCATTCAGCGAATTTTTCACCTGCATCGTCAGGTTCCTGACGTTCCAGATAGTAAGATTCCCGGAATACGAAGAGAACGGCGTCCGCATCCTGCTCAATGGAACCCGATTCACGAAGGTCAGAAAGCTGCGGGCGTTTATCGTCGCGCTGCTCGACCTGACGAGAGAGCTGGGAGAGGGCGATGACGGGTACGTGCAGCTCTTTCGCAAGAGCCTTGAGGCCCATGGTGATCTCAGAGACTTCCTGCACACGTCCCTGCGCACTCTTTGCGCCAGACCCTGTGATCAGCTGCAGATAGTCGATGATGATCAGGTCCAGGCCATGGCTACGTTTCTGGCGTCGCGCCCGCGCCGAGAGCTGTGAAATCGAGATGCCGCCCGTATCGTCGATATAGAGCGGCAGGGATTCAAGTTCAGCCGCTGCATCGCGGAGCTTGTCATACTCATGGCGCTCAAGGTCGCCCTGACGAATACGGTGGGACTGGATGCCGGAACGTTCGGCGAGAATACGCGTGGCGAGCTGCTCGCACGACATCTCGAGAGAGTAGAAGCCAACAATGCCGCCGTCTTCCAGAACGCGTTGGCCCTGTTCGTTTTGCGAGGCTTTATAGGCCGCGGCGACGTTATAGGCGATGTTCGTCGCCAGCGACGTCTTACCCATGGACGGACGACCGGCGAGGATAAGAAGGTCGGAATTGTGCAAACCGCCAAGTTTGCCATCAAGGTCCAGAAGACCGGATGAGATACCTGCAATCTTGCCGTCACGTTGGAACGCTGCGGTCGCAGATTCGATGGATTCGGTAACCGCCTGGCCAAATGTCTTGAAGCCACCGCGCGCAGAACCGCGCATTGCCAGTGCGCCGAGCTTTTTCTCTGCAGCTTCGATTTGCTGAGAGCCCGGCATGTCTTCTTCCGGGTGGGCCGCATGTGTGACCATCACCGAGCCGATGTCGATCAGTTCCCGACGAATAGCGAGGTCACGCACGATATGGGCGTAGTCGACAATTTCAGGACCGAACGCGGCGTGGTCGAGGAGTTCTGCAAGGTAAGCGGCGCCGCCAATGGTTTCCAGCATGCCGCGCTTGGCAAAGTCGTCATGCAGTGTGACGCCATCCGCCATTTTGCCGTTCGGAACGAACTTGGCGATAACTTCGTAAATCTCGGCATGTGCTGGGTTGTAGAAATCCGTTGAGATCAACAGCTCGGAGACGCGGTGATAGGCGTTGTTGTCGAACAGGATCGCACCCAGAATCGCAGCCTCGGCCGCAGTGTTATACGGGAGTTCGGATTTCGCGTTCGGAGCTGGATCGTCATATGCCATGAGGCAGCGTTAACCCTTTACTGCGGAAAGATCACGACTTGATTTTATCTGATTCGCGCTGCGTCCCCGTTTTCCACAGCCAGATGGACCTGTAGCCAACAAAAAGACCGCATTCGGAGGAATGCGGTCTCTGTACTCTGTCTTTAGCGATGGGATCAGTCTTCGAACTTGATGCCACCACGGTTGCCGCTCGCCCAGCGAACAGTGCCCTCTTTTTTGCTGCCCTTATAGAACATCTCGAAGAGTTGGCCGACTTCGCTCTGGGAGACGCCCTCAATACCAATCCCGCCAGCGTTTTCGTTCACGACATCGGCTTTGATAGTGCGTTCACCGGACTTCAATTCGACTTTTTCGCCGAAAATCGGTTTGCGTTCGCGCTTACGACGCTCGGAGATAGACTCGCGGGAGTGGAGGAATGCGGAAACATCATTCAGCTTCTCGACAACTTCGATACTCGCCCGATCAAGCTCTGTGAGCTTTTTCATGGCTGTTTCCATGTCGCCACGTTCTTTCGCAGCCAGCGCCTCGGTGGAAGATTTGTGTACGCGATGGTGCGGTTCCAGAAGTGAACGGAACGCTTCGAGATTGCGGAGCTCGCTATCTTCGACACTGTCATACCACTTGCCAAGACGGCAGTTATGGTTGTCCGGTACCTCGCTGGATTTCCACTGACCGCGTCCGAGCACTGCGTCGACGACACGTTTCTTGAACATGGTGTGGTCAATCTTCGCCATTTCGCAGAGCGAGCGGGATGAGGTCGCGCGGAACCACTGACCAGCTGCTTTGGAGAGATTACCGTTGCTGTCGGTCATCGATGTTGCAATGTCATCGAGGCAGGATGAGTTCTCGCGTGCGAGATCAGTCATACCGACGATATGGCTTGAGATTTCACGCGCGGAGCTTTCCTGTTGCTCAAGAATTTGAGCAACTTCGCTCATACGTCCGGCAACGCCTTCCATCTGGCTGCCTGCGCCTTCGATCTGGTCGCTGGCATTGTTGAGCGTTTCCTCGCCGGTATCGATTGCTTCGCGAGTTGCTGCGAAGTTTGCACTAATGCGGTCAATCTCGGATTGAAGGGTCTGAATCCGGCTCGCTACGTCTTCCGTCGCTGACGCAGTCTGGTTCGCGAGCGCCTTCACTTCGCTCGCAACAACCGCAAAGCCTTTGCCGGCATCGCCTGCGCGAGCTGCTTCAATGGTCGCGTTGAGGGCCAGAAGGTTGGTCTGGTCTGCAATAGACTGGATCACAGACATAACGTCGTTGATTTCAGCGGCCGCACCCTGAAGGGATGACAGGCTCTGATTGCTTCGCTCGGCAGCTTCGGCAACCGTTGAAATCGCACCACGTGCACGGACAACGCCCTGAACGCCTTCGATCAGACGAGTGTTGGTGTCTCCGGCTGCATTCGCGGCATTCTGGCTGGTGTCTGAGAGTTGCTGGATGGACGACACCAGCTCTTCGACAGCGGCAGCAACAGATTCGTTGGAGCTGGTTGCTTTTGCTGTGCTGTTGCTGAGCACGGCAAGGTTCAGCGTAACCTTGTTGATGTCATGCATGGAGTCAGAGATCGTGCGGAGGTTCTGATAATCATTGTCCTCACGCCATTCGATCGCTTCGTGATCGGTCATCTGGCTGGAATAGGATTCATTCGCCAGCGCCATATCCAGGAACATGCGCGAAATGAGGGTGTTGATGGCTTCTGCCGCGCGCTGCGGCGTAAAGCGGTGCGCTTTCAGAATACGCGGCACGGCTTCCATGAGGACGCGGCCATAACCGGCAATAAACCAGTCAGAGGTCAGGCCAATGCGAACGTGGGCCGAGCCAATTTTGCGCGCGTCAGATTCAAATTCACGAAGATCAGTTGTGATAAACGCCTTTTCCCAGTGCGTGGTCTGACGTTTTGCCAGATCGCCAGCACGGTGAGGTGATTTTTCAATCATAGCCGCGAGATTAGGCGTCTCGTTGATGCGGCTGTAAAACGCTTCAAGGATGTCTTCGATTTCTGGCTTCAGTTCCTTCCACACGGCTTTCGCGCGCGCGCCATTCGGATCTTCCGGCATCAGATATTTGAAAAGGTCCTCTGAGGTTGGCTTAGAAGCCGACGCAGAGTTTGACGATAATTTTTGTTGTGAAAGAGCCATTATTTTGTCCACTCACCATCTTATTATGGCGAGCAGGTATACCCATCAGAAATGTAGGTATTCTTAAAATACACACGGCCAATTTTAACGAACCCGGGAAATTTCAGATTTTCCCCAACAAAAAAGCCACCCCGTTAGAGGTGGCTTTTTCAAAATAGGATAGTCTGAAGACCTTAGTCTTCGTCAGCCGGACCGCGTTCAGCAGCTGCCTCAGCAGCAGCTTCAGCCATTTCGGATGCAACAGCAGCTTCGTCAGCGCGCTGTTCAGCCATAGCAGCTTCGATCACATTCTCGCCTGCAGCTTGACGCTCGGCTTCGTCTTCAGAACGTGCAACGTTCATTGTGACGGTGATCGTGACTTCCGGGTGAAGACGAATTTCGACTTCGTGAAGACCGATAGTTTTGATCGCCGTGTTCAGGAGAACCTGACGACGCTCAACTTTGGTACCAGCTTCAGTTGCCGCTTCAGCAACGTCGCGTGCCGCAACAGAGCCGAAGAGGTAGCCGTTTTCGCCAGCCTGACGGATCAGGGTGAACGTCGTTCCGTCGAGAGCTTCGCCGTTAGACGCAGCTTCTGCACGAGCTTTTTCGTTACGAGCTTCGATTTCAGCTTTTTCAGCTTCGAAGCGAGCACGGTTAGCATCGTTAGCGAGGAGCGCTTTGCCCTGAGGGATCAGGTAGTTGCGCGCAAAGCCGTTTTTAACTTCGACTTCGTCACCAATCGTTCCGAGTTTCTCGACACGTTCAAGAAGGATAACTTGCATTGTGGGCTCTCCTTACTGAACGCTGAACGGAAGCAGAGCGAGAACGCGGGCACGTTTGATGGCCTGAGCGAGCTTGCGCTGTTTCTTCTGGCTGACAGCCGTGATGCGAGCTGGAACGATTTTGCCTTTTTCAGACACGTAGCGTTGCAGCAGTTTCACGTCTTTATAGTCGATTGCCGGAGCGTTCTCGCCAGAGAACGGGCAAACCTTGCGACGGCGACCGAAAGGACGGCGAGCCGGCAGGTTGGAGATATTCAGTTTTCCACCTTTTGACATGGTTGCCTCCTAGTCTCTTTTGCGACGGTCGTCGCGGTCTTTGCGAGCGATGATCGCAGAAGGCTCGTCAGAGAGCTCTTCAACGCGGATCGTCATGTGACGCATGATGTCATCGTTGATACGAAGACGGCGCTCGAGTTCCTGGACCGCAGATGCTGGCGCATCAAGGTTCATAAGGGAGTAGTGACCCTTGCGAACTTTGTTGATTGGGTATGCCAGATTGCGAAGACCCCAGTACTCGGTCTTGCCGACCTTGCCGTTTTCGTCTTCGATGATTTTTGTGATGTCTTCAACGAGCGCTTCCACCTGTTGCGGTGAGATGTCTGGGCGCGCTACGAAGACGTGTTCGTAAAAAGCCATGTTTTACCCTTTGGTTGGAAGGCGGCACCCGCTGACAAGGGAAGCAGCAGATGATGGCCCCGTTCCACGATTGGTACGGGCCGCTATCCAGTGAAGGCGCGCTTAAAGCGTAATAAGACAAAAAATGCAAGTGGCTTGTCATTTGCGTCTCGTATGGGTAGGGCATTCGGCTCTGAAAAGGACCTGTCACTATGGACCACACAGCTTTTATCTTTCCGGGCCAGGGCGCCCAGTTCGTTGGAATGGGCAAAGAGCTCGCTGATGCTTTCGCAAGTGCTCGCGCCGTTTTCGAAGAAGTTGACGCTGCGCTCGGCGAAAACTTTTCCAGCCTGATCTGGGAAGGTTCCGATGACGATCTCAAACTGACAGCGAACACGCAGCCAGCTCTGATGGCGGTAAGCCTCGCGGCAACGCGTGCGCTTGAGGCCGAGTTTGGAATTAAAGTGGCTGATGCAACCTATGTTGCCGGTCACTCTCTCGGTGAATATTCGGCTCTGGCTGCTGCGGGCGCTATCAGCGTTGGCGATGCGGCAAAGCTTCTGCGTTTCCGCGGCGAGTCCATGCAAAAAGCTGTTCCTGCAGGTGAGGGCGCCATGGCGGCTCTCCTTGGTGCAACAATCGAACAGGCTGAAGCCGCCTGCGCAGCATCTGGCGGCGTTTGCGAGATCGCGAACGACAATGCGCCAGGTCAGGTCGTCCTGTCCGGCGCAAAAGCGGCTGTTGAGGCGGCGGCTGAGTGGTCTAAAGAGAATGGGATCAAGAAAGCTGTGCTCTTGCCGGTCAGCGCGCCTTTCCATTGTAGCCTCATGCAACCGGCTGCTGATGCGATGGCCGAAGCTCTGGCGGCAACAGAACTCAAATCACCAATCGTGCCGGTCTACGCAAATGTGACTGCTGCGCCGGTTACAGACCCTGCAGAAATCCGTAATCTGTTGGTCGAGCAGGTGACGGCACGTGTGCGCTGGCGCGAAAGCGTTGAGAAAATGGCTGCAGAAGGTGTTGTGAACCTCGTAGAGTGCGGCGCAGGCAAAGTCCTTACCGTTATGAACCGACGCACTTTAAAAGGGCTGAACGGCACGGCACTGGGTACGCCATCTGATCTTGAGGCTTTTGCTGAAGCTCAGAATCAGGCCTGAACATCTTTTGGAAAAAGGGAGGATCGCTTCCATGTTCGATCTGACGGGTAAAACTGCACTTGTGACTGGCGCTTCTGGCGGTATCGGTCGTGCAATCGCTGCAGCTCTGTCTGCGCAGGGCGCGAAAGTTGCGCTGAGCGGGACGCGTGAAGCCGTTCTTGAAGAAGTGGCGTCCACACTGCCGGGCGAAACTTATATCGCACCGTGCAACCTCTCTGACATGGAGAGCGTCGCCGGCCTCGTACCTTCTGTTGATAAAGGCTTCGGGCCTGTCGACATTCTGGTCGCGAACGCAGGCATCACGCGTGACAAGCTCCTGCTCCAGCAGAAAGAAGAAGACTGGGACTCAGTCGTAGACGTAAACCTCAAGGCTTACTCTATTCTCGCACGTACGAGCCTTCGTGGCATGATGAAGCGCCGTTTCGGCCGCATCATCGGTATCACGTCGATCGTTGGTGTTACGGGTAACCCGGGCCAGACAAACTATGCCGCTTCCAAAGCTGGTATGATTGGCTTCTCCAAATCGCTCGCTCAGGAAGTTGCGAGCCGTGGCATCACAGTAAATTGTGTGGCGCCAGGCTTTATTAGCTCTCCGATGACTGACGAACTTTCCGATGCGCAGAAAGAGCACCTTCTGGGTGGGATTCCTGTGGGTCGTCTGGGGGCTGGTGGCGACATCGCGTCTGCTTGTGTCTATCTCTCAAGCGAAGAAGCGGCTTATGTTACAGGGCAAACCCTGCATGTGAATGGCGGGATGGCAATGATTTAGCCTGTTAGGGCTAGTCAGGAAATCCCAGTCCGGATAATGGTCAAGCCGCAAAACATGTGCTAGCGGCGCAACACGCAAGCAGTTTACAAACAAGAGCTGACTGCTCGCTCCATAATTAGAAGGAAGATGAAATGTCTGATGTTTTCGAACGTGTGAAGAAAATCGTTGTCGAAAACCTCGAGGTAGAGGCGGACAAGGTAACAGAAGCTGCTAGCTTCATTGACGACCTCGGCGCTGACAGCCTCGACCTCGTTGAGCTCGTTATGGCTTTTGAAGAAGAGTTCGGTATCGAGATTGAAGACGAAGTTCAGGAAAACATCCGCACCGTTGGTGACGCGGTAACTGAAATCAAGAAAACTCAGGGTTAATCTTAGCGATGAGACGGGTTGTTATTACAGGCATTGGCCTCGTAACGCCTCTAGCGGGCAACCGCGAGGCGAGTTGGGAACGGTTGATTGAAGGGCGCTCTGGCGCGCAAAAGATTGACCTGTTTGATACTGACGACCTGTCCTGCAAGATTGCGGCACAGGTTCCGTGGACGACCGGTCGTGGCGGAGGCGAGGGTGACCCTGAAGCCTTTGACCCAGACCGTGCCGGTTCCGCTAAGGAACGTCGCCGCGTTGGCGAATTCATCGTTTACGGCATGGCAGCCGCCGCCGAAGCGATCGAAGATTCTGGCTGGGTGCCAGAGACGGACGAAGAAAAATGCATGACTGGTGTTCTCATCGGTTCAGGCATTGGTGGTCTTCCTGAAATCGCTGAAACCGCTAAAATTCTGGAAGAGAGCGGGCCCCGCAAGGTCAGCCCGTTCTTTATCCCGAGTGCTCTGATCAACCTGTGCTCAGGCCAGGTGTCGATCAAGCACGGCTTTAAAGGTCCGAACCACTCAGTGGTAACGGCATGTGCGACGGGTGCGCACGCAATCGGTGATTCTGCCCGCCTCATTCAGTATGGCGATGCGGACGTTATGGTTGCCGGTGGTACGGAAGGCTCGCTCTGCCGTATCGCAGTTGCAGGTTTTGCTGCGGCAAAAACCCTCTCCACGAAATTCAACGACGAACCGGAACGCGCATCACGTCCTTACGACAAAGACCGCGACGGCTTCCTGTTCGGCGAGGGCGCTGGCGTACTCGTTCTTGAAGAATACGAGCACGCGAAAAAGCGTGGCGCAAAAATCTATGCTGAAGTTCTCGGCTATGGCCTCTCTGGCGACGCGCACCACATCACGTCTCCGGCGGAAGACGGCAATGGTGGTTACCGCGCTATGGAAATGGCGCTTCGCCATGCCAAGTTGACACCAGCAGACATCGACTACGTCAACACACACGGTACATCGACACCGGTTGGTGACGAGATCGAGGTTCGCGCGATCGAACGTCTCTTCGGTGAGTCTGTAAAAGGTCTGTCTCTGTCCTCGACGAAATCGTCTATCGGTCACCTTCTGGGTGCTGCTGGTGCGGTTGAAGCTGCCTTCACGGCGCTTGCAGTCAAGAACAGCATGATCCCTCCAACGCTGAACCTTGAGAATCCGTCCTTTGAATCCGAGATTGACCTGACACCGCTCAAGTCCAAGTCTCGCGAAATCAAATACGCGCTCTCCAACTCGTTCGGTTTTGGCGGCACAAACGCAGCGCTCGTACTTGGACGTGTCGACGACTAAGGACAAGCGGCCTTGGCTAAGATCAGGTTTCCAGGAGTGAAACGATGAAATGGGTCACCAGGGCTTTGGTGGCCCTTCTCGTTTTAGCGCTCATCGCTGCAGGCGGTGCTTTCGCCGCTTACCAGTGGTTTCTTGGTCAGATTAACGAGCCGGGTCCTATGGCGGGCGCTGAGAACCAGATCGTGCTTATCCCGCGCGGTGCCGGCACAATCCGCATTGGCGAACAGCTTGCCGAACAGGGGCTGATTGAGGACACACGTCTCTTCCGCCTTGCTTCCCGATATTACGAGCTCGACGCCAGCCTGAAAGCTGGCGAATACAGCATTCCGTCCGATGCCAGCATCACCGAAATCCTCCGCCTGATGGAAGAGGGTGATGTTATTCTGCATCCGGTTCAGGTGATTGAAGGCTCGACTATTGCGCAGGCAATGCGCGCAATCGAGACCTCTGAAGTGCTGACAGGCGACATGCCTGAGACACCTGAAGAGGGAAGCTTCCTGCCGGACACCTATATGGTTACGCGCGGCACGACCCGTGCCGAAGTTGTCCAGCTGCTCATGGGGGCTCAGGATACGCTCCTCGAAGAAATCTGGGCTAATCGTCAGCCTGATCTCCCGCTCGCATCTCCGGAAGAGGCGATTATCCTCGCATCTATCGTGGAAAAAGAGACGGGCAGCGTCGGTGATGAGGATCTCGTAGCAAGCGTGTTCATCAACCGTCTTAACCGCGGTATGCGTCTGCAGAGCGATCCTACAATCATTTACGGTATCTCACAGGGCGAGCGTCTGACTCGCACTGTGAATGGCCAGGAAGTGCAACGTGGCCTGTACCGCTCTGAAATCGACCGTTACACGCCTTATAACACCTACCAGATTGACCGCCTGCCACCGACGCCAATTTGCAATCCCAGTGAGGCGGCACTTCGCGCAGTTCTTCAGCCAGCGGAATCTGATTATCTATTCTTTGTTGCCGACGGTGAGGGGCACCACGTGTTTGCTCGCACTAACGCAGAACACAATCGCAATGTTGCGCGCTGGCGTCAGATTGAACGCAGCCGTCGCAACGCTCAATAAGGAGACACACCATGCTCTCCAGCATGACAGGATTTGGCAGCGGACAGGGCGATGGCGCGCGCCTCTCATGGCAGTTTGAGGCCAAATCGGTAAATGGGCGTGGTCTTGATCTGCGGCTTCATCTGCCGCCAGGTTGCGAAGGTCTGGAAGCTGGCATTCGTGCCGCGTTCAAGTCGGCTTTCGCGCGCGGCAATATGCAAGCGTCGCTCAATCTCCGTGAGACCGGCGACGGTCAGCGTGTCTCGATCGATTCAGGCTTACTCAACGCACTTTCGCGCAAGGCTCGCTTAGCTGACCGAGCGGCCGGCCGTGGCGCTTCAACGTCTGCCGGTGATTTGTTTGCTCTGCGCGGCGTTATTTCCAGTGAGCGCACTGCTATCGAAGTGTCTCCGGACAGCGAGATTGGCAAAGGCATTCTGGATGCCGTCGGCGAGGCAATCGAACAGCTAAAACGCGCACGCCAGACGGAAGGTCAGGCCCTGCTTGAGATTATGGAACGCATTGTGTCCGACATGGAAGCTGTGGTCGTTGAGGCGAAAGCCACCGCTGACGTCCAACCCGCACAAATGATGGCGCGTCTTAATGAGCGCGTGACAGGTCTTCTTTCTGATTCTCGTATCAGCGAAGAGCGTCTGGAGCAGGAACTTGCTATTCTGGCGAGTAAGGCGGACGTCACAGAAGAGGTTGATCGCCTTTCGGCGCACCTTGTTGAGGCGCGGAATTTATTCAAATCAGGTAAGGCTGTAGGGCGGAAACTTGATTTCCTGTCTCAAGAGCTTTTGCGGGAAGCAAATACGCTTGGCAGCAAGTCTGCGAGCCTTGAAATGACGCGTCATTCGCTCGCCCTGAAATCGCTTATCGATCAGTTCAAGGAGCAGTCCGCAAATGTCGAATAGTGCTAATCCGCGCCGCGGCCTAATGCTCGTCATTTCCAGCCCGTCCGGAGCTGGTAAAACCACACTGTCCCGAAAACTGATGGATAAATACGAAGATGTTCGTCTGTCTGTTTCTGCGACGACACGTGCGCCGCGTCCGGGCGAACAGGACGGTGTCCATTACGACTTTGTCGATCATGCTCAGTTTGAACAGATGATCGAGGACCGCGAGTTTCTGGAATGGGCGAAGGTGTTCGACCATTTCTACGGAACGCCTCGCAAAGCTGTCGAGCGCCGCCTCTCTGAAGGCCGTGACGTGATCTTTGACGTAGACTGGCAGGGCGCTGATGCGATCCATGACCAGATGCCAAATGATGTTGTATCTGTGTTCGTGCTTCCGCCGAGCATTCAGGCGCTTCAGAAGCGTCTGGAAGAGCGTCCGGGATCAGACCCTGAGAAGGTTGCTCGCCGTATGGCAGGTGCAAAAAGCGAAATCAGCCATTGGCGTCGCTATGACTATGTCATCGTGAACGAAGATCTGGATGTGGCGTTCGAAGAGCTGGAACGCATCCTTCTGACGGAACGCCAGAAGCGTCTGCGCCAGCTTCGTTTGGAGCCTCTGGTTCAGAGCCTGCTCGCGGACTAAAGCGCTTTCCACGCTGTCGTGAGATCACGAAACTCCTGCTGGGAGAGTGTCTCTGCACGACGGGTCGGATCAATGCTGACTGATTCCAGAAGCTGTTCTGTCGTAGCGCTCTGAGGGATGATTTGTTTCAGGCTAGCGCGCAGCATTTTACGTCTCTGACCGAACGCAGCTGCTGTGACGGTCTGCAAGGCATCCAGATGCGGATAAGCTTTGTCGTCTGCCAGTGGCTTTGCGGAGACGACAGCTGATGCCACCTTCGGAGGCGGCTTAAACGCGCCCGGTGGCAGCGTAAACGCCATGCGTGGCTCGATGACTGCGTGCGAGAGCACTGCGAGTCGCCCGTAATGATTGCTTCCGGGGTTTGCGCAAATCCGCTGCGCCACCTCTTTCTGGAACATGAGTGACATGGTCCCGAACAGAGACATCTGGTTCAGCCAGCCCACGAAGAGCGGCGTGCCGACATTGTAGGGCAGGTTGGCAACGATTTTGATATTCTGGCCCAGACCGTGTTCGTCGATGAAGGCGGGCCAATCAATGGCCGTCGCATCGCCTTTATGGACGGCGAGGCGTCCTTGAGATGCTTCAGGCCAGCTCAGCAGTGCTTCTGCGAAGCGATCATCCATCTCAACGCAGACCAGCTTTCTTACGCCATTGTCCAACAACGCACGCGTCAGGCCGCCCGGGCCAGGACCGATTTCGATGACATCGGCGCCGTCTACGGGGCCACCTGCGAGAGCAACACGTTTCAGAATGTCGGGATCGAACAGAAAATGCTGGCCGAGCTTTTTATTAGCCGTCGCGCGCAGAAGTTCAGGTGCTTTGTCGTCAGTCATGGGCGGCGTCATATTCGATTCGGTTGCGGCTCATTGTGTCAGCCATGTTTATAGCGGCGATCAGGCTGTCGGCGCGTACATTAAATGCGCCAGCCGCGTCATATGCCGTACCGTGATCCGGTGAGGTTCTGATGAATGGCAGACCAAGCGTCACATTAACGCCGCCCCACATATCCAGTGTCTTTAGCGGTGCAAGTCCCTGATCATGATACATAGCCAGCACAGCATCATACGCGCCTCTGAGCATTTCATGAAATACCGTATCGCCCGGACGCGGGCCAATAGCGTTGATGCCGGAAGCGTTCAGCTCATGAAGCGCAGGGATGATGACCGCTTGTTCTTCATAGCCCAGCATGCCGTCTTCGCCTGCGTGCGGGTTCAGGCCTGCAACGCCAATGCGTGCACTATCTGCCGCGAAATCGCGTTTGAGCGCCGTTGAGACGATCTCTGTCACCTGTTTGATAAGTGGTTCAGTGATCGCGTCAGGCACGGCGCGTAGCGGCATGTGGATCGTTGTGAGCGCGACGCGAAGCCCGCCACCAATAAGCATCATGACCGGGTGGGGCGCTGGGGCACTAGTCAGTGTGCCTGCCAGTTCTGCAAGGTATTCGGTGTGGCCAGGGTGCTGGAAGCCCGCGGCTTTCAAAAGCGACTTGGCAATCGGATTGGTAACAACGGCGGAGGCTTTGCCATTCCAGACATCGTCCACGCCCAGTCTGATCGACTCAACAATCGCAGAACCTGTCGCGGTATCGGGCTCACCTGCGCGTGCGTCAGGGCTCGCAATATCAATGACCGGAAGCCCATCAGCGAATACAGCCTCACACTCTGCCGGGTTACGGATTTCGATGATGTCGACATCGAGGCCTGCTGCGCGCGCGCGATCTCGCATCGTCGCGACGTTGCCGCGAAGATAGAAGCTGCGTGTATCCGGTATTTTCTGGAATGCCTGCCAGGCAAGAAGAGAAGCCTGCGGGCCAACGCCCGCCGGATCTCCCTGCGTCAGAACAAGCGGTAACCGCTTATCGTCTGATAATTGTTGCGTCACGCTTCAGGTCACGAAGTTCGCGCTGCGCCATGAGAGAAAGCTGCTGGTTGAACAGACGATCCTCGATAGCGTCACGGTCCGGAATTTCAATATCAGCAAAGCCGCGGTCACAAACATACAGCAGGGTCGGGCCAGCCGGTGTTTCGATCGGAGCTGCAGATGTGCCGACTTCCGTGTCACGCACCGTTTCGGAAATCTGCTCCATCAGAGCGTCCATACTTACACGACCGAGCGGCGCGTAGAGCAGGCCTTCGGTTTCGTTCACAACCGTTTCCAGCGTGTCGCAGGAATGGCCTTCAGCGCGAAAGGCTTCAAGCGCGGTGATATCGCCTGTTGCAGAAAGAACCTGAGTAAGGTCGACTTCGACCCGTCCGTTTGTTCCGTCCTGCTTGGCGCGGACTGCGTAGATGTAGATGCCATCAGACGCGACGATAGGTGGTGTCATTGCAGGCGCTTCAGTCGCGCGGATAACTTCCTGAACTTCTGGTTCCAGCTCTGTCGGGGAGACCCAACCAAGATCGCCGCCAACTGCCGCTGTCGGAGAATTCGAGTATTGTTGAGCGGCAAGTTCAAAACGCGCGCCCTGACGGATTTGCTGCAGGATCACGTTTGCGCCCTGCATCATCTGCTGACGGTCAGATTCTGTTGGCGCGTAGAGGAAAATCTCGGCGAGCTGATAGCGCTCTTCAGACGCATCGTTTTCCATGCGGTCAAGCGTACTGTCGATTTGCAGCTGGGAAATACGAATACGAGAACCGTAAAGACCATTAATGATACGGCGCCATGCGATTTCCGCACGCATCTGCTCACGCAGCGTTTGCGGGTTCACACCGTTTTGTACGAGCGTTGTGTAAAGACCTTCGAGCGATGTCTGGTTCTGACGTGCGAGGTCGTTGACGGCCGCATCAATTTCACGTTCGTCGATTTCGAGTTCGTACTCGGCAGCTTTCTGAAGTTGCAGGCGTTCGTCGATAAGTTCTTCCATAGCGCGCGGCAGAACCTGACGCAGAGCTTCCTGTGATGGCTGAACGCCCAACGTAATCAGCAGCAGGCGCGCGCGGGATGCGACGTCAGAGATGGAAATCACTTCATCATTCACGACAGCTGCGACACCGCCAAGCATGCGAGTAGAAGACTCAGCCGCTTCAGAGGTTGCTGCGGTCGCTGGGCCGGTAGCGGTCTGCGCAATTGCAGGTGCACTGAATGCCATCAGAGCAAGCCCACTTACCAGCGTCCGAAATCCGATCATAAATCTTTACTCCAAAAACCTGCCCGCCAACGCGTATTCATCGTGTCACATGCGATAACATGATCCAAAAGGAAATGTCACATGAAGATGCAGAAGGGTTTCTCTTAATCAAAATTACCACTGGTGACCTGGCCAAGTGTATTGAAGCCAAAGCCGAACGTGATGGATTCACTATTGCCGACGCCACGATCGTTGATTTCGCGCTGCTGATAGCCAATCTGGAAGAAGCTGCACTCGTCAGACCAGCGAAGCGCTACGGCCTGGATCTGGTTCAGATTGGCTTCGAGGTTCCGGTTGATCCGGTAGAGCAGCTCAACGTCTTCGGTCAGTTCAACGGTCGCGCCAAGGGAGATGCCCTGACGCTGCAGCGGGAGCGCTTCCATTGAGATGTCATCGGACACGTTGAAATAGGTGACATCACCCTTGAGACGCCACCAATCAACTGTCGCGCGGGTTTCGACGCGCTGAATGTCGAAATCATCATTGAGGCGGAAGTTCGCGGCAAAACTGAACGTGTCCTCATACTCAAGTGCACCGCCGACCAGATAGTCTGACTCAGTGCCTGCCAGGTTGGACGCGTAAGTGAATAGCGGGTCTGCCTCATCGCGCCAGCGTCGACCAAGTGTGCCGCGGAGCGTGAAGCCGTTATCCATGGAGACGGCCGTGCGAACACCTGCCGCGATACGTCCACCCGTTTCAACGAGGTCCTGCTGCGTGAACGGATCAGCTTCGAACAGAACTGCGTGGTCCAGTTCGAATTTCGTGGAGTCTTCGTTCGGTACGAGAATATTTTCCAAAGAGGATTCGCTGTAGGCGATCGTCATGACCGGTTCGATTAGAATGCGCGAACCTTCCGAATAGCGCGCCAATGGCCAGCGTAACGTTGCTGCGGCAAGACCATAGCCTCGCGCTTCAGAGTCTTCGAATGCTGGCGTGGCGTTTGTCTGAGCGACTGAATAATCGAAATAATCACCACGCACGCGCAGGAGTGGTTCCAGCACAAGTCCGCCTGGAGACACATAGGAGTTCTGCCAGTCAGCGGACGCTGTGAGACGGCGCGTGTCATTACCGCCGCTGCGGTCCAGAATGGCAAGGCCGGTTTCGAGCGAGACGAGACCGTTATCGCCAAAGTCCATGAGCTGGTTTGCGTAAACGCTTGGCGTCACGCGCGCGAACAGGGCGTCATCATCACCATCGCGCAGACCTTGCGTGTGGAAGGAAATGGCATCTGCGTAGAAGTTCTCGCTCTGGCCAACAAAATAAAGCTGGTTGAGAAGGCGCTGCGGGTTGGAGTCGACCAGTCCGCGCGGTGTGTTCCAGTCGCTAATGTCATAGCGGCGCAGATAGAGATCGTCGGAGACTTCCTCAATGGAGAAGCCCCAGCTCCAGATATCCGAAATCTCGAAATCACCTTCCGCGAAGAGGTGACCACGGAATTCTTCTTCGCTCGGGATCAGCGTGCCAGTGAAGGTGGAGGGATTGGCAACGATGCGACCGTTTGTGTTGTAGAATTGGCGGTCACCATTGCTGTCGAACTCATAGTCATACGCCATGGAACCGGACAGGTTCAGCGAGCCGGAATAGAAGCGCTGGCGGTATTCGGCGCCCAGTGTCGAGTTCACATTCGTGTGGAGACGCGGCGTGACAGTCAGATCATTGCTCGGCGAAATCGCCCAGTAATACGGCTGCTCATAAACGAAACCGAGTTTTGAAGAGAGTTCTGGCGTTGGCGTAAGGAAGCCGGAACGGCGCTCCGTGCTTGGGTCCGGGTGTGCGAAATACGGCAGGTAAAGTACCGGAACGCCCTTCAGCTCAAATACAGCACCCTCATAGGTGATCATCTGAGTGTCAGCGTTCTGGACGGCGCGGCGGGCACGCAGGCTCCATGTTGGCTGGCTGCCTTCTTCTTCGCAAATCGGGCATGCGGTATAGATCGCATACTCCAGAGAGTTGGAGCCAGAATCATCACGTGCAGCCGTACGGGCAACGACAACAGCGTTCTGAGGCAGTTGAGCGGCAAAATTGGCTGCAACACCGTCTGACAGTGAGCCGTCAACTTCCAACTCTTCTGCAACTCGGACAGTGCCGTCCGGATCAACAATACGCACATTGCCAATCGCATGAACTTTTTGTTCCTGAAGATTGTAGATAACCCGATCAGCCGTCAGTTGGCGGTCCGCATAGCGCGCCACCACATTGCCTTCGGCGATCATGATTCCTTCATCCTGATTATCGATCAGAACGTCGGCTTCCAGGTAAACCCGATCAGATGAGAAATCCTGCGCAACCACAGCCGGTGTGAATGCCATCATCGCCATGATTGCGAGCAGATCGTTGCGCTTCACGGTTATCCCCTTCGAAACCTACTTGTCTGGGTTATACTTTTCGTCGCGAGGACAAAAGTCTTCATACCCTATGACACGCAAAAAAAGCGATTTTAAGGTCGCCTTGTTGCATATTTGATGCCTGAAATCTCAGTTCTGACGGCGGACTAGCCCGCCCGGCAGAGAGCCTGCGATTCCTTCCAGCTCAAGTTCTACCAGAAGGATGGCACATTTGCGGCTTGGAATGCCGGTTGCCAGTGAAATATCGGCAATAGTTGTCGCTGTGGGTGAAAGCGCCTGAATGATTCGTGCGCGATCTTCTTCCGAAAACTCCAGCGTTTCATCATCCAGATCGTCGTCCGGCATTTCAAAAAGACTTGGCTGAGACGGCGCAGCCGGTGCGATGGCTTCTATTACCTGCTCAGCGTTTTCTACGAGTATTGCGCCAGACCGAATAAGTCCGTTTGAGCCTCGGGTACGGTTGTCGAGCGGGCTGCCCGGAACTGCCATGACTTCGCGGCCTTGTTCGAGCGCGGTGCGGGCTGAAATGAGAGAGCCAGAACGCTGAGCAGCCTCAATGACTACGACGCCAAGGCTGAGCCCGGTAATGAGGCGGTTTCGACGTGGGAAATCGTTTGCGCGTGGTTCGTGTCCGAATGGCGACTCAGACACAACCAGCCCTGTATCTTTGATCTGATTGCGGAGGTTTTCATTCTGCGCCGGATAAATATTGTCTATGCCGCCTGCGATCACCGCGACCGTTCCTGTCGATAGCGAGCCATTGTGAGAGGCCGTATCAACGCCGCGGGCCAGACCCGAAACGACTGTATATCCGCTATTGCCCAGATCATGCGCCATATCATGGGCAATTCGTATAGCGGCGGCAGAGGCGTTACGTGAGCCTACCAGCGCCACGCATGGCTTTTTGAGGAGATCTGTATTGCCCCAGACCGTAATCACCGGCGGGGCAGGTGATAGATGTCCCAGAAGTTCGGGGTAATCTTCATCGCCCGATAGAATTATGCGAGCACCGATGTGGTCGGTTTCGTCGAATTCGCGTCGGACTTTGTCTGCGGGATAAAGCTTCAGCTCGCCGCGACCTGAGGCACGCACGCGCTCCGGAAACGCTTCGAGCGCGGCGAGACCCGAACCATAGGTCTCAAGAAATCTGGAATAGGTGAGGGGCCCGACCCCTTTCGTCCGGGCAAGCTGAACGCGGGCGATGCGTTCAGCATCCGTCACGGAGCGGGTGCTTCTGCGTCGGTGGTTTTAGATTTGCCTTGTCCGAATTTTGGTTCGGTGCCGTCCAGTATGCGCTTGATGTTCGTTGCATGTCGCCAGAAGACGAGGGCGGTGAGCGCGACCAGAATCAGGACGTGGATCAGAGACAGGTTCAGCCCCCAGGCGACGACTGGCACGAATAAGGCGGTGGTCAGCGCTGCGACGGAGGATCGGCGTGCAAGGAAGGCCACTGTCAGCCAGCAGACAGCAGCGAACAGGCCGATCTGCCAGACGGCTGCGAAGAGCAGGCCGGCATAGGTCGCGACGCCTTTGCCACCTTTGAATTGAAGCCAGACCGGGAAGCAATGGCCGATAAACGCCATGGCGCCTGCAAACAGACCAATAGCCGGGATACGATCAGCGAAGAGAAACGCGAACAACAGAGCTGCGAGGCCGGCTTTACCGGAATCGAGCAGAAAGGTTGCTGCAGCAAGGTCTTTGCGACCTGTGCGCAGGACGTTTGTTGCGCCGATATTGCCGGAGCCGATAGCGCGAATGTCGCCAAGACCGGCCAACTGGGTGATGACCAGACCAAACGGGATCGAGCCGAGCAAATAGCCGATAATAGCTGCGCCCGCCCAGATTGCGGTATCAGGAATGCTTTCCATGATTAGTTTCCGTTCTCAGGGCCAAATACCCATTTGCCTTTGACCATTGTCCGGACTGTTTTGCCAGTCAGGAGGCGGCCATCAAACGGGCTGTTGCCAGAGCGTGAAGAGAGGTTTTCGCGAAGACATTTCCATGGTGTCTCCGGATCGAAGACAACAAGGTCTGCTTCTGCGCCTTCGGCGATCCGTCCGAGCGGCAGATTAAGAGCATCAGCCGGATTGCATGTGACAGCGGCAAGAGCGGTCAAAAGGTCAAGTTCGTAGTGTGGTTCTGCGACAAGGGTTGTGAGCGCTGAAAGAAGCGTCTCCAGGCCTGCGGCGCCAAAGCTGGCTTCATCAAACGGAAGTCGCTTGTCTTCGGCAGGCTGTGGATCGTGAGACGACACGATCACGTTGAGGGAGCCGTTTTTCAGGCCTTCAATCAGGGCGAGACGATCTTCTTCTGCGCGAAATGGCGGGTTCACTTTGCAATAGGTGAGATACGCTTTGCGCGGGTCGTGAGAGCCATCTCCGATATCGAGTTCATTGAAGAACAGAGAATGGGCTGCCGCCGTTACGATGACATTATTGCCCGCTTCGCGATGGCGGTTTGCGATATCAAGACTGCGCCCTGTTGTGACCTGATCGACGATGATGTCGCTTTTGGTCATTTCAGCGAGCAGCAAGTCGCGCTCCAGGCCAATCCATTCAGCGCTCGCGGGCAGTCCGCGCAGGCCTAGGCGCGCTGCAAATGCGCTGGCATTCATGGAGCCGGTCGACAGCGATGGTTCGTCCGGACGGAGCATAATCTTTGCGCCTACACCGCGGCTATACTGAAGTGCGCGACGGATGAGGTTTGCAGAGGTCAGAGCCTTATCCGCGTTACAGAACAGAACCGCGCCTGCATCCTTCATAAGGGAGAGCTCGGTCATGCCTTCGCCCGCGAGGCCGACAGTCAGGGCGCCGGCTGGATAGATCCGGTTCAGAACTTTATGGGACTGACCTGCGCGTTTGAGGTAATCGACCAGAGCGGGCGTATCGATCGCGGGATCTGTGTCCGGCATAATCACCATGGATGTAATGCCGCCGGAGACGGCTGACCGGCTGGCGGTTTCAAGCGTTTCACGGTGCTCAGAACCCGGCTCGCCGGTTTTGACACGCATATCGATCAGGCCAGGTGCAACGGCCTTGCCGCCGCAATCGGTGATAAGATCGGTTCCGGCTGTTGCTGCGGTCACCTGTGGGCCGAATTCGGAGATGTAGCCGTCTTCGATAATGATGCCGCCGACAGTATCGAGGCCCGACGCCGGGTCGAGAATACGCGCGTTGATCAGAGCTTGTTTCATGCTGACGCCTCCGCACGTGCGCGATCAAGATTTTTGGCGAGCGCATCCAGTACGGCCATGCGGACGAAAACGCCCATAGAGACCTGCTCCGTGATGGTGCTGTTTTCCGATTCCGTGATGGCGCTGTCGATTTCGACGCCTCGGTTCATGGGGCCGGGATGCATGATCAGTGCGTCTGGTGCGGCGTAAGAGAGCTTTTCCTTATCAAGGCCGTAAAGGTGGAAGAACTCACGCTTACTCGGCAGATAAAGGCCGTGCATCCGTTCGAGCTGAAGGCGAAGCATCATTACGACATCGCAGCTGCTAATGCCTTCAATCATGTTGGTATGCGTCGAGTGCGCGCCCCAGGTTTCAGTGCCCGGAGGCATGAGCGTTGGCGGAGCCACCAGTCGGACTTCGGCGCCCATCAGATGCAGCAACATGGCATTGGAGCGGGCGACGCGTGAGTGCAGAATGTCTCCGCAAATCGCCACTTTCAAGCCTTCAATGCGGCCTTTGCGACGGCGGATCGTAAGCGCGTCCAGCAGAGCCTGCGTCGGGTGTTCATGTGTGCCGTCACCGGCATTCACGACCGCGCAATCGACCTTGCGAGACAGAAGTCTCACGGCGCCTGAAGATCCGTGACGGATCACTAGTAGGTCCGGCTGCATCGCGTTGAGCGTCATCGCCGTATCGACCAGCGTTTCGCCCTTCTTCACAGACGAAGACTGAACCGACATGTTCACGACATCTGCGCCGAGACGCTTTGCTGAAATGTCGAAAGAGCTTTGTGTTCTTGTCGAGTTTTCGAAGAACAGATTGATCAGCGTTTTCCCTTTGAGGGATTGTTCCGGAGTGCGATTTTCAACGAACTCGTTTGCGCGATCAAGCAGGTACTCGATGTCCAGACGATTGAGCCCTTCAATGCCCAGAAGGTGTTGAAGGGAGAAGTCATAAGCGAAGGTCATCGGTGAAGACTCTGAGAATGAAAAATCCGGACCAGCTAGTCTCTCTCGGGGTGGTACGTCAACATTATGCGCAATGTGCCGTCACTGAGTTCTCTCTATAGAAGGCCGAAAGCGATCAGAATGGCCGGCATTGTCAGGGCGGCGAGAACAGTTTCTGTGGCGATCAGGTTGGCCATAAGGTCTGCATCTCCGCCGAGCTGACGCGCGAGGATAAAGCCGTTTGTTGCGGTCGGGGTGGCGGTCGCGATGGCCATTACAGCCAGCGGCACGCCGTCCAGGCTAAAACCATGGCGCGCGATAAGGATTGTCAGAACTGGCATGCCGATCAGGCGCACAAGTGACCAGAATACCGTGAAGAGACCGGCGCGCCGTAGCGCGATAAAATTCACACCCGCGCCAGCCGCCAGCAGCCCGAGTGCCATGGCTGGTTCTGAAATCAGTTCCAGAATGGTATTGATGATGCCGGTTGGCTGAAGTCCCGTGACGTTCAGCGCTGCGCCGATAATGCAGGCGATAACCAGCGGATTGCGAATGAGTTCTGTGAACGGATTGCGCTTCACGCCTGTTTCGGTTTCGCCGAAATGGGAGAGCGCCAGCACAGAGAGGATGTTTGCCATCGGAATGAGTATGGCGGCGCAAAGCGCGGTGAGCGCCAGCCCTTCTTCAGCATAGAGAACGCCTGAAATGGTCAGTGCGATGAAGGTATTCCAGCGCGAGTTAGACTGGATGATGCTGCCGACGGCCGGGCGAGATACATTCGGCCATAAGAGCGCAAGCAGACCTGTGCCTGCCATCAATATCTGGGCGATGAACAGCGTGAGCGCGATCTTCCAGGGTGCTTCGTCAAACGGCGCTCGTGAAAGCACCAGTATGATCAGGGCAGGGAAAAGGGCGACATAGCAAAGTCGTTCAATGGATCGCCATCCATCCCGATCAGGTAGTTTGCGCCAGGCAAGGAACTGCCCCAGCGCCACCATGAACATGACGGGAAGAAGAGCGTTCAGAAACGTCATGAAGCGTTGGCGATCCGGTCGATAGCAGTCTGAAGGATGATCGCTGCGGCTGATTTATCGATGAGTTCGGCACGGCGCGCGCGTGACAGATCAGCTTCCAGCATCGCGCGTTCCGCCATCTGGCTCGACATGCGTTCATCCTGAAAAGCAATTGGCACATCGCGAATCTGAAGAATGTGCCGTGCAAGCGCGCGCGCAGACTGAACACGAGGGCCCGCGCTGCCATCCATGTTGAGTGGAAGCCCCATCACGATGCCGATGGCGCCGCGCTCATCGAACAGTTCGAAAAGGCGATTCAGCGTCGGAGCCAGTTTTTTGCCGCGCTGAATGGTTTCTACCGGATGGGCTGTAAGCTGGAGGCTGTCGCTGGCCGCGACACCAAGCGTCTTTGATCCCGGATCCAGCCCGATAATAATGCCCTGATTAGGCAGCTCTGTTACGTCTGATAATAGCATGTCTGTCTGATAGCTTGCTGTCAGCGAAGCTCAAAAGACTTTCTGCGGGCGGTATTCGCAGAAATTTTCGTCCGTCATTCTTGATCAAGCTGTAAGCTCGTCATAAACCCGCACTCACACAGAGGAGTGTTCCGCATGAGCGTCACCAATCAGGACGTAAAAAAAGTTGCCCGCCTGGCCCGCATTGCGCTGCCAGGGGATCAGGTTGAACCTATGACGGACGAACTCAACAACATCCTGAACTGGATCGAACAGCTCGGCGAAGTTGATGTTGAAGGTGTGGAGCCGATGACCTCTGTTGTGGAGACATCTCTGCCAATGCGCGAAGACGTTGTGACAGACGGCGGCATTCAGGACAAAGTCCTCGCAAACGCGCCGAAATCCGAAGACGGCTTCTTTGTCGTTCCAAAGGTTGTTGAATAAGTCTCCGACTGATCAAATTTTCCGCGATATCATTGAACTTTTACTGTTTTGGCGCGATATAGACCGGAACAAGAGGTGAGCGATGTTGCGCGATAAGAGTCTGCCAATGGTCTATGCGGGAATGGTTTTCCTGCTGTCTGCCTGCGCCACAGTGGCAAATGGCGGCGAGGGCGATGCTCAGCAAGTCAGCGGCGCTGCGAAGTTTGCTGATGATCCGCGCCTCGGAGAACGCGTAGATCGCATGTGTTTCACATCCACGATCGATGGATTCTCGCAGCCGGATGAAGACACTGTGGTGCTTCGTGCAAGTGCGTCGCGTCATTACCTTGTTGAGACGGCGTCCTGCTTTAATCTTGATCGCGCTTTGTCTATCGGAATTGATTCGCGTACGAGCTGCGCAGGCCGCGGTGATCGTCTGATCGTTTCTGACAGTATTTTTCCTGCGCGAACAAGGACGGCGACGTCTGTTGATTCCTGCCTTATCAATGCGATCTACGAGTGGGATGACGACGCTGACGAAGAGACAGAAGAAGCTGCCGAAGAATAGGCTTCTTCCTTGAGTTAGAGGCGCTTCGAATGAAGCGCCTTTTTTAATTCCTGCAACATCGCGCGACTTCTTCGGAAAAGTCGGCAGATACAGGTAATTCAGCACTTGATAAGTTAGGGCGTACGCGTCTACCAAGCGGTTGGAGTTTTCTTTTCCGGTTCGCTGCGGCAAGGCACGACTTGCGGACCGATTATTATTGAAAGACTGACAATGACTGATCTCACTGGGCTTACTCTGTCTGACGCTCTGGACGGGTTGAACTCGAAAGCGTTTTCTTCAGAAGAGATCACCACGGCCTACGTGGATGCGATTGAGAAAGCTAACGGTGCGCTGAACGCATACATTCTTCAGACGCCTGAAAAAGCGATCGATATGGCGAAAGCCTCTGATGCGCGTCGCGCAAAGGGTGAGGCGGGTGCACTGGAAGGTGCGCCTCTGGGCATCAAAGACCTGTTCAGCACTGAAGGTGTTCGCACGACAGCGTGTTCTCATATTCTGGGCGAGTTCACACCACCTTATGAAAGCACGGTCACGGCGAACCTCTGGCGCGAAGGCGCTGTTATGCTCGGCAAACTCAATATGGACGAGTTTGCTATGGGGTCGTCTAACGAAACGTCTTTCTACGGCAACGTCATCAACCCGTGGCGCCGTAATGATGGTGGCAACGCCGACCTGACACCGGGTGGTTCTTCTGGTGGCTCTGCGTCCGCTGTTGCAGCTGACCTCTGCCTTGCAGCTACGGCATCCGATACGGGCGGTTCTATTCGTCAGCCTGCATCGTTCACAGGTACAGTGGGCATTAAGCCGACTTACGGCCGCGCAAGCCGTTTTGGCATGGTCGCATTTGCCTCGTCTCTTGATCAGGCTGGCCCGATCGCGAAGACGGTCAAGGACGCAGCCATTATGCTGAACGTCATGTGTAGCCATGATGACAAGGATTCTACCTCTCTGAAGGTTGAACAACCTGACTGGACAAAAGCCATTGGCGAGCCGGTTAAAGGCATGAAAATCGGTGTTCCTAAAGAATACCGCGTCGATGGCATGCCAGAAGATATCGAGAAGCTCTGGCAGCAGGGTATCGACTGGCTGAAAGCTGCCGGCTGCGAAATCGTCGACGTCAGCTTGCCGCACACAAAATATGCTCTGCCTGCGTATTACATCGTTGCACCAGCTGAAGCGTCTTCGAACCTCGCGCGCTATGACGGCATGCGCTATGGCCTGCGTCAGGCTGGCGATAATCTGACAGACATCTATCAGAACACACGCGCCGAAGGCTTTGGTGCAGAGGTGAAGCGTCGCCTGATGATCGGCACGTACGTGCTGTCAGCCGGTTATTATGACGCGTATTATCTGAAAGCTCAGAAGGTCCGCACGAAGATCCTTCAAGACTTCCAGAATGTCTTCGAAGAAGTTGATGCGCTGCTTACGCCAACATGTCCGTCTGCTGCGTTTGCGCTGGGCGAGCGTATGGATGACCCGATTTCAATGTACCTGAACGACGTCTTCACGGTTACGGCGAACCTCGCAGGGCTCCCAGGTATCTCTGTACCTGTGGCAACAGATCACCATGGTCTGCCTATGGGGCTGCAGGTTATCGGCAAGGCGCTCGACGAATCTGCGTGCCTGCGCGTTGCAGCCCAGCTTGAAGAAGCTGCCCAGTTTAAAGCTAAGCCAGCCAACTGGTGGTCTGCTTAGTCTGACGCTTGATAATCAGAATAAAAGAAAGCCCGCTTCTCGAATGAAAAGCGGGCTTCTCTTTATGCAGGTGAGCAGGGGGGGGGACATTTCAGGAGACCCGAAGGTCTTCAGGGCTCATCCTGCAAGAGAGACTGGAATCTTGATGTACTGCTTGCCGTTGTCTTCCGCAGGCGGAAGCTGGCCAGCGCGAATATTCACCTGAAGTGACGGCATGATCAGGCGCGGCGGCGCGAGCTTTGCGTCACGCGTGTTGCGCATCTCGATAAACTGTTCGCGGCTAATGCCATCATGCACGTGAATGTTCTTGGCCTTCTGCTCGGCAACCGTCGTTTCCCAGACATAGTCGGTACGGCCTTCAGGCAGATAGTCATGGCCGACAAAGACGCGGGTCTCTTTTGGCAGTGACAGAATTTTCTGGATGCTGTCATAAAGGGTGCCAGCGTCGCCGCCCGGAAAGTCGGTTCGTGCCGTGCCGTAGTCCGGCATGAACATCGTATCGCCGACAAAAGCTGCATCGCCGATAACATAAGTCACGCACGCAGGCGTGTGGCCCGGCGTTGCAATCACTTTTGCGTCCAGATTACCAACCTTAAAGGTCTCGCCGTCCGCAAACAGATCGTCAAAAACCACGCCATTCGTGTTCACGTCTTTCGCGTTGAATAGCGTTTTGAAGACGGTTTGAACTTCGGTAATGCGTGCGCCAATGCCATAGCGTGCGCCGGTTTTACGGCGCACATAATCAGCGGCAGACAAATGGTCTGCGTGCGCATGCGTGTCGAGAACACGTGTGATCCTGAAGCCCTTGTCGGCAGCAACATCCAGAACGAGATCGATCGGAGTGGATGCGAGCTTTGCACGACCAGCATCATATTCTGTCACAGGATCAATAATGACCGCTTCGCCGCTGTCCTCATCAGCGACCAGATATGTGATCGTGAACGTGGCTTCGTCAAAAAATCCCTGAACAAACATATTTTCACCCTTGCGTTTCGATCTAAAATATTAGTATATTCTAAAAAACGCAATACCTAATATTTTGATTTGGTGAAATGAGGTTCTAAATTCAGAGCGTATGCTAAAGAGACGACGATTTTAGCCACGCTGGCAACACGCCACCAGATCAGAATTGGGAGAGATAAGTATGGAATCAGTTCGGGAATTGTCACCACAAGATATCGTCAGACTGCGTGACGCAGGCGAGGTCGTGCTGGTCGACGTACGTGAAACACCCGAGCATACGCGCGAGCATATTAAAGGCGCGCAGCTTTGCCCGTTATCGCGCTGGGGTGAGGATAGCATCTCCAACCCGTCGAATGTGCCTGTCGTCTTTTTCTGCCGCTCAGGCATGCGTACACGCATGAACGCGAACCTCCTGGCGGATGCAGCCAATGGCGAGGCGATCCTGATGGATGGCGGTCTGATCGCCTGGAAGAAAGCAGGTCTTTCCGTGGAGCGTGCACGTCAGCTCGCGCCGCCAAGCATTATGCGTCAGGTCTTCATGGTGGCGGGCACACTTATTCTGATCGGTGTGATCCTCTCTCAACTTATGGATTTCCGTTTCGTCTATCTCAGCGGTTTCGTTGGAGCCGGACTTTTGTTCGCTGGCGTATCCGGCTGGTGCGGCATGGCAAAGCTGCTGGCTATAATGCCGTGGAATAAGGAACAGGCTGGCTGACAATGATTGAGCTGACACCGCATATTTTGCTGACTGCGGCGCTGAGTGGCGTCGTAATCGGTATATTTCTGACGGTGTTCGGCGGAGGCGGGTCTGTGCTCGCGGCGCCATTGCTCCTCTATTTTGTGGGCGTAACCGATGCACACCTTGCGATTGGTACGTCCGCTGCGGGCGTTGCCGCGACAGCCATGATCAATCTGTTCGGTCATTGGTGGAACGGGCGGATCAAATGGCCCTGTGCGCTGGTTTTTGGCGCGGCCGGTTTAGTCGGCTCGATTATTGGCTCGACCATCGCGAAGATGATTGACGGCCAGTCTCTTCTCGTCGCATTTTCTGTCGCCATGGCGGCGATTGGCCTATCCATGTTCCGTAAGCCTGCCAGTGAAGGTGACCCAAATGTCCATATCACCTGGCAGTTCACAGCAAAGCTTCTGCCGGTAGGCCTGCTGGTCGGCTTTGCGGCTGGTTTCTTCGGTATTGGCGGCGGTTTCCTGATTGTGCCCGGCCTCATGCTGGCGACGGGCATGCCGATCACCGCAGCGGCTGCGTCGTCGCTGGTTTCAGTGGCAATCTTCGGCACGGCGACGGCTGGCAATTACGCGCTCGCCGGATGGGTAGATTTCCGCCTGACGGGGCTGCTTGTGGTTGGTGGTCTGATTGGCGGCCTTATAGGTAACCGTCTGATTGGCCTGTTGGCGAACCGTCTGTCACTCGGACGGAAACTGTTTGCGGCGCTGATTATTGTCGTGGCGGTCTATATCGCGCTTCGTGCATTGCATATTATCTGAAAAGACTTTCTTCCAGATTGTTCCTCTTTATCGAATGTGCTTGTAGAAGCAGCTACTAAGCTGTGCTTAAAAACACACGTTATTGATTCAGATATCTGAGACCAAGAATGACCGATCGTACGAGCTACATTATTGAAGGTGATACCGGTGACTGGGAAGTCGTGATCGGCATGGAAGTTCACGCGCAGGTCGCGACGAATTCCAAGCTGTTTTCCGGCGCGCCAACGAAATTCGGTGCAGACCCGAACTGCAATGTCAGCCTCGTCGACGCCGCCATGCCTGGCATGCTGCCGGTCATCAACCGCGGCTGCGTTGAGCAGGCGGTTCGTACGGGTCTTGGTCTGAATGCGAAGATCAATCTTTGGTCCCGCTTTGACCGTAAGAACTATTTCTATCCGGACCTTCCGCAGGGCTATCAGATTTCCCAGTTCCAATACCCGATCGTGGGTGAGGGCGAGATCGAAGTTGAAGCCGAAGACGGCTATTCCTTCGTTGTTGGCATTGAGCGTCTGCACCTCGAGCAGGACGCGGGTAAGTCCATCCACGATCTGGACCCGAACGCGACTTATGTTGACCTGAACCGGTCTGGCGTCGCGCTCATGGAGATCGTTTCCAAGCCGGACATCCGCTCACCGGGTGAGGCTGCTGCTTACCTTAAAAAGCTTCGTGCCATCGTTGTTGCGCTGGGTTCCAGCGACGGCGACATGGAGAAGGGTAACCTTCGTGCAGACGTAAACGTGTCTGTCTGTAAGGTCGGAAACTATGCGAAGTTCAAGGAAACCGGTGATTTTGGTTTCCTCGGCACACGTCGTGAAATCAAGAACATGAACTCTTTCCGCTTCATTCAGCAGGCGATTGAGTTCGAAGCGCGTGATCAGGTCGAAAAGATCGAGCGCGGCGGTAAGGTTGATCAGGAAACAATTCTGTTCGACACGACGACAGGCGAAACACGGTCCATGCGCTCTAAGGAAGATGCGCACGATTATCGCTATTTCCCTGATCCGGATCTGCTTCCGCTGGAAATCGATCAGGCATGGGTGGAAGAGATCCGCGCTACGCTGCCGGAGCTGCCAGACCAGAAGAAGCAACGCTTCATGGATGACTACGGTCTGAAAGCCTATGACGCTGCTGTTCTTGCTGCTGATTATGACAAGGCGGACTATTTCGAAGCGGTTGCCAAAGGCCGTGACGGTAAAATGGCCGTGAACTGGGTCGCGAACGAACTGTTCGGTCGTCTCAACAAGGAAGACCTGACAATCGCTGAAAGCCCGGTCAGCGCAGAACACCTGGGTGAGCTGCTTGACCTGATCAAGTCAGGCGAGATTTCCGGCAAGATTGCCAAGACTGTCTTCGAGAAAGTCTGGGACGGTGAGGGCGCACCAGCTGCCATCGTTGAGAAAGAAGGCCTGAAGCAGGTTTCTGATACCGGCGCGATTGAGAAAATCGTGGACGATATCATCGCAGCTAATCCGGCTCAGGTTGAGCAGGTTCAGGCTCAGAAAGCTGAAGGTCATGCTAAGCCGAAGGCGCTCGGCTGGTTTGTTGGTCAGGTTATGAAGGCTAGCCAGGGTAAGGCTAACCCTCAGGCGGTAAACGAGATTCTGAAGGCCAAACTCGACCTTTAATCTTTTTCCTGACTGGTTGTGATCATTCTGATCTGTGATCGGCGCTCTTCGGCTTCGTCGAAGGGCCCGAGCAACGCAGTCACATAATTCTGCGAATATAGTGGGCGACGTGGAACCTCGGGGATCCACTCGTCCAGATGTTCTTCCTCAGACTCCCTGTTTGAAATAACGAGCCGCGGAAAAGCGTTTTCCATGTCTGAACTCCACACCTGATGTTTCAGCCTTCATGTTAACTTCTCGCCGCTAACGTGGTGTGGAGCCGTCGGCTCGAGTTTGAGTTTTCCTGTCAGAGTTTCGTTAGGGTTAACGCTTCCTTTCTAAGGGCGGCGCTGACCTATCAATGCGTTTCGAATAGAAAAACTAAAGCAAGGCTTATGAATTGAGGCGTTCATCTCCGAGGGGTTCGTCGACATATTGCACCTGTAAGCAACACTGACGGGGGTACGGCAGGCGCCGTGCGCTCTGAAGACGAAAGTAGTGACGACGCCATGGTGCAGGAAAAAATCAGCGCAGCCCTTAACGGTGAAAGCACAAAAGAACGTGTAGCGAGCCTTAACGCTCGCTGGCGGACAATTCAGGCCGAGCGCGTTCTGCGCCTTGCGCTTCTGGAAGAGTTTCCAGGGCGTATTGCAGTCAGCTCCTCATTCGGTACGGAATCTGCCGTTTTGCTGCACCTTGTGTCCCGCGTTTACAAAGCGGCGCCGGTACTGTTCCTCGACACGGGCATGCACTTCCCTGAAACGATTGCCTATCGCGACGAGCTGATCGAGCGTCTGGGACTGCGCGATGTGCGCATCGTTCGCCCGCGCGCCGAAGAAGTCGCCTCTGAAGATCCGTCCAAGACGCTTCATATCGAGGATTTCGACGCATGCTGTGCCCTTCGTAAAGTGCGCCCGCTCGAAGTCGCTATGGATGACTTCGACGCGTGGATTACAGGTCGTAAGCGCTATCAGAATACCGATCGCGAAGACCTGCCGATCTTCGAACTGGACACAACGGGTAAGGTGAAGGTCAATCCGCTTGCGAACTGGTCGCCAACCGACCTGCAGACTTATTTCCGCGAACATGACCTGCCACGCCATCCGCTGGAAGCGCAGGGCTATAAATCCATCGGCTGCTCGACGTGCACCACTCCTGTGGCAGAGGGTGAGGACCCGCGTGCAGGGCGTTGGAGAGAAAGCGAAAAAACTGAATGCGGTATCCACATCACCGCTGATGGTAAAGTTGTTCGTACGCGATTGATTGATACGACCGAGCGCGCGTAATCGCTTCGTCCATCCGCTGAATTCTTTACTGGGCATACCTTTCATTCATGCGCTAAAGACCTACCTGCTGAGTCGGAAGCACTATGATTTGAAAGGTATGTGATGCGTTTATCGGTTTTTGCGGCAACTCTCGCTCTTATGGCAACGCCAGCTATGGCGCAGGAAGAAGGCTGGAGCGGAGAAGGGTCTTTCAGCGCATCGACCTCTTCCGGTAACACAGACACGACACAGCTCGGTCTGGGCGTGGATATGGAATACACCCAAGGACGTTGGTCTCAAGGCATCGTGGCATCCGCTGACTATGGCGAGACTGATGGTCTGGAGACCCAGAACCGTTTTCAAATTGCTGGTAATGTCGACGTGCAGATGACAGATCGGATGTTCGGCTTCGCGCAGGGGCAGTACGAATCGGATGAGTTCTCTGCGTATGATAGCCGTCTGTTCGTCGGTGGTGGCCTCGGCTATGATATTTTCGACAGCGAAGACCTGACATGGTCCGTGCGCAGTGGCCCGGGCTTCAAAGTGGATGAGATCCGCGAAGTGTCCTCCGGCGGCGTTGTTACAACAGCTGGCGAAACACGCGAGTCCGTTTCCTTCCTCGCAAACTCTACGCTGAGCTATAGCTTCAATGAGAATGTGAGCTTTTCTAACACAACAAGCGCGATTGCGTCTGAAGATACCACACAGATGCAGAACGTCGCGGCGCTTACTGCAGGGCTGACGGATGCACTATCTGCCCGTGTCTCTTTTGATGTGCGTCACGACACGGACCCGCGTCCAGGTTTTGAATCTACAGACACAACGACCAAAGTGTCTCTGGTCTATAATTTCGGCGGCTAGATCGCGCTGATAATCAAGCAAAAAAAAGAGGGCTCCAGGGAGCCCTCTTTCGTTTTTTAGAGTGTCGGATTGACCAGATATTTCTCACCGGTCGCCTTGGCGTTGTACGCCCGGGCAACATCCGGGTTGAGAAGGTCCTTCATAGAGATTTCGTCGCTATAATGGCTCGCAAACGTTGTCTGAAGGCCTGCAATGACGCGCTGACGCATGCGTTCGCGTGCTTCTGCGCCAACCTTTTGCAGGAATGGTGTGAGAAGATAACCGCCAACGCCCCATGCCATGCCGACGCTTGCAGGCAGAACAGTCTGGCTTACGTCGAGGCGGCCATAGATGTAAACCTGCTTATGGGTCGCTGAACCGTAGCGGCTGTATTCTTTAGCCGTCCGGTTGATTGCAGCTTCCATCGCGATGAGGATCTGGCCTGCGAGTGAGCCGCCACCAATCGCGTCAAAGCCGAGTGTCGCGCCTGTAGCAGCGAGCGCATCGATCAGGTCTTCCATGAAAGTTTCTGAAGACGAGTTCACGATGTACTTCGCGCCGATCTTGCGAAGGATTTCAGCCTGTTCTTCCTTGCGGACGATGTTCACGACATCGACGCCGTCTTCGATACAGATCTTGTTGAGCATCTGGCCGAGGTTGGATGCCGCAGCAGTATGAACGAGCGCCTTATGGCCTTCCATACGCATGGTCTCAGGGAAGGAGAGGGCGGTCAGCGGGTTCACGAAGCACGATGCGCCGTCACGTGCAGATGTACCGTCTGGCAGCAGCAGGCACTGTGAGACGTGGAGCTTGCGGTATTGCGAGTACATTTCGCCGCCAAGGCACGCGACAGTCTTACCAAGAAGCGCTTGTGCAGCAGGTGAGTCGCCAGCAGCGATAACGACGCCAGCGCCTTCGTTGCCGACAGGCAGGGACTCGTCCATGCGGGCGCCCATGGCGCGCATGCCAGCAGGGGAAATGTCTGCGATCAGGGTTGGGTTGTCCGCTGTGCCGCCTGCGCGTGCTGTAGACAAGTCTGCAGGGCCGATCAGCAGGCCGAGGTCTGACGGATTTACCGGAGCGGCTTCTACGCGAACGACAACTTCATCCGAGCCTGGTGCTGCGACTTCGACTTCTGCAAGTGAGAGTTCGAGTACGCCTTCAGGTTTGATGTGTGTGCGGACCTGAAGACCGGTGCCAGGTAGGTTTGTCATGAATTTCTCCCAAGACTTCATTTGAATAAATTATGAAGTCTTGGGTACAGTCATATTTCGGGTGCGTCACCCTTAATCAAATAACTGTGAGAAATAAAACGCGTTTAGGTTATTCGCTTTCTGCAGAAGGCGCTGCGCCAAGCGCGCGGTAAAGCGCGATGGCATTTAACGCACGATCCCGACGCGCCAGAATGAGCTGCTGACGGGCTGAATAATCCTCACGCTGTGCATCGAGTACCGACAGATAGTCGTCTACGCCAACGCGGAACCGCTCTTGCGATAGATTGAGCGTCACGTCAGCGGCTTCTGAGAGGCGTTCGAGTGCGTTGAGTCGGGTATCGATCGTCTCGGTAATGGCAAGCGCATCAGCTGTCTCTCTGAACGCTGTCTGGATGGCGAGCTGGTAACGGGCGACGGCCTGTTCCTGTTGTGCTTCAGTCACGGCAATCCGGTTCTGACGGGCGCCATAGTCAAAGATTGGCAGGTCAAGTGACGGGCCGAAGGTCCAGCCGGCTACATCATTTGAGAAGAAGTTCTCAAGGTCGCTGCTCGAATATCCAACGCGGCCGGAAAGGCTGATTGAAGGGAAAAGCGCGGCGCGCGCCGAGCCGATATTGGCATTTGCTGCTACGAGGTTTCGTTCGGCTGCCATGACATCAGGGCGGTTTAGCAGCACCTCTGACGAAATGTTACCCGGCACAAGAAGCTCGACAGGTGATGGTGTCAGGGCAGCGGAGCCTTCGATGTATGATGGAAGCTCTGTCCCGACGACGAGGCGCAGCGCGTTCAGGTCCTGTCTGATCTGGGCTTCGAACTGAGCGGCCTGCGCGCGGGCATTTTCCACGCTGGCGGATGCGCGGCGTGTATCAAGTTCCGTCGCGACGCCTGCGCTTAGTAGTTCCTGCGTGAGCGACAGAGAGTCAGACTGGATATCGACCGTGTCTTCGGCAAGCGCGAGCAGCTCGCGATCCGTTGCGAGGCGTACCCAGAGTTCGGCTACCGATGCGATCAGCGCGATACGTGCTGCACGTTCGCCTTCGACGGTAGCCAGATAGCTCTGGAATGCCGCTTCATTCTGATTTCGTACCCGGCTGAAGAAATCGAGCTCAAACCCGGTGACGCCAAGCTGGAATAGTGCGGAATCGCGGAAGGCCGACGTGTTCGCGCCTGAGCCGTCGAAGCGACTGCCCTCGGTCAGGTTTCCGCTGATCGACGCATTCGGCAGGAGAGATGATTGCGCGATATTGTACTGTGCACGCGCGATCTCGATGTTTGAGGCCGTAATACGAAGGTCGCGGTTCTCTTCCAGAGCGATCCCGATCAGGTCACGCAGATTCTCGGATAGAAAAACCTGGTCCCACGCAAGTGGAGAATCGATGGCGATCCCTGTTGGTGCGCTCGGAATCTCCACTGGGATGGTTGTTTCCGGTTGCTGGTACAGCGGAGCCAGATTTGCGCAGCCGGTAACCGAGAGGCTGCCGGCCAGAAGTGCAATTTTCAGATGACGCGAAGCCATTACGCAGCCTCCTCAGACTGTGGACCTTTATAGAGTGGCTTTGCACCCGTCACTTTACGTACAATCACGTAGAAGAGCGGCGCAAATACCAGACCGAAAAGAGTCGCGAAGATAATACCGCCCAGAACGGTCGTACCAATAGCGATGCGTGCGCCAGCGCCAGCACCCGAGCTGAGCACGAGCGGCAAGACACCGAAGCCGAACGCGAAGGATGTCATCAGGATCGGACGGAAACGCATTTTCACCGCCTCCATCGTCGCTGCGACGAGCTCCTTGCCTTCCTCTTCGAGCGCTTTGGCGAACTCGACGATCAGGATAGCGTTTTTAGACGCCAGTCCGACCGTTGTCAGAAGACCGACCTGGAAGAACACATCGTTTGCAAGGCCTCCGAAGTGGGCGGCCAGCACTGCACCGCCTACACCGAGTGGTGCCACGAGAAGAACGGCAACAGGAACAACCCAGCTTTCGTACAGCGCTGCGAGGCAAAGGAATACGAACAGGATTGAGACGATGTAGAGCATCAGGGCCTGATTGCCTGACTCACGTTCCTGTTCACTCAAACCTGCCCACTGAAAGCTGATGCCCTCCGGAAGCTGGCTGATCAGTTGTTCTACACGGTCCATTGCGTCGCCGGAGCTAACCCCGGCGGCCGGAGCGCCCTGAATATTAAGGGCAGGCATACCATTATAGCGCGTCAGTTGTGGCGGGCCGTACGCCCATGAGGACGTCGCGATCTCGTCCAGAGGGATCATCTGGCCCTGGTTGTTACGAAGCTGCCAGTCGCCAATATCTTCCGGCTGCATGCGGTAAGGTGCATCGCCCTGAACATAGACGCGTTTGATACGCTCGCGATCGATGAAGTCGTTCACATAACGACCACCAAATGCCACGGACATCAGGTTTGTAACATCCGACAGTGAAATGCCGAGCGCTTGTGCCTTTTGATAGTCAATGTCGACATTCAGTTCTGGCATGTCAGCCTGACCGTTCGGACGGACGCTGGTTAGCAGCGGATCCTGATTGGCCATGCCGAGCAGCATGTTCTGTGCTTCGACGAGCGTATCGTGACCTACGCCGCCAACATCCTGAATATACAGGTTGAAGCCGCTGGATGTACCGAAGGCGCGGATCGGCGGCGGTGCGACGGCGAATGCACGGGCTTCGTTCAGGCCGAACAGATAGCCGCTGGCACGCTGTGTGAGCGCGAATACGGATTGGTCTTCCTGCTTCCGCTCGTCCCATGGTTGGAGAGAGGCGAAAATAACACCAAGGTTCTGACCTGCGCCCATGGCAGGGTTGAAACCAGCAAGTGCGAACGCGCCATCGATAAGTTCTTCCTCGGTTTCGGCGTAGTGATCATAAATGTTGTTCACGACATCGAAGGTCCGCTCAACACTGGCGCCTTGAGGCAGTGTCACGAAGGTGAGGAACTGGCCCTGATCTTCTTCGGGTACGAAGGAGGTCGGCAGGCGGGTGAAGCCAGCGCCAACAATGCCCACAATGATGAGGAAGACGCCGAAGAAGATGATCTTGCGACGAATCATCCGGCTAACAGCGCCCTCGAAAACGCTTCGAAGACGATCAAAGCCGTTATTGAATATCCGGGCCGGTGCGCCGAGAATGCCGCCTTTGTCTGCGCCTTTTGGCTTCAGAATTGTGGCGCAGAGCGCTGGCGACAGAATCAGAGCAACAAGAACTGACAGAGCCATCGCCGCCACGATCGTGACGGAGAACTGGCGGTAGATGACGCCCGCAGCACCCGGGAAAAACGCCATAGGGACGAACACCGCAGAGAGCACAACGGCGATACCGATCAGGGCGCCCGTGATCTGGTCCATCGACTTTCTCGTCGCCTCCAGTGGCGAGAGTTTGTCGTCATGCATCACCCTCTCGACGTTCTCAACGACAACGATCGCATCGTCCACGAGCAAGCCGATCGCGAGTACCATAGCGAACATGGTCAGCACGTTGATCGAGAAACCGAGCACATAGAGCACAGCGAACGTGCCGAGTAGAACGACAGGGACGGCAATCATCGGTACAAAGCTTGCGCGCAGGCTTTGCAGGAAGATGAGGATCACGAAGAAGACGAGGAAAACTGCTTCGATAAGTGTCTTCTGAACCTCGTGAATAGAGGTCTCGATGAATGGAGATGTATCTACCGCGAATGCGTAATCCACGCCTTCAGGGAAGGCGCGAGACAGGCGTTCCACTTCCGCTTTCACCGCGTCCACAGTATCGAGTGCATTGGCGCCGGTCGCGACAGTGACCGCAAAGCCGGACGCAGGCTGACCATTGTATCGGGAGACGGCGTCATAGGTCTCGGCGCCGAGCTCGACGCGTGCAACGTCGCCCAACCGAACGGAGCGGCCTTCAGCCGTTGTAAGGATCAGAAGGTCTTCAAACTCATCCGTGGTTGTCAGCAGGGATTGCAGCGTAATGGTAGCCGTAATTTCCTGTCCGGGCTCGGCCGGCATTGCGCCCACGGAACCGGATGAGACCTGAGCGTTCTGCGCCTGAATTGCGTTTGTGATATCGCTTGGCATCAGCTGGTATTGAGCAAGGCTCAGCGGGTCGAGCCAGATGCGCATGGCGTACTGGGAACCGAAGACACGGACATTGCCGACGCCATCTACGCGGCCAATTGCGTCGTACATATTGGCGTAGATGAAGTCGCCAAGGTCGTCGCGGTTGTAATCACCCGTGGAAGAGTAAATCGCGGTAATCAGTGCGAAGCCGTCGGATGCTTTGTTCACGCTGACGCCCTGTCGCTGTACCGGCTGCGGAAGCAATGGCGTGGCGAGGGAAAGTTTGTTCTGGACCTGAACCTGCGCAATGTCAGGGTCGGTACCAGTTTCAAAGGTCAGCGTGATTGAACTCGCACCAGAGGAACTGGACGAGGACGTGATGTTCTCCAGTCCATCCAGACCGGTCATTCGCTGCTCGATGACCTGCGTAACAGAGTCCTCAACAGCCTCGGCCGATGCGCCAGGATAGAATGCGGTAATGTTGATCGTGGTAGGCGCAATATCCGGATACTGCGCCACCGGAAGCATGCGCAGCGAAAAGACGCCTGCGAGCATGATCAGGATTGATATCACCCACGCGAATACGGGGCGATCAATGAAGAAACGAGCCATTGAGATCTTCCCCTTTTACTGCGCGCCGGCCGGTTGTGCGGTTGGCTCGCCATTGCGCGAAGTGACGCGAACCGGTGCGCCATTGCGAACGGACTGAAGTCCGCTGACAATGAGCTGGTCGCCATCCTCCAGACCTTCCGTCACGACCCAGTTCGAACCTTGAGATTCGAGGATGGAAACAGTGCGAGACTGAGCTGTATTGTTCTCGTCAACGACGTAAACGTAGCCATCGCCACGTGGTGTGCGCTGCAGAGCGCGCTGCGGAATTACAAAGACGCGGTCATATGACCCTGCAGAGAAGCTCGCAGTGACAAACATGCCAGGAAGCAGCAGGCCATCAGGGTTTGGGACGACCGCGCGTACGATAACGGTACCCGCCGCTTCATCAACGTTGACTTCGCTAAAGCCGAGCTGTCCGGTTTCAGGGAACTCCGAGCCGTTCTCCAGAATGATTGTCACAGGCACATTGCTGTTCTCAATATTGGAGATAGAGCCTGAAGCGACATCCTGTTTCCATCGGAGCAGTTCTGTACTTGCTGTGGTCAAGTCGACATAGATCGGATCAAGCTGGAGAACACGCGCAAGAGACGTGCTCTGGTTTGCTGTCACGAGCGCACCTTGCGTGACGTTTGAGCGACCGATCTGACCACTAATCGGGCTGCGAACAGTCGTGCGTTCAAGGTCAATCTGTGCCCGTGCAAGAGCTGCCTCGCGTATGCCGATGTCAGCTTCGGCCCGTTCCATATCTGCAACCGCGTTATCATAATCCTGACGACTGACCGCATTGATTTCCGCCAGACGTTCAAACCGTTCCGCAGTTTCGCGTGCAGCAGCAGCACTCGCTTCCGCACCTCGCAAAGCAGCTTGCGCGCTCCGGACTTCAGCGCGGTATTCAGCAGGGTCAATCTGGTAAAGCGCTTCGCCTTCTTCGACAGCCTGACCTTCGGTGAAGAGACGTCGCTGTATGAGGCCGGTCACTTGCGGACGTATTTCTGCCTCGGCAAAGGCTCGCGCGCGGCCTGTGAGCTCACGTACGCTTTGGACTTCTTCAGACCGTAGTTCAATCACGCCAACGGCGGCTGCCATTTGTTGAGCGGCGCCAGCGCTTTGAGCAGGTTCTGAGCCGTGGTCGCCACCACATGCGGAAAGGAAAAGCGCGGTTGAGACGAGGGCGATGCCAGCTGTGAATTGGCTACGCTTCGTAGCGGAGGCGTTTAATTGCATGCTTCAGCGACTTTCCGACTTACCCGTTGAGTTTTAGAATGATCGTTCTAATATTGTTCAGCCTATCCCAGCGTCAAGGGAATTTCCATAGGATCACAGAAAGTTTAGTGTAGTGAGCTACAATAATCCGATTTCGCGCAAATCGCTCAGGCAGAACCAGATTCTGGACGCTGCCGCACATTGTTTTGTTGAAAAGGGATTTCATGGCGCGGGCATGGCAGAAGTCGCGAAGCGATCAGGCATGAGCACAGGGCACATCTATCATTATTTTGCGAACAAACAGGCCATTATTCTGGCGATCGTGGAACGCGAAAGTGATGAAGCGATGGTTCGCATCGGACAACTGGAACGACTGCCGATAGATTCGTTCAAAGACCACTTTATCGATCATATTGTAGGCGCGATAACGCAGAAGATTTCTCCCTTCCAGACGAGCCTTGATGCTGAAATTGTCGCAGAGGGGCATCGGAACGAACAAGTGCGCAAGCGAATGCTCGATAACGATGAGCGCGTGCGGTCTAAACTGTGTGAGGTTCTGGAGCCGAAGTTACAGGTGAAAAACCTGGAACAACTGGTCGATTCGCTCATGACATTATTGCTGGGAATTACCAGCCGTTACTCTCGGAATCCGGAAAGGGTGACAGCGATCACCGAGACACTGCTTCGGACGACGCTGGCGTCTCTAATCGAAGAGTTTTCAGAGGCTGCATAGTGGTAATAAAAAAAAGCCCGGCGATCAAGCCGGGCTTTCCTTTAGGTCGAAGACACCACTCTAGCCGAGCATGCCGCGTTCTTTCATCCAGTCGACGATGATTTCAGCCGCTTCGTCAGCGCTTACTTTCGTTGTGTCGATCTCGATCTCTGGCTCTGTTGGCGGCTCGTAAGGGCTATCAATACCTGTGAAGTTCTTGATCTTGCCTTCGCGTGCACGCTTGTAGAGGCCCTTCACGTCACGCTCCTCAGCTACGTTGAGCGGCGTGTTGACGAACACTTCCACAAACTCGCCATCTTCCACCATGTTGCGGGCCATGCGGCGCTCGGAACGGAATGGAGAGATGAAGGACACAAGTGTGATCAGACCAGCGTCGACCATGAGCTTCGACACTTCGGAGACACGGCGGATGTTTTCCACACGGTCAGCGTCTGTGAAGCCAAGGTCACGGTTCAGGCCGTGACGCACATTGTCGCCATCGAGCAGGTAAGTGTGACGGTCGATCGAGTAGAGGCGCTTCTGAAGCGCGTTCGCGATGGTCGACTTACCGGAGCCGGACAGACCAGTGAACCACAGTACAGCTGGCTTCTGGTTTTTCTGAGCCGAGTGCGCCTCTTTGTTTACATCAACAGATTGCCAGTGGATGTTGCCTGCGCGACGAAGCGCAAAGTCAATCATGCCCATGCCAACAGTGTTGTTGTTCAGGCGGTCGATCAGAATGAAGCCGCCAGTTTCGCGGATTTCGTTATAAGGGTCGAACGGAATGGCCTGATCGAGCGACAGGGTACAAACGCCGACTTCATTGAGCGACAGATCACGGGCAGGGCGGTCCTGCAGGTCTGACATCTCAATGCGGTACTTAGTTTCGTTAACCTGTGCTGTGACCGTCTTGGAGCCGATCTTCATGAGGTAACGACGGCCCGGAAGCATTTTGTCGTCGGCCATCCAGAAGATGCGCGCCTGAAACTGGTCAGCAACCTGAGCCGGAGACTCCGCTGTACAAATCAGGTCGCCGCGGGACGTGTCGACTTCGTCTGCGAAACAGACAGTGACGGACTCGCCAGCCGTAGCTTCCTGAACGTCCTGATCGCCGGACAGAATGCGCGTAACCGTTGTTTCCTTCGCAGAAGGAAGCGTCTTCACACGGTCGCCAACTTTGACAGACCCGGACGGAATCTGACCTGAGAAACCACGAAAGTCGAGGTTCGGGCGGTTCACATACTGGACTGGTAGACGGAATGGTGCGTTGAGGCGGTCATCGTCGACGGGAACAGTCTCGAGGTATTCCATGAGAGACGGGCCATCATACCAAGGTGTCTGGTCAGATTTGGTCGTGATGTTTGTGCCTTCGAGCGCAGACATCGGAATCGCCTGGATTTCGATGCCGGTTGCCAGTTCTTCGGCAAACTCGATGAAATCGCTTTCAATGTCGTCGAAGACGGACTGCTCGTAGTTCTGCAGGTCCATCTTGTTGATGGCGAGAACCAGTTTGCGAATGCCAAGAGAAGACGCGATGAAGGCGTGACGGCGTGTCTGTTCGAGTACACCGCGGCGGGCGTCAATCAGCAGGATAGCAAGGTCCGCGGTAGATGCGCCTGTCGCCATATTACGTGTGTACTGAACGTGACCGGGTGTGTCTGCGACGATGAACTTGCGCTTGTCAGTCGAGAAGAAGCGGTACGCAACGTCGATCGTGATGCCTTGCTCGCGTTCGGCTGTGAGGCCGTCAACGAGAAGCGCGAAGTCGATGTTCTCGCCTTGTGTGCCAACGCGTTTGGAATCGGACTCAAGCGCGTCCAGCTGATCTTCGAAGATCATCTTTGAATCGTAGAGCATACGACCGATCAGAGTCGATTTGCCGTCGTCTACAGAGCCGCAGGTAATGAAGCGCAGAAGGGATTTGTTTTCGTGCGCTTCGAGGTAACCGCGAATGTCGGTTTCGAGGAGTGAATTCTGGTCGGACATCTTAGAAGTATCCTTCTTGTTTTTTCTTCTCCATCGAACCGGACTGGTCACGGTCGATTACACGGCCCTGACGTTCGGACGACTTGGTCAGGAGCATTTCCTGAATGATTTCTTCCAGAGTGTCAGCTTCACTTTCGACAGCGCCCGTCAGCGGGTAACAGCCGAGTGTACGGAAACGAACGGACTTTTCGACAGCTGTCTTGCGGAGCTCTTCAGGAACACGATCATCATCAACCATGATCTGTGTGCCTTCCCACTCAACGACCGGGCGTTTCGCAGAATAATAGAGCGGAACGATGTCGATACCCTCGCGGCGGATGTACTGCCAGATATCCAGCTCGGTCCAGTTCGACAGCGGGAACACGCGGATGCTCTCGCCCTGACGAATGCGGGTATTGTAGAGGTTCCAGAGTTCCGGACGCTGGTTCTTAGGATCCCAGCGGTGCTCGGCTGTACGGAAAGAACAGATACGTTCTTTCGCACGTGATTTTTCTTCATCGCGTCGTGCCCCACCGAATGCGATGTCAAATTTGTACTTGTCGAGCGCTTGTTTAAGCGCTGCGGTTTTCATCACGTCCGTGTGCAGAGCGGAGCCGTGCGAGAAGGGACCAATGCCTTCGTCAATGCCTTCCTGGTTGCTGTGAACCAGAAGTTCGAGGCCTGTTTCCGTCGCGCGACGGTCGCGGAACTCGATCATTTCCTTGAATTTCCACGTCGTATCGACGTGAAGCAGAGGAAATGGCGGTTTGCTCGGATAGAATGCCTTCATGGCAAGGTGCAGCATCACCGCGCTATCCTTGCCGACAGAATATAGCATCACCGGACGTTCAGCGTCGGCGACAACCTCGCGCATGATGTGCATGCTCTCCGCTTCGAGGCGGTCTAAGTGGGTTAAGTTCTTCAAAGTGCCCCCCATGGCGTACGCGTACTCATAAATTCAGTCTCTATCGGTCAGTTTTCGTAGGGACAAGTTTCCACTGACGAAAATAATTAGTTTGTGAGATGTGTCTGTCGTCTGTTCACCACTTGCACAGTGCGCGCGCGACTGCATTCAGTTTAGCGAAAGACTATTGTCAGCTTTCCTCTAGATTAGGTCATTCCTTTGTGCGTTGTCAGAGCATCGGCTCCAGACATCCGAGAATATGGTAGAATGAACTCGCTGGCGCGCGGTCGAGCAGGTTCTGCCCGTCTACGCTCAGCTGGTCTTTCCAGTAACCAGGCATTTCACCGTCAAATGTCATATAGTCGTCTGCAAGACGTTCGAACATGTGAAGGGCCAGATCTGTTCCCTCGGTGGTGTTATGCTGCAGTTTGAGCCGGATGTACTCCGTCTGCGGCCACAGCCGGCTGGTTGGTGCGTCCATCATCTTGCCGTTCGGCATGACGTGATCGACGACAAGACCGGTGAGCGGATTGATTCCGTAAGCGTCAGAGAAGGCTTCCATCGTCGCGGCTTCCTCAACGGCGTCGCCTGTCAGCGACTCATACAGCCTCAGAAGATAGGTCCACTCGATCAGGTGGCCAGGCTCGACAGCGCGTGAGAGCTCCGGCGCTGTAGACGGCAGCATGGAGAGATCGTTCTGGAAATATTCCCGCAACAGACCGCCGACACAGAAGTGCGTCCGGAACAGTCCGACAATCTCCTTAGCCATGTCGGCCATGAGATCGTGATTGTGCAGCTTCATCCACGCCATAGCGGCTTCCAGCAGGTGCATGTGCGGGTTGGCGCGTCGCAGGGCATCACCTTCCGGAAGAGCCTCTTTGAAGCCGTTTACCGGATGACGAAGTCTGGCGAACAGAAACTCCATCGTCTCAGTGGCAACTTTTAGCAGGTCTTTGTCGCCGGTCGCTTTGTAGGCCCATGCCAGGCTCATCAGAACGAAGGCGTGGTCATAACAGTCCGCCTGATCGTCGATGAAGTGTCCAGTCGGCGAAAGAATGTGCCCGAAGCCTCCGTCATCCCGGCGACCATGGCGAAGCATGAAGTCGAGCGGGACTTTAATCGCTTCCTCGGCTGGCTGGTAGCCGAGCATGGCTGCGTGTGAGAACACATAAGTCTGGCGAGCCTGAACGCGAAGGCGCTTCGGCATGTCTTTGAGCGGTTCGCCGGAGAAGTTCACCGCTTCGAATGCGCCGCCATTGTCCAGATCCAGACCGTTCTCTATCCAGAACGGCAGAGCCTTCCCAAACAGCCAGCTGCGAGCTCGTGACTTTTGTTGCGAGACATAGGCCGTGCTGCCCGGGCCATGGTGATCGGCTACTGCATGCCCCTGATCTTTTAGGTGCTTGTGGACCGCTTTGACCTTCTGAACCTGATCCTTCGGGCAGATCAGCATGGCGTCGACCGTATCGACGATGATCATGTTCTCAAGGCCGACGGCTGCGATCAGCTTGTCATGTGCGCGGATCAGGCTGTTGGCCGTGTCGATTGCGACGACATCACCTTCCAGAACGTTGCCGTTCGCGTCTGACGGCGCAATTTCGTGCGCGGCCGACCAGCTGCCCACATCATTCCATCCAAAATCAGCCGGCAGAACGCTGGCCTTGTCCGTGTGCTCCATGACAGCAAAATCGATGGAGTTTTTCGGAATGGCTTCGAACGTCTGTGGATCAAACGAAATGCGCGGAAGTCCGGCTGCATCTACGGCGACATCAGCTTCTGAGAATGCTTCAGCCGCTTTGCGGGAAATGATCTCGTCAAACTTTTCGAGTTCGGAGAGGAACACATCAGGCGTGAAAGCAAACATACCGGAATTCCAGAGATAATCACCGCTTTCCAGATACTGCTTTGCCGTGTCTTCGTCCGGCTTTTCTACAAATCGGGCAACCGGGTAGGAGGCCAGATCAGGTAGCTTGTCAGACGCGCGATTAATATAACCGAAGCCGGTCTCTGGTGCATTCGGCGTGATGCCAATGGTGGAGATGTAGCCGGCGAGGGCGGCTTCACCTGCCGAATCAAGCGCCTGATGGAAGCCTGGAATGTCTGAAATATGGTGATCTGCAGGAAGCAGCAGAACGACATATTGTTCGTCCGGATTTTCTTGCTGGATTTTACGTGCCCAGTGCGCGGCAATCGCTGCTGCTGCTGCTGTGTCGCGTCCCATCGGCTCAGCAATAACGGCAGAAAGCTCGGCGCCTTCATCTTCCATCTGGTGTTCAATCTCGGTCGCGTAGCTCTGACCACAAATCAGCACGGGCGAAATGCAGTTTTCCTGCGCCTGAAGTCGCAGCACCGTATTCGCCAGAAGCGATTTCTCGCCAACCAGGCTTTGAAGCTGCTTTGGCGCATAGGTGCGTGAAGTCGGCCATAGGCGCGTACCGGAGCCGCCGCACAGAATGGTCGGTATAATTTTCATTGAAGTCGTCCCCTAACTCAACATTGACGCTTCTTGCCATTGCTGCATCCGTTTTAACAGCCCTGACTGATATTGTTTTATGACTTTTTGTGTCTGCCTGTATTTCATTCAGAAAACCACAGCTTATCTGACAAAAAGGACGCTAGCTTACGCAAGGGGAAACAGCGCATGCGCGCGCAAATAAATTCCCTGCCAGACGTAGACGAAAAGATGAAACTGGGTTAGGCAGCATGCTTATCCCAAAAACGAGAAACTGAACTAATGTCGGAAAAGAAACCGCGCACAGGTCCGCTTACCTTCTTAAAGCAGGTTCGTGCAGAAGGTAACAAAATCACCTGGACGACCCGTCAGGAAACAATCGCAGCGACGATCATGGTTCTGGTCATGGTCGTGATCGCAGCGACATTTCTCTTTTTCGTAGATGTGATCTGGGGATTCCTTATCCCGATGATCACTGGCGCATCTAGCTAAGGAAGGCCCTGGCATGAGCCAGAAAAACGTAACAAAGCCTCGCTGGTACATTGTGCACGCATACTCGAACTTCGAGAAGAAGGTCGCCGCGTCCATTCTTGAGCAGGCGCGCATGAACGGTCACGATCACCTGATCGAGCAGATGGAAGTTCCGACTGAAGAAGTCGTTGAAGTCGTTCGCGGCCGCAAGCGCACACGTGAGCAGCGCTACTTCCCGGGCTATGTTCTGATGAAGGCCGTCCTCACTGACGACATCTACCACATGGTGAAGAACACGCCGAAGGTTACCGGCTTCCTCGGTGCTGACGGTGGTAAAAAGCCACTGCCGGTGTCCGAACGTGAAGTTCAGCGAATCCTTGGCGACGCAGAGGATGCTGCAGAGCGTCCACGTCCAACGATCAGCTTCGAAATTGGCGAGCAGGTTCGTGTGAACGATGGCCCGTTCCAGTCTTTCGAAGGGTCTGTCGAGGAAGTCGACGAAGAAAATGGCCGCCTGAAAGTTATGGTGTCCATCTTCGGTCGCGCGACCCCTGTCGACCTCGAATACGGTCAGGTCGATAAAGTCAGCTAGGCTGACAGACAATCCTGTTTTGAAGAACCCGGCCATCGCGCCGGGTTTTTTGTTTGGTGGTGTTGTGATTGTCGGCCCGGATTCGCCGCAAGCTTCAGGCGCGCATTATGCGCGGTCGGTGGCAGTCATTACGCATCTCCGGCGCTCATTTGTCTGGTGCATTCGCTACGCTTAATGCAACCTACCGCGGAACGGAGTTCCACTTACTATGGGCCATTCGAGCGTGAAGAGAGAATGGGGCGGCAGCGGGGGGGGGATTTTGATTGTTTTTCATTACACATTTCACAACGATCCGTTTGGCTACGGTGCGGTTTTAGAGGGGGCTCGTCTGCCATGGGACAAAATCGAAGATTGGCGAGAAGAGTTTGAAACGAAACTAATGGAAATGGACGTATTGGATGATCAAGAGAACGCCTCCTCAACCGACAAACTCCGTGATTTTGAATATTTGGGTGGCGGCGTATTGGCGGTCTCAGAGAATGCGTGGTCGTTGATTAAGAGAGTGGTAGCACCTCATTGTTGGGTATCTGAGGATTTGAAAGCCAAAGGAAAAAAGAAATTTCGCTGCATTTTTCCTTCGACTGCAGTGAATGTTTTCGATGAAAAGACGTCCGAATTCACAAGAAACGCGTGGGGAACGATCAACACGGTGAAGAAGTGGGTTTTTCTGAATAAGGTCGAAGACCTTCCTCCGATTTTTCGGGTTATGATGCCCGATGAAAACGGCCCTCGAATGTCTATCGATCTCTTTCTTTCCGAAGAGTTTGTGAACTTTTGTAAAGGGGCTGGATTGAAAGGCTTGGACCATCTCCAGCCAATTTAACAATCCGATGCTTAGCATCGGGTAGGGTGCATTCCGCGAAGCAATGCACCAGAAAGAACCGGCGCGCATGGGTTCAGGTTTCTGTGGCTACCTCATTGTCATCCCGGCCGCAGCGAAGCGAAGAGCCGGGACCCAGAACATCCCTCCAGTATCAGCTGGATCCCGGATATGTTTATTGTCAAAACTTCAAAACATTCCGGGATGACAGTACGCCCGGCGGTTAAACACCCGAAAACTAATCCAACCCCACCACACGCCACCCTAATCTTGGCGCATGACCCCCGCGCCATCATCTGCCTCTGAGTATACATCGCTGACTATTGGTCAGCTGATCGGGCTGAACCTTGCGCGGCTTTATGCCTGGTGCATGCGGCTTCAGGCGTACGGTGATACGTGCGCACCGCGTGACCTCGCGCGAATGGTGAATTCAACTGACGCGATGGTGCATGCCTATGTGCGTATGCTGGCCTCGAACCAGCTGGAACGGGCCGGTTTCACTTACGCAGCAAGTGCGATGCGTACGCCCGTCTGGCAACGGGCGGATAGTCTTGTTTGCTCTCGCGCACCTTCGGTGCGCATAGAGCGCGCTCAGGGCTGTGCTGTTTGCTCTCACGAAGCAGAATTTCACACAGAACCCGCTCAGGGCTGTGACCGCACGTCACTGGCTGAGCTGTTTGACCGGCTGCAGGCCGCTATCGAGAACTTTGAACGCGCCGAAACACTGGCGAGCCATCTGGCTCGTTTGATTGTCTTTGCGCTGGCGTATCTTGAGCCCGAAGTTCGAACGCCTCTCGTGTTCGGTGAGACCGTGGAACCTACATTTCCGTCTTGTCAGCACATCATGACATCTCAGGAGCCTTGGCCGCCGCCCGTCCTTATCCCGAAGCGCCAGTGCGCATCCGGGCCCCAGTAATTCTGCAACGCAATTCATTCGTGGGAAACACAAGCGGCGCGTAGGCGCAGGTGCGACAGCGTAAGCTGACACAGTACCGAGCAATCAAATACAAGAACGCGGCAGGGAATCCCTTGCGGCGATAGAGGTGTATGTACTTTTTTGCTCGCCTTCGCGGTTCGCCATGGGCTCACCCCGGCTGCGCCTTCGCGTTGCTCGTGGGACCAGTTTCTTCCCGTTGCGGGAATTCTCTCAACACCGCAGATACCCGCGTAGGCGGGTATCCAAGCTTAGACGTTCGATTGCAGCACGCGGTCAGATTTAAGCATGGGTTCCCGTCTTTACGGGAACCTGCGGGCTGCATGAAGAGCTTGGAATAGAGGGGAAGCAGCCCTGAGCGCGCTCTATGTGAGCGAAGCGATACGAGAGCAAACACACACGGACAGGGATCTGGTGCGACATGTATGGTCCAATTTTCCCGCCTTCACGGGAACCTGCGGACACATGGTTTGATTGCTCGTGTGCTCACAGACCGCGACTGCGGTCCGGGCGATAGCACGCCCCGCCGGAGACGCTGCGCGTCGTGAGGCATAAAGAAACTTGGCTTGCGTCTATACCAGCCTTCATGTATACGCGCGGCTTCGTGTGGGAGGTGGCCCGTAAGTCCATGGGTTGAACCCGACCACGCACCCGTAGCAGTGGCGAGCTGAAATACGCAGACCACACCTAATCATGTGAGGGATACATGGCTAAGAAACTTCTGGGGCAGCTAAAGCTCCAAATTCCGGCTGGTGCGGCTGCGCCGTCTCCGCCGGTCGGTCCTGCGCTCGGTCAGCGCGGCATCAACATCATGGAATTCTGTAAAGCGTTCAACGCTAAAACAGCTAGCATGGAAAAAGGCCTGCCGATTCCAGTCGTCATCGACTATTATCAGGACAAGTCTTTTACTTTTGTCACGAAAACTCCGCCTGCTTCAGTGCTGCTGCTTAAAGCTGCAAGCCTGAAAAAAGGTGCGAACAAGCCTGGTCACGAAACAGCTGGTACGGTCACAATGGCGCAATGCCGCGAGATCGCTGAAGCGAAAATGGCTGACCTCAACGCAAACGACCTGGACGCTGCCTCGCTTATCATTGCGGGTTCTGCGCGTTCTATGGGTCTGCAGGTTACGGAGTAAGACTGATGGCTGGTAAACGTATGGCTGCAGCTCTCCAGGCTGTAGATCGCAACTCTTCTTACAGTGTTTCTGACGCTGTTGAGCTCGTAAAATCCAACGCTAAAGCAAAGTTCGACGAGACAATCGATATCTCTGTGAACCTCGGCGTTGACCCGAAATATGCTGACCAGATGGTCCGCGGTGTATGTAACCTGCCGTCTGGCACGGGCCGTACAGTTCGCGTTGCTGTTTTTGCGCGTGACGCAAAAGCTGACGAAGCACGTGAAGCTGGCGCTGAGATCGTCGGTGCTGAAGACCTGATGGAAAAAGTTCAGGGCGGCTTCATGGACTTTGACCGTGTGATCGCGACACCTGACATGATGGCGATCGTTGGTCGTCTCGGTAAGGTTCTCGGCCCACGTGGTCTGATGCCTAACCCTAAAGTTGGTACAGTTACGCCGAACGTGGCGCAGGCTGTTAAAGACTCTATGGGTGGTGCTGTTGAGTTCCGCGTCGAGAAGGCTGGTATTGTCCACGCTGGTATCGGCAAAGCGAGCTTCTCTAACGATGATCTCGAGAAAAACGTAAACGCGTTCGTCTCTGCGCTTCTGAAGGCTAAGCCATCAGGTGCTAAAGGTACGTTCGTGAAGAAGATCACGCTGTCTTCTTCTATGGGCCCTGGTGTCCAGCTGAACGTGAACGAGACAATCGCTTCAGTTTCATAAGCTCTGGCGATAATCACAAGAATTCAGGCGCGAGTGTAAAGCTCGCGCCTTTTTCGTATGTGGCCTGATCGGGCTATGCAGACGCCGACAATCTGAAGGTGTATGAAAAAATCTTGAATCTGGGCCTTGCGACTCATTGGTAAAGACGATATGGAACCCGGCTCTGGCCGGATTGCGTCTGCTTTCCGGACAGAAAACCTGTCCGAGACCATAGGTTAGCCCAGGCTATGAAATATCCTATGCAGACGGGGTGAGGTGAGACTGAGGCTTGGGGGCGATGTCTGCAAGTTCTTGTTTAATCCATAACCCTGGGCAGGCGCCGGATGAAGGTGCGCCTTCTGACGGCAGACACCAGGGTGTGCGGATCAACTGTACGCCTGACTTTTTGGAGAACCGTAATGGATAAAACCGGAAAGAAGGCGGCGCTCAAAGAACTCGAAACTGTTTTCGAGGAATCTGGAGCAGTCGTCGTCACACACTATTCTGGTCTTAGCGTTGCGGAGATGACCGGGCTTCGCACGAAACTTCGCGAGAAGGGTGCGACGCTCAAAGTGATCAAAAACCGTATTGCCAAAATTGCTCTTAAGGGCAAAGGCGGCGACGCGGCGGCTGATCTCTTTCAGGGGCCTGTAGCTATTGCGTTTGCTGAAGATCCATCTTCAGCGGCGAAAGTTACGTCCGAGTTTGCAAAAGACAACGAAAAGCTGAAGCTTATCGGCGCCATCATGGACGAAGAAGTGATGGACGAGACTGGCATCAAGATGCTCGCATCTATGCCATCACGCGAAGAGCTTATTGCTACTGTTGTTGCTCGCCTTCTCGGCCAGGCTACCGAAATCGTATCGCGTGTTAACGCACCGGGTCAGCAGCTTGCTGGCGCGATTGATGCGATCCGGGAGCAAGCTAGCTCTTAAGGTCTGAACACAACGTAAGATCCAGAAATCTAACCTCACTTAGAGAAAGACAAACTAAAATGGCTGATATTGCTAAACTCGGTGATGAGCTTCTCGCACTCACCATTCTCGAAGCTAAAGAGCTCAACGACTACCTCGAAGAGCGTGGCATCAAAGCTGCTGCAGCTGTAGCTGTAGCTGGTCCTGCTGCGGGCGCTGACGCTGCTCCAGCTGAAGAAAAAACTGAGTTCGACGTAATCCTCGTCGACGGCGGTGCTAAGAAAATCAACGTGATTAAAGTAGTCCGCGAAGTTGTTTCTGGTCTCGGCCTGAAAGAAGCTAAAGAGCTCGTTGAAGGTGCTCCTAAGCCGATCAAAGAAGGCGCTACGAAAGAAGAAGCTGAAGAGATCAAGAAAAAGTTCGAAGAAGCTGGCGCGAAAGTGGAAATCAAGTAACGCTGCTGCTTTCGAGCAACCAAATTGTGGACGTGTTCTGCGCGGAGCGTCCATTGTAAAGTATCACGCGGCGGATCCTCTTTGGGTCCGCCGCGACCGCGCTTCTAGCGAACGCCGCCTGGTTCCCTTATTTGGGGAGCGGGGGCCCTGGATCAGGAACGAAGATGGCTCTGTCCCTTACGGAAAAAAAGCGAATTCGCAAATCCTTCGGTCGGCTTCCTGCCGTTGTCGACATGCCGAACCTCATTGAGGTTCAACGTGCATCATATGAAAACTTCCTTCAGATGGGCGTTGAGCAGCGATCCCCGGATGAGGGGCTTGGTGCGGTCTTTAAATCGGTCTTCCCGATCAAAGACTTCGCTGAACGTTCGGTTCTGGAATACGTATCTTTCGAGTTCGAGCCGCCAAAGTTCGACGTTGAGGAATGCCAGCAGCGCGACCTGACTTACGCAGCGCCGCTCAAGGTAAAGCTCCGTCTCATCGTTTTTGATATCGATGAAGAAACGCAGGCCAAATCTGTTCGCGACATTAAAGAACAAGACGTCTATCTCGGCGATATCCCGCTGATGACAGAAAAAGGTACGTTCATTGTGAACGGCACAGAGCGCGTAATCGTGTCTCAGATGCACCGTTCCCCGGGCGTGTTCTTCGACCACGACAAAGGTAAGACGCACTCTTCAGGCAAGCTCCTGTTCGCTGCGCGTATCATTCCATACCGTGGTTCATGGCTCGACTTCGAGTTCGACGCTAAAGACATTCTGAACGTTCGTATCGACCGTAAGCGTAAGCTTCCGGCGACTACGCTTCTCTACGCACTCGGCCTCGACTCCGAAGAAGTGCTCGAGACGTTCTACACCAACTCCATCTACCGCATTAACAAGAATGGCTGGACGACTGCGTTCAAGCCTGAAGCTTGGCGCGGTACGAAGCCTGATCATGACCTCGTCAACGCTGAGACGGGTGAAGTTGAAGCGCCGGCGGGCAAGAAGCTTTCTGCTGTCAAAGCACGCAAGCTCTCTGAAGGCGGCCTCAATGACATTCTGATCCCGAGCGTCGCGCTTGAGGGCAAGTTCGTGGCTTACGACGTAGTGAACCCTGAAACAGGTGAAATCTACATCGAAGCAGGCGACGAGCTGACAGAAGAAAACATCGCTGAACTGCGTGACGCTGGCGTTGAAGAGCTGTCTATTCTGGACATCGACAACGGTTCTCGTGGTTCATGGCTGCGCAACACGCTTGCTGCAGACAAAAACGAAACACGCTTCGAGGCTCTGTCTGACATTTACCGCGTTATGCGTCCTGGTGAGCCACCAACGCAGGAAGCGGCTGACGGTCTCTTCCAGCAGCTCTTCTTCGACGCTGAGCGTTATGACCTGTCTGCCGTTGGCCGCGTTAAGATGAACATGCGTCTGGACCTGGATTGTTCAGACGAAATCCGCATCCTCCGCAAGGAAGACATCGTTGCCGTTATGACGACGATCCTCGACCTGAAAGACGGTAAGGGCGAAGTCGACGATATCGATAACCTCGGTAACCGTCGTGTCCGTTCCGTTGGCGAGCTGATGGAAAACCAGTACCGCGTTGGTCTCGTTCGTATGGAACGTGCGATCAAGGAGCGTATGTCTTCTGTTGATGTCGATACGGTCATGCCGCACGACCTCATCAACGCGAAACCGGTTGTTGCTGCGATCCGCGAATTCTTCGGCTCTTCCCAGCTGTCACAGTTCATGGACCAGACAAACCCGCTGTCCGAGATCACGCACAAGCGTCGTCTCTCTGCGCTCGGCCCTGGTGGTCTGACGCGTGAGCGTGCGGGCTTCGAAGTTCGCGACGTTCACCCGACACACTATGGTCGGATGTGCCCGATTGAGACGCCAGAGGGACCGAACATCGGTCTGATCAACTCTCTCGCGACGCATGCCCGCATCAACAAGTACGGCTTCATTGAAAGCCCGTATCGCAAAGTTGAAAACGGCAAGCTGACCGACGAAGTGCGTTACCTCTCCGCTATGGAAGAGCAGCGCTACTCCATCGCTCAGGCGAATGCGACAGTAGATTCCGACGGCATGCTCGTGAACGAGTTTGTGAACGCGCGTGTTGGTTCTGCACGTGACGCGATGCTTGTTCCGCGTGAAGAAGTCGACTTCATCGACGTTTCTCCGAAGCAGGTTGTGTCTGTTGCTGCATCTCTGATCCCGTTCCTTGAGAACGATGACGCGAACCGCGCGCTCATGGGATCAAACATGCAACGTCAGGCCGTTCCGCTTGTTAAAACAGAAGCTCCGCTCGTTGGTACGGGTATGGAATCTGTTGTAGCGCGTGACTCACGTGCTGCGCTCGTGGCGAAACGTTCTGGTGTGATCGAGCAGGTTGATGCGGAACGTATCGTTGTTCGCGCAACGGACGATTTCGAAAAGTACCGCTCAGGCGTCGACATTTACCGTCTCGTGAAATTCCGCCGTTCTAACCAGAACTCATGCATCAACCAGCGCCCGATTGTTAAAGTGGGTGACGTTGTTGCTAAAGGCGACATCATTGCTGACGGTCCGTCTACAGACCTCGGTGAGCTGGCTCTCGGCCGTAACGTCCGCGTGGCGTTCATGCCTTGGAATGGCTACAACTATGAGGACTCCATCCTCATCTCTGAGCGTATTGTTCGTGACGACGTCTTTACTTCGATCCACATCGAGGAATTCGAAATCGCAGCGCGCGATACGAAGCTCGGTCCGGAAGAAATCACACGTGACATCCCGAACGTCGGTGAGGAAGCCCTCCGCAACCTCGATGAGTCCGGTATCGTTGCTGTTGGTGCCGAAGTTAAAGCTGGCGACATTCTTGTTGGTAAGGTGACACCGAAGGGCGAAAGCCCGATGACACCGGAAGAAAAGCTTCTGCGTGCTATCTTCGGTGAGAAAGCTTCTGACGTTCGTGATACGTCTCTGCGTGTGCCTCCGGGCGATGCGGGTACTGTTGTTGAAGTTCGTATCTTCAACCGTCACGGTGTCGACAAAGACCAGCGTGCGATCCAGATCGAACGCGAGCAAATCGAGAAACTCGAAGAAGACCGTCAGGACGAACAGAACATTCTGGAACGCAACGCGTTCGGTCGTCTGGCTGACCTTCTGCTTGGTAAGTCTGCGATTGCGGGCCCGAAAGGCTTCAAGAAGGGTGATGTGTCACTCGAAAATCTTGAGAGCGTTCCGAAGTCCCAGTGGTGGCAGATTCAGCTCGAAGACGAAGCTGTACAAGCTGAAGTCGACGAGCTCAAAGCATCTTTCGAAGACTCCACTCGTGAACTTGAAGCTCGCTTCAATGACAAGGTTGAGAAAATCCAGCGCGGTGATGATCTGCCTCCTGGCGTGATGAAGGTCGTTAAAGTCTTCCTCGCTGTTAAGCGTAAGCTTCAGCCGGGTGACAAAATGGCTGGTCGTCACGGCAACAAAGGTGTGATTTCCAAGATCAATCCGCTGGAAGACATGCCGTTCACAGAAGATGGCGTTCCGGTCGATATCGTCCTCAACCCTCTGGGCGTTCCGTCCCGTATGAACGTGGGTCAGATTCTTGAGACGCACCTTGGTTGGGCGTGTGCAGGCCTAGGCCGCATGATCGAGAATAGCCTTGAAGTTTATCGACGCAATCATGACGTAGCGAAGCTGCGTGATTCCATCGAGAAAGCTTATGGCGGCGGTGTTGAAGTGCCGGAAAACGACGCTGAGGTTATCGAGCTTGCTCAGAACCTTTGTAACGGTGTTCCAATCGCGACACCTGTCTTCGACGGTGCTCACCAGGACGATATCTCCGAGATGCTGGTTCGCGCCGGCCTCGACAGTTCTGGTCAGGTGACACTGTATGATGGTCGTACAGGCGAGCCGTTCGCCCGCAAGGTTACGGTTGGCTACAAGCACCTTCTCAAACTCCATCACCTCGTGGATGAGAAGATTCACGCTCGTTCGACTGGTCCATACTCACTCGTCACGCAGCAGCCACTGGGCGGTAAAGCTCAGTTCGGTGGTCAGCGCTTCGGTGAGATGGAGGTCTGGGCCCTTGAAGCGTACGGTGCTGCCTACACGCTGCAGGAGATGCTCACCGTCAAATCGGATGACACGGCTGGTCGTGCTAAGGTGTACGAATCAATCGTCCGAGGCGAGGACAACTTTGAAGCCGGTATTCCGGAAAGCTTCAACGTTCTCGTCAAAGAGATGCGTTCACTTGGCCTTAACATCGAGATGATCGATGGTGAAGTCGACGACGAAGAGTAGTGGGTAACCGCGTTTTTCAGCCTGTTTGATTTTTTAGAGAGACTGTTTCCCCAGATCCAGTCTCTCAACTACCGCTAGGGAGCGGCCTATATGAGCCAGGAAGTTACTAACCTGTACAACCCGAACGCACCGGCCCCGTCTTTCGAGGCCCTGCGTATCTCTATCGCGAGCCCGGAGAAGATCCGTTCATGGTCACATGGCGAGATCAAAAAACCGGAAACAATCAACTACCGTACGTTCAAGCCGGAAAAAGACGGTTTGTTCTGTGCACGTATCTTTGGTCCTCAGAAGGACTATGAGTGTACTTGCGGTAAGTATAAGCGCATCAAATATCGCGGCATTACCTGCGAGAAGTGCGGCGTTGAAGTTACACTTGCGCGCGTTCGTCGCGAGCGCATGGGACACATTGAGCTTGCAGCTCCGGTTGCGCACATCTGGTTCCTGAAATCACTTCCGTCCCGTATCGCGCTTCTGCTCGACATGACGCTGAAAGACGTAGAGCGCGTGCTCTACTTCGAAAGCTATGTCGTTATCGAGCCGTCTCTGACGCCGTTCGAACCAAAGCAGCTCCTCTCTGAAGAAGAGTATATGGATGCTTGCGACGAGTTCGGTGAAGACGCGTTCACAGCGAACATTGGTGCTGAGGCGGTCTTTGAACTGCTCAAAGATATCGATCTTGAAGCGACTGCGGACATGCTCCGTGATGACCTGAAAGAAGCGACTGGTGAGCTGAAGCCTAAGAAAATTGCGAAGCGCCTGAAAGTTATTGAAGCTTTCATGCACTCCGGTTGCCGTCCTGAGTGGATGATCATGACTGTCGTTCCGGTTATCCCTCCGGATCTGCGTCCACTGGTTCCGCTCGACGGCGGTCGTTTTGCGACTTCCGACCTTAACGACCTCTACCGTCGTGTGATCAACCGTAACAACCGTCTGAAGCGCCTTATGGAGCTTCGTGCACCGGACATCATCATCCGTAACGAGAAGCGTATGCTTCAGGAATCGGTTGACGCTCTGTTCGATAACGGTCGCCGCGGTCGCGTGATCACGGGTACGAACAAGCGTCCTCTGAAATCCCTTTCAGACATGCTGAAAGGTAAGCAGGGCCGTTTCCGTCAGAACCTTCTCGGTAAGCGCGTCGACTATTCCGGTCGTTCCGTAATCGTGACAGGTCCAACGCTGAAACTGCACCAGTGTGGTCTGCCTAAGAAGATGGCGCTCGAGCTGTTCAAGCCGTTCATCTATGCGCGTCTCGACGCGAAAGGTCTGGCTGGCACAGTTAAAGCTGCGAAGAAGCTGGTTGAGAAAGAAAAGCCGGAAGTCTGGGATATCCTCGAAGAGGTTATCCGCGAGCACCCGATCCTTCTGAACCGTGCTCCAACGCTTCACCGTCTGGGTATCCAGGCATTCGAACCACGTCTCATCGAAGGTAAAGCGATCCAGCTTCACCCGCTCGTCTGTACAGCGTTCAACGCTGACTTCGACGGTGACCAGATGGCTGTTCACGTTCCGCTGTCGCTTGAAGCTCAGCTTGAATCCCGCGTTCTGATGATGTCTACGAACAACATTCTGTCGCCTGCAAACGGTCGACCGATTATCGTTCCATCTCAGGATATGGTTCTTGGTCTCTATTACCTGACACAGGAAAAAGAGGGCGAACCGGGCGAGGGCATGTGCTTCTCCGATATGGGTGAGATCGAGCACGCGCTTCACAGCAAGTCTGTTACGCTGCACGCGAAAGTAAAATGTTCGTTTGAAGTCGTAGACGAGAACGGCGAAGTTTCGCGCAAAGTGTTCGATACAACTCCGGGCCGCTTCATGGTCGCAAGCTGTCTTCCAAAGCAGCCGGATATGACGCCAGACGTCGTAAACGAGCTGATGGTGAAGAAAGCGATCGGTCGTATGATCGACCACGTCTACCGTAACTGCGGTCAGAAGGCGACGGTCATCTTCTGTGACCAGATCATGAGCCTCGGTTTCCGTGAAGCTGCTAAAGCCGGCATTTCCTTCGGTAAGGACGACATGGTCATCCCTGAAGCGAAGCAAAAGCTGGTTGAAGCGACCCGTACGCAGGCTGCTGAATACGAGCGTCAATATGCTGACGGTCTGATCACACGCGGCGAGAAGTACAACAAAGTCGTCGACGCATGGTCGACCTGTACGGACAAAGTGGCTGACGCCATGATGGAAGCTGCAGGCGAGCAGAAAACAGATCCGGAAACAGGTCGCGTACTTGAATCCAACTCGGTCTTCATGATGGCGCACTCCGGTGCCCGTGGTTCCAAGAACCAGATGAAACAGCTGGCTGGTATGCGTGGTCTGATGGCGAAGCCGTCGGGTGAGATTATCGAGACGCCGATTGTCTCGAACTTCAAGGAAGGTCTGACCGTCCTTGAGTACTTTAACTCTACCCACGGCGCGCGTAAGGGTCTTGCGGACACCGCTCTGAAAACGGCTAACTCCGGTTACCTCACACGTCGTCTCGTTGACGTTGCTCAGGACAGCATCATCACTGAAGATGATTGCGGCACTGACAAAGGCATCACGCTGCGCGCGGTTATGGACGGTGCTGAAGTTATCGTTCCGCTCGAAGATCGTATTCTGGGTCGTACGACTGCAGAAGACGTGATGGAGCCGGGTACTGGCGAGCTGATCGTTCCTGCGAACACATATCTGGACGAGGCGCTTTCCAAGCGTATCGATTCAGCTGGCGTGGACAAAGTCTTCGTTCGCTCTGTTCTCACATGTGAGACGCGCAATGGCTGCTGTGCAAGCTGCTATGGCCGTGACCTTGCGCGTGGTGAGCGCGTGAACCAGGGCGAAGCTGTCGGTGTTATCGCGGCTCAGTCTATCGGTGAGCCGGGTACACAGCTGACAATGCGTACGTTCCACATTGGTGGTGCGGCTCAGGTCTCTGACCAGTCAGGTGTTGAAGCAGCTTATGACGGCAAGATTGTCTTCCGCGAAGCGGCGACAGCTGTACGTCACGATGGCCGCCTGATCGTTATCGGTCGTCACATGGAAGTCGACACAGTCGATGAAGATGGCCGCGTACGTCAGACATTCAAAGCCACTTACGGTACACAGCTCTTCGTGAAAGAAGGCGATAAGGTTACTCGCGGCGACAAACTCGCTGACTGGGACCCGTTTGCTCAGCCGGTTATCACCGAAGTTGCTGGTGAAGTGAAACTCGAGGATGTCATCGACAACCTCACAGCTCGTGAAGAAGTTGACGAAGCGACAGGCATTACGTCCCGCAGCATTGTTGATTTCCGTACGACTGCGAAAAACGCTGACCTGCGTCCGTCTGTTGTCATCGTAAACGAAGCTGGCGAGCCAGTTCAGCTTCCAAACGGCATGCCGGCTCGTTACCAGCTCTCTGCTGGCGCGATCCTGAATGTCGGCGAGGGTGACAAAGTCGGCCCGGGTGAAACACTTGCTCGTGTCATGACGGGTGGCGCGAAGACGAAAGACATCACCGGTGGTCTGCCGCGTGTTGCTGAACTCTTCGAAGCACGTCGTCCGAAAGACCACGCGATCATCGCTGAAATCGATGGCCGTGTAGAGTTTGGCCGTGACTACAAGAACAAGCGCCGTATCCGTATCGTTCCTGAAGAGGAGGGTATGGAGCCATCAGAATACCTGATCCCGAAAGGCAAACACCTTTCAATTCAGGAAGGCGATATGATCCGTCGTGGTGACTACCTCATGGACGGCAACCCTGCGCCACAAGACATTCTGACGGTTCTCGGTGTCGAAGCTCTGGCGGACTATCTGGTCGATGAGATCCAGAAAGTTTACCGTCTGCAGGGCGTTCCGATCAACGACAAGCACATCGAAGTCATCGTACGTCAGATGCTGCAGAAAATTGAAATCTCGGACGGTGGTGAGACATCTCTCCTCAAAGGTGAGACAGTTGAACTGCTCGACTTCGAAGATGCCAATGCTGCAGCTCGCAAGGCTGGTCGCAAGGAAGCTACTGGTTCACCGGTTCTGCTGGGTATTACGAAAGCGTCTCTGCAGACACGTTCGTTCATCTCTGCGGCATCGTTCCAGGAGACTACACGCGTCCTCACAGAAGCGTCTATCCAGGGCAAGGTCGACACGCTCGAAGGCCTCAAGGAGAACGTTATTGTGGGTCGCCTGATCCCGGCTGGTACAGGTGGTCAGCTGCGTCGCTACCGCCGCCTCGCAGGCGATCGCGATGTGAAGCTGAAAGCACAGCGCGAAGAAGCTGCTGCGGCGCTTGCAACACCAGCGCTTCCATCTCCGGAAGCTGCAGAATAATACAGAATCAGGCGGCTCTTCGGGGCCGCCTGTATTCCGCCACAGGTTCGGCGCACAGCGCTTTGAACTGAACTGGCCCGAAGAATAAGGAATTCGGTACTCCCGGGGAGGAATCCGAACTCCGAAACCGCACAGAAGGGTTGACCTTCTCGGGTACAAAGACTATTAGCGCCGCTCGATGTGTAGGTTCGCTCAGGCTATAAACCGAGTGACCTCCCGCAAGGGTTAGGGGCCCAAGCCTCCCCAAGTCGTAGTTTTCCGAGGTGATCCGTATGGTATCTCCTCGGTTTTAGTTATGGAATTTGGGTGTTTTGGACCCAGACAAAGGATAGAAGAACAGGTCTATGCCGACGATTAACCAGTTGATCCGCAATCCACGGGCGCCTCGCCCGAAACGTAACAAAGTTCCGGCGCTGAAGGCGTGTCCGCAGCGCCGTGGCGTGTGTACCCGTGTGTACACAACAACGCCGAAGAAGCCGAACTCGGCGCTTCGTAAGGTTGCGAAGGTCCGTATGACGTCTGGCTACGAATCGATCTGTTACATTCCTGGTGAAGGCCACAACCTTCAGGAGCACTCTGTGGTTCTGATTCGTGGCGGTCGTGTACGCGACCTTCCGGGTGTCCGCTACCACGTGCTGCGCGGCGTTCTCGATACACAGGGCGTTAAAGACCGTAAGCAGCGTCGTTCGCATTATGGCGTGAAACGCCCGAAATAGGATTATACAGATATGTCTCGTCGTCACCGCGCTGAAAAACGTGAAGTTCTACCGGATCCAAAATTCGGAGATCTCGTACTGTCTAAATTCATGAACCAGATCATGATCGACGGTAAAAAATCCACAGCTGAACGTATCGTATACGGTGCGCTCGATATCGTTGAAGAGCGCGTCAAGCGCGATCCGATCGAGCTGTTCCACGATGCACTCGACAACGTTTCTCCGTCAGTAGAAGTACGTTCGCGCCGTGTCGGTGGTGCGACGTATCAGGTTCCTGTTGAAGTACGTGTTGAGCGCCGTCAGGCTCTTGCTATCCGCTGGATGGTTGCTGCTGCGCGTGCTCGTAACGAAAACACTATGCGCGAGCGTCTCGCTGGTGAGTTTCTTGACGCGGCGAATGGTCGTGGCAATGCGGTGAAAAAGCGTGAAGACACGCACCGTATGGCTGAAGCCAACCGCGCATTCTCACACTACCGCTGGTAACTCTCTATCTAACTTCGTAATTCGAGGCTCATTTCCATGGCACGCGATTATCCGCTCGAACGTTATCGCAACTTCGGCATCATGGCGCACATCGACGCTGGTAAAACTACCACAACCGAGCGCATCCTTTATTACACCGGTAAATCTCACAAAATTGGTGAGGTTCACGACGGTGCTGCGACCATGGACTGGATGGAGCAGGAACAGGAACGCGGTATTACCATCACGTCTGCTGCGACGACCACTTTCTGGGAACGCACAGAAGACGGTAAAACACCTGAAACTGAAAAATTTCGTTTCAACATCATCGACACCCCAGGACACGTTGACTTCACAATTGAAGTTGAGCGCTCTCTGGCTGTTCTCGACGGCGCGGTTTGCGTCCTCGACGCGAACGCTGGTGTAGAGCCGCAGACTGAGACTGTCTGGCGTCAGGCTGACCGCTATAAAGTTCCGCGTATCGTTTACGTGAACAAAATGGACAAGCTTGGTGCTGACTTCTTCAACTGCGTGAAGATGATCAAAGAGCGCACAGGCGCTCAGCCAATGCCTATTCAGATGCCAATCGGCGCTGAAACCGAACTCGAAGGCATGATCGACCTGCTCACAATGCAGGAGTGGGTCTGGCAGGGTGAAGATCTTGGCGCGAGCTGGATCAAAAAAGACATCCGTGACGAGCTTAAAGACAAAGCTGAAGAGCTGCGTAGCGAAATGATCGAGCTTGCTGTCGAGCAGGACGAAGCAGCTATGGAAGCTTACCTCGAAGGCGAAGAGCCATCCATCGAGACGCTTCGCAAGCTTATCCGTAAGGGTACGCTGGCTATGGACTTCGTTCCGGTTCTTTGCGGTTCGGCGTTCAAGAACAAAGGCGTTCAGCCTATGCTCAACGGCGTGATTGACTATCTTCCAAGCCCGCTGGACGTTCCAGCTTACAAAGGCTTCAAGCCAGGCGACGAAGACGAGATTCGTAACATTGAGCGTTCTGCTGATGACGGCCAGCCGTTTGCCGGCCTCGCGTTCAAAATTATGAACGACCCGTTCGTTGGTTCTCTGACATTCGTTCGTATTTATTCCGGTACGCTCTCTAAAGGCGGTTCAATCATGAACTCCACGAAGGGCAAGCAGGAACGCGTCGGTCGAATGATGATGATGCACTCCAACAACCGTGAAGAGATCGAAGAAGCATTTGCTGGCGACATTATCGCTCTGGCAGGCCTCAAAGACACGACAACAGGCGATACACTCTGTGATAAGTCTGGTCCGGTTGTTCTCGAGACGATGAACTTCCCTGATCCGGTTATCGAGATCGCGGTTGAGCCTAAGTCTAAAGCCGACCAGGAGAAAATGTCCGTTGGTCTGCAGCGTCTTGCGGCTGAGGATCCATCTTTCCGTGTCGAAACAGACATTGAGTCTGGTCAGACAATCATGAAAGGCATGGGCGAACTTCACCTTGACGTTCTTGTTGACCGTCTCAAGCGTGAATTCAAAGTTGAAGCGAACATCGGTGCACCGAAAGTTGCTTACCGTGAGGCTATCAGCCAGGCTGCAGAAATTGACTACACCCACAAGAAACAGTCTGGTGGTACAGGTCAGTTCGGTCGCGTTAAGATCATGTTCGAGCCGGGTGAAGCAGGTTCTGGCTTCGTCTTCGAATCCAAAGTCGTCGGTGGTAACGTTCCTAAAGAATACATCCCGGGCGTTCAAAAAGGTATCGAAAGCGCTATGTCCAGCGGTCTTCTTGCTGGTTACCCGATGAGCGACCTCAAAGCGACGCTTCTCGACGGTGCATACCACGATGTCGACTCCAGCGTTCTTGCGTTCGAGATTGCCAGCCGTGCAGCTTTCCGTGAGCTGAAGTCTCAGGGTGCACCACGCATCATGGAACCAGTGATGAAGGTTGAAGTATCTACGCCTGAAGAATACATGGGCGACATCATCGGTGACCTGAACTCCCGTCGCGGTCAGATTCAGGGTTCCGAACCACGTGGTAACATCACAGCGATCAACGCATTTGTCCCACTGGCGAACATGTTTGGTTACGTAGGTAACCTGCGTGGCATGTCTCAGGGCCGTGCGCAGTTCGTAATGATCTTCGATCACTATGAAGAAGTTCCTCGCGCTGAGAGCGAGAAAATTATTTCTCAGCTTGCCGGTTAATCCAGGCAACAGCCAGACACACAGTTCAGGAGTAGGAAAACATGTCTAAGGCAAAGTTTGAGCGCAATAAGCCTCACGTAAACATTGGCACGAT